>NZ_JAQIJA010000005.1:192500-970000 GCF_036946485.1 Sphingomonas phyllosphaerae
GGCACCATTTTTCGCCGTCACGCTGCTGATGGCCGGCCTGCGCTGGTCGCAATGGTTGCCCGCCGTCTGGGAGCCGATCGCGGACGATCTGACGATCGCTGCCACCTACGCCTTCTTCGCGTCGTCGGTCACCGGCGCGCTGCTGTTGCGTGGCCAGCCGAGCTGGCGAGTCGCGCCGATCGCCGACGATGTCGCCACCGAATTGCGCCCCTATAGCTGGCTGCTCGCCGCAACCGCCTTCGTCAGCTACATGCTGGAGCGCACGAACGTCGAGATCGGGATCAGCCCGGCGGCACAAAGCGCGACGCAGGTGCTGGAGATCATCCTCCATCTCGTGGTGCTCGCCGGCGCCTTGCTGGCGCTCGGGCGGTTGCGCGCGAACCGCGCCGAGGAATCGGCGACCGCGCCGGCGCGCGCCGGACTGGGCGCGGCGGCATTGCTCGCCTGGGTGGTGGCGCTGGCCACGCTGGCGGCGCTGCTCCTCGGCTTTCTCGGCTTCGCGCTCTTCACCATGAAGCTGGTCGGGTGGAGCATCGTCCTGGCGACGGCCACGTATCTCCTGATGGCCGCGGCCGACGATCTGGCCGTGACGCTGTTCGCGCGCGACAGTACGCTCGGCCGGGCGGTGTCCCGTGGATTGGGTCTGCGCGGCGCGGTGGTCGACCAGTTCGGCGTGCTGCTGTCCGGCGTGACGCGCGTGACGCTCGCCCTGATCGCGCTGGGGCTCTTCTTCGTGCCGTTCGGTGCGGGCAGCGGGATCGGCACGTTGGTCGCGCGGATCGGATTGCTCGCACAAGGCGTGCAGGTCGGCGGCATCGCGGTGTCACCGGGCGCGATCGTGCGCGGCGTCGCGGTGCTGTTCATCGGGCTGACCCTGGTGCGCGCGTTCCGCCGCTGGCTTGAGGAGAAATACCTGCCCGCCACCGATCTCGACGGATCGGCGCGCAATTCGGTGGGGCTGGTCGCCCGCTATGTCGGCATCGCGCTGGCGGTGATCTGGTCGCTCGCCTCGCTGGGGATCGGCATCGAACGGATCGCGCTGCTGCTGTCGGCGCTGTCGGTCGGGATCGGGTTCGGGCTTCAGGCGATCACGTCGAACTTCGTCTCGGGGCTGATCCTGCTCGCCGAGCGGCCGATCAAGATCGGCGACTGGATCCGCGTCGGGGCCGACGAGGGCGACGTGAAGCGGATCAGCGTCCGCTCGACCGAGATCGCACTGGCCGACCACTCGACCCTGATCGTTCCGAATTCCGAGTTGATCACCAAATCGGTGCTCAACAAGACGCTGGCCGGGCCGCTCGGTCGCATCCAGGTGCAGTTCTCCGTCCCGCTGGAAACCGATGCCGACCGCGTGAGCGCGATCGTGGCGGACACGTTCGCGCAAGAGGCCGAGGTGCTCGACGATCCCGCGCCGAAAGTGTTCGTCGATTCGATCGCGGACGGCCGGATCTTCTTCAACTGTTTCGCGCATGTCGCGTCGCCGCGCGTCGCCTATGGGACGCGTAGCGCGATCCTGACCATCCTGCTGCGGCGGTTCCGCGCCGAAGACATTGATATCGGGACGATGCCGCAACGCATGGAATTGATCGGAGGCCAGCAAATCTCCTCTTAGCCTCTTGTTAACCTTTTAGCGTTAATATCCGATCCGGGGTATTCAAACGCGGGGGACGCGCGTGCGCGGAGGGAAATGCTGGCGGCTGTATCGCTGGTATGCCGACCTGGGGAGCGATCCGCGACTGGCCGTCGCGCAAGCCGTGTCGCTGCAACGGCAATTGCCCTTCCTCTACGCCTTGCTGCTCGTCAACTCGCTGGCGATCGTGGTGACCCACCGGCACGCCGCGCCCTTCGCGATCAGCACGACGATCCCGCTTTGCCTGTTCACGCTCAGCAGCGTGCGGCTGCTCCACTGGTGGCGCCGCGCGCACTGCGCCGACCATGTCGACGCCGAGGCCGCGCGCCGCCGGCTGCGGATGATCACGCTGCTCGGCACGTTCCTGGCGGCCGCCTATATCGCGTGGTCGATCGCGCTGCTCGGTTACGGCAATGCCATCCAGAAGGCGCACGTGATGATCTACGTCACGACCACCGCCATCGGCTGCATCTTCTGTCTGGGCGCCTTGCCACAGGCGGCGTTGCTCGTCGGATTGATCGTGATCCCGACCTTCATCGGTGCGTGCCTGGCGCGACAGGACACGATGTACACCGTGATCGCGGTGAACGTCGCGCTGGTGCTGATCGTGCTGCTGCATGTCCTGTTCAACAACTTCGATCACTTCCGAAAGCAGGTGATCGCGCAAACCCGGCTCGGGCGCCAGCACGACGAGCTGATCCGCCTGAACCACGACAACGAACGGCTGGCGCATACCGACAGCCTCACCGGCCTGCCCAATCGCCGCCGCTTCCACGACGACCTCGCCGAACTGGTCGCCAGCGGCGAGACGGGGCCGTTCGCGGTCGGGCTGCTCGATCTGGATCGGTTCAAGCCGGTCAACGACACGTTCGGCCACCACGTCGGCGACATCCTGCTGGTCCAGTTGGCGGAACGGATGCGCCCGATGCTGTCGGGGGGCGCGAGCATCTACCGACTGGGCGGCGACGAATTCGGCGTGCTCGTCCCCGGCAACGTGCGGACGGCGGCGATGGTCGGCGCGCGGCTGTGCGCGGCGCTCGAAGAGCCGTTCGCGATCGGCGAGCTGACCGTCTCGGTCGGCGGCTCGCTGGGCATCGCCCAGTTTCCCGACGTCGGGCAGGTCGCCACCGAATTGTTCGATCGTGCCGATTATGCGCTCTATCACGCCAAGCGGATGCAAGGCGGCGGGTTGTGCATCTTCACGCCCGATCTGGAAAGCGCGATCCGCCGCGACCGTGCGATCGAGGCCGCGTTGCAGGCGTGCGTCTTCGACGAGGAACTGCACCTCTACGGTCAGCCGATCGTCGGCGCGCGCACCGGACAGGTCGAGGCGATCGAACTGCTCGCACGCTGGCGCAGCCCGCTGGTCGGCGAGATCGCCCCCAGCGACTTCATCACCATCGCCGAGCGGTCGACCCTGATCCACGGCATCACGCTCGCGATGTTCCGCAAGGGGCTGGCGGCGGCGCGGCTGCTACCGTCCGACATCGCGCTGTCGTTCAACATTTCGGCCTGCGACCTGCATTCGCCCGCGACGCTGGCCGCGATCGAGCGTGAACTGCTCGCGTCGGGGGTGGCGGCGTCGCGGATCTGGATCGAGGTCACCGAAACCGCCGTGATGCGCGATCCTGCTGCGGCGGCGCGGGTGCTGCAACGCCTGCGGCGCCTGGGGATGAAGGTCGCGCTCGACGATTTCGGGACCGGCCATTCCAGCCTCAGCAACCTTCACCAGCTACCGCTCGACAAGGTCAAGATCGACCGCAGCTTCATCAACGATCTGCAGGCGCAGCGCGGCTGGGCGGTCGTGGAGGCGATGGTCGGCCTGTGCCGTGCACTGTCGCTCGAATGCGTGGCGGAGGGCGTGCAGACCGCCGAACAGCTCGAGACGCTGCTGCGGATGGGGTGCGAGCATATGCAGGGCTTTCTGTTTACCGAGCCCCTGCCTGTCGCCTTGCTGCCCGAGGCGGTTCGTATCATCGGCCGCCGCGCCGCCGCCTGATCGCGCCGGCCTATCGACGGGACGGCGCGTGCCGCATCACGGCGAGATGATCCCTTTCCCCTGATGACACAAGGCTCTACCGCGCCCGCGATGGTGCGTCCCCTCCCCCCTGGCTATCGGCTGCTCGCGGCCTTCTCGCTGGCACATGCCGGGGTGGTGATCGGCTACCTGCCGTTCCTGTCGCTGCTGCTCCCGCTCAAGGTCGATGAACTGGCCGGCGACGCCCGGATCGGCTGGCTGACGGTGGCCGTGGTGCTCGGCGCGGGCATGGCGAGCGGGGCGAACATCTTCTTCGGCTGGCTCAGCGACCGTCATTATGCGCGGGGCGGCGGGCGGCGCGGCTGGATCGCGGGCGGGCTGATCGCACTGACGGTCAGCTATGCGGGGATCGCGCTGGCCGCGCAGCCCGCGACCCTGATCGTCGCGGTGCTGGCGTTCCAGCTTGCGGTCAACGCCGTCCTCGCGCCGATGATGGCGATCATGGCCGACGAAATTCCCGACGATCAGCGCGGCTTGGCCGGCGGCTTGCTGGCGATCGGCCCGCCGGCGGCCGGGGCGGTGTCGGCCCTGCTCGTCGCCGATCCCCACTGGAACGACGCCGCAAGGTTTGCCTTGATCGTCGGCCTCACACTGGCGACGGTCGTGCCGCTGCTCGCGATCCGTCGACCACCGGTCCCCGCCGCGCCCGTCATGCGCGACGCCGCACCTGCCCACCGTTTGTGGGTGGCCAGCCTCTCGCGATTGCTGGTGCAACTCGCGGGCGGCGCGCTGTCGCTTTACCTGCTCTATTACTTTCAAAGCATCGTCGGCGCGGTGCCGCCTGCCACGCTGGCGGCGCGGGTCGGCACGCTGCTGACGATCAGCTACATCCTTCCGCTCCCGGTCGCGGTTTTCGCAGGACGGTTGTCCGACCAGGCGGCACGCCGCACACCCTTCCTGTTCGGCGCGGCGATCGCGGCGACGCTCGGGCTGCTGGCGATGGCCACGCTCACCCATCCGATCGGCGCGGCGATCGGTTTCCTCGTCTATTCGGTCGCCGCGGCGGTGTTTCTTGCGCTGCACCAGGCATTTGCGGTGCGCCTCCTCCCCGATCCGCGCCATCGCGGCCGTGATCTGGGCATCATCAACCTGTCGAACACCGTGCCGTCGTTGCTCGGCCCGCTGCTGACCTGGGCGCTTGCCACGCCGGGCGACTTCACCCCGCTGCTGCTCGTTCTCGCCGCGCTGACGCTGGCAGGCGGCGTGCTGATCCTCCCGCTGCGGCGGGGCAAACGCAGGTAGGTCGCGTTCCATTCCGCCGTTGCGAGCGCAACGCGGCGGGACACCGAGGCTAGCGTCCGAGCGTCTCGACCAGCACCTGCACCTTGCGCTGCCGCCATTGCGGGGTCGGCGCGACCAGCCAATAGCCCATCCGCGATGGCTGTGCTTCGCCGACCACCACCACCCGCCCCGCGGCGATGTCGCGCGCCGCCAGCATCTCGGGCACCGTGGCGCGCCCCAGTCCGGCCGCGGCGGCGTCGATCGCCAGCCCGGCGTCGCCGACCCGCACCTGCCCGGCGCTGTCCGGCTCGGGCGCGCCGGGCCACAGGATCACGGTGTCCGCCGCCCCTTCGGCGCGCGCGACCGTTACCAGCCCCTCGCTCTCGATCGCCTCACCCTCGTGGGTACCCGGGCCCTCGCCCCAGCGGATCGCGAGGTCGAGGTTCGCCTCGGTGAAATCCATCCCCTCGTCCGCGGCGACCAGCACGAAGCGCAGATCGGGGTCGGCGGCCGCGATCTCGGCGAGCCGCGGGAGCAGCCATTTCTCGGTCACGTCGCGCGGGGCGGCGATCGTCAACGACTTGGACGATTGCCCGGCCTGCATCGCGCGCACCGCTTCCTCGAACTCGAGGAACGCCTGTCGCAGCGGCGCGAGCCCCGCCTCACCCTCCGGGGTCAGCTCCAGCCCCTTGGTGGTGCGGCGGAACAGCACGACGCCGAGCGTATCCTCGAGCGCGCGGATTTGCTGCCCGACCGCCGCCGGGGTCACCGCCAGCTCGTCGGCGGCGCGGGTGAAGGACAGATGGCGCGCCGCCGCATCGAGCACGCGCAAGCCGTTGAGCGGAAGGTGGGTCCGCTTCACTGCCTTACTCCGCCACCGCCGGCGCATGGAGCGCGAAGCGCGGGATCGCGACGTCGAACACGCGCCCGTCCTCGGCGACCATCCGGTAGCTGCCCTGCATCGCGCCGCTCGGCGTCGCGAGCGGACAGCCGGAGACGTAATCGTAGCTGCCCTCGGGCTGGATCACCGGCTGCTCGCCGACCACGCCCTCACCCTCGACGGTATGACGCGCGCCATTGCCGTCGGTGATGATCCAGTGCCGCGTCAGCAATTGCACCGCGCCCGCGCCATCGTTCTCGATGCGGATGTGATAGGCCCAGAACCACCGCCCGCGCCCCGGCTCCGACTGTTCGGAGAGATAGCTGACCGAGACGCGGACGGTGACGTCCTCGGTCGTGGCGGCATCGGTGAACAACGCCTCCATGCCGGTGGCGGTACTCACAATCCGACCTGCCCCAAGGCACGGTCGAGATCGTCGATCAGATCCTGCGGATCCTCCAGCCCGACGTTGAGCCGGAGCAGGCCCTCGGTCACGCCCATTTCGGCGCGAGCCTCTGCGGAGACGCCATAATGGGTCGTCGACGCGGGGTGCGTCATCAGCGAGCGCGAGTCGCCGATGTTGTTCGAAATGTCGATCAGCTCCAGCGCGTTGAGCAGGGCATGGGCCTGCACGCGGTCGGCAACCTCGAACGCGAAGATCCCGCCGACCGCGCTCATCTGCGACATGGCGAGGTCGTGCTGCGGGTGGCTCGGCAGCCCGGGGTGGAGGATGCGCGGGACGCGGCCTTCGAGGAAGCGTCCGACCGCCAGCGCATTCTCCGACTGGCGGCGGATACGCAGGTCGAGCGTTTCCAGCCCCTTGAGCACCACCCAGGCATTGAACGCGCTCAGCGTCGGGCCGGTGTTGCGCGTGAACGGCAGCAAGGTGTTGTCGATGAAGTCCTGCGTCCCGCACACCGCGCCGGCGAGCACGCGGCCCTGCCCGTCCATCATCTTGGTCGCGGAATAGGCCGTCACGTCCGCACCGAATTCCATCGGCCGCTGGAGTGCCGGCGTGGCGAAGGCATTGTCGACGACGCTGGTGATCCCGCGCTCGCGCGCGATCCCGCACACCGCGCGCAGATCGACCACGTCCATGGTCGGATTGGCGGGGGTTTCGAAGAAGAAGACCTTGGTGTTGGGGCGCACCGCATCCTCGAACGCCTGCGGATCGCGCGCGTCGACGGTAGTGCTCTGGATGCCGAACTTCGGCAGCAAGGTATCGACCAGCCAGCGGCACGAGCCGAACGCCGCGCGCCCCGCGACGACGTGATCGCCCTGTTGCAACTGGCAGAGCAGCACCGCGGTCATCGCCGCCATGCCGGTCGCCATCGTCCGGCACGCCTCGGCCCCCTCCAGCAGCGCGATCCGCTGTTCGAGCATCTCGACGGTCGGATTTTGGAGTCGCGAATAGGTCATGCCGGTCTGTTCGCCGGCGAAGCGCGCCGCCGCATCCTCGGCGCGATCGTAACAATAGCCCGATGTCAGGAACATCGCCTCGGATGTTTCGCCAAATTCCGATCGGGCGGTGCCGCCGCGAACCGCGAGGGTCGCAGGGCGCCAGTTCTGGGTGATCGAACGATCCTGTCCGCTATGCCGCTTCATGCCTCCGCTTAGCCTCCGCGCCCCCGCCAGAACAAGTCAAACCGTCATCGCCCGGGCTTGTCGCCGCGGCCCGCCTGTCGCAAGCCCGCGCAGGGCGTGGCGGAGGATTGGCAGCGGTGACGAGGTTCGAAGATCGACGGGCAAAGCCGCGGCTGCTGATGCTCGGCATTGCGCTATCGAGCTGGCTGTTCTTCGTCTTTCGCCTGTCGGTGCCGGCCAAGCCGGTGTTCGACGAGGTCCATTACCTTCCCGCCGCGCGCGCGCTGCTCGCGTTGTCGGGGCCGACGAACATCGAACATCCTTTGCTTGCCAAGGAGTTGATCGCAGCCGGCATCCATCTGTTCGGCGACGTGCCGTTCGGATGGCGGATCGCCTCGACGCTGGCGGGCAGCGCCACGGTCGCGGGCGTATTCGCGCTGACCCATTTGCTGACGCAGCGTATCCGACCGGCGCTGCTCGCCACGACCTTCGCGTTGCTCGGCTTCACGATCTACATCCAGGCGCGGATCGCGATGCTCGACACGTTCATGGTCGCATTCCTGATCTGGGGGATCGTGTTGCTCAGTTCGGCGATCCGCGACGGCAGCGTCGTGCGATGGTGTGCGGGCAGCGTGCTGATGGGGCTCGCCACCGCGTGCAAATGGGCCGCCGCGCCCTATGTCGGCGCGGCAGCCGTCACCTTCGTGCTGATGCGCCGCGAACGGCCGCAGCGTTGGCCCGGGCTCGGCACCGTGCCGGCGCTGGCGCTGCTCGGCGGATTGTCGGTGGCGAGCTACTTCCTGACCTTCGCGCCCGCGTTCTTCTACGCCAATGACGCGCTGACGCTGCACACGCTCCCGCACTTCCAATGGGACATGTACCTGCGCCAGACGCAGAAATTGCCGCCGCACACCTATCAATCGACGTGGTGGACCTGGCCGCTGATGATCCGCCCGATCTGGTATCTGTATGAGCCGGTCGACGGGGCGCAGCGCGGCATCCTGCTGCTCGGCAATCCGGCGGTGATGTGGGGCGGGCTGGTCGCGGTGCTCGCCTGCTATCAGGCGTGGGTGCGGACCGGCGCGGCGCGGCTGCTTGCCCCCGCCGCGCTCTGGACCTTCTCGGTGGCGATCTTCGCGATCATCCCCAAGTCGCTCGGCTTCTATTATTACTACTATCCGTCGAGCGTGCTGCTGTGCGTCGCGCTGGCGGTGGCGATCGATCATCATCGCGCCGCGCTCGGGCGGTGGGTCGAGCTGTTCCTGCTGCTGGTGTTCGCACTGTGGCTGTACTTCCTGCCGGTGCTCAGCGCACAGGCGCTCGCCAATCCGGCGGCGTTCCATCGGTTTACGTGGTTCAATAGCTGGGTGTAGTTCTCACCCAAAGCCGTTCGTGCTGAGGAGGCATTGAGCCTGTCGAAATGCCGTCTCGAAGCATATGCCCTTCGAACGGAAGTGGAGAGTTCACCGATACCGCCCCCACGTAAACCGCGACGACAGCGCGTAATTCCACACCGCGCCGACCAGCACGCCGAGCAACGCCGACGCCGCCCATGCCCCCTGCCGCACGTCGTGGAGGAACGCCGCGACCCCGACGTTCGCCACCGCCCCGACCGCGCAGACGAGGCAGAACGCCACCCAGCCATCGAGCAGCGCGCGCGCGCCGCGCAGCCGCCGGTCGCGATAGGTGAGCGCGTTGTTTAGGAAGAAGTTGAACGTCATCGCCGCAAAGGTCGCGACGATCTGGCCGGTCAGGAACGACAACCCGGCGGCGACGTAAAGCAGCGACAGCACGCTCATATGCACCCCCGCGCCCAATGCCCCGATCATCGAGAACATCGCGAAGCGCACCGGCACGACGCGCCCGAGCCGCCGGTCGTAGAGCGCGATCAGATATTCCATCGCCACGACATGATCGAGCTTGCTCTCCCCGACTGCGCGGGTGCGAAACACATAGGGCAGTTCGACGAAGCGCAAGGGTCGTGGCGAAGCGCCGATGATGTCGAGCAGGATCTTGAAGCCGATCCCGCCGAGCTGCGGCACCAGCCCGCGCAACACCTCGGTGCGGATCGCGAAGAAGCCGCTCATCGGATCGCTCAAGTCGGTATGCACCACCCGCGCCGCGATCCGCGTCGCCAGCGCCGATTTCGCGACCCGATCGCGGTCCCACTCGCCGGTCCCGCCGCCCGCGACGAAGCGCGACCCGATCGCGAGATCGAGCGCCGGGTCGTCGCGCAACGCGGCGACCATCTTTGGCAGCAGCGTCTCGTCATGCTGGAGGTCGCCGTCCATGACCGCGACAACCGGTGCGGCGGTTGCGCACATCCCCTCGATGCAGGCGCTCGACAGCCCGCGCCGGCCGATCCGCTGGATGACGCGGACGCGCGGGTTCTCGAGGGCAAGATCGCGGGCGATCTGTGCGGTGCCATCGGGGCTGTCGTCGTCGACGAACAGAACCTCCCAGTCGAGCCCGTCGAGCGCCGCCGCCAACCGCGCGACCACGGCCGCGACGTTGCCGCGCTCGTTGAAGGTCGGGACGATGACCGCGAGGTCGAGCATCAGCGCCGCTTCGTCATTGCGAGCGTAGCGAAGCAATCCAGCGCCGGATCAGGACGCCCTGGATTGCTTCGCTACGCTCGCAATGACGTGTCATCTTTGCTCCGGTGGTTGTTGGTGCGCCTACAGCGCCGCCAGCACCGCATCGCCCATCGCGCGCGTCGTCGCGGTGCCACCCAGATCGGGGGTACGCGCGCCGGTCGCGAGCGCCGCCGACACCGCCGCCTCGATCCGGTCCGCCGCGTCGCCGGCGTCGAGCGAATGGCGCAACATCATCGCCGCCGACAGGATCGCCGCGCACGGATTGGCCTTGCCCTGCCCGGCGATGTCGGGCGCCGATCCGTGGATCGGCTCGTACAGCCCCTTGCCGTGCGCATCGAGCGACGCCGAGGGCAGCATCCCGATCGACCCGACGCACATGCTCGCCTGATCGGAGAGGATGTCGCCGAACAGATTGCCGGTCACGATCGTGTCGAACGCGCCCGGGTTACGGACGAGCTGCATCGCGGCATTGTCGACATACATGTGCGTCAGCTCGATCTGCGGGTATTCGGCCGCGACCTCGATCACCACGTCGCGCCACAATTGCGAGGTTTCCAGCACATTGGCCTTGTCGACCGAGCAGAGCTTGCCGCGCCGCTTGGCCGCGGTCTGGAAGCCGACATGCGCGATGCGGCGGACCTCGCTTTCGTCGTAGCGCATCAGGTCGTGACCCTCGCGCAGCCCCGCGTCGGTGGTGCCGCGGCCCTTGGCGCCGAAATAGACGTCGCCGTTCAGCTCGCGGACGATCACCAGATCGATCGCATTCGCCACCTCGGGCTTGAGCGTCGAGGCGTCCTCCAGCCCGGCGAACATCTTGGCGGGGCGAAGATTGGCGAAGGTCGTCAGGTTCTTGCGCAGCCCGAGGATCGCCTGTTCGGGACGCAGCGCGCGTTCGAGCGAGTCGAACTCGGGGTCGCCGACCGCGCCGAACAACACCGCGTCGGCGCGCTTGGCCAACGCCAGCGTCGCCTCGGGAAGCGGATGGCCGCTGGCGCGAAAGCCCGCGCCGCCGACCGGCGCCTCCTCGAACACCAGCCCGAGATCGAGCGCGTCGAGCACGCGCCGCGCCTCGGCGGTCACTTCGGGGCCGATCCCGTCGCCGGGCAGGATTGCGATGAGCTTGCCGTGTGTCATGGCCGCACCGCATGGCGCGCCCGCGCGCGTCACGCAACCGCCCTCTTCAATCGTTCGACCAGCCGCGCGCGCGCCGGCAACGGATCACGGCGGCGTTCGAGCAGCACGTCGCGTGCGAGGAAATGGCCGGTGATCGCCAGCGCCTCAAGCACTTGCGCGCCGTCCGCCGCCCCGCCGTCGCGCAGGAACGCGGGCAGCGGGAACAGCCGCGCCTCATATCCCGCCGCCGCGCCGCGCGACACCGCCGCGCCGCTCTTCGGGCTGACGAAGGCGAGGTCGTCGGTGGCGCCGGTCGCGACGCACGTCGTCAGGTCGAGCCCGAAGCCGAGTTCGGCGAGCACCAGCAGTTCGTAGCGCGCCATCGCCGCCGCCCAGCCGCGCGCGCTGGGGGCCGCTTCAATCGCGTCGAGCACGCCGCCGAGCGCGTCGTAGAGATACGGGTAAGGCTGCGCCTCGGGGAGCGCCGCGGCGGTCAGCGCGGTCAGCCAGTCGAGCCCCGCCGCCGGGAGCGCCGATTCGTGGAGCGCCGCGCGGCTGTGCACCAGTTCGCAGGTCAGCGCGGCAAGTTGCTCCTCGGTCCGCGCGCGCCACTCGCCGCGGATGAGGTTGCCCGGCTGGAGGACCGGGCGCAGCCCGCGCGCATGGCCGCCGCGGACGTAGCCGGGACGGACGCCATCCTCGCGCGTCAACGCCCGCGCCACCGCGCCATGCTCGCCGTGTGCGCGGACCGAGAGCAGGATCGCGTCGGCGGTCAGGTGCATGAGGATCGGGGCGCGGCACTCCCCTCACCCGTCGCCCCGGACTTGATCCGGGGCCCCGCTTCTTCTTGCAGGCGATGGGAGAAAAAAGCGGGGCCCCGGATCAAATCCGGGGCGACGAAGCGCTCACTTCGCATGATAGAAGTCGTACACCTGCTGCGCGACCGCGGCGCTGACCCCCGGTGCCTTGCGCAGATCCTCCAGCGAGGCGTTGCGCACCGCGCGGCCGGTGCCGAAGTGCATCAGCAACGCCTTCTTGCGCGCCGGGCCGATCCCCGGCACCTCGTCGAGCGGGCTCGCGCCGATCGCCTTGGCGCGCTTGGCGCGGTGCGCGCCGATCGCGAAGCGGTGAACCTCGTCGCGCAACCGCTGGAGATAGAACAGCAGCGGCGCATTGACCGGCAGCGTAAGCTCGCGCCCGTCCATGAGGTGGAAGACCTCGCGCCCCTCGCGCCCGTGGTGCGGCCCCTTGGCGACGCCGACCAGACAGACGTCCTCGATCCCGAGATCCTCCAGCACCGCCTTGGCCGCATTCAACTGCCCGCGCCCGCCGTCGAGCAGCACCAGATCGGGCCACGTCTCGCCGTCGCGATCGGGGTCTTCCTCCAGCGCGCGCGCGAAGCGGCGCGTCAGCACCTCGCGCATCATCGCATAATCGTCGTCGGTCGCGGCCTGTTTGATGTTGAACTTGCGATACTGGCCCTTGCGGAAGCCCTCCGGCCCGGCGACGACCATCGCGCCGAGCGCATTGGTGCCCTGAATGTGGCTGTTGTCATAGACCTCGATCCGGTCGGGCGGGTCGCCCAGCTCGAACAGCTCGGCCAGCTCGCGATGCAGCCGCGCCTGCGTCGTGCTTTCGGCAAGGCGACGCTCCAGCGCTTCCTTGGCATTGCGGGTCGCCTGATCGAGCAGCCGCTTGCGTACCCCGCGTTGGGGCACGGTCATCTCGACCTTGCGCCCGGCCTGTTCCGACAGCGCCTGCACCAGCACCTCGGCGTCGGGTAGCACGCGATCGATCAGGATCGTCCGCGCCGGCGGCACCTCCTCGTAGAATTGCGCCATGAACTGCGTCAGCACCTCGTCCTCGGGCACATCGGCGGTGTGCGCGGGAAAGAAGCTGCGGTGACCCCAATTCTGCCCGCCGCGGATGAAGAACGCCTCGATCCCGATCAGCCCCTCATGGCACGCGAGCGCGAAGATGTCGGCGTCGCCGACCCCCTCGGCATTGATGAACTGCGTGCCCTGGATGAAGGTCAGCGCCTTGAGCCGGTCACGCAGGATCGCGGCCAGCTCGAAGTCCATGTTCTCCGCCGCCGCCTGCATCTGCGCGCCGAGCTTGGCCTGCACGTCGGTCGCCTTGCCGGCGAGGAACTTCTTCGAATCGCTGACCAGTTCGGCATAGCCTGCCTCATCGATCCGCCCGACGCACGGCGCCGAGCAGCGCTTGATCTGGTACAGCAGGCACGGCCGGTCGCGGGTCTTGAAGAAGCCGTCGGTGCACGACCGGAGCAGGAACAGCTTTTGGAGCGCGTTGAGCGTGTTGTTGACGCTCCCTGCGCTGGCGAACGGGCCGTAGTAATCGCCCTTCGCGCGCCGCGCGCCGCGGTGCTTCTGGATGCGCGGGAACTGGTGATCGGCGCGCAACAGGATGAACGGGAACGATTTATCGTCGCGCAGCAACACGTTGTACGCGGGGCGGTAGCGTTTGATGAGCTGCGCTTCGAGCAGCAGCGCCTCGGCCTCGTTGTTGGTGGTGACGATCGTCATCGACCGGGTCTGCGCGACCATCCGCTGGAGCCGCTTGGGCAGCCGGTCGACCTGCACGTAACTGCCGACGCGGTTCTTCAGCGCGCGCGCCTTGCCGACGTACAGCACATCGCCCTTGGCATCGTGCATCCGGTAGACACCGGGCTTGAGCGGCAGCGTCTTGAGCACGTTGCGGATCGCCGCCACCCCGCCTTCCAGATCGGGCGCATCGGCGCCGCGGATCGCGTAGGTGGCCTTTTCCTCGTTGAAGCGGTCGGGGGGGCCGTAGCTGCCTGTCATCACCCGCGATCTAGGAAGTGCGGCGGGGTGGGGCAACGGGGAGAGCGTCGCCCCTGCGCAGGCAGGGGCCTATGTCTCTGTCGTGCGTCGGAGAGTGTGACACAGGGAACGTGCTGCGTGTGTCAGACCGACCTCGTCAATCGACAGACATGGGCCCCTGCCTGCGCAGGGGCGACGGCTTTACGTGGCGGTCCAGCTCCTATTTGTCGCCCCGGACTTGATCCGGGGCCCCGCTTCTTCTCCGCAACCAGAGTAGAAGCGGGATCCCGGATCGAGTCCGGGATGACGGTAGAAAGCTTACTTGCCCCCCGCCTTCACCCAGTCGGCGATCTTCTTCTCCAGCACCGGCATCGGCAGCGCGCCGGTGTCGAGCACCTGCGCATGGAACGCGCGCGGATCGAAGCGCGCGCCGAGCTGCTTCTGCGCATCCGCCTTCACGCGCGAGATCGTCAGTTGCCCGATCTTGTACGCCAGCGCCTGCCCGGGGATCGCGATATAGCGCTCGACCTCGGCGGTCGCGTCGGTGCGCGACATCGGCGAGTTGGCGAGCATATACTCGATCGCCTGATCGCGCGTCCAACCCTTGGCGTGGATGCCGGTGTCGACCACCAGCCGCATCGCGCGCAGCATCTCGTCGTTGAGCCCGCCCATCCGCTGGTACGGATCGGTCTCCATCCCGAGCTGCGGCCACAGGGTTTCGGAATAGAGCGCCCAGCCCTCGACATAGGCGGTGTTGCCGCCGAAGCGCATGAACGCGGGCAGCGCGTCATTCTCCTGCGCGAGGCTGATCTGGAAGTGATGCCCCGGCACCGCTTCGTGGAGGTAGAGCGTCTCCATCTCCCACATGTAGCGCGTCGGCAGATCGTAGGTGTTGTAATAGAAGACGCCGGGGCGCGAGCCGTCCGGGGTGCCCGACTGATAGGAGCCGCCGGCGTCGGTCTTCTCCTTGAACGCCGGCACCGGGCGGATCTCCAGCCGGGTCTTGGGAATCAGCGAGAATTGCTCACGCACGCGCGCATCGACGCGGCGGCCGATCGCCTCATAGCCTTCGCGGAGCTGGGCTGCCGAGGACGGCTGGAAGCGCTTGTCGGTGCGCAGGAAGGTGAAGAATTCGGGCAGCGTGCCCTTGAAACCGACCTTAGCCTTTTGCGTCTCCATCTCGCGGGTGATCCGCGCGACCTCGGACAGGCCGAGCTTGTGGACCGCATCGGCCTTGAGCGGCAGCGTCGTGTTCGATTCGATCAGATAATCGTAGAGCTTTGCGCCGCCCGGCATCGCCGACAGCCCGACGCTGTCGCGCGCGACCGGCAGATACTCGTCCTGCAGGAAGGTGCGCAGCCGCTGCTGGACCGGGTTGAGCACCTCGCTGATCTGGCGCGTATAGGCAGCGCGCAGCCGGGTCTGGTCGGCGGCGGGGATCGCGGCGGGGAAGGTCTTGACCGGACCGTAGAAGGGCGACGCCTCGACACCACCGGCGAGCAGGTTGTCGAGCTGGCCGATCATGTTGCGGACCACCAGCTTAGGCTGGACGATCCCGCTCTTCATGCCCTCGCGGAAGCGTGCGATCGCGGCGTCGATCTGCGCGGCATATTGCGCGTTGCGCTTCAGGTTGTTGTCGTAATCGGCGACGGTCTTGAACGGTGCCGCGCCCTGCCCGGACGCCAGTTCGGGGTAGAAGGTGTGCAGCCCGAAGAAATGGTCGAGCGGGCGGACGATCTGCACCGCGATCAGATCGGGTGCATAGCCGCGCAGGTTCAGCTCGGCCTGCTGTTTGAAGACGTCATAGGCGATCTGGTCGACCGGGGTGAGCTTGGCGCGGTCGATCGTCGCGAGCGTCGCGAGATCCTGCCGCGTCGCCGCTTCCTCGGCGGCGAGATGCGCGTCGGAGAAGAAGTCGCCGAGCTGGTCGGCGTAGCGCATGTCGCCGCGGAACAGCGCCTGCACCGGGTTGCGGCGCAGGCTGCCCTCGTCGCTGTCATGGAAGAGCTGGCGGAGCCGCGCGTCGGCGCTGGCGGGCGCGGTGCTTCGTGCGGCAGGTGCCTGCGCGATGGTCGGCGCGGCGACCGAGGCGAGCAGCAAGGCGGCGGTGATCGAGAAACGCATCATGGGCTTCCTTCGGGTCGGACGGCACTCGCCTGACGCGTCATTGCGAGCGGAGCGAAGCAATCCAGGGCCGGACCAGGACGCCCTGGATTGCTTCGCTCCGCTCGCAATGACGGATGAAGGTCTCTTGTCAACGCGGTATCGCCACGGCTGCGGGCAGACAGGGAAATTGCCCGCTCAAAGGCCCGCTAATACGAAAACGGGCGCCATTGGCGCCCGCTCCGTTCCGTCCTCGACAACCGTCAGCTCAGTTGAGGCGCCCGACGCCGGAAATCGCGCGATCGACCAGCGCGCGGTCGGCGCCGGCATCGTGGCGCTCGGCGATCAGTGCCGCAGCGGCGGCGGTCGCCGCTTCGGCGGTGCGCGCGCGGACCTCGGCAATCGCGGCGCGCTCGGCGGCGGCGATCTTGTCCTCGGCCATGCGCGTGCGACGCTCCATCAGCGCCTCGGTATCGCGCTTGGCCTTGGCGAGGATCTCGGCGGCCTCGTGATGCGCATTGTCGCGCATCTTGGCCGCGTCAGCCTCGGCACCCCGGGCGCGCGCGGCATATTCGTCGCGCAGCGCCTCGGCTTCCTTGCGGAGCGCGGCGGCCTCGTCGAGCTGGTGGCGGATCTCGCCGATGCGCTTGTCGAGCATCGCGCCGATCGCCGCCGGTACCTTCCACACGACCATGCCGATCAGCACGACCAGTGCGGCAATGCCGACCCAGCCGGTGTCGTTGAGGCCGAGCGCGGTCGGCGCGGCGTGCGACTCGCCGTCGCCCGCGCTGGTGCCGGCGTGGATGCCGCTGCCGTTCGCCATGTCCTGATGCTCGAGCGGCTGCGCTTCGAGATCCTGCGCCAGCGTGGAAGAGGGATTAGCCATGATTCAGCTGCCTGCGGACCGCCTCGTTGGCGGCGTCCGTGGGGACCGCGACGCCCGACAGGCGCTGCACCAGCTCCTGCGCGGCTTCGGTCGCGATCGTCTGTACGTTGACCATCGCCGCCGCCTTGGCGTTGCCGATGGCGACATCGTGGTGTGCGATACGCTCGGCCAGATCGGCGTCGGCGCTGCGCAGCTGCGCCTCGGCGGCGGCCTGCGCCTTCGCCTTGGCGGCAGCGACCTCGGCCTGCGCCGTGGCGCGCGCCGCGTCCATGTCGGCGTTCCATGCCGCCTCGGTCCGGTCGGCCTCGACCCGTGCCGCCTCGGCACTGGCAAGGTCCTGCGCGATCTTCGATTCGCGCAGCTCCATCACGCCCTGCACCCTGGGCACCATCATCTTGCCGATCCCGAAATACAGGATGCCGAAGGTGATGAGCAGCCAGAAGAGCTGCGAGGCGTAGGTGGCGGCGATCTGACTGATTTGAGGCATGGTGATCCGCTTCCTAGGTCAGCCCCGCCCGACGCGGGCGGAGCCATGTCGTCGGCGTGGTTACGCGACGAACACCAGGATGATCATCGTCACGAAGGCGAGCAGGCCCAGAAGCTCGGCACCGGCAAAGCCGATGAACAGGCGGCCCTGCTGGCCGTCGGCGGCACCCGGGTTGCGCAGCGCGCCTTCGAGGAAGGCGGCGAACACGTTGCCCACGCCCAGCGCGGCAATGCCCATGCCGATCGCGGCGAGACCGGCGCCGAGCAGCTTGGCGGCGTTTGCGTCCATGATAATAACTCCCGTTGAAACTCAGTGGTGGAAAAGGAAACTCAGTGCAGGTTGACCGCGTCGTTCAGATAGACGCTGGTCAAGAGCGCGAAGACATAGGCCTGGATCGCCGCGACCAGCAGCTCCAGCAGCGTGATGCCGATCATCAGCACGAAGCTGGGCAGCGACACGATCGCGATATAGCCCGGCCCGAGATTGATGCCGTTGATGACGAACGCCGCCAGCACCTTCAGCAGGATGTGCCCCGCGGTCATCGCGACGAACAGTCGCAGACCCAGCGAGAACGGGCGGACGAGGAAGCTCAGCAGCTCGACGACGAAGATCAGCGGGATCATCGGCAGCGGCGTGCCGTGCGGCACGAACAGGCTGAAGAAGTGGAAGCCGTGCTTGCCGAAGCCGACGATCAGCACGATCGAGAAGCTGATGATCGCCAGCACGCCGGTGACGGTCAGGTGGCTGGTGATCGTGAACGGGTGCCAGCCCGGCACGATGCCGACCGGCATCAGGCCCAGCACGTTGGCGAACAGGATGAACATGAACAGCGAGAAGACGTAGGGAACGAAGCGCTTGCCCTCCGGCCCGACGTTCGAGGTCAGCATGTTCTGGACGAAGCCGGTGAAGCCCTCCACCGCCGCCTGCCAGCGGCCGGGCACCAGCTCGCGCTTCATCCCGCCGAGCATGAACAGCCACAGCGCGACCAGCGTGATGACCATCCACAGCGCCGAATTGGTGAACGACAGATCATAGCCGCCCACGATCCAGGGCCGACCGAGCACGGGCTCGATCAGGAACTGGTGCATCGGATCGATCTTGCCGCCTTCTGCCGCCACTGCGAGGTTCCCGTTTCTCACATACGTCAAGCGCCCGGATCGCCCGGGCGCCTGTTCGTCAACCGAATGATTTGCCTGAACGCCACCGCGATTCCGAGGAACAGCATGACGATCAGCCCCCACGGCGCGGTGCCGATCCAGCGGTCGATACACCAGCCGATCAGCGCCGATCCGACGAGACTTCCGATCAGGGCGGCGAGCACGCGGTTGCCGAGCGAATACCCTGCATCCGCGTCGCTGCGTACCGTTCCCTGCCGAATCGCTTCGTCCCGGCGCGCCTGTTCCAGTCGACGATCGAGCTGGGTCAGGCGCGGGTCGTCCGCGTCGTGGAAATCCCGTCCGGAACCGTTCTCCGCCACGCAGCCACCCTCACCCTGGTTTTTTCTCGCCGGGGACAAGGGTGCGCGCAAGCGGCGAGCAGCCCCGCCAAGGCCCGGTCCGGTTAGACGGGGGGTTAAGGGGTGTCAACCGTTGCGAACACCGGCGGATGGGAGGAACCACCCTCGCCGTCGCTCCTGCACTCCCCTCACCGTCGCTCCTGCGGAGGCAGGAGCCTATGGCTGTGTCGTACCGGGAGACCCTTGACACAAGGAGGCCGGCGCATGTGTCAGACCGCAGCGATGAACGGTACAGACATGGGCCCCTGCCTGCGCAGGGGCGACGGCGTGGAACGAAACCGCCTCCCCTACCGTCAGACGCAGCGCGGATCGCGCTGGGGAGCGCCGGCGCCGCGCGTCTGCCACGATCCATCCGGCGCGCGATATTTCTCGCCCGGCTTGGTCTGCGCGATCAGGTTGCAGCCGCTGGTGAAGGCGAGCTGCTCGACCGTCGCGCCCGACGCCTGCGCCTTTTGCGTATAGGCCGCCTTGCGCTGGATGTTGATGTTGCTGACCAGCGCGCGCAGCGACGCCGATCCGCTGCCGACCACGCCGAGATAGCCGTCGGGCTGCTCGCCGACCTCGCCGGCCGCGCGCGCGGCGGCATAGGCCGGATCGCGCTGCGCCCAGGCGGCGACCGGCACCGCGACCGCGGCCAGCGCGGCGATCAGGACAAGGCTCTTCATACGCATGGCTTAGAAAATCCCCGGATTCTGCTGGATCAGCGACTTGGCGTCATTGTCGAGACGGTACACCACTTCCTGCGTCACGTTGATGTTGAGGTTGATCTGGATCGGCTTGTCGGGCGCGGAAATGTTCACGCACCCTCCCAGTCCGCCGGCCAGCGTCAGCATCGCGATCAGGGCATAGGTCGTGGGGCGCATCGCGTTCGTCAATCCTGTTGCCGTCATGGTACATTCTCGCTTGCGGGCGGCTGAACGCCCGTCTTCCGGTTCTGCTCGTCGATCAAGGCCTGCAGGTTACGCTTCACCAGCCGCTGCGGATCGTAGAAGCTCGCCGCCGAATCGATCAGCCCACGGAATGGTGCGCGGATCGTGATGTTGAAGCGGATCGGCAGGCGGGTCAGGCGGCGGAGCAGGAAATTGCTCTTCGCGCCTTCGCCCTGCTTGATCCCGGTGAAGCTGACGCCGGTGACCATCTCCCCCGCCAGTGGCCCGTTCATCTGCACGTCGAGGCTGCGATAGGTCAGCGAGCGCAGTGACTGGAAGGCGAGATTGCCCCAGAAGCCGAGATCCTTCTCGGTCAGCTCGCCCAGATAGGCGATCGATCCGCCGCCCTCACGCGCGGTCAGACGTCCGTCGGCGATCCGCCCGCCCTGGTCGTCGAAGATCATCGGCAGCACGCCGTCAAAGGTGCCGGTGGCGTTGAGATTGGAGAAGTCGAACTGTTGCAGGAACTTGCCGGCATCCATCCCATCGACCCGGAACGTCATCCGCCGTGCGGCGTCCGATCCGAAATCGAGCGTCGTCGGATCGAGCGTCAGCGTGCCGCCGGCGAACGGCCAGCGCGCGGTCTCGACCTGTACCTTGAGGTCGGGGAGCAGCCGGTAAACGATCCGCCCGTCAGTGACCGCGATGCCCGGATTGATCGAGGTCACCGTCGCGACCTGATCGGGGGCGCTCACCAGCCCGAGCAGGTCGGTGAAGCGGATCGTCCCCGCCAGCCCCGTCACCGGCCCGAAGGCGGCGGCGAGGTTCATCGCTTCGGTCGAAAAGGTGCCGGTGCTGTCGACACCCTGCGGCGTCCAGCGGATGTCGCCCTGGCCCCGCATCGTCCCCGCGACATCGGCGATCACCCCGAAGGTGAGGCGGGTGAGCAGCTCGGGCTGGAAGCCCTTGGCGAAGGTGATCCCGGGCACCGTCAGCTTCGCCGCGCCGCTGCCGGTCGACAGTCGATGATCCATCGCCACCCGGGCGACCGGCGTGCTGGTGGTCGGCTCGACCAACTGGCCGGTCGCGCGGATCGAATCACCATCGAGTGCGAAGGCGATGTCGCGTGCTGCCATCGGCTGGAAGCGTGGTGCCGCAGCGGTATCGGCGACGCGCATCGCACCGTCCAGTACCAGCCGCCGCCCGTCGAACCGCCAATTGCCCTCCCCCGCGCTCATCAGCAGCGGCACGGTCCCGACCTGCCCGCCGCCACCCGCGAACGTGCCTCGTGCGCCGCCGCCGGTGACCGTTCCGGCCAGCCGTGCCGCCACGATGCGGGTCGTACCGATCACGGTGGCGACATCGGTCAGCACGAAGCCGCGATCGGCGAGCGCCAGCGTCGCGCCGCCGGCGTCGAACCGGAACGCCGATCCGCCCAGGGTCCCTTCAAGACGGGTCGCGCCGAGCCGCGCCCCGCCACTCACCCCACCGGGCGTCACCGCGACCAGCCCAGCGCCGGTCGGGCACAGCCGCAGCGCGCCGCGGTCGAGCGTCAGGCTGGAGATCGACAGCCGCTCGAACCCGATCGGTGTGCAATCGCGGTTGACCGTCAATTGCCCGCGCCGGTCCCACAAGGCGGCGACGGGCACGCGCAGCCGCTCGACCCGTCCGCCGGCCAGCGGCCCGCTCACCACCGCTTCGGTCGTGATCCGCGTCGCGCCGCCGCCGCCGGTCCTGAATAGCACCGGCGCCAGGGCCAGCGCCGCGCCATCGCGTGCATAAGGAGCGATATCCGCCGTCCCGTTGATCGCCGCGCCGGGCGCTGCCTGCGCGAGGCGGATCGTCGCGCCGGGGAGCCCGCCGCCGCCGAGCGTGATCCGCCCGGCAAGCTGCACCCCGGCCGGGTGCCCGATCGTCACCGCGCCGTCGTCGAGCGTTGCGCGCACACCCGTGGCGGCGGTCACCGTGGCGCGCTCGATCGTCAGCAACGTGCGATCGCCAGTCGCCAGCGCCAGTTCCGCCGCGACCTGCATGTCACGACTGGCACGCGCCGCATCGCGCGCCGCCCCCGCGAGCAACGGCGTCACGGGCAGCCCCGCCGCCCCGTCACCGAGCGTCGCGATCGCGCGCTGGCGGGTGGCGGCCAGCGCGACATGCTGCGCGGTGAGCCGCCCCGACAGTGTCGCGCGACCATTGGCCAGCCGCCACTGACCATGCCAATCGGTCGCGCCGCTGGTGACCGCCACGGTCCGCACACCGTCCACCATCGCGGTCGCGATGCCGGTCGTACGGTCGGCATCGCCGCGAAAGCGTGTCGCCAGATTGACGTTACTAAGCGTCGCCGCCGCGGTTTCGACGCGCGCAGCCGTCAATTGCGTCCGCCCGAACCAACGATCGAACTGCGGCGACAACCCGAGGTCGAGGTCGCCGGCCAGCGCCCGCGCCGCCGCACCGTCGCAGGCGATCGCGGCCGCGCGCGCCGGTCCGGCGACCCGCGGGGCGGTCGCGGTGATGCGCAGCGCCATATCGGCCTGCAGCGCGTCGATCCGGCATCCCGCGACCGCCAGCCCCGGTGCGGTCGCCGCCAACCGCCCGCGGAACCCGTCGTTGAGCCGTCCGCGCCCGCTCAAGCGCAGCCCGGCCGCGCCATAAGGCGTGTCGAGCGCGATCCGCGCCTCCGTGACATCGACGTTCAAGGCCGGCAAGGCGAATGGCCCGCCCGACGATTCCGGCAACAGGCGATCGATCGCGCCCAGCGACAGCTTGCCGTCGCGCAGCCGCGCCGCGATGCGGACATGCCCGGCGCGCACGCCGATCAGCTTCGGTCCCGACAGCGTCAGATCGGTCTGCGTCTCCACCCAATCCGCGACCAGATCGGGGCGCGCCGGATCGCCGATCACGACATCGGTCAGCCGCTGCCGTCCCAGCCCCAGATCGGCGATATGGTAGCGCGCCGGCACGCCCTTGGCCGACAGTTCCTTGTCGATCACCCGCGTCGCGATCGGCACGCGCGACAACCACAGCCCGCCGCCGGCCGCCAGCGCCAGCACCGATACCGCCACCGCCATGCGCCGGGCCGCGTCGCTCACACGCGCCCTGTCGGTTTCTGGCCTGCGTCGCTCATGCTTTCGCCGTCATAGGGCAGCGCGCGCGGCACACGCAATTGCGTGGCGCGCCGAACCGACCTAGGCCGACGCGCATGGCCGACGACGAGACGCGCGCGCTGGATGCGAAGGGGCACCGCGCCCGACTGCGTGCGCGGCTGCTGGCCGATCCCGACGGCCTTCTCGACCACGAACTGCTCGAATATCTGCTCGCGCTCGCGATCCCAAGGCAGGATACCAAGCCGCTTGCCAAGATACTGCTGCGCGAATTCGGTGGCGTGGCGGGCGTGTTCGCCGCCGACCCCGCCGCGCTCGCGCGCGTTCCCGGCATGGGCGAAACCAGCACCGCGGCGGTCCGCATCGCGCACGCGGTCGCGATCCGGCTGGTCCGCAGCCGCACCCGTGCGGCACCGATCCTGTCGAACTGGCAGGCGCTGTCCGATTATCTTCATGCCGATATGGCGCACGACATGGTCGAACGGTTCCGCGTCCTGCATCTAAATACCCGCAACATGCTCGTCCGCGACGAGGTCATGGCGCGCGGCACGATCGACGAAGCGGCGGTGCACGTCCGCGAGGTGATCAAGCGCGCGCTCGATTTCGGCTCCGCGGCGCTGATCCTGGTCCACAATCATCCGTCGGGCGATCCCTCGCCCAGCCGGGCCGATATCGACATCACCCGCGCGATCGTCGCCGCCGGAAAACCGCTCAACATCGCGGTCCACGATCACCTGATCGTCGGTCTGAACGGTCAGGTCAGCCTGCGCGCCAAGGGGTTGATCTGACGATCAGGGCAGCAGGAAGACGCCTTCGATCGTGGTGACGCAGGTGCCGCTGAGCACCACGCGCCCGCCGTCGAACCGGCAGCCGAGCCGTCCGCCGCGGGCGCTGGCCTGATACGCAGAGAAATCGTCACGTCCCAGGCGCTCCGCCCAATAAGGCACGATCACCGCATGGGCGCCGCCGGTGACCGGATCCTCCGGGATGCCGAACGCCGGGGTGAAGGCGCGACTGACGATGTCGGTCGTGTCGCCGGGGGCGGTGACGATCACCAGCAAGCGCCCCTCCTGTTCCAGCGCGCGTTGGTCCGGGTTGCAGGCGCGCACCTCAGCCTCATCGGCGAGCACCGCGACCGCATAGCCGCCGTCGTGCCACAGCGTCTCGTGCGCCGTGACGCCCAGCGCGGCGACGACACCGGGCAGGTCGCGCGGCGCCGGGGTCAGGGCCGGGAGCGCCAGGGCATAGCCCGCGCCGTCGCGCGCGACCTCCAGCACGCCCGACTGCCGCGTCGCGAAGCGGACACGCGCGCGATCGGGATCGGAGGAGAGCACGACATGGCCGCTGGCAAGCGTCGCATGGCCGCACAGCGCGATCTCCGCGGCCGGCGTGAACCAGCGCAATTCATAATCGGTCGCGCCGCTGGAATCGGGGACCAGAAAGGCGGTTTCGGACAGGTTGTTCTCCTGCGCGATCGCCAGCAACGTTGCGTCGTCGAGCCATGTCGGCAGCGGCATCACCGCCGCCGGATTGCCGCCGAACGCCTGCTCGGCAAAGGCGTCGACCTGGGTGAACGGGATGCGCATCGTCGGCGGCTTTCTACAGGCGTTTCGAGAACCAGTGCGGCGTGACGTCCGCCTCGACCAGCGGATTGTCGGTGTCGACATGCCCCTCCGGATCGAGGTGGATCAGCGTTTCGACGCGCGGGAAGGTATCGCGCAGCGCACGCTCGACCCGCTCGACGATGTCGTGCGCGGCGCGCACCGACAGGTCGGCATCCACTTCCATATGGAATTGCGCGAAATCATGGCTGCCGGCGCGCCGGGTGCGGAAATCGTGGATGCCGCGGATACCGGGCTGACGCGCGGCGACCTCCATGAAGGCCGCGCGTTGCGCCTCGGGCCACTCCTTGTCCATCAGCATATCGATCGCCTGGCTCGACGCCTGAAAGGCTCCGAACGCCAGCCAGGCCGCGATCGCGATGCCGAACACCGGATCCGCGCCGGAGATGCCGAGATATTGATCGAGCACCAAGGCCGCGATCACCGCGACGTTGAGCAGCATATCCGACTGATAATGGACGTTATCCGCCATGATCGCGACCGATCCGGTCTGGCGGATGATGCTGCGCTGATAAGCGAGCAACGCAAAGGTGGCGACGATCGCGGCGATCGACACGCCGATCCCCAGCCCGGCATCCTCGTTGGCGACCGGATCGGAGAAGCGCCGGATCGCCTGCACGGCGATCCCGATCGCCGAGGCGGTGATGAGCACCACCTGGAACAGCGCCGCCAACGCCTCCGCTTTGCCGTGACCGAAGCGATGATCGTGGTCGGCAGGCTCGGCCGCGAGCTTGACGCCGTACAAGGTGACGAGGCTGGCGAGCAGGTCGAGCGCGGTGTCGGCAAGGCTGCCCAGCATCGCGACCGAACCGGTGTGCCAGGCGGCATACGCCTTCACGATCAACAACGTGCACGCCATCGCCACGCTCGCCAGCGCGGCGCGCATCGCGAGCGGGACAATGCGGCGGCGTTCGTCGCGGGTCATGGGAACAGCAATCCTTCGCGCCACCCGCCCCGACCATCGGGGGTGAAAATGCGCCGTTCGTGCAGCCGATGGGCGCGGTCGTGCCAAAACTCGAAATGGTCGGGCGTGACGCGATAGCCACCCCAATTGGGCGGGCGCGGCACGTCCTGCCCGTCGAAGCGCGCCTTCACCTCCTCGAACCGCGCCTCGAAGGTGGCGCGATCGTCGAGCGGCCGCGATTGCTCCGAGGCCCAGGCGCCGAGCTGCGAATCACGCCCGCGCGTTGCAAAATAGGCGTCACTTTCCTCATCGGTGGCGTGATTCACCACGCCCTCGATCCGGATTTGGCGGCGCAGAGACTTCCAGTGAAAGAGCAGCGCCGCCTGCGCATTGGCGGCCAGGTCGCCCGCCTTGCGGCTGCCGCGATTGGTGTAGAAGACGAACCCGTCAGGCCCATGCCCCTTCAACAGCACCATCCGCACCGACGGACGCCCATGCGCATCGGCGGTTGCGAGCGCCATCGCGTTCGGATCGTTCGGCTCGCTGTCGCGCGCCTCGGCGAACCAGCGGTCGAATAGCGTAAAAGGATCGTCGGCCATGCCGGCGCTCTTACCCCGACCGCGCGCAAAGGTCATCATTGTCGTGATCGCCGGTATTGATTATTATCACCATGGAGGTGGCAGATGGCGAGCAGCGTGAAATTGGGCGAGCGGCTGGAAAGCTATGTCGACGAACTGGTCCAGAAAGGCCGCTATGGCTCGCGCAGCGAAGTGCTGCGGGAGGGCGTGCGACTGATTCATGAGCGCGAGGCGTGGCTGGAGATGGTGCAGGCACAGGTCGACGAAGCGCGGCTGGACGTCGCCGCGGGGCGTTTCCAAACCGTCTCGGAGCTTCGGGCGGAGATGCGGGACCTGTTCGGCGACCCGCGTTGATCGTCGTTCTGTCACCGCGAAGTAGCAGGAACCTAATCGAGATCGGTCGTTATATCGCGCGCGACGATCCCGACCGCGCAGCGAGGTTCGTCGCGGAACTGCTAAGCGCCTGTGACGATCTGTCGACGTTCCCGCGTGCCTATCCCGCCGATCCACGCTTTGGACCTGCGGCACGTCGCCGCACGTTGGGCAATTACCACATCATTTACGATGTCCTTGACGACCGGGTCGTCGTGCTCACGATCGTTCACGCCGCGCGCGACCCCGACGCGATGCTCTGACGAACAGCGGAACCCTGCCCTCTCCGAAGGATTGAATCGCCCTCGCAACGAGAGGCTGATCCGATGGCGGCGCGCGCATACTGGCAGGGGCAGATCCGGTTGGCGCTGGTGTCGATCCCGGTCGAAATCTACTCCGCCACCAAATCCGGGGCGCAGGTCGCCTTTCACCAGATCCACGAACCCACCGGACAGCGGATCAAATATGAGAAGGTCGCGCCAGGCGTCGGCCCGATCGACACCGACGAGATCATGAAGGGATTCGAGATCGAGAAGGGCGAGTACGTCCTGCTCGAACAGGACGAAATCGATGCGGTCAAGCTCGAGTCGAAGAAGACGCTGGAGCTGACGCAGTTCGTCGACGCGCACGAAATCGACGTGCTGTATTACGAGAAGCCCTACTTCGTCGTGCCCGCCGACGATCTCGCCGAGGAAGCGTTCATCGTGCTGCGCGAGGCGCTGCGGCGGACGAAGAAGGTCGGCCTGGGCCAACTGGCGATGCGTGGACGCGAATATGTCGTCAGCCTGAAGCCGTGCGGGCGCGGCATGATCCTGGAGACGTTGCGCTACGCCGACGAGGTGCACCGCGCGCAGGGCTATTTCCGCGACATCCCCGACGACAAGCCCGATGCCGAATTGCTCGATCTGGCCGAGGCGCTGATCGAGAAGAAGGCCGCCGCCTTCGATCCGGCCGAGTTCCACGACCGCTATGTCGATGCGCTGAAAGACCTGATCGAGCGCAAGCGCAAGGCGAAGGGCCGCAAGATCATCGAGGACAAGGGTGACGATGGCGCGCGTTCCGGCTCGAACGTCGTCGACCTGATGGCGGCGCTCAAGAAGTCCATGGAGGGCAAGGGCGACGCCGCGGAGAAGAAGACAGCGACGCGCAAGCCTGCCGCCCGCAAGCCGGCGGCGAAGGCGTCGACCAGCAAGGCATCGACGGCGAAGAAACGTGCTTGAGCCGCACGGCCCTGACAGGAGGATTGGATGACGACCGATCCGCTCGCCTCCTACAACGCCAAGCGCGACTTCGCGAAGACCGCCGAGCCGGCCGGGACGCTCGCGCCGGGCAAGGGTAACAGCTTCATCGTCCAGAAGCATGACGCGACACGGCTGCACTGGGACTTCCGGCTCGAGGTCGACGGCGTCCTGAAAAGCTGGGCGGTGACGCGCGGCCCCAGCCTCGACCCGAACGAGAAACGCCTCGCGGTCCGCACCGAGGATCACCCGCTCTCCTATGCGACGTTCGAGGGCACAATTCCGGCGGGCGAATATGGCGGCGGGACGGTGATGTTGTGGGACCGCGGCACCTGGTCGCCGGTCAAGGGCAAGAGCGCCGCCGACATCGACAAGGGCCACCTCCACTTCATCCTCGACGGCGAGCGGATGAAGGGCGAATGGCTGCTGATCCGGCTACGCCCGCGCGGCAAGGAGAAGCGCGAGAACTGGCTGTTGCGCAAGATCGAGGATGCCGAAGCCGGCGGCACCGACACGCTGGTCGAAACCGCGCTGACCAGCGTCGCGACCGGCCGGACGATGCAGGAAATCGCCGAGGGGAAGAAAGCGAAGCCCGCCCCGCGCGCGGGCAGTCGCCCGAAGCCAGCGCCGGCGAGGAAGCGCAGCGCCGCCAAGGCACCCGCCTTTGAACCGCCGCAGCTCTGCACGCTGGTCGATCACGTGCCGACCGGCGGCGAATGGATCCATGAGGTCAAATACGACGGCTATCGCGCGCTGGTCGCGATCGGGGGCGGCACGGCGAAGGTCTATACGCGCAGCGGGCTCGACTGGACCGACAAGTTCGCGGGGATTGCCGAAGCCGCCGCCGCGCTTCCGGCGGCGACAGCGCTGATCGACGGCGAAATCGTCGCGTTCAAGGACGGCAAGCCCGATTTTTCGACGCTAAAGGACGCGATCGGCACGGGTCGCGCGATGACGCTATTCGCGTTCGATCTGCTCGAACTCGATGGCGAAGATTTGCGCGACCAGTCCAATGTCGCGCGCAAGGAACGGCTGCGCGCGCTGGTCGGCGATGGCGAGGAGCGACTGCGCTTCGCCGAGCATATCACCGGTTCCGGCGAGCAATTGTTCGAGACGATGTGCCGCGAAGGCTATGAAGGCGTCGTCTCCAAGCGCGCCGATGCGCCCTACCGGGGGCGGCGCACCCAGGCGTGGCTGAAGATCAAGTGCATCCGGCGGCAGGAATTCGTGATCGTCGGCTGGTTGCCGTCGACCAAGTCGCGCGGGCTGCGGTCGCTGCTGCTCGGCGTGCATGACGGGGACACGCTGCGCTATGCCGGCAAGGTCGGCACCGGGTTCGACGCCGCGATCATCGACGAGTTGCGGACGCGCCTCGACAGACTGGCGCGCAAGACCGCCACCGTCGAAGCGCCGCGCGCCGCAGTGAAAGGCGCGCATTGGGTCAAGCCAGAATTGGTGGCCGAGGTCGCCTTCGCCGAGACGACGCCCGATGCCGTCTTGCGCCATTCCAGCTTTATCGGGCTGCGCGGCGACAAGCCCGCGAAGGAAGTCGTCGCCGAACGGCCCGCCCCGACACCCAAGGTCGACTCGCGAATCAAGATCACCAACCGCGACCGCGTGATCTTTCCGGAGAGCGACGTCACCAAGGGGCAGCTTGCCGATTATTACGCCGCGGTCGCGGGGATCATGCTGCCCTGGGCCGGGCACCGGCCGGTCAGCCTCGTGCGCTGCCCGCAAGGTCGCGCACGGCAATGCTTTTTCCAGAAGCACGACGCGGGGTCGTTCGGCGACGCCGTGCATCAGGTGCCGATCCGCGAGAAGGACGGCAGCACCGAAAACTACCTCTATGTCGACGATGCCGACGGGCTGGTCGCCTGCGTGCAGATGGGGACGATCGAGTTCCATGGCTGGGGATCGCGCGTCGATGCGCTCGAATACCCCGACCGGATGGTGTTCGACCTCGACCCCGACGAAGGGCTCGGCTTCGAGGAAACCAAGCGGGCGGCGGTGCACCTCAAGGAACAGCTCGCCGAACTGGGGCTGGTCAGCTTCCCGCTATTGTCGGGCGGCAAGGGGGTGCATGTCGTCGTGCCGCTGACCCCCAAGGCGGAATGGCCGGCGGTGCGAGACTTCGCCGAGCGGTTCGCGCGTGCGCTGGCCCATGCCGACCCGGAGCGGTTCGTAGCGGTGATGAGCAAGGCCAAGCGCAAGGGGCGGATTTTCATCGACTATCTGCGCAACCAGCGCGGCGCGACCGCGATCATGCCCTATGCCGCCCGCGCGCGGGCCGGGGCGCCGGTCGCGGCCCCCGTGTCGTGGACCGAGCTACGCGATCTCGACAGCGCGGCGCACTGGCATGTCGGCGATGCCGAGGCGCTGATCGCGCGCGCCAACGGGCGGTCGCTCAAGGGCTGGGGCGTCGCCGATCAGGTGTTACCCGACCTTTGAGGTCGCCGGGGCGATTCCGATTGCTTAACCCGATTGCGGCATTAGGGTCCGCCCCGGTTGGCTGAAGGAGGAAATGCTGGCCACGCAGCCCCTCTTCGACAACAGCACCCTCGCCCGCCGCCGGTTCGACGACTATGCCGGGACGCCGTCGGACACGATGCGCGCCGGTGCCGCCGCACCGTGGCTGGCGGTGCTGGAGGAATTGTCCGCGGTCGCGGGTGACGATCTCGGCCATGCGCGCGAGCGGGTGCAGCGGCACGCGATCGACATCGGCACCGGTTTCCGCATCATCGGCGAGGACAGCGAGCGGCCGTGGCCGGTCAGCCCCGTCCCGCTGCTGATCGAGGCGCAGGAATGGGCGCGGATCGAGCGCGGGATCGTCCAGCGCGCCGATCTGTTCGAAACGATCCTACGCGATCTCTATGGCCCGTCCAAGCTGGTGGAGCGCGGGCATTTTCCCGCGACGCTCGTCACCGGCAGCCCGTTCTTCCTGCGGCCTTTGGTCGGGCTCGCGCCGCCGGGCGGGCACCATCTGCATTTCGTCGCGATCGATCTCGGGCGCAGCCCGTCGGGCGAGTGGCGGGTGCTTGCCGACCATCTGCGCGCGCCGACCGGGGCGGGCTATGCGCTGGAAAACCGGCTGGCGGTCAGCCGCACGCTGGGCGGGTTGCAGGCGCGGCTCAACGTGCGTCGGCACGCGCCATTTTTCGCCGCCTTTCGTGAGGGGTTGGCCGCTGCGTGCCGGCGCAGCGATCCGCGCATCGGGCTGCTGACGCCGGGGCGCTACAATCCCAGCTACCCCGAACAGGCGCATCTGGCGCGCTATCTGGGGCTGTTGCTGGTCGAGGGCGACGACCTCGCCGCGCTGGAAGACCGGCTCTACGTCCGCACGATCGCAGGGCTGAAGCGCGTGGACGCGTTGTGGCGGCGGCTCGACCCGCGGCTGCTCGACCCGCTGGCGTTCGATTCGCATTCGCGGATCGGGGTGCCGGGGCTGATCGACGTCTGGGCGCAGGGCAATGTCGTGCTCGCCAATGCGCCCGGCGCGGGCGTGCTGGAAAGCCCTGCGTTCGGGGCGTTTTTGCCGCAGCTCAGCACGCGGCTGACCGGCGCGGACCTGATCCTGCCCAATATCGCGACCTGGTGGTGCGGGCAGCCGCGCGAGGCAGCGCATGTCGCGGGCGAGTTCGGGTCGATGCTGCTGTCACCGGCGTTCGGCGCGCGGACGCTGGGGCTGCCCGGCGACGCGCCTGTGGCGGGGGCGGACCTGACGGCCGAGCAGCGCGCGGCGTTCCTCGACGATCTCACGCGGCGGCCGCAGGATTATGTCGGGCAGGAAATCGTCCGGCTTTCGACGATGCCGGTGATCATCGAGGACCGGCTGGAGCCGCGTCCGTTCACCTTGCGGGTGTTCGCGGCGCGCGATGCGCACGGAAACTGGCAGGTTTTGCCGGGCGGGTTCGCACGGATCGGCGAACATCCCGACCCACGGGCGGCAGTTCTGGGCGAAGGAACATGGTCGGCGGACGTCTGCGTGCACGGCGCGGAGCCGGTTTCGCCGGTTTCGTTGCTGCCCGCACCCGATTCGCTGCACGTCCGGCGCAATCCGGGCACGTTGCCGAGCCGCGTTGCGGACAACTTCTTCTGGCTCGGGCGCTATCTGGAACGCGGCGAGGCGCTGCTGGCGGCGATCCGGGTCATGCTCGGCCATTCGATTGACGCCGACACCGGCGCGGCCCCCGACGACGCGACGATCGCCAAGCTGGTCGCCGAAATCGTCGACAGCGGCGCGGCCCCGGCCCCGACCGGCTTCCGCCGCGCCGAGCTGATCGCGTTCGCGCGCACCGCGATGGAGGCGCGCGACGGCGGGTGGCAGTCGGTGGCGGCGATCAACGCCCATGCGCAGCGGATCGCGGGCGGATCGCGCGACCGGCTGTCGGTCGACATGGTGCGGCTGCTCGACGCGCCCTTCCCCACCCACCGCGGGATGCTCGACCGCGCCGGCTCGCTCCAGCGCCGCTATGCCGCGATCGCCGGGCTGTCCGCGGAGCATATGGGGCGGACCGCGGCGTGGCGGTTCCACGATCTCGGACGACGGATCGAGCGCGCGCGGGCGATCACGCGCGCGGCGCGGATCTTCGGGATGAGCGGCGCGTCGGCGGGCGACCTGTCGACCTTGCTCGATCTCGCCGACAGCCAGATCAGCTATCGCCAGCGCTACCTGACCGGGATCGCGCGGGTGCCGGTGGTCGATTTGACCGTGCTCGATCCGGGCAATCCGCGCGCGCTGGCGTTTCAGGTCGAGCGGATCCGCGAGCATCTCGCCGCGCTGCCGGTGCTCGACGACGATGGCATGGCCGAGCCGCAGCAGATCGAGGCGACCGAGTTGCACGCGTTGGTCGCCCCGGCGCAGGCGGCGCTGCTCGATCCGGAGACGCTGGCCGAGGTGGAGCACCGGCTGTTCCGGCTGTCCGAGGCGATCGCGCGGCGGTATTTCCTGCAAGGCGCGGAGCCGTTGCGGGCGAGTGGGTTGACGTTGGCGTGAGGCCGGTCGTTCTTTCGGCCACGCCCGTTCGCCCTGAGGAGGGGCTGAGCCTGTCGAAGCCTCGTCTCGAAGGGTGCGCGCCTCAAGGTGCTTCGAGACGGCATTTCGACAGGCTCAATGCCTCCTCAGCACGAACGGGGATTGGGACGGGACACGCCTGACCGATGCGCTATGACATCCGCCACATCACCCGCTTCGATTATGGCAATGCGGTCAAGTTCGCGCGCTGCAACCTGCGGTTGAAGCCGATCGACTGGCCGGGGCAGAAGCTGGAGCAATATGCCCTCCACGTCGCGCCGTCCGGGCGGACGACCGAGGCGCACGCCGAGGCGGGGCTGGCGCATGTCACGCGGCTGGTGGTCGACGAGCGCGTCCGGCGGCTGACGATCGAGAGCGTCGCGCGGCTGACCGTCGACCGGCTGGTGCCGGTGCCCGACGCCGGCGACCCGACGATCGCCGAGGTCTGCGCGCTGGCCCGCGCGTCGGGCGACGTGTCGGCGGCGGGGCCGGCGGCGTATCTGTTTCCCTCCCCGCTGATCCCGCTCGACCGCGCGATCGCGGAATATTGCGCCCCCGACCTGTCGCCCGACCGCAACGTATTGGAGGCCGGGATCGCGCTGGCGCGGCGCATCCAGCGCGACTTCGCGTTCGATCCCGCCGCGACGCTGGTCGACACGCCGCCGCACGAGGCGTTCGCCAAGCGCAGCGGCGTCTGTCAGGATTTCGCGCAGATCATGCTCACCGGGTTGCGCGCGGCCGGGCTGCCCGCCGCTTACGCCTCGGGCTATATCCGCACCATCCCGCCGCCCGGTCAGGAGCGGCTGGTCGGCGCGGATGCGACGCACGCCTGGGTGCTGATCTGGTGCGGGCCGGTGCGCGGCTGGGTCGGGGTCGATCCGACCAACGGCATCTGGATGGCGGGCGATCATATCGTGGTCGCGATCGGGCGCGACTATGCCGAGATCGCACCGGTCGACGGCGTGGTGCTGGGATCGGGCGCGCAGGCGATGGAGGTCAGCGTCGACGTCGCGCCAATTGCGGAGCCGATCGGAGAGCCCGCGTAACGATTGCGCTTCGCGCATCCCTGCCCCACATAGGCGAGTAACACACCAACCGGGGACGACATGGCCGATCCATATGCGACGCTGGGCGTGGCGCGCGGCGCCAGCGAGGCGGACATCAAGAAAGCGTATCGCAAGCTCGCCAAGGAGCTGCATCCCGACCGCAACCGCGACAATCCCAAGGCGGCGGAGAAGTTCGGGCAGGTCACCAGCGCCTATGACCTGCTGACCGACAAGGACAAGCGCGCGCGCTTCGACCGCGGCGAGATCGACGGCGACGGCAACCCGACCGCGCCGTTCGGCTTCGGCGCGGGCGGGCGCGGGCAGGCCGGCAACGGCGGCTTCCGGCCTGAGGGCTTCGACATGAGCGGGATGGGCGGCGGTGCCGGCGGCCCGGACATGAGCGACATCTTCGAGGGACTGTTCGGCGGCGGCCGCGCCCGCGGCGGCGGTGGCGGCGGGTTCGCCAGCGGGTTCGGCCGGCGGCAGCCGCCGCCGAAGGGCGGCAACGTCGCCTATTCGCTGCGCGTGCCGTTCACCGATGCCGCGACGCTCGCGCCGCAGCGGGTGACGCTGGCGAGCGGCAGCACCATCGACCTCAAGCTGCCGGCCGGGGTCGAGACCGGTACGCAGATGCGGCTCGCCGGCAAGGGCGACGAGGGGCCGGGTGGCCCCGGCGACGCGATCGTGACGATCGAGGTCCAGCCGCATCGTTTCTTCACGCGCGACGGCGACGACGTGCGCCTCGACCTGCCGATCACGCTGAAGGAAGCGGTCGAGGGCGGCAAGGTGAAGTGTCCGACGGTCGACAAGCCGGTGATGATCACGGTGCCGACCGGGGCAACCTCCGGCAAGACATTGCGTTTGAAGGGAAAAGGCTTTCACCGCAAAGGTGGCGAGCGCGGCGATCAGCTGGTGACGCTGATCGTCGACGTGCCCGCCGACGATGCGGCGCTGAAGGCGTTCGTCGCCGGCTGGGACGGCGGCGGGAACCCGCGCGCGGCGATGGGCGTCTGATCGTGCGTGACCGACGCCCCGCTATCGCTGACGCCTGAGGACCGCGGGCGCCAACACGGCGCCGCGCGTCGCCGGCTCGACCGCCAGCTCGCGCATCTTCGCCCCGGCGCCTATGCATGGGAGGTGTTCAAGCGCGCGGCGATCGGGGTGTGGACCGACGGGTTCATCTACGCCGGCAACCTCGCCTATCTCGCGCTGATGACGGTCTTTCCGTTCTTCATCGTCGCCGCCGCGGTGGCGTCGCTGTTCGGGCAGAGCGACGAGGTGCAGCACGGCCTCGCCAGCTTCCTGTCGGTGCTGCCGCACGACGTCGCGGAGGTGTTGCGGACGCCGATCGCCAATGTGTTGCAGGCGCGGACCGGGCCGTTGCTCTGGTTCGGCGCGCTGGTCGGGCTGTGGACGGTCGGCAGCTTCGCCGAGACGATCCGCGACATCTTCCGCAAGGCCTATGGCACGCGCTCGTCGCAATCCTTGTGGCGTGCCCGGCTGGGGCTGAGCATCGCGATCATCGCCTCGGTGGTGATCGCGCTGCTGGCGTTTCTGGTGCAGGGCATCCTTACCGCCGCCGAGCAATTCATCTATCGCCTGCTGCCGGTCGCGCAGCACGTCGCCGAATGGCTCAACATCGCGCGGCTGGTGCCGGCGGCGATCATGTTCGGTGCGCTCTACATGCTGTTCTATTCGGTGACGCCGGGCAAATACCGGCGCAGCGACGCGCGCAAATGGCCCGGCGCGCTGTTCACGACCCTGTGGTGGGTGAGCATGACCGCGGGGCTGCCCTGGGCATTGTCGCAGCTCGGCGGCTATGACCTGACCTATGGCAGCCTGGCGGGAGTGGTGGTCATGCTGTTGTTCTTCTATCTGATCGGGCTGGGACTGGTCTTCGGCGCGCACCTCAACGCGGCACTGGCGGAGCCGCCCGAACCGGTTGTAGAGGGGACCGGACAGGGTGAATCATAATGCAGGTACACGCGTGAACGGATTGATGGCGGGCAAGCGCGGGCTCATCATGGGGCTGGCCAACGACAAGTCGCTGGCCTGGGGGATTGCCAAGAAGCTAAGCGAGGCCGGCGCGGAACTCGCCTTTTCCTATCAGGGCGCGGCGATGGAGAAGCGCGTCCGCCCGCTCGCCGAGCAACTGGGGGTCGCACGGCTGTTCGATTGCGACGTGTCGGACATGGAGGCGCTCGACGCAACCTTCGCGGCGCTGGCCGAGGAATGGCCGACGATCGACTTCGTGGTCCATGCGATCGGCTTTTCGGACAAGTCGCAGCTGCGCGGGCGCTATTACGACACGACGCTCGACAATTTCCTCATGACGATGAACATTTCGGCCTATTCGCTGGTCGCGGTGGCGCAGCGCGCGCGGCGGATGATGCCCGAGGGCGGGTCGATCCTGACGCTGACCTATTACGGCGCGGAAAAGGTGATCCCGCACTACAACGTGATGGGCGTGGCCAAGGCGGCGCTGGAGACGAGCGTGAAGTATCTCGCGGTCGATCTCGGTCCCGACAACATCCGCATCAATGCGATCTCGGCCGGGCCGATCCAGACGCTGGCGGCGCGCGGGATCGGCGACTTCAATTACATCCTCAAGTGGAACGAGCTGAATTCGCCGCTGCGCCGCACCGTCACGATCGAGGATGTCGGCGGCGCGGGGCTGTACATGCTGTCCGACCTGGCGAGCGGCGTGACCGGTGAGATCCACCATGTCGACGCCGGCTATAACGTGATCGGCATGAAGGCCGAGGACGCGCCGGACATCGCGCTGGCATAAGGACGACGGGCGTGACGATCGCGATCCGTCCGGCGGCGGGCGGCGATGTCGCCGCGATCGACGCGCTGCTCCGCGAGGTCTTCCCGCGCGCCGACGAGGCCGATCTGGTGCGGCAATTGTGCGTCGACGGCGACATGGTGCTGATGATGGTCGCGGTCGATGAGGACAGCGGCGCGCTGGCCGGAACGGTGGCATTCAGCCGGATGGCGGTCGAGGTCGGCGGCAAGGCGATCGCCGCGGTGGCGCTCGCACCGGTCGCGGTCGCGGAAGGCTATCGCCGGCAGGGTGTCGCCGAGGCGTTGATCCAGGCCGGGATCGAGCGGATCGAGGCGGCGCGGATCGTGCTGTGCTTCGTATTGGGCGAGCCGGGTTTCTACGAGCGGTTCGGCTTCCACGCCGATTATGCGAAGAATTTCGCCTCGCCTTATGCGGGCGAGTATCTGATGGCCTTGCCGGTGCAGGGCGGTTTGATGCCGTGCGGCGCGCGCGGCGCTGCGACCCACGCGGCCGCGTTCGCACGGCTCGGCTGAGCGCGGATTCCGCGTCGATTACACTCCGTTAAGCACCAAATCTTACAAGGCACGGATGGATCACCCTTCCGACCGGCTCTTCCTCGCTGCGCAGGTGACGGCCGGCATCACCGCGCTGGCGGTCATGAGCCTGTACCCGCCCGCCGAGGGGCGCATCCTGCTGGTTCCGGTCATGGAGCGCGACGTCAACGCCACCGCGCGGCTGGCGCTGGCCTCCGGCGCTGCGCTGCTCGGCGAAGGGCCGCTGCGCGGGTCGCTGGTGGTGATCGGGAGCCGCGCGCGGATCGCGGCGCACAGCCGTCCGTGGCGCATGCTGATGCTGGCCGCCCCGCCCGCCGGATGCGGCTCCGCCCCGATACGGGCGCGTGTCGCATGACCGGGCAGAGCGATCCGCTCGACCGGATGCGCATCTATGGCGTGAAGGGTTGGGCCTGGGGCGGCTGGATCGTGCTCGCCGGACTGTGCATGGGGGACCTGCTGATCGGCGGGGGCAAGCTGCCGGTGGTGCTGGCGATCGGGCTGCTCGCCAATATCGGGCCGACCGCGATGATGGTGGTCGGGCGGCACGACGCCGCGGCGCGCGCGACGATGGGCGTGCTGGCGACGGTGCTGCCGGCGCTGCTGGTGTTCATCCTGCAAGGGCGCGCGTGGCAGATGGACGCGCACATGTATTTCTTCGTCGCGATGGCGGCGTTGCTGGTGCTCGCCGACTGGCGGCCGATCCTGATTTCGACCGGGCTGACCGCGGTGCATCATCTGCTGCTCGAAGGGTTCGCACCCGATTGGGTGTTCGACGGCAACGGCGATCTGACGCGGGTGCTGTTCCATGTCGTCGCGGTCGGGTTGCAGTTCGGTGCGCTGACGGTCGTGACGCTGATGCTGGAGCGGTTGTTCGCCGCGCAGGAGCGCAGCCTGCGCCGCGCGCGTGAGCTGACCGCGATCGCGGAGGAGGGCCGACGCGCAACCGAGAGCGCGCTGGAGCAGGCGCGGCTGGCCGAGGAGCGCGCGGGGCGCGAGCGGCGGCGACGCGAGGAACAGGCGGCGCAGGTCGCGCAGGAGCGGCGCGGCGAGTTGATGATGCTGGCGGGCGAATTCGAACGCTCGGTCACCTCGATCGTCGGCGGGATCGCGCAGGCCAGCGAGCGGCTGGAACAGGCGGCGATCCAGCTCGAAGGCGGCACCACCGCCGCGCGCGGCGACGCGGTATCGGCCGCGACCAGCGCGGGCGAAGCGGCGGCCGACATCGCGCAGGTCGCGGCGTCGATCCGCGACCTCACCCACTCGATTCAGACGATCGCGGTCGCCGCCGAGCGCCAGTCGCACTTGACCGACGGCGTCAGCACCGCCGCCCAGCGCAGCGTGCAGACCGCCGCGATGCTGGAGGAACAGGCGGTGCAGATCGAGGGCTTCCTCGACGACATCCGCCGGATCGCGGCGCAGACCAACCTGCTGGCGCTCAACGCCACGATCGAGGCGTCGCGCGCCGGGGAGGCGGGGCGCGGCTTCGCGGTGGTCGCGGGCGAGGTGAAGGCGCTGTCCGCCGACACCACGCGTGCCAGCGACCGGATCGGCGTGCTGATCGCGGGCATCCGCGAGGGCGTGGCGGAGACGGGCGACAAATTGCGCAGCGTGACGCAGGCGGTCGCCGAAGTGTCCTGCGCGGCGCGCGGGATTGCGGTGGCGGTCGGCGAACAGCGCAGCAGCGCACTGGCGGTCGACGGCGGCGCGGCGCGCGCGGCGACCATGGCGGAGGCGATCGGCGGTGGGATCGGCGCGCTGGTCGAGACGGTCGGCAAGGCCTCGACGCTGTCGGCGACGGTGCGCAACAGCGCGAGTGCGCTGGCGACCAGTGCGCGGGACCTGCACGGGTCGACCAACCGGTTCGTGGCGTTCCTGACCGGCGAGCGGACGACGGCGGAGTAAGGAGGTCATCGTCGCCCCGGACTTGATCCGGGGTCTCGCTTCTTTCTCGGTCGTGCAAGAAGAAGCGGGGGCCCGGGTCAAGCCCGGGACGACGGAAAATGAGGGCTCGGGTGCGGTGGAGCCCAGCGCTGCACCGCCTCCAGCGCGATGCCCGCCAGATTCTGCGTGCGCTTGATGTAGCGGATGCGCAGCCGTCCGGCGGGGCGCGGGAGCGAGTGGAAGCGCTCGTAATGCTCGCGGTACGCTGGCGGACAGCGGATCGCGCCATGCGCCTGCGCGATCACCGCCGCGGCGTCGCCGAGCAGCACCGCCTCGGGCAAGCCGAGATCGTTGGCGAGCGTCAGCGCGGCGATCAGCGCCAGCCACTCGGCCTCCATGCTGCTTCCTTCGCCGAGATTGCGGCGCATGTAGGTCCGCCCGCCTGCGACCAGCGCATATTCCATCCCGGCGGGTGAGTAGCCGCCGTCGAAGAAGATCTTCATGCCCGCCGCCACGCCCCCGGCCCGAGATCGCCGAGCGACCAGTCCCCGACGCGCCAGCGGATCAGCCGCAGCGTCGGGTGGCCGACCGCGGCGGTCATGCGCCGCACCTGCCGATTGCGTCCCTCGCGGATCGTCAGCGCGATCCACGAGTCGGGGATGCTGGCGCGGAAGCGGATCGGCGGCGTGCGGGGCCACACATCTGGGCTCTCCAGCCGCTCGACCTCGGCGGGGCGGGTCATGCCGTCCTTAAGCAGCACGCCGGTGCGCAGCGCCGCCAGTGCGGCCGCGTCGGGGACGCCCTCCACCTGTACCCAATAGGTCTTGGGCAGCTTGAACTTCGGATCGGCGATCCGCGACTGAAGCCGGCCGTCGTCGGTGAGCAGCAACAGCCCCTCGCTGTCGCGGTCGAGCCGGCCGGCGGGGTAGACGCCGGGCACGTCGATGTGATCGGACAGCGTCGCACGCGTCGTCGGGGAGCCGCGATCGGTGAACTGGCTCAGCACGTCATAGGGCTTGTTGAACAGGATCAGTGTCATGCGCGCGCGATCTGCTGCGCCACCGCCTCCGCGACCCGGATGCCGTCGACCGCCGCCGACAGGATGCCGCCGGCATAGCCCGCCCCCTCGCCCGCCGGGTACAGGCCGCGCGTGTTGAGGCTCTGCATGTCCTCGCCGCGCGTGAAGCGCACTGGCGAGGAGGTGCGCGTCTCGACCCCGGTCATCACGACATCGGGATGGTCGTAGCCCTTGATCTGGCGGCCGAACACCGGGATCGCCTCGCGCATCGCCGCAATCGCGAAGTCGGGCAGCACTTCGGCGAGGTCGGTGGGGGTGACGCCGGGCTTGTACGACGGGACGACGCTGCCGAGCGTCGTCGAGGCACGGCCGGCGAGAAAGTCGCCGACGCGTTGTGCAGGAGCGTGATAGGTCGAGCCGCCCGCGACGAAGGCCTTCGCCTCGATCTCACGCTGCAGCGCGAGCCCGGCGAGCGGGTCGCCGGGATAGTCGCGCTCCGGGTCGATCGCGACGACGAAGCCGGAATTGGCGTTGCGCTCGTTGCGCGAATATTGGCTCATGCCGTTGGTGGCGACGCGGCCTTCCTCGCTGGTCGCGGCGACCACAGTGCCGCCGGGGCACATGCAGAAACTGTAGACGGTCCGCCCGTTCGAGCAGTGATGCGAGATGTGATATTCGGCCGCGCCGAGGATCGGATGCCCGGCGTCGGGGCCGAAGCGCGCGCGGTCGATCCACGATTGCGGATGCTCGATGCGGACGCCGATCGAGAAGGGTTTGGCCTCGGCATGGACGCCGGCCTCGACCAGCATCCCGAACGTGTCGCGCGCGCTGTGGCCGATCGCCATCACGACATGCTCGGCCGCCAGATAGCCGCCGTCGTGGAGGTGCAGGCCCTTGATGCGGCGTGCTCCCGCCGTTTCCTCGACATCGAAGCCGGTGACGCGGGTCGAGAAGCGGTATTCGCCGCCGAGTTCCTCGATCGTCGCGCGCATGCTCTCGACCATCGTCACCAATCGGAAGGTGCCGATATGCGGATGCGCCTCGGTGAGGATTTCCTCGGGCGCGCCGGCCTTGACGAATTCGGTCAGCACCTTGCGGTTGAGGTGGCGCGGGTCCTTGATGCGGCTGTAGAGCTTGCCGTCCGAGAAGGTCCCTGCCCCGCCCTCTCCGTACTGGACGTTCGATTCGGGGTTGAGGACGCTGCGCCGCCACAGGCCCCAGGTGTCCTTGGTCCGCTCGCGCACCACCTTGCCGCGTTCGAGGATGATCGGGCGGTAGCCGGCCTGGGCGAGGATCAGCGCGGCGAACAGCCCGCACGGGCCGGCGCCGATCACCACCGGGCGCGGCGCGCCGTCTTTGGCGGGCTCCGGCGCGCGGTAGCGGGTGTCGGGGGTGAGCGACACGTCGCGGTCGCGGCGGTTGCGTGCGAGCACCGTGCCCTCGTTCTTCACCGCGACGTCGACGGTGTAGACGAGCTGGATGCGGCCATGTTCGCGTGCATCGTTGCCGCGCCGCGCGACCGTGAAGCGGATCAGGTCGCGCGGGGTGATGCGCAGCCGCTTGACGATCGCGGCGGGCAGCGCCTCGTCGGCATGGTGGAGCGGCAGTTTGAGGTCGGTGATGCGGATCATAAAGGCGGGGCTTTAGCGGGGTTCGCGGGGGGAGGCGAATGTTGTGAATGTTGAGACGAAAGCGGGGGTATGCGTCGGGTCGGCGGCTCGGGAATGAATAGCCGATTGCGGGTGATGTAGGACATCGCCTGCCCCGTCATTGCGAGCGTAGCGCGGCAATCCAGTGCCGGATCAGGACGCCCTGGATTGCTTCGCTACGCTCGCAATGACGGCAGGCCTCACCGCCACCCCAGCGCCGGGGCGACATGGCGGAGGATGTTCTCCAGCATGTGCGCGTTGTAGTCGACGCCGAGCTGGTTGGGGACAGTCAGCAGCAGCGTGTCGGCTTCGGCGATCGCCTCGTCGGCGCGCAGCTGTTCGATCAGCCGCTCGGGCTCGGCGGCATAGGAGCGGCCGAACACCGCGCGCATATTGTCGATCACGCCGATCTGGTCGCCGCCACCGTCGCGCCCGAAATAGGCGCGGTCGCGATCGTCGGTCAGTGCGAAGATCGAGCGCGACACCGACACGCGCGGGGTGCGGGTATGGCCCGCCTCGGCCCACGCCTCGCGATAGGCGCGGATCTGCTTGGCCTGCTGGACGTGGAACGGCTCGCCGCTTTCGTCCGCCTTCAAGGTCGAGCTTTGCAGATTCATTCCCATCTGCGCCGCCCAGATTGCGGTCGCGTTCGACGCCGAGCCCCACCAGATCCGCTCGCGCAAGCCTTCGGCGTGCGGCTCGAGGCGGAGCAGCCCGGGCGGGTTGGGGAACATCGGCTGCGGGTTGGGCTTGGCGAAGCCCTCGCCCTGCAACAGCCGCAGGAATAATTCGCTGTGGCGGCGGCCCATGTCGGCGTCGTTCTCCCCGGCGGCGGGGGCGTAGCCGAAATAGCGCCAGCCCTTGATCACCTGCTCGGGCGAGCCGCGGCTGATCCCGAGTTGCAGCCGGCCGCCTGCGATCAGGTCGGCCGCGCCGGCATTCTCGGTCATGTAGAAGGGGTTTTCGTAGCGCATGTCGATCACGCCGGTGCCGATCTCGATCGTGCGCGTCCTCGCGCCGACCGCCGCGAGCAGCGGGAACGGCGAGGCGAGCTGCTGCGCGAAATGGTGGACGCGGTAATAGGCGCCGTCCGCGCCGAGTTCCTCCGCCGCGACCGCGAGGTCGATCGACTGGAGCAGGACGTCGCTGGCCGAGCGGGTGGCGGAGCCGTGTGCGTTCGACCAATGGCCGAAGGAGAGGAAGCCGATCTTTTTCATGGTGAGTCCTTTCCATCCTCCGTTCGCCCTGAGGAGGGGCTGAGCCTGTCGAAGCCCCGTCTCGAAGGGCACGCGCGGAGCGGTGCTTCGAGACGGCATTTCGACAAGCTCAATGCCTCCTCAGCACGAACGGGAGGGGGCGGGTAAAGGGGGTTACGCCGCCACCTTCTCGTCGAAGCTGCGGCGCGCCTCCTCGACGTGCGGCATGTTCTCGATCGTCCAGCGGTACAGCGCCTTGAACGGCTGGTGGAGCGAGCGGCCGAGCGGGGTGATCGCATATTCGACCGCGACCGGCGACGCCGGGATCACGCGGCGCGAGACCATGCCGTTGCGCTCCAGCCGGCGCAGGCATTGCGTCAGCGCCTTTTGCGTCACGCCCTCCAGATGGCGGCGGATCGCGTTGAAGCGCATCGGGCCGGCGTCGAGCACGGTCAGCACCATCATCGACCATTTGTCGGCAATCTGGTCGAGCAGCGCGCGGCTCGGGCAATCGACCGAGAAATGCTGGCAGACGTGCGGTGGCGGGAGCGTGGCGGTTTCCATCAGTATACCTAGTCGATCGCAGGTGCGTTATTGACCTCAGGTTTCCGATATATACCTGAAGGGCCGCAATCACAAGAAAAGGCGCCGTGGATGTCCTCCGCTTCGGTCGATACGTTGTTCCGTCCCTTCTCGCTCGGCTCGCTCGAGCTGCCCAACCGCATCGTCATGGCGCCGATGACGCGCACGATGGCGCCGGGCGGCGTGGTCGGCGAGGCGAACGCCGCTTACTATCGCCGCCGCGCCGAAGGGGGCGTCGGGCTGATCCTGTCCGAAGGAACGGTGATCGACCGGCCGTCGTCGCGCAACCATCCGGGTATCCCGTTCTTCCATGGCGACGCAGCGCTGGCGGGCTGGAAGGGCGTGATCGACGCGGTGCACGCGGCGGGCGGCAAGATGGGGCCGCAGATCTGGCACACCGGCGCGACCAATGGTCCGCCCGCGGGTGACTGGGCGCCGCCGCAGCCGGTCGAGAGCCCATCGGGCTATAACGCGCCCGCGGAAGCGCGCGGACAGGCGATGAGCGACGAGGATGTCGCCGACACGATCGCCGCCTTCGCGCGCGCGGCGGCGGACGCCAAGGCGCTCGGCTTCGACACGGTCGAGATCCACGGCGCGCACGGCTATCTGATCGACCAGTTCTTCTGGGGCGGCACCAACCAGCGCAACGACACGTATGGCGGCGCGACGATCCGCGAGCGCTCGCGGTTCGCGGGCGAGGTGGTCAAGGCGGTGCGCGCGGCGGTCGGCCCCGACATGCCGGTGATCCTGCGCGTCAGTCAATGGAAGCAGCAGGATTATCGCGCGCGGCTCGCCGAGACGCCGGAGGCGATGACCGACTGGCTGCTGCCGCTGGTCGAGGCGGGCGCGAACGTGCTGCATTGCTCGCAGCGGCGCTTCTGGGAGCCCGAGTTCCCCGAGCTGGACGGCGAGGGCGGGCTCAATTTCGCGGGCTGGGCCAAGAAGCTGACCGGCGCGACGACGATCAGCGTCGGCTCGGTCGGGCTGTCGGGCGAGTTCCTCGCGGCGTTCGGCGGCGAGGGGTCGACCAGCACCGATCTCGACCGGCTGGTGGCGCGGATGGAGCGCGACGAGTTCGACCTGATCGCGGTCGGTCGTGCGCTGATCAGCGACCCGGAATGGGTGGCGAAGGTGCGCGCGGGCGACGCCGCGGGGCTGAAGGGCTTCGAGGCGAGCGCGCTGGCCGAACTGGTGTGAGCCAGGGCCGATCGACAGTCGCTATTCTCGTGACTGACCCGCCATTTGATGGATCGTCAGCCTCCTTCTTTCGTCGCCCCGGACTTGATCCGGGGCCCCACTTCTTCGGCAGCCGCAGCAAAAGCGGGATCCCGGATCAAGTCCGGGATGACGAAGGAGAGGGGAGCGCGGTGAATGTCGATCAACCCTAAGCCTTTATAGTCGTTATCCCGAACCCGATCCGGAATCCCGCTTCCCGCCTCTGCGCAAGGAAGAAGCGGGGCCCCGGATCAGGTCCGGGGCGACGACAAACAGGGTACAGCGATCTGGATCAGGTTGTTTTTGCTCGATTTTTCAGGAACGTCGCCGCCGGGGCACGGGTTCCTTTCCCATCCAGAACGGGAGAAGAACCACGATGCCGACCGATCAGGACACGCTGCGCGAATTGTTCGTGACGGGGCTGCGCAACGCGCATGCCGTCGAGAAACAGGCGCTGTCGATCATGACGCCGCAGGTCGCGCGGCTGGAGCATTATCCGGAGGTCGCCGAGCGGCTGCGGCTGCACATCGACGAGACCAACGGGCAGATCGAGCGACTCGACGAACTGTTGGCGTCGTTCGAGACGAGCGGGTCGGTGCTCAAGGACGCCGCGCTAAGCATGAGCGGCGGGATGGCCGCGATCACGCACACGTTCGCGGGCGACGAGATCGTCAAGAACAGTTTCGCGAACTTCGCGTTCGAGCATTTCGAGATCGCGGCGTACAAGTCGCTGCTGGTGCTCGCCGAGGATGGCGGGTTCGGGCAGGCGATGACCCCGCTGCGCCAGACGCTCGACGAGGAACAGTCGATGGCGCAATGGATCGACGAGGCGCTGCCGACCGTCACGCGCCGCTATGCCGAATTGTACGCGACCGGCGGCAGCAGCCAGGCGAAGGTCTGAGCGATGGCGACGAACACGCGCAGCGGCGTCGCGGTCGCCGCCGGGATTCGCGCTCGGGCTGGCGGCGCACTGGCTGCGCAAGGCGGCGGTGCAGGGCGCGAGCGCGGCAACCGGCGCATGGGACACCGCGCTGGCTGCCGAACATGCCGCCGCGCTGCGCGTGTTCGACCTGATCGAGCAAACCGACACGCACCAGGGCGCGCGGCGCAAGGTGCTGCTGGCGTCGCTCAAATATGCGATCGCGCGGCACGCGTTTCAGGAAGAGAATGTCATCTACACGATGATGCGCGACCACGGGCTGACCGAGGCGGCGGATCACCTCAACCACGATCACGGCTATGTGAAGCAATATTTCTTCGACCTCGGCGAGATGCCGGCGGACAGCCCGGATTGGCTGCCCAAGGTGCAGGAGTTCCGCGCGATGATCGTCGAGCATATGCGCGAGGAGGAGGACGAGCTGTTCCCGCGGCTGCGCGGGGCGCTGTCCGAGGCGCAGAACCGCCATGTCACGGTCGCGATGCATCGCGAGGGCGTCAAGCTGGCGTAGCTGCGTCCGTTTGGCGACCCCGTGCGTAGGGGACGTCTGGAGGATCTCATGACCGACAAGCAACCGATGCAGGCCGATGGCGAGGGCACCGCGCCGCACAATCCCGATGCCAGCGGCGAAGTGGCGAGCCGGCGCGACAGCAGCGGCGAGAGCCAGGGCGGCGCCTATCCCAACCCGCACACCGGCAAGGAAGGCGGCCACTTCAAGGGCGGCCAGTCCGAGCGGGGCTATCACGGCGGCAATCAGGCCGGCGAGGAAAAGGACGGGCCGCAGCCGAACGCGCCATCGACGGAGTGAAATTCTTGCCGTCACCCCGGACTTGATCCGGGGTCCCGCTTCTGCCCGACCGCAGAAAAGGAAGCGGGGCCCCGGATCAAGTCCGGGGTGACGATACTCAGGTCAGTAACGCGCCGGCAGGCGCTGCCCCTGATTACCGTCCGCCTCGCAGGTATCCGGATGCTTGCGGCATTCCTTGTCGCGTTTTTCCTGTTCCTTGCGCATCTTGCGGACGTATTTCTCGTCACGCTCCTTGGGGCTGGTCGTCAGCACATCGGCGGTCTTGCCGACCGCCTTCACCGGCAGCGTCGCGACGTTCCACGCGGTGCGCACGCACCCGCTGGTCGCCAGCAGCACCGCGCCTGCCATCATCACCGTACGCATCATACCGACCTCCCGCCTTTGCGCGCCGCATAGCAGCGCAAAGCTGAACGAATCCCATGAGAATCGTTCGCACGGACCTCCCCTCGCGCGCCGACGTTCTTGGCGGGTCAGCGAGAGGCGGATTCCATGCATTTCACGATCAATGGCCAGTCGTTCGAAGCGGAGGTGGACGTCCGCACCTCGTTGCTCGACCTGTGCCGCGAACATCTGGGGCTGACCGGCTCCAAGAAGGGCTGTGACCACGGGCAGTGCGGCGCGTGCACGATGCTGGTCAACGGGCGACGGATCAATTCCTGCCTGACGCTGGCGGTGATGCACCAGGACGACGAGATCGTGACGATCGAAGGACTGGGCACGCCGGAGAACCTCCACCCGCTGCAATCGGCGTTCGTGCGGCACGACGGCTATCAATGCGGCTATTGCACGCCGGGGCAGATCTGCTCGGCGGTCGGGATGCTCGACGAGGTGAAGAAGGGCTGGCCGAGCCATGCCTCGGCCGATCTGACCAGCGCCCCGCTCGACAATGCCGAGATCAGCGAGCGGATGAGCGGCAACATCTGCCGCTGCGCCGCCTATCCCAACATCGTCGATGCGATCCGTGAGGTCGCCGACGCCAGCGCGAAGGTGGACGCATGAAGACCTTCGACTATGCGCGTGCCGACAGCGTCGAAGGCGCCACGCGCGCGGGCGGGCGGTTCATCGCCGGGGGCACCAACCTGCTCGACCTGATGAAATTGCAGGTTGAAACTCCGGACAAGCTGGTCGACATCAGCCGGCTCGATCTCAACACGATCGAGGAGCGCGAGGATGGCGGGCTGACGATCGGCGCTTTGGTGCCGAACAGCGACCTTGCCGCCGACCCGCGCGTGATCGCCAAGTACGAGGTGCTGAGCCGCGCATTGCTGGCCGGTGCGTCAGGGCAGTTGCGCAACAAGGCGACGACCGGCGGCAATCTGCTCCAGCGGACGCGCTGCTATTATTTCTACGACACCGCCGCCGGGTGCAACAAGCGCCAGTCGGGCAGCGGGTGCGAGGCGATCGGCGGGTTCAACCGCATCCATGCGATCCTCGGCACCAGCGACCAGTGTATCGCGACGCACCCCGGCGACATGCCGGTGGCGATGCGCGCGCTCGACGCGGTGATCGTCACGCAGAAGGCGGACGGCGACAAGCGTCGCGTGCCGATCGGCGACTTCTACCGGCTGCCCGGCGACACGCCGCACATCGAGAACGTGCTGGAGGCGGGCGAACTCATCACGCATGTCGAGCTGCCCGCGCCGACCGGCGGGCGGCATCTGTATCGCAAGGTGCGCGACCGCGCGTCCTATGCCTTCGCGCTGTTCTCGGTCGCGGCGGTGGTGACGGTCGAGGACGGGGTGATCGCCAAGGCGGCGCTGGCGTTCGGCGGGGTCGCGCACATGCCGTGGCGGAACCCGGCGGTCGAGGCGGCGCTGGTCGGCAAGGCGCCCTCCGACGACGCCTTCAACGCCGCGGCCGATGCGCTGCTCGACGGCGCGAAAGGCTTCGGCACCAACGACTTCAAGATCCCGCTGGCGCGGCGCACGTTGATCGCCAGCCTGCGCGAGGTGACGCAATGACGCTGATCGACAAGGTGCTCGGGCGCGAGGACACGCGCTCGCTGACGATGAACGAAGCGCATCCGCACAGCTGGCTCGATGCCGGCACGCAGGGTGTGATCGGCAAGCCGCTCGACCGCGTCGAGGGCCCGCTGAAGGTGTCGGGCAAGGCGACCTATGCCGCCGAATATCCCGCCGAACGGCTGAGCTATGGCGTGCTGGTGCGCGCGCCGTTCGGGTCGGGAAAGATCACCGACGTGGTCGCCGATGCAGCGCGGCGCCTGCCCGGCGTGATCGACGTCATCACCGATTACCCCAGCTTCATCCGCAACCCGCAGCAGGGCGGCGAGAAGAAGGCGCCGACTCAGGGGGTCGAGAAGGTCGATTATCACGGCGAGATCGTCGCGATCGTCGTCGCCGAGTCGTTCGAGGCGGCGCGCGATGCCGCGGCGCAGGTCGAGGTGACGTACGAGCCGCGCGAGGGCCATTACGTCTTCGCCGCGCACCGCGATCAGGCGGACCGCCCGCCCCCCGACCAGATCCCGCCGCATATGGCGAAGGGCGATCTCGACACGGCGATGGCGGAGGCGGCGTTCACGATCGACGCGACCTACACCACGCCGAGCCAGAATTCGGCGGCGATGGAGCCGCATGCCTCGATCGCCGAATGGAAGGACGGCACGCTGGTCCTGCACGGCAGCTATCAGATGGTCGCCTCCGACCAGATGCAGCTCGCCGCGGCGCTGGGAGTGGCCAAGGACAAGGTGCGGATCATCTCGCGCTATGTCGGCGGCGGCTTCGGGTCGAAGCTGGGGATCGCGCCGGAGAGCGTCGCGGCGGCGATCGCGGCGAAGCGGCTCGACCGGCCGGTGAAGGTCGCGATGGCGCGCCAGCAGGTGTTCGACGCCACCGTGCGCCGCTCGAACACCGAGCAGCGGATCCGGCTGGCGGCCGACGCGCATGGCAAGCTGACCGGGCTCGGGCATGAGACGCTCGCCAGCAACTTGCCGGGCGAGGATTATTTCGAGCCGGCCGGGATCGGCACGCAATTCGCCTATGCCGCCGAGAATCGGCTGATCGATCACAAATTGGTGCGGCTGAACTGGCTGTTGTCGGGATCGATGCGCGCGCCGGGCGAGGCGGTCGGGATGCTGGCGCTGGAAGCGGCGATGGACGAATTGGCGTACAAGGTCGGGATCGATCCGATCGAGCTGCGCCGCCGCAACGAGCCGGCGATCGATCCGACCAACGACGTGCCCTTCTCGACGCGGCAGTTGATCCCGTGCCTCGACAAGGGTGCGGAATTGTTCGGCTGGTCGGATCGCAAGGCCGAGCCGGCGAGCGACCGGCGCGGCGAGTGGCTGCACGGCGTCGGGGTCGCGGCCGCGGTGCGGTCGAACATGCTCCAGAAGTCGTCGGCGACGGTCGAGCTGACGGCGGACGGACGCGCGATCGTCTCGACCGACATGACCGACATCGGCACCGGCACCTACACGATCCTCGCGCAGATCGCCGCCGAGACGCTCGGGCTGCCGCTCGATCGCGTAATAGTTCACCTCGGCGACGGTGCTGCCCCGCCTGCCGCCGGGTCGGGCGGATCGTGGGGCGCGAGCTCGTCGGGCTCGTCGGTCTATCTCGCGTGCGAAGGGCTGCGAGAGAAGCTCGCCAAGGCGATGGGCGTCGAGGTCGGCGCGATGACGCTCAAGGACGGGCGCGCGATCGCCGAGAACCGCGCGATCGACATCGCCGAGCTTGCCGGAGACGGCATGACGGTCACCGGCACGATCGCGCCGGGCAAGCAAGAGAAACTGCATCGCCAGGCCAGCTATGGCGCGCATTTCGCCGAGGTGAAGGTGAACGTGACGACCGGCGAGGTGCGCGTCGAGCGGATGCTCGGTGTGTTCTCCGCGGGGCGCATTCTCAACGCGAAGACCGCGCGCTCGCAATGCCTCGGCGGGATGACGTTCGGGATCGGCGCGGCGCTGACCGAGGAGCTGGTCCACGATCCGCGCAACGGCAAGGTGGTGAACCGCGATCTCGCCGAATATCATGTGCCGGTGAACGCCGACATTCCGCAGCTCGAGGTCGAATTCCTCGACGAGCGCGACGTCCACGCCAATCCGATCCACGCGAAGGGGATCGGCGAGCTGGGGATCTCGGGCGCGGGCGCGGCGATCGCCAATGCGATCTACCACGCGACCGGCGTGCGGGTGCGCGACTATCCGATCACCTGCGACAAGTTGCTGGCGGAGCTGCCGGCGGTTTGAGGGTGAGTGGTCTGGGTTGCTCATTCCCCTCGTTCGTCGCCCCGGACTTGATCCGGGGCCCCGCTTCTTCGTCGGGCGGTGAGAAGAAGAAGCGGGATCCCGGATCAAGTCCGGGATGACGGTGTTGGGCAGGTCAGCGTTTCAGTCGATCGGCTCCAAACCCTTGCCGTCATTGCGAGGAGCGCAGCGACGCGGCAATCCAGGGCAGCGCGCGAAACCCTGGATTGCTTTGCTCCGCTCGCAATGACGAACAACAGAGACACTGTATGGCCGACAACGATTCCGTCTTCGCCGCCGCTGCCGCCTGGAAGGGCGAGCCGCTGGCGCTCGCCACCGTCGTCTCGACCTGGGGCTCGGCGCCGCGGCCGCGCGGGAGCCATATGCTCGTCCACGCCGACGGGCGCTTCGAGGGCTCGGTGTCGGGCGGGTGCGTCGAGGGCGACATCCTCGACACCGCCGCGCAGGTGATCGCGGGCGCGCCGTTCGCGGTGAAGACCTATGGCGTCGCCGACGACAGCGCGTGGCAGGTCGGCTTGCCGTGCGGCGGCGAGATTTCGGTGATGGTGCAGCCGGTCAGCGCCGACGGCTTCGACCCCGAATTGTTCGACCGCATCGCCGAGGCGCGCGCAGCGGGCCAGTCGCTGACCGTCACCACCGATCTGTCGACCGGCCATGCCGACCTGCGCCCCCAGGAAACGGGCGAGGTGTTCGTCAACCGCTACGACCCGCCGCGCCGGCTGCTGATCGTCGGCGCGGTGCAGATCGCGCAAAGCCTCGCCGCGCTCGCGACGACGCTGGGGATCGAGGTGGTGGTGATCGACCCGCGCGGGCGGTTCCTGACCGAGGAGCGCTTCCCCGGCGTGACGCTCGACGATCGCTGGCCCGACGAGGCGGTAACGGCGTGGAAGCCGGGGCGCGCGACCGCGGTCGTGACGCTCAGCCACGACATCAAGATCGACGATCCGGCGCTGACCGCCGCGCTGGCGAGCGATGCCGCCTATGTCGGCGCGCTGGGCAGCCGCCGCAGCCATGCCGCGCGGCGGGAGCGACTGGCGGCGTCGGGCGTTGAGGCAGATCAACTCGACCGCATCGATGGCCCGGTGGGCATCGACATCGGCGCGATCGGCCCGGCGGAGATCGCATTGTCGATCGCCGCCGCGATGGTGGGAGCCTTTCATGATCGCCGTTGAAGACACCGTCCTGATCCTGCTGGCCGCCGGCCGCTCCGACCGGTTCGGCCCGGGCAACAAGCTGGAGGAGCCGTTCCTCGCGCGCCCGCTCGGCCTGCATGTCGCGGTCGCGCTGGAGGACATGCCGTTCCGCGAGCGGATCGTGGTCGTCGACGGCTGCACGATCGATTACGCCGCGCACCATTTCAGCGTGCTCCACAACGATGCCACAGATCGCGACATGGCATCGTCGGTGCGGATGGGGGTCGATTGCGCCCGCGCGCGCGACGCCAAGGCGGTGCTGATCGCGCTGGCCGACATGCCGCGCGTCACCGCGGCGCACATCTACCGGTTGTTCGACGCCGCCGCCGATCTCGACGGGCAGGCGGTGGTGGCGTCGAGCGACGGCACCACCCCGCGCCCACCGGTGCTGTTCGGGCGCGACCGGTTCGAGGAAGTGCTGGCGATCACCGGCGATCAGGGCGCGCGCGACCTGATCCAGGCGGGCCGGCACGTCGTGGCCAACGCCGCCGAGCTGATCGACGTCGACACCCGCGAGGATTTGGAGCGGCTGCGCGAACTGGTCCATGCGCCCGAGGCGCTGCTGCGCCCCGATTCCCACCTGCTGCGTGCTGGGTCGAGCGAGGAACGTCGCGCCGCCTTCGACCATCTCGAATGACGGCCCAGCGAGCGCTTTACCAAAATTAACCACGCTTTTACTGTTTGCCGCTACCACCGTCCTCTGGTGCAAACGGCGAACGTTCGATGTCCAACCCCGGAACCAGCGTCAGCAAATCCCTGTTCGAACTGGCGCTCGACTCGCTGCCCGACGGGGTGGTGCTGATCGATGCCGATCGGCGGGTGATCTACAGCAACGCCGCGCTGATCCGCCAATGGGGCGTGCCGGAGGAGATCGCAGCGACCCGCGACGAGCATTTGATGCTGGGTTATGCCTGTCAGCAGCTGGTCGACCCGGCGCAGTTCCTGAACGAGGTCGATCGCGTCACCCCAACCAACGAGCCGGTCGAGGACGAGTTGTTGCTGCGCGACGGCCGAATCCTGATGCGGCGCAGTGTGCCGTTCGTCACCGACGGCGCGTTCGCGGGGCGGCTGTGGGTGTTTTCTGATGTCACGGAGGCGCGGTCGGCACGACTCGATCCGTTGTGCGGCATCGCCAATCGCCGCGCCTATTCGGCCGACTTCCCCGCCTTTGCCGAGGGGGCGCCCGACGGATCGGTGCGATCGGTCGGGATTCTCGATGTCGACAATTTCAAGGCCTATAACGATCTGTACGGCCATGCCGCGGGCGATCTGGTGCTGCGGCAGATCGGCGCGCTGCTGCGCAAGCGGATCGCGCCGGTCGACGATATGGCGTTCCGGATCGGCGGCGAGGAGTTTCTGGTCGCCTGCCGCGTCGCCGAGGAAGGCGATGCGGTGGCGTTCTTCGAGGCGTTGCGCGCGGCGGTCGCCGGGCTCGACCTGCCGCATGAAGGCAATGCGCCGCACGGCAAGGTGACGATCTCGATCGGGATCGGCACGTTCCGCGAGCCGCAGCCCGCCAACGATCTGTTCACGCAGGTCGACGCCGCGCTGTACCGCGCCAAGCGCGACGGCCGGAACCGGATCGAGCGCACTGAAAGAGCAGCGTTGCAGGCGTCGGGGTGAGTTGCACTTTTCCTCTCCCCTTCAAGGGATCGTGGCACAAGTCGCCCTTCCAGCTCCCCTCAGGCTCCAACGCGGCGCACGCCGGGATCCAGTTTCAGCAAGATCCGAGCTACTTACCGACGCCTTCCCAACTGAATCGCGGCTTCTGCTGGAACGGCGGAGTGAGCTTCGCAACGGTTCCCTGAAGGGGAGGAACGACGTTACTTACTTCGCCGGCCGCCAGGTCTGCGTCTGGCAGAAGAAGGCGATGCAGCCCTTTACCGCCAGCGTGCCGTCGGCGTTCTTCGCCACGATCGACTTGTAGGTCTTGCCATTGCGCGGATCGTAGATCTTGCCGCGCCAGTCCTTGCCCGCGTCCTTGAACTCCGACAGGATCGGCATTCCCAGAACGGGACGGCTGCGCAGGCTGGCGTCGCTGTTGTTGACGTCGGTATCGGCGGCGCCGGGCCGCTTCTTGAGGATCGTCGTCAGCTTGCCGCAGGTCGTGCTGCCGCACGAACCGATCGTGACGATCCCGGCCCCGTCCTCGGTGACGTAGCGTCCGGCGATCGGGGTGGCGGCAAGGGCGGTCTCGGGGACGGCGGCGGCGAGCAGCGCAAGCGCGGCGGGGAGCATGATACGCATGGCCGGAACTATCGGAGATCAGTGATGAACACGCAATGGACCATCGGGATCATCGGCGGCTCGGGCCTGTATGCGATTGACGGACTGGAGGATGCCGAATGGCGCACGGTCGCGACGCCGTGGGGCTCCCCCAGCGACCAGATCCTGTTCGGACGCGTCGGCGATGTCGCGATCCGCTTCCTGCCGCGTCATGGCCGCGGGCATGTCCATCTGCCCGGCGACATTCCGGTGCGCGCCAATATCGACGCGCTGAAGCGTGCGGGCTGTACCGATCTGATCGCGATCTCCTCGGTCGGGTCGCTGCGCGAGGAGTTGCCGCCGGGCACGTTCGCGATCGTCGACCAGTTCGTCGATCGCACCGTGCAGCGCGCGGCCTCGTTCTTCGGCAGCGGGCTGGTCGCGCATGTCTCGCTGGCCGATCCGACCTGCGAGCGGCTGGGGGCGTTCGCGGCGGCGGCGATCACCGCGGCGGGCGGACGCGTCGCCGAGGGCGCGACCTATCTGGCGATGGAAGGGCCGCAATTCTCGACGCGCGCCGAAAGCCGGCTCTATCGCGACTGGGGCTGCGACGTCATCGGGATGACCGCAATGCCCGAGGCGCGGCTCGCACGCGAGGCGGAACTGCCTTATGCCTTGGTCGGGATGGTCACCGATGACGACTGCTGGCGCGACGATCGCGCCGCAGTCAACGTCGCCGAAATCGTCGCGCAGATGGCCGCCAACGGCCGCGTCGCGCGCGCGGCGGTGGCGCATCTGTTGCGGCACCTGCCGCCCGAGCGCACGCCCTCGCCGATCGACACCGCGCTGGGCGGCGCGATCATGACCGCGCCGGGGCAGCGCGACGCGGGGCTGATCGCGCGGAATGAAGCGATCGTGAGGCGGGTGCTGGGGCCGCTTCAAGGGTGAGGGAGTGACGCTCCGGGCTCGAACCCTCGATCGTCATTGCGAGCGGAGCGAAGCAATCCAGAGCCGGACCAGGACGCCCTGGATTGCTTCGCTACGCTCGCAATGACGGAGGTGCTTTGGATAATCCGTCCGCCTCCCCCCGTTCCGTCATCCCGGACTTGATCCGGGATCCCGCTTCTTCTTCCTCACCCGTCAAGAAGAAGCGGGGCTCCGGATCAATTCCGGGGCGACGGAAGATGGTCATTGTCATAAGCCACACCCCCCAGACGGTTGAAACCGTCACGCTTCTCCCGCATTCCTCCCCGCGCATGACGCTCACCACCCGTTCGCTCGGCGACAGCTTCGCCTCCGTACCCGTGCCCAAGGGTGCGGGCTTCTGGCGCAAGCTGCTGGCGTTCGTCGGTCCCGGCTGGCTGGTCGCGGTCGGCTATATGGACCCGGGCAATTGGGCGACCGACATCGCCGGCGGCTCGGCGTTCGGCTATACGTTGCTCAGCGTCGTGCTGCTGTCGAACCTGATGGCGATCGTGCTGCAATCGCTGTCGGCGCGGCTCGGCGTCGGCGCGGGGCTCGATCTGGCGCAGGCGTGCCGGCAGCATTCGTCGCGCCCGGTGGCGTGGCTGCTGTGGGCGCTCGCCGAAATCGCGATCGTCGCCTGCGATCTGGCCGAGGTGCTCGGCACCGCGATCGCGCTCAAATTGCTGTTCGGGATGCCCTTGATCTACGGCGTGCTGGTCACCGCGCTCGACGTGTTCCTGATCCTCGCACTCCAGCGCTACGGCTTCCGGCGGCTGGAGGCGTTCATCGCCGCATTGCTGATCGTCATCGCGGCCTGCTTCGCGTTCGAGCTGTTCTGGGCGCGCCCGGATTGGGGCGCGGCGGCGATCGGGCTGGTCCCCTCGCCCGAGATCGTTCGCAACCCGGCGATGCTCTACATCGCGATCGGCATCCTCGGCGCGACGGTGATGCCGCACAATCTCTACCTGCATTCGTCGATCGTCCAGACCCGCGCCTATGGCAGCGACGAGCGCGACCGGCACGAGGCACTGAAGCTGGCGACGATCGACTCGACCGTCGCGCTGGGGCTGGCCTTCTTCATCAACGCCGCGATCCTGATGCTCGCGGCGGCGGCGTTCCACAGCGCCGGGCGGTTCGAGGTCGCCGAGATCGAGGATGCGCACCGGCTGCTCGCGCCGATGCTGGGGGTCGGCGCGGCGAGCGTGCTGTTCGCGGTGGCGTTGCTCGCCAGCGGGCAGAATTCCACGGTCACCGGCACGCTCGCCGGGCAGATCGTGATGGAGGGGTTCCTCGACATCCGGCTCGCGCCCTGGCTGCGGCGGCTGATCACGCGCGCGATCGCGATCGTGCCCGCCGTGGTGGTGGTCGCCTCGGCCGGCGATCGCGGCGCGACCAACCTGCTGGTGCTCAGCCAGGTGGTGCTGAGCCTGCAACTGCCGTTCGCGGTGATCCCGCTGGTGCTCTACACCGGAAACCGGCGATTGATGGGCAGCTTCGTCGCGCCGCGCTGGCTGGCGGCGCTGGCGTGGGTGATCGCGGCGGTGATCGTGGTGCTCAACGGCTATCTGCTGTGGGGGATGGCGGTGGGATAGGGGTGCGTCATTGCGAGCGTAGCGAAGCAATCCAGGGCGTCCTGGTCCAACACTGGATTGCTTCGCTACGCTCGCAATGACGGCAACAACTCACTTCCGGCGCGGCACAAAGCCTCCCCCTAGCCATGGCCGGCGCGCTGGCCTATCTGGCGCGCTTTCCTCATCACACAGGTTTTCCCCATGGGTTTCCGCTGCGGCATCGTGGGCCTGCCCAACGTCGGCAAGTCCACCCTCTTCAACGCGCTGACCGAGACGGCCGCGGCGCAGGCGGCCAATTACCCGTTCTGCACGATCGAGCCGAACGTCGGCAACGTCGGCGTCCCCGATCCGCGGCTCGCCAAGCTGGCAGCGATCGCCGGCTCGGGCAAGATCATCGAGACGCAGCTCGGCTTCGTCGACATCGCCGGCCTCGTGCGCGGCGCGAGCAAGGGCGAAGGGCTCGGCAACCAGTTCCTCGGCAACATCCGCGAGGTCGACGCGATCGTCCACGTGCTGCGCTGTTTCGAGAATGACGACATCCAGCACGTCGACAACCGCGTCGATCCGATCGCCGATGCCGAGACGGTCGAGACCGAGCTGATGCTCTCCGACCTCGAAAGCCTCGAAAAGCGCGTCCCCAATCTCGCCAAGAAGGGCCAGCAGGGCGACAAGGAAGCCAAGCTCGGCGCGCTGGTGCTCGGCCGCGCGCTCGACCTGCTCCGCGACGGCAAGCCCGCGCGGCTGACCGAGACGCACGACGCCGAGGAACAGCGCGTGCTCGACCAGGCGCAATTGCTCACCGCCAAGCCGGTGCTCTACGTCTGCAACGTCAACGAGGAGGACGCCGCAAACGGCAACGCCTTGTCGCAGAAGGTGTTCGACAAGGCCGCCGCCGAGGGCGCGCAGGCCGTGGTCGTCTCCGCCGCGATCGAGGCCGAGATCGCGACGATGCCGCACGAGGATCGCGGCGAGTTCCTCGCCGAGCTGGGGCTGGAGGAGACCGGGCTCGCGCGCGTGATCCGCGCCGGCTACGAACTGCTCCACCTGCTGACCTTCTTCACGGTCGGCCCCAAGGAAGCGCGCGCCTGGACGGTGGAGGCGGGGTCGAAGGCCCCGCAGGCGGCCGGCGCGATCCACTCCGATTTCGAGCGCGGCTTCATCCGCGCCGAGACGATCGCGTTCGACGATTACGTCGCGTTCAATGGCGAGGCCGGCGCGCGCGAGGCGGGCAAGCTGCGGCAGGAAGGCAAGGAATATGTCGTCCACGACGGCGACGTGCTGCTGTTCCGCTTCAACGTGTGATGCCGAGGTCGGCGGAGGTCGGAGCGATCCCCGCCGACACGATGAAATTCCTTACAAGATGAATTTTCGAGCCATTTCGGATGAAATGGCCGAAGCGACACTGCGCCAGTAACTTGGCCTGATCTTCCCCGTCACGAACGGCCACTTCGGGTCATCGCCGGCATTTCGGCCGTGCAACGATCCCGACGTCGCGCCGTTTGCCGCCCGTAACAAGATCCGGTGCCCGGCGGACGACTCGATGCCACAACGTCTTCGCCTGTCGCCGGTCAACGGCCGCGCCTTTTACGACAGGGAGAGACAAGAATGCGCAAACTACCGCTGTTGCTGCTGCCGCTATTGCTGATATCCTGCGGCTCGGACGACGACGACGATCGTTCGACCCCGACCGCCGCCGCGACGCCGAGCCCGAGCCCGACACCCTCGCCCTCCCCGACCCCGACCCCGTCGCCGACGCCGACGCCGACGCCGACCGCCTCCAGCGGATCTTCGACCTACGCGCAGCTGACCGGGGAGACGTCGCTGTCGACGGCGCAGGCCAGCTACAACGTCACCGCGACGCCGCCGCAATTCCGGTCGTTCGACGCGTTCGGCAATGGTCCGACGCTGCGCTACAACGCCACCAACCGCAGCTACGACGTGAAGGTCGGCACCACCACCGAGTCCTTTGCCGCCAGCGAGATCGACGGCAGCGCCCCGGCCGGCACGACCCGCTATGCCAAGGCGAACGGCCACACGCTGGCGGTGGTTCAGCCGAGCGCGGGTGGACGCGGCTTCGATTACCTCCGCTTCGCACGGTGGACGTCACAGGACGCCACGGGACCGTTCGCCGCCACCTTCCTCACCGGCCTTCCGACGCTGGGCGCCGACGTGCCGACGACGGGCACGGTGACGCTGTCGCGGACGGTCGTCGCCGGTGAGGCTTATGTCACCGCCAATGGCGCGACGACCGCCTACTCGCTGGGCAACAGCCAGCTGACGATCACGATCGATTATGGCAGCGGGCTGGTCACCGGACGGCTGACGTTGATCGGCACACCGGTGAGCGGCGGAGCAGACGTGTCGCTGATCACGCTCGATGCCAAATTCGATTTCTCGGGGCTGGGCGGGTTCAACGTGGCCAGCGGTAGCTACGCAGCGGATTCCACGTCCAAGCTGGCCGGCGTCTTCTTCGGGCCGAAAGCCGCCGAAACCGGGCTGTTGCTTCATCTGAGCGCGCTCAACCCATCCGGCGCGACGCTCAAGGTGGTCGCGACCGGCGCGGCGGGAAGCTGATCGGGATGCCGGGTCGCGGACGGGCCGCGACCCGGCGTCACCGCGCCCGGCGGCGCTCGACCACCGGGTCGGTCAGCAGGTCGGCATGGGGCGCGCGCAGATCGGCCCCCTGCCCCGGGCGCGGCTTCAGCCACGCCGGCGTGGCGCCGGGCGCGGGCGTGATCTGCATCACCGGCGTGCGCGGCGCGGGAGCGGTTGCGCTGGGCAGCGGCGCGGGGGGCGGCGTCTTGTCTTCGTCACCCTTGCCGCAGGCCGCGAGCGAGAGACACAGCATTGGCAGGAGCGCACGGTTCATCCCCTCACAAAGCGTGAGGCAGCACACGCGTTCCGCCACGCCGCATCGGGTCTTTGTTCTGCAAGATGCGCCGCGTAAGGGATTGGAATGTCGTTCCGCGTTCCTCTGATCGCCGCGCTGGCCACCCTGTCCGCCTGCGCCTATCCCCATACTCCCCCCGCGCTGCCGCCGGTCACCGGCCCTGCCCCGGCCGGCACGACCGCGCCCCCCGCGCCCGTGGCGCAGCGCGCGCCGGTGACGATCCTGATCTCGATCGACGGTTTCCGTCCCGACTATCTCGACCGCGGGGTCACCCCGCATTTATCGCACCTCGCCGCGACCGGCGTCAGCGCGGCGATGCGGCCGTCGTTTCCGTCGAAGACCTTCCCCAACCACTGGACGCTCGTCACCGGGCTGGTCCCCGATCGCCATGGCATCACCGCCAACAGCATGGAGGATGCCGCCCGCCCCGGCGAAAAGTTCACGATGGCCACCGACGATCCGTTCTGGTGGAATGCCGCCGAGCCATTGTGGGTCACCGCCGAGCGCGCCGGCATCCGCAGCGCGACGATGTTCTGGCCGGGCTCGAACGTCGCCTGGGGCGGGACGATGGCGGGCGAATGGCCGCACGTCACGACCGGCGGCACCCGCCCGCACGACTGGCAGCAATATGGCGAGGCGGTCGACGATCGCCAGCGCGTCGACGCGCTCATCGACTGGCTGCGGCGGCCGCCCGCCACGCGCCCGCAGTTCCTGACGCTTTACCTCGACGAGGTCGACACCGCCGGGCATCAGTTCGGCCCCGCCGATCCGCGCACGCTGGAAGCGGTCGCGAAAGCCGATGCCGCGATCGGCCGGCTGGTCGCCGAGCTGGCGACGCTGGGACAGCCCGCCAATCTCGTCATCGTCTCCGACCATGGCATGGCCCCGACGGATTCGCGGCGCACGATCGCGCTCGACACGCTCGTCCCCGCCACCGACGCACGGATCGTCGAGGCCGGTCCCTATGCCACGCTCGAGCCGCTGCCGGGGCGCGATGCCGCGGTCGCCGCCGCGCTGCTGCGCCCGCATCCGCACATGCAATGCTGGCGCAAGGGGCAACTTCCGGCGCGCTTCCGCTACGGCAGCAACCCGCGGATCCCGGCGTTTCTGTGCCTCGCCGAGGATGGTCCCGGCGGCGCGTGGGAGATCGCCAAGTCCGCGCCGACGAAGCAGGTGTCGGACGGCGCACACGGCTTCGACAATGACGCGCCCGACATGCGCGCGCTGTTCATCGCGAACGGCCCGGCGTTCCGCGCGGGCAAGCGGCTGCCGACCTTCGACAATGTCGATGTCGCCCCGCTGCTGCGCGATCTGCTCGGACTGCCTGCGGGTCAGGGGCTCGACGGCAGCGACCGCCCGTTCCGCAACGTGCTGATCGCTGGACCACAGCGCCGCACCCTGCCAAACGCTGGCGGATGAACGCGACGATCCTCCACAATCCGCGCTGCTCGAAATCGCGCGCGGCGCTGGCGCTCCTGACCGAGGCCGGCGCCAAGGTGACGGTCGTCGAGTATCTCAAGGCCCCGCCGTCGCGCGACGAACTGGCGCGGCTGTGCGCGCGCGCCGGGATCGCCCCGCGCGCCGCGCTGCGCCCCGATGCGCCGGAGGTCGCCGGTGACGACGAAGCGCTCGACCTGATGGCGCGCGACCCCGCCACGATCGAGCGACCGTTCGTGGAAACCGAAAAGGGCGCGCTGATCGCCCGCCCGCCCGAGCGCGTGCGCGACCTGCTGTGAAGCTGCCCGCCGATACCCGCTGGCGCGTCGCGCGCGCGACCCGCGCCGCCGCCGTCGTCGATGCCGACAATTACTTCCGCGCCGCGCGTCAGGCGATGCTCAAGGCAAAGCACCAGATCCTGCTGGTCGGCTGGGACTTCGACGCGCGCATCCGGCTGGCGTGGGACGACGACCATCCCGAGGCGCCCGCCGACGTCGGCGCGTTCATCACCTGGCTGGTGAAGCGCACCCCCGGGTTGCAGGTCCATATCCTGCGCTGGGACACCGGCGCGATGAAGACGCTCGGGCGCGGCAAGACGCTGTGGACCTTGCTCAACTGGCGGTGGCGGCAGCCGCGCATCCACCTGAAACTCGACGGCCATCATCCGGTCGCGGCGTCGCAGCACCAGAAGATCGTCGTCATCGATGACTGCCTCGCCTTTTGCGGCGGGATCGACATGACCGACGAGCGCTGGGACACGCGCGAGCACCGCGACGACGATCCGCACCGCCGCTCGCCGAACGGCTTCCGCTACAAGCCGTGGCACGACGTCACCACCGCGCTTCAGGGGCCGGTCGCGAAGGCGCTCGGCGACCTGTGCCGCACCCGCTGGGAAATCGCCGGCGGCGCGCCGATCACCCCGCCCTCGCCCGCTTCCGGCAGCGATTGCTGGCCCGAAAGCCTGCCGGCGCAATTCACCGACGTCGAGGTCGCGATCTCGCGCAGCCAGCCCGAGCATGACGGGCAGGAGGAAGTGCTCGAGATCGAGCGGCTCTACCTCGCGCTGATCGCGGGGGCGAAGAAGCGCATCTACGCCGAAAGCCAGTATTTCGCCTCGCGCCGGATCGCCGAGGCGATCGCGAAGCGGCTGGTCGAGGACGATCCGCCCGAGATCGTCATCATCAATCCGGTCACCGCGCAAGGATGGCTGGAGCCGATCGCGATGGACACCGCGCGCGCGCGGCTGGTCGCGGAGCTGCGCAAGCGCGACCGCCACGGGCGCTTTCGCATCTACCATCCGGTCACCGAGGGCGGCGAGGCGATCTATTGCCATGCCAAGGTCACGGTGATCGACGAGGTGGCGATCCGCATCGGCTCGTCGAACTTCAACAACCGTTCGCTGCGGCTCGACACCGAATGCGACGTGACGATCACCGAGGAACCCGAAACGATCGCCGCGATCCGCGCCGACCTGCTCGCCGAACACCTCGGCGCCAACATCGACGAGGTTTCCGCGCGGATCGAGCGCGACGGGCTGATCGCAACGATCGAGGCGCTGCGCGGGAGCGGACGGACGCTGCTGCCCTATGAGATCGACGACCTGAACGGCGTCGAGAAGTGGCTGGCCGACAACGAGGTGCTCGACCCCGAAGGGCCGGGCGAGATGTTCGAGAGCTTCGAAAAGCGCGGATTGCTCCGACGCCTGCGGCGGCGGCGCAGGTAGGACCCGTCGCCCCGGACTTGATCCGGGGCCCCGCTTCTTCTTGGCGACCCGACCAATAGCGGGATCCCGAATCAAGTCCGGGATGACGGCGGTCCGTCGCCCATGCGCAGGCAGGGGCCCATGTCTGTATCGTCCGTCGGCGTGGCCTGACACAGACGCGACGCTGCTGTGTCGACCCGCCCACCCGAACTCGACAGCCATAGGCCCCTGCCTTCGCAGGGGCGACGGCGCGTAAGGCAGCCTGTCCTACACTCTCCAACATCTGCTACCCTCGACACGCGCCGACACCTCGGCCGCGGGAATGAGTCGCGTTCACACCCTCATCCTGCGCAAACATCGCCAACATCCACCCGCCGCCACGCCGCATCTGGCATCCTCGCCCCCGTCCCGCTATGCGCGCGGGCATGACCGTCATCACGCCCCAGATCGTCGCCGACCACGGCCTGTCCCCCGAGGAATATGAGCGCGTCCTGGGTGCGCTCGGCCGCGAACCCAATCTGGTCGAACTCGGCATCTTCTCGGTGATGTGGTCCGAGCATTGCAGCTACAAGTCGAGCCGCATCCATCTGAAAAAGCTCCCGACCGAAGGCCCGCAGGTCATCTGCGGCCCCGGCGAGAACGCCGGCGTGGTCGATATCGGCGACGGGCAGGCGGCGATCTTCAAGATGGAGAGCCACAACCACCCCTCGTACATCGAACCCTATCAGGGTGCGGCGACCGGGGTCGGCGGGATCCTGCGCGACGTGTTCACGATGGGCGCGCGACCGGTCGCCAATCTCAATGCCTTGCGCTTCGGTCGCCCCGACCATCCGAAGATGCGCCACCTGATCTCGGGCGTCGTCCACGGCATCGGCGGCTATGGCAATTGCGTCGGCGTGCCCACGGTCGGCGGCGAGGTCAATTTTCACCCGGCGTATGACGGCAACATCCTCGTCAACGCGATGACGGTCGGCGTCGCCGAAACCGACAAGATCTTCTATTCAGCCGCTTCCGGCATCGGCAACCCGATCGTCTATGTCGGCTCGAAGACCGGGCGCGACGGCATCCACGGCGCGACGATGGCCTCGGCCGACTTCGGCGAGGACGCCGATGCCAAGCGCCCGACCGTGCAGGTCGGCGACCCGTTCACCGAGAAGCTGCTGATCGAGGCGTGCCTCGAATTGATGGCCTCCGACGCGATCGTCGCGATCCAGGATATGGGCGCGGCCGGCCTCACCTCCTCGTCGGTCGAGATGGCGTCGAAGGGCGGCGTCGGGATCGAGCTGATCATGGACGACGTGCCGCAGCGCGAAGAGGGCATGACGCCCTACGAGATGATGCTCAGCGAGTCGCAGGAGCGGATGCTCATGGTCCTGAAGCCGGGCCGCGAGGATTTCGCGCGCGCGATCTTCGAGAAATGGGAGCTGGATTTCGCGGTGATCGGCCATGTCACCGACACCGGCCGAATGGTGCTGAAGTTCAAGGGCGAGACCGTCTGCGACATCCCGCTCGGCCCGCTCGCCGACGACGCCCCGCTCTACGATCGCCCGCACGTCCCGACCCCGGCCCCAAAGGCGTTGGTCGACGTGCCGGAGAGCAAGGACCCGGCCGCCGACCTGCTCGCGCTGATGGGCTCGCCCGACATCGCCAGCCGCCGCTGGATCTGGGAGCAATACGACCACATGGTCGGTGCCGACACCGTCCAGCGCCCCGGCGGCGACAGCGCGGTGGTGCGCGTCCACGGGACGGACAAGGCGCTGGCGATGACCACCGACTGCACCCCGCGCTATTGCTTCGCCGATCCGGTCGAGGGCGGGAAGCAGGCGGTCGCCGAGGCGTGGCGCAACCTGACCGCGGTCGGCGCGACCCCGCTGGCGATCACCAATTGCCTCAACTTCGCCAACCCGCAGCGACCTGAGATCATGGGCCAGATCGTCGGCTGCCTCGACGGCATGGCGCAGGCGTGCCGCGCGCTCGACTTCCCGATCGTGTCCGGCAACGTCAGCCTGTACAACGAATCGAAGGCGACCGGCGGCGGGTCGGCGATCCTGCCGACCCCCGCGATCGGCGGCGTCGGCCTGCTCAAGGACTGGCAGAAGAACGCGACGATCGCGTTCAAGCAGACCGGCGACATCATCGTCGTCGTCGGCACGCGTTCGGGCCACCTCGGCCAGTCGCTGTGGCTGCGCGAGCTGCACGGCCGCGAGGAAGGCCCGCCGCCGCGCGTCGACCTCGATCTGGAGCGCCGCACCGGCGACTTCGTCCGCGAACAGATCGCCGCCGGGCATCTCGGCGCGGTCCATGACGTGTCCGATGGCGGAATCGCGGTGACGATCGCCGAGATGGCGCTGGCCGGCGGGATCGGCGCGATGATCGACCGCGCGCTGCCCTATGACACCGCCGCCTCGCTGTTCGCCGAGGATCAGGGCGTCTACGTCGTGACGGTCCACGATCATGCCTTGCTCGATTTCCTGCAGGCGGCGCTTGATGCCGGCGTCGAAGCCGAGCCGCTCGGCCGCACGATCGGGACGCGGATCATCTTCGAGCTGGCGGGCGGCGACTTCTGCGTCCCGCTCGACGCGCTGCGCGCCGCGCACGAGGGGTTCTTCCCCAAGCTGATGAGCACCGAGGCGGCGCTATAAGCACCACCTCGTCATTCCCGCGCAGGCGGGAATCCAGATCCTCTGACGTGTCGGCAGGAGCACAAACGGCAGCACGTCTGAATTCCCGCCTGCGCGGGAACGACGGAAGGGTGAAACGTTGACCGCCCCCCGCATCGTCGCGCTCGACCATCTGCGCGGCGCGGCGGTGCTCGGCATCCTGATCGCCAACCTGCCCGGCTTCGCGCTACCGATCGCGGCCTATTTCTCCCCCGCGGCCTGGGGCGGAACGGCCCCCGCCGACGTGACCGCGTGGGCGCTCACCTACGTCCTCGTCGAGGGCAAGATGCGCGGCCTGTTCGCGATGCTGTTCGGCGCATCGATGCTGCTCGTCATCGACCGCGCCGACGCGCGCGGCGGCAACGGCGCGGCGCTGCACCTGCGTCGCATGGCGACATTGTTCGCGATCGGCTGCGCACACCTCTATTTCGTCTGGAGCGGCGACATTCTCAGCCTGTATGCGCTGGTCGGCTGTGTCGCCCTGTTGTTCAGCGCCGCGCCGCTGCGCTTGCTGTTGTTCGCGGCCGCCGCCTGCCTGTTGCTCGCGCTTGCCAACGGCTTGGCGATCGCGAGCCTCGGCAGCGCCGTCGAGCGCGTATTCGGGCGCTCCACCGCCGCCGATCTGGCGCGCGAAATCGTCGCGATGCGCGGTGGTTGGCGCAGCAACATCGCGTGGCGCTGGTACGAGGAAGCCGGGCCGTTCACCGCCTTCCTCGCCAACGGTCCCGAGACACTCGCCTATATGCTGCTCGGCATGGCGGGCCTGCGCAGCGGCTTCCTTACCGGTGCGTGGTCGCGCCGCCGCTACGCGCAGGTCGCGGCGGTGGCGCTGCTCACCACGCTCCCGATCTTCGCACTGTTCGCCGTGCACACGATCGCGCGGGATTTCGACGCGCACACTATCGTCCTCGCCAGCTTCGTCGTCGCGCCGCTGCTCCGTCCCGTGACGGTGGCGGGCTATGCCGCGCTCTTGCTGCTGACGGTTCGCGAGGGTCGCCTCGCTGCCGCCGGGCGGGTGGCGCTCAGCAATTATCTGGCGTGCAGCGTCGCCTTTACCGCACTGTTCTACGGCTGGGGCGCGGGACAGTTCGCCCGCTGGGACCGCGCGGCGCTCTACCTGCTGCTGCTTCCCGCATGGACGGCGATGCTGGTCTGGCCGCGCTGGTGGCTCACACGCTTCCGCCATGGACCGGCGGAGTGGCTGTGGCGATGTGCGGCACGTGGCACATGGATCACGCTTCGTCGCAGTTCTTGCGAACGCGACGCAAACTAGCTTGCGACATATTCGCATTATCGCTACTCGGGGCCATCAACGAGGAGCGGTTATGGTCGTTTGCGTCTGCAATGCGATTCGCGAATGCCAGGTACGCGAGGCGGCACGTGCCGGCGCGACCACGGCGTGCCAAGCCTATCGCTGTTACGGTCGACAAGCAAAATGCGGACAGTGCGTCGCGTTCGCACGTGAAATCATCGAACAGGAACGTGCGGCTGCGTAGCGCTCTCATCTTCTATCGATAGAGTTTTCCGGCTTCCGCCGAAGCACCCGTGTCTGTATTCGACTTCCATTCTTTTGGAGACGAATACAATGAAGGGTGATCCCAAAGTCATCGAGTTTTTGAACGAGTCGCTCAGGAACGAGCTCACCGCCATCAACCAATATTGGTTGCATTACCGTCTGTTCGATCACTGGGGCGTGTACAAGCTCGCCGAGTTCGAGCGCCACGAATCGATCGACGAGATGAAGCACGCCGACTGGCTGGCGGAGCGCATCCTGTTCCTCGACGGACTGCCCAACTTCCAGTTGCTCGGCCGGTTGCGGATCGGTGAGACGGTCGAGGAGATCCTCAAGGCCGATCTCGCGATGGAGATCGAAGCCGTCGCGCAGCTCAAGGCCGCGATCGCCTATTGCGAGGAAGTGAAGGACTTCGTCAGCCGCGAGCTGTTCGCGCGCATCCTCGCCAGCGAGGAAGAGCATGTCGATACGCTGGAACGCCAGTTCGAGATGATCGAGCGGATGGGCATCCACAATTACATCCAGCTCAATTCGATCAGCGAGCATGACAAGCCGGAAAGCGGCGCAGCACCCTATCTGAAGGGCTGATCTACCCCATCGCCCCGGATCGGATCGGATTCGGGGCGGCGGCTGCGGTAAAAGGACCGAGCCCAGCGTCGTTTCTCAGCCGATCTTGCGGCCAAACCCGCCCGGACCGCGCGGACGCATCGCCGAAGAGGGCGGCACGAAGGTCGGTGCCGCGGCGGCAGGCGGAGTCACCGCCACCGGCGCGGTCGCGACCGTCACGCCCGCCTCGCGCTCCAGCAGCGCCAGCGTCTGTAACAACAAGGGCCGCAGCGCCACGACATCCTCGATCGCACCCTCGGGCGAATCGTGATGTTCGATGCACAGCCGGGCGTGATCCTCGATCTTCTCGGCAAGCGTCGCCAGCGCCAACGCGCCGAACTGCCGCGCCTCGCCCTTTAGCGTATGCGCCGGGATGACCATCGCCACCGCATTCGCCTTCCGCACCGCTTCTTCGAGCGTCGTCAGCGACTTGATGCCGTCTTCGCGGAAATAGCCGAGGATGCGCGCGAAGCCGGCCCCCAGCTCGGCACGGGCACGCGCCAGCGCCGGACCATCGACCAGATTGCTCGCTTCCACCGACACCTACGTCTCCCCGGACACCTGCGCTCACGGATAACCGCGACCGGTAAACGCCGGGTAAGCGCGCGCTATTTGCCGAACGGATTCTTCGGCGCGCGCAGCATCAGCCGCACCGGTACCGCGCCGAACCCCAGTTCGCGGCGAATGCCGTTGATGAGGTAGCGCTGGTAGCTCATCGGCAGTTCATCGACGCGCGTGCCGAACAGCACGAAGCCCGGCGGGCGCGTCTTGGCCTGCGTCAAATAGCGCAGCTTGATCCGCTTGCCGCCCGGCGCAGGGGGCGGGTTGGCCTCGATCGCGCGCTCGAACCAGCGGTTCAGCTCGCCGGTGCCGACGCGACGCGACCATGCCTCGCGCGTCTCGAACGCCGCCGCGATCAATTGGTCGATGCCCTTGCCGGTCGCCGCCGATACCGCGAGCAGCGGCACGCCCTTGACCTGCGCCAGCCCTTCGTCGAGCGCCTTCTTGACGCCGTTGAACAGGCTGGAGGCATTCTCCGCCACGTCCCATTTGTTGAGCGCGATCACCAGCGCGCGGCCCTCTTCCAGCACGCGATCGGCGATGCGCAGGTCCTGCGCCTCCAGCCCGAGCGTCGCGTCGAGCAGCAGCACCACCACCTCGGCGAAGTCGACCGCGTGCAGCGCATCGGCGACCGACAGCTTCTCCAGCTTGTCCTGCACCTTGGCGCGCTTGCGCATCCCGGCGGTGTCGATCAGCCGCACCTGCCGCGGGCCGTCCGGCCCCTCCCAGGTCCAGTCGATCGCGATCGAATCGCGCGTGATCCCCGCCTCCGGGCCGGTGATCATCCGGTCCTCGCCCAGCATCCGGTTGACGAGCGTCGACTTGCCCGCGTTCGGCCGACCGACGATCGCCAGCTTGAGCGGCGCATCGGGGCTCTCGATGTCGATCGGTTCTTCGGGCTCGGGCTGGAGCGGGTCGAGATGCGGCAGCAGCGCCTCGAACAGCTCGACGATTCCCTCGCCATGTTCGGCGGAAAAGGCGACCGGATCACCGAAGCCGAGCGCCATCGCCTCGTAGAAGCCGCCCTCGCCCGCGCGCCCCTCGGCCTTGTTGGCCATCAGCACGATCGGCGTGTCCGATCCGCGCAGCCAGCGCGCGATCTCCTCGTCGAGCGGGACAACGCCGGCGCGCGCGTCGATCACGAACAGTGCGACGTCGGCGGCGTCAACCGCCGCCTGCGTCTGCTGCCGCATCCGGCCCGGCAAGGTGTTGGGATCCTCGTCCTCATAGCCCGCAGTGTCGACGACCCGGAAGTCGAGCCCGAGCAGATGCGCGTCGCCCTCGCGCCGGTCGCGGGTGACGCCGGGCCGGTCGTCGACCAGCGCGAGCCTCTTGCCGACGAGGCGATTGAACAGCGTCGACTTGCCGACATTGGGACGGCCGACGATCGCGACGGTAGGAAGGCGGGACATGTGGGTGACCTAGAGACTTATCGGCGCGGGGGATAGGGGCGGGTGGCGGTGCGCTGTACCGGCCTCACACTTGCACATCGCCCCGGGCTTGACCCGGGGCCCCGCTTCTCAACTCCCTGGAGCAGAAAGCGGGGCCCCGGATCAAGTCCGGGGCGACGAAGTTTAGTTAAGATCGCCGACTTACCGCCAGGCGGTGATCACACCCTTTTCGTCGAGCGTGTAGAGCGTCTGGTTGGCGACGATCGGCGCCATCGAGAATTGATCGCCCGCCTGGATCGTCGTCTGCACGCTACCGTCGGTCACCGACGCGCCGACCAGCTCGCCACGCGAGTTGGTGAGCCACAATTTGTCGCCCGCCAGCACCGGCCCGAACCAATTGTACGGATCGTTGCGCTTTTCCTCGTTCTTGAAGGCGCGCAACTGGCTGATCCAGCGCAGCTTGCCGTTGGCGCGCGACAGGCACACCAGCTTGGCATCGTCGGTGACGATGAAGATCCACTCGCCTGCCACCCATGGCGTCGAGATACCGGCGAGATTCTGCTCCCACGCGCGCTGCCCGGTGGCGATTTCCAGCGCGACCATACGGCCGCCCTCGCCGATCGAATAGACGCGGCCATCGTCGATCACCGGATCGGCGTCGATGTCCGCAAGGCTCGACACCGAGGTGGTGATCGAGGTGCGCGACAGCGCGTCCTGCCACAGCGTCCGGCCGTTCTCGTAACGATAGGCATTCAGCTCGCCGCTCGAAAAGCCCGCGATGACGGTGCCCGAGCTGGCCGCCGGCGCGGCGACGCCGAACACGCCCTGCGTCTCGAGGCTGGCCGACTGCGTCCAGACGACCTTGCCATCGCCCTGATCGAGCGCAAAGATCTGATTGTCCTGGCTCAGTACATAGACCTGGCCGTTGGCGACGGTCGGCGCGCCGCGCAGCGGGCCGCCCGGCTTCGCGCGCCACAGCACCGCGCCGTCGGCGGCGTTGACCGCAACGACGTCGCCGAGCCCGTCGGTGGCGTACAGCTTGCCCTCGTCATAGCTGACCCCGCCGCCGAACCGCGCGTTCTTGTTTTCCTCGGTGTCGGGCAGCACGCGCGTCCACAGCGCCGCGCCGCCATCGGCGGAGAAGGCGTGCAGCGTCGCATCGACGTCGACGACGAACAGCTTGTTCTCGGCCACCACCGGCCCGGCCGCGAGCCGCGCGCGGTTGTTGCCGCCGTTGATCTGCGCGCTCCACGCCTTCGCCGGGGTCGCCGAAGCGAGCAGCAGATTGCCCATCGACTTGGCGGCATTGCCGCCCGGCTGCGTCCAGGCGTCGTTGGCGACGCCGACCGGCAGCGTGACCGGAACGTTCTCCAGCCCCTTGTCGACGGTCGCCTGATTCTCCGACATGAGGATCGGAACGCGCTGTCCCACCGTCGGGGTCTTCTTGGGCGCGCCCTTGAAGATGCCGCAGCCGCTCAGCCCCACCAGCGCGGCGAGCGCCAGGCCGGTCGCCACCCGTGTCGTCATCGCGTCGTGTTACCTTCGTTCTTGGCCGGTGCGGCGGCACCGGCGGCCGTCGGCGACGCGGGCGTCGCCTTTTCGTCCAATACGCCCGCCATCTGAACCGCACGTTGACGCAGCGAGGACGGCACCTGCGTGTCGGCGGCGATCCGCGCGAACACCTGCGCGGCGAGATCGCGACGCCCCTGTTGCAGATAGGCGGCGGCCATCAGCTCGCCCGCGCTGCCCAGCCACGGATTGCCCGCAACCGCCAGCGGACGCATCCGCTCCGCGACCACCTCGGGCTTCAGCGTGTCGAACTCGGCGCTGGTCTGGCGGATCAGCGCGAGGTCGCGGAACGGCTGCGCCACCGACGCATCCTGCGCGACGCTGGCGAACTTGGCGGCCGCGCCCTTCAGGTCGTTCTTCTGGAGGAGCACGTCGGCCTGCGTGAACGTCGCCAGCACCCGGTATCCGTCGCGCTTGGACTGGGTCAGCGTCGCCAGCGTCTCGCCAGCCGCCTTCGTGTCGTTGGCGGCGAGCGCATCGTACGCCGTCTGCAACTGCTCGCCCTCGCGCCCGGCGGCCTGTTCCTGACGATGCTGCCAGAACAGATAGGCGCCGAACGCCGCGAGCGCGATCACGACCGCGGCGATCAGCGCCACGCCGTAGCGGCGCCAGACGTGCAGCGCCTGATCGCGACGCAGTTCGTCATCGACCTCGCGCAGGAACGCTTCATTGTTTTGCGGCGTCAGGGCCACCGAATACTCCGGGCTTCACGGAAAAACGCCCGGCGTGTAGCGGTTCGCCGGGATAAACGGAAGGCCCGCCTAGTCCTTTGGCGGATACAGTTGCTCCGGACCGGGAAAGGCGCGCGCACGGACCTCGGCGGCATATCGCTCCGCCCGCTCGGCGACGAACGTCGCCATGTCGCCGTAGCGCTTCACGAAACGCGGCGTGCGCTCGAACAGCCCGAGCATATCCTCGGCGACCAGCACCTGCCCATCGCAGCTCGCCGATGCGCCGATGCCGATCGTCGGGATGTCGATCGTGCGCGTGATCTCGACCGCGATCGGCTCGACCACCCCCTCGATCACCAATGCGAACGCGCCCGCCTCGGCGACCGCGCGCGCATCGGCGACGATCTTGCGCGCCTCGGCCGGGCTGCGCCCGCGCGCGCCATAGCCGCCCAGCGCGTTCACCGCCTGCGGCGTCAGCCCGATATGCCCGACGACCGGGATGCCGCGCTCCGACAGGAACTGTACGGTCGGCGCCATCGCGACGCCACCCTCCAGCTTCACCGCCGCCGCGCCGGTCTGCTTCATCAACAGCGCCGCGCTTTCGAAGGCCTGCGCCGAGGACGCCTCGTAACTGCCGAACGGCATGTCGACGACGACCAGCGCATGATGGCTGCCGCGCACCACCGCCGCGCCGTGCGCCGCCATCATCTCCAGCGTGACCGGCACCGTCGAGGGCAGACCGTAGATCACCTGCCCCAGGCTGTCGCCGACCAGCAGCATGTCGCAATGCGGGTCCATGAGTTGCGCCATCCGCACCGTATAGGCGGTCAGCATGACGAGCGGTTCGCCCTTGCCCGCCGCGATGGTCGCCTTGCGCGAACGGATGGCCGGGACGGTCAGCCGCTTCATCGGCGCGGCGACCGGCGTCGCTCGGCTGGTGGCGGTGTCGATGGTGAAGGTCGTGGACATCGCGCCCTGCTACGCCACGCGGGTCAAACGATCCAGCCGCGTCGGCGCGCGACATGCGCCAGTTGCAGCGCCAGCGCGCCGATCGCCATGATGAGCAGCGGGAAGTAGAGCGTGTACGGGCCCTTGACCGCGAGGATGTCGGTCATCGCGAACATCCAGCCGAATTGGATCAGCACCGCGACCAGCGACACCGTCAACAAGCCAACCGCAAGGCGCGACCGGAGCAGCAATGCCAGCGCGCCCGCCAGCATCGTACCGGTCGCGATCGCATAATCGGCGCGATACCAGAGCGGTAGCTTCGCGAACAAGGCGCGGTCGTAATCGCTCGCCGCGCCCATCGCTTCCGCGCCGTACCGCAACTGGCTGACGCACGCCGAAACGCCCATCGCGCCCCACAGCACCAGTACCAGCGCCGCAAGGCGGAACCACCGGGGCGCGCGCTTCTTTTCCTCGCCGATCATCGCTCAGCGCATAGCAACCGGCGGCACGGCCGGCGACGGATAATCCGCCATCCGTGCCAACTCGCCCGGCTGCAACAGCGTCACTTCCCGCCCTTCCAGCTCGATCAACTGCTGCTGACGCATCATCTGCAGCGTGCGGTTCACGTGAACGCTGGTCAGCCCCAGCGTGTCGGCGAGCATCTCCTGCGTCAGCGGCATCCTGAAATGCGTGTCGGTCGCCAGCCCCACTCCGCGAAGGCGATCGCGCAACTCCAGCAGCAGGTGCGCGAATCGCTCGATCGCCACCTGCCGCCCGAGCCGCGCGGTGGCGTCGAGCAGATGGTGGACGGTCGCCATCGTATGCCGTCGCAGCACGTCGTCGAGCAGCGCCGGGTCGGACAGCCAGGGTCCGTCGAGATCGATCAGCGTCACCGGCGTCAGCGCCACGATCGTGGCCGGATACGTCGCCTCGCGCTCCAGCGGCAGCGGGTCGCCGGGCAACAGCACATGTTCGATCTGCCGCCGCCCGTCCGCGAAGTGCCGCACCAGCGCCGCCCAACCCGCGCGTAGCGCCCAGACGCCGCTCACCGGCTCGCCGTCATGGACGATCTCGCGGCGCGAGCGGACGATACGCGGCGAGTAGCGCCGGCTGTGCAGACCGATCGTCGCGGCCAGCCCCGGCGAGAGCTGTTCGAGCCGTCGATGCACGGGATCGCTGCGGTCGATCGTCACGCGCGGCGGTGGCGGGCCGGGCGTCATGCTCATGGCGGCGGGCGCGCGTGATCCGCGCAGGGAGCAAGAACGGGTTCCGCGGCTGACGCCATCTGACCTCCACGCACCGGAGGCGCGGGAGCCGGGCGCGAGAGCCCCGGAGTCGCGTCGAACGGTGCGACGCACATCCTACCAGCCGCGGCCCCGCGACGGAACGGAAATCATTGATTTGTAATGATTGGTCGGGGCGACAGGATTCGAACCTGCGACCCCCACACCCCCAGTGTGATGCGCTACCAGGCTGCGCTACGCCCCGACCGAGGGGGCGCCTCTACGCCTGGTCGCGGCGCGATGCAAGCGCATTGGAACGCCGTGTCGAGGCAGCGGGGTCGGGCGCATGTTGCGCGCGGCGCGCCGCGATGATAGCGGCAGCGACTTCGCGCGGCCGTCTCCCGGCCGCCCAACGGTCATGCACGGAAACCGATGCTCATCTCTCCCGCTTATGCGCAGACCGCCAGCGGCGCCGCCCAGGGCGGCGGCCTCGCCGGCTTCATCAGCCTCGCGCCGCTGCTCCTCGTCTTCGTCGTCTTCTACTTCCTGATGATCCGCCCGCAGCAACGCCGCATGAAGGCGCTCCAGACGGCGGTCGCGGGCGTGAAGAAGGGCGATTCGGTCGTCACCGCCGGCGGGCTGATCGGCAAGGTCACGCGCGTCGAGGACGAGGCCGTCGAGGTCGAGATCGCGCCCAACACCCGCGTGCGCGTCGTCAAGGCGACGCTTGCCGAGGTGACGCCGCTCGGCGGCAAGCCGGCGAACGACTGACATGCTGGACTTCCCCCGCTGGAAGGTCGCCGGCATCTGGCTGCTGCTCGCGGCGTTGGTGTCGCTGTCGATCCCGACCTTCATTCCCGAAAGCGTGACGCAGGCGTGGGGGATCAATCTTCCGCGCGTCAACAAGGGGCTGGATCTGGCCGGGGGCAGCTATCTGCTGCTCGAGGCCGACACCAACGACGTCGCCGCGACTCGCGTCGAGGCGATGCGTGAGCAGGTGCAGACCGAAATGCGCCGCCAGAACCCGCGCATCGAAATCGGCGAAATCTCCAGCCGCGGCGGGCAGCTGTCGTTCCTGCTGCGCGATCCACGCCAGGTCGACGCCGCGCGCGAGCGGCTGCTCCAGATCACCGGCACCGGCGCGGGCATGACCGGCCAGCGCCAGTGGGACATCCAGGTCGTCGACACCAGCCGCTTCGTGCTGACGCCGACCGCCGAGGGTCTGAAGCAGGCGGTCGAGACCGCGATGGGCGACGCGACCGAGGTCGTGCGCCGCCGTATCGACGAGATGGGCACGCGCGAGCCGACGATCATCCGGCAGGGCAGCAACCGCATCGTCGTGCAGGTGCCGGGCCTTCAGGACCCGCAGGCGCTCAAGGACCTGCTCGGCAAGACCGCCAAGCTCGAATTCAAGCTGGTCGACGTCAACGCCGATCCGCAGGCGCTCGCCAAGGGTCAGGCGCCGGCCGGCGACCAGATCCTGCCCTACCCCAACAATCCGTCGGGCATCCCGCTGATCGCGGTGAAGCGGCAGGCGATCATCACCGGCGACATGCTGAGCGACGCGCGGCAGGAGTTCGAGCCGCAGACCAACGCGCCGCAGGTGTCGATGACCTTCGACAGCCAGGGCGGTCGCCGTTTCGCGCGCACCACGCAGGAGAATGTCGGCAAGCCGTTCGCGATCATCGTCGACAACAGCGTGATTTCCGCCCCGAACATCAACGAGCCGATCATCGGCGGTCGCGCCGCGATCAACGGCGGCTTCACGGTCGAGAGCGCCAACCAGCTCGCGATCGCGCTGCGCTCGGGCAAGCTGCCGGTCGACCTCAAGATCGTCGAGGAATCGACGGTCGGGCCGGACCTCGGTGCCGACTCGATCCGCGCCGGCATCCTCGCCTCCGCGGTCGCGGTCGCGCTGGTCGTGGCGTTCATGCTGGTCACCTACGGGCGATTCGGCGTCTATGCGAACCTCGCGGTGGTCATCAACGTGTTCGTCATCCTCGGCGTCATGGCGCTGCTCAAGGGCACGTTGACGTTGCCGGGCATCGCGGGCTTCGTGTTGACGATCGGCACCGCAGTCGACGCCAACGTGCTCATTAACGAGCGTATCCGCGAGGAGCGCCACCGCGGGCGCAACGTGGTGCAGGCGGTCGAGCTGGGCTATAAGGAGGCGAGCCGCACGATCTTCGAGGCGAACGTGACGCACGCGATCTCGGGCATCATCATGTTCGTGCTCGGCTCCGGCCCGGTAAAGGGTTTTGCGGTCGTGCTGCTGATCGGCATCGCCACCAGCGTGTTCACCGCGGTCACCTTCACGCGGATGCTGGTCGCGGGCTGGCTGCGCCGCGCCAAGCCGAAGACGATCAACATATGATCGCCCCCGCCCTTCTCTCCCCTAACCGGACCCCGGCTGCGGCCGGGGCGGCGAGGCCGTCATGAAACTGCTCAAGCTCGTCCCCGACGACACCAATATCGATTTCGTCCGCCTGCGCGGGCTGGCGTTCGGCCTGACGCTGTTGCTCAGCGTGCTGGCGGTCGGAATCACCTTCTACAAGGGGCTGAACTTCGGCGTCGACTTCGAAGGCGGCCTGATGATCGAGGAACGGTTCGCACAGGCGCCCGACCTCAACAAGGTCCGCAGCGTCGTCGATGCGCAGGGCGTCGGCGAAGCCGCGCTCCAGCAGTTCGGCGATCCGCGCACCGTGACGATCCGCCTACCCGTCCAACAGGGTGGCGATGAAGGCGCCACCAACCGCGCCGTCCGTAAGGTCGAGGCGTCGCTGTTGCAGGCGTTTCCGGGTGCCGAGTTCCGCCGCTATTCGACGGTGTCGGGCAAGGTGTCGGGCGAGCTGATCCGCAACGGCGTGCTCGCGGTGGTGCTCGCGATCCTCGGCATCGGGCTGTTCGCGATCTTCCGCTTCGAGTGGCAGTTCGGCGTGTCGACGATCGTCGCAATCGTCCACGATTTGTTGATGACGCTCGGCTTCTTCGCGCTGACGCAGTTCGAGTTCGACCTCAACATCGTCGCGGCGGTGCTGACGATCATCGGCTATTCGATCAACGACAAGATCGTCATCGACGACCGTATCCGCGAGAACATGCGCCGCTATCGCAAGATGGAAATGCGCGAGATCATCAACCTGTCGGTCAACGAAACCCTCCCCCGGACGGTCATGACCTCGGTGACGATCCTCCTCGCACTCGCCGCGTTGCTGTTCCTCGGCGGGCACGTGCTGCGCGGCTTCACCGCAGCGATGACGCTCGGCATCGTCGTCGGCACCTATTCGTCGATCTACGTGTCATCCTCGCTGCTCATCACGCTCGGCCTGCGCGCCGAGCCGGAGAACGAGAAGCCAGTGCGCGGCAAGAGTATCGCCGACAATGCGGAGCGCGTCGGGCCGCGCGCCTGACCCGCGTCGGGGAGCACGCACGATGAGAATGGACCGCGAGCGTGACGCCGCCGGCCCGCTGGTCCGCGGCTTCGGCCCGGCCGGCTTCAAGGTCGACGCGCCGGACGGGACGATGGGCGTCTATCCCGCGCTGCTGCTGACCGCGACGCGCGCCGACGGCTGGACCCCGCCGCCGTTCGATTCGCTGGACGAGGCGGCGCTGGCGCCGTTGCTGGGCGAGGCGATCGAGTTCGTGCTGCTCGGCACCGGCGCCGACCTGCGCCGCCCGCCGCGCGCGCTGGTCGCGGCGCTCGAAGCGCGCGGGATCGGGGTCGAGGCGATGGACAGCCGTGCCGCCGCGCGCGCCTGGGGCGTGCTGCGCGCCGAGGAACGCCGCATCGCCGCTGCGCTCTACCCGCTCGTCGACTGAATTACCGTTTCTCGCTGCCCACTCGCGTCGAGCTTGTCTAACGGGCGCCGTCTTCGGAGCCTTAAGACGCGAACACATCGTCTCGATCCGTCATTGCGAGCGTAGCGAAGCAATCCAGGGCGTCCTGGTCCAGCCCTGGATTGCTTCGCTATGCTCGCAATGACGATCGGCTGGTTTGACCTGAGATCGTATCCCCAAAGCGCACACCAGCACGTAGGCTAAAGACTCAGCGCATCGGCAAAGCCCGCTATTCCTCCTTCACCAGCCGCCCTTCGCGCGCCTTGAAGTAGAATTGGCTCGCCACCAGCCAGCCCTTGATCGGCCGCAGCGGCAGCACGGTGCTGACCAGCAGCACCGGCAGACTGACCAGCACATGCATCCACCATGCCGGGTCGGCGAGGATCTGGAACATCAGCGTGAAGATCACGCCGGGCAGGCACGCAAACAATTGCACGAACACCGCCGGCCCGTCCGCCGGATCGGCATAGGAATAATCGAGCCCGCACACCGGGCACCGCTCGCGGATCGTCAGAAAGCCGCGGAACAGCGCGCCCTTGCCGCAGCGCGGGCAACAGCCGCGCACCCCGGTGGCGAGCGGCGACAGTCGCGGCCACACATGGCCGGCGTCGTCGACGAGGCGCGGATCACTGGCGTCGGTCATCATCACTCCCTGCGCCGCCCAGCGACGCGCCGCCACAACCCGCGTCAGTCGATCGCGTTGGCCACGTCCATGACGTCGAGCGACTGCGCCGTAACCCAACCGAACTCATAATTGGCGACGAACAGCGTGAACAGCGTCGTCGCGACGATCGTCGTCCGCACGATGACCCGTTTCAGCGAGAATTCGTGCGGCGCGCTTTCGGCGGTACCGGGCATGTGCGCCTCCCCCGCCTCGGCGGAGGTGCGCACCCCGAACGGCAGGACCAGAAACACCGAAAACGCCCAGAAGAGGACGTAGATCGCCAACAATGATGTCCAGCGCACCTCGCGTCCTCCCGCCGGGCGTGCCGGATCAGACCTGCACGATTACGACGTCGACGATCGGCTTCTTGCCGGTCCACCGCGTCGCGACCTTGCGCACCGCCAGCCGCACGTCCTCGCGCAGCCGCTCGCGGTCGCGCGGGCGCCCAGCCATCGCCTCGACCGCCGCCTCGACCGCGTCGGCAAGGAACGGCTCGCGCTCCTCCTCGACCGGCACGCCCTGAACGCGCACCTCGGGGGTGCCGCCGGCGCGGCCGTTGCGATCGACCGCGATCCCGACCGAGATCTGCCCGTTGACCGCGACGCGCCGCCGTTCGTTGATCGTGCTGCCATCGGCGGGCAGGATCACATCGCCGTCGAGCACGAGCCGTCCGATCGGCACGTTGCCGATCTTCTTCGGCGCGCCGGGCGCCAGCCGCACCATGTCGCCATTGGTCTGGACGATCGTATTCGCGACGCCCTGCGAAAGCCCGTAGCGCGCATGCTCCATCAGGTGGCGCATCTCGCCATGCACCGGCACCAGCGAGGTCGGACGCAGCCAGCCGTACATCTTCGCCAGCTCCGGCCGGCCCGGATGCCCCGAGACGTGGACATGCGCCTGCTTCTCGGTGACCATCTCGACGCCCTTCGCGGCGAGCTGGTTCTGGATGCGCCCGATCGCGACCTCGTTGCCGGGGATCTGCTTGGACGAGAAGATCACCATGTCGCCCATGTCGAGCTGGACCGGATGGCTGCCGGCCGCGATCCGCGCCAGCGCCGCGCGCTCCTCGCCCTGCCCGCCGGTGGCGACGATCAGCACGCGGTTCTTGGGCAGCCGCATCGCCGCATCGACATCGATCGTCTGTGGAAAGTTCTTGAGATAGCCGGTCGCCTTGGCAACGCGGATGATCCGGTCGAGCGAGCGCCCGGTCACGCACAGCTTGCGGCCGGTCTCCTCCGCGACCTGCCCGAGCGTGTGGAGCCGCGCCGCGTTCGACGCGAAGGTTGTCACCACCACACGCCCGCGTGCACGCGCAACGCTCTTGGCGAGCCCCTCACGCACGCTCGCCTCGCTGGGCGACGCTTCGGCATTGAAGACGTTGGTCGAATCGCAGACGAGCACGTCGATGCCCTCCGCGCCAATCTCGGCGAGTTCCTCGGGGGTCGCCGGCTGGCCGATCACCGGGGTCGGATCGAGCTTCCAGTCGCCCGTGTGGAACACCTTGCCCGCCGGGGTGCCGATCACCAGCGCGTTCGCCTCCGGAATCGAGTGCGACAGCGGCACGACCTCGACCTCGAACGGGCCGACCTTGAACGACTTGCGCGCCTCGACCAGCCGGATCTTCACCCGGTCCTCGATGCGCTCCTCCTCCAGCTTGCCGAGCACCAGCCCGGCGGTGAACGGCGTCGCGTAGATCGGCACGCCCAGGTCTTCGGCGAGATACGGCAGCGCGCCGATATGATCCTCGTGACCATGCGTCAGCACGATCCCGACCAGATCGTCGATCCGCTCCTCGATGAAGCGCAGATCGGGCAGGATCACGTCGATCCCCGGATAATGTGCGTCGGCGAAGGTCACGCCGCAATCGACCATCAGCCATTTGCCGGCATGGCCGTACAGGATCACGTTCATGCCGATTTCGCCGGACCCGCCCAGCGCGCAGAAAAGAAGCTCGTTATTCTTCGGTGTCATTACATTCCTTTGGGTGCCGGCACCGCGGCCCGTCCGCATCATCGCGGCAGGCGGAAAAGACGGACGATCGCGCCGGCAAAGCGGTCATGCGTCGATATGGGCGCGCGCGTACATGATCGCCAGACCCTGGATCGTCAGGTCGGGTTCGATCGCGTCGAACGCGTTGGTATGTTGTTCGAATAGCGTGGCGAGGCCGCCGGTGGCGATCACCTTCACGGGGCGCGCGATCTCGCGCTTCATGCGTGCGACCAGCCCCTCGATCATCGCGATATAGCCCCAGTAGATGCCGATGTTCATTTGATCGACGGTGTTGCGGCCGATCACGCTTTCGGTGGCGGGCGCCTCGATCGCGATCCGCGGCAGCTTGGCGGCGGCCATCACCAGCGCGTCGAGCGACAGGTTGATCCCCGGCGCGATGATCCCGCCCTTGTAGGAGCCGTCGAAGTCGGAATGGTCGAAGGTCGTCGCAGTGCCGAAGTCGATCACGATCAGGTCGCCGGCATGGAGCGCGTGCGCCGCGATCGTGTTGACCGCGCGATCGGCTCCGAGGCTGCGCGGCTCGTCGACGTCGACCGACAGCTGCCACTCGACGGGCGCGCGCCCGGCGATCAGCGCCTCAGTGCGGAAATATTTGCTGGCGAGCACCTCGAGATTGTGGAGGGCGCGCGGGACGACCGTCGAGATGATAACCGCGGTCACATCCTCGCGCGTGTACCCTTCCAGCTGGAGCAACTGGCTGAGCCACACCGCATATTCGTCGGCGGTGCGGCGCGGGTCGGTGGCGATCCGCCAGCGCGCGCGGATCTCGCGTGTCGTCGGCTGGACGAGCGCGAAGACGATATTGGTGTTGCCGGCATCGACCGCGAGCAGCATCGCCTTCCTCTCCCTAGACCACGAACACGTCACCGGCATGGATGACATGCCGCGTACCGTCCGCCAAGCCGAGCAGCAGCGCGCCGCTCATATCGAGCCCGAGGAACTGCCCCTCCAGCGTGGTCTGGTCAGGAAGCCGCACGCTCAGCGCGGTGCCGACCGGGTGTGCGCGCGCACTCCACTGCGCAGCGACCGGTGCAATGCCCTGCGCGCGCCACACCCCGAGCCATGAGACGAAGCGCTCGGCGAGACGTTCCAGCAGCGTCGCCGCGTCCACCGTCGCCCCGGCTGCGCGCAGGCTGGTGGTGGCGCGATCGGCCAGCGCCGGATGATGCGCGACGTTGACCCCGATCCCGACCACCACATGCGCCGCGCCGCGTTCGAGCAGGATCCCGGACAGCTTCGCGCCGTCGAGCAACAGGTCGTTGGGCCACTTCAACTGTAACGCGCGCGCATCGGGCAGCACGCCACGCACCGTCTCCTCCAGCGCGACCGCCGCGACCAGCGCCAGCCCCGCGGCCGGCGGATCGTCAGGGCGGAGCGCGACCAACGTGCTCGCATAGAGATTGCCGGCGGGCGAGTCCCAGACCCGCCCCTGCCGCCCGCGTCCGGCGGTCTGCTGCTCGGCGCGCAGCCATGTGCCCTCGTCGACCACGCGGTCGCCCGCGAGCGCCAGCAGGTCGGCGTTGGTCGACCCGGTCGCCGGTACCGTCAGGATCCCGGGCAGCGCCGCCGCCTCAGAAGAGGCTGTTGGCGGCAGCGAGCGTCCAGGCCGACAGCGCCGGGATCGCGAGATAGCCGAGCGGCGAGACGAACACCGCCGCGACCACGATCAGCCCGCCTTCGAGCCTGTCGCCCGCGCCGAACGTTCCTGCCGGCTCGTCGAAGTACATCGTCTTGACGAGGCGCAGGTAATAATAAGCACCGATCACGCTGAACACGACGCCGATCACCGCCAGCGGGAACAACCCGGCCTGCACCGCGGCGTAGAAGACCGCGAACTTGGCGTAGAAGCCGAACAGCGGCGGGATGCCCGCGAGCGAGAACATGAAGATCGCCAGCGCCGCCGCCAGCCCCGGTCGCGTCCGCGACAGGCCGGCGAGGCTCGCAATCGTCTCGATCGGCTGCCCGTCGGCATCGCGCATCTGAAGCACGACCAGGAAGCTGCCCAGCGTCATCGCAAGATAGATCGTCATATAGGTCATCACCGACGCGACGCCTTCCGGCGTGCCCGCGGCGAGCCCGATCAGCGCGAAGCCGACGTTGTTGATCGACGAATAGGCGAGCAGGCGCTTGACGTTCTGCTGCCCGATCGCCGCGACCGCGCCGAGCAAGATTGAGGCGAGCGACGCGAAGATCACGATCTGCCGCCACTGAACCTCGGCCGGCCCCATCGCCTCGACCGCGACGCGCACCGCCAGCGCGATCGCCGCCACCTTCGGTGCGGAGGCGAAGAACGCCGTCACCGGGGTCGGTGCGCCTTCATAGACGTCGGGGGTCCACATGTGGAACGGCACCGCCGAGATCTTGAACGCCAGCCCGGCGAACACGAACACCAGCCCGAACAGAAGACCCAGCGAACGCCCGCTGCCCGTCAGCGGCGCGGCGGCATAGGCACCCGCGATCTCGTCGAACAGTGTCGAGCCGGTGAAGCCGTAGACGAGGCTGATGCCATAGAGCAGGATGCCGCTCGCCAGCGCGCCGAGCACGAAATACTTCAGCCCCGCTTCCGCCGAGCGCGTATCCTGCCGCATGAAGCTCGCCAGCACATAGGCGGCGAGGCTCTGCAGCTCGAGCCCGACATAGAGCGTCAGCAGGTCGCCCGCCGACACCATCATCCCCATGCCGCACGCCGACAGCAGGATCAGCACCGGATATTCCGGGCGCAGGTCCGCGCCCGCGGTGCGCCGGAAGAAGTCGGGCGCCATCAGGATCGCGACCGCCGCACCGACGTAGATCAGCACCTTGGCGAATGCCGCAAACGCATCCGCGCGGTACAGGCCGTAGAAGGCGTCACCGCCGGCCGACGCCGGGCCAGTCAGCGCGATCAACGCCCCGCCCAGCACCGCGACCGACGCCCATGACACCGCTTTGGTTGAGGCCGGCCCACCCCAGGCGGCGACCAGCATCAACGCGATCGCTCCGACCGCGAGCACTAGCTCGGGCAGCGTCATCGCCAGATTGGCGGCGTAATCCATCAGTGCGCGCTCCCATGCGCAGAAGTTTCGGCATGTGCGGCGGGTACGATCCCCGTGCCTTTCGTCGGCAGCGAATCACCGGCCGGCTTGGCGCGATCGATCCGCGCCAGCAGGATCTGCGTATCCTTGCGCATCGGCGCGAGGAAGCTCTCCGGATAGACGCCCATCCACAGCACCGCCGCCGCGATCGGCACCAGCAGCCACAGCTCACGCGGGGTCAGGTCCGACATCTGCCGCACCTCCTCCGACTTGATCTCGCCCCAGACGACGCGACGGTACAGGTACAGCATATAGGCCGCGCCGAGGATGATCCCGGTGGTGCACAGCAAAGCGATCGTGGTCGACACCTGATAGGTGCCCATCAGGCTCAGCAATTCGCCGACGAAGTTGCTGGTGCCCGGCAGGCCGATCGACGCCATCGTGAACAGCAGGAACAGGATCGCATAGCGCGGCATGTTGATCGCCAGCCCGCCGTAGCGGCTGATCTCACGCGTGTGCAGCCGGTCATAGATCACGCCAACGCACAGGAACAGCGCGCCCGACACCAGGCCGTGGCCCAGCATCACCATCATCGCGCCCTCGATCCCCTGCGCGTTGAACGCGAACAACCCAATCGTCACGATCGCCATGTGCGCGACCGAGGAATAGGCGATCAGCTTCTTCATGTCGGACTGCACCAGCGCGACGAGGCTGGTGTAGATCACCGCCACCGCGCTGAGCCCGAACACCAGCCACACGAGGCTCGCCGAGGCCTCGGGGAACATCGGCAGGCTGAAGCGCAGGAAGCCGTAACCGCCGAGCTTCAGCAGCACGCCCGCGAGGATCACCGACCCGGCGGTCGGCGCCTGCACGTGCGCGTCGGGCAGCCAGGTGTGGACCGGCCACATCGGCATCTTCACCGCGAACGACGCGAAGAACGCCAGCCACAGCCACGTCTGGACGCTGGCCGGGAAGTCGTAGTTGAGCAGCGCCGGAATGCTGGTCGTCCCCGCGGTGATGCTCATGTAAAGCATCGCGATGAACATCAGCAGCGAGCCGAGCAGCGTGTACAGGAAGAACTTGTACGACGCGTAAATGCGGTTCGCGCCGCCCCAGATGCCGATGATCAGGAACATCGGGATCAGGCCGGCTTCGAAGAAGATGTAGAACAGGAACAGGTCCTGCGCCGCGAAGGTGCCGATCATCAGCACCTCGGTGAACAGGAACGCCGCCATATATTCCGGCACGCGCTTCTCGATCGCCTGCCAGCTGGCGCCGATGCAGATCGGCATCAGGAACACCGACAGCACGATCAGCAGCAACGCATAGCCGTCGATGCCGAGCGCCCAGCCGAACCGGCCGAACAGCGGGGCATATTCGACGAACTGCCATTGCGCGCCGCCGACGTCGAACGACGTCCACAGCACCACGCCCAGCGCGAGGTCGATCAGCGTCGCGGCCAGCGCGGTGAGGCGCGCCGCGGGGGCGGAGAGGAACAGGCACGCGATGGCGGCGACCGCGGGGACCGCCAGCATCAGCGAGAGGATCGGGAACGACATCTTCCTTCTCCCCCGCTCAGCCCGCGATCGCCCAGGTGATCGCGGCGGTGAGCCCGATCAGCATGACGAAAGCATAAGTATAGACATATCCGGTCTGGAGACGAACCGCCGCCCGACTTCCCACCTGCACCAGCCACGCCGAGCCGTTCGGCCCGAAGCGGTCGATCGTCCCTTCGTCGCCACGGTGCCACAGCAGGCGGCCGATCGCGAACGCCGGGCGCACGAACAGGAAGTGGTAGAGCTGGTCGAAATACCATTTGTTGAGCAGGAAGCGGTACAGTGGCTGGAACGTGTCCGCGAACTTCGCGGGCGCATCCGGCGAGCGGATGTAGGTCAGGTACGCGATCAGCAGCCCCGACAGCATCACGATCGTCGCCGCCAGCTGCACCAGCAATGGGACCTGATGCATTTCGTGCATCAGATGCTCGTTGAAGAACAACGCGCCCTTCCAGAACTCGCCCGCGCTCTCCGGATCAATGAACCAGCGATGGAACACGAACCCGGCCGCGACCGCGCCGACCGACAGCACGATCAGCGGGATCAGCATCACGATCGGGCTCTCGTGCGGATGATAGCCGCCGGTGCCCTTCGGATCTCATTGAACCCGCGCGATTCGACGTGCGGTGCATGGCCGGCGTCCTCACCCGCGGGATCGGGATGATGCGCGTCGTCATGCCCGTGCGCATGCGCGTCGCCATGATCGTCATGCGCGTGATCTCCGTGACCGTGCGCGTCATGAAGCGCGTGCTGGATATGCTCCGACGCCGCCCAGCGCGGTTCCCCCCAGAAGGTGAGGAACATCAGCCGCCATGAATAGAAGCTCGTCAGCAGCGCCGCGAACACGCCGACCATCGACGCGACCGGCGATCCGGCCGCCCAAGCCACCTCGATGATCGCATCCTTCGAGTGATAGCCCGCAAACCCGCCGATGCCGTAGATACCGACGCCGGTGATCGCGAGCGTGCCCAGCAGCATCGCCCAGAAGGTGATCGGGATCGCCTTCCGCAGGCCGCCGTAGAAGCGCATGTCCTGCTCGTGGTGCATCGCATGGATCACCGAGCCGGCGCCGAGGAACAGCAGCGCCTTGAAGAAGGCGTGCGTGAACAGGTGGAACATCGCCGCGCCATAGGCGCCGACGCCCGCCGCGAAGAACATATAGCCGAGCTGCGAGCAGGTCGAATAAGCGATCACGCGCTTGATGTCGGTCTGCGTCGTGCCGATCGTCGCCGCGAACAGGGCAGGTCGCGGCCCCGATGAAGGTCACGAAGCCCATCGCGGTCGGCGAGGTCTCGAACATCGGCGACAGGCGGCACACCATGAACACGCCCGCGGTCACCATCGTCGCCGCGTGGATCAGCGCCGACACCGGGGTCGGGCCTTCCATCGCGTCGGGCAGCCAGGTGTGCAGCCCGAGCTGCGCCGACTTGCCCATCGCGCCGACGAACAGCAGCAGGCACAGCACCGTCATCGTGTCGGCGCGGAACCACAGAAAGCCGATCGTCGACCCCGCCATCGACGGTGCCGCGGCGAGGATCGCCGGGATCGAGACGGTGTTGAAGACGAGGTAGGTGCCGAAGATCCCGAGCATGAAGCCGAGATCGCCGACGCGATTGACGACGAACGCCTTGATCGCCGCGGCATTGGCGCTCGGCTTGCGGAACCAGAAACCGATCAGCAGATAGCTGGCGAGGCCAACGCCTTCCCAGCCGAAGAACATCTGGATCAAATTGTCGGCGGTCACCAGCATCAGCATCGCGAAGGTGAACAGCGACAGATAGGCGAAGAAGCGCGGCTGGTCCGGGTCTTCGCTCATATAGCCCCAGCTATAGAGGTGGACGAGCGCCGAAACGCTGGTGATCACCACCAGCATCACCGCGGTCAGCGCATCGACGCGCAGCGCCCACGACACGTCGAACGTGCCCGAGGTCATGAAGTGCAGCACCGGCGTCACCGACGCCTCGCTGCTGCCCATCAGGAAGCCGATGAACACCGGCCACGACAGCGCGCACGACAGGAACAGCCCGCCGGTCGTGATCGCCTTGGGCAGGGTCGCGCCGAACGACTTGTTCGCGAACCCGGCGACGATCGCCGCGACGAGCGGCACGAAGACGATGAAGAGGATCGAATGCACCGGAATTTACCCCTTCATCCGGCTGGGATCGTCGACCGAGATCGAGCCGCGGCCGCGGAAGAAGATGACGAGAATGGCCAGCCCGATCGCCGCCTCACCGGCGGCGACAGTCAGCACGAACATCGCGAATACCTGTCCGACGAGGTCCTGCAGCGCCGCCGAGAAGGCGACGAGGTTGATGTTCACCGCCAGCAGGATCAGCTCGATCGCCATCAGGATGACGATGATGTTCTTGCGATTGAGGAAGATCCCCAGCACGCCCATCGTGAACAGGATCGCCGCGACGACGAGATAGTGGACGAGGCCGACGCCCCCCGACATGGCCGCGTTCACAGCTGCACCCCCTGCCCGATTTCCGGCCGCACGTTGCGTGTCGCATCCTGCGGACGGCGCGCGTTCTGCCGCGCGATATTCTGGTAACGCGATCCAGACCGCTCGCGGTGGGTCAGCACGATCGCGCCGATCATCGCGACCAGCAGCACCAGCCCCGCGCCCTCGAAGATGAAGAGGTAGCGCGTGTAGAGCAGGTTGCCGATCTGAACGATGTTCGGGACGACATGATCGGTCGGCGCCGCGCGCCGCGCAAGGTCGATTCCGCCCGCGCTCCATGCGCCGACGCCGATCAGGATCTCGGCGACCAGCGCCACCGCGAGCACCAGCCCGATCCCGAAATAGCGGACGAACCCGGCGCGCAGCTCGGCGAAGTCGATGTCGAGCATCATGACCACGAACAGGAACAGCACCGCGACCGCGCCGACATAGACGATGACGAGCAGCATCGCGATGAACTCGGCGCCGACGAGCACCATCAGCCCGGCGGCGTTGAAGAATGCGAGGATCAGCCACAGCACCGAATGAACCGGGTTGCGCGACGAAATCGTCATCGCGCCGGACACCAGCACCACGAACGCGAACAGATAGAAGGCGATGGCCTGGATCATAGCGCCTTCCCCGCATCCGCACGCCCGCGGCGCGCGCTGAATGAAACCGTCAAAATCATCTCGACCCCTGATGTCACGCGAGCGCCTACCGGTACGGCGCGTCGGCGGCAAGGTTCGCGGCGATCGCGCGTTCCCACCGGTCGCCGTTGTCGAGCAGCTTGGCCTTGTCGTAGATCAGCTCCTCGCGCGTCTCGGTCGAAAAGTCGAGGTTCGGCCCCTCGACGATCGCATCGACCGGGCATGCTTCCTGACACAGGCCGCAATAGATGCACTTGGTCATGTCGATGTCGTAGCGGGTCGTGCGGCGGCTGCCGTCGTCGCGCGGCTCGGCCTCGATCGTGATCGCCTGCGCCGGGCACACCGCCTCGCACAGCTTGCACGCGATGCAGCGCTCTTCGCCGTTGGGATAGCGGCGCAGCGCATGTTCGCCGCGAAAGCGCGGGCTCAGCGGGTTCTTTTCGTACGGATAGTTGATCGTCGCCTTCGGCTTGAAGAAATACTTCAGCGTCAGCGCATGCGCCTTCACGAACTCGTAGAGCGTGAACGCCTTGATCGTCTGCGCGATACCCATCTTACACTCCCACGCGCATGAACATCAGCACGCCCGACACCAGGAACACCCAGAACAGCGACAGCGGCAGGAACACCTTCCAGCCCAGCCGCATCAGCTGGTCGTACCGGTAGCGCGGCACCGTCGCCTTGATCCACGAGAAGACGAAGAAGAAGAACAGGATTTTGGCGAACAGCCAGATGATCCCCGGCACGATGTACAGCGGCGCCCAGTCGAACGGCGGCAGATAGCCGCCCCAGAACAGGGTCGCGTTGAGCGTGCACATCAACAGCACGTTCGCATATTCGCCCAGCCAGTAGAGCGCGAACGCCATCGACGAATATTCGGTCTGATAGCCGGCGACCAGCTCGCTCTCCGCCTCGGTCAGGTCGAACGGCGCGCGCTGCGTCTCGGCCAGCGACGAGATCAGGAACACGACGCTCATCGGGAACAGCAAGGGGTTGAACCCGAAGCCGTTGATGAAGCCGTACAGCCCCTTCTGCGCCTCGACGATCGTCGTCAGGTTGAACGACCCCGCCCACATCACCACCGAGATCAGCACGAAGCCGATCGCGACTTCATAGCTGACCATCTGCGCCGCGGCGCGGATCGCCGAGAAGAACGGATATTTGGAGTTCGACGACCAGCCGGCGAGGATGATCCCGTACACGCCCAGCGACGACGCCGCGAGCACGTAGAGCAATCCCACGTTGATGTTCGCGAGCACCACGCCAGGCTGGAACGGCACCACCGCCCAGACGATCAGCGCGACCGTGAAGGTGATGATCGGCGCGAGCAGGAACAGCCCGCGGTTCGCCGCCGACGGGACGATCGTCTCCTGAAGGAACACCTTCAGCCCGTCCGCGAACGACTGCAGCAGCCCGAACGGGCCGACGACGTTCGGCCCGCGCCGCAACGCCATCGCCGCCCAGATCTTGCGATCGGCATAGATGATCATCGCCACCGACAGCATCAGCGGCAGCGCGATCGCCAGAATCCCGACGATCGTCGCGAGGAACCACGCCCAGCCATAAGGAAGGCCGATCGTATGATTGAAGAAGTCGGTCACTCCGCCGCCTCCGCGAAGCTCTCGCCATGCACCAGTTCGGCCGAGCAGCGCTGCATCGTCGGCGACGCCCGGCAAATGGCGTTGGTGAGATAGAAGTCCTTGATCGGATAGCCGTCGAGCACGCCCTCGGCGGTGGTGCCGAGCGCCGGCGCGCTCCACGCGAAGGTCTTGAGCCCCAGCGTCGCCAGCTCCGGACAGTCGAGCGCCATCGCCGCGCGCAGCTCGTCGAGCGTGTCGAACGGCAATGTCTGCCCAAGCCGCTCGCTCAACGCGCGGAAGATCGTCCAGTCCTCGCGGGCATCACCCGGCGGGAACACCGCGCGCTCGCCGCGCTGGACGCGACCCTCAAGGTTGACGAACGTCCCCGACTTTTCGGCGTAGCTCGCACCCGGCAGGATCACGTCGGCATGATGCGCGCCGCGGTCGCCATGGTGGCCGACATAGACCTTGAAGCCGGTGAAGCGCGCATGATCGCACTCGTCGGCACCGAGGAAGAAGGTCAGCTTCGCGTCGTACAGCGCGGAAATACCGGCCGTTTGCGCATAGCCGAGCATCAGCCCGCCCATCCGCGACGCCGCCATGTGAACGACGTTGAAGCCGTTCCAGCCCTGTCCCGAGCCTGTCGAGGCGGCGTCCTTGACGAGCCCCAGCGTCTCGACCAGCCCGAGCGCCGCGCCATGCGCGCCCTTCAGCGCAGCGCCACCGACGATCACCATCGGCTTAGCGGCCTTGCCGAACGCCTCGGTCACGCGCTCCGGCAGCTTGCCGAGCACCGACAGATCGGCGCCGAGCCAGTCGACCTTGTAGGTCAGCTCGGTTTCCGGGCCGACCGCGAAGACCTTCGCGCCCTTCTTGATCGCCTTGCGGATTCGCGTGTTCACCAGCGGCGCTTCCCAGCGCAGGTTGGTCCCGACCAGCAGGATCGCGTCGGCCTCTTCGGTGCCCGCGATCGTGGTGTTGAAGTTCACCGCGGCGAGGCTGGACGTGTCATAGTCCATCCCGGTCTGCCGCCCTTCGAGCAGCGACGAGCCGAGCCCCTTGAGCAACGCCTTGGCGGCGAACATCGTCTCGCAATCGACCAGATCGCCCGCGACCGCCGCAACCGCGCCGCCGTGATCGACGGCGGCGATCGCCGCGAACGCCTCATCCCACGTCACCGCGTGCAGCTTGCCGTCACGCCGCACATAGGGTCGGTCGAGCCGCTTGCGGACCAGCCCGTCGACCGCGTGGCGGGTCTTGTCGCTCGCCCATTCCTCGTTGACGTCGTCATTGACGCGCGGAACCGCGCGCAGCACCTGCCGGCCGCGGCTGTCGAGGCGGATGTTGGTGCCGACCGCGTCCATGACGTCGATCGTCAGCGTCTTGCGCAGCTCCCACGGCCGCGCCTCGAACGCATAGGGCTTGCTGGTCAGCGCGCCGACCGGGCAGAGGTCGACCACGTTGCCCGACAGTTCGGACGTGACCGCTTCCTCCAGATAGGAGGTGATCTGCATGTTCTCGCCGCGATAGATCGCGCCGATCTCCTCGACGCCCGCGACTTCCTCGGCGAAGCGGATGCAGCGCGTGCACTGGATGCAGCGGGTCATGACCGTCTTGACGATCGGCCCCATATACTTCTCGGTCACCGCGCGCTTGTTCTCGTCGAACCGCGAATGGCCGCGGCCATAGGCGATCGACTGGTCCTGCAGGTCGCACTCGCCGCCCTGATCGCAGATAGGGCAATCGAGCGGATGGTTGATGAGCAGGAATTCCATGATGCCCTCGCGGGCATGCTTCACCATCGGCGTGTTGGTGAAGATCTCCTGGTTCTCCGCGGCCGGCAGCGCGCAGCTCGCCTGCGGCTTGGGCGGTCCCGGCTTCACCTCGACCAGACACATCCGGCAATTGCCGGCGATCGACAGCCGTTCGTGGTAGCAGAAGCGCGGGATCTCCTTGCCGGCCAGCTCGCACGCCTGCAGCACGGTGGCGCCCTGCGGCACCTCGATCTCGACTCCGTCGACTTTGACCTTGGGCATTATTCAGCAGCTTCCTGCATCGGGGCGACGTTGCCGCCACGCTCGTTGATGCGGCGTTCCAGCTCGGGGCGGAAGTGGCGGATCAGGCCCTGGATCGGCCACGCCGCCGCGTCACCCAGCGCGCAGATCGAATGGCCCTCGACCTGCTTCGTCACCTGCTGGAGCATGTCGATCTCGCCGATCTCGGCGTCACCGGTGCGCAGCCGCTCCATCACGCGCCACATCCAGCCGGTGCCCTCGCGACACGGCGTGCACTGGCCGCAGCTCTCGTGCTTGTAGAAGTACGACAGCCGCGCGATCGCCCGCACCACGTCGGTCGACTTGTCCATGACGATCACCGCCGCAGTGCCGAGCCCGGAACCGACCGCCTTCAGGCCGTCGAAGTCCATCGGCGCGTCGATGATGTCCCTTGCGGGCACCAGCGGCACCGACGACCCACCCGGGATCACCGCGAGCAGATTGTCCCAGCCGCCACGGATCCCGCCGCAATGCTTCTCGATCAGTTCACGGAACGGGATGCTCATCGCTTCCTCGACCACGCACGGCGTGTTCACATGGCCCGAGATCTGGAAGAGCTTGGTGCCGCGGTTGTTCTCCGCGCCGAAGCTGGAGAACCACGCCGCACCACGCCGCAGGATCGTCGGCGCGACCGCGATCGACTCGACGTTGTTGACCGTCGTCGGGCAGCCATACAGCCCCGCGCCGGCCGGGAACGGCGGCTTGAGCCGCGGCTGGCCCTTCTTGCCCTCAAGGCTTTCGAGCATCGCGGTCTCTTCGCCGCAGATGTACGCGCCCGCGCCGCGGTGGACGAAGACGTCGAAGTCATAGCCCGACCCGCACGCGTTCTTCCCGACGAGGCCCTTGTCATACGCCTCGGCGACCGCCGCGAACAACACCTCGGCCTCGCGGATATATTCGCCGCGAATGTAGATGTACGCCGCGCGCGCGCGCATCGCGAAGCCCGCAACCAGCGCGCCCTCGATCAGCTTGTGCGGATCGTGGCGGATGATCTCGCGATCCTTGCACGAGCCCGGCTCGGACTCATCGGCATTGATGACGAGGAAGTTCGGACGATCCGGCTTCGGCTCCTTGGGCATGAACGACCATTTGGTGCCGGTCGGGAACCCCGCCCCACCGCGCCCGCGCAGGCCCGACGCCTTGATGGTGTCGATGATCTTGTCCTGGCCAAGCGCCAGCAGCGCCTTGGTATTGTCCCAGTCGCCGCGCGCCATCGCCGCGTCCAGCCGCCACGACTGATAGCCGTAGAGGTTGGTGAAGATGCGGTCCTTGTCGAGCAGGCTCATGCGTCCGCTCCCTGCGTCGCGACGTTCCATTCGTCGCGATAATCGTGGTTCTCGGTCACCATCGCGGTCAGCGAGGTCGGCCCGCCCTTCGGCTCGACCGTGTGGCGTCCCGGCTCCTGCGTGCCCGGCTTGGGCGATCCGCCGTTCGCCAGCGTCTGGAGGATCGCGATCGTGCGGTCATAGTCGAGGTCTTCGTAATTGTCGTCGTTGATCTGCACCATCGGCGCCGACGAGCAATTGCCCATGCACTCGACCTCGGTCAGCGTGAACAGGCCATCGGGCGTGGTCTTGCCCTTGATGAGGCCCTTGTTCTTGCACGCCGCCAGCACGTCGTCCGACCCGCGCAACATGCACGGCGTCGTTCCGCACACCTGCACGTGGAAGCGGCCGACCGGCGCGAGGTTGAACATCGTGTAGAAGGTCGCGACCTCGTACACGCGCATATACGGCACGCCGATCTCACGCGCGACGAACTCGATCACCGGAACAGGCAGCCACCCTTGCGTCTGCGTTTCCGCCCCGACCTGACGCTGCGCCAGATCGAGCAGCGGGATCGACGCCGATTGCTCGCGTCCGGCCGGGTAGCGTGACAGGATCGCGTCGCGCTTCGCCTTGCTGTCTTCGTTCCACTGGAACGCGCCCCAGCGCGCGCGGACCTCGGCCTCGTCGGGGATGATGGGAGCGTCGGCCATCAGCGGATGAACTCCACGCGCGACACTTTGTCGCCCTCGAAAGAATAGATCGACATCACTTCGAACTTCTCACCATCGGCCGCGCGCGCGACCTTCTCGTGCAGCAGCACCGTCTCGCCAAATTCCTGCGCCGCAATGATCTCGGCGCGGTTCTCGGGATATTGCGCGAACATCGCCTTAAGCCCCGAACGCACCCCTTCACGCCCGTCGCGGAGCACGGCGCCGCGATACGTCGCCTCGCACGCGTCGTCGGCCATCAACGCCACATAGGCGTCGGCGTCCTGCGCGTTATAATGCGCGATCATCTCGCGCGCGATGGCGACGCGATCGACGCTCACCGGTCGCACTCGCCGAACACGATGTCCATCGCACCCAGGATGGCGGTGGTGTCCGCCAGCATGTGCCCGCGGCTCATGAAGTCCATCGCCTGCAGGTGCGAGAAAGCGGTCGGGCGGATCTTGCAGCGATACGGCTTGTTGCTGCCGTCGCTGACCAGATACACGCCGAACTCGCCCTTCGGGCTCTCGGTCGCGACATACACTTCGCCTGCCGGAACGTGATAGCCCTCGGTGTACAGTTTGAAGTGGTGGATCAGCGCTTCCATCGAGCGCTTCATCTCGGCGCGCTTCGGCGGCACCACCTTGCGGTCGAGCGACGCGATCGGCCCTTCCGGCATCTCGGCGAGGCACTGCTTCATGATCCGCGCCGACTGGCGGACCTCCTCCACGCGCACCATGAAGCGGTCGTAGCAATCGCCGCGCGTGCCGACCGGCACGTCGAAGTCCATCTTCGCGTAGACGTCATACGGCTGCGACTTGCGCAGATCCCACGGGATGCCCGCGGCGCGGATCATCGGGCCGGAGAAGCCCCATTTGATCGCGTCCTCGCGGCTGACCGTCGCGATATCGACGTTGCGCTGCTTGAAGATGCGGTTGTCGGCGACGAGGCTGATCGCGTCCTCGAACAAACGCGGCAGCCGCGTGTCGAGCCAGTCGGCGATGTCGGTCAACAGCTTCAGCGGCACGTCCTGGTGCACCCCGCCGGGGCGGAAGTAATTGTGGTGCATCCGCGCGCCGGTCGCGCGCTCGAGGAAGCCGTAGCAATCCTCGCGAATCTCGAACAGCCACAGGTTCGGCGTCATCGCGCCGACGTCCATGACGTGCGACCCGAGGTTAAGCATGTGGTTCGAGATGCGCGTCAGTTCGGCGAAGAACACGCGCAGATATTGCGCGCGGATCGGCACCTCGAGATCGAGCAGCTTCTCGATCGCGAGCACGAACGTGTGCTCCATGCACGCCGGCGAGCAATAATCGAGGCGATCGAAATACGGGATCGCCTGCGCATAGGTCTTGTATTCGATCAGCTTCTCGGTGCCGCGATGCAGCAGCCCGACGTGCGGATCGATCCGCTCGATGATCTCGCCGTTCAGCTCCATGACGAGCCGCAGCACGCCGTGCGCCGCGGGATGCTGCGGGCCGAAGTTGATCGTGTAATTCTGGATCGCCACGTCGCCCTCGGTCGGGTGCGAAGCGTCGGTGGCGTGCAGGATCTTCTCGATCGCGGGATCGACCTCGCGATCGACCGCCTGCTCCTTCTGGACGTAGGTGTCGGTCATTGGTTCTGCCCTCCGCCCTTCGACGGCACGACATCGGGGTCGGCCGGCTTCGGCTCGGCATCGCTTTCGGAACGGCCCGCGCCGGTCTCGGCGGTGCTGGTCGTATCCTTCTTGGCATAAGGCTGGCTCGGTGCCGGCGCATCCTGCTTCGGCGTCTCGACGGCGCCCGCCTTCTGGACCTCGGTCGCGGTCGCCGGGGTCGGCGCGCCCTTCGCCTCGGGCAGCTTCGCCTTCTCGTCACCCGGCAGCACGTACTCCGCGCCTTCCCACGGGCTGGTGAAGTCGAAGGTGCGGAAGTCCTGCGCCAGCTTCACCGGCTCATAGACGACGCGCTTCTGCTCTTCCGAATAGCGTAGCTCGACGAAGCCGGTCAGCGGGAAGTCCTTGCGGAACGGATGCCCGCGGAAGCCGTAATCGGTCAGGATGCGGCGCAGGTCGCGATTGCCCGAGAACAGCACGCCGTACATGTCGTACACTTCGCGCTCCAACCAGCCAGCGACCGGCCAGATGTCGGTCACCGACGGCACCGGCGTATCCTCGGTCGCGCCGACATGGACGTGCAGCCGGTGGTTGCGCGTCAGCGACAACAGGCAATAGACGATCTCGAAGCGCTCCGCGCGCTCCGGATAGTCGACGCCCGCGATCTCCATCAGCTGCTGATATTCGAGCCCGGGCGTGTCGCGCAGCGCGGTCAGCGCCGCGACCAGACCGTCGCGCGTGACGTGCAGCTGCACCTCGCCCGCGATCTCGACCGCGTCGAGCAACGCGCCACCGATCGCGGCACGCGCCGCGTCGATCGTCGCCTCGTTGAGCTGCGCCGCAAAGGCAGGAGCCGGCGCCCTCACCGTTCGACGCTCCCGGCACGACGGATCTTCCGCTGCAACTGCATCACGCCGTACAGCAACGCCTCGGCGGTCGGCGGGCAGCCGGGGACGTAGATGTCGACCGGCACCACACGATCGCAGCCGCGCACGACGCTGTAGCTATAATGATAATAGCCGCCGCCATTGGCGCACGAGCCCATCGAAATGACGTATTTCGGCTCCGACATCTGGTCATAAACCTTGCGGAGCGCCGGCGCCATCTTGTTGCAGAGCGTGCCCGCGACGATCATCACGTCCGACTGGCGCGGCGACGCACGCGGCGCGGCGCCGAACCGCTCCATGTCGTAGCGCGGCATGTTGACGTGGATCATCTCGACCGCGCAGCACGCAAGCCCGAACGTCATCCACCACAGCGAGCCGGTGCGCGCCCACTGGAACAGCTCTTCGGTCGACGTGACGAGGAAGCCCTTGTCGTTCAACTCGCCGTTCAGACCATCGAAAAAGCCCTGGTCGGGCGCGATCACGCCCTGACCCGGCTCGGGATTGTTGACGAGCCCGATCGGCCCGGAGTGTGCTTCTACTCCCACTCCAGCGCTCCCTTCTTCCACGCGTAGACAAGGCCGAGAGCGAGTTCGGCGATAAAGATCATCATCGAGATCCATGCGGTCCAGCCGAGCGAAAAAACGCTGACTGCCCAAGGATATAGGAACGCCGCCTCGAGATCGAAGATGATGAACAGGATGGCGACCAGATAAAAGCGCACGTCGAACTGCGAGCGGCTGTCCTCGAACGCGGGGAAGCCGCATTCATATTCGGCGAGCTTTTCGGGCGTGGGTTTGGCCGCGCCGGTCAGCTTGGCGACCGCCATCGGCAGGAACACGAACGCGCTCGACAGGGCGAGCGCCACCCCCAGGAACAGGAGGATCGGTAGGTATTGCGACAGATCGACCACTATGTCTCTCTCGCCTCTCTCGCAGGTGCGAACGGAACCGGCACGCTCTAGACCCCCGCCCCCGGAGGGGCAAGGCCGTGGGCAGTGAGAATGAATCGCAAGGACCTACCAGTCGAGGCTGCGCTCCCGGCGGCCTTGCCACTCGTCGATGCGCCGCCGTGTCGCTGGCGAGACGGTCGGGGGCAGCGCGTCGAGCGGGTGAAACGTCGCCTCGGCCAGCTCGCGGCCATCCGGCACCGGCATCTCTTCGGTGCGCGCGGTGAACAAGAAGACGGTGTCACGCCGCCCCTCGGCTCGCGACTCGTACCGCGCCACCATCGTGAGTGCCCGGGCGACACAACCGGTTTCCTCGCGCAACTCACGTGCGGCCGCCAGCTCCGGCGCTTCGCCACGCGCGATGCCGCCGCCAGGCAACATGTGCAGATCGCTCCGCCCGTACCGATGTCGCACCAGCAGCACGCGGCCGTCACGATTGAATACCAGCAGCTTCACGCCGCGCGTCCGCCAGCGGAGCAGTGCCATCGCGCGGCGACGCATACGATAGGCGAACGGCAGGATCAGGCGGAGCATCGATCGAACGATAGCGCTGCGGACGTCAGCGGCCTAGCGATGCGTCTTGCACCGCGCGCGTTCAGCCGCGAAAGCGCATCCGTTCGAAGGGAATTGCCGTATGTCCGTCATGTCCGACCGCTGGATTCGCGAGCGCGCGCTCATCGACGGAATGATCGATCCCTTCGTCGAGTCGCAGCGCCGCGACGGCTGCATCAGCTATGGGCTGTCGAGCTACGGCTATGACGCGCGCGTCGCCGACGAGTTCAAGATCTTCACCAACGTCGACAATGCGCTCGTCGACCCCAAAGATTTCGCGGCGAACAGCTTCGTCGATCGCAAGACCGACGTGTGCATCATCCCGCCCAACAGCTTCGCGCTGGCGCGGACCGTCGAATATTTCCGCGTGCCGCGCGACGTGCTGGTGATCTGCCTCGGCAAATCGACCTACGCGCGCTGCGGAATCATCGTCAACGTGACCCCGCTCGAACCCGGCTGGGAGGGGCATGTCACGCTGGAATTCTCGAACACCACGCCACTACCCGCCAAGATCTACGCCAACGAGGGCGCGTGCCAGTTCCTGTTCCTCTCGGGGAATGAGCCGTGCGAGACGAGCTACGCCGATCGAGCGGGCAAATATATGGGCCAGCGCGGCGTAACCTTGCCACGCCTCTGACCTGACCGCCGGATCGCGGGGGCGCTCGGATCCCAGCGGTGCGGTGCGCCGAAGCTGAGCCGGTCTCCACCATATCGCTGCCATCCCGGTCTCGACCCGGAGCCCGCTTCCTTGCGGGCTCGGCGCAGTTGATTGTAATCACCCGCCGAGGAATGCCGACCGCGCCCATCGCGCAACACCTGATGCGCGACAGGCACAGGTTGGGAGTCAGCGCGTTGCGATCGTGGTGCTTAGCCGTGCCATCCCGGCGCGGGCTAGTTCATGCGAGCTTCGGACGCTGCCATCGGCCAAATCCATCGCAATCGGCTCCCGCCCGAGCACGTCGGCATATAGCGCCCGCGCCTGCGTGTCGCGTCCCGTCCGCGCGTAGACCGCCGCCAGATTGAGCATCAATTCAGGGCGCTCCGGGAAAATGGCGCGCTCCGCGGAAATCGTTTGCTCGGCTTTGGCGAGGCTTCCCGCTGCGATTCGCCTGATAGCCGACCCGGTCTTTCGCCATTGCGGGCGCAGCGATCAGCACCCCCAGCGCCACACCCGGGATCATCAGCTTGCTGTGCATTTCACCCTCCTATCCAGCGTGAACGACCAACGATCGCGTTACGCTTTTGTGACATGAAGGTGTCACTTATTTGACATTCCCGCAAGCCGCTTCGTCACCTAGCGCCTGGACGTATCGACGTTCCGGTAACCTGCCTCCTGCCCTCATCCCGGACGTGATCCGGGGTCCGCCTTCTTGATCCTGCCGGCAAGAAGCGGGGTTTGCCCCAGATACTCGTTAGCTTATCGCAGCCTCTGGTTAGCGGTCGAGGAGTGCTCGGCTGAACGGCGCCTCGGACGCGGCATCAGCGTCCTGCAAGTCCGTTGGGCCTGGAACACAACAAAAAGGGCGGCCCCGCAGGGCCGCCCATCGTTTGAACCGTCGATCGCCGTAGCGATCAGAAGTCCTTGTAGTATTGCTCGTTGCCGACGAAGCCGAGCTTCGTGACGTTCGACCGCTTGATGTCGGCCAGCGTCTGGTCGACGACGTCGTAGCGGGTCGCCGGATCGGGCTGGAACTGCAGTTCCGGCTCCGGGCTCATCGCCGCCGACTGGTCGAGATATTGACGCAGCACGGTCGAATTGACCGGGGTACCGTTCCAGGTGATCCCGCCCGCGGCGTCGATCGCGATCTTGTTCTTGATCGGATCGACCGGCGGCTTCTGCGCCTTCGGATCGTTGACCGGCAGGTCGACCTTCACCGCGTGCGTCGGGACCGGGAGGGTGATGATGAACATGATGAGGAGCACGAGCATGACGTCGATCAACGGCGTCGTGTTCATGTCCATCATCGGCTCGCCGTCATCGCGGCCTGCACTCATTGCCATGTCAGCTACTCCTCGCTCAGGCGCCGCCGCCCTTGGGCTGCGAAATGAACCCGACCTTGGCGAAGCCGGCCATCTGCATGTTGTAGATCGTGCCCGCGACACACCGCCACGGCGTGTTGACGTCGGCGCGGACGTGCGCTTCGGGAAGCTCGAGGTCGGGGTTGCCGGGGCCGCCCTGACGATCGATCTCGGTCTTCAGCTTGGCGACCGCGCGGTCCAGCAGTTCCTGGTGCGTCACCGGGGTGATGCCCCAATAGACCTGGCAGGCGCCGTTGTTGCCGGAGACCGACAGCGACACGTTTTCGGGCTTGGTCGTGGTCGGGTCGAAGACGACGCTGGGCAGCTTGATGCCCTTCACCGTCTGGATGGCGACCGGCACCGCGATCAGGAAGATGATGAGGAGCACCAGCATGACGTCCACGAGGGGCGTCGTGTTGATGTCCGACATCGGGGATTCAGCGGAATCTCCGCCAACGCTCATCGCCATCAGGCTATCCTATTCTCTCGTTCCGCCGCTGCGGGCCGCCGGGCGGCGCCGGTGCGACGGCAGGTGATCGACGGGGCCGCCGAACGCGACGGCCCCGCTTATCCCTTCGCCTTACGGGCGGGTCTGCACGCCACCGGTCTGGCCGGCGGTCGTGGTCGCCCCGACCGGCTTGGCCGGCGCCTTGGCGGTGGTGGTCGTCGCACCGATCGACGGGCGGACCGCGCCGTTCGAGGCCAGGAAGCCCAGCACGTCGTTCGAGAAGGCCGACAGGTCTTCCGCGATCGACTTGTTGCGGCGCTGCAGCCAGTTGTACGCCAGCACCGCCGGAACGGCGACGACGAGGCCGAGCGCGGTCATGATGAGCGCCTCACCGACCGGGCCCGCGACCTTGTCGATCGACGGATCGCCCGACGCGCCGATCTTGATCAGCGCGCGGTAGATGCCGACCACGGTGCCGAACAGACCGATGAACGGCGAGGTCGCGCCGACGGTGGCGAGGAACGCCAGACCGCCACCGAGCTTCGAGTTGATCGCGGCTTCCGAACGGGCCAGCGAGCCGTGCAGCCAGTCGTGCGCCTCGACCGGATCGGTCAGCTTCGAGTGCTGCTCCTGCGCCGCCAGACCGTCATCGACGAGCTGCTTGTACGCCGAGTTCTTCTCGAGCTTCGCCGAGCCTTCGCGCAGCGAGGTGCTGTTCCAGAAGTTCGACCGGACGCGCTTCGCCTGGTTGATGATCTTCTGCTGCTCGAACAGCTTCGAGAAGAGGATGTAGAAGGACACAACCGACATCACCACCAGGATGGTGAAAACCGACTGCGAGATGATGCCGCCTTCCTTCAGCGCCTGCTGCAGGCCGAACTGGTTCTCGGCTGCCGCGGTCCCACCCGCGGCGAGGATGTTGATGATCATTCGGTGTCTTCCTTAAGCCAAATAGATTGTCGGCCGGCGATTCTGGTCCGCGCGGCCAGGGTCACGCGGATCAATTCTGTGGCAGCACCCATCGCACCGGCAGCGTATAGCTGGAGACGATCGGATTGCCGGCCGCATCCTGCGCGGGCGAGAAACGCACGCGGCTCTTGGCGATACGGCAGGTCGCCTGGTCGAGCGCCGAGGAGTTGCTCGACGTGGTGACCACGCAGTCGGTGACGCGCCCGTCGGTGCCCACCGTCAGCTTCGCGACGACACGCCCCTGCTCTTCGGCGCGGATCGCCGAGGGCGGATAGTTGTCGGCACCGAAGAACTGGCCGGGGTTACCCTTCAGACCGGCAGCCTTGCTGACCGCAGGCGGAGCCGGCGGGGCGGGCGGCGCAGGCGGAGCGGGCGGAGCGACCGTCGGCGTGGCCACATAGACCGGCGGCGGGGTCGGCACCGTCGCGACCGTCACGGGCGGCGGGTTCGGATTCTGCACGATCGGCGGCGGCGACACCACCGGCGGCGGCGTCATCGGCGTGTCGGGCGGCGGGGGCGGCGGCTCCTCCGGCGGCGGGGGCGGTGGCTCCTCGACGTCGAACGTGTTCAGCTTCTCGACCTGCTTCTTGACGAAATTCGTCGCGAGGCCGGTTATGAAGGCATAGCCAAGGGCAACGTGGATCAACGCGACGATTACCAGCGCGCCGACCTTACCCCCGCTCATCTTCTGGTCAGAATAGGCCATTCAGCAACGAAACTCCCTCATCCTGCGGCCCGTGGCGTGACCGGATCGCGATCCGGCCGGGTTGTTTACCTTTCCGTAGCGCCCAATAGGCTACCTACAGACACACAAGTCCTATCGCGCACCTTTTGGGAGCGCAAACGCTTTGTCGGACGCAACAAACGTACAGCCGGACTGCGACGTTTTTATTTCTGTATCGTTTGTGCGCCCGCGTCTATCCCATGCGTTATGACCAAGCGCATTTTTTTCCTGTTCCCCGCCGCCGCGCTGCTGACCCCGGCGATCACGCCCGGTGCCGCCCGTGCCCAGCAAGCGCCCGCTGCCGCGCCGGCCGCCCCTTCGCTGGGCTATGCCGATCTTGCCGACCTGGTGATCGCCAGCCCGTTGGTAATCGACGCAACGATTCGCTCCGCCTCGCGAATCAAAGGCGCGGAGGCGGCTGGCCTGGCTCCCGGCAAGACCCGCTTCTACGTCGAGGCCGATGTGACGACACTGGTGCGTGGCGCCAGCGCGATCCCTGCACGCGTCGGCTGGCTGGTAGACGTCGCCCCGGACTGGCGCGGCCGCGTGCCCCAGCTCAAGAAGCGCCGCGTACTCGCCTTCGCGCGTCCCGTAGCGGGACAGGCGGGTCAAATCCAATTGGTCGAGCCCGGCGCGCAGCATGACTGGAGCCCGGCGCTCGAACAAAGGGTGCGTGCGGTCGCGTCCGAAATCGCCGCGCCGGATGCCCCGCCGGTCATCACCGACGTCGGCAACGCCTTCCACGTCCCCGGCGCGCTGCCTGGCGAGGGCGAAACGCAGATTTTCCTCCGCACCCGCGACAATCGCCCGGCGGCGCTCTCGATCCTCCGCCGTCCGGGCGAAGAACCGCGCTGGTCGGTCGCGCTCAGCGAGATCATCGACGATTCGGCGCCGACGCCGAAGCGCGACACGCTGCTGTGGTATCGGCTCGCCTGTGCGCTTCCGGCGACGTTGCCGGAGCGCAGCACGGCGTCGCTCTCGCCTGATGACGCGACGCAGGCACAGGCCGATTACGGCTTCGTCATGGAGCAGCTCGGCCCATGCCGCGCGGCCCCCGTCGCCGCGCAAACCGTCAGCGGCGGTGCCGGACCAATGTGATGCCGATCGCCTCGCCCGCCTCGGCGATGGCCAGCTTGACGATCTTCACCTTCACGCGCCGGACGCGCTGGTCCTGAAGGAACAGCGTGTCCGCGATGTGATCCGCCACCGCCTCGATCAGCGTGAAATGCCCGGCGGTCGCCAACGCATCGGTCGCGGCATGTTTGAGGTCGAGATAGTTCTTCGAGGCCGACAGCGGCGTGTCCGGCGCATAATGCGTCGGCGCGTCGAGCAGCACCGTCAGCGAGATGCGCAGCGGCTGCGGCAGATGCGTCTCTTCGGAGTAGATGCCGGTCAGCACCTGCACTTCGAGGTCGTGCACCTCGAGTTCGAGCGTATCGGGGGCGTAGCTCATGCGGCGGCACTCGGCCGCGCACTGGCGGCGGCGTGCCAGCGGCGCAGATGCGGCACCCCATCGGGCAGCGTCAGCCTCGCCATCGCCGCGAAATCGACCGTCACCAGCGCGGTGATGTCGGCGTAGCTGTAGCGATCGCCCGCCACCCATTCGTTGTCGGCAAGCCGCGCATCGAGCGTAGCGACGAACGTCTCCCACATCCGCGTGCCGCGCGCCGCGAGATCGGGAAGCTGCGGCAGCGCGGGCCAGATGCCCGGCTCGGCACGATCCGCGAACCGGGGCGCGGCGTTGCGTAGCGCGTAGACGCAGGCCGTATAGCCCTCCGCTTCGACGCGCCGGGTCCAGGCGGTGACGCGCGCGACCTCGACGGGCCGGGCGCCGAACAGCGGCGGATCGGGGTGCAGCGCCTCGAAGAAGCGACAGATCGCGGTCGAGTCGCCGATCACCTCACCATCGTCGAGTTGCAGCGCCGGCACAGTCCCGCGCGGATTGATCGCGAGAAAGTCGGGCTGCAGATGCGCGCCGCCCGCCAGATCGACCGGCACGCGCTCGACGGAGATTGCCTTTTCGGCCAGATAGATCCGCACGCGCCGCGGGCTGGGCGCGCGCTCGGCGTCGTAGAGCTTCATTCGATCATTCCGGTTGCCATCGCTGCCGTCGTCACGTGTCCGTTGCCGATCGGCGGGGCTCGCCCTAAAGCGCCCGCGCCCGGGCGTCCACCTCGATCGCGGGCAGGAGGCAGCGCGCGCGTGACCCAGATGGTGCCAATCGACACGATCCCCGACGAAGCGGTGGAGCGCTTGCTCGACCGGGCATTCGGGTGCGACCGTCATGCGCGCACCGCCTATCGTCTCCGCGCCGGTACGTGGGCGATTCCGGGGCTCAGCTTCGCGCTGGTCGAGGGCGATGCGTTGCTCGGTTCGATCCAATGCTGGCCGGTGCAGTTCGACGGCGACGACGGTACGGTCTGGCCGCTGGTGCTGATCGGCCCGGTCGCGATCGTGCCGGAGCGGCAGCAGGAGGGGCTGGGACGGCGGCTGATGGAGGCGGCGCTCGCCGCCGCGACGGGCGGGCCGCCGCTGACCTTGATCGGCGACCCGGAATATTACGGCCGCTTCTTCGGCTTCGACGCCGCCGCGACCGGATCGTGGCGTCTGCCCGGCCCGGTCGAGCGCCACCGGCTGCTCGCGCGCGGCGTGAATGTGCCCGCCATTCCCGGCGTGCTCGGCCCACGCCGCCACGCCACCGCGGCGGCCTGACCTTTACCGCGCGCCACCCGCACCCTAGGTGAGCGCGATGCCGATGGCGCCGCTCCCCGATTTCGACACGCTGACCATCGCCGACATCGCGCGGCTCGCCGACAGCGACCGGCTGCCCCCGGTCGAGCGCTGGAACCCGGCACATTGCGGCGACAGCGAGATGCGGATCGCACGCGACGGCACCTGGTATCATCAGGGTGCGCCGATCACCCGCGAGGCAATGGTGCGCGCGTTCAGCCGCATCCTGCGGCGCGAGCCCGATGGCGGCTATGTGCTGGTCACGCCGGTCGAAAGGCTCGACATCGCGGTCGAGGATGCGCCGTTCGTCGCGTTGGAGATGAAGGCAGAGGGTGACGGTCGCGACGCGACGCTCGCCTTTCGGCTCAACACCGGCGAGTTGGTGACCGCGTCCGCCGCGCATCCGCTGCGCTTCGAGGAGTGCGCCGACGGGCCGCACCCCTATGTTCACGTCCGCGGCGGGCTGGAGGCGCTGATCGCACGCCCCGTCTATTACGACCTCGCCGAGCGCGCGCTGGCGGGCGACGACGCCACGCCCGGCATCTGGAGCGCCGGCAGCTTCTTCGCGCTGCAACCGTGACGCTCGCCGAGCGGCTCGCCGCCGCGCTGACCACCGATGCGGCCCCGGCGCTGCTGGGGGACGATCACGATCACGCCGCCGACGCGGTGCTCACCCCCGCGGCGGTCCTGGTGGCGATCACCGATCGCCCTGCGCCCGGCGTGCTGCTCACCCAGCGCACCGAAACACTGCGCCGCCACGCCGGGCAGGTCGCCTTCCCCGGCGGCCGCGTCGACCCCGGCGAGGATGCGATCACCGCCGCGCTGCGCGAGGCCGAGGAAGAGATCGCCCTGCCGCGCGAGGTCGTCGGTGTGATCGGCACCTCCGATCCCTATCGCACCGGGACCGGCTATGCGATCACCCCGGTCGTCGGGGTGGTGCCGCCCGATCTGCCGCTGGTCGCGAGCGAGGCGGAGGTCGCGGCGGTGTTCGAGGTACCGCTCGCCTTCCTGCTCGACGCCGCCAACCAGCGCACGGCGACCGCCGTCTATCAGGGCCGTGAGCGCCGCTACGTGGAGATGATGTGGAACGAACGGCGGATCTGGGGTGCGACGGCGGGAATGATCGTCAACCTCGCTCGGCGGCTGCGATGGCCGGGATGACGCTGCCCGCCGCCGCGTGGCGGACGCGTGCGGGGCTCGACCGGCTGATCGACGCGCTCGACGGCGCGAACGGCATGGCGCGGTGGGTCGGTGGCGCGGTGCGCGACACGCTGCTCGGGCTGCCGGTCGCCGACATCGATCTGGCGACGCAATTCGCGCCGGAAGAGGTCGTGCGTCGGCTCGAGGCGGCGGGCATCAAGGCGGTGCCGACCGGGATCGCGCATGGCACCGTCACCGCCGTCAGCGACGGCACGGTCGTAGAGGTCACGACGCTGCGCCGCGACGTCGCCACGGATGGCCGCCACGCCGTGGTCGCCTTCTCCGACGACTGGCGCGAGGATGCGGCGCGGCGCGATTTCACGATGAACGCGCTCTACGCCGATCCGCTGACCGGCGAGATCTTCGACTGGTTCGGCGGGCTGGACGATCTCGCCGCGCGGCGCGTGCGCTTCATCGGCGATCCCTATCGCCGCATTGCCGAGGATCACCTGCGCATCCTGCGCTTCTTCCGGTTCCACGCGCGGTTCGGCGACGCGATCGATGCCGAGGGACTGGAGGCTTGCATCGCCCGCGCCAACGACCTGATGGCGCTCAGCCGCGAGCGGATCGCCGCCGAACTGCTCAAGCTGCTCGTCGCCCCCGGCGCGGTCGGCGTGGTCACGCTGATGGAGGCGCGCGGCATTTTCCGCCCGGTGCTGCCCGAAATCGATGGCGAGGGCGTCGCCCGGCTGGCCGATCTCGCCGCCCGCGAGGCCGCGGCAGAAGTCGCGCCCGACGCGATCCGGCGACTCGCCGCGCTGGTCGCGCCGTCGGCGGCCGAGGCGGTCGGGGCACGGCTGAAATTGTCGAACAACGATCGCAAGCGCCTGATCCAGGCCAGCGCCGGCCCGGGCGACGAAGGTCCGCTCGCGCTCGGTTACCGCGCCGGGATCGAGGGGGCGATCGACCGACTATTGTTGGCCGGGGCGGACCCGCGCGCGCTGGTCGGCTGGGAACGCCCGGCGCTACCGATCGGGGGCGGCGCGCTGGTCGCCCGCGGGCTTGCCAAGGGGCCGGACGTCGCGCGGACGCTCCGCGCGGTCGAGGATCGCTGGATCGCGGAGGGCTTCCCCCCCGCCGAACGGGTCGGCACGATCGCCGACGAAGAAGTGGCTCAGGCGTTGCGCTCGCACAAGAACGCATAGGCGGCGTCGGGTTCCAGCGGTCGGGCATAGGCATAGCCCTGTCCGAAGGTGCAGCCGAGCGCCGCCAGCGTCTGCCCGACGTCGATCCCCTCGATCCCCTCCGCGACCGTATCCATCCCGAGCGCCTGCGACAGGCCAAGGATCGCGCGGACGATCGCCACCTTGTCGCGGTCGGTCAGCAGCCCGGTGACGAAGCTGCGATCGATCTTCAACACGTCGATCGGCAGCTTCTGCAGCGAAGCGAGGTTCGAGAAGCCGGTGCCGAAATCGTCCATCGCGATCGAGACGCCGGTTTCCTTCAGCCCGTTCAGCACCCGCGCGATCCGGTCGGGATCGTTGATCAGCGCGCTTTCGGTGATTTCCAGCTTCAGCCGTCCGCCATCCAACCCCGAATCGTAGAGCGCGCGCCGCACCACCCCGGCGATCGAGTCGCGTTGCAACTGGATCGGTGAAAGGTTCACCGCCATCGTCGCGCCGCAATACCCCCCGGCGCGCGCATCCCACGCCGCCAGCGTCTGCAGCGCACTGCCCAGCGCCCAGCGCCCCAGCGGCACGATCAGCCCCGATTCTTCGGCGACCGGGATGAAGCGACTCGGTTCGTGGCGGCCGCCCTGCTCGTCGGTCCAGCGGCACAGCGCCTCGAACCCGTTGACGCGCCCCGTCTCCAGATCGCAGATCGGCTGATAGACGAGGTTGAGTTGCTCGCTCTCGATCGCGCGGCGCAGCGCGGTTTCCATCGCGAACTCGGCGCGTGCCGAATCGAGCGCGCGCGTCTGGTACGCTTCGGCGTTCTTGGTCGCCTTCGACTTCTTCATCGCCACCTGCGCATGGCGAATCACGTCTTCGGCATCGGCCACTTCGGCGTCGCCGAACGCGATCCCGATCGCGCATGACACGCGCAGTTCATATTCGCTCAGGCGGAACGGCGTCGCCAGCGCATCGCGGATGCGGCGCGCGACCTGATCGGCTTCCTCGCGCCCGGTGTCGATCGTCAACAGCACGCCGAATTCGTCACCGCCCGTCCGCGCCAGCGTGTCGCGTGCGCGCAACGCCCCCTTGATCCGGCGCGCGACCGTGATGAGCAGTTCGTCGCCGGTCAGCGATCCCAGACAGGCGTTGAAGCGGCTGAAGCGATCGAGGTCGATCATCAACACCGCCCAGCACGCATGGCCCTGCGCGATGCTCGCTTCCAGCGCGTCGGTGAAGCCACCTCGGTTCGGCAGCCCGGTCAGGCTGTCGGTGGCCATTTCGCGGCGCAGCGTCTCTTCGGTGCGCACCTCGGCGGTCTGGTCGACGAAGGAGACGACGCACGCCCGGTCTGTCCGTTGCGGCAGTCGCGACAGCGTGATGCGGTAATGCCGCCGTTCCACCGCCGCGCCGGTCTGCCAGTCACGTTCCTCCTCCTGCGCGTCGGAGGTGAGGAAGGTTTCGATGATCGGCTTCAGATGGGGCTCGTCGATCAATCGTGCGCGGGTGAAGGCGCGATTGTGGACCTCGAAGCCGACATGTCCCTTGTTCAGCGAAGCGAGCGCGAGCGGGATCGGAACAAGCTCCAACGATCCCTGATGCGCGGTCAGGCCGGGCGACTCGGGCGAAGTCACCAGGTGCCGGGTCAGCCATGTCGCACGCGTTGCCATCAACGGCACGACTAGAGGCGAAGGGTTAAGGTCGGCTTTAAGGCCGTCATCTTCCACGCTGGCAATCGATACGCTTCCGGCACGACCTTAGGCGCAGACGATGATCGGATGGTTAACGCGGTCGCAGCATTAAAACCGATTGTCGCGCGGGAAGCCGTTCGGCGGCATCCGTCCCGCCGCGCCGCGCGCGGTGCGCCATTGCGACAGGTCCGCCTCGGTGCGCGTCCGCCCGCTGCCCCCGCCCATCGCCCAGCTCAGCCCCTCGGCGAACACCAGCGTCCGCGCATCCGCCAGCCCGCCGTCGCGATAGCGTTGCAATTGCACGCCCTGCCCACGCGTCATCTCGGGCAGGTCGGCGATCGGGAACAGCGCCAGCTTGCGATTGTCGCCGATCACCGCGACGAAATCGTCGGCGGGCGCGACCGGATGGACCACTGCCAGCGTCGCGCCGGCGCGCGGCGTCACCACCGTCTTGCCCTTGCGCGTCTCCGCGATCACCTCGGCGACCGGCACGATGAAGCCGCGTCCGTCGCTCGCCGCGACCAGCAGCCGTGCCGCGCGCGCCGCGCTCAGGAAGGCGACGATCGGTACGCTGCCGTCGAGGTCGATCGACGCGCGCACCGGCTCGCCGAATCCGCGCCCGCCCGGCAATTTGTCCGCCGCCAGCGTGAAGAACCGCCCGTTGCCCGCCGCCAGCAGCAATTTGTCGGTCGTCTGCGCATGGAAGGCGAAGGCCGGGCCGTCGCCTTCCTTGAACTTCAACGTCTCGGGCGCGGACAGGTCGACATGCCCCTTCATCGCGCGGATCCAGCCGCGCGCCGACAGGATCACGCTGATCGGCTCGCGCTCGATCATCGCCTCCAGCGGGATGTCGCGCGCCACCGCCTGTTCGCGCAGCTCGGTCCGCCGCTTGCCGAGCGCCGTCTCGGGGCCGTAGCGATCGCGCACCTTGCGGAAATCGGCCTTGAGCCGCGTCCGCTGCTTCGCCTCGGAGCCGAGCAGCGCGGTCAGCGTCGCCTGTTCCTTCTCCAGCGCCGCCTGCTCGCGCTTCAGCTCCATTTCCTCCAGCCGGCGCAAGGACCGCAGCCGCATGTTGAGGATCGCCTCGGCTTGGCGATCGGTGAGCTGGAATTCGGCGATCATCACCGCCTTCGGCTCGTCCTCGGTGCGGATGATCTCGATCACGCGATCGAGGTTGAGGAAGGCGACGATATAGCCGCCGACCAGCTCCAGCCGGTCGGCGATCTTGCCCAGCCGATGCTCGGTACGGCGTTGCAGCACCACGAACTGATGCTCGACCCACGCCGCCAGCGCGGCGCGCAGCGACATCACGCGCGGCGTGCGCTCCTTGTCGAGCACGTTGAGATTGAGCGGTACGCGCGTTTCCAGATCGGACAGCCGGAACAGCCCGTCCATCAGCACTTGTGCGTCGACGGTGCGGCTGCGCGGCTCGAGCACGATCCGCACCTGCTCGTCCGATTCGTCGCGGACGTCGGCGAGAATCGGCAGCTTCTTGTCCTCGATCAGCGCCGCGAGCTGCTCGATCAACTTGCCCTTGGCGACGCCATAGGGGATCTCCGACACCACCAGATGCCAGCCGCCGCCCTTTTCGGCGATCTTCTCGATCCGCGCGCGGACCCGGAACGCGCCGCGCCCGGTCGCATAGGCCTCGGCGATGATCGCGGGCGCGTCGACCAGCAACCCGCCGGTCGGGAAGTCCGGTCCCTTCACATGTTCGAGGATCGCGGCATCGTCGGCGTCGGGCCGGTCGACCAACAGAATCGCGGCGTCCATCAGCTCGGCGGCATTGTGCGGCGGGACGCTGGTCGCCATCCCGACCGCGATCCCGCTCGCGCCGTTCGCGAGCAGATTGGGGAAGGCGCCGGGGAACAGCTCGGGCTCCTGCTCCTCGCCGTTATAGGTCGGGCGAAACTCCGTCGCGTCCTCGTCCAGCCCGTCCATCAGGTCGATCGCGACCTGCGTCAGCCGCGCCTCGGTGTAGCGATAGGCGGCGGCGTTATCGCCGTCGATGTTGCCGAAATTGCCCTGCCCGTCGACCAGCGGATAACGGAGCGCGAAATCCTGCGCCAACCGCACCATCGCGTCATAGACCGACTGATCGCCGTGCGGGTGGTATTTACCGATCACGTCGCCGACGACGCGCGCGCACTTCTTGTACCCCGACGCCGGATCGAGCTTGAGCAGCCGCATCGCCCACAGCAGCCGCCGGTGCACCGGCTTCAGGCCGTCGCGCACGTCGGGCAGCGACCGCGCGGTGATCGTCGACAGCGCATAGACGAGATACCGCTCGCTCAGCGCACTGTCGAACGGGGCGTCGAGGATGCCGATCGGGGGATTGTCGGAGAGGTCGGTGGCCATGTCGGCGCGGGTGGTAGCAGCGCGGGGCGACGTTCCACAACCGTTCCGCGCCTCAGCGCGGCGAATCGCCGAGCGTCGCGAGCAGCCATTCGCGGAAGCGCTTGATCTTGACCACCCTCGCCCTCGCCTCGGGATAAACGAGCCAATAGGCTTCGCCGTCGCGCCCGACATGCGCGAACGGCTGCACCAACCGCCCGGCGGCAAGATCGTTCTGCCAGAACAGCGGCGTCAGCATCGCCACGCCCTGTCCGGCAATCGCGGCACGTCCCTCGTGCGCCTGCGAATCGAGCCGGATGCCGGTGTGCCGCGCCGCGACGACGTCGAGCCCGGCATCGCGCAGCCATGTCGCCCACCATGGATCATGCGCGCTGATGAGCGGCAGCTGGAGCAGATCGGCGGGTTCGAGTCGCCCGCCATGGTCATCAAGGAACGACGGCGCGCACATCGGGGTGAAGTCGAGCGTCATCAGCCGGTGCGCGGCGAGCCCCGGCCATCCGCCGGACCCGGAGCGGATCGCGACATCGACCTCGTCGGCGGCGAAGTCGGCGAGCCGGTTGTCGGTGAGCATCCGCACCGCCGTATCGGGATGCGCGAGCTGGAAGCCGCCGAGTCGCCATGCCAGCCACAGGTTCGCAAAGGTATTGGTGGTCGAGACGGTCAGCACCGCCTCGTCCTCCGCGCGCAGCCCGGCAAAGGCGGCGTCGATCGAGTCGAACGCCGCGGTAAGCTGCGCGGCGGCGCGGCGCCCGGCCTCGGTCAACACCACACGGCGGCGTTCGCGGCGGAACAGCGGCAGGCCAAGCCGTTCTTCAAGCAGGCGTATTTGATAACTGACCGCCGCCTGCGTCATCCCCAGCTCCGTCGCAGCGGCGGTGAAATTCTCGTGGCGCGCGGCCGCTTCGAACACACGGACGGCGGCGAGCGGCGGCAGGTGACGCATCCCCGAGCGATAAGGCGCGCTTATCATCTTCGTCCATCGCTTTGTTGGCGCGATCCGCTGCTGCGGCGCATCATCCGCAGGGTCTAGCGAAGGAGCATGGACATGAACGCCGAGTTCGAAAGCCAGGTCTACGTCGCCCATCACCGGCAGCTCTCCCGCAGCATTCACCGCTTCGTCCAGCGCACCCTGGCGGGCATGGCGCGGCTCCAGCGCCGGCAATTCGCCGCGCCGTGGACGAGGCAGCCTTTACGATACGACCATCTCCCCTCGTCGCCCCGGACTTGATCCGGGGCCCCGCTTCTTCTGCGCGGCCGTCCTAAGAAGCGGGATCCCGGATCAAGTCCGGGATGACGGAGGTTAACCGGGACGCAGCGGCGCGAAAAAGCGGCAGGGCGTGCGCGACGGGTTCGCGCCGGCGATACGAACCGCTATCACCATCATGCTGCACTGCACCGCAGCTGCATCCCGCCGTTCCCGGAAACCGCCATGGAGCCCGCCGCTTGCCACGTTACGGATTGATCGACGGGCTCCGCGGTTTCTTCCTCGTCTTCATGCTCATCAACCACCTCGTCTTCACGGGCGGGTATTGGATGCAGAACGTCAATCACAACAAGCTGGCGTTCGTCGAGGATGCGCAGGGCTTCGTGTTCCTGTCCGGGCTGATGATCGGGCTGGTCTATGGCCGCAAGATGCTCAAGCTGGGGTATGACGAGGGGCGCGGGCAGGTGTGGCGGCGCGCCTTCCAGCTCTACCGTTACGCGATGGGGATCGTCATCGCGGTGCTGGTCGCGCGCGCGCTGCTGCCCGGCGCGCCACAGGCGTGGGGCAATTGGCTCGGCCATACCAGCCTGACCGGCGACCCGCTGCGGCTCGCGGCGATCGCGACCTTCCTGTTCCAGCCGACCGTCATGGACATCCTTCCGCAATATGTCCTGTACATGCTCGTCGCGCCGCCGCTGGTGCGCTGGTGCCTCGACGGGCGCGTCGTGCCGGTCGCGACCGCGTCGGTCATTCTGTGGATCGCGGGGCAATTGGCGATGCAGCGCTTCGTCACCGATCCGGTCGGCCAGTGGGTGACCGCCGATGACGGACAGGGGCTGCGCGCCAGCTTCAACCTGCTCGGCTGGCAGTTGGTGTTCTTCTCAGGCGTGATCGCGGGCGCACTGACCGCCGCCGGACGCGTCGACTGGCAGCGCGTGTTCCGCGCCGACGTCGCCACGCCCGCGAAGGTCGCGCTGGCGGTCTGCCTGTTCTTCGCGCCGCTGCGGCTGCTCAGCGCCTATGGGATGCTGCCGCAATGGCTGATCGAGAAGATCGACCTGCTCGGCATTCGCGGCGACTTCGGGCCGATCTACCTCATCAACTTCCTCACCGCGACCGTCGGGCTGACGTGGCTGCTGATCGCCGGCAAGGATCACGCCCGCCCGGGCGTGCGGCGCATTGCCGAGGTGGCGCGCGGCTTGTTCTCGCTCTCTTTCCTGCGCCTGCTCGGGCGGCATTCGCTGCACGTCTATGTCTGGCACGTCGCGATCGTCTATGCGGTCTATTATGTCGACCAGACCCACGGACCGTTCGCGACATGGCTGAAGACCGCCATCGCCCTCGCAGGAATCGCCATGCTCGCATTGCCCGCCTTGTGGCGCGAGCGCAGCGGCTGATCGCGCTTGCCGCGGCGTCGCTCGCCACGGCATGTACGACCGCGATGCCGTCGAAGCCGCTCACTTGGGCCGACCTCTCCGCCCGCCCTCGCGCAACGCCCGATGCGACGATCGCTTACGGCAGCGACGCAATGCAGAAGGTCGACGTCTGGCTGCCCGCCGGGCCGGGGCCGCATCGAACCGTGCTGATGGTGCACGGCGGCTGCTGGCAGACCGAGATTGCCGACCGCCGGCTGATGGACTGGGTCGCCGACGACCTGCGCCGCAGCGGCTATGCGGTGTGGAACATCGATTATCGCGGCGTCGACCGCAGCGGCGGCGGCTATCCCGGCACCTTCGCCGACGCCGCGGCCGCAGCCGACGCGCTGCGCACCCACGCCGCGCGCTTCGGGCTGGATGCGTCGCACGTCGTCGCGGTCGGCCATTCCGCAGGCGGGCATCTCGCGCTGTGGCTCGCCGCCCGCCCGCGCCTTCCCGCGACCAGCCCGCTCGCTACTCCCGACCCGCTAAGGATCGCGCACGTCATCAGCCTCGGCGGCCTCCCCGATCTCGAAGCCACCGCCGCCAGCCCCGACAATGGCTGCGGCACGGAGGTGGTCGCGAAGCTGGTCGGCACCGGCCGCGCCGATCCTTACCCCGACACCTCTGTCCCTCGCCTCTTCCCGCTGGGCGTGCCGCAGGACCTCGTCAACGGCCGCGCCGACCGCATCATCCCGTTCCGCATGGCGACCGACTATGTCGCGCGGGCACGCGCCGCCGGCGACTCCGCGACGCTGCATGAAGTGCCGGACACCGGCCACGTCGAACTGGTCACGCCGGACACCGCGGCATGGGCGGAGACAAAGCGGTTGATCGCGAAAGCGTTCGCTGCCGACCGTTGACATCGCCTTTCAGCGAGGATCATTCTCCTACTAACAGAGGGGGAGATAAACGGATGCGGCACCTGTCAGGTCTTCTCGTCGTCGCGCTACTGTCGGGGTGCGGCAAGGCACCCGATAGCGCCAGCGACGAGCCCAACATCAACGTGACCGCCGCGCCGGGCGTCGCCTTCTCCTACGCCTATCTCTACACCCTGCCATCCGCGAACATCAGCCGCGTGCAGGAGTTGCACGCGCAAGCCTGCGAGCGGCTGGGCATCGACAAATGTCGCATCACCGGCATGACCTACAACGTTCGCGGTCCGGACGATGTCGACGCTTCGCTGGAGGTGAAGCTCGCGCCGCCCCTCGCCCGCGCCTTCGGCCGCGAAGGCACGCACGCCGTCGAGGCGGCGGACGGCATGTTGTCGAGCGCCGCGATCAAGGGCACCGATGTCGGCACGGAAATCGCCGCCGCAGAATCGAGCGCGTCGACGCTCGCGCAGGACGGCAAGGCACTGGATCGACAGATTTCGGCGAGTCGATCGGATCGACAGCGCGCCGAATTGACGCAGCAACGGGCCGCGCTGGAGTCGCAGCGCCGTGACCTTGCCGCTAACGTGAGAGGCCAACGCGCACTGCTCGCCTCGACGCCGCTCACCTTCACCTATCGCGCGGGCGCCTCGATCCGCAGTTTGCACGCCACCACGCCACTGATGCGCGCCGCCGATACCGCGCTCGCATCGGTCGAGGCGACGGTGTCGTTCGTGCTCCAGGCGATCGCGATCCTTTTCGCGCCTTTGCTCGCTATCGCCGTGCTTTGGTTAAGCTGGCGGTGGCGCGGACGCAGGCTTTGGCGGTGGCTGCGCGGGCCGGAGGCGAGTGACTGATCCGCCTGATTTGCAGCCACCGCCCCCTTCCCCTATAGCCGCGGCTGATTCCCCGCCCCGGCCGTCCGCAAACCCGCGCCGCCGGGGCGCTTCTTTTCGAGGGCAAGCATGGCACGCAGGCGGCAGATCTACGAAGGCAAGGCGAAGATCCTCTACGAGGGTCCCGAGCCCGGCACGCTGATCCAGTATTTCAAGGACGACGCCACCGCCTTCAACGCCCAGAAAAAGGGCACGATCAACGGCAAGGGCGTGCTCAACAACCGCATCTCCGAGCATATCTTCACCCTGCTCGATCATATCGGCGTGCCGACGCACTTCATCCGCCGCCTCAACATGCGCGAGCAGCTGATCCGGCAGGTCGAGATCGTGCCGATCGAAGTCGTCGTCCGCAACGTCGCCGCCGGCTCGATCAGCAAGCGGCTCGGGATCGAGGAAGGCGTGAAGCTGCCGCGCACGATCCTCGAATATTATTACAAGGACGATGCGCTCGGCGATCCGATGATCTCCGACGAGCATATCGCGGCGTTCGGCTGGGCCAGCCAGGAAGAGATGCACGACATCGCCGATCTGGCGATTCGCGTGAACGACTTCCTGTCGGGACTGTTCGCGGGCGTCGGGATCCGGCTGGTCGACTTCAAGCTCGAGTTCGGCCGCATCTGGGACAATGACTACGGCCGGATCATCCTCGCCGACGAGATCAGCCCGGACGGCTGCCGGCTGTGGGACATGGCCTCGAACGAGAAGCTCGACAAGGACCGCTTCCGCCGCGACATGGGCGGCGAGGTCGAGGCCTATCAGGAGGTCGCGCGCCGGCTCGGCCTGCTGCCAGAGGGCGGCGACACCGCGGTGCTCGACCTCGAAGAGCATCGCAAGAGCCGCGGCAAGTAACCGCCACGCTTGCCCCGGCGCGCGCGCCGGGGCATAGCGCGCGGCCATGAAACTTCGCATCTACGTGACGCTCAAGCCCGGCGTGCTCGACCCGCAGGGCAAGGCGATCGAACACGCCCTTTCGGGGCTCGGCTTCTCGGGCGTCGACAGCGCGCGGGTCGGCAAGCTGATCGAGCTGGAGGTTGCCGACGACACCGCCGATGCGGACGTCGACGCGATGTGCCGGCAGTTGCTCGCCAACACCGTCATCGAAAATTACCGGATCGAGCGCGCGTGAAGACCGCGGTCATCGTCTTCCCCGGCTCCAACTGCGACCGCGACATCGCGGTGGCGCTGGAACAGGCGACGGGGACCACGCCGCACATGGTGTGGCACCGCGACACCGAACTGCCCGCCGGGATCGGCGTGGTCGCGGTGCCCGGCGGCTTCTCCTACGGCGACTATCTGCGCTCCGGCGCGCTGGCCGCGCGCTCGCCGATCATGACCGCGGTGCGCGAACAGGCCGCGCGCGGGCTGAAGGTGCTGGGCGTCTGCAACGGCTTTCAGGTGCTGACAGAGGCCGGGCTGCTGCCCGGCGCCCTGATGCGCAACGCCGGGCTCAACTTCGTCTGCCGCGACGTGGCGCTGACCGTCGAGAATAGCGGCACCGTCTTCACGCGCGGCTATTCGGCCGGCGAGCAGGTCCGCTTCCCGGTCGCGCACCATGACGGCAATTACGTCGCCGACCCCGCAACGCTCGACCGTCTGGAGGGCGAAGGCCAGGTCGCGTTCCGCTATGCCGAGCCGGTCAACGGCAGCGCGCGCGACATCGCCGGGATCGTCAGCGCCGACGGCAACGTGCTCGGCATGATGCCGCACCCCGAACGCCGCATCGAACCCGCGCACGGCGGCGACGACGGCAAGCGGATGTTCGCCGGACTGCTGGAGGCGGTGGGGGCATAATCATATCCCTCACCCCGGACGAGCGACTCCGGGTCAATTCGAAGCAGCGACAGCGCCGGCCGTCTTCGCCGGGATCTTTCGAACGACAGGATCACCGCCGATGAAGATCGCCATGCTCGCCCCGATCGCGTGGCGCACCCCGCCGCGCCATTACGGGCCATGGGAGCTGGTGACGCATCTGCTCACCGAGGCGCTGGTCGAACGCGGCGTCGATGTCACCCTGTTCGCGACGCTGGACAGCATCACCGCCGCCACGCTGGATGGCGTCGTGCCCGCGCCCTATTCCGAGGACCCCAGCATCGACGCGAAGGTCTGGGAATATCGCCATCTCAGCCACCTGTTCGCGCAGGCCGACCGGTTCGACCTGATCCACAACCAGGCCGACTTCCCCGCGCACGCCTTCGCGCCGCTGGTCGACACGCCGATGGTGACGACGATTCACGGCTTCTCGTCGGACCGCATCCTGCCGATGTACGCGCCCTTTCAGGACCGCGTGCACTATGTCGCGATCAGCGATGCCGACCGGCACCCCGATTTGCGTTATGCCGCGACGATCCACCACGGCATCCCGCTCGACGACTTCCGCTTCGACGCCACGGGCGGCGAGGACCTGCTGTTCTTCGGCCGGCTCCACCCCGACAAGGGCGCTGCGGAGGCGATCGCGGCGGCGCGGGCGACAGGGCGCGCATTGAACCTATACGGCATCGTACAGGATCAGGGCTATCACGACCGGTCGGTCGCGCCCGCGCTCGACGACCGCATCCGCTACCACGGCGCGGTCGGCGGCGAGGCGCGCGTCGAAGCGCTCGGCAAGGCACGCGCGCTGCTCCATCTCATCAATTTCGACGAGCCGTTCGGCCTGTCGGTGCTCGAGGCGATGGCGTGCGGGACGCCGGTGATCGCCACCCGCCGCGGCTCGATGCCCGAGTTGATCGAGCACGGCGTCACCGGCTTTCTGGTCGACACGCCTGAGGAAGCGGTCGCGGCGATCGACCGTGCGGGCGAGATCGACCGCGCGGCGTGCCGTCGCGCGGTCGCCGAGCGGTTCAGCGTCGCGCGGATGGCCGACGACTATATCGCGCTCTATCGAAACATACTGGGACGCTAACTCACCTTCGTCATTGCGAGCGCAGCGACGCGATCCAGTGCCGGCGCGCGGAACACTGGATTGCTCGCTGCGCTCGCAATGCAGGCAACTCGGCCTATCTTCACCGCATGACCCCGACGATCGACAAACGCGCCACGCTCTACCGGATGGTGATGCCGACGCACACCTGTCCGTATGGCGTGAAGGCCAAGGACCTGTTGCAGCGGCGCGGCTACACCGTCGACGACCAGTGGCTGCGCACCCGTGAGGAAACCGACGCCTTCAAGGCCGAGCATGGCGTGAAAACGACGCCCCAGACCTTCATCGGCGGCGAGCGGGTCGGCGGCTATGACGACCTGCGCCGCTTCTTCGGCCTCCACGTGCCCGCGCCCGGCGAGACGAGCTATCGCCCGGTGCTGGCGGTGTTCGCGATGACCGCGCTGATGGCGCTCGCCGCGAGCACGGCGGCATTCGGCACGCCACTGACGCTGCGCGCCGCCGAATGGTTCATCTCGTTCAGCATGTGCGTGCTCGCGCTGCTCAAGCTGCAGGATGTCGAGACCTTCTCGACGATGTTCCTCAACTACGATCTGCTGGCGAAGCGCTGGGTGCGCTACGGCTATGTCTATCCGTTCGCCGAGGGGCTGGCGGGGGTGCTAATGACCGCGCATGTCGCGAACTGGCTGTCGGTGCCGGTCGCGCTGTTCATCGGGACGGTCGGGGCGGTGTCGGTGTTCAAGGCGGTCTATATCGACAAGCGCGAGCTGAAATGCGCCTGCGTCGGCGGCGCAACGCGCGTGCCGCTGGGGTTCGTGTCGCTGACCGAGAATGTCATGATGATCGCAATGGCGGTGTGGATGGTCGCCCAATGACCGTCGCCCCTGCGCAGGCAGGGGCCCATGTCTGTGTCGTGCCGCGGCAAGCATGACACACGAGAGACATCCCTGTGTCAGACCTGACGCGACATTCGACAGACATAGGCCCCTGCCTCCGCAGGGGCGACGGAGCTACAAATGCCGCTTCCCCAGCTTCCGCGCCAGCGTCCGCCGATGCATCCCCAGCCGCCGCGCCGCTTCCGAGACGTTGAACCCGCAATCCGCCAGCGTCTGGTGGATATGCTCCCATTCCAAAGTGCGCAGCGAGGTCGGCGGCGCGACCAGCTCGACGCTGGCATCGCCCTCGCCGCTCGCCTGGAACGCCGCCTCGATGTCGTCCGAATTGGCCGGCTTCGACAGGTAATTGGTCGCGCCCAGCTTCACCGCCTCGACCGCGGTGGCGATGCTGGCGAAGCCGGTCAGCACCACGATCCGCATCTGCGCATCCAGCGCGTGGAGCCGCGCGACGCACGCCAGCCCGGAGGCATTGCCGAGCCGCAGGTCCACCACCGCATGATCGGGCTTCAGCGCCGCGACCGCCGCGTCGAGATCGTCGGGATCGGTGATCGCGCGCACCTGATAGCCGCGCCGCTCGAACGAGCGCGCCAGCGTCCGCGCGAACACCTCATCATCCTCGACGATCAGCAGCCGTCGCTCGCTCATGCGCCCTCCTCCGGGATCGAGATCGCCGCGATCGGCAGCGTGAGCGTCACCTCACCCCCGCCGCCCTCGCGATTACGCGCGGACACGGTACCACCCAGCGTCCGCAGCACGTTGACCGCGAGGAACAGCCCCAGCCCCGCGCCGCGCCGCGCCTTGGTGCTCATATAGGGTTTACCGAGCCCTTCGAGGATCGCCGGCGCGAAGCCGCGCCCGTCGTCGCGGACCGACAGCACCAGCCGGTCGCCGTCCCACCACGCGCACAGCGCGATCGTGCGGCCACCCGCCTCCAGCGCATTGTCGAGCAAATTGGTGATCGTCTGCGCCAGCGCCTTGTCCGCGACGATTCGCGGATCGCCGGTCATCAGATGTTCGTAGGCAGCGGCGACCTGCGTCTTGCCGCGCCAGTCGCCGACGATCCCCGAGAGGAAGGTCTTGAGCGTGGTGCGCACCGGCCCCATCCCGCGCACCTCGCCCGAGGCGAGCAGCACCTGGCTGAGGATGTCCTTGCAGCGCGTCACCTCGGTGCGCATGTCGTCGAGATCGGCGAGCAACGCGGGCGAGCCGGCGATCGCGGGCTCGCGCCGCCAGTCGCCCAGCATCACCGCGATCGACGACAAGGGCGTGCCGAGTTCGTGCGCCGCGCCGCTGGCGAGCAGCCCCATGCGGACGATATGCTCCTCCTCGGCGGCACGCTGCCGGAGCGCCGCGAGCCGCGCGTCATGCTCCGACACGTTGCGGACGATCCTTGTCACGAACAGCGCCAGCAAGGTCGCGGTGAGCGTGAAATTGAACCAGCTGCCCGCGATATACGGCGTCGACAGCGTCGAGGCCCAGCCGCGCGGCAGCGCGAACGGCGGCGCGGCGTGCGCCAGCCACGCGAACAAGGCGCTGCTGAGCGCGACCATCGCCCAGCTCGCATGATCGCGCAGCAGCAGCGCGGCGATCACGACCTGGAGCAGGAACAAGGTGACGAACGGGTTGGCGACCCCGCCGCTGAGATAGAGCTGCGTCGTCAGGCACGCGACATCGACCAGCAGCGTCGCGAACAGCGCGCCATAGGTGATCGGCCGCCGCCCGACGATCTGCCCGATCGCGAGATTGAGCGCGACCAGCACCGCGACCGCGCCGAGCATCGGCACCAGCGGCAGGTGCACGCCGACGACGAAATGGACGAGCAGGATCGCCGCCAGCTGCCCGCCGACCGCCAGCCAGCGCAGGATCGACAACAGCCGCACGTTGCGCCGCCCGGCGTCCTCGCGCAGCCCCGTTCCGGCGATGATGTCAGAGGCGGGCATTTCGGCTCCTTACGGTGGAATGGGGCGGGTGCGCCATTGGTCAGAACGTCTCGATGCTGGAACAGCACGCGCGCCGGTCGTAGGAGACGAACAGCGAAATCACCGCCGACGGGTCCATGCAACGCCGCATCCAGACGCTCACCGACCGGGAGAAGCAGACGCTCAGGCTGCTGCTGAAGGGCCATGACGCGAAATCGATCGCGCGGACGCTTGGGATGTCGGTGCATACCATCAACGAGCGGTTGCGCGATGCACGCCGGAAATTGGAGGTCGCCAGCAGCAGGGAAGCCGCACGGATGCTGGCGGAAGCGGAACAGGCGTACCCCGAAGAATTTGGGGACGAGACTTTAGGGGTGACCGACGCCGCGACGAACATGCTTTCCGCAGCGCCGCCAGATCGAGGAGGCAGGACGCTTCGCTTCGCCTGGCTGAGTGGAGGAATGTTCGTCATGTCGCTTTTGATCGCCGCCTTTGCCGTCGTCGCCATCATGAACACCGGAGCGTCGCCACAAGGTGCGAGCCCAAGCTCACCAGCGCAGCCGTCCGATCCGGCGGTGCAAGGGGCGGCTCGCAAGTGGCTGACGTTGGTCGACCAACACCGCTGGGCTGAAAGCTGGAGCGCCGCCGCCACGCTGTTCCGGGCGCAACTGAGCGCCGCCCAGTGGGAGGCGATGGTGCAACCGGTACGCACGCCGCTCGGCGCCCCTATATCGCGCACCTTTCTCGGCGCGACGCACACCACCTCCTCGCAGGGCAGCTATGAGGTGGTGCAGTTCCGTACCGACTTCGCCAAACAGCCGGGCGCGGTCGAGACGGTGACGATGGCTCGCGACAGTGACGCGTGGCGGACGGTGGGATATTTCATCAAGTGACCGATCCTTGATGTCCGCCGCGACGCCGCTTCCCCGGTTACGACCGGGAAGCGGCAACCGGGCCTAGACGCTCGCCTCGCCACGTCCGCGCGCGATGCGCCATGCGAAATACGTCATCATCGCCGCGAGCCCGAACCATGTCAGCGCGTAGACGAAGTGGTTGTTGCGGAACCGCACCACCGTCAGCCCGCCGCGCGGCCATTGCACGCCCGGCACCGCCTCCGCGTCGACGAAATAGGGCGCAACCGGACCCAGCCGGCGCGCGCGCGCGATCGCGGCGGTGTCGCGCGAATACCAGCGGTCGTCGGCCGGATCGTTGTCGCGGAGGAAGCCGCCGTCGGGCTCGGTGACGCGCAGCAGCCCGGTGACGCGCGCCGGGCCGCTCGGCGCTGTGATCGCCTTGCGATCGCCGCTCGGCACGAAGCCGCGATTGACGAGGATCGTGCCCCCAGCCGTGTCGAGCGGGGAAAGCACCCAATAGCCCGCGCCGAAATCGGTGACCGCCTGCGTGAACACCGGCGGGGCCGCGCGCCACGTGCCGGCGGCGATGACGCGGGCATAGGCGTCATCATCGGTGATCGTCGCCCAGCGTGCACGCGGCGGGGCGGGCTGCGCCGGGGCGGCGAGCCGCGCCTCGACCCGGTCGATCAGCGCAAGCTTCCACGCGCGCCGCTCGACCTGCCAGACGCCGAGCCCCGCCAGCACCGCCGCCATCAGCAGCGCGACGCCGGCAAGAACCCAGCGCGCGCGCATCACATGCCGCCGCTCGACATCTCTCCGCCCATGCCCGGCATCATGTTGAGGTTCATGTGGTACATGACCCACAGCGACCCGGCGATCACGATCAGCACGATGATCGCGGTGAAGATCAGCGCCAGCATCGTCCAGCCGTTCTCGGACTTGGTGTTCATGTGCAGGAAGTAGATCATGTGCACCACGATCTGCACCATCGCCAGCGCCATCACGATCCCGGCGGTGACGCGCGGATCGGAGATCACACCGGTCATCACCAGCCCGAAGGCCGGCGCGGTGAGCAGCACCGAGAGGAGGAAGCCGATCCAATATTCACGGCGGGAGCCGTGCGCGGCGCCGCCGTGATGGTCGTGCGCGTCGTGGTGGCCGTGCCCGTGCCCGTGATCGTGGCTTTGGGTCTGACCGTGACCGTGCGTATCGGCGCTCATCAGCGGAGCACTCCCAGCAGATAGACGAAGGTGAAGACGCCAATCCAGATGACGTCGAGGAAGTGCCAGAACAGCGACAGGCATTGCAGGCGGCGCAGATTGGCGGGCTCCAGCCCGCGGCGCGCGACCTGCACCATCAGCGTCACCAGCCAGATGATGCCGAAGGTGACGTGCAGCCCGTGCGTGCCGACCAGCGTGAAGAAGGACGACAGGAACGCCGAGCGCCACGGACCCGCGCCCTCGTGGATCAAATTGCTGAACTCATACAGCTCGATCGACAGGAACGCCGCGCCGAAAACGCCGGTGATCGCGAGCCAGCGCAAGGTCGCCGCCTTGTTCTGCTCGTCGGCGTTGATCATCGCAAAGCCGTAGGTGATCGACGACAGCAGCAGCGCGGTCGTGTTCACCGCGACCAGCGGCAGCTCGAACAGCTCCTTGGGCCCCGGCCCGCCGGCATAGCTGCCGCCGTACACGCCGTACGCCGCGAACAGCATCGCGAAGATGAGGCAGTCGCTCATCAGGTACAGCCAGAACCCCAGCATCGTGCTGGCGCCGGGCGGATGCTCGTGCTCGTCCAGATCGTAATAGGACGGTGCCTCGGTGCCCGGGGCCGTCTGCGTCGTCGTGCTCATCTCGCTCACACCCCCGCCTGCTGGAGCGCGCGGGTGCGCGCATCCTCGCTGTTGACGACATCCTCGGCGGGAATGTGGAAGTCGCGGTCATAGTTGAAGGTGTGCCCGATCGCGGTCGCGATCAGCGCGACGAACGCCACCGCCGCCAGCCACCAGATGTACCAGATCATCGCCACGCCGAAGACCGTCGACAGCCCGGCGAGGATCACCCCGGCGCCGGTGTTCTTCGGCATGTGGATCGCGCGGAACCCGGTGGTCGGACGCTCGGCCTTCTTCGACTTCATGTCGTGCCACGCGTCGAGATCGTGGACGACCGGCGAGAAGGCGAAGTTATAGGCCGGCGGCGGCGACGAGGTTGCCCATTCCAGCGTGCGCCCGTTCCACGGATCGCCCGTGACGTCACGCAGCTTCTCGCGGTCGCGGATGCTGACGTAGAATTGCATCAGCATGGCGCCGATCCCGGCGGCGATGATCAGCGCACCGATCGCGGCGATCACGAACCAGATCTGCAGGCTCGGGTCCTCGAAGGCGCGCAGGCGGCGGGTGACGCCCATCAGCCCCAGCACGTAGAGCGGGGTGAATGCGACCCAGAAGCCGACGACCCAGCACCAGAAGCTGATCGTGCCCCAGAACTTGTCGAGCTTGAACCCGAACGCCTTGGGCCACCAGTAATTCACGCCCGCGAACATCCCGAACAGCACGCCGCCGATGATGACGTTGTGGAAGTGCGCGATCAGGAACAGCGAGTTGTGGAACTGGAAGTCGGCCGGAGGCACCGCCAGCATGACGCCGGTCATCCCGCCGATCACGAACGTCAGCATGAACGCGACCGCCCACATCATCGGCAGCTCGAAGCGGATCCGCCCGCGGTACATCGTGAACAGCCAGTTGAAGATCTTCGCGCCCGTCGGGATCGAGATGATCATCGTCGTGATGCCAAAGAAGCTGTTGACGCTCGCGCCTGAGCCCATCGTGAAGAAGTGGTGCAGCCACACCAGATACGACAGGATGCAGATGACGATCAGCGCGTAGACCATCGACGTATAGCCGAACAGCCGCTTGCCCGAGAAGGTCGAGACGACCTCCGAGAACACGCCGAACGCGGGCAGGATCAGGATGTACACCTCCGGGTGACCCCAGATCCAGATCATGTTCACGTACATCATCGGGTTGCCGCCGCCGGTGTTCGTGAAGAAGTTGGTGCCGACATAGCGGTCGAGGCTGAGCATCGCGAGCACCGCGGTCAGCACCGGGAAGGCCGCGACGATCAGGACGTTCGTCACCAGCGCCGACCAGGTGAAGATCGGCATCTGCATCAGGCTCATGCCCGGTGCGCGCATCTTGATGATCGTCGCGAGCAGGTTGACGCCCGACAGCAACGTCCCGACGCCCGCGATCTGCAACGCCCAAATGTAATAGTCGACGCCGACATCGGGCGAATAGTCGAGCCCCGAAAGCGGCGCCATCGCCAGCCAGCCGGTCCGCGCGAACTCGCCGACGAACAGGCTCATCATCACCGTGACCGCGCCGCTGACCGTCATCCAGAAGCTGAAGTTGTTCAGGAACGGGAAGCTGACGTCGCGCGCGCCGATCTGGAGCGGCACGACATAGTTCATGAGGCCCGTGACGAACGGCATCGCCACGAAGAAGATCATGATCACGCCGTGCGCGGTGAACACCTGGTCATAATGGTGCGCGGGCAGGAAGCCGTCGCTGCCGTTGAACGCCATTGCCTGCTGCGCGCGCATCATCAGCGCGTCGGCAAAGCCGCGCAGGAACATGACCAGCGCCAGCACGATGTACATGATGCCGATCTTCTTGTGATCGACGCTCGTGAACCACTCCTTCCAGAGATAGCCCCACAGCTTGAAATAGGTGAGCGCGCCCAGCACCGCGGCCCCGCCGATCGCGACCATGATGAAGGTCCCGACGAGAATCGGCTCGTGGATCGGAAAGCTCTCGAGCGTCAGCCGCCCGAAGATCGTCTTGATGAGGTCGTCCGACATAATGTCCTCAAGCCTCCTTGGAGGCGTTGGCGCGCCGCAGCGCGGGCAGATCGAGCTTGGTCATGTCGCGGTTTCCTGCACCCGGATCGTTCGATCCCGGTGCCGCGCCCTGCGGCGCGGTCGAGTGCGGGCTCTCGCCCTTCTGCGACGGATCGCGGGTCAGTGCGCCTTCGGGTTCGTCGGTGCGCTGCGGACGGTCGTTCACCGCCGGGCCGGCATGCGACATATTCTCCATGCAGTTGGTGCCCGGCTTCGTGCACATCGCGACGATGCGCTTGAACAAGGCCGGATCGACGGCGGAGAAGCCGATCGGACGCACCTTCTCGCTCGGCTTGGCCAGCTTCAGATAGGTGGCGTTGTCGAGCCGCCAGCGGTTGCGCTTCACGCCCGCGACCCACTCGTCGAAGCGCGCCGGCGTGACCGAATGCGTCCAGAAGGTCATGTGCGAGAAGCCGGCGCCCGAATAATTGCCCGATCGGCCCTCGAACTTGCCGGTGCGGTTCAGCACGCCGTGCAGCACCGTCTCCATCCCCGGCATCGTGTAGATCATGCCCGCCATCGCCGGCACCCACAGCGCGTTCATGACGCTCGACGAGGTCATCGTGAACTTCACCGGACGATCGACCGGCACGACCAGCTCGTTGACCGTCGCCACGCCCTGTTCGGGATAGATGAACAGCCACTTCCAATCGAGCGAGACGACCTGCACCTCCAGCGGCTTGACGTTCGCCGCCACCGGCTTGCCCGGCGCGGTGCGCGCCAGCGGGCGATACGGATCGAGCGTGTGCGTACCGACCCAGGTCAGCGCACCCAGCGCGATGATGATGAGCAGCGGCGCGGACCAGATCACCAGCTCCAGCCCGGTCGAGTGATCCCAGTCGGGTTCGTAGCTCGCCTCGGTGTTCGACTCGCGATAGCGCCACGCGAACAGCACCACCAATGCCATGACCGGCACGATGATCAGCAGCATCAGCACCACCGACCACACGATCAGGCTGGATTCCTGCACCGCAACATCGCCGGCGGGGCGCATCACGACGGTGTTGCACCCGCCGAGCGCGGCCAGCACGGCCGCGGCGGCGAGGTGACGGACGAAGGGCGTGCGAACGGGCGCACGTCGGGCGGGACGACGGGTCATGCGGCGCGAGCTAGGCTTTGCTGCGGCGCAGCGGAATAGGACATTTTGTCCCATCCACGCGCCGAATGGTTTAGGGTAGGGCGTCGCCGGAAACCGTCCGTCCGACCGATCGGGAATGAATATGGCCACCGCTTCGTCCACGTCGCTAGAGCAGGATGCTCGCGCCCTTCATAGCAAAGGGGATCACGATGTGCGCCCCGGGGAAATTGCGATCGGCGTGATCATCGGGCGCACGTCCGAATTCTTCGACTTCTTCGTCTACGCGATCGCCTCGGTGCTCGTCTTCCCGGCGGTGATCTTCCCGTACATGCAGCCGATCGCCGCCACCTTGTGGTCGTTCGCGCTGTTCCCGCTGGCGTTCATCGCGCGACCGATCGGGACGCAGATCTTCATGAAGCTCGACCGCCGCTACGGCCGCGGCACCAAGCTGACGATCGCGCTGTTCCTGCTCGGCACCTCGACGGTGCTGGTCGCCTTCCTGCCCGGCTATGCGACGATCGGCACCTCTTCGGCGGTGCTGCTGGCGCTGTTCCGGGTCGGTCAAGGGATTGCGCTGGGCGGCGCCTGGGACGGGCTGCCGTCGCTGCTGGCGCTCAACGCGCCGGAGAAGAAGCGCGGCTGGTGGGCGATGGTCCCGCAGCTCGGCGCGCCGCTCGGGCTGATCGTGGCGAGCGCCTTGTTCGCCTTCTTCCTGTCGGTGCTGCCGGCCGAGGACTTCATCTCCTGGGGCTGGCGCTATCCGTTCTTCGTGGCGTTCGCGCTCAACGTCGTGGCGCTGTTCGCGCGGCTGCGCATCGTCGTCACGCCGGAATATAGCGAGCTGTTCCACAGCCGCGAGCTGACCCCGTCGCGCGTCACCGCGACCGTCAAGGCGCAGTGGCGCAACATCATCATCGGGGCGTTCGCGCCGCTGGCGAGCTTCGCGCTGTTCCACATGGTGACGGTGTTCCCGCTGTCCTGGGTGGCGCTCTATACGCGCGAGGACATCTCGACCTTCCTGATGATCGAGGTGCTGGGCGGCGTCGTCGGGCTGGGCGCGATCGTGCTGTCGGGGCTGCTCGCCGACCGGATTGGGCGGCGCAGCGTGCTCGGCTATACCGCCGCCGGGATCGCGGCGTTTAGCGGCTTCGCGCCGCAGCTGCTGAACGGCGGGCGCGCGGGCGAGATCCTGTTCATGGTGATGGGCTTCCTGCTGCTCGGCATCTCGTTCGGCCAGTCGTCGGGCGCGGTGACCAGCAACTTTCCGAAGCGCGCGCGCTACACCGGCGCGGCGCTGACCTCCGATCTGGCGTGGCTGTTCGGCGCGGGCTTCGCGCCGCTCGCCGCGCTGGCGCTGACGCAGGCGTTCGGGCTGGTCGCGGCGGGCGGCTATCTGCTGTCGGGCGCGCTCGGCACGCTGATCGCGCTGGGGCTGAACGTCGAGCTGGCGCGCCGACTCGACTGAGCCGCGGCGGCTTGGGCCAAGAAAAAGGGCGGGCGCGAGAGGATCGCGACCCGCCCTTTTTCTTACCCTGCCGTGGCAATCTGCCGAACGTCATTCGCCCGGCGGCGGGGATGACAACCGCCCGACATCGTCGCCCCGGACGTGATCCGGGGCCCCGCTTTCTCGCCGCGCTCGGAAGAAGGAAGAAGCGGGATCCCGGGTCGAGCCCGGGATGACGTGGTGTATCTGATCAGTCCGGCTTCTTCGCGACGCCGACCAGCGCCGGGCGCAGCAGGCGGTCCTTGATCATCCAGCCCGACTGCATCTCCTGCACGATCGTGCCCGGCGCAGCGTCGCTCGGCACTTCCATCATCGCCTGATGCTTGTTCGGGTCGAGCGGCTGCCCCATCGCGTCGATCTTGGTCAGCCCGTGACGGCCGAACACGCTCGCCAGCTCGCGCCCTGTCGCCTCCAGCCCCGTGACCAGCCCCTTGAACTTCTCGTCCTCGCGCAGCGCGGCGGGGATCGCGGCCAGCGCGCGCTCGAGATTGTCGGCCACCGACAGCACGTCGCGCGCGAAGCCGGTCGCGGCATAGGCGCGCGCATCGGCGGCATCCTTTTCGGCGCGGCGGCGGACGTTCTGGATATCGGCCTGCGCGTACAGCGTCTCCTGACGCGCGGCGGCGAGTTGCTCTTCCAGCTCGGCGATGCGCGTCGCGGCGGCGTCGTGCTCCGCGACCTCGGGGGCGGCCTCGGCGGTTTCTTCGCGAAGGTCGTCGGCAGGGGTGGCGTTGTCGGTCATGTCCGTCCTGTTCTTTTACGTCGGAAAGCCGCGCGTCATCCGAGCAACCGGGTAAGCGTCGCGGCCGTGAAATCCACCATGGGCACGACGCGGGCGTAGTTCAACCGCGTCGGCCCGATCACGCCCACCACCCCGACCACGCGCCCGTCGCGGCCACGGAAGGGTTTGGCGATCACCGACGAGCCGCTGAGCGTGAACAATTTGTTCTCCGCGCCGATGAAGATCCGCGTCGCATCGCCGGCGCGCGCCGAGTCGAGCAATGCGGCGACCTCCTGCTTGCCGTCGAGATCGTCGAGCAGCGCGCGCACCCGCTCCAGATCGGCGGTCGCGGCATCGTCGAGCAGCCGGCCATGCCCACGCACGATCAGCACCGGGCGTCGCGCGCCGTCCTCGCTCCACACTGCCAGCCCGCGCTCGACCAGCGCCCGCGCCGCGGCGTCGAGCGCCGAGCGCCCTTGCGACAGCTCGCGCTCGAGCCGCGCGCGCGCCTCGCCGAGCGTCAGCCCGGCGAGCGTAGCGGTCATGAAATTGCCCGCCTCGACCAGCGCGCCCGGCGCGACCCCCGCCGGCAGGTCGATGACGCGATTCTCGACCGCGCCGTCCTCGCCGACCAGCACCGCCAGCGCCTGCGTGGCGCCAAGCGGCACGAAGCCGATCGAGCGCAGCACCGCCTCGCGCTTGGGCACCATCACCAGCCCGGCGCACGCCGACAGGCCGGAGAGCGCGGCGGTGGTCGCGGCCAGCGCCTCCTCGACCGGCCCGCCGGTGCCGGCGCGCGCCTCGATCTGCTGGCGTTCCTCGTCGCTGGGCGCGTGCGCCTGCATCATGCCATCGACGAACAGCCGCAAGCCGCGCTCGGTCGGCATCCGCCCCGCCGAGGTATGCGGCGCGGTGAGCAGCCCAGCCATCTCCAGCTGCGCGAGCACGCCGCGGATCGAGGCCGGCGACAGGTTCAGCCCGGCCTGCGCCAGCGTCCGCGACCCGACCGGCTGCCCGCTCTCCAGATAGCCGTCGACGACGCGCCGGAAGATGTCGCGGGCGCGATCGGTCAGCTCAGCGATGGGCAGCGAACCACTCACGCCACCGATGTATGCGCCCGCGCCGCGCGGCTCAACCGCCGCGTCCTTCATCTTTCCGCAACCTGCGGCCCGCAAAGAAGGAACCGAGGAAGATCAGTGATGTACGACGTCTCATTCGACCATGACGCGCAATTGCTGGCGATTCGCTGGCACCGCATCTTCACCCCCGAGGAGGTGGTGCTCTACACCCGCGACGTGATGCGCCAATTCCTCGCCGCGCGCTTCCGCCCGGGTTACCGGCTGATGATCGACATGAGCGCGTGCGGCCCGCAGCCGCAGGAGACGCTCGCGGCGTTGGCGCAACATATGGCACCGTTCCCTAAGGCCAGCCGGATCGCGGTGGTGGCGGTCAGCGCGGTGTTGCGCGGGCAGGTGCGACGGGTGATGACGCAGCCCTATATGCAATTGTTCGACGACGCCGCCGCGGCGCGCGGCTGGGTGGTGAGCTGACCGCGCCACAAACGCCGTCGCCCCTGCGGAGGCAGGGGCCCATGGCTGTATCGTCCTGGTGGTCGGCCCTGACACAATTGCCGACTCCGGCGTGACGGGCCGCTCGCGACACGAAACAGACATGGGCCCCTGCCTGCGCAGGGGCGACGGCGTCTTCGTCAGCGCTTTCCGATCAAGTCCGCAATTGGCAGCAACGTGGGTGCGTTCCGCAGCGCCTCGGCCATTGCGGCATTCCCGACCCGGCAGCCGTAATAGAAATGCAGATGCCCTGCCCCGCCGCTGGCCATCGCCCAGTTCACGTCGACGCTGGGCATGTCGGTCGGCGCGGCACCGCAATCGGGCGAACCCATCTCCACCCGCCGTTCGCCGTCCGGCCGGTATGGTTCGAGCGCCGCGGCGAAGCGGCGATACTCCTCCGGGGTCACCCGAAACGCTCGGCTGCCGGTGACCGCGGTGAACCGCTCGCCCTCGAACGTGCCGGTGCCGTCGGGACGGACCGTCACCTTGTAGACCGGACACGTCCCATAACACGGGCCGGTCGCATAGCTGATCGAATCACCCTCGATCGCCACCGGCACGCCAGCGGTCGGCGGTGAACGAAGCTCGACCGGCGTGCACCCGGCCGCCAGCACCAACACCATCGCCATCAATCCCCGCATCGCATCCTCCCGTTAGTTGCTGGCGCCGCCGCACCAACCCCGCTAGGGCGTGCGCGATCCGACCTTGAGGAGAGTTGAATGCGCCCCAGCGGCCGCACCCCCGACCAGATGCGCCCGATCACCATCGAGCCGCGCTTCACCCGCCACGCCGAAGGCTCGGTGCTGATCGGCTTCGGCGATACCAAAGTGCTGGTCACCGCCTCCGTCGAGGAGCGCGTGCCGCCGTTCCTGCGCGGCAAGGGCCAGGGCTGGGTGACCGCCGAATACGGGATGCTCCCGCGCGCCACGCACACGCGCGGCAGCCGCGAGGCCGCCAAGGGCAAGCAGTCGGGCCGCACACAGGAAATCCAGCGGCTGATCGGGCGATCCTTGCGCGCGGTCACCGACCTGACCCTGCTCGGCGAGCGGCAGATCACGCTCGACTGCGACGTGATCCAGGCCGATGGCGGCACGCGCACCGCGTCGATCTCGGGCGCATGGGTCGCGCTGCGGCTGGCGGTCGACGGGCTGCTGGCATCGGGCAAGCTGACCGCCGACCCGATCAAGCAGAAGATCGCCGCGGTGTCGTGCGGCATCTATCAAGGCAATCCGGTGCTCGACCTCGATTATGACGAGGATTCGAACGCCGACGCCGACGCCAATTTCGTGCTGCTCGAAAACGGTCACATCGCCGAGGCGCAGGCGACCGCCGAGCACGCCACCTATGACGAGGAAGCGCTGCTGCGCCTGCTGCGCCTCGCGCGGATCGGCTGCAACGAGATCTTCGCCGCACAGGCGCGCGCGGTCGCATGAGCGGGGAAGGCAAGGAGCCGCAGGCGATCCGCAAGCTCCAGCCCGGCAAGCTGGTGATCGCCAGCCACAATGCCGGCAAGGTGCGCGAGATCGCCGCGCTGCTGGAAGGGCGCGGGCTCGACGTCGTCTCGGCGGGTGCGCTCGACCTGCCCGAGCCCGAGGAGACCGGCACCACCTTCGTGATGAATGCCGAGCTGAAGGCGCGCGCGGCGGCGGACCTGTCGGGGCTGCCGGCGCTCGCCGACGACAGCGGGCTGTGCGTCGATGCGCTGGGCGGCGATCCCGGCATCTTTTCGGCGCGCTGGGGCGGCCCGAACAAGGACTTCGGGCACGCGATGCGGCTGGTCGAGGACAAGCTGGCCGAAACCCCCGACGCACCGCGCGACGCGCATTTCATTTGCGCGCTGGCGCTGGCGTGGCCCGACGGGCACGTCGAATGGTTCGAGGGACGCGTCGACGGCACGCTCGTCTGGCCGCCGCGTGGCGACAAGGGGCACGGCTATGATCCGGTCTTCCAGCCGGTCGGCCACGACGTGACCTTCGGCGAGATGGACGAACCCGCCAAGAACGAGATCAGCCACCGCGGCGACGCGTTCCGGCAAATGGTCGCGGCGGTCTTCTGAACTCGGCGTCGTCGCCCCGGACTTGATCCGGGGCCCCGCTTCGTCTTCTAGGGCGGATCGACATTCATGATGATGTCCTCTTGCCCTCGCCCCTGGACAGGGGAGAGGGATAGCGGAGCTTGCCAGCTTGCTGGCTAGCTCAGCTTGGGTGACGGGTTGAGCGAGCCGCTGGCTCGCGCGCTCGCTTGCGCGAGCGCCACCCCTCACCCAGCTCCGACTAAGACTTTGCTGCGCAAAGCCTAAGTCTGCGCAACCCTCTCCCCTCTGCGAGGGGCGAGGGCAGGCAACCATGAATGTCGATCACCCCTAGGTCAGGGCAGAAGCGGGAGCCCGGATCAAGTCCGGGAGGACGTTAGAGAACGTCCTCAATACGCCCGTCGCCCCGCCATCTCGCCGCCGGGATTGTAGCGGCAGACCAGGAAGTCCTGCGTCTGCCCGCTCTCCACCGCGCACCCCACCTCGGTGGTCGTGCGCCACACGATCTGCGCATAATGCGCCGCGTCCTGCCACCGGCCCGTGCGGCTGAAGCCGGGGCTCGGGCGATTGCGGAAGTTGCGGCGCTCCTCGATCCAGTACCGCGCCATTTCACCGTAATCATAGCCGCCGCGCGTGCCCGCGAACAGATTCTCGCCCTGCCACCCGTCACCCGCCGGTTGCTCGGCATGGAACAGCCGGCCACTGCGCGCCAGCGCCTGCGCATGACGGGACGCCGCCGCCGCCAGCGACGGGCTCCACACCAGCGGCGCCAGCCCGACCGCCCCGCGCGCACGATTGTGGACGTCGAGCATCGCGCGCTGGAGCGACACGACATCGCGGGACGGCGCAGGACGTTGAATCCGGAATTCGACCCCGGCGGCCACGCCGGGCGCACAGGACGAAAGGGCAAGCAACAACGCGACGAATCGGCGGACCAGCATCGCCGTCCGGGATGTCAAAGTCGTTGCGCTACGGCAACATGGAGCAGGTCCGGCGTGCGGCGACGGTGGCGTTTGCTGCGACGAACCGCCATATGCGCGCGATCATGGGCATGATCGACCTCGTCTCCCCCGACGCTGCGGCGCAGGACCGCGCCGCGCGCGCCGCCGCGCCGCTCGCGCTCTACATCCATTGGCCGTTCTGCGTCTCGAAATGCCCCTATTGCGACTTCAACAGCCATGTCCGCGCGACCGTCGACGAGGCGCAATGGCATGATGCCCTGCTCGCCGACCTCGCGCATGAGGCGGCGCTGCTGCCGGGCCGGCGGCTGGGGTCGATCTTCTTCGGCGGCGGCACGCCTTCGCTGATGCCGCCCGCCACCGTCGCGGCGCTGATCGACGCGGCGACCAGCGCATGGGCGCCCGTCGGCGATGTCGAGATCACGCTTGAGGCGAATCCGTCGTCGGTGGAGGCGGCGCGCTTCACCGATCTGGCGGCCGCAGGGGTCAATCGCGTCTCGCTCGGGCTACAGGCGCTCGACGACGACGCGTTGCGCTTCCTCGGCCGCGCGCATGACGTGCGCGAGGGGCTCGGCGCGCTCGAGGTGGCGCAGGCGACGTTCGAACGCGTCAGCTTCGACCTGATCTACGCCCGCCCCGGCCAGACACAGGCGGCATGGGACGCCGAACTGGCCCGCGCGCTGTCGTTCGGGACCGAGCATCTGTCGCTCTATCAGCTCACGATCGAGCCCGGCACGCGCTTCGCCACCCAGGCCGCGGCGGGGCGGCTGACGATCCCCGACGGCGACTCCGCCGCCGATCTGTTCGAGCTGACCCGCGACCGCACCGCGGCGGCGGGACTGCCGGCCTATGAGATCTCCAACCACGCCCGCCCCGGCGCGGAGAGCCGCCACAATCTCGCTTACTGGCGCTATCGCGATTACGCCGGCATCGGCCCCGGCGCGCACGGCCGGCGCGACCATCTCGCGACCTTCCGCCGCAAGAAGCCCGAGAACTGGCTCGCCGCGGTCGCGCGCAACGGACATGGACTGGAGAGCGACGAGCCGCTCGACGCGCCGACCCGCGTCGGCGAGGCGTTGCTGATGGGGCTACGCCTGCGTGAGGGCGTCGATGTGGCGGCGATCGCGGCGGCGGGCGGGATGCGCGTCGAGGACATCATCGACCTTCGGGCGATCGCCGCCCTGCCCGACCTGATCGTCCGTGAGGGCGACCGTCTGCGCGTCACCGAAGCTGGCATGATCCTGCTCGACGCGATTTTGCCGAAGGTGGTGCGCTAGGGACCTCCGTCGCCCCGGACTTGATCCGGGGCCCCGCTTCTTCCTGCCACGGTCGAGAGGAAAAAGCGGGATCCCGGATCAAGGCTCTCCTGAGCTTGTTGAAGGATCCGGGATGACGGGTTCATTCATAGGCCCTGCCAGCGCAGGCGAACTACCCCGCCAACCCACTCCACTTCTGGTCCAACGCAGCGTTCGCCACCACCGCCTCGACGAACGCCATCGTCCGCACGCCGTCACGGGTGCCGGGGAACCACGCCGCCGCGCCGCGCTCGGCGACCGCATCGCCCCCGCGGATCGTCGCCGCGACCGCGCGATAGATGTTCGCGAACGCCTCGATATAGCCTTCGGGATGCCCCGCGGGCGTGCGAATGCGGCCCAACGTCGTCTCGGCCAGCCCCGGCCCGCCGGTGCGGACCACCTCGCCCGGGCGGTCGAGCCAGCGCAGCGTCAGCGTGTTGGGCTCCATCTGCGCCCAGTCGAGCCCGCCCTTCTCGCCGTGGATGCGCAGCCGCAGCCCGTTCTCGTCGCCCGCCGCGACCTGCGTCGCCTTCAGCACGCCGCGCGCGCCGCCCGCGAAGCGCAGCAGCACGCTGACGTCGTCGTCCAGCCGCCGCCCCGGCACATGCGTCGTCAGGTCGGCGCACAGCGACTCGACCTGCAACCCGCTGACATGCTCGGCCAACTGGAAGGCGTGCGTCCCGATATCGCCGAGGCAGCCGCCCAGCCCGGCGCGCGCCGGATCGGTGCGCCACTCGGCCTGGCGGTTGCCTTCGCGGTCCAGCGCGCTGCTCAGCCAGCCTTGCGAATATTCGACCTGCACCAGCCGGATCGCGCCGAAGTCGCCGCGCGCTACCCGCGCGCGTGCTTCCTCGACCAGCGGATAGCCGCTGTAGGTGAAGGCCAGCGCATAATGCCGCCCGCTGCGCTCGGCCGCCGCGGCGATCGCCTGCGCCTCCTCGAGGTTCAGCGACATCGGCTTTTCGCAGATGACGTGGAAGCCCGCGTCGAGCGCCGCGATCGACATCGGCGCATGGAGGTGATTCGGTGTCACGATCGCCACCGCGTCGATCCGTTCGCTCTCCGGCAGCGCACGCTCGGCCGAAAGCATGGCCTCAATCGAGCCGTAAACGCGTCCCGCATCGAGACCGAGCAGTTCCCCGGTGCGCGTATTGCGCCCCGCATCGGTGCTGAACGCGCCCGCGACCAGTCGCCAGTCGCCGTCGATCCCGGCCGCCATCCGGTGGACCGCACCGATGAACGCGCCTTCGCCGCCGCCGATCATCCCGAGCTTAAGTGGTTCTACCCGCGCCATTCATCCTCCCGTCATCCGCATACCAACATTACGAAGACCGTAACGTCAGCCGCCTTGCTATCGCCCGGTTTAGCGGTAAACTGGCGGCAATCAATTCGGGTTTGGAGAGTATGCGATGAAGTTGATCGCCGGTCTGGCCGCCGCGCCAGTCGCCGCCATTGTCGCGCTGGTGGTTTCGGCCCCCGCGCCGGCGCAGCAGAACGGGCAGCAGGCATTCGCCGCCTGCAAGGCCTGCCACACGCTGCACAAGGGCGAGCGCAACGGCATCGGCCCGAACCTCGCAGGGCTGTTCACGCGCGCGCCGGCCTCCGCGCCCGGCTTCAATTATTCGGCCGCCTTCAAGAAGGCGCAGCTGAAGTGGAACGACGCGTCGCTCAACGAATATCTCGCCGCGCCGCAGAAGAAGGTGCCCGGCACCCGGATGCCGATCTCGACCCCCGATCCCGCCAAGCGCGCCGCGATCATCGCCTATCTGAAGTCCGAGACCGCCAAGTGAGCGGCGGCGGCACCATGCGCGGCCCGGGCGTCTTCCTCGCGCAGTTCATGGGCGACGCCGCGCCGTTCGACACGCTCGACAACGCCGCGCGCTGGATGGCCGAGGCCGGTTACGAGGGCGTGCAGATCCCGACCCGCGACGAGCGGTGCATGGACCTGAAACTCGCCGCCGAGAGCCAGGATTATGCCGACGAACTGGTCGGGCGCTGCCGCGAGGCGGGCGTCGCGATCACCGAATTGTCGACGCACCTGCAAGGCCAGCTCGTCGCGGTCCACCCCGCCTACGACACCGCCTTCGACGTCTTCGCGCCGGAAGAACTCCGCGGCAAACCCGCCGAGCGGCAGGCCTGGGCGGTCGACCAGCTCAAGCTCGCCGCCAAGGCGAGCCGCCGGCTCGGGCTCGACGCGCACGCCACCTTCTCGGGCGCGTTCGCCTGGCCGTTCGTCTATCCGTGGCCGCAGCGCCCGGCGGGGATGGTCGAGGATGCCTTCGCCGAACTCGGCAAGCGCTGGACCCCGATCCTCGACGCCTTCGAGGAACAGGGCGTCGACCTCTGCTTCGAGCTGCACCCCGGCGAGGACCTGCACGACGGCACCACCTTCGAGCGGTTCCTGAACGCGGTCGGCGGGCACAAGCGCGCCAATATCCTCTACGATCCCAGCCACTTCGTGTTGCAGGCGATGGACTATCTCCAGTTCATCGACTTCTACCACGACCGCATCCGCATGTTCCACGTCAAGGACGCGGAGTTCAACCCGACCGGCAAGGCGGGCGTGTACGGCAGCTATTCGGACTGGGTTGACCGGCCGGGCCGCTTCCGCTCGCTGGGCGACGGACAGGTCGACTTCGGCGGCATCTTCTCGAAGCTGACGCAATATGGCTATGCCGGCTGGGCGGTGCTCGAATGGGAATGCTGCCTGAAGCATCCCGAGGATGGCGCGCGCGAGGGCGCACCGTTCATCGCCGCGCACATGATCCGGCGCCCCGAACGCGCCTTCGACGATTTCGCGGGCGGGTCCGATCCGGCCGCGAACCGGCGGTTGCTCGGGCTCGACTGATCGGCCAGACTGTAAAAATCAGATAAAAGAATCGCGCGATCATAAAGGGGTAGAGGGTGCAGACAGAGGCAGCGGCGTTTACGGGACAGCATCGGTCCCGCTTGTTCTGGCTGAGCGTGCTGGCGCTGACCACCGCGGCGGTCAGCGCGTCGCTGCGCGCGGCGATCGCCAGCAGCCTGAAGGCGCAATGGATCGACCCGATCGCCCCGGTCGAGGCCGGCGAGCTGATCGGCGCGGCGCTCGGCTCCGCGTTCCTCGGCTTCGCCATCACCCTGTTCGTCGCCAGCGCGCTGCTCGACAAGATTGGCGCCAAGCGGATCGTGATCGGCTCGGGCGTGTGCTTCATCCTCGGCACCGCCTTGATCGTCGGCGCGGGCGCGATCGCGACCGGCATGACGATCTATTCGCTGGTGTGGCTGGGCATGATGCTCAGCGGGATCGGCTGGGGTCTGGCCGAATCGTCGATCAACCCGCTGACCGCGCGCCTCTATCCCGAAGAGACCACCCATCGGCTGAACGTGCTCCACGCCTGGTATCCGGGCGGGCTGATCATCGGCGGGCTGGCGGGCGTGTTCCTTGCCAACGTGCTGCCGTGGCAGGCGATCATGGGGCTGGTGTTCCTGCCCGCGATCGGCGTCGTCATCATCGGCGCGACCACCACCTTCCCCCCTGCCCCCGCGGCGGTCGAGGGCGAGAGCTTCGGGACGATGATCGGCGAAGTGTTCCGCCGCCCGAGCTTCTTCGTGTGGTTCGGCGCGATGTTCCTCACCGCCTCGTCGGAGCTGGCGCCGGGCCAGTGGCTCGACGTCGCGCTCACCAATCGCGTCGGGATGCGCGGCATCCTGCTGCTCGTCTATGTCAGCGCCTTGATGTTCGTGTTCCGTCACTTCGCCGGGCGGCTGGCGGGCAAGCTGTCCAATCCGGGCTTGCTGTGGATCTCCAGCCTGCTCGCCGCGATCGGGCTGTTCCTGCTGTCGCGCGCGCAGTCGCCGGTCGCGGCGCTGGTCGCCTCGACCGTTTGGGGCCTCGGCGTCTGCGCGATGTGGCCGACGATGCTCGCCTCGGTCGCCGAGCGCTATCCGCGCGGCGGGGCGTGGGCGCTCGGGCTGGTCGGCTCGGCGGGCGCGCTGGCCAGCTTCTTCGTGCTCCCGGCACTCGGCGGGATGTTCGACCAGGCCAAAGTCGAACTCGCCGGTGGTCCGGAAGCGTTCAAGCGCCTGACCGGCGAGGCATTGCGCCAGGTCGAGGACGCGGCCGCGTCGCAGTCGTTCGCGAAGCTCGCGCTGGTGCCGGTCGTGCTGCTGTTCGTGTTCGGCGCGATCTGGCTGTCCGAGCGTCGCCGCCGCGCGACGGTCGCCGCGGCATGACCCCGTCGCGCCGCACGGTTCTGGCAGGGGCCGCCGCGGCGGCGCTGTCGTCGTCGGCGCAAGGACAGGCCCGCGTGAGCAACGCCGCGACCTTCTCGCTCAACTATGCCCCGCACGAGGGCAGCTTCGCGAGCCGCGGCGACCGGATCGAGCAGATCGCCTTCGCCGCCGATCAAGGCTTCCGCGCGTGGGAGGACAATGAAGCGCGCAGCCGCAGCGTCGCCGAGCAGGACGCGATGGCGAAGGCGCTGCAACGGCGCGGGATGACGATGGGCGTGTTCGTCGCCTCGATGCCGAAATGGTCGGCGTTCCGCCCGGTCTTCGGCAGCGACGACGGCGCGGAGCGCGAGGCGTTCCTCGCCGACGTCCGTGCCTCGGTCGAGGTCGCCAAGCGGCTGAACGCGAAGCACATGACCGTCGTCACCGGCTTCGTCGACCACAAGGTGCCGATGGAGATCCAGACCGGGCGCGTCATCGACCTGATGCGCCGCGCGGGCGACATCCTCGCCCCGCACGGTCTGGCTTTGGTCATGGAGCCGCTCAACACGCGCACCGACCATCCCAACGTCTACATGCGCTCGTTCGCGGCCGGCTATGCGGTGGCGCGCGGCGCGAACAGCCCGGCGGTCAAGGTGCTCGCCGATTGCTATCACGAGCAGATCCAGTCGGGAAACCTGATCCGCTCGCTCGGCATGATCTGGGACGAGGTCGGCTATATCCAGTTCGGCGACAATCCCGGCCGCAAGGAGCCCGGGACCGGCGAAGTCAATTTCGGCAACATCGTGCGCTTCCTGCGCGAGCGTCGCTATCGCGGCGTCATCGGCATGGAACATGGCAGTTCGCAGGCGGGACGCGCGGGCGAGGAGCGGCTGATCGCCGCTTATCGCGCGATCGACGCGGCATGAGCCGGCGCAGCATCAGCATTACGGGAGAGGGTGAGTGATCGACAGACGACAAGCCTTGGGCGGCATCGCCGCCATGTTCGGAGCGTCCTTGTACGCCCCGCTGGCCCGCGCGGCGACCGCCGCGGCGGCAAAGGGTGGCGGCATCCCCGTCATCAGCGAGGGGCCGCCCAGCGTGCAGGTGTTCACGCCGTCGCAGCGCGCGCTGATGAGCGCGCTCAGCGACCGGGTGATCCCGACCACCGACACGCCGGGCGCGATCGCCGCCGGGGTGCCGGAATATATCGAGAAGCTGCTCGCCGACTGGTCGTCGCCCGACGACCGCAAGCCGATCATCGCCGGGTTGGACGCGATCGCGGCGCGCGCGCAGGCCGATTACAAGAAGACCGCCAACCAGCTCACCCCGGCCCAGCACGACGCGCTGCTGACGCTGGCGATGGACGACAAATTCCCCGGCGGCGCGGCCTTCTTCGGCCCGTTCCGCCAGATGGTGATCGCCGGTTACTACACCTCGGAGATCGGCATCACGCAGGAGCGCGAATATCTGCCTGTCCCCGGCAGCTATGACGGCGCCTTCCCTTATTCCAACGTCAACAAGGTCTATTCCTCATGATCGCCAACCGTCGCAACGTCCTCGCCGGTGCCGGCGGCCTCGCCGCGCTCGGGCTGTTCGGGGTTTCGGCCCAGGCCGCGCAGCTCGGCGCGATCGGGCTTCAGCTCTACACGATCCGCGAGATCTTCCAGCCGGACCCGATGGGCACGCTCGAGAAGGTCGCGAAGATCGGCTATCGCGAGATCGAGTATGGCGGTGGCGGCTATGACAAGATGGACCATGCCGCGCTGCGTCGCACGCAGGACAAGCTCGGGCTGAAGGCGCCGTCGGTCCACGTTCCCTACGAATGGCTGCTCGCCGACTTCGACGGCGTGGTGAAGATGGCCAAGACGCTGGGGGCCGACACGGTCATCCTGCCGTACATGACCGACCAGCACCGCAACGAGGCCGCCTGGAACACCGCGCTCAAGGACTTCAACCGCTTCGCGCGCGATCTGAAGAAGGCCGGCCTGGCCTTCGCCTATCACAACCACGATTTCGAGTTCACCGTGAAGCCCGGCGGCGTGTCGCTCTACGACCGCCTGCTCAAGGAGACCGATCCGGCGCTGGTGAAGCTGGAGATCGACCTGTTCTGGGCGATCACCGCGGGGCAGGACCCGGCCGCGCTGATCCGGCAGCACGCCGGGCGGATCTACGCCTATCACGTCAAGGACAAGCGCGCCGACGGCAGCATGTGCGCGGTGGGTGAAGGCAAGATCGACTTCGGTGCGATCTTCAAGCTGAACCGCGTCGCGGGCGTGAAGCACTTCTACGTCGAGAACGACCAGTGCCCCGCCCCGTACCTGCCTGACATCACCACCAGCTTCAACACGTTGCGCAAGCTGACGTTCTGATCGCGCCGACGGAGAGGATTTTACACATGGCAGCGACCGATACTTTCGACGCGATCGTCATCGGCTCCGGCGTCAGCGGCGGTTTCGCCGCGAAGGAGCTGACCGAAAAGGGCCTGCGCGTCCTGATGCTCGACCGTGGCATCATGGTCGAGCATGGCGAGGGTTACCCCTATGACGGCAAGCCCGCCTATGAGGTGCCCGCACGCAACTCGATGCCGCCGGCGTTGATGGAGAGCGACTACTTCATCACCAAGCACGGCTATGTCACGCCCAGCAACCGCAAGTTCTACAACGACGACCGGCTGAACCCCTATGCCTATGACGAGGGCAGCAAGTTCTACTGGATCCGCCCGGCGGCGGTCGGCGGCAAGTCGCTGATCTGGGGCCGCTGGACCTTCCGCTGGGCGCCCGAGGATTTCGAGGCCAACAAGCGGGACAATATCGCGATCGACTGGCCGATCCGTTACGAGGACGTCGAGCCCTGGTACAAATACGTCGAGAATTACATCGGCGTGTCGGGCTCGCGCGAGAACCTGCCGCAGCTGCCCGACAGCGACTTCCAGCCGCCGATGCAGATGAACATCGCGGAGAAGTGGGTGAAGCCGCGGCTCGAGTCGAAGTTCCCGGGCCGCAAGCTCATCAACACGCGCCTCACCAACATGACCGAGGACAAGCCCGACCAGAACCGCACCAAGTGTCAGTATCGTAACCAGTGCGGTAACGGCTGTTCGTTCGGTGCCTATTTTTCGACGCAGGCGGTCACGCTGCCGGCGGCGCGGGCGACGGGCAAGCTGACGCTGCGGTCGGATGCGGTCGTCACCAACCTCGAATATGATCCCGCCAAGAAGCGCGTCACTGGCGTCCGCTACGTCGACGCGAAGACTGGTCAGGCGCAGGTCGTCAAGGCGCGGATGGTGTTCCTCTGCGCCTCGGCGCTCGCCTCGGTGCAGATCATGATGAACTCGAAGCGCCCCGACGGGCGCAGCTGGTTCGACAGCAGCGGCACGCTCGGCAAGTATGTGATGGATCACATCTTCCGCGTCAGCATCGGCGGCAACATCCCCGGCATGACCGAATATATCGAGTATGGTCGTCGTCCCGGCGGCGTCTACATCCCGCGCTTCCGCAACGTCGGCGGCGACGAGGGCGTCGGGTTCAAGCGCGGCTATGGCTATCAGGGCTCGGCCTATCGCTCGCCCGCCGGCCCGGTCGGCTTCGGCAAGTCGATGAAGGAGGGAATGCGCAAGTACAACGGCTGGCAGTTCGGGATGACCGCGTTCGGCGAGTGTCTGCCGTACGAGGACAATCGCGTCTCGCTGCACCCGACCAAGGTCGATCGCTTCGGCGTGCCGCTGATGGTGTTCAACGTCACCTTCCGCGACAACGAGCTGAAGATGATGGCCGACGCGCGCGAACAGGGCGAGGCGATGCTGCGTGGCGCCGGGCTGACCGACGTGCAGAGCCGCGAGGGCGAGCACGTCCCCGGCGACGCGATCCACGAAATGGGCGGCGCGCGCATGGGTGCCGACCCGCGCACCTCGGTGCTCAACAAGTGGAACCAGGCGCATGACGCGCCGAACCTGTTCGTCACCGACGGCGCGCAGATGGCGTCGGTGGCGTGCGTCAACCCGTCGCTGACCTTCATGGCGCTGACCGCGCGTGCCTGCGACAATGCGGTCAAGCTGATGAAGGCCGGCACCATCTAGGGCCGCGCCTTGCCGCCCCCGTCATCGCGCCCCGCCACGGTGGAGCAAACCCGCCGCAACGGGCGCGATGACGGACGGCGCAGGTCGCTCCCATGAGCGAGCGTCGCCGCCAGGGCGTCACGATCCGCGCGGTCGCCGAACGTGCGGGCGTGTCGGCGATGACCGTCTCCAACGTCATCAATCGTGCCGGGCGCGCCAGCCCGGCGACCGTCGCCGCGGTCCATGCCGCGGTCGCCGAACTCGGCTATGTCCCCAACGTCGTCGCGCGCCGCCTCGCGCGCGCCCGCGCCACCACGGTCGGCCTGCTCTACAGCGGCGCCCGCGCGCCGTTCCTCGACGCGATCCTGGTCGGCGCGCTGCGAGCCACCAATGCGCGCGGGCTGCAATTGCTGCTCCACGAAGAAGCACCGGGCACGCCCGAGGCTGCCGAGGCGGCCGCACGTTCGCTGGCCCGCGGCGGCGCGGACGCGTTGTTGCTGGTGCCGCCGTTCGCCGAGTTGCTGAGCGACTCCCCGGTGCTCGACGAACTGGGCCTGCCCGTCGCGGCGATCGCGACGGGCCATGTCCTTCCCGGCATCGCGACGGTGCGGATCGACAATCGTGCGGCGATGGCTGAACTAACTACTCTGATGATCGCGCGCGGCTATCGCCGGATCGCGCTGGTCGCGGGCAGCCCTCGTCACTCCGACAGCGCCGCCCGCGTGAAGGGCTATCACGACGCGCTCGCTGCGCATGGCATCGCCGCCGATCCTGCGTTGCTGATCCCCGGCCGCTTCGACCGCGCCTCGGGAGAGCAAGCCGTACAGGCGTTGCTGGGCGGCACGGCGCGTCCGGACGCGATCATGTGCAGCAACGACGACATGGCCGCCGGGGTCATCGCCGAGGCACATCGCCGCGGGCTGGTGCTGCCGCGCGATCTGGCGGTGACTGGCTTCGACGACACCACGCTGGCGGCACGCATCTGGCCACCGCTCACCACCGTGCGCCAGCCTGCCGAGGAAATGGCCTTCCGCGCCGCCGAGCGCCTGATCCGCACCGGCGACGGCGTCGAGGGAGCCACCGACCTGATCGTTCCCCACACGATCATCGAACGCGAGTCGACCCCGGCGCGGTAGGATCCGGCTGGCCCTAGCCGCCGCGACTCGCGAAGCTGATGACGTCCGGCTTCAGCGTTGAATTCCCTCATTGCGAGCGCCGCGAAGCAATGACGAACCTAATCGCCGTCGGCCCTTTCAGGGATGCACCCGACCCGCGAGCACCGGTTCGTCAAGGTCGATCGCCTCGCGCCTCAGCTGATGACGCTTGTGCTTCCCGGCCCCGGCGACCCCCTTCACCGCATCGCCGATCAGCATCAACGGGTCGGTCGCCTCCCCTGGTCGCTCGCAGCAACTGCCCGGCGCGATCGCTGACTGCACCCCGCGCACTAGCGCCACCACCGGCCCGAGGATGTTGAAACCGACCTGGCATCCGCCCGATCGCGCCGCGCACGGGCCGGACTCGGCGGCCAACGCGCCGATACCGCGCATGTCGCGATTGACCGGGCGCGGGCCGGTCGGCACCGCTTCGTTCGGCAGCGGCAGCGCCTGCGCCGGCAGCGGATCGGCACACACGACGACTTCGCCGTCCTCGCTGCTGCGCACGCACGGTTGATCGCCGACCGGCGCCAGGATCGAGAATTTGTCCGCCGCTGCCGGCGCGGCAGCCTGGAGCAGGAGCGCGGCAATCAGCATGACGCCCGCCAAATCACGGATGTACCCGCCCGGTCAGCACCGGCTCGTCGAGATCGATCGTCTCGCGAGATGCCTTCGCCGGCTTGTGCCTGCCGATTCGGCCGATCCCGGCAGCAACGTCACGCCCCAGTTGATAATGATCGGTCGCCTCTCGCGGTCCTTCGCAACAGCTCCCCGGCGCGACCAGCTTCTGGACACCGCGCACCAACGCGGTTCCCATACCGAGCAGATTCAACGGCGCGCCACAGCCCCAGATCGTGGCCGAACAGGGATCGGCTTCCGAACGCAGCGCCGCGATCCCTGTCATGTCACGATTGACCGGTCTCGGTCCGGGCGACACCGCTTCGTCGGGCAGCGGCAGCGCCTGTGCCGGTAGCGGGTCGGCGCACACCACGACCTCATCGGCGGACGACCGGCGCACGCAAGGCTGCGTTCCGACCGGAACCAGCACCGAGTGACTGTCCGGCACCGAAGGGGCCGCAGCCTGCAACATGAGCGCGACGATCAGCATCGCCCGCATCCTGCGTCGCGATCAGGGCAGGGTCAATCGACCGCCGCCCGTTTCGGGTCAGGGCCGCAGCGCGGTGTCGTCGCGGTCGTCGAGTTCGTCGTCCTCGACGCTGCCATCGTCGAATTCCGCCTGCACCTCGTCCTCCGCGACATCGCTGTCGTCGGCATCGACGTCGCCGTCCTGCCGCGCGACCTCGTCGTCGGTCATCACCAGCTCGTCTTCGTCCTCGGCGTCGTCGTCGGTGCCGACATCGGGGTCGAGATCGACGATGATCGTGCCGTCGCCGGGCCCATCACGGGTCGCCTCCAGGATTTCGGCGCGCTGGCTTTCGTCATAGCCGTCCTCGTCATAGCCGTCGTCGCCCGAGCCCTGACCGTACACCTGATGCCCGCCCATCGCGCAGCTCCTTCAATCGTTACGCCGATCGAACGGCAGACTCACCCCGGCGGTTCCGGCGGCTGGCGTCTCCGCGCCCGAACGCCTACCTAGAGCATTCAGATTCACGGACGATTGACCATGCTCGACACCCCTGCCGCCCCGGACACCGCAGACGTCCCGACGCTCACCCTCGCCGATCAGGCGCGCGATCCCGATGGCTTCGCCGCCGCGCTGGGCGGATCGTTCGAGCGCTTCGGCTTCGCGATCGTCGCCGATCACGGCGTGCCGCAGCCGCTGATCGACCGCGCCTGGGCGGAAACCGCCGACTTGTTCGCGCTGCCCGAGGAGGAGAAGCGCCGCTACCACACGCCCGGTGGCGGCGGTGCGCGCGGCTATACGCCGTTCAAGACCGAGATCGCCAAGGACGCGCGCCACGTCGATCTCAAGGAATTCTGGCACGTCGGCCGCGAGTTGCCGGCAGGGCATCGCTACGCCACCGAGATGGCGCCCAACATCTGGCCTGAACGCCCCGAAGGCTTTCGCGACACGTTCGTCGAGCTGTTCGCCGCCTTCGATCGCGCCGGCGACCGGCTGCTGTCGGCGATCGCCCGGCACCTCGGCCTTGCACCGGACTGGTTCGATCCGGCGGTCAAGGACGGCAATTCGGTGCTCCGCCTGCTCCATTATCCGCCGATCCCCGCCGACGCCGAGGGAGTCCGGGCGGGCGCGCATGAGGACATCAACCTCATCACCCTGCTGCTCGGCGCAGAAGAGGCCGGGCTCGAACTGCTCGACCGCGCGACCGGCCAGTGGCTGGCGGTCAAGCCGCCCGAGGGCGCGATGGTCGTCAACGTCGGCGACATGCTGCAACGGCTGACCAACCACGTTTTGCCGTCGACCACGCACCGCGTCGTCAACCCGCCGCCCGAGCGCCGCGGCCATTCGCGTTATTCGATGCCGTTCTTCCTGCACCCCGCGCCCGACTTCCTGATCGAGACGCTGCCGCAGACGATCACCGCCACGAACCCGAACCGCTATCCCGAGCCGATCACCGCCCACGGCTATCTGCACCAGCGGCTGGTCGAGATCGGGCTCATCAAGCCATGAGGGATTTGTCGGGGATCGTCAGCGGCGCGATCCGGCTCGACCGCGATGCCGACGTGTCCGGGATCGTCAGCGGCGACATCACCGTGGCGGCGGGCTGCCGCGTCACGATCTCGGGCATGGTCCGCGGCGACATCACCGCCGAATCGGGTGCGGAGGTGACGATCACCGGCATCGTCAACGGCGCGGTCCACGCCGAGGGCGGGACCGTGCATGTGACCGGGATCGTGACGCTGCCGTAGCAGCTTAGCTCATCCGTTCGCCCTGAGGAGAGGCTGAGCCTGTCGAAGCCTCGTCTCGAAGGGCTGTGCTTCGAGACAGCATTTCGCCAAGCTCGATGCTTCCTCAGCACGAACGGCGACGTTGCAACGGATCCGCCGCTTAAGCCGTCCGCTCCGGCACCTCATCGGCATCCGCCGCGATCGACCTTCGCTGGCCACGCACAATTCCGTCATCCCGGACTTGATCCGGGATCCCACTTCGTCCTTCTGTTGGCAAGAAGACGCGGGGCCCCGGATCAAGTCCGGGGCGACCAACGAGGGAAGGTCGGGATCGAAGGCGATCTGCCGTCGAATCCCGAATATCGATCCGCCGCTTAAGTCGTGCGCTCCGGCACCTCATCGGCATCCGCCGCGATCGAGGTCGCTGGCGCCAGCGCTTCCCACGGGAACACGAACCAGTCCTTGGTCACCGCGCGGTCGATCGTCCGCGCCGCCAAGTCGACCTTCGCCGCCGAGCCGCGATTGTCGATCAACGTCGCGAATCGCATCGCCCCCGTCGCCGCGCCGGCCTGCTCCAGCAGCCCGCGCAGCTTGACGATCGTCCGCCCCGAATCGTTGATGTCGTCGATGAACAGCAGCTTCTGCCCCTCGCGGGTCAGCGCCGCGAGCCGCTCGATGGCGGGCGCCGCGCGCGTATCGTCCTGCGCCGAATAATCGACCGACTGCATCGGCACGCCCGCCGCGTGGCTCAGATACACCGCAGGAACCAGCCCGCCGCGTCCGATCCCGACCAGCCAGTCGGGGCGCCACGCGGTGTCGCGCGCGATCTTCGCGGCGAGCGTGCGGACATCGGCAATCAGGTCGGCATGGGTGACGGCGGTAAGGATCGGCATCGCGATGCTCTACACGACCGTCACCGCCATGCCATAGCCCGCATTGGCTATTTTGCGTCGAAGCCGGTCGGGGCCGGCGACACCGTCACCGTCTCGCCACCGCGGATTTCCTGCACCTCCAGCGCGCGCTCGGCGACATTGTCGCGCCCGAAGCGGAATGCGCCGTCGATCCCCGCGAAGCCGTCGGCGTCACGCAGCCGGTTCTCGGGGAATGGCGATCCCGGCCGCCACTCGCGCGCGATCCGCACGACCAGCAGCACCGAATCATACCCAAGGCTCGACAGCCGATAGGGCGAGGCGTTGAAACGCGCGCGATAGTTGCGCGCATATTGGCGGTACAGCGTATCCGGCACGCTCGCGAACCACGCTCCGTTCAGCACCGCCGACGAGCGGGACGCGCCGTCCGAATTCCACAGCTCGGTACCGAGGATCTGCGTCGACGGGCTGTTGCGCCGGATCAGCGGCACCGCGGCGGTCGCGGTCGCGGCGCTGTCGGCGATCAGCACCGCCCCGAACGGCGCGTCCTTCGCCATCCGCTGCACCGCGCTGCCCAGCGCGCCGCTGCCGCGATCATAGGTCTGGAGCGACACGACGCGCCCGCCGGCCTGCTCCACCGCGCGCAGGAACGCGGTCGACGCGCGGCTGCCGTACAGCGCATTGGGGACGATCCCGCCGAAATTGTCGATCCCGCGCCCGCGCGCGTAGGCGACGACGCGCTCAATCGCCTGCGCCGGCGCATAGCCGAGCACGTAAGCGCCGTTCCCCGCCACGCCGGTATCGTTCGAGAACGACAGCACCGGCACCTTCGCCGCGCGCGCGATCGGCGCGACCGCGCGCACGTCCTCGGCAAGCAGCGGCCCCAGGATCAGCTGCGCGCCCTCGCGGATCGCGCGGCTCGCCGCCGCCGCCGCGCCGGTCGCGGTGTCGTAGCTGGTGATCCGCACCTGCTGGTTGCGCGTGTCGAGCAGCGCCAGTTGCGTGGCATTGGCAAGGCTGCGCCCCACCCCGGCGTTGCTGCCGGTCAGCGGCACCAGCAGCGCGACACGGTTGCGCGCGGCATCCTGCGGCAGCCCGGTCACCACCTCCGGCGCGGTTTCGCGCGGCGGCGGCGCGGGTTGCGCGGTCGGCGCCTGTTGCACCGGCCCGCGTGGCACCACCGTCGAACAGGCCGCGAGCAACAACGCCCCCGCGACCGTGATGACGCGCGACATTGCGCTCGACCATTGCGAACGCCCGATCGCCTCTGCCATGACTACTCCCGTGAACCCGTTGACCCCCGGCCTGTACATCGTCGCCACCCCGATCGGCAATCTCGGCGATCTCTCCCCCCGCGCGGCCGAGGTGCTCGCGGGCGCGGACGTGATCGCCGTGGAGGATACGCGCGTGACCGCCGGATTGCTCCGCCACATCGGCACCAAGCGTCCGATGACCCCCTATCACGATCATAATGCCGAGCATGTCCGCCCGCAGCTGATCGCGCGGATGGCCAGCGAGGTGGTGGCGCTGGTGTCCGACGCCGGCACGCCGCTGATCTCCGATCCGGGCTACAAACTGGTGCGCGATGCGCGCGCGGCGGGGCATCAGGTCGTCACCATCCCCGGACCGTGCGCCGCGATCGCCGCGCTGACGCTCGCCGGGCTGCCGACCGACCGCTTCTTCTTCCTTGGCTTCCTGCCCGCGAAGGAACAGGCGCGCGCCACCGCAATCGCCGAGGTCGCCGCGATCCGCGCGACGCTGGTGATCTACGAATCCGGCCCGCGTCTGTCCGCCTGCCTGTCCGCGCTCGCCGCCGGGCTCGGCGACCGCGAGGCGGCGGTGACGCGCGAGATCACCAAGAAGTTCGAGGAGGCGGTCACCGGCACGCTGTCGACGCTCGCCGCCCGCTATGCCGAGGCGCCGCCCAAGGGCGAGATCGTCGTCGTCGTCGCCCCGCCCGAGCCCCCCGCCCCCGCCGCGATCGAGGACGCCGATGCCGCGCTCGCCGAGGCGCTCACCCGCCTCCCCGCCTCCAAGGCCGCGGGCGAGATCGCCAAGGCGTTCGGCGTCGACCGCAAGGCGCTCTACGCCCGTGCGCTGGAGATGAAGGGCGCGTGATCGTCGTTGGCGACCGGCGCGGCGCATGGTAATATCGCCATCCATGGAAGACATTTCCTCGATCGTATTCGTGGCGGCCTTCATCGCGTCGCACATGATCGATCAGTTCGTCGCCCCCACCTTCCGGGCGAAGCTGTTGAGTTGTCTGCTGTTGTTGGCGGGAGCGGTCGCCCTTTGGACTGGCGTTTACCTTCCGATCGGGGCGAATCTCTCCAACGCGATCGCCTGGGCATCCGGTGCGGCCTTCATCGTCTTCATGATATTCTACATTCCGGTGATCGTCCGCCGGGCAAAGGCGACGGCCCGCGACTAGGGCCGGTCCCTTGCGAATATAGCCGCGGCATCATCAATCATCGTCGCCCCGTACTTGATCCGGGAGCGATGAGCGGCGCGTGATGAGCCCGGTTGCCCCGCCAGCGGCAACACCTTACGACACCCCTTAATACCAATAGCATACCGGAGAACGACATGACCCGCCGCATCGGCCTGCCCCTGCTGGCCGCCACGCTCCTGTCGTCCGCCCCGCTCGCCGCGCAGATCGCTACCCGCCCGGCGATCTTCCCCGCCCCGACCGAATTGACGCTCGGCGCCGAGACGATGACGCTCGGCCGCCGTGTCACGCTGATCGCCGCCCCCGGCACCGATGCCGCCACCGTCGCGCTCGCCAGCCAGATCCTGCGCGCGGCCGGGGTCGAGACGGTCACCACCGTCCGCCGCCTCGCGAGCGATTCCGCGCAGCCGCAGATCGTGCTGGGGCTCGCCGACGCCGCGCTCGTCCGCGCCGCCCTTTCCGGCACCGCCGCCGAGACCGCGCGCGAGGGCTATACGCTCACCGTCACCCCCGCGACCCACACGATCACGCTCGCCGGCCATGACGCCGATGGCCTGTTCCACGCGGTCCAGACGCTCCGCCAGCTCGTGCAGCGCCCCACGCTTCCCGCACTCGTGATCCGCGACCATCCCGCGATGCCGGTGCGCGGCACGATCGAGGGCTTCTACGGCAAGCCGTGGACGATGGTCGAGCGCACCCGCCATCTCGACTTCCTCGCGACCGTCAAGGCCAACACCTACGTCTACAGCCCCAAGGACGACCCATACGCCCGCGCCCGCTGGCGCGAGCCCTATCCCGCCGCGACGCTGACCCAGCTCGGCACGCTCGCGGCGGCGGCGACGCGCAACCATGTCGACTTCGTCTATGCGATCTCCCCGGGGCCGACGATCTGCTTCTCCGCCCCCGCCGACCTTCAGGCATTGCGCGCCAAGTTCGACGCGTTGCGCGCGATCGGCATCCACCGCTTCTACGTCGCGCTCGACGACATCGAATACAAGAAATGGAATTGCGACGCCGATCAAACCGCGTTCGGCCCCTCGGGCGCAGCCGCGGCGGGCAAGGCGCAGGCGCAATTGCTCAATGCGGTACAGGCCGATCTGACGCGCCGCGATCCGCAGGCGCCGCCGCTCATCATGGTGCCGACCGAATATTACGACGCCAAGGACACGCCCTATAAAGCGGCGCTCCGCGACACGCTGGACCCCAAGGTGGTGGTACAATGGACCGGCACCGATGTCGTGCCGCCCGCGATCTCGGTGCCCGATGCCAAGGCCGCGACCAAGGCGTTCGGGCGCAAGACGCTGTTGTGGGACAATTACCCCGTCAACGATTATGCGCAGACCACCGGCCGGCTGCTGATGGCGCCCTATGCACGCCGCGAGGCGGGGCTGGCGGGCGAGCTGACCGGCATCCTGTCCAACCCGATGAATCAGGAAGCGCCGAGCCGCGTCGCGGTCACCGGCGTGCTCGCCTTCGCATGGAACGACAAGGACTATGACGCCGGGCGCACGTGGCACTGGTCGGCGCGCGAACTGGCCGGCGACGATGCGCGCGCGGCCGACGCCTTGCTGACCTTCTTCGACACGCAGCATATGGCGCCCACCTTCGGCAGCCAGCCGTGGCAGGAACAGGCCCCGCGGCTCCACGCGCTGCTCACCCGCGTTCGTGAAGCGCTCGCCGACGGCGACGCCGGGGCGCGCGCGCAAGCGATCGCCGACCTCACCCGCGCGGCGGACGACCTTGCCGCCGCCCCCGACACGATCCGCGCCGGGGTAGCGGATGCGTCCTTCACCGAGCAGTCGCGTCCGTGGCTCGACGCGCTCGCGCTATGGGGCCGCGCGCTGCAACAGACCGCCGCCGGCCTCGCCGCCGCCGATGCCGCCAGCCCTGCGGCCCCGCGCTACTTCGCCGACGCGCAACGACTGGCGACCGAAGCCGCAGCGGTGAAGACCATCCCCGGCGCGACGCGCTTCGACGGCACGATCCGCATCGCCGATGGCGTCCTCGACCGTTTCGTGGCGGATGCGCCGGGGCTGATCGGGACGGCAACGGCCGGGCGCTGACGCCCACCCGCCCCTCGCCGGACTAGGCGGAGCGTGCCGAAGCCAATCTGCGCGAGGCCGGGCTGGCCGATCTGGTGGAGATACGCGTAGGCGATGCGCGCGAAACGCTGCGCCGCGACGATGACGAGCCGATCGATCTGATCCTTCTGGATGCGGCGAAGGACCTCTACCTCGACGTGCTGCAACTGCTGGAACCGCGTCTGCGCAAGGGAGGGCTGGTCGTCAGCGACCGTGCGGACCTCGATGGCGGGGACGGTGACCGCGCCGCGGCCTATATCGCCTATCTGTCCGATCTGACGAACGGCTATCGTCTGGCGGGCATCGCGACGCAGGCGCTTGGCCAGACCTTCCACCACGACGTGGCGACGCGCATCTGACGATAGCCACAATCTACACTTTGATCGGGTTCTCTGGACAGACGCCACGGCCCACCGTCCCCATCCAACGCTTGCCCCATCCACCCTCCGCCGCCATCCTCGCCCGCGATGCGCCCACCCCGCCCCCGCTCCACCGCCACCCGCCGCGTCGCGGAGGAAGCCGGGCGGCGCGGCGAGCGGCTGGCGGCGTGGTGGCTGCGGCTCAAGGGCTGGCAGATCCTCGACCGCCGCGTCCGCACCCCGGCGGGTGAGGTCGATCTGGTCGCCAGACGCGGCGCGCTGGTCGCCTTCGTCGAGGTCAAGACGCGCCGCACACCCGCCGAGCTGGACCATGCGATCGACCAGCGCCGCCTCGCCCGGGTCGCCGCCGCCGCGGAGGTGCTGATGCCGCGCTACGCGACCGCCGGCGAGGACATTCGCGTCGACGTGATCCTGCTCGCCCCCGGCACCCGCCCGCGCCATATCGAGAATGCGTGGATCGGCTACTGACAGCCGCCGCCGCCCGCCCTACATCCGCGCCATGACCCAGCCGCTCACTGTCGCCGTCCAGATGGACCCGCTCGATCAGATCAACATCGCGGGCGACAGCACGTTTGCGCTGATGCTCTCGGCGCAGGCGCGCGGGCACCGGCTGTTCCACTATACCGCCGATGCGCTCAACTATCGCGACGGGCGCGTGTGGGCGAAGGCGCATCCGGTGACGGTGCAACGCGTGGCCGGCGATCACTTCACGTTCGGGGACCCCGTGCCGCTCGACCTTGGCGAGCAGGCCGATGTCGTCCTGATGCGGCAGGACCCGCCGTTCGACCTGGGCTATATCACCGCGACGCACCTGCTGGAGCGGATCGCCGACCGCACGCTGATCGTCAACGATCCGGTCAGCGTCCGCAACGCCCCCGAAAAGGTGTTCGTGCTCGATTACGCGCGCTTCATGCCGCCGACGCTGGTGACGCGCTCGCTCGACGAGGCACGCGCCTTCCTCGCCGAGCACGGCGAGATCGTCGTCAAGCCGCTGCACGGCAACGGCGGCAAGGCGATCTTTCATGTCCGCTCCAGCGGCGAGAACCTGTCGGCGCTGATCGAGGTGTTCAACCAGACGTGGCGCGAGCCGCATATGGTGCAGGCGTTCCTCCCGGCGGTGGCGAAGGGCGACAAGCGGATCGTGCTGGTCGACGGCGAGGTCGCGGGCGCGATCAACCGCCTGCCCGGCGAAGGCGAGATCCGCTCAAACCTCGCGGTCGGCGGCTCGGCGCAGAAGACCGAATTGACGCCACGCGAGCGCGAGATCTGCGACGCGCTCGGCCCGGAGCTGAAGAAGCGCGGGCTGATCTTCGTCGGGATCGACGTGATCGGCGGCGAATGGCTCACCGAGATCAACGTCACCTCGCCGACCGGGATCGTCGCGATCGAGAAGTTCGACGGCACCGATGTCGCCGGGCTGATCTGGGATGCGATCGACCGCCGGCTCAAGGAACGCGCGCGCTGACGGAGCCGTTGGCGCGGACGTGACCGATTTCATCATCCACTGGATCGTCGCGGGCGGCTATCTCGGCATCTTCCTGCTGATGGCGCTGGAGAATATCGTCCCGCCGATCCCGTCCGAGGTCATCATGGGGCTGGGCGGGATCGCGGTCGCGCGCGGGCAGATGGACATCGTGCCCTTGCTCTTGTGGGGCACCGCCGGGACGACTGCCGGCAACGTCTTCTGGTATGCGGTCGGCCGGCGGATCGGCTATGCGCGCTTCCGCCCGTTCGTCGAGCGGCACGGCCGCTGGCTGACGATGGAATGGAGCGATGTCGAGCGGGTGCGCGGCTTCCTCCACGATCACGGCGGCTGGGTGATCTTCGTCTTCCGCTTCATGCCGACCTTCCGCACGATGATCTCGCTGCCCGCCGGCATGGCGGCGATGCCGATGCCGCGCTTCCTGCTGATGACCTTTGCGGGCAGCATCATCTGGAACGGGGTGCTGGCGGGGGCTGGCTTCTATCTCGGCAGCCGCTTTGCCGAGCTGGACCGCTACGTCGGCCCGGTCGGGATCGCGCTGACGGTGCTGGCGCTCGGCTGGTACGGCTGGCGCGTCGCGACGTGGAAACCGCGCGGCTGACCCTGCTCCGTCATTGCGAGCGAAGCGCGGCAATCCAGGGCGTCCTGATCCGGTGCTAGAGCGCGTCGCTCCGCTCGCAATGATTGATTTCTATCCCCGCGGATGCGCCGCGCGATAGACGTCGAGCAGATGCGCCGCATCGACGCCCGTATAGACCTGCGTCGAACTGAGGCTCGCGTGGCCCAGCAACTCCTGCAACGCGCGCAGGTCCGCACCGCGCCCCAGCAGATGCGTCGCGAAGCTATGCCGCAGCGCGTGCGGCGTCGTCCGCTCCGACAGCCCCAGCCGCGCCCTTGCCGCCCGCACGCGCGTCCGCACGATCCCGCCGTCCAGCGCGCCGCCGCGCACCCCGCGGAACAAGGGTGCGTCGCGCGTCATCGGCCACGGCACCCGCGCTGCATAATCCTCGATCGCCGCGCGCACCGGCGGCAGCAGCGGAACGATCCGCGTCCGGTCGCGCTTGCCGGTGACGCGCAGCGTCTCGCCCAGCGGCAGCACCGCGCCGGTCAGCCCCAGCGCCTCGCCGATCCGCAGCCCCGCGCCGTACAGCAGCAGCAGCACCGCCCAGTCGCGCGCCGCCACCCACGGCTCGTCGCTTTCCTCCATCACGTCGGTGGCCAGTGCGACCGCTTCGTCGGGGGAGATCGGGCGCGGCACGCCCTTCTTGACGCGCGGCCCCTTCATCCGCGGCGCCGCGCCGACGCCGCCTGCCCAGTCGAGGAACCCGCGCACCGCCGACAGCTCGCGCGCCGCCGACGCGTTCGACAATCCGTTGCCCCGGCGGTGCGCCAGATAGGCCCGCAGGTCGCCCGCGGTGACACGCGACAGCGCCGCACGGTCCAGTTCTGCGCCCCAATGTGTTCCCAGGAACGCCAACAGACGCTCCGCAGTGGCCCGATAGGCGCGCACGGTATGCTCCGACCGACGCCGGTCGCGCGCCAGATGCACCGACCATTGGACCGGCAACGGCAACGGGGCGGATAAATCGCTCACCCGGTCGCATCTCCCGCGGGTGTAACGGAATGGCAAACCAAAATTAACGTTACCGACGCTAAATGCCGATCATGACGTCGAAAGTCTCTCCCTTTGACCGCCACGCCGAAACGGCGCGCGCCGCCGCTTTGCAGGCGCTCGCGTTGCTCGGCACCGCGCCGGAACGGGAATTCGACGCGCTGGTGGCGCTGGCCGCCGAACTGCTCGGCTGCCCGACTGCGCTGCTCAACCTTGTTGATCATGACCGATTATTCGTGAAGGCGCGCACCACGCCCGGCGTGATGGCCTTTGCGCGCGACACCGCCTTTTGCGACCGCACCGTCGTGGACGATCGCGTCACGGTGATCCGTGACACGATGGACGACGAACGGTTCCGCGACAGCCCGCTCGTCACCGACGTCGGCGTGCGCTTCTATGCAGGCGCGCCGTTGCGCGTCGCCGATCCCGACGGCGTACGTCGCGCGGTCGGCACGTTGTGCGTCGTCGACAATGTCCCGCGTTCCGCCGATCCGCGCGAACTCGCCGCACTCGCGCATCTCGCAACGCTGGCCGAAGCGCTGCTGGAGGCACGCCGTACCGCGCTGAAGGCGATCCACATCGCCACCAGCGGCGAGGAACTGGTGACGCGGCTGGGGCGGCAAGACCAGATCTTCCGCCAGGCCGAACAGATCGCCGAAATCGGTTCGTGGCGATTGTCGATCGACGAAGCAGCGCTCGACTGGTCGGACAACGTCTATCGCATCCACGGCCTGCCCGTCGGGCAGAAGCCGATGCTGGACGATGCGCTCGCCTTCTATCCCCAGCACAGCCGCGGCGCCGTTCAGGCCGCCCTCGACGAGGCGGTGGCGAACGGCACGCCGTTCGCGATCGAAACCGACTTCGTCACCGCCGATGGCCGCGCCCGCCGCGTGCGCGCGATGGCGGATCCGGAGGTCGTCGACGGCCGCGTCGTCGCGATGGTCGGCGTGTTTCAGGACGTGACCGAACGCTACGCGCTGGAGCAGCAGTTGCGCCGCTCCGCCGATACCGATGCGCTGACCGGCATCGCCAATCGGGCCGCCTTCGATCGCGAGTTGCAGGCGGCCATGACGCGCGCCCGCCAGGCCGGCACCCCGCTCCACCTCGCATTGATCGACCTCGACGGGTTCAAGGCGATCAACGACACGCTCGGGCACGGTGCAGGCGACGACGTGCTGCGGTTGACCGGCAAGGCACTGAACGAGCCGTGGTTGATGGGCAGCGTGGCGGCTCGGATCGGTGGCGACGAATTCGCGGTGATCGTCGAGCATCCCGCGTTGATGACCGATGTCACCGCCCTGCGCGAGCGGCTGGAGGCGGCGCTGCACGTCTCGGTCGAGGTCGGTGGCGTCAGGATGAGCAGCGCGGGATCGGTCGGCATCGCCCCGTTCGACGACGATTGCCACTCTCTCCGCGATTTCGCGCGGCGTGCCGATGCGATCCTCTACACCGCCAAACGGGCGCGCGTCGGCACACCCTACGTCCGCCGCGTCGCCTGACGAGGGCGTAGCGGGCACCGACAAAAGCGCCGCTTCCCTCGGACTCGCGTGCGCCCCATATGGGCGGCAATGTCCTCCCGCGCGCGCGTCATCGTCCTGAACTCCGCCCTCGGCCCGCTCGATTATCGCGTGCCGCACGGCATGTCGGTCGAGCCGGGGTCGGTGGTGGTCGCGCCGCTCGGCCCGCGCCAGTTGCTCGGCGTCGCCTGGGAGGCGGAGCGGATGCCGTCCGACGCCGAGGTCGGCGACAATCGCCTGCGCAACCTGCTCGCGGTCGCCGACGTGCCGCCGCTGCGCGCGCCGCTGCGGCGACTGATCGAATGGACCGCCGATTATTACCTCGCCCCGCCCGCCGCGGTGGTGCGGATGGCCTTGTCCTCCACCGCCGCGTTGGAGGGCGGGCGCAGCGTCGTCGAATATCGCGCCACCGGCCATGTGCCCGAGCGAATTACCGCGCAGCGCGAGCAGGCGCTCGAACGGATCGGCGACCGGCAGGGGCTGATCCGCGAGCTGGCGACAATCGCCGATGTGAGCGACGCGGTGATCCGCGGGCTGGTCAAGGTCGGCGCGCTCGAAGGCGTCCCGGTCGACATCGACAGTCCCTATCCGGTCCCCGATCCCGATCACGCCCCGCCGACGCTGTCCGACGACCAAAGCGCCGCCGCCGCGACGCTGGTCGATGGCGTGACCGCTGCCGCCTTCCGCCCGACGCTGCTCGACGGCGTCACCGGTTCGGGCAAGACCGAGGTCTATTTCGAGGCGGTCGCCGCCGCGCTCCGCGCCGGCCGGCAGGTGCTGGTGCTGCTCCCCGAGATCGCGCTGACCGAGCCGTTCCTCAAGCGCTTCCACGACCGCTTCGGCTGCGAGCCGGTGGCGTGGCACAGCGGATTGCGCGCCACCCAGCGCCGCCGCGCATGGCGCGCGATCGCCAGCGGCGAGGCGCGGGTGACGGTCGGCGCGCGCTCGGCGCTGTTCCTGCCCTACGCCAACCTCGGGCTGATCGTCGTCGACGAGGCGCACGAGACCAGCTTCAAGCAGGAGGACGGCGTCCATTATCACGCGCGCGACGTCGCGGTGATGCGCGGGCTGTTCGAGGCGTGCCCGGTGATCCTCGCCAGCGCCACCCCGGCGATCGAGACGCGGCATCAGGTCGCGCTCGGCAAATATGCCGAGGTGAAATTGCCGGGCCGTTTCGGCGTCGCGCAGCTGCCGACGATCGAGGCAATCGACCTGATCGCCGAGCCGCCCGAACGCGGGCGCTGGATCAGTCCGCGGCTGGTCAAGGCGATGGAGGAAGCACTGGAGCGGCGCGAGCAGTCGCTGCTGTTCCTCAACCGCCGCGGCTACGCGCCGCTGACCTTGTGCCGGACGTGCGGGCATCGCTTCCAATGCCCCAATTGCACCGCCTGGATGGTCGAGCATCGCCTGACCCGCCGGCTCGCTTGCCACCATTGCGGGCATATCGAGCCGGTGCCGCGGCTGTGCCCCGAATGCCAGAACGAGGATACTTTGGTCGCGTGCGGTCCCGGCGTCGAGCGAATCGCCGACGAGGTCGCGGCGCTATTTCCCGAGGCGCGCACCGCGGTCGTCACCTCCGACACGATCTGGAGCCCGGCCAAAGCCGCCGAGTTCGTCGCGCGGATGGAGGCGGGCGACATCGACATCGTCGTCGGCACGCAATTGGTGACCAAGGGCTATCACTTCCCCAATCTGACGCTGGTCGGGGTGATCGACGCCGATCTCGGGCTCGACGGCGGCGACCTGCGCGCGGCGGAGCGGACCTTCCAGCAGATCCGGCAGGTGTCGGGGCGCGCCGGGCGCGGCGCCAAGCCCGGCCATGTCTATATCCAGACGCATAGCCCCAAAGCGCAGGTGATGCAGGCGCTGATCACCGGCGACGCCGACGCCTTCTACGCCGCCGAAACCGAGGCGCGCGAGGACGCCGGCGCGCCACCGTTCGGCCGCTATGCCGCGATCATCGTGTCGAGCGAGGATCAGGGTGCGGCGCACGACACCGCGCGCGCGATCGGCCGCGCCGCGCCGCGCGTCGACGGGATGGAGGTCTATGGCCCCGCTCCCGCCCCGCTGGCGATGCTGCGCGGGCGGCACCGCTTCCGGCTGCTCGTCCATGCGCGCCGCGCGCTCGACGTGCAGGACGTGATCCGCGACTGGCTCGGCGCGCTGGAGTGGCCCGCAAAGGTGCGCGTCGCGGTCGACGTCGATCCGTATAGCTTCCTGTAACCTCGTCGCCCCGGACGTGATCCGGGGCCCCGCTTCTTCTGCGCGGCCGATGAAGAGCAAGCGGGATCCCGGATCAAGTCCGGGATGACGAACTTTGGCGAGCAACGGCGATCGATCCGCCGTCATTGCGAGCGTAGCGAAGCAATCCAGGGCGTCCTGGTCCGACTCTGGATTGCTTCGCTACGCTCGCAATGACGAAGCAAACTATCCCCCCACCCGTACCCACAAGGCGGCGGCATCGTCGCTCGCCTTGAAACGCGGATAGCGCGTGCAGGCGGCCTCGCTCCGTTCGATCGCGCGTAGTTCCTGCCCCAGCGCCGCCAGCCCGCGCGACCGCAGCGCGGCCACCAGCCCGTTCACATCATAAGCGGCATAGGCATCGACCAGCGCCGCCATTCCGTCGCTCATCAGCAACAGGTCGTCGCCCGGTGCGACCGCGACGCGCGCCAGCTCCATCGCCCGCGCACTCTCGCCCGCGTCGATGCTCAGCACCTTCTGTCCCGGCAGCGCCCGTGCGGCGCGACGATCGGCCAGCACCGCCGGCGTCCGCAGCTTGGTCGCGCCGACCCCCGGCCCCAGCGCCGCCGCCTGCGCGCTCTCGCGGGCGCGATCGGGCGCGGGCGTGCACCACGCGACCGTCGCACCCGACGCGTGCAGCACCGCGCAATCCGCCGCCCACGCCACCTCCAGCATGTCGCCGACCAACTGCACCGCCGCAAACGAGGCGCGTGGCAATTCCCACGCGCCTTCGGGCGCACGCTGGCGTTGCGCCGCATAGCGCGCCTCGACCGCTGCGAAGACCTGCGCGCAGGTGCCGCGCAGATCGTCCGCCACCGCCCCGGCGAATGCGGCATCGGCAGTCGCCGCCAGCCACGCCGCCCCACCCTGCGCCCCGAGCAGCCCCGGCGGCGACAGGTCGGTCGCACCATCGATCACCCAGGCGTGCCGCGCGCAGTTCCCGGCACGATCGTCATTGGGCGTGGCGAGGTCGCCGCACAGGCTGAGCGACTGGAGCAGGTCGAGATGCATGACCGGCTGCCTACACCCGGATCATGTCACTTCACCATCAATCGGCGAACAGCAGCACCGGCGTTTCCAGATATTTTTTCAGCGCCTGCACATAGCTCGCCGCGTCCCAGCCATCGACGACGCGGTGGTCGCAGCTGATCGACAGGTTCATCAGCTTGGCACGAACGATGTCGTCGCCCCGGAACACGGGACGCTCGACGATCTTGTTCGGGCCGATGATCGCCACCTCTGGCCGGTTGATGACCGGCGTGGTCGCGATCCCGCCCAGCGGCCCTAGCGAGGTGACGGTGATCGTCCCGCCGCCCAGTTCCTGCGGCGTCAGCTTGTTGGCACGCGCCGCGCCCGCCAGCCGCGCGATCTCGGTCGCGAGTTGCCAGACGTTGCGGTCCTGCGCGTCGCGGATCACCGGCACGGTCAGCCCGGCATCGGTCTGCGTCGCCATGCCGACATGCACGCGCCCCGCGCGCGTCACCACGCCCGCCTCGTCGTCATAGCGCGCGTTGAGCATTGGAAAATCGGGCAAAGTCCGGCACATCGCGACGATCAGCAGCGGCAACAGCGTCAGCTTGGGCCGCTCGCCACGATGCGCGTTGAGGTCGGCGCGCATGTCCTCCAGCGCGGTGACGTCGATCTCGTCGACATAGGTGAAGTGCGGGATGTGGCGCTTGGCGGCTGCCATATTCTCGGCGATGCGCCGCCGCATCCCGATGACGCGCACCTGCTCGTCGTCGCGCGCGCGCGCGGCGTGCGGGGCGTGATAGCCCTGCCCGGCATTGTAGCGGAGATAGGCGTCGAGATCGGCGTGCCGGATGCGCTCGCCCTCGGGCACGCGGATCGCGGTCAGGTCGACGTTCAGGTCCTTGGCGCGGGCGCGGACTGCGGGCGAGGCGAGGACAGGCGTGGAGGCGGTGTGAGAGGCAGACTCCCTCTCCCCCTCGGGGAGAGGGCTGGGGTGAGGGGCCGGGGTCTCACCGAGACCTACCTCTCTGCGAGGCTCCGACCCCTCACCCAAACCCTCTCCCCGAAGGGGAGAGGGCTTAGCAGCAACTTCCTCGACACCGGGATTCTCCGCCTCCAGCGTCGCCGGCTCCGCAGCAGGAGAAGCAACCTCCCCCTCGGTCTCGATCACCACCAGCGGCGCACCGATCGACACCTGATCGCCGACCGCCCCCGCGATCTCGACCACCACGCCCGCGACCGGCGATTCCATCTCGACGGTCGCCTTGTCGGTCATCATGTCGGCGAGGCTCTGGTCCTCCTCGACGCGGTCGCCGACCGCGACGTGCCACGCGACGATCTCCGCCTCGGAAATGCCCTCGCCGATGTCCGGCAGCTTGAAGGTGAAACGCGCCATCTGCCTTAGTCCTTCAGGATTTTCTTGAGCGCCTGCCCGATCCGCACCGGCCCCGGGAAATAGGCCCATTCGAGGCTGTGCGGGTATGGCGTGTCGAAGCCGGTGACGCGCTCCACAGGCGCCTCGAGGTGGTAGAAGCACCGCTCCTGCACCAGCGCCGCCAGCTCCGCGCCGAACCCGCTGGTCCGCGTCGCCTCGTGGACGATCATGCACCGCCCGGTCTTCTTCACGCTCGCCTCTATCGTCTCGATGTCGAGCGGGACGAGCGTGCGCAGGTCGACGATCTCGGCGTCCACGCCGGTGTCGGCCACCACCTGCGCGCAGACGTGCACCATCGTGCCATAAGCGAGCATCGTCACCGCCTCGCCCGCGCGCACCACGTTCGCACGCCCAAGCGGGATCTTGTAGTAACCGGTCGGCACCTCGCCGCCGGGATGCTTCGACCAATTCTCCGCCGGACGGTCCCAATGGCCGTTGAACGGGCCGTTGTAGATGCGCTTCGGCTCGAAGAAGATCACCGGATCATTGTCCTCGATCGCCGCGATCAATAGCCCCTTGGCGTCGTAGGGCGTCGAGGGGATGACGGTTTTCACCCCCGAGACGTGGGTGAAGATCCCCTCGGGCGACTGCGAATGCGTCTGCCCGCCGAAGATCCCGCCGCCGAACGGCGAGCGCACCGTCAGCGGTGCGGTGAACTCGCCGCCGGAGCGATAGCGCAGCCGCGCCGCCTCGCTGACCAATTGGTCGAGCGCCGGATAGATGTAATCGGCGAACTGGATCTCCGGCACCGGGCGCAGGCCATAGGCGCCCATCCCGACCGCGACGCCGATGATCCCGCATTCGGTGATCGGCGTGTCGAAGACGCGGGTCTTGCCGTATTTCTTCTGCAGCCCCGCGGTCGCGCGGAACACGCCACCGAAATAGCCGACATCCTCGCCCATGACGACGATCGCCGGATCGCGCGCCATCGTCACGTCCATCGCGGAATTGATCGCCTGGATCATGTTCATGCGGGTGGTGGTGTCGTCCACCGGTTGTTCGATTGTGTCGGTCATCATTTTACCCCGTCACCCCGGGCTTGACCCGGGGTCCCGCTTCTTGCTGCGGGCGGAAGGAAGCGGGACCCCGGCGCAAGGCCGGGGTGACGAAGGAGGCTGGCGACGCCATCACTTCCGGTCCCATGGCCGGCCGCTCGCGGTTTCCTCGTCGATCATCATCTGGCGCTGCTCGCGCAGATGCCACGGCATCTCCTCGAACACCCCGTCGAACAGCGAATCGAGCGGCTGGCGCAGGCCATGCCCGAGCACGCCGTTCTTCTCCGCCTCCTTCTGCGCCGCCTTCACCTCCTCGGCGACCTGCCGGTCCATATCGGCCTGCCGCGCCTCGTTCCATTCGCCGATCGCGACCAGATGATCCTTCAAGCGCCGGATCGGATCGCCGAGCGGCCACGCATTGGGCTCCCCCGCCGAGCGATATTGCGTCGGATCGTCGGAGGTCGAATGCCCCTCGGTACGATAGGTGAAATGCTCGATCAGCGTCGGCCCGGCATTGGTGCGCGCGCGTTCCGCCGCCCAGGCGGTCGCGGCATAGACCGCCAGCGCGTCATTGCCGTCGACGCGCAGGCCGGCGATCCCGTAACCGACCGCGCGCGCCGCGAAGGTCGTCGCCTCCGCGCCGGCGAAGCCCGAGAAGCTGCTGATCGCCCATTGATTGTTGACGACGTTGAAGATCACCGGCGCGCAATAGACGGTCGCGAAGGTCAGCGCGGAATGGAAGTCGCCCTCCGCGGTCGAGCCCTCCCCGCACCACGTCGCGGCGATGCGCGTGTCGCCCTTCGACGCCGACGCCATCGCCCAGCCGACCGCCTGCGGATATTGCGTCGTCAGATTGCCCGAGATCGAGAAGAAGCCGAAGCGCTTCTCCGAATACATGATCGGCAGCTGCTTGCCCTGCAGCTTGTCACCGGTGTTCGAATAGATCTGGTTCATCATGTCGACCATCGGGCAGCCGCGCGCGATCAACAGCCCCTGCTGGCGATAGGAGGGGAAGCACATGTCCTCGGCGTCCAGCGCATGCGCCGCGGCGACCGCCACCGCCTCCTCGCCGAGCGACTTCATGTAGAAACTGGTCTTGCCCTGCCGCTGCGCGCGGAACATCCGCTCGTCGAAGGCGCGGACCGTCGCCATGTGGCGCAGCATCCGCCGCAGCGTGTCGGGCGACAGCCGCGGGTTCCACGCACCGACTGCCTGATGATTGTCGTCGAGGACGCGCACCATCGAATAAGCGAGGTCGGTGAAGTCGCGCGCAGCGTCGGCGGTATCGGGGCGGCGCGCGGCGCCCGCAGGCGGGATCGGAACATCGGCGAAGTCGACCGCGTCGCCGGGCCGGAATTTGGGTTCGGGGACATGCAGCGACAGCGGCGGCAAGTTGCCGCGCGGATGCACGATGCCGGGTTCTTCGCCCACGTTTCACTCTCCGTCATGCGCCGCTTGGCACGCAGCACGATTTCAGCCGCTTGTAATATTGTTTCAACGCCAGTCAAAGCCCTTTTGGCGGTTCTCGGACGCGATCCGGGATAGCCGGCGGACGTGACAGACCATTGACTCGCGCCCTCGTTATGGAACAAATTGCGAACGACAATCTGCTGCGGAGTCTTGCGTGTCGTGCCCGAGTCGAGCGTCCTTTCTTCCCTGCGCGAGACGCTGCGCGCCGTGTCGGGCGACGGGCACAGCCGGCGGCGGGTCATGCCGTTCGGGGTGCCTGACATCGATTCGCAGCTAACCGACGGCGGGCTGCGGCTCGATGCGCTGCACGAGGTCGCGGCGGCGACGCCGTCGCTGCGCGACGATGCGGCGGCGACCCTGTTCGTCGCGGGCGTCGCGGCGCGGGCCTGGGGACCGGTCCTGTGGGTGTTGCGACGCCGCGACCTGTTCGCCCCCGCGCTGGCGCAGTCCGGGTTGACCGCGAAGCGCGTGATCCATGCCGAGGCCGATGACGATGCCGGGGTGCTGGCGCTGATGGAGGAAGGCCTGCGCCATCCCGCTTTGGGCGCGGTGATCGGCGAAGTCCGCCGCGCCGCGCCGGCCGCGACGAAGCGCGTGCATGCGGCCGCGGCGCGCGGGCGGACGGTTGCGCTGCTGCTCAAGCGCCCGGCGCGCGGCAGCGGCGATCCATTCGCGGTGTCGTCGTCGGCGGCCACCCGCTGGCGGATCGGGTCCGTGCCGATGGTCGCCACCACGCGTCCGCGTTGGGAACTGACGCTCGCGCGACAGCTGGACGGCGCGCCGTTCGCGGCGACCGCGATCGCCTGCGACGACACCGGGCGACTCGCGCCGGTGGTCACCCGCCGCGAACAACGCCGCGCAGTGAGCGCGATCTTACGGGTGACACCCTCGACGGAGGAACAGGCGGAGGCGGCCTAGGCACCTCTTCCAAGGGTCGTCGCCCCGGACTTGATCCGGGGCCCCGCTTCTTCTCGGCGGACGGAAGAAGAAGCGGGATCCCGGATCAGGTCCGGGATGACGGAGCGGCTGCACAGCCACATTCCTAATCCCCGCAAAGCCTTGACGCCAGAACATACATAGGAACAAATAGCGAACATATTGATTGCGAGTCGTCTGTGTCCGGTCCCGTTCCCACCCTTGCCGCGCTCCGCGAGAGCTTGCAGGCCATCACCGGCGAGGCGCGCGACCGGCCCGTGCTGCCGTTCGGCATCGCCGCGCTCGACGATCGGCTTGCCGACCATGGGCTGCGGACCGACGCGCTCCACGAAGTCTCATCACGCGGCACCGGCTGGGGCGACGACGCCGCCGCGGTGCTGTTCGCCGCCGGCATCGCCGCCCGCACGCTCGGCGAGGTCTTGTGGGTCGTCCGCTCGCGCGACCTGTTCGCGCCGGGGCTGTTCCAGGCCGGGCTCGCGCCGTCGCGCGTCGTCTATGCCGAGGCGCGCGACGACGCCGAACTGCTCGCTTTGGTCGAGGAAGGGCTGCGCCACGGCGGGCTCGGCGCGGTGGTCGGCGAGGCGAAGCGCGTCCAGATGGCGCAGGCGCGCCGGCTGCAGCTCGCCGCGGAAGGCGGCGGCACGCCCGCGTTGCTGCTCCGCCGCCCGACCCGCGACGGCGCCGATCCGATCACCGCGCCGTCGGCGGCGGTGACGCGCTGGCGCGTCGCGCACGCGCCGTCGTCGCAGGTGCCATGGGGCGGGCTGGGCCGCGCCTGCTGGCACGTCGAATGCGTGCGGCAGCGCGGCGGCGATCCGTTCGAACTCTTGGTGGAGGGCTCCGATGAAACGGGTCGCCTCGCTCTACCTGCCCAGCTGGTCGATCGACCGGCTGCGGCGGATCGAGCGCCGCGCCGCGCGGTCGGCTGAGACCGACGGCCGCGCCGCCTTCGACGCGCTGGGCGGCGACGCCGCCGCCGAGCGCGCGCAGCACTGCTCCGTGCCGCGCGGCGGCGGCTGGCGTCCCGGCGCACGCTGGGCGCGCACCGACCCCGGCAGCGGGCTCGCCAACACGCGCGACCAGGTCGAGAGCGCGGTCGCCGGCCTGCCCGCGCACCGCCGCCCCGCGCAGCGCGAGCTCGGCCGCACCAGCGAGGCCGCCGCGACCCCGTTCCGCGAGCTGTCGCGCCGCACCGAGGCTGCCGAGCCGCTGTTCCGCCCCGGCACGCGCGGCTGGCGGAACGAGGATCTGCAAGCCGCGGTCGAGGCGCTCCCCGCGCATCGCCGCCCGTCGCTGCAGGAATTGTCGCGCAAGACCGAGCTGGTCGACCATCCGTTCCGCCCGCTGCCGCCCGATGAAGCGGGGGCGCTGCGCCGGATGGGCAAGATGCCGCCGGTGCTCGGCCCCGGCGAGGATGTCGTCGTCCGCCGCGCGATGAAGGCGCCGCGCCGCAGCGCACGCGACGGGCATGGCGGCGAGGCCGGGCATGTCGCCCCGCCCAATCTTGCGCAGAGCCTCAAGCAACTCGCCGCGATGCCCGCGGTGCAATTCCCCGGCGAGGGACCGCACCCCGACAATCACGGCAAGAGCGCGCCGACCGCGCCCAGCTACGGCCACGGCCGCTTCTTCCAGACCGGGCGCACGCTGGCGACGATGGTCGCGCGCGTCTGCGACGATGAAGAAGCGGGTCCCCTGCCCGTGTCCGTCGATGAACCGCCGCTGGTGACGGTGCAGCGCAGCGGCGCACGCGTCGAGGTCGCCGCTGCCAATGAAGCGGCACGCGCGCTCGGCATCGGCCCCGGCACCGCGCTCACCATGGCGCGCGCGCAGGTGCCGGGGCTCGACGTGCGCGAGGCCGAGCCCAACCGCGACGCCGCCGATCTCGCCGCGCTCGCCACGTTGCTCGCGCGCCGCTGGGCGCCGACCGTCGCGGTGTCGGACGCCGACGGGCTGTTCGTCGAGCTGACCGGGGTCGCGCATCTCCACGGCGGCGAGGCGCGCTTCTGCCGGCGGCTGCTGCGGCTGCTCGCGCGCTACGGCATCGCGGCACGCATCGCGGTCGCCGACACGCCGGGCGCGGCCTGGGCGCTGGCACGGTTCGGCGCGCAGGACGCCGTGCAGATCGTCACACCTGGTGGACAGGGCAAGGCGCTGGCGCAGCTGCCGGTCGCGGCGCTGCGGCTCGACGCATCCGCGCTGGAACTGCTCGCGCGGCTCGGGATCGAGGCGATCGGCCAGCTCACCGCGCTCCCCCGCGCGCCGCTCGTCCGCCGCTTCGGCCGCGCGATCGCCGACCGCATCGATCAGGCGCTCGGCCAGCTGCCCGAACCTTTCGAGCCGATCGTCCCGCCGACGCGCGTCGCGGTCGAGCAGCGCTTCGTCGAGCCGATCGCCACCCCCGAGGCGATCGAACATTGGCTGCGCGAACTGATGCAGCGGCTGGCGGTCGCGCTGGCCAAGGCCGGTCAGGGTGCGCGCGCGGTCGAGATGATCGCCGCGCGCGTCGATGGCGTGCCGCAGATCCTGCGGCTCGGTTTCGCGCGCCCGACCCGCGACACCGCGCACATGCTGCGGCTGACGCTGCGCCGCATCGAGGAGATCGAACCCGGCTATGGCATCGACGGCATCGCGCTGATCGTGCGCCGCGCCGACCCGCTCGGCGCCGAGACGCTCGCCCCCGCGCTCGCCGACGATGCCGCGCCCGATCTCGCGCCGCTGATCGACGCGCTCATCAACCGCATCGGTGCGGGCCGGCTGTGGCGCGTCGCGCCGGTCGAGAGCGACGTTCCCGAACGCTCATGGACGCGCACCGCGCCGCTCGATCCCCCACAACGCGAGGCACAGAAACTGCGTCCCGACGACGTGCGCCAGCTCGACGCGCGCAGCCCCGACCACCCGTGGCACCCGCGCTGGCCGCGCCCGGTGTTGCTGCTGCGTCGTCCGGAGCGGATCGACCACGTTCTCGCCGAACTCCCCGACCAGCCCCCGAAGCGCTTTACGTGGCGCGGCACCACCCACCGCATCATCGGCGCTGAAGGGCCGGAGCGCGTCGCCGGCGAATGGTGGCGGCGCGCGCCCGAGCGGATGGCGGTCCGCGACTATTACCGTGTCGAGGACGAGACCGGGCAGCGCTTCTGGCTGTTCCGCCGCGGCGACGGGATGCGCAGCGAGACCGGCGATCTCAGCTGGTTCCTCCACGGGCTCGGCAATTGAGCGGGGCCCGCGTCATGCGCCCCCCTCCCGTCATTGCGAGCGTAGCGAAGCAATCCAGGGCCGGACCAGGACGCCCTGGATTGCTTCGCTGCGCTCGCAATGACGACGACGCTTACGGCTCACGGCTCCCGGCTGTGACCCCATGACCTATTCCGAACTTCAGGTCGCGACGCACTTCTGCTTCCTGCGCGGCGTGTCGTCGTGCGAGGAGCTGTTCACCACCGCCTCGGAAATGCGCCTCCCCGCGCTCGGCATCACCGATCGCAATTCGGTCGCCGGGATCGTCCGCGCGCTGGTCGCCGCCGAACAGACCTCGGCGCAGGGCAACCCGGTACGGATGGTCGCCGGCTGCCGGCTCGATCTCGTCACCGGCGCGTCGCTGCTCGTCTGGCCGCAGGACCTCGCCGCGTGGAGCCGGCTCACCCGCTTGTTGACGATCGGCAAGGCGCGCGCCCGCCCGCAGCATGGCGAGAAGGGTCGCTGCTTCCTGCACTGGGAGGATGTCGCCGCGCACGCCGCCGGGCTGGTCGCCGCGCTCGTCCCCGGCGCGGACGGCGCGGACGAGGGCGAATTGCGCTGGATGGCCGATCTGTTCGGCGCAGGTTCGGGCGACGCGCGCGGGCATGTCTGCCTGACGCAGCAGCGCCGCCCCGACGACGCGCGCCGACTGTACGAGGCGGCCGCCGCCGCGCGCCGCTACGGCCTCGCCCCGCTCGCGACCGGCGACGTGCTCTACCACCACCCCGACAAGCGCATGATCCAGGACGTCGTCACCGCGATCCGCGAGAAGACCACGATCGACGCGCTCGGGCTGCGCCGCGAACGCTCCGCCGACCGCTGCCTCCACCCGCCGCACGAGATGGAACGCCGCTTCGCGCGCTTCCCCGACGCGCTCGCCGCGGTTGAAGCGGTGGTCGAGCGCTGCACCTTCTCGCCGCGCGACCTGCGCGACCAGTATCTCTACCCCGAAGAGAAAGTGATGAGCGGGCAGACCCCGCAACAGGCGCTGGAGAAGCTCGCCACCCGCGCGCTCGACCGGCGCTTCGACGGCGCGGTGCCGCAGGCGTATGTGGACCTGCTCGCCAAGGAACTCGGGCTGGTCGCGAAACTCAACTACGCCGCCTATTTCCTGACGGTCCATTCGATCGTCGAATTTGCGCGCAGCCAGGACATCCTTTGCCAAGGGCGCGGGTCAGCGGCCAATTCGGTGATCTGCTTCGTGCTCGGCATCACCTCGATCGACCCGATCGTCCACCAATTGCTGTTCGAGCGCTTCCTGTCCGAGAACCGCGCCGAGCCACCCGACATCGACATCGATTTCGAGCACGAACGGCGCGAGGAAGTGATCCAGTGGATCTACGATACCTATGGCCATGACCATGCCGCGCTGACCGCGGTGGTCAGCCGCTTTCGCGCGCGCGGCGCGGTGCGCGAGGTCGGCAAGGTGCTCGGCCTGCCCGAGGACATGACCGCCGCGCTCGCCGGGCAGGTATGGGGCTGGTCGGAGGAAGGCGTCGCCGACCGCCATGTCGATGCGCTCAACCTCGATCGCGGCGACCCGCGGCTCGCGCTGACGCTCGAACTGGCGCGCGAGCTGATCGGCACCCCGCGGCATCTGTCGCAGCATCCCGGCGGCTTCGTGCTCACCCGCGACCGGCTCGACGCGCTCGTGCCGATCGAGCCTGCCGCGATGGCCGATCGCCGCGTGATTGAATGGGAAAAGGAGGATGTCGAGGAAGCCGGGATGATGAAGGTCGACATCCTCGGGCTCGGGATGCTTGGCTGTATGCGCCGCGCCTTCGACCTGCTCGCGCGGCACAAGAACCTGCATCTGACGCTCGACCACCCCGATTTGCAGACCGACGACGAGGCGACGTTCGCGATGATCCAGAAGGCCGATACGCTCGGCGTCTTCCAGATCGAGAGCCGCGCGCAGATGGCGATGCTGCCGCGGATGCTGCCGGTCAATTTCTACGACATCGCGATTCAGGTGGCGATCGTCCGCCCCGGCCCGATCCAGGGCGACATGGTCCACCCCTATCTCAAGCGCCGCGAACAGAAGCGCCGCAACCCCGCGATCGAGTTCGATTATCCGAGCCCCGAGCTGAAGGCGGTGCTCGGCAAGACCTATGGCGTGCCGCTATTTCAGGAACAGGCGATGAAGGTCGCGATCGAGGGTGCGGGCTTCACCCCGGCGCGCGCCGACGAATTGCGCAAGGCGATGGCGACCTTCAAATACACGCAGGGCGTCGGCCAGTTCAAAACCGAGCTGATCGAGGGCATGGCGAAGAAGGGCATCGGCCCGGACTTCGCCGAGCGGCTGGTCAAGCAGATCGAGGGGTTCGGCTCCTACGGCTTTCCCGAAAGCCACGCCGCCTCCTTCGCCAAGATCGCCTATGCCTCGAGCTGGATGAAATGCCATCATCCGGACGTGTTCTGCTGCGCGCTGCTCAACGCGCAGCCGATGGGCTTCTACGCCCCCGCGCAGATCGTCCGCGACGCGCGCGAGCATGGCGTGGTGATCCGCCCGGTCTGCGTCGTCGACAGCGACTGGGACACGCGGCTGGTCGATGAGGGCGACACCGCGCGGCTGCCGCTGCGGCTGGGGATGAAGATCGTCCACGGCGTGTCGATGATCGACGTGGCGCGGATCATCGCCGCGCGCGCCGAGGCGCCGTTCCGCTCGGTCGAGGATCTCTGGCGGCGCTCGGGCGTGCCGCTCGCGACGCTGGAGAAGCTCGCCAAGGCCGATGGCTTCCACGCGCTCGGGCTCGACCGGCGACAGGCGCTATGGGCGATCCGCGGGCTCGGCGAGACACCGCTGCCGCTGCTGGAGGCGGCCGAGCGCCGCGAACCGCCGGTCAGCCTCGTGCCGCTGACCGCCGGGCGCGAGGTGGTCGAGGATTACCGCGCGACGCAGCTCACCTTGCGCGAACATCCCTTGTTCTTCCTGCGCGACCGGCTCGCCGACCAGCGCGTGATCCCGTGCGCGCAGCTCAGGGAGACGCGCGACGGCCGCCGCGTCGAGGTGGCGGGGATCATCCTTGTCCGCCAGAAGCCCGGCTCGGCCAAGGGCGTGCTGTTCATCACCATCGAGGACGAAACCGGCGTCGCCAACATCATCCTGTGGCCCGACCGGTTCGAGGCACAGCGCACCGTCGTGATGTCCTCGGCGATGATCAGCGTCACCGGCGTCGTCCAGCGCGAGGGCGAGGTGATCCACGTCATCGCCGATCGCATCCACGATCGCACCGCGATGCTGCGCGCCGTCGGCGACATCGACCTGCCGCGCCTCACCAGCCGCGGCGACGGCGCGACCCATCCCGGTTCCCCGGACCGCGGCGATCCCGGCTGGAAGACGCGCGTGCGCAGCGACTATCATCCGCCGTTCCGCACCGGCTGCGATCCCGAAGACGTGATCCCGATCCGCAGCCATGATTTTCATTGATCCACGCTCGGCCACGCGTGAATTGCGCTAACAATGCCGCAACGATTGATCCATGTCATGCATATGACCGATCCCGTCTATCAGCTCGTCTATATCAGCCGCGCCACCCGGCCGCTCGACGACGCCGAGCTGGCGCGCCTGGCGAGCGGCGCCGCGCGCTTCAACGACCGGTACGGCATCACCGGGCTGCTGCTCCATGACGGCAGCCGCTTCATCCAGGCGCTCGAAGGCCCGCAGCCGCACATCGAGACATTGATGGCGCGGATCGCGCGCGACCCGCGTCATGACTCGATCGCCTATGTCGAGCGGCGCACCGTCGCGGCGCGGCAGTTCGGCGGCTGGGCGATGGACGCACGCCGCATCCGCGACGCCGAAGGGGCACAGGCATTCCTCGACGATCTCAAGCAGATGCTCACGGCGGTCGACGATCATCGGCTGGTCGCCGCGTTCATCGGCTTCGCGATGCTCGGCCGCCCCGAACTCCGCGCGCACCGCGCGTCGCCCGGGGCCTAGCCGGTCAGCCGACCGTCTGTTCGATTGTGCCGAAGATCGGGTGGTGGCGATCGTCCTCCATCCAGATCCGCACCGTGTCGCCCTTGCCGAGGTACGGCGTCTGCGCCGCGCCATGCTGGATCGTCTCGATCGTGCGCAGCTCGGCGAGGCACGAATAGCCGACCCCACCTTCCGCGATCGGCCGCCCCGGCCCACCCTCGGCGTCGCGGTTGGAGACGGTGCCCGACCCGACGATCGTCCCCGCGCCCAATGCGCGCGTCTTCGCGGCGTGTGCGATCAGCGTCCCGAAGTCGAAGGTCATGTCCTCGCCCGCCTCGGCACGACCGAACGGCGCACCATTCACCTCGACCAGCAACCGGCGGTGCAACTTGCCATCGCGCCACCAGTCGCCCAGCGCCTCGGGGGTCACGAACACCGGCGAGAAGGCCGAGGCCGGCTTGGACTGAAGGAACCCGAACCCCTTGGCGAGTTCGGCCGGTATCAGGTTGCGCAGCGACACGTCGTTGGTCAGCCCGACCAGCCGGATCGCCGCCAGCGCCTCTTCGCGCGAGGCGCCCAGCGGCACGTCGCCGGTGACGACCACCACCTCGCCCTCCAGATCGCAGCCCCAGTCCTCGTCGGCGAGCGGGATCGCGTCGCGCGCGCCGAGGAACCCGTCCGACCCGCCCTGATACATCAGCGGATCGTGCCAGAAGCTGTCGGGCAGTTCCGCCCCGCGCGCCTGCCGTACCAGCGCGACATGGTTCACATAGGCCGAGCCGTCGACCCATTGATAGGCGCGCGGCAGCGGCGCGGCGGCATCATGTTCATGGAAGCGCTCGCGCGGGATCGCCTCGTTGCGCAGATCGATCGCCAGCAGCTCCAGCGCGGGGGCGACCTGCGCCCAGTCGTCGAGCGCGGCCTGCAGCGTCGCGCAGATATGGCCGGCATCGGCATACCAGGCCAGATCGTCCGAAACGACGACCAGGCGACCGTCGCGCCCCTGCTTCAGACTGGCGAGTTTCATGCGCTACCTCTCCTTGTTCTCGGGCGAGTGTAACGAGGTGGCGCACGCCCCGCTACAGCCGCCGCAGCAGCAACGTCGCGCGCCCGATCACCTCGATCTCGGCGAGCGGCACGCGCTCGACCGGCCATAAGGGATTGTCGCTGCGTATCTCGACCGTATCGCCGTCCGGCACCAGCCGCTTGACCATCACCGCCTCGCCGCGCCGCACCACATAGATGCCGCCACGCGCTGCGATTCTCCGGTTCGCCTGATCGACCAGCAGCCGGTCGCCATCCTTCAGCGTCGGCGCCATCGAGTCGCCGCTCACCCCGACCACCGAGGCGGCCTCCGGCGTCACCCCAGCACCGCGCAACACCACGCGCGGCAGCCGCTCGTGGCGCAGCAGTTGCTCGTCGGCGACCTGCCCGACGCCCGCTGCGGCCCGGACCGCCAGCCATGGCACCGCCACCTCCTCGCTGATCGGCGGCGGTGCCCCCAGTACCGCCTCGTCGATCGCGAGGAAATCCGCCAGCATCCGCCGCTCGCGCTCGGGCAGCACGCGCGGCGAGCCGCGGTTCACGAACTGCCCCAGATACGCCTGATTGCGCCCGAGCATCCGCGACAGCGCCGACAGCGCCACCCCGCGCGCGCGCGCGGCCGCCGCAAGTGCCTGTTGTGGCGTCTCGTTCATCACACGACCCTACACTGAGGATTTTTCCTCGACAAGAAGAACAAAGGAGAACATATTAGGAACACAGAGTCGGAGTGAGAGTCCATGTGCCTGTTGAACGACATCGACGTCTATTTGCGAAGAACCGGCGTGGCGGAGACCACGTTCGGGCGGCGCGCGGTCAACGATCCGCGGCTGGTCCGCGACCTGCGCCGTGGGCGCGTACCGGGGCCGGCGCTGTGCGCGCGGGTCGCGGCGATCCTGTCGGCGCGCCCGCAATGATCGCGCGGCTGTTCCAGCGTGCGCTGGTGCGCGACGCGGCGCGTTACGGTATCGCGCTCGCGGTAGAGCATGATCGCGCGATCCCGTGGCACAGCGCCACCTTCTCGGGCGCGCGTCACGAATTGATCGTCAGCGCCGCAACCGATGCGACGCTCGATGCCTGGCTGACGGGGCTACCGACACGCGACGTGGCGATCCCCGGCCAGATCGTCGCCGACCTGCGCATCGTCACGCAGGTCGCCGATGCGGAACGAACGATGCTGCGGATCGAGGGGGTGACGGTGGCGTGCGACCTCAGCGCGCCGGAATGCGGTGCAGCGTCCGTTCGAGCACGATCGGGTCGACGAACGCCGCCGCCGACACCGGCGTACAGCGGCGCAGCGCGCCCGGATCGAAGGCGCTGAGCTTCAGGTTCAGGTCGCGCGGCAGCGGCCGCTCGGGCGGCGGCGCCATCCACGCACACGGCGCGACGCCCCCCGCCGCCGTGGTGCGCTCGACGCGCCGTCGACCGAGCCGCGACACCGCGGCACGCATGGTATCGAGCACGCCGTGGCCGCGCGCGGAAAGCGGAAGGGGCAGGATGTCGTCGAGCATGTCCGCAGTGTAGCGGAACAATCGTGAGCAGATGGTAAACGCCGCAGTATCCTTATTGCGGCGTTTACCCTGCCCGCTGCTTAGTCGGCGTCGGCGAGTTCTTCGGTCAGTGCGTCGATGATCGCCTTGTTGAACGCCGGGATGTCGTCGGGCTTGCGGCTGGTGATCAGATTGTCGTCGATCACCACCTCCTCATCTTCCACTTCGGCACCGGCGTTCGCCAGATCGGTGCGGATCGAGACGAAGCCGGTCACGCGCCGCCCGTCGATCACGTCCGCCTCGGCGAGCAGCCACGGTGCGTGGCAAATCGCGGCGACGATCTTGTCATCGTCCATGAACTGCTGGACGATGTCGACCGCCAGTTCCTCGACGCGCAGCTTGTCGGGGTTGGCGACCCCGCCCGGCAGCACCAGCGCGTCATAATCGTCGACCTCGACCTCCTCCAGCGTCAGGTCGGGCGTGGCGGTTTCCGCCTTGTTGATGTCGCCCTTCATCCCCTGGATCGGGTCGCGCTTGATCGAGGCGAGCGTCACGGTCGCGCCGGCCGCCTCCAGCGCCTTGCGCGGCTCGAACAATTCCACGGTCTCGAACCCGTCGGCGGCGATCATCAGCACGCGGGCTTGCGACAAATCGGCCATGTCAGTCTCCTGCTGGAAAGGAAGTGTTCCGGCGCCCCAACCCCCCGCGTGTGCCGCCCGTTCCGGGAACGATGCGCGGACCTTGCGCATTTCAAAAGCCGGGTCACAGCACCGCGGAAGGGCACAGGTGGCAGGCAATATCGTTTTCTTTGAGGATGATACGCCCGGTATCACGCGCAAGCGCACGCGCCACGATGCCTGGGCCTATTATGATGCGAGCGGCAAGCGGATCACCGATCGCGACGAAATCGACCGGCTGAATGCGATCGGCCTGCCCCCCGCCTATACCGATGCCTGGTTCTGCCCCGATCCCGATGGCCATATTCAGGCGGTCGGCTGGGACGAAAAGGGCCGCAAGCAATATCGCTATCACCTCGGCTTCCGCGCGCAGCAGGAGGCCGCCAAATACGATCTCTGCGCCCCGTTCGGCCGCGCGCTGACCAAGCTGCGCGCGCGTGTCGAGGCCGATCTCGAACGCCGCCGCCACACCAAGGAGCGCACCGTCGCCGCGGTGGTCAAGCTGCTCGACGTCGCCGCGCTTCGCATCGGCAACGAGACCTATGCGAAGACGAACAAGAGCTTCGGGCTGACCACCCTGCGCGACCGCCATGCGCAGATCAGCGGCAGCACGCTGAAGCTGGAATATAAGGCGAAGTCGGGCAAGATCCGCAAGCTCAAGATCACTGACGGCAGCCTCGCGCGCTTCGTCAAGAAATGCCAGGACCTGCCCGGCCAGAAGCTGTTCCAATATGTCGGCGAGGACGGCGAGCCGCACGCGGTCACCTCTTCCGACGTCAACGCCTATCTGCGTGAGGCAATGGGCGCGGGCTTCACCGCCAAGCACTTCCGCACCTGGGGCGCGAGCGTCGTCGCCTTCGAAACGCTGATCGAGGCCGAGGCGCCGATCGGGCTCAAGGCGATGCTCGAACCCGTCGTCGCGCATCTCGGCAATACCCCGGCGATCGCGCGCAAATCCTATGTCCACCCGGCGTTGATCGAACTCGGCAAGGACAAGGCCGCGCAGGCCGCGTTCCGCCAGTCGCTGCGGCTGCCGCGGTCGACCCAATATCTGACGCGTACCGAGCGCGGGCTGATCGCCTTCCTCGAAGCCTGCGGTGCGTGCGAGCTGAAAGCCGCCTGACATGAGCAATACCAGTACCGCCGCCGCGCAGAAGGCGGCGTTCGATACCGATCGCGTCGGTCAGCAGGCCGGCGCGTTGCTCCACTCCAGCCTGATCTGGCTGCAACAGCATTGGTTGCAGATCCTGATCGCGGTCGGGATCGGCGTCGCCATCGCGCTCTTACTGTTCTGGGTGCGCGCGTTCGGGCCGCGGCTGGCGCATCGCAGCGCCTCGGGCAAGGGCTGGGCGGCGGTGCTCGGCCGCGCGATCGAGCGCACCAACGCCTTCTTCATCATCATGCTCTCGGCCAAGCTGGTCGACGGCTATGCCGCGACCCCGGCCGACGTCGACAAGACGATCACCTTCCTGTTCACCGTCGCGGCGGTGTTCCAGGCGGCGATCTGGGCGCGCGAGCTGATCCTCGGCGCAATCGAGCACCGCACCCGCGACGAACATTATTCGGGCGAGGCGCTGATGAGCGCGATGGGGCTGATCCGCCTGCTCGTCAGCTTCGCGGTGTTCGCGATCGCGCTGGTGGTCGTGCTCAGCAACCTCGGCGTCAACGTCACCGGCCTCGTCGCGGGCCTCGGCGTCGGCGGCATCGCGATCGGTCTGGCCGCGCAGGGAATTTTCGCCGATCTGTTCGCCGCGCTGGCGATTATCTTCGACCGCCCGTTCCGCCGCGGCGACAAGGTCAGCTATGGCAATACCAGCGGCGTGATCGAGGCGATCGGGCTGAAATCGACGCGCATTCGCGCCTTCACCGGCGAGCTGCGGATCATCTCCAACCGCAATCTGCTCGACAAGGAGATCCAGAACACGTCGCAGCGCGATCACGTCCGCGTGTCGTACACGATCGGCGTCGCTTACGAGACGCCACCCGAGACGCTGGAGCGCATCCCCGCGATCCTGACCGAGCTGGTCGAGGCGGAGGGCGCCAAGGTCGCGCGCGCCGGCTTCGAATCGTTCGGCGCGTCGAGCCTCGACTTCGCGTTGCAGGTCGACACGCCCGGCGACGACTGGGCGACCGCGCACAACGTCCGCAACCGCCTGCTGGTCGCGATCATCCGCCGCTTCGCACAGGAAGGGATCACGATCCCATACCCGACGCAGACCACCTATACCGCCGCGCCCGACGGAACGCTGGTGATGCCGTACGCGGAGCCGGCACCCTCGCCAAACAGCTGACCGTCGCCCCTGCGCAGGCAATTCGGGAATCGACGAGCAAGCGTAAGACGCTCTCCACTCAATATCCGTCGCCCCTGCGCAGGCAGGGGCCCATGTCTGTCGAATGCATGAGGACGGTTTGACACACACCCAACGTGTATGTGTCCGATGATCCACCTCGACGAAACAGAGATAGGCCCCTGCCTTCGCAGGGGCGACGGCGGGTTTGGTGACGCCACCCTCCCGATAGAGCCCGTCATTCCCGCGAAGGCGGGAATCCAGAACCTCTGACGCTCCGGCGCTTGCCAACACCTGCGTCCCCAAAATCTCTCCGGCACGAAAAACGGCGAAGGCCGCCCACCCCAAAGCCCCACTCCCCACCCACAAACGCAAAGTTGCTGGCACAATCCCCCGCCTGCTCTCACCTCGGCAACATGCAGAAACCTTCCTTTACGGTGCAGGTGTTCGCCGGCATGGCGATCGGCGTCGCGCTCGGCTTCGTGGCGCGCTCCGCTCCCGACGGCGCGCTCGCCGAAACCCTCCGCCTCACCGGTGAGAGCTTCGTCAAATTGCTCAAGGCGTTGGTCGTCCCACTCGTTTTCACCGCCCTGGTCGCTTCGGTCGCGGCGCTCCGCGATCTCGGCAATGCCGCGCGGCTGGTCGGCCAGACGCTGCTGTGGTTCGCGATCACCGCGCTGATCGCGGTCGCGATCGGGCTGACGCTCGGCACGATCCTCCAGCCCGGCGCGCGCGCCGGCGTCGATGCGGCCAGCGCGGTCGAGCCGGGCACCACCGGCTCGTGGCTCGACTTCCTGCAAGGGCTGATCCCCGCCAATTTCCTCGGCCTGGAAGGATCGACGAAGCTGGCGGACGGCGCGGCCACGACGCGCCTCTCGTTCAACGTCTTGCAATTGATCGTCGTCGCGATCGCGGTCGGCGCGGCGGCGGTGAAGGTCGGCGCGGCAGGCGAGGCGTTCCTGTCGGTCAACGCCTCGCTGCTGACGATCTTCCATCAGTTGCTGCGCTGGGTGGTGCGACTCACGCCGTTAGGCACCGCCGGGCTGATCGGCACCGCGATCGTCCGTTACGGCTGGTCGTCGCTCACCGCGCTGGGCAGCTTCGCGGGCGCGGTCTATCTCGGGCTCGCGCTGGTGCTGTTCGGCGTCTATCCCGCGCTGCTCGTGGCGAACCGCCTTTCCCCGCGCCGCTTCTTCGCGACCGCCTGGCCCGCGATCCAGCTCGGCTTCGTCTCGCGCTCGTCGATCGCGACGTTGCCGGTCACCGAGGATGTCGCCGAAAAGGCCGGCGTCCCGCGCGACTATGCCGCCTTCGCCGTCCCCTTCGCCGCAACGACCAAGATGGACGGCTGCGCCGCGATCTACCCGGCGGTGTCGGCGCTGTTCGTCGCGCAATATTATAACGTGCCGCTCCACGCGCCCGATTACGTCCTGATCGCGCTCGTCTCCGTGATCGGCTCGGCCGCGACCGCCGGGCTGACCGGCGCGCTCGTCATGCTCACGCTGACGCTCACCACGCTCGGATTGCCGCTCGAAGGGGCCGGATTGCTGCTCGCAATCGATCCGATCCTCGACATGGGGCGCACTGCGGTGAACGTAGCGGGGCAAATCGTGGTCCCGTTGATCGTCGCACAGCGTGAAAAGCTGCTCGTTTCCGATCCCCGACGCGCCGTAACGCGACCGGCATGAACCCTTCCGTGCCTGCGACGTTCGTGCAGGCACTGGTAGGAGTATGATCGAGATGAAGAAAGCTCTGCTGACGGCGCTGGCGATCGCCACCGTCTCCGCCCCGATGGTCGCCGCCCCCACGGCAGACGCCCAGCGACGCGACCGGGATTATCAATGGCATGGCGACCGCGACGACTGGGACGCATCGCGCGATTACCGCCGCGGCAAGTATCGCGAGCGCCGTTTGACCCGCGAGGATCAGGTCTATCGCGGTCGTGACGGCCGGTCCTACTGCCGCCGCAACGACGGCACCACCGGTCTGGTGGTCGGCGGCGCCGGCGGCGCGCTGCTCGGCAACCTCGTCGGCGGCGGGCTGCTCGGCACGCTGGCCGGCGGTGGCGCGGGTGCGCTGCTCGGTCGCGAGATCGACCGCGGCAAGGTGCGCTGCCGCTAAGCGCGAAGGCCCGCGCCGGCATGTATCACCGGCGCGGACCTGCTTTTTAGAAGATCGGGTTCGCCACTCCGCACCCGCTATATACTGAATTTCATATTTTCGGTTCGTACCGACTTGCGAGCGGCTCATTGATGCGCCTACACAACCGCCAGAGGTTGGGAGAGAGGCGCCGTGACGCTCGACGATGTGGAAGCCGCGATCGGACGCACCAGCGTCTCGGCGTGGATCACGGTGACGCAGGCGATGATCGACGCCTTCGCCGAGGCCACCGGCGACCGCCAGTTCATCCACATCGACCCCGTCCGCGCCGCCGCGACGCCGTTCGGCACCACGATCGCGCACGGCTTCCTCACCTTGTCGTTGCTCCCGCGGCTGATGGCTGAAACGCCCGACCTGCCGACGGTCAGTAACGCGACGATGCACGTCAATTACGGCGGCAACCGCGTCCGCTTCCTCGCCCCCGTCCCGTCCGGCGCGCGCATCCGCGCGCACTCGCGGCTGTTGTCGTTCGAGCAGAAGCGCCCCGGCCAATATCAATCGACCGCCGAGGTCACGATCGAGATCGAAGGGCAGGAAAAGCCCGCGATGCTCGCCGAATGGATCACCCAAATCTTCGTCTAGGCTGCACCGAAAGGCCCTACCCCATGCGCTCCGCCGTCATCGTCTCCACCGCCCGCACTCCGATCGGCCGCGCCTATCGCGGCGCATTCAACAACCTGCCCTCGCCGACGCTCGCCAGCCATGCGATCAAGGCCGCGGTCGAGCGTGCCGACGTCGACGGCGCGGAGGTCGACGACGTCGTTCTCGGCGCCGCGCTGCAACAGGGGCACCAGTCGCCGAACATCGCGCGCACCAGCCTGTTGCGTGCCGGGCTGCCGACCAGCGTGTCGGGCATGTCGCTCGACCGGCAATGCGCCTCCGGGCTGATGGCGATCGCCACCGCCGCCAAGCAGATCGTCCTCGACGGGATGCAGATCGCGATCGGTGGCGGGGTCGAGAGCATCAGCATGGTGCAGACCCCCGAGATGCGCGTTGCCCCCGACCCCGAGCTGCTGGCGATGCACAAGGACATCTATATGCCGATGCTCCAGACCGCCGAGATCGTCGCCAAACGCTACGGCATCTCGCGCGAGGCGCAGGACGAATACGGCTATCGCTCGCAGATGCGCACCGCTGAGGCGCAGGCCGCCGGGCGCTTCGATGCCGAGATCGTCCCGGTCACCGCCACCAAGGCGAACGTCAACAAGGAGACGAAGGAAGTCTCGCACGAGCAGGTCACGCTGACTAAGGACGAGGGCAACCGCGCCGACACCACGCTGGAGGGGCTGCGTGGGCTGAAGCCGGTGCTGGGGCCGGACCTCAACATCACCGCCGGCAACGCCTCGCAGCTGTCGGACGGTGCCTCGGCCAGCGTGCTGATGGAGGAGAAACTCGCCGAGCAACGCGGGCTGACCCCGCTCGGCCGCTACGTCGGCATGGCGGTGGCGGGCACCGCGCCCGACGAGATGGGGATCGGCCCGGTCTTCGCCGTGCCCAAGCTGCTCGAGCGCAACGGCCTGACGATGGACGATATCGGCTTGTGGGAACTGAACGAGGCGTTCGCGGTGCAGGTACTCTATTGCCGCGACAAGCTCGGCATCCCCGACGAATTGCTCAACGTGAACGGCGGCGCGATCTCGATCGGCCATCCCTATGGCATGTCGGGCGCGCGGATGGTCGGCCACGCGATGATCGAGGGCAAGCGTCGGGGCGCCAAGCATGTCGTCGTCACGATGTGCGTCGGCGGCGGCATGGGCGCGGCCGGGCTGTTCGAGGTGCTGTGACGTTGAACGCGCGGCTGCATTCCGCTATATAGAATGTCGGTGACGTCATAGCACCGCCTCATGTGAGCCCCGGTCGTGCCAGCGGCCGGGGCTCAAATGCGTTTGGGGCCCGGCTGCCAGGCCGGACCCCGCCCGTGCGCTACTTCCGCGCCGCCTCGATCATCCGCACGACCAACGTCGCGAAGGCGATCAACACGCCGAGGAACATGCACAAGTCAGCAAACGTCATAGTTCACTTCCTCATGGTGGCGGCGGGATTGCCGCCGCTTGCCATCATGACGGTGGCGCAACGACCGCGCAACCAACGCCCCCGCCTCACGTTCTCCCGTCGAACCCGAACAGGAGATGCGATATGGCCGACGCCAACACCGATCCGAAGAAGCTGAAGCAGGATCTCTGGGAGAAGATGGCCGACAGCCCGTTCGTGATGGTCGGCCCGGCCGACGGCCACGCCCACCACGAACCGCTGACCGCGCAGCTCGACGAGGATCAGGTCGACACTTTGTTCTTCTTTATCGGCAAGACCAACCGGCTCGCCGACGGCGGTCGCGTGATGGCGCAATATGTTTCGAAGGGGCATGACTTCTTCGCCTGCCTCGACGGCACCGCGCGGATCGACAACGATCAGGCGCAGATCGACAAGCTCTGGAATAAGCAGGCCGAGGCGTGGTTCCCGGAAGGCCGCAACGATCCGAACCTCGCGCTGCTGCGAGTCGACATCGACTCCGCGGAGCTGTGGGAGACGGACATATCGCTGTCGGGGCGTGTGAAGATGCTGTTCGGGGGCACGATCAAGGCCGGCGAGGAAGGCAGCCACGCCAAGCTCGAGACGACCGCCGAGAACAGCCCGGCCTGACCGTCGCCCCTGCGCAGGCAGGGGCCCATGTCTGTGGAGTCCTTTGCAGGCGTTTGACACAAGAAGCGACGTTCCTGTGTCTAACGGAGGTGACAGACTAGACAGACATGGACCCCTGCCTGCGCAGGGGTGACTGTTTAGAAAACAGGGCCGGTCGTCACCAGCGACCGGCCCGTTTCACATCAGCTATTCGCCGCGATCCATTCCTCGACCACCGGCGCGATGCGGTTGCGCCATTTCGAGCCGTTGAAGATCCCGTAATGGCCGACCCCCTCGGCCATGTAATAGCGCTTCTTCTTGGCCGGCAGCGCGGTAGCGATCGTCAGCGCCGCCTTGGTCTGCCCCAGCCCGCTGATATCGTCGCGCTCGCCCTCGATCGCCAGCAGCCCGACGTCGGTGATCGCGCCGGTATCGACGCGCCGCCCGCGGTGCTGCATCTCGCCCTTCGGCAGGCTGTGCGACTGGAAGACGGTGTCGATCGTCTGGAGATAGAATTCCGCGGTCATGTCGCAGACCGAGCGATATTCGTCGTAGAAGCGCTTGGTCGCCTCGGCGCTGTCGTCGTCGCCGGTGACGAGATGCTTGAACAGCTCGTAATGGCTCATCATGTGATTGCCCAGGTTCATGGTCATGAACCCGGACAGTTGCAGGAAGCCCGGATAGACCTTCCGCCCCGCGCCCGGATACAGCATCGGCACCGTCGCGATGACGTTCTGCTCGAACCACGCGAACGGCCGCTCGGTCGCGAGCGTGTTGACCGCGGTCGGCGCCTCGCGCGTGTCGATCGGGCCGCCCATCATCGTCAGCGTGCGCGGGCGGCACGGGTTGCGGTCGGCGCTCATCAGCGCGGTCGCGGCGAGGCACGGCACCGACGGCTGGCACACCGCCAGCATGTGCGCGCCGTGCGGCCCGTCCGCCGCGCCGTCCTGATCCGGCCCGATCGCTTCGAGGAACGCGATCAGATAATCGATATAGTCGTCGAGATCGAAGCGCCCCTCGCGCGTCGGCACCAGCTTCGCGTCGCGCCAGTCGGTGATGTAGACGTCGGCGACCGGCAGCATCCGCTCGACCGTACCCCGCAGCAAGGTCGCGAAGTGCCCCGACATCGGCGCGGCGATCAGCAGCCGCGGTCCGCCCTCGACGCCCTCCCGGCGGAAGCGCTTGAGCTGCCCGAACGGGCGTTGCAGCACGATTTCCTCGACCACCGCGACCTCACGGCCATCGACGATCGTCTTCTCGAATCCGAACGCCGGCTTGCCGCGCGATGCCGAGGCGTGAGCGAACACCTCCAGCGCCGATGCCATCACCGGACCGCCGCCCAGATAGGCGAACGGATTGGACGGGTTGTTCAGCCAGTTAGCCCCCACCGTCGCCATCGCGCTGGCCGAGGCCAGCCATGAGCGCTGGAATTCATAGGCGTCGTACAACATTCGCGTCTTCCTTCCCCGGCTCCGCCGGTGCGGCGCCTATAGCAACTTGGCCCGTCGCAACGCGACTGCAACGATTGCAGTCGGATTTGGTCCCGGTTCTCTACCCTCTCACGATACGTTGAGCGGATCGGCACGCGCTGCTAGGCCGCCTGCCATGGCCAGCGCTTCCGACGTCGCTCCTTCCCGCCGCCTCGGCAATCTGGCGATGGTCTTCCGACACGCCCGCAAATACCCGCTCCAGATTACCGCGGCGTTTAGCGCGCTGGCGGTCACCTCGGGCGCGACGATCGCGATCCCGTACAGCTTCAAGCGCGTCATCGATCGCGGATTTGCCGGGAATGGCGCGTCGGCGGAGTCGGTCGCCTCGTCCTTCCACTATATGCTGATGATCGTCGTGGTGCTCGCGATCGGCACCGCGGTTCGCTTCTATTTCGTCGCCTGGCTGGGCGAGCGGGTCGTCGCCGACATCCGCACCGAAGTACAGCGGCACCTGATGACGCTCAGCCCGTCCTTCTATGAGAGCAATCGCCCATCGGAGATCGCCTCGCGGCTCACCGCCGACACCGGGCAGATCGAGACAGTGGTCGGCAGCACGGTGTCGATCGCGCTGCGCAATTCGTTCACCGCGATCGGCGGGCTGATCTACCTGTTCGCGATCTCGCCCAAGCTCGCGGCGATGCTGCTCGCCGGCATCCCGCTGATCATCGCGCCGATCGCGCTGCTCGGGCGGCGCGTCCGCAATCTGTCGCGTACCTCGCAGGACCGGATCGCCGATGTCGGCTCGATCGTCGTCGAGACGCTGGGTGCGATGAAGATCGTCCAGGCGTTCGGACAGGAGGCGCGCGAGAGCGCGCGCTTCACCGACGCGGTCGAGGCGACAATGGCGGCGGCGCGCAAGCGGGTGGCGCTGCGCGCGATCATGACCGCGATCGTCATCGGATTGATCTTCGGCGCGATCACGCTCGTGTTGTGGGAAGGCGCCGACGACGTCGCCGCCGGGCGGCTGTCGGGCGGCGCGATCGCCGCCTTCGTGCTCACCGGCGGGATCGTCGCCGGCGCGTTCGGCGCGCTGACCGAAGTCTATGGCGATCTGCTGCGCGGCGCGGGCGCGGCGGGCCGGCTGAGCGAATTGCTCGCCGAACGCCCCGAGATCGCCCCGCCCGCGCAGCCGGTCGCGCTGCCGAACCCGCCGCAGGGCCGCGTCGCGTTCCACCACGTCGAGTTCCGCTACCCCAGCCGCCCCGACGTTGCCGCGCTCCACGACTTCACGCTGGAGGTCGCCCCCGGCGAGACGCTGGCGGTGGTCGGCCCGTCCGGCGCGGGCAAGTCGACGCTGTTCCAGCTGCTCCAGCATTTCTATCAGCCGGCGCGCGGCGAGGTGCTGGTCGACGGCGTCGACCTCACCCGCGCCGACCCGGCCGAGGTTCGCGCGCGGATCGCGATGGTCCCGCAGGAGACGGTGATCTTCGGCACCAGCGCGCGCGACAATCTGCGCTACGGCCGCTGGGACGCCGATGACGCGCAGGTGTGGGCCGCGGCCGAGGCCGCCAACGCCGCCGACTTCCTGCGCGCGCTCCCCGAGGGGCTCGACACGTTCCTTGGCGAAGGCGGTGCGCGACTGTCGGGCGGGCAGCGGCAGCGCGTCGCGATCGCACGCGCGCTGCTCCGCGACGCACCGATCCTGTTGCTCGACGAGGCGACCAGCGCGCTCGATGCCGAAAGCGAGCGTCTGGTGCAGGACGCGCTCGAACGGTTGATGGCGTCGCGCACCACGATCGTCATCGCGCACCGCCTCGCCACCGTCCGCGCCGCCTCGCGGATCGTCGTCATGGACGGCGGCCGGATCGTCGAGGAGGGCAGCCATGCGACGCTGATCGGCGCGGGCGGGCTCTATGCGCGGCTCGCCAGCCTGCAATTCCACGACGCTTGATTCCGGTCGCTTGACCGCCGCCGCGCTTCTCCTAGTCTGGGCATGGGAAGAGGAACGGGGGCGGGTGATGCGTAGATGGTGGGCAGCGACGGCGCTGGCCTTGGGACTGGCGACGCCCGCCGCGGCGACGTGGCAACAGGCATCGTCGCGCCACTTCGTCGTCTACTCCGACGATGAACCCGACAAGGTCACCGAGTTCGCCACGCGCCTCGAGCGGTTCGACAAGGCGATGCGCGTGATGCGCGGCATGGCGGACCCGGCGTTCAGCCCGTCGCAGCGCGTGCGGGTCTTCGTCGTCAAGGATGTCGCGACCCTGCAAAAGCTGCTCGGCAACCGCAACGCCGCCGGCGTCTATATGCCGCGGCTGTCCGGCCCGGTGGCGTTCGTGCCGCGCAAGACCAACGACACCGGCAAGCTCGCGCTGACCCCGCAGGCGGTGCTGCTCCACGAATATGCGCACCATTTCATGTTCTCGTCGTGGGGGGATCAGCCGTTTCCGGCGTGGTTCGTCGAAGGCTTTGCCGAGTTCAACGCCACGATGGTGTTCGAGCCCGAGCGGCTGCTGATCGGCGCGCCGCCGCTCTATCGCGCTTATGGCCTGATCGACGACAGCCTTGTGCCGATGCGCGATCTGCTGACGATGGCGCCCGGCGACAAGCGGCTGGATCCGGACCAGCGACAGGTCTTCTATGGCCGCGCGTGGCTGCTGACGCATTATATGTTGCTCAATGCCGAGCGTCGCCCACAATTGGCCGCCTATCTCAAGGCGCTGGAGAAAGGCGGCGACCCCAAGACGGCGGCGGCGTTGCTCGGCGATCCACGCAAGCTCGATCGCGCGCTCAACAATTACGCGCGTCAGACGCTGCCGATGCTGGGCATGAAGGTCGAGACGCTGCCGATCGACCCGGTAACGACGCGCACACTGACGCCGGGCGAGGAAGCGATCATGCCGGTCGTGCTCCGCTCGACGCGCGGGGTGAATCCCAAGACCGCGCCCGCTGTCGCCGTGGCCGCGCGGAAGATCGCGGCGGACTTCCCGAACGATCCGGCGGTGCAGGTCGCGCTTGCCGAAGCCGAATATGATGCCGGCGCCTATGCGGCCGCCGATGCCGCTGCGGCGCGTGCGCTCGTCGCCAAGCCGAACCTGCGCGAGGGCCTGATCTACCGCGGCATGGCGCAGGTCGCGCTGGCGGAGAAGGAGCATGTCACCGACCCGGCGCGCTGGAAGGCGGTGCGGCAATGGTTCATCACTGCCAACCACCTCGACGGCGAAGATCCGTGGCCGCTGGTCGCGCATTATCAGGCGCTGCGCACGGCGGGCGGGCCGATGAGCCCCAATGCCGAGAAGGGGCTCGATTATGCGTTCATGCTCGCGCCGTTCGACAGCGGGCTGGCGATGCAGGTCGCGGCGATGCACGTCCGCAAGAAGGAATATGACGCGGCGGTACCGGCGCTGCGCCGCGTCGCTTACGACCCGCACGGCGGCGGCGCGGCGACGCTGGCGGGTGTCGTGCTGACCGCCATCGAGAGCAAGGACACCACGGCGATCGATACGATCGCGGCGGCGATGGACAGCAAGAAGGACGAGGACGACGGCGAGGAGGAGAAATAGCGGGACGGCGCCAGTCCGCGACCCGGCAATCCCGCGTCATCCCGGACTTGATCCGGGATCCCGCTTCTTCTCCTTGCCCCGCTGTTCGGCCGGACACCGGCTTATCCAAACGTCATTGCGAGCGTAGCGAAGCAATCCAGGGTCGCATCAGGACGCGCTGGATTGCCGCGCTACGCTCGCAATGACGATAGTGGCTTTGGTCCGCCGACCAACCCCCGGGTCACGTCCGGGGCAGCGACTGGCCGATCGTTAGAAGCTCAGCCCGCGTGCTCGGCCAACACGGTCAGCCCGCGCGCATTCACCTCGGCGAAGCCACCGCGGATCGCGATCGTCTCCGGCTGGCCACCGGCGATCTTCTGCACCAGCACCTCGCCGTCGCGGATCGTCGACATGAACGGCGCATGGCCCTCCAGCACCGCGAAGTCGCCGTCGGTGCCGGGCACGGTCACCATGTGAACGTCCTCGGAGATGAGCAGGCGTGCCGGCGTAACGAGTTCGAAATGCAGCATGATCTTGACCTTAAACTCCCTCTCCCCTCCGGGGAGAGGGCCGGGGTGAGGGGCAGTGAGGGAGGGTGACCAAACAACTAGCGCCTTCGCGCGTGGCCGCCCCTCACCCAACCAGTTCGGGGGTAAACATTACCCCGTAATGTTTAGGTCATGCCGGGGCATGACCGACCCCCGAACTCCCCAACGGGGAGAGGGCCAGAACGAAGCCTTACGCCTCCTTGGCCATCTTCTCGGCCTTGGCGATCGCCTCGTCGATCCCGCCGACCATGTAGAAGGCCGCTTCCGGCAGGTGATCGTATTCGCCGTTCACCACCGCCTTGAAGCTGCGGATCGTGTCCTCGAGCTGGACGAACTTGCCGGGGATGTTGGTGAACACCTCGGCGACGTGGAACGGCTGGCTGAGGAAGCGCTGGATCTTGCGCGCGCGGCTGACGGTCAGCTTGTCCTCTTCGGACAGCTCGTCCATCCCGAGGATCGCGATGATGTCCTGCAGCGACTTGTACTTCTGCAGCGTCGCCTGCACCGCACGCGCCGTCTCATAGTGATCCTGCCCGACGGTGCGCGGCTCCAGCACGCGGCTGGTCGAATCGAGCGGATCGACCGCCGGATAGATGCCCAGCTCCGAGATCGCGCGGTTGAGCACGGTCGTTGCGTCAAGGTGCGCGAACGAGGTCGCCGGCGCCGGGTCGGTCAGATCGTCCGCGGGGACGTAGACGGCCTGAACCGAAGTGATCGAGCCCTTGTTGGTCGAGGTGATCCGCTCCTGCAGCGCACCCATGTCGGTCGACAGCGTCGGCTGATAGCCCACCGCCGACGGAATACGACCCAGCAGCGCCGACACTTCCGCGCCCGCCTGCGTAAAGCGGAAGATGTTGTCGACGAAGAACAGCACGTCCTGCCCTTCCTGATCGCGGAAATATTCCGCGATCGCGAGGCCCGACAGCGCCACGCGCGCACGCGCGCCCGGCGGCTCGTTCATCTGGCCATAGACCAGCGCCACCTTCGAACCCTCGCTGACCGCATTGCCCTCGGCATCCTTGGCGATGACGCCCGCGTCGAGGAACTCGTGGTACAGGTCGTTGCCCTCGCGGGTCCGCTCGCCGACCCCCGCGAACACCGAGGTGCCGCCATGGCCCTTCGCGATGTTGTTGATCAGCTCCTGGATCAGCACGGTCTTGCCGACGCCCGCGCCGCCGAACAGGCCGATCTTGCCGCCCTTCGCATAGGGCGCGAGCAGGTCGATGACCTTGATCCCGGTGACCAGAATGGCGCTCTCGGTCGACTGGTCGACGAAGTCCGGCGCCTTGGCGTGGATCGGCGCGCGCAGGTCGGTGGCGATCGGGCCGCGCTCGTCGATCGGCTCGCCGACGACGTTCATGATGCGGCCGAGCGTCGCCGGGCCGACCGGCATCAGGATCTGCGCGCCGGTGTCAGTGACGGTCTGGCCGCGGGTCAGCCCCTCGGTCGAGTCCATCGCGATCGTGCGGACGGTGTTCTCGCCGAGGTGCTGCGCGACCTCGAGCACCAGCCGGACGCCGTTGTTCTCGGTTTCCAGCGCCGACAGGATCGCCGGCAGCTGCTGGTCGAAATGCACGTCGACCACCGCGCCGATCACCTGGCTGATGCGGCCGGTGTTGTTGGTCTGGCCCGTAAGGTGAGTCGGGCGATCCTCTAGGACGGTGGCCATTGTCTTACCTCTTCGTCGCCCCTGCGTAGCCGGGGGGTTTGTATCTGCTTAACATAGTGCGCCTCTCTTGGAGAGAGACGTTGACGTGACTTACAGTGCCTCAGCGCCCGAGATGATCTCGACCAGCTCGGTCGTGATCGCCGCCTGACGCGCGCGGTTGTACTGGATGCTCAGCCGCTTGATCATGTCGCCGGCGTTGCGGGTCGCATTGTCCATCGCGGTCATGCGGCTGCCCTGCTCCGAGGCGGCATTTTCCAGCAGCGCGCGGAAGATCTGGATCGCGACGTTGCGCGGCAGCAGATCGTCGAGGATCGCTTCCTCGCTCGGCTCATATTCCACCGTCGCGTCCGACGCCTTCGCGTCCTTGACTTGCGGAACCGCGACCGGGATGATCTGCGCGCCGATCGGCTCCTGCACCAGCGCCGACTGGAAGCGCGCGTAGAACAGGTGCGCGACGTCGAACTCGCCGGCCTTGAAGCGCGCGATCAGATCGTCGGCGATCTCCTTGGCGGCGTCGAAGCTCGCGGTCTTCATCTCCGACAGGTCATGGTCGGCGACGATCCCGGTCGGGTAGAAGCGCTTCATCACGCGCCCCTTCTTGCCGGCGATGTAGAAGCGCACGGTCTTGCCCGCAGCCTCCAACTCCTCGGCCTTGCGGCGCGCGGCACGCACGATGTTGGTGTTGAACGCACCCGCCAGACCGCGCTCCGAGGTCGCGACGACCAGCAGATGCACCTGATCCTTGCCGGTGCCCGCCAGCAGCGGCGACGCGCCGACGCCGACCGTCCGCGCGAGGCTGGCGACGACGCCCTCCAGCCGCTCGGCATACGGACGCCCCGCGATCGCCGCCTCCTGCGCGCGGCGCAGCTTGGCGGCGGCGACCATCTTCATCGCCTTGGTGATCTTCTGCGTCGACTTCACCGAGCCGATGCGGATCTTGAGGGCCTTCAAACTTGCCATTTGGGTCCTTCTTCTCCCGCTCCCCGCCGGGGAGAGGGCCGGGGTGAGGGGCCGGAGCCTCGCAGAGAGGGCGGTCTCGGTGAGACACCTGCCCCTCACCCAACCCTCTCCCCGGCGGGGAGAGGGCTAAATGCCTCTTACGCGAACGTCTTCGCGAACTGCCCGAGCGCTTCCTTCAGCTTGGCCTCGGTGTCCTTGCCCAGCTCGCGGCTGTCGCGGATCGCGGCCAGCACTTGCGGGTGGTCGGCGCGCATGTAGCTGAGCATCGCCGCTTCGTAGCGGTTGACGTCGGCGACCGGCACATTGTCGATGAAGCCGTTGGTGCCCGCGTAGATCGAGACGGTTTGCTCCTCGAACGGCATCGGGCTGAACTGCGGCTGCTTGAGCAGCTCGGTCAGCCGCGCGCCGCGGTTGAGCAGCTTCTGCGTCGAGGCGTCGAGGTCCGAGCCGAACTGCGCGAACGCCGCCATCTCGCGGTACTGCGCCAGCTCCAGCTTGATCGAGCCCGACACCTTCTTCATCGCCTTGGTCTGCGCGGCGCCGCCGACGCGGCTGACCGACAGGCCGACGTTGATCGCCGGGCGGATGCCCGCGAAGAACAGGTCGGTTTCGAGGAAGATCTGGCCGTCGGTGATCGAGATCACGTTGGTCGGGATGTACGCCGACACGTCGCCGGCCTGTGTCTCGATGATCGGCAGCGCGGTCAGCGAGCCCGAGCCGTTCGCCTCGTTCATCTTGGCCGCGCGCTCCAGCAGGCGCGAGTGGAGATAGAAGACGTCGCCTGGATAGGCTTCGCGGCCCGGCGGGCGGCGCAGCAGCAGCGACATCTGGCGATAGGCGACCGCCTGCTTCGACAGATCGTCGAACACGATCACGGCGTGCATCCCGTTATCACGGAAATACTCGCCCATCGCGGTGCCCGTGTAGGGCGCGAGGAACTGCAGCGGCGCGGGGTCCGAGGCGGTCGCGGCGACGACTATGGAATATTCCATCGCGCCATTCTCTTCGAGCGTGCGGACCAGCTGCGCGACGGTCGACCGCTTCTGGCCGACCGCGACATAGACGCAGTACAGCTTCTTCGATTCGTCGGTGCCGGCGTTGGCCTGCTTCTGGTTGATGAAGGTGTCGATCGCGATCGCCGACTTGCCGGTCTGGCGGTCGCCGATGATCAGCTCGCGCTGGCCGCGGCCGACCGGCACCAGCGCGTCGATCGCCTTCAGCCCGGTCTGCACCGGCTCGTGCACCGACTTGCGCGGGATGATGCCCGGCGCCTTGACCTCTACGCGGCTGCGCTGCTCCGACGCGATCGGGCCCTTGCCGTCGATCGGATTGCCGAGCCCGTCGACCACGCGGCCGAGCAGCCCCTTGCCGACCGGCACGTCCACGATCGTGCCGGTGCGCTTGACGGTGTCGCCCTCGCGGATCTCGGCGTCCGAGCCGAAGATCACGACGCCGACGTTATCGGCCTCGAGGTTGAGCGCCATGCCCTGCACGCCATTGGCGAACTCGACCATCTCGCCCGCCTGGACGTTGTCGAGCCCGTAGATACGCGCGATGCCGTCACCGACGCTGAGCACCTGCCCGGTTTCCGAGACCTGCGCCTCGGTGCCGAAGTTGGCGATCTGGTCCTTGATGACGCGGGAGATTTCTGCGGCGCGAATGTCCATCAACTCAGCCTTTCATCGCGCTGGCAAGCGCATTCAAACGGGTGCGGATCGACGAATCGATCATCTGGGAACCGATGCGGACGACCAGGCCGCCCAGGATTTGCGGGTCGACCGCCAGGTCGACCGACACCTCGCGACCGACGCGGCGGCGCAGCTGCTGCTTCAGCTCGTCGACCTGCTCGGGAGTCAGCGGGTGCGCGCTGGTGACTTCGGCGGTGGTTTCGCCACGATGCCGCGCCGCCAGCGTGCGATACGCCCGGATGATCTGCGGCAGCGCGCCCAGCCGGCGGTTCTCGGCGAGCACGCCGAGGAAGCTGCGCGTCGTGGCATCGAGCCCGAGCTGGTCGGCGGCAGCGAGCACTGCCTTGACCGCCTCACCGCGCGCGATGACCGGCGAGGCCGTCAGCGTCTTGAAGTCGCCCGACGCGGCCAGCGCCTCGCGCACCGCCGTCAGGCTTTGTTCGACGCGATCGACCGCACGGGCCTCCACCGCCAGATCGAACAGCGCGCTCGCATACCGGCCGCCGAGGCCGGCCTGGATGCTGCTGCCCTGATTACCGCTGGAACTCTCCACGCGATCCACTTTCCTCGTCATGACCCAAGGGTGCCCACCCATGCGAACGGATAGCGCACATCGGGTGCGCCTCGCTTGGGTACGGCGCGCGTAGCAAAGGGGGAACCGCGATGCAACCGGAGTGAAACCGTCGTGATGCCGACGCGGGAGCTTTGAGCGCAAGTCTCGGGATGCGACACGCGCGCGACCGGCGTAGACCCGGCGGCATGAGCGCGACGATCGATCCCGACACCGCCTGGGATGCCTTCACCCGCCGCGATCGCGCTTTCGACGGGCGCTTCGTGGTCGCGGTGCACAGCACGCATATCTATTGCAAGCCGAGCTGCGCCGCACGCCGCCCGCGCCGCGAAAACGTCACCTTCCTGTCCGATGCCGCGGCGGCGCGCGCGGCCGGCTATCGCGCTTGCCGGCGGTGCCTGCCCGATTCGGTCGCCCGCGACCGACAGGCGGTGATCGCCGCCGCGACGCTGCTCGCCGGTGACGCGCCACCCCCGCTGACCGCGCTGGCGGCGGCGGTCGGCTACGCCCCGCATCACTTCCATCGCCTCTTCCACCGGCTGACCGGCATCACCCCTGCCGCTTATGCCCGCACCTGTCGGGCCGACCGCGTGCTGGCGGCGCTGCGCGACGCCGCTGGCGTGACCGACGCCATCTATGCGGCCGGCTATGCTGCGCCGAGTCGCTTCTACGCCGATGCCGCGCGGTTGGGGATGACGCCGCAGGCCGCGGCAGTGGGCGGCGCGGGCGAGACGCTCCACTGGATGCGCCTCGTCACCCCGCTCGGCCCGTTGTTGCTCGCCGCCACCGCGCGCGGCTGGTGCCGGTTCGCCTTCGATGAGGACAGGGACGAACTCCACGCCGCCTTTCCCGCCGCGACGCTGCTGCCCGGTGCCCGGGCATGGCGGACGCACGCGGAAGCGCTGATTGCTCAAGCGGCAGCGGTGCCGGTGGACGGTTCGCTGCCCCGGGCGCTGCGCCGCACCGCGTTCCGCACCCTGCTCCACCAGAATGCGACACCGATTGGTTAGCCAAATCGAAAGGCTTGCGCGGTAGCGGTCGTCCTCGAGCCACTTCGAGGACGATCAGGGTCGATGAACGCGTTCGGACGCCGCAACGGCGGCATGGGTACCGGCGGCAATGGCGCAGGGCTGCGCGGCGGGTTCGGCGTCGCCCGCCCGATGCACGTCCAGCCCGGCGCCAACCCGCGCGACGATCAGCCGGTGGAGACCGCCGCTCCGCTCGACGCGCTGGCCGCACTCGATCCGCTGACCCCGCCGGGCCAGATCGACGCGATGCAGCGCCTGTCGGATCGCCAGAACGCGACCGGCGAGTCCGGGGCGAGCCGCATGGAAGGCTTCGAGGCGTCGATCCACAAGATCAAGGAGCAGGTGCTGCCGCGCCTGCTGGAACGCGTCGACCCGGAGGCAGCCGCGACGCTCGGCAAGGACGAGCTGGCCGAAGAATTCCGCCCGATCATCGGCGAGGTGCTCGCCGAGCTGAAGCTGACGCTCAATCGCCGCGAGCAATTCGCGCTCGAAAAGGTGCTGGTCGACGAATTGCTCGGACTCGGGCCGCTCGAGGAATTGCTCGCCGACGCCGAGATCAGCGACATCATGGTCAACGGCCCCGACCAGACCTTCGTCGAGCGCAAGGGCAAGCTGGAGATGGCGCAGATCCAGTTCCGCGACGAGGAGCATCTGTTCCAGATCGCGCAGCGCATCTGCAACTCGGTCGGCCGCCGCGTCGACCAGACCACGCCGCTTGCCGACGCGCGCCTGAAGGACGGCAGCCGCGTCAACGTGATCGTGCCGCCGCTTTCGCTGCGCGGCACCGCGATCTCAATCCGCAAATTCTCCGCCAAGCCGATCACGCTCGACATGATGGCCGGCTTCGGCAGCATGAGCACGAAGATGGCGACCGCGCTGAAGGTCGCGGGCGCGTCGCGGTTCAACATCGTCATCTCGGGCGGCACCGGCTCGGGCAAGACGACGATGCTCAACGCCTTGTCGAAGATGATCGACCCCGGCGAGCGCGTGCTGACGATCGAGGACGCCGCCGAGCTGCGCCTGCAGCAGCCGCACTGGCTCCCGCTCGAAACCCGTCCCGCCAACCTCGAGGGTCAGGGCGAGATCAGCATCCGCGACCTCGTCAAGAACGCGCTGCGTATGCGCCCGGACCGCATCATCCTCGGCGAAATCCGTGGCGCCGAGTGTTTCGACATGCTGGCGGCGATGAACACCGGTCACGACGGCTCGATGTGCACGCTCCACTCCAACTCCCCGCGCGAGGCGCTGGCGCGCATGGAGAACATGGTGATGATGTCGGACATCAAGGTGCCCAAGGAAGCGATCAGCCGCCAGATCGCCGACAGCGTCGACATGATCATCCAGGTCAAGCGCCTGCGCGACGGCAGCCGCCGCGTCACCAACGTCACCGAAGTGATCGGGATGGAAGGCCCGGTGATCGTCACGCAGGAATTGTTCAAGTTCGAATATCTCGACGAGAGCGCCGACGGGAAAATCATCGGCGAATACCGCTCGATGGGGCTGCGACCGTACACGATCGACAAGGCCAAGCAGTTCGGCTTCGACCAGGCCTATCTGGAGGCGTGCCTGTAAGGCGCCCCCCACCGTCGCCAGGACCACACCCCCCGTCGCCCCGGACTTGATCCGGGGCCCCGCTTCTTCCTCGCGCGCGGAGTAAGAAGCGGGATCCCGGATCAAGTCCGGGATGACCGGATTACTTGCTCCCGCCCCCGTCATTCCCGCGCAGGCGAGACCTCTGCGAAAGTGCGGAGCATATCCTTCGTAAGCCGTTCCCCGGCGCAGGCCGGGGTCCAGTTGGGAAGGTGTTTCGGTTAGTTACAAGCCTCCCCCAACTGAGCCCCGGCCTTCGCCGGGGAACAGAAAACGGGTTTCGCAGAGGTCTCGCGCAGGCGGGAAAGACGTTCCCAGGCAGCAACGCCTACCCGCCCCGTGACACGCCCGCCCGATCCGCTACACCGACCGCGTGCCGCTCCTTTCAATCCTCGCCGTCGCGCTCGCCGCCGCGCCGCTGCCCGAACCGCGTGCGGCATGGGTCGGGCGATCGACGCTCGCCGCCGATGCGGAAGGCCGCTGGATCCCGTTCGACCTGACCCCCGGCAACCAGATCCGCTTCACCATGGCCGTCGACGGCCGGCCGGTGACCGCGATCCTCGACACCGGCGTCAGCTATTCCGTCCTCGCCCGCCGCTTCGCCGAAGCGTATCGCCTTCCGGTCCGCGCCGAAGGTCGCGCGACCGTGATCGGCGGCAGCGTCGCGATCGGCCGGGTCGAGACGCGCACGGTCGCGATCGGCGCGGTGACACGGCGCGGCGGCAGCCTGGCGGTCGCCGACCTGCCCGCCGCCGCGACCGGCAGCGCGCTGGCGGTCGACCTGCTCGTCGGGCGCGATCTCACCGCACCCTATGCGCTCGACATCGACTATCAGGCGCGCCGTTTCCGCCTGCTGCGCAGCGGCACCCGCCCGTTCGCCGGAGTCACCGCGCCGCTGTCGATCGCGCCCGAGCGGATGGTCTATGTCAGCGCGATCGGCGCGGCGGGCGCGACGCTGGCGCCGATGGTGGTCGATACTGGCGACGGCTCGGCGATCACGCTCGGCCCGGCGGCGTGGGCGACCGCGCGCGCTGCGGCGGGGCCGGTGACCACCACCGTCTCGTTCGGGCTCGCCGGTGCGGTGGTCAGCGACATGGCGATCGTGCCCGCGCTGCGGATCGGCGACGCGATCGCGCGCGATGTCGAGGTTCGCGTCGAGTCGGCCGGTGGCTTCTCCGACACGATCGGGGTCGCGGGGCGGATCGGCTCGGGGTTCCTCCAGCGCTATCGCGTGCTGCTCGACCCCGCCGCGGGGCATATGCTGCTCGGCACCACGAACGAGACGGACAAGCCGACGCTGCGTTCGACCAGCGGCCTGCTGCTGGCGCTGACCGGCGACCGGTTGCGGGTCCTCCACGTCATGCGGGGCAGTCCGGCCGCGGCGACGGGGTGGCAGAAAGGCGACACGATCTGCGCGGTCGACGGCACGCGCATCGGTCCGGGTTATGCGCGCAGCGCGCTGGCGAGCTGGCCTGCGGGGCCGGTGGGGCGCACCATCACGCTCGACGATTGCGCCGGCGCGCGGCGCACGCTTTCCTTGCGACGCTTCTACTGATCGGCCTTACTCGCCGACGGCACTACCGGCGGCATCGACCGTTGAGCACGAACATGATGCCGAAAAGGAGTCGGATGCCGCAGTTCACCATCATCTTCGCCGGCCGCGAATCGGAGCGCATCACCATCGAGTGCGCGGACCTGATCACTGCCCGCAACGACGCGGTGCAGCGGCTCGGCCGCTATCTCGCCGATCACCCCGGCTATGCGGAGGAAGGCCATTGGCGGGTCACGGTTCAGGACGATATGGGCCGCGCCGCCGCCACGGTGATCGTGGCGACCGTCACACCACGCAATTCCGGTCTGGCCGGCTGAACCGGCGCGGCGCGGTCAGCGCCGCCCACCCTCGTCGGCGCGTGGTTCGCTCATCCGCTGCTGCCCGCGCGCTCGTGCCGCGCTTCGCACCAGTTCCTCGCTCAGCCGCATCGCCGCCTCGGCGGTCAGATTATAGCTCGCGCCGCAGCGGGAGAGCACGGTCACCACACCATCGTCGGCAGTGACGTTCGGCGCCATCGTACATAAATCGGTCTTCATGCTGCACCTGTCGTGACGGGTGAAGGCGTCCGAACCTATCCGATGACGACGTCCTGCAGAAAGGAGGTAACCGTCGAGGCATGGGCCTTCGATCCCGGGAAAAACCCGGCGCAGGCGCAGTGGTTCCCGCTGCCGCATCAGGCCTTTAGCGCGACCCACCCGGCGATCGCGGCGACGACCAGCGCGATCACCTGCACCAACGTCCAGTCCACCCATCCCACCGCATCGGGGTTTACGCGTCGCCGCCGACGATGTTCGCGCCACCCGGCCAGCACCGCAACGCCGACCGCCGTCGCCGCGATCGCGCATAGCAGCCCTTGCGCATCGCTCATCGCGGCGTCAGCCTCCACGTCATCCAAATGTGGAGAGGTTTTCGTCCATGCATCGCCTTGCCCCCGTTCTGTTGCTCGCGGTTCCCGCCGCACTCAGCGCCGCGCCGCGCCCGCCCGCACCGATCGCCGCCGCGGTGGCGGCGCCGACGCGCACCCCCGCCAATATCGCGCGCGACCGTTATCGCCACCCTGCCGAGACGCTCGCCTTCTTCGGGGTGAAGCCGACCGACACCGTGGTCGAGGCTTGGCCGGGCGGCGGCTGGTACACCGAAATTCTGGCACCGGTCACCGCCGCACGCGGACGCTACTATGTCGCCGGGCCGTGGGAAAAGGGGCTGAACGGGGTGCGCGGGCTCCAGAGCAAGGACGCCGCGACCTATGGCAAGGTCCAGCTCGCCGCGCTGCCCGCGCAGGCCGGTCAGCCGACCGTGCCCGATGGCAGCGCCGATGTCGTGCTCACCTTCCGCAACGTCCACAACTGGCGGTTCGGCGGCGAGGATCGGGCGCGGCAGATGTTCGCGGCGATGTACCGGATGCTGAAGCCCGGCGGGACGCTCGGCGTCGTCGAGCATCGCCTGCCCGAAGCACGCGACTCCGCCGCCGAGGAGAAGAGCGGGTATATGAAGCCGAGCAGCGTGATCGGCTTCGCGACCGCGGCCGGGTTCAGGCTGGCCGGCAAATCGGAGGTCAACGCCAATCCGAAGGACACTGCCGACTGGCCGGGCGGTGTCTGGACGCTGCCGCCCAGCTATGCGCTCAAGAATGTTGACCGCGCCAAATATGCCGCGATCGGCGAAAGCGACCGGATGACGCTCAAGTTCGTCAAGCCGAAGTGAGCGTTGATCCAGCGGTTCCTTAGTTCGTCGCCCCGGACTTGATCCGGGGCCCCGCTTCTCCCAGCCCACTGACGTAAGAAGCGGGATCCCGGATCAGGTCCGGGATGACGGCGCTGGACAGGGTAGATCGAAACCGCGGAGGCAAGGCTCACTCCCCGAGCTTGTCGACCTTGTCACGCAGCTGCGCCAGCTCGGCCTTGAGCGCCGCAATCTCGCCGTCCTTGCCGCTCGCGGCCACCGGTGCCGGCGCGACCGGCGGTTTGAACGCCTGCGCCGCCGCCTCGAACATCTCCAGGTTGCGCTTGGCGATTTCGGCGAACGGCGACCCTGCGAACGCTCCCTCGACCGCGGTCTTGAACTGCGCCTGATTGCGGCGGAAGCTGTCCATCGACGCGTCGAGATAATCGGGCACCATCGCCTGCATCGAATCGCCATACAGCGCGATCAACTGGCGCAGGAAATTGACCGGCAGCATCGTCTGCCCGCGGCTTTCCGCCTCCATGATGATCTGCGTCAGGACGTTGTGCGTGATGTCCTCGTCGGTCTTGGCGTCCACGACCTTGAACTCACGACCTTCGCGCGTCATCGCCGCGAGATGTTCCAGCGTGATGTAGGAGGAGCTTTCGGTATTGTAGAGCCGGCGGTTGGCGTACTTCTTGATGACGACCACCCCGTCGGTACCATGCTGCTTCTTCATCGCGCGAGATCCCCGTGACCGAACCCATTCGCGGTATTGCACAAAATGTGGCGCTGCAACACGGTCAATACGGTCCGCGTCCACTGCCGCTGTTCCTGGACATGCTGCGCCGCGAGACTGCAACATCGCCGCAACGCGCCGCCGCCGCGCTCGCCGGATTGCGTCGCTATCAGGAAGCCCCGCGCAAGCGCCGCAGGCTCCCGCCGGTTCGTTATCGTTGCGGCGCGGCGCGCCTGCGCGATGGCGCGCGCAACAGCGATGGTATGCCGGTGGTGCTGGTGCCGTCGCTCATCAACCCGCCTTACGTTCTCGATCTCGCGCCCGGTCGCTCGCTGGTTCGGCATCTGGCGACAGCGGGCTTTCATCCGTGGCTGGTCGACTGGGGAATGCCGCGCGCGCAGGATGCGGGGCTCGATCTGGCGGCGCATGTGACGCGGCGATTGCTGCCCTTGCTCTCGCGACTCGACCGGCCGCCGCTGCTGGTCGGCTATTGTCTCGGCGGCACGCTCGCGATCGCGGCGGCAGCGGCGCTCGCGCCGGGCACGATCGCGGGGGGTCGCGACGATCGCGGCGCCGTGGCATTTCGCCGGCTATGGCGACGAGGCGCGCGTCGCGCTCGCGACATTGTGGGAACAGGTGGCCCCCGGCGCAAAGGCGCTGGGCGTGCTGCCGATGGAGGTGCTGCAGACCGCCTTCTGGCAACTCGATCCCGCACGGACGATCGGTAAATATGCCGCCTTCGCGGCGATGCCGGCCGCCAAGGCCGCGGATTTCGTGCTGCTCGAGGATTGGGCGAACGGCGGTTCCCCGCTCACCTATGCGGCGGGCGCGGACCTGTTTGAGACGTTGCTCGCCGATGACCGGCCGGGGCGCGGCATGTGGCGCGTCGGTGATGCGGCGGTCGATCCGCTTCGCCTGCCCTGCCCCGCGATCGAGTTCGTGTCGCTGACCGATCGAATCACCCCGGCGGCGACTGCGATCGGCTTGCCTGCGCGTCACGATCTCGCGCTCGGGCATGTGGGCATGATGGTCGGCGGCCGTGCGAAACCGATGCTGTGGGACCCGCTGACCGATTGGCTCCGCGCGCCGGGCTGATCAGGACCAGACGCGCTCGAACCGATTACCCAGCCCGGTCAGCAGCTCATACTGGCTGACGCCGCTCGCTCCCGCGACATGCACCAGATCGTCGTCGAACCGCACCCAGTCGCCCTCGCGCACCGTCGCCGCGCGCGCGTCGAGCGCCACCAGGTCCATCGACACGCGCCCGATCACCGGCAGCGCCGCGTCGCCCGCGAACGCGCAGCCCCGGCTGGACAGCGCGCGGCGATAGCCGTCGGCATAGCCGAGGTTGACGATCGCGACCGGCAGATCGACCTCCGCGCGCCACGTCGCATTGTAACCGACGGTATCGCCCGCGCGCACCGTCCGGCATTGCAGCACCTCGGCCGCGATGGTCGCGACCGGGCAGATCGCGGACGCCAGACCCGCGACCGGCACCCCGCCATAAAGTGCGAGGCCGGGGCGGGTGACGTCGAAATGATACCCCGCGCCCAGCGCGATCCCCGCCGAATTTGCGAGGCTCATCCGCCGCGCCCCGGTCCGCCCCGCGAGCGCCGCGAAGCGGGCGCGCTGCACCTCGTTGAGCGCATGGCCGGGTTCGTCGGCGCAGGCGAGGTGACTCATCAGCGTATCGATCGCCAATCCGTCGAGCAGCCCCCCCGCGATGTCCGTCTCCGACACCCCCAGCCGGTTCATGCCCGTGTCGACCATCACGTCGCACACCTGCCCCGGTGCGACGATCCGCCACCGCGCCACCTGTGCGGCGGTGCTCAGCACGGGGCGGACGCCGGGCAGGTCGGGCAATGGCAGGTCCGCCTCGCGCAATCCGTGGAGCACGGCGATCGTCGCGTCGCGACCGACGATCAGGTCGGCGATCGCCCGCGCCTCCGCCCAGGTCGCGACGAACAGGTCGCGGCACCCCGCATCCAGCAGCCGCGGCACCACCTCGCGCGCGCCCAGCCCATAGCCATCGGCCTTCACCGCCGCCCCGCACGCCGCCGCCCCGCTCAACCGCGCCAGCGCACGCCAGTTGGCGACCAACGCGTCGGAGGAAAGATACAGGCGGTGCGGGCGGTGCGACATGCACAGCCGGTTAGCGCCTCCGCGAACGGCGCGCCACCGTTGCGAAACTGTGGATAACTTCGTGGATAGCGCGGGGGTAACTACTGGATAACCATGGGACAGACGGCGCAAAACCTGTGGAAGGGTTCGGGCATAGCGCATGACGAACGAAGGCGACGTGACGCGCCCGTCAGGACGGGCTAGGGGCGCGGGGATGACCACGGTCGCTCTTATCGTCGCCGCCGGCACCGGCTCCCGCAGCGGCAGCACGCTCCCCAAGCAGTTCGCGCCGATCGCCGGCCGTGCGATGCTGGCCTGGAGCCACGACGCGCTCGCCGCGCATCCTGCGATCGACCGCGTGCTGGTCGTCGTCGCGCCCGGACAGGAGCCGCTGCTGCGCGCCGCGTTGCCCGATGCCGCATGGGTGACGGGCGGCGCGGAGCGGCGCGACAGCGTCGCGGCCGGGCTCGCCGCGCTCGGCGATGCGACCCGCGTGCTGGTGCATGACGCCGCGCGGCCGTTCGTGCCCGCGGCGGTGGTCGATCGGCTGCTCGCCGCGCTCGACGATGCCGAGGGCGCGATCCCGGTGCTGCCGGTCGCCGACACATTGGTCGCGACCGACAGCGCGACCGTCGCGCGCGACACGCTGCGCCGCGTCCAGACCCCGCAGGCGTTCCGCGTCGACGCGCTCGCCGCCGCTCATGCCGCATGGGACGGACCGGTCGCCACCGACGACGCGCAGATGGTGCGTGCGCTGGGCAAAAGCGTCGCGATGGTCGAAGGCGATACGATGCTCGACAAGATCACCTACCCCGCCGATTTTGCGGTCGCCGAGGCGCGCGTCGCGACCGAGACGCGCTCGGCGAGCGGCTTCGACGTCCACCGGCTGGAGGATGGCGAGGAATTGTGGCTCGGCGGCGTGCTGATCCCGCATCATCAGGGCCTGTCGGGGCATAGCGACGCCGATGTCGCGCTCCATGCGATCACCGACGCCGTGCTCGGCACGATCGCGGCCGGCGACATCGGGACGCACTTTCCGCCGAGTGATCCGCAATGGCGCGGCGCCGAGTCGGGGCAGTTCCTCGCGCACGCACGCTCGCTGGTCGAGGCGCGCGGCGGGCGGATCACGTTCGTCGACCTGACATTGATGTGCGAGGCGCCCAAGATTGGGCCGCATCGCGCGGCGATGCAGGCACGGATCGCGGAACTTCTGGGGCTCTCGACCGATCGGGTGAGCGTGAAGGCGACCACCACCGAGCGACTGGGGTTCACGGGCCGTGGCGAGGGCATCGCGGCACAGGCGGTTGCGACTGTCGAGCTGCCGCGCGGAGGTCGGGCATGAAGCGCGTCGCGGGGCTGATCGCACTGGTCGCGATGCTGGCGGCGCCCGCCGCCGCGGCGCAGACGCCGTGCCTGAGCACCACCGACGCCGAGTCGATCGCGCTGGTGGCGATGCCCGAGATCATCCGCGATGCCGGTCGCGTCTGCGCGGCGCTGCCCGCGACCAGCCTGCTCAAGCGGCAGAACGGCGAGTTTCTCGCCAAATACGACCGCGAGGCCGATCGTGCGTGGCCGGCGGCGCGCACCGCGATTGCGAAGCTCAGCGATCCGGCGGTGGAACTGCTGCTGCTCAGCGACTATGCGCGCCCGATGCTGACATCGCTTTTCGCGCCGCAGATCACCGGGCGCATCCAGGCCGGCGACTGCCCGACGCTCGACCGGCTGGTCACGCTGCTCGAGCCGCTGCCGGCGCGCAACACCGCCGGGATCGTGGTCGCGACGCTGCAATATCTGAAGTCCGAAAAGAACAAGGGGAAGCGTACCGACATCCCCGATCTGCCGGTGTGCCCGGCGGGGGCCACGCGATGAACGACATCACCTTGCCGCAGGAACTGGTCGACGCCGCGCGCCGCGTGGTGGAGGCGAATCGCGCCGCCGGACGCCGTGTCGCGGTCGCCGAAAGCTGCACGGGCGGGCTGGTCGCCGCCGCACTGACCGAGATCCCCGGCTCGTCCGACGTGGTCGAGGCCGGGTTCGTGACCTATTCCAACTCCGCCAAGCAGAAGCTGCTCAACGTCAGCGGCGACGTGCTCGACACGTTCGGTGCGGTGTCGATCGCGGTGGCGTGGAGCATGGCGCAGGGCGCGCTCGCCAAGTCCGACGCCGATGTCGCGGTCGCGATCACCGGGGTCGCGGGCCCGGGCGGCGGTAGCGAGAAGAAGCCCGTCGGCACCGTAGTCTTCGCGCGTGCCGAGCGTGGCGGCGATCCCGCGGACGTGATCGCCGACAAGCGCTTCTTCGGCGACCTCGGCCGTGGCGGGGTGCGGCTTCAGGCGGCGCTGTGCGCGCTGGAGCTGCTGCTGCCCGACGCGCCGTAGAGCTTGGCGGCGCGTTCCTCGAACGCGCCGATCATCCGGCGCAGCGCGACGCCGAACACTTGGCCCGCCAGCATCTCGAACATCCGGTTCTTGAACGCGAAATCCACCGAGAAATCGACGAGGCACCCGCCCTCGCCATCCGCGCGGAAGCGCCAGTCATTGTTGAGATACTTGAGCGGGCCCTCGATATATTCGACGCGGATCGTCTCCGGCTGCTGCTTGGTCACCTTGGAGGTGAACGTCTCGCGCAGGCCCTTGAACCCGACGATCATGTCGGCGAGCGTCTCTTCCGGCGTGTCCTTGCGGACGCGCATCGCGCTGACCCACGGCAGGAATTCCGGGTAGCGCCGCACGTCCGCGACCAGGTCGAACATCTGCTCCGGCGTGTAAGGGAGCCGCCGCGTCTCGCTATGCTTAGGCATTCGGCCGCTGGGCCAGCTTCGCGTCGCGCGCCGCCTTCATCTTCGCGAAATCGTCGCCGGCGTGATAGCTCGACCGCGTCAGCGGCGACGAGGCGACCAGCAGGAAGCCCTTGGCGCGACCGATCGCGGCATAGGCGTCGAACGCCGCCGGGGTGACGAAATCGGCGACCTTGGCGTGGCGCGGCGTCGGCTGGAGATACTGCCCCATCGTCAGGAAATCGATGTCGGCGGAGCGCATGTCGTCCATCACCTGATGAACTTCCAGCCGTTCCTCGCCCAATCCCAGCATGATGCCGGACTTGGTGAAGATGGATGGGTCAAGTTTCTTGACGCTTTCAAGCAATCGGAGCGACGCATAATAACGCGCACCGGGCCGGATGGTCGGATACAGCCGCGGCACGGTTTCCAGATTGTGATTATATACGTCCGGACGTGCGGCAACGATTGCCTCGACCGCCGCCTCATGCTTGTTGCGGAAGTCGGGGGTCAGAATTTCGATCGTGGTATTTGGATTGGTGCGACGAATGGCCTCGATGACCCTCACGAACTGCTTCGCACCGCCATCGGGCAGATCGTCGCGATCCACCGAGGTCACGACGATATGCGCCAACCCCATCTGCGCCGCCGCATCGGCGACGTTCTGCGGTTCCATCGGATCGACCGCGCGCGGCATCCCCGTCTTCACGTTGCAGAAGGCGCAGGCGCGCGTGCACGTATCGCCGAGGATCATGACGGTGGCGTGCTTCTTGGTCCAGCACTCCCCGATGTTCGGGCAGGCGGCCTCTTCGCACACCGTCGTCAGGCTCTTCGAACGCATCAGCGCGCGAGTCGCGGCGAAGCCTTCGCTGGTCGGGGCTTTCACCCGAATCCAGTCGGGCTTGCGTTGCCGCTGGGGAGCCGGGAGCGGGGTCATGTCGTTCATGGGCAGCAGATAGCGTTTACTTCCACCCGAAACAACGAAGGGCTTTTACCGCATGAGAAAGTTCCACGACCTGATCGAGGGCTATTACCGCTTCCGCGGCAACGAATGGATCGAGGAGCGCGAGAGCTGGAGCAAGCTGGCCGAGGGTCAGGAGCCCAAGGTGATGGTGATCGCCTGCTCCGACAGCCGCGTCGACCCGGCGACGATCTTCGGCACGGTGCCCGGCGAGGTGTTCGTGGTGCGCAACGTCGCCAACCTCGTCCCGCCGTTCGATCCGTCGGGCGGTCTGCACGGCGTGTCGGCGGCGCTGGAATTCGCGGTCACGGTGCTGAAGGTCGACGAGATCCTGGTGCTGGGCCATGGCCAGTGCGGCGGCGTCAAGGCGTCGCTGTCGGGCGCGCTGCGCGATGCCAAGCCGGGTGAAGGCGGGTTCGTCGCCGAGTGGATCAAGCTGCTCGACGAAGCGCGCGAGAAGGTGATCGCCGAGCATGGCGACGGCCCCGAGGGCCAGACCGCGCTGGAGCGCGAGGGCGTCAAGGTGTCGATCAAGAACCTCAAGACCTTCCCGTTCGTGAAGGAGCGGCTGGAGGACGGATCGCTGACGCTGCACGGCGCGGTGTTCGCGATCAAGGACGGCAAGCTGAACGTGCTGCAGGAAGACGGGCATTACGAAGCCGCGTAAGCGTTCGTGATGTGCGGCGGCCGCTTCGCGCCCTTTCCGGGCGCGGGGCGGCCTTTTCCGTTTGCGGGTCGAGTGGCCTAGCCACAACCACCGTCGCCCCTGCGAAGGCAGGGGCCTATCTCTGTAGAGTGGGCGAGCGCGGGCGCGGACACACAGGCCGGGCGTGTGTCCGCGCTGTACCACGGGACGAAACAGACATGGGCCCCTGCCTGCGCAGGGGCGACGGTGGATGTGTGAGGGTCCTCCACCTAACCGTCGCCCCGGACCTGATCCGGGGCCCCGCTCCTTTTTCGCGACCGGTCTAGGAGCGGGATCCCGGGTCAAGCCCGGGATGACACGCGTCACCCCGCGTGCGGGCTGACCGTCGCCGCAGCGTCCTTCTTCGGCGCCTCCGCGGTCACCCGCACGCTCAACTCGCGCAACTGCTTCGCCGAGGCGGGCGACGGCGCGCCCATCAGCAGGTCCTCGGCGCGCTGGTTCATCGGGAACAGCGACACCTCGCGCAGATTCTGCGCATCGCACACCAGCATCACGATCCGGTCGACGCCCGCCGCCATCCCGCCGTGCGGCGGCGCGCCATACTGGAACGCGCGGTAGAGACCGCCGAACCGCTCCTCGACGTCGGCCTTCGACAGCCCGACCAACTCGAACGCCTTGACCATCAGCTCGGGCGACTGGTTGCGGATCGAGCCCGAGGCGATCTCATAGCCGTTGCAGACCAGATCGTACTGATAGGCCTTGATCGTCAGCGGGTCCTGCCCGCCCAGCGCATCCATCCCGCCCTGCGGCATCGAGAAGGGGTTGTGCGCGAACTCGACCTTCTTCTCGTCCTCGTCATATTCGTAGAAGGGGAAGTCGACGATCCAGCACAGCCGGAACGCGCCCTGCTCGATCAGCCCGAGCTGGTCGGCGACGCGGGTGCGCGCCAGACCGGCCAGCTTGGCGGCCTGCTCGGGCTTGCCCGCGGCGAAGAACAGCCCGTCGTCCGGCCCCAGCCCGAGCGCGGCGTACAGCGCCTCCATCCCCTCGGTGCCGTGGTTCTTGGCGATCGGGCCGCCGAACTCGCCGCCCTTGCGCGTGACATAGCCGAGCCCGGCATGGCCCTCGCTGCGCGCCCAGTCGTTCATCTCGTCGAAGAACTTGCGGCTCTTCTCGGCGGTGCCCGGCGCCGGGATCGCGCGCACGACGCCGCCCGACCCGACGATCCGCTCGAACAGCCCGAAGCCCGAGGTCGTGAAATGCTCAGACACGTCGGTGATGAGCAGCGGGTTGCGCAGGTCGGGCTTGTCGCTGCCGTACTTCAGCATCGCCTCGTCATAAGGGATGCGCGGAAACTGGCCGATCGGCGTGACGGTGCGGCCGTCGGCGAACTTCTCGAAGATGCCGCCGATCACCGGCTCCATCGTCTCCCACACCTCTTCCTGCGTGACGAAGCTCATCTCGAGGTCGAGCTGGTAGAATTCGCCCGGCAGGCGGTCGGCGCGCGGGTCCTCGTCGCGGAAGCACGGCGCGATCTGGAAATAGCGGTCAAAGCCGGCGACCATCAGCAATTGCTTGTACTGCTGCGGCGCCTGCGGGAGCGCGTAGAACTTGCCCGGATGGATGCGGCTCGGCACCAGGAAGTCGCGCGCGCCCTCCGGCGACGAGGCGGTGAGGATCGGGGTCGAATATTCGGTGAAGCCGGCATCCTCCATGCGGCGGCGCATGTCGGAGATCACCTTGGTGCGGCGGACGATATTGGCGTGCAGCGTCTCGCGGCGCAGGTCGAGGAAGCGGTAGCGCAGGCGGATGTCCTCGGGATAGTCCTGCTCGCCGGCCACCGGCATCGGCAGCTCCTCGGCGGCCGACAGCACGGTCGCGGCGCGGGCATAGACCTCGATCTCGCCGGTCGCGAGGTTCGGGTTCACGGTGCCTTCGCTGCGGCGCTTCACGTTGCCGTCGATCGTCACCACCGACTCGACGCGCACCGCGTCGAGGATCGCCAGCGCGGGCGAGTCGCTGTCGGCGACGATCTGCGTGATCCCGTAATGGTCGCGCAGGTCGACGAACAGCACGCCGCCGTGATCGCGCTTGCGATGCACCCAGCCGGAGAGGCGGACGGTGTCGCCGGCCTGATCGGCGGACAGCGCGGCGCAATGGTGGGTGCGATAGGCGTGCATGAAAAATCTCTGACCTATGGGCGACCGCGCGGGGCGCGGCACGGCCACGTTTTTGACCGGGGTCGCCCTCCCCTTTCGGAACCCACTTTGTCAAGGCGCGTGCACGGGTCTATGGACGGGCGCTTATGCACGTCCATCCGCTCATCACCGACAGCGCAACGCTCGCCAATCTCTGTGCCCGCCTTGCCGATGCCCCGTTCGTCACCGTCGACACCGAGTTCATGCGCGAGAGCACCTATTATCCGGAGCTCTGCCTGATCCAGATCGCCGATACCGAGGAGGCCGCGGCGATCGACCCGATGGCGCCGGGGCTCGATCTCGCGCCGCTGCTCGACCTGCTGGTCGACAATGAGGAGGTGCTGAAGGTCTTCCACGCCGGCGGGCAGGACATCGAGATCATCTACAATCTCACCGGGCGGACCCCGCATCCGCTGTTCGACACGCAGGTCGCGGCGATGGCGCTGGGTCAGGGCGAGCAGATCGGTTACTCGAACTTGGTCGACAGCTGGCTGGGCGTGCAGATCGACAAGGGCGCGCGCTTCACCGACTGGGCGCGCCGCCCACTCGACGCGCGGCAGATCGAATATGCGATCGGCGACGTGACGCATCTGTCGCGCATCTTCCCGAAGATGCTGGAGCGATTGAAGAAGACCGGGCGCGGCGCGTGGCTCGACCAGGAAATGGAGCGGCTCGCCGATCCCGCCAATTACGCCAACGACCCCGATGTCGCATGGAAGCGCGTGCGCGTGTCGAGCCGCAAGCCCGAGGTGCTCGGGCGGCTGAAGGCGATCGCCCGCTGGCGCGAGCTCGAGGCGCAGGCCAAGGACCTGCCGCGCGGGCGGATCGTCAAGGACGAGACGATCGCCGATCTCGCCGGCCACCCGCCGCGCAAGCAGGCCGATCTCGCCAAGGTGCGCGGGCTGTCGCAGACCTGGGCAGGCAACGACATCGGCGCGCGGTTGATGGCCGCGATCGACGCCGCCCGCCCGCTGTCCGAGGACGAAATGCCGCCCCGCGAGGATCGCAAGCCCGGGCTGGGCAAGGAAGGCGCTTTGGTCGCCGACCTGCTCAAGCTGCTGCTCAAGATCCGCGCGCGCGACATCGACGTCGCGCCGCGGCTGCTCGCGCGCGGCGACGAGCTGGAATTGCTCGCCGCCGGCCAGCGACAGGGGCTGCAGATCCTGCAGGGCTGGCGCTTCGACCAGTTCGGACAGGACGCGCTCGATCTGGTCGAGGGGCGGCTGGGCTTCGCGGTGCAGGACGGGCGGCTGAAGATGACGCGGACGGAGGCGGCGGCATGACGCGGTTGATCGGAGTGCTCGCGCTGCTGACGCTCGGCGCATGTGCGAAGCCTGCCGCGCCGATCGCAGAGACCACCGCGCCCGGCGTGCAGTGCGACGCCAATGCGGTGCAGTCGCTCGTCGGGCGCATGGCCGCCGACGTGACCGCCGAGGCGCAGAAGCGCAGCGGCGCGCGCTCGGTACGCAGCTATCGCAGCGGCGACGCGGTGACGATGGACTTCCGCCCCGACCGGCTGAACGTCGAGCGCGACGCGACCGGCAAGGTGGTGAAGTTCACCTGCGGTTGATGCCGCGGTCGCCCCGGACGTGATCCGGAACGAAGAGCGACGGGCGCGCTCCCCTCGATCGGGCAGACCGCCGTCATTGCGAGCGTAACGCTCGCCATGACGTCAATCAGAACAGCCCGTCGTCGTCATCGTCGAACGCCGCAGCGGCCGGTGCCGCAGGCTGCTCCATGCCGGGCAGCAGGAAGGCGGCGTGGATCTCACGCTCGGACGCCATCGTGTAGAGCCCGGCCGCCCAGGGGAGCAGCCGCCGCAGCACCTCCTCGTCCGCCTCGGTCAATTCGGTCGCCGCTGCCTGCCGGTTGAGCACCACCGCACCGACGTCGAGCTGATCGGCGAACCCCTGTTCGTGCTGCAGGGCGCCGACATCCTGCTGGAGCGTCGCGATGATCCGCCGCGCCTCGTCCCCGCCATTCGACATCGCGTGGTCGGAGGTTTCGCAGGCGCTGCGCACGACCGCCAGCGCATCGTCGAGCGCCCCGGTCGACCCGCCCGCGCCATCGCTGCCTTCGGGCCGCAGGTCGAGCATCCCCAGCGATTGCACGACGCGCTCGATATCGCTGCTCAGTCGGGTCAGCCGCGTCGCGCACGGATTCACCTCGGTGGCGATCACCGCCACTGCGCGGCCGATCACGCCATGCCGGCGGCATAGCAGCCGGGTGTTGGTGGAGATGTCCTGCACGTCCATCGCGATACGCTGGATGCGGCCCAGCCCGCGCGACAGATCGGCGATCGTGTTGGCGACGAACGCGGTCAGCCCCTCGAGCTGACGATCCGCCTCGGTCAGCCGGCCGGTGACATGGCCAAGCCCGGCGATGCCGCTCTGCAGCTTGTTGAGCGCCTCGCTCTCCTCGCCCTGTGCCTGCGCGGCGACGATCTTCATCAACCCCTCGGCGAGCGGACCGAGTTGCGCCAGCGAGCCGACCAGCGCCCCCATCTCGCGCCGGAAGTCTTCTGCGATCCCCGCCATCTGCGCCGCGACCAGCCGCGACAGATGCGCGCCCGCGCCCGGTGCCTCCGGCTCCGCCTGCGCGGCGCGGAGGATCGCGATGCAATGTTCGACGCGCTGGCGCACGCTGTCGCCGACCTGGATCGCGCCCAGGATGCGCGCCACCTCGGCCTGCACCTGCTGCATGATCGCGCGCACGTCACGCGCCATCTTCGCGGTCGATTCGAGATGCCGTTCCAGCACGTCGGCATTGCCGGACAATTCGCCGGGCACCGTCGCGGGCACCTTGCGGCATTCGTCGGCGAGCAGGTCGTCGGCTTCCTTCACGTCGCGTACCACGGTGCCGAAACTGGCCAGCTCCTGCTCGAACTGCTTCAGCTCGCGCCGCCCGCTGTCCAGCTTGCCCTCCATGCCGGTCGCGAACTGCACGAACGACATCTCGCCCGACGAGGCGATCTTGATGTTCATGCCGTAGATGCTGAGCGTCCGCAGCAGCTCCGCAACGTCGGACAGCAACTCGCGCAGCTCGCGCGTGCGCAGCGTCAGCGCCCCGATCTGCCCGGCGCGCTGGCGGCGTTGCTGCGGCAGCGTGCCGAGCCTCTGCGCGGCCTGACGCAGCTTGTCGACCGCCGCCCCTGCCACCTCGGGCGACAGGGCGCGCTGCACCTCGTCCAGCCCGGTCGCCATCCGGTCGACGGTGTTGATCGTCGACGCCAGCGTCTCGCCCACCGCGCGGAACCGCGATTCCAGATCGCCGATCAGCAGGTCCAGATCGTCGGCCAGTCCGCCCAGCGGCAACGCCGTCGCGGTCGCCGGATCGATAGTGCGCAGCAGCATCTTGTCTCCTTTCCTCTCAGCGCGCCGTGGCGGACAGCAGCTCGCGCGCGATCCGGCCCAGCGGCACGACCTTGTCCGCGGCACCGCGCGCGATCGCTTCCTTGGGCATCCCGAAGACGATCGACGTCTCTTCGTCCTGCGCGAAGGTGCGCGCGCCGGCGGTCTTCATCTCCAGCAGCCCGCGTGCGCCGTCGTCGCCCATCCCGGTCATGATGATGCCGACCGCGTTCGACCCGGCGTTGCGCGCCGCCGAACGGAACAGCACGTCCACCGACGGGCGATGCCGCGACACCAGCGGGCCTTCCTTGACCGACACGACGTAACGCGCGCCCTGCCGCTCCAGCATCGTGTGGCGCAGCCCGCCCGGCGCGATCAGCGCGCGGCCGCGCATCACCGTGTCGCCGTCCTCGGCCTCCTTGACGTCGATCTGGCACAGCCCGTCGAGCCGCCGCGCGAAGGCGCGCGTGAAGCTCTCCGGCATGTGCTGGACGATCACGATGCCCGGCGAGTTGGCGGGCAGTTCCTCCAGCACCTCGCGCAGCGCCTCGGTCCCGCCGGTCGACGCACCGATGCACACCACCATTTCGGTGGTCTTGCTCATCGCGCGCCCGGTCGGCGGCGGCAGCACCGCATCGGCGGACAGTTTCTGCTGCGGCGCCTTCGACGGGGTCGCGCGCCGCCCGGTCACACGGGCACGCGCCGCGCCCTTGACGGTCTCGCGAATCATCAGATGCGCTTCGGCGAGATGGTCGGCGACCCCGACGCGCGGCTTAAGGATCACGTCGACCGCGCCGGCTTCCAGCGCCTGGAGCAACGTCTCCGACCCTTCCTCGACCAGCGAGGAGCACATCACCACCGGCACCGGGCATTGCGCCATCAACCGCCGCAGGAAGGTGATGCCGTCCATGCGCGGCATCTCGACGTCCAGCGTGATGACGTCGGGCACCTCGGCCTGCATGTGCCGCGCGGCCGCGAACGGATCGGCGGCGGCGGCGATCACCTCGATCTGCGGATCGGCGGACAGGATCGCGGTCATCGCCTGGCGCACGCTGGCACTGTCGTCGATCACAAGGACGCGGATCTTCTTCATGGCCGCCAGATCTTCTTGAACACGGTGTTGGCCACCGGCGTGAGGGGGAGCGAGAAGCCCGCGACCGATTCCGAATGACCCAGGAACAGCAGGCCGTCCGGGCGCAGGCACGCCGCCAACCGCCGCACCACCTGCTCCTGCGTGGGCTTGTCGAAATAGATCAGGACGTTGCGACAGAAGATGATGTCCATCGGCTCGCCGACCGGATAGGATTCGTCCATCAGGTTGAGCTGCGCGAAGCCGATCGCGCTGCGCAATTCGGGGACGATCCGCACATCCTCGCGGTCCCGCTCGCGCGGACGCAGCACGTAGCGCTGGCGCAACGCGGCCGGCACCGGGTCGACCATCGCCGCCGGGTAAATGCCGCGCCGCGCCGTCGCCAGCACCTCGGTATCCAGGTCGGTCGCCAGGATGCCATATTCGGGGCCGCGCCGATCACGGGCATAGGCGTCGAGCACCATCGCCAGCGTGTAGGGCTCCGCGCCCGTCGAGCACGCCGCGCTCCACACCCGCAACCGCCGCCGGCCCTCGGCCTGCATCTGCGGCAGCGCGACGCCTTGCAGATAGTCGAAGTGCTTGGGCTCGCGAAAGAAATCGGTCTTGTTGGTGGTGACCGCGTTCAGCAGGTGCTGGCGTTCGTTGTCGAGATTGTCGTCCTGGAAGACCCAGGCGCAATATTCGCCGAGGCTGTCGAGCCCGGTCGCACGCACGCGCCGCCGCAACCGCCCTTCGATCATCGTCAGCTTGGCCGGCGGCAGGCGAATGCCCGCCTGCGCGTAGATGTAGCGCGCGATCTGGTCGAAGTCGCACTTCGACAGCGAATCTTCGACCGGTGCGGCCCGAGCCGGTGCGTTCATGTCCCGCTCCCGCCGCTCGTCAAGCCGCCAGCGTGCCGGGGGCGGATCCCCCCAGCAGGCCGGCGTCGTCGCCCGCGAAGATCCGCGGCAGATCGAGCAAGGCGACGAACCCGTCCTCGCGCCGCAGGATCGCCTCGACGTGGCCCGAGCGCCAGCGCCCGCCCAGATCGGGCGAGGGCTCCACCGCATCCCCGCCGAAGCGGCTGACGTCGAGCACGCGGTCGACCACCAGCCCGACGACCAGCGGCGCGGCGCCGGCGACCGGCGCCTCCACCACCAGCACGCGCGTCGCCAGCGTCGTCTCCGCGGCGGCCATGCCCAGCCGCACGCGCAGGTCGATCATCGGCACCGACGTGCCGCGCACGTCGGTCAGGCCCAGCAGCCAGGCCGGCGCATCGGGCATCCGGAACGCCGGGCGATGGTCGAGGATCTCGCGCACCTCGGTCACGGGCAGCGCGAAGCGCTCCGCCCCCAATCCGAAGACGACGACTTGCAATTCCGTTCCAGGAGCGATCATGCTGCACGTCCAAACTCGGCGTCTTCGCCGTCCGGTCCGCCGGTGGTCAGATCGAGCGCAAAGCCGCGGACCCGGGCCTGTTGCTCGGCGACCGAGCCGCCGCGCACGGCGGGCTTGGTCTTCTTGGCGGCCGGCGCGGCGCTGCGCGCTGCCGGACGCGGGGTGTGACGCGCGGGCTTGCGACCGTCGTCGACACGGAAGAAGGCGATGCTTTCCTGCAGTTCCTCGGCCTGGCTGGCGAGTTCTTCGGAGGTGGAGGAAATCTGCTCGGACGCCGAGGCGTTCTGCTGCGTCACCTTGTCGAGCTGCTGGATCGCCTCGTTGATCTGGCTCGCACCGATGTCCTGCTCGCGGCACGCCGCGCTGATCTCGGACACCAGCTCGGCGGTCCGGCGGATGTCGGGCACCAGCTTGGTCAGCATCTCGCCGGCCTGCGCCGCCGCCGTCACCGTCTCCGACGACATGCCGCTGATCTCGCCCGCCGCGGTCTGGCTGCGCTCGGCCAGCTTGCGCACCTCGGCGGCGACCACCGCGAAGCCACGCCCATGCTCGCCGGCACGCGCCGCCTCGACCGCCGCGTTCAGCGCCAGCAGATCGGTCTGGCGCGCGATTTCCTGCACGATGCCGATCTTCTCGGCGATCGTCCGCATCGCGGTGACCGCCTTCTCGACCGCCTGACCGCTCAGCTCGGCATCCTGCGACGACTGGCGCGCGATCTTCTCGGTCTGCGTCGCATTGTCGGCGTTCTGCTTGATGTTCGCCGCCATCTGCTCCATCGACGCCGACGCCTCTTCGGCCGCCGCCGCCTGCTCGGTCGCGCCCTGGCTCACCTGCTCCGACGACGACGACAGCTGCTGGCTGCCCGCCGCGACGTTCTGCGCCGCCAGCGTGGTCTGCCCGATCGTCTCGCGCAGCCGCAGCGTCATGCGGTTGACGGTGTCGACCAGGTCCTTGATCTCGTCGTTGCTGCGCACCGCGACTTCCACCGACAGGTCGCCATCGGCCACCGCGGACACCGCCTCGCTGACCTGCCGCAGCCCCTTCGACACCAGCCGCGCGATCCACAGCGCGCCACCGATCGCAATCAACAGCGCGATCACCGCCGTCGTCAGCAACGTGGTGCGCGCACTGGCATAGAGCGTCGCGGCTTCGGCATTGGCCTTCGTCAACTGCCCCTGCGTGATCGCCGTCAGCTGGCCCAGCGTCTCGCCCAGACGCGAAGCGATCGCGCGACCCTCGACCATCGACAGCGCCGCCGCCTCATCGTTGCGGCCAGCCATCGCCAGCTCCCGGGCCCGCCCGCTCACCGCGCGATAGCCATCCCATTCCTCCAGGCTCTTCTTCCAGACCGGGCGTCCCTGCTCGGTGGCGATCTTCAGTCCGCCCTCGAGGCTTTCGCGCACCTTGCGGTCATATTCGACGAACTTGGCGTCATAGTCGCGCTTCAGCGCAGCATCCGACGTCATCATCATGTTCTTTTCGTTGCGGATGGCGCGCCCGATATCGCCGTCGGCGGTCAGCGACAGCTGAATGCGCCGGGCCGGGCCGTCCACGATCTGGGCGATCATGTCGTTCAGCACGCCGATCTTCGACACACCCACCCCGACGACGAGGCACAGCAGCAGGATGATCGCCGTAAACGTCCCGGCCAATTTCATCTTAATCGTGGCGCGCATAGCAAGTCCTTTCCTCGCACGGTGGTGCGTTCAACGCGGCCGCCGCAGCGGTTTACCTTCTTCGCTTACCTCGACAGAAATGAAGGAACGGTTCAGGCGCATTTAGATAATGCAGTAGGTTAAGAGGATTTCAGCCGACGATGGCGGGGCGGATGTGCCGCCCCGCCGGCCGCATCAGGCCGCCCGACCGAAGTCGGCGTCCTCGCCGTCCGGGCCGCCGGTGCTCAGGTCGAGCGCGAAGCCGCGCACCCGCGCCTGTTGCTCGGCGACCGAGCCGCCGCGCGCGACGGGCTTGGCCTTCTTGGCCGGCGCGGTCGTGGCGGGCGCCGTGCTACGGGCCTTGGCGCGCACCGGCTTGCGACCGCTGTCGACGCGGAAGAAGGCGATGCTTTCCTGCAGTTCCTCGGCCTGGCTGGCGAGTTCCTCGGAGGTGGAGGAAATCTGCTCGGACGCCGAGGCGTTCTGCTGCGTCACCTTGTCGAGCTGCTGGATCGCCTCGTTGATCTGCGAGGCACCGATGTCCTGCTCGCGGCACGCCGCGCTGATCTCGGACACCAGCTCGGCGGTCCGGCGGATGTCGGGCACCAGCTTGGTCAGCATCTCGCCGGCCTGTGCCGCCGCCGTCACCGTCTCCGACGACATGCCGCTGATCTCGCCCGCCGCGGTCTGGCTGCGCTCGGCCAGCTTGCGCACCTCGGCGGCAACCACCGCGAACCCGCGCCCATGCTCGCCCGCACGCGCCGCCTCGACCGCCGCGTTCAGCGCCAAGAGGTCGGTCTGGCGCGCGATTTCCTGCACGATCCCGATCTTCTCGGCGATCGTCCGCATCGCATTGACCGCCTTCTCGACCGCCTGACCGCTCAGCTCCGCATCCTGCGACGACTGGCGCGCGATCTTCTCGGTCTGCGTCGCATTGTCGGCGTTCTGCTTGATGTTCGCCGCCATCTGCTCCATCGACGCCGACGCCTCTTCGGCCGCCGCCGCCTGCTCGGTCGCCCCCTGGCTCACCTGCTCCGACGACGACGACAGCTGCTGGCTGCCCGCCGCGACGTTCTGCGCCGCCAGCGTGGCGTCACCGACCACCCCGCGCAACCGGTCGACCATCGTGACCAGCGCATGACCCAGCTTGTCCTTGTCCGACAGCGGCTGGTGATCGACGGTCAGGTCGCCGCCCGCGATCGCATCGGCCAGCGCCGCGCTCTTGCGCAGGTTCGCGGTCATGCGGTTGACGGTATCGACCAGATCCTTGATCTCGTCGTTGGTGGTGACGACGACGTCCTGATCGAGATCGCCGATCGACACCGCCTCCACCGCGACGCCGATGCGCTTCAGCCCGCGCGACACCACCAGCGAGATCCAGACGGCGCCCGCCACCGCGATCAGGAAGGCGATGACGCCCGCGGTGATCATGATGGTGCGGCTTTCGGCGTAAAGCTGGTTGGTGGCTTCGTCGGCGTCCTTCATCGCCGCGCGCTGGAAGTCGCTGAGCTTGGCGATGTCGGCGTTGAAGCGGACGTTGAGCGGCGCCTGCTTGTCGTTCGACAGCTTGGCGGCCTCTTCGTTCTGGTTGGCCATGCCAAGGTCGCGCACCCGATCGAAGACCGGCTTCAGCTCGGTCCAGTCGTGGCCCACCGCTTCCCAGAACGGCTTGCTCTCGGGGCTGGCGGCGGCGATGCCCTGCTGGATCGTGCGATCAAGCTCGTTCTCGCCGGAGACGACCTTGTCGTAATACAGCTTCATCGTCGCCGCATCGGTGTTGAGCGCGAGCGACTGCTGGTCGGCGAGCGACTGGCTTTGCAGCGTGTCGACCGACTGCGCGAGCGACAGGGTGCGTGCGGGGCCCGCGATCACGTCGCTGATGGCGCTGTTGAGAGTGCTCATCTTCGAGACGCCGACGCCGATGACCACAGCCAGCAAAACCACGAGGACCGCGAAGGTCGCTCCCAGCTTCATCTTGATCGTTGCGCGCATGATTTCCTCCAAAGCGTTGGTGACACACGCATCGTCCCCGCTTCCCAGGAACATACGCGCGGTGGGATGCCGATCCGCGTTCGCATGGGCGAACGGACCGGCGGTCAGCTACTCAACCGCCCGACACCGCGGTTGTCAGTGGCGGGGCCACGAAGGCCCCGCCGGAACATCATGCCGCGCGACCGAAATCGGCGTCTTCGCCGTCCGGCCCGCCGGTGCTCAGGTCGAGCGCGAAGCCACGCGCACGCGCCTGCTGGTCGGCAACGGTCGCGCCACCGCGCATTGCGGGCTTGGCCTTCTTCATCGGCTTGGCGGCGACGCCGCGCGACGGCTTGCGAACGGCGATCGTCGCCTTCGGCTCATTGGTGCGGAAGAAGGCGATATTGGCCTCCAGCTCCTCGGCCTGCCCGGCAAGCTCCTCGGACGTCGAGGAGATCTGCGACGACGCCGAGGCGTTCTGCTGCGTCACCTTGTCGAGCTGCTGGATCGCCTCGTTGATCTGGCTGGCACCGATGTCCTGCTCACGGCACGCCGCGCTGATCTCCGACACCAGCTCGGCGGTCCGGCGGATGTCGGGCACCAGCTTGGTCAGCATCTCGCCGGCCTGCGCCGCCGCCGTCACCGTCTCCGACGACATGCCGCTGATCTCGCCCGCCGCGGTCTGGCTGCGCTCGGCCAGCTTGCGCACCTCGGCGGCGACCACCGCGAAGCCACGCCCATGCTCGCCGGCACGCGCCGCCTCGACCGCCGCGTTCAGCGCCAAGAGGTCGGTCTGTCGCGCGATTTCCTGCACGATCCCGATCCGCTCGGCGATCGTGCGCATCGCGGTGACGGCCTTCTGCACCGCCTGCCCGCTCTGCTCGGCATCCTGCGACGACTGGCGCGCGATCTTCTCGGTCTGCGCGGCGTTGTCGGCATTCTGTTTGATGTTGGCGGCCATCTGCTCCATCGACGCCGACGCTTCCTCGGCCGCCGCCGCCTGCTCGGTCGCGCCTTCGCTGACCTGCTCGGCGGTGCTCGACAGCTGCTGGCTGCCCGCGGCGACCTGCGCCGAGGCGGCGGCGACCTCGCCCGCGAACTTCGACAGATTGTCGACCAGCGTGTTGATCGCGGCCTTCATCCGCTCATGATCGCCCTCGCACGCGATCTCGACGCGCTGCGTCAGGTCGCCGCCGCTAACCAGGCCCAATACGCGATTACCCTCGGCGATCGGCAGCAGGATCGCATCGAGCATCCCGTTGATCCCGCCGACCAGCTTGCCGAAATCGCCCGGGAAGCGCGTCACGTCGCCACGCTCGCTGAGCTGCCCGGCGGTCGACGCGTCGATCAGCCGGCGGATTTCGCCGATGATCTCGCGGAAATTGCCGCGCAGTTCCTCGATCGTGTCGTTGATGAACGCCTTCTTGCCGGGGAAGCGCTCCAGCGGGGCGTCGAAATTGCCCTCACCGAACTGCTTGATGCACGCCATCGCCTGCTTCTTCACCGCGATATGGCCGCTGACCATCGTGTTGATGCCCTGCGCCATTACCGCGAAGTCGCCCTGGAACTTGGCGACGGGCACGAACACGTCGATGTCGCCGCGGTCGTGCTCGGCGGACATGGTGTTCATCTCCGCGATCAGCCCCTTCAGGCTGGCGCGCAGCCCCTCGACGGTGTCGTTGATGAACGCCTTCTTGCCCGGGAAGGTCTCCAGCGGCGCGTCGAACCGCCCCTCGCCCAGCGCCTTCACGCACGCCAGCGCCGCCTTCTTGACCGCGATGTGCGACCCGACGAGCGCGTTGATGCCGGCCGCGGCCTGGCCGATGTCGCCACGGAACGCCGCGGCGGGAATGACCGTGTCGATGTCGCCCGCGGCATGTTCCGCCGACATCCGGTCGATCGCCTCGCGCAGCCGAAGCGACGGGTTCAGCGCCTCGTCGAGCAGGTCGTTGACGACCACCAATATCTCCCGCGCCTCGCCGCTCGCCTCGTCCAGCCTGGCGCGGCGGGACAGGTCACCCTCGCCAAGTGCGCGGGACAGCTGGCGAAGCTCCGCCAGCGCATGGTCGGGACGAGCGGTTTTCTTGAACGCAGGGAGCAACGACATGGCAAAACCTCTAAAACGCTAAGGCAGCATGGGGATCAGGGCCGTGGCGACAGCACGGCGGCGAAGATGGCGGAAAGATCGGGCAGGATGATGAGATCGTCCCGGCAGCGGACGAGCCGGCGCACGTAGTCGCGCTGCCAGCGCATCCCGACCGCAGGAGCCTCCTCGCTCGCTTCGGCGCTGAGCGTCGCGACCTCGCGCACGTGATCGGTGCGCAGCCCGACCAGCGTCGGCTCGCCGTCGATCGGCAGTTCGATGACGACGATCCGGCTGTCCGGCGTCGTCTCCGCCGCTTCCATCGCGAAGGCGAGGCGCAGGTCGGCGACCGGCACGATCCGCCCGCGAAAGTTGACGACGTGGCGGACCAGCGCCGGGGCGCCCGGCACCGACGTCTCGGGCAGCAGATCGAGGATCTCGCGGACCATCGTCGCTTCCAGCGCGAGCGTCTCGCCGCCGACGTCGAAAGTCAGGACCTCCAGCTCGCCGCGCTCGTTCCAGGCGGTGCCCCCCGCGGCCATGGCGGCCTCGGCGCGTTGCTTAGCTTGCGGCACGGAGCGTCTCCTCACGGGGTTGCGCCATCGCGACCAGTTGCGCGACGTCCAGGATCAGCGCGACATTGCCGTCGCCGAGGATCGTCGCGCCGGAGAAGCTGCCGACGCCGCGATGGAAGGCCGACAGCGATTTGATGACGGTCTGGTGGTTGCCGATGATCTGGTCGACAACCAGCCCGACGCGCTCGCGCCCGGTGGCGACCACCACGATCTTCTGGTGCGGATCGGGGCGCGTGCCGGTGGCGAACAGGTCGCGCAGCCGCACGAACGGCACCAGCCGGTCGCGCAGCGTGATCAGGCTGCGCCCACGCGAGCGCAGATCCTCCTCCAGCGACAGTTCGAGGCATTCCTCGACCGCCGACAGCGGGATCACGTAGCGGCTCTCGCCGACGCGTACCAACAGCCCCTCGATGATCGCCAGCGTCAGCGGGATGCGCAGCGTGATCGTCGAGCCCTTGCCCGCCTCGCTCGCCACGCTGATCGAGCCGCGCAGGCTTTCGATCGTGCGCTTGACGACGTCCATCCCCACGCCGCGCCCGGACAGGTTGGTCACCTGCGCCGCGGTGGAGAAGCCGGGGTGGAAGATCAGCCCGAACAATTCCTCGTCGGCCAGTTGCTGGCCCGGCTCGATCAGCCCGTTGGCCTCGCCCTTGGCGCGGACGCGGTCGCGGTCGATCCCCCGCCCGTCGTCGACGATCGTGATCAGCACCTCGCCGCCCGCCTGATGCGCGCTGAGCTTCACCAGCCCGGTTTCGGACTTGCCCGCCGCAAGGCGGTCGGCCGGCGCTTCGAGCCCGTGGTCGCACGAGTTGCGGATGATGTGGACCAGCGGATCGAACAGCCGCTCGATCACGGTCTTGTCGACCTCGGTGGTCTCGCCCGACGTCTGCAGTTCGATCGCCTTGCCGGTTTCGCGCGCCAGATCGTGGATCAGGCGGCGGAACCGCCCGAACAGCGACGACACCGGCACCATGCGCAACACCATCATCGTGTCGCGCAATTCGCCGGCCAGCCGCTCGATGTCTTCGGTGACCGAACGCAGCAGCAGGTCGTGGCGATTGTTCGCCAGCTGCGACAGCCGGCTCTGCGCGATCACCAGCTCACCGACGCGGTCCATCAGCGCGTCGAGCCGGTCGGCGGGCACGCGGACGTTCTCGACCGCGGGCTGCGCGGCCGCGGGCGGCCCGCCCGCCGCAACGACCGGGGCGGCCGCCTCGACCGGGGCGGCGGCGACGGGCGCCTCCTCCACCACGACCGGCGCCACCGGCGTCTCCTCGCCCAGCGGCGCGATCTCCAGCGTCATGTCGTCCATGACGAAGATGAACACGTCCTCGATCGCCTCGCGCGAGATGTCGCCGCGCAAGGTCACGTCCCAGCCGAGATGGCATTCGTTGGGCACCAGCTGACCCAGCGGCGGCAGCGTGTCGGTGCGCACGCGCACCTCCGCCTCGCCCAGGTCGCGCAACTCGTCGAGCAGCATCAGCGGGTTGGTGCCGTTGGCCATCGCGTCGGCCGGCAGGCGGAAGAACATCCGCCAGCCCTGCGCCGCCGGGGCGGGCGCACTCGCGCCTGCGGCGGTATCGCCGCCGCGCGCGGCCTCGACCGCCGCGGCCAGCCGCGCCAGGATCGCATCGCCCTCGGCCTGCGGCGCGTTGCCCTCGACCAGCGCGGCCATATGGTCGCGCGCGGACAGGATCACGGACACCAGTTCGGCGGTCGCGGGCACCTCGCCCTTGCGGACGCGGTCGAACGCGCTTTCGCAATGGTGCGTGAATGCCGCCAGTGCGTCGAAGCCGAACATCGCGCCCGAACCCTTGAGCGTGTGCAGTCCGCGGAACACCGCATTGACCAGCGCCATGTCGTCCAGCCGGTGCCCGAGATCGAGCAGCCCCTGTTCGACCTGCTCCAGCAGCTCGCCCGCCTCCACCCGGAAGGTGGCTGTCGGGTCCTCGGTCACTTGCCGAGCACCTTCTGCGCGACGCGGATCAACTGGTCGGGCTGGAACGGCTTGACCAGCCAGCCGGTCGCGCCCGCCGCCTTGGCCTGCGCCTTCATGTCGGCGTCGCTCTCGGTCGACAGGAAGATGATCGGCACGCCGGCCTGCGCGGGCTGTTCGCGCAGCGCGCGGATCATCGACAGGCCGTCCATGTTGGGCATGTTCAGGTCGGTGACGATCATGTCGAAGCGCGTGCCCGTCGCCTTGGCGAGCCCGTCGGCGCCGTCGACCGCCTCGGTCACGGCATAGCCCGCGCCGGTCAGCGCGATGCGGATCGCCATCCGCAGGCTGGCGCTGTCGTCAACGGTAAGGATCGAAGCGGTCATTGCGCGCAATCTCCGTGGAACCAGAACAAGGCGTCGTCCTCCGACGCAGGAATGAAGCCGGCCCGCGCCAGCAAGGCACGGAACGGGTCGCCGACCGGGGCGGTCAGCGCGAAATCGCGGCCGTCGTCGCGCGCGGCGCGGCGTGCGGACTCGACCAGCTGCACCACGCTCAGGTCGGGCGCGGCCACGGCGGAGAGATCGAGCCGCACCGCATCGCTCGCCGCGAAGGCGTGCGACAGATCGTCGGCGAGCAAGCCGATCGATGGCAGGCACAGGTCCCCTGCCGCGACCACATGGGTGATCGACATCAACTTGTTGCTCCTTCACTGGACGTCGGACCCGCCGGGGCGGGCCGCGGCGCCGAACGCCCGAACCATTGCGGATCGCGCCGCATCGGGCGCATGGAAACTTCCGCTACGACCGCCTTGCTACCGGCAAGGGGTAAAATGACGATTAACCCGCCCGCTGCCGCCCTGATCGACGGCCAAAGCTGATCGACGTAATGTCAGGCACTTGCGCCTTGCCCTACAATCGGGGTGGAGGTGCCGATGCGAATTTTTCACCTGAACTGCGGAAACGACTGTCCGCTCGGCGGCGCATTGTTCGACGGACGCAGCCTCGGCCCGCTGGGTCGGATCGTCTGCCAATGCCTGTTGATCGAGACCGACGCGCACGGTCTGGTGCTGGTCGATACCGGCTACGGCCTGCGCGACGTCGCGCATCCGCACCACCGCCCCGATCCGCGCATCGCGCTGCCGTGGCGCATGATGCTCAACATCCGGCTCCACGAACGCGACACCGCGATCCGCCAGATCGAGGCGCTCGGGTATCGCGCCGCCGATGTGCGGCACATCATCGCCACGCATCTCGACTTCGACCATGCCGGCGGACTGGAGGATTTCCCCAACGCCACCGTTCATGTGATGCAGCGCGAATATGACGACGCCACCGGCCCGCGCGCCGGGGTCGTCGCGCGCAACCGCTGGCGGCCGCGACAGCTCGACGACGTGCAGCGCTGGCAATGCTATGGCGCGCGCGGCGAGCGCTGGTTCGGGTTCGATGCGGTGCGCGATCTGGACGGGCTGCCGCCCGAGATCCTGATGGTGCCGCTGCCCGGCCACACCTGGGGCCATGCCGGGGTGGCGGTGCGGCAGGACGACGGGCGCTGGCTGCTCCATGCCGGCGACGCCTATTTCTACCGCGGCGAGATGCGGCAGGCGCGGCGGCGCTGCACGCCCGGCCTGCGCGCCTATCAGCGGCTGATGGAGGTCGATGCCACCGCGCGGCTCGACAACCAGCAGCGGCTGCGCACGCTCTCGATCGACCATCGCGACGCGGTGACCGTCACCTGCACCCACGATCCGGTCGAACTCGAGCGGTTGCAGGCGGGCATGCCGTTGTAGACTTTCGTCGCCCCGGACTCGATCCGGGCCCCCGCTTCTTCTTCCGGGCGGCGTAGGAAGCGGGATCCCGGGTCAAGCCCGGGATGACGCGAGATTAACGGACGTCATTCCCCCTTCAGATCGGCGACGATCGGGAAATGGTCGGATGGATAGCGCGCGCCCTCGTGCGTGGTCAGCACCTTCGCCGCGACCGGGCGGAAGCCTTTGACCAGAATATAATCGATCCACTTGCCCGCCTCGGGCGTGCCGGTGAAGTCGTGAAAGGTGCCGGTCGGCGCGTCGGCGGTGCGCGCGAGGCGCGAGGCGTCGGCTAGGAACGCCGTCAGCCGGCGGACCGCGGCGCTGTCGGGCGTGGTGTTCAGATCGCCGGTCAGCACGATCGGCAACCCCGGCGCGATCGCCGGCAGCCGCTCGGCGATCAGCGCGGCGGAGCGGTTGCGCGCTTCCTCATCCTCCGCGCCGCGATGCGCGAAATGCGTATCCGCCATCAGGAAGCGGCGCTTCGCCTTTCCGGTCGTCTCGAACACCCCCCATGTCACCATCCGCGGCAGGTTCGCGCCCCAGCTGATCCTGCCCGGCGTCTCGGGGGTGTCGGACAGCCAGAAGTCGCCGCTGCGGATCAGTTTCAGCCGGTCGGCGCGGTAGAAGACGCCCATATGCTCGCCCTTGTGCCCGCCGTCGCGGTCGCGCCCGAACCAGCGATAGCGCGGCAGCGCGCGGACGATGTCGTCGCCCTGCGTCTTGAGCAGCTCCTGCGTGCCGATCACGTCGGGGTTGGCCTCACGCACCGTCTGCATGAACAGGTCGCGCCGCGCCGGCCAGACGTTGGGACCGTCGCAATCGCAGGCGAAGCGGACGTTGAAGGTCATGACACGCACGTCCTGCGCCTGTGCACCACTTGCGGTCACCAGCGCCGCCGCCGCCATCATCAAACGCTTCATCTGCAACCCTTCTTTCTTTCCGTCTCGCTATCCCAGCGCGCTCGTCATTGCGACCCCGGCGCAGGCCGGGGGAAGCAATCCAGGGCGTCCTGGTCCGGCGCTGGATTGCGTCGCTACGCTCGCAATGACGATTGGCGCTGCCGAGAAGCTGCAATTGCCCCGCCGCAACCAATTCCACGCCCCGCTGCCGCGCGTTTCCGCGCAAGGGATGACAGACGCATGACGACCGGACCCGCGCGTCCGGCGTAGAGGGAAGCGAATGTCACGGTTGCTCGATCACCAACGCCTTACCCACCTGCAACGGCTCGAGGCCGAGGCGATCCACATCATGCGCGAGGTGGTGGCCGAGGCGGACAATCCCGTGATGCTCTATTCGGTCGGCAAGGACAGCGCGGTGATGCTGCACCTCGCACGCAAGGCGTTCTTTCCCAGCGCCCCGCCCTTCCCGCTGCTGCATGTCGACACGACGTGGAAGTTTCGCGAGATGTACGCGCTGCGCGACCGGATGGCGGCGGAAAGCGGGATGACCCTGCTCGTCCACCAGAATCCCGAGGCGATCGAGCGCGGGATCAACCCGTTCGACCACGGCGCGCTGCACACCGACCTGTGGAAGACCGAGGGGCTGAAGCAGGCGCTCGACCATTACGGCTTCGACGCCGCGTTCGGCGGCGCACGCCGCGACGAGGAGAAGAGCCGCGCCAAGGAGCGGATCTTCAGCTTCCGCACCGCCACGCACGGCTGGGACCCGAAGAACCAGCGGCCCGAGCTGTGGAACCTCTATAACGCGCGCAAGAACAAGGGCGAGAGCATCCGCGTCTTCCCGATCTCGAACTGGACCGAGCTGGACATCTGGCAATATATCCACCTGAACGACGTGCCGATCGTCCCGCTTTATTTCGCCGCCGAGCGCCCGACCGTCGAGCGCGACGGGATGCTGCTGATGGTCGATGACGAGCGCTTCCGGCTGTTGCCCGGCGAGGAGCCGGTGCTGCGCTCGATCCGCTTCCGCACACTCGGCTGCTACCCGCTGACCGGCGCGGTCGAGAGCCGCGCGACGACGCTGCCGCAGGTGATCCAGGAGACGCTGCTCACCACCACCAGCGAGCGGCAGGGGCGCGCGATCGACAAGGATGCCGGCGGCGCGGGAATGGAAGTGAAGAAGCAGCAGGGGTATTTCTGATGAGCACTGCACCTGCTTATGTCGTCGACGACCTCATCGCGCGCGACATCGACGCCTATCTCGACAGCCATCAGCATAAGACGATGCTGCGCTTCATCACCTGCGGCTCGGTCGACGACGGCAAGTCGACGCTGATCGGGCGGCTGCTCTACGATTCGAAGATGATCTTCGAGGATCAGCTCGCCGCGCTGGAGAGCGACTCGCGCAAACAGGGCACGCAAGGTGGCGAGATCGACTTCGCGCTGCTGGTCGACGGACTCGCCGCCGAGCGCGAACAGGGGATCACGATCGACGTCGCCTATCGCTTCTTCAATACCGAGAAGCGCAAGTTCATCGTCGCCGACTGCCCCGGGCACGAACAATATACGCGCAACATGGTGACGGGCGCGTCGACCGCCGATCTCGCGGTGATCCTGATCGACGCGCGCAAGGGCGTGCTGACGCAGACGCGGCGGCACAGCTACCTCTGCCACCTGATCGGCATCCGCAACATCGTGCTGGCGGTCAATAAGATGGATCTGGTCGGCTACGATCAGGCGACGTTCGACACGATCGTCGCCGATTACGCCGCCTTCGCGCATTCGATCGGGATCGCCGGCTTTACCGCGCTGCCGATCTCGGGGTTCAAAGGCGACAACATCACCGCGCGCTCGGCGAACACGCCGTGGTATGACGGACCGACGCTGGTCGAGCATCTCGAAACGGTCGAGGTGCTGGCGTCGGTCGATGCCGACAAGCCGTTCCGGATGCCGGTGCAATGGGTCAACCGCCCGCACCTCGACTTTCGCGGTTTCTCGGGGCTGATCGCGACCGGACGCGTCGCGGTCGGCGACCGGGTGCGCGTGCTACCGTCGGGCAAGACCTCGGCGGTGACGCGGATCGTCACGCTCGACGGCGATCTGGAGCAGGCGGTCGCCGGCCAGTCGGTGACCTTGTGCTTCGCCGACGAGATCGACTGTTCGCGCGGCGACGTGATCGCCGCCGCCGAGCAACCGCCCGAAGCCGCCGACCAGTTCGAGGCGACCTTGGTGTGGCTCGACGATGCGAGCTTGCGCGTCGGGCGCGGCTATTGGCTGAAGCTGGGCACGCAGACCGTCTCGGCGACCGTCCAGCAGCCCAAATATGTCGTCAACGTCAACACGCTCGAACAGCTCGCCGCCAAGACGCTCGACCTCAACGCGATCGGCGTCGCGGAGCTGACCACCGATCGTGCGATCGTGTTCGAGCCCTATGCCGACAATCGCACACTCGGCGGGTTCATCCTGATCGACAAGCTGACCAACGCCACGGTCGCGGCGGGGATGCTGCATTTCAGCCTGCGCCGCGCGCAGAACGTCCATTGGCAGGCGGTCGACGTCGGCCGCGAAGCGCACGCCGCGCTCAAGGAACAGCAGCCGGCAGTGCTGTGGTTCACCGGCCTGTCCGGCTCGGGCAAGTCGACGATCGCCAATCTGGTCGAGAAACGGCTCCACGCACTCGGCCGCCATACCTTCCTGCTCGACGGCGACAATGTCCGCCACGGGCTCAACAAGGATTTGGGCTTTACGGAAGCCGACCGGATCGAGAACATCCGCCGCGTCGGCGAGGTGGCAAAGCTGATGACCGACGCCGGCCTGATCGTGCTGACCGCCTTCATCAGCCCGTTCCGCGCCGAGCGCGAGATGGTGCGCGCGATGCTGCCGGCGGGCGAGTTCGTCGAGGTGTTCGTCGACACGCCGTTCGCGGAAGCCGAGCGCCGCGACGTGAAGGGGCTCTACAAGAAGGCGCGCGCCGGGCTGCTCAAGAACTTCACCGGCATCGACAGCCCCTATGAGCGGCCCGAGGCGCCCGAGGTGCGGATCGACACGACCGTCACCACTCCCGAACAGGCCGCCGAGCAGATCGTCGACCTGCTGCTGCGCCGCGCATGACCGTGGAGACGAGCGACGCGGCGCTGGCCGCGCATCTCGCCGAGGTGGCGGGCGCGCTGCTGCTCACGGTGCGCGACAGCGCGGCGCTGACCGAGCAGGCGCTCGCCAAAGCCGGCGACGCGATCGCCAACCGCTTTCTGGTCGAGGCGCTGCGCGCGCAACGCGCTGCGGACGGGCTATTGTCCGAGGAAGAGAAGGACTGCCCGATCCGCCTCGACCGCTCACGGGTGTGGATCGTCGATCCGGTGGACGGGACGCGCGAATATGCCGAGCGGCGTGCCGACTGGGCGGTGCATGTCGGGCTCGCGATCGACGGCGTGCCGACCACCGGCGCGGTCGCCTTGCCCGCGGCGGGCGTTGTGTTGCGCAGCGACGCGCCGGTCGCGGTCCCGCCCGCACCCGAACGGCTGCGGATGGTGGTCAGCCGCTCGCGCCCGGCGCGCGAGGCAGTGGCGGTCGCCGAAGCATTGGGGGCGGAGCTTGTGCCGATGGGCAGCGCCGGGGCGAAGGCGATGAGCATCATCCTCGGCCAGTCCGACATCTATCTGCATTCGGGCGGGCAATATGAATGGGACAGCTGCGCCCCCGCCGCCGTCGCCCGCGCGCACGGCCTCCACGTCAGCCGCATCGACGGCACGCCGCTGATCTACAATTGCGCCGACACCTACATGCCCGACCTGCTGATCTGCCGGCACGAACACGTCACCCCGGTGCTGGCGGCGCTCTCGCACATATGAACGTCGCCCCGGGCTCGACCCGGGGCCCGCTTCTTACTGGCGCGTACCGAAGAAAAAGATTGGCAACGACGCCCCCCGATCCGTCATTGCGAGCGTAGCGAAGCAATCCAGGGCGCCTCGATCCGGCACTGGATTGCTTCGCTCCGCTCGCAATGACAGCCGCAGCCTACCCCCCGATCGCCATCGCCCCCGCCGCCGCAAACCCGGCGATCGCGAGAATCCCCAGCACCCGCGCCAACGATTCCTTGCGGTAATCCGACAGCCGCGCCTCGTTGAGCCAGTACAAGCCCTCCGGCGTCTTCTCGATCGCGCCGAACGCCACCATCCGCTCGAACACACGCCGGTCGAGCCGCGACTTGGGCGTCGGGAACTTGGTCGCGGTCTCCTTCGACGTCGCGCCCGCCGAGGTGAAATGCCAGGTGACGCGGTTGCGCGCCTTGGCGATCAGCGCCGCCATGATCGTGCCGGACATGCGAACTCCTTCTTACTTCTTGCGATTCTGATGACGCAGGTTACCGGGCCGCCCGCGGCGCTTGAGCACGCGCGGCGGCTTGACGCCCTTCGCCGGGGCGCGCTCGCGCGGTACGCCGCCATAGCGCCCCTCGGGCAGCTCGAAGCGCAGCGCCCCCGACACCGGATTGGCCTCGGCGAGCCGCAATTCCAGCCTTTGCCCCTGCGCATATTCCTCGCCGCTCTGCTCGCCGACCAGCCGCCGCGCCGCCTCGTCGAAGCGGAAATATTCGCCGCCCAGATCGCGCACCGGCATCAACCCGTCGCCGCCGATCCCGTCGACGGTCGCGAAGAAGCCGAAATTGGTGACCCCGGTGATCCGCACCTCGACCAGCTCGCCGACCCGCTCCGACAGGAACGCGGCGACATAGCGGTCGATCGTCTCGCGCTCGGCCTCCATCGCGCGACGCTCCAGCTTGCTGATCGTCGTGCCCGCCAGCTCGAAATCCTCGTCGCCGTTCAGCCCGCCCGGCCCCAGTCCGTAAGCCGACACCAGCGCGCGATGCACCATCAGGTCGGCATAGCGGCGGATCGGCGAGGTGAAATGCGCATAGCTGCCCAGCGACAGCCCGAAGTGGCCGTGGTTGGCGGGCGCATAATAGGCCTGCGTCTGCGAGCGGAGGATCTGCTCCATGATCTCGGGCCGGAACGGCACGTCGCCGACCCGCTCGAGAATGCGGTTGAAGGTCGCCGGCTTGACGACCTGCCCCAGCGCGAACGGCACCTCGAACGTCTCGAGATAGTCCTTGAGCGCCACCAGCTTCTCGCGCGCGGGCGCTTCGTGGACGCGGTACATCACCGGAGCCTTCTTCGCCTCCAGCGCCTTGGCGGCGGCGACGTTGGCGGCGATCATGAAGTCCTCGATCAGCCGGTGCGCGTCGAGCCGCTCGCGCGCCGCCACCGACATGATCCGCCCCTTCTCGTCGAGCACCACCCGCCGCTCGGGCAGATCGAGGTCGAGCGGCTCGCGCTTGTCGCGCGCCGCGGCCAGCGCGTGCCAGCAGTCCCAGAGGTTGGTGAGAGCAGGAAGAAGCCCTCTCCCCTCCGGGGAGAGGGTTGGGTGAGGGGTAGGTGTCTCACCGAGACCATCGCCCGTTGCAGCCCCTCCCCCAACCCCCTCCCCGCAGGGGCGGGGGCTTAGGTCCACACCATCGATCGCCGCCTGCGCCTCCTCGTAAGCGATGTTCGCCGCCAGCCGCACCACCGCCCGCGTAAACCGCCAGCTCTTCAGCGTCCCCGCCTTCGTCACCTGCAAATGGCACGTCAGCGCCGCGCGATCCTCGCCGGCCTTCAGCGAGCAGACATCCGCCGACAGGATCTCCGGCAGCATCGGCACAACCCGATCGGGGAAATAGACCGAATTCCCGCGCGCGCGCGCCTCGCGGTCGATCGCGCTGCCCGGCCGCACGTAGAAGCTGACATCGGCGATCGCGACGATCGCCTTCCACCCGCCCTCATTCGCGGGATCGTCGTCGGGCGTCGCCCACACCGCATCGTCATGGTCGCGCGCATCCGCGGGATCGATCGCGACGATCGGCAGATGCGTCAGGTCCTCCCGCCCGTCCCCAAGCGGTTGCCGCGCCACCCGCTGCGCCTCGTCCAACGCCTCCTGCGCAAAGCTATCGGGGATGCCATGCTTGTGGATCGCGATCAGCGAGAAGCTGCGCGGCGCGAACGGATCGCCGAGCCGCGCCACCACCTTCGCCATCACCCGCGGCGGTCGCCCGGCGATCTCGGCGCTGACCAGATCGCCCGCCTCGGCGCCGCCAGCGTCCGAGACCGGATATTCGCGCCGCTCCTTCTTCTCGACGCCCTGCAACCACAACCGGTCACCCTCGCGCCGCAGCACCCCGATCACCTGCTCGGCGGCGGGCGCGAGCACCTTCATCGGATGCGCGGTCCAGCCGCCGCCGGTCTCCTCATTGCGCGCGAGGATCCGTTCGCCGACTCCCAGCGCCCCGCGCTTGCGGTCGCGCACGCGAATACGCGGGGTCGGCACGTCGGCCTCCCAGCGCTCGGGCACGCCCCAGACGTTGCCGCCCTGATCGACGTCGACGATCCGCAGCACCGTCACCTTGGGCAGCCCGCCCATCTTGTGGAACGCGCGACCGGGCGCGGAGTCGATCAGCCCTTCGTCGCCCATGTCCTTGAGCAGCGCCTTGAGCGCGATCTTCTGCTGCGCGGTCAGGCCAAAGGCGCGCGCGATCTCGCGCTTGCCCGCGGGCGTCGCGGAGGAGGTGATGAAATCGAGGATCTGCTCGCGCGTCGGCAGGCCGGGGCTGGGTTTCTTGGGCACGGACGGGAGATAGGGAGTGTGGCGCGGGAAAGCCATCGAGTTAAGCCCTCTCCCCTCCGGGGAGAGGGTTTGGGTGAGGGGCCGGGGTCTCATAGAGAGTCCGGTCTCGGTGAGACCTCAACCCCTCACCCAACCCTCTCCCCGAAGGGGAGAGGGTTACGGCAGTGCCCTACCGCCCCGCCGCCGTCATCTCGCTAATCGGATACACCGGCTGCGCCGACATCGTCCGCACCAGCGTCTCGAACCGATCCCCCTCGACCCGAATCTCATTGAACGCCGGCGGCGAGTTGCGCGTCCGCTTCGACAGCGTCCCCGCGCCGATCATCCGCACCCGCCAGCCGTTGCGCTCATACGGCATGTCGAACGGATCATGGACATGCCCCGACAGCACCGCATGGACCCCGGCATCCGCCAGCGCCGCCAGCGCGACATCGCCGCGCTTGGTCTTCGCGGTCCCCTGGCTGCCGCCGTCGATCAGCGGATGGTGCCCGGCGACGAAGATCAGATTGCCGCGCGGCGCCGCCTCGACCAGCGCCAGCGCGCGGCGCAGCGAACCGTGGCTCACCCGCCCCTTCGACCAGTTCCAGCGCCATTGCGCGCGCGCGGTCGTCTTCAACGGGACGATCGTGATCCCATGGATCTCCAGCGGTCGCTCGATCATCTTCTCGACCGCGGCATAGCGCGAATAGGGCGCGAACAGCCGCCGCAGCGGGTCCCAGTAATAAGGAATGTCGTGGTTGCCGACCTCCAGCGTCACCGGCACGCCCAGGCTCTTCAGCCACGCGCCGCCGTCGTCGAACTCACGCCTGGTCGCGCGCATCGTCAGGTCGCCGGTCATGATGACCGCGTCGGGCTTCTCTTCCGCCACCACGTCGCGGAACCACGCGACCGCGGCGGGGTCCTCCGCGCCGAAATGAACGTCGCTGACGTGGAAAAGCCGGGTCATCCCTGTCCTTTTTATCGGTTATCCCCCGCGCGAACGCATCACGCGCCGATCGGCTGCGTCACCCGCCAAACGAGCGCCCGCCGCCCCAGCCGCCGCTCGACCGCGCCGAGACGCGCCCCCCGAACCCGCCGCGCGACACGACCGAGCTGCGCGTCTGGATACGCTGTGTGGTGATCGGCGCGGTCACCGCGCGCGACCCGACCTGATAATTATACCCGCGCCCGCCATAGCCGCCGCCGTACAGCCACGCGCCCGACGGCGTATACCAGCTGCCGTCGCGGCGGTTCTGGTACAGGCCGTTGTAGCGATAGCCCGATCCGTCGAGCAGCCGCCCGATCATGAACCCCGTCAGCAGCGGCACGAAGAAGCTCTGCCCGCCCTCGTTGCGCGCCAGGCATTGCCCGGACCCGAACTGGTCCTCGCACAGGCTCTTCTCGTCGAAGCGCGGCGCGGCCTTGCCGTCGGTGTTCGCGGCTTCCCTGGCGGCATTCTCGCACGTCACCTTGGCGAACGCGCCGCTCGCGACGCATTCGTCGACGGTCTTGAACGCCGACACCTCGGTCGGCGGGCCGAACTGCTGTTGCTGGTCGGGGGTGCCGTCGCAGCCGGACAGCATCGCCAGCGCGCCGGCGGCGGTCAGCCCGGCGGCGGCGGAGCGCTTGCGGCGGAGGGGAAGGGAATCGGTCATCGCGTCGGCCTCAATAGCTCATGCAGGCGGCGTTGAGCAGCCCGACCGCGATCGACGTCGCCGCCATATACACCGCGCTCGCGACATTGCCGGTTTCGATCCGCGCCACCAGATCGCGGATCACGATCCGCCGCACCACCAGCGACGCCACCACCTGGATCACCCCCGCCAGCACGCCCCATGCCACGAACTCCAGCGGATCGGCGGTCACCTCCAACGCCGAGGCGAGCGGCAGCGCGAACCCGACGATCGCCCCGCCGAAGGTGATCGCGGCGGCCATATTGCCCTCCGCGACCAGCCGCCGTTCGTCATAGGGCGTCGAGACCTGATACAGCCATTTGAAGATCGCGAGGAACAGGCACGCGATCGCAAAGGCGATCAGGAAATGCCCGGCCCCGAACAGAAAGGCGGTCGTGTCGAACATACGTGCTCCCCTTTTCCCATGCGATCGGTGTTCCGGCCCTCACGTCATCCCGGACTTGATCCGGGATCCCGCTTCTTCTTCCACGCCCGCGGAGAAGAAGCGGGGCCCCGGATCAAGTCCGGGGCGACGATGGAAGGGTTCGCCCTTGACTGCAACCTCACCGTCAAACCGGCCTGCGGCTTCATCGTCATTGCGAGCGTAGCGAAGCAATCCTGGGCGTCCTGGTCCGGCACTGGATTGCTTCGCTACGCTCGCAATGACGGGCACCTTGGCGCAGGACGCAGACAAACTCACATCATCCACCCCGTTCGTGCTGAGCCTGTCGAAGCACGTGCGGCAGGCGGAACACCGGAAACACGCACGTCGACAAGCTCAGTGTGAACGGCAGATAAGCGCTACGCACTGAACTCCGCCGGCGACAGCGGCAGCCCGATCATGATGTCGTGCGTCGTATCGCCCCCCTCCGGCCGCGCCGACAGCGCGAGCAACAACTCCTGCCCCTCCGGCGCCAGATCGCGGACGTACAGCATACATTGCTGGCGGATATGCTTCACCGGGTCCCCGTCGCGCTCATAGTAAAGCGCTTCCCACAATTGCACCGGCGGCTGCACCCGTTCGTCGCCGTCATACCAGAAGCGGCGGAAGGGCGGCAGCCCGGCCTCGTTCCACACCGGCTGGCTCAGCCGGTCGCGGAACGCCGCATCGTCCCACCCGCCGGTCGCATAGGTCGACGACCACGGCCGGAACAGCGTGAAGTCGTCGGCGTCCGACCCGTCAGGCTGCTGGCTGACCGCCTGCAGCATCAATTCGTCATCGGTGTAGAAACGATGGACATAGCCGCCGCCGTCGTCGAGCTTGATGATCCCCTGCGCGGTGATCTCCAGCGTGTCGCGGTCGAGCGTGAAGGTGCCGCCGGCCAGCCGCCGCCACGCCAGCGCGTCGAGCCGCACCATCCGTCCGATCGTCACGTCGCGCACCACCGCCACCGCGCTGCGCGCTTCGTCGCGTCCGCCGCCGAACAGGCTGCCGAAGATCATGTCGCGCGCGTTCCCGTCAGCCCATCCACCTTGCCAAAGGCTGCGGGCTTATGCTTGGAGTGTCAAGCATACCGAGAGGACGAAGAGCGTGGACGATACGGCACGGGTGTGGACGATCGGGCGGCTGGCCGAGGCGCTGGGCGCCGGCGATCATGCCGCGGAAGTCAGCGTCGAGCGCGTCGGCGACGTGCTGCGCGTCACGATGCACGAGCACGGCGATCTCGCGGTGTTCCTGAGCGTCGCGGGCGAGCAGATCGTCGTCTCCAGCCTGTTGTGGCCGGTCGCCGAGATGGACGACCCCGCCGCCTTCAACCACTTCCTGCTCAAGGCGCAGAAGCTGGTTCCGCTCTCCAATTTCGCGATCACCGAGGTCGACGGGCGTGAATATTACGAGCTGATCGGCGAGCTTTCGATTGAATCGACGCTGCGCACGATCCTGATCGAATTGCGCGTGCTGGCGCATAACGCGCTGGATGCCGCCGCCGATCTGCGCCACGCCTTCGCCGCTGCCTGAGGAATACTGACCGATGTCGATGTGGAAGCAATTCGTCACGCTGATCCGCGGCACCGCGCATGAGGCGGGCCAGTCGGTGGTCGACGCGCGCGCGCTGACGATCCTCGACCAGCAGCTCCGCGACGCAGGGACGGCGCAGGCCAAGGCGCGCGACGATCTCGCCACCGTCACCGCCAAGCGCCGGCTGATCGAAAAGGACATCGAGCAGCTTTCGACGCAGCGCGACAAATACGAGGCGTCGGCGCGCGCCGCGATGGGCCGCGGCGACATGGACCTCGCGCGCGAGGTCGCCGAGCGGCTGGCGCAGATCGAGCGCGAGCTGAACGCCAAGACCCCGCAGGTCGCCGACATGCGCACCGCCGAGGACCGGATGCGCGGGATCATCAAGCAGGGCGACGGCAAGATCGAGGCGCTGCGTCGCGAGGTCGACGTCGTCCGCGCCAACGAAAGCGTCCAGCAGGCGCAGGCGCAGATCGCCAGCAACACGCACGGCGCGCAGTCGCAGCTCGGCTCGGCGGCCGACAGCCTCGCCCGGCTCAAGGAGCGGCAGGCGGTGCGCGAGGAGAAGTTCCGCGCCGCCGCCGAGCTGGAGGACATGCGCACTGGCGCCGATCTCGACGCCAAGCTGGAGCGTGCCGGGCTGTTGCCGGGCGCATCGAGCGCCGACGACATCCTAGCGCGCCTGTCCGCCCCCCGCGACGGCGGCGAGGCGAAACGGCTCGACGACAAATCCGGCGGCTGATCTCCCGTGGAACGCATCGTCACCGGGGAACGCGCCGGATGGGAGGAGACCGCCCGATCGATGGGCTTCACCTTCCACCACATGGAGGGTCAGCGTTACTGGGACGAACGCGCCTATTACCGCTTCTCGCTCGACGAAATCGAGCGCGGGATCGAAACGCCGAGCGCCGAATTGCATCAAATGTGCCTCGATCTGGCCACCGAGGTGGTCGCAAGCGATCATTTGATGCAACGACTTGCGATCCCAGAGGCGATGCGCGACGTCGTCGCCGCGTCGTGGAGGGCCAACGCCCCCTCGCTCTACGGCCGCTTCGACTTCGCCTATGACGGCACCGGCCCGGCCAAGCTGCTGGAATATAACGCCGATACCCCGACGAGCCTCTACGAGACCGCCCTCTTCCAATGGCAATGGCTCGAAGACCGCATCGCCGACAACACCCTCCCGCCCGACGCCGACCAGTACAACCGCCTCCACGACGCCTTGGTCGCCCGCTTCGGCGCGCTGCTGACCCCCGGAAGTGTCCTGCATTTCGCCAGCGTCGCCGATCACGAGGAAGACCGGCAGACCGTCCGCTACCTTGAGGATACCGCGCGGCAGGCCGGGCTCGACCCGGCGTTCGTTGCGATCGACCGGATCGGTGTCGATGAAGACGGCCAGTTTGTCGACGAGGAAAATGTCCTGATCGCAGCGCTTTTCAAGCTGTATCCGTGGGAGGACATGCTGCGCGAGCCCTATGCCGCGCACCTGCCCGCGACGAAGACGCTGTTCCTCGAACCGGCATGGAAGGCGATCCTTTCAAATAAGGGCATCCTTCCGCTGCTTTGGGAACGCCACCGCGGCCACCCCAATCTCCTCCCCGCCGCCTTCGCCGACGATGCGGCGAGCGTGGGTGAGATCGGCGACCGCTTCGTGCGCAAGCCACTGTTTTCGCGCGAGGGCTGGGACATCGAACTCCACGACGGCACGGCGGAGGATCGCGGTCCCGACGGCGGCTATGGCGAGGAAGGCCATATCGTTCAGGCGCTCAGCCCGCTCCCGGTCTTCGACGGCCAACATGCGGTGATCGGCTCATGGATCGTCGGCGACGAACCGGCCGCGCTGTCGATCCGCGAAGACGACGGCCCGATCACCCGCGACCTCGCCCGCTTCGTCCCGCACGCGATCGTCTAACTCGTCATTGCGAGCGTAGCGAAGCAATCCAGAGCCGGATCAGGACGCCCTGGATTGCTTCGCTACGCTCGCAATGACGATCCTGTGCCTACCCCTTCGCCGCCACCCCGCGGCTGTCGCTGACCTCCAGCCAATAGCCATCTGGGTCCTGCGTATAGATCTGCCGCACGCCGTCGAAGCGCGTCTGCATCGTGCGCGGCTTACCGGCAAGATCGGTCCACGGCCGCTTGTGCGCGTCGAGCCACGCGGTCACGCTCGCCAGATCGTCGACGTGGATGGCGACATGCTCGTTGATGTTCGACGGCTTGGGCGCGGTCCGCCCGTCGAGGATGTGCATCGCGAAACCGTTGCCGAGATCGATCCAGCGGCGGTTGGGCAGCGGCTGCTTGATGAGCTGGAGCCCGAACGCCTCGTGATAGAAGGTCGCGCTGCGATCGATGTCGGACGCTTGGATCGCGACATGCTCGCCCTGCGCGGCGGCAGCGAGGACGAACAGGGCAGATAACAACGACATAAGGGCACGCTCCGACAGGGATCAGGTCAGCCACGCTACCGCATTTTGCCGACCGCGCCAGCCCGGCGAAGGTCTGTCCTACATCGTCCCACATCCGGCATCACGCCCTTATGATGCCGCCGTCGATCCTCAACATTCACCCCGCCAGCGTCTCAACATTCGCAACATTCGCCGGTGCGGTCACGCCGCCGCGCGCAGCGGTTCCGGCGTCGCCGCACCCGTGTCGTTCACCGCGACGCCGCCGGTCCGCTCCAGCTTGCCCCAGCCGACCTTCGGCCCGGTCGCCGCGACGTACAGCGCGCGCAACACCACCGCGTAGAGCAATTGCCGATAGCCGAACCGCTGCATCAACAGGCGGATACCCGGAAAGCGTGCCTCGCGCCCGTCGAGGCGATAGGCGATCCACCCGCACGCCAGATCGACCACCGCGAACGCCGCCCAGAACGCGACCACGGTCAGCGCATCGCCGCCCGCCGCGTCCCAGCCGCGATCATGGACCCGCCACGCGGTCCCGCCGACCCCGAGCAGCAACGCGACGTCGATCAACGGTGCCGCGAGCGTGAACAGGAACTGGAAGACCAATGCCTGCGGCAGCCCGATCCGCCCCAGCCCGCCGTGCCGCCCGAGCGCGCCGCGATGCTTCCACAGGCATTGCAGCGTTCCGAACGCCCAGCGGAAGCGTTGCTTGAACAGCGCACGCACCGTCTCGGGCGCCTCGGTCCAGGCGATCGCATCATTGTCGCACGCGACCTGCCATCCGGCGCGCTGCACCGCGATCGTCAGGTCCTGGTCCTCGGCGAGCGTATCCTCCGGATACCCGCCGACCGCGTCGAGCGCGGTGCGCCGCCACGCGCCGACCGCGCCCGGCACCACCGTCACCGCGCCGAGCGACAGCAGCGCACGCCGCTCGAGATTCTGTGCGGTGACATATTCCAGCGCCTGCCAGCGCGTGATGACGTTGGTGCGATTGCCGACCTTGGCATTCCCCGCCACCGCGCCGATGCGCGGATCGGCGAACCAGTGCGTCAGCTTGGCGATCGTGTCGGCTTCGAACTGCGTATCGGCGTCGAGCGCGATCACCACGTCGCCGCGCGCCTGCGCCAAAGCGGTGTTGAGCGCGCGCGCCTTGCCGCCGTTCTCCAGCGTCAGCAGTCGGACGCGCGGGTCGATCCCGAACGCCGCCTGCACGACGTCGCTGGTGCCGTCGGTCGAGCCGTCATCGATCACGATCACCTCGATGCGCGGTCCGGTGCTGGCGAGGATGCGGCGCACCGACGCCTCGATCACCCGCGCCTCGTTGAACGCGGGGATCAGCACCGACACGAACGTCGGCACCAGATGCGGTGCATTGTCCGGCACCGTCTCGCGCCGCCGCCGCCACAGCGCCAGCCCGGTCAGCGCCAGCGCACGCGCCATACCGATCGCGATCACCACCGCGAACAGCACCGCCCCGGCGTCGCGCAGCCACGCCAGTCCGTCGAACAGCCCGCGCGTCCCCGCCGCATCGGCGGCCGCATGACCGCGCAATTCGGGCATGACGGTGGCGGGCGAGAGCCGGGCAAGCGTCGAGACAGGCACGAAATCATAACCGCGCGCCCGCAGACCGCGAATGATGAGCGGCAACGCCTTGATCGTCTCGGTCCGGTCGCCGCCCGAATCGTGGAGCAGCACGATCTGCGCCGGGCGCTCGGCGGTACCCGCCGCGACCTGCGCGATCACGCGCTGCGCGATGACGTCGGCCTTCGGCCCCTGCCAGTCGAGCGGATCGACGTTGAGACCGACGGTCAGATACCCCAGCCGCGCCGCGACCCGCGTCGCGTGCAGCTCGTCGCGGCGATCGGGATCGGCGTCGCCGAGGAACGGCGGGCGGAACAGCGTCATCGCGCGGCCGGTATAGGCTTCGACGATCCGCTCGGTCGTCTTCAGCTCCAGCGCGATCGCGCGCTCGGATCGCCGCGACAGATCGGCATGCGAGGTCGAGTGGTTGCCCAGTTCGCTGCCCTGCGCGACGATCCGCCGCAGCAGCGTGCCCTGTCCCAGCGCGTTGGTGCCGGTAACGAAGAAGGTGGCAGGCGCCTTCTCGCGCGCCAGCACGTCCAGGATCTTCGGCGTCCAGGCCGGGTCCGGGCCATCGTCGAAGGTCAGCGCGATCTGCCGGCGATGCGCACCGGTGCGCTCCACCGTGTCCGGCTGCGGCAGGCGCACGAAGCGGGCCGCGCGGATCAGCCCGTCGCGCCACGTGACGGCGCGTTCGCCGGGAGCCGCCTCGGCGCTCATGCGCATGATCTCGCCCTGTCCGCGCACGGTGATCCCGGTCGCGACCGGCATCATGCGCAGATCGGGCCGCGCCGCGCCGGACAACGCGCGCCACACCGACGGGTCTTCGCTCCCCAGCCGCCACAAGGCGACCCCGGCCGCCCCGGTGCGCCGCACCACCGCCATCTGGTTCGCGGCGCTGGGCGCGTCGAGCATCCACACCTCATGGTGCTGCCCCGCGCGGTCATAGGCGAAATGCGTATTGCCGCTCGCGGCGTCGAACTGCGGCACCGCCCCGGCCTGCGCCGCCAGCGCCAGCGCCTCGGGAATGGCGAGCGGCTCGGTGGTGCGCCCCTGCCAGTCATAGGCATAGCTGCCGATCGCCACGATCGCCTTGTCCGCGCCGGCCTGCGCCACCGCTTGCGCGACGACGCGGGCGAACCACGGCTGCGATGCGATCGGCCCCGCCGCCCCGCCCATCCAATGTTCGTCATAGGCCATCAACACCAGCCGGTCGGCCGCCGCGGCATAGGCGCGCAAATCCCACGCCGGATCGGCGACCGGCACGGCCAGCGCGACCGTCCAGCCGCGCGGGGCGAAGCGTGCGCGCAGCTCGCCAAGGAAAGCACGATAGTCGCGGTGCGCGCGCGCGGGCAGGCTTTCGAGGTCGAGCATCACGCCCGCGCCGCCTTCGCGCGCGACCAGCGCGACGATCTGGTCCGCGAACCGCGCGCGTGCCGGACCGTCGGCCAGCAGCGCGGCGGTGCCGGCGCCGTCCCAGCTCCCGTCCTCAGCGGCGTTCTGCACCATCGGCAGGAGACGCGGCCGACGCGCGGCACGCGCCAGCACCTGCCGCATGTACGGATCGTCCTCCGCGACGAAGCGATGCGCCTCGCCGGTGACCGTCGCCAGCCCGGGGACAAGCCACTCCAGCTCGCCGACATGCGCCGCCAGCGATTGCCGCGACGGCGCATCCCACGGCATGTAGAAGCCCATCGTTCCGCCGGTCAGCGCCGCGCCGCTCTTCGGGGGCAGCCAAGCGCCCGGCGTGACGTCGCGCGCGGGGGCCGATGTTGCAGCGCGCGGCGCATCGGGGAGAGAAAAGCGCGGCTGAGTCGCCGTGATCGGGCGCACGATCGCTGCGATCAGCAACACGGCGAGCAACATCGGCACGGCCACCGCCACGCCCAGCGCAACGCGCACCCGTCGGGCGCGTCGCCCGCTGGCATCGTAGAAAATCGCCACGCCTGCTTTCGTCCCATCGTCCCGATCGATGGCACGCCGGATAGCCGCGGTTGACGAAGAAGCGGTTAACTACGGCGCGTCGGCGCCTCCCTCTCCCAGGATCCAGCCAGCGTCCGGGGTCGTGGTGCGCTGTTGCCGCGCCGACATGGAGCGGAGGCGTGCCGGATCGAGCAGCACGATCCGCTGCCGGTCCCGCGCGACGAGCCCGGTGTCGGCCATCTGGCGGAAGACGCGGTTCACGTGCACCGCGGTCAGCCCGAGATGGTCACCGATCTGCTCCTGCGTCAGCGGCATGTCGAAACCCTCGTCTCCGGCCATCCCCAACGGGCGCAGCCGTTCCTGGACGTCGAGCAAGAGCGCGGCGACCCGCGCGATCGCCGGCGTGCGCCCGATCGCGGCCAGCCGATCCATCAGCGCGACGCGCTCACGCTGCACGCTCAGGAACATGGCGGCGGCGAAGCGCGGCGAACTGGCGAACAGCGCGCCGAACGCCTGCAGCGACACGCGGCTGACCGTGACCGGCGTCAGCGCGGTCAGCGTGTCGGCGGCCTGCGCCAGGCACATGCTGGGCGTCCCCAACATGTCGCCGGGGAGGTGGAATTTGACGATCTGGCGCTCGCCACCGGGCAGCAGCACCGACGCGCCCACCCACCCGCTGAGCAGAAGGTAGATGTAGCGCGGCGGCTCGCCCTCGCGGCGCAGCACGGCATGGCGGGCTAGCGCGACGGGCGGCTCGCCCAGCGCCTGGACGCGCTCGATCTCCGCCTCGGACAGCGGCAGGAATTCTCCGAAACGATGAAGCGGCAATCGTGAAGGCACACGGTTTTCCCGGAAAGAACTACCCGCCATCCTAGTCATGGTTCTATCCCATTAGCGCTGATCCATTTTATGACCCCGCTCACTTTCTCGGCGCCACCGATCGACGCAAACGATCGCGGCGATTTGGGCGTGACGCGCCGTGCGGATCGCGGCACGATGTCGACGAAGACAGGGGATTCTCATCATCGTGACCTTTCGTGCCATGACCGCCGTTGCCTTGTGCCTGCTCGCCGCGCCGCTCGCCGCGCAGGACAAGCCGGTCGAACAGACCCAGTTGCCCGAGAACGAGGCGACCGCACCGACGCCCGATCCCGCCGGAACCCTGCCGCCCCCCGCCCCGGCGACCGCGGCGGCGGGCGCAAAGGACGCCAAGCCGGCGAAATGGGACGTCAACGCCCCGCGCGGGCTGCGCACGAAGCAGGTCCGGATCGCAACCGACGAAGGCAGCTGGATGAACGTCGACGTCTCGCCGGACGGGCGGACGATCGCCTTCGACCTGCTCGGCGACATCTATACGATGCCGATCGCAGGCGGCACGCCGACGCGCATCGCCGAGGGGCTGGCGTTCGAGCATCAGCCGCGCTTCTCCCCCGATGGCCGGCGGATCGCCTTCACCTCCGATCGCGGCGGGGGCGACAACATCTGGGTGATGAACGTCGACGGCAGCGACAAGCGGCAGGTGACCAAGGAAGACTTCCGCCTCCTCAACCAGCCGACGTGGAGCCCGGACGGTCGTTTCATCGCCGCCAAGAAGCATTTCACCACCGGCCGCTCGCTCGGCACCGGCGAGGTGTGGCTCTACCATGTCTCGGGCGGCGGCGGGGTGCAGCTCGTCAAGCGCGCCAGCGAGGTGCTGCAGAAGGAACTGGGCGAGCCGATCTACGCGCCCGACGGCAAGAGCATCTATTACACGCGCAACGTCTCGTCGGGGCCGATCTTCGAATATGCGCAGAACTCGCGCACCGACCTGTTCGACATCGAACGTTATGACATCGACAGCGGCGAGGTAACGACCGCGGTCAGCGGCGTCGGCGGCTCGGTGCGCCCCACCCCGTCGCGCGACGGCAAGATGATTGCCTTCGTCCGCCGCGACGACAATGTCACGAAATTGTGGGTGAAGGACCTCGCCACCGGCGTCGAGCGGATCGTCTACGGCCCGCTCGATCGCGACGTACAGGAGACGTGGGCGGTCACCGGCGTCTACCCGAACATGAGCTGGACCGCCGATGACAAGGCAATCGTCTTCTGGTCGGGCGGCAAGCTGCACCGCGTCGGAGTCGATGGCGGTTCGGCGAGCGTGATCCCGTTCCGCATCGACGACACGCGCGTGATCGCCGAGGCCGCGCACCCGCAGGTCGAGGTCGCGCCCGCGCGCTTCATGACCAAGGCGACGCGCTGGGCGACCGTCTCGCCGGACGGCAAACAGGTGGTGTTCGAGACGCTCGGCAAGCTCTGGATCAAGCCGCTAGCGGGCGGCGCACCCAGGCGGCTGACGCGCGCCACCGACGAGCTGGAGCTGTGGCCGAGCTGGTCGCGTGACGGGCGCACGATCGTCTTCACCGGCTGGACCGACGCCGGGCTCGGCCAGATTCGCACCGTCGCGGCGGGCGGCGGCGCGGCGAAGGCGGTGACGACGGTGGCCGGCCATTACCGCCGCCCGCGCTTCTCGCCCGACGGCAGGACGATCGTCTTCGAACAGGGCGAAGGCGGCGAGCTGACCGCGCCGCGCGGCAATTCCGGCACCGGCGTCTATCGCGTGGCGGCGACCGGCGGCGCGCCGGTGCGGGTCGCGAAGGACGCCGCGTCGCCGCAATTCGGCCTCGCCAGCGACCGCGTCTTCCTGATCGTCAACGAGGGCAACAAGCGCCAGCTGGTCAGCACCGACCTGTCGGGCGAGAACCGCCGCGTCCATGCCGCGGGCGAGCTGGTCAACGACTTCCAGATCTCGCCGGCCGGCGACTACGTCGCCTTCCGCCAGAACTACGAAGCGTTCGTGATGCCGCTGATGCCCGGCACGCAGGCGGTCGAGGTCGACGCCAAGTCGGGCGCGCTGCCGGTGACGCGGGTCAGCGCGGACGGCGCCGACTTCATCAACTGGTCCGACAACGGCAAGCGCCTCCACTGGAGCGCCGGCCCGACGCTCTACTCTGCCGACACCGCCGCCTTGTTCCGCGCCGCGCCGGCGGACGAGGACGCCGCCAAATTCGTGGCGCCGCGCACCGGCGTGTCGCTGTCGATGGACGTCGCCGCCGCCAAGCCGACCGCGACGGTTGCGCTCACCGGCGCGCGCGTCGTGACGATGGCGGGGGCCGATGGCGGGATCATCGATAACGCCACGGTGCTGATCCGCGGCGACCGGATCGTCGCGGTCGGGTCGCGCGCGTCGGTGCCGGTGCCGGCCGGTGCGACAACCGTCGACGTCAGCGGCAAGACGATCGTCCCCGGCTTCGTCGACGCGCACGCGCACGGCCCGCAGGGCGACGACGAGCTGGTCCCGCAGCAGAACTGGTCGGCGATGGCCAATCTCGCGCTCGGCACCACCACCGTCCACGATCCGTCATCGCGCTCAGCGGAGATCTTCCCCGCCGCCGAGATGCAAGCCGCCGGGCTGGTGCTCGCGCCGCGCACCTTCTCGACCGGCGAGGTGATCTATGGCGCGAAGAGCCCCGACGTCTATGCGCAGATCGACAGCTATGACGATGCCTTGTCGATCGTCCGCCGGCTGAAGGCGCAGGGCGCGCATAGCGTCAAGAACTACAACCAGCCGCGTCGCGAACAGCGCCAGATGGTCGTCGCTGCCGCGCAGGCCGAGGGGATGGAGGTCGTGCCCGAGGGCGGTTCGCTCTACACGCTCGACATGACCCTGGTGTCGGACGGCAATTCGACGCTCGAGCACAATGTTCCGCTCGAGCATTTCTACAATGACGTGCTCAGCCTCTGGGCGCAGACCACGGTCGGCTACACCCCGACCTTGGTCGTCGCCTATGGCGGGCTCGCGGGCGATCCGTACTGGCGCGCGCACAGCGACGTGTGGCGGCACCCGTTGCTCACCCGCCATGCCCCGCCCGCCTTGCTGGCGGCGCAGAACGCCCGCCGCCCGATCGCGCCCGAGGAGGATTATGTCGACGGCGCCACCGCCCGCGAGGCCAAGAAGCTCGCCGACAAGGGCATACCTGTCGCCATCGGCGCGCATGGCCAGCAACCGGGGCTCGGCGCGCATTGGGAGCTGTGGAGCTTCGTGCGCGGCGGAATGACCCCGATCGAAGCGCTGCGCGCCGGCACGATCGCGTCGGCGACCTCGCTCGGTTACCAGAAGGACGTCGGCTCGCTGGAACCCGGCAAGCTCGCCGATTTGGTGGTGCTCGACGCCGATCCCACCGCCGACATCCGCAACAGCGACAAGATCAGCCGCGTGATGCTCGGCGGTCGCCTGTATGAGGCCGCGACGCTCAACGAAGTCGCGACCGGCAACCGCAAGCGCCTGCCTTATTGGTGGGAAACGGCTGGCGGCCGCGGCGCGGACACCGGCGCGAAGGTGACGGTCGGTCACGGCCATGGCAACAGCGACCTCGACTGACGACGCAACCCTGCGGCCCATCCTCGACACGCTCGAGGATGGGCCGCAGGGTCGGCCGTAGCGCGCAAGACGGCCAGCGCTGGCCCTTCACAGATCGACCGCGCCCGGAGATGCGGCGCAATCGGTCGGGCGATGACGAGCGGGGCGTCAGCCTTGCCGCTGCACGCCGCGCCGCGCCCAGGTGCGTGCGCGTTCCAGAACCGGCTCCTCGAAATATCGATAGCTTACCCACGCGATGGCGATGGTCATCGAGAACGAGACGGTAGCGATGATCCCGCAGCGCAAAAGACTATCGACCTGTTGCGTATCGATCGCGGCAGTGACGAAGGTGAGGACGAGTTGCTGCCAGATGTAGACGCCGAATGACAATTGGGCGAATTTCTCGATAATCTTGTTGTCGATCAGTCGCCCGAAATCGACATGTTGTACAACCACCAGGAACATGGCGACGGCGATAGGCAGCTTCGGAAAGGCAAAGGGCGGGGTCGGCACGGCAAAGGGCGCGGCGATCAGCCTGAACACCACGAACGGCACAAGCGCGCCAACACCCAAGACCAGGATCGCCCGCACCGCGGCCGCATATCCGACTTTCTCCCGCGGCGCCGTCTGCACCCCGGCCGCCAGCGTGCCGATCGCGAACATCGCGAAGAACCCGAACGCATTATAGGTCGGGAACCAACTGACGGCCGTCTCGGCAACCTCATATCGAGCGGCCGTGGCGACGTCGGCCTTGGGTAGCCATTCGTAAGCGACGGCATGGAGCAACAGCGCCGCCAGGATGACCGCCGACCAGACATACCGCCCCCGCCATCCGCGCAGCAGCCCCGGTGCGACCGCGCGAAAGGCCAGGAAAGCGGCCGGCATGAAGATGTAGGACGACACCTCCATCGACAGTGACCAGAGAGGTCCGTTGGAATCGGTTGGAAAGAAAGTCAGCCAGTGCCACGCACTGACGAAAGCGAAGCCGGACATCAGCCTCAGGATCGTCCAGTCGTTGAAATAGCCAAGATAGAAGATGCCGACAGCAACACTGACGATGAGACAGACCCACGTCGCCGGAACGATGCGCGCTATCCTCATGATAGCGTAATAACGCATGTCGAAGGTTCGCGCCGCGTCCGATCTTCTCCAGAACGGCAATGCCAGCAAGAAGCCGCTCAGCACAAAGAACACCGACACGCCGAACTTGCCCTTTTCGGCCCAATCCAGAACAGTCAACAGTCCGACGGGAAGATCCGGCTTGCGCACCGAAAAAGCAAGATGATGGATGAAGACTGCCGAGCACGCGATGACGCGCGCGAGATCAGCCCCCTTTATGGTGTCGCGAAGCATTATGAACCCTTTAACCCCCACAAGCGGTTAGAATTAATTCCGGGATTTCGCAACGGCGGCATCGTGGCCGAACGCGGGATGGCGGCAGATTCCGGCTTCATGGGTGTGGCGGGACATGGGCATGACGCGCTGCCGACGGCCTGCTTCATCTCACGGCGCCGCTCGTCAACCGATGAGGTCGGGTGAATCCGCACGATCTACGTTGACGACCACGCCCGGACTGTGGCACTCGGCCTTCGTATCGCACGCGGGTTTGCCACCGGAACGGAAAACCGGAGCATCCACGGCGGCCAGATCGGCGCTAAGTCGTTGATTTGCGGGTGTAGCTCAATGGTAGAGCAGAAGCTTCCCAAGCTTACGACGAGGGTTCGATTCCCTTCACCCGCTCCAAGCTTTTCTGCCATTTTCCGATTGCCACCTGCTGAGGTGCTGCGGTGAGACTGCGGTGAAAAGCGCGTTTGCGCTTCAATAACGGTCGTTACCCGCATGCTCGCCCCGCCTCCCGTTGCCTTCGATGATCGACGACCGCTTCCGCCCACTTGCAGACATCGCGGGGGAGGTGCGACAACGACGGTGTGGATGAGAGCGCAAAGCTATTTCGGGCCGAGCAAAAATGCCTCGCTGACGCGGGCGGACCTATTCGCTCGTTGAAGAGGCAGATCGCAGACGGAACGATAGCGCTTGGGGCGTTTGCCACCGTCATGTGGGCTCTTGCCGAGGGATTGAACGTTCTTCCGCGCAACCCGGACAACTCCATCAAGCTGATCTACTTCGGCCCTGTACTCATCACCTTATCGGCGATCGCCGCCTTATCTCTTCGAACCGGCATTACGAAGCGCCGCCCACTTAGGCTTGTCGCATGGAGCGTGATTGCATTGGCTGTGATCGCAATTCCTGCGGGAGTGGTCGACTCGCTCGGCCGGAACGGCGGCTAATCGCCAGAAGCAGATATTCCGCTTGCGCCAGATTGTGTTGAAAAAGGCCGTCTTGCAGTAGTGTCGCTGATCTGTTTCAATCTTCGCGAGGTGAGCGGAGACGGGCCGATGATCGGCGAGCGGATGGTAGCCCAGGAGGCGCTGTTCTACAGCTTCAACCTCGAGCGGCACGTGCCGGCGGACCGTTTGCTGCGCTCGATAGACCGGTTCGTGGATCTGTCGGGCATCGCGAGGAGCTGAAACACTTCTACAGTGAAACGGGTCGCCCCTCGATCGATCCGGAGCTGATGATCCGGATGCTCATCATCGGCTATTGCATGGGTAACCGGTCCGAGCGGCGGCTATGCGACGAAGTTCATCTGAACCTGGCCTATCGCGGGTTCTGCCGGTTGGGCTGGAGGGCGATGTGCCCGACCATTCGACCTTCTCGAAGAACCGGCGCGGACGCTTTCGCGACAGTGACCAGTTGCACCGGTTGTTCGAGACGACGGTCGCACGCTGCATGACCGAAGGCTTGGTGGCGGCGAAGGGTTTGCGGTCGACGCCAGCCTGATCCGAGCCGATGCCAATCGCCAGCCCGGCAGTCCTATGCGGTTTTTCGCGCTCCTAGGCACAGCGACTACACCGGTGCGCCAGCACTGCTCGGCGCGCGAGCTTACAATGCCGACTGACTGGAGAGATGCTTTGCAACTCAAGGTGCCGCGCTCGCTGCCTTGGCTAAGCGGTCTGGCCAACGAATCGGTCACGTGTATCAGACGGCGTAATCGGCGGCGTAGCCGCACTGAAACCGTCTAAAAGGCTAGCGCCGCATTGCTACCCGTTACGACCGCTGCTTTACGCAAAGTTTTTTTGAAGCCACGCTCGATGCTCCCGTATTTTGCTCACGACCGTAAATTTAGGTTCATAACCTAGTTGGTAGACAAAACGCGGGCAGCCTGCGCCAATAGTGCTGCGGCTGCATTGGCGGCTTGATTTTTCTATCAGCCGTCATTTGCTAAGCAAATAATTAAATAAGGAGGATCGTTTTGACCGATTTCGTCAAGATAATGAAAATATCGACCGCACTCTCGGTCGTGGCATTTTCAGCTTCTCCGTTCACCTCGAAAGCTGCTCAAGCGCAAAGCTTCATTGATGGACAGCGCTATGATAACGAATGTCTATACAAGGTTGCGAAGCGCAATCCTGGTATCGATGACGCAAGCTACATTGTGCGGGTTCAGAGCGAATGTCCAATTTGGGTGGGGGCAGAGAATCCTAGCCCTCCCCTTGCGCCACCAATTACGACAGTTGGGTCCCTCAACGGAATAGTTTGCACCAACTGCGTGAGTGTTCCGCCGTCACGCATCAAGTGGGTGGCTAGATAAAGGCAAAAGGAACCTGAGCTTGTGTCTAGCACGCTATTTAAGCTTTTAAGACCATAGCATTCAGGCAACTGCGCTATCATCTTCAAAGGGTCGCAGCTTAAGGCAAATTGCTATTGTTGCGGATGAGAGCGAATCTGACAACGGGCGGGGTATACCTCGCCCGTTGGTGTTCCAGCCCAGCAGCGAACGCGGTTGGTGCCGCGTAGCCAAGCGAGAAATTCGGTCGCTCGGCGCCTTAGTTTTCGCCGCAGCGGGCGAAGATTGAGCGAGTTTGATCGGCGGCGAACAACAGCGTCTTGTGCCCAAGCGACCGTTGAAGCTCTCGCCTCATCCGGCCTGCATAGGCTTGTCGGGCGCGACTTATTGCCACCCGACGCTATGATCTCCAGTTAGGCACTCACCGCGTTTCTGGTGAGTTCAGGATTTCGGGCGTTGGATCGGCATCAAAAAGTTCTGCTCAGCCGAAGGGTTATGCTGCGGCCAAGCGGATCAAGGAAGGCCTTCTGGAACGCAACCGGGACCTGTCCGCTACCATCATTGACCCGCTGCCGCCGGTTGAAGACATTTTCGACGGAGAGCCAAAGCCGAAGCGTCTTTTCCGCGTTTTCACGTCCTGATCTTCCGATTCGAAAGTTGAATGACATCTCGCCATCGACCGTCCACAACGCGCCATATTGCACGCGATCTGGCGCGTCTGATGCCACAGCTGCGCTATCCGCGGCGGCGCGCCATCGTCCTCCAAGCTGAACGTTCAGCCGCTTGTACGACATCGCCAGATCGATTGTGAGGCGATGGCGGGTTGTTCCTTGCACGCCATCGAGCGGCGTAGCGAGCAGGTTGATTGGCTTGCCACCTGGCTCCACAACAAGGGTGTCACTCAGGATCCACTCATGTGCAGCGCTTAAGTCCCACGTGCCATTCTCACCCGCTAAGGCTCCAGTCGCATGGAGGTTTGGCCGGAGCACGTTCCTGCGTTCCTCTTCGCCGTTGAAGGGGCGTGCGTCTATCGTAGTGAGCCGGCCAGCAGAATCCCTTGCAAACCGGGTTGGGAAAAGACGTTGAAACAGGAGGGTCGGGTAAGCAGATACAATGAGCGGGCTTGCGACGTTCGACGCGAGATGTTCGATCGTCGCCGAAATTTGCACCCGCCTGATGGTGCTGTTCAACGTTAGGCGAAGCGACTGTTCGGACATCGTGCTAAACCGCAAGCCGGGCGCTCTGCCCGAGATTCGCGTTACAAGAATATATTCCCCCGTAAGTGCATCGGCAACGAGCACCCCAGGAGTGACAATTGTAGGCTCTTGGCTGTTGCCGAGCGGCGGCCGCGTTTTTGTCACGGCACGGCCCGCGTTGAACGAAACCCATGCAGCAGGTTGCCACAAAAACGTAAGGTCGTAGCCTGGTAATCCACCTACACCGCTGACGTGCTCGTAGTCTCCATTCACAGTTAATGCTGTTCGCCCTATGATGCTCCGCGTAGAATTGGTAAGGGGAATGTCTACGCCAATATGATGTTGAGACCGTGACTGGTCAGAATCACCGGTTCCAACGTCTTTTGTCCCCGAAGATGCGCGCAGCCGTTGCGTCGTACCCGACAGTCGGAAATTCCCGGTGATCTGGCCAGCGGGCAGTGAGACAAGAGCCGCATTGCCAGACAATCCCGCAGTCAGGTTGGTGAAAGAACTTCTTATATTCAGCGGCTCCAACAGGATTGGTAAAGAATGGACTACTGCCGAATCTACAACATCAACAATACGTTCGGAGACAAGGCTGGCGTTGCGCCTTTCTAAGATGTTTGCCCCCAGTTCCAGTGCCCACGACGCCCGACCGAGATTGCCGTATACTGTTGCGCCGAACTGATAGGATTGATTGCGGCTCTCGTCGATGATTCCGCGAACCTTCGATGCTTCGCCGGCGCTGACAGCCTTGCCATCGTAGCGAAAAAATCGCGTGGTCTGGCGTGAGGTAACGACGCTGGCAGAACCGGACAAACTGGTGCTGATCGATCCGATTGGGACGGTCATGCCGCCGGTCAGCGTCACCGATCGACTCGAAGGAAGCAAGCTTCGATAGTTCAGGAGGGGGTCTCGTTGACCTGTCGAGAAAAGGCTTTGCCGGTTGGCTGCGATCAACGCGTCGGTGTTCTGGATCGACAAAGCGGCGTTGAAGCGCTGCTCCTTAATGATTTTAGCTGACCGCAAGGCTGCCGATGCACTTGTCGCGCTACCTTCTGTCGGCTGCTTAATTCTCGTCTCACCCGAAGCGGACACGAACTTTGGCTTGAACGTCAGGTTAAGCACATCATTTTGAGGCGTTAATCCGTATGCACCCGCTTGCGCGCGATCAAGGATGTCAACCTGTTGAAGCGCTTCAGACGGCAACTCATTTATGTCTGAGATGTTTGTTAACCGGCGACCATTCACCACGATCGAGAAAGGCCGCCCGCCTAGGCGACGCTCCAACTTATTAATAATTTCCCCGACGGTAGAGGCGTTTAAACTGTTGATGCTGTGGGTGTCATAGGAATCTTTAGGGCGGCGGGGCGGCTTCTCACGGCGCCCAGTCACGACGATCTCATCACGCGACGAGCCATTAACCTGGAGGGCGTCAGCATCGCCGGTCCAAGGCGTCAGGGCGATTAGGAGGAACGATCCCTTCCGGAGCAAAGCCTCAGCCTTCCGACAACGTCCGTGCGCCATTATGTTACTGAGGTGCACGCAACCGAGACCTTATTTCGGCGTCGGCGGGATAGCCGACTTAAAACATTTGGACGCCTTTGGCCGAAAGCTAGCGCGAGGGTGGCGTTTGCCATCGAACGGCTGCTTAGGGGTGCTTCAGACACAGAACTGGCATAGCACTTCCCACCGAAAGATCCTCGAAAATCAAACGCTGTCGGGAAAGGCGGTGCCACGCTATGCCAGCTAACGCCACCGGTTCTCCCAAAAGCGGTGGCTCCACTTCTCACCAGTCAGCGACATTGCGGACGGCCGGCTTTGCCGGCAACCGGAGCGAATGTCAGAAGCCCTTCAGATCGTTGCGACCGATGTCCTGTACTACCACGACGCGGATGAGCGAGCCTTCTTCGAGTGGCTTGATCAAATGGATTTCGTGAGTGGTTGCTACGGCGTTACTCGACATTTGTTCGTCGATGCAAGTCGGCTCCCGACTGAGGACGACCTCTGGAAAAATCATCGCCTTCTGTCGATCGTACGAAATTGATTTCAAGCAGCTCGCAAAGTTCGGGACAGTAGAAAACAGCGCATGGTTGCGAGATCAAACGAAGGCTTGGTGCGCGTATATCTTTGGATATTGTTGCGGGGCAAATGGCAGCTAGGGTTGTTCAAGAACTTATAAGATTTAATGCCTCAACGCTTCATCGTAAGCCTCGGGAACCAACGCCGCTATTTCGCAAATAATTTCGCCGGTTGCTGCTAGCGCCAAGCCCAAGTTCGCCGGATCCGGTATGGCATAGATATCGCTGATCGATGCCTTGACGTGTCCAAGCATCATTTCCCCCTGCCGCCAATTCGCCTCGCCAATGCGCTTTCGCACAAGCGTCGCCATCGAGCGACGGATTAGCTTGGCACCAGCCTGCCCGCGGTCAGATGGTAATCCGATCGCGACCCGCATTTTCTCCCAAGAGGAACGCGGGGCCGCCGATAGGTAAGGACCAGTGAGCCCGTCCAGGAACGGCGCAAACTGCGGCGGGATCGGGATCGTGCCCCGGTACTTTCGCGTCTGCCGGCGTCCGGGTGGATTGAGGTTAAGCACCTGCGCGGCCGGAAGCCACTGGCCCGGCCCCAGATCGTAGATCTCTTCCGGACGCGCCCACGTCGCTACAGCGGCGCGCAGATAGGCGAGCAGCGTCGCGCGCTCCTTCAGCCGCTGCGCCTTCTCTTTGAGCGTCCCGCCAGGCTCAAGGCAGTACCGGAACATGGCAGCGAGCTCCGGCACACTGGCTCGGAATTGCGGTGAGGCGGCAACGGTTCTGGCTTGGACCGGCTTGAACTGCGCGACCTGCCCTGGCGTGTCATTGATCGCTGCGGCGAGCTGGAGGACGCAGCCTTCTACATGGCTGAGGCTGCGCTGCCTGGTCGTGCCCGTCTTTCCGATCGCGACCGGGCGCGCGGCGAGCCATGTTCGAAAGCGATCTATCCACTCGGGCGTGACCTGTGGGACGGTCACCGTCTGGGCGGTCGCGTCCAGGTAGTCGATGACGTGCCCAAGCCGGGAGCGTGTGGCCTTGTAGCCCGCCTTACCCTCGCTACGCAGGAGATAGTCGCTGATTGCGATATCCAGCAGGGGTGCCGCCTCTCCTTCGTATACTCGCCCGCACGTTGGGCAATACCGATGCCCATTTGCCTCGTTGTAGCGGCGGTCGACTTCTAGGCGGGCCGCCCCGTCATCTGACGTGCCCGCACTCGTGCTGCGCTCGCGCTTTCGCTCGGCGTCATACCAGACGATCTCGAGGTTCGCGCGATCGGGACGACGATAGAGCCGGAAGTCGCCGCGCTGGTAGATTGGTTTTCCGCGGCCCGAAGCGCGCATAGTTCCTGCAACTCCTTGCTCGCTGCCTTTTGCAGCAGCGCGATCGCCCCCGTTGTCACGAGCAAGCGCATGTCGTCCTTGGTGAGCGCGGTGCCTCGCCCAGCCTCTGCCTTCTTGGTGAGGCGCCGTGTGAGATCGCCTATGGTCGCCATAAGAACCTCCCTCCCCCGTCGCGCGTCAACATCGCCGGCATCACGCCGCCACCTTGTTCGCCGTTGGGGTGAGCGGGAAAGCGATGATCCGCTCGTCACCATCGGGACCGCCGCCGTCGCGTGCCTTCCAGTCGCCGCAGAAGCGATCCTCGTGCGTCACCGGGAAAACCGATACGGGGAAGGTCTGCGCGGCCTGAACAACAGGAGCGTGGGCCTGACAGGTGCCTTCTTCGAAGGAGGCGCTCGGGTCTCGGCTGGCGTTCGCGAGCCGTGGCCCCATGCGCTGCCACCAGGTGCAGGTGGCGCAACGGCGGCAGTCGGTCATAGTGGCACCCCGCCCTCGTACTCACCGCAAAGGTGAGCTTTGTGCACTGCCGGGAAGACGGAGGAGAGATAGGTCGCGCTGACCGGCCGCGGCGGGTAACGCCGGCAGATGCCGATCGTCACCTCGCCTTTGATCGGAGGCTTTCGCGCGTCGAGCTCCCCGGCGACGAAATGCTGACAGTTCGCACACGTGCTCACTTGACCGTCTCCAGCGCGGTGCCAGCCAGCGTCCCCACGCTTACGAGTGCGATGGACCGGCCAACGAGGCGTTTTGCCCGATCCTCGTCGATGGTGCTTCCCTCCGCGGAAAGCTGCGTCGCAAGTACCATCTGTACGAGAAGATCTTCTTGCGAAGTCGCTGGCGTATCGAGGACAAGAAGCTCGAGTTCGCTGAGCCGCGACAGGGCTTGGTCATGCTCCTCTTCCGACATCGAACCCGGCGCGTTGCACAGCACCATCAAGTCGTTGCGCTCCTGAAACCACAGAGCGTGTCCATCCTTCACGGTTCTCGCGGCTCGGAAAGCAGCCGTTATCTGCCCACCGATTGCTGGCGAAAGGGCGAGCAGCTTCTTAGGCGAGGCTCGCCAAGCTGAAGCGGCAAGTTCGTCGAGCGCTTGCACGAGAGGAGAGAAGGAACGCAGCGCCGAAGTCACTCCAACGGCGAGGTGCGCAAGGATCGTGTCGCTAGCCTGCCCATCGGCGAGAGCGCCGAACGATGAGGTGTCTACCGCCTCAATCGTCAGAAGGTCGTTTTGGTATAGACCGTCCTGAACGTTCTCGCACGGCGTCGCGGCAATACGACCTCGTGCAGGATCCGACGCAGGCGCGCCAACTGGCTGCCTACGAGCTTCTCGACCGGCGCGAGCTTGGCGAGATCGAGCTGCCCTGCAAGCCGCGGATGCGCCGATATGGCCCAGGCGACCTGCTGAACATCGACCTCCCCGCGCTTGGCCTAGTGAACCAGCCGGCCGTCGTGCTTCGCCGTTCGCTCGACCCTGCCACGATGGGGGTCACGCTCGTGATGCGTGGCGAGACTTTGGCCAAGCACGAGTTCGCGCTGGGGCGCACCGGCACCCCGCCGCCTACTCCGTCGTTGGTGACGACCGGCACGCGCGATGAAGCGGCGTTCCCGGTCACGCTGGTCGACATGGGGCCGTGGGATCTGGCGACGACGTATCGCGAAGGACACGTCGTCCAAGATCAGGGCTCAAGCTGGGTCTACATCAACACGACGCCGAGCGCGGGCAATCCGCCGCCATCGCTGCCGGCGGTGAGCAATGCCTACTGGCGGGTGCTGGCGAAGGCAGGTGAGGACGGCAAGGACGGCGTTGACGCCTTGCCGGGCACACCGGGCAAGGATGGGCAGACCTGGTACCCGTACTATGCCTATGCCAACTCACCGGACGGTACTGTAGATTTCACGACCGGAGCGCCTGGCGGCCGAGCATACGTCGGCTTCGCGACCGGTACTTCGGCAGCCGAGCCCAGCATTCCGGGGGTTTATGCTTGGTCCGAATACAAGGGCCCCCCATTCGGCATCGCTACGCGCGGGGCTGCGGTGTCCGCTGGGCGCCAGTTGATCAAGAATGGTGGCGCCAATGAATGGGACAGCGATGCTTATTCTACCATCGGGTTTCGTGGCGGCGCCGTCGCATCTTTTAAAGCTGGACAGACTAATGGATCGATAATGGCGGGACTAAACACCGACCCCACAACGGATTCTTCATACACGAGCCTAGATTACGCGTGGTACATCCGCGATAACGGAAAATCCTCTATTTGGGAAAACGGCGAAGCGCGCGCTGATTTTGGCTACTATTCAACCGATACACAGTATCAGGTTTCCTATGACGGAACTTCGGTGGCCTACTATTTAGATGGCATAGAAGCGAGGCGCATAAATCACGGCGCTAATGCGCTTTTCTATTTTGACAGCAGCTTTTCCACGCCTGACGGGCGGCTATACGATATCGATTTCGTAGCTCGTGGGAGCAATGGGCGCGACGGTCTTGATGGTACAGACGGTATCGACGGCACAAACGGCCAAACCATCCACATCGCCTATGCCGATAGTTCAGACGGCACGGTCAACTTCACGACCGGCGCGGCCGGCGGCCGCACATATATCGGCGTCTACACGGACACGAACCCAGGCGCAGACAGCACCAACCCAGCATCGTACGGTTGGACACGGCTGCGCGGTATCGATGGCACTAACGGCTTGGCTGGCCCAGGGGGCTACGTCCACATCGCCTATGCCGATAGTGCAGACGGCGCGGTCAACTTCCACCTGAGCGATCCCACTGGCCGACGCTACCTCGGAACCTATACTGACCAGACTGAACCTGACAGCACCGACCCATCGCGCTACGCTTGGTCGCTGGTGAGGGGCGCTGACGGCAGCGACGGCGTCTCGCCGATCGCAGTGACCTTGCAGCCCAACGCGGTAACGTTCCAGGCGTACGCCAATGGCTCTCCGTATGCTGGCCAATTCCCCTACAATGTCGGGGTGTCTGCGACGCGTGCGGGAACGATCGTTCCGGTTACGTCGGTGGCGATTGTCTCGACGAACGGCATGACGGTCGCGACCGGGCCGCTCCGGATCACCAGCATGACATCGTCGGATGGCTATGCGGTGCTTGATGTCACCGCAGCTGGACAGACCGTGCGCGTGCAGCTGGGTGCGTCGATCGTGCGCGAGGGGTCAGATGGCAGCGTGGCTACGCGGCTGGCGATCAACTCGCCGCAGCTGACCTGGACCGACTTCACCCAGCACGGCAACGCGATCGGCATCAACGCTTCGCCATCGGGCAAGCTGACGGTGAACCTGAGCGGTCAGATGACAGGTGATCCAGCCGCTGATTACGTCCTGCGGTTCGTGTCCAAGGTTCAATACCGTCCGGCCGGGGGCAGCTGGATTGATGTGCCCGGCTCCCAGGTGACCAGCACCGAGGGCGGCATCAGCACGATCGGCGACGGCGCCGGCGGCGGGACGCGGATTGTCCGCGCGAACGTTAATGGCACCGGGCCTTACGCCATCACCGGGCTGACAGCCGACGGCTCGTACGAGGTTCGCGCCATGACTTACCGGCTGACCCAGTTCGGCTCGAGCGCAGTCGGCTTGAGCCTCTATGCGGAGCGCACGGCGTGACGATCGCGATCAAGCATAAGACCTCGGGCGAGATCCAGTTCGTTGAGAGCCTGTCCGGCTATCAGAAGGATTGGGCGCAGTATGGGCCGGTCTTGCCGACCGGGACCGAGCCCAACATGCTCACGCTCGTTGGCGCGGCATGGGTCGAGGATCCCGCGAAGATCGAGCCCATGCTTTTGATGTTGATCAAGAGCGAGGCCGAGCGGCGGAAGATGGGCTTCCTCTCGGCGGGCGGCGCGAAGAAGGCCGAATATGCGCAGAAGGCGGCTGAGGTCTCCTTCTACGATAGCCTCGGCGGATCGGTAGTGACGATCCTCGCCGCGATTGGCGCGCTGACGGCGGCGCAGCGACGCGCGAAGTTCGGCTACGCGCTTGCCGACGCGGCGGCGTTCGGAGAGCCGACGATCACCAACGCGATCGAGCGATTCCGCTCGGGCATGGCCAGTTCCGACAAGGTGCCGGCGATCGCCGCGGCGGAAGCGAAGACATGCGCCGCGATCAAGGCCGCGACCACGGCGGTCGCCAAGCGAGCGGCGGCGAACGCCGTCAGCTGGCCAGCGTAACAACCAAGGAGAACGACCATGAAGAAGATCGCGATCGCGAGCGTCCTGCTCGCGTCGGTGCTGCTGGCTGCGTGCCAGGAAGAACGGCCAGCCTCCCCGCCCACGACGAACACCGTTGACGAGTCGGATGGCGTCATCGTCGAGACCGCTCCGTACCCCGGCGACCGCCGGTAAAACCATGATGCAGCGTCATGCGGCCCTCCCGGTCGTAGAACGGAGGGCCGCATGAACGCGTCAGCCACCAGCAACTATATCGGCGAGGCGTTACACACGGCGACCACGCTCGCCCCGCCCAGCTTGGCGGATAATCCTGCGCTGCTCGCCTGGAACCTCTTCGTCATGACCGCAGCCCTGTGTCTCGGGGCGATGATGGCGGGGCGGCAAGCGCGGCGGCTTTGGGCTGCCCGCTTCATCGACCATCCGACCGACCCGGTGTCGATCTATCGGATCATCGTCTTCCTTGCGGGCTGCGCCATTGCCACGCGGGGCGGTGCCGAGGCGGTCAGCCTTTGGTCATGGTCGTCGGGCGATGCCGCGACGATCGAGCGGGTAGCCGAGGCGAAGCGCTGGCTGGACCCGTTGTCGGTCGGCTGCGGTTTCCTGTGGATGGGGCTGCACACCTTGGCCGAGCCGATGATCGAGCACCAGCTCCGCAAGGCACCCCTCCCGGTCGATATGTGGTCGCGCTGGCCGCAGCTTCGCAAACCTGTGCTGGTTCTCGCTGTCGCGCTTGGCATGGCGACCGCCGCTGTGTGGTTGCGATGATGAAAGAGGGCGTCGTCGCAGCGGCACCTCCGCTCACTGTGCCCGTGGTCTGGTCTTTCCTCGGCTACAGCTTCCCCGCCGGCTCGATGATCGTGGGCCTCTTAGCTTGCCTCATGATCCGGCTCTTCATCACTCTCGACACGCCGGGTCCAAAGCGCTGGTTGCTGGACGGCATCGTGACCGGGATCGCGCTTCTGGTAACAGCGGTGTGGATCGCGGAGCATCAGGTCGACCTGTTCGCCGCTCTGGGCACCGGCGGCACCGCCGGCGCGGTCGGCGCGGGCATCATCAGCTTCTTCAAGCGCCGCGGGCAGAGCGCGATTGACGCATTGGACGCGGCCCTGCCCGGCAAGCCCGCGGTTCCGCCCGAGATGGCGGCGACCCTGCGCGAGATCGACAAGCAGGCCTGACCCTCCCTCTTGCGGAGAACCCCATGATCGACATTGCGAAGTTGCAGCGCCGCGTCGGCGCCACCCCTGACGGCATCCTCGGCCCGGGGACGATGACCGCACTCTTCCTTCAACTGGGCGCTACAGGAGCGATCGCGTCGGAGCTCGGGCTGTCCGCGGCGGTCCACCTGCCTGCGGCCGGGCTGTTCGAAACTGAGCGCCGCCTCGCCCACTTCCTCGCGCAGCTAGGGCATGAGAGCGACGGCTTCCGGGCGATGGAGGAATATGCCTCTGGCGCGGCCTATGAGGGGCGCACCGCGCTCGGCAATACCGAGCCCGGGGACGGCAAGCGCTACAAGGGCCGCGGCCCGATTCAGATCACTGGCCGCGCGAACTATCGGCGGTATGGCCGAAAGATCGGCATCGACCTCGAGCGGCGACCGGAGCTCGCCTCCGCGCCGTCTATCGGGCTCATCGCGAGCATCGCTTACTGGACCGACAAGGGCCTTAATGCGCTCGCCGATCGCGACGACGTCGAGGCGATCACGCGCAAGATCAATGGCGGAACCAACGGGCTGGACGATCGCAAGGCGCGCCTCGCCGCGGCCAAGGCGCTGCTGGCATGAGCCGCGCGATCACCTTCGCCGGGCTGGCGGTGCTGCTGGTGCTGATCGGGCTGGCGGTGCTTGGCGTACGGGCCTGCGCGCGCGAGCAGGACGCGCCGTCCTCGACCATCGACGCCTCGCGTGACGCGGCGCTCGTCGGCGGCGCAGCCGAGGGCAACGCAATCACCGCCGATGCCATGACCAACGCGGCCGACATCGCCGCCACCACCAAGGAGAACGAGAATGCGATCCGGTCTGCGCCGGGCGGAGACACGCGCGTGCCCGCTGCTTCCAATCGGGCTGCTCTTGGCCGCCTCTGCCTGCGGCCCTCGTATCACGCTGACCCGCGCTGCGCTGCCCTGCAGCGACCTGGTGCAGGGACCGCTGGCCGCTGATGTTCCGCCCGCCGATCTCCCGCCAGATCCTGCGACGGTGGCTGACTGGCAGGTGTTCGGCGACGCGCAGACCGGTCGCCTCGAGACCTCGAACCTCTACCGGCGCGCAGCGCTCGACATCGTTCGCCGCTGCGAAGCGCGCGACCGCGCCCTCGATCAGCAGCTGAAGGCGCGCTGACCCCATCACGCAAAGACGGAGGATAGAATGACCAATGTACCGACCGGGATCAGCGGCAACATTCCAGGCGCGATCGACTGGGCGTTTGAGAACCGGCGCGACGCCGCGGCAGGCCTTTCCGCGCCGATCGACAAGCTCTTCCGTAATATGCAGCGCGCGCGCGACGTGAATCCATTTTCTCTCCCAAACTACGGAGCCGGCCCGACCGCAGGAGAGCCCATTCCTTCGATCACCTGGGCGTCGACCGGTGCAAGTGGAACGGTCGCCCGGGGAAGCGTGAACACGGGCGATCTTCAGCAGTACATCCGTTCGGAAAGCGGCATCTACACGCTCGACGGGAGCGGCGCAGCCGGCTTCCCAGTGGTTTCTACGACCATCGCCAATGTGCCAAATGGTAGCGGCAAGGGTGGCACGGTGACGGCGGTCAGCATCATGACCGACGAGCTTACCCCTTCCTTCCGCATGCCGTACAATCCTGCGGTCAAATACATCGTACTGGTGCAGGATCAGTTCCTCGGCACCCACACGAACGCTACGACGTCGGGCGCCACCGCCGCGCGCGCACCGGACGTCATCCCCAACGGCAACTCAGGGGGTAATCAGAACTGCATCCTGACCTTCCCCACCCGGAAGCTGCGGAAGATCACGTTCATCTCGGAGCTGAACTGGAAGCTGCTTTCGGTCTGGGTAAAGGACGCTGCGCAGCTGTACCCGCCCCAGAACGTCGATCAGATGGCGTTCGCGTGCGTGACCGACAGCTACGGCGCCTACGTCTCCAAGTCCACGGTGCCGAACAGCTTCGGCTTCTTCAATGTCGCCTCTATGCTGATGACGAAGCTCGGAGCGTCGTTCCGCTACAATTTGGGCGTTGCTGGAACCGGCTTCGACACAGATGGCGGTGACGGTAAGCGCTACAACGATCCGCCGCGTCTTGCGGACATCGCCGCCGTGCACGCTCTAACTCCACTCTCCGGTATCCTCGGATTCGGTTCGATCAATGAGCGTAACATGTCGCCGGCTGCCGCCGCGGCAGGTGCGGTTCGATGGGTTTCCTCGGCTCGCAGCATCCTCGGGCCAGCGGTACCGATCTTCGTCAGCGGCACATCGTCCGGAGGCCAAGGCGTGGGAACGGCTCCATCGTCTGCAATCTTGGACATCGAAAAGGCCACGTTCGCTGCGGTGGCAGGACTGAGCGATCCGCTCGTCGCGGTCCTGCCGATCAGCACCTTGGGCGCGCGAGGTTTGTTCAATGGAGACGGCGCGACCGGCAGCTCACCTGGTAATGTTCAGTCCGACCTGATCCATCTGACATTCGGAGCCGATCCGGGCCTGGCCAACAGCGTCGTCGGGGGGAATGAGCTCATGTGCAACGTGCTGCTTGAGCAGATGCAGCTGGCTGCGTCGGCGATGCGACGCTGATCCCATAACAGGGGCGCGCTCTTTCAGCGCGCCCTCACCGGGAGGTGTCTATGACTGCTCTCAGCGTTCATCCGCACCTGCGGCATGTGCGACTGCGCGAAGCGCTTGACGGCCGAGAACACCTGCTGCTCGTCTATGGCGACCGCGACAGCCTTATCTGCTGGTGCGGTCCGTACACGGCCCCGGAGGCGTACGAGCATTCGCTCGCTTGGGGCGCGGTGGGCTGGTGTTGGGCAAAGGGCGTCGTACCTGCCGAGTTCAGGCCTGTTAAGCCGCCCCGGGTGAAATCTCGCTTCGCCATCGCCGAGAAGCTGGCCGCCAACCGGACGATCCGCGGGTCAGTCCCGCTGCTCCTGAACCCGCCGGCTCAATGAGGCTATAGCTGTCGCCGCGAAACCGCGGAACACCGGCTGCCAATGCCCGCCGCACTCAGCCCAGGAGACATCGTCGAGCGTGCCGTGACGTCGGCTCTCCCAGAGATCCTCGGCAACCTGCTCGATCAACGCCTCGTCACAAAGACCGGTGCCGTCGCATAGCGCGCAAGGCCGGTTGTGGCCGATCCCATGCAGCGGCGCGCGATCGTCGCTCATCGGCTAGTAGGCCGCCCAATCGAGCTCGGCGTCGTCGACCGCCTCGAACATATCGCCATCTGCTTGAAGCGCACGCAGTCGCGCGCGCACGTCTTCCGGGTTGCCTTGATTAGGAAAGGCGCGATCCGCTGCGGCGCCGGCCGCCAGCGTACCGATCAGCCCGCCGCGATCCTTCTGCGCGAGCAGCCATTCACCGAACGCCAGCGAGCGCGCCGGCGCGAGACCTTCGATCCGCATCATGTCCGTTGTCCTCGATCAATCTGCGCCCGCCGCAGCGACTCGCCAGCGGCGGTTCTGACCACCTGATGCACCCGTCAGCGCGCGCAATCCAGTCTTTTTGTTCTCTCAATGTTCCCACATATCTGGCGCATGGTCGGGCAGCCGAAATCCCTCTACGACCTCCGCAAGGTGGAGGGAGCGGTCAGCGTCACCTGCAAGGCGTGCGGCAAATCCCGGCTGTACGATCTTGAGGAGCTGATCAAGTCGCGGACCTTCCAGCGGCAATCGACCGATTGGGAAGTCGTGGTGCGCGAGATGCCGTATTGGCACTGCCCCGATCGCACCGAGACGCGGGTCGCCATCGTCCCGTATGCCGCCAACGACCGCGAGCTGCGCGTGCGCCGCGCCGAGATGCTGATCATGAACCTGGCGCTGGCTGTGTTGAAGGATTCGACGGCCCGCGCGCAGCGGATCGGCGTCGACACTCCCGCCGTCCGCCTAGCGCTCCGCGTGCTCCGGCCGTTTCTTCCCGATCAATCGCTGCTCGTCCGGTTCTGGAATGAAGGACAAGCCGCAATCAACGTGCCGGCGAATGAGGTGCACTTCGCTCATGGCTGGATCGTGCAGGCGCTTGTGAAGCAGGGGCACTCGGTCTGGGCTGAGTTCCGGCTTGGGTAGCCTGTAGCCTTTCCCGCCCGTTCACACGAACGGCCCCAGCGTCGTCGCTTTGATTCTTCCGGTGGTGAGGTCGATCGCCAATCACGAATTTCTGTTGCAGGCATGCCTGCTACTCTGGCTATAGAGGGCGCTATGGGAAAGGCGGAGTATGGCATAGGAATTTACACCGCCCCTGAAGCGGCGCGGATGGTCGGCATGCAGCCGATGACGCTCCGGCGATGGCTCTTGGGCTATGACCATGATGCGAAGCGCGAAGCCCCTCTATGGCAGCCGCAGTACGATGCGGATGACGGGGAAGGTGTGTTGCTCGGCTTCCGCGACCTTGTCGAGGCGCGGATTGTTAACGCATTGCGCGCGAGGAAGATTGGCCTGCCGACGATCCGGGTCTGCATGGACCGCGCCCGTGACATCGTAGGGCAGGATCGACCATTTTCGACGTCGCAGTTCAAGACGGATGGTAAGACGATCTTCCTTGAGATCACCAAGGGGCTGGACGAGCCGCAGCTTATTGATCTGCGGCGCAGTCAAGGCGTTTTCAATCGTGTTGTCGCCCCCAGCCTTGCTGACCTAGATTTTGGGCCGGATGGAGCCGAGCGCTGGTGGCTTCTGCATGGTAAGCGCACGATTGTCGCCGATCCTGAAAAGGCGTTTGGTCAACCCATCGTTGCCGAGCATGGTATCACCACCGCGCGCGTCGCGCAGGCAGTGAAGGCCGAGGGATCAATCGACGCCGTTGCCAAGATCTACGAAATCAAGCCACGACTTATTAGAGACGCGCTAGCTTACGAGCAGCAGATCGCAACCAAAAAGGCCGCGTGAAGCTGCTGGTAGATAACTGCATGTCTTACCGCTTAGCCGAAGGGCTGGCGGGCATTTTCCAGAGTCAGCATGAAATCGTGCACATAAAGGCTAAGTTCGGGACGGGCTCCTTGCCCGACGCAGCGTGGATCGAGCAGCTGGGCAAAGAGGGCGGCTGGAGCGTGCTGTCAGGCGATATACGCATCGCCAAGAAGGTGCCGTCCCGCGAACTGTTCCTGCGATCAAAGCTTGTTGGCTTTTTTCCGTTAACGGCGGTTCTTGACCTCCCTGTTCACAGGCAGGCTGCTCGCATTTTGACGCTCTGGGCGACGATGGAAAGCGTGACCAACACAGTCGCAAGCGGGTGCTTTGAGGTCGGCATCAAGAGTACGCTGTTAAAGCAAATAGCTTAGGCGCGGCATCAGAAATCCAGCCCGCGCCGCTCAACCTCGGCTGCCAGCGCATCCATCCGCGGATCGCCGCTCTCCCACGTCGTCTTCATCCATTCGGTGATGAGTTCCTGGTCTGTCCAGGTGGCGAGAGCATTGGGGTCAGCGGCGGCTGCGAGCCGGCCATGTAAACATTCTCTCCAAAACCGCTATCAACGAACGCGCCTCATCATTTTGGCCAGATGACGATCCGGCGTGGTGAAAATTGGCGCTGCGCCGTTGGGGACCGGTCGGTCTGTTAGAATGCGCACCTCGTGCTCTTGTTGAAAGCGTAAGGACTTCACAAACGGATTAGGCTGAAGCGATGTTTCATCTAAAAAGCTCTTGTCTCGCTCTTGGTATGTTACATGCGATACATTAAGCGACTTTAGGTCGGTATTTCTGATTTGTATAAGATGAAGCCACGCCTCAACGTCAGGGATTTCGAATACAGCCTGTTTGCTAGTAGCAGCATCGTCAAGGTCGTCGCGGTATGACGCGCAAAAACAATGCAAATTATGCCCGCTCACACGCATGACCGAGTTAACGACAATAACAGAGCCAGTTGAGTTTCCGCCAACTAAGCCAGAAGCTTCCAATCGTTGACGATGCTCAGGGTTGCTACCATCGGCATAATCTATAATTGCCCGAGCGGTAAACTCATCTGCATCTCGTCGTTTATCATCTTCTAGATCTGCATACCCCCGCAGCGTCCCAAATTTCAAAGACCCGCTTTCAATGAAGTGTGCGTCTGCCTCATCGACATATTTGTAGAGAGGCATTTTGATTGTCCACGGACTGGTATCGTCGGAGGGGACTCGGCCCTGCCGCACCAGCATCGTCGCTCTCACTGAAATTTCGCTGTACCCGTACACGATGTGCCTCAAGCTGATTGCAGCGTGTCAAAGCCTTGGTCGCAGGGAGCTGCAAATCGGTCGACATAGATGCAACTTACGCATCCCCCGGTCGGAACGATCCTCGTGATGCGGGCATGAAGCCTCATGTGCAACAGATACCGCATGACCCAGGCGCAGATCGCTGGCCGCCCACTACGGCGTTGAGGCACCATTTTCGCGAGATAACACTAACGGCGGCGCGATCCCAGAGGTGAGACCACGCCGCTCAAGTTTGACAATTACCTATATGGTGTAGGGCGGTTCTGTCGCCCTAAAGCACCCGCTTATTCTTTTTTGAACCAGCCTGGCAGCGGCGCAGGCGGGATATATGGTGGCTGGTTGCCGTCTCCGCCGAGCCACCTTTGTTCGCACACGCTCATGCACTGTGCGAGGAATGCACTCCTGTCATAGCCGCTTGTGTAGTTGACAGCTTCCGCGCAGCCTTGGATGCAGCTCTCATAGTTGGTCGGAGCTGCGTGAGCGACATTTGCGGTCATCAAATATCCAGTCGCGATGACGGCCGACGGAATCCACGCGGTGACTTTCCTGCTCATCTTTGACTCTCCCTTAGCGCCGAGTTCATTCGACATCTTAGTTAAGCTAATAGTTTCTAGTTTTACAACTCGCAGGATGTGTCAGAATTACATCTCTTTGTTTCTCGATGATCTGCGTTTATCGTCTACCCGTATTTTTCGCGTTCTGATGTTACCTCAAGAATGTCGCTTACCTGTCGGCGGGAGATGACCATCGGCGCCATTTCAGAAGGCGAGCCCCCGCCCCTCGATCTCATCCGCCAGCGCGGCGGGCTTCGGATCAGCGGTCAGCCACGACGTCTTCCGCCACTCGCTGACCAACTCTTCATCCGTTCAGGTAGCGAGGCTCTCGGGGGTCAGCGGCGGCTGCGGATCGGTCATGTCGGGAGCGTACGCCACCCGGGCGAACGCCGCAAATGGCTGCGGTAAGAATGCGGTGACAGCTGCGCATGTTCGCGATACGGTCGCTATTCGGCCACGGTTCGCCCCTCGGCGCCCTCGCAGAAAACCCTTGGAAATCCTTCCGTCCGCAAGCTTCCCAAGCTTACGACGAGGGTTCGATTCCCTTCACCCGCTCCATCAAAAGCACACGTCTGATCTTCGCCGCGCAGACGCTTGGTCGAGCGACAGCGCCACACCGTCTGGAACGGCTGCCCCCACGAGACGTCGGCTATGGGCATCCGTTGTGCCTCCGCTTTCGTCGCGGCCGCCGATTGACAGCGCGATAAAGCTCATGCGAGCAATAGTACCAGAACATTACAAATTGGTCTTTCAGGAAGACCAATTCGTGCAAGCGGTGCGGGGCATCCGGTATGGCCCATGCCGATGCGCGGTGCCGCTCATCCGACAGGGAGCAAACGACAATGGCCGTTTCGATCGAGGACGTTGCATGGCCCCACCGTTGACGCTGCGGCACGCGATCGCGTCGATCGCCGCGTTGCTGCTTTCCCCTTCCGTGGCGGCGCAGACCGCGGCTGACGCGCGCGCGGCGTTGCGGCGGCTCGGGGTTCCGGCGGCACGCGTGTCGGTCACGCTGACGCCCGCTGCGGACGCGCGATACCGCGTGCGGATCGCACGCGATCGGATCGCGGTGACGGCGTCGTCGCCGGTCGCAGCGATACGCGGCGTCATCGGGATGCTCGGCACGCAGGGCCGGTTTCATGCATCTTGGGAGGGAAGCCGGCTCGGTGCGATGACCGGCCTGGCCGCGCAGGACACCGGGTGGATCGCGTCGCCGTTCGGCTATCGCGCGTACCTGAACACCTGCACCTATGGATACACCACGCCGTGGTGGAACTGGGCGCGCTGGGAGCGCGAGATCGACCTGATGGCGGTCCACGGCGTCGACATGCCGCTCGCCATGGAAGGGCAGGAATATGTCTGGCGCGCCTTGTGGCGCGAACAGGGGCTGAGCGACGCCCAGACGGGCGCGCTGTTCGCAGGCGCGCCGTTCCTGCCATGGGAGCGGATGGGAAATATGGCGGGCTATCGCGCGCCGCTGTCGGCCAATTGGATCGAAAAGAAGCGCGTGCTGCAAAAGCGCATTCTGGCGCGGATGCGTGGCCTGGGCATGACCCCGATACTGCCCGCCTTCGCCGGCTATGTCCCCGAAGCGTTCGCCAAGGCGCATCCCGAGGCACGCATCTATCGGATGCGTGAATGGGAGGGTTTTCCCGGCACCTATTGGCTCGATCCATCCGATCCGCTGTTCGCCAAACTCGCGGCGCGGTTCCTGAAACTCTACACCGCCGAATATGGCGCCGGCCGCTACTATCTTGCCGACGCCTTCAACGAGATGGTGCCGCCCATCGCCGACGACGGCAGCGACACCGCACACGCCAGCTATGGCGACAGCACCGCCAACACCGCCGCCACGCGCGCCGCCGCCTTGCCGCGGGCGGTGCGGGATGCGCGGCTGGCCGCTTACGGCAAGCGCCTTTATGCCTCGATCGCGCAGGCGCAGCCGGGCGTGACCTGGGTGATGCAGGGCTGGCTGTTCGGGGCGGACAAGGAGTTCTGGACACGCGACGCGATCGCCGCCTTCCTTCGCGAGGTGCCCGACCGGCGGATGCTGATCCTGGATATCGGCAACGACCGCTATCCCGGCATCTGGAAGCAGACCAACGGCTTCGACGGCAAGGACTGGATCTACGGCTACGTCCACAATTACGGCGGCAGCAACCCGGTCTATGGTGCCCCCGACTTCTACCGACGCGACATCGCGGCACTGCTCGCCGATCCGGGGCGCGGGCAGGTGCGCGGGTTCGGCATGTTCCCGGAAGGATTGCACAACAACAGCCTTGCTTATGATTACGCCTTCGATGCGGCATGGCCCGGGGGCGACATGGCGATGCGCCCGTGGCTGGAGCGATACACCCGCGCGCGCTACGGCAGCAGCGACGCGGCACTGGTCGCAGCGTGGCAGGAGGTGGTCGCAGGCGTCTATGACGTCCGCTACTGGACGCCGCGCTGGTGGAACCAGCGTGCGGGCGCATATCTGTTTTTCAAGCGCCCCGCCGCCGACGCGCCCAGCTACCCCGCCAGCCCCGGTGACCGCGTCAAGGCGCGCGCGGGGATTGCGACGTTGCTGTCGCTGGCGGCGCGCCATCGTGACAGCGCGCTATTCCGCTACGATCTGGTCGATCTGGTCCGGCACGAGGCGAGCCTCGCGCTCGACGAGCAGTTGAAGGCGGCGGTGACCGCGTATCAACACGGCGATGTCCCCGCTGGCGATCGCGCGACCGCGCAGAGCACATCGCTGGCAAAGGCGATCGACGCGCTGATCGGCGGCCAGCAGGAAACCCTCGCCACATGGATCGGCGACGCGCGCGCTTATGGCGACACGCCCGCCGAGAAACGCCGCTTCGAGGAGGACGCCAAGGCGCAGGTCACGATCTGGGGCGGCGCGGGGCATCTCGGCGATTATGCGTCAAAGGCGTGGGCGGGGCTGTATGCCGATTATTACCTGCCGCGCTGGGCGATGTATCTCGGCGAAGCCCGCGCGGCGGCGCTTGCCAGGCGCCCGGTCGACGATGCGGCGTTCCTCAAGCGCTTACGTGCGTGGGAAGATCGCTGGGTCGCCGATGGTCGCACCTATCGCACCAACGCGCCGGCCGACACGATCGGCGCAGCGCGCGCGGTGATGGCGCAGGTCGCGCAGTCGTGACGGCCCTGCCCCGCCCGGAGCGGTTCGCCTCGCTCGACATGTTCCGCGGTGCGACGATCTTCCTGATGATCGTCGTCAATACGGCGGGCGCGGGCCGGCCGTTCACGCAGCTCGTTCACGCGCCGTGGATCGGCTTCACGCTCGCCGATCTCGTCTATCCGTCATTCCTGTTCGCGGTGGGCAATGCGATGAGCTTCGCGCTGAGCCGACCGATGTCGGACGGCGTGTTCCTGCGACGGATATTCAAGCGGGCGGCACTGATCTTCCTGCTCGGTTTCCTGATGTACTGGTATCCGTTCGTCACCCATGCGGCGGACGGTGGCTGGGCGGTGAAGCCGTTTGCGGAGACGCGCGTCACCGGCGTGCTTCAGCGGATCGCGCTCTGCTATCTGCTCGCCGGATTGCTCGCGCGGTATCTGACGGCGCGCTGGTTGCTGGTCGCCGCGGTCGAGCTGATCGGCGCGCACTGGGCGATCCTTGTCGGCCTCAGCCCGCCCGGCGAGGCGTTCGGGCGGTATCGCAACGCCGGCACCTTGCTCGATCTTTGGCTGATCGGTCCCGAGCATTTGTATCGCAAGGACCATGGCTTCGATCCCGAGGGACTTCTCGGGACGCTGCCGGCCACCGCCAATGTCATCGCAGGGTATCTCGCGGGACTGGCGATCCAACGCTGGGGGAAGCACACCGCGACGGTCGTGCGGATGGCGGCGATCGGTATCGTGCTGGTCGCCGCTGCGTTGCTGCTCGCACCGGTGCTGCCGATCGCGAAGAAATTGTGGACCGGGTCGTTCGTTCTGCTGACGGTGGGGCTCGACATGCTCCTGCTCGGTGGCGTGATCGGCCTCGTCGAGGTGAAGGGCGTGCGCGTCGGGCGCGATTTCCTGCAGATGCTCGGGCGCAATCCGCTGGCGATCTATCTGTTCTCGGAACTGCTGGTCGTCACGATCGAGCTGATTCATGTTCGGCCCGGCGTCGGCCTGTACCGCTGGATCGGCGAAACGTGGTTTCAGACGCTGGCGCCCGGCCCGGTCGGGTCGTTGCTGTGCGCGCTGGCCTATACGTTGGTGTGCTGCTGGTTCGGGCGCGCGCTCGATCGCAGGGGGATCATCCTGAAGGTGTAAGCCGCCCCGGCACCGGCCGGGGCGGCGTCACGCCGGATTACAGGCGCAGCGAGCCTTCCAGCCCGATCGTGCGCGGCGGGTTGAAGTTCGCATAATCGCCCAGCGTCAAGGCGTTGGCGGCGGAACGGCGATAGATATGCGTCTCGTTGAACAGGTTGCGCGTCCAGAGCGACAGCGTGACCTTCGTTCCCGCATCGTTGAGCGGCAGGTCGGCAAGCGCCAGGCGGCCGTTGACGATGAAGCTCTTGTCGCTCTTCGTCGCCTCGTTCTGGAAGCTGTAGACCGAATCCGAGTAATTGCCGTCGATGTGGAAGCGCGCCTTCGCTTCGCCGATCGCGACCGGCAGTTCATAGTCGAGCGACGCCGAGGCGGCGTTGCGCGGCGTGAACACCACGAAGACCTTGGTCAGCGCGTTGTTCAGGAACGGGTTCGCGGTCGCGGGAACGTCGGTGTAGGTATAGGCATAGCTGCCGCCCAGCGTCAGCCCCTCGACCGGGTTGATCGTCAGGTCCGCCTCGACGCCACGGATTTTCGACTTGCCCGGTGCATTGCGCGTTTCCTCGGTGTGGAGGTTGAACGTCGGGCTGGTCGTAACGGTATCGACGTTGTCGAAGTCGATCTGCGTGCCGGTGCGATCCATGATGTAGCCCGCGAGGTTCAGGCGCACGCGGTGGTCCGCGAAGTCCATCTTCGAGCCGATCTCATACGACTTCACCACCTCGGGACCGAAGGCCGCGAAGGTCTGCGAACGCGAGTTGGCACCGCCTGCGCGATAACCGGTGGCGTATTTGGCGTAGAGATGCACCGTGTCGGTGGCGTCGATCGCGGCGGTGACCATCGGATCGAAGCGGCTGCGATCGAACAGGAACTTGAAGTTGGTGGCCTTGTTCTGAACGATGAACAGCGTGCCGTCGCGCTTGTCCTTCGTGTAGCGTCCGCCGACCGTCAGGTGGAAGATGTCGAACGCGTCCGGCGTGAAGGTCGCCTGCGCAAAGGCCGCGTAGCTGTGCGCGGTCGCCTCGCTGCCGCGCTGCAGGAAGCGCGAGCCGACCGCCCAGCCCTGGTTGCCGCTGGTGATCGCGCCGGTCACGACCGGGCTGAGGATCGTGTAGGCGGTGCCGTTCGCATTCCACTGGTTGGTACTCGGCGTCGCCGCCGTTTCCTCGGCATGTTCGCGGAAGTAATAGAGGCCGGCGGTGTAATCGAGCTGCGGGATGCTGCCGACCGCCTGGAATTCCTGGCTGAACTGGCGCTGCGTCATCCACGACAGGCTGTAGCGGCTGAACTTGCCGTTCGGGGTGAAGACGGTGCGGTGCGCGCCGCCCGAATTGTCCCACTGATCGGTGTCGACGCCGCGCCAGGCGGTGATCGAGCGCAGTTCGAGCGAGGGAGCGACTTCCCACTTGATCGTCGACGACACGCCGTGCGTACGGTCGGTGCTAAGCTGCTGCGGCACGCCGATGTCCGCGCGGGTCATGCGGCGATCGCCCGCCACGACCACCAGCGCCGGAAGCGGCGCGATCGTGCCCGACGGCAGCTTGCCGTTATTGGCATTGATCTGCGCGATGGTCGCGACCGGCAACTTCTTCGGGTTGTAATTGACCAACTGGCTGTAGAACGGGGTGTTCTCGTCCTTTGCCTGATCGTAGGCCACGGTCACCGACACACCGGGCGCCGGCTTCCACAGCGCGCTCGCGCGGCCGCCGACGCGGTTGTAATAGTTCCAGCCGTAGCTGCCCGACAGCGGATTGCTGACGGTCGCGTCCTGATGCTGGGTGACGCCGTCGAACTTCAGCGAGATGTTCGCGAACTCGGGCAGGTTGACGTGGAACTGGCCGGTATAGGCACCATAATTGCCGTAACCGGCGGTGACGGTGCCGCCGTACTGCCCGGTCGGCGCCGCGGTGACGATCGACAGCGCGCCGCCTTCGGTGTTGCGCCCGAACAGCGTACCCTGCGGCCCGCGCAGCACCTCGATACGTGCCACGTCGAACAACGCGGCGTTCAAGCCCTGCGAGCGGCCGAGGTAGACGCCGTCGACATAGACGCCGACGCCGGTGTCACGCGCGGTCTGGTTCTGGTCGAAGGGGACGATGCCGCGGATGCCGATCGTCAGCGCCGACTGGCGCGCCTCGAAGGTGGCGACGCGCAGCGACGGGATCGCGCCATCGCCCAGATCGAGCAGGCTCTGGACGTGACGGTCCTTGATGATGACGGGGTCGATGACCGAGATGGCGATCGGCGTCTTCTGCAGGTTCGTCTCGCGGCGGGTGGCGGTGACGACGACATCGGTCAGCCCCTGCGCATCCGTATTGTCGGCCGCATCGGTCGTGGGATCGGCGGCGGCAGCTGGGGTGACGGCGGCGGGCGTCTCGGCCTGCGCGGCAAACGGCAACGTCAGTGCGGCAATCCCGGTGAGCAGACGCAGCCGCGTCCGCGAAGCATTCGACATGTTGATTATCCCCTTTCGGCCAATCGGCCTGACGGGGCGCGTCTAATTCGATTCGGCTGCAAGATCGTGACGCATCGATGACACGATTATCCGATCGAATTTCACGCTGTTTTCATGTTCTCTTCTTTACCCTTATCGCTCGCCAGGACATGGAGAAGCAACCCATTATCTTAACAAGATCATGGATTGCTTGACCAATTACACGGGTGACGGGATGTTATTGCGGTGGGCTGATCCGCCCGCCGACCGCGGCGAACAGCGCAACGGTGTCGGTCAGTCGCGCGGCGCGGGCCTGCACCAGTTGCGCGCGCGCCTCCGCATCGGCGGCGCTGGCGTTGAGAAGGGTCAGCGTGTCGATGTCGCCGAGCGCCAGCCGCCGCCGCGCGAAGGTCAGCGCCTGATTCGAGGCGTTTGCGGCACGGGTGGCGGCGTCGAGCGCGACCGCGTCGGTCGACAGCCCGGTCAGCGCGTCGGACACGTCGCCGAAGGCGGTCAGCACCGCGGTACGGTAACCCGCTTTGGCGCCCTCGAGCGCCGCTTCCGCCGCCCGCTGCTGATGGCGGAGCTGGCCGGCGTGGAACAGCGGCTGGGTGATGCCGCCGATCAACGTCCAGAAGGGGTTACCGTCCTTGAACATGTCGCCGAAGCGCTGCGCCGCGCCGCCGGCATTGGCGCTGAGCGTGATCGACGGCAGGCGCGCGGCGATTGCCGTCTGGACATCCGCGCCGGCGCCTTCCAGCTGCGCGCGTGCCGCCTGCACGTCGGGGCGCTGTGCGACGAGGTCGGAGGGGAGCACCGAGGGTAGTCGGGTGGGGAGCGAAAGCTGCGCGAGCGTTGGTAGATCGGGCAGCGCATCGCCGGCCGCGCGACCGAGCAACGTCGCGATTACAACGCGTTGGTGCGCCTCCTGCCGGACGAGCGCGGGCAGCGCGCCCTCGGCGGCGGCGAGCGCGGTCTGTTGGGTGACCACGTCCGCCGCGCCGACGGCGCCGAGGCGTTGGCGCATTTGCAGGCGGGTGAGGATGTCGCGGTTGACCGTCACTGCGGTGCGCGCCGCGTCGAGCTGGTCGGCGAGCGCCGCGCGCTGGATCACCGCCTGCACCAAGTTACTGACAACACTCGTTCTTGCCGCGTCGAGGCGGCTGCGTTGCACGGCGGCGGCGGCGCGGGCGGAGCGGAGGCGGGCGCGGGTGCCGCCGAAGGCGTCGAGGGTGTAGCTGACGTTCACCTGCGCGGTGTGGAGCGTGTAAAGTTGCTGGTTCTGGTTCGCGATCACCGGGGAGATCGCGTTCGAAACTCTCGTCCTTTCAGCCTGATAGCTCGCGTCGACCTGGGGCAGCAGCGCGCCGCCGGCCGCGCGCGCCTGTTCGGCGGCCTGCCGCAAGGAGGCGTCGGCGGTGGCGATATCGTTGTTGTGGCGGAGCGCTTCGGTGACCAGAATGTCGAGTTGTGGGCTGTCAAATGCCGTCCACCACGCCGCTGGGGACGCGGTTGCGGGCAAAAAAACCTGTCCCGGTGCGCTGACCGGCGCGATTGCGGCGGGCATGGTGGCAGCCGGGAGCGCAATATGCGCGTCCAGATCGCGCGGGCCGACGGTGCACGCCGTTATCGCGGAACAGGCGAGCAGCAGGGCGAGCGTGCGGGTCATGCGGTCACCTCCGATCCGCCGTCATGGTGGTGGCCGACGTCGCGGCCATGCGCGCCGCGGTCGGTGGGGGCGACGCGGCGGGAGAAGCGGTCGATGAGCACCGGCAGGATCAGCAGGATCAGCACCGGCGCGAGCGTCATCCCGCCGACCACGACCAGCGCGAGCGGCTTCTGCACCTGGCTGCCGATGCCGTGCGACAGCGCGGCGGGCAGCAGGCCGATCGCGGCGACCAGACAGGTCATCACCACCGGGCGCAGCGAATGGCGCACCGTCGTCGCCACCGCCCGTGCGCGGTCGAGCCCCTCGTCGATCGCATTGTTGAAGGTGGTGACGACGAGGATGCCGTCCATCACCGCAATCCCGAACAAGGCCACGAAGCCGATCGCCGCCGAGATGCTGAACGCGGTGCCGGTCAGCGCCAGCGCCAGCACCCCGCCGACCACCGCCAGCGGGATCGCGGCAAAGGCGAGCAGGCTGTCGCGGATCGACCCGAAATTGGCGTAGAGCAGCAGCAGCATCAGCAGGAGGCTGATCGGCACGACGATCTCCAGCCGCGCGATCGCGTTGTTGAGATTGTCGAGCTCGCCCGCCCATTCGAGATGGTAGCCGGCGGGCAGATGCACCTCGTGCTGGATCCGCGCGCGCGCCTCGTCGACCGCGCCGCCCAGATCGCGCCCGCGCACCGAGAATTTGATCGGGATGTAGCGTTCCTGATGCTCGCGATAGATGAACGACGCGCCCGAGGTCAGGCGGACGTTGGCGACCTCCGACAGCGGCACCTGGATCGTTTGCGCGCTGCCGTCGAGCGCGGGTGCGCCGATCGTGATCCGGCGCAGCGCCTCCAGCGAGTCACGCTGCTCGGGCTTCAGACGCACGACGATCGGGAAGTGGCGGTCGGTCCCGGCCTCGTAGAGATCGGCGGCGGTGCTGCCGCCGATCGCCGCCGCGACCACGCCGTTCACGTCGTCGGGCGTGAGCCCATAGCGTGCGGCGCGGGCGCGATCGACGTCGATGCGGACGGTCGGCTGGCCGAGCGACTGGAAGACGCCGAGATCCTCGATCCCGCGCACCTTGCCCATCTGGTCCTTGATCTGATTGGCGTATTTTTCGAGCGTCGGCAGATCGGGGCCGAACAGCTTGATCGAATTGGCGCCCTTCACCCCCGAGGCGGCTTCCTCGACGTTATCCTCGATGATCTGCGAGAAGGAGAAATCGACGCCCGGATATTTGGCGCTCAGCTTCTTCGACAATTCGTCGATCAGCTTCTCCTTGGTCATCCCCGACGGCCATTCGTCGGCGGGCTTGAGCGGCACGAAGAATTCGGCGTTGAAGAAGCCGGTCGCGTCGGTGCCGTCGTCGGGCCGGCCGTGCGCGGACAGCACCGCGGTCGCCTCCGGATATTGCGCGATGATCCGCCGGATGCCGTTGACGGTTGGCTCGCCCGCCTCAAGGCTGATCGACGCCGGCAGCGTGGCGCGAATGTACATATTGCCTTCCTCCAGATGCGGAAGGAATTCGATGCCGAGCGAGCGCACCCCGACCATCGCGACGAGCAGCAGCAGCACGCCGCCGCCCAGCGCGAGCACGCGGTTGCCGAGCGCGAAGGCGGCGGCCGGTTCGTAGACGCGGCGCAGCTTGCCGACGATGAACGTCTCCACTTCCGACAATTTGTCGGGGAGCAGCAAAGTCGCGAGCACCGGCGCGACCGTGAAGGTCGCGATCAGCCCGCCGGTGATCGCATAGGCATAGGTCTTGGCCATCGGACCGAAGATGTGCCCCTCGACCCCGGTCAGCGTGAACAGCGGCAGGAAGCTGGCGATGATGATCGCCGCGGCGAAGAAGATGCCGCGGCTGACCTCGCTCGACGCGCCCAGCACCGCCGAGAAGCGGCTGGCGAGCGAATAATGCCCCTTGCCGCTTTCGACGTTCGCCGATCGCTCGACCATGTGGCGGAAGATATTCTCGACCATGATGACGCAGGCGTCGACCACCAGCCCGAAGTCGAGCGCGCCGACCGACAGCAGGTTCGCGCTCTCGCCCTGCAGCACGAGGATCAGGATCGCGAAGGCGAGCGCGAACGGGATCGTCGCCGCGACGATGATCGCGCTGCGCAGATTGCCGAGGAACAGCCATTGCAGCGCGAAGATCAGCAGGATGCCGACCACCATGTTCTCGAGCACGGTGTGGATCGTCAGCTTGATGAGGTCCGAACGGTCGTAGATCCGCTCCAGATGCACGCCGGGCGGCAGGACCCCCGAATCGTTGATCTCGGCGACCTCCTTCTGGACGCGTTCGATCGTCGGCATCGACTGCGCGCCGCGCTGCATCAGCACGATGCCCTGCACGATGTCGTCCTGGTCGTTATAGCCGGCGATGCCGAGCCGCGGCGTGTTGCCGATCGTGACCTTCGCCACGTCCTTCACCAGCACCGGCTGCCCGCCGGCGGTGCCGACCAGCACGTTCTCGATCCCCGACGGCGACTGGATCAGCCCGACCCCGCGGACGATCGCGGCCTGTGCGCCGAAGTTGATCGTCTGCCCGCCGACGTTGCCGTCGCTCTTGGCGATCGCCTGCAACACCTGGTTGACGGTGACGCCGTGCGCGGACAGGCGATCGTTGTCGATCACCACGTCATAGGCGCGCAGCTTCCCGCCCCAGCCGGTGACGTCGATCACACCGGGAATGCGCTTGAAGCGGCGTTGCAGCACCCAGTCCTGCAACGTCTTGAGGTCCATGACCGAATAGCCCTTGGGCGCGGCGATCCGGTAGCGATAGATTTCGCCGACCGGGCTGGTCGGCGACAGCGTCGGCTGCGCGCCACCGGTGAGCGGCGGGAGCTGCGACAGGCGGTTGATGACCTGCTGCCGCGCCTGTTCGTTGGTGTAATCGTAGCTGAACTGGATCTTGATGTCCGACAGGCCGAACAGGCTGATCGCGCGGATCGCGGTCAGATGCGGGATGCCCGCCATCTGCACCTCGATCGGGATGGTGACGTTGCGCTCCATCTCCTCGGCGGACAGGCCCTGCGTCTGGGTGATGACCTCGACCATCGGCGGGACCGGATCGGGATAGGCCTCGATATTGAGGTTGAGGAAGCCGATGACGCCCGCCACCAGCATGGCGACGAAGACGCCGACGATCAGCAGCCGCTGACGCAGCGCGAATCCTACGATGCGGTTCACTCGCCGAGCCCCGCTTCGTTGACGAACAGCGCGCCGGCGGTGACGATCCGCTCGCCGGGGGCGAGCCCCTTCAGGATCGCGACCTGCCCGTCCTGGCTGTCGCCGGTCACCACATCGCGCGCGGCCAGCACGCCGCCGGGCTGGACGACCCAGACGCGTGCCTGTTCGCCCTCATGAATCACCGCGGCGGCGGGGACGCGCATCTCCGCCCCCGCGCTGGCGCGGCGGATCGCGAAGCTGGCGAACATCTGCGGCTTGAGCGCGCCGCCGGGGTTGGCGATCGCGGCGCGTACCGGCAGGCGGTGCGTGACGGGATCGAGCGCCGCGCCGACCAGATCGATCCGCGCGCTGAACGTGCGGCCGGGCAGCGCGGGGGTGGTGACGGTGGCGGCATCGCCGACGTGGATCGACTCGGCATCGCCCTCCGCGACCTGCGCGACCAGCCAGACGCGCGACGGATCGGTGATCGTCATCACCGGCTTGTCGCCGCCCTGCCCGACATATTGCCCGGCGGAGACGTCGCGCGACGCGATCAGCCCGCTGATCGGGGCGTGGAGCGTGGTGACGTCGTGGATGCCCGAGACTTCGCTGACATTCTCCAGCCGGCGGATTTCGGCGGGCGACTTGCCGAGCACTGCGAGCTTGTCGCGCGCCGCGCCCAGCGCGGCGGCGGCGGTGCGCGCGCTGGCCTGCGCGGCGGCGAGATCGACCTGCGCCTGCTGATAGTCCTTCAGCGCGCCACCGGCGGTTTCGTAGATCTGCTTCTGGCGGTCGGCCGCGCGCTGCGCCGCGATCAGCTGCGCCTGTGCATTCTGATAGGCGGCGCGGGCGGCGAACAGCCCGCTGCGCGCATCGACGAAATCGCCGGTGCGCACCAGCAGCAGCGGCTGGCCCTGCACGACGCGCTCGCCGGCCTCGACCAAGACCTTCACGACCTGACCCGCATAGGGCATCAGCACCGGCGTGCTGCGGTCACCGTCGACGGTGATCGCGCCGCTGGCCAGCGTGCGCTCATCCGCGCTGCCCGCGCCGACGCGCATCGTCTGCAGCCCGGCAAGCTGCACCTGCGTGGGGCGGAAGGTGCCCGGCGGCGGCGGCGCGGGCGGTGCCTCTTCCTTGTGCGTCCATTTGCCGATCAGCGTGACGAGCAGCACCACGCCAACCAGCGCGGCGGCGGCGATCGCCAGCCAGCGCCACTGCGCCGGGCGCGACAGACGGTTCGCGGGGGGAAGCGGAACGGATTCGTCGGCTGCGTGCATGATCGACTCTGCGTACGGTGAACCGTAAGGCGCGTAGCGAGGGCGGCTTACATGTACCTGACGATTGCTGCGCTGCGGGGGAATCTTGCGCATATTATTGATCGAGGATGACAGGGCGTTGGCGGAGGCGCTGACCGCGGCGCTGCTGCAACGCGGGCTGACGGTGGATCATGCCGCGTCGCTGGACGAGGCGGAGGCGTATATGGCGGCGGTCGACCATGCCGCGATCCTGCTCGACCTCGGGCTGCCGGACGGCGACGGGCTGGCGTGGCTGCGGCGACGGCGCGCGGGCGGCGAGACGCGGCCGGTGCTGGCGCTGACCGCGCGCGGCAGCGTCGAGGCGCGCGTCCGCGGGCTGCACGACGGGGCGGACGATTATATCGTGAAGCCGTTCGACGCCGACGAGCTGCATGCGCGGTTGCTGGCGGTGCTGCGGCGGCAGGGCGGCTATCTGGGCGTGTCGCTGACGTGCGCGCGGCTGACCTTCGATGTCGAGACGCGAACCGTGCGGGTCGGCGAGACGGTGCTGACCTTGTCGACGCGCGAGACCGAGTTGCTCGAACTGCTGCTGCGGCGGGCGGGGAATGTCGTGCCGAAACGCGTGGTCGAGGACCAGTTGTTCGGCGCCGGGAGCGATCAGGGATCGAGGAACGCGGTCGAGGTCTATGTCCACCGCTTGCGCAAGCGGCTTGACGAGGCGGGAACCGGCGCGCGGATCGAGACGGTGCGCGGGGTCGGCTATCTGCTGCGCAGCGCGGCATGAAGCGGTGGTGGCCGCGGTCGCTGTTCGGGCAGCTGGCGCTGCTCCATGTTGCGATCGCGCTGGCCGCCGCGGTGACGCTGCCGCTGGCGGTCGGGGCGCTGCTCCACCGCGTCGCGCGGCATTACCAGCATGAGGTGCTCCACCAGCAGGCGCAGCGCGTCGCCGACCGCCTGAGCGCCGATCGCGGCGACGCGCGGCGGGCGATCGCGAGCGTCGACCTGCTCGCGGGCGGGCTGTCGCTGGCGATCGTCGATGGCGGGCGGCGGGTGATCGCCGCACGCGGGGCGGCGGTACCGGCGGCGGTGCCGCTGGCGCCTCAGCCCGAACTGGTGCGGCGCGGGCGGGTTGCGGTGCTCAGCCGACCGGTGGGCGCGCGGTGGATCGTGGTGGCGCAGGACAGCACCGCGCCCGAGGTGGTGACCGACGATATCGTCACGACCTTCCTCAAGCGCTTCGTGCTCTTGCTGCTGCCGTTCGTGATGCTGGGGCCGCTGATGGCGGCGTGGCTGACGCGCGGGATCCGGCGGCGGATGCGGCGCGCGGCGCAGACCGCCGCCGCGATCGGGCCGGCGACGCTCGACCGGCGGCTGCCGCGCGGGACGCTGCCTGCCGAGATCGAGCCGCTGGCGGCGGCGACCAATGCCGCGCTCGACCGGCTGGAGGAGGCGTTCGCGGCGCAGGCGGCGTTCGCGGCGGATGTCGCGCATGAGCTGCGCACGCCGCTGGCGACGATCCGGCTACGCGCGGATGCGGTGGCGGACGTGGCGGCGCGCGCGGCGTTGTTGCAGCAGGTCGATCGCGCCGCGCGGGTGATCGCGCAATTGCTGAGCCTCGCCGATCTGGAGCGGCCGGTGCAGGACGATGGCGCGGTGGTCGATCTGGGCGCGCTCGCCGAGAAGGTGGTGGGGGAGCGCGCGCCGGCGGTGCTTGCGTCGGGGCGGACGATCGCGTTGCAGGTGGACGGTGCCGCGGCGATCCCCGGCCAGCCGGCGGCGATCACGCTGGCGCTGCAGAATCTGATCGACAATGCGGTGCGGCACACGCCGGCGGGAGCGCGGATCGCGGTTTCGGCCGGACCGGGCGCGCGACTGTGCGTGGGCGACGACGGCGCGCCGATCCCGCCCGAACGGCTGGTAAAGATGCGCGAGCGGTTCTGGAAGGGCGAGGCGCGCAGCGGCGGCTCGGGGCTGGGGCTGTCGATCGTCGCGCGGATCGCGGCGGCGCATGGGGGCGCGTTGACGCTCAGCCCGGGCGAAGACGGGCGCGGGTTGCGGGCGTGTCTGGTGCTGGGCGGCACTTCACCGTCATTGCGAGCGTAGCGAAGCAATCCAGGGTCGGACCAGGACGCCCTGGATTGCTTCGCTACGCTCGCAATGACGGCCTCTTACTGCGCCACAGGGACGATCGGGAGCAACACCGCGCTTGGGGTCGCGCCGCCGCGTTCGATCGTGACCGTCGCCTTCTTGTAGTCGCCCGGCTGCGCGAAGAAGATGTTCTTCACATAGGTCTGCGGGTTGCGGTCGTAGAGCGGGAACAGGCTCGACTGGACCTGCACCATCACCCGGTGTCCCGGCTGGAAGACGTGGTTCACCGTCGGCAGGCGGAAGCGATAGCGCTGGACCTTGCCCGCCGGGATCGCGCTGGGCTTGGCAAAGCTGTCGCGGTAGCGGCCGCGGAAGATGTCGAGGCTGATCGGCAGCTGATAACCGCCCATCTTCGCGTCGGCGACGTTGGCGGGCAGCACGTCGATGATCTTGACGACGAAATCGCCGTCGGTGCCGGTCGTCTTGGCATAGAGATCAGCGATCGGCGCGCCCGAGACGCGCAGCGGCTGCGTCAGCACCGGTGTCATATAGGTCATCACGTCGGTGCGACCATCGGCGGGACGCTGGTCGCTGACCAGCCAGTCGCCCCAGCGACCGTCGTCGAAATTGACCGGACGCGGCAGATGCGGAACCGGCTTGGCGGGATCGGAGACGTAGGCGTCGCCGCCCGCCGCGCCCTTCGCCAGCGCCAGCCCGCCGTCCGCCTGCAGATACATCGGCGTCAGCGGCGCGGCGCAGCCCTGTTCGCACGCCAGTGGCCAATTCGCGAAGCGATCCCAATGGTTCTCGCCGGTGTTGTAGATCGCGGCGGTCGGCAGGTTCGCCGCCGGCCCGTCCTTGAGATATTGATCGAACAGCGGACGCACCATCTGCTCGCGGAATTGCGCGGCGGTGTCGCCGTTCCATTGGAACGGGCCGAGGCTGCGCCCCTCGCGGTTGACCTGGCTGTGCCGCCACGGCCCCATGACGAGGAAGTTGTTGCCGACCTTGCCCTTGGCCTTGAGCGCCTCCCATGCGGTGATCGCGCCGTACATGTCCTCCTGATCCCACAGCCCCTGTTCCCAGAGCGTGGGCACGTTCGAGGGATTGGCGGCGAGCAATTTGTCGAGCGCCTGCCCCTGCCAGAAGGCGTCATAGGCGGGATGCTGCGACATGCGCGTCCAATAGGGCAGCTGGTCGTAGCCCGACTGCTTCGCCCAACCGCCCGCCGACTTGTCGCGGAAATTGTCGTAATCGTCATAGCCGCCGGTCGGCGGGAGCGGGCCGCCGCTCTTGTAACCGGTCTGCCCGCCCAGCCACGCGATGTTGGCGAGCCGGAACGCGCCATAGTGGAACCAGTCGTCGCCCATCCAGCCGTCGATCATCGGGCTTTCGGGCGCGGCGACCCTGAGCGCGGGATGCGGATTGAGCAGCGCCATCACGACGGTAAAGCCCTCGTAGGACGAGCCGATCATCCCGACGCGGCCGTTCGACTGCGGCAGGTTCGCCTTGTTCACCAGCCAGTCGATCGTGTCGTAGGCGTCGGTGACGTGGTCGACCTTGGTGGGGTTGAGCGGGCCGATCACCGGGCGCGTCACGACGTAATCGCCCTCCGAGCCATATTTGCCGCGCACGTCCTGATAGACGCGGATATACCCGCCCTTCACGAAGATCTCGTCGGCGAGCGGCAGCGCGTTGAGCATCGACGGGCTGTCGCTGCGGTTCGCGCGCGCCGAGGCGTTGTACGGCGTTCGGGTCAGCACGATCGGCGCGTTGGTCGCGTTCTTCGGGATGACGATGACGGTGTGGAGCTTCACCCCGTCGCGCATCGGGATCATCACCTCCTGCTTAATATAGTCGCGCGCGATCGTCGGCAGGCGGAAGTTCGCGGGGATGTCGCCCCCGGCCGGTGGCTGGGTCTTCGGTCCGGTCTGGGGCGCCTGCGCCGCGACGGTGGCAAGGGCGATGAGCGGCAGCGACAGCACGGAACGACGCATGGAAAACTCCGGCAGGATTGTTGTCGCGATCTGTGCGGCAGGACGCCCGCCGCCGCAAGCGCGTCGAAAGGGGGTGGCATTGCACCGGATCGCCGGGCATGATGATGAAAACCAGTTCTCAAATCAAAGAACGACCCGGAGAGGAGCAGCCATGAAGGTGACACGCAGGCAGGCGCTGGGCGCGGGCGCGACCGCAGCGGCGGTGGCCTCGGTGCCCGCGGGCGCGGCGAGCGCGGGCACATGCGCCTACGGCACCCGGCCCGGCGGCAAGCGTGCGGTGCGCGTCCCCGCCCCGCGCGCCTTCACCGGCGACTGGCGGTCGCTGACCGACGGCTACAGCGTCCCGGACTGGTTCCGCGACGCCAAGTTCGGGATCTGGGCGCACTGGACCGCGCAATGCGTCCCCGCCGCGGGCGACTGGTATGCGCGCAACATGTACCTGCAGGGGTCGTCGCAATATGCGCATCACCTGAAGAACTATGGCCACCCCGCCGACACCGGCTTCATGGAGATCCAGAACCGCTGGAAGGCCGAGAAGTGGGACCCGGTGCGGCTGATCGACCTCTATCAGAAGGCCGGCGCGCGCTATTTCATGGCGCTCGCCAATCATCACGACAATCTCGATTGCTATGCCTCGACGCATCACGCGTGGAACAGCACGCGTGTCGGGCCGAAGCGCGACATCGTGGGGACGTGGGAGAAGCTGGCGCGCGAGCGGGGCCTGCGCTTCGGGGTGTCGAACCATTCGGCGCATGCGTGGCACTGGAACCAGGCCGCCTATGGCTATGACGCCGAAGGGCCGCGGCGCGGGCAGCGCTATGACGCGTTCCGGCTGACCGCCGCCGACGGCAAGGGCAAATGGTGGGACGGGCTCGACCCGCAGCAGCTCTACACCGGGCGCGACGATATCATGCCCGACGGGATCGAGACGCTGCTGGAGGCCGATGCGTGGCACGAGGCGCACGACCGGCTGTGGAACGAGGGCACGCCCGCCAACCCGGCGTTCGTGCGCAACTGGTATCTGCGCTGTCAGGAGCTGATCGACCGCTACCGCCCCGATCTGGTCTATTTCGACAATTTCGACCTGCCGCTCGAACAGGCCGGGCTCGACATCACCGCGTACTTCTACAACCGCAGCATGGCGTGGAACCGCGGGCAATTGCAGGCGGTGGTGACCGGCAAGAACATCCCGCCGCAGCGCCGGATGGGCGTGGTCGACGACGTCGAGCGCGGCGGCAAGACCTATATCGAGCGCTTCCCGTGGCAGACCGACACCTGCATCGGCGAATGGCATTACGATCAGGCGGTCTACGATCAGGACCGCTACAAGTCCGCCGCGACGGTCATCCACACGTTGTGCGACGTGGTGTCGAAAAACGGCAATCTGATGGTCAACGTGCCGCTGCGCGGCGACGGCACGATCGACGACAAGGAAGAGCGGATCGTCGAGGGGATTGCGGCGTGGATGCAGCGTTATGGCGACGCGATCTACGCCACCCGCCCGTGGCGCGTGCATGGCGAGGGGCCGCGCAACGGCGGCGGCGGGCTGTTCTCCGAGGGCGGGCCGAAGTCGCTCTATGGCCCCAAGGACATTCGCTATGTTACCAAGGGCGAGCGGCTGCACGCTTTGGTGCTCGGCTGGCCGGAGGACGGGGTTGCGCGGCTGACGTTGCTGGCGAAGGACAATCGCGTCGGGCGCGGCACCGTCCAGCGCGTGACGGTGCCGGGCAGCGACGCGCCGCTGCGCTTCGTGCGGACCGGCGATGCGCTGGAGGTGACGTTGCCGCCCGCGTTGCGCAACGACATCGGCATCGCGCTGATCCTCAGCGGGTCGGGGCTGACCGAAGGGTCGGTAATATAGGGTGCGATGACGTCAGCTTGCTCCGTCATTGCGAGCGGAGCGAAGCAATCCAGTGCCGGATCAGGACGCCCTGGATTGCTTCGCTGCGCTCGCAATGACGATCGGGCTCGCCCCGTCGCCCCGGCCCTGAGCCGGGGCCCCGCTTCTGCGCCGCGTTTGGGAGAGAAGAAGCGGGATCCCGGATCAAGTCCGGGATGACGGAAAGAGGAAGGTGGCGTTTTGAACATCGACCTTAACGCAGGATAACGGACGCATTCAGTCTTCGCTCAATCGCGCGAGTCTATCCCCATCACTGTCGCAGCCGCTCCGGCCGGCGACGGTGGTGCGTGAGGGGAGCTGGATCATGTTCAGGAAGATGTCGGTGGGTCTCGGGTCTGCGGCGCTGGCGATCGTGGCGCTGACGCCGGTCGCGGCGCAGGCGCAGCGGTGGGTCGAGCGCGACTATTACGAGCGCGACTATCGCGGCTATGACGACGACGGCTATCGCGATCACGATCGCGCCTATCGCAGCGCGTATCGCGACGGCTGGAACCGTGGCCCGCGCTATGCCGAATACGACCGCGGCGGCTATGACCGCGACGATCGCTATCGTGGCTATGACCGCGACGACCGCCGCTATCGCTACCGCGCGCGCTGCCAGAGCGGCACGACCGGCACGGTGCTGGGCGCGATCGCCGGCGGGCTGCTCGGCCGCACGATCGATCGCGGTGGCGATCGGACGCTGGGCACCGTGATCGGCGCGGGCGCGGGTGCGCTGGCCGGCAATGCGGTCGAACGGTCGGACAATCCGCGTTACTGCCAGCGCTGACGATCGTGTCTTCCTGTCGAAGGTCGATCGTCCGCGGTCCCTTCGTATCCCTGAGCCCTCTTCCCGACGGAAGGGGGCTCTTTCGTATTGCGCCGCAACATGTTTCGCGACAAGCGCATGGCGGCGGCGCCACGAATCCGGCATGGCGCGCGACGTTTCGTCGAAGAGGAAGATCGTGGCGCGTCCAGCGGTTCTCAACACGCTCAGTCTGGCGATCTCCAGCGGGCTGAACTTCATCTCCCTGCTGCTGTGGGTGCGGCTGCTGCCGCCGGTCGAATTCGGGCAGTTCACGCTCATCACCACGACCGCGCTGCTCATCAACGCGATCCTGTTCGAATGGGCGCGGATCGTCAGCGCGCGGACGCTCTATTCGCCGACCGCCGCGACTCGCATCGATCCGGCGCGCGCCGATGCGCTGTTCACGATCGTCTTCGGCCTGATCCTGTTGCTCGGCATCCTGACCGCTATTCTGTCGATCTCGGGGCACACGATCTTCGGGCTGGGGCCGCGCTGGATGTGGGTACTGTTCGTGTTCCTCGTCAGCGAGGTGGCGCTGACGCAGCTCAACGTCATCAGCCGCGCGCGCCACGCCGCGTGGCACACCTTCTGGGTGATCGTGACACGCTCGACGCTGTCGCTGGTCATCGGGCTGGCGCTGGTGCTGGGGTATGGCCTCGGCCTGTCGGGGGTGTTGCTCGGGCTGGTGATCGGACAGGCGGTCGCGGTGATCGGCGGGATCGCCACCGATGCGGTATGGCGGCGGCTGCGCATCGCGGGGGCGCGCGCCGAGGATCGCGAGGTGATGGGCGGGATGCTGAAGCTCGGCGCGCCGCTGATGCTCAGTTCGGGGCTGTCCTACGGCGTCGGGGTGCTCGACCGCTATCAGGTCGAGCATATCCTCGGCACCTCCAGCGTCGCTTATTACGCGGCGCCGGCCGACCTGCTGCAGAAGACGCTGGGCTTCGCGATGCTGGCGGTCAACATCACCATGTATCCCGCGATGGTGCGCGCCTACGAGGACGAAGGGCCGGACAAGGCGCGCGTGCTGCTGGAGGGCAATGCCGTCATGTATGTGGCGATGTGCCTGCCGGTGCTGGTCGCCGCCACGGTGCTGGCCGGGCCGGTCAGCCACCTGCTGCTCGGCGCGCGGCTGGCGCCGCAGAGCGCGCCGCTGCTGCCGCTCGTCACCGCATCGGCGCTGTTGCGGTTGCTGATCATCTATCACCTGCAGGTCGCGTTCCAACTGACCCGGCACATGCGGTTGCTGATGGTCGCGCCGGCGCTGGCGATCGCGACCTTCGTGCTGCTCGGGCCGCTGTCGCTGCACCGCTTCGGGCTGATGGGGATCGCGGGCGTGTCGCTGCTGGCGCAGGCGACCGGCTATGCGGTCAGCGCGATAATGGCGCGGCGCACGTTCGGCATCCGGCTGCTGGGGCGCGACAATGCCAAGGTGCTGGTGGCGGGGGCGGCGATGGCGGCGGCGATGCTGCCGTTCGCGCACGTCACCGGCGTGCCGATGACATTGGTCGCGCTCGCCGCCGGGGGGCTGGTCTATGCCGCCGCGATCCTGCTGCTGCGGCTGGATCAGGTGCGCACGATCAAGGCGAAGTTCGTGCGCCGCTGACCGCCGCGATCAGACCGCGATCGACAGGTCGTCCGGTCGCGACGACGACAGCCGCTGCTCGCTCTCCGCCCACCAGTCGCCCATCATGCGATCGGCCGAGCGCGGCGAGAAGCGCTCCAGCCCCGCCCCCGGCGCGAAGGTGATCTCGCCGAACATCGGCCCGGCCTCCAGATCGTAGAAGTCGATCCGCGCGAATGCGAAGCCCGACGACAGTTCCTCGACCAGTTCGATCATGCGCGCCAGATGCCGAGGCGCGGGCACCTCGCCCTCGATCGGGTCATGCGCGAGGCTGAACGCCATTCGCTTCCAGTCGCGATCGTAGAAGCTGCGGCGGTGATCGGTGAAGCGCCCGGCGTCGACCTGCACGGCGCGGACCCGCCCGTTGAAGCAGAAGAACTTATAGTCGTTCAGGTTTTCGCCGATCATCGGCTCGATCAGCAGCAGCCGGTCGATCTCGTTATACCACCATTCGTGCAGGAAGGGGTACCAGTCGTTCTCCAGCCACGTCTTGCTGGTCACGCGCAGTTGCTGCCACGCCGCCTCGTCATAGGTGCGGACGAACGCGTTCCAGCCCGAGGAGTGGTTGGCCTTCACCACGAACGGCGTGCTGCACGGCACCTGCGCGGGCAGCACCTTGCCGGACCACAGGGTCGGGATCACCACGTCGCGACCGACGCGTTCCGCCACCCAGTCCTTCACCCGCACCTTGTCGGCGAGCAGCGGGAGCAGGGGATTGTGCGGTGCGAGCTTGAGCGCCTGCACCCGCTCGTTGAAGGTCTTCGGCTGGTCGAGGTCCGGCCACTCGCCGAGCGCCTTGAGATACTGCGCCTGCAAGGATTGCTTGGCGGGCAGCGCCGTAAAGACCGCCCGCATCACCGACTGCAGCAGGTTCGCCAACATACCTCTCCCACCGAGCCAACGCATCCCGGCTCCCCGCCGGGCACCGGCCCCACGGACGGCAGCGCCATAGACTCTTGTCCACCAAGGCGGAACGTCGGTTTTTTACAATTCCTCCTGCCCGCCGTGCCGCGGATCACACCTTCGGCAAGGCCGGCAGGCACGAGCGGCCTCGCACGATCGTCGGCAATGGCAACAGCTTGGCGACCGGCGAGCCGAAGTTGACCGTCAGCGTCACCAGCAGCGACCCGGCCGCGCCGTTGCAGGTGGCGGCGGGATCGACGACGACATTGGCGGGATCGACCTTGATGCCGTTCGCCTTCGCGCGCTGCACCGCATAGGCGACCTGCTTCGCGGCGCTGTCGCACGCCGCCGTTGCGATTGTGCGGCACCGTGCGGTGCTGTACGCGGCCTGGTCCAGCGCCTGATCCATCCAGACCAGCCGCGCGCCCTCGATCAGCCCGAACAGCGCCATCAGCAGCAGCGGCAGAACGATGCCGAATTCGATGACGGTCGCGCCGCGTTCGTCGCGGATCATTGGAGCCGCACCGTCGTGCTCTGTGAGACGACGCCGTTGCCGAGCAAACCGCGCGGCAGCAACGCCGGGCGGAAGGGATAGGACGCCGACATCTTCATGTAATAGCCCGACTGGCTGTTCGCCGACGCGCCACTGCCGCACGGCGCGCCACAGCTTCCCGCCGGCACCAGCGTCGCCGCCGCGGTGAGACAGGAGCAGGTCCGCGAGGTGTTGACGCAATTGTTCACCCCGCCGTTGCAGCCGACCGTCACCGTCAGCACGCCGGCGCCGGTGACCCCGGAGGCGGTGCGCAGATAACCGGGCAGCGCGGTGAAATTCACCGCGTCGCGCGACTTGAAGGCCGCGATCGACGCACCGCTCATCGCCTGCGCCAGCCGCGCGCGCTCGATCGAGAACGATCCGATGTCGAGCGCGGCGAGCATCGTGATGAAGAACAGCACCATCCACAGCGCGAATTCGGCCGCCGCCACGCCGCGCCGCTCGCCCGCGAGCCGGCGGAGAAGATGGGGTTTCCTCATGCGATCAGATCCACGGTTCCGCTGCCGCCGGCACCGGTGCCGATGCCCGAACAGGTCGATCCCGCGGTGGCGCCACCGGTCAGCGTCACGCGATAGGCGATGAGCATGAAGCAGCGGACGGCTGAATTCGAACTATTGCCCCCGCTGCTGGTGAGCGCCGAATTGGGCAGGTGCATCGTGCCGCTGAACACGCTGGTCGCCCCGTTACTCCATTTGGTGTCGGCCGAGGTCAGGCTGTCGATCAGGATGTCGGCGATCGCGCCGCCAGTGGTCGTGGTGCCGGGCGCCATCAGCAGCGTCTTCGCGCCGCCGGCGAGATTAATCGTGCCCGACAGGATGAAGCTGACATTGACCCCTGCCATGTCGTAGCCGGAAACATCGACGCTCTCCAACGTGTTGCCCCAGGTCTGGTTGTTGATCGGCGAGGTGTAGGGCCAGGTGGTACCGCCCGTACCGTTCGCCAGATTGCCATTCACGGTATAGCGACCGGCCCCGAACAGCACCGACCCGGCGATGGCGAGATCGCCGTTGATGAGGTGATTGGCGGTCTTGCCGAAGACGAGCCGACTGCCGCCCTCGGTAAACACCGACCCGTTGGCGCTGAACAGCCCATCGCCCATGAAGAAGCGACCGCTGCCGCTGAGGCTGATCGCCCGTGCACCCGGATTGGCGATCGTGACGTTGCCCGCCCCGGCGATGATGGTCGAATCGCCGCCGACCGAAATGCCGCCCGCCACGTCAAGCGCGCCGTCCCCCAGCGTCAGCCAGCTACCGCCGCCGACCGAGATGCCGCCGAAGGCGTGCGCGCCGGCACCGATCGCCAGCTTCGCGCCGTCGCCGACCACGAGCGGCGCGTTGATCGTCACCGGCCCCGCACCGATGCGATTGGTGCCGGTGAAGCGAACGGTGCCTTGCCCGATCGACAGCTCACCGTCGCCGAACGTGACATCCGTGGCGGAAAAACCGCCGTTGATCCGGTAAGTACCGTTGCCGAAGGTGACGATCGCACCGCCGTCGATCGTCACGCCGCGCGCCACCGTCACCTTCGAATCCGCAGCGAAGGTGACGGTGACGCTGCCCGAGGCCGTGAGCGTGTCGATCGTGTAATTGCCGGTCGGCACGGTGAAGTTGGTGCTGTTGCCCTTGCGGAAGCCGGCGACCGCCGCCGATGGCGAGCTGCTGAACGACCAGACCGCGCCGCCGCCCGGCGTCGTCGGGTTAGCCAGCGCCAGCGGCGTGCGCGAGGTGCCGATCAGCGAGCGCGCGCTGCTGAGATCGAGATTGTCGGCGAGCGGATCGGAAATGGTGGAACTCTGCTTCACCCGCTTGTCCGCGCTGGGGACATTGGTGTTCCAGTCCGGATTCGTGAAATTACCGGCGTAGCGGAGCAGATCGGCGGCGAGCGTGCCGTAATTGTTGACGATGTCGCCCGCGCCCGAGATGATGTTCTTCGCGGTGATCCCGGTGCCGTTGTTGGCGACCGTTCCCGCCCCCGCGACCGCGCAATTGGCCGCATTGATCGTCGCCCCGCCCTGCGTTTCGATCGCCGTGCCCGAGCTGGCGAGCCCGACGATGCAGCCGGCGGTGGACTGCGTCGCCAGACTGGCGGTCGCGGTCGTCCTGACCGGATAGCTTGCCCCCATCCCGAGCACGCGACCGAGCGTGACGGTCATCGGGACGGTGATCGTCACCCGCACCGCCTTCGCCCCCGCGGTGGGAACGTCGGCGACCAGCTGCGCGACGACGGTGCCGGCGGTGATGCCGTTGACCCTGGCCAGATCGTCTGCGGTCGGCTGAAGGATTGCCTCGCTCTTCGCCGCATTATAGGCGACCCCGGCGGCCAGCGCCGCCATGTCCGCCACGCGCTGGTTCGCGACCATCATCTCATAGCCGCGGTTGAGGTCGACCGCGAAGCTCGCCATCCCGATCAGGCTGACCGCGGACAGCGCGGCAAGCACGCTGACGCCGCCGCCGCGATCGGCGAGGACGTTCCTGAGCCACCTGGGCGCGCGAAAGCTTCGTTCCCACACGCACCCGCTGCTAACGGGTTTTCGTAAACAAATTCAGACCGCTGGCGCTACCGACCCCGGATGGCGCCGGGACGCGCGCACGCTTACAGGCGCTCGACGACGCCCGCGGCGACGACGGGGCCGGTCGGCTGGCCGGTCGGCGAACCGCCGCGCGGCTCGATCGAGATCGCCAGCGTGCTGCCCGCCGCGGGCACGTTCGCGGTCGCAATGCGGATCACGCGCGCGCCGCCCCGCGGAAGCAGGCCCAGCGACACCGGCTTGCCGCCGACCGGAATCCGCCACAGCTCGCCATCGTTTCCGGCCGGCGTGTCGACACCACGGCTCAGCCGCAGCGATCCGCTGGCCGGCTCGACCACCGCGACCGGCGGCGATGCCTTCGACGGATCGGTCCACGCCAATTGCGCGATCATCAGCCCGGCGGGGGCGACGGGCCGGGCGACCGGGGGTGTCCGCACCGGCGGCGTGGCCGCCGGCGGGATCAGCAGCCACGCCGCGAGCGACGCCGCGATCGCGCCGCCGGCCGCGCCCAGCGACAGCGATCGCCAGTGCAACCGCGACGCACGGGGCGTGATCGTCGGCAGGGCCAGCATCGCCTCGATCCGCGCGGCGAGATCGGGCGGCGGCGCGACGTCGCGATATTCGGCGAGCAGCGGGGCGAAGCGCGCCTCCCACCATTCGACCTCGGCGGCGAAGTCCGGTTCGCGCGCGCGCCAATCCTCCGCGCGCGCGGCTTCTTCGGCGGACAACAGGCCGACGACCAGCTCGGCGGCCAGGATGCGATCGTCAGGCGTCATCGTGCAGACACTCCCGCAAACGGATCAGCGCACGGCGGATGATACTCTTCATGGTCGGAAGCGGGACGCCCGTGCGATCCGCGACATCGGCATAGGTCAGCCCATCGAGAAAGGCGGAGCGGATTGCCCCGCGCGATCGATCCTCCAATTGTTCCATGCAGTCATCCAGCCGCTGCCCCTCCTCGGCCGCGACCAGCGACTGATCGGCGAGCGGCGCGTCGTCGGCTGCCTCCACGCCCCCGCCGTCGGGGATCGGCGTGACGGCGCGGCCGCGCGGCGAGCGGCGCCAGTCGAGCGAGCGATTGCGCGCGATCGTCGCCAGCCAGGTCACGGGATGGCTGCGTTCCGGCCGATAGGCGGCGGCGCGGCGCCAGACGATCAGATACACTTCCTGCAACACGTCCTCCGCGGCCTGTCGCTCGCCACAGATACGCAGGCAGATGCCGAATAGCTTCGCGGCGGTCATGTCGTACACGCGCCGGAACGCCTGCCGGTCGCCGGTCGCGCTCATCGCCAGTGCGGTGGCGAGCGCCGCCCTTCGTGTATCCGCCTGCGTCTCGATAGCCGTCACCGCATCACTCCGCTGGCAGAACCGGTCAGTTCAACAGCTTTTTCACTAAACCCTGCATCCCGATCCAGGTTCATCTCGTACCTGCCTTACCCACGGCAAGGACGATGCCCCCCTGTCATCCGCGTGGGTTGTGGGAGGTGCGACATGACGATGCAAGACGCCCGAACCGAGCAGGACCTTTTGATCGAAACCTTTGACGGCCGCGCGCGCCGCCGCGAAAATCGCCGCGCGTTCTTTACCGCTGCTTTGGGGGTCGCCGCCGTCGGCGGGGCCTTCGCCTATGCCGATCCGGCGCTGGCGCAGACCAGCGTGACCGACAGCGACGTGCTAAACTTCGCGCTGAACCTCGAATATCTGGAGGCGCAATTCTACCTTTATGCGGTCGGTGGAACCGGGCTGACCAGCGATCTGACCGCCAGCGGCGGCGGCGCGGCGGGCGGCACGGTGACCGGCGGCGCGGCGGTCGATTTCACCACCGATCCGCTGGTGGGTGCCTATGCCCGCGAAATCGCCGCCGACGAGCTGGCGCACGTCAAGTTCCTGCGCACCGCGCTGGGCAGCGCGGCGGTCGCGATGCCGAACATCAACATCAGCGGCGACGCGAGCGGGCCGTTCACCGCCGCCGCGCGGGCGGCCGGCGTGGTCGATTCGTCCACCGCCTTCAATCCGTACAGCTCGCCGACCAACTTCCTGCTGGGTGCGTTCATCTTCGAGGACGTCGGCGTCACCGCCTACAAGGGCGCGGCGCCGTTGCTGAGCAACAAGACCTTCCTGGAGGCCGCCGCGGGCATCCTGGCCGTGGAGGCGTATCACGCCGCGATCGTGCGCACGACGCTCTATTCGAAGGGCGTGCAGGGCCTGATCGACGCCACCGAGAAGATCGCCGCCGCGCGCGATTCGCTGGACGGGGCGCCGACCGAGGACAAGGTGCGCGGCATCGGCCCCAACGACGATCAGGGGATCGCCCCCTCCGGCAGCGGTGCGACGCTGACCGCGAACCTGTCGCCGCTCAACAGCAACGGCCTCGCGTTCAGCCGCACGCCCGGACAGGTGCTCAACATCGTCTACCTCAACGCCGGAACCGCGACGATGGGCGGTTTCTTCCCCAACGGCGTCAACGGAAACATCAAATCGACGACCTGAGCGCCGTGGCGCTTCCGATGATGTTCCCCTGACGCTTTCAAGGAATCTTCCCCATGATCGATCCCATCAAAGCCATCGAGATCCTGGCCGCCGCCGATGCGCGCCGCGCCGCCCGCCGCGGTTTCCTGAAGGCCGCCGGTGGCGGCGCGATGCTGCTGGGCGGCGCTTCGCTGCTGTCGGGCTGCTACGGCGACTATGGCGATTCCGTCGACCCGACGCCGACACCATCGCCGACCCCGACGCCGTCGGCGATCACCGACAGCGACGTCCTGAACCTGGCGCTCAACCTCGAGTATCTCGAGGCGCAATTCTACCTCTATGCCGTCAACGGCACCGGCCTGTCCGCCGCGCAGACCGCCAGCGGCAGCGGCACCGCGGGCGGCACCGTCACCGGCGGCGCCAAGGTCGACTTTTCGGGCGATCCGGCGGTCGGCGCCTATGCGCGCGAGATCGCCGCGGACGAGGCGGCGCATGTCGCCTTCCTGCGCGCAGCACTCGGCTCGGCGGCGGTGGCGATGCCCAATATCAACATCGACGGCGGCGCGAATGGCGCCTTCACCGCCGCGGCGCGCGCCGCCGGGGTGATCGGGTCGAGCGACACGTTCAACCCCTATGCCTCGCCCGAGAACTTCCTGCTGGGCGCGTTCATCTTCGAGGACGTCGGCGTCACCGCCTACAAGGGCGCGGCACCGTTGCTCAGCAACAAGACCTATCTGGAGGCGGCGGCCGGCATTCTTGCGGCGGAGGCCTATCACGCCGGGATCGTGCGCACCGTACTGTATGCCAAGGGTATCTCGACCGCGGCACTGCTGACCGCCACGACCAAGATCTCCGACGCGCGCGATCTGCTCGACGGCAAGCCGACCGACGATGCGGTGCGCGGGATCGGCGCCGACGACGATCAGGGGCTGGTCGACAGCAGCAATGCCGCCAATCTGGTGCCGGCCAACGGCAACGGCCTCGCCTACAGCCGCAGCAGCGAGCAGGTGCACAACATCGTCTACCTGAACGCCACCGGTGCGAACCGGACGAGCGGCGGCTTCTTCCCGAACGGGACGAACAACCCCAACGCCGCGCTGCGCGTCGGGCTGTCGTCGTAATATCTCCATCCGTCATCCCGGACCTGATCCGGGATCCCGCTTCTTCTGCTCGGCGTGCAAGGAAGAAGCGGGGCCCCGGATCAAGTCCGGGGCGACGGAGGAGGGTTACGGCAGCAACAGGCTCGCGTCGCCGTAGGAATAGAAGCGATAGTCGTGCTCGATCGCATAGGCATAGGCCGCCTGCATCCGGTCGAGCCCCATCAGCGCCGATACCAGCATGAACAATGTCGAGCGCGGCAGGTGGAAGTTGGTCATCAGCCCGTCGATGCCGCGGAAGCGATAGCCGGGGGTGATGAAGATCGACGTGTCGCCCTCGAACGGCTGGATGCCGCCGTCCGCGTCGGTCGCGCTCTCGATCAACCGTAGCGAGGTGGTGCCGACCGCGATCACCCGCCCGCCGCGCGCGCGCACCGCATTGAGCCGCGCGGCGGTGGCGGCGTCGATCCGGCCCCATTCGGCGTGCATCTTGTGGTCGGCGGTGTCCTCGGCCTTGACCGGCAGGAACGTGCCGGCGCCGACATGGAGCGTCAGCGTCGCGTGCTCGACCCCGGCGGACTCCAGCGCGGCGAGCAGCGCGGGGGTGAAGTGCAGCGCGGCGGTCGGTGCGGCCACCGCGCCCGGCTCGGCCGCGAACATCGTCTGGTAATCCTGCGCGTCGCGCGCGTCGGTGTCGCGCTTGCCCGCGATATAGGGCGGCAGCGGCATCCGCCCGGCGCGCTCCAGCAGCAGCTCGACCGGCTCCTCACCCGCGAAGACCAGCGCCCAACTGCCATCCTCGGCACGGTCGTGCGCGGTGGCGACCACCTCCTGCCCGAAGTCGATCGCATCGCCGTCGCGCAGCCGCCGCGCGTTGCGGACGAACGCGCGCCAGCGGCGCGGCCCCTCGCGCTTGTGGAGCGTCGCGCCGATCCGCGCCGATCCGCGCGTGCCCTCCAGCTGCGCGGGGATGACGCGGGTGTCGTTGAACACCAGCAGGTCGCCCGCGCGGAGCTGCGCCGGCAGGTCGGCGACGATCCGGTCGGCGAGCCCGTCGGGCGTGACCACCAGCATCCGCGCCGCGTCGCGCGGGGCGGCGGGGCGCAGCGCGATCCGCTCCGGCGGGAGCGTGAAGTCGAACAGATCGACGTTCATTGTGTCAGCGGCGGGCGGCGCGCTTCTTGGGCGCGGGCTGCGTGCCCGGTAGCGTGGGGAGCGTCGCCGGCAGCGTCGGCGGCGGCGCGACCGCCAGCGGCTGATATGCCAAGGGATTGTCCGACGCGATATAGGCGTGGACGATCCGCGACGGATTCTGCGGCGGCTCGCCCTTTTCGATCAGGTCGACGTAGTTCATGCCGGTCGTCACGCGGCCGAACACGGTGTACTTCTTGTCGAGCTGGAAGCGCGGTTGCAGCACGATGTAGAACTGGCTGTTGGCGCTGTCTTCCTTCTCGGCGCGCGCCGCCGCCACCGCGCCGCGGACGTGCGGCAGGTAATTGAACTCGGCGGGCAGGTCGGGAAGCGTGCTGCCGCCGGTGCCGTCGCCCCTGGGATCGCCGCCCTGCGCCATGAAGCCGTCGATCACGCGATGGAAGGTCAGCCCGTCGTAGAAATGCTGGCGGGTCAGCGTCTTGATCCGCTCGACCATCTTGGGCGCGACATCGGGGCGCAGCGCCACCTCGACCCGGCCGCCCGTCGAGAGATCGAGCACCCAGACGTTGCTCTTGTCGGTCAGCGGCGGGGCGGGCAGCCGGTCCTGCGTGGTCACCTGGGCGGAAGCGGCGACGGACGCGGTCGCGGCGAGCGCGGCGGCAAGAAGGGCGAACGGGCGCATCGGGTCTTTCGGATCGGATCAGTGGGTTCTGTTTCGCCCTAGACCAGAAACGCGCTTGCGCCAAACTGAACGCGTGGCGGCGTGAGACAGGAATCCGCGCCTGTCGTCCCCGCGGCGGCGAGACCTTTGCGGAGCCAATTTCCGTGCGTCATCCCGGACTTGATCCGGGATCCCGCTTCTACCTGGTTCGCGAGAAGAAGCGGGGCCCCGGATCAAGTCCGGGGCGATGAGCGAGCGGAACGTCCGGATCGAAAGTGACGCCGGTTCATGATGGAACCCAGAGGATCGATCCCGACGACTCAGCTTCCCCGCCGACCATCCCGCTCGACGCGCGCCACCACCTCGTCGCGCACCGCCGGGCTGACGAACTTGCCGATATGGCCGCCGAAGATCGCGATTTCCTTCACCAGCCGCGACGCGATCGGTTGCAGGCAGACGTCGGCCATCAGGAAGACCGTCTCGATCCGGTCGTTCAGCTGCTGGTTCATCCCCGCCATCTGATATTCGTATTCGAAATCGGCGACGGCGCGCAGGCCGCGGACGATCATCGTCGCCCCTTCCCGCTCGGCGAAGTCCATGAGCAGCGAATCGAACGACACGACGCGGATGTCACCGCCGATCGCGGCGACTTCGCGCTCGACCATCGCCATCCGCTCACCCAGCGAAAACATCGGCGACTTGCCCGGATTGGTGGTGACGCCCACCACCAGCCGGTCGACCAGCTTCGCGCCGCGCCGGATGATGTCCATATGCCCCAGCGTGATCGGATCGAAGGTGCCGGGATAGACGCCGATACGCATGGGGAAGCCTTCCGGTCAGCCGCGACGATCGATGACGAAGCGCGCGATCGCGCGGAGCAATTCGGCCTCCTCGCCATAGCTGCGCAGATGGTCGATCGCCTGATCGACCAGCATCCGCGATTGCTGGCGCGCGCGGTCGACGCCGAGCAGCGAGACGAACGTCTCCTTGCCCTGCTCGCCGTCCTTGCGCAGCTTCTTGCCGGCCAGTTCCTCGTCGCCCTCGACGTCGAGCAGGTCGTCGACGATCTGGAACGCGAGCCCGAGGTCGTGCGCATAGCCGCGCAGGTGGCGGCGGCCCTCCGGCGGGATACGCCCGAGGATCGCCCCGCCCTCCACCGCCGCGCCGATCAGCGCGCCGGTCTTCATCTGCTGGAGCCGGGTGACGGTGTTCAGGTCGAAGCGCGTGCCGTCGGCCTTGAGGTCCATCGCCTGCCCGCCCGCCATCCCCGACGGGCCGGAGGCGCGCGCGAGGTCGGCGATCAACTCGGCACGGACAAAGGGGTCGGCATGTGTCGCGGGATCGGCGAGCACCTCGAACGCCAGGGCATGGAGGCAGTCTCCGGCGAGGATCGCGGTCGCCTCATCGAACGCCTTGTGGACGGTCGCCTTGCCGTGGCGCAGATCGTCGTCGTCCATCGCGGGCAGATCGTCGTGGATCAGCGAATAGACGTGGATCGCCTCCAGCGCGACCGCGACGCGCGCCGCGGCATCGCGCGCGACGTCGAACAGCCGCGCGGTCGCGAACACCAGCAACGGACGCAGCCGCTTGCCGCCACCGATCGTGGCGTGGCGCATCGCGCGATACAGGTCCGCGCGCGGATCGTCGGGGATCGGCAGCAGCGCGTCGAAGCGCCGGTCCATCTCCGCCGACACTTCCTTGAGCGCCGCCTTGAGCTGCGGCGAGGCGTTGGCGGCGACGCTCATCCGGCGGCGAACGGCTCGACCGCGGCGGGGCGCCCGTCGGCGCCGGTACGGATCGCCTCGATCCGCGCCTGGGCGGCATCCAGCCGGTCGGCGCACCGCTGCCGCAGCACGCTGCCGCGCTCGTACAGGCGGATCGCCTCCTCCAGCGGGGTATCACCCGATTCAAGCCGCGCGACGATCTCCTCGAGTTCGCGCAGACCGGCTTCGAAGGACAGCGTCTCGGTCGAATTCTCCATGACCGGGCTATGCGCCGCGCAACCGCGACGGGTCAAGGAGATGCCGCAGGTTAGGCGGCGCGGCGCTGCATCCCGCCGAGCACGTCGCGCGCGGCGCGCTGCGCATTGGCGATCTCACGCGCGGTCATGTCCTCGGCGATGTCCGAGCGCGCGGCGGCGGCGGCGTCATTGCCCCAGGCGGCCGACAGGTTGAACCACTTGTGCGCCTCGATCAGGTCGAGGATCGCACCCATGGTGCCGGTCGAATAGGCGACACCCAGATCATAGGCGGCGTCGCTGTCGCCGCGGGTCGCTTCGTTGGTGCGGCGCGCTAACAGCGCGAGGTCGAATTCAGTTACCATCGGATCACCCCTCCATCCTTCAATGTGAGAGGGGTTGTGCACCGATTCGGCTCACCAAATGGTTAAGGCCGCGATCATCTAAGCCAGTGACGCCAAATGGCTGGTCCGATCACGCCGGATCGACCGCAAGGTTGTCGATCAGCCGCGTGTTGCCCAGCCGCGCGGCGGCCAGCAACTGGCGCCGCCGCCCCGGTGCGGGATCGCTTTCGAGCGTCTCGGCATCGACCAGCGCGACATAATCGACGGTGAAGCCGGCCGCGACCAGCGTCGCGGTCGCATCCGCCAACGCCTTCTCGACATCGCCCCCGCCCAGCACCGCACGCGCCGCGACGCCCAGCGCCCGGGGCAGCGCCACCGCTTTCTGACGCTCCTCGGGCAACAGATAGACGTTGCGCGACGACAGCGCGAGGCCGTCGTCCTCGCGCTGGGTGGGGACGCCGGTGACCTCGATGTCGAAATCGAGGTCGGCGACCATCCGCCGGATCACGGCGAGCTGCTGGAAATCCTTCTCGCCGAAATAGGCGCGGGTCGGGCGGACCTGGTTGAACAGCTTGGCGACGACGGTCGCGACCCCGTCGAAATGGCCGGGCCGCGCCGCCCCGTCCCAACCGTCGCTGACGCCCGATACCGATACGTTCGTCGCGAAGCCCGCCGGGTACATCTGCTCGACCGGCGGCAACCACAAGACATCGCAGCCCGCGTCGGTGAGCATGGCGATGTCGCTGACCTCCTTGCGGGGGTAGCGCGACAGGTCCTCGTTGGCGCCGAACTGCTTGGGATTGACGAAGATCGACGCGACGACCAGCGCCCCGGGGCGCCGCGCCGCCTCGACCAGGGCGATGTGCCCGGCATGGAGCGCCCCCATCGTCGGCACCAGCGCCACCTCACGCCCGCCGGCGCGCGCTGCCTCCAGCGCGGCGCGCAGGCCGGCGAGATCACGATATACTTCCACCCGTTACCCCTCGAAACTCGCGGTCGGGGGTTCTATGGTCGGGGCAGGACGCAATCAATCGAGGATGCGACGAATTGTCCGAAACGGGGACGGAAGCGCAACACGGTCGCACGCATGTGATTGTGTTCGCCAACGAAAAGGGTGGCACGGGCAAGTCGACGACGGCGGTCCACGTCGCGATCGCGCTGGCCGCGAAGGGCGCGCGCGTGGCGTGCATCGACCTCGATCATCGCCAGCGGACGCTGGGGCGCTATCTCGACAATCGCGAGGCGACGGTGAAGCGCGCGGGCATCGATCTGGCGGTGCCGGTCCATGCCACGGGTGACGGGCGCGCCGACGGCAGCTTCGGCGGGTTGTACCGGGACTTCACCGACGGCTACGACTTTCTCGTCATCGACACGCCGGGACGCGACGATCCGGCGGCGCGCATCGCCGCCGCGCTGGCCGACACGCTGGTGACGCCGATGAACGACAGTTTCGTCGACTTCGACCTGATCGGGCAGGTCGATCCCGAAACCTACAAGGTGGTGCGCCCCAGTTTCTATTCGGAGCTGATCTGGGACGCGCGCAAGGCCCGCGCGCGTGAGGACGGCACGACGATCGACTGGGTCGTGCTGCGCAACCGCCTGCAATATCTGGAGGCGCGCAACATGCGCCGCGTGTCCGAAGCGCTCGACCAGCTCGCGCGGCGCGTCGGCTTCCGCATCATCCCCGGCCTGGGCGAGCGCGTGATCTATCGCGAATTGTTCCCCAAGGGGCTGACGCTGCTCGACGCCAAGGAGTTCGGCGGGATGGGGCTGAGCCATGTCGCCGCGCGGCAGGAGCTGCGCGAGATGATGGCGGCGCTGGCGCTGCCCGAAGTCGGCGCGACGCAGGCCGCCTGACGATGCTGATGAAATGGGTCGTCGCCGCGCTGATCGTGTGGGGCGTGTGGATGCTGCTCCGCAAACCGGCGAAGAAGCGCGTCTCGCCACTCGGCGAGGCGCGGCGCGTGCTGGGCGTCGATGCGCGCGCCGACGCGGGCGAGATCCGCGCCGCGCATCGCCGGCTGATGAGCGAGCTGCACCCCGATCGCGGCGGTTCCGAACAGCGCGCGCGGCGCGTCAATGCCGCGCGCGACACATTGCTCGCCGCGCTGAAGGACCCGCGATGACGCACCGGCTCTCGCCCGAGATCCTGCGCGCCTATGACATTCGCGGGCGCGTCGGCGACACGCTGACCGAGGCCGATGCCTGGGCGGTCGGGCGCGGCTTCGCGACGCGCATCCGACGCGCGGGCGGGACGCGCGTCGCGGTCGGCTATGACGGGCGGACGCATTCGCCGATGCTGGAGGCGGCGCTGGTCGCCGGGCTGATCGCCTCGGGCGTGGACGTCGTCCGCATCGGGGTCGGGCCGTCGCCGATGCTCTATTATGCCGCCGCAACGCTAGAAGTGGATGGCGGCGTACAGGTAACGGGCAGCCATAATCCCCGCGAGGACAATGGCTTCAAGCTGGTGATGCAGGGCAACAGCTTTTGCGGGCCGGACGTGCGCGATCTCGCGCGGCTCGCCGAGACCGGCGACTGGGAGGTCGGCGCCGGCACCGTCACCCAGGCCGAGGTGCTCGACGCCTATGTCGGGCGGCTGCTCGCCGGCTATGCGGGTGGCACCTACCGGATCGGCTGGGACGCCGGCAACGGCGCCGCCGGTCCCGCCATCCGGGCGCTGACCGCGCAGCTTCCGGGCGAACATCATCTGTTGTTCTGCGACATCGACGGTACCTTCCCCAACCACCACCCCGACCCGACGGTGGAGGCCAATCTCGCACAGCTTCAGGCGCTGGTGGCGGAGAAGAAGCTCGATTTCGGATTGGCTTTCGACGGCGACGGCGATCGGATCGGCGCGGTCGACGCGCAGGGGCGCGTGTTGTGGGGCGACGAGATCCTGTCGATCCTGGTCGGGCCGATCCTCGCCGAACTGCCGGGCAGCACGATCGTCGCCGACGTGAAATCGAGCGACGCCTTGTTCGAACGGATCACCGCGTTGGGCGGCACGCCGGTGATGTGGCGGACCGGGCACAGCGAGATCAAGACGAAGATGAAGGCGCTCGGCGCGCCGCTGGCCGGCGAGCTGTCCGGGCATATCTTCTTCGCGCACCATTATTACGGGTTCGACGATGCGCTCTATGCCGCGGTGCGGCTGATCCATGCGGTGCATCTGTCGGGGCGCTCGCTGACCGAGCTGCGCGAGGACACCTCCGCGCGGGTCGCGACCCCCGAATGGCGCGTCCCGGTCGCCGAGGCGCGCAAGGTCGCGGTGGTCGAGGAGGTGGCCGCGCGACTGTCCGAACAGGGCGCGCGCGTGACCGTCACCGATGGCGTGCGCGTGTCGACCGACGACGGCTGGTGGCTGCTGCGCGCCTCGAACACGCAGGCCGCGCTGACGCTGCGCGCCGAGGGCCGCGACGCCGAGGCGCTGGCGCGGCTGGTGGCGGCGATCGATGCGCAACTGGCGGCAAACGGGCTGTCGCGCGCCGGATGACGTTTATTTCCATCCTCTCGTCATCCCGGACTTGATCCGGGATCCCGCTTCTTACTTCCGTGGCCAAGAAGCGGGGCCCCGGATCAAGTCCGGGGCGACGAAATAACGAGCCGCCTGGCCCCAGAACTACCGCGTCCATCCCGTACACGCCCGGGAAGCTACCCCCTAAGCCTGCTGCACCTCGGGCAGCCACGACAGATCGCCTTCCTCGCTGCGATCGTTGCGCCCCGCCGCGCGGCGCAGCCCCGCCTCGTCGAGGATCGTGACCCGCCCGGCGGTGCGCGTGATCAGCGCCTGATCCTCGAGCTGGCGCAGCATCCGGTTGACATGAACCGCGGTCAGACCGATCGCGTCGCCGATCTCCTCCTGCGTCAACCCGGGGGTGAAGCTGTCGCCGATCGCCGGATCGCCGCGCCGCATCCGCCCGCGGATCTCCAGCAACATCCCCGCCACCCGCGCGCGTGCGGGCAGCTTGGCGACCGCCGCGAGCCGATCCGCCAGCGACGCGCTCTCGACCTGTTCGAGCGCGGTCAGCGCCAGCGCCAGTCGCGGGTGACGCAGCGTCGCGTCGGCCAAGGCATTGCGATCGATCGGCGAAACGATGCTGTCGGCGGCCGCCACCAGCGTCTGCTGCGCCTTGCCGAACACCATCACCTGCGTCCCGAACAAGTCGCCGGGGAAGATCAGCCGCAATATCTGTCGACTGCCGTCGCCGAGCAACACATAGCCCATCATCATGCCGCTTTTCAGCGCGAAGAGATCGGTGCCGCGTTCGTTCTGGCGCACAAGCGTCGCGCCCCGGCGAAGCGCGCGTTCCCGCTCGACAAGCCCCGCCAGCACGCCGCGTTCGACTGTGGTAAGAGATAGAAAATCGCCGACCCGATCGGCGAAACTAAGCGCTGGCACGCAATGTTGATCCTCAAGTTCCTCGGATCGTTACGCGGGCGTGGCCCATAGCTGCATTAAAACCGATCAACCGGGCGGATGCGTTCGCTCGCTTGGCGTCGGCACCCGGCTTCGATAGAGCATGGCTGATGGACCGTATCATCATTCGCGGCGGCCGCCGCCTGTCTGGCAAGCTCCCCATTTCCGGCGCCAAGAATGCCGCCTTGACGCTGATGCCATGCGCCTTGCTCACCGACGAGCCGCTGACGCTGCGCAATCTCCCGCGCCTCGCCGATGTCGACGGCTTCGGGCACCTGCTCAACCAATTGGGTGCCTCGACCCGGATCGAGGGCAGCAAGCCCGACGAATTCGGCCGCGTGATGACGATCCGCGCCGGGCAGCTGACCTCGACCGAGGCCCCCTATGACATCGTGCGCAAGATGCGCGCGTCGATCCTGGTATTGGGTCCGATCCTCGCCCGCGCCGGACAGGCGCGCGTCTCGCTGCCGGGCGGCTGCGCGATCGGCAACCGCCCGATCGACCTGCATCTGAAGGCGCTGGAGGCGATCGGCGCGACGCTGGAGATGAGCGCGGGCTATGTCACCGCCACCGCGCCGGGCGGACGACTGGCGGGCGGCAGCTACAGCTTCCCGGTCGTCTCGGTCGGCGCGACCGAGAATGTCGTCATGGCGGCGGTGACCGCGAAGGGCGGCAGCCGGATCGAGAATGCCGCGCGCGAGCCCGAGATTGTCGACCTGTGCCGCTGTCTGATCGCGATGGGCGCGCGGATCGAGGGCGTCGGCACCGGCACGCTCGAGATCGAGGGCGTCGACGAGCTGCACGGCGCGACCTATGCCGTGATGCCCGACCGGATCGAGGCGGGCAGCTATGCCTGCGCGGTCGCCGTCACCGGCGGCGCGGTTGAACTGACCAACGTCAACGCCGCCGACATGGGCGCGACGCTCGACGCGCTGCGCGAAGCCGGCGTCGGGATCGAGGAGCGGCGCGGGTCGATCATGGTCACGTCCGAGGCGGAGCTGAAGCCGCTGTCGTTGTCGACCGCGCCCTATCCGGGCTTCGCCACCGACATGCAGGCGCAGTTCATGGCGATGCTGTGCAAGGCGCCGGGCACCAGCACGCTGACCGAGACGATCTTCGAGAACCGTTACATGCACGTTCCCGAACTGGCGCGGATGGGCGCGGACATCAGCGTGCGCGGGCGCACTGCGGAAGTCACCGGCGTCGACCGGCTGGTCGGCGCGCCGGTGATGGCCACCGATCTGCGCGCGTCGATGAGCCTGATCATCGCCGGGCTGGTCGCGGACGGCGAGACGACCGTCTCGCGCGTCTACCACCTCGATCGCGGCTACGAGCGGCTGGAGGAAAAGCTGCAGGCGGTCGGCGCGGACATCGAGCGCGACGGCGGCGGCTGACCGGGCGCCCTGCCGCGGCGCGTTAACGGTTCGTCAACCAATTTCGATTAAAGCCGTGGTGGGGCGTTGACGAACCGGCGCGCAGTCGTTCCTCTCTCGGCCCTGCGGCGACACGAGTCGCCCGCACGCCCGAGGGTGGGAAACGATGGACGCGATGATGGGCGGTGCGCCGTCCGAGCAACTGGCAACGATCCTGTGGAGCGCCCGCAGCGCCGGTGCGACGCTGATCATCTCCCGCGGGCAGGATCCGGCGGCGATCCGGCTGCTGCTCGACGAAGGACTGGTCCGCGAGCGGCTCGGGCATCTGGTGCTGACGCTGAAGGGCTTGCAACGCCGACGGGCGTGCGCGCCGTATTGAAGGCGACGGTCGGCCCCACACGCCCCGTCATTCCCGCGAAGGCGGGAATCCAGAACCTCTGACGTTTATGGCTCGCGCGAAGACCTGCGCGTCTGGATTCCCGCCAGCGTGGGGATGACGGGATGTGGTGGGTAGCGGAAGGTCCGCTATAAAACGCGCTGATCAGCCGGTCCATCCGCGAAGCCGCCGACGAATGAAAAACAAATGTCGGCCTGTCGCTACAATCAGGCCAAGCAAGACACCCAGCACAAATTTTCCTAGCCATTTGTCGGATCGAGCATTCTCGGCCAAGCCGCGTAGTTGATCCATGCGCTGGGCCGGCGATAGCAGAACCTTTCCTGAACCATCGCGTGCGGCGAGTATCACGTTCGTGCCGGCGAAATCGAAAACGTCGACACTTCGAACCTCAGGTAAAACGGAAGGCAGTACGCACGATCCTGCGTTGTAATAGGCACCGCAAGTCACATTAACGCGCTCACCTGATGGCAAAACTAAGCGTAAGTACCGGTCTCGTTTTCCCGATGTGTGCAAGTGGCCTTTTATTGTTCGCGCCTGTGCGTGAAGAGCAGCCTCGCCGACTCCGGCCCACTCGCTAATAGTGAAGCAGCTGACGACTAAACCTGTAAAAAGCGGAATCACTGTCCAATTTAAGGCGACGCTTCTTTCCCACAAGGCGATCCCGCAGTTGATCCACTCTGAGCAGGAACCTGCCTTCACGATCATAGGTCCTCAACGCCCGGCCCTGACATACCACATCCTATCAGCGGAAGTGATGTCCGCAATTGGGCGGCTTCAGCGGTCCCTACAAAGCATCGAAATCAATCACTCCATGCCGGTCCAGCCGCTGCTCCGCCGCCGGCATCGGATACTTCAACCCCGTCGCGCAATTGAACAGCACAACCTCGTCATCCTCATCCACCAGCCCGTCGCGCAGCGCCTGCCGATACGCCGCCAGCGTCGCGCCGCCCTCCGGGCACATCAACAGACCGTCCTTGCGCGCGCAATCGTCGACCGCCTTCAGGATCGCGGGATCGCCGACCGCCAGCGCGCGCCCGCCGCTCTCGCGCACGGCGCGCAGGATCAGGAAATCGCCGACCGCACGCGGCACGCGGATGCCCGCGGCGACGGTGTGCGCGTCCTCCCAGCGTTCGGCATGTTCCTCGCCCGCCTCGAAGGCGCGCACGATCGGCGCACATCCCGCGGCCTGTACCGCAAACATCCGCGGCCGTTCCGCGCCGATCCAGCCGAGTTTCTCCAGCTCTTCGAACGCCTTCCACATGCCGATCAATCCGGTGCCGCCGCCGGTCGGGTAGAAGATCGCCTTGGGCAGCCGCCAGCCGAATTGCGCCGCCAGTTCCAGCCCCATCGTCTTCTTGCCCTCGATCCGGTACGGCTCCTTCAGGGTCGAAAAGTCGAACCACCGCCCCTCTGCGGCACCTTTGCCAACAATCGCACCGCAATCGTCGATCAAGCCGTTGACGCGCCACACCTTTGCGCCCTGCGCGGCGATCTCCCGGACGTTCACCTCGGGCGTATCCTCCGGGCAGAAGACGATCGTCTCGATCCCGACGCGCGTGGCATAGGCGGCGAGCGCCGCCCCGGCATTGCCGTTGGTCGGCATCGCAATCCGCGTGACGCCCAGTTCCTTCGCCATCGCCACCGCCATCACCAACCCGCGTGCCTTGAAGCTGCCGGTCGGCAACCGGCCCTCGTCCTTGACCCAGACGTTCGGGCCGGCGCTGGCGGGGGCCGGGATCAGCGGCGTTTCGATCTCGCCGAGGCTGACGATGTTGCGGGTGTGGCGCACCGGCAGCAACTCGCGCCACCGCCATAGATCGGTCGGTCGCGTGGCGAGCGCATCACGCGGCAGCGCGGCGCGAATCGCATCGAGATCGTAGCGCACGAGCAGCGGTCGCCCGGCGCGCGAGAGATTGTGGAGCTGGTCGGCCTCATACCGCTCCCCGGTCAGCGAACATTCGAGATGCGTGACGAACGTCGCGCGGTCGGCGGTGAGGTTTTCGTTCATGCCCGTGGGTTTAACCGGCGGCGGGAGGGGCGTCATCCCCACGACCCTCGTCATTCCCGCGGAGGCGGGAATGACGGAATGACCTCACCCCAGAATGTGCATCCACAACGGCTCGCCGGTCAGGCTCTGCGAGCCGCGCAGCCGCTCCAGCGCGGCGGCGACGCAACGTTCCGGGCCGTCGTGGGTGACGATCGCGACCAGCACGCTGCCGTCGGCGGGCGCGCCGCGCTGGATCAGGCTTTCGATCGAGACGCCCGCGTCGCGCATCGCCGCCGCGATCTCGGCGAGCACGCCGACGCGGTCCGCGACCGTGAAGCGCAGATAGGCGCGCCCACGCCGCTCGCCGCTGTCCGCCGCCGCGGCGGTCGCGAGCGCGTCGGCGGGCATGGCGAACGGCGGGCCGGCCTCGCCGCGCGCGATGTCGATCAGATCGGCGACCACCGCGCTGGCGGTCGGCCCCTCGCCCGCGCCCGCGCCCTGGAACAGCAAGCGGCCGACGAAATTGCCCTCCGCCACCACTGCGTTGGTCGCGCCGGTGACATGCGCGAGCGGGTGATCGTTGGGGACGAGATGCGCGTGGACGCGCTGGAACAGCCGGTCGCCGTCCGCCTCCGCGACCCCGACCAGTCGCACGCGATAGCCCAGCGCCGCCGCCTCGGCGATGTCGGCGGCGAGCAGGTGCCGGATGCCACTGATCGCCACATCGCCGAATGCAGGGGCGGTGCCGAAGGCGAGGCTGGCGAGGATCGACAGTTTGTGCGCCGCGTCGACCCCGTCGATGTCGAACGACGGATCGGCCTCGGCAAAGCCGAGCGCCTGCGCCTCGGCGAGCACCTCCGCGAAGTCGCGCCCCTCGGCCTCCATCTTCGAGACGATAAAATTGCACGTCCCGTTGAGGATGCCGTAGACGCGCGCGATCGCATTCGCCGCCGCGCCTTCGCGCAGCCCCTTGATCACCGGGATGCCGCCGGCGACCGCCGCCTCGAACTTCAGCGGCACGCCCGCGCCTTCCGCGACCCGCGCCAGCTCGAGGCCGTGATGCGCGAGCATCGCCTTGTTGGCGGTGACGAACCCCTTGCCCGCCGCCAGCGTGCGGCGCGCGAGCGCCAGCGCCGGGCCGTCCGACCCGCCGATCAGCTCGACGACGACGTCGGCTTCCGCCTCGGCCAGCGAGGCCGTGTCGTCGACCCAGGCGAAGCGCGACAGATCGACGCCGCGGTCCTTCGACCGGTCGCGCGCGGAAACCGCGACCACCTCGATCGGGCGACCGGCGCGGCGGGTAATCAGCTCGCGGTTCTCGTCGAGGACGCGGATCACGCCGCCCCCGACCGTCCCCAGTCCCGCCAATGCCACCCGCAACGCCTGCGCCATATTCGCCTCCGTATCCTTAGCCCGCGCTGCTAGGCGGTGCGGCTGATGCTGTCGAGCGCGTTGAAAACCGGCAGATTGCAATTCCTGCAATCATGGTGGGAATTATTGCACTTGCGTCCTGGCGTGCTGCGGCGCAAAAAAGGTGTGCCTTTCAGGCATCCTCTCCTAAAAACTTTTACAGCCGGGCCTTGCCCGGCTTTTTTTTGGCCCTGACGTCCGCTAGGCAGCGACTCGCCGCACCGGAGAGCGCGGACGAACAGGAAAAAACAGGACAGGATGCGCCGGTCGAACCGGCAGCGGAGCGGGGAACGGTCGGCGGGCCGTTCCCCGGGCGGGGCACCTCACAGCGAGCGGAACATCACCAGCGCATCGACCGGGCCGAGCGTCGGATGCCGGAACGCGCCGGGCAACCGCCCGACGATCGCGAAGCCGAGCGCCTGCCAAAGCGCGACCGCGCGCGCGTTGCTGGATACCACGAAATTGAATTGCATCGCGGTGAAGCCCGCCGCGCGGGCACGATCGAACGAATCCGTCGCCATCGCGCGCGCCACACCCCGCCCCCGCACGGCGGGATCGACCATATAGCCCGCATTGGCGACGTGATCGCCGCCACCGGACTGGTTCGCACGCAGATAATAGCTGCCGAACAGCCGCCCTTCCTCTTCGATGACGAAGGTTTCGCGGTCCGGGCCACACCAGTGTGCCACTGCGGCCGCCGCACTCATGTCGCGCGGCAAGGCATAGGTCTCGCCGGCGGCAATTTCGGGAAGAAGCAGCGCGGCGATCGCCGCCGCATCATCGCGGGAGGCAGGACGGATCATCATCGCCGACGTCTTTAAGTCGACATCGGACCCTCATCAAACCGCAACGCAGCTTGCGCGCTGCTGACATGAAGCGCGGGCATGGGCGTGGCGGACAAGGGTTGCGGGGGTCCGGCCATGAACCGTCGATGGATGCGATCCGGGACGACCGTCGCGCTGTTGCTGCTCTCCAGCCTGTCGGTCGCGGCCGCGCCGCAAACCGCCGAGGACGAGGTGGAGGGCGCGCAGTTCCGCGGCGTCGCCGCGCTCGACGGCAGTGTCTTCCACGTTCAGGGACTTGCCTTGCAGGGGCGGCGCGTCTGGGTGACCTCGGTCGATCGCTTTTCGCGTCGCGGCTTCCTGCATCTGTTCGACCGCGCGACGGGGCGGTTCGTCCGCAGGGTCGAGCTGACCGATGGCGCGCGCTACCATCCCGGCGGGATTTCGGTCGACGGACATTCCCTGTGGGTGCCGGTCGCCGAGCTGCGCCCGGATAGCTCGGCCGTGTTGGTGGAGGTGGATACCGAGACGCTGCGCGTGCGGCGGCGCATCCGGGTCGCCGATCACCTCGGCTGCGTCGCGGCGCAGGGGCGCTGGCTGGTGGCGGGTAATTGGAACAGCCGGCTGCTGTACGTCATCGACCGCGACGCGCCGACGCGGATGCGGGTCGTACCCAACCCGTCGCCGACCCGCTATCAGGACCTCAAGTTCGCCGGCGGGCAATTGGTGGGCAGCGGCCCGCGGTCGTGGTGGAGCGGGACGGTCGATTGGCTCGACTGGCCGAAGCTGACGCTGCGCCGCTCGATCGGTGCGGGGGCTTTTACCGCGGAGGGCATGGCGATCGAGGGGCGCGACCTGTATTTCGCGCCGGAGGATGGGCCGGGGCGCCTGTACCGGTTCCGGCTGAAGGACGGAGTGTCGGCGTAGAAGTAAGACCGGAGTTCTCGCTAACGCCCTGAACTGTCGCCCCGGACTTGATCCGAGGCCCCTCTCCTTCTTGCCCCCGCACGGAGCAGCAGGATCCCGGATCAAGTCCGGGATGACGGGGAAATCGAGCCGCCCGCCTGCCACCGCGCCATCAATCATCGTGGGTTTGCCCGGTCTGTAACCGGCCGCGGACTTGTGGCACGGAGGCGACATGGCTCCCGCTCCGCTCCGCTCTCCTGTCGAACTCACGCTGCGCGGCGTGCTGCTCGGCGGCATCATCACGTTGCTGTTCACCGCCGCCAACGTCTATCTCGGGCTGAAGATCGGGCTGACCTTCGCCACCTCGATCCCCGCCGCGGTGATCTCGATGGCGGTGCTGCGCGCGTTTCGCGATTCGACGATCCTCGAGAACAATATCGTCCAGACCGTCGCCTCGGCGGCGGGGACGCTGGCGGCGATCATCTTCGTGCTGCCGGGGCTGGTGATGATCGGCTGGTGGCAGGGCTTTCCGTTCGTTACCACCGCGACGATCACCGCGACCGGCGGCATCCTCGGCGTGATGTTCTCGGTGCCGCTGCGCCGCGCGCTGGTGGTCGATACCGTGCTGCCCTTCCCCGAAGGCCGCGCCGCCGCCGAGGTGCTCAAGGTCGGTGAGGAAAGCCGCCACGGCGGCGCGGAGAGTGCCAAGGGCCTGTCGGCGATCGTCGCGAGCACGCTGGCCGCCGCGGGCTTTTCGATCCTGACGCAGACGCGGCTGATCGCGGGCGAGGCCGCGCACTTCTTCCGTGTCGGCGCGGGCGCGACCGGGGTGAGCGCGGGCCTGTCGTTCGCGCTGCTGGGCGCGGGGCATCTGATCGGGCTGTCGGCGGGGCTCGCAATCCTGCTCGGTGTCGTGGTCGGATGGTGGGTGGTGCTGCCGATCCTGACCGCCGCGGCGCCACAGGTCGGTGATGTCGCGGCCTGGGCGAACGGGGTGTTCCGTAGCGACGTGCGCTTCTTCGGCGCAGGCGTGATCGGGGTGGCGGCGATCTGGACCTTGCTGCGGATCGCGCGCCCGGTGATCGGCGGGCTGCGCGCCTCGCTGACCGCGTCGCGCGGCGCCAGCGTCGCGATCGAGGAGCGCGACCTGCCGATCGGAATCGTCGCGGCGGTGAGCCTTGCGACGCTCGTGCCGATCGCGGTGCTGCTCCATTCGGTAGTGAGCGGCGGGCCGCTCGTGGGGCATGAATGGGCGCTGGTCGCGGGCAGCCTGTTGTTCGTGGCGGTGATCGGGCTCGTGATCGCGGCGGTGTGCGGCTATATGGCCGGGCTGATCGGAGCGTCGAACTCGCCGGTGTCGGGGATCGGCATCCTGTCGGTGATCGCGGCGGCGACCTTGCTGGTCGGGCTGTTCGGACGCGGCGGCGAGCTCGCGCAGACACAGGCGCTGGTCGCCTATGCGCTGATCGTGACGGGCATCGTGTTCGGCGTGGCGACGATCTCGAACGACAATCTGCAGGATCTGAAGACCGGGCAGCTGGTCGGCGCGACGCCGTGGAAGCAGCAGGTCGCGCTGGTCATCGGCGTGTGCTTCGGATCGGTAGTGGTGCCGCCGGTGATGCAGTTGCTCTACACCTCGTTCGGCTTCGCCGGGACGCCGGGCGCGGGGCCGAACGCCTTGGCCGCGCCGCAGGCGGCGCTGATCTCGGCGCTGGCGAAGGGCGTGCTGGGCGGCAATCTCAACTGGACGATGATCGGCTGGGGCGCGCTGGTCGGCGTGGCGGTGATCGCGCTCGACGAGGCGCTGTGTCGGGCCGGGGGACTTCGGCTGCCGCCGCTGGGCGTCGGGCTCGGCATCTACCTGCCGATGAGCGCGACGCTGACGGTGGTGGTCGGCGCGGTGGTCGGGCATTTCTACGACAGGCGCGCCGACGCACGCCCCGGTGCCGAGGCGGCCAAGCGGCTGGGCGTGCTGACCGCGACCGGCATGATCGTCGGCGAGAGCCTGTGGAACGTCGTGTTCGCCGGGATCGTCTATGAGACCGGCACCGAGACGCCGCTCGCCCTGGTCGACGGGTTCGAGGGGCCGGCGCTGATCGCGGGAACGTTGCTGTTCGCGCTGGTCGCGTGGTGGCTGTATCGCCGCACACGGCGACTGCACGCGGCGTGACGCGCGTCCGGCTGCGTTGGACCGGCAATCGCGGCGTCGGCACCGCGGGATACACCGGCTATGCGCGCGATCATGAGATCGCGGCGGACGGCAAGCCGGTGATCGCCGGCTCGTCCGACCCGCGCTTCCGCGGCGATGCGACGCGCTGGAACCCTGAGGAATTGCTGCTCGGCGCGATCAGCGCCTGTCATCAATTATGGTATCTGCATCTGTGCGCCGACGCCGGGATCGTCGTCACCGATTATCGCGACGAGGCGGATGCGGTGCTGACGCTCGACGCGGACGGCAATGGGCAGATAAGCGAGGCGACCTTGCGTCCGCACGTCACGATCGCGGCCGGCGGCGATGCCGCACTGGCCGAGGCGCTTCATGCGGAGGCGCAGCGGCGCTGCTTCATCGCGCGCTCGGTCGCCTTTCCGGTGCGCCATGCGGCGGTGATCGCGGTCGACGCGGTATAGGCGCGTTAACCATCGGGCACTACAGTGCCGCGCATGGCAGATGTTGTTCGTCATTGCGAGCGTAGCGAAGCAACCCAAGGCGTCATGATCCGGCCCTGAATTGCTTCGCTGCGCTCGCAATGACGGAGTTGCTGTGGTGAGCGGGATTCGCACACGATCGACGCTGTTCGCGATCGTGGCCGCGCTGGCGTTGCTGGTGCGGTTGCTGGTGCCGGCCGGGTTCATGCCGCAGGTCGCGCACGGGCAGGTCGCGATCGTCGCCTGCCCCGGCATGGCGATGGCGACCAGCGCGCATCACCACGCGCAGGACGCGCCGGTGCACGACGGTTTCGAGCGTCCGTGCGCCTTCGCCGCGGTCGCCGCACCGGCGACGTTGCTCGCGATCGTGTTGCTGCTGGTGCTGCCGCCGGCGGCGATGGTTCAGCAAATCCGTCGCCTCGCACCGCCACTTGCACCGCGCCTTGCGCTGCGCTGGCGACCGCCACTCCGCGCCCCGCCGACGATCCTCCCGACCCGCTGACCTGCTGTCGCGGCGCGCCCGATGCGCGCCGAACCCGAGGAATCGTCATGACCCTTTCCCGTCCGGTCGCGATCGCGGCCGAACTCCAGCGCGCGGTGTGGCGCTGGCACTTCTTCGCCGGCCTGCTGGTGCTGCCGTTCCTGCTGTGGCTGGCGGTGACCGGCGCGCTGTATCTCTACAAGCCCGAGATCGAGCGGCAGGTCTATGCCGACTGGATCCACGTCACGCCCGGGCGCGCGACGCTGCCGCTCGAGACGCTCGCCGCGCGCGTCGGGGCCTCGGTCGGCGGCACGGTGACGCAGGTGCAGAAGCCCGCGCTTCTCGACGAAAGCTGGCGCGTGACTGTGCGGCGCGCCAACGGGACGCAGCGGATGGCGTTCGTCGATCCGCATGACGCGCATGTCTTCGGCACCACCAATCCGGGCGGGGTGATGCAGACCATCAAGCATCTCCACAGCCTCGCGATCACCGGCTGGGTGGGCAACTGGCTGATCGAGATCGCCGCCGGCTGGTCGATCATCCTCGTCGTCAGCGGGCTGTATTTGTGGTGGGGCCGTGGGCGGACGGTGACGGTACGCGGCCGGGCGAGCGGGCGGCTGTTCTGGCGCGACCTCCATGCCGTGACCGGGCTGTTCGCGGGCGGCTTGATCCTGTTCCTCGCGCTGAGCGGGATGCCGTGGAGCGCGGTGTGGGGGCACAACGTGCAGGCGGGAGTGGCCGGCGCGGGCTGGGGTCGCCCCGCCGCGCCCGGCGGCGAGGGACATGCCGGGCACGATTTGCCATGGTCGCTCCAGCAACATGCGATGCCGATGGGGCATGACGGCCCGCGCATCGCCGCCGACCGCGCGCTGGCGGCGGCGCAGGCGCGCGGCATGGCGCCCGACTGGACGCTGACGTGGCCGGAAGGCCCGGGCGCGCCGTATCTGGTCAGCGCGACGCTCGGGCCGTCAGGGGCGGCGCATGTCGTCTATGTCGACGCCGGCACCGGGCGGGTGTTGCAGGACGCCGGGTTCAGGGACTTCGGCCGCCCCGGTCAGGTGATCGAGTGGAGCGCGGCGGTCCATCAGGGCAAGGAATATGGCGAAGCGAACCGGCTCATCATGCTGTTCGCCTGCGCGGCGCTCGCGTTGCTGACCGTCACCGCGCCGGTGATGTGGTGGAAGCGCGGGCCGCGCGGACGGACGACGCTGCCCGATGCGCGCACCGGCACCGGGCTGCTCGCGATCATGAGCGTAGCGGGCGTGCTGTTCCCGCTGACCGGGCTGACGATGCTCGCCGCGTTGGCCTATGGGCGGATCAAGACCGCACTCGGCACGGCTCAGGCGAGCCGCGCGCGGAAGAGCTGGCCCTCCTCCACGACATAGACGATCACGAACGCCGCGACGCCGATCGCGAGATAGCCCAAAGTCAGCGGCAGCGTGGTGCCGGCATAGGATTGGCCGATCGCCGATCCGACCAGCACCGCGCCGACGCTGGTGATGAAGCCCTGCACCGACGAGGCGGTGCCCGCGATTCGCCCGACCGGCTCCATCGCCATCGCGCCGAAGTTTGACCCGCACAGGCCGATGCAGGTCATGCTCAGCGACTGGAAGACCATGTAGCTGGCGAGCGTCTCCCACCCCATCCACACTACCGACAGGTGCAGCAGCGACAGCACGATCAGCGCCAGCACCGCGCTCTGCGAGATCAGCCGCGTGCCGAGCCGCTCGACCAGCCGGCTGTTCATGAACGACGCCACGCCCATCGCGCCCGCGCAGATCGCGAACAACAGCGTGAAGCGGTCGCCCGCGCCGAACTCATCGACGAACACCTGCTGCGCCGAGGAGACGAATGCGATGATCCCGCCGAACGTCAGCGAGGCAGCAAGCGCATAGCCGAGCGAATAGCGGTTGGTGAGCGTCAGCCGGTAGCTGCTGGAGAGATTGGCGAGCGAGATCGCGGTGCGGCGCTCGACCGGGAGCGTCTCGGGCAGCCGCGTCAGCGTCCACACCAGCACCAGCCCCGCAAAGCCGCCGAGCGCGTAGAAGACGAACCGCCACGGCCCGATCACCAGCAACCCCTGTCCGATCGTCGGCGCGAGGATCGGCACGAGGAAGAAGATCATTTGCGCCACCGACATGGTGCGCGCCATCGCGCGGCCCGAGGCGTTGTCACGCACCACCGCCACTGCGATCACGCGCGTCGAAGCGGACATCAGCCCCTGCAACACGCGCGCGCCGAGCAGCGCCGCGAACGTCGCCGAGGCGGCGGCGAAGACGCTCGCCCCGACGAACCCGATCAAGGTCGCGACCAGCACCGGCTTGCGCCCGTAGCGATCGGCAAGCGGGCCGTAGAGCAACTGCCCGACGCCGAACCCCAGCACATAGGCCGTCACCACCCACTGCCGGTGGTTGGCCTGATCGATCGCCAGATCGCGCCCGATATCGGCGAGCGCGGGAAGCATCAAATCCACTCCCAGCGCATTCACTGCCATCACCGCCGCAACGAAAATGACGAATTCTGTCGCATTCATGCCCGGGGGCGCGGCGTGGGGCTTCATGCAATAATGTCCGTTTTTTCAATCGAATGGGCGGTCGATACTCGGTTGCGGCTCGGTAAACCACGCCGCTCCAGCGTTCGTGACGTAGAAATGATCCTCCAGCCGAATGCCGAAGCGGCCGGGGACGACGATCATCGGCTCGTTCGAGAAGCACATGCCCGGGGCGAGCGGGGTCCGGTCGCCGCGCACCAGATACGCCGGCTCGTGGATCGACAGCCCGATGCCATGGCCAGTGCGATGCGGCAGGCCGGGGAGACGGTAGTCCGGCCCCAGCCCCTCACGCACCAGCACGGCGCGTGCGGCGGCGTCGATGTCCTCGCACGGCACGCCCGGCGCAACCGCGGCGAAGGCAGCGGCCTGCGCGGCGTGTTCGATGTCCCAGATTGCACGCACCTCGTCGGCGACCTGGCCGAACGCGTACGTGCGCGTGATGTCGGAATGATAGCCGTGGACGCGGCAGCCGGTGTCGACCAGCACCAGATCGCCCTCCGCCAGCGCACGGTCGCCGGGCAGGCCGTGCGGATAGGCGGTGGCCTGCCCGAACTGCACCGCGCAGAAATAGGACGGGCCGCCGCCGATCGCGCGATGCGCATCGTCGATAAAGCGGACCACTTCGCTTTCCCGGATGCCGGGGCGCAGGATGCGCGCGGCGGCCGCGTGCACCGCGAGCGTCATCTGCATCGCCTGACGCATCAGCGCGAGTTCGGCGGGCGACTTGATCATCCGGCAGCCGTCGATCGCGGGCGCGCCGTCGACGGTGGTCAGCCCCGCCCCCGCCAGCCGCCGCGCCCAGCCGAAGAAGAGCATGGGATCCAGCGCGAGCCTCGCCCCGGCGGGCAAGGCGTCGGCGACCAGCGCCACCGGATCCTCATCCTCTTCCCACAGCGCCAGATCGGCGGAAACGGCGAGTTCGGCCTCCAGCGAGCCGCGCTCGAACGTCGGGCAGACCAGCCGCGGCGTACCGGTGACCGGCAGCAGCAGCGCGACCAGCCGTTCGGTCGGGTTCCACGGCACGCCGGTGAAATAATGAAGCGACGGCCCGGCCTGCACCAGCAGCGCATCGGCGCCCAGCTCCGCGGTCAATTCGCGGGCGCGCTCCAGCCGTGCGTTGCGCTCGGCGACATCGATCGGCGGCGCCTTGTCCGCCCAGGGGATGATGGCCGCGAGTTCCGCCGCCGCGCTGGATCCGCCGATCGTCATGCCACGCTCCGTCAAAATGGGTCATGCCGCCGCGGTCCCGGCGAACAATAACATAGGTGGTTACCGCTTCTTTACTCCTCGCTCCGTAGATCGCGGGCAGGACAGAAGAAGTGAGAAGGGGCCATGGCATCCAAACCGCAGATCGACAACCGTCGGGAGCCGCGTCTTCCGGCCGAATGTCGCGGGCTGGCGCGGCTGGCGATTTCGATCGAAATCCTCGACGCCTCGGCAGCGGGACTGCGTGCGCGCGCCGGCATGTCGCTGGCGGCAGGCACGCTGCTGAAGCTGACGCTGCCGGGGGGTGCGGAACGCCATGCGCGGATCGCATGGGTCGACGATCACGTCTTCGGCTGCGAGTTCATGAAGCCGTTAAACAGCAAGGAGTTGCGCGATCTGGTCGATGCGACCGCCAACGCCGCGCCTTATGCGATCTGCGCCTGATCCGTCAGCGTGACGCTGCGCGCGGTACGGTCGACGGTGATCGTCGCGTCGCGCAAGCGCAGGATGAAGCCGGGCGCGTCGTGCCAGTCGGCATCGCGCATCGGCTGACCGTCGAGCCGTAACCATGTCGCATCGTGCGCGACCGCCGCGTCGGCGAGCGACGCGCACGCCGCGCGCCGCCGCGCCAGATCGGCGACGAACGATTCGCGCGCGCGGTCGCGGCCCTCCCAGTCGAGCCACAGCAGCTCATCCTGCGCATAGCCGTTGTTGTTGCCGCCTTGCGTGCGGCCGAACTCGTCGCCCGCCGTCAGCATGATCGTCCCGCGCGTTGCGAACAGGGTCGCGAGCAGCGCGCGCACGTCGGCGTCGCGCGCGGCGCGTACCGCGGGGTCGTCGCTCTTGCCCTCGACGCCGTTGTTCCACGCGATCTCGCCGGCATGGCCGTCGCGATTGTCCTCGCCATTGGCGTGGTTATGGCGGGTGGCGAAGGCGACGGTGTCGGCGAGCGTGAGGCCGTCATGCGCGGCGACGAAGCTGACCCCGCGCGTGCGATCGCCGAAAATGTCGCTCGATCCCATCAGCCGCGTCGCGAGCGCCCCCGCGCCGCCATCGCGGCGCCAGAAACGGCGGACGTCGTCGCGATAGCGATCGTTCCATTCGAGCCAGTCGTCGGGAAAGTTTCCCAGCTGATAGCCGCCGGGACCGATATCCCACGGCTCGGCGATCAACACGCGGTCGCGCAGCACGGGGTCGGCGGCGATCTCGGCGAAGATCGGCGCGGCGGGGTCGAAGCCCGGACCGCGCGCCATGACGGTGGCGAGGTCGAAGCGGAAGCCGTCGACCCCGGCCTGCGTGACGAAGTGGCGCAGCGTGTCCAGCGTCAGCGCGCGCGCCGCCGGGTTGGCGAAGTCGAGCGTGTTGCCGGTGCCCGCGTCGTTGATGAGCATTCCGTCGGGCGCGCGCGCATAAGCGGCGTCATCCAGCCCGCGCAGCGCCAGCGTCGGGCCGAGCAGGTCGCTTTCGCCAGTATGATTGAACACGAGGTCGAGGAGCGTGCCGATCCCCGCCGCGCGCAACGCCGCGACGGTCGCGCGCAGCTCGGCGATGCCGCCGGGGGCGAGCCGCGGATCGAGCGCCATCGGCACGACCGGGTTGTAGCCCCAGCCGTTGCCGAGCCCGAGCGGCGGCAGATGCCGCTCGTCGATCCAGGCGACGATCGGCATCAGCTCGACCGCCGCGACGCCGATCCGCTGGAGGTGTGCGATCACCGCCGGGTGCGCGAGCGCGGCGATCGTCCCGCGCTGCGCCGCCGGGACGTCGGGGTGGCGCATCGTGAAGGCGCGGACGTTGATCTCGTAGATCAGCCCGCCGGCGCGGAACAGCGGCGGCAGGTCGAGCGGCGCGAGCGGCGCGGTGACGATCGCCTTGGGGACCAGCGCTGCGGTGTCCATACGCGGCTCGCGCAGATGCGGGTCGTAGACGAAGCGCCGGTCGAGCGTCACCGCATGCGGATCGACCAGCAGCTTGGCGGAATCCGCATCGATGCGGAAGCCGTAGCGCGTCCCCGCCCCCGCCCCGGCGACCTGCGCGTGCCAGTAGTCACCGACACGCGCCATCGCGATGCGGCGCTCGGTGTCGCCGTCGAACAGGCACAGCCAGACCGCCCCCGCGCGCGGCGCGCGGACGGTGAAGTCGACGCCGCCCGCGACGATCGTCGCGGTCACGTCACGACGTCGGGCTGCTCGCGTCCGGTATGCGCGCGGATGCCGGCGATCGCCTCGGCCGCGGCGACGATCCCGGCGAGCATCGCGCCGGTCTCGGCATCAAGGTCGCCGCCGACCGGCTCGTAGCGTTCGAGATAGACGCGCAGCGTCGCGCCGCTCGTCCCGGTGCCGGACAGGCGGAACACGACGCGGCTGCCGCCTTCGAACAGCACGCGCACGCCCTGGTTGCGGCTGACGGACCCGTCGGTCGGGTCCTCATAGGCGAAGTCGTCCGCCGCCGCGACGGTCAGCGCGTCGAACGACGTGCCCGGCAGCGTGTCGAGCTTGCCGCGCAATTCCGCCATCAGCGTGTCGGCAGCGGCGCTGTCGACGCCCTCGTAATCGTGCCGGGCGTAGTAGTTGCGGCCATATTCCGCCCAGTGATCGCGCGCGATCCGGTCGACGCTCTTGCCGGTCGCCGCGAGGATGTTGAGCCACAGCAGCACCGCCCACAGCCCGTCCTTCTCGCGGACGTGATCGCTGCCGGTGCCGGCGCTTTCCTCGCCGCAGATCGTCGCCATGCCGGCGTCGAGCAAATTGCCGAAGAACTTCCAGCCGGTCGGCGTCTCGAACGACGGAATGCCGAGCTTCCCGGCGACGCGATCCGCCGCGGCGCTGGTCGGCATCGAGCGCGCGATGCCCTTCAACCCGCCGGCATAGCCGGGCGCGAGATGCGCGTTGGCGGCGAGCATCGCGAGGCTGTCCGACGGCGTCACGAAGCGCCCGCGCCCGATGATGAGGTTGCGGTCGCCGTCGCCGTCCGACGCCGCACCGAAATCGGGCGCGTCCGCCGCCATCATCGTCTCGTAGAGTTCGTGCGCGTGGACCAGATTGGGATCGGGGTGATGCCCGCCGAAATCCTCCAGCGGCGTGCCGTTGCGCACCGTGCCCGGCGCGAAGCCGAGCCTTTTCTCAAGGATCTCGGTCGCATACGGCCCGGTCACCGCGCTCATCGCGTCGAACGCCATCGTCAGCTTCGCGGCGCGGATCGCGTCGAAGTCGAACAGCGTCTCCATCAGTTCGGCATAGTCGGCGACCGGGTCGATCACCTCGACCGTCAGTCCCTCGACCTGCGTCTCGCCGGGCGTGTCGAGATCGACATCGGCGGTGTCGGCGGCGTGCCATTCCGCGATCGACAGCGTGCGCGCATGGATCGCCTCGGTCACCTTCTCGGGCGCGGGGCCGCCGTTCGACACATTGTACTTGATCCCGAAATCCTCGTCCGGCCCGCCGGGATTGTGGCTCGCCGACAGCACGAGCCCGCCGAGCGCGCCGCGCTTGCGGATCACGTTCGACGCGGCCGGGGTCGAGAGGATGCCGCCCTGCCCGACCACGACGCGCGCGAAGCCCGCCGCCGCCGCCATGCGGATCGCGGTCTGGATCACCTCGCGATTGAGGTAGCGCCCGTCGCCGCCGATCACCAGCGTCGCGCCCTGCTTGCCCTCGACCACGTCGAAGACCGACTGGATGAAGTTCTCGGCATAATTGGGCTGCTGGAACACCTTCACCTTCTTGCGCAGCCCGGAGGTGCCGGGCTTCTGGTCGGTGAAGGGCGTGGTCGTGACGGTACGGATCATGCGGACAGCAGCTCCCGGTAGAGATCGGCATAGCGGCGTCCGCTGGTCGCCCAGGAGAAGTCCGCCGCCATGCCCGCGCGCTGGATCGAGGCCCAGCGATCGGGCGTGGCAAATAGCCGTAACGCAAGCGCAATGGCCTGCGCCAGTGACTCGTGCGTGACGGCGTCGAACTGGATGCCGGTCGCCACGCCAGCGTCGAGCGCCGCTTCATTGGCGTGGATCACCGTGTCGGCCAGCCCGCCGGTGCGCGCGACGACCGGCACGCAGCCATAGGCGAGGCCATATAGCTGGGTCAGCCCGCAGGGCTCGAACCGCGACGGGATCAGGATCACGTCCGCCCCGCCCTGCAGCAGGTGCGACAGCGCCTCGTCATAGCCGATCCGTACCCCGATCCGGCCGGGATGCCGCGCGGCCGCCTCCTGAAAGGCATGTTCGAGCCACGCGTCACCCGACCCGAGCAGCGCCAGCCGTCCGCCGCCCGCGACCAGCGCGTCGAGCGTGTCGGCGAGCACGTCCATGCCCTTCTGCCACGTCAGCCGCGACACGACGCAGAACAGCGGCCCGTCGCCGGGTTCGAGCGCGAAGGCCTGTTCCAGCGCACGCTTGTTGATCGTGCGCAGCGCCAGGTCGCCGGCGTCATAGCGTTCGGGCAGCGCTTCGTCGGACGCCGGATTCCACACCGCCGGATCGATGCCGTTGACGATCCCCGACACCCGCTCGCGGCGTGCGCGGATCAGGCCTTCCAGCCCCATGCCGAACTCGGGACGCAGGATTTCGGCGGCATAGGTCGGGCTGACGGTGGTGATCGCGTCGGCGGCCTCCAGCCCGGCCTTCAAATAGCCGACCCCGCCATAATATTCGACGCCGTCGACCGCGAAGGCGCGGTCGGGCAGCGCCAGCGAGCCAAAAATGCCGCCGTCATAGCGCCCCTGAAAGGCGATGTTGTGGATCGTCATCACCGACCGCGCGCAGCGCCCGCCCGCCGGGGCGAAGCGCAGATAGGCCGGCGCGAGTCCCGACTGCCAGTCGTGCGCGTGGAGCACGTCGAAGCGGAAGCCCTTGACCGCGCCCGAGGCGAGATCGGCCGCCGCGCGCCCGAAGGCGGCAAAGCGCCGCCAATTGTCGTCCCAGTCGCGCCCCGACGGATCGCCATACGGACCGCCCTCGCGCGCGAAGTAGCCGGGCGCGTCGAGCACCAGCAATTTGTGCCCGGCGATCGTGCCCGACAGCAGCCGTGCCGGTGCGCCGATCAGGTCCGGCCAGTCGTGGAGCGCCGCCGATCCCTGGACTGCCGCCATGACCCGCGGATAGCCGGGGACGAGCGTGACGACGTTGACGTCATGCGGCATCAGCGCCGCCGGCAGCGCGCCGACCACGTCGCCGAGCCCGCCGGTCTTGACGAGCGGATAGGCTTCGGAGGCGACCGACAGGACCGAGATCGTCATGCCGTCACAGCTCCAGCCGGTCGATCATCGGCTGGGTGATGAGGCACACGCCCTTGTCGGTGCGGCGGAAGCGGTGCCCGTCGAGCACCGGGTCCTCGCCGACGACCAGCCCGTCGGGGATGATGACGCCGCGATCGAGCACCACCTTGCTCAACCGCGCGTTGCGACCGATCTTGCAATAGGGCAGCACCACCGCTTCATCGAGCGACGAGTAACTGTGGGTGCGCACGCCCGTCGAGATGAGGCTGCGGTGGACGTTCGAGCCGGAGATGATCGTGTCCCCGGCGACGAGGCTCGACACCGCCTGCCCGCGCCGTCCGTCGATGTCGTGGACGAACTTGGCGGGCGGGGTCAGCTCCGAATAGGTCCACAGCGGCCACTCGCGATCGTAGAGGTCGAGCTGCGGGACGACATCGGTCAGGTCGATGTTCGCTTCCCAATAAGCGTCGACCGTCCCGACGTCGCGCCAATAGGCGGCGGGCTCCTCGGGCGAGCGGACGCAGCTCGCCGAGAAGCGGTGTGCGTGCGCATGGCCGTGCTTGACCAGATAGGGGATGATGTCCTTGCCGAAGTCGCGCGACGAGCCTTCGGTCGCGGCATCGCGGCGCAATTCCTCGATCAGCAGCTTCGTGTTGAAGACGTAGATGCCGAGGCTGGCGAGCGCGACATCGGGCTGGCCGGGGATCGACGGCGGGTCGGCGGGCTTTTCGACGAAATCGACGATCCGGTCGTTTCCGTCGACGTGCATGACGCCGAACGCGACCGCCTCCATCCGCGGGACTTCCATGCACGCGACCGTGACGTCGGCACCGCTGTCGCAGTGCTGCCGCAGCATGATCTCATAGTCCATCTTGTAGATATGGTCGCCGGCGAGGATGACCATGAACTCCGGCGCGCTCTCGGCGATGATGTCGATGTTCTGATAGACCGCGTCGGCGGTCCCTTCGTACCATTGAAATTCGCTGATCCGCTGCGACGCTGGCAGAATGTCGAAGCTCTCATTTCGTTCGGGACGCAAGAAGTTCCAGCCACGCTGAAGGTGGCGGATCAATGAATGCGCCTTGTACTGCGTCGCAACGCCGATGCGGCGAATACCCGAATTGATCGCGTTCGACAAAGCGAAGTCGATGATGCGGCTCTTACCACCGAAGTAGACAGCTGGTTTCGCACGCGTATCGGTTAATTCCTTCAAGCGGCTGCCCCTGCCCCCGGCGAGGACATAGGCCATGGCGTCGCGCGCCAGCGGCTGACCTTTGCGTTCGTCCACGTCAGGCTCTCCTTCCCTGCATCTTTACTTGTCGTTCATCACGCGTTAACCATGTTGTCACGGTCCTGACGCCAAAAGACGCGGGTAACGTGAGTGTGTGCGTAGTCAGAACAATTCGACTATCGAGAGGATCGCCGATGCACCCCGCCTGCCAACCCCGTTCCGCCGACGGTCTGATCCGTGGCGTCGCCTGTGCGCTCATCCCGTCGCTGCTCGCCTGGGGCGCGATCTTCGCGCTCGTCGGCCGGATCGTCTGAGCCGGGGTCACGCCTCCGGTTCCCATTCGAGCATCACCGTCGCCAGCGGCGGCAGCGTCACCTCCGCATGACCGCCGCTCGCGATCACCCCGCCCAGATTGCCCAGCCCCGAGCCCCAATAATCGTGCGCGTCGGAATTGAGCACCTCGCGCCAGCGACCGTCATGCGGCAACGGCACGCGATACGGCATCCGCGCCACCGGGGTCATGTTGACGATCACCGCGATCGGCGCGGCGCCCGGTGCGCTGCGTAGCCAGACGAACACCGAATTCTCGGCATCGTCCTGCACCAGCCAGCGGAAGCCGTCGCGCTCGCAATCGCGGGCATGGAGCGCGCGCTTCTCGCGATAGAGGCGGTTGAGGTCGCGGACCAGCTTGCGGACGCCGTCGTGCGCGTGCGAGTGGAGCAGGTCCCAGTCGAGCGAGCGCTCCTCGCTCCATTCGGCGCGCTGCGCGAACTCCTGCCCCATGAACAGCAGCTTCTTGCCGGGATAGCCCCACATCATCGCATAATACGTGCGGAGATTGGCGAACTTCTGCCAATCGTCGCCCGGCATCTTGGTCAGCATCGATCCCTTGCCATGCACGACCTCGTCATGGCTGATCGGCAGCACGAAATTCTCGTCGAAGGCATAGACCAGCCCGAAGGTGATCGCGTCGTGATGATGCTTCCGGTGGATCGGCTCGCGCGCCATGTACTTCAGCGTGTCGTGCATCCAGCCCATGTTCCACTTGAACCCGAAGCCGAGCGCGGTGCGGGGGGCCTCGTCGTAAGCGGGGGCGGAGACGCCGGGCCAGCTGGTCGACTCTTCGGCGACGGTGAACACGCCGGGGTGGCGGGCGTAGAGCGCGCGGTTGGCGGCGCGCATGAAGTCGACCGCTTCCCAATTCTCGCGTCCGCCCTCGCGGTTGGCGATCCACTCGCCGTCCTTGCGCGAATAATCGCGGTACAGCATCGAGGCGACCGCATCGACGCGCAAGCCGTCGACATGATAGCGCTCGGCCCAGAACAGCGCATTGTTGACGAGGAACGCCGACACCTCGCGCCGCCCGAAATTGTAGATCGCGGTGTTCCAGTCGGGGTGATAGCCGAGCCGCGGGTCTTCATGCTCGTACAGCGCGGTGCCGTCGAAGCGTGCGAGCCCATGCGCGTCGGTCGGGAAATGCGCGGGCACCCAGTCGAGCAGCACGCCGAGCCCGGCGCGGTGCGCGCCGTCGACGAAGCGTGCGAACCCCTCGTGATCGCCGAACCGTGCACTCGGCGCATAGAGGCCGGTGGTCTGATAGCCCCAGCTCGGATCATAGGGATGTTCCGAGATCGGCATGAACTCGATGTGCGTGAAGCCCATCGACACGGCGTACGGGATCAGCCGCTCGGCAAGCTGGTCCCAGGTCAGGAACCAGCCATTCTCGTCACGCTGCCAGCTGCCGGCATGGACCTCGTAGATGCTGATCGGCGCGCGGCGCGGATCGACCGATGCCCATGCCTCGCGATGCGCGGCGTCGCCCCATTCGTGGTGCATCGGCGCGGTGGTCAGTGAGGCGGTCTTCGGGCGCAACTCGGCGGCGAAGGCATAAGGGTCGGCCTTGAGCGGCTGGAGCGCGCCATCGGGGCCGGTGAGCGCATATTTATAGGCCCGGCCCGCGCCGATGTCGGGCAGGAACAGCTCCCAGACCCCCGTATCGCTGCGCCGACGCATCCCGTGACGGCGCAAATCCCAATCGTTGAAGTCACCGACGACGGCCACACGCCGCGCATTCGGCGCCCAGACCGCGAAATGCACGCCCTCCGCGCCCTCGTGCACGATCAAATGCGCGCCCATTTTGTCGTGAAGGCGAAAATGCGTGCCCTCGTTCATCAGGAAATCGTCGGTGGGACCAAGCACCGGACCGAAGCTGTACGGATCGGTCACCCACCATTCCGCGCCCCCGCCCTGCGCGACATAGCGCAGCGGCTGCGGATCGCCGTCGATCACCCCTTCGAACAGCCCGCGATCGTCAACGCGCTTCAGCGCCCCGAGCGTCTCGCCGGTCAGCGTATGCGCGACGGCGGTGTCCGCCCCCGGTATCCAGACGCGCGCGAACGTGCCTTCGGGGCCGCGATGCGGGCCGAGCAGCGCAAAGGGGTCCTCGTTGGTGCCGTCCAGCAGCGCGTCGATCGCGGCGGCGGGCGGCTTCACTTCACGCCCCAGATCTCGCGTGCATAGTCGCCGATCGTCCGGTCCGAGGAGAACCAGCCCATGTTCGCAACGTTACGGATCGCGCTGCGGCTCCAGCCGTCACGATCCGCCCAGCGCGCATCGACGTCGCGTTGCGCGGCGGCATAGGCATCGAAATCGGCCGCCACCATGAACCAGTCATGGTCGTACAGGCCGTTCATGAGGTCGCGGTAGCGGTCGTGGTCATCTGGTGAAAACACTCCGGAGGCGATCGCGTTCACCGCCTGCGCGAGTTCCGCCGAATTTTCGATGACTTCTCGGGGATTGTAGCCACCGGCACGCTTGGCCGCGACCTCGTCGGCGGTCAGGCCGAAGATCACGATATTCTCCGCGCCGACGTGATCGCGGATCTCGACGTTCGCGCCGTCGAGTGTGCCGATCGTCAAGGCACCGTTGAGCGCGAACTTCATGTTGCCGGTGCCCGACGCCTCCATCCCGGCGGTCGAGATCTGCTCGGACAGGTCGGCGGCCGGCACCATCCGCTCGGCGAGGCTGACATTGTAATTGGGCACGAACGCGACCTTGAGCAACCCGCCGATCGACGGATCGGCATTGACGCGCCGCGCGACGTCGCCGGCCAGCTTGATGATGAGCTTGGCCTGGTGATAGCTCGACGCCGCCTTGCCCGCGAACAGCTTGACGCGCGGCGTCCAGTCGCGCTCGGGGTGGCTGCGGATCTGGTCGTAGAGCGCGACCGTCTCGATGATGTTGAGCAACTGGCGCTTGTATTCGTGGATCCGCTTGATCTGCACGTCGAAGATCGCCGACGGATCGAGCCGCACACCCATCTCGGTGCGCAGATAGTCCGACAGCGCGGCCTTGTTCGCGCGCTTGACCGCCGCGAACCGCTCACGGAACGAGGCGTCCTCCGCAAAGGGGGCGAGCGCGGTCAGCTTCCCGGCATCGTCCATGAAGCCGTCGCCGATCGCCTCGCGGATCAGCGATGTCAGCCCCGGATTGCACTCCTGCAACCAGCGGCGCGGCGTGATGCCGTTAGTCTTGTTGTTGATCCGATCGGGGTAGAGATGGTGGATATCGGCGAACACCGTCGTTTTCATCAACCCGGTGTGCAGCGCCGCCACGCCGTTGACGCTGTGCGAACCCGCGAAGGCGAGGTTGGCCATGCGGACGCGCCGCTCGCCGCCCTCGTCGATCAGGCTGATCGCGGCGATCGCACGGTCGTCCATCCCCTCCGCCTTGCGCGCGGCGCGGAGCAGTTTGGCGTTGATCGCATAGACCAATTGCATGTGCCGCGGCAGCAATCGCTCGAACAGCGGCAGCGGCCAGCTCTCCAGCGCCTCGGGCAGCAAGGTGTGGTTGGTATAGCCGAACGTCGCCTGCGTGATCTCCCACGCTTCGTCGAACGCGAGACCGTGTTCGTCGAGCAGCAGCCGCATCAGCTCGGCGACCGACACCGCCGGGTGCGTGTCGTTGAGCTGGATCGCGGCGCGCGTCGGCAGCGTGCGGATGTCGCCGAAATACTGGACGTGGCGGCGGACGATGTCCTGGATCGAGGCGGAGGAGAAGAAATATTCCTGCCGCAGCCGCAGCTCCTGCCCCGCCGCCGTCGAGTCATTGGGATAGAGGACGCGGACCAAGGTCTCGGCGCGGAGCTGGTCGGCCATCGCACCGGCGAAATCGCCCTGGTTGAACGCGTCGAGCTTGAAGGGATCGAGGCTGCGTGCCGTCCACAGCCGCAGCGTGTTGACGCGCCGCCCGCGCCAGCCGACGACGGGCGTGTCGACCGCCATCGCCTCAACCTTCTCGCCCGGCTTCCATGTCACCGTGCCGCTTTCATCGCCGTGGACCTCGCCGCCGAACCCGATCACGTAGGCGCTCTCGCGGCGGCGGAATTCCCACGGGTTGCCGTATTGCAGCCACGTCTCCGGCAGCTCGACCTGCCAGCCGTCGTCGATCCGCTGCCGGAACATGCCGTTCACATAGCGGATGCCATAGCCATAGGCGGGCAGGTCGAGCGTCGCGAGGCTCTCCATGAAGCACGCCGCCAACCGCCCGAGCCCGCCGTTGCCGAGCGCGGCATCGGGCTCGATCTCCTCGAGCGCGGCGAGGTCGACACCGAGTTCGCGCAATGCGCTCGCCACCTCGTCGCGCGCCGACAGATTGGCGAGCGTGTCGCGCAGCAGCCGGCCGATCAGGAATTCGAGGCTGAGGTAATAGACGCGCTTCGCCCCGGCGGCGTGCGCGGCCTTGGTGGACAACATCCAGCGTTCGATGATCTCGTTGCGGACGGTGAAGATCGTCGCCGCCAGCCAGTCGTGCGGACGCGCCGCCTGTTCGTCCTTGCCGATGCGGTGCACCAGCGTGTCGAGGATGTTGAGCGCGAGCGGACCCCGCTGCGGCACGGTTTCGGTCTCGATCACGCCTACCCCCTTGTTCGTAGATGCAATGCCTAGGCGGTCGCCGGTGCCGCAGCAACGCTTTCCGCCGCGCGGCCGCGATACGCCTGCACGTCGAGCGCGGCGCCGAGCAGGAACGCGTAGACGCTCAACCACAGCCAGGTCAGCGCGACGATGATCGCGCCGAGCGAGCCGTAGGTCGCGCCGTAATTGCCGAAATTCGCCACGTAGATGCTGAAGCCGGTGGTCGCGAGCAGCCACACCGCCGTCGCGGTGACCGTCCCCGGCGTCGCCCAGCGCAGCCGCGCGCCGTGGCGATACGGCCCGAACCGGAACAGCAGCGACGCGCCGGTGATGACGATCGTCGCGAGCAGCGCATAGGTCGCGATGCGGATCAGCGCGAGCACGATGCCCGGAAACCACGGGATCAGCGTGCCGATGAACGCCACCACCGCACTGGCGGCGATGCCGAGGAAGATCAGCAGGATCCCGCCGAGCACGATCGCGAACGAGGTCAGCGTCCAGACGATGAAGTTGCGCTTGTCCTTGACCTCATAGGCGACATCAAGCGCGGTCATCATCGCGGTCGCGGCCTTGCTGCCGCCGTAGAGCGCGATAACGAGCGCGACGATCAGCCCGAGCCCCTTGCGCCCCTGCGAGCCCGACGTGACGATGTCGAGCTGCTGCCCGATCAGCGTCGCGACGTCGCCGGGCAGCGAGACGAACAGCGCGCGGATGTCCTCCTGTACGGTCACCGGATCGGCGAACAGGCCGTAGGTGAAGACCGTGACCGCGAGGATCGGGGCGATCGACGAGATGATGTAGAAGGCCGCGCCGGCCGCGATCAGCCCGAGATTGTCGTCGTTCGAGGCGGTGTAGGCGGCCTTCATCTGGCCCCACCAGTCACGCCGGAAGGATCGCCAGAGATCGGTCGAGGAAAGGTCGATGTTCATTACGGGGGCGAACGCGGCGCGGCGGCGTAGGCTCCCGGTCGACCGGTTGTTTTGGGTTAGTCCGGCTGCGGATGGGAATGGCGGCAATGATAGGCGTGACCTCAGCCCGATCTCCGTCGCCCCTGCGACGGCAGGGGCCTATGGCTGTATCGTATGCCGGTCGGCGTGACACAGGATCGCCGTGCTATGTGTCAGATGTTACTCGACATTCCACAGACATGGGCCCCTGCCTTCGCAGGGGCGACAGAGAGCGTGCGAAGGGGTGACGATCAGACCGTGAAGCTCTCGCCGCAGCCGCACGCGCCCTTGGCGTTGGGGTTGTTGAAGACGAAGCCGGCGGTGAAATCGTCCTCGACCCAGTTCATCGTCGAGCCGATCAGGTACAGGATCGATCCGCCGTCGACGAACAAAGTGCCGCCCGGCGTGTCGATCCGCTCGTCCATCGGCTTGGCCTCGGTGACGTAGTCGACCGAATAGGCCAGCCCCGAACAGCCGCGGCGCGGGGTCGACAGCTTGACGCCGATCGCGTCGGCGGGTGCCTTGGCCATCAGCTCGGCGATGCGCGCCTCGGCGGTCGGGGTCAGCAGCAGCGGCGCGGGGCGCGCGCGGAGCGTGGTGGCCATCACAGCATCCCCAGTTCGAGCCGCGCGTCGTCGGACATCTTCTGCGGGTCCCACGGCGGATCCCAGACGAGGTTGACGTCGGCGAAGGCGATGCCGGGCACCGCGGCGACACGCATCTCGACCTCGCCGGGCATCGACTCGGCGACCGGGCAATGCGGCGTCGTCAGCGTCATCGTGACCGCGGCATGGCCGTCCTCGGTAACATCGACGCCGTAGATCAGCCCGAGGTCATAGATATTGACCGGGATCTCGGGGTCGAAAATGTCCTTGAGCGCGTCGATCACCGCCTCGTACAGCGCGCCGCCAGGTTCGTGCGCGGCCTCGCCGGTCGGTTTCTGCGCGAGGAAGCCCGACAGATAGTCGCGCTGCCGCTCCGCTCCGCCCGTGTCGACCGCGTCGGACACCTGCGCGCGCGGCGGCTTGTCGACCGCCTCGACCGTTTCGCTCCGCACCGAGTCGCTCATCCGAAAATCCTCTTCACTCGCTCGATCCCCGCCGCCAGCGCCGCCACGTCCCCGGGGCCATTGTAGACCGCGAAGCTGGCGCGCGCGGTCGCCTCGACGCCCAGCGCCGCCATCAGCGGCTGGGCGCAATGATGCCCGACGCGGATCGCGACCCGGCTCTCGTCCAAGATGGTGCCGATGTCGTGCGGATGCACCCCCTCCATCACGAAGGAAACGATCCCGGCGCTGTCGTCCGGGCCGAGCATGCGGATCGAATTGACGTGCGACAGCGCCGCGCGTGCCTCGCGCACCAAAGCGGTTTCGTGCGCGTGGATGCGGTCGAGCCCGATCGCGCGGACGTAATCGACCGCCGCCGACAGCCCGAGCGCGCCGACGATATGCGGCGTCCCCGCCTCGAAGCGGGTCGGTGCGGGGGCGTAGGTGGTGCGCGCGAACGAGACGCGGTCGATCATCGACCCGCCGCCCTGATAGGGCGGCATCGCGTCGAGCAGGTCGGCGCGCGCCCACAGCACGCCGATCCCGGTCGGGCCGTAGAGCTTGTGCCCGGAGAAGACGTAGAAATCGCAACCGAGCGCGGCGACGTCTACGCGCACGCGCGGCACCGCCTGACAGCCGTCGATCAGGATCTTCGCGCCGACCGAGTGGGCGATGTCGCTCGCCTTCGCCACGTCGAGGATCGAGCCGAGCACGTTCGAGACATGCGCCAGCGCGACCAACTTGTGCTCGGGGCGGATCATCGCCGCCATCGCGTCGAGGTCGATGCGGTGATCCGCGGTGAGCGGGATCACGTCGATCGCGGCGCCGACGCGCTCGGCGACCATCTGCCATGGCACGATGTTGCTGTGATGCTCGAGCATCGACAGCAGGATCCGGTCGCCGGCCTTGAGGTTCTGCCCCGCCCATGATTGCGCGACGAGGTTGATCGCCTCGGTCGCGCCACGCAGGAAGACGATTTCGTTCGCGGGCGCGCCGATCAGGTCGGCGATGTTGGCGCGCGCGGCCTCATACGCCAACGTCATGTCCGCCGAACGCTGGTACACGCCGCGGTGGACGGTGGCGTAGGTGGTGTCGTAGCCGCGGGTGATCGCGTCGATCACCGCCTTTGGCTTCTGCGCGGTTGCGGCGGTATCGAGATACGCCCAACCCGCCGGGATCGCAGGGAAATCTGCGACCAGATCGAGCGGGCGACCGGCGGCGAGCGCAGTGTCGGTCATGCGAACCGCCCGCCCTTCGCCGCGCGGATGTTTGCGAAGGTCACGCCAAACGCGATCGGCGCATCATGCACGGAAAAGACCGGGAGCGCCGCCATCGGCGCGGACGCTGACAGATCGCGGGCGTGTAGGACAGCGCTCACAACGCGCTCTCCAGCCACGCGTCGGCATCGGCGGCGAAGGCATCGCGGACGGTGTCGTCGGCGATCCGGTCGAGCGCATCGGCGACGAAGGCGCGGGTCAGCAACGCCTTGGCACGTGGCGCCGGGATGCCGCGGCTTTCCATGTAGAACAAGGCGCGCGCGTCGAGTTCGCCGACCGTCGCGCCGTGTGCGCATTTCACGTCGTCGGCGAAGATCTCCAGCTCGGGCTTGAGGTTGACGGTCGCGGTGCGGTGCAGGAGCAGCCCGCGCAGCGATTGTTCGCCGTCGGTCTTCTGCGCATGGCGCGCGACCTCGACAGCGGCGGCGAGGCTCGCCTGCGACTGGTCGGCGGCGACCGCGCGCCACAATTGGTGCGACTGGCCGTTGGGCTCGGCGTGGCGGACGCGCACCGCGCACTCCTGCTTGAGCCGGTCGCGGGTCAGCAACGCGCCGCCGTACTCGGCATAGCCGCCCTCGCCCGCCAGCGTGATCGCGGCGTCGATGCGGACGCCCTGATCGCCCGCCGCGAGCATCGTGCCGACCAGGCTCGCGCCCTCGCCCAGCTCCGCCTCGTCGCGGAGCGTGACGAAGCCCGCGCCCTGCGTCATGCGGACGGCGCGCATCAGCCGCGCGGCCTTGCCGAGCCGGATGCGGGTGTTGCGGTTCGCCCAGCCCGCGCCGACGAACGTCTCGACGACCTGCGCCGAGGTGTCGGTGTCGAGCACGATCTCCGCCGCGACGTGATTGTCGCCGCCGGTCGCGACGTGGACGACCTGCACCGGGTGCGCGACCGCCTGCGCATCGAGGTGGAGCGACCAGCCGCGCGTGGCGCGCTTGCCGAGCGCGTGCGCGCCGGGGGTCAGGTCGCCGACGCGGACGCGGTGGAGTTCGCTGGCGGCGTCATCGAGGACGCCGTCGACGAACAGCAGCTTCGCGCCGGGCAGGTCGAGGAATTGCGCGTCCGGACGCGTGATCGGCGCGAGCGCGGCCGCGGCGGCGATCCCGCCGAGATCCGCCCAGCGCCACGCTTCCTCGCGGTTTGAGGGAAGGTCGAGGGTCATGCGAATTTGCCTTGGATGTCGTGCGACGCCGTGAGCGCGTGGAAGATGTTGTTCGCGCAGAGACGCAGAGGCGCAGAGAGGGCAGCACTCGCCGCGCCAGCGGCTCCCCTGTTCCGTGTCGGAGATTGAAAGGGTGCGCTACCGCGCGCGCACCATCTCTGCGCCTCTGCGCCTCTGCGCGAAATCAACATCACGCCGTCACCTCGGCATAGCCTTCGCGCTCGAGCTGCAACGCCAGCTCCGGCCCGCCCGAGCGGGTGATGCGGCCGTCGGCGAGGACGTGGACGCGGTCGGGCTGCACGTAATCGAGCAGGCGCTGATAGTGGGTGATGAGTAGCACCGCCTTGTCGGGCTTGCGCATGATCCGGTTGATACCGTCGCCGACGATCCGCAGCGCGTCGATGTCGAGCCCCGAGTCGGTCTCGTCGAGGATCGCGAAAGCGGGGTCGATGATCCCCATCTGCACCATTTCGTTGCGCTTCTTCTCACCGCCCGAGAAGCCGACGTTGACCGGGCGTTTGAGCATGTCCTGCTGGAGCCCGAGCGCATCGGCCTGCGCGCGCGCGAGCTTGAGGAATTCCGCGCCCGACAGCGGCTTCTCGCCGCGGCTGGTGCGCTGTGCGTTGAGCGATTCGCGCAGGAACTGGACGTTCGAGACGCCGGGGATCTCGACCGGATACTGGAAGCCGAGGAACACGCCGGCAGCGGCGCGCTCGTGCGGTTCGAGTTCCAGGAGGTCGATCCATTCGCCCTCGGGGTCGGTCTCTTCCCCCGTTCGTGCTGAGCCTGTCGAAGCACGTGCGGCAGGCGCATCGTCCGTGGCACGCCCTTCGACAGGCTCAGGGCGAACGGTGGCGGCGGGGCGGAACAGGATCGAGCCCGCGGTCACCTCGTAACCGGGGCGGCCGCCGAGGACGTAGCCGAGCGTCGACTTGCCGGCACCGTTCGGCCCCATGATCGCGTGGATCTCGCCCGCGTTCACCTCGAGCGACAGGCCCTTGAGGATTTCCTTGCCGTCGATTTCGGCGTGGAGGTTTTCGATTTTCAGCATCGTGTACCCTGAACTAATTAGCGGACCGGGCCGCGCGGTCGCGGCGGATCTTAGCGATCAGCGCCATGAAATTCGGCTTCGACGAAGCATCCATCTGCGCGATCAGATCGCTTGCCTGCGCAGGCGGCAGCTTCTCTTTGAGCGCGCCCTTCAATTGCTCATCAAGTGCCGAACAGGCGCGTGTCGCGTCGGCAAAAATCGCCTCGTCCGTCGCCTCAGTCTTCGTGAGGCGAACGGCGTAGGTCGTCATGCACCTATCGAGAGCTTGCGCGACAATTTGCGGGTCTGCCACCTCATTCGATGGTGTCACCGCCTGAATGCCTGCCAACAACAACGCCCCAAAAACCAACATCACCCCACACTCCCCTCAAGGCTGATCCCGAGCAGCTTCTGCGCCTCGACCGCGAACTCCATCGGAAGTTGCTGCAAGACCTCGCGCGCGAAGCCGTTGACGATCAGCGCGACCGCCGCTTCGGCATCCAGACCGCGCGACATCGCATAGAAGAGCTGGTCCTCGCTGATCTTGCTGGTGGTCGCCTCATGCTCGATCTGCGCGCTGGGGTTCTTGACCTCGATATATGGCACGGTGTGCGCGCCGCACTGGTCGCTGAGGAGCAGCGAGTCGCATTGCGTGAAGTTGCGAACGTTCTCGGCGCTCGCCGCGACGCGCACCAGCCCGCGATAGGTGTTGTCCGAGCGCCCGGCGCTGATCCCCTTCGACACGATGGTCGACTTGGTGTTCTTGCCGAGGTGGATCATCTTGGTGCCGGTATCGGCCTGCTGGCGGTTGTTGGTGACCGCCACCGAATAGAATTCGCCGACCGAGCCGTCACCCGCCAGCACGCACGACGGATACTTCCAGGTGATCGCGCTGCCGGTCTCGACCTGCGTCCAGCTCACCTTGCTGTTACGGCCCTGACAAAGCGCGCGCTTGGTGACGAAATTGTAGATGCCGCCGACGCCGTTCTCGTCGCCGGGATACCAGTTCTGGACGGTCGAATATTTGATCTCGGCATCGTCCATCGCGACCAGCTCAACCACCGCGGCGTGGAGCTGGTTCTCGTCGCGCATCGGCGCGGTGCAGCCTTCGAGGTACGAGACATACGCCCCCTCGTCGGCGACGATCAGCGTGCGCTCGAACTGGCCGGTGTTCTCGGCGTTGATGCGGAAGTAGGTGCTCAGCTCCATCGGGCAGCGCACGCCCTTCGGCACGTAGACGAACGTGCCGTCGGAGAAGACCGCCGAGTTGAGCGTCGCGAAGTAATTGTCGCGCTGCGGCACGACCTTGCCGAGCCACTTCTTCACCAGCTCGGGATATTCGCGGATCGCCTCGCTGATCGACAGGAAGATCACCCCCGCGGCCTTCAGCTCGGCGCGGAAGGTGGTGGCGACCGAGACACTGTCGAACACCGCGTCGACCGCGACCTTGCGCGCGCCCTCGACACCCGCCAGCACTTCCTGCTCGGCGATCGGGATGCCAAGCTTCTCATAGGTGCGGCGGATTTCGGGATCGAGCTCGTCGAGCGAGGCGATCGTCTTCTTCACCTTCGGCTCAGCGTAATAATACGCATCCTGATAGTCGATCGGCGGCACGTTGAGCTTCGCCCAGTCGGGCGCCTCCAGCGTCTGCCAGACGCGGAATGCCTTCAGCCGCCAGTCGAGCATCCATTCCGGCTCGTTCTTCTTCGCCGAGATATAGCGGACGGTGTCTTCGCTCAGCCCCTTGGGCGCGAAGTCCTGCTCGATGTCGGTCGCGAAGCCCCATTCGTACTTCTTGGCGACGGCGGCGTGTGCCTCGGCGTTCTTGGTGGCCATGATTATGCCTCAACCTTCATCTGCTGCTGCGCCGCGGGCGGCGCGTCTGCGGCGAGTTGCGCCAGCGTGATCCCCGCCAGCGCCCCGCGCACCGCCCGGTTGACCGCACCCCAGTGCGGCTTCACCCGGCAATTTCCCTCGATCGCGCAATCGTGGTTCGCGGCGTCGACGCACGAGGTCATCGCGATCGGCCCCTCGACCGCTTCGACGATGTCGGCGAGCGTGATCGACGCGGGCGGCCGCGACAGGCGGAAACCGCCGCCGGTGCCGCGCGCGCTGTCGATCAGCCCCGCCGCGGCGAGCTTGCTGACCAGCTTCTGCGCGGTCGGCAGCGGCACGCCGGTTTCCTCGGCAAGCGACGTCGCATTCTGCCGCGCCATCCCGCCGCAATGCCGCGCGGCGGCACCGAGCAGCACCACGGCGTAATCGGTCAGGCTGGAAAGACGCATCTGTTGCGAACCACTCTCAAATCGGATCGAATCGTTCCGATTGGCAGATGGTCGTTTGCGGCGCCGAAATCAACCGCCGCGTGCCGAGCAAAAAAAGGGCCCGGCATCGCTGCCGGGCCCTCCAGGAAAGAGACTTCCGTCGGAAGCCCTTCGGGTCGCAAGGGTCTTATGCCGCTGATTCGGCCCTAAAGATTGGATGGATGCGACACCTCGTCCGGCAAAACTTACAATTTCGCCGCGCTTGATCTCCGTGGACGAGGAGGCGAAACGCCATGGCATGGCCGACCTGCTCTCCCGCCTCGCGCATATGCTCGACCCCGAAACCGCGCATGTCTGGGCGATTCGCGCGCTCGGCGCGTGGGGGCGCAACGGTGCGCCGCTGGCGGGCACGATGCCGCGGCTGGAGACGGTGGTGGCCGGCATACGCTTCCCGAACCCGGTCGGGCTGGCGGCGGGGCTCGACAAGGATGCGCGCGCGATCACCGGGTTGATGGCGCTGGGGTTCGGGTCGGTCGAGGTCGGGACGCTGACGCCGCGCGCGCAGCCGGGCAATCCGACGCCGCGGCTGTTCCGGCTGAGCGAGGATCGCGCGGTCATCAACCGGATGGGGTTCAACAACGGCGGGCTCGCCGCCGGGATCGCGCGCGCACGCGCGGCGAACCGGCGCGGCGGCGTGCTGGGAATCAACGTAGGCGCGAACAAGGACGCGACCGACCGCGTCGCCGATTATGTCGCAGGGGTGCGCGCCGCGGCGGCGATCGCGGACTATGTGACGATCAACATCAGCTCGCCGAACACGCCGGGCTTGCGCGACCTGCAACAGGGCGCGGCGCTCGATGAATTGCTGGCGGCGTGCGTGGCGGAGCGCGGGACGACGCCGCTGTTCCTGAAGATCGCGCCCGATCTCGACGCGGGCGGGATCGACGGGGTGGCGAAGGCGGCGATCGCGCGCGGCGTCGATGCCTTGGTGATCGGCAATACGACGATCTCGCGCCCGGCGTTGCGGAGCGGTCATGCGGGCGAGACCGGCGGGCTGTCGGGCGCGCCGCTCCGCGCGCTGGCGGCGGCGAAGCTGGCGGAGGTACGCGCGGCGACCGGCGGGCAGGTCGCGCTGGTCGCGGCGGGCGGAATCGCCAGCGGGGCGGAGGCTTATGCGCGGATCAGGGCGGGGGCGAGTCTGGTGCAGCTCTATTCGGCGCTGGTGTATGAGGGAGCCGGGCTGCCGCGGCGGGTGGCGACCGAACTGGCGGCGTGTCTGGCGCGCGACGGCTTCGCAAGCGTGGCGGAGGCGGTGGGGGCGTAAGAAGCCCGGCTCCCCCTCATTCCGTCATCCCGGACTTGATCCGGGATCCCGCTTACGACTTCAGTCGACAAGAAGAAGCGGGGCCCCGGGTCAAGCACGGGGCGACGAAGCTGGTAACGCGCGCGCCCTATCGCTGGGCCGGCGCCGGCTCGATCGCGACCTTGCCCTCGCGGCGCGGGTCGTAGCCGCCGTCGAGGCGACCGTCGCGCAGGATGATGCCGTGGAGGCCGGAATCCTCGCCCTGCCCCGGCCGGACGACGATCCCGCGCGCCGCCAGCCCGTCGCGCACCACAGGCGAGAAGCGCGACGCCTCGCCTTGATACGCATCGCCCTTCGCGATCAGGTTGGGCAGCGCCAGCGCGTCCTGCATCGGCAGCTTCCAGTCGATCGCCGCGACGGCCGCCTTGCCGACATAGGCGAGGATCGCATTGCCCCCCGCCGAGCCGAGGGCCCCGACGAAGCCGCGCGCGCCGTCGAGCAGCACCAGCGGCGTCATCGACGAGCGCGGGCGCTTCCCCGCCGCCACCGCATTGGCGGCCGGGCGGCCGGCGGCGTCGCGCGGGCTGAACGAGAAATCGGTCATCTGGTTGTTGAGGAAGAAGCCGTCGACCATCCGTCCCGAGCCGAAGATCGACTCGACCGTCGTGGTGATCGACACGACATTGCCGCGCGCATCGCCGACGACGAAATGCGAGGTGCCGGTCGGCTCGAGCGTGTGGTCGGCGGCCGCGGCTGGGGCACCGGCGGGATCGCCTGGTGCGGGCGCGGGGCCGGCGCGCGTGCCGATCAGCTGCGCGCGCTTCGCCAGATAATCGGGCGCGAGCAGCCCGGCGACCGGCACGTCGACGAAGGCGGGATCGCCGACGTAGCGGTCGCGGTCGGCGTACATGAGGCGGCTCGCCTCGGCGAACAGGAACCATGCCTGGGGATCGTCCGGCCCGCGCGTCGCGATGTCGGTGCGTTCGAGCAGCCCAAGCAGTTCGAGCAAGCCGACCCCGCTGGCGGGCGGCGGCGGCGCACAGACCAGCAGCACGCGATACGGCGCGCAGACCGGCTCGCGCACGACCGGGCGATAGCCGGCAAGGTCGTCGAGCGTCATCGTGCCGGCGAGCGGCCCCTGCGTGGTGCGCGCGACGATCCGCCGCGCGGTCGCGCCGGTATAGAGTGCGTCGGGGCCCTCGTCGGCCAGCCGCGTCAGGAAGGCGGCATAGGCGGGGTTGCGGAGCCGGTCGCCCGCGCGCAGCAGCCCGCCGCCGGGGCGCGCGAAATAGGCGCGAACGTCGGGCGCGCCCAGCTCGGCATAATTGCCGCCGAGGAAGCGCGCGAGCCGCGGCGAGACGATGAAGCCGTCCTTGGCGGTGCGGCGGGCATCGCCGAACAACGTGTTCCACGGCAGCCGGCCATGTTCGGCCTGCACCATCGCCAGCATCCGCACCGCGCCGGGCACGCCGGTCGCGCGGCCGCTGAGCACCGCCTGCGCGAACGGCAGCGGCTGGCCGCTATCGTCGAGGAACATGTCGGGCGTCGCGCCCGCCGGGGCGGTCTCGCGCCCGTCGTAGATGCGGACCTGCCGTGCGGCGGCGTCATAATAGGTCAGGAAGGCACCGCCGCCGACGCCCGAGCTTTGCGGCTCGACCAGCGACAGCATCGCCTGCACCGCCACCGCCGCATCCGCCGCCGAGCCGCCACGGCGCAGTACCGCCATGCCAGCGTCGGTGGCGAGCGGGTTGGCCGAGACGACGAAGATCTGCGCCTTCGGGGTCGCAGCCGACGGGGCCGGCGGGGCGACCGCGCGCTGCGGGGCGGCGCACGCCCCCAGCAGCAACGCCGCGCCGAACAGGAAAGAGCGGAGGCGCATGGTGCCGTGTCTCGTACCGATCATCCTCGGTTCGATAGCGGCGGGGCGGGACAGCGTCCATGCTGGCGCGGCCGGGAAATCCTTGGCATGACGCAAGGGAAAGGGCGGTTCGCCCGCAAGGAGAGGAGCGGCACCATTATCCGTCGGCTGGAACCATTCCCCAATCTGGTGACGATGTTCTTCACCCGCGCCGCGGAGAAGGGCGACGCGCCGTTCCTGTGGCAGAAGCGCGACGGCCAATGGGTGTCGATCAGCTGGCGCGAGGCCGCCGAGACGGTCGCGCGGCTGGCGACGGGGCTGCGCGCGGTCGGGCTGGAACGCGGCGACCGGGTGATGCTGGTGAGCGAAAACCGTCCCGAATGGTGCCTGTCCGATCTGGCGATCATGGCCGCGGGCTGCGTGACCGTGCCGACCTACACCACCAACACCGAGCGCGACCACGCGCACATCATCGAGAACTCGGGCGCGAAGGCAGTGATCGTCTCGACCGCGAAGCTCGCCAAGACGTTGATGCCCGCGATCCTGCGCTCGATCCGGCCGCAGATGCTGATCGGGATCGACGCGATGCGGCTGGGACAGACCGCGATCGACGTCCACGACTGGCGGACGCTGATCGAACAGCATCCCGCCGACGTCGCCACCGTCGCGGCGCAGGCCGATTTCGCGCGCGGCGATCTGGCGTGCATCATCTACACCAGCGGCACCGGCGGCGCGCCGCGCGGGGTGATGCAGCATCACGGCGCGATCCTGCACAATGTCGCGGGCTGCTCGGCGGTGGTCGCGGAGGATTTCGGCTGGGGCGACGAGGTGTTCCTGTCGTTCCTGCCGCTCAGCCACGCCTATGAGCACACCGGCGGGCAGCATTTCCCGATCGGGATGGGCGGGCAGATCTATTATGCCGAGGGGATCGACAAGCTCGCCGCCAATATCGAGGAGGTGCGCCCGACGATCATGTTCGTGGTGCCGCGGCTGTTCGAGGTGCTGCGCACGCGGATCAGCAAGGCGATCGAGCGGCAGGGCGGCGTGCCCGCCAAATTGCTCGCCGCCGCGCTCGACATCGGGGCGAAGCGCGATGCCGGGCGGCTGCGGCTGGGCGACCGGCCCAAGGCGTTGCTGGTCGACACGCTGTTCAAGCCCAAGATCGCGCGCAAGTTCGGCGGGCGGATGAAGGCGATGATCTCGGGCGGCGCGCCGCTGACCCCGGAAGTGGGCGTGTTCTTCCAGTCGCTGGGGGTCACCTTCCTGCAGGGCTATGGCCAGACCGAGGCGGCGCCGGTGATCTCGTGCAACCGCCCCAGCGCCGGGGTGACGATGGACTCGGTCGGCCCGCCGCTTGCCGACACCGAGGTGCGGATCGCCAAAGACGGCGAGATTTTGGTGCGCGGCGAATTGGTGATGCACGGTTATTGGCGCAACGAGGCCGAGACGGCGCGGGTGCTGAAGGACGGCTGGCTGCACACCGGCGACATCGGCGAGATCGATCCGGCCGGGCGCATCCGCATCACCGATCGCAAGAAAGACCTCATCATCAACGACAAGGGCGAGAATGTCGCGCCGCAGAAGGTCGAGGGGCTGCTGACGCTCCAGCCCGAGATCGGGCAGGCGATGATCGCGGGCGACCGCAAGCCGCATATGGTGGCGGTGCTGGTGCCCGATGCCGAGTGGAGCGCGGAATGGGCCGCGGCGCACGGCAAGCAGGGCGCGGTGCTGGCAGAGGACCCGGCGTATCGGTCTGCGGTGCAGGCGGCGGTGGATCGGACGAACGCGATGCTGTCGGTGACCGAGCGGGTGCGGCGGTGGATTCTGGCGGACGCGCCGTTCTCGATCGAGAACGAGCAGCTGACGCCGAGCCTGAAGATCCGGCGGCATGTGTTGCGGCAGGTGTATGGAGAACGATTGGATGCGCTGTACGGGGCGGGGTGAGGGTTTAGCCTAGCGCCGTCGCCCCTGCGGAGGCAGGGGCCTATGTCTGTTTAGTCGGCGTGTGCGGGTTCGGACACATGGGCCGGTCGTGTGTCAAAACGGTCCCGCGTGACGCGACAGACATGGGCCCCTGCCTCCGCAGGGGCGACGGTGGGTGGATCACATGTTGATCTTATCCCACAGATCTTCCCAGTCGGGGTTCATCTTACCGATCAGGTTCAGCTTCCACGCGCGCTTCCACTTCTTCAGCGCCTTCTCGCGCGCGATCGCCTCCGCCATCGTGTCGTGCGGTTCGACATACACCAGCCGCGTCAGGCCGTGCTCGCGGCAGAAGTCCGAGCCCCTGCCCTCGCGGTGCTGTTGGACCCGCGCCGCGAGGTGGCCGGTCACGCCGATGTAGAGCGTGCCGCTGGGCTCATCAGTCATGATATAGACCCAGCTCACGCCTTCGCGCTCACCCGCCCGCGCTGACCCGCCAGATCGTGTTGCCGACATCGTCCGCGACCAGCAGCGCGCCGGCCTTGTCGGTGATGACGCCGACCGGGCGGCCGTGCGCCTCGTCGTCCTTGTTGAGGAAGCCTGTCAGCACGTCGACGGGCTTCGCGCCCTTCACCGGCCAGCCGTTCGCGTCGAAGGGCACGAAGACGACCTTGTAGCCCGACAGCGGCTTGCGGTTCCACGAGCCATGCTCACCGATGAACGCGCCGCGCGCGAAGCGGTCGCCGAGCTTCGCGTCCGCCGCGAAGGTCAGCCCGAGCGCGGCGACGTGCGGCCCCAGCGCATAATCGGGGCGCTTGGCATATTGCTGCAGCTGCGGGTTCTTGGGCTCGACGCGGGTGTCGATATAGCCGCCCCAGTAATACCACGGCCAGCCGAAGTGGTCGCCCAGCTCGACCGCGGTCAGGTAATCGGGGACGAGGTCGGAGCCGAGCATGTCGCGCTCGTTGACCACCGTCCACAGCCGGTTGGTGCCGGGGACCAACGCCATGCCGTTGGCGTTGCGGATGCCGGCGGCGAAGACGCGATACTTCTTGCTGTCGGGATAGACCTGCAGGATCGCGGCGCGGTCGTGCTCGGCGTCGAGCCCGTCGTCGGCGATGTTGGTGGCCGAGCCGACCGAGAGGTAGAGCGTCTTGCCGTCCTCGGCGACGATCACGTTGCGCGACCAGTGGTTGCCGCCGCCGGGATAGCGGACGACCGTTTCGGGGCGGGCGGTGATCTTTGTCTCGCCGTCACGATAGGGCACGCGGACCAGCGCGTCGGTGTTGGCGACGTAGAGCTGGCCGTTCAGCAGCGCCATGCCCGAGGGCGAGTTGAGCCCGGTCAGGAACGGCGTCTTCACCTCCGCCACGCCATCGCCGTTCGCGTCGCGGAGCAGCGTGATGCGGTTGGCGGAGGGGACGCCCGCGCCGACCTTGCCGAGCAGCTGGCGCATCACCCAGCCCTTGATCCCGCCGCCCGAGCGCGGCGGCGAATTGGTCTCGGCGACCAGCACGTCGCCATTCGGCAGGCGGTAAAGCCAGCGCGGGTGGTCGAGCCCGGTCGCGAACGCAGCGGCCTTCAGCCCGGCGGCGGCGGTGGGCGTCTCGCCGGCCTTCCAGCCGATCGGGTCGGCGGTCTTGACGGTCGGGAGCACCTGCTCGCGCGGCGGGGTGATGTCGGGGCGCGCGCCGGTCACCGCCGCCACGTCGCGGCGGGCGGCGTCGGGCCACGACAGATAGAGGAAGATCGCGACCCCGAGGGCGATCAGCAGGCCGATGACGGCGAGGACGTGTTTGCGCATGGGGCGAATGTAGGCGTGCGCGCGGGGGGACGCTACCGGGTTCGTCTGTGCGGTTCGTCATTGCGAGCGTAGCGAAGCAATCCAGGGCGTCCTGATCCGGCCCTGGATTGCTTCGCTACGCTCGCAATGACGGAATGAATGGTCAGTCCTCGACCCCCTCCGGGACCGGCACCGGCGGGTGGAGGCGCAGGCGGTTGATGCGGCGTTCGTCGGCGTCGGTCACCTCGATCCGCCAGCCGCTGGGATGGTCGATGCACGTCCCCGCCTCGGGCACATGCCCGGCCAGAACCGCGGTGAGGCCGCCGATCGTGTCGACGTCGCTTTCCGCCTCGGCGAGCCGCGCGTCGACGGTGGTGCCGACATCCTCCAGCTCGACGCGCGCATCGACGTCCCACGCGCCGCCGTCGAGCGGCACGAGCAGCACCTCGGGGGCGTCGTCATGCTCGTCCTCGATCTCGCCGACGATCTCCTCGATTAGGTCCTCGATCGTCACGAGCCCCTCGGTTCCGGAATATTCGTCGAGCACGATCGCGAGATGGCTGCGCGACTGGCGCATGTCGGCGAGCAGGTCGAGCGTGCCGCGGCTCATCGGGACGTAGAGCGGCTGGCGGATCAGCGCCTGGATCGTGGCCGGGCGCTCCCCGCCCGCCGCGAGGATCGCGAACACGTCCTTCAGGTGCACCATCCCGACGACATGGTCGAGATTGCCGCGATAAACCGGCAGGCGGCTGACGCCGGCTTCGTGGAAGACATGCACCAGATGATCAAAGGTCGTCGCTTCCTCGACCGCGATCACATCGGCGCGCGGCACACCGACGTCGCCGGCGTCGCGCTCGCTGAAATGCAGCAGGTTGCGGACCATCTGCCGCTCCAGCTGCGTCAGGTCGCCCTTGATCTCAGGCGCGGGATCTTCCTCGTAGCGGTCGATCGCCTTCTCCAGCAATTCGCGCAAGGTCGCCTCGCGCGGCTCGCCGAAGATCATGTTGCGCAGCCCGGTCCACAGGCCGCCTTCATGGTGCTCGCCGCCGTTCGCGGCGCTACTTCGGTCGTCGGCCATGGCCGTGGTGTTCAATCCTCGCGAATCAGATAGGGGTCGGCGATGCCCAGATCGGCCAGGGCATCGCGCTCGATCTGCTCCATCGCGTCGCCCTCGTCGTCGGTCATATGGTCATAGCCTAGCAGATGCAGGCAGCCATGCACCACCAGATGCGTGAAATGATCGGCCGTGCCGATGTTCCGCTCCGCCGCCTCGCGTTCGCAGACGCCGTGCGCGAGGACGATGTCGCCGAGCAGCACCTCGCCGTCGTCGCTGTTCTGCGTGACGGTGTCGATCAGGTCGGGCTGGACCATCGGGAAGGACAGGACGTTGGTGGGCTTGTCCTTCTGCCGGTACTGGCGGTTGAGCCCCTGCACCTCGTCGTCGGTGGCGAGGCGGACGCTGATCTCGACATGCGCGGGGGTGGTGATGAGGTCGCCGTACGGCGTGCGCGCGATCGCGGCGCGCGCGGCGGCGAGCGCGCGCGCCTCCCAGTCGGTGTCGGACCACGGGTCTTCGCGGGTGAGTTCGATGTGGATCATGTCAGCCGAGGTCCGTGTGGGAGAAGTCGTTGCCCTTGTAGAGCAGACGCGCGCCATGAGTCTTGGCGCAGGCGTAGGCGAAGCAATCGCCCATGTTGAGCTGCGCGGGGTGTCCGGTACCCTTGCCGTAGCGCTCGAAGGCGAGGAGCGCTGCCTGTGCTTCGCTCTCGCCGATCGGCACCAGCGTCAAGCCGCTCATGCGCGCGACGCGATCCACGATCGCCCGTGCCTCGTGGGCCGGGATATCGAACCGCAGCCGGGTGGCAGCCACGCTTTCCCACTGCGCCACGGGTGACCAGTAGCGGACAGCTTCCTCGTCCATCCGTGCCGCATGATGTTCCCAGTCCGGTTCGCGCACCGACAACGCCACGACGACCGAGGCGTCCACAAACCAGCTCACAATCCCCCCGACAGGTCATCATAGAAGGCCTTGTCGGCGATCGGGCCATTCGGTGCCGGCAGTGGATGCCGCTCCCAAAGCGCCAGCATTTTCTCACGAGTGGAGCGACGATCTACCTCGTCCAGTTCGTGCTGCAATGCCAGCTTGACCGCCGCCGTCTTGGTCAGCCCACGACGGCGCGCGAGTTCCTCCGCCAGTGCGTTGGCCTCGGGATCCTTGATGTACAGCGATGCCATCACCTACGCTCCGTATATCCCATATTCTTGGCAGGGATATACCACCGCGTCAACCGGACACCCCCTCATACGCCTCCACGATCCGCCCGACGATCGGATGGCGGACGACATCGGCGGCAGTGAAGCGGCACAGAGAGATGCCCTCCACGCCCTCCAGCCGGGTCGTCGCATCGGCGAGCCCGCTCGCACCGACGCCGCCGGGAAGATCGGTTTGGTTGGGGTCGCCACAGATTACCATCCGGCTGTTCTGCCCGAAGCGGGTTAGGAACATCTTCATCTGCGCGGGCGTGGTGTTCTGCGCCTCGTCGAGGATCACGAAGGCGTCGCCGAGCGTCCGGCCGCGCATGAAGGCGATCGGCGCGATCTCGATCTCGCCGCTCGCGATCCGCCGCTCGACCTGTTCGGCGGGCAGGCAGTCGTAGAGCGCGTCGTAGAGCGGGCGGAGATAGGGATCGACCTTCTCCTTCATGTCGCCGGGCAGAAAGCCGAGCCGCTCGCCCGCCTCGACCGCCGGGCGCGACAGGATCAGCCGCTGGACGCTGCCCGAAATCAGCTGCGCGACCGCCTGCGCCACCGCGATATAGGTCTTACCGGTGCCCGCCGGCCCGAGCGCGAAGATCATGTCGTGGGTGGTCAGCTCGCGCATGTAATGCGCCTGCGCGGGCGTGCGCGGGACGATCGTCTTCTTGCGCGTGCGGATCATCACGGACGGCGCCGGGCTGCGCTCGGCGGAGATGATCCCGTCGAGCACCGGCTCGGCCGCCATCGCGATCGAGGCATCGACGAGGCCGGTATCGACCTCCTCGCCGCGCTGGATCCGCGCGTAGAGATCGTGGAGCACGTCGCGCGCCAGCGCCACCTGCTCGGCGGTCCCCTCCAGCCCGACGCGGTTGCCGCGCGCGGTGATATAGACCCCCAGCCGGTTCTCCAGCGCCACCAGATGCTGGTCGTACTGGCCGAACAGCCGGCTCAGCAGTTGCGGACGGTCGAAGACGACCTCGACACGCGAACGCTCGCCCGTCTGGGCGGGGACGGGTTTACGGCTCATGCGGCTCCTTGGGCGATGGGCGTCACGCGACACAAACGCCGCAGGGGGCGGAATGGACGCAGCGCATGACGGCACGATGGCATCGCGGCAGAGTGTGGCAGCGGTTGCGCGTCGCGGGAAGGTGGAATCGTCATGATGGTTGTCACCCCGGACTTGATCCGTGGTCTTGCTTTCTCCGTCTGCCGGAAAGGAAGAAGAAGCGGGGCCCCGGATCAGGTCCGGGGCGACGCAGGGTCACGCCGCCGCCAGCGTCCGCACCTCGCCGGTCAGCGACAGCGGCCCGGCCTGCGTCAGCGTCACGTCGAGCACGTCGCCGATCGCGTGCGGGCCGACGACATGGACCGATTGCAGCCACGGCGACTTGCCGAGCCATTGCCCGTCGCGCTTGCCACGGCGCTCGATCAGCACGCTGCACTCCCGACCGACCGAGGCGGCGTTGAACGCGGCCTGATCGCGGTTGAGCGCGGCCTGCAGCCGCTGGAGGCGATCGTCCATGACCTCGGCGGCGATCTGCTCGCCGAGCGTCGCCGCGGGCGTGCCGGGGCGCGGCGAATATTTGAAGCTGTACGCCTGCGCATAGCCGACCGCGTCGACGAGGCTGAGCGTCTCGGCGAACTCGGCCTCGGTCTCGCCGGGAAAGCCGACGATGAAATCGCCCGACAGCGCGATGTCGGGGCGCGCGGCGCGGATGCGGTCGAGCAGGCGCAGGTAGCCGTCACGCGTGTGCTGGCGATTCATCGCGCGCAACACGCGGTCGCTGCCGGCCTGCACCGGCAGATGGAGGAACGGCATCAGGCTCTCGACATCGCGGTGCGCGTCGATCAGCCCCTGCGCCATGTCGTTGGGATGGCTGGTGGTGTAGCGGATCCGCGCCAGCCCGTGGATGCGGTCGAGCGCACGGATCAGGTCGTGGAGCCCCCGCCCCTCGCCATCGGTCCAGGCGTTGACGTTCTGCCCCAGCAGCGTGATCTCGCGCGCGCCGGCATCGACCAGCGCCTTGGCCTCGTCGACGATCGCCGCGAACGGGCGGCTGATCTCCGCGCCGCGCGTGTAGGGGACGACGCAATAGGTGCAGAATTTGTCGCAGCCTTCCTGCACGGTCAGGAACGCGCCGGGCGCCACCTTGCGGCGGGCGGGCAGCGCGCCGAACTTCGAGGCGAGCGGCATGTCGGTGTCGAGCGCGGCCTCACCCTTCGTCGCGGCGGCGACCAGCTTCGGCAGATTGTGGTAAGCCTGCGGGCCGACAACGACATCGACCTTGGCGCGGCGCACGATCTCCTCGCCCTCGGCCTGCGCGACGCAGCCGGCGACCGCGATCATCGGCGCGCGGCCCTCGGCACCCGCCACCTTGCGGACGCGGCCGATGTCCGAATAGACCTTCTCGGTCGCCTTCTCGCGGATGTGGCAGGTGTTGAGCACGACGAGATCGGCGGCATGGGCGTCGTCGGTAGCGACCATCCCCTCGGCCGCCATCAATTCCGCCATCCGCTCGCCGTCATAGACGTTCATCTGGCAGCCGAACGACTTGACGTGGAAGGTCTTCGGCGGGGTCTTCTGGGGCACGGACATGCCGCGCGCCTTAGCGGAAACGCGTCAGGCTGGCCAGCGCAGCAACATGTCGACGCGGTCAAGCCCCGGGGCATAGCCGTCCGGCACCACCCGCTCCACCTCGAAGCCGAAGCGCGCGTAGAAGCCCTGCGTGTGCTGGCTGGTGTCGAGCCGCACCTGTCGCACACCCGGCGTGGCGCGGGCGGCGTCGAGCCGCGATTGGGTGAGGATGCGCCCGATCCCGCTGCGATGCTGGCGATGGTCGACCATTCCCCAGCAGAAGCCGGCGGTTTCCCCGTCGGCGGCGACGCGGTGTCCGCCGCAGGCGACGATCGTCCCGCAGCGCTCGACCACCTGAAACGCCCAGTCGGCGGCGTGTGTATCGAGGAAGGCGGCGAAATCGACCCGCTCCTCGGCGGCGAAGAACGCCGGTGTGTTGCCGTTGAATAGCGCGAGGCAGGCGGCGCGATCGGCGGCACCGTAAGCGCGGACGCGGGCGTCGGTCATCGCTGGGTCTTGAGATAAGCGATCAGGTCGGCGCGCGCGAGCGGATCGCGGACCCCGGCGAAGGTCATCGTCGTGCCCGGCACGGCGGCGCGCGGATCGGCGAGCCAGGCGTCGAGTCGCCGGTCATCCCACACGCCGCGTTGCGCCTGCAAGGCGTCGGTATAGCCGAAGCGCGGGCGGTTCTGCGCGATCGGCGCGCCATAGACGCCGTGCAGGTTCGGGCCGTTGCGATCCGCGCCCCCGGCCGCGATCGAATGGCAGGCGGCGCATTGCCCAAAGCGGCGCGCGCCCGCCTGTGCATCGGCGACCTGCATGAACTGCGCGAGGGTCGGGTTCGGCCCGAGCCGCGCCCGCCGCTCGGCACTGTCGTCGCGCGAGCAGGCGGCGAGCGCGAGCGCGGTGCACAGGACGAGGCGGGCGATGGTCATCGCCGCGCCGTAGCGTAGCGACACGCAATCAGCCAGCGCGGGGGCCTGCGGCAGGCGCTGCACCTGCCGGCACCTCACGATGCTTGGCCACGCAGATCATCTCAACGCGACGTGCTTGCCTCGATGACGCCCGATCTGCGCAATTTCTTCGTCACCCACTCCGCGAAGTCTGCGCGATAGGCGGCGCGCAGATCGGCCTGAGCCGCTGCGAGATCATCCGGTGTCTTTGGCGGGAATGCCTTCAGCGAGTTCTTCACCTCCCCGCTGCTGATCGACGGCTTGGCCGACGCGGCCCGACCGAAGTCCCGGAACGTCCATCCGGCATTCAAGGTACCACTGACAAGCGGCGTTTTGACATAGAATATCCGGTCGCCAATCAACTCTGCATAACAGGGGGCGGCGGACGACGTCAGCCGGTTCCGTGTTTTCAAGCCAGCACGGATTGCCTCGCGACGTTGTCGAAGTGCCGGATCTGCCTTGGCCGATGCCTTCGACGGAACAGCGGGCTCCGCGATGATCCGGTATCCAGTCAGACCAAGCGCCGAAGCCACATCGGCCCTTTCCAGCTCCTCGATCTGAGCATCAGCCGGCAAGCCCTGCAACATGAGATCGGCGATCGAGGCACGCTCGGACTTTCGTCCGCTGGCATCGGCGGCCGCGCCGATGGCTCCAAACAGACCCAGCGCCCCCATATGAACACCGTCGATCTCGAGACTGGGCCAGATGTGGAGCTCGCACTCCGCTGCATTCTGGCGTTCTTGCGCCTGTACGACGTTCACAGATAGCAGCGCCACGCCCGCCATGATGATCTTTGCCGGCTTCATCACTCTCTCCCGTGGTTTCGCGCACAAACGAGGGAGTGGTGAATTTGAAGCGCCAATTCGGGTCAATTCAAACCGGAATGGAGTGATCGCCTAGTTGCACCTACAGGCTTTCGAATAAGTACGGGCGCTTGTCCGATAATCCTTCGCGATTGAAGCGCTCTGCCGTCTGTTACACAGCCGCTTCAATGCGCGCGCGAGCTTCGGCGGCGATCGCCTTGCGGTCGCCTTCGGGGACGAACGGCGCGAGGAAGTGCAGCGTCGCGACGAACGTGCCGCGGCGGTTGAGGACGCGCTTCGCATGGTCCGCACCATCCTCGGCACCGACCCACGCCACGTCGGGGGTCGCCGCACCATAATCGATCCGCACCGGCTGGACGCGGATGCCGGGCGGCGGCGGGGCGAGCGCGGCGAGCAGCCCGGCCTTGAACGGCCCGAGCGTCACGCCGTCGCCGGTCGTGCCTTCGGGGAAGATCGCCACCGGCTGCGGGCCGGCGAGCTGGCCGCGGAGCGCCGCGACCTGCGTGTCGATCCCCATCCGGTCGCCACGGCGCACGAACAGCGTGTTGTTGAGCGTGCACAGCCAGCCGACCAGCGGCGCCTCGCGCAGTTCGGCCTTGGCGACGAACGCCGCCCCGCTCGCCCCGGCCAGCGCGAGGATGTCGATCCATGTCACATGGTTGGCGAGCAGCACCGCGTCGCGGCGCAGCGGCGTGCCGATCACGCGCACCCGCGCCCCGACGATCCGCGCCACCCAGCCGAGAAAGCGCCGCGGCCACGGCGAGCGCAAGCGGAACAGCCGCCAGATGCCATGCAGGAGCAATGCGGCGAGCAACGTCACCGCCAACGCGGCGAGCCGTGCCCAGCCGCGCGCATTCAGCCGCATGTCAGTCCTTGCGGAGTGCGACGCCGTACAATTCCATGCGGTGGTCGACCAGTCGGAAGCCGAGCCGCTCGGCGATCGCCTTTTGCAGCAGCTCCAGCTCGGGATCGACGAACTCGATCACCTTGCCGGTTTCGACATCGATCAGATGGTCGTGATGCGCCTCGGGCGAGGGTTCGTAGCGCGCGCGGCCGTCGCCGAAATCATGACGGTCGAGGATGCCCGCCTCCTCGAACAGCCGCACGGTGCGATAGACGGTGGCGATCGAGATGCCGGGGTCGATCGCGGAGGCGCGCGCATAGACCTTTTCCACGTCGGGATGGTCCTCCGCCTCCGACAGGACGCGCGCGATGACGCGGCGCTGTTCGGTGATACGCAGGCCCTTTTCGTGACACAGCGCTTCGAGATCGATCTTGCGAGCCATAGTCGCCATGTAATGGATCGCGCTTGTTGCGAAAAGCGCTACCGACTCGCAAAAAAGCGATTATCGATGAATTTCGAGCGCGCGCGCATAGGTGTGTGCGTCGAACGCCTGTCCGTCGCGCCCGCGATAATAGTTGCGGCGCACCCCGGCATGACGGAATCCGTGCGCGGCGTAGAGCGCGACCGCCGGGTTGTTGGCGCGTACCTCCAGATGCAGCTTCGCCACGCCGCGCCCCTCGCACTCCGCGACCACCCCGCGCAGCAACGCCGCGCCGACGCCGCTGCGGCGCGCGGGCGGATCGACCGCGATCAGCAGCAGCTCGGCCTCGTCCATGATCGCGCGGACCAACGCGAAGCCGACCACCGCATCGTCGACGCGCGCCAGCGTCAGCCACACGCCGGGCATCGCGAGGATGCCGATGCACTGGCTGCGCGTCCACGCCTCGCCATAGCGCGAGTCGAAGGCGGCGAGCATGATGCGGTCGACCACCTCGGCGTCGCCCGCGCCGCCGGGTGCCAGCTCGATCAGCCGCACCCGCGTGCTCATGCGGCGGGCGCGGCCGCGGCGGCCGGCAGCTTGGCGTCGGGCGCGCGGCCGTAGACGGGCACCGGCGGCAGCGCGCGCGCCGCGGGCGGCAACAGCAGCGCGTGACGCGCATCGGGCAGGGTTTCGTCGAGCGGCACGCCGGCATCGAGCGCGGCGAGCCAGCGCGTGCCGCTGCCGATCGCGCGTCGGTCGCCCAGCGCGGCCAGCGCCGCCGCCGGGGTGAGCGAGCGGGCTGCGTCGAGCGCGGTGAAGGGAGCGGTGAAGCCCTGCATGAAGACCTCACCGTGCCCGCCTTCCATCACCACCGCAAGCGGGCGCGGATCGGCGGCGAGCGCGGCGACCGCGACCAGCGACGGCGCGCCATAGCCGGCGATCGACGCGCCCCAGCCGAACGCGAGCGCGCGCGCCGCGGCGATTCCGACGCGGATGCCGGTGAAGCTGCCCGGCCCGACATCGACCAGCACGCGGTCGGCGCGGCCACCCTCGGGTAGCGCGGCGATCATCGGCACCAGCCACTCGGCATGGCCGCGCCCGACCACGTCATGCGTGTGCGCGATCAGTTGCTCGTCCTCGAACAGCGCGACCGAACAGGCGGCGGTCGCGGTGTCGATCACCAACGTGCGCATCAGGCGAGGCGGTTGAAGGTCTCGAACGCCGGGCGCGGGTTGCGCGGGTGGAGCGTCGCCGGATCGCCATAGCCGAGCGTGGCGATGAAATTGGTGCGCACCGCGGGCGTATCGGCGAAGAACGCCTTGTCGACCGCGCCGGCATCGAAGCCCGACATCGGCCCGACGTCCAGCCCGAGCGCACGCGCGGCGAGGATCAGATAGCCGCCCTGCAACGACGAATTGCGGAACGCCGACGCCTCGCGCAGCTCGCGATTGCCGTCGAACCAGCTCTTGGCGTCGACGTGCGGGAACAGCTCGGGGAGATGCTCGTGGAACTCGACGTCCATGCCGAGGATCACGCTGACCGGCGCCTTCAACACCTTGTCGCGATTGGTATCCGAACAGGCGGCGGCGAGCGTCGCCTTGGCCTCTTCGGTCACGCACCACACCAGCCGCGCGGGCAATTGGTTGGCCGAGGTCGGCCCCATCTTCACCAGGCCCCACAGGGCACGCAGCGTGTCCTCGCTGACCGGCTCGTCGCGATAATGATTGAAGGTACGCGCGGTGCGGAAGAGCTGGTCGAGCGCATGGTCGTCGAGCGGGGCGGCCATCAAAAACTCCAATAATTTCAGGAAGGTCGGCGCGCGATCAGACCGCGCGCACCTCGGTCACCTCGGGGACGTAATAGCGCAGCAACTGCTCGATGCCGTTCTTGAGCGTCGCGCTCGACGACGGGCAGCCGGCGCAGGCACCCTGCATCCGCAGGAAGACCTTGCCCTTGTCGAAGCCGCGATAGACGATGTCACCGCCGTCGTTGGCCACCGCCGGGCGGACGCGCGTGTCGATCAGTTCCTTGATCTGCGCGACGATGTCGGCGTCCTCCGGGTTTTCGGCGAACGTCTCTTCCTCGGGCGGCACGCTGAACCCCGCACCGCCGGTGCGGAACAGCGGCATCTGCGCGGTGAAATGATCCATCAGGATCGCGAGCACGTCGGGCTTGAGATCGCGCCAGTCGACGCCGGGCGCCGCGGTGACCGAGACGAAGTCGCGCCCGAAGAACACGCCGGTGACGTCGCCGAGCCCGAACAGCGCGTCGGCCAGCGGGCTGGCCTCCGCCTCCTCGGGGGTGGCGAAGTCGCGCGTGCCGGCATCCATGACGGTGCGGCCGGGCAGGAACTTGAGCGTCGCCGGGTTGGGCGTGGCTTCGGTTTCGATCAGCATGGCCGCGATGTGGCGCGTACGACGCGCCGGATCAAGCGCACAGGGCGAAAGCGATCGTTTCGGGCGGGATAGGTGGAGGCATCGTCATTCCGCCACCTCCCCGTCATCCCCGCCTAAGCGACACCACTCCGACAGTACGGGACCGTGCGTTCGCGAAGCCGTACCCCGGCGGAGGCCGGGGTCCAGTCGGGAAGGTGGTGCAGTCGGTCACAAACCTTCCCCAACTGGGCCCCGGCCTTCGCCGGGGTACAGGAAGGGGACTTTGCAGAGGTCTCGCGCAGGCGGGGATTGCGGGCAGTGGCCGATCAGCCGTCCAGCTGCGCCACCGCCGCGTTCCATTTGGCGACGTTCGCGCGCGCCTCCTGCACGAAGGCGGAGCGCCGGACCGCGCCGAGGAACAGGTCCGCGATCCATTTGCCCGGACGACGTAGCGGACGCTCGAACTGGATCAGCAGCACCACGCGCGTGCCGTCGGTGTCGTTCCATACCTCATGGTCGTAGGTGTCGTCGAACACGAGCGTCTCGCCCTCCGACCAGCGGACGATCCGGTCGTGGACGCGCATCCGCACGTCGCCGTCGCGCGGGACGATCAGCGCGAGGTGGCAGGTGATGAGCCCCTTGGTCACGCCGCGGTGCGCCGGGATGTGCGTGCCGGGCGCGAGGATCGAGAAGAAAGCGGTTGTCAGCCCCGGCACGCGCGCCAGCACGTCGCGGGTGCGCGGGCAGCGGGTCAGATTGTCGTCGATCCGATAGCCATAGCCCCACAGGAAATAGGAGCGCCACTTGCCGACCTCGGCGATCGCGCGGTGATCGGGGGAGATGGTGGCGAGGCTGGGCGCGGCATCGCCGACCAGCGCCACCGCGCGCGCCTCGGCGAGAATGTCCTGCCAATGGTCGCGGAGCAAGGCGGTCCAGCCGAAATCGCGCACGTCGAGCACCGGGGCGTTGGCGACCAGCGACGACCCCGCGATCAGCCTGTCGAAGGTGCCGCGCAGCCGCTTGCCGACGCGCACCGGCCACGGACGGCCGCGCTCGGCGACCAGCGCGGACGATGGTGGCGCGGCCAGCGATCCCGATGCGGTAATTCTCAGATCGGACCTCATCATCTGTTTGTCGATCAATCACTTGCCCGCCGCCGGACAATGGGAAAGCGGCAGCGAATAGACCCGCATCACGGCCAGAACGTGGCGCACGACGGCAAAGGAAAGGCGAGCGGGCGTTGCCGCGCGCCCCGCCCGTGCCTACAATCGCGGGATGCTTTCTTATTCGCGCGCGCTCGCGAAGCCGCTCGTCGCCCTCCTGCTCGTCTCCGTCGCGCTGCCGCTCCCCGCGCAGCAGCGTGCGCGGCGCGCGCCGGTCGCGACCTCCACCGTCCCCACCCAGGCGGCCGCGCCGATCACGGTCGACACCCGCCCGTGGCTGTTCGCCGATTCGGACATCCCGCCGGACATCAACTGGCATTTCGGCGCGCTGCCCAGCGGGCTGCGCTATGCGGTGCGGCGCAATGCGGTGCCGCCGGGGCAGGTCGCGGTGCGCGTCCGCATCGACGCGGGGTCCCTTTACGAAACCGATGCCGAACAGGGCTTCGCGCATCTGATCGAGCATCTGTCGTTCCGCGGATCGAAATACGTCCCCGACGGCGAAGCGAAGCGCGTGTGGCAGCGGTTCGGCGCGACCTTCGGCAGTGATTCGAACGCCTCGACCACCCCGACGCAGACCGTCTACAAGCTCGACCTGCCCGGCGCGACCGACGTCAAGCTCGACGAAAGCCTCAAGATCTTCTCGGGCATGATGGCCGCGCCCGCGATCACCGACGCCGGGCTCGCCGCCGAGCGTCCCGCCGTGCTCGCCGAGCAGCGCGAGGCGCCGGGGCCGCAGGTCCGCTACGGCGACGCGCTGCGCCAGACCTTCTTCGCCGGGCAACCGCTCGCCAGCCGCTCGCCGATCGGCACGATCAAGACGCTGGAGGCCGCGAACCCGGCCAGCGTGCAGGCCTTTCACGACAAATGGTATCGCCCGTCGCGCGCCGTGGTCATCATTTCGGGCGACATCGATCCCGATGTCGCGGCCCGGCTGGTGGTCAAGAATTTCGGCGGCTGGCAGGGCAAGGGCGCCAATCCCGCCGACCCCGACTTCGGCACGCCGCAGACCGGTGACCCGATCGCCAAGACGATCGCCGAGCCGTCGCTGCCGCCGATCGTCGCCACCGCGGTGCTGCGCCCGTGGAAATATCAGAGCGACACGATCGTCTTCAACCAGAAGCGGATGGTCGACCAGCTCGCGATGCGGCTCATCAACCGCCGGCTGGAAACGCGCGCGCGCGCCGGGGGCAGCTTCCTGCAGGCGTCGGTCAATCTCGACGACGTATCGCGCTCCGCCAACGGCACCTTCACCAACGTCATCCCGATCGGCGACGATTGGGAAGCGGCGCTGAAGGACGTGCGCGCGGTGATCGCCGACGCGATGGCGACCCCGCCGACGCAGGGCGAGATCGACCGCGAGCTGGCCGAGTTCGACGCCGCGATGAAGAACGACGTCGACACGGCGCGCGTCGAGGCGGGCGCGAAACAGGCCGACGACATGGTCAGCGCGCTCGACATCCGCGAGACGGTCGCGGGGCCGCAGACCAGCTACGACATCCTCAAGCAGGCGCGCACGAAGGGGATGTTCACCCCGGCCGCGATGGTCGAATCGACCAACCGGCTGTTCAAGGGCGACGCCAACCGCGCGTTGGTCAACACCCGCACCCCCGACGAGGGCGCGGCGGCGAAGCTGGCGGCGGCGATGAAGGCCGACGTCTCGAAGCTGGCGGGCAAGCGCACGCAACAGGCGGCGGTCGATTTCTCGCGCGTCCCGAAGCTCGGACAGCCGGGCAAGACCGTCGCGCAGGCGCGTGTCGGCGATCCGCCGATGGAACAGGTGACCTTCGCCAACGGCGTGCGCGCGCTGATCTATCCGAACGCGTCCGAGACGGGGCGCGTCTATCTGCGCGTGCGGTTCGGCCGCGGCTATCAGGCGCTGCCGTCCGATCGGCCGACCCCGGCCTGGGCGGGCGACACCGCGCTGATCGCGAGCGGGATCGGTTCGCTCAACCAGAGCGACCTCGACCAGCTCACCACCGGGCGGCGCATGGGGCTGGACTTCGACATCGGCGACGATGCCTTTCTGTTCGGCGCGCAGACCACGCCGGGCGACTATGCCGACAATCTGACGCTGATGGCTGCCAAGCTGGCCGCGCCGCGCTGGGACAAGGCGCCGGTGGCGCGCGCGCGCGCGGCGATGCTGGCGGGCTATGCCGGGCTGTCGTCGTCGCCCGACGGCGTGCTGGCGCGCGATCTGGAAGGACTGTTGCGCGACGGCGACCCGCGCTGGGGCGTGCCGACACTGGAGCAGATCGAGAAGCTCGATGCGGCGTCGTTCAAGAAGCTCTGGCAGCCGCTGCTGGCGACCGGGCCGATCGAGGTCGATATCTTCGGCGACGTCAAGGGCGACGAAGCGATCGCGGCGGTGGCGAAGAGCTTCGGCGCGCTCAAGGCGCGGCGGGCGGACGATCCGCGCTCACCGACGGTGCGCTTCCCGGCGCATGTCGCGCAGCCGGTGCTGCGCACGCACGACGGCGACGACAATCAGGCCGCGGCGGTGATTGCGTGGCCGACCGGCGGCGGCTCGGCGGATCATGCCGAGCAGCGGCGGCTCGACGTGCTGGCGGCGGTGTTCAACGACCGGCTGTTCGACCGGCTGCGCTCGGTGGCGGGGGCGAGCTATTCGCCGAGCGCGCAGAGCCAGTGGCCGGTCGGCCAGCCCGGCGGCGGGCGACTGATCGCGATCGGCAAGGTCGCGCCCGACAAGGTGCCGCTGTTCTTCCAGCTCTCGCGCCAGATCGCGAGCGAGCTGGTCACGACCCCGGTCAGCGAGGACGAGCTGCGCCGCACGATCGTGCCGATGCTGCAATATATGGCGCGCGCCTCGTCGGGGAACCAGTTCTGGCTGCTCCAGACTAGCGGCGGGACCTTCGACCCCAAGCGGATCGAGGCGAGCCAGAGCCTGGTGAGCGACTTCACGACGATCACCCCCGCGCTGTTGCAGGCGACCGCGGCGAAGTATCTGAAGCCGGAGAAGGACTGGACGATGGCGGTGGTGCCGAAGAAGGCCGCCGCGGCGAAGTGAGGGCGTGAAGGGTAGGTTCGTCCCCTGCCCCACACGCAGTCGCCCCTGCGCAGGCAGGGGCCTATCGCTGTCTCGTGGGTCGATCAGGCTGACACATGGAGCAACGCCCGTGTGTCAGGTGGCGCGCGGCACGATACAGACATGGGCCCCTGCCTGCGCAGGGGCGACGGTGGGTTTGGCGACAGGACTTACGCCAGCAGTTTCGGGCCGTCTTTCTGCAGCTTCGCGCGCAATTGCTCGCCGAACATGCCGAGCAAACCCGGCAATTCGAACAGCGCATGGACGTTGCGTTCGGTGACGTCGAGCTGGACCGCGACGCGCTGGCCCATGCCCTCGATGACGAAATGCAGCGTATCGCCGTCCCAGCGATGCTCGCTGACGTGCCCGCCGGGGATGTAGCCGGCGAGTTTGTCGAAACCGCCGTCGATCCGCGACCGCGCGCCGGCGACGCCGAGCTGGTGCGGCAGGTCCACTTCGATCGGCTTGCTCATGCGATGAATCCATGACGTGTCATGCTGCACTGATACGCCTCGCAACCGTCATCGTCACGCCCTACCTCGCGCGCATGGCTTGCGATGCCGCGCGCGGCGTCGCAGGAGGCGATCGTAACCCGCGGCAAAGGATGCGCTGCCCTGTCCTATCGTTCCTCGATCGAAGCGTTTCCGCGGCGCTATCCGGCGCTTGCCGCACTGTTGCTGGGCGTCGCCGCGGCGTGCGGGTTCGCGCCGCTGGAATATTGGTGGCTGGCGATCGCCGCCTTCGCCGGCTGGATCGCGCTGGTCCATGCCGCGCCGACGCGCGGGCAGGCGCTGTGGCGCGGCTGGGCATTCGGGGTCGGGCATTTTACGATCAACGACAATTGGTTCCAGCACGCCTTCACCTTCCAGGACCAAATGCCGCACTGGCTGGGCTATGCCGCGCCGTTCGCGCTGGCGCTGTATCTGGCGGTGTTCCCGGCGCTTTGCGCGGGGCTGGCGTGGCGCGGGCGGAGGGCGCGGATCGACGCCGGGTTCGTGCTGCTGTTCGGCGCGTGCTGGATCTTGACCGAGTGGATGCGGAGCTGGTTGTTCACCGGTTATGCGTGGGATCCGGTCGCGGTGATGTGGGTGCCGGTGCAGCCGGTGGCGTGGCTGGCGACGTTGGTGGGCACTTATGCACTGTCCGGACTCACCATCGTGGCCGCGGGTGCGCTGTTGTTGCTGCCGGCGGGACGCAAGCAGATCGGCATCGGCATGGTCGCGTTTGCGATCCTGACGGTCGCGGAGCTGCTGAGTTACCGGCCGGGGTCGGCAGCGGCCGCCGCGGACGCGCCGCGGCTCGTCGTCGTTCAGCCCAACGTCCCGCAGGATCAGCGCGGCGAGAGCGATCAGGCGATGATGCTCGCGCGGCTGCTGCGGCTGTCGGGCACGCCGGGCGGGGCGCAGCGGCTGGTGATGTGGCCCGAGGGCGTGATCCGCGACTTCATCGAGGATGATTATCCGTTCTGGGTCTATGGCAACACCAGCCCGTGGCTGACACGGACGCGGATGGCGTCGGTGCTGGGGCCGCGCGACATGCTGCTGACCGGCGGCACCGCCCTCCAGTTCGACGGCAAGGGCGAGGTGACGACCGCGAGCAATTCGGTGTTCGCGCTCGATGCGCGCGGGCAGATTCGCGGACGCTACGACAAGGCGCATCTGGTGCCCTACGGCGAGTATCTGCCGATGCCGTGGCTGCTCAAGCCGCTGGGCCTGTCGCGGCTGGTGCCCGGCGACATGGACTTCGCGCCGGGGCCGGGACCGCGCACGATGTCGGTGCCGGGGTTCGGCGCGATCGGGATGCAGCTGTGTTACGAGATCATCTTCTCGGGTGAGGTCGTCGATCCGGCGCGGCGCCCGCGGTTGATCTTCAATCCCTCGAACGATGCGTGGTTCGGCACCTGGGGGCCGCCGCAGCATCTGGCGCAGGCGCGGCTCCGCGCGATCGAGGAGGGGCTGCCGGTCGTGCGCGCGACTCCGAACGGGATCTCGGCGGTGATCGGGGCCGACGGCGCGCTGCTGGCGACGGTGGCGCATCATGTCGGCGGTGCGGCGATCACGCCGATCCCTCCGGCCCATGCCCCGACGCTGTTCGCACGGCTGGGAAACTGGGCGGCGTTGCTGGTCGGGACAGTGCTGACGCTCGTCGCATTTGCGTTGCGGCGTCGATCGCGGTAACGACATAAAGCTATCTTTATATCGTTATCTGCCGGAGCCTCCATGCGTCAGTCGTTCATCTTCACGTCCGAGTCGGTGTCCGAAGGCCATCCCGACAAGGTCGCGGATCAGATTTCGGATTCGATCGTCGACCTGTTCCTGTCCAAGGACCCCGAGGCGCGCGTGGCGTGCGAGACGCTGACCACCACCCAGCTCGTCGTGCTGGCGGGCGAGATCCGCGGCAAGGGCGTGTACGAGAACGATCAGTGGGCGCCCGGCATCCAGGAAGAGATCGAGGCGACCGTCCGCGCGACCGTGAAGCGGATCGGCTATGAGCAGTCGGGCTTCCACTGGAACGAATTCCGCTTCCTCAACGAGCTGCACGGCCAGTCGGCGCACATCGCGATGGGCGTCGACGAGAGCGGCAACAAGGACGAGGGCGCGGGCGACCAGGGCATCATGTTCGGTTACGCGACCGACGAGACGCCGGGCCTGATGCCCGCCACGCTGTATTACAGCCACAAGATCCTCGAGCGGCTCGCCGCCGACCGTCATTCGGGCGCGGCGCCGTTCCTCGAGCCGGACGCCAAGAGCCAGGTGACGTTGCAGTATGAGAACGGCGTGCCGGTCAAGGCGACCGCGCTGGTCGTCTCGACCCAGCATGCGCCGGGCTATTGCGAGAAGGGCGACAATGCCGACGTCGCCAAGTACAAGGTCCTGCACGACCATGTGATGGGCGTGTTCAAGGACGTGCTGCCCGACGGCTTCATCGACGACGCCACCAAGATCTACATCAACCCGACCGGCCAGTTCGAGATCGGCGGGCCGGACGGCGATGCCGGGCTGACCGGGCGCAAGATCATCGTCGACACCTATGGCGGCGCGGCCCCGCACGGCGGCGGCGCGTTCAGCGGCAAGGACCCGACCAAGGTCGACCGTTCGGCGGCCTATGTCGCGCGCTATCTGGCGAAGAACGTCGTCGCGGCGGGCCTCGCCAAGCGCTGCACGATCCAGCTTTCCTATGCGATCGGCATCGCCGAGCCGCTGTCGGTCTATGTCGACCTGCACGGCACCGGGACGGTCGAGGAGGCGAAGCTGGAGGCCGCGCTGCCGCAGCTCGTCCGCCTGACCCCGAAGGGCATCCGCGAGCATCTGGCGCTGAACAAGCCGATCTATTCGAAAACCGCGGCCTACGGGCATTTCGGTCGTGATGCCGAGGGTGATCTGTTCACCTGGGAAAAGACCGATCTGGTCGACGCGCTGAAGAAGGCCGTCGCCTGATGTGACTTGGGGGGCGGTTTGCTCGCCCTCCTCTCGTCATTGCGAGCGTAGCGAAGCAATCCAGGGCGTCCTGGTCCGGCCCTGGATTGCTTCGCTACGCTCGCAATGACGATGAAATTGGCGCAAGCGCTTCCGTCTTCTCGGACCTCATGCCGGGCCCTTCGACGAAGCTCAGGAGAGCCTTGTTCCGGCATCCACCGGTCCGCACGGCAAGACGCGGCTGGTCAAGCGGTACGGTGGTCCCGGATCAAGTCCGGGATGACGGATGTGGCGAGCGGCCTGTGACCGGCGATCGGTCCGCGATGGCGTCGCCACGCTCGCAGTGACGAGGCTGATGACGCAGCCCCCGCTTTGTTCTACCGCCCTGCCTCATGATCGCGCATCTCAAGGGCATCCTGACCTCGACCGGCACCGACCATGCGGTGATCGACGTCCACGGGGTCGGTTATCTGGTCGGCGCGTCGGCGCGGACCTTGGCGGCGATCGGCCCGGTCGGCGAGGCCGCAACTTTGTTCACCGAAATGCTGGTGGCCGAGGACTTCATCCGACTGGTCGGCTTTGCGAGCGCTGCCGAGCGTGACTGGTTCCGGCTGCTGACCGGGGTGCAGGGCGTCGGCGCGCGCGTCGCGCTGGCGATCCTGTCGGCGCTGGAGCCCGCCGACATCAGCCGCGCGGTGATGGCGCAGGACAAGGCGACCGTGGCGCGTGCCAATGGCGTCGGCCCGAAGCTGGCCGAGCGGATCGTCCGCGAGTTGAAGGACAAGGTCGGCGGGGTCGCGCTGGGGCCGTCGGCGGCGGCGCAGGTGGTGCCGGTCGGTTCGGGATCGGACGCGGTGTCGGCGCTGCTCAACCTCGGCTTTCGGCCGGCCGAGGCAGCGAGCGCGGTCGCGGCGGCGGAGGAGGAACTGGGTGACGGTGCGTCGCTGGACGCGCTGGTGCGGCTCGCGCTGCGCAAGGCGGCGAAGTAGCGGGGACTGCCGCTATTCGGAGCCTGGACGCGCGGAGCTATACGAAGCTGTGTCAGAGGGGCCGGCTGGCCGCGTGCGCGGGGGTGAGAAGGTTGCGACCGTCGCCCCGGACTTGATCCGGGGCTCCGCTGCTTCCGCGCTTTAAAAGAAGAAGAAGCGGGGCCCCGGGTCGAGCCCGGGACGACGGGGCACGTTCGAGCCTCGCACCGCCGTCGTCCCTGCACAGGGGGAATCCAGACATGCCGGTCTTCGTAAGGGCCGCGCACTCAATGGCTCTGGTATTCCGTATGCGCGGGGATGACGAGGTGTCGACCGTCACCCCGACGGCGCTTACGCGCCCGCCGACGCGCCGCTGCCACCGCGACCACGGCCGCGACCACCACGGCTGCGGCGCGCCCCGCCGCCACCGGCGCTGGCGTTCGCATAATTGCGGCCGCCCTGCGCCGAACCCGGCGTCGCGCGCGGGGCGTGGCTGGCCTTCGGCCGCGCTGGGCCGCGCTGCTGGCGGGGGCGATCCTCGCGCGGGGCGGGATCGGCGCCGATCGTCTTGACGCGCTGCGCCTTGAGCTGTTCGGCCTGCTTCGTGAAGTCATCCGGCAGCGGCGACACCGCCACCTTCTGGCGGGTCAGCTTCTCGATGTCCTTCAGGTACGGACGCTCATCGTCCGCGCAGAAGGCGATCGCCTCACCGCTGCGCCCGGCGCGCGCGGTACGGCCGATGCGGTGGACATATTGCTCCGCGACATTGGGCAGCTCGAAGTTGAAGACGTGGCTGACCCCCGAGACGTCGATCCCGCGCGCGGCGATGTCGGTGGCGACCAGGATCGGCACCTCGCCCGACTTGAACAGCGCCAGCGCGCGCTCGCGCTGCGGCTGGCTCTTGTTGCCGTGGATCGCATTCGCCGCGATGCCGTTGCCGGCGAGCAGCTTCACGACACGGTCCGCGCCGTGCTTGGTGCGGGTGAAGACCAGCGCGCGGTCGATCGGCATCTGGCGCAACAGGATCGTCAGCAGCGCCTGCTTCTCGGTCTGGTTGCAGAAGATCACCGACTGGTCGACGCGCTCGGCGGTGGTCGACTGCGGCACGACGCTGACCGTCGCCGGATCGGTCAGGAACTGATCGGCGAGCTGACGGATCGACGGCGGCATGGTCGCCGAGAAGAACAGCGACTGGCGCTTGCGCGGCAGCATCCGCACGATCTTCTTGAGCGCATGGATGAAGCCGAGGTCGAGCATCTGGTCGGCCTCGTCGAGCACGAGGATCTCGAGCATCGACAGGTTGAGGAAGCCCTGCTCCACCACGTCGATCAGCCGGCCCGGCGTGGCGACGAGGATGTCGACGCCGCGCGCGACGTCGTTGCGGTTCTTGTTGATGCTGGTCCCGCCGAAGACGGTCGCGACCGACAGCTTGGAGAACTGGCCATAGGCGCGCGCCGAATCCGCGATCTGGCTGGCCAGTTCACGCGTCGGGGCGAGCACGAGCATCCGGCAATGCGTCGGCAGCACCTTCTTGCCGGCCGACAGCCGCTGGATCGACGGCAGCACGAACGCGGCGGTCTTGCCGGTGCCGGTCTGCGCGATGCCGAGCAGGTCGCGGCCCTCCAGCAACTGCGGGATCGAGTCGCGCTGGATCGGGGTGGGTTCGGTATAGCCCTTGGCTTCGAGCGCGCGGACGAGCGGCTCGGCAAGGCCGAGAGTGGCGAAAGACATGGAAGAACAGTCCTAAATACAGGCGCTATCCGCGACGTCGGAAAGACGCACGAATGGCGGGGAAGATTGACACCCCGCGTGACTTGGGAAGCCTGTGAAAAACGACCGAGGCGGAGCCGGGACCAAACGGTCCGATCACGCTGCCGACGCCTCGATGCTGCGCCACATGGCGAATTCGCTAACGGAAGTCAAGGCGACACCTTTGGCGGGTTGCGCGCAACCGTTGCGAAAGTATCGCGTTCGCAACGCCGCCATGACCGAACAACCGTCCCCCACTTTGCGTCATGCGCCCGATTCACCGCCGCTAGGTCGTTGGGATTGGGACGTCATCGCCGATCGCGTCACCTCCGATGCCGGGTTCGCCCGGCTGTATGGCGTGGCGCCGGAAACCGCTGCGGCCGGGGCGCCGATCGCCGAGTTCTTCCACGGCATCGCGCCGCAGGACCTGCCACGCGTCAAGGCCGCGATCGCGCGCAGCATCGACGAAGGCGTATCGTTCGAGGAGGAATATCGCGTCGCCGGCCCGGGCGGCCGCTGGCGCTGGGTCGCGGCGCAGGGGCGCGTCGATCGCGATGCCGACGGGCGCGTCACGCATCTGCCGGGCATCAGCTTCGACATCGACGTGCGCAAGCGCGCCGAATTGCGGCTGTCGGCGCTCGTCGAGCTGGGCGATCGACTGCGCGATCCCGGCGATGCGGGCGATCTGGCGCTGGCGGCGGCGCGCGTGCTGGGCAATGCGCTGGACGTCAGCCGCGCCGGCTATGGCACGGTCGATCCGGTCGCGGAGACGATCACCACCGAGCGCGCCTTTTGCGCCGAGGGGATCAGCGCGCTGCCCGCGATCCTGCACTTCCGCGACTATGGCACCTATATCGAGGATCTGAAGCGCGGCGTGACCGTCGCGATTTCGGACGTGCGCGCGGACGACCGCACCCGCGACACCGCGGAGGCGTTGCGCGGCCTGGCGGCGATGTCGTTCATCAACATGCCGGTCACCGAACAGGGCGGGTTCGTCGCGCTGCTCTACCTCAATCACGCCGAGCCACGCGAATGGCTGCCCGACGAACTCGCGCTGGTCCGCGAGGTGGCGGAGCGCACGCGCGACGCGGTCGAGCGGCGCCGCGCCGAGCACGAACTGGCGGCGCTCAACGAACGGCTGGAGCAGGAGGTCGAGACGCGCACCGCCGCGCTGATGGCGGCCGAAGAACAGCTCCGCCAGGCGCATAAGATGGAGGCGGTCGGGCAACTGACGGGGGGCCTGGCGCATGATTTCAACAATCTGCTGACCGGCATCTCCGGCGCGCTGGAGATGATGCAGGTCCGCGTCGCGCAGGGACGGATCGGCGAACTGGACCGTTATGTCGCGGCGGCGCAGGGCGCAGCGAGACGCGCGGCGGCGCTGACGCACCGGTTGCTGGCCTTTTCGCGCCGCCAGACGCTCGATCCGCGCCCGACCGACGTCAACCGGCTGGTCGCGGGGATGCAGGAGTTGATCCACCGCACGCTCGGCCCCGCGATCACGCTGGAGGTGGTCGGCGCGGCCGGGCTGTGGAACACGCTGGTCGATCCCAACCAGCTCGAGAATGCGCTGCTCAACCTGTGCATCAACGCGCGCGACGCGATGCCCGATGGCGGGCGGGTGACGATCGAGACCGCCAACAAATGGCTCGACGAGCGCGCGGCGCGCCCGCGCGACCTGCCGCCCGGCCAGTATCTGTCGCTGTGCGTCAGCGACACCGGCACCGGCATGACCCCCGAGGTGCAGGCGCGCGCCTTCGATCCCTTCTACACCACCAAGCCGATGGGCGAGGGCACCGGGCTGGGGCTGTCGATGATCTACGGCTTCGCGCGCCAGTCGGGTGGGCAGGTGCGGATCTACAGCGAGCCCGGTCAGGGCACGACGGTGTGCATCTATTTGCCGCGCCACCACGGCGAGGTGGACGGCGACAGCGAGGCGACGCTCCCGCTCGATCAGGCGCAGCCGGTCGAGGGGATGCCGACCGTGCTGGTCGTCGATGACGAGCCGACGGTACGGATGCTGGTGATCGAGGTGCTCGACGGACTGGGCTATACCGTGCTGGAGGCGGGCGACGGCGCGGGCGCGCTGCGGATGCTCGACAGCGGGATCAAACCCGACCTGCTGGTCACCGACGTCGGGCTGCCCGGGCAGATGAACGGGCGGCAGGTCGCCGACGCGGCGCTGGCGCGCTTCCCGACTTTGCGCGTGCTGTTTATCACCGGCTATGCCGAGAATGCGGTGATCGGCAGCGGGCAGCTCGACCCGCATGTCGCGCTGCTCACCAAGCCGTTTACGATGGAAGGACTGGCCGCCAAGGTGCGGGCGTTGCTGGCCGAGGCCTAAGACCCTAGCCCAACGGCTCCTCGACATCGGTCAGGAAGGCGGTGACGCCGGCGTCCGCCGCGGCGGCGATTGCCGCGAGCCGCTCGGCCAGCGCGCGCATCGCCATTGCGTCGTCGCCCGCCTCGCGCGCGCGGGCGAGCACGTCGCTTACCCCCGCATCGATCTGAATCGCCGCGACGCTGGCCTGACCGACATTGTCGCCGATCGCGCGCCCGGCGACGCCCTGTTCGCGGACCGCGGCGATCACGCTGGCGGACAATTCCTCGATCGCATCCACCGCGCGCACGATCCCGGCGTGACCGTCCGACACCGCGCCGATCGCGGTCCTGATGCGCGCGACATGGTCGGCGATGCCCCCCGCCGCGGCGCGGGTCTGCGTCGCCAGCGATTTGACCTCGCCGGCCACCGCGGTGAAGCCGCGCCCGGCATCCCCGGCGCGCGCGCATTCGATCGCGGCGTTGAGCGCCAGCATCCCGGTCTGCTGCGCGATCGTGTCGATCAACTCGCTGACGGTGGCAATCGCCTCGGCCGCGTCGCTGAGCGCGCGAATCTGCTCCGCGCCGGAATGGGTGCGCGCCACTGCGCGCTGCGTCGCCGCCTCCGCCGCGCGCATCCGCTGTTCGACCGCGTCGAGCGCCCCCGCGAAGTCCTGCGCACGCGTGGCGATCCGTTGCAGATTGACCGCCGCGCCCGCGGCGGCCGTGGCGACGTCCCCGACGCGCGCATCGATGGTCTGCGCGCGATCGGCGATGCGACGCGACGCCGTGCCGACCGCCTGCGACACTTCGCCGAGCCCCTGCGCCAGATCACGCGCGTCGCCACGGAAGCGCCGTGTCGCTTCCTCGATCCGCAAGGCACGGCGGCGTTCGGCCAGATGCGTGCGCCCCGCGCGTTCGGCGGCGATCCGCAACAGGCTGGGCTGGTCGACGATCCCGGCGAACCGCCCGCCGCGCGTCAGGATCAGCCCCTCCGCCGCGTCCGCCGCCCGCCACGCCGCGAGCGCGGCGACCGCGGGCGCACCGATCTCTATCGTCGGACACGCGCGCATTTTGCCCGCCACGCCCATCGGCAGGCCGCGATTGCTGAGCAAGGCATGGCCGAACGGGCTGAACAGCAATGGGCGTAGATCACGCTCCATCAAGGCGCCGCGCGGCCGATCGTGCGAGTCGACGATCGCGATCATCCGCAGATGCGGCGCGGCGCGCAGCAGCGTGACCGCATCGAGCAGGGCGGCATCGTCCGTTAAGACACTGGAATCGGTGGCCCATCCCGCCTCGACCCCATCATCGCCCTGATCGGCGAGAGGCGCGGGCGTCAGCGGCGGCAGCAGGCGGAGGACCGAGGGCATGACCACAGGGTTATCCGGCTTTAGTAAATGCCGCCTTTCCCGCGCATGACAGCGCGATGAAACCTGCCGCACGCGCGGAACCGCAGCGCGCGCCGTTCCTTTGATCCATGATACCCGCGCGTCGTCGCGCGCGGCGCCAGTGAGGATCGTCCATGACCGACATCAAGACCCGCCCGGCCGGCAACGGCGGCGAGACGCATCAGGTGACCGACGCCGATCATCCGGTGCTGACCACCAATCATGGGACGCCGGTGTCGGACAATCAGAATCAGCTGAAGGTCGGGCCGCGCGGCCCGGTGCTGCTGGAGGACGAAGTCTATCGCGAGAAGATGAACCACTTCGACCATGAGCGCATCCCGGAACGGATCGTCCATGCGCGCGGTTCGGCCGCGCACGGCTATTTCGAATGCACCGAGTCGCTGGCCGACATCACCCGCGCCGATTTGTTCCAGAAGAAGGGGCAGCGCACCGAGGTGTTCGCGCGCTTCTCGACCGTCGCGGGCGGCGCCGGGTCGGTCGACACGCCGCGCGACGTGCGCGGCTTTGCGGTGAAATTCTACACGCGCGAGGGCAATTGGGACCTCGTCGGCAACAACATCCCGGTGTTCTTCATCCAGGACGCGATGAAGTTCCCCGACCTGATCCACGCCGCCAAGATGGAGGCCGACCGCGGCTATCCGCAGGCAGCGACCGCGCACGACACCTTCTGGGACTTCATCTCGCTGATGCCCGAGGCGACCCATATGATCATGTGGGCGATGTCGGACCGGACGCTGCCGCGCAGCTTCGCGACGATGGAGGGGTTCGGCATCCATACCTTCCGCTTCGTCAATGCCGAGGGGAAGAGCACCTTCGTCAAGTTCCACTGGAAGCCGCGCGCGGGGCTCGCCTCGACGATCTGGGACGAGACGGTCAAGATCGCCGGCGCCGACCCCGACTTCCAGCGCCGCGACCTGTTCGAGCGGATCAACCGCGGCGACTATCCCGAATGGGATCTGGGCGTGCAATTGTTCGACGAGGAGTTCGCGAACAGCCAGCCCTATGACGTGCTCGACGCGACCAAGATCATCCCGGAAGAGGTGCTGCCGGTCCGCATCGTCGGCAAGATGGTGCTCGATCGCTATCCCGACAATTTCTTCGCCGAGACCGAGCAGGTTGCCTTCTGCCCGAGCCACATGGTGCCGGGGATCGACCATTCGAACGATCCGCTGCTGCAGGGCCGGCTGTTCAGCTATCAGGACACGCAGATCAAGCGGCTGGGCTCGACCAACTGGCACCAGCTGCCGATCAACCAGGCGAAGGGTCGCGCCGATGCGGCGGGCTGCCCGTTCCTGAACATGCAGCGCGACGGGCATATGCAGATGCAGGTGCCCAAGGGCCGCGCCAATTACGAGCCGAACAGCCTGCACCTCGCCGGTGAGCCCGGCGGCCCGCGCGAGGACCCGAACGGTTTCAAGAGCTTCCCCGCCGAGGAAAGCGGGCCGAAGCTGCGCATCCGCGCGGAGAGCTTCGCCGACCATTATTCGCAGGCGCGGCTGTTCTGGCGCTCGATGGACAAGGCCGAACAGGCGCATATCGCCTCCGCCTTCGTGTTCGAGCTGAGCAAGGTGTCGATCCCGCATATCCGGGTCGCGCAAGTCGCCAACCTGCGCAACGTCGATGAGGAACTGGCGCAGCGCGTCGCCGACGGCCTCGCGATCGACCTGCCCGCGTCGTCGCCGACCAGCGCGCCGGTGCGCGACATGGCGCCCTCCCCCGCGCTGCGCATCGTGCGCGGGCCGCTGGAAAAGCATACGCTGGAGGGGCGGACGGTCGGCATCCTGTTCGCCGACGGCACCGATCGCGAGGAGTTCGAGTCGACGGTCGCGGCGGTCAAGGCGGCGGGCGGTCACCCGCTGACGATCGCGCCGAAGGTCGGCGCGGTGCCGCTGTCGGACGGCACGACCGTCGCCGCCGACGCCCAGTTGTTCGGCCAGCCCTCGGTGACGGTCGACGCCTGCGCGGTGATCCTGTCGACCGACGCCTGCGCCAAGCTCGTCAAGGAAGGCGCCGCGGTGCAATGGGTGATGGACGCCTTCGGCCACCTGAAGGCGATCGGACATAATGAGGCCGCCAAGCCGTTGCTCGACAAGGCGGGGGTCGAACCCGATGCCGGGGTGACCGACCTGGAGGCGTTCGTCGATGCCGCCAAGCAGCGCTATTGGGACCGCGAGCCCAACGTCCGTACCCTGGCCTGAGGGAGCGAGGATCATGCTCGAACACGTACCGCACTGGCTGGGCAGCCTGATGCACAATGTCCGTGCCGGTCATGCCAAGCTGGCGATCGTGCAGGACGGCATCGTCACCGGCGACGCGCGACTGGACCTGTCCAGCCTCGCCTTCGCCGATGGCGCGCGCCTGCCGGAACGCTTCACCGCCGACGGCGAGGGTGTGTCGCCGCCGCTGACGTGGCGCGGCGTTCCGGCCGGTACCGCGGCGCTGGCGTTGCTGGTCGAGGACCCCGACGCCCCTGCCCCCAACCCGCTGGTCCATGCGGTGGTGTGGAACCTGCCGCCGGAGGACGGCTCGCTTTCCGAAGGGGCGATCGCGCCGGACGGGCGTGGTGCGGACGACGGGTCCGACGTCGGGCGCAACAGCTATGCGCAGGAAGGTTGGTTGCCGCCCGATCCGCCGACCGGGCATGGCAGCCACGATTATGTGTTCCAGCTCTTCGCGCTCGACAGCGCGGTGGCGCTCGACATCAATCCGGGGCGCAGCGACTTGCTGGAGGCGATCCGCGGACATGTGATCGCGGCGGGAATGCTGGTCGGCACCTATTCGCGCGGCGAGGAAGCACCGGTCGGCCCTGCTACAGCGTCGCCGCAGGTGGCCTGAGCGATGACCGCGCTGCCGCAGGTCCGCACCCCGCCGGCGGCGTTGGGCGCAGCGGGGCTGCTGCCGCAGGTCGCGTGCGTCGCGATCGCGCTGGCCGAACCCGGATCGCGGGCGGCGGCGGGGATGATCGGCGGGGGCTATGCCGCGCTGATCTTGTCGTTCCTCGGTGGGATGTGGTGGATGCAGGCCCTGCTGCGCAGCGACGAGCGCTGGTGGCCGTATCTTCTGGCGGTCGCGCCCAGCCTGATCGGCTGGTTCGCGCTGGTGGCGGCTATCGGCGGTGTGGCGCCGCCGTCCGCGGCGCTGATGCTGCTGGCGCTGGCACTGCTCGCCAGCCCGCTCGGCGATCGCGAGATCGGGCCGCTGCTGCGCGGCGTGCCGGCGTGGCGGCACTTGCGGCTGACGCTGTCGGGCGGGCTTGGCGCGCTGACGCTGGTGCTGGCGCTGGTCAGCGGGCGGGGCTGACCCCCGCCCGTCTGCCTCAATGCTTGCGCGCGGCGGCCGCCTTCTTGGCGTAATGATGGTGCGCGACCACGCAGCCGGCGGCGGCGCCCATCACGCCATGTCCCTTGCCGACCATATGCCCGGCGAGTCCTCCGGCGGCGGCTCCCCGCAGACAGCCCTTGGCCGACGCGGGCGATGCGGCGAGCACCGTGGCGGCGATGGCAGCGATCATGATGGAACGCATCTCTTCTCTCCTTGCTCGATAGGAAGAAGATAGGCGGTCGACGTGGGTTGTCCCGTTACAAACAGGACAGGCGCCGGACAGGCGCCGACAAGGCGGCACGGACGCGAAGATCCGTGCCGCCGGATCGATCTCAGGCGAACAGCGGCTGGATCGTCGCGGTCTTGCGACGACGGATCGCAGCGCCGACCAGACCGAAGCCGAGGATCATCATCGCCCAGGTCGCAGGTTCCGGCACCGCATCGGTCGGCGGCGTGGTGCCGCGGTCGAAGCGCACCTGCAGCGAGCTGTCCGGCGCGAAATAGGTGTTCGACAGATTGATGGTGACGAAACCGGCGTCGAAGCTGATGTTGTTGGGATCGAAGGCGAAGGTATTGAGGTCCGCATCGAAGTTGACGACCTTGTTCACGTCGCCCAGCTCGGCATAGGTGAACGGGTCGGTGAGGTTCGAGAAGGACAGCGTACGAAGCCCGCCCATCGCCGCGCCATCGGGCAGGTTGGTGTTGTTGCTGAAGCTGATCGTCAGCAGCCCGGCGGAGAAGTCCGCGTTCAGCGTCGTGCCGTAGACGTCGAATTCGATGCCGAACTCGCTGCCGCTGCCGACGACCGCATCGTCGACGGAGCATTCCAGGTTGACGCCGCCGCAGGTCACGGAGTCTCCCACCGACACCGTCGCGGAGGCTGGAGCGGTAATGAACGCGCCGATCAGCGCGAGGCTGCCCAAAATATGCTTCTTCATGTCACTCCCCTGTCTGGTCGGCAGGGGCCGACCTTTAACGGCGTCTTACAGCAATTCGTTAACAGATCGTTAACGATACTGCCGAGGGGATCATATGCGCGTGTAACGAAAATACCAGACCTCATGCCCCTGTCGGCGCGCCTTGCGTTCGTAGCGGGTTTCCGGCCAATCCTGCGGGCGTTCGAGGAAGTCGCGGGCGGTTTGCGCCTGCCACACGAAGTCGCGGCGCTGGTTCATCACCATCATCGACCAGCGGCAATAGGTGGGATCGTCGGTGCCGAGTCGGAACTCCGCGCCCGGCTTCAGCTTGGTGGCGATCAGGTCGAGCGGGCCGTGATTCATCATGCGGCGCTTGGCGTGGCGCGCCTTGGGCCAGGGATCGGGGTGGAGCAGATAGACGCGCTCCAGCGACGCGTCGGGAAGGCGTTCGATCACCTCCAGCGCATCGCCCATGTGGATACGGACATTGTCGAGCGCGCCGTCGCGGACATGGCCGAGCGCGCCGACCACACCGTTGAGGAACGGCTCGCAGCCGATGAACCCAGTGCCCGGCGCGGCCGTCGCCTGTCCGGCGAGATGCTCGCCGGCGCCGAAGCCGATCTCGACCTGCAACGGGCGATCGTCGCCGAACAGCCGCACGGCGTCGAGCGCACCCTCGGTGGAGACCGCGATGCGCGGCAGCAATTCCTCGACCAGTGCCGCCTGCCCGGCGCGCAACGCATGGCCCTGACGCCGGCCGTACAGGCGGCGGATCGTTGTGGGATCGTTCATGCAGGCGCGCCTACCGCACGGGCGCGCGAAACGAAACGGAGGAAGCGATGCGTGCGTGGTGGAGCGGTGTGGCGGTGCTTGTCGCGGCAGCGGCGGTGCCGGCGTGGTCGCAACTGTCGAGTCCCAAATCGATCTCGATGCTGAACGGCGACGGCGGCTGGACGCAGGCGGTGTTCGTCTGCGACTCGACCGACCGCGACCGCGTGCTGATCCTGTCCGCCCCCGATGCGCAGCGCGCCGCGACGCTGACCAGCCTGTCGAAGCCCGGGCTGGTGCGCCATCAGGTCGCGGTGCGCGTCGGCGTCGGCGATCCGGGGATGGGGCAGGTCTATTATCCGCTCACCAACGCCGCCGGGCGCGCGGTCGGCAACGTCCATGCGATCAACCCCGGCATGGTCGAGCCCGGCGCGACGACGCCGACCGTCACCGCCGTCACTTACGGCCGCGACACCACGTCATGCCGCTTCGCGCCGCAGACGCGCGTGCTGGGGGTGACCGCGAAACGCTCGGTGCAACTGACGCGCAGCGAGCGCGACGGTTTCGTCTATCGCAGCTACAATCACGACACCGACCTGCCCGCGATCGACCAGCCATGGGGTGGGCGTGACACGCGCGCCTCGTTGACGATCACCGGCGGGCGATTGATCGAGGAGCGCGGCGGGCGGCGCATCTATCAGTTCGCGAACGGCGGCTATGTCTATCGCGTGCTCGCCTCGGTCGATCCGGCGAAGGGCGGCGGCGGGGTGCAGGTGTGGCGCGACGGGCGGATGCTGCTCGCCGAACCGTTCGTCGCCTATACCGCTGCGTCCTGACCGGGACCGAAAGCGCACGCGGCTCGTTGGCAGGCGGACACCCTAGCGGAGCCGATATGGGCAAGAAGAAGAAAAAGGCGCTGCGCGCCGCCGCCGAACGCGAACATGACGCCACCGCGCCGCTGCGCGCGCTGGCGGCGGCAGGGGCGATGCGCGCGCTGGCGCCGATCGCGAAAGCCACCGACGAGCCGCCGTTGCTCGCGCTCGGGCTCGGCACGCTGGCGATCGGCGCGGTGTTGCGCCGGCCGGCGTTGGCGCGCAGCGGCGCACGGATGGTCGCGAGCCATCTGCTCGCGACGGGCCTGAAGACGGTGCTGAAGGCCGGCGTCGATCGCGCGCGGCCGAATGTCGCGGGTACCGACGCGGTGCCGCGCAAGGGGCATGGCACCGACGACACCGATCTCAACGCCTTCCCCTCGGGGCACACCGCCGGCGCGGTGGCGGTGGCGCAATCGGTCGCGCACGAAGCGCCCGGTGTCGGCGGCGTCGCGAAGCTGGCCGCGGGCACAGCGGGCGCCGTTCAGGTGGCGCGCGGCGCGCATTATACCAGCGACGTGGTCGCGGGCGCGGTGATCGGCTGGCTGTCCGAACGGGTCGCGGGCTGGGCGATCGAGGCGGGCGAGCGCTTCGCCGAGACGCGCCGCGAGGTGAAGGCGGAGGCGGAGGTCGAAGCGCACCCGAGCTGACCGCCTTTCCAGCCGTTCGTGCTGAGCTTGTCGAAGCATGTGCCCGGCACACGCCCTTCGACAGGCTCAGGACGAACGAGTTACCAAGAGCGCTGTTACAGTTGCATCGCGTACAATGCGTGATGCGCGAGGATGTAGAGCGTACGCCGGTCCGCGCCGCCGAGCAGCAGTTGCAGCGGGCGTTCGGGAACGTCGATGCGGCGGGTCAGCGAGCCATCGGGGGCGTAGACGAACACCTGTCCGTTCGCGACGTAGAGGTTGCCCGCCTCGTCGCGCGCGACGCTTTCGCCGCCGCGCGGGGCGACGACCTTGAGGTCGGTCACCTGCCCGCTCGCGCCGACCAGACCGCTGTAGGTAAGGTTCTCCGACGCGTTGGTCAGCGTCACGCGGCTGCCCGGCACCGCGCCGACGAAGCCATAGGAATCGAGCGTATCCGACCAGCGCCAGCCGAGATGATCGTCCGGCCCCTGGTTCCAGACGCGGAACGCCGGCAGCGCCAGCGACCCGTCGGGCGAGCGATATTCCTGCGGCTTGGCCTCGCCCAGCTTGGTGGTGAAGAAGGACGCGATCGGCGGATAGTTATAGGTCGCCGGGTCGATGCGATCCGCGAACTCTCCGTTCGCCCAGACGTTTACCGGCAGGAGCGTCATGGCCTTGTCGCTCGTGCGTGCGGCGGTCGCTTCGATCGGGCGGATGTCGTCGGGGTCGGCGGGGTCGAGGCTGTAGACGCTGCCGTCGCGACCGGCGGAGGATTGCACCAGCAACCGGCCGGAGCGGTCGACCGCGAGGTTGACCGGGTCGAGCGGGGCGTCGGAAACGGTCGTCAGGCCCTCGGTGGGCGTAAAGCCATGAATACGCTGGAAGAAGCGGTCGACGAAATAGAGCTTGCCCCGCGCGTCCACCGCGCCGCCGGAAATGGAATAGAAGCCGTCCGCCAGCTTGGTCACGCCGGAAGTGACGGGAATCGCCAACTCCGCCGTGGCCGTTGCGGTGGCCGTAGGAATGTCGAGGCTGGCGAACTCGCGTTCGCGGACCTCCTGGCGGCGGGTCATGTCCTTGATGCTGTTTTCGAACGGGAATTTGCTGGCGCGCAAATAGGTGCCGCAGCCCTTGGCGTCGCAACTCGCGAAGCCGCTCTCGGCGTTCACATGGACGTTGCGGAAGCGGATACCGCCTGAATTGAACAGCTTGACCGCCGCATCCATCGGCTTGATCGTCCGCGTCACGCGATAGCCGTGGTAATTGGCGAACAGGATGTCGCTCGAATCGTGGAACTCGGTCGAGACCGCATTGACGCCGTCGCGGACCTCCTGTTCGGTCTGCGGTGCCAGAAACTCCCAGTTCTTGACCCGGTCCAGCACGATTTCGGCGCGATAATGATGCTCGGCGGAGAGTTGGTAGACGTGTCCGGGCGTGCTGGTGTCGGAAACGTGGAAGCCCGCCGACGCGAGCGTGTTGGGCGACCAGATCGCCGAGAAGGTGCCGCCGCCGCCGTCGGTGACCATGATGCTGGGGTACTGGCCGTCGGTACGTGCGCGCGGGTCGTTCTGGTTGATCGGGCTGCCCTTGGTGAGCACCGTGCCGCCGCCGCCCTGGATCTTGACGTCGTTGACCTCGGACGCCGCGCCGGCTTTCCACAGCAAGGCGGTGGCGCGGCGGTTGATCGCGCCGGTCCAGAGGCCAAGGCCGTGGACGATCGCATTGCCGCCCTTCGCGCTTTCGATCAGCGCCTTCGCACCGCCGACGCCGGTAAAGGCGGGGGTTTCGTCGGGCAGATAGACGTGCGTCAGGCTGGGGTGGAGCGAGATCAGGATGCTGTCGGGGCGCAACCGGATCGTGTCGGTGACACGGTAGCGGCCCAGCGGCAGGTAGACGACGCGGTGAGTGTCGATCGCGCGCTGCAGTGCGGCGGTGTCGTCGGTGGCGTCGTCACCCTTGACGCCGAGATCGTGCGCATTCGCCCATTCGCGGACCGGCGGGAGCGCGCGGATCGCGTTGGCGGGGCGCTTCGGAATACGTGATAACGGGGTCATCGTCACGTCGGTGGCGGTTTCTCCGATCGTGCCGAGCCCCGCGAGCTTCAGCCCGTGCGAAAAATCGGCGACGCGGTAGCGCGCGCCCTGCCCCGCGATCGTCTTGCCGGAGTCGCGGAAGCGCGCGAAGGTCGGGGTGTCGATCGCCACCGCATCGTCGAAGCCGATCTGGGTGAAGACGCTCTTCTCCTCGGAGATCATCACCGCCGCCTGCGCGACGCGCTCGAAGCGGACCTGCTTGCCCCACAGCGAATCCGAATAGCCGCGGTCGATCTCGATCCCGACCGGCGTGTCGCGGATCGCGACGTTGACGAGGGTCAGGTCGACCTCATGCTCGCGGATCGCGGCGTCGCGCTGCCCGGAAAAATCGCTGTCGATCAGCGTGAACTGCCATGCCGGCGAGGTCTTCTCGGACATGATGCCGTAGCGCCCGCCGAAGAAACGCAGATCCTCGAACTCGTTGCCGGCCTGATAGACGCCGGCCAGCCCCGAGCCGATGTGGAAATCGACATGGCGGAGATAGCCGTGCTGCGCGACGCGGAAGCGCACCGCGACCGCGCCGGCATTGCCGTCGCCGATGCGGAAGTCGATGTTCGACAGCGCGGAATAGAAGGTGCTGGAGGTCGCGTCGAAGATCGCCGGGTCGAACGGGACGCTGGTTCGCGGCGGGACCGGCGCCTTGCCGACGCGATACTGGTCCTCGCCGGTGAAGGCGACCATCGCCGCGACGCCGTTGCCGAAGCCGGCGGTGTTGTCGCCGAGCACGATCTGCGGGCGGGTCTTGCCGATGCCGAACAGCCGCACCGCCGAGCGGACGAAGATCGTCCGCGAGATGCGGTAGGTGCCAGAGGGGACGAAGACCACGCCACCGTGCCCGCCCGCCGCGGCGGCGTCGATCGCCTGTTGCAGCGCGGCGCTGTCGTCGGCGCGGCCGTCGCCGACCGCCTTGAGGACGATCGCGCGCGGGTCGTCGGGCATGGTCTGGTAGACCGACGCGCCGGGCTTAATGCCTGGGGCCGCCAGTGCCGGGGTGGCGAGCACCGCTGCCAGTGCCGCCCCGATCCGCCATCCTGCCCGCATCGCCCGTCTCCCGTCTGTTTTCGCGCTTTTGCTAGCGATACCAGCGGGATGCTTCATGCGCGACGATGGTCGTAGGTGGGGGGTGCGGGGCCTTTAATTTTGAACGTCGCCCCGGACCTGATCCGGGGCCCCGCTTCCTCCTGAGACCGACAGAAGAAGCGGGATCCCGGATCAAGTCCGGGATGACGAAGAGGCAGGAGAACGGTGGCTCACGACCGGGCGTAGCCTCGGCGTAGCGCAACGCACATCATCAGCGTCCCCCGACTGGACCCCGGCCTGCGCCGGGGTGACGGGAATGCTTCAGGCGTAGCTTGTGTCGGCGCTGAGCGCCTGTGCGGCGATCGCCACCTGCGTGCGGTTGCGGACGTTCAGCTTGCGCATCAGCGCGGTCATGTGCGCCTTCACGGTCGCCTCGGCGATGCCGAGGTCATAGGCGATCTGCTTGTTGAGCAACCCGGAATGGACGCCGCGCATCACCTTGAGCTGCGTCGGGGTCAGTTGCGCCAGCATCGCGCCGCTGACCGGCGCGGGCATCTCCTGAACAGTCGCTTCCATTCCTTCCTCCCGTAACACCGCCGTCCCGTCACGCTTTCGAGCGGATTCGGTTGGACAGCTTTGTGCGTTATGCCCCGCTATGTTAGCGCTTTTCAAGTAACATGCGATAGGTGGCGGGGCAAAGTTGTCGGACAGGCGGCACAAGCTCTCGCCACTTCGCCGGCCGTCCGCTAGGTTCGCAGCGACATCGCACGGGAGGGGATCGCGGTGAGCGAGGGACGACTGGCCGACCGCGCCTATGCCGCGATCGTGCGGATCATCAACGACGAAGGGCTGACGACCGGCGACCGCCTGCCCTCCGAGGCGCGGCTGGCCGAAACCTTCGGCATGTCGCGCACGATCGTCCGCGAGGCGCTGGCGCGGCTCGCCTCCGACGGGATCACCGAGGCGCGGCGCGGCGCCGGCAGCTACGTCAAGCGGCGGCCGTCCGAGCGGCTGGGGACGCATCTGCCGCTCGACGCGCTGGCGGCGACGCTCGGCACCTATGAGGTGCGGTTCGTGCTGGAGGCGGAGGCGGCGCGGCTGGCGGCGCTGCGCCGCTCGCAGGCGCAGCTCGACGCGATCGAGGCGGCGCTGGAGGCGTTGCGCGCGGCGCTGTTCTCGAACGCCCCGGCGCATGACGAGGATTGGGCGCTGCACCTCGCGATCGTCGCGGCGACCGGCAATGCCGCCTTCGCGCCGGTGTTCGACCATCTGCGCGACAGCGTGATGCATATCCTGCGCGCCGGGGTCGACATCTCGCGCTCGCGCCCGCCGCAGGTGATCGGGGCGATGATGGAGGAGCATGACGCGATCGTCGACGCGATCCGCACGCGCGACGCCGATGGCGCGGCGCTGGCAATGCGCTGGCATCTGTCGCAGGGGCGCAAGCGATTGATGCCGTGAGCGGTCGCGTCACCGCATCTTCCTCGCCCCCTCGGCTTGCCGACGGGTCCGGTATGACGCCCTTGCAGCCGACACGAAAAGGGCCGGCCGCTCCACCGAGCGACCGGCCCTTTTTCGTCTACACCAAAGCGACGGGATCAGCCGTCGTAATCGGCGCCGAGGTTCTGGTTGCGCGGCGGGGCGACGGCGGTGAGGCGCAGCGCCTCGGCCGAGGCGGCCAGGCTGCCGATCTCGTCGGCCTCTTCCTCGTCGTCGATCTGGACACGCTGGAGGCTCTGCACCACCGACTCGTGCAGGTCCTTCGGCCGCACCGTCTCCTCGGCGATCTCGCGCAGCGCGACCACCGGGTTCTTGTCGCGATCGCGATCGATCGTCAGTTCGGCTCCGCCCGACACCTGCCGCGCGCGCTGGGCGGCGAGCAGGACCAGATCGAAACGGTTCGGGATCTTGTCGACGCAATCCTCGACAGTGACGCGCGCCATCCGCGTATCCTCTAAACGGTAAACTCAGGGAAGCTGGAGCAGGTACGCGGTGGAGGGCCATTCGTCAAGGAAAGGCTGTGCTTGCCCGGTGGCGGCGCAGTCGCCATCTGCGGGATCATGGAGGACGCCGCCCCGCAACCTGTGTTCACGGTCGACGGCAACCGGCTGACCCTGCTCGACACCGGGCCGCGGCGACTCGAGGCGGTGCTGGCGCTGATCGACGGCGCGCGCCGCTCGCTGCGCATCCTCTATTATATCTATGCCGACGATACGACCGGGCGCCGGGTCAACGCCGCGCTGATCGCGGCAGCGCGGCGCGGCGTTGCGGTCAAGCTGATCGTCGACGGGTTCGGGAGCGAGGGCGACGACTTCTTCGATCCGCTGCGCGCCGCGGGCGTGTCGGTGTGCCGCTTCTCGCCACGCGTCGGGCGGCGCTACCTGTTGCGCAACCATCAAAAGCTGGCGCTCGCCGACGCGGAGGGGGATGCCCGCATCATCATCGGCGGCTTCAATATCGAGGACGATTATTTCGGCACGCCGAGGGAGCAGGCGTGGCGCGATCTCGGGCTGCTGCTCGAAGGACCGGCGGCGGCGCGGATGGCGGGCTATTTCGACGCGTTGGAGGAGGGCATCCACAGCGGCGGCAAGATCCGGCGGCTCAACAAGGCGCTGGCGCAATGGAGCGAGCGCGAAGGCAAGCTGCGCTGGCTGATCGGCGGGCCGACGCGGCATTTGTCGCCGTGGGCGCGCGCGATCCGCGCCGACATGCGCCACGCCAAACGGATCGACATCATCGCCGGCTATTTCACCCCGAGCCCGACGGTGCTGCGGCGGCTCGACCGCGCGGGGAAGCGCGCGGCGACGGTGCGCGTCGTCACTGCTTCGCGCTCCGACAACAATGTCATGATCGCGGCGTCGCGGTTCACCTATGCCGGGCTGTTGCGCAAGGGCGTGCGGATTTGGGAATATGCCGCGACCAAGCTGCACACCAAGCTCTACGTGGTCGATGATGCGACATGGATCGGCAGCGCCAATTTCGACATGCGCAGCCTGTTCATCAATCTCGAACTGATGCTGCGGATCGAGGATGCGGCGTTCGCGGACCATGTGCGCGGCTATGTCGATGGCGAAATCGCGCAGTCGAACGAGGTGACGGTCGAGGCGTATCGCAAGGCGACCGGCTGGTGGCAGCGGTCGAAGCAGTTCGTGGCGTATCTGCTGACCGCGGTCGCCGATCCGGCGATTTCGCGCGGGCTGAACTTCGGGATCGACGAGTAGTTCGTCACTGCGAGCGGAGCGAAGCAGTCCAGGGTCGGACCCGGACGCCCTGGATTGCTTCGCTCCGCTCGCAATGACGGCTAAACCTTGCCTTTTCGTCGCCCCGGACTTGATCCGGGGCCCCGCTTCTTCCGCACGACCGTCGAAGAAGAAGCGGGATCCCGGATCAAGTCCGGGATGACGAAGGGCGGATTATCACTCCACCGCCAGCGCTTCCTCTTCCTGCTCCTGCGCCTGCCGCGCCCACATCTCCGCGTAGAGCCCGCCCTGCGCCAGCAGCGCCGCGTGCGTGCCGCGCTCGACGACGCGCCCGGCCTCCAGCACGACGATCTGGTCGGCATGGACGATCGTCGACAGCCGGTGCGCGATCACGATCGTGGTGCGGCCGCGCTCGATCGCCTCCAGCGTTTCCATGATCTCGGCCTCGGTGCGGCTGTCGAGCGCGCTGGTCGCCTCGTCGAGGATCAGGATCGGCGGGTCCTTGAGCAACGTCCGCGCGATCGCGACGCGCTGCTTCTCGCCACCCGACAGCTTGAGCCCGCGCTCGCCGACCCGCGTCGCATAGCCATCCGGCTGGCGCTCGATGAAGCGGGCGATCGCCGCGCCGCGCGCCGCCTGCTCGATCGCGGCCTGATCGGCATCGGCGCGACCATAAGCGATATTGTAGCCGATCGTGTCGTTGAACAGCACCGTATCCTGCGGGACGATCCCGATCGCGGCGCGCAACGACGGCTGCGCGACCTTCGCAATGTCCTGCCCGTCGATCGTGATCCGCCCGCCGCTGACGTCGTAGAAACGATACATCAGCCGTGCGAGCGTCGACTTGCCCGCGCCCGACGGGCCGACCACCGCGCAGGTCGTGCCCGCCGGCACGTCGAGGTCGATGCCCTTGAGGATCGGCATCCCGGCGTCATAGCCGAACATCACGTTCTCGAACCGCACCGCGCCGCGCGACACCAGCAGCGCCGGCGCGCCGGGCGCGTCGACCACCTCGGACGGCGTGTCGATCAGGTCGAACATCGCGCCCATGTCGATCGCGCCCTGCCGGATCGTGCGATAGACCATCCCGAGCAGGTCGAGCGGCCGGAACAGCTGCGAAAGCAAGGTCGAGACCAGCACCACCTCGCCCGCGGTGAAGCGGCCCTGGCTCCAGCCATAGGCGACCCACGCCATCCCGCCGCCGAGCATCGCGTTGGTGATCGCGGCCTGCCCGATGTTGAGCCACGCGAGGCTGTTCTCGCTGACCACCGCGGCATCGGCATAGGCGCGCATCGCGCGGTCGTAGCGCTGCGCCTCGCGCTCCTCGGCGCCGAAATATTTGACGGTCTCGAAGTTGAGCAGCGAATCGACCGCATGTGCGACCGCGCCGGTGTCGAGGTCGTTCATCCGCTCGCGCAAGGCCGAGCGCCAGTCGGTGACGATCCGCGTGAACCAGATGTACAGCGCGACCATCGCGACGGTGCCCGCGACCAGTTGCCAGCCGAACTTCACCCAGAAGATGCCGAGCACCAACGTCAGCTCGAGCACGGTCGGCGCGATGTTGAACAGCAGGAAATAGAGCATCGTGTCGATGCTCTTGGTGCCGCGCTCGACCACCTTGGTGACCGCGCCGGTGCGGCGTTCGAGGTGGAAGCGTAGCGAGAGCTGGTGGAGATGGCGGAAGACGCGCGCCGCGAGCCGGCGGGTCGCTTCCTGCCCCACCCGCTCGAACACGGTGTTGCGCAGATTGTCGAACAAGGTCGAGCCGAAGCGCGCCGCAGCATAGCCGACCACCAGCAGCACGACGAGCGACAGCGGCGTGGTCGGCACGGCCATGCCGTCGACCGCGCCCTGCAACGCAAACGGCGCGCCATAGACCTGCACCAGCTTCGACAGCACGACCAGCAGCATCGCGCCGACCACGCGCAGCTTCATCCCCGGCGCATCCGCGGGCCAGAGGTCGGGCAGGAAGCGGCGGAGCGTCGGCAGCAGCGGGCGCTCGGCGGCGGAGGGGGTCGGTCTGTCGGGTGGCATGGGTGACGCGGATGTCGTGCGCGAGGGCACGCGCGTCAACCGTCCCGCACCGGGACCGGCCACCGTTCGGAACAGGCCGGAAGGGCGATCGTTTTGTCCGCGAAGGGAAGACGAGATGGAAACTGCGTTCTTCGTCATGGCGATCATGGGGTGCGGCGACGCCGCCAGCACCTGCGCCACCTCCCGCATCGAGCCGGCGCATTACGCGACCGTGCAGCAATGTCAGGCGGCGATGGCCGACGCGCTCGCGCGCAACAACGACCTCGATTTCCCGGTGGTTAGCGCGGCGTGCCAGCAGAATGGCGTGCAGATGGTCGAGCGCGGGTCGGGGAAGGCGAAGGGGTAACGATCGTCGTCATCCCCGCGCCGGAAGTGACAGGTACACGTTCTTCGTCGCCCCGGACTTGATCCGGGGCCCCGCTTCTGCCGACGACCGAAGAAAAAGCGGGATCCCGGGTCGAGCCCGGGATGACGGGAATCAGCCTGCCCGCACCGCCGTTACGAAATAATCGAGCGCCGTCGAGCCGCCGAGGGTGAAGCCGGTCGCGCCGACCGACAGGCCGGTGACATCGGTGACCACGAAGCCGGCGTCCGCGATCATCGCCGATAGTTCGTCGGGGGTCAGGAACTTGTCCCAATCGTGCGTGCCGCGCGGAATCTGGCCGAGCCGCTCCGCGCCCTCGACCAGCGCGAGGCGCGACCACCACGTCCGGTTGGGCGTGCTCATCACCAGCAGCCCGCCCGGCGCGACCGCCGCCGCCAGCCCGGCGACGAACGCGCGCGGATCGGCGACATGCTCGACCACCTCCAGCGAACAAACTAGATCGAACGTCTCGCCGGCCACCGCCTCGACCCCGCCCACACGATAGTCGATCGTCAGCCCGCGCCGCGCCGCATGTTCGCGCGCTACCGCGATGCTCTCCGCCGCCGCATCGATCGCCGTCACCACACCGCCCATCCGCGCCAGCGGCTCGGCGAGCAGCCCCGCACCGCAGCCCATATCGAGCGCGCTTTTCCCCGCCAGCGGCGCGAAGCTGCGGTCGTCGAGATCCCAGTGCCGGTCGATCGCGGCGCGGATGTAACGCAGCCGCACCGGGTTCAGTCGGTGGAGCATCGCCGAGGAGCCCTTCGGGTCCCACCATTCGGCGGCCAGCTTCCCGAAATGCGCCGCCTCGCGATCCACCACCGAGGCGTGCGGGGCGGCGGGGATGGTTGCGGTTGTTACGCTTGCGTCGGTCATGCCCGCTTCCTATCAGGACGCCCCTCTCATCCCAAGGCGTTTGGATACGGCAGTGGCGCGCATCGTCATGAAATTCGGCGGCACCTCGATGGCGGGAATCGAGCGCATCCGCTCGGTCGCCGCGCGGGTGAAACGCGAGGCCGCCGCCGGCAACCAGGTCGCGGTGGTCGTGTCGGCGATGGCGGGCGAGACCGACCGGTTGGTCGGCTTCTGCCGCGAAGCCTCGCCGCTGTATGATCCGCGCGAATATGACGTCGTCGTCGCCGCGGGCGAGCAGATCACCAGCGGCTTGCTCGCGATCGCGCTGCAGGCGATCGGCGTGCCGGCGCGCTCGTGGCTGGGGTGGCAATTGCCGATCAACACCGACGACGCCTTCGCCAAGGCGCGGATCGGCACGATCGACACGGTGGCGCTCGACGCCAGCCTCGCGGCGGGCGAGGTCGCGGTGATCCCCGGTTTCCAGGGCGTCTCGGCCGAGGGGCGGATCACGACGCTGGGGCGCGGCGGGTCGGACACGTCGGCGGTGGCGATGGCGGCGGCGATGAAGGCCGATCGCTGCGACATCTACACCGATGTCGATGGCGTCTATACCACCGACCCGCGGATCGTGCCGCGCGCGCGCAAGCTCGCCAAGGTGACCTATGAGGAGATGCTGGAACTCGCCAGCGTCGGCGCCAAGGTGCTCCAGACCCGCTCGGTCGGGCTGGCGATGAAGGAGAAGGTCCGCGTTCAGGTGCTGTCGTCGTTCACCGGCGAGGACGCACCGATGGCGGATACATTGCCCGGTACGATGATCGTGGGCGAAGAGGAGATCGAAGACGTGGAACGCCAGCTCATCACCGGCATCGCGCACGACAAGAACGAGGCGAAGATCACGCTGACCAGCGTGCCCGACAAGCCCGGCTCGGTCGCCAGCATCTTCGAGCCACTGGCGGCGGCGAACATCAACGTCGACATGATCATCCAGAACATCGCGCACCGCAGCAGCGGCAGCACGAGTGCGACCGACGTGACCTTCACCGTCCCCTCCGCCGATCTGCCGCGCACCATCGAGGCGCTCAACCAGGCGCGCGAGACGATCGGTTTCGGCGAGCTGATCCACGACACGCGGGTGGCGAAGATCAGCGTCGTCGGGGTCGGGATGCGCAGCCACGCCGGCGTGGCGAGCACGATGTTCACGACGCTGGGCGCGCGCGGGATCAACATCCAGGCGATCTCGACCAGCGAGATCAAGGTCTCGGTGCTGATCCACGAAGACGAGACCGAGCTGGCGGTGCGCGTATTGCACACGGCCTACGGGTTGGACGCCGAAGAAGCGGCGTGAGGGTGAAGCGGCGGCGACGGCGCTAGGGGCTTCGTCGCCATAGCGTCAGCCGTGATGCCGGCCCGGTTCGGCGTCTGCGATTGCCCGCGCGCGCAAGCTGTCGATTCAAGGGTGCGGCGTGACGTTCGCCGCGGTGTCATCCGTGCGGGGATGTCGGGTGAGGTCTTCCACCCACGCGCGGACCTCACGGCAGAGCGCCTCCGGCGCGTGGCCGGCGTCGAGACGCAGCGCGCATTCGTCGGCGGCGGGGGGCTCAAGCGTCGCGAGCTGGCTGTCGAGCAGGCTGGGCGGCATGTAATGGCCGGTGCGGGCGCCCATGCGGCGGGCGATCTCGCCGCGATCGGTATCGAGATACGCGAAGTGCAGCGGGAGCCCCGCCGCCGCCTCCAGCCGTGCGCGATAGGCGTGGCGCAGCGCCGAGCAGGCCGCCACCGCCACGCCCTCACCGCGCGCGGCCTCGCCCAGCGCCGCGCCGAGCCGGTCGAGCCACGGCCAGCGATCCGCATCGGTCAGCGGCGCGCCGGCCTCCATCTTCGCAACGTTCGCCGCCGAGTGGAACGTGTCGCCTTCCAGGAACGGCGCGCGCCAGTGGTCGGCGAGCAGCCGGCCGAGCGTCGACTTGCCCGTCCCGCTGACGCCCATCACCACCATCGCCAGCGGCTCACCTTTCACTCCGCCTGCCACCATCGTTCCTCCCGCCGCACCGCCCGCGCTATCGGCCGCGGGGCGGCCCGCTGACCATTACGACCTTTGTCGGCGGGCCGCGCGACTTTGGTCGTAGATGCCGGTCCGTACCGCCTCTTGTATGACCTGCATCACAAAATCGCGTGCCCGCATCGGCGGTGGCGCAGCTATTTAGGGGATGGCGCATGGTCGAGGCACGTCGGCGTTCGAGAAAGTATGATACCGCTACCAGCGTTGCCGCGCTGACGCTGATGCTGCTGGCGAGCCCGGCGATGGCGCAGCAACAGGCGGGCGATCTGCCGGACTCGACGCGCACCGCCGCGCCCGCGACGCCCGAGCAGACCACGACGCCCGCCACGCCGAACGAGGCGCCCGCCACCGCCTCCGACATCGTCGTCACCGGGACGCGCATCACCGCGAGCGGCTTCAATGCGCCGACCCCGACGACCGTCATCGGCGAGGCGCAGATCCAGGCGAATGCGCAGCCCAATATCTTCAACACGATCGCGCAATTGCCGTCGCTGCAAGGCTCGACCGGTGCCGCGACGGGCACGTTCAGCACGTCGAGCGGGCAGCAGGGGCTCAGCTCCTTCTCGCTGCGCGGTTTGGGCACGATCCGCACGCTGACCTTGCTCGACGGGCAGCGCGTGGTCGGCGCGAACGTCACCGGCGTGCCCGACATCAGCCAGTTCCCGCAATTGCTGATCAAGCGCGTCGATGTCGTGACCGGCGGCGCCTCGGCGTCCTATGGCTCGGACGCGGTCGGCGGCGTCATCAACTTCATCACCGACACGCGCTTCCAGGGCGCGAAGTTCAATGCGCAGACCGGCGTCTCCACTTATGGCGACGGCGGGCAGGCGCTGGTGCAGGCGGCGCTGGGCAAGAGCTTCGCGAACGACCGGCTGCATGTCGTGCTGAGCGGCGAATATGCCAAGGATCAGGGCGTCGGGCCGGGCAATTTCGGCGAGGATCTGGCGAGCGGGCGCGACTGGTATCGCGCGACGACCTTCGTCGACACCAACATCCGCAACAGCAACAACCCGCAATTTCTGGTCCGCGATCACGGGCAGGCGTTCAAATATACGAAGTGGGGCCTGATCAACAACGGGCCGTTGCAGGGGATCGCGTTCGACGGTGACGGGCGGCCGTTCGCGTTCAACTACGGCTCGAACGGGGTGCCGGCCAAGAACGCCAATGGCGATGTGATCGGCTGTTACGTCGGCTTCTGCGTCGGCGGCGACCAGTCGGGGCATGTCGGATCGGGCACGTCGCTGCAATCGGCGCTGGAGCGGATCAACGGCTATACGCGGATCGGCTATGACGTCGCGCCCGACACCGAATTGTACCTGACCGCGAACATCGCGCAGGTGAAGACCAGCAACCAGCCGAACCCGGGCGCGGCCAAGGACAATGTCATCGTCCAGTGCGCCAATCCGTATCTGCCCGCCTCGATCCAGGCGCAGTGCGCGACGGCGGGGATCACGCAATTCCGCTATGGCCTGAGCAACGCGATCCTGCCGAACATCAAGGTCAACACCGATCGCCGCCAGTATCGCTTCGTCGGCGGGCTGAAGGGCAAGGCGGAGATCTTCGGCGACAGCTGGACCTACGATCTCTATTACGAACACGGCATCAACGTCACCGACATCAACGTCGACAATATCAGCCTCAACGGCCGCTATACGCAGGCGGTAAATGCGGTGCGGCTGAACGGCGAGATCGTCTGCGCCGACGCCGCGGCGCGCGCGAGCGGGTGCCAGCCGATCAACATCTTCGGCAACAACAAGCCCTCCGCCGCGGCGCTGGCGTATATCGTGCCTGAGAACGGGCCGTTCCAGCATACGCGTCAGACGCAGAACGCGGCGGCGGCGAGCATCTCCGGCACGCCGATCGACCTGTGGGCCGGGCCGCTGGCGATCGCGGCGGGGATCGAGTGGCGGCAGGAGGCGTATCGCGTGCGGGCGGACGCTTACGGCGCGGGCGTGTCGGACCTGAGCCCGAACAACGCCGACTATCCGGCCGATCCGTCGCTGCTGGCCGCCGGCAACAATTGGTATGCGGGCAATTACAAGAACGGCTCGGGCAAATATAACGTCGTCGAGAGCTTCCTCGAACTCAACCTGCCGCTGATCGACTCGCCCGTCGTCGGGCGCGCGAACCTGAACGGCGCGGGACGCGCGACGCGCTATTCGACCTCGGGCGTGGTCTACGCCTGGAAGGTCGGCGGCACCTGGGACACGCCGCTCAGCGGGTTCCGGCTGCGCGCGGTCACCTCGCGCGACGTGCGTGCGCCGAACCTGTCGGAGCTGTTCGCCGCGCCGACCACCACGACCGTCCCGAACTTCACCGATCCGTTCAACAACACGCAGGTGCTGATCATCCAGAACACGATCGGCAACACCGCACTGCGCCCCGAGATCGCGCGCAGCACCGAGCTGGGCGCGGTGCTGGCGCAGCCGTCGTGGTTGCCGGGGCTGAGCCTGTCGTTCGACTACTACGACATCAGGATCGACGACGTCGTCTCGTCGCTGTCGGCGCAGCAGATCGTCAACCTGTGCCGCGAGGGCAATGCCGACACCTGTAGCGCGTTCAATCTGCAGAACACCGCCGGGCCGAATTTCGTCAACGTGCAGGCGTTCAACCTCGCCTCGATCAAGACACGCGGGTTCGACATCGAGGCGAGCTATCAATGGCGCCAGCCGCTCGGGCTGCCGGGGAGCCTGACGCTGCGCGGGCTTGGTACACACGTCATCGAGTATATCACCGACTCGGGGCTCAACTCGAACGGCAAGCCGGTCGCACCGGTCGATTCGGCGGGCGCCAATTCGGGGGCGACACCGAGCTGGAAGTGGCTGGCGATCCAGACCTACCAGAACGACAATTTCAGCCTGCTGCTGCAAGAGCGCTGGTTCAGCGACGGCGTGTACGGCAACCAATATATCGTCTGTTCGCCCGGCAATTGCCCCGAGTCGACCAACGACCATCCGACGATCGACTTCAACCGGATGAAGGGCGCGTTCTACTTCGACATCGGCGCGACCGTGAACGTCACGCCGCAGGTCAGCATGTTCGTGAAGGTCGACAACCTCTTCGACCGCGATCCCGAGCCGTCGCCGCAGACCAACACCGGGCTGGACGTCAATCCGGCGCTGTATGATACATTGGGGCGGTTCTTCCGTGTCGGGGTGCGCGGGCGGTTCTGATCCTGCGTCGCACGCGGCCGTCATTGCGAGCGTAGCGAAGCAATCCAGGGCGTCCTGATCCGGCTCTGGATTGCTTCGCTGCGCTCGCAACGACGAACTCGGCGAAAAAAGGGGGTTCCGGATCGAGTCCGGGAGACGGCTACAGGAAGTCAGCCATTCCGGCCGGCGACAAGATCTCGATCCAATAGCCGTCCGGGTCGGTGATGAAGGCGATGTCCTTCATCGTGCCGTCCTGCGGGCGCTTTTTGAACGGCACGCCCAGTTCCTCGAACCGCGCGCAGGCCGCCGCGACGTCGGGCACCGAGATGCCGATATGGCCGAAGCCGCGCGGGTCGGTGTTGCCGCTGTGATAGCCGCTGAACGCCGCGTCGCTTTCGGTGCCCCAATTGTGGGTCAGCTCCAGCGTCGTCTCGCGCGTGAAGATGAAGCGCGCGCGCTCGGCCGGATCGTCGGGCACCGTCTCGCCCTCGCCCAAATAGGCGAGGAAATAGAGCGAGAAGCGCATGTCGGCGAAGTCGAGCTGCTGGAGCAGCGTCATGCCCAGCACGTCGCGGTAGAAGGCGAGTGACGGCTCGGGATCGCGGATGCGGAGCATCGTCTGGTTGAGCGCGAACCCTTCGGTGCCGGACGTGCGGGGCATGGTCTTCTCCGGATCAGGCGAGCGTCAGGCCGACATCGACGTTGCCGCGCGTGGCATTGGAATAAGGGCAGATCTGGTGCGCGGTGGCGACCAGCTGCTGCGCCTGATCCTTGTCCACGCCGGGCAGGTCGACGACGAGGTCGGCGGTGATGCCGAACCCACCCGCCGAACGCGGGCCGATGCCGACGGTTGCGGTGACCTTGGTCTCGGCCGGCACCTTCACCTTGAGCTGCTGGCCGGCGACCTTCAGCGCGCCGAGAAAGCACGCCGAATAGCCGGCGGCGAACAATTGCTCGGGGTTGCTCCCCTCGCCGCCCGCGCCGCCCAGCTCCTTCGGCGTCGACAGCGCGACCTCGAAGCGACCGTCCTCGCTGCGCGCGCGGCCGTCGCGGCCACCGGTGGCGGAAGCGGTGGTGGCATATTTGACGTCGACGGACATGGGCATGATCCTTATCTCGATAATCGGTATCGCGATATATAAATGGGCGTAACCGTGAGTCCAGTGAAAAGATTATCGCGATAAAGAAGAATCTGCTAGGCAATCGCCATGGCCGACGCACGTCCGCTTGATGAGCAGCTTTGCTTCTCGCTCTATTCCGCGAGCATGGCGGTCGGGCGCGCGTACAAGCCGCTGCTCGATGCGATCGGGATCACCTATCCGCAATATCTCGTGCTCCATGCCTTGTGGGAGCAGGATGCGCGGACGATCGGCGCGATCGCCGAGCGGCTGGCGCTCGAATCGAGCACGGTCACGCCGCTGGTCAAGCGGCTGGAGGCGGCCGGGCATGTCACCCGGCAGCGCAACCCCGACGACGAGCGGCAGGTGCGCGTGCTGCTGACCGACAGCGGGCGCGCGCTGCGCGAGCGCTGCGGATGCCTCGCCGAGGAACTGGTCGCGCGCAGCGGGCTGTCGCTCGACCAGCTTGCGCACCTCAACCGGCAGGTCGCGGCGCTGCGCAGCGCGCTGGCCGCCGATCCGCAAAGCTGAACGAACCCGTCGCGATCGCGACAAAGTGACACACTTTTGCGGGATCGGCGGGACGGGGCTGCGACAGACGCTGCCTATCTCCGTTCCCGTACCGCCGCGGATTGCGGTGCCAGTGCAAAGGAGCGTCACCATGAACCGTTTTCACCTGCTGATCGCCGGCCTCGGCCTTGCCGGCGTCACCGTTCCGGTCGCGGCCAGCGCCGCGCCGTGGCAGTCGATCAACGCGCGGCAGGCGCGGCTCGACCAGCGGATCGACCAGGGCATCCGCAGCGGCAAGCTCGATCGCCGCGAGGCGACCCGGCTACGCCGCGACTCGCGCCAGCTCGTCCAGCTCGAGACGCGCTATCGCCGCAGCGGCGGGCTGTCGAACCGGGAGCGTCAGGACCTCAACCGCCGCTTCGACGCGCTGAGCGCGCGGGTCCGCTGGGACAAGCACGATCGCCGCTGATGCGCATCGACCGTCACTGATTGCCTCTTTTCTTCTGTCATCCCGGACTTGATCCGGGATCCCGCTTCTTTGTGCGCTCGTCAGTAAGAAGCGGGGCCCCGGATCAAGTCCGGGGCGACGAAGGAGCGGGGTTCGAAGCGATCCGGCCTACCGCTGAGCGGCCTCCGCGATCAGCGCGTCGTCGATCGCGACGGCGCGCTGATAGGCCGGGCGCTGCTGGAGCCGGTCGAGATAGCGCATGAACGTCTCGCGCTTCTCCAGCAGCCCGAATTGCGTGAACCAGCCGACCGCGCTGCCGACATAGACGTCGGCGGCGGTGAAGCGGTCGCCGGTGATGTAGCTGTGCGACGACACCGCATATTCGAGCGTGTCGACCGCCTGCGCGAAGCCGCCATAGCCGACCATTCCGCGCTTCGCCTCCGGCACGTCGACCCCCAGCACCTTGTCGACCATCGCCGCCTCCAGCGGGCCGGCGGTGAAGAACATCCAGCGCAGATAGGGCGCGCGTTCCTCCGCGCGCGGCGCGAGCCCGGCGGCGGGGAACGCCTCGGCAAGATAGGCGCAGATCGCGGCCGCCTCGCTGACCACCGCGCCGTCGTGGACGAGCGTCGGCACCTTGCCGAGCGGGTTGGCGTCGAGCAGCGCGGCGGGCTTCTGCGTCCAGTCGACCAGCACCGTGTCGTAGGGCTCACCGATCTCTTCGAGCATCCAGCGCGCGATCCGGCCGCGTGACATCGGGTTGGTGTAGAAGGTCAGCGTCATGCGCGCGCATCCAGATGGCGGTGGAAGAAGTCGATCGTCCGTCCCCAAGCGAGATCGGCGGCGGGCTTGTCGTAGCGCTCGGCCGACGTGTCGTTGTTGAAGGCGTGGTCGACGCCGGGATAGTCGAACGCCTCGACCGGCTTGCCCGCGGCCTTGAGCGCGGCGACCCACGGCACGCCGGTCTGCGCGACCCGCGCGTCCTTGCCGGCGTAATGGAGCATCAGCGGGACTTGCAGCTTCGGCGCCTCGGCCGGATCGGGCGCGGGGCCGTAATAGCTGACCGCGGCGGCGAGCCCCGGCCCGGCGGCGAGCGCGACGCGGTCGACCAGCGCCCCGCCCCAGCAAAAGCCCACCGTGCCGACCTTGCCGGTGCCGTGCGAGAGTTTCGCGAGCCGGCCGACCGTCGCGACTGCCGAGGCGAGGACGGCATCCATGTCCGCCTTGCCGATCAGGTCGCGCGCGGCATTCTCATCGGCGGGGGTGCCGCCCTGTGCGGAGAGGAAGTCGGGCGCGACCGCGAAAAAGCCGGCGAGCGCGACGCGGCGCGCGACATCCTCGATATGCGGTTGCAGCCCGCGATTCTCGTGGATCACCATCACCGCGCCGACCGCGCGGCCGGGGTTGCGCGGCGCGGCGAAATAGCCGGTCATCTGCGCGCCGCCGCCGATGCCGTAGCTGCCCTTGCGGATGACGAGCCGCGCGTCGCCCGGATCGGTGAGCGCGGCGGCAGCGGGCGAAGCGGCGATCCCGCCGATCAGCGCCTCGGCGGCAGCGACTGACCCGACGAGCGCGGTCATTTGGCGCAGCAGGGTGCGGCGGTTGCGATGCTCGTGGGTGAAGGCGTCGTACAGGCCGATCGCCCGGTCGCGCAGGCTGGGGTCCATGACGGTTCCTCTCACGATTCGCTGTGGTTAGCGTGGGAGGGTAGCGGGAAGCGGTGGAGGGCGGAAGGTGGTGTGGGGGCGCTTGTTCGCGCGCCGCTCACGCCGTCGCCCCTGCGAAGGCAGGGGCCTATGGCTGCCGGCGTCTTGGTGGCGGTGTTCCGTCGCGTGGACGGTCTATGTGTCAGGCGTTCCGGCACCGGAGAGAGACATGGGCCCCTGCCTGCGCAGGGGCGACGCCATTTGTTTCATCGTCATCCCGGACTTGATCCGGGATCCCGCTTCTGCCCGACCCACCAAGAAGCAGCGGGGCCCCGGATCAAGTCCGGGGCGACGCTTAGGTCGCGTATCGCATCAACAACACGTCACGCCTTCTCGAGCGTGCATTGCAGCGGGTGCTGGTTCTGGCGCGCGAAGTCCATGACCTGGCTCACCTTGGTTTCGGCGACCTCGTAGCTAAACACGCCGCACACCCCGACGCCCTTCTGATGGACGTGGAGCATCACGCGCGTCGCCTCCTCCATGTTCATCCGGAAGAAGCGCTGGAGGCACAGGACGACGAATTCCATCGGCGTGTAATCGTCGTTGAGCATCAGGACGCGGTAGGGCGTCGGTTTCTTGGTGCGGGCACGGGTGCGCGTGGCGATGCCGATCCCGGTGCCGTCACCGTCGGCATCGTCGCTCTGGCCCGCGGCCATCGGGACAATCTGCTGCTGCATGGACACTGCGCGAATATGGCACGCGGGCGCGCGCAGGCAAGACCGCAAACGCGCAAAAAAGGCGACCGCATCGCTGCGGCCGCCCTCTTTTCATTACCGCGTCTGCGATCAGGCGGCGGTGCGGAACTTGTCGGCGGCGACCGCGACGCGGTTCTGCAGCGGCTTGGCGACGTCGCCGGCCAGCTTCAGCGTCGCTTCGGTCGAGCGCGAGGCTTCCTTGACCAGCGCGTCGAACGAGGCGCGGACGTAATCGGCGTGGAGCTGGAGCGCCTCGGTCGGCGACTTCACCGATGCCAGCGTCTGGACGAGCTGCGCGGTGCTCTCGTACCGGGCGCGCGCGAACGCGGCGGCGTCCTGACCAAACGACTCGAACGCCTGCGCGGCGATGCGGCTCGACTCGACCAGCGCCTCGACATTGCCCTTGCCGAAGTCGGCGAGATCTTCGGCGACCTTGCGGCTCTTGTCGAGCGCGACGCGCGCCTGCTCGCCGGCGTTGGCGAACGCCGCGCGGCCCTGCTCCTGCGCCTTGTCGGCGAAGGCCTTGGCCTGGTCCTGCGCCTTGTCGGCGAACGTCGTGACGGTGTCGGTCATGTTCGTGTCCTTCACTTCCAATGGCGCTGCCGGGGCAGCCGGTTCGGGTTGGGTTGCGGTTTCGGGTTCGTCGATCACGGGTGCGGGTGCTTCCGCCACCGCGGCGGCCGGCTCGTCGGCGGCGATCACCACCGGTGCGGGTTCCTCGGGCGTCGCGGGGTTGGCGAGTACCGCGGGCACCTCCGGTTCGGCGGGAACCGGCGGCAGGACGGGCTCGGTCGACACCACTGGCTTCGCCGCGGCACGCGCGCGTCCCTTGGCCGGTGCGCCCGTCTTCCTGCCCTCAACCTTGCCGGTCTGGTCCACCATCGTGTCCGCTCCGTGATTTGCTGCACTGCACAATAATGATTCGACGGCTAAGTTGCAAGAGCCTTGTGCGGCGCAGCGAAGACCCTCACCGCGCTTTGACGTAGCTGCCCGGCGCGTCCTCGATCGCCGGCAGCACGCCTGCCCCCGGCACCCGTGCGCCGTCCGCAGCGACCGTCGCCGGTCCGTGCGCGCGGAGCCATTCCGCCCAGTCGTTCCACCAGCTTCCCTTCACCTCACGCGCGCCCGCGACGAAGGCGTCGAGCGTGTCGGCGGGCTGGTCGTTGATCCAATGCTGGTATTTGCCCGCGGCCGGCGGGTTCACCACCCCGGCGATATGCCCCGACCCGGCCAGCACGAAGCGCAGCGGCCCACGCAGATGCTCGGTGAGCTTCCACACGCTTTCGGCCGGCGCGATATGATCCTCGCGCCCGGCCTGCACATAGGCCGGCGTTTCGACCTTCGTCAGGTCGAGCGGCACGCCGCCGACGCTCATCGCACCGGGCTGGACCAACAGATTGTCGCGGTACAGGTCGGTGAGATAGGCGAGATGCCATTTGGCGGGCAGGTTCGTGACGTCGCCGTTCCAGTGGAGCAGGTCGAACGGCGCGTAATCCTTGCCGAGCAGATAGTTGTTGGTGACGTAATTCCAGATCAGGTCGCGCCCGCGCAGCAGGTTGAAGGTCGCGGCGAGATAGCGACCGTCGAGGAACCCCTGCGGGCTGAGCGTCGCGATCATCTTGAGCTGTTCGTCGTCGACGAAGTGCAGCAACTCGCCCGCGCGGGAGAAATCGACCTGCGCGGTCAGGAAGGTTGCGCTCGCCACCTTGTCCGCCTGCTCCTTCGCGGCGAGCCACGCGAGCGTCGCGGCCAGCGTCGTCCCCGCGACGCAATAGCCGACCGTATGCACCGCCGGCACCCCCAGCAGATCGCGGACGGTGTCGATCGCTTCGACCTGCGCGGCGACGTAATCGTCCCAGATCACGTCGGCCATCGACGCGTCCGCCGACCTCCACGAGACCATGAACACGGTGATCCCCTGCGCCACCGCCCAGCGGATGAAGCTCTTCTCCGGCGTCAGGTCGAGAATGTAGAAGCGGTTGATCCACGGCGGGAAGATCAGCAGCGGCGTGGCGAGCACCGTGTCGGTGGTCGGCGCATATTGAATCAGTTCGTACAGATCGGTGCGCTTGACCACCTTGCCCGGTGTCGCGGCAAGATTGCGCCCGACCTCGAAGGCGGTGCCGTCGGTATGCGTCAGCTGCCCGCGCCCGATATCGGACAGCATGTTGGTGAGCCCGGTGAGCAGATTCTGCCCGCGCGTCTCGATCGTCTTCTCGATCACCTCCGGGTTGGTCACCGCGAAGTTCGACGGGCTCATCGCATCGACGAAGCCGGACGTGGCAAATTTGAGTTGCGCGCGCGTCCGCTCGTCTACGCCTTCCAGCGCATCGACCCCGCGCAGCATATGGTCGGCGATCAGCGCATAGCTCTGCCGCATCCAGTCGAACGCCGGGTTGCTGCGCCACGCGGGGTTGGCAAAGCGGCGGTCCTTCTCCTTGGGCCGCTCCGCTTCCGGTGCGGCGGGCGTGGTGAAGCGCTGCCACAGTGCGAGATAGTCGGTCCAGAAATCGCGCGTCTGCTCGGCGATGCTGTCCGGCGGGGCGAGCGGGACGCCGGCCTCCAGCATCAACTGCTGCGCGCGGCCCATCAGCCATGTCCAATGCTGAAGATCGGCGAGATCGGGCAGCGCAATCTTCGGCGGGGCGTTCGGCTCGGTCACGCGGAATCCTCTCTCTCGGCTGCCGTAACGTAACGACGTTGCAGCGCGAAGTCAGGTCCACGGCTTTTTGTTGCGCGGGGTGCCCGGCGCGCGCGAATGGCTGTATAGCCGGCGGCGCAAAGGAGTATCAGCCCCGTGTCCGACGAATTCTACCGCATGAAGCGCCTGCCGCCCTATGTCATCGCCGAGGTCAATGCGATGCGGGCACAGGCGCGTGCGGGTGGCGAGGACATCATCGATCTCGGCATGGGCAACCCCGATCTGCCCCCGCCCGACCATGTGATCGCCAAGCTGATCGAGGTGGCGCAGAAGCCGTCGGCGCATGGCTATTCGCAATCGCGCGGCATCCCCGGCCTTCGGCGCGCGCAGGCCAATTATTATGGCCGCCGCTTCGGGGTCGATATCGATCCCGAGACCGAGGTGGTGGTGACGATGGGGTCGAAGGAGGGGCTGGCGAGCCTCGCCACCGCGATCACCGCGCCCGGCGACGTGGTGCTCGCCCCCAACCCGAGCTACCCGATCCATACCTTCGGCTTCATCATCGCCGGCGCGACGATCCGCGCGGTGCCGACCACGCCCGACGAACATTATTTCGAGAGCCTGCAACGCGCGATGGAATTCACGATCCCGCGCCCGAGCGTACTGGTCGTCAATTATCCGTCGAACCCGACCGCCGAGACCGTCGACCTCGCCTTCTACGAGCGGCTGGTGGCGTGGGCGCGCGAGAACGAGGTGTGGATTCTGTCCGACCTCGCCTATTCGGAACTGTATTTCGACGGCAAGCCGACCGTCTCGATCCTGCAGGTGCCGGGCGCCAAGGACGTCGCGATCGAGTTCACCAGTTTGTCGAAAACCTATTCGATGGCCGGGTGGCGGATTGGGTTCGCGGTCGGCAACAAGAAGCTGATCGCGGCGATGACGCGCGTGAAGTCGTACCTCGATTATGGCGCGTTCACGCCCGTGCAGGCGGCGGCGTGCGCGGCGCTCAACGGGCCGCAGGACATCGTCGAGAAGAACCGCCAACTCTATCACAAGCGCCGCGACGTGCTGGTCGAGAGCTTCGGGCGCGCCGGCTGGGACATCCCGGCCCCGCCCGCCAGCATGTTCGCCTGGGCCCCCTTGCCGCCGGCGTTGCAGCATCTGGGGTCGCTGGAGTTCTCCAAGCAGTTGCTCACCCACGCCAAGGTCGCGGTCGCGCCGGGGGTCGGCTATGGCGAGAACGGCGAAGGCTATGTGCGGATCGCGATGGTCGAGAACGAGCAGCGGCTGCGACAGGCGGCGCGCAACGTGAAGCGCTACCTGCAGAGCATGGGGGTCAACACGCCGGGCAAGGTGGCGGGCTAACGGTAGCATTGACGTGGCGGGTCGACCGGATCGACACGCCACGGCCATCGCGGGTCAGGGGTAAGGCAGCGACGTCACGCTCGACAGCCTCGGACGGCCTTCGCCACCCTGCCCGCCCGCCTCAATCCTGCGCGACGACCTCGCCCGCGACCTGCGCATCGGGGATGCGCGTGCGTTCCGCCTGAAAGCCCAAGGTCGCGCGGCCATGCGCGGTGCCCGCGACATCGGCGATCAGGTACAGCGGGCGGCGCTTCGCCTCGATGTACAGCCGGCCAAGATATTCGCCGATCATCCCCAGCACGAACATCTGGATCGACGACAGCACCACCACCACCAGCATCGTCGAGGTCCAGCCCTGCACATGGTCACCGACGAAATACCCCCAGCCGATATAGATCAGCAGCAGCATCGAACAGGCAGCCAGCACCACCGACAAATGGCTCGCCCAGCGTAGCGGCGCGGTCGAGAAACCGGTCACCGCATCGAGCGCGAGCCGCACCATCTTGCCGAGCGGATAATTGGTTTCGCCGGCATGGCGCTCGGCACGGTCATAGGGGAACGGCACCTGGCGAAAGCCGACCCACGCCACCATGCCGCGGATGAAGCGCGCCTGTTCGGGCAGCGCAAGGAACGCGTCGAGCGCGCGTCGGGTCATCAGCCGGAAATCGCCGGTATCGAGCGGGATCGCCGTGTCGGTGACACGGTCGAGCACGCGATAGAATGCCGCGGCGGTCGCCTTCTTGAACAGCGTCTCGCCCTCGCGCTTGCGCCGCACGGCGTACACGACATCGGCCTGCTCGCGCGCCATCGTCAGCCGCATGTCGGACAACAGCTCGGGCGGGTCCTGCAGATCGGCGTCGATGATCAGGATCTGCTCGCCCGCGCACATGTCGAGCCCGGCGGTCAGCGCCAGTTGATGTCCGTGGTTGCGCGACAGATTGATCGCCACGACGTGCGGGTCCTCGGCAGACAGCCGTTGCATCGCCGCCCAACTGTTGTCGCGCGAGCCGTCGTTGACCAGCACGATCTCGTGATCGTCGCCCACCGCCGCACGCGCCGCCGCGGAGACGCGCGCATGAAGCAGCGGCAACGTGGCCTCTTCGTTATAGCAGGGGATGACAACCGAAAGCGCGGGACGATGCATAGCGCCCGCATCTAGCCGACGGTCATCCGCGCGTCACGATCTTTACCAAACGCCCGGGCGTCAGTTGCGCCTCATCTTCGATCGCGTTGAGCGTCATGAAACGATCGCGCTGGAGCGTATCATAGGCCATGCGCCGCGACAGCGAGTCGATCGTGTCGCCACGCTTGACGGTGACGATGCGGATGCGCTTGCCCGAACCTTTCTCGTCATAGGCCAGCCCGTCGAGCTGGCGGAGGAAGGTCACGTCCTGCGGCGGTTCGGTCAGCGGGCGTCCGGTCGCCTTGGCCAGCGCCGCGGCGCGGCGCACGCGCTCGGCGCTGTTGGGATGGGTCGACGCCCAGGTCGGCACCTGTTGCCCGCCACGACCGCCGACCTCGGCCTGAAGCTGGCTTTGCGCGTCGAGCTGCGCAAGCATGTCGGCGGCGGCATAGGGATCGTAGCCGGCGGCGGTGATATATTTCACGCCCAGTCCGTCGGCGGCATATTCCTGATCGCGGCCGTATTTCAGGACATAGAGCTGCGCCCCGCTGCGTGCCGCGGTGCCGACAAGCTGCCCCGCCGCGCTGTTGCCCGCCGCCGCGCCGACCACCGCCGCCAGCACGCCGCCGATCGTCGCACGCTGGTTACGCGATGCGGAGTGGCGGGCGGCGACGTGGCCCACCTCATGCCCCATCACCGACGCCAGTTCCGCCTCTGTATTCATCAGCGCGAGAAGCTGGCGCGTGACGTAGATATAGCCGCCGGGGATCGCGAAGGCGTTCTCGACCGGCGAATCGAGCAAGGTGACGATGAAGTCGCCTTGCGCGTTCGACAGGCCCGACTGGACCGCCACCCGCTTGCCGACGCGGTCGACATAGGCCGCCTGTGGTCCGCTATATTTGCCGCCGAACTGTGCCAGCAGCTCGGGATTGGCGCGGGCGCCGAGCGCCTTGTCGTTCGCCGAAATCGACTGTGCCGCCACCGGCGTTGCGGTGGTCGCCAGCGCCACAGCGAGCAGCATGGATCGTAACATCGATGATTCCTCCCGTGCGTCCAAAATGCGGAAAGACGCGGCCGGTTTCCATCAATCCTCTCGATCCGGGTCACCGGGCCGTCCCGATAGGCGCGAGTGAGGATGGATGGATTATTATCCTGCATCAGGACCTATCACGACCGTGGCCTGTTCGATCCCGCAATGATGGGAGACGGATGGTGGGCAGGTTGGAACGGGTGATCGGCGCTGGCACCGGGTTGTTGGCGCTGGCGCTGTCGGGTTGCGTGAACCCGTCCGCGCGGATCGCCTCCTCGCTGGAAGGTTATGGCTTCGCACCCGATCATTCGCAATGCGTCGGGGACCGGCTGGAGAAGAACCTCTCGATCGGGCAGCTTCAGCAATTGGGGCGCGCGGCGCGTGCGACCCGCGAAGGCGATACGACCCCGGGCCGGTTGACGATCGGCGACTTCATCCGCGTGGCCGGGCAGGTGAAAGACCCCAAGGTTCCGCTCGAAGTCACCAAGGCTGCGGCCGGCTGCGGGATCGTCACGAGCGCACCCGCTGTGCTGTAGGACGAAGCCGTCATCCCGGCCGCTTCTACGAAGCCCGGGAGCGCCGAAGGTTCGGCCGAGAGGTGGCGGTCAGACCCGCTCGGCCGCGTTGACTGCATCGGCCGCGCGCAAGGCGGACAGCAGCCGCATCAATTGATGGGCGTCATGCACCTCCACATCGATGACGTTGGTGTGGAATTGCGTGTCGCGATTGTCGAGCCGCAGGTTGATGATGTTCGCCTTGTGCTGTCCGATGATCGTCGCGAGCATCCCGAGCGCGCCGGGCTGGTTGCGCACCTCGACCGAGATGCGCGCGGTCGCGCCCTCGGTGGCGTGGCCCCATTGCACGTCGATCCAGTCGGTCTCGTCCTCGCTGCGCTCGGCCAGATCGGCGAGCACGCGGCAGTCGATCGCATGGACCTCGATCGACGCATCGGGGCGGCGCAGACCGACGATCCGGTCGCCCGGCACCGGATGGCAGCAATCCGCCAGCTCATAGGCAACGCCGGGCGCCAGCCCCTCGATCGAGATCGCGCTCGATTGCGGCGGCGCGTGCGCGACATCCGCCCCCGCCGACCCCGGCATCAGCGCTTCCATCACCTCGCCGTCGGTCAGCGTGCGCCGCGCGATCGCCTGCATCAGCGCCGCCTCGTCCGGCAGTTTCAGCCGCTTGAGCGCCTCGTCGATCGCATGATCGGCGAGCGTCGCGGGCAGGCGCTGGACGATGTCGTCGTACAGCTTGCGCCCCAGCGCGATCGTCTGCTCGCGCTCCTCGTTGCGCAGGTGGCGGCGGATCGCGGCGAGCGCCTTGGCGGTGATCGCGACCTTCAGCCACGCCGGCTGCGGCACCTGCGCCTTGGAGCGCAGCACCTGCACCTGATCGCCATTCTCCAGCACCGTCGACAGCGGCACGACGCGCCCGTTGACCTTCGCGCCGACCGCCTGATCACCAAGATCGGTGTGGACCGCATAAGCGAAGTCGATCGGCGTCGCGCCCTTCGGCAGCTGGATCAGCTCGCCCTTCGGGGTGAAGGCGAAGATGCGATCCTGGTACATCGCGATGCGGGTATGTTCGAGCAGTTCCTCGGGCGTCGCGGCGGTGTCGAGGATTTCGACCAGATCCTTGATCCAGTCCTGCTGCTGGTCGGGGCGGACCGGATGCGCGCCGACCGACTGCTTGTACGCCCAATGCGCCGCCAGCCCGAACTCGGCCTCGGCGTGCATCTCGGCGGTGCGGATCTGGATCTCGATCCGGCGGTTCTCGGCGTGGATCACGCTGGTATGGAGCGAGCGATAGCCGTTGCGCTTCGGCGTCGAGATATAATCCTTGAACCGCCCCGGCACCGCCGGCCAGCGGCGGTGGATCAGCCCCAGCGCGCGGTAACAATCCTCGATCGTCGGGACGATCGCACGAAAGGCCATGATGTCCGACAGCTGCTCGAAGCTGATGTGGCGCTCCTGCATCTTGCGCCAGATCGAATAGGGGTGCTTCTCGCGCCCGGACACCTGCGCCTCGACGCCGGCGCGGCCGAGCAGCAGCTTCAGCCCCGAGCCGATCTTCGCGATCCGGTCGCCGCCCGATCCTTCCTTGAGCTGCTCGAGCCGCTTGGTGATCGACTCATACGCCTCGGGCTCGAGTTGCGCGAAGGCGAGCGTCTGCATCTCCTTCATGAACTCGTACATGCCGATCCGCTCGGCGAGCGGGGCGTAGATGTCCATCGTCTCCTTAGCGATGCGGCGGCGCTTCTCCGGCTTGGGGATGAAGTGCAATGTCCGCATGTTGTGGAGCCGGTCGGCCAGCTTCACCAGCAGCACGCGGATGTCGCCCGACATCGCCATCAGGAACTTGCGTAAATTCTCGGCGGCGCGCTCGTTCTCGGTCTGCGCCTCGATCTTGCTCAGCTTGGTCACGCCGTCGACCAGCCGCGCGATGTTCGCGCCGAAGATCCGCTCGATCTCCTCGGGCGTGGCGACGGTATCCTCGACGGTGTCGTGGAGGATCGCGGTGGCGATCGTCTCGTCGTCGAGATGCAGCTCGGTCAGGATGCCGGCCACCTCGATCGGGTGGCTGAAATAAGGATCGCCGTTGGCGCGTTTCTGCGTCCCGTGCGCGTTGACCGAGAAGACATAGGCGCGGTTGAGCATCGCCTCGTCGGCGTCGGGGTCGTAATCGAGGACCCGGTCGATCAGTTCATATTGTCTCAACACGGGATGAGGATGGGGCCGGGCACGGCCGCATTGCAACATTCCCGTGCAGAAAAAAGCCGCCACGCCGCGCGGCGTGGTAATTCGGCATCGCTTTTGTCCGCGCTGCGGGTCAGCGCGCCGCCCAGCGAACCGCGTTGGTCAGCATCCGGCGCACGTTGACATCGTCGTAGACCGCCGGCTCGTGCCCCAGCGCCGAGTAGAAGACCCGGCCCTTGGCGCGGGGATTGACCCAAGCGACCGGGTGCGTCGCGCCCATCGCCAGCTTGCCGCCGACGCGGTAACTCTTCTCGTCGACCCTCGCCAGCACGGTCATGCCGCGCGTCACGGGATCGTTCGAGAAAGAATACCATTCGTCCGACAGCGGGAAGGTCCGCGCCACGCCCGCCATCACCGGATGCTGCGGCTGGTCGACGATCACCTGCGCGGTCTGGATATGGTCGTCGCCATTGGGATGGCCGATGAAGGTCGTGCCGATGATCGTGCGGTCGTACCACGGCTCCTTGTGGCTGTCGTCGCCCGCGGCATGGAGCGCGACCACCCCGCCGCCACGCGCCACGAAGCGCTCGAACGCCGCGAGCTGATCGGGGCTCAGGAAATTGCCGCTCGCGCTGTTGAGCACGACGACCGCAAAGTGGCTGAGATCGCGATCGTTGAAGACCGCGGCATTCTCAGTCGCGAAGCTCTTGCGGCCGAGCTGCTTCGCGATGTCGCCCAGCACCTCGTTGGAATGCGGGATATGCTCGAAATGCCGCCAGCCGTTGGTCTTGGAGACGATCAGCACCGCGCCCTTCAGCCCGGCGGGAAGCGTCGGCGCGACGGTGTCAACGACCGGGGCGGGCAGATGCGGATTGTCGGGCGCCTGCGCCGCCGCCAGCATCGCGATCATCACCAGTGATTTCAGCATTATCCGTCTCCTGCCGGCAGCGTAGACGGGGATGTGGCGGAGGTGAAGCGGACTTTGGTCGTGGGAGCATCCTCGTCACCCCGGACTTGATCCAGGGTCCCGCTTCTTCCTCGATCGGGGCAGAAGAAGCAGGGCCGCGGGTCGAGCCCGGGGCGACGGAGACGGCTTAATCGATCAGCGTGACGCTCATCGTGATCCGCTGCTCCCCATGCGCGGGCACCTCGAACACACCGGGCTTGTCGCGATATTCGCCATCGAAGCCTTCCGGATCGGCGATGCCGTGCCACGGCTCGACGCAGACATAGGCCGCGCCCGGCTTGGTCCAGATGCCGAGCTTCGGCGTGTCGGGAAAGGCGATGTCGAGCTGCGGCGCGCCCTCCACGCCGTAGCGCACCGACTGCGACTCGACCGGTGCCCACACCAGAGCGTCGTCGGCGAACAGATCGTCGGCGAGGTGCAGCACCCGCCCGTCGAGCGGCGAGGGGCGCTCAGTCGCGGCGATCGTGCCGTCGGTGGCAATCACCTTGAGCGCGCCCGGCTCGTCCTTTTCGAACGTAATGCGGTGCGCGGCGCGATCCTGTCCATACGGCAGCGGCCAGGCGAAGGCGGGGTGGAAGCCGAAGCTGGCGGGCAGCGGCTCATCGGCCGGGTTGCAGACGGTCACCTCGATCGCCAGCGTCGCGTCACGCAGCTCGAACGCCACCTCCAGCCGGAACGCGAACGGATAGGCGGCGCGTGTCGCCTGGTCGTCGGCGAGCGCGAACACCGCGCGCGTCGCGCTGGTCTCGATTACCGAAAAGACGCTGCGCCGCGCGAAGCCGTGCTTGGCGATCGGATAGGATACGCCATCGACCTTGATCGCACCGCTGGCGGTCATCCCGACCACCGGAAACAGCAGCGGCGCGCGCCCGGTCCAGAAGCGCGGGTCGGCATCGGTCATCAGCTCGCGCCCGTCGGCGTCGGTCAGCGACGACAGCTCCGCGCCCAGCGGGTTGATCGCGGCGGTCAGCGTGCCGTTCGAGATACGGATCCAGTCGTCAGCCACGTAATTGCGCTCCCTGCTTGGCGGCGGCGGCGACCACCTTATCGGCGATCGCCTTCAGATCGGCGTCGGTGAAGCTCTTGTCGGCGGGTTGCAGCACCACCTCGACCGCGACCGACTTGTGTCCCTCGGCGACGCCGGTGCCGGTGAACACGTCGAAGACGCGCGCGCGGGTGATCGTCGCCTTGTCCGCGCCCTTGACCGCGCGTACCAGCGCCTCGGCCGAGACATCGGCGGGGACGAGGAACGCAAAGTCGCGGCGCACCGGCTGGAGCACGGGCGGCGCATAGGCCGGGCGCATGAACCCCGATCCACGCTTGGCCGGGATCGCGTCGAGGTACAGCTCGACCGCCGCGACCTGCCCCGACAGATCGAACGCCTTCATCACCGCCGGATGCACCGCGCCGAACGCCGCCAGCACCGTCTTCGGCCCGAGCCGCAAGGTGCCCGAGCGACCGGGGTGGAAGGCTGCGCCCGCCTCGCCCATCACCTGAAGGTTGTCGACCGGCGCGGCCGCCGCCGCCAGCAGCGCCAGCGCCTCGGTCTTGGCGTCATAGGCGTCGAACCCGGCGGCCTTGCCGTCGCGCCAGCCGCGCGCGCGCTTGTCGCCCGCCAGCACGACGCCGACCGTCGCGCGCTCGCCCTCGGACAGATAGCGGCGCCCGATCTCGAACAGCCGCACGGTCTCGATGCCCTGCCGCAGGTTGCGCTCGGCAGCGGACAGCAGCCCGGGGAGCAGCGACGGGCGCATCACCTTCAGCTCCTCGCTGATCGGGTTCGCCAGCCGCCATGCCGCCACGCCGAACGGTGCGACCTGTTTCTCGCTGAGAAAGCTCCACGTCACCGCTTCGTCGAGCCCGCGCGCCGCGGCGGCGCGGCGGGTGCGGCGCTCGATGCGCTGTTCGGGGGTCGCGGTCGGGCGCGCGACACCGGGGGTGCGCGGGAGCGGCACCGGGGCGACCTTGTCGATCCCCTCGATACGGATCACTTCCTCGACCAGATCGGCGGTGCCGTCGACGTCGCGCCGCCACGTCGGCGGGGTGACGTTCCATGCCCCGTCGACGGTGAAGCCGAGCGACTCGAGGATCGCGCGCTGCCGCTCCGGTGCGACCGCGAGTCCGCCAAGGGTTTCGGCGCGCGCCGGGTCATAGGCGTAGGAGCGCGTGCCGAGCGGCGGCTCGCCCGCGCGGGTCACGCCGCTGGCGCTGCCGCCGCAATATTCGAGGACGAGGAAGGTCGCGATCGCGAGGCCATCGTCAAGGAACGCCGGGTCGACGCCCCGCTCAAACCGCTGGCGCGCGTCGCTGGTCAGCGCCAGCTTCTGCCCGGTGCGGGCGATCGCCTCGGGGGTGAAGTAGGCACATTCGATCACGACGTCGGTGGTCGTCTCCGACACGCCCGAATGCGCGCCGCCCATGATCCCGCCGATGTCGTGCACCGCGACATCGTCGGCGATCACCGTCATGCCGGCCGACAGCGTATAGGTCTTGCCGTTGAGCGCCTCGACCGTCTCGCCGTCGCGCGCCTGCCTTGCGACCAGCCCGCCCGACAGCTTCGCCTTGTCATAGACGTGCAGCGGGCGGCCGAGATCGACCGTCAGGTAATTGGTGATGTCGACCAGTGCCGAGATCGGCTTCTGCCCGATCGCGCGCAGCCGCTTCGTCATCCACTCGGGCGCGGCGCCGTTGGTGATCCCGCGCACCTCCTGCGCGAAGAACGCCGGGCAGCCCGCCGCGTCCTCGATCCGCACGTCGGGGCCGGCGCCTTCGCCCGCGACCTCGGGGACGGTCGGCGCGACCAAGGTACCGAGCCCCGCCGCGGCGAGATCGCGCGCGATGCCGTGGACGCCCATGCAATCCTGCTTGTTCGGCGTCACCGACACTTCGATCACCGGATCGCCGAGCCCGGCGTAATCGGCGAAGGCGGTGCCGACCGGCGCGTCCTCGGGCAGTTCGATGATGCCGTCGTGATCCTCGCCCAGCTCCAGCTCGCGGGTCGAGCACATCATGCCGTTCGACTCGACCCCGCGGATCGCTGCGACCTTGAGCACCATGCCGTTCGCCGGCACCGCTGCGCCCGGCTTGCCGAACACGCCGACCAGCCCGGCGCGTGCGTTGGGTGCGCCGCACACCACCTGCAACGGCCCGTCGCCGGCATCGACCGACAGCACCTGCAACTTGTCGGCCTGCGGATGGCGTTCGGCGGTGAGCACGCGCGCGACGGTGAAGCCGTCCAGTTTGGCGGCGGGATCGGTGACGCCCTCCACCTCCAGCCCGATGTTGGTGAGCGCGGTCACGATCTCGTCGAGCGACGCGGTCGTTTCGAGATGGTCCTTGAGCCAGGAGAGGGTGAATTTCATTTTACTTCCCGTCGCTCCTGCGCAGGCAGGAGCCTATGTCTCTACGTAGTGGCACACCCACCAGCCATGGGCCCCTGCCTTCGCAGGGGCGACGACACTATGCCGGCGTGCCGACGCCGCCCGACAGGGTCGGCATGTCGAGCGCGCTGAACCCGTAATGCTTCAGCCAGCGGATATCGCCGTCGAAGAACGGGCGCAGATCGTCCATGCCGTATTTCAGCATCGCCAGCCGATCGATCCCGCAGCCGAACGCAAAGCCCTGCCATTCCTCGGGATCGAGCCCGCACGCCGCGATCACCTTCGGATGGACCATGCCGCTGCCCAGCACTTCCATCCAGCCTTCCGACCCGCCGATCACGCGCTTGCCCTTGACCACCGAATAGCCGACGTCGACCTCCGCCGACGGCTCGGTGAACGGGAAATAGCTCGGGCGCAGGCGGAGCACGATGTCGTCGCGCTCGAAGAACGCCTTGAGGAACGTCTCCAGCGTCCATTTCAGGTGGCCGAGCGTGATCCCCTTGTCGATCACCAGTCCCTCGACCTGATGGAACATCGGCGTGTGCGTCGCGTCGCTGTCGGAGCGATAGGTGCGCCCCGGCGCGATGATGCGGATCGGCGGCTTGTTGGCCAGCATCGTGCGGATCTGCACCGGCGAGGTATGCGTCCGCAGCACGCGCGGCGTCTCGCGGTCGTTGGGATCGCTGTCCTCACGCCCGGCGAGGTAGAAGGTGTCGTGCATCGCGCGCGCCGGGTGCGTCTCGGGAATGTTGAGCGCGCCGAAATTGTGCCAGTCGGTTTCCATTTCCGGCCCGCTCGCCACCGCGAAGCCGAGGTCGGCGAAGATTTCCGCCAGTTCGTCCATCACCTGGCTGACCGGATGCACCGTGCCCGCGAGCGGCGCATCGGCGGGCAGCGTCATGTCGAGCGCCTCGCTGGCGAGCTGCGCGTCGAGCGCGACCTGCTCGAGATGGCTCTTGCGCGCCGCGATCGCGTTGGTCACCGCCTCGCGCAGCCCGTGGATCGCGGGGCCGCGCGTCTGGCGCTCCTCGGGGGAGAGCGCGCCCATCGTCTTGAGCAGCTGCGTGACGCGCCCCTGCTTGCCCAGCGCATCGACCCGCACCGCCTCCAGCGCGTCGAGCGAGGCGGACGCCTCGATCGCGACGAGCAGATGGGTCTTGAGGTCGTCGGTGTCGGTCATCGTGTTATCCGTCATGCCTGCCGTCCAAGCCGATGCTTGCCGCCAAGTCCAGCCCCGGCGCAGATCGACACTCATCAGCGCCGTCATCCCGGACTTGATCCGGGATCCCGCTTCTCACTTCTGTGGCGAAGAAGCAGGGCCCCGGATCAAGTCCGGGGCGACGCGACAGGGGTATGCCCGTCTCGTGGATCGCGCAATCCAAGAGGAGATGGCCGGCCAGCCGGGCGCCACCCCCAAACAGAAACGGGGCGCCGGTGTTGCCACCGACGCCCCGCATCTCGTTCTCGCGTCAGATCGCCTCAGGCGGCCTGCGGGAGTGCCGCCTTCGCCTGCGCGATGATGGCGCTGAACGCCTCACCCTCGTGCATCGCGATGTCGGCCAGGACCTTCCGGTCGAGTTCTACACCCGCCAGCTTCAGGCCGTGCATGAACTGGCTGTAGGTCAGACCCTCGGCGCGGACGCCGGCATTGATGCGCTGGATCCACAGGCCGCGGAAGGTGCGCTTCTTCACCTTGCGGTCGCGATAGGCGTACTGGCCGGCCTTTTCGACCGCCTGACGGGCGACGCGGATCGTGTTCTTGCGACGACCGCGATAGCCCTTGGCCTGTTCCAGGATGTTCTTGTGCTTGGCGCGAGTGGTTACGCCCCGCTTGACGCGTGCCATAGTCTATTCCTCCTCGTCGCTCAGTTCAGGCCGTACGGCGCCCAGGCCTTCACCGTCGCGGTGTCGGCCTTCGACAGCACCGTGGTGCCGCGGTTCTGGCGGATGTACTTGGCGTTGTGGCTGATGAGGCGGTGACGCTTGCCGGCGACGCCGTGCTTGATCTTGCCGGTGGCGGTGAGCTTGAAGCGCTTCTTCACGCCGCTCTTGGTCTTGAGCTTGGGCATTTTCATCCTTTCTGCTGCGCGAATCGACTGAGACGGCCGCGGCAGCCCTCGTTGGCCGGGCCGTCCGTATCCGCCGATCGCTCGGGAAGCGGGCCGCATAGCGACATGAGGCGCGGAAAGCAACCATAGGGAACCCGCGCCGCGATCTCGCGATTGTACCGCGATGGCAACGACCGCACCCGCGCCGCAGACCAAACCGCGCTGGCGGCGCATTGCGCGCAACGTCGCGGTCGGGCTCGTGGCGGCGATCGCCGCGATCTGGCTGGTGCTGTTCATCACCAAGGGCCGCTTCCTGAAGGGCACGTTCGAGCGCGTCGTCGGCGGGCTGACCAACCGCCCGGTGACGGTCGGCGGTGATTTCCAGCTCTATTTCGCGCCGCTGAAGATCAAATTCTATGCCGAGAAGCTCGCGATCGCCAATCCGGCGTGGGCGACGCGGCCGTATCTGTTCACCGCCGACCGGATCGACACGCGCATCGCGCCCTTGTCGCTGCTGTTCGGCAAGCGGCGGCTCTACTGGCTCGACCTGACCAACGGCGCGGTCGACCTCGAATGGACCAACGCGCACGACCATAACAGCTGGACGTTCAGCGAGAAGAAGGGTGGCAAGCCGCTCGACCTGCCGCGCATCGACCGCGCGACCGTCACCGGAACGCAGGTTCGCTATCTCGACCCGCGGCTGCAATTGCTCGCCGACGTCAAGCTCGACACGATCCGCTCCACCGATGCCCGGATCGGACAGGCGGTCGGGCTCGACGGCGGCGGACGGCTGCGCGGGACGTCGTTCACGGTCGTCGCGCGGCTGCTGTCGCCAGACGCCACCGTCGCGCGCGGCAAGAACGAGCTGGTGATGCGCGCGCGGGCGGCGGGCAACACGCTCGACGTCGCCGGCACGCTGCCGAGCATCGCGGCGTTCGAGGGCGTGCCGCTGGCGGTGCAGGCGCGCGGGCGCAACCTCGCGACATTGCTCGAAATCATCGGCGTCGCGATCCCGAACACGCGTACCTACCGGCTGCGTGCGCAACTGGTGCAGAGCGGGCCGGAATATCGCTTCACGCATCTGCGCGGGACGTTCGGCGACAGCGACGTGCGCGGGCGGCTGACGATCGCCAATCGCGAGCGGCTCCACCTCGATTCGCAACTGACCACGCGCCAGCTCGACATCGTCGATGCCGCGCCGTTCATCGGCTACAATCCGGACATCGTCGCCGAGAAGGGCGCGGTCGCCGCCGCCGCCGCGACCGGGGCCGCGCCCGCGCGCATCCTGCCCGACGCAGCATTGCCGATCGCGACGATGCAGCGCTTCGACGCCGATCTGAAATGGCATATCGACCGCGTCCGTTCGAAGCGGCTGCCGATCGCCGATATCGACATGGTGCTCGATCTCGACCGCGGACGGCTGGCGCTGTCGCCGCTCACCATGGCGATGGCGCGCGGTAATCTCGCCAATGACATCGTCTTCGACACCCGCCAGCGGCCGAGCGCGGTCAGCTATGACGTGCGGCTCGCCCCCACCCCGCTCGGCCGGCTCCTCGCCGGCTATGGCGTCGCCGAGTCGGGCACCAGCGGCACGATCCGCGGGCGCATCCAGCTGAAGGGGCGCGGCGACACGATCCACGATTCGCTCGCTTCCTCGAACGGGCGCATCGCCTTCGTCATCCCGAGCGGCAGCCTGTGGACGCGCAACGTCCAGCTCGCCGAGATCGACCTCGGCGTCTTCATTCAGAAGATGTTCGAGCAGGAGCTGAAAGAGCCGGTGCAGATCAACTGCGGGCTGGTCGCCTTCACGGTGCGCAACGGCGTCGCGGCGACCGATCCGATCCTGATCGACACCAAGAAGAACGTCATACTCGGCAACGGCGGCTTCAGCTTCAGAAGCGAGGCGCTCGACCTCGCCTTCCGCGCCGATGCCAAGAAGTTCAGCCTGTTCTCGGGTCAGTCGCCGGTCGGGGTCAGCGGCTATTTCGCGTCGCCGTCGCTCAACGTGATCTCGCCGCAGCTGGTGGCGCGCGCCGGTGCGGGGCTGGGGCTGGCGATCGTCGGCACGCCGGTCGCCGCGCTGCTGGCGTTCGTCGATCCGGGTGACGCCAAGGCCGCGCAATGCGGCCCGGTGCTCGCCGCCGAGCCCGCCGCCGCGCAGCGCGACAAGGACGGCAAGCCGCGCAAGGACGTCGGCGAGGGCAAGGTCGAGGGGCAGAAGCGCAAGAAATTTCTGGGTATCTTCTGACGTGCACGCTTTCGCCGCCCTGCTCGACGCGCTGATCTACACCCGCTCGCGCAACGCCAAGCTGAAGCTGATCGGCGACTATCTGCGCGAGACGCCCGATCCCGATCGCGGCTGGGCGATGGCGGCGCTGACCGGCGAGCTTGACCTGCCCGGGGTCAAGCCGGCGGTGATCCGCGCGCTGGTCGAGTCGCGCGTCGATCCGGTGCTGTTCCGGATGAGCCGCGACTATGTCGGCGACACCGCCGAGACGGTCGCGCTGCTGTGGCCCGAGCCCGACCATCCGCCCGAAACCGCCGAGCCGTTGACGGTCGCGACCGTAGTCGACCGGCTTGGACGCCTGTCGCGCTCGGATGCACCGGCCGCGCTGGCGGCGATGCTCGATCGGCTCGATGCCGAGGAGCGGTTCGCGCTGCTCAAGATGGCGACCGGGGGCCTGCGCGTCGGCGTGTCGTCGCGGCTCGCCAAACAGGCGCTGGCGGACGCGTTCGGGCTCGATGTCGAGGCGGTCGAGGAAGTATGGCACGGGCTGGAGCCGCCCTATCCGACGCTGTTCGCCTGGGCGGAGGGCACCGGGGCGCAGCCGACCGCCGCCGACGTGCCGGTGTTCCGCCCGTTCATGCTCGCGCACCCGCTCGACGATCTGCGCGTCGACCTCGCCGATTATGCCGCGGAGTGGAAATGGGACGGCATCCGGGTCCAGCTGGTGCATGTGGCGGGCGAGACACGGCTCTACAGCCGCACCGGCGACGATGTGACGCGCGCCTTCCCCGATGTCGCCGCCGCCTTCGCGACGCATAGCGTCGTCGACGGCGAGTTGATGGTGCGCGGCGACTTCCAGGGCGGCGAGGCGGGCAGCTTCAACGCGCTGCAGCAACGGCTCGGGCGCAAGGTGGTGTCGGCGAAGATGCTGGCGGAAGCGCCGGCGTTCGTGCGGCTCTACGACATATTGTTCGACGGCACCGAGGACCTGCGCGCGCTGCCGTGGACCGAACGGCGCGAGCGGCTGGAGGCGTTTGCCGCGCGGCTCGACCCCGGGCGCTTCGATCTCAGCCGCGTGGTCGAGGCGGAGGACTTCACCGCGCTGGAAGGTATTCGCGCCGGCGCGCGCGACGCGGCGATCGAGGGCATGATGCTCAAGCGCCGCAATTCACCGTATGTCGCGGGGCGGCGCACCGGGCTGTGGTACAAATGGAAGCGCGACCCGCTGACCGCCGATTGCGTGATGATGTACGCGCAGCGCGGCAACGGGCGGCGATCGAGCTGGTACAGCGACTATACCTTCGGCTGCTGGACTGAGGACGGGGAGCTGCTGCCGGTCGGCAAGGCCTATCAGGGGATCACCGATCAGGAGATCGCGCAACTCGACCGCTTCGTGCGCCAGCATACGCTGGGCCGCTTCGGGCCGGTGCGGGAGGTCGAGAAGTCGCTGGTGCTGGAGATCGCGTTCGATTCGATCCACGAATCGAAGCGGCACAAGTCCGGGCTCGCGATGCGCTTCCCGCGGATCGCGCGGATCAGGACCGACAAACCGGCGGCGGAGGCAGACACGCTGGCGGGGCTGAGGAAGCTTGTTACCTGACTCGCCCCGTCGTCATTGCGAGCGCAGCGAAGCAATCCAGTGTTCCGCGCGCTGCCCTGGATTGCTTCGCTGCGCTCGCAATGACGGTGTGAGCAGTCTGCACCCTCTGTCCCCCGCCCCGCGCTTCTGGCAAAGCGCGCCATCATGAGCTTCAACACCTTTGGCCGCGTCTTCCGTTTCACCACCTGGGGCGAGAGCCACGGCCCGGCGCTCGGTGCGGTGGTCGATGGCTGCCCGCCGGGGATCGCGCTGAGCGAGGCGGACATCCAGCCGTGGCTCGATCGCCGCCGCCCCGGCCAGTCGCGCTTCACGACGCAGCGGCAGGAGCCCGATCAGGTCCGCATCCTCTCCGGCGTGTTCGAGGGCCGCACCACCGGTACGCCGATCAGCCTGATGATCGAGAATGTCGACCAGCGGTCGAAGGACTATTCCGCGATCGCGCAGGCCTATCGCCCCGGCCACGCCGATTACGCCTATGACGCCAAATACGGCTTCCGCGACTATCGCGGCGGCGGGCGCTCGTCGGCGCGCGAGACGGCGGCGCGCGTCGCGGCGGGTGCGGTGGCGCGCGCGGTGATCCCGCAGGTCCGCATCCGCGCCTGGGTCGAGGCGATCGGCGGCGACGCGATCGACTATGCCGCGTTCGACGATGCGCAGATCGACGAGAACCCGTTCTTCTGCCCCGATGCCGGTGCCGCCGCGCGCTGGGAAGCGAAGATGGACGCGGCACGCAAGGCCGGCTCGTCGCTGGGCGCGGTGATCGCGTGCGAGGCGACCGGGGTGCCGGCCGGCTGGGGCGCGCCGCTTTATGCCAAGCTCGACAGCGAACTCGCCGCCGCGTGCATGTCGATCAACGCGGTCAAGGGCGTCGAGATCGGCGACGGCTTCGCGGCCGCGGCGCTGTCGGGCGAGCAGAATGCCGATCCGATGCGCCCCGGCGCGGACGGCACGCCCGACTTCCTCGCCAACCATGCCGGCGGGATCGCGGGCGGGATCGCGACCGGGCAACCGGTGCGCGTGCGCGTCGCGTTCAAGCCGACCAGCTCGATCCTCACCCCCGTTCCCAGCATCACCCGCGATGGCACCGCGACCGAGGTGATGACCAAGGGCCGCCACGATCCGTGCGTCGGCATCCGCGGGGTGCCGGTGGTGGAGGCGATGGTCGCGCTGGTGCTGGCCGATCAGGCGTTGCTCCACCGCGCACAATGCGGCATAAGTTAGGCGATGCCCGCCGATTATCAGGAACGTTCGGCGTTCACGCATCGTTGACGAGCCATTCCGGACAAGGAGAGGTTCGATGCGTACCTATATCGCGATGACCGCCGCTGCGCTGTTGCTTCCCGCCGCCGCCATGGCGCAGACCACCGGTGCCGGGGGCACAATGGGCCAGACCGGCGGCACGATGGGTGGCACGATGCAGCCCGGCGGCACGATGGGCGGGACCATGGGTCAGCAGCCCGGCGGTACGATGGGCGGGACCACCATGGACCCGATGACCACCTCGCCGCAGACCACCACGCCGAGCACGTCGACCGATCGCAGCACCACGACCACCACGCGCTCGTCGCGTCGCGCGCGCAACAACAGCACGACGACGACCGGGCCGGACGCAGTGACCAACTCGCGCACGACGATGGGCCAGCCGCAGCAGGGCCAGCCGACCGAGGCGACGAACACGCCGCCGGATCAGCTGCCGCAGGGTGGCGCGGCGGGCACCGCGACCCAGCCGGGGCCGCGCAACTAAGCCGCGCTTCGTCGTCCCGGGCTTGACCCGGGACCCCGCTTTATCCCGGTGAAAGTGAAAGCGGGATCCCGGATCCAGTCCGGGATGACGGCAGTGATCAAACGCCGAGCGGCGACGGAAAAGACCTTCCGCCGCCGCTCTCCGTTCCTCAATCCGCGAACGGATCGCGGACGAGGATCGTGTCGGCGCGCTCGGGGCTGGTCGACACCAGCGCCACTGGGCAGCGGATCAGTTCCTCGACGCGGCGGATGTACTTGATCGCCTGCGCCGGCAGATCGGCCCAGCTCCGCGCACCCGCGGTCGATTCCTGCCAGCCCGGCATCGTCTCATAGATCGGCTCGACCAGCGCCTGATCGGCGGCGTGGGTCGGATAATAATCGATCACTTGCCCACGCAGGCGATAGCCGGTGCAGATCTTCACTTCCTCGAACCCGTCGAGCACGTCGATCTTGGTGAGCGCGATCCCGGTGATCCCGCCGACCGCCGCCGATTGCCGCACCAGCACCGCATCGAACCAGCCGCAACGGCGCTTGCGACCGGTGACGGTGCCGAACTCATGCCCGCGCGTCCCCAGCCGCTCGCCGGTCTCGTCGTCCAGCTCGGTCGGAAACGGTCCCGAGCCGACGCGCGTGGTGTACGCCTTGGCGATCCCCAGCACGAAGCCGACCGCCGCCGGCCCGAGCCCCGACCCGCCCGCCGCGCTGCCCGCGATCGTGTTCGACGAGGTGACGAACGGATAGGTGCCGTGGTCGATGTCGAGCAGCACGCCCTGCGCGCCCTCGAACAGGATGCGCTTGCCGGCTTCCTTGGCGAGGTTGAGATCGCGCCATACCGGGCGCGCGAATTGCAGCACGAAGTCGGCAATGGCGCGCAGCTCCGCCACCAGCGCGTCGCGGTCGATCGGCGGCTCGCCGAACCCGGCGCGCAGCGCGTCGTGGTGCGCGGTCAACCGGTCGAGCTGCGGCCCGAGATCGTCGAGGTGCGCCAGATCGCAGACGCGGATCGCCCGGCGGCCGACCTTGTCCTCATAGGCCGGACCGATCCCGCGCCGCGTCGTGCCGATCTTGCCCGCGCCGCTCGCGTCCTCGCGCAGTCCATCGAGATCGCGGTGGAAGGGCAGGATCAGCGCGCAATTATCGGCGATCCGCAACGTCTCAGGCGTGGCGGTGACGCCCTGCCCCGCCAGCCGCTCGATCTCCGCCTTGAGCGCCCACGGATCGAGCACCACGCCGTTGCCGATCACCGACGGCGTGCCGCGCACGATCCCCGAAGGCAGCAGCGAGAGCTTGTAGACGTTCTCGCCGACCACCAGCGTATGCCCGGCGTTGTGCCCGCCCTGGAAGCGGACGACCATGTCGGCGCGCTCCGCCAACCAGTCGACGATCTTGCCCTTGCCCTCGTCGCCCCATTGCGCGCCGATGACTGCCACATTTGCCATGGATGCGATTCCCCGCCTGCCGCTGCGAACCCGCGCGCCCTTCGACAGGACTCGGCACGCGGGCGGTTCAGGAATGTCGGGGGCGCGGGTAGCGGGCGGGCGGGAGCGGGTCAACCATGTGCGTGACGGGACCGACACACGCAGCGGCGGCGGTCAGCGGACGTCGATATCGACCAGCACCCGCCGCACCCGGCCTTCGGAGGTCGCATTCTGCAGGACGAGCTTGTCATGGCCGTGGAAGCCGGCGTCGGCGGTGTAGAAGGCCTGCACGCCGTCCACCTTCTGCTTGTCGCAGATCACGCGCGGATTGGGGGCGACGAAATTGGGAAAGACCTTGTCGGTCGAAATGTCGGCATGGCCATGCTGCGGCGGGCTGACGATCTGCGTCGTCATCGTGCCCGCCGGCGAGCAGTCGGGATTGGTCAGCGTCGCGAACCAAACCCGCACCTTCTCGCCGGGCAGCGCCGCGCGCGAAAGATGAATGTCGTGATAGCCCTTCATATTGCTTTCATCGACACGCCGCACGACGAAGGTCTGCGCCCCGCCGACAGCGGGAAGCAAAACGCCCGCGAGACAAAGAAGAGCAGTGGGGAAGCGACAGCGGCTGTTCGGCATGACATCACCCTCAATCAAGGCGTTACGACCAGCCTATGCCTGCGCGGCCACGCCGTAAACGACGCGCCGCGCAGATTACCACTTTGTCATGTCAGAGCTGTCGCGCCTCGCCCTCGGCGAACAGGTGCGTGCAGACCTGCGCCTCGGGCGTGTCGCCCGCCGCCAGCGCCGCCACCGTAACCCAGCCCGCCGCGCGCAGCCGCGCCGCGTCGGCCGGTGACGTGCCGAGCGGGAGGAACAGCCGGCGGCGGTCGTGCACCGGCGGATCGCCGAGCAAGCGGTCGGCATAGAGCGAGAAGCCAGTCGCCGCTTCCTCAGCGCCGCCTTCGTGGACGACGGTATAGGTGCCGCCGCGCCCGATCTCGGTCCCCGAGCCGCCACCGAACAGCGAGAAGCCAAGCCACGTTTGATATTCGAAGCCGTGCCGCTCGGTCGGGTCGAGCGTCATCGCCACCCGATCGCCGACCGTCGCCGCGATCGCCGCCAGCCCGTCGAGCCGCGTCGCCAGTGCGCCGCTGCGGTCGAACGCACGCAGCCGCGCCAGCGCCTGGTCGAACGGCCCGGCGGCTTCGATCAGCGGAAGGTAATCGGGCGCGACCGCCGCGACGCCGCCGGCATCCTTGGCGTCGAGCCGCTGGCGCAGCGTGTCGAGCGCGTCGGGCGCGACCGGGAGCGGCCCGGCGGCAAGCGTGTCGACGAGATCAGGGAGCGTGAAGTCGATCGACGCGCGCGTGACACCCGCCGCATCGAGTGCGTCGATCGCGACGGCGACGACCTCCTGCGCGGCGGCGAGCGAATCGAGGCCGAACAATTCCGCGCCGATCTGCCGCGTCTCGCGCGCGGGCGACAATTGGCTGGCGCGCAGCTTGAGCACCGCGCCGGCATAGCTGAGCCGCACCGGACGCGGGTGGTGCCCCATCCGCGTCGCCGCGATCCGCGCGACCTGCGCGGTCAGGTCGGGGCGGATCGCCAGCGTCCGCTGCGACACCGGATCGACAAACCGCACCGCGTCGTGGAGCGCCCCCGCCTTCAGCCGCGTGCCCAGCCCGTCGGCGAATTCGGCGAGCGGTGGATCGACGCGCTCATAGCCATGTGCCCCGATCGCGGCGAGCACCCGCGCCTCGATCGCGGCGGCGGCATCGGCGAAGGGCGGCAGGCGGTCGCGAAGACCTTCGGGCAGGAGCGCGGTCATTATCGCCCTCTCCCCTCAGGGGAGAGGGTTGGGTGAGGGGCGGTCGTCGACGCGACGGCAATCATCTGAAGCACCCCATCCAAATTCATCGTCACATCCGCATTGCTGAAGCGAAGAACCCGATAGCCTTGCGCTTCGAGCCACTCGGTTCGCCGGTCGTCGCGGGATTGGTCGGTGTGGGTGTCGCCGTCAACCTCGATGATGACACGAGCGCTGCGGGCGCAGAAATCGGCGATGTAGGGGCCGATCGGGACTTGGCGGGAGAACTTGACGCCGTGCAGGCGCTTGCCGCGAAGTGCGAGCCACAGGCGCGTCTCCGGTTCGGTCATCTGGCGGCGCATCTTGCGCGCACGGTCGAGGAGGAGAGGGTCGGTTTGCATCGGCGCGCACCATCATCAGCGGTGGCGTTCGCGGCAACCCCTCACCCAACCCTCTCCCCAAGGGGGAGAGGGCTAGAAGCACCTAAAAAGCCCTCTCCCCTCCGGGGAGAGGGTTGGGAGAGGGGCGGTGTCTCACCGAGACCGCCCCCAACCCCTCAAGTAATCAGAACGACAACCCCATCGCGGTCTTCACGCCCGGCAGCGCCTTGACCTGCGCCAGCAACTCCGCGTCGACCGGCTGGTCGACCGACAGCAGCAGCACCGCCTCGCCGCCCGCCTCGCGACGGCCGAGGTGGAAGGTGCCGATGTTGACCCCGGCCTCACCCAGCAGCGTCCCGATCCGGCCGATGAAGCCCGGCGCGTCCTCGTTGACGACGTACAGCATCGCGCCGGTCAGGTCAGCCTCGACCTTGATCCCGAACAGCTCAACCAGCCGCGGCGCGCTGTCGCCGAACAGCGTCCCCGCCACCGAGCGCTCGCCGTCGGCGGTGCGTACCGCGACGCGCAGCAGCGTGTGGTAATCGCCCTCGCGCTCGGTGCGGATCTCACGCACCTCCATGCCGCGGTCGCGCGCCAGCACCGGCGCATTGACCATGTTCACCGTGTCGGTCTGCTGGCGCAGGAAGCCGGTCAGCACCGCGCTGGTCAGCGGCTTCGGATTGAGGTCCGCCGCCGCGCCCTCGCGGTGGATCGACACGCGGTCGATCGCGCCGGTCGCGAGCTGCCCGACCAGCGAGCCGAGCTTCTCGGCCAGCCCCATATACGGGCGCAGCTTCGGCGCTTCCTCGGCCGAGAGGCTGGGGACGTTGAGCGCGTTGGTGACGCCGCCCGACACGAGATAATCGGCCATCTGCTCGGCGACCTGGATCGCGACATTGACCTGCGCCTCGGTGGTCGACGCGCCGAGGTGCGGGGTCGAGACGAAGTTCGGGGTGCCGAACAGCGGGCTCTCCTTGGCCGGCTCGGTGACGAACACGTCGAGCGCCGCGCCCGCGATATGCCCCGAATCGAGCCCTTCCTTGAGCGCGGCCTCGTCGATCAACCCGCCCCGCGCGCAATTGACGATCCGCACGCCCTTCTTGGTCTTGGCGAGGTTCTCGGCCGACAGGATGTTGCGGGTCTGGTCGGTGAGCGGCGTGTGGAGCGTGATGAAGTCGGCGCGCGCCAGCAGCTCGTCGAGCGTCACCTTGGTCACGCCCAGCTCGACCGCGCGCTCCTCGGTGAGGAACGGATCGAAGGCGACGACCTTCATTTTCAGCCCGAGCGCGCGGTCGGCGACGATCGAGCCGATGTTGCCCGCACCGATCAGCCCCAGCGTCTTGCCGGTGACCTCGACGCCCATGAAGCGGTTCTTCTCCCACTTGCCCGCCTGCGTCGAGGCGTCGGCCTCAGGCAGCTGGCGCGCGAGCGCGAACATCAGCGCGATGGCGTGTTCGGCGGTGGTGATCGAATTGCCGAACGGCGTGTTCATCACGACCACGCCCTTGGCGGAGGCGGCGGGGATGTCGACGTTGTCGACGCCGATCCCGGCGCGGCCAACGACCTTCAGGTTGGTGGCGTGATCGAGGATGTCCTTGGTGACCTTGGTCGAGCTGCGGATCGCCAGCCCGTCATATTCGCCGATAATCGCCTTCAGCTCGTCTGGGGTCTTGCCGGTGATCACATCGACCTCGACCCCGCGCTCGCGGAAAATCTCGGCAGCGCGCGGGTCCATCTTGTCGGAAATCAGTACCTTGGGCATGTGGGTGCTCCGGTAGGAAAATGGGGGACATAGCTCCCTCTCCCCCGCGGGGAGAGGGCTGGGGTGAGGGGCAGGAGCCTCGCAGAGAAGTCGGTCTCGGTGAGACGTCAGCCCCTCACCCAACCCTCTCCCCAGCGGGGAGAGGGCTAAGATTGGTCACGCCTTGGCGGTCGCGTAGGCCCAGTCGAGCCACGGGCCGAGCGCCTCGATATCGCCGGTGTCGACGGTCGCACCGCACCAGATGCGCAGCCCGGCCGGCGCGTCGCGATAGCCCGCGACGTCATAGGCGGCGTCTTCCTTTTCGAGCAGCGCGGCGAACTTCTTGATGAAGTCGGCGTCGGCACCCTCCACCGTCAGGCACACGCTGGTCTTCGACCGCGACGCCTCGTCTTCGGCGAGATGCCCGAGCCAGTCGCGCTCGGCGACGATCCGGTCGAGCGCGGCGGCATTGGCGTCGGAGCGCGCGATCAGCCCGCCCTTCCCCAGCCCCTTGGCCCATTCGAGCGCCCAGATCGCATCCTCGACCGCCAGCATCGACGGCGTGTTGATCGTCTCGCCCTTGAACACGCCCTCGACGAGCTTGCCCTTGGAGACGAGGCGGAACACCTTCGGCAGCGGCCAGGCCGGCGTGTACGTCTCCAGCCGCTCGACCGCGCGCGGCCCGAGGATCAGCACGCCATGCGCGCCCTCGCCGCCCAGCACCTTCTGCCAGCTGAACGTCGCGACGTCGATCTTGTCCCACGGCAGGTCATAGGCGAACACGCCGCTGGTCGCGTCGGCGAAGCTCAGACCCGCACGATCTTCGGGGATCCAGTCGCCGTTCGGCACGCGCACGCCGCTGGTGGTGCCGTTCCAGGTGAACAGCACGTCGTTCGACCAGTCGATCTGCCGCAGGTCGGGGAGCTGGCCGTAATCGGCTCGGATCACCGTCGGGTCGATCTTCAGCTGCTTGACCGCGTCGGTCACCCAGCCCTCTCCGAAGCTTTCCCATGCCAGCGCGGTGACCGGGCGCGCGCCGAGCATCGTCCACATCGCCATCTCGAACGCACCGGTGTCGGAACCGGGGACGATGCCGATGCGGTGCGTGTCGGGCAGGTTCAGAAGCTCGCGCATCAGGTCGATGCAATATTGCAGCCGCTGCTTGCCGAGCTTCGAGCGGTGCGACCGTCCGAGGACGTCGGTCGCGAGCTTGGCGGGATCATAGCCGGGGGGCTTGGCGCACGGGCCGGACGAGAAATGCGGACGCGCCGGCTTCGTGGCGGGCTTCGTCGGCGCAAGGGTGGCGTCGGCGGCAATCGAATCAGTCATGTCTGTCTCTCCTTACAGAGAGCACGCGCGGCGTTGGGACCGCGTGGCCCGTCGACGGCCCTAGCGGCGCGCCCGCGATCTGGCAACATGGATTGACCGGATCGTCGCGACCTCGACTCCACCCGTCACCCCGGCCTTGTGCCGGGGGCCACCGTGCCGCACACCAAAAAGATGCGAGGTGCGCGGAAAAGTAGATGCCGGAACCGGTCCGGCATGACGATCGCGGTGGCGCTCGCGCTCGCCGGCTGCGGACGGACCGAGCGCCCTGCCGCGCCAACGCAGCGCGCGCGGGTCGAGCTGCCTTCGGCGCGCGAAACCCGGCAATGCTTCGCCGACCTGCGCGCGCTCGGGGTCGATTTCCAGCCGCTGCCCGACAAGGATTTCGGCGGCGGGTGCGGGCTGACCGGGACGGTCAAGCTGCTCGACATCGGCGTGCCGACCGCCAATCTCGGGGCGGTGCGCTGCGGCGCGGCGCGCGCTTATGCCGCGTGGGCGCGCAACGGCGTCGCGCCCGCGGCCTATCAGATCCTCGGATCGGAACTGTCGCGCGTCGTCAGCATGGGCAGCTATGCCTGCCGCAACACCGTCGGGACCAGCGGGCCGGCGCGCCGCTCGGGCCATGCGATCGCCAATGCGATCGACATCGGCGCGTTCGAGCTGAAGGACGGGCGGCGCATCTCGATCCTGCGCGACTGGAATTCCAGCGATCCGCAGGTGCGGCAGTTCCTGCGGGTCGTCCACACCTCGGCGTGCCGACGGTTCGGGACGGTGCTGTCGCCCGATTACAATGCGGTGCACCGCGACCACCTGCATCTGGAGGACGATAACACGCGCTTCTGCCGCTGAGCTTGCAGGCGTAACATTGCCGTCCTATCCCACGGGAAATGAGTGATACCCGAGTACCGAGCCGCGTCTTCCCGCGTGCCAAGCAGGATGCCGAGGTCGCCAAGACCAACGTCTCCACCCCGCAGACCGAGAGCCCGGCCTACCGCCTCGCCTTTCAGGACATGGACTTCCTGCTGCGCGAGGATCTCCGTCCGGTCCGCTTCCAGCTCGAACTGCTCAAGACGCAGCTGATCTTCGAGGAAGCGCATATCGGCTCGACCTTCGTCTTCTACGGCTCGGCGCGCATCCCCGAACCCGCCAAGGCGCAGGCGCTGCTCGATCTCGCCACCGACGAGAAGAGCCGCCGGATCGCGCAGAAGCTGGTCGACAAGAGCAAATATTACGACATGGCGCGCGAGCTGGCGCAGCTCTGCTCGAACTTCCCGCGCGACGAGGCGGGCAAACGGCACTTCGTGGTCTGTTCGGGCGGCGGCCCGTCGATCATGGAGGCGGCCAACCGCGGCGCGGCCGACGTCCATGCCGAGTCGATCGGGCTGAACATCGTCCTGCCGCATGAACAGGCGCCCAATCCGTACGTCACCCCGGCGCTGTCGACGCAATTCCACTATTTCGCGCTGCGCAAGATGCACTTCCTGCTCCACGCGCGCGCGCTGGCGGCGTTCCCGGGCGGGTTCGGGACGTTCGATGAATTGTTCGAGCTGCTGACGCTGATCCAGACCGGCAAGGTCGAGCCGATCCCGGTGCTGCTGTTCGGGCGCGAATTCTGGGAGCGCGTCGTCAATTTCGAGGCGCTGGTCGAGGAAGGCGTGGTGTCGGAGCGCGACCTCGGCATCTTCCGCTATGTCGAGAGCGCGGCGGAAGGCTGGGCGGTGGTGCAGCAATTCTACCGCGACCGGCAGGCCGCACGCGAGGCGGCAGGGAAGTAGCTTTTTCCGTCGCCCCGGACGTGATCCGGGGACCCGCTTCTTCCTGGCGACGGGAAAAGCGGGATCCCGGATCACATCCGGGATGACGGACGTACCGCTACGCCGCCGCCGGCTCGGGCACGATCTCGGCGGCTTCGCGCTGCGGGAGCGGCGGCATGCCCAGCCGGCGGATGTCGATCGCGGTCAAACGGTTGAGCACGACCGCGCCCAGCCGGCGGTCGCGCGTCTCGATCAACACGCCGCCGTCGATCAACCGCAGCATCGGCCAATCGACTTCGCGCGCGCGCACCCGCGCACCGCGCGCCACGACCAGCGCCAACCGGCCGGTCGCGTCGATCGTCAACGCCGCGCGGCCGTCGTCGCCGATCGCGGCGTCGAACGCCGCGAAACCGGGCAGCGCCTCCGCCACCGCTTCGATCGCTTCATCGACCGTGTGGATCAACCGTTCCGCCCGACCGAAACCGAGCAGCGCCCCCAGCCGCACCGGCCTCAGCCCGAATGCGCGACCGCGTCCATCGCCGGGCGCAACCCACGCAGGTCGTATCCGGCCTGCGCGGCCTTACCGGTCAACACCTCCGCATCGTCACCCTGCGCGGCGCGTGCGAGCGCCCACAGGTTGCACGACCGCGTGCCCGAGCGGCAGTACGCCAGCACCGGCCCGTTCGCCGCCGCCAGCGCCGCCGCCATCGCATCGACCTGCGGGCGCGAGAAACCGGCATGGGTGATGGGAATGGCGGTATAGGCAAGCCCCGCCGCCTCGGCAGCAGCGCGGATCGCGTCGCCTTCGGGCTGCCCAGGCTCCTCGCCATCGGGGCGATTGTTGACGATCGCGACATAGCCGGCGGCGGCGATCGCGGGGACATCGTCGGGGGTGATCTGCGGGGCGACCGCGATCGTCGGATCGAGAGGGCGAAGCATCGCGCTTCCCTAGCGAAACAGGCGCCGGTCGTCAGCCGGAAAGATCACCCATGCGCGCGTACCGTATCGAGAAAGGCCTGTCCGTAGGCGTCGAGCTTGCGCTGCCCGACCCCCGCGATCCGCCCGAGCGCGGCGAGCGATGTCGGGCGCAACGCGGCCATCTCGCGCAGCGCCGAGTCATGGAAGATCACATAGGGCGGCACCCCCGCCTCCTTCGCCAGCTCGCGGCGGGTGGCGCGCAGCGCCTCGAACAGCGGATCGTCGACCGGGTTGTCCGCCGCCCCGGCCCCGCGCCGCCGCCGTTCGCGCTTGGGCGGCTCGACCAGCGACAGCGTCGCCTCGCCCTTCAGCAGCGCGCGCGCCGCCGGGCCGAACTCCAGCCCGCCATGCGGATTGGTGCGCAGCGCGTCCTTGAGCAGGAGCGCGCGCCCGACCGGCTTCAGCATCGCCACCTCGCCACCGTCGACGATGTTCCACACCGATAGCGCCTCATGCCCGTTCATCAGGCTGCGCTCACTCGACTTTCCGGTCAGCACTTCCTCGATATAGGTCGCGCCGAACATCTGCCCGGTGCGGAACACCGCCGACAGATATTTGCGCGCGGTCTCGGTCGCATCGATCGCCGCCGGGGGCGACAGGCAATTGTCGCAATTGCCGCAGGTTTCGGGCGGATGCTCGCCGAAATGGCGCAGCAGGATCGCGCGGCGGCACCCGGCGGTCTCGACCAACGCGCCGAGCGCCGCCAGCCGTTGCCGCTCGCCGGGCTGTCGATGCTCCTCGACCTCGCCGATCCGTTGCCGCGCGCGCGCGAAATCCTCCGCGCCCCAGAACAGATGCGCGACCGCCGGGTCGCCGTCGCGACCGGCGCGGCCGGTCTCCTGATAATAGGCCTCGATCGACTTCGGCAGCCCGGCGTGCGCGACGAAGCGGACGTCGGGCTTGTCGATCCCCATCCCGAACGCGACCGTCGCGCACATCACCATGTCCTCGGACGCGACGAAATCGGCCTGGTTCTTCGCGCGCACCGCCGGGTCGAGCCCGGCGTGATAGGCGCGCACCGGACGACCGGTGATCTGCGTGAGCTGCGCCGCCAGCTTCTCGGTCGCGGCGCGCGTCTGGACATAGACGATGCCGGGGCCCGGCGTGTCGCGCACCACGTCGGCGATCTGCCGCGTGCTGTTGTCCTTCGGGCGGATCGCATAGCGGATGTTCGGCCGGTCGAACCCGGCGACGACCATCCCCTCGTGCGGGATGCCGAGCTGTTCGAGGATGTCGGCGCGGGTATGCGCGTCGGCGGTGGCGGTCAGCGCGAGCCGCGGCACGTCCGCAAACGTGTCGAGCAACGGGCGCAGCAGCCGGTAATCGGGGCGGAAGTCGTGGCCCCATTCGCTGACGCAATGCGCCTCGTCGATCGCGAACAGCGCCGGGCGGCCGCGCGTCAGCAGGTCGCGGAAGTCGGCGGTCGAAGCGCGCTCGGGCGCGACGTACAGCAGGTCCAGTTCGCCATCGAGATAGCGCCCGCGCGTCTCGGCCTTGTTCTCGTCGACGCTGGTCAGCGTCGCGGCGCGCAGGCCCACTGCGGTCGCCGCGCGCAGCTGGTCGTGCATCAGCGCGATCAGCGGGCTGACGACGACGCAGGTGCCGTCGAGCATCGCGGCGGAAAGCTGGTAGCACAAGGACTTGCCCGCCCCGGTCGGCATCACCGCCAGCGTCCGCTCGCCGGCGAGCACGCGCGTCACCACCTGCTCCTGCACGCCGCGGAACGCAGGAAAGCCGAAGATGCGGTGGAGGTCGGGAAGCGGATCGCGCGCCATGTGCACCGGCGCACCTAGGCGCGCGGGGCCGCTTCCGCAACCGTGGCGGGAACGGCGGGCGGCGCTGATGCGTAATGCGCGGACCATCGACCTGCCGAAAGACCGCGATGCGCGTGCGCCCCAATCTCGCCCTGTTCACCTTCGCCGCCGCGTCGGCCCTGTCGGCGTGCGAACGTCAGTCCCTGGATGCTACCGGTCAGGCCGACACGCCGCGCCCGATCGCTCCCGCCGCCAAGGGTGTCGACGCCCCGCCCGAAGCGCCGGCGGCGGCACGATGAGCGTGGAGCGCGTCAAGGATCACCGCTCCGAGCAGGAGTTCGCGCTGGAGGTGGACGGCCACCGCGCGGTCGCGGCCTATCAGCTGGAGGGCGACACGATCGTGTTCACGCACACGGTCGTGCCGCCCGAGATCGAAGGACGCGGCGTCGGCACGAAGCTGATCCGCGGCGCGCTCGACATCGTGCGCGACCGCGGGTTGAAGGTGGTGCCGCAATGCCGCTTCGTGCGGGCGTATATCGAGAAGCACCCCGAGACGCGCGACCTGCTGGCGTAGGCTTCTGTACCCCGGCGAAGGCCGGGGCCCAGTTGGGAAGGCCGAAGTAACGGAGCACGGCGCGCCGTTAGGATCGTTCCGTAACTGGGCCCCGGCCTTCGCCGGGGTACAGAGAGTCGCGGGTCACTCCGCCGCGACGCGGCTCCCGTCGGCGTTCAGCCCCAGATCGTGGAGCAGCGGCCCGACTTCCGGGTCCTTGCCGTTGAAGGCGCGGAACATCGGCGCGTAATCCTCGGTGTGGCCCTTCGACAGGATCATGTCGCGGAAGCGCTGGCCGTTGGCGCGCGTCAGCCCGCCGTGATTCTCGAACCACGCATAAGCGTTGGCGTCGAGCATCTTGGTCCATTGATAGGCGTAATAGCCCGCCGAATAGCCGTTCCCCCAGATGTGGAGGAAATAGCTCGACCGGTAGCGGGGTGGCACGTCGTCGGTGTCGAGCCCGGTCGCGGCGAGCGCCTTCGGCTCGAACACATCGACGTCCTGCCGCCCGGCGCTCGCGGGAAGCGAATGCCAGCTCATGTCGAGTTCGGCCGCCGCCAGCGCCTGACCGAAGCTATTGCCGGTGTTGAAGGTCGCGGCGCGCTTGATCTTGGCGACCAGCGCGGGCGGGATCACCTGCCCCTCACGGTTGACCGCGTAATGCGGCAGCACCTTGGGGTCGAGCGCCCAATGCTCGTTGAATTGCGACGGGAATTCGACGAAGTCGCGCGCGGTGTTGGTGCCCGACACCGACGGATAGGTCTGGTTCGCGAACAGCCCATGCAGCGCATGGCCGAATTCGTGGAACATCGTCGTCACGTCGTCGAAGGTGATCAGCGCGGGCTGGCCCGCCGCCGGCTTGGTGAAATTGCCGACGTTGTAGATCACCGGCTTGGTGCCGAGCAGCTTCGACTGGTTGACGAAGTTCGACATCCACGCGCCACCGTTCTTGTTGTCGCGCTTCCAGTAATCGAAGTACATCAGCCCGATCGGCGTGCCGTTCTCCTCCGACACCTCATAGACCATCACGTCCGGCTGATAGACGGGAATGTCGGTGCGGCGCTTGAAGGTGATGCCGTACAACTGGTTGGCGGCGTAGAAGACGCCGTCGGTCAGCACCTTGTTGATCTCGAAATACGGCTTCAACTCGTCCTGGTTGAGGTCGTACTTCGCCTTGCGCAGCTTTTCCGAATAGAGATCCCAGTCCCATGGCTTGAGCTGGAAATTGCCGCCCTCGGCCTTGATCTGCTGCTGCAATTCGGCGGCCTCGCGGCGCTGCTCGGCGCCGACCGGCTTGCCGAGCTGCTGCATGAAGCCGAGCGCGGTGGTCGGGTTCTTCGCCATCTGGTCGGACAGGACGTAATCGGCCCAGGTCGCAAAGCCGAGCAGCTTGGCCTTTTGCGCGCGCAGCTCGGCGATCTGGCTGATCGTCGCGCGCGTGTCGTTGGCGTCACCCTTTTCAGCGCGCGTCCAGCTCGCGTTGAACAACGCCTCGCGCGTGGACCGATCGGTCAGCGCGGCGAGCGCCGGCTGCTCGGTGGTGTTCTGGAGCTTCAGGACGTACTTGCCCGTCAATCCGCGCTCCTTGGCGGCGTCGGCGGCGGCGGCGATCTCCGCCTCCGACAGCCCGGCCAGCTTGGCACGATCGTCGACGACCAGCGCGCCCGCCTTGGCGGCGGCGAGCAGCTTCTGCTGGAACGCCGTCTCCAGCGTCGAGAGCTGCGCGTTGAGCGCGCTCAGCTTCGTCTTGTCGGCGGGCGACAGCTTCGCGCCGGCGCGGACCATATTCTCATAGGTCAGCGTCAGCACCTGCAACTGCTCAGGCGTCAGCTTCAGCGTCTGGCGCGCGTCGTACAGCGTGCGGACGCGCGCGAAGAGCTGCGGGTTGAGCTGGATCGCATCCTGATGCGCCGCGAACTTGGGCGCGAGCACTTCCTGCGTCTTCTGGAGCACGTCGTTGGTGTTCGCGCCGTTGACGCCGTAGAAGGCGAGCGCAGCACGCTCCAGCAGCCGGCCCGACCGCTCCAGCGCGGCGATTGTGTTGTCGAAGGTCGGCATCGAGCGGACGCGGACGATGTTGTTCACCTCGGCGAGCTGCTCGGCCATCCCGGCCTCGAGCGCCGGCTGATAGTCGGCGTCCTTGATGCGGTCGAACGGCGGCGCCTCGAACGGCAGCGTGCTCGGCTTGGCGAAGGGGTTGCTGGCCGGCAGCGGCGCGGCGGTTTGCGCGGCGGCGATCGGCACGGCGGCAGAGGTCGTCATCGCGGTCAAAAGGACGGCGGCGAAAGGCAAACGCATCGGAACTCCTCGGGAACGGTACCTGCGCGCGGTGATGCACCCGCGCGCAGGTTGGGGCAAGATGGCTGCCCTGTTTCCCGGGATATCAGACCGAATCCTTCACCTTCTTCCCCGCGACCACCCCCAGCACGAGGAAGATCAGGAACAGCGCGAGCGCGATGAAGAACAGGATCTTGGCGATGCCGACGAACGCGCCGCCGATCCCGCCGAAGCCGAGGGCACCGAGCACGAGCCCGGCGATGAGGAAGATGACGGCGAGTTTCAGCATGGCGAGTCTCCGTGGCGATGGTGGACGGGCATCAGCCCTTGCGGCTGGCCTCGAACAGGAACCAGGCGCGCTCCTCGGCCTGATCGGTCCATTCGTCGACGATCCCGCTGGTGGCATTGTCGCCGGCGTCCTCGGAGGCCTGCTTCACCTCGCGAAAGCGCTCGACCAGGGTGAGATTGTCGTCGCGCAGCTCGGCCAGCATCTCGTCGGCGGGCACGAAATCGCGGTCATTGTCCTTGATCGACTGGCGGCGCGAGATGTCGCCGATCGAACGCAAGGTGGTGTTGCCGGTCTTGCGGACGCGCTCGGCGATCGCGTCGGTCACGCCCAGGATCTGCGCGGCTTGGTCGTCGAGCAGCAGGTGATAGTCGCGGAAGTGCGGCCCGCTGACGTGCCAGTGGAAGTTCTTGGTCTTCAGGTACAGCGCATAGCTGTCCGCCAGCGCTGCGTTCAGCGCGTCGGCGACGGTGCGCGTATCGTTGCGCGCCAGATCGGTCGGCGTTTCGAGAGCAGGATTGGTGTCGGTCACGTTTCGCTCCGTACGGATCAGGTGTCGGAGGCGAAACGATCAGCGGTGGGTTTGGCTCCCGGCCATCCGCCGCGCTCAGGCGGCGCGGCGTGGCGCCTCCGCGCGATCGGTGGCGACCGCCTGGCCAAGCAATTGCAGCAGGCGATGCACCGGAACGCCGCGCTCGCCGCGCGCCAGCGCGAGCCGAAGCTGATTCGCGACGTCGACCGCGGCGGGCAGATGATGGTGGCGCGCCAGTTCGTGGATGCGCTCGATGTCGGGCGCCAGCCGCGTCGGGCCGGCCCGCCATTCGATCGCGGCGATTCGGCGGGTCAGTTCGGCGCGGGCGGTGATGATATCGTCGTTGCTCATGACGGCTATCTCCTCTTGCGCCCCTTGTAGCGGGTCGCGCGTTACCGAGGGCTTAACCGCGCCGATGCTTGACTCTGCGCGCCACATGGGCCAAGCGCCCCAGCCTGACGCGGCGGAGGAGCCTTCGCCGCATTTTTCGTTTTCATTCGCTAGGAACTGGTCATGGCAAAGCCGACCACCGTCAAGATCAAGCTCGTCAGCTCGGCCGACACCGGCTTCTTCTACGTCACCAAGAAGAACCCGCGCACCAAGACCGAGAAGCTCAGCTTCAACAAGTACGATCCCGTCGTGCGCAAGCACGTCGAGTTCAAGGAAGCCAAGATCAAGTAACCCGACGAGTCGCGTAGCGGTCGTTGGGTTATCCCGGCGAAGGCCGGGATCCAGAGCCGCACGCGATTCGTCTTTTGCTTGCTTCCCGAAAGCCGCCCGCGCCCTGCGCCGGCGGCTTTTCCGCGTGGCGCGTCAGGGCCGACCCACAGTCACCGAGCCCCCCTTTTACCGTCATCCCGGACTTGATCCGGGATCCCGCTTTTACTTCGGCTGGCAAACAAAGCGGGGCCCCGGATCAAGTCCGGGGCGACGAACCGCGGCGGCTACCGATCTATCAAACGAACGATCAACTTCAGGTCAGTTCGGTCACGGCGGCCATGAACCGCGCCAGCGTGATCGGCTTCGACACATAGGCGTCAGCCCCGGCGGCGCGCAGCCGCTCCTCGTCCTCGCGTCCGGCATAGGCGGTGACCGCCATCACCGGAATGTGGCGCAACGCCGCATCGGCCTTCAGCTGCAACAGCAGCTCATAACCGGTCACATGCGGCATCTGGATGTCCATGACGACCAGATCGGGCGCGAAGGCACGCGCGCGCTCCACCGCCTCGCGTCCGTCACGCACCGGCTCGACAACGAAGCCGTGCGCCCGGAGCAGGTCGCTGAAGAGCTTCAGATTGAGTTCGTTGTCCTCGACAACGAGCACCCTTTTTGCCACGCGACGAACACTCCCAACAGGGCGACGATAGATAATGGTGCGTAACGACACAAATGATGAAAATGCCGTGACACGTGCGCTCGATGCCTTGACCTTTATCCTTAACGATCCGTTACGCGCCGGCCGCTTTCTCGACACGACGGGGCTTACACCCGACAACCTGCGGGAATGTCTTACGGATCCATCGACGCTTGCGGCAACGCTCACGTTCCTCGAGGCGCATGAGCCCGATCTGATCGCCTGCGCCGACTCGACCGGACACAGCCCGGAAGCGCTGGTCGCGGCACGGCGGGTGCTGGAGCAGTCACGATGACGCGGCCGCTGCTGATCTCCGACTGCGATGAAGTGCTGCTGCACATGGTGCGGCATTTCGCCGACTGGCTGGGGACGGTGCACGAGGTCGACTTCACGATCGGCACCTGGGAACTTGCCAAGAGCATGAAGCGGCGCGGCAGCGACACGCCGATGACGCGCGAGGAGATGTTCGGCTATCTCGGCGGCTTCTTCCCCGACGAGATGCACCGCCAGACGCTGGTCCCCGGCGCCGCCGAAGCGTTGGCGATGCTCGCCGAGCGCGCCGATATCGTGATCCTCACCAATCTCGAGGATCATTGCCGCACGCATCGCATCGACCAGCTCGCCGGGCACGGGATCGCGCACCGGGTCGAATGCAATCAGGGTGGCAAGGGCGCGCCGGTCGCGCGGCTGGTCGCGGAATATGGCCACCCGGTCACGGTGTTCGTCGACGACCTGCCGCACCATCACGAATCGGTCGCAGCACACGCACCGGGCGTGTGGCGGCTGCACATGGTGTCCGAGCCGCAGCTCGCCCCCGGCGTGCCGCCCTCCCCGCACGCCCATGCGCGGATCGACGACTGGGCGATCGCGCAGGAGTGGATCGCGGCGCGCTTCGACGAAGGGGTGCCGGCGGAGGCTTGACCGCGGCGGGGCGCAGGCGGCAAGCATCGCCGCATGACCGACCGCATCGATCGCGCTCTCGAAGAGCTGGGCCTCACGCTGCCGCAGGCGGCCGCCCCCGTCGCCGCTTATGTCCCCGTCGTCGAGGCGGGCGGGCTGCTCCACATCTCGGGCCAGTTGCCGTTCAAGGATGGCGCGGTGGTGACCGGCCGGCTCGGCGACGACGTGTCGTTGGAAGATGGGCAGGACGCCGCACAGCGGTGCGCGCTGATGCTCGTCGCACAGATCAAGGCGCATTGCGGCAACCTCAGTCGCGTGACGCGGGTCGTGAAGCTGGGCGTGTTCGTGAACTCGACCGCCGACTTCACCGACCAGCCGAAGGTCGCGAACGGCGCGTCGGAACTGATGGTCAAGCTATTCGGCGATGCCGGCAAGCACGCCCGCTCGGCGGTGGGCGTCGCGGTGCTGCCGCTCGGCGCGGCGGTCGAGGTGGACGCGATCGTGGAAATCGCCTCCGCCCTTTGATCGCGGCCTACGCGGTCCTATCTCGCGCGCGATGACCTCGCTTACCGCGCGCCTGGTGCCCGGCGTTTCCGCCATCCCCGCCGAGCAATGGGATGCGTGCGCCGGCACCGCCAACCCCTTCGTGGGCCACGCCTTTCTAAGCGCGCTGGAGGAGTCCGGCAGCGTCGGCGGACGTAGCGGCTGGCAACCGGTGCCGATCGTCGTCGATGGCGCGGATGGCGCGCCGATCGCGATCGCGCCCGCCTATGCCAAGGGGCACAGCCAGGGCGAATATGTCTTCGACCATGGCTGGGCCGATGCGTGGGAGCGTGCCGGTGGCCGCTATTACCCCAAATTACAGATCGCCGCGCCCTTCACCCCCGTCCCCGGCCCGCGGCTGCTGCTGCGCGACCCGGACGCCGCGCCGGCGCTGATCGGCGCGATCGAGGCGGTGGTGGCGCAGCACGACCTGTCCTCGGCGCACGCGACCTTCGTCACCGCCGAGCAAGTGCCGCTGTTCGCCGCGGCGGGGTGGCTGGTGCGCGAGGGGACGCAATTTCACTGGCAGAATGACGGCTATGCCACGTTCGACGACTTCCTCGCCGCGCTCGCCAGCCGCAAGCGCAAAGCGATCCGCAAGGAGCGCGCCGCCGCGGTCGCGGGGCTGACGATCCGCCACCTGACCGGCACGGCGATCGGCGAACGTGAATGGGACGCCTTCTGGCGCTTCTATCAGGACACCGGCAGCCGCAAATGGGGGCGGCCGTATCTGACGCGCAGCTTCTTCCCGCTGCTGGGCGAAGCATTGGGCGAGCGCGTGCTGCTGATCCTCGCCGAGCGCGACGGGGTGCCGATCGCAGGCGCGCTCAACCTGATCGGCGCGGACGCACTCTATGGCCGCTACTGGGGCGCGACCGAGGAGGTGCCGTTCCTCCATTTCGAGCTGTGCTATTATCAGGCGATCGACGCCGCGATCGCGCGCGGGCTGGCGCGGGTCGAGGCGGGGGCGCAGGGCGAGCACAAGCTGGCGCGCGGCTATGCGCCGGTGTCGACCTGGTCGGCGCATTATATCCCCGACCCGAACTTCCGCCGCGCGGTCGCCGACTTCCTCGAACAGGAGCGCGTTGCGGTCGAGGGCGAGCAGGCGTTTCTGGGTGAGCTGACCCCGTTCAAGCGGGGGTAGCTTCCGTCATCGCGAGCCTAGCTCGCAATGACGGTCTTACCGCGCCTGCTCGACCCGCAACCGTTCCAGCCGCTCTTCCTCGCGCTCGCGCCGTTCGCGCAGCGCCTCCAGCCGCTCGCGCCGCCGCTTGATCCGCTCGATCAGCCAGCGCGGCACGCCCAGTTCCTCGTCGCTCGCTTCGGGCACCACTGCGTCATGGTCGATGCGGAACAGCACCGAATTGCTGGTCGGCGAACGCCAGATCGGGATCAGTCCGATCGTGAAGCGCGGATTGTAGACCGGCGGGCGGATCAGCCACACATAATCGAACGCCTCACGCGGGAAACGGGCCAGCGCGTAATTGGCCGGCCGCCACCATTCCGCCGGGCATTTCACCGAGGTCACGATCTGCGTCGGGTCGTGCGCATAGGGGCCGGCGGCGGTGTAGCGCGACGTCAGCAACTGCGCACCGGCCATCGACCATTGGTCGTCGGTATAGGCCAGCCGCCGCACCAGCGCGAGCGCGGGCAGATGCTCCAGCCGCGACATCCGCCACGCATTGTGGCAATTGTGCCCGACGAAGCTGATCAACCGCGCGCCGACCGGCACATGCGGCAGCGCCGCCAGCTCCTCGTCGTAATCGCGATCGAATTCGAGATAGCTGATCGTCGTCCCCGCCAGTCGCACGACGAAGAAGGCAAACCCCAGCGCCGCCAGCACCGCGGCATGGCGGAAGGTCGTGCCCGGCTTCGGCCGGATCGCGATCACCGCCACCGCGATCATGTACGGCGCCATGCGCATATCGGCATAGGCCGAGCCGAACACGATCCGCGGCAGCACGATATAGACCGCCAGCATGAACAACGCCGACAGCCCCAGGTGGCGCGAATAGCCGATCCGAGGGTCGCGTAGCGCCTTGAACAGCACGAGGTAGATCACCGCCATGCTGCCGACGTCGAACCACAGCCAGCGGTCGCGCAGCGCCATCACGATCCACGCGATCTTGGTGCGCCAGTAGAAGAAGTCGGCGGTCTGCCCGGTGACGTCCGCGCCCGATCGCCACGCGATCATCAGCAGCATCGGCAGCGCGAGCGGCGCGCAGCCGAGCCCGGCGCGGATCAGGCTTTCGAGCCAATGCCCGCTGCCCGCGTCCTTGCGCCGGTCATGCTGGCGGATCAGCTCGCTGGAAAAGGCCAGCACGCCCAGCACGCCCCAGCCGAAGGTGTGCACCACCCACAGGATGCACGACAGCGGCACGAACAAGGCGACCCGCAACCAGATCCGCCCGAGCCGCGCCAGCCGCAGCCACAGCGCGAACAGGCACAGCGCCAGCCCCATCGACAGCGCGAAGTTCACGAACCCGAACTGGACCGGATAGCCATAAGCGAGCGGCAGCGCGAACAGCGCGGTTGCGGGGATGCGCCCATGCACCTCGCGCGCGATCCACAGCAGCCCGGCGACCGTCAGCATCGGGATCGCGATGACGATCAGCTTGACCGCCGTCTCCAGCCCGACCAGCGGCGCGAGCGGCTCGATCAGCAGGTCGACGCCGAGATTGCCGATCAGCGCCCATTTGAAGGAATACCAGTCGGCCAGCCACGGATGCGCGCCGCGATCGAGCTGGACGCGGTAGCGCCCCATATGCCCGGGCAGGTCGACGATCGGCGGAATGTCGGGCCACAGCAGCGGGATCGCCGCCGCCAGCACCGCCGCGATCACGAACCATCGCGTCTGCCACCAGTGAAGCCGGTCGTCGTGCATCGGCGCGCGTTAGCGGGCCGACCCGCCTTCCCGCAAGGGGCGGATGACGCGCCAGACCAGCGCGGGGCCGCGCACTGGCACCGGACGCAGCCAGTCGAAGCGCTCCCCGCGTTCGAGCCGCGCCCACATCCCGTCCGGCGCGCGGTCGCGATAGGCGATCATCTCCTGCATCCCCGGACAGACCGCGAGATAATCGGCGTGGGTTGCAAGGATCGCCGCCTGCGCCTGTGCCGGCGGGGCGAGGAAGCCGGTAATGACGCGCGCCATCGCCGCGGCGCTGCGATGATAGCCCCCCGCGATGGCCCGATGGGGGGTGTCGAGCAACAACGCCGGGGTGAGGTCGATCGGCGCGAACACGATCCCCGGCGGCAGCGCTCCGAGCACGCGCATGTCGCGGGTGCTGGCGCAGGAGGGCCGATGGCTGATCTGCGTCTTCGGCGCTGCGCCGCGCGGAAAGGCATGGAGCGCGGTCGCAGCGAGCGTGCCGGGGGCCGCCAGCGCCAGCACCGCCACCGTCGCCAGGACGCGCGGCACCGGCCTTGTCAGGTTCCGCGCCCGCGCCAGCAGCCTCGCGAGCCACACCGCCGCGGCGGGCGCGGCGAGCGCATTGGCGGTGGCACCGGCGCGGCTGACCGCGACCGCGATCAGCGTTGCGGCGAGCAGCAGCAACCCGAACATCGCCCAGCGCTGGCGCGCTTCACCCGCCGCGCTTCGCCACCCGAGCCCGGCGCCGATCAGTCCGGCCAGCGGCAAGGCCAGCGTCGCCGCCGCCCATACCGGCTCCTGCTCCCAGACCGGACGACCTTCGAGCACCCCCAGATACCAGACCTGATAGACCAGCGGCGGCAAGGTCGCGAACGGCCCGGCCAGGCAGACCGGCGCCAGCATCAGCAACGTGGCAGCTGCGGCCGCCGCCGCGACGCCCAGCGCAGCCAGACGCGCGACCACCCCGAAACGCCCCACTGCCACCGCGATCACGACGCCGACCGTCGCGACCCCCAGCACCGCAAGCCATGCCGGCGCGAGCGCGTCGCACGCCGGTAGCCAGAACCCCGGCCCGCGCGTCGCCACCTGAAGAACCGTCGCGCCGCCGACCAACGTCAGCATCAACGTGCGCAGCATCGGGCTGCGCTGCGGCTGGACGACCCAGGCGAGCGCCGCCACCCCGCAGATCGCCGCAGCGATCGGCAGCCCCTCCAACGAGATCGTCAGCAAGGTCGCCAGCGCCGCGCCGGTCAGCAGCCCGCTCCGCGCATCCGGCTGCGCAATCACCATGCGCGCGGCGGCAAGCGCGAACACGGTCTGCCAGCCGTGATGATCGATCCGCAGCGGCGATAGCTGGAAGGTGAGCGGGATCGTGAGCCCCGCCATCAGCATCGCCGGGATCACCAGCGTGTCGCCGCCCAACCGGCGCGCGATCGACGCGACCAGCGCCAGCGCGGCGAGCAACGTCAGCAACGGCACCACGACGACCGCGACCTGTTCGGCAAGCGCCCCGCCAAGCACCGGGCGCAATGCCACGATCACCGCGGCCAGCGGCAGGTCGACGAGCCGCGACCAGTGCATCGGGAAATCGCCGCCGTTCAGGCGATGCTGCGCAACATCGAACCAGCTTTGCCCCGCCAGCCAGTCGCGTACTTCGAGCAGCCGCATCGAATCGTCGGCGTCCGGCAGCGCGCGCACCATGATCGCGCTCCACCCGGCGACCAGCAGCACCAGCGACGCCAGCGCCCAGCCGCCGAGCACGACGGCGACATGACGACGGTCGGGCGACAGCTTATGCGGCCTTCAGCGCGGTCGGCACCTGCCGCAGGCTGGCGAGTGCCGCCGCTTCACCCTCGTTGCCGCTCTCGTGATATTCGGCGTCCTCGTTCACCGCCCAGACGTCGTAGACGCGCGCACCGGCCTGGATGTTGCGGACCGTCAGCATCGCGGTCATCATCGCATGATCCTGATTGTTGTAGCGGTGCATCCCGTTGCGCCCGACGCAATGCAGCGTCGCATAGCGGCCCTCGATCTCGCGGCGGAGCATGTCGACGTTCTGCGCATAATCCTCGTCATAGACGGGATAGGCCTTCTCCTGCCGCACCACCACGCCGCCAGTCACCTGCGCCGGATCGCACAGCCCGAGCGTCGCCATCTCGGCGGTGGCGAGCGCGATCAGCTGCTGGTCGCTCGACGTCCACAGCCCGTCGCCCTCGAAGCAGAAATATTCGAGCCCGACGCAGGCGATCGCGGGATCGGGCACCATCTCGGGCGACCACGACCGGAAGTTCTGGATGCGGCCGACCTTCACCTTGGGATCGTGGATGTAGATCCAATTGTCCGGGAACAGCTCGGGCGAACGGATCATCAGCGCGACCGTCAGGAAGTCGCGATATTTCAGGTTTGACGCCTCGGGCAGCGACGCGGGCAGCGGATGGATGCGGCTCGCCAGCTCGCGCATCGGCGCCGAGGAGATGACATGCGCGGCGTTGAGCGCGACCAGACCGTCGGCACCGTTGGCGGTGACCGTCCAGCGCCCGGTCGCCTCGCTCAACCGCAATTGGTGGAGCGCATGGCCCATCAGCACCTGCCCGCCGCGCTCGACGATCCGGTCGCGCGCCGCGTCCCACATCATCCCCGGGCCGAGCCGCGGATAGCGGAAATTCTCCAGCAATGTCTTGGCCTGCCCGACGCCGTCGTTCGGCCGGCGGTTGAGCCCGAGCGAGCGCTTCATTCCGTCGACCACCGCGCCCCACAGCGACAGCCCCTTGATCCGCTGCGCCGCCCAGTCCGCGCTCATCCGGTCGCACGGCATCCCCCACACCTTCTCGGTATAGGTCTTGAAGAAGATCGAATAGAGCTTCCGCCCGAAGGCGTTGACGGTCCAGTCCTCGAAGCTCTTCACGTCACGCTTCGGGAACAGTTTCGCCTTGGCGAAGCTCGCCATGCACAAGGCCGAGCGCACCACGCCGAGGTTGCCGAGCGCCTCGAACGCGCGCAGCGGATAGCTGTAGAACTTGCCCTCGTAATAGATGCGGCTCATCCGCGGGCGTTCGATGAAATCGTCGGGCAGCAGCTCGTTCCAAAGGTCGACGACCTCCTTCGAGCGCGAGAAGAAGCGGTGCCCGCCGATGTCGAAGCGGAAACCCTGATGTTCGACGGTCCGGCTGATCCCGCCGACGTACACGTCGTCCTTTTCGAGGATCGCGACCGAGTAACCCGCCTTGGTCAGCAGATAGCCCGCGGTCAGCCCCGCAGGGCCTGCGCCGATGATCGCTACGTCGACCGTAGTGCCTGACTTCGCCATCCCGCCCGTTCCGCTTTTAGTGGATGAGGACGCAATGAAGGAAACTGGTTGAAGCGGGGTTAACGCCGGATGGTGGCACAGCCCTGCGCTCCTGTTCTATAGCCCGCCGGATGCGCGCTTTTCTTCCTCCCGTGCTGGCCCTGGCGGCCGCGGTCTCGCTGACGCTGCCCGCCCCGGCGACGGCGCAGAGCACCACCTTCGATCTGGCCGGCCCGGCGCTGACGATGCGGGTCACGCGTGGCGACGTGACGCTGCCCGCCGGGCAGGTGCCCGGCATCCGCGTCGGCGACAAGCTGGAGGTGCGCGCCGACCTGCCCGCCGATCAGTCGGCGCGCTACGTGCTGGTCGTCGCCTTCCTGCGCGGCGCGACCAACCCGCCGCCCAAAGACTGGTTCTTCAAGGCCGAGACGTGGGACAAGAACCCGAAGAAGTCCGGCCTGTCGATCACCGTGCCCGAGGGCGCGCAGCAGGCGATCGCGTTCATGGCCCCGGAAACCGGCGGCGGCTATAATGCACTGGTCAAGGCCGTGCGCGGGCGGCCCGGCGTGTTCGTCCGTGCCGCGCAGGATCTGTTCCAGGCGTCGCTCGATCGCGCGCGACTGGAGACCTTCGTCAACGGCGTCGCGCGCGTCGAGGAAACCGCGCCCGAACGGCTGGTGCCGGTGTCGACCGCGCTCGCCGGCACGCTGGCGATCAAGCTCAACGCCGATTGTCTGACGCGCGCGCGTTCGCTTCAGGCGTCGTGCCTGACGCAGAACCGCGACGGCATGGTTCTCCAGACCGGCGGCGGGACGACGCTCGCCGAGGTGCTGGGCGGCACGACGACGCAATTCGCCTATAGCCTTGCCGCCACCAAGGAGGGCGGCGCGGGAATCTACAGCCCCTATATCTCGCTGGCGCGTGACTTCGCGCGGCTGTTCGGGGTGTTCCGCAGCGCCAGCTATCAATATGCCCCCGCGCTGGCGGTCGGATCGGGCGAGCGGCTGCGCTTGCAGCTCAACAACCCGCCATCGTTCCAGAACCCGCAGACCGTGCTGGTCGCCCCGCTGCCCCCGATCGGCAGCAGTGCGCCGCCACCGCTACGCGCCGCCGCCAAGGACTCGCTATGCCTCGCGCAACCGGGGCTGGTGCTGCGGCTCGACGATGCCCCGCTGTTGTTCGCGACCGATTATGCGCGCGACCTGCGGCTGAAGCTGGGATTGCAGGACGGACGCAGCATCGAGCTGCCAGTGACCGCCGATGCCGAGCGTGGCGGGCTGGTCGTCGCCGATGCGCAGAAGGTCGGCCAGTCCGGGATCAGCGAGGCGGCGCTGGTCGGACGCTGGGGCTTCGACAATTTCACCGGCCCACGCTTCGCGGTGCAAAACGGCGCGCCGACCGCGTGGCAGCCCAAGCCCGACGATGCGGTGGTGGTCGGCCGCGACGCGCCGCTGACGCTACAGGGCGGCGCGTCGTCATGCGTCGAGCAGGTCGCGCTGCGCGACCGCGCCGGCGCGACCCGTCCCGTCGAGTGGAAGGCGAGCGCCCCGGACGAGATCACGGCGACACTGCCGCTCGCCCGCACCCGACCCGGCGAGTTGACGCTGCTGGTCGCGCAATATGGCGCGGCGCAACCCGCGCAACTGACGCTCAAGGGCCAGACCGAAGCGAGCCGGCTGGAAGGCTTCACCCTCTATACCGGCGACAAGGAAGGCCGGCTGATCGGCGCGCGGCTCGATCAGGTCGCGAAGCTGGAGGTGGCGGGCGTGACCTTCGTCGCGGGCGCGCTGACCCGCGATCCCGGCGGCGGCGACCGGCTGGCGCTGACCACCGAGGCGAATACCGAAACGCTGGCGCAGGGCGCGAGCGATGCGAAGGTGACGCTCAGGGACGGCCGCACCACGACGGTGCGCGCGACGATCACTCCGCCGCGCCCGCGGCTGGAGCTGGTCGGTGCCCATGTCGACGCCCCCGCCGCCGCGGCGAAGGTGCCGCTGACGCTGCCCGCCGGGCTGCTCGCACCCGAGGCGACGCTGACCTTCTCGGTGCGGGCGGTCGGCACGCGGCTGACCAATGACGATGCGATCGAGGTCGCGACCGCCGACGACGATGCGACGACCAGGCTGACCGTCGCGTCGGGCAAGCTGCAATCGCTGGGTGGCGATGTGGCGGTGAGCACGTTCGCGCCGCGACAGGCGCTCGGCGCGGCGGCGGTCGGCGCGCTCAAGATGCGGCTGGTGCAGGGCGAGACGCTCGGCGAGTGGCAGCCGCTGGCGCGCGTCGTCCGCTTGCCCGTGCTGACGAAGGTGACGTGCACCGACAAGGCGTGCACGATCGACGGCGACGACCTGTTCCTGATCGCGGGCATCGCCGGCACCCCGGATGGCGCGACCGCGCAGCCGGTGCCGGTCGGCTTCGTCGGCACGTCGCTGCAGGTGCCCCGCCCCGCCGGGGACGCGCTGTACCTCAAACTGCACGACGCACCCGACGATCTGGTGAAGATCGCGATCGCGCCGGAGCGGAAGGAGTAGCACCCGCCACCCCTTCCGCGATGGGTCCTTAGAACGTCACCCCGATCCCGCCGCTGACGGTTTCGCCGCTGTCCTTGCCGGTGAAGGCGCCGGCGCGGTTCTCGGTGTTCCAGTGGATCAGGTTGAACTGCATCCGGATGATGCTGTCGAGATACCAGTTTACCCCGGCCGTCACCGCCGAGCCCTTGCCCGCGGTCGGCACGCCCGAGAAGTCGAGGTTCTCGTAGCGGGTGAGCAGCTCGATCGCGCCCGGCCCGCCGTCGAACACCGGGCGCAGCACGCGCGGCTGCGCGAAGGTGCCGAGCCGCGGATTGTACGGCGGCAGGTCACCGGTCAGGAACCAGCCACCCGACAGGCTCCACGCCTTGGTGACCAGATCGTCACGCCCGCCGCTGAGGCGCGCATGACGCTCGCCGGCCTCGCCCATCACCCACAGCGGGCCGGCATAGCCGCCGACTTCCGCGCCATAGCCGGTGGTGCCGGTGCCGCCGGTCAGCGTGCCGGTCGACACGCGCAACAGGCTGTTGAAGCGCCCGCCGATCACGGTGTTGCGGGTCAGCGTCCCCGGCCCGTTCGCCAGCTTCTCGTCGAAGCCCCACAGGCCGAGGTGGACGATCGAACGATCGGTCTTCAGCGGATTCCAGTGCGCGCGCGCCAGCACCGTGCGGCTGTCCGACACCGCCTGGCTGGCGTCGACGTTGTCGCCGCTCAGCGTGATCGACGCGTGCCCGCTTTTCCAGAAGATGCGCGGCATCAATGCGATCCCGTAGAAGCCGCGCTGCGGGATGATCGAGGTCGCGACGACGTTGCGCTCCAGGAACGGCGGCGCATCCGACCCGCTCGACCCTTCGAAGCTGCGGTCGTTGAACATGTTGCCGAAGCGGACGTCGTAGGAGATCTGGCCGACGTCGTTGCGCCAGCCGACGAACATCGTGCCGACGTCGGAGACGTTGTCGGCGAAGTCGTTCTCGAACTGGTAGAAGAAGTGCGTACCGATCGCGCCCTCGATGCCGATGCGCAGCGCGCGCGCGCCGGTGGTCGTGATGTTGCGCGCGTCATACTTCGATCCGAACGTCGAGCTGACGTGGTTGATGATGCGGCCGCGCATCTTGAACGTGTACTTGCCGTCCGCCGAATGGAAGATCGGCAGGCCACCGCGCCATTCGGTAGTGACACCCGACGGGTTCATCGCCGCGGCGCGCGCCTGCGCCACCGTCTGCTCGGCAGGGCTCGGCGGGATGATCTGCGGCGCGAACGACACCGTCTCGCTATCGTTGCCGACCGTCGAGGAGGCCGATGCGACCCGTTGCGGCGCGGTCGTCGGCGTAGCGGCGGCCGTCACCGGCGCGGCGGCGGGCGTCTTGTTCTCGACCGCTTCCAGCCGCGCGCGCAACGCCGCGATCTCGCTGGCCTGGGCGCGGAGCAGCGCGAGGATTTCGGCCTGATCGCCTTGCGTGTTCTTGGCGAGCGCCGGGGTAGCAAGCAGCAGGGCAGAAACAGAGGCGCCCGCGCAGAGAAGACGTTTCATAGACCAAGCCTGTTGGGGTGAAGCACCGGCATGACGTCGCGGTGTCGACCGGCGCGCGGCATCGATCCGGGAAGGCGATCACAAACGCCCTGCCCGTCCTTGCAACAACCGATCCTGACCGGCGCCCCCCCAAGGCCCCACCGAATTTCGGGAGCGCTCGGTATAAGAAAGCCAAGTTAATTAGTGACTAAGCGAAAACTGCCGGCAACAATGCGGCATTGTTGACGATGCGCGGCGGTGCAGGAGAAGCCTTTTCGACACGTCGGTGAGAGGACGTGCAACGCGCCGCTGGGCGTCTTCTGGCACGCCGGCATGTTATGCAGTCAGTCCCCAGTCACACGCCCCTCGTCGTCCTTCAGCTTCGACGCGACACGCTGTGCCCGCACCTCATCGATGAGGCCCGTGAGTTCGTGGATCAGATAAATGCCCTGCATCGTCTTGAGGTCATTCTCGTCCTCGGCTTCGAGAAAGATCGCTTTCATGCGCGCCGCGATGTCGATTGCCTTGGCGTACCGATCTTCCCCGATCTTGTCGCGGACCATGCCAAAGCCCTCGACGAGCGCGTAAAATTCGGAATCGATACTTTGCTTGGGAAAATATCCGGTGTCATCTTTCAATTTAGGCGCATCTCCCATCATGGGCACGACCTGATCCATGAGTTCGCTTAATTTTCGGGGATGTACGGCTTATAGCCCGTTACCTTCCTGCCTTCGCTTACTGATGATGCCAGTGGGGCGCCAATCCGCGCGACTATAACGATCAGTCCCCCGTCACGCCCCCCTCGTCATCCTTGAGCTTTGCCGCCACTCGTCGCGCCCGTGACGCATCTATGATATCAATAAGCTCGTGAATGAGAGAGATACCTTGCCGCGTCTTGCCGTTAGTCTCATCGGGATCTTGCAGAAACAACTCTTTAGCCCGCGCGGCTATATCGATCGCTGCAGCGTAACGATCTTCGCCGATCTTATCGCGAACCTTTCCGAAGCCCTCGACGAGTACGTGAAATTCCGTGTCGATATTCCGCCAAGGGAAATACCCGGTATCATCTTTGAAACTGGGGGCATTTCCTTGCATAGGAACGACGAAATCGTTTAGCTCGCTCAGCGTTTCAGGAATATATAAATCAGGATTGTTATAGTAATTTCTCGTATATTCTTTCATTTTCCCGACCTCGGTCTAGTGATAAGATAACTGCTTTCCGCTCCAATTTGGCGTGGCCTAATTATGACCACGTAGTTGGGCTTAAAATCTGCATTGAAAAATCCCCTTATTTGAGGGCTTTTTAAATCTTTTCGGGATAACGTTACATCAAAGGCAACGTCCCCAATCCTTGCGTCAGGCCGCCGGTACGACCTCTCTGGCTTGGAGGTGTCATATTCACGTCTATTGACCCTAACTTGATCGCTAACCGCTTTCAAATCAAAGCGCTTGTACATGCTCCTTAAATTCGTACGAACCTCATTATCAATGTATGTGCCAATAGCCTCTTCCTTCGACAACCGCCCCCTTAATTTTCCGCTTTCATACGCGCTTAGCGCTCTGCTGTAAGCACGATCCGTTAGATCTTGAATGACCCGCGTGGTTTCGACCTGCATTGGTTGCAGATCACCCTTGATCCTCACGAATGCGGCCGCGCGCTGAAGGCGTAGGTCATTTATCTGATTGCGCATTCCGTCCCACGTTGCTGGGAGGCCAAGTGACTGGAAACTCCACTTTGGATCGATGGAGCTGATCTGATCTATAAGCAGCTTGCTTCGATCTTTCGTCATCGCGGACATCCATTCATTCGCAGGCGCCGTAAAACCAAACACATTATCCAGCAGCGAGATGACGGCGCCTCCGGGTGCATCGCGCAGACCGGGAAAGGTCTGCTCGAGCGTCATCGGATCTTCAAAAGCGCGGCTATTGCTACGAAGCGGTTCTCGCGAGGGTTCGAATTGTGTTTGCTGCAGAGCTCCGTCGTCGCGACCCGGATGATAGACCGCATCGATAATCGCTGCCTGATCTTTAGCCTCCGCCGATTGGTCGAACGAAGCGTTCCGCCACTCGTCCTGTGAGAGTTGCCGCGACGCCAATGCCGCACGTCGACGCGCTGACGCGCTCCGCTCCGAGGACGCGACCCCGCCCGGGCCCCAGGTGAACTGGCCATTTCGTGGATCGTGATACGGATTGAACTTCAGCTCGATACCGTCAGCGGTTCGCGTCGGGCGTCGCCCCGTTCGAAGCCACACTGAAAAGTTGCGCCGTTGATCGATGCTAGTGACGAGATTGTTCATGCTTCGCCCCCCACGTTTTCTTGAGAACATATAAAGAACATAGCGCGCGAAGTCAATAAAAAGGCCGACTCTTCGCGTCGAAGAGCCGGCTCGAATAATAAAGAAACAATATAGTCGGCAGATTCAAGCGCCTTACCGGTCGCGCCGCCCCAGCAAGCGCAGCCGCAGCGCGTTGAGCTTGATGAAGCCCGCCGCGTCGCGCTGGTCGTACGCGCCCTGATCGTCCTCGAACGTCACGACCTTTTCCGAGTACAACGAATTCGGCGACTTGCGCCCGGTCACATGGGCCGCGCCCTTGTAGAGCTTAAGCCGGACGGTCCCCGCCACCTTCTCCTGCGAATGGTCGACCGCCGCCTGCAGCATCTCGCGCTCGGGCGAGAACCAGAAGCCGTTATAGACCAGCTCGGCATAACGCGGCGCGAGTTCGTCCTTCAGGTGCGCGGCGCCGCGGTCGAGCGTCAGCTGCTCGATCGCGCGGTGCGCCAGCGCATAGATCGTCCCGCCCGGCGTCTCGTACATGCCGCGGCTCTTCATCCCGACGAAGCGGTTCTCGACCAGATCGAGCCGGCCGATGCCGTGCTTGCGTCCCAGCTCGTTGAGCTTGGCCAGCAGCGACGCCGGGCTGAGCGCCTCGCCATTGACCGCGACGCCGTCGCCACGTTCGAAATCGATCGTGATCGTCTCCGGCTGGTCGGGGGCGTCCTCCGGATTGACGGTGCGCGAGAAGACGTAATCGGGCACCTCGTCCCACGGATCCTCCAGCACCTTGCCCTCCGAGGAGGTGTGCAGCAGGTTCGCGTCGGTCGAGAACGGCGCCTCGCCGCGCTTGTCCTTGCTGACCGGGATCTGGTGCGATTCGGCGAACTCGATCAGCCGGGTGCGGCTGGTCAGGTCCCACTCGCGCCACGGCGCGATCACCTTGATATCCGGGTTGAGCGCATAATAGCCCAGCTCGAAGCGGACCTGATCGTTGCCCTTGCCGGTCGCGCCGTGGCTGACCGCATCGGCATTCACCAGCTTGGCGATCTCGATCTGGCGCTTGGCGATCAGCGGCCGCGCGATCGAGGTGCCCAGCAGGTACAGCCCCTCGTAGAGGGCATTGGCGCGCATCATCGGGAAGACGTAATCCTTGACGAACTCCTCGCGCAGGTCGTCGATGAAGATGTGCTCGGGCTTGATCCCCATCAGCTCGGCCTTGGCGCGCGCCGGCTCCAGCTCCTCGCCCTGTCCGAGATCGGCGGTGAAGGTGACGACCTCGCAGCCATATTCGGTCTGGAGCCATTTCAGGATCACGCTGGTATCCAGCCCCCCGGAATAGGCGAGAACGACACGCTTGATCTGATCGGTCATGGGCAAGGCTCCTTCTTGCGCGGGCCGCTACGCGCTCGCGCGCGCAAGGGCAACCGTCTTGCCGACCCGCGCCGCGCCGTTCAGCGCGGGTAAAAGCGGCCCGCGGCAGGCGGGGCGGTATGAAGCATCATCTCACCCTCGCCGCCGCGCTCGTCGCCCTGCTGTCGCTGCCGGCGCTGACCGTCACCGCGCTGGGTCAGGAAACGCGCGCCTCCGCCACCGCCAAGCTCGATCGGGAATTTGCCGCGTCCGACACGAACAAGGACGGCTTCCTCTCGCCCGCCGAGATCGAGGCGCGGATGGGGAAGATGAAGGTCGGCCCGGGCAAGACGCTCGACGCCACCCATGCGAAACGCGTCGCGGCGCTGTTCCTCGCGCGCGCCGACACCAACAAGGACGGCAAGGTCAGCAAGGCCGAGTCGAATGCGCTGATGGGCGCGGTGTTCAACGCCTATGACAAGAACGGCGACGGCAAGGTCGACGGCACCGAAGCCGCCCGCGCAAGAGCGGCTGCCAAGGGCGCGGCGCAGGGCAAGGCGGCGCCGAAGCGGTAGGAAATTGTCGTCGCCCCGGACTTGATCCGGGGCCCCGCTTCTTCTTGTCCGCCGCTAGATCCCCCGCAAGCGCCGCTCTTCCTCGAACATGTAATCGCGCGTCAGCGGCAGCGCGAGGCGGTCGCGGCTGAACTGGATCTGGTAATTGACCAGCGGCCCGTTGGTGAACGACACGATCGCGCCGGCCAGATAATAGGTCCACATTCGGTGGAAGCGTTCGTCGTACAGCGCGACGATCTGGTCGTGCGCCGCCACCGTCCGCTGGTACCAGTCGCGCAGCGTCATCGCATAATGCATCCGCAGCACCTCGATGTCGGTGACGAACCAGCGGATATATTCGTTCGCCTTCAGCACCTCCGACAGCGCCGGGATGTAGCCGCCGGGGAAGATGTACTTGTCGGTGAACTTGTCGGTAAAATTCGGCCCGTCGCCGCGCCCGATCGTGTGGAGCAGCATCACGCCGTCCGGGGTCAGCAGATCGCGGCACTTGTTGAGATAGGTGCGGAAGTTGCGCAGCCCGACATGCTCGAACATGCCGACCGACACGATCCGGTCGAACGGCCCCTCCAGCGCGCGATAGTCGATCAGCTCGAAGCGCACCTTGTCGGCGACCCCGGCCTCCTCCGCACGGCGCTTCGCGACCTTCAGCTGCTCTTCCGACAGCGTGATCCCCAGCACCTCGGCGCCAGTCTTCGCGTGGATATACAGCGCCATCCCGCCCCAGCCGCAGCCGATGTCGAGCACGCGCATCCCCGGCCGGATGGCGAGCTTGGCGACGATATGCGCCTTCTTGTCGGCCTGCGCCTGTTCCAGCGGGTTGGCCGGATCGGTGTAATAGGCGCAGCTGTACTGCTTATCGACGTCGAGGAAGAGGTCGTAGAGCCGGTCGGACAGGTCGTAATGGTGCGCGACGTTGCGCTTCGACTGGAGCGCCTTGTTTGCGGTCAGGAAACGATGGCGGATCTGCCCGCCGAGCCGCCTGAGCGGGCTGGCGGCGAGCTTGTTGCTGCCATTCTCCCAGCGGCTGTTGCTGGTGGCCAGCATCAGCAGGTCGAGGATATCGCCCTCCTCGACGATCAGCCGCCCGTCCATGAACGCCTCGGCGACGCCCAACGCGGGGTCGGCGGCGATCTCGCGATAGACCTTGGTGTCGGTGATGCGGAACGACACCGGCTTCAGCGCGGGATCGTCCTGCCCGAAGGTCGCGACCGATCCGTCGGGCTTGGTGAGGGTGAGGCGGCCGCGCTGGATGGCGCGGCGGAGGAAAACGTCGATCAATGCCATAAGCACCTGCTAAACCCAGCCTTGGGCGATGCGCAACCGGCGAGGCATTGCGCAGGGTTGCCTCGCCTTCTAGGCAGCGCCCATGCGCTACGTCAGCACCCGCGGGAACGCGCCCGCGCTCGACTTCGCGGGCGTCACGCTCGCCGGCCTCGCCTCCGATGGCGGGCTGTACGTGCCTGAAATCTGGCCGACCCTGTCGCCCGACGAGATCGGCGGGCTGAAGGGCCTGTCCTATGTCGACACCGCCGTGGCGGTGATGGCGCCGTTCGTCGAGGGCACGCTGACCCGCGAGGAACTGCGCGGGCTGTGCGACGCGGCCTATCGCGCGTTCAGCCATGATGCGGTGACCCCGCTGGTGCAGCTCGATCACGATCAATGGCTGCTGGAGCTGTTCCACGGCCCGACGCTGGCGTTCAAGGACGTCGCGCTGCAATTGCTGGGGCATCTGTTCGAGCGGTTCCTGAAGGGCACCGACCAGCATCTGACGATCGTCGGCGCGACCAGCGGCGACACCGGCTCGGCGGCGATCGACGCGGTGGCGGGGCGCAGCGGCGTCGACATCTTCATGCTCCACCCCGAAGGCCGGGTGAGCGAGGTGCAGCGCCGCCAGATGACCACCGTCGGCGCCCCCAACGTGCATAACATCGCGATCCGCGGCGACTTCGACACCGCGCAGGCGCTGGTGAAGGCGATGTTCAACGACACGTCGTTCGCCGGCCGCTTCCGGCTGTCGGCGGTCAATTCGATCAACTGGGCGCGGTTGATGGCGCAGGTCGTCTATTATTTCTACGCCGCGGTCCGGCTCGGCGCGCCCGCGAAGCCGGTGGCGTTCAGCGTCCCGACCGGCAATTTCGGCGACGTCTTCGCGGGCTATGTCGCGGCGAAGATGGGGCTGCCGGTCGCGAAGCTGGTCGTGGCGACCAACGTCAACGACATCCTCGCGCGCGCACTGGCGAACGGCGATTATTCGAGCCGCACGGTCGTCCCGACCCCGACGCCGTCGATGGACATCCAGGTGTCGAGCAATTTCGAGCGGCTGCTGTTCGACCTCGGCGGGCGCGACGGCGCGGCGCTGGCCGACCAGATGCGCAGCTTCGAGGATGCGCGCAGCATCCGCCTGACCAATGCGCAGACGCAAGGCGCCGCGCCGCTGTTCGTCGGCGAGCGCGTCGACACCGACGAGATGGCGCTGGCGATGCGCCACGCGCACGAGCGCGCCGGGCAGATCGTCGACCCGCACACCGCGATCGCGTTGGCCGCCGCGCACCGCCACGCCGCCGAGGGCGTGCCGATGGTGACGCTGGCGACCGCGCATCCCGCGAAGTTCGGCGACGCGGTGGAGCGCGCCACCGGGGTCCGCCCGCCGCTGCCGCCGCGCGTCGGCGACCTGTTCGAGCGCGAGGAACGGTTCGTGACGCTCGACGCCACCTATGAGGCGGTGAGCGGCTATGTGGCGCAGCACGCGGTGCCGCGCGGCTGATGGAGCTGTCGACTCTCATCGGCGAGCCGTGGGCCGACTACGGGCTGGTCGACTCGGGCCACGGCCGCAAGCTCGAACGCTACGGCCGCTTCCGCTTCATCCGCCCCGAACCGCAGGCGCTCTGGGCGCCCGCCAAGCCCGACTGGCGCGCGCAGGGCGAGTTCGTGCCCGGCAGCGACGAGGATGGCGGCGGGCAATGGCATTTCGCCGAGCCCGTCCCGCGCGACGGCTGGCCGCTGGCGTGGAGCGAGGGCGACGCGCGGGTGAAGTTCACTGCGCAGACCACGCCGTTCCGCCATCTCGGCTTCTTCCCCGACATGGCGCCGGTCTGGTCGTGGATGCGCGGACGGATCGCCGGCATGACGGAGCCGGAGTGCCTCAACCTGTTCGGCTATACCGGGGCCGGCACGCTGGCGCTGTCGGCGGTCGGCGCGAAGATGGTGCATGTCGACGCCTCGAAGAAGTCGGTCGAGGCGGCGCGCGGCAATGCGGCGCTCTCCGGGCTCGCCGACGCGCCGGTGCGCTGGATCATCGACGACGCCGCCAAGTTCGTCGCGCGCGAGGTGCGGCGCGGGCGGCGCTATGACGGCATCCTGCTCGACCCGCCCAAATACGGGCGCGGGCCGGATGGCGAGGTGTGGCGGCTGGAAGAACATCTGCCGGGGCTCATCGCCGATTGCCGGCGCTTGCTCGATGCCGAGTCGCGCTATCTGTTCCTGACCGTCTATGCGGTGCGGATGTCGGCGCTGGCGATCGGCGAGATGCTGCGACAGGCGTTCGCGGACCTGCCGGGAACGGTCGAGGCGGGCGAACTCGCGGTACGCGAGGAAGCGCGCGGGCTGGCGCTGCCGACCGCGATCTGGGCGCGCTGGTCGCGGTAGAATTGTTCACGCGGAGACGCGGAGGTGTTTCGTTCGGCGGGACGTCACGCCCGCCAACTTCTTGGTTCGCGCAGAGCACGCCGAGGACGCGGAGAGACGGTGCCCGCGGTGACGGTCCGCGGCAGCAACAACCATCCCTATTGAGGGAAGCGAGAGCCTGCCTGCGGCGCTACCCCTCTGCGCCCTCTGCGTGCTCTGCGCGAACCAATTATTCCAGAGCCCGACCGAAACCTCCGCGCCTCCGCGCGAACCTACTCCACCCCTGCCCGCATCGCCGCGCCCGCGACGACCGGCGCGCCCGCCACCAGCACCAGACTGACCGCCGCCAGCAGCTTCAACCCGCTCGCCCCGCCCTCGATCGCGCCCGCGCCGAAGATCAGCAGCGGCACCGCCAGCGGCAGCATCACCAGCCCCGCGACCGCCCCTGCCCCGCGCAGCCCCGCGACCAGCGCGCCGGTCGCGACCGCCAACGCGGCCAGCCCCGGCGTGCCAAGCAGCAGCCCCGCCTCCACCAGCAACAACCGCTCCCCCGACAAATCGAGCAGGCCCGCCGCGATCACCGCCGCCAGCATCAGCGGCGGCGCGAACGCGCACCAATGCGCCGCGATCTTCACCGCCGCGACCATCGTCGGCGACACGCCGCGCACCATCAACTGGTCGAGCACCCCCGCCTCCAGATCGGGCTGCACCAGCCGCTCGACCGGCAACAGCGCGGCCAGCAACGCCGCCGCCCAGATCACCCCGCCGCCGACCCGCGCCAGCAACGCCGCATCGGGCCCGATCGCGAACGGAAACAACACCGCCACCAACAGGAAGAACGCGATCACCAACGTCGCGCCGCCACCGGCATAGCCACGCCGCACGTCGCGCCAGAACAGGCCCATCATAGCGCCACCGCCACGGCATCGGGCAAGGCCAACGGCTGATGCGTGGTGACCACCACCGCGCCGCCGCCGCCGCGATGCCCCTCGATCAACCCCTCCAGCCGCATCACCGCCGCCACGTCCAGCCCGCTAGCGGGTTCGTCGAGCAACCACAGATCCGCGCCGCTCGCCACCACCCGCGCCAGCGCAGCGCGACGGCGCTGACCGGTCGACAGCATCCGCACCGGCACGTCGGCTAGGTCGCCGAGGTCCACGGCCGCCAGCGCCGCGGCGACGCGCACCCCGGCCGAGGCGCGCCCATCGAGCGCCGCCCAGAACCCGAGCGCGTCGACCAGCCGCCGCTCGGTATCGAGCGCGGCGGCCTCCCCCATCCAGGCGACGCTCCCGTCGCGCGTGACGATGCCCGCGGCGGGGGCGAGCAATCCGGCAAATACCCGAAGCAGGCTCGACTTGCCCGCGCCGTTCGCGCCGGTCACCAGCAACGCCCCGCCGCGTGCGACGTCGATGTCCAGTTCGTCCACCAACACGCGTCCGCCGCGCGCGACGGTCAGCGCGCGCGCGACCAGCAGGCTCAATCCGCCACCGCCGCTTCCAGCGCGTGCATGTCGTCATCGGACAGGCCGAAATGGTGCCCGATTTCGTGGATCGTGACATGCGCGACCAGATCGTCGAGCCGCACCCCCGTCTCGCACCATTCGGCGAGGATCGCCTGTCGGTACAGATGGATGCGATCGGGCAACGCCCCGCTGTCGAACGCGCTTTTCTGACCGATCGGCTGCCCATGGTACAGGCCGGTGAGGTCGAGCGGATGCTCCAGCCCCAAGGCGGCGAGCGTTTCCGCGTCCGCCTCTTCCTCGACCAGCAGCACCACGTCGCCCAGATGCGCTCGGAATTCGGCCGGCAGCCGCGCGATCGCGCGCCGCGCCTGTGTCTCGATCGCCGCCGCGGACGGCGCTTCGCCCATTGCCTCTTGCCGGTCCATGTCCCCCGCCATACCGCTCGCCCGACCATTGCGGAAGGGAGACGGACATGGCGGAAACGATCGAGCCGCTGAGCGAGGCCGAACGGGTCGATGCGCTCGATGCGCTGCCCGATTGGGATTACGACGAGGGGCGCGATGCGATCACGCGTTCGATCGTGTTCACCGACTTCGCCGAAGCATTCGGGTTCATGACGCAAGTCGCGCTGCTCGCCGAGCGCGCCGATCATCATCCCGAATGGAGCAACGTCTGGAACCGGGTGGAAATCCTGCTGACCACGCATGATGCCGGCGGACTTTCCGGGCGCGACATCGAACTGGCGACCGCGATCGACGCGATCCTCGGTGGATGAAGCCGATCCGACACTGATCGTCATCAATATGATTCATCGGAACGCAAGGCGGCGTTTGTCCGTCTACGTTGCCCTATGCCGGCACCCGACACACCGATGTTCCGCTGGACGCATCATGCGCAGGCGGAACTGGAATCCCTCCTGCACGACCATATCGCCGACCGCGCCTTCCCGTGCGTCGGCGCCAAGGCGGCGATGGCGCGCGGCACGCTGAACGTGCTGGCGTGCACCAGTATCGACAGCGCGTGGGACGATCTGCGCATCCACGACGGGCTGGTGAAGTTCGCCGCCGCCTATCGCGAGGATCCGACGCTGTTCCGCAGCTTCGCGGTGGTGTTCGACGGCCCGGACGATCTGGACGAACCCGCGTTCGAGAAAGCGCTGTGGCAGCGCATCCAGTCGCTGTCCGACAAGGACGTCTGGCGCGGTCAGCAATACGATACGCGCGTCAGCCACGATCCGGCCGATTCGCATTTCTCGCTGAGCTTCGGCGGCGAGGCGTTCTTCGTCGTCGGGCTCCACCCACACGCATCGCGCCCCGCGCGCCGCTTCGCGCGCCCGACGCTGGTCTTCAACCTCCACGACCAGTTCGAGACGCTGCGCGCCGATGGCCGCTACGAAACGATGCGCGAGGCGATCATGGTCCGCGACGAGGCGATCGCCGGCTCGCGCAACCCGATGCTCGCGCGTCATGGGGAGGCGAGCGAGGCGCGGCAATATAGCGGGCGCGTCGTCGACGAGGCGTGGCGCTGCCCGTTTCATTATGCCGGCAAGGATGCGGGCGAGACGCACCCATGACCGGCGTCGTCCATGAGATCGCGCCCCGCAGCGGTGCGGGGTTCACGCTGGCGGCCGGGCAGACGTTGACCGTCATCGATCCGCGCGGCGTGCAGGTTGCCGATCTGCTCGCCTACAATGCCGCCGATGTGCGCGAGGTGCTGTCGTCGGGACGGACGCTCGATTATGCCGAGACGATCCGGCTGACGACCGGGCACAGGCTCTACTCGAATCGCTCGAACGTGCTGCTGGAGATCGTCGAGGACACGGTCGGCCGGCACGACTTCCTGCTGACGCCGTGCTCCTACGCGACCTTCGACCATTTCTATCCCGATCTGCCCCGACACCGCGGCTGCTTCGGCAATCTCGCCGAAGCGCTGGCGCCATGGGGCATCACCGAGGACATGATTCCGGTCGCGTTCAACTGCTTCATGAACGTGCCGGTCGACGGCTCGACCGGTCGGCTGGAGGTGTTGCCGCCGGTCAGCAAGGCCGGCGACCGGATCGTGCTGCGCGCGGCGATGGATCTGGTGATCGGCCTGACCGCCTGCTCCGCCCCCGCATCGAACGGGGGCAGCTTCAAGCCGATCCATTATTGCGTCGAATAGCGCAGCTCGCGTTGCTCGGCCTCGGCCGCGCGCTCGGCATAACGCGCGGCGAGATCGAGGTGGAGGCGGCGGATCGCCTCCTCGCACGCGGCGCGTGCACGCTGCCGTTCTTCGACGACGCGTCGATGGAAATAGGCGATATCGCTGGTGGCAGACATGACCGATGCTCCTGACCCGAGGGATGACGGTACGCGCTCAACTGCGCCGATTGTGCGCCCGGGCAGGCGGCATGGCCTTCATCTCGATCAAGTCGGCGCTGGCGGAATCGTACAAAGCCGATGATGTGGGTGAATGACGATCACGCATCCCTTTGACCGCGTCACGCCCGACTCGCAGCGCACGCCCCATGCGCGCGCGGTGATCGCGGAGTCGCCGATCGCGATCGAGGTGAACGGCATCGGCTATGCCGTGATGATGGCGACTCCGCAGGACGTCGCCGACTTCGCGACCGGCTTCGCGCTCGCCGAGCGGATCGTCACGACAGCCGGCGAGATCGAGTCGCTGGACTGCCATCATACGCCGCAAGGCACGATCGTCCGGCTGACGGTGCCTTCCGCGCGCGCCGTCGCGGTGCTGGAGCGGGTGCGGCGACGGACCAGCGATAGTTCGTGCGGGCTGTGCGGCATGGACAATCTCGACGCGGTCCACCGCGCGCTGCCGGTCGTGCCCGCCGCCGATGTCGAGCCGGCGGCGATCTTCGCCGCGCTCACCGCGATGCGCGCGCACCAGCCGCTCAACCGCGCCACCGGTGCCGCGCACGCCGCCATGCTGTGTGCGCCGGACGGCACGATCCGCATCGCACGCGAGGACGTCGGCCGGCACAATGCGTTCGACAAGCTGATCGGCGCGATGGCGCGGCAGCAAATCGGCTGGGACGGCGGCTTTGCCCTGCTGTCGTCGCGCTGCTCCTACGAGCTGGTCGAGAAAGCCGCGCTGGCGGCGTGCCCGATGCTGGTGACGGTATCGGCGGCGACCAGCCTCGCGCTCGACCGCGCCGCCGCCGCCGGGCTGACGCTCGTGTCGCTGGCGCGCGACGATGCGGTGCTTTTCTCCGATCCCGTGCGTTGAGGCGCACATGACCGAGCAGCACGACGATCGCCCCGATTTCACTCCTTATGATGGTCCCTCGGGCGGCTGGGGGTCGGTCCGCTCGCTGGCCGACATCATCCCGCGTGAGAAGAACATCGCGCAGACCTCCGCCGAGCTGCTGCGCCAGAACAAGCACGACGGCTTCGCCTGCGTCAGCTGCGCCTGGTCGAAGCCCTATCCCCCGCACCCCGCCGAATTCTGCGAGAACGGCGCGAAGGCGACCGCGTGGGAGATCACCAGCCAGCGCGTCACCCCGGACTTCTTCCGCCAGCACACGCTGACCGAGTTGCGCGGCTGGAGCGACTATCGGCTGGAAGAGGCCGGGCGGCTGACCCATCCGATGAAATATGATCCGGCCAGCGACAAATATGTCGTCGCGCCATGGGAGGAAGCGTTCAAGGCAATCGGTGCGCGGCTCAAGGTGCTGCCGCCCAAGTCGGTGGTCTTCTACGCCTCCGGCCGCGCCAGCCTCGAAACCTCGTTCATGTGGCAGTTGATGGCGCGGCTCTACGGCAGCCAGAACCTGCCCGACAGTTCGAACATGTGCCACGAATCGACCTCGGTCGGGCTCAAGACCTCGATCGGCGTGCCGGTCGGCACGACCAAGCTGGAGGATTTCGACACCACCGACTGCATCCTGCACTTCGGCCAGAACGTCGCGACCAACAGCCCGCGGATGCTCCACCAACTGCGCGACGTCCACAAGCGCGACGCGGACATCATCGTCTTCAACCCGCTCAAGGAACGCGGGCTGGAGCGCTTCACCGATCCGCAGAACCCGATCGAGATGGCGACCGGCAGGGAGACGCCGATCGCCACCCAATATCATCAGGTGAAGGCCGGCGGCGACATCGCGGTGATGATGGGCATCGCCAAATGGCTGCTCGCCCACGACGCGATCGACCATGACTTCATCGCCGAACACACCCACGATTTCGCGCCCTTCGCCGCCAAGGTGCAGGCAACCGCGTGGGACGAGATCGAGCGCGAGTCGGGCCTGACCCGCGCTGCGATCGAGCGCGCCGCCGCCGCTTACGGCCGCGCCAAGTCCGCGATGGCGATCTACGGCATGGGGCTGACGCAGCATGTGAAGGGCGTCGACAACGTCCGGATGCTCGTCAACCTGATGCTGATGCGCGGCAACATCGGCAAGCCGGGCGCGGGCCTGTGCCCGGTGCGCGGCCACAGCAACGTCCAGGGGCAGCGCACCGTCGGCATCACCGAGAAGACCGAACTCGCGCCCGTCGAGAAGCTGAAGGAACGCTACGGCTTCTCGCCCCCGACCGAAAAGGGGCTCGATACGGTCGAGGCGTGCCGCGGGATCATCGACGGCACGGTCAAGGCGTTCCTCTCGCTCGGCGGCAATTTCGCGCGCGCGGTGCCCGAAACCGAACTGGTCGAGGACGGCTGGGCGCGGATGGACCTGTCGGTGCAGATCGCGACCAAGCTCAACCGCAGCCACCTGATCCCCGCCGCAGGCGACACCTGGCTGCTGCCGTGCCTCGGCCGGATCGAGCGCGACCTGCAGGCGACCGGCCCGCAGCGCGTGACCGTCGAGGATTCGACCAGCGTCATCCACCCGTCGCTCGGCAAGGTCGAGCCGGCCAGCCCGCATCTGCTGTCCGAACCCGCGATCGTCGCCGGGATCGCGCAATCGTTCCTGCCCCCCAATCCCGCGATCGACTGGGACAAATGGGTCGGCGACTACAGCCTGATCCGCGACGAGATCGCCGCGGTCTTCCCGCACTTCTTCGCGCGCTTCAACGAGCGGTTGCAGGAGAAGGGCGGCTTCTGGAAGGGCAACAAGGCCGCCGGGCGCGAATGGGATACCGAGAGCGGCAAGGCCGAGTTCCTCGTCCCCGACGTGCTCAACGCCACCGGCTTCACCGAGGCGGACGGCCGCTTCCGCCTGCTGACGCTGCGTTCGAACGACCAGTTCAACACCACGATCTACGGCTATTCGGACCGCTTCCGCGGCATCAACGGCACGCGGCAGGTGGTGCTGATGAACCGCGCCGACATCGCGCGCGCCGGCCTCACCGCCGGGCAGAAGGTGACGCTGGCGACGGATGCGGAGGACAACCACGATCGCCGCGTGGGTGACCTGATCGTCGTCGAATATGACGTGCCGGACGGCTGCATCGCGGCGTACTATCCGGAGTGCAACCCGCTGATCCCGCTGTCACACCACGCCGAGGAAAGCCACGTTCCGGCGGCGAAGTCGGTGCCGGTGCGGATCGTCATATAGCCCTCTCCCCCTTGGGGAGAGGGTTGGGTGAGGGGCAGGTGCCTCGCAGAGAGGCCAGTCTCGGTGAGACCCCAACCCCTCACCCCAGCCCTCTCCCCGGAGGGGAGAGGGAGCACCGCCAATCACCCGGCATAATTATGCGACAAATCACCGATAGCGCCACGAATGCCGCCGAACGTCACGCGCGGCTGGGGTAACACATGCGTCTCTCGTTCCTTCTGCTGGCCTCCACCGCGTCGCTCCCGGCCTACGCCCAACAGGCCGCCGCGCCGCCGCCGCCCGCGCAGGCCGGTGTGCAGGCCCCGACGACGCCCCCCGCCGACACCGAAAACGAAGAGGAAGGCAGCGAGGACATCGTCGTCACCGGTTCCCGCGCGCAACGCGGCGCGGTGATCGGCGACGTCACGCCCGAGGAGCAATTGTCCCCCGCCGACATCCGCAGCTACGGCGTCAGCTCGGTCACCGAATTGCTCAACGAACTGTCGCCGCAGACCCGCTCCGGGCGCGGCGCGGGCGGCGCGCCGGTGGTGCTGCTCAACGGGCGGCGCATCTCGGGCTTTCAGGAAATCCGCGACTTGCCGACCGAGGCAATCCAGCGCGTCGACATCCTGCCCGAGGAGGTCGCGCTCAAATACGGCTATCGCGCCGATCAGCGCGTCGTGAACTTCGTGCTGCGCCGCCGCTTCAAGGCGGTCACCGCCGAGGTCGAGGACCGGTTCGCGACCGAGGGCGGACGCAACACGCCGGGCGGCGAACTCGATCTGCTCCGCATCCGCAACGACAAGCGCGTCAACCTGCACCTCGAATACAGCCGGCCCGGCGCGCTGACCGAGTCCGAGCGCGACATCATCCAGGCGCCCAACGCCGCGGCGGTCGGCGGCAACGTCTCGTCGCTCAACCGCGGCGCGATCGACCCGCTGTTCGGCAACGCCACGACGCTCGGCATCCCCGCGCGCGCCGCGACACAGGCGCCGCTGCTCGGCGATTTTACCACCACCCGCAACGTCACCGATCAGGCCGCCTATCGCACGCTCCTGCCGCAGCAGCGCACGTTCAGCGCCAACGGCACCTATGCGACGACGATCTTCGGCAACGTCTCGGCGTCGCTGAACGCGACCGTCGACCATAATGTCACGCGCGCGCTGCGCGGGCTGGCCGAGGTCGACCTCGACCTGCCAGTCGGCAGCCCGTACTCGCCGTTCGCGGTGCCGGTGCGCGTGACCCGCGCGTTCGACGACGTCCCCGCGCTGACGCAGCGCGCCGAGACCACCAACCTGCACCTCGGCGGCACGCTCAACGGTGATCGCGGGCAATGGCGCTGGTCGCTGACCGGCAACGTCGACCGAGACGAGAGCAACACGGTGACGACCACCGGACTCGATGCCAGTGCCTTGCAGGCCAGCATCGACGCCTTCGATCCGCTCGCCAACCCCTATGCGCCGCTATCGCTGGGCGCGCTTCCGGCCGATCGCGGCCGCTCGGTCGCGACCAGCGCCGGGCTCGACGCATTGGTCGCCGGGCCGTTGTTCCTGCTCCCCGCCGGTTACGCCAACACCAGCATCCGCGTCGGTGCCTCGACGAGCGACTTCACCAGCGACTCGTTCCGGCGCGGCGTGGCGAGCGCCGCCGACATCGGACGCGACGTCGCCAATGCGCAGATCAACCTCGACTTGCCGATCGCCAACAAGGCGCAGGGCGTGCTCAGCGCGCTCGGGCGGCTGTCGATCAACGGCAATCTCGCGGTCGACCAGCTTTCCGACTTCGGGACCTTGTGGACGCTCGGCTATGGCGCGAACTGGATGCCGATCGACGGCATCCGGCTGCTCGTCTCGGTCACGGATCAGGACGAGGCGCCCTCCGCGCAACAGCTCGGCAACCCGACCGTGACGACGCCGGGCGTGCGCGTCTTCGACTATGTGCGCGGCACCACCGCCACCGTCACCACCGTCACCGGCGGCAACCCGAACCTGATCGCCGACAATCGCCACGCGCTGAAGGCCGGGCTCGACATCAAGCCGTGGAGCAATCAGCAGATCAACTTCCGCGCCGACTACACGCGGCAGACCACCGACGATCCGATCGCCGCCTTCCCCAGCGCGACCGCCGCGATCGAGGCAGCCTTTCCCGACCGCTTCACCCGCGACGCCGGCGGCAACCTGCTGCGGATCGACTCGCGCCCGATCAATTTCGCGCGCAGCGAGACGTCGCAGCTGCGCTACGGCGTCAACCTGTCATTCCGCATCAAGTCCGAGCTGCAGAAGAAGATCGAGGCGTTCCGCGCCGGCACCGGCCCCAATCCCTTCGAAGGGCTGCGCCCGCCCGGCGGTGAACGCCGCCCCGACCGCCCGCCGCAGGATCGCACCCGGCCGGACGGCAGCGCGATGAACGGCGGCCGCCCCGACGCGGGCGGCGGCGCCCCGGGCGGCCCGCCCGGCGGTGGTGGCGGCGGCTTCCGCGGCCGAAGCGGCGGTGGCGGTGGTCAGGCCGGCGGTCGCGTCCAATTCGCGCTCTATCACACCTGGCACCTCACCGAGCGGGTGACGATCGCCGACGGCGGACGCGTGCTCGACCTGCTCAACGGCGATGCGATCGGCGCGGCGGGCGGACAGGCGCGGCATGAGCTGGAGGGGCAGGCCGGCTATACCAACAACGGGCTCGGCGCGCGGCTGTCGGTCAATTACCAGAGCGGCACGCGCGTCAACGGCGGCACCGCCGCCACGCCGGAGACGCTCGAATTCGGTGGGCTCGCCACCGCCAACCTGCGGCTGTTCGCCGATCTCGGCGGCAACATCGACTGGGTGCGCGCGCACCCGTGGATGCGCGGCGCGCGCGTCAGCGTCCAGTTCGACAATCTCTTCAACACCCGCCGCGACGTCCGCGACCAGAACGGCACGGTGCCGATCGGCTTCCAGCCCGATTACCTCGACCCAGTCGGCCGCACGATCCGCGTCTCGTTCCGCAAGCTGTTCTTCTAGGACCGTCGCCCCTGCGCAGGCAGGGGCCCATGTCTGTAGAGTATTACGGTCGGCCGCCCCCAAATCCGACGCCGCGGTGTCCCTCACAACCCGATCCGCCCCGCCAGCCACCGCGCCGCCGCCTCCGGCGTCTGCTTGTCACGATCCCGGTCGACCCGGTAATTCGCCTCGCGCATCGCCGCGACCGGGATGCGCCCGATCAACGGCCGCAGCGCATTGAGGAACCGCGCATCCTCCCTATGCCCGGGCGCGACCAGCACGATCGCGTCATAGCCGGGGATCGCATGGCGCGGATCGCCAAGCACCGTCAGCCGATCCGCCGCGATGCGCCCGTCCGACGAGAAGGCGCTGATGACGTCGGCGCGCCCGCTCTCCAACGCCCGGTACATGAAGGTCGGCGCATAAGGCGTCGCGCTGGCGAAGCGCAGCGGATACGCCCGCCGGATCGCCGCCCATTCCGGCCGGTCGAGGAACTCCAGATCGGCCCCGAACCGCAGCCGCGGCGCGACCCGTACCAGATCGTCGAGCGTCGCGACCCCGCGCCGCTGCGCATCGTCCCCGCGCATCGCGAACGCATAGGCATTCTCGAACCCGAGCGACCCCAGCAGAGTCACGCCGCGCGACTTCTGCGTCCATTCCGCGATCCCGCGCAGCTGTTTCGCGCGCGCAGGCGTGTCCGTACGGTGCATTTCGGCGGTCCACAGCGTCCCCGCATAGTCGACATAGACATCGATCTCGCCCCCCGCGACCGCCGCGAACGCCACCGCCGAGCCCAAGCCGTCACGATAGCTGACCTGATAGCCCGCCTTCGTGAGCCGATCGCCGATCAACCGCGCCAGAATGTACTGCTCGGAGAAATTCTTCGCCCCCACGACGACCCGCCGCTCGCCACCGGAGCGCCACAACGGCGTCGCAGCCGCCACCGTGGCCACCACGAGCAGCACCAAAGCCGCCCCGGCACGTCGCCAACGCCGCGCGCCGGCCGCCCGCTCCGCGACCCCGAGCAGCAGGTCGACCCCTAGCGCCAGCCCCGCCGCACCGACGCACCCCGCGATCACCAGCGTCCACGCCTGCGTCTGCAGCCCCGCAAAGATCAGGTCGCCGAGACTCGGTTGCCCGACGGTGGTCGACAACGTCGCCGCCCCGATCGTCCACACCGCCGCGGTCCGCACCCCCGCCATCGCGATCGGCAGCACCAGCGGCAGCTCGACCAGCCGCAGCTTCTGCGCGCGCGTCATCCCGATCCCGTCCGCCGCCTCCAGCACCGCCGGATCAAGGCCTTGTAATCCGGTGACGATGTTCCGCACGATCGGCAGCAGCGCATACAGCGTTAACGCGAGCAGCGCGGGCAGGAACCCAAGCGCCGGCACGCCATGTCCGATCCACAGCAACGCCGGATAGAAAAGCGCGAGCAACGCAAGGCTCGGGATCGTCTGCACCAGACTCGCGAACCCCAGCACCACCCCCGCCAGCCGCGGCGCCCGCGCGGCGCGGATCGCGACCGGCACGCCGATCAGGAGCGCCAGCGCGAGCGCCGCCATCGCGAGCAGCAGATGCTGCGCGGCGAGCGCCGGCACGCGGGCGAAGGCGTCGCTCATGTCGACAGCGCCGCCAGCCGCGCCGCCTGTTCGCGCGGCACCGCCACCAGCGCCTGCGCCGCCGCGCCGCCCGCCCCGGCGAGCAAGGCGGCGGGCGGCTCGTCCGCGACCACCTGCCCGCGCGCCATGACGATCACGCGCGTCGCGAGCAGCAGCGCCTCGGCCATGTCGTGCGTCACCATGATCGTGGTCAGCGCCAGTTCGTCGTGAAGCCGCCGCACCGCGCCCGCCAGCGACTCGCGCGTCACCGGATCGAGCGCGCCGAACGGCTCGTCCATCAGCAGCAGCCCCGGCCGCGTCACCAGCGCGCGCGCCACCCCGACACGTTGGCGCTGCCCCCCGGACAACTCGGCCGGCATCCGCGTGGCGACGTCGCGCGGCAGCTCGACGAGGTCGAGCATCGCCATGGCGCGCGTGACATCGGGCGTGCCCGCCAGCCGCAGCGGCAGCGCGATATTCTCCGCGACGCTCAGATGCGGGAACAGCCCGACATCCTGAAACACATAGCCGATCCGCCGCCGCAGCGCCGGCGCCGGCGCGTCGGCGACGTCGCGATCGTCGAGCAACACGCGGCCGTTGTCCGGCGTCACCAGCCGGTTGACGGTCTTGAGCAAGGTCGATTTCCCCGACCCCGACGCCCCGACCAGCGCAACGAACGTCCCCGCCGCGATCGTCAGCGACACGCCGTCGATCGCCGCGGCATCGCCGTAGCGCTTGCCGACCTGCTCGAAGGCGACCGCCGGTCCGGACGAAAGTGCTGGCATCGTCGTCGGTGATGCGGGAAGCGTGCGCAGGTAACAAGCATTAAGGCGGGAGAGCGGAATGAAGGCGATGCTGGTCACCGGCGGCGGCTCGGGCATCGGGCGCGCGGTGGCGCAATTGTTCAGCGCGCGCGGCTGGCGCATCGGGCTCGCGGACATCGACGCGCAAGGCCTGCGCGACACCGCCGCGCTGCTCCCCGCCGATCGCACCAGCACGCATGTCATGGACGTGCGCGACCCGTCGGAATGGGAGGAAGTGCTCGCCGATTTCGCGCGGGTCAGCGACGGGCGGCTCGACGTGCTGTTCAACAACGCCGGGATCGCGGCGGGCGGGCCGTTCGCCGAAATCGGCCTCGACGCGATCGACCGCGTGATCGACGTCAACTTCCGCGGCATGACCTATGGCGCGCGTATGGCCTATCCGTATCTGAAGGCGACGCCGGGCGCGTGCCTGCTCAACACCGCCTCGGCCTCGGCGATCTACGGCTCGGCGGGCCTCGCGATCTATTCGGCGACCAAGTTCGCGGTGCGCGGACTGACCGAGGCGCTCGACGGCGAATGGGCGCCGGAGGGCATCCGGGTGCGGTCGCTGATGCCGAGCTTCATCGACACCAACCTGCTGTCCGCCCCGATCCCCGGCACCAAATACACCGCCCGCGATCTGGTCGTGCGCCGCAAGATGGAGTTCACGCCGGTCGAGACCGTCGCCGAAAAGGCATGGGCCGCGGTGCATGGCGACCGCGTGCATACGGTGGTCGGCAAGACCGCAGAGCGGATGGCGTTCGCGGCACGCTGGATGCCCGGCCGGCTGCGCGCGATGATGCGCGGTCGGTAAGCCACTGCCGCCATTCCCTTCCTCCGTCGCCCCGGGCTTGATCCGGGGCCCCGCTTCTTTCCCACGACCGAGTGAGAAGAAGCGGGCTCCCGGGTCAAGCCCGGGATGACGGGTGCAAAAATCAGACGCGCATCGGCATCAGCACGTACAGCGCCGGGCTCTTGTCATTCTCGCGGATCAGCGTCGGCGCGGCGGCGTCGGCGAGGTGGACCTCGACCAGATCGGTCCCGATCTGCCCGAGAATGTCCATCAAATACCGGCTGTTGAAGCCGATCTCGAACGGTGCCGCCGCATATTCGCCCGGCACTTCCTCGGCCGCGGTGCCGTTTTCGGGGCTGGTGACCGACAGTGTGATCTTGTCGCGATCCAGCGCCATCTTCACCGCACGGGTCTTTTCGGTTGCGATCGTCGAGACGCGATCGACGCCCTGCATGAAGCTCTTCGGATCGAGCTTCAGGATCTTGTCGTTGCCGGTCGGGATCACGCGGCTGTAATCGGGGAAGGTGCCGTCGATCAGCTTCGAGGTCAGGATCGCCTGCCCCAGATCGAAGCGGATCTTGGTGCCCGACAGCGACACGCCAACCGAGCCATCGACCTCGTCGAGCAGCTTGCGCAGCTCGGCGATGCACTTCCGCGGCACGATCACGTCCGGCATCCCGGCCGCGCCTTCGGGCTGGTCGACCGTGACGCGCGCGAGGCGGTGGCCATCGGTCGCCGCGGCCTTCAGCACACCCTCCGCGACATGCAGGAAGATGCCGTTGAGATAGTAACGCGTCTCTTCGGTCGAGATCGCGAAGCGCGTCTTGTCGATGATCTGCTTGAGCGTCTCGGCGGGCAGCTCGAACTGGGTCGGCAGCTCACCCTCGGCAATCACCGGGAAGTCATCGCGCGGCAGCGTACCGAGCGAGAAGCGCGCGCGCCCCGCCACGATCGTCATCCGCCCCTCGGCGGCGGTCAGCGACACCTGTGCGCCCTCAGGCAGCTTGCGCGCGATGTCGAACAACGTATGCGCGGAGACGGTGGTCGCGCCGGGCTGGTCGACCGCAGCCGCGACGCTCTCGTTGATCTGCAAATCGAGGTCGGTCGCCATCAACCGCAACTGCCCCTCGGCGGTCGCCTCCAGCAGCACGTTCGACAGGATCGGGATGGTGTTGCGCCGCTCCACCACCGACTGGACGTGGCTCAGCCCCTTCAGCAGCGTCGCGCGTTCGATCGTCGCCTTCATCGTCACTTCCCCCGGCCCGCAGGTCACTCACCAGGGGCAATTGGCCGAGTCTCCCTAGCCAAAAAGAAAGGGCGGGAGCAAGCGCCCCCGCCCCTTCCGGCTCCCTCAGGTGAGAGAAATCAGAAGCGGATGCCGACACCCGCCATCAACTGATGCCGATCGAGATCGATGTCATAGCCATCGATGTCGCCGTAATGCGAATAACGATATTCGGCGGTGACGAACGAAGTCGGGGTCAGCTTGTACTCAAGCCCCGCGCCCAGCCGGAAACCGTCGAGATTGGTCTTGTCGACCAGTTCGTTCTCCGACGTGGTGGTCGCCTGATAGCGGCTTTCGATGCGCGCGTTGGTGTAGCCGGCCTTGCCGTAGATCATCGCCTGCGGCGAAATCACATAGCCCAGCCGTCCGCCGACATACAGGTCGCGCCCCGCCTCGACCGAAAAACGATCGCCCGCGGTCAGCGCATTGTAGCTGCGCGCCTTGGTCGTCGAATCGGTGATCTCGCCGTCGATGCCGTACAGCAGGTTGCCGCGCTGGAAATCATAGCCGATGCGACCGCCGTAGGCGAAACCCTGGCGTCCTTCCGAATCGCCGTCGCCGCCGTCCTGCACATTGTCATAGCCGGCCAGCACCTCGACACGGCCGCCCTCGAACGAGCCGTTCGCCGGGCCATCCTGCGCCATCGCCGGGGTCGCCGCGGCCACCGCCAGAACTGCCATCGCTAGCTTACGCATGTCTCACTCCATCTCACTCACCCCGGAACGTTGGGGCGTGAGGGGACAAATACGCGCATCGCCCTGCGTTGCATGAACCTGACATAAACGACGAAACGCGTTGCCATTTCGCCACAGTGGCGCGACACGGCGAAAGCATGACCTCGCTTCTCGCCCTGTTGGCCGCCGCCGCGCTGCGCGAACCGCTGGGCGTGTGGCAACGCTGGGCGGCGGTGCGTGAGACGCCCGGCCCGCATTGCCTGGCGATCGCGCAGCCGCTGCGCCGCGACGGCAGCACCGACCGTCGCGGCGGGTTCGCGCTGGTCGCCGCGCGGCAAGGCCCGGCGCGCGCGCCCTCGGTGCTGTTCCATTTGACACGGCCACGCGGGGAGGGCGCACCGTTGACGCTCGTGATCGGCGATCGGCGGTTTGCTTTAACTGGTGACCGGCAATCTGCGCGCGCCGCCGATCCGGCAACCGATCGCGCGATCGTCGGCGCGATGCGCGGGGCAAACGCGATGACGCTCAGCACGCTCGATGCCGGCGGACGGACGCTGAGCGACACCTATCCGCTGGCAGGGGCGGCAACCGCGATCGACGCCGCGCAACTGGGATGCGCCGCCCGGTAACGCTGGAAAAATGCGCGGACTTGGCCTATGTGCGCGCGATGCTCACAGCCTCGGCCGCTCCCATGCCCATTCCCGGGCACATCGACCCCGTGACCGTGCCGCGCGCCAGCGCGCCGCGCACCGACGGCCGCATCGACCTGATCGGGCTGCCGCGCGACGAATTGCGCCGCGTGCTGGAGGAGGCGGGGCTGGAGCCGCGACAGGCCAAGCTGCGCGCCAAGCAGATCTGGCACTGGATCTACAATCGCGGCGCGACCGACTTCGCGGTGATGACGGACATCGCCAAGGCGCAGCATCCGTGGCTGAGCGAGCGATTCGTGATCGGCCGCCCGCAGGTGGTCGAGGCGCAGGTGTCGACCGACGGCACGCGCAAATGGCTGCTCCGCTCCGAGGACGGGCAGGATTACGAGGCGGTTTTCATCCCCGATGCCGACCGCGGGACGCTGTGCGTGTCGAGCCAGGTCGGCTGCACGCTCAACTGCCGTTTCTGCCACACCGGCACGATGCGGCTGGTCCGCAACCTGACTGCGGGCGAGATCGTCGGGCAGGTGATGCTCGCGCGCGACGCGCTCGGCGAATGGCCGAGCCAGCCCGAGGGGCGGATGCTCACCAACATCGTGATGATGGGCATGGGCGAGCCGCTCTACAATTTCGACGCGGTGCGCGACGCGCTCAAGCTGGTGATGGACGGCGACGGCCTCGCGCTCAGCAAGCGCCGCATTACGCTGTCGACCAGCGGGGTGGTGCCGATGATGGCGCGCGCGGGCGAGGAGATCGGCGTCAATCTCGCGGTGTCGCTCCACGCGGTGACCAAGGACGTCCGCGACGAGATCGTCCCGCTCAACCGCAAATACGGCATCGAGGAATTGCTGCAGGCGTGCGCCGACTATCCCGGCGCCAACAACGCCCGACGCATCACGTTCGAATATGTGATGCTCAAGGACAAGAACGACTCGGATGCCGAGGCGCACGAGCTGGTCCGACTTCTCAAGCAGTACAAGCTGCCCGCCAAGGTCAATCTGATCCCGTTCAACCCGTGGCCGGGCGCGCCCTACGAAACCTCGACGCCCGAGCGGGTGCGCCGGTTCAGCGAGATCGTCTTCGAGGGCGGCATCTCCGCCCCGGTCCGCACCCCGCGCGGGCGCGACATCGACGCGGCGTGCGGCCAGTTGAAGACCGCGGCGGAAAAGAAAAGCCGCGCCGAACTCGACCGGCTGGCGGCGGAGAAGCAGGCCGCGCTTGGTTGATGCCGCCGGCGTGGCGCTCGCCGGCGGGGCGGGCGTCGTCGGGGGCATGATGAACGCACTGGCGGGCGGCGGCACCTTCGCGACGATGCCGGCGCTGCTCGGGCTCGGCACCCCCGCCAATATCGCCAACGCCACCTCCAATCTCGGGCTGATGCCCGGCGGCGCGACCAGCGCGTGGAGCTTCCGCCACGAATTGCAGCCCGTCGGCGGCGTCCCGGTGCGCGTGCTGGCGGCGATCACCTTCGTCGGCGGGCTGCTCGGCAGCGTCCTGCTGGTGGTGACGCCGGGCGCGGCGTTCGATCTGATCGTGCCGTGGCTGCTGCTCGTCGCGTTCGTCGCGATCGTGTTCGGCGCGCGCGCGGCGGACTGGCTGGCGGCGCGGGTGACGATCAGGCCGCGCACGCTGATGGCGGTGCAGGCGGTGCTCGGCACCTATGGCGGCTATTTCGGCGGCGGGGTCGGGATCATGACCACCGCCACCTACGGCCTGCTCGCGGGCACGACGCCGCGCGCGATGTTCGCGCCGCGCACGCTGATGCTGACCGTCGCCAACTTCGCCGCCGCGATCGTGTTCGTCGCGTGCGGGATGATCCGCTGGGACGCGTGCCTGCCGATGCTGGCGGGCGGCGTGCTCGGCGGCTGGCTGGGCGCGATCGTCGGCAAGCGGCTGCCCGCGCTCGTGGTGCGCTGGTGGACGATCCTCGTCACCGGCGCGACGACCGCCGTGTTCTTCGCGCACGCCTATGGGTGACGGCTCACCCGGGCCGGGTCATCTCGAACTTCTCGCCCAGCTCGAAGTAATCGGCCGGCCCACCGCCGCGCAGGATCGGTCGCGCCCGGGCGGTCTGGTAGACGCCATCCTCCAGCAGTGCGGTGTCGATATGGATCGCCACGGCCTCCCCCAACACCAGCCAGCCCGGCACGGCGCCACCGTGCCGGTCCTGAAGCTGGACGATCTGCGTCACCTTGCACTCGAACTGCACCGGGCTGGCGGCGACGCGCGGTGCGGCGACCCGCGCCGACGGCAACGTATCCAGCCCGGCGCGCACGAACTCGTCCTCGTCGGTCATCGCCGATGTCTCGTTCATCGGCACCGCCAGCTCGCGCGTCGCCAGATTCCAGACGAACTCGCCGGTGGCGCGCACATTCGCCAGCGAGTCCTTCGCCCCGTTCGAGCAGAAACCGATGATCGGCGGCCGATAGGAGAAGAGGTTGAAGAAGCTGTACGGCGCCAGATTTCGCCGCCCGTCTGCCGAAACGGTCGCGATCCATCCGATCGGCCGCGGCCCGATGATCGCGTTCAGGGGATCGTGCGACAGGCCATGCCCCTGCGCGGGCTCGTAGAAATGCCATTCGGTCATGGCGCGGCTTCTGCTAGGAAGCGCTGATGGCTGCAACCGTGATCCGACGCCACTGGCTGGCCACCCGCCTCTGGCACTGGATCAATGCGGTCGCGATCTTCATTCTGATCGGGTCGGGGCTGGGCATCTCCAACGCGCATCCGCGGCTTTACTGGGGCCGCTACGGTGCCAATTTCGACCACGCCTGGGCGCAAGTGCCGCGCTTCCCGGCATGGCTGACGATCCCGGCGAACTACAATCTCGCGATCTCACGGCGCTGGCACCTGTTTTTCGCACTGGTGCTCGGCTTCTCGCTGCTCGCCTTCATGATCGTCAGCCTCGTCAATCGCCATTTCCAGCGCGATCTGCGCGTGCGGCGACGTGACGTGAGCGCCGCGCATCTGCTCGCCGACGTACGCGCGCACCTCGTCTTCCGCTTCCACGATCCAGAGGCGCCGGGCGAATACAATGCCTTGCAGAAGCTGAGCTATGTCGCCGTCATCTTTCTCGCGCTGCCGTTGGTGATCTTCACCGGGCTGGCCTTGTCGCCCGGTATGGATGCGGCCTGGCCGTGGCTGCTCGACCTGTTCGGCGGGCGACAATCGGCGCGCTCGCTGCACTTCATCGCGATGGTCGTGATCGCGACCTTCACGGTCGTGCATCTCGTGCTGGTGATCCTTGCCGGCTGGCGCAACGAGGTTCGCTCGATGCTGACCGGCCGCTGGCGGATACCCGAATGATCCGGCGGCGTACCCTGCTCGGCGGTGGTGCCGGGCTGATGCTCGCCGGGTGCGACCGCGTCATCCAGCAGCCGACCGTTCGCTCGATCGTCTTCAAGGGCGAGGACATGCACCGCGCGCTGCAACGCGCGCTGTCGAACCGCGACGCGCTCGCGCCCGAGTTCACGCCCGAGCAGATGTCGCCGCGCTTCCGCACCAACGGCACCCGCGATCCCGGCACGCCCGCTTACGCCGCGCTGCGCGCCGGCCGCTTTGCCGACTGGCGGCTGAGCGTCGACGGACTGGTCGCGCGCCCCTTGTCACTGTCGCTCGCCGATCTCGGGCGCTTCCCACAGCGCGCGCAGATCACCCGTCACGATTGCGTCGAGGGATGGAGCGCGATCGGCAAATGGCAGGGCCCGCGGCTCGGCGACGTGCTCAAGGCGGCGGGGCTGCGCGACGCGGCGCGCTACATCGTCTTCCGCTGCGCCGATCTGTATGGCGGCGCGCCTTATTACGAATCCCTCGACCTGATCGACGCCTTCCACCCGCAGACGATCCTCGCCTGGGCGATGAACGACCGCTTCCTCGACGTCGGCCACGGCGCCCCGCTACGGCTGCGCGTCGAGCGCCACCTGGGGTACAAGCACGCCAAATATCTGATGCAGGTCACCGCGGTCGCCAGCCTCGCCGGGATCGGCAAAGGACGCGGCGGCTATTGGGAAGACAATGTCGATTACGACTGGTGGGCGGGGATCTGAATCCGACGCGGCGCAGCCGCCCTATTCCATCACTGCTTTCCCCTATTCACCGCAAGAGCCCCGCACGAACCCTCTCTGCGCCTCCGCGTCTCTGCGCGAACCATTCTTCTGATCCGCCAGCGCGGGAGCAGTCGCTCCCCATCAAGCCGATAGGCGAGCGGGAATCCGCGATGATGTTCACGCGGAGGCGCAGAGGCGCAGAGATGCTTCGCGAGCCACCGTCGTCATGACGTCCCCAGAAGGGCCTCATTGTCTTCCGCCACACAGGCCCAGGAAGCAACACCTCCGCGTCTCCGCGTGAACATCACACCTTTGAGCCGTCGCCACCCGCACCGGCCTTTCCGCGCCGCCGCAGCGCAATGACGTAGATCACCCCTGCCACGCCAGCGAACAGGAACCACTGCACTGCATAGGCAAGATGATTGTTCGGGATCGACTCGATCGACGGCGGTGCATTGGCCGACAGCCCCGCAACAGGCGCCGAAGCGACCAGCATCAGCTCGCGTGGCGCGTGCGGTTGCGTCACCTCCGCGATCAGCGGCCGCCCATCGGGCGCGTGCGCGATCCAGCCGCTCACCTTGCCTCCGCGCCACGCGACCTTGCCGACCGGATCGCGCGTCGTGCCGATCTGCACGCGCAACCCCGGTCCCTCCGCGCCGGTCCGGCACAACGCGATCACGCGATACCCCCGCCGCGCCCGCCCCGGCGCGGGTGATCGACACCGGCTCCAGACAGAAGGCGCTGCTACGCCGAAACAGCAACGTCTCGTCCGCAATGCGCGGGAAGGCGACCGGCGGACGCGTCGGATTCGCCGCAAGCTGCGCGAGAAACGCCTCCTTCTGCGGCCGACGATCCAGCAATTGCCACAGCCCGAGCGCGACCATGGCCGCGATCGCCACGCCCACGACGATCGTCGGGATGACCGGAACACGCTTCATGGCACCAGCCGCCCCTCCCGCGCGGCGTGGCGATATTCCGCCGCCAGCAGCCAGCCCTTGGCGACGCGCAGCGACCCGACGATCGCCGCGGTGCTCAATGGCACCCACAGCAGCACATGAAGCCACCACGGCGGCGAAAGGGAGAGTTCGACCACGATCGCCAGCGTGACGACGATCGCGCCCCACGCCAGCACCAGCAGCGCCGCCGGCCCGTCGCCGACGTTGAATCCGGCGATCGACAGCCCGCACGCCGGGCAACGCTCGGCGAAACGAAGGACGCCCGCAAACAAGCTGCGGGCGCCACATTGGGGGCATAACCCCTTCATACCACAGTCGATCGGTCGAGGCGGCGCCCCGACCGTCGACCGACCGGCGTCGCTCATCCGCCGTGAACCGGCGCGCCCCAGCCGCCCCAGACATAGACGGTGACGAACAGGAACAGCCACACGACGTCGACGAAATGCCAGTACCAGGCCGCCGCCTCGAACCCGAAATGCTGCTTCGGCGTGAAGTCGCCCTTATAGGCGCGGATCAGGCAGACGATCAGGAAGATCGTCCCGACGATCACGTGGAAACCGTGGAAGCCGGTCGCCATGAAGAACGCCGCGCCATAGTTGATCCCCTTGAACGGGAACGGCGCGTGCATGTACTCATAGGCCTGGATGCTGCTGAACAGCAGCCCCAGCACCACGGTCAGCCACAGCCCCTTGAGCACGCCGTCGCGGTCGCCCACGCCCAGCAGACCCCAGAAGCCGCGCTTCACGCCGCCACGCTGGTTGTGGATCAGCGCATGGTGCGCCCAGGTGACGGTGGTGCCCGAGCAGAGCAGGATCAGCGTGTTGAGCAGCGGCAGTTCGAAGGCGTTGATGACCTCCAGCCCCTTGGGCGGCCATTGCGCGGCGATCGCGGCGGCTCCCTCGGCGGCGCGCTCGACCTGCCCGTCGACGACCTGCATCGCGGTCGGGAACAGCGAGAAGTCGAAGAACGCCCAGAACCAGCCGACGAAGAACATCACCTCGGAGGCGATGAACAGGATCATCCCATAGCGGAAATGGAGCTGCACCACCGGCGTGTGGTCGCCGGCATGCGCCTCGCGGATCACCTGATGCCACCAGCCGTACATGCAGAACAGCACCGAAGCGAGGCCGATCAGGAACACCCAGCCGCCGCCGGTGCCCTGATGCATGTACATGATGCCGCCGGCCGCCATGATCAGCGCCGCGAAGCTGCTGAGCAGCGGCCACGGGCTGGGGGGCAGGATGTGGTATTCGTGGTTCTTGGCACCCGCCATGCGCGGCTCTCCCCAATTCGCTTATTGCGGTGGTCTTAGCTGTTCGTTTTGGCGGAATCCACCGGGTAAAAGGTGTAGCTGAGCGTGATCGTCTGCACGTCGCGCGTGTCGGGGTCGCTCAGGATCTTGGGATCGACGTAGAAGATCACCGGCATCCGCTGCGTCTCGCCGGGCTTCAATGTCTGCTGCGTGAAGCAGAAGCACTGGATCTTGGTGAAATATTTGCCGGCGATCGCGGGGGTGACGTTATAGGTGGCGGTGCCGGTCACCGCCTGCGCGCCGCGGTTGGTGGCGGTGAAGAACGCCATGTCGCGGGCGCCGATCTCGACCGTCTCCTGCTCCTGTTCGGGCACGAAGCGCCACGGCAGCTTGGGGCTGGTATTGGCGTCGAAGGCGATCTCGATCTGGCGGTGGACACCGCCCGGCGCCGCGACCCCGCGCCCGGTGGTGCCGTTCAGCCCGGTCGCCTGGCAGAACATCCGATAGAGCGGCACGCTGGCGAAGGCGAGCCCGGTCATAAAACAGATCCCCGCCACCGCGAGCAGCGCGGTGCGCAGCGTCCGCGGGCGCGCCTCCGTCCGGCGTGGCGGCGTGCTCAATGCGCCATGCCCTGCTTGATGCGCGCGATGGTGATGAAGAACACCAGCACCACGAACGCGCCGAGCAACAGCGCGACGACGATCGCCCGCGACTTTTGCCGGCGGCGGATCAGATTTTGTTCGTCTTCGGTCATGCCATCCACCGATCGACGACCAGCGCGCCGAACATCACGAAAAGATACAGGATCGAGAAAGCGAACAGCCGCTTCTCGTAGAACATCGGCGTCGCGGCACGCTTGGCCCCTACCGCGACCAGCGCCGCCAGCACCGCGAACGCCGCGGTCATCGCCACCGCCACCACGCCATAGATGCTGCCGGTCAGCCCGAGCGGCCACGGCGCGATCGCCACCGCCGCCATCGGGATCGTGTACAGCCCGATCTGCCGCCGGGTCGCCGCCTCGCCTGCGACCACCGGGAGCATCGGCACCCCGGCGTTGGCGTAATCGGTCTTTACGAACAGCGCGAGCGCCCAGAAATGCGGCGGCGTCCACAGGAAGACCAGCGCGAACAACAGGAACGGCAGCAGCGCGATCTGCCCCGTCGCCGCGGCCCAGCCGATCAGCGGCGGGAACGCCCCCGCCGCGCCGCCGATGACGATGTTCTGCGGCGTCCGACGCTTCAGCCACACCGTATAGATCAGCACGTAGAACAGGATCGATACCGTCAGGATCGCCGCCGCGGCGAGATTGACCGCCAGCCCCATCAGGATCACCGAAAACGCGCCCAGCCCGACACCGAAGTGCAACGCAGACTGCCGTTCCATGCGCCCGGCCGGCAACGGACGCTGCGCGGTGCGCTTCATCACCGCATCCAGATCGGCCTCATACCATTGATTCAGCGCACCGGCCGCTCCCGCACCGAGCGCGATGCACAGAATCGCGGTGAAACCGAGCACCGGATCGATCAGATGGCCGTTCACCGGCGGCGCGGCCAGCATCCCGCACAGCCCGGTGAACACGACCAGCGTCATGACGCGCGGCTTGGTCAGCGCAAGGAAGTCGCGCCAGTCGGCGGGCGGCAGGAGGGGCGTGGCAGGAGTCATGGATGCGGCGACCCTACAAGCGGAGCGGCGACGAGGGAAGCCGCGCCAGCCAGTCGAGCAGCAAGCGATTGACGTCGGCGGGCCGCTCCTCCTGCGTCCAATGTCCGCACCCGTCGAGCATATGTCCTTCGACCAGCGGCACATGCGGGCGCATGACGGTCAGCGGGTCGCTGTACGCCCCGAACCCGAACGCGGCGGGATCGCGCGTGCCGGCGATGAACAGCGCCGGCTGCTCGATCCGCTGGCCCTGCCACGCCTGCGCCCAGGCGAAATCGCGCTCGTGGTTGCGATAGCGGTTGAGCGGCCCGCGAAAGCCGCCGCGCTCGAACTCGGCGACCATATGATCGAGATCGGCGTCGGTCAGCCATGCCGGAAACGGATCGGGGTCGACCAGTCCGTCGAGCAGCGTCGCCCCCGCCGGCTTCTCCGGCCAGCTACCCGGCGGCGCGTCGCCGCTGATCGCGTAATAGAGGCGCCGCAGATAGCCGCGCACATCGCGCTCCGCCTCCTCCTCGGCGGGACCGGGGACAAGAAACCATTCCTGATAGAAGAAGCGACCCCGATCGGTGAAGGCGCGCCGAAAGATCTCGCTGAGCGGACGGGCAGGCACGCCGGTGAACGGTACCGACAACCCTGCGACCGCCGCGACGCGCGCCGGTCGGGTCAGCGCGCTGTACCAGACGATCGGCGCGCCCCAGTCATGCCCGACCAGAATGACCGGCGCGTCGGGCTGCAGCGCGTCGGCGACGCCGATCACGTCCGCCACCATCGCCGCCATGTCATAGGCCGCGATCGCGTCGGGCTGGTCGGATTCGCCATAACCGCGCACGTCGATCGCCGCCGCGGTGAAGCCGGCGGCGACCAGCGGCGCGAACTGATGCCGCCAGCTGTACCAGCCCTCCGGATAGCCGTGGACCATCAGGACCAACGGGCCGCTCCCCTCCACCATCACGCGCAGCCGCGCTGCGCCGGTGTCGATCATGCGGGGATCGGGCACGGCGGGCTCCTGCGATAACGATAGCCGTAAGCGTCGGTGACGAAGCCGGCGCTTTCGTACAGCGCGCGAGCCGCGGCGTTCGTTGCCTCTACCTGAAGCGCGACATACTCCGCTCCCGCGCCCGCCGCCCACTCGATCAGCGCCGCGACGATCGCGCGGGCGTGCCCCTGCCGCCGCGCGGCGGGGTCGGTGCCGATCGCCTCGATCACCGCGATGCCGTCGTGGAGCGCGGCATAGCCGGTCGCACTGTCGCCGCAGCGGGCGTAGCGGGTCGGAAGCCCGATCCGCGCAGCGACGGCGGCGGGGTCCTCGACCGCTGGCGCGAGGCGGCGGCGCGTTGCCAGCCAATACGTATCCGGCGCGTCGCGCATTAGGATTCCGGCATGTCCGCCGGCCTCCGCCGCGGATGGCGGTTGCCCGACGCGGGCGGGACGAACCAACGTGCGCGTCGTCCCCTCCGCGGGCGCGAAACCGGCTGCGTCGAGCAGATCGTCCGATCCGTCCGTGAGATCGGTGAGTCGCAAGATCATCGGCTGGCCCGCCGCCGCGAAGGCGTCGCCCAGCGCGCGCAACGTCGCGCCATCGAGCGTCGCACCCGGCCGCACCGCGCTCGCCGAGTTGCTGCGCCGGCTGCCGCCCCCCGACAGGCCCACCAGCCAGTCGCCGACCGGCTCGCACCGCGCGGGCGGAAAAGCGGCGGCGCAGGCGCGTTCGATACGCCAGCCGAGCGAGTCGCCGATCATCGCCCCTCCCTGAAACGCCAGCGGCGGGGAAGCTGTCGCTCCCCCGCCGCCGGTTGTCCGCTCACGATCGTCAGTCGATCTTGGGCAGCGTCTCGAACTGGTGGAACGGCGGCGGGCTGGACAGCGTCCATTCCAGCGTCGTCGCACCCTCGCCCCACGGATTGTCGGGTGCCTTCTTGCCCGCGACCAGCGACCAGATCAGGTTGACGAAGAAGATCGCCATGCCCGCGGCCATGATCATATAGCCGATCGTCGCGACGTTGTTCCAGTGCGCGAAGCCGTCCGGGTAATCCGGGTAGCGGCGCGGCATCCCCTGCAGCCCGAGGAAGTGCATCGGGAAGAACAGCAGGTTCACGCCGACGAAGAACACCCAGAAGTGCAGCTGGCCGAGCAGCTCCGAATACATCCGCCCCGACATCTTCGGGAACCAGTAATAGAAGCCCGCGAACAGCGAGAACACCGCGCCAAGGCTGAGCACGTAGTGGAAGTGCGCGACGACGTAATAGGTGTCCTGCATGTAATCGTCGACGCCGCCGTTGGCGAGCACGACGCCGGTAACGCCGCCGACCGTGAACATGAAGATGAAGCCGATCGCCCAGACCATCGGCGTCGGGAAGCGCAGCGAGCCGCCCCACATCGTCGTGATCCACGAGAAGATCTTGATGCCGGTCGGAACCGCGATCACCATCGTCGCGGCGGTGAAGTACATCTTCACGTTCACGCTCATGCCGGTCGTGAACATGTGGTGCGCCCAGACGACGAACCCGACCACGCCGATCGCGACCATGGCATAGGCCATGCCGAGATAGCCGAACACCGGCTTGCGGCTGAACGTCGCGACGATGTGGCTGATGATGCCGAAGCCCGGCAGGATCATGATGTACACTTCGGGGTGGCCGAAGAACCAGAACAGATGCTGGTACAGCACCGGATCGCCACCGCCAGCGGGATCGTAGAAGGTGGTGCCGAAGTTACGATCGGTCAGCAGCATCGTGATCGCCGCCGCGAGCACCGGCAGCGCGAGCAGCAGCAGGAAGGCGGTGACCAGCACCGACCAGGCGAACAGCGGCATCTTGTGCAGCGTCATGCCCGGCGCGCGCATGTTGAAGATCGTGGTGATGAAGTTGATCGCCCCCAGGATTGAGCTGGCGCCCGCGAGGTGGAGCGACAGGATCGCCATGTCGACCGACGGCCCCGGCTCGCCATAGGTGGAGAGCGGTGCATAGACCGTCCAGCCGGTTCCGGCACCGCCGAAGAACGGCGAGGCGAGCAGCAGCAGGAACGCCGGCACCAGCAACCAGAAGCTGATGTTGTTCATGCGCGGGAACGCCATGTCCGGCGCGCCGATCATCAGCGGCACGAACCAGTTGCCGAACCCGCCGACCATCGCCGGCATGACCATGAAGAACACCATGATCAGGCCGTGGGCGGTGACGAGCACGTTCCACAGGTGCAGTGCCTGATCGAACGACTGTTCCTCGCCGCCGTGCAGCATCGACGCCCAGTGCGGCAGATACTGGATGCCCGGATGCATCAGCTCGGCGCGCATCAGCCCCGAGATCGCGCCGCCGATGATCCCCGCGACGATCGCGAAGATCAGGTAGAGCGTGCCGATGTCCTTGTGGTTGGTCGACATGAACCAGCGCGCGAAGAACGCCGGCTTGTGGTCGGCATCCGCATGATGGTGATGGTCGTCGTGCGTGACGAATGCGGACGGGTGGAGCACGGTGTCGGTCATGATCTTAGCGTCCGGCTTCGCCGACGCCGCCCGGATTGCCGGTGGCGCCTTGCGGTGAAGTGGGGGGAGTGTCGGTCCCGTTCTCGAGCGGGCCGGTCATCGCATTGGCGACCGCCGCCTCGTCCGCCACGGCGGCGGAATTGTCCGCGCCCGGCTGCGGGATCACCGCGTCGGATGCCTTGCCCGGTGCCGGCATCGTGCCGCCCTTGGCGCGCACCCAGGCCGCGAACTGCGCCGGGGTGACCGCCTCGACCGCGATCGGCATGAACGCATGGCGCGCGCCGCACAATTCGCTGCACTGCCCGAAATAGAGGCCGGGCTTGTCGATCGTGAAGCTGGTCTCGTTCAGCCGGCCCGGGATCGCGTCGAGCTTGATCCAGAACGCCGGCACCGCCCAGCTGTGGATGACGTCGTTGGCGGTGGTGATCAGGCGGATCGGCACGCCGACCGGCAGCACGACGCGATTGTCGGTCGCCAGCAGACGCGGGCCGTCGGCGGCGGTGCGCGCGCGCTCGCCGGGGGCGACCTGATTGCCTTCCTTCAGCATGTTGGCGGTGATCTCGATCCCACCGTGATCCGGGTATTGGTAGCTCCAGAACCACTGGTTGCCGATCGCCTTCAGCGTCACCGCGCCGGCCGGGGCGGGCTTGAACTGCGCCTGCAGCAGCCCGATCGACGGCACCGCGATCGCGACGAGGATCAGCACCGGAACCAGGGTCCACACCACCTCGATGAAGGTGTTGTGGCTGGTCCGCGACGGCACCGGATTGGCGCTGGCGCGGAACTTCACGACCACGACCACCAGCAGCACCAGCACCAGGATCGAGATGATCGTGATCAGCGGGAAGAGGATGCGATCGTGAAACCAGTGCGCGCGCAGGCCATTCTTGGTGACCTGCGGCTGGATGTGGATTACGCCGTCCAGCGGCTGGCCGACGCCGGGCGCCGAGGTGGTGGCGTTGAAGGCCGGCGCGCCGTCCATCGCCAGCGCGGGCGATTGCGGTGCGGCATCGGCCTTTTGCACGGTGCCGCCAGCCTGGCCCTGATTCGAGTCGGCGGGGCGCAGCCCGCTCGGCGCGGCGGTGGCCGCGGTGGCGGGCGAGGTCGCGGCCGGCGCCTGTGCGCCTGCGCTACCCACCCCCGTCAGGGCGGTCAGCGCGAAGCCCGCTGCCAATACCCAACCCTTGATCCCGGTTCTCAGCATCTCTTTATCGTCACCCCTGTCGTGGTGCGCATTCGCGTACCGGGCGTATCGAAGCGCCCCTCCTGCACCTGCCTATAGCATGGCATCCCCTCGCCTCAAGGGGGCGTGCGTCCGCGCTTTTCTCGCCCGAGGCGCGTTGCGCGCGCGCGGGCGGGCTTCTATGGCGCGCGCAGGAGACCAAGCACACGATGACCGACGACGACGTGCTCGCCGAATTCCGCGCCGCCGACGCGCTGCTGGAAGGGCATTTCATCCTTTCCTCCGGGTTGCGCAGCCCGCGCTACCTGCAATGCGCACGCGTGCTGATGAACCCGCGCCGCGCCGCGCGGCTGGCCGAGGCACTCGTGACACGGATCCCCGCCGAGCTGCGCGCGCGGATCACCGCAGTCGTCGCGCCCGCGATGGGCGGGGTGATCGCCGGGCAGGAGATGGCGCGCGCGCTCGACGTCGACGCGATGTTCGTCGAGCGCCCGACCGGCACCTTCGAGTTGCGCCGCGGCTTCCGACTGGCGCCTGGGCAGGAAGTGCTGATGATGGAGGACGTCGTCACCACCGGCCTGTCGAGCCGCGAGGCGATTAAGGCGATCGAGGCCGCCGGTGGCCGCGTGATCGCGGGCGCGGCGCTGGTCGATCGCTCCAACGGCACCGCCGACATCGGCGTGCCGTTCTTCCCGCTGATCCGGCTGGAGGTGCCGACCTACCAGCCCGACGATCTGCCCCCCGACTTGCAGGCGATCCCGGCGATCAAGCCGGGCAGCCGGGCAGCGGCGTGACGATGAGCGGCCCGTTGCGCCTCGGGGTCAATATCGACCATGTCGCGACGGTGCGCAACGCGCGCGGCGGCGGGTTGCCCGATCCGGTACGCGCCGCGCTGCTCGCCGCGCGGGCTGGCGCCGACGGGATCACCGCGCATCTGCGGGAGGATCGCCGCCACATCACCGATGCGGACATCGCGCGGCTCTCCGCCGAACTGGCGATCCCGCTCAATCTGGAGATGGCGGCGACCGACGAGATGCTCGCGATCGCGCTGCGCCATCGGCCGCACGCCGCCTGCATCGTCCCCGAAAAGCGCGAGGAGCGTACCACCGAGGGCGGGATCGACGCCGCCGGGCAGCACAACCGCCTCGTGCCGATGGTCCGCGAACTCGGCGCGGCAAACGTCCGCGTCTCCTTGTTCATCGAGCCCGACCCGCAGCAGATCGCCGCGGCGGTCGCGCTCGGTGCGCCAGTCGTCGAGCTGCACACCGGCCGCTATGCCGAACTGGACGGCGAGGCGCGCACCGCCGAGCTGCGCCGGCTCGCCGATGCCGCGGCGCTGGCGGCGAAGAACGGGATCGAGGTCCACGCCGGGCACGGCCTCACCTTCGACAACGTCACCCCCGTCGCGGCGATCCCGCAGGTCCGCGAACTCAACATCGGCCATTTCCTGATCGGCGAGGCGATCTTCACCGGGCTGGAGGACAGCGTGCGGCGGATGAAGGCGTTGATGGACGAAGCCCGATGAGACCAATCGCGTGATCGTCGGGCTCGGCTCCGACCTGTGCAATATCGAGCGGATCGCGCATTCGCTCGAACGCTTCGGTGAACGCTTCGAGGCGCGCGTCTTCACCGATGTCGAGCGCGCGAAGGCCGATCGCCGCCCGTTCACCAAGGCCGGCACGCTCGCCAAGCGCTTCGCCGCCAAGGAGGCGTTCTCCAAGGCGGTCGGCACCGGGTTCAGCGCCGGGGTGTTCATGAAGGACATCGGCGTCGTCAATGCCCCGTCCGGCGCGCCGACGCTGGCGCTGACCGGCGGCGCGAAGGCGCGGCTCGACGCGATGATCCCCGCCGGGCACAGCGCGCACATCCATCTGACATTGACCGACGACCATCCCTGGGCGCAGGCATTCGTCATCATTGAGGCCATCGCCGACCGACATGCAGGAGCCGAGTGACCGCGTGGCAGAGGATATCGCATTGACCGGCGACGACACGCCCCCGCCCGCCACGGCCGAAACGCCCACGCCGCGTACCGGCTTCGACTGGTGGGGCGAGATCAAGGGGCTGTTCTGGCTGTTGCTGGCGGTGCTCGGCTTCCACAGCTTCATCGCCAAGCCCTTCTATATCCCGAGCGAATCGATGCTGCCCGGATTGCTGGTCGGCGACCGGCTGGTGGTGTCGAAATTCGCTTATGGCTGGTCGTTCGTCTCGCCGACGATCCCCGATCCGGTCGCGATCGTCCGCGGGACCTTGCTCCACCAGCCGGTCGACAGCTGGTCGGTGCAGGTGCCGTTCATCCATGGCCGCATCTGGGGCAGCCTGCCCGAGCGCGGCGACGTGGTGATCGTCACCCCGCCGGGTCAGTCGAGCGATTATATCAAGCGCGTCATCGGCCTGCCGGGCGACACGCTCGCGGTGCGCGGCGGCGTCGTGATCCTCAACGGCAACCCGGTCGCGCGCGGCCCGCTCCATTATCGCGACCTGCCGGTCGACGCGAACGCAACCTGCGATCCGGCGCAATATCCCGGCGCACGGCAGGAGCGCGCCGACGGCAGTGCGGTCTGCCACCTGCCGATCGTCACCGAGACGCTGCCCAACGGCCGCCGCTACGACACCGTGGATCTGGAACCGGACAGTGCCGGCGACAATTACGGCCCGGTGACGATCCCGGCCAACCATGTCTTCCTGATGGGCGACAATCGCGACCGCTCCGCCGACAGCCGCTTCGCGCTCGGCGGGTTCGAGCGCGGGCTGGGCGGCCCGGTGCCCTATGAGAATATCGGCGGCCGCGCCGAGTTCATCACCTTCTCGGTCGACGGCAGCGCCGGCTGGAACCCGCTGAGCTGGCCGCGCGCGCTGCGCGGCGGTCGCGCAGGCACCTCGCTCCACCCGAAGCGCGTCCCATGAGCGACACGCCCGAGGTGCGGATCGACGCCGGGGGCGAGCGGGTCCGCGTCCGCGCCGGCGCGAGCCCCACCGAGGTGCGCGACGAAGCGACCCGCAACGAAATTCGCCGCGCGGCAGTCTGGCTGGGCATGGCGGGCGCGATCGCGCTCGTCGTGCTGCTGATCCAGCCGTTGCTCATCATCTTCGCCGCACTCGTGTTCGCGGCACTGCTTGACGGCGGGGTGCGACTGCTCGGCCGCGTGCTGCCGATCGGGCGGAGCTGGCGGCTGCTGATTGTCTGCCTGCTGACGATCGCCTTCCTGCTCGGCACCTTCTATCTCGCGGGCGTGCAGATCGCCGCACAGGCGCAGCAACTCCGCTCGACCGTCGAGGTGCAGGTGCTGCGTGTCAGCGGCTGGCTGAGCGCACAGGGGCTGATGCCGGGCGCCAGCGATCTGAGCGGGGTCGCCAAACAGGCGATGTCGTCGCTGGGGCGCGTCACGAGCTGGCTCGGCACCGCCGCCGGGGCGCTGACCAGCGGATTCATGATCGTCGTGCTCGGACTGTTCATCGCGATCGACCCGCACGGCTATGAGCGCGGGCTGCAATGGATGGTGCCCGAGCGCAACCGGGTCGAGTTCGCGGTGACGCTCAAGCGCATGGCGCAGACGCTGCGCCGGCTGCTCGCCGGGCGCTTGCTCGGCATGGCGTTCGAGGGCGTACTGACCGCGATCGCCCTGTGGATTGTCGGGGTGCCGATGGCGATGATCCTCGGCATCCTCACCGGCCTGCTCGCCTTCATCCCCAATATCGGCGCGTTCATCTCCGGCGCGCTGATGGTCGCGGTGGGCTTCTCGGCCGGCGCGCATACCGGGGTGCTGGCGATCGTCGTCTATATCGTCGTGCAGACCTTCGATGGCTATGTCGTGATCCCGATGGTCGCCAAGCGCACCGTCGATCTGCCCCCGGCGCTGACGCTCGGTGCGCAGATCCTCGCCAGCGCCTTGTTCGGGATCATGGGGCTGGCGCTCGCCGATCCGATGACCGCGATCCTGAAGACCGCGATGGAGCGCCGGTCCGAGAACGTCGAGGACGGCCAGGCGCGGGACTGAGGCTGCATGCGGCACGTCTGGCGCGCCCCGCCGGACGCTGCTACAGCGCGCCACCCGTCTGCAACGGGCGCAGGAACAACCGATTGCGCGTCGACGAGCACTCCTCAACCCCCTCGACCAGGCCCGCCACCGATGCCGCATCGTTGGTCGCGCTGAAGCCGGTTCAGACGCTCCGGCGCCGTTGGCCCGCGCTGCTGGCGACCATCCTGACCGTCGCGACGCTGATCGGGGTCGGGCATGAGCTGTTCGATCACGGATTGGCCGGTATCAAGCGGGCGGTGCCGGAATCCTGGGGCTTCTACCTGTTCTTCCTCGCCTCCTATTTCGCGCTGCCGATCTGCGACTTCGTGATCTTCCGCCGGTTGTGGAACGTGCCCCCCGCCGCCTTCCCGGCGCTCAACCGCAAGCGGATCGCGAACGACATTCTGATCGGTTACTCGGGCGACGCCTATTTCTATGCCTGGGCGCGCGCGCGGCTCGACATGGTGACCGCGCCGTTCGGGGCGGTGAAGGACGTCAGCATCGTCTCGGGCATCACCGGCAACGTCACCGCGCTGCTGCTCGGCGCGATCGCGCTGCCGCTCGGCTATCAGCTGATCGCGCCCGAGGTGATCGAGGGCATGATCTGGTCGCTGGTGTTCGCCACCGCGCTCTCGCTCGGGCTGATCCTGTTTTCCAAGCGCGTCTTCTCGCTGCCGCGGCGCGATCTGTGGTTCATCTTCTGGATCGACCTGCTGCGCATTGGCGCCACCTGCGTCACGATCGCGCTGGCCTGGGCATGGGCGATGCCCAGCGTGTCGGTCGGCATGTGGCTGTTTCTGGTCGCCGGGCGGCAATTGGTGTCGCGTTTGCCGTTCCTGCCCAACAAAGACCTGCTTTTCGCCAATTTCGCGATCCTGGTGATCGGGCATGACCGGACGTTGTCGGACCTGATGGCGTTCACCGCAGCGTCAACCGTGCTGATGCACGGGCTGCTGCTGCTGCTGTTCGGTGCGGTATATGTGACGGAAAGGACGCGCGCATGGCGCAAGGAACGCTGACGATCGCATGGGCTGGCGCGGGGGCCGCGTTGCTGGCGCTCGCCGCGCCCGCCGCCGGCGCGCAGGTGCTGGGCAGCGATGCGGCGGCCTGCACGACCGCGCAGGGTCCGGCGATCCTCGCCACCGTCACCGGGTTGAAGGATCGCACCGGCACGCTGAAGCTGGAGCTGTATCCGCCCAACGAAAAGGACTTCCTGGCCGGCGACGACGATCTGGCGCGCGAGGGCAAGTTCTTCCGCCGGGTCACGGTCACGCCGCCGCCCAGCGGCGATGCGGCGATCTGCATCCGCGTGCCGCGCCCGGGCCGTTACGCGATGTTCCTGGGCCACGACCGCGACGGCAAGCGCAAGTTCAATTTCTGGAGCGATGGCGCCGGCTTCCCCAGCAACCACAAGATCGGCCGCGCGCGTCCGAAACTGGTCGATGCGCTGATCGACGCCGGCCCCGGCATCACCCGCACCACGATCCGCGCGCAATATCTGCGCGGGCTCGGCGGCTTCGGCTTCATGCGCTGATCGGAAGGCGGGACCATGCGGATCGTCGACGTCAACGAATTCTACTCGCCGACCGGCGGCGGGGTACGCTCGTACCTCGATCGCAAGATGGCACTGCTGTCCGAAATGGGGCACCAGCAGATCGTGATCGCCCCGGGGCGCGAAGATCGCGTCGAGGAGCGGCCCGGTGGCGCGCGCATCCATTACGTGAAGTCGCCCGGCATCCCGTTCGACTCCAATTACGGGCTGTTCTGGGAGGCGGGGCCGATCCACGAATTGCTCGATCACTATCAACCGGATGTGGTCGAGAATTGCGCGCCATGGCGCTCGGCGGCGATCGTCGCCGACTGGCAGGGGGACGCGGTGCGTTCGTGGTTCATGCACAACGACAATGTGGAGACCTATCCCAAGCGGTGGTTCTCGCGGGTCGCGTCGGAGGCGACGATCGAGCGCGCGTTCGGCTGGTACGACCGCTACATGAACCGCTGGCTCGACCGGTTCGATACCGTGGTCACCAACGGTCCGGTGCTGACCGAGCGGCTGCGCGCGCGCGGCGTGCGGATTGACGCCACCATGACGCTCGGCATCGAACGCGAACACTTCTCGCCGGCGCTGCGCAGCCCGTCGCTGCGCGCCGCGATGCTCGATCAATGCGGGTTGCCCGAGGATGCGTTCCTGCTGATCGGGGTCGGGCGGCATCACCCGGAAAAGCGCTGGCCGATGGTGATCGACGCGGTGCGGCGCGCGGGGGCCCGGCTGCCGGTCGGGCTGGTGCTGCTGGGGCTCGGCCCCGATACGCGCACGCTGGAGCGGCATATCGCCGAAAGCCCGCACGTGCGGATGTTCCAGCCGATCTACCATCGCGGGCAGCTCGCCTCGATCATGGCCAGCGCGGATGCCTTCATCCACGGCTGCGATACCGAGACGTTCGGGCTCGTCGCGTCGGAGGCGCTCGCCTCGGGCCTGCCGCTGATCGTGCCCGATCGCGGCGGCGCCTCGGCGGTGGCCCAGCCCGAATTCGGCGAATGGTATGCCAGCGGGAACGCCTACGACTGCGCACGCGCGATCGTGGCACTCGCCTCGCGTGACCAGCCGCTCCTGCGCCGCGCCGCCGCGATCGCCGCGCCGAAGGTGTGGAGCGACCGCGAACATGCGCAGGCGCTGATCGCGCATTATCAGTCGCTGATCGACACGCGCGGGCTGGTCAGCAGGTCGGCATAAGCGGCGGGGCGACGCCCGCCGGTGGTGAAGGCGGCGAACGTACGGTCGATGCTGCGCAACAAGGCCGGCCGGGTCACGTCGCCCGGATGGACCGCGACGCGGACGGTCGGTAGCGGCTGCAGCGCATGTCGCAACACCGACGCGGCCGCCAGCGAGCTGAGCGCCCGCGCGTCGCTGCGGCTCGCCCAGGTCACGACCGGCCCGCGCGCGACCACCGCCCCGCCCGGCACCCAGACGCGGGCGTGATCCTCGGCCAGCGCGAAGCCGGCGTCGGAGAGCGCGGCACGCGCCGCGTCGGAATATAGCCACGCCGGCGCGATGAACCCCGTCGTCGCGCGGCCGATGGTCTGTTCGATCAGCGTCTTGCCGCGCCGCATCCGCGCCAGCGCCTCATCATGGTCGAGCCCCAGGAACTCGCCCTCGCCCGCGGTCATCCGCCGCGCCTTGACCGCCGCGATGCCGCGATGCACGCCGTCGTCGCGGTGGAACCAGCCATGGACGAACATCTCGATCCCGGCATCCGCCCACTGCCGCAGCCGCGCACCGAAAGCCGGTGTCAGCGGGGCGCTCCCCCAATGATCGGGGACGACCAGCATCGCCAGCCGCTGCCCGACGAAGGGCGCGAGTCGATCGAGCAACTGGTCGACCTCGCGCTCGAACCGCGGCGAGACATCGTGGATGGAGGCGAGCAGACGCTTCATCGCGTCAGCAATGGGCACCCGGCCGTGCCGGCGCAAGTCTCAGTCGTTCGCCAGGGCGGTGGCGAGCAGGTCGCGGATCGCGACCAGCGACGGGGTCGCAGCGACCACCGGTGCCGGCTCGAGCGTGCCGGTGGGCTCCCGTGCCAGCAATTGCTGCACGCCCTTGATCGTATAGCCTTCGCGATTGAGCAGCCGGTCGATGCGTTCGACCAGCGCGACATCCTCCGGCCGGTAATAGCGGCGGTTGCCCGCGCGCGTTACCGGCCGGAGCTGCGGGAAACGACTTTCCCAATAACGAAGGATGTGCGGGGCGAGGCCGGTCGCCTGAGCGACCTCGCCGATAGTGCGAAACGCGGCGGCGGATTTGCTGTCCGACGCCAACGCGCTCAGCCCGCGACGATGCGGTCGCGCATCATCTGGCTGGCGCGGAACGTCAGCACGCGGCGCGGTGCGATCGGCACCTCGACGCCGGTCTTCGGATTGCGGCCGATTCGCTCACCCTTGTCGCGCAGCACGAACGTGCCGAAGCCCGAGATCTTGACGTTCTCGCCCTTCTGCAACGCACCGCACATGCGATCCAGGATCTGCTCGACCAGGCGCGAGGAGTCCGCGCGGGAAAGACCCACCTGCTTGTGGAGCGATTCCGCCAGATCAGCGCGCGTCAACGTACCAGCTTCAGTCATCGACTTTACCTCTACCCCCCGGAAAGGTTTTACAATTCGGTCCGCTTATAACGCCGTGGGCGACTTGTCGATGCAGCCGCTTCGCGCGAATCACATGCGAATGATGGCCGCACCCCAGGTGAAGCCCCCGCCCATCGCCTCCAGCACGACGATGTGCCCGGGATGGATTCGGCCATCGCGCACCGCCTGGTCGAGCGCCAGCGGAACGGACGCCGCGGAGGTGTTGGCATGTTGGTCGACGGTGACCACAACCTTCTCTGATGGAAGGGAAAGTTTGCGCGCCGTCGCATCAAGAATGCGTGCGTTGGCCTGGTGCGGGACGACCCAGTCGACCGCATCGGTGGGCAGTCCGGCGGCCTGCAACGCCTCCTCCATGACGGCCGCCAGATTGACGACCGCATGGCGGAAAACCTCGCGCCCCTTCATTCGGAGCTTGCCGACTGTCCCGGTTGAGGACGGTCCGCCGTCGACATAGAGCAACCCATTATGGCGACCGTCGGCATGAAGCCGGGTCGCGAGCACGCCGCGTGCCCCGGGGTCGGTCACGTCGTCGATCGTGTCGCGGGCTTCCAGCACGATCGCCCCCGCCCCGTCGCCGAACAGCACGCAAGTGGCCCGGTCTTCCCAGTCGAGGATGCGGCTGAACGTCTCGGCGCCGATCACCAGCGCGCGGCGGTGCGCGCCGGCGCGGATCATGCTGTCGGCGACCTGCACCGCATAGAGGAAGCCCGAGCAGACCGCAGCCACGTCGAAGGCGACGCAATCGTCGATCCCCAGCATCGCCTGCACCTTGGTGGCGGTGGCGGGAAAGGTGTTGTCGGGGGTGGCGGTGGCCAGCACGATCAGGTCGATGTCGCCCGTGGTCAGCCCCGCCGCCGCGATCGCCGCGGTGGCCGCATCGCGCGCCAGCGTCGCGGTCGTCTCCCCCTCGCCCGCGATATGGCGGAAGCGGATGCCGGTGCGCTCGACGATCCATTCGTCGGACGTGTCGACGCGCTCCGCCAGTTCGGCATTGGAGACGCGACGGGCAGGCAGCGCGCTGCCCGTTCCCGTCAGCACGGCACGGATCATGCAGCCGCCTTCGCTTCGAAATGGCGCAGATCCTCGACGATCCGCCGCGTCAGGTCGGCGCGGACCATCTTGGCGGCGTTGCCGATCGCGGTCGCCACCCCGCGCTCGTTGGCGCTGCCATGGCTTTTGACCACCAGCCCGTTGAGCCCGAGGAAGACCGCGCCATTGTGATTGTTGGGGTCGAGGTGGTCGCGCAACAGCTCGGTGGCCGGACGCGAAATCAGGAAGCCGACCTTCGAGCGTACCGAGCTGCGGAACGCGCGCTTGAGCAGGTCGGCGACGAAGCGCGCGGTGCCCTCGGCGGTCTTGAGCGCGATATTGCCCGAGAAACCGTCGCAGACGATCACGTCATGCTCGCCGCGCGACAGCCGGTCGCCCTCGACGAAGCCGGTGAACTTCATCGGCAAGTGCGGCGCGGCGCGCAGCATCTGCGCGGCGTCGCGGATCTCGCCGGTGCCCTTCTGGTCTTCGCTGCCGATGTTGAGCAGCGCGACCCGCGGCGCTTCCAGCTCCAGCGTGGTGCGCGCATAGGCCGCGCCCATCACCGCGAATTGCACGAGGTTGCGCGCATCGCACTCGGTATTGGCGCCGAGGTCGAGCATCACGCAGTCATTGTCGCCGAGCGTCGGCAGCAACGCCGCCAGCGCCGGGCGGTCGATGCCGCGCATCGTCCGCAGCGACAGCTTGGCCATCGCCATCAGCGCGCCGGTGTTGCCGGCGGACACCGCCGCGGCGGCGCGCCCCTGCTTCACGCAGTCGATCGCGATCCCCATCGAGGTCGTCTTGGCGCGACGGATCGCCTGGCTCGGCTTCTCGTCGCCCGCGATCACATCGGGGGCGTGGACGATCTCGGAATGCTGGGCAAGATTCGGATGCTGCGACAGCCCGTCGCGAATCGCCGCCTCGTCGCCGACCAACAGATAGTTGACGTCGTCGTAGCGGCGGCACGCGCGCGCCACCCCGGCCAGCATCACCGCCAGCCCCTCGTCACCGCCCATCGCATCGACGGCGATCCGGGACCTGTCGGAACTCACTGGACCTCGCTCCCGAAGCTGAGCCGGCACCCGGTCAGGCTCAGGCGTCGACCGCGATGACCTCGCGACCATTGTAGTGACCGCACGCAGTGCACAGGTTGTGCGGACGCTTCAGCTCGCCGCAGTTCGGGCATTCCTGAAACGCCTCGACCGACAGAGCGTCGTGCGCGCGGCGCATGCCACGGCGGGAGGGAGAAGTCTTTCGCTTGGGGACGGCCATCGCGGCACCTTGATTTGTCTAGTAGTTCATATGAGCGACGAGCCGGTGCACGGTGCCGCGCGGACGATGCAAGCACCGGCCGCGGCAGACAGCCGGGCATCGGCTCGCATCGCGAAGCCCCGCGCCTATAGCGAATTCCCCGGCGGTTGCAAGTAAAGCCCGTCACACGACCTCCAGCCCGCCAACGCCCGGGACGCCCCGACGTGTCCGTCTCAGGCGGAAAGCGCGCGGTCGCTGACGAACATATTGTGCGCGCGCTCGTGCGCGAAGGTGCTGGGCTTGCCGTGGCCGGGGATGAACGCCGTGTCGTCGCCCAGCGGCCACAGCTTGGTCACGATCGATTCGATCAGCTGCTTGTGATTGCCCTGCGGCAGATCGGTGCGGCCGATCGAACCCTGGAACAGCACGTCACCCACCTGCGCGAATCGCGACGGGGCGTGGTGGAAGATCACATGGCCCGCGGTGTGGCCGGGGGTATGATAGACGTCGAGCGTCAGGTTGCCGATCGTCACCGTGTCGCCGTCCGCCAGCCAGCGGTCGGGCTCGAACACCACGCCGCGGATGCCCCAATTGCCGCCATCCTCGTCGAGCCGCGCCAGCCAGAAGCGGTCGTCCTCATGCGGCCCCTCGATCGGGACGTTCAATTGCGCGGCCAGCGGCCCGGCCTCCCCGGCATGATCGATATGGCCATGGGTCAGCAGGATTTTCTCGACCGTCACCCCGGCCTGTTCGACCGCCGACAGGATGCGCGGCATGTCGCCGCCGGGATCGACCACCGCCGCCTTCATCGTCTCGGTGCACCAGATCAGCGTGCAATTCTGCTCCAGCGGGGTGACGGGAACGATCGCGGCGCGCAACGGGGTGTCGGTCATCGGAAAACTCCTGGCGGGATGCGGGATCGCCGGTGCCGCGGTGCTAGCTTCGACCTTTGTCGGACGCAACGCGGCTTGCGGGCGTAACGACCTGCGGGCATCAAGGCCGGCGATGCGTCTCGCCGCTCCCTTCGTGCTGCTTCATGATGCCCGGTCGGGGCTGAACCGCGCAAGGCTGTACCACGCGCCGCAACGGGTGCTCACCGCGCACACCCCGGCGCAGGTGCACGAACTGCTCGCGGCGATTCGGGCCTGGCCCGGTGCGGCGGCGGGCTTCCTCTCCTATGGCGCGGGCGCGGCGTTCGAGCCTGCCGCCGGCGGTGAACCCGGCTGCGGGACTCCGCTGGCGTGGTTCGGGCTGTTCGACGGGCATGACGAGGTCGAGGATGTGGCGGCGCTGCTTCCCGATCCGGCCGGTGCCTGGACCGGAGCCCCCGAACCGGAGGCGTCGCGCGCCGACTACCGCGCGATGTTCGACGCGGCGCAGGCGCTGATCCGCGCGGGTGACCTCTACCAGCTCAATCTCACCTTCCGCGCGCGCGTGCCGTTCATTGGCGATCCGCTCGCGCTTTATGCCGGGTTGCGACAGGCGTCGGGCGCGGGGTGGAGCGCCCTGGTCGCGACCGGCACGCAGACGATCCTGTCGCTCTCTCCCGAGCTGTTCTTCACCCGCGACGGCGATGCGCTGGTCAGCCGCCCGATGAAGGGGACCGCGCGTCGCCACGCCGATCCAGCGATCGACCTCGCGGTCGCGCGCTCGCTCGCCGCCGACGCCAAGCAGCGCGCCGAGAATTTGATGATCGTCGATCTGATGCGCAACGACCTGTCCCGCGTCGCGGTCGCGGGCAGCGTCGCGGTGCCGGAACTGTTCGCGGTCGAACGATACCCGACCGTGCACCAGCTGACCTCTAAGGTCACCGCGACGCTGGCCCCCGGGCACGATGCGGTCGACGTGCTCGCCGCGCTATTCCCGTGCGGCTCGATCACCGGCGCGCCGAAGGTCCGCGCGATGCAGGCGATCGCCGCCGTCGAACGCGGCAGCCCGCGTGGCGCCTATACCGGCGCGATCGGCCGGATCGATGCCGATGGCAGCGCCGCGTTCAACGTCGCGATCCGCACGCTGACGATCGACGAGGGCGCGGATCACGCGGTGGTCGGCATCGGCGGCGGGATCGTCGCCGATTCGCGCGTCGAGGACGAATGGGACGAGGCGATGGCCAAGGCGGCGTTCCTGGCCGGCGCGCGCCGCCGCGTCGACCTGCTGGAGACGATGGCCTTCGACCCCGACGAAGGCGTGCTGCGGATCGAACGGCATCTCGAACGGCTGCGCAGCAGCGCGACGGCGCTGGGGTTCACCTTCGACCGTCACGATGCCCGGAACGAGCTGCAGGCCGCGACCTTCCGGCTGCGCGCGGCCGCGCGCGTCCGCTTGATGGTGTCGCAGAGCGGCGCGACCGCGATCGAGGTCGCCGCTGCCCCGCCGCCGCCCGACCGCCCGTTGCGCGTCGCGCTCGCCCCGCTGCCGGTCGGTGAGCGCGACTGGCGGTTGCGCCACAAGACCAGCGACCGGCGCTTCTACGACGCCGCGCGCATGGCGAGCGGGGCCGACGAGGTCCTGTTCTTCACCCCCGACGGGCGGCTGACCGAGGGCAGCTTCACCAATCTGTTCGTGCCGCGCGACGACATGCTGGTCACCCCCCGCGCCGGTCCGTTGCTGGCGGGCGTGCTGCGCGGCGAGCTGCTCGATACCGGCAAGGCGGTCGAGGGGGATCTGACCGCCGACGACCTGCGCGACGGGCTGTTCGTGGGGAATGCGTTGCGCGGACTAATGCGTGCCACGCTCGCGGTTGCACAATGAGGCCGACCGTCGCATAGGCGCAGCGCTTCCTAGTCAAAGGCGCCTATCATGCAGACCTCCGCCGCGCTCGACCGCATCAATCCCTCCCCGACGCTGGCGATCACCAGCCGCGTGCTGGAGCTGAAGCGGGCCGGGGTCGACGTGATCGGGCTGGGCGCGGGCGAGCCCGATTTCGATACGCCGGACTTCGTGAAGGAGGCCGCGATCGAGGCGATCCGCGCCGGCAAGACCAAATATACCAACGTCGACGGCACCGCCGAGCTGAAGGATGCGATCGTCGCCAAGTTCAAGCGCGACAACCGTCTCGACTATACCCCGGCGCAGATCAGCGTGAACGTCGGCGGCAAGCACACGCTCTTCAACGCTTTGGTCGCGACGCTGGATGCGGGCGACGAGGTAATCGTGCCCGCCCCTTACTGGGTCAGCTACCCGGATGTCGTGCAATTCGCGGGCGCGACCCCGGTGATCGTCGCGGCGGGCGCGGATGTCGGCTACAAGCTGACCCCGGCGATGCTGGAGGCGGCGATCACGCCGAAGACCAAGTGGCTGATCCTCAACTCGCCGTCGAACCCGACCGGCGCGGCCTATACCGTCGACGAGCTGAAGGCGCTGGGCGCGGTGTTGGAGCGGCATCCGCACGTCTGGATCTTCGCCGACGATATGTACGAGCATATCGTCTATGACGACTTCCGCTTCGCGACGATCGCCGAGGTCTGCCCGTCGCTCTACGAGCGGACGCTGACCGTCAACGGCTGTTCCAAGGCCTATGCGATGACCGGCTGGCGGATCGGCTTCGCGGCCGGCGCGCCGTGGCTCATCAAGGCGATGGCCAAGCTCCAGTCGCAGTCGACCAGCAACCCCTGCTCGATCGCGCAGGCCGCGGCGACCGCGGCGCTGACCGGCGACCAGTCGTTCCTCAAGGAGCGCGCGCAGGCCTTCCAGGTCCGCCGCGATCTGGTCGTCGACATGCTCAACGCCGCCGAGGGCATTACCTGCCCGAAGCCCGAGGGCGCCTTCTATGTCTATCCCGACGTGTCGGGCGTGATCGGCAAGTCGACACCCGCCGGCAAGCGGATCGAGACCGACAGCGATTTCGTCGGCTATCTGCTCGACGATGCCAAGGTCGCGGCGGTGCAGGGCGTGGCGTTCGGCGTCTCGCCGGCGATGCGGATCAGCTACGCCACCTCGGAAGCGCTGCTGACCGAGGCATGCCAGCGCATCCAGGCGGCGTGTGCCGCGCTGAAATAAGCGCACTTTTCCGAAACGATCGCTTTCGCACTCTGCGATGGAGGGGCAGCGTCGCTGTCCCTATATCGACGCCAGATGAACGGCCGGCCAAGCCGCCGTTCAGGCGTCGAACGTATTGTTGCGGTGGTCGTCACCCACCCCGTGTTGCGTGACGACGATCGAGCGACATGCCGCACCTGCGGCCAAAGAAAAGAGAGCAAACTGATGATCCGCTTCATCAAGTCCAGCTTCGCATGGCAGTTCGCGGGTGGTTTCCTGATCGGCGCCGCCGGGATGCTGGCGATCCATGCCACGCAGCCCGAGCTGCCGACCAACCCCTATGCGGCGACCCACGCCACGCGCTGAGCCGCGGCGGGTCGCTCTGGCGGAGCGACCCTTTCCAACCCATATCAGGCGCATGACGCGCTTTCTCGCCTTCACCGCGGCCTTGCCGCTCCTGCTCGCCGGCTGCGGCACCGCGCAGGCCGAGCGCGCCGTCCCGATCCCCGCCGCGTCACGCGATGTGCCCGCAGCCGCCGGCTTGCAGACCGCGGTGCTGGCGGGCGGCTGCTTCTGGGGCATGGAAGCGGTGTTCCAGCAGGTGAAGGGCGTCCGCGACGTCGTGGCCGGCTATGCCGGCGGCACCCCGCAGACCGCCAATTATCAGGCGGTCAGCAGCGAGACGACCCGCCACGCCGAGGCGATCCGCATCACCTACGACCCGCGCGTCGTCAGCTATGCGACGTTGCTGCGCGTCTATTTCTCGATCGCGCACGACCCGACGCAGCTGAACCGGCAGGGCCCGGACAGCGGCACCAGCTATCGCTCGGCGATCTTCCCGCAGACCCCGGAACAGCGTGCCGTCGCCGCCGCCTATATCGCGCAGATCGGACAGGCCCATGTCTTCGCGCAGCCGATCGTGACCCGGCTTGAGGCAGGACGCTTCTACCCGGCCGAATCCTATCATCAGGATTTCTTTCGCCGGAACCCGACGCATCCCTATATCGTCCGCTGGGACAAGCCGAAGGTCGCCGGCTTCCGAGCCGCCTTCCCGCAATTGGCGATGCGGTAACAGGACTCACCGTCGACCCGACCCTCTTGCCATCACCGCGGCGAAGGCCGGGGTCCAGTTGGGAAGGCCGCTGTAACGAAGCGCCGTCCGTCGTCACCGATGTTCCATAACTGGACCCCGCCCTCCGCCGGGGTGACGCCGTTACGCAGATGATATGCCTTCCAGCCGCCGCGCTTCCTCGACCAGCAGCACCGGCACCCCGTCGCGCACCGGATAGGCCACCCCCGCCGCCTCCGACACCAGCTCGCCCCGCTCGGCATCATACCGCAGCGGCGTGCGCGTCGCCGGGCACACCAGCCGTTCGAGCAACCACGGGTCGATCGTCATTGCAGCGTCACCCGGTCCTCGCCGTCGTGGCGGCCGAAGAATTGCATCAGCTGCACCAGCATCTCGGCGCGCGTCGCCAGATCGGGCGCCTCCAGCAACGCCTGCTTGGCGGCGACGTCGAACGGGGCGATCTGCGCCACGCCATTCACGAGGCTGACATCGTCGAGCCGCCCGACCGAATCCCAGTCGACGCTATAGCCATGCGCCTCCGCGAATCGGCGCGACTCCATCTCCAGCCCGGCGCGCGCGCCCAGCGACAGCGTCTCATCCGCCGCCACCGGCAACAGCTCGGCCTCGACTTGCCGGAACGGCGTCGTCACCACCAGTTCGCGCCGCACCCGGAACAGCGACAATCCCTGCAGGATCAGATTATAGCGCCCGTCGTCCAGCGCCTCGACCTCGGCGATGCGCCCGACGCAGCCGATCTCGAACAGGTCGGGCGTGTCCGCATCCTCGCTGTCGGGACGCGGCTGGATCATCGCGATCCGCCGATCGCGCGCCATCGCATCGGACACCATCGCGCGGTAACGCGGCTCGAAGATATGCAGCGGCAGATGCAGCTGCGGGAACAGCAGCGCTCCCGGCAGCGGAAAGATCGAGAGCCGCGTCGTCTCGGTCATCCGAACAGGATCGCCGACAGCTTGCGGCGCTGCGCCGATACCCATGGGTCTTCCAGCCCCACGACCTCGAACAGCTTGAGCAATTGCTGGCGCGCCGCATCGTCATTCCACGCCCGGTCGGCGGCGACGATCGACAGGAAGCCGCTCGCCGCCGCGTCACGGTCCCCCGCCGCCATTCGCGCATTGGCGAGATCGAAACGCGCCTGCAGATCGTCGGGGTTCGCCGCCACCGCCGCCTCCAGCGGGGCGAGATCGTCGACCGGCGGGGCCGATTTGGCGAGCGCCAGCGCCGCCACCGCGCGCTGCACGTCGGGCAGCTTCGCGACATCCTCGGGCAGCGCGGCGATCGCCGCCTCGGCTTCCTCGACCTGCCCGGCCGCGATCAGCGCGCGGATCCGCCCCGACAGCACCGCATGATGCTCGGGCGCCATCTCTGCCAGCTGGTCGAAGATCGACAACGCGCGCGCCGCATCGCCGTCGGCCAGCACCTGCTCGCCCATCGCGATCAGCGGCTCCAGTTCGGCTTCCTGCGACTGCGCCTCGTTGCTGATCGGCAATTGCCGCAGCAACTGGTCGAGCATCGCCTTGAGCTGCGACTCGGTGCGCGCGCTGGTCAGATCGGCGACCAGCTGCCCCTGGAACATCGCATAGACGGTCGGGATCGAGCGGATCTGGAATTGCGCGGCGATGAACTGGTCCTTGTCGGTATCGACCTTGGCCAGCACCACGCCCTTGTCGGCATAGTCGGCCGCGACCTTTTCCAGCACCGGCGCCAGCGCCTTGCACGGCCCGCACCATTCCGCCCAGAAATCGACGATCACGAGCTGCGTCATCGACGGTTCGACGACGTCGGCGCGGAACCGCTGGACGGCTTCCTTCTCGGCGGGTGACATGCCTAACGTGGCCAAGGGGGCACTCCTGAAATTGCTTGCCCCCTTATGTGGGATGGCGGCGGGGGATACAAACCCCCCGCCCCACCCGCTTTGGTCGGAACGCGATCGGCCGGGTTGCCAGCTGCCGCCCGTCATCCCGGACTTGATCCGGGATCCCGCTTCTCTGCGACGCCGGAAGCCGGGCATCAGAAGAAGGGGTGGTTCACGCGGAGGCGCAGAGGACGCGGAGGTGGACCGCGGGCGGCGCTGTCACCCTGCCCTTTCGAATCGTGAGGGGAGGAGCGTCCGGTATGACGCGCGCAACACCTCTGCGTCCTCCGCGCCTCCGCGCGAACATTCCTTCCCCTATGCCCTCCGATGAGCCTGAGTGTCGCCATTCCTAGGGCCGATCCACATTCGCCGCGCTCCGCCCTCCTTCGTCATCCCGGACTTGATCCGGGATCCCGCTTTTGCTGCGGCTGCCGAAGAAGCGGGGCCCCGGATCAAGTCCGGGGCGACGAATGGAGGGAGGCTGACGATCCATCAGTTGGCCGGTCAGCCATGAGAATACCGGATGTCGATCGGCCCTCAGAACGCCGCCGTCAGCGCAAACACCACCTTGGCGCCCGCGATCGAGCCGGTGCCGTCCTGCCCGCGGCTGAAGCTCGGCTGGAGATACGCCGCCTCGCGGTCGGAGATGTTGGTGTCGACATAGGCAACCCCAACCGTCAGCGGCGTGCTCGGGATCGTATAGTCGACCCCCAGCAGCCAGTCGGCATAGGCACCGGTCGGCGCGACGCTGGTCGCGAACGGCCCGAGGCCCTTGTTGCCGCTCGACGCGCCGACGTGCGCCTTGGCGGTTAGCCCGGTGCCCGGGATGCCCGCTGCGGCATCGCCCCAGACGTAGAGGTTGTCGCCCTTCGCGCCCGGCCGGTCATAGACGCCGTTCGCCGCCGAGGTGCCATTGGCATACCACGCACCCAGCGCCTCCTGCTTGGGCGCATAGGCGACGCCCGCGGTCAGGCTGACCGGCCCGGCGGTGCCCGACAGCTTGACATAGGGTTCGATAAAGTCGGTGTTATCGAAGCCGCCCGGATACATGTACCAGGTCGCGCCCACGTCCAGCGTGCCGCCGTCGCCGATCGGGGTCTTGAACCCGGCGATCAGGTCCAGCTCCATATTGGCGCCGCCGAAGGTGCCCCAGCCCGCGAGGTTCGACCCCCAGGTGCCGATATAGACGCCGCTCTCATGCGCGATCGTGAAGCCGCCCTGCACGGCGAGGTTCTCGTCGGACTGCGACACGCCGCGAAAGCGATAGTCGCTGACCAGACCGACCGAACCCGACACGGTGACCGGCTTGGGCGGGGCTTCTTCCTGCGCGGCGGCAGGGACGGCGGCCAGCGCCAGCATGGCGGTGGGGAGAAGGAATGCGTACTTCATGGAACCTCCTGATGGTAGAGGCTCCTCCTGCTTGCGATCCGCTTCGCTCTCTCCCGTCCGGCGGACCGGAGGGCAATGCTGGCTCACTCCCCGAACCTATGTACGCCGCATTGCAGCAATGTGTCCGTTTCGCATCAAACCATTGCTGAGCACAGCAGTCAGTGGCGATCCTCGTTCAGTGTGGCGATCCGGCCACGCGCGCCGGTGACTTCAACCGCCTGCCCGGAGGCGCGCCGCCGCTGGAACCAGTCACGCAGCATTTCGGCGCTGGTATGATCGACCGCGTTCAGCCGGGTGGCGTCGATCCGCACCGGCGTGCCGGCGGGAACGCGATCCAGCGTCTCGGAGAGCTTGGGCAGCGTCACGAACGTCGCGGTGCCATCCAGCGTGATCGCATGGGTATCGGCCTCCTGCCCCTCATAGACGCGCAGCCGCAGCCGGTGGAGGTTCGGGATCAGCTCCAGCATCGTCAATCCGATCCCGACCAGCACGCCGGTCAGCAGGTCGGTCGACACCACCGTCACCAGCGTCGCCGCCCAGATCAGCACCGGCAACGCGCCATAATCGCGGAACAGGTGCGTGGCGTGCTTGACGCTGACCAGCCGGAAGCCGGTGACGACCAGGATCGCGCCCAGCGCCGCCATCGGGATCAGCTTGAGCACGAACGGCAGCGCCGCGACGAAGCCGAGGATCCAGACGCCGTGCAGCATCGCCGACAGCCGCGTCGCCGCGCCGGCCTGCACGTTGGCGGAGCTGCGCACGATCACCCCGGTCATCGGCAGCGCCCCGGCGAAACCGCACAGCAAATTGCCGACGCCCTGCGCGCGCAATTCCTTGTTGTAATCGGTGCGGACGCCATTGTGCATCTTGTCGACCGCCGCCGCCGACAGCAGCGTCTCGGCCGAGGCGATGAACGCGATCGCGACGGCCGCCGCGATCACTGCGGGGTCGAGCAGCCGCGCGAAGCCGTCGCCGCTCGGCGGGGCGATCGCGGCGACGATCGAATCGGGCACCTGCACCCGCGCGACTTCCAGCCCGAACAGCAGCGATACGATCGTCCCGAACAGCACGCCGACCAGCGCACCCGGCAGCAGCCGTAGCGCGGCGGGGCGGAATTTTTCCCAGCCGATCATCGCGGCGATCGTCGCCAGCCCGATCGCGAAGGCGAATTCGGTCGCCTGCAGGTTGCTCGGCGACAGGCCGAACAGCCGGCAGGGCATCGCGGCGAGATTCTGAAGCCCGCTCGGCAAGGGGCGATGATCGAACAGCACGTGGAACTGCCCGACCACGATCAGCACCCCGATCCCGGCGAGCATTCCGTGGACCACCGCCGGCGAGATCGCCTTGAACCACCCGCCCAGCCGGAACACCCCGGCGGCGACCTGCACGGCGCCGGCCACCACCAGGATCGGTCCCAGCGCCGCCAGTCCCTGGTCGCGCACCAGTTCATAGACGATCACCGCCAGACCCGCGGCCGGCCCGCTGACCTGCAACGGCGAACCGGCGAGCGCGCCGACGATGATCCCCCCGATGATGCCAGTGATGAGCCCCTTCTCGGCGGGGACGCCTGAGGCGATCGCGATTCCCATGCACAACGGCATGGCGACGAGGAAGACGACGATCGACGCGGTCACGTCGCGCCCCAGCAGCGCGATCGACGGCACCGAGACGCCCGGGCGGGTCATCGCTGCATCCGGTGAGGGAATGGCGCTGGCCATCACGCGTCCGCCTGCGACGATCGCACTGCGATCACATGGGTGCGTTCGCCTGCGATAGCCACGTCGACTCTCCTGATGGTAACCGATCAGGTCTTACGGACCGTGCCTTGCTGCCGTGCGGCGGGTGCGTGTCATTTCATTTCCTGCGGCGGCAGCACGATCTCCGCGCACAGCCCGCCGCCCGCGCGGTTCGCCAGCGTCAGCCGCCCGCCTTCCTCCGCGACCGCGAGCTGGACGATCGACAGCCCCAGCCCGAACCCGACCGTGTCGCGCGACCTTGCCGGGTCCAGCCGCACGAACGGCTCCAGCACATGCTCCAGCTCGTCGTCGGGGATCCCCGGTCCGTCATCTTCGATGCGAATCACGGCACCGGGGCTGTCGGTAATGAGCCGGATCGTGACCGTATCGCCATAATGCAGGGCATTTTCGACCAGATTGACCAACGCACGCTTGAATCCGACGCGCCGAAGCCGCCACTCACAATGATCCGGGCCGTCATAAGTGGCCACCCGACCGCGATCCTCGGCATCGTCGGCCAGCGTCGCGCACAGCACCGCCAGGTCGACGACACTGACCGGCTCCGGCTCCGCCGACCCGCCGAGAAAGGCGAGCAGCGACGTGATCATCGCTTCCATTTCAGTGACATCGCGGACGATCGCGTCGCGCGTGTCGATATCCGGCAACGCCTCGGTCCGCAGGTGCAGCCGCGCCAGCGGGGTGCGCAGGTCGTGCCCGACCGCCGCCAGCGCCTGCGTCCGCCCCGCGATCAGCGCCTGGATACGATCCTGCATCCGGTTGAACGCGGTAATGACCCGCCGCACCTCGCCCGGCCCATCCTCTTCAACATGCTCGACAATTCCGTGCCCGACGCGATCCGCCGCGGTCGCCAGCCGCCGCAGCGGCAACAACACGCGCCGCAGCAGCAGCGCGCCGAGCAGCATCAACGCGATCGCCGGCACCATCGCCAACGCGATCCGCTCGAACGACAGGTTGAGGTTCGCGATCGGCTGGCGCGTGCGGAAAAACAGCCAGCTTCCGTCGTCTAGCTGCAATCCTCCGGTCACCACCGAACGCCGCCCCGGCGATTGCAGCCGTAGCCACAGATCGGTCGTCGCCAGCGACGGCTCCCATTCGAGGACCTGCCGGTGCATTTCGTCCAGCGCCGGCGCGATCGGCGGCACCGCCGGCAGCGCCGCACTCCATTGCAGCGCGTAGCGATCGGTGGTCAGCTCCGCCGCCATCGCCGGGCGCTCCGGCTGCGGTCGTTCCGAAATCAGTCGACGGCTGATGACGAGATGTTCGGCAAGCCGGTTCGCCTCGTCATCACGCACCGCGAACCCGCTCGCGCGTTCGTAAAGCAGGGTGCTGGCGCCGAATTCGATCACCAGCGTCAAAAGCAGGATACCCAGCACCTGCCCCAGCAGGCCGACTGCCGGGCGGCGCAGGAAGGTCATTCGCTTAGCTGCGCTCGACGGGGGCGTTGAGCATATAGCCGACCCCGCGCACCGTCACGATCGGCGCCGGCGCGCCCGCGCTGCCCAGCTTGCGGCGCAAGCGGCTGACCAGCACGTCGATCGACCGATCCGAACTGTCGCCCAGCCGCGTCCGGCTCAGCTCGATCAGCCGCTCGCGCGCGATCACGCGCTGCGCATGATCGGCGAGCACCACCAGCAGATCGAATTCCGCCCCGGTCAGGTCGACGATCGCGCCGCTCGGCGAGGCGAGTTCGCGACGCGGCAGGTTCACCGTCCAGCCGTCGAAGGTCAGCATTCCCTGATCGCCCGCGCCCGCGCGGCGGTCGAGCGCCGGCCGCCGCAGCACCGCGCGCACCCGCGCCACCAGCTCGCGCGTCCCGAACGGCTTGGCGATATAATCGTCCGCGCCCAGCTCCAGCCCGACCACGCGATCGGTCTCGCTCGCCCGCGCCGACATGAAGATGATCGGTACGTCGCTCTTCTGCCGCAGCGAGCGGCACAGATCGATCCCGCTTGTCCCGGGCAACATGATGTCGAGCAGCACGAGATCGACCGGCCCCGAATCGAGCGCCAGCCACATTTCCGGCGCCGCAGAGGCGGGACGCACGGCAAAACCGTTCTCCTGGAGCGCGCGGGCGGTGAGCATTCGGAGCGACGGATCGTCCTCGACAAGCAGGATCGTAGGGGCTGTCATGCCCGCAGGACGTAAGGGCCGCACCGGAACCGGTCAATTCGAAGCACGAAAAACGCAATGCTTCGTAAAAAAGCGGTTGCGGGGTCCCGGCACCGCTGCTAGTGGCGCCACCTCACCCGACGGGAGCAGCCAAATGCTTCCGATCACGGCGCCAGAGCGGGCGTAGCTCAGGGGTAGAGCACAACCTTGCCAAGGTTGGGGTCGAGGGTTCGAATCCCTTCGCCCGCTCCAGTTTTTCAGACATTGTCATGCGGTTACGGCGGTCCTTCGGGGCCGTTTTTCTGCTTCCCCGGCTTGGCCCCGATGGCGGGGAAGCATGGGGGGAGCAGCAGATGGTAGATTCCAGCGATGTTTTGGTGGCTTTCGGCGGCCAAGGCAGCACGCAAGCACTTATCGGCTCATACCACGGAGCAGTCTTCAGCGTAACGTCGGTTTGGCCGACCCGATCGGGTTCTCGCAGCAGCGCCGCGAGTCAGTTCGATCCGGTATCTGGCAATCAAAGCAATGAAGGGTTGATGCGGTCGGCGGCGAGGGCGCTTCCTGTGTCTGAGCCATCGACGCAGAGCCGCCAATCGCGACTTCGGCGGCGGATTGGCCGTGATATTAACGTGCCATAGGCGCGCACAGCCAAGCGCTTACAAGATGCAGCACCACCAACCTTTTCCCACACTTACCGGATCGTTTTGGTGACGAGCCACGAGACAAAGAGCCAACCCAACCTGACTTTCAAATCGCATACGGGTGCAGTTCTCTACTACCTACTGGACAAGAAGAAGGTACTGCCGTCCAGATCATTGAAATAGACGTGCGGAAACGGCTTGGTCAACGGCGGCCCCAGGAAGGTTACCCCTCGCGCCGACAGTCGATTATATTCGTATAGCACGTTGTCGCAGCCGAACGATCCGTTGAAGAAGGTGGCCGATCCTCTCCTCATGCCCCTCAGGCGTGAAGAGAAGGATGCCGGTCTGGGCACCGGGAATGGTCAATTCGATCCAGCGCCTTTCCCCGACCGGGCGATCGGTCGCAATGACGAAGCCCATGATTTCCGTCCAGAAGGCAAGCGCGCGGTCCTGATCGCGCGTCGGGATGCCGACGTAATTCAGCTTTCTGATCACGGCTGACCTTCCCGACCGCCGGACAGTTGCGGCGCACCGGCGCGATGCTAATTGCTATAGCAATGAGCGACAAGCAGTACGCGTTGGACGCTTACGTCCTCGACACGCTCATGCGCGATCTGGTGGGTCACGACCGCCGGACCTCGGCTTTTCTGGTCTACCTCTCGCTATTTGCCGCGGCAGAGGGAGGCTTCGCGCGCCTCAGCCACGCCAAGCTCGCCGAACGCACCGGACTTTCCAAGCGTAGCGCACAGGACGCCGTGCTGCACCTGATCGACCGGGGGCTGTTGCGGGCTGCGAAGAGCGGTGCGACCGAGGTGACGCGCTATGAGCTTCTTTCACCGTGGCGCAGGCCGTCCGGCTGACCGACACGCCGGCCATACCTATTTTGGTTGCCACAGCTCGATCTTGGTGCCGTCCGGGTCCTGTATCCAGGCAAACCGGCCGAACGGACCGGCATCGTCCCGCTTGAGGATCGGAACGCCCTTCGTCGTCAGTCGCGCAATCATCGCGTCCATATCGTCTACGGCGAAGTTGATCATGAACTCCCGCACGGACGGTGCCATATGGTCCGTGCCGTCCGGGAACGCCATCCACGACACCTTCGGCGGATGCCCGGGCGCGTCGACGGGCAGCGCTGCCCCGCCCCACGATTCGACGTCGAGCCCCAGCACCTCCTTGTACCAGCGCGCCAGCGCCACGGGATCCTTGCTCTTGACGAAAACGCCACCGATGCCGGTGACATGGCCGGGCTGCTCAGCCATGCCGGGCACCTGCCATGCGAATGTCGCAACAATCGCGACGATCCCGAATTGCCGTCCATGCCGATCTCGCTCCCCATCTCGACGCCGCTTTCATGGGCTGCACGCTAAGCGAGACATGGCATTGCCGCCTATTGGTGCAACGAATGCTATAGCAAGCCGAACGCCCTTGCCTTGCGGGCGGCGATCTACTGGGCGCGCGCTATTGCGAGCGTCTTTTCACGCTACAAGAGGCGCAAGAAATGTGTTCTGTATGAGGAAAACAGGACTGATGCGTCGTGCCGGGCAGAGGGCCAATGACCGTTCCTGATCTTAACCTGCTGGTCACGCTCACTGTTTTGATCGAGGAGGCGAGCGTCACGCGTGCCGCGGAACGGCTCGACATGAGTGCCCCGTCGCTCAGCCGGGCGCTGTCTCGCATCCGGACCACAGTGGGTGATCCGATCCTGGTACGCGCTGGCCGTAATCTGGTGCCGACGCCGCGCGCGCTGGAGCTGCGCGACCGCGTCCGCCAGCTGGTCGAGGAAGCCGGTGCGCTGCTGCGACCGGAGGGCGCGCTGACGATCGGGTCGCTCGACCGGCAATTTACGATCCGGGCGAACGAGTATTTTTCGGGGGCTTTCGGTGCCGACCTGCTCGCGCGCCTGCGTGAGGAAGCGCCGCTGGTGACGCTGCGCTTCGCGCCGGAGGGGGAGGCGGATGACGACGCGCTTCGCGAGGGCCGGATCGATCTCGACATCGGCGCGCTGCGTGCAATGGGGCCTGAGGTCCGGGTGCAGACGATCCTGCGCGATCAGTATCGCGGGGTCGCCTGCCCCGATCACCCCATCTTTTCCGAGACGATCACGGCGGAGCGCTTCGCGCAGTTCGAGCAGATCAGCGCCTCGCGGCGGGGCCGCGCGCGTGGCCCGATCGACGATGCGCTGGCCGCCATGGGGCTGGAACGGCGGGTGCCGCTGATCGTCGCGTCCTTCCACACCATGCTGCTGGCGCTGCCCGGATCGTCCCTGATCGGCCTTGCGCCGGGTCAGGTGCTGCGCGGGATCGAGCGGCTCGGGATGTCACTGCGCACCTTCGATCTGCCCTTGCGGCCGCTGGACACGGTGGTGATCGCGCAGGCGTGGCACCCGCGGCTGGACAACGATACCGCGCACCGCTTTCTGCGCACCGCCGTGCGGGACGTGTGCAGCCGGCGCTGACCGGTTCAGGGCTCGCCTCGTACAACCTCCGTCGAAAGCCTTTCACTAGGAACAAGGACATGTTGCGTCCGGCAGCATTCTAGCCGGGTAGGAGGAAGCCTAGAGCGCGCTCGTTCCTGAGCGAGGCTTCTTGTCATGTTTGGATACCACGGGGCATTTCGGATCGACGCCCTCTCCTTCTCGCCTGCTGCTCCGGCGTTCCACTCGCGGCGCGTTCAGGTTCGGGAGCGAGCAGCGGCGCCGCCTGCGCCGTGCTTCAGCCGGGCGGAGCGCAGCGTGATCGCGTGCTTCTCCGGCGATCCGATCAGCTCCATCGAAGTCCGCTGGTGGCATCGGATCGCGGAGACGGTCTTCGGCTGGCGGCGCTGCAACGCGCTTGCCGATCCCCGCCTCGAAGCATCGCGGAGAGCCGCCGTGCTCGCGCGCCATGGGCGGTTCCTGTCAAGCGCCGAACATGCGGCGTTTATGGCCGCGGGCTTCAGTGAGATGCAGGCACGCACCCTCGATCAGCTTGCGCGTTCCGGAATCGTGGGCTGAGACCATGCGCGCTACCAGTTCCGCCTTCATTGCCGCACCCGGATGCGCATCGGCGAGCTGAAGCTGGTCGATGACGCCGCGATCGGCACCGCTGTCAGCCTGACGATCCTGTTGTCCTTGATCGCCTCTTCGAGTGGTCGCTCGCGCCGCTGTTGTGCGCGTCGGCTTGAACGATCGGGCAGCGGAGCAGCTGTCCAGATAGCCGGCGACGGTCCTGCGGATACGCTGCTCCAGCTGCTCGCTGGTCCCGTCCGGCGACGCAGCCATGCCCCGGACGATCGCAAGGATGTCACCCGCGACTTCGGCCGACCGACAGGCGAGCAGCCGATCGTCTGATATGACGGTCTGGACGAACGACAACGCCGGATCCCGATCTGCCGGTCGCGAATGCCGCAGCCGCCATTCTTCGAAGTCCAGGATTTTAACGAGGCGCGGCCATTGACGGCGATGAGCGATATGCGCGCGGATCAGTCGGGCCAGCCGTCGCTGCGGGTCGGCCTCGGCCTGCACCTCGCACAGGACACCCAGCAGCGTTACGGCTTCGCGGTCGATCAGAGCCTCGGTGATCGCGTCGCGGCAGGCGAAATGACGATAGACCGTCGCTGCGCCGAGATCGGCCGACGCGATGCACGGTGTAGCCGTCCAGCCCTTGCTCTTCGAGAAGCTGCGCCGCCGCATCAAGGATGCGGTCGATCCGCTGCCTTGATCGTGTGACCGGTAGAGCCTTGTCGGAGCAGGACTGGTGGTATTTCGAGACGTTGATCTGTCTGCCTCGCCACGCCGGACGCCGCGTCATGATCGGCCGTCCGGATCAGCCGCGGGCATCCGCGACGCCGACCTTCCAATAGGCCTTGGCGTCGATCGCCCGCTCGGGGATCCCGCGGTCGACGGCGAGGTGGGTGCGCACCGATCGCACCATGAAGGATTCGCCCGCGAGCCAGACCTGACAGTCCTGTGTGGCAAGATCGGCCGCCTGAATTTCGAGTTCCAGGCGGCCGGTGGTCCCCGGCACCTCACAACCCGCATGGAGCCAGACGGTATCGAGCGCCGCCTTCGTGGCGAACGGCTGATGCTCCGCTTCGTCGACGACTTCGACAAAGGCTTGCGCGCGCATCCCGGCGGGCAAATGCTCGAGGATCGAGGCAATCGCCGGCAATGCGGTCGCATCGCCGATCAGGATGTAGTTGCGCGCGTCCGTGTTGATACAGTGACCGCGTCGGGGACCTGCCACTTCGACGATCTCGCCGGGTCGCGCACCCGCTGCCCAGCGCGATGCGGGGCCGTGATCGCCGTGCAGCGCGAACTCGATGTCCATCACCGCGTGCGCCGGGTCCCAGCGCCGGACGGTATAGGCGCGCCCCGCCTTCGCGACGCCCGGCGCGGTGGGGAAGAAGAGCTTCACCCATTGGGCGGGCGAATCGATGGTGAGCTGGCGCAGTGCACCCCCCGCAATCGAGACACGCTGCATGTGCGGCGTGGTCGCTCCGACGTCGATCACCTCGGCCTGACACCGGAAGGTTGGGGTTTTGGGCAGCATGAAAGGCATCCTTTCCCGATCAGGGCCGGGGCGCATGGGGATTGCGCGCGAACCACAGGATCCCGAGCGCGGCAGCGAAGGCGAAAGTGGAGAAGTAGAAGAAGTCGTTGAGCGCGAGCATGTGCGCCTGGATCTCGGTCTGGCGATCGATCAGCCCCCAGGCCTGTTCGCTGCTGAACCCCGCGCTGCGCAGCGTGGCGAGCGGGGTCTGCACGCGGTCGGCGGCGGGGCTGAGCGCATCGACCAGATGGTGCTGGTGGAACCGCGCGCGCTGGTCCCAGAAGGTGCCTGCGAGCGAGGCGATGATCGAGCCGGCCATCATGCGGATCGCGGTCTGAAGGCCAGATGCGGACGCGACCTTCTCCATTGGCAGCCCGGCGAGCGACAGGCTCACGAGCGGAGTCAGGAAGAAGGCGATGCCGACGCCCTGCGCCAGATGGATCAGCGCGATCTCGCCGGCGGTCACCCCCGTAGTCATGCCCGAGCGCCAGAAGGCCACGACCGCCCAGGCCGCGAAGGCGATGCTGGCGAAGATGCGCGCATCGCGCCGCGCCACCCACTTGCCGAGGAACGGTGCCAGCCCGACACCGAACACCCCGACCAGACCCGCCCAGGTCGAGCTGTAGCCCATATTGGTCTGGAGCCAGAGCGGGATCAGGACCAGTGCCGCGAAGTAGAGGCCGAAGCCGATCGCCACGGCAAGCGTGCCGATCGCGAAATTGCGATGCTCGAACAGGCGCAGGTCGATGATCGGGTGCTTCTCGCCCAGCTCCCAGATCACCAGCAGCGCAAAGCCGACGACTGACAGCACAGCCAGCGTGACGATGAAGGGCGAGGAGAACCAGTCGAGCGTGCGGCCACGGTCGCACAGCACCTGAAGGCTCCCGATCGATATCGCCAACAGCGCGAGGCCCTCGAGGTCGACCGGCACCTTCATCGACGGCGCGTCATTCCCGCGCAGCACGAAGAGGATGGTGACGACCACGAAGACGCCGACCGGCGCGTTGACGAGGAAGATCCACGGCCAGCTGTAATTATCGGTGATCCAGCCGCCGAGCACCGGCCCGGCGACCGGGCCCATCATATTGGTCATCGCCCACATCGCGACCGCGAAGGTCCGCTTTTGCGGCGGGAAGATCGCGACCAGCAGCGCCTGGCTGAGCGGCACGATCGGCCCCGCCACCGCGCCTTGCAGCACGCGGAACGCCAGCAGCGAGCCGAAGCTCGGCGCGAGGCCGCACAGGATCGAGGCGAGGGTGAACAGCGTCACCGAACCGAGGAACAGCCGCACCTGCCCCAGCCGGCGTCCGAGGAAGCCGGTGAGCGGGATGCAGATGGCGTTGGTGACCGCGAAGAAGGTGATGGTCCACTCACCCTCCTCCGAACTGACGCCGAGATTGCCGGAGATCGTCGGCACCGAGACGTTGGCGATGGTGATGTCCACCACCGCCATGAACGAGGCGAGCCCGAGCGCGACGCCGGCCGGAGATCGAGGTGGTCGACGTGGCGTTAGCCGGCGATGCGCTGCGCCGGGCGCTTGTCGCTACCCGAGCATCGCGCGTGGTGGTCGCATCAGGCGCCAATCTCGATCGGATCGTCGGCGTCGTCGCCCGCGCCGACATCTTCTCGCGGCTTGCGCGGGATGAGACGGTCGACCTCGCGATACTCGCCGTGACGCCAGCCTATGTCGCGGAGAATACGAGCGTCCTCAGCCTGCTTCAGACGCTGAAGACGGTGCGCCTGCACATGGCGATGGTGGTGGACGAGTTCGGCGCCATTACCGGGCTGGTGACGCTCGCCGACATCATGAGCGCCGTGGCGGGCGACTTCGTCAGCAGCGGCGGCGCGCGCGGCAAGGCCCAGCTCGACACGCTGACCGCAGAGCCGGACGGCAGCTATCTGGTCGCGGCGCGCGAACCGATCCACGATTATGAGAATCTGCTTCCGCTCAGCGAACCCGCGGGACGCCAATACCAGACGCTCGCCGGGCTGGTGCTCGATCGCCTCCGCCGCATCCCGGCGCCCGGCGACGCGGTCGAACTGCCGGGTTTGCGGATCCAAGTCGTCAGCGTCGACCAAGGGGTGATCGGACAGCTGCGGCTGACGCGACTTTGATGAACAATCCCGGCGTATCGGGTTTGCCCGCCTGACGAGAAGCATGTTACGCTGACCGCCTTGATATGTTCGGCAGTCGGATCAGCGATACGGAGGAGGGGGACCTTCACCGCCGGTTGAACATCGATGCAGTGTATTGGTGCGAAACAGCAGCATGTCCGCGCCGCATGGTTCAAGGGGCCGAGCCGCTCTCGCCCCCCTCGTTGATGATGCGATCGTATTCGGCAGAACTTTCCGGTTGTGACATTTGCCCACGAACGACGCAGGCCGTCATGCCGGCCGTAGCGGTCCGAACTTGAACGATGCAGTCGCACCACCATCCACGAGGAAGTCGCTGCCGGTTATAAAAGCGCCTTCTGCCCCCATGATGAACGCCGCCAGTGCGCCGATCTCATCGGGGGTGCCGGCGCGGCCCGCGGGGCTCAGCTCCAGCATGCGCCGATACCCTTCGCCCCGCGGCCCGGTCAGCTCGTCACGCGCGAGCGGGGTGATGACGATGCCGGGGCTGAGGCAGTTGATCCGTGCGCCCCGTTCTCCCCAACGCACCGCCTCGGCCGCGACGCGCAGCGCGTTCGCACGCTTGGAAAGCTGGTAGGCGTGAAGCGTGTCCCGCACGCGATCCACTGCGAGAAAGGGCAGGGAAAGAAGATCGTCCGCGGGAGTCGTGGCGAGCGCCCGGTCTTCTTCCTCGGTCAGCGCCGGCAAGCGATGCCCCGATTGCGATGCGATGACGACGCCTGAGCCGCCGCGAGCGATGACATCGCCAAACAGCTCCAGAATAACGGCAGTGCCATGAAGGTCGACCTTCAACACCGCTTCGACCGGTGCCTGTGACGGCGACACGCCCGCCGCATGGATCAGCCGCTCGACCGGTCCGATCCGGGTCGCGTGTGCGACAAGCCCGGCGATCGAGGCGCGTTCCGCTATGTCTACTTCAGCGATGCTGACAGTGAAGCCTGCATCCGCCAGCGTCTCGGCTGCACGCTTGGCGTTCTCTTCCCGCAGATCGGCCAGCAACACATGCCGATCCGCGCTGACACGGCGGGCGATGGCCTGGCCTAACGAACCGGCACCGATGACGACTGTGACTCCCGTCATTGCACACCTCCCTGAGCGGTATCGCCCTTATATTGGGCGTCGGTGACCTTCTCCAGCCAGGTCACCGCCGCGCCGTCCAGCTTCTCCGCAATGGCGGGATGCGTCATTCCCGTGTTGGGCGCGGCGGCGTGCCGATGCCTTTCGTCCGATTCATAGAAGACGGTATCGCCGGAACGGACTTCCTCGACGACGCCGCCTTCCCGCTGAACCCGACCGGCCCAAGAGTGATCATGATCGCCTGCCCGAGCGGGTGGGGGTGCCAGGCGGTCCGCGCCCCCGGCTCGAAGGTGACGTTGGCACTGGGTAGCGCACCGCAGCCGGCGAATGGTGCGTCGATCCGCACCCGCGCTGTGAAATAGACGCTTGGACCGGCGGCTGACGGCTGCGAGCGGCGACGAGTGATCTTCAAAAGCGCGTTTTCCCTTGGCGGACCTCGCGCGTTGCCGTGCGTGCAGTTCCTCGCTCCGACGGTGACGACGCGGCGGCACTGCGCTACGGGCGCGCGCATGACGCCGTTCTTCTCGCTCCTGCTCGCCGGCGCGCATTGGCCGGCCCGGTTGCTGGCCTGTCTCGGCGCGGCGCTGTCCCTCGCGTTGACGTTCCTCGTCTGCGCGCGGATGCCGCTGAGCCACGCCGATCTGCCGATCATCGTCGCGCCGCTCGGCGCCTCGGCGGTGCTGGTGTTCGCGGTGCCCGCCAGCCCGCTGGCACAGCCGTGGTCGGTGATCGGCGGCAACGTCCTTTCTGCGCTGGTCGGGGTCGCGGCCTATCACCTGATCCCGCAGACCGCGCTGGCAGCGGGCGTCGCGGTGGGCGGCGCGATCCTCGCCATGTCGCTGTTGCGCTGCCTCCATCCGCCGGGCGGCGCGGCGGCGCTGACCGCGGTGATCGGCAGCCCCGGCATCCATGCCGCGGGCTGGACCTTCGCCTTCGCGCCGGTCGGGATCAACTCGGTCGCACTGGTCGCGCTCGGCATCCTCTATCATCGCATGACCCGCCACAGCTATCCGCACCGCGCCGCCGCACCGGTCGCCGCGCCCACCCCGGGGCTGCACGCCGCCGACATCGACGCGGCGCTCGCCGATCTGCACGAGACGTTCGACATCGCGCCCGAAGATCTCGACGCTTTGCTGACCCGCGCCGAAGTCCATGCCGCCGCGCGCCGCGCCGGCTCGACAAAAGTGCGGCAACCCGGCACGCCGGTGCGATGACGGCTTCTTCGATTCGCGTCGGCATCGGCGGCTGGACCTACGAGCCATGGCGCGGGAGCTTCTATCCCGACAAATGGCCGCAGAAGCGCGAGCTGGAATATGCCAGCCGCCACGTCACCGCGATCGAGGTCAACGGCACCTTCTATTCGTCGTTCAAGCCCGCGACCTTCGCCGGCTGGCGCGAGACCGCGCCCGAGGGGTTCGTCTTCGCGCTCAAGGCGTCGCGCTATTGCGTGACGCGCAAGGTGCTGGCCGAGGCCGGCGAGTCGATCGCGCGCTTCGTCGGTCAGGGCATCGTCGAGCTGGGCGACATGCTCGGCCCAATCCTGTGGCAATTGCCCGCGACGCGGAAGTTCGATGCCGAGGACATCGCCGCCTTCCTCAAGCTGCTCCCCGCCAGCGAGGCGGGCGTGCCGCTGCGCCATGCGATCCAGGTGCGGCACGAGAGTTTCGCCACCCCCGAGTTCGTCGCTCTGTGCCGCGCCGCCGGGGTGGCGATCGTCCATGGCGATTCGGCGGACTATCCGGCGCTGGCGGACGTGTCGGGCGACTTCGTCTATGCGCGGCTCGAGGATGCGCGCGAGGAGGAGTCGACCGGCTATGCTCCGGCGGCGCTCGACCGCTGGCGCGACGTCGCACGGACATGGGCGGCGGGCGGGAGCCCCGACGGCCTGCCCTATGTCGCCGAACCGGCGCCGGTGCGCCCTCGCGACACGTTCATCTTCATGATCAACGGCGCGAAAGTGCGCGCGCCCCATGCCGCGATGGCGTTGATCGAGCGGCTCGGCTGACGCCGCGAATGTTGCGAATGTTGAGACGCTGGCGGCTTTTCTCAACATTGGCGCAGGAGCGATCATACACCTGCCATGCCGCGCATTGGCGCGTGTAGGACAGCCTCAATCCGCGCCGTCGAGCGCCGCCACGATCGCGGCGATCGCCGGGTCGGTATAGGTCGCGACCGGATCGTCGGAGCCATCGGCACGCGCGTGATAGGCACCGGCCTCGAACGCGTCATGGACCTGCTGGAACATCGTCGGCCAGCGATGCGCGACGCCGTCGAGCCACAGGCCCTGCAAGAGCCCCCACAGGTCGCCCGCGATGCTGTCGCACACCGCATAGGACAGCTCGCCGCGATGATAGGCACGCGCGAGCCGGGCCGCGAAGCGGTCGAGGAAGGCGGCGATGTCCTCGCCCTCCCCGATCGCGCCGTCGCGAAACAGTCGCTCCGCCGCGGCCAGCGCGGTCGTGGCCGGCGGCCCGTCATCCATTTGCGCATCCTCGCGACAGGCTGCCACGGAAGCGGGCAGACGCGTCAGGTGGATGGTTCTAGGCTATTTCCCGCGGCGAGGCGACCGCAGGAGGGCGAGATGAGAGACATGATGCGCGCGGCAGGCGCCGCGACGCTGGCGCTGGCCGGCGCCGGGGCGGCACAGGCCACGCCGGGCGACACCGGCATGATGGTGCGGATCGCCGAAGTGTCGGTCGATCCGGCGCAACTCGACGCCTACAAGACGATCCTCGCGACCGAGCAGGAAGCGTCGGTCCGCAGCGAGGCGGGTGTGCTGATGCTCCACTCGGTCCAGATCGCGGACGATCCGACGCAGATCAGGCTGCTCGAGGTCTACGCCAGCCGCTCCGCCTATGAAGCGCATATCCGCGCGCCGCATTTCCTGACCTACAAGACCGCGACCGCGACGATGGTGCGCGCGCTGCGGCTGGTCGACACGCAGCCGATCCTGCTGTGCGCCAAGTCGAAGGGCAAGGCCGGCGGGCCGGTGACGTGCATGTGAGCACGCCCGTCTCACCATATTCGGTCGGCGCGGGACTGCCGCCGCGCTCGCGCAACCCTTAAAGCCGCGCCCATCGTCATGCCACGCCGCGAGCAACGATGACCGACCACGAAGCACGCTATCTCCGCGAGGTGCAGTATCGCTTTCCCGACCGGCTGGCGGCACGCGCGATCCTTCATCGCCGATACGGACGCGGCGACTGGTTCACGTGGCTGGCCGAAGCGATCGCCTTCACGCCGGGCAGCGTGGTGGCGGATGTGGGATGTGGCGCCGGGGCGTTCTGGCAACAGGCACCGGCCAGCGTCCCGGACGATCTGGCGTTGCGGCTGATCGACAATTCGGCGGGGATGGTGGCGGCGGCGGAAGCGGCGGTGCACGCCGCCGGGCGGTGGCGCGATGTCGCGGCGATCGTCGGCGATGCGGCGGTGTTGCCGTTGGCGGACCGCAGCGTCGACACCACGCTGGCGATCCACATGCTGTACCACCTTCGCGATCCTGTCGCCGGACTGGCCGAGCTGGCGCGCGTGACGCGGCCGGGCGGGACGGTGGCGGTGGTGCTCAACCGGTCGGGCACGATGGCGGAGCTGAGCGGACTGGTGGAAGCGGCCCTCGGCCGCAGAGCGGCACGACCGGCCCCCTTGTCGTCGGAGGAGGGCCTTGCGCTGATGCAGGCGCGGTTCGGAACGGTCGAGGTGCGACGCTATGACGACACGCTGCGCGTCACCGATCCGGTCGATCTGCTCGGCTACCTGACCAGCCTGCCAGAGGCCGATGCGCCGGGCGCGGCGGCGAAGCTGGCGGCGACGGTCGACGCGGCGTTCCGGACGACCGACGTGTTCACGGTTACGAAGACGTCGGAGCTGTTGCTCGGCCGCGACTGATGTTCGTCACTCGGGCTCGATCCGGGGTCCCGCTATTGCCGGCTGCTGCTGAAGAAGCGGGATCCCGGGTCAGGCCCGGGATGACGGAGTCAGCCGAGCCGTTCTTTGAGGTCGAGCATCGCCAGCGCCGCCTTGGCGGCAGCGCCGCCCTTGTCGAGCTGCGCCGGGTCGGCGCGGGCGATCGCCTGCGCCTCGTTCTCGGTGGTCAGGATGCCGTTGCCGATCGGTACGCCGTCCATGGTCAGCGCCATGATCCCGCGCGCGCTTTCGTTGGCAACGATCTCGAAATGATAGGTCTCGCCGCGGATCACCACGCCGAGCGCGACGAAGGCGTCATAGCGCCCGCTCTCCGCCGCCAGCGCGATCGCGCCGGGCACCTCGAGCGCGCCGGGTACGGTCAGCACCTCGGCGCGATGCCCGGCCGCCTTGACCGCCGCGGTGGCGCCGGCGACCAGCATGTCGTTGAGATGATCGTAGAAGCGCGCTTCGACGATGAGGACGTTGGCCATCAATCCACCTTCCGTTCGCCGACGATCGACAGCCCATAGCCGTCGAGCCCGACCAATGTGTGATGCGTGTTGGTGAGCAGCACCATGTCGTGCACGCCCAGTTCGGCGAGGATCATCGCGCCGACGCCGTAATCGCGCAGCTCCTCCATATCGACCGTCGCCTGCTCGCCGGCCTTCAGCCGCACCGCGGTGGTGAAGGAATCGGCGCGCTGGCGGTTGATGACGACGATCACGCCCGCGCCTTCCGCGGCAATCAGCTCCATCGAGCGCGACAGCATCCGACTGCGCTCGCCCTCCTCGCCGAACAGGTCGGCGAACGGCGAGAGCGCGTGCATCCGCACCAAAGTCGGGCGGGTCGGGTCGACGCGGCCCTTCACTAGCGCGATCTGCTCGGTGCCGGTCGCCTTGTTGCGATAGGCGCGCACCGTCCAGTCGCCGCCCCAGCGGCTGGTGAACGGCGCCTCGCTGACCAGCTCAACCAGATGATCGTGGCGGCGGCGATAGGCGATCAGGTCGCGGATCGTGCCGATCTTGAGATTGTGGAGCTGCGCGAAGGACACGAGATCGTCGAGGCGCGCCATCGTGCCGTCCTCGTTCATGATCTCGCAGATCACGCCCGACGGGTTGAGGCCGGCGAGCCGCGAGACGTCGACCGCCGCCTCGGTATGTCCCGCGCGCACCAGCACGCCGCCGTCGCGCGCGACCAGCGGGAAGACGTGCCCCGGCGTGACGATGTCGGTGCGGTCCTTGGTCGAATCGATCGCCACCGCGATCGTGCAGGCACGGTCGGCGGCGGAGATGCCGGTCGTCACGCCCTCGCGCGCCTCGATCGAGACGGTGAAGGCGGTTTCGTGGCGCGTGCCGTTGTTGCGGCTCATCAGGTCGAGCCCGAGGTCCTCGACGCGGGACTTGGTCATCGCCAGGCAGATCAGCCCACGGCCGTGGCGGGCCATGAAGTTGATCTTCTCGGGCGTCGCCATCTGCGCGGGGATGACGAGATCGCCCTCGTTCTCGCGATCCTCGTCGTCGACCAGGATGAACATCCGGCCGTTGCGCGCCTCGTCGATGATCTCTTCGGGGGTCGACAGATAGCCGTGGCGCAGACGCGCGAGTTCGGCGGACTTAGCGGCCACGATAATGCTCCATGCGTTGCAGATAGCGGGCGAGGACGTCGATCTCGACGTTGACGGCCTGACCCGCCGCCAGCGCGCCGAGCGTGGTGACCGCCTGCGTGTGCGGGATCAGGTTGATCGCGAAGTGGGTGCCGTCGGCTTCGTCACGCACCTCGTTGACGGTCAGCGATACGCCGTCGATCGTCACCGACCCCTTGGTGGCGAGGAACGGCGCGAGCGCGGCGTCGACGCGAAAGCCGATGCGCTTCGAATCGCCGTCCGCGCATATGCCGATCACCTCGGCGATGCCGTCCACATGCCCGGTGACGATATGGCCGCCGAGTTCGTCGCCGAGCTTCATCGCGCGTTCGAGGTTGAGGCGACGTCCAGCCTGCCATTGATCGCGGGCGGTGCGCGCGACCGTCTCGCCGGACACGTCGACGACGAACTGGCCCGGGCGGGTGTCTACGACCGTCAGGCACACGCCCGAACAGGCGATCGACGCGCCGAGGTCGATCGTGGCGGTGTCATAGCCGGTGGCGATCGTGACGCGCCGGTCGCCGCGCTCCTCCACGCTGTCGATGGTGCCGATGTCGGTGACGATGCCGGTGAACATGGGATAGGCCTTTCAGGCGCGCTCGTAGACTTCGAGCCGGTCGCTGCCAAGCTGGCGCTGATCGACGATCGTCCAGCGGCCGTGTGTGTTGGCGAGATCGGCGAGCCCGATGTCGGGAAGCGTCCGCCCGCCGCCGATCAGGATCGGGGCGCGGTAGAGGAGCAGGCGGTCGACGAGATCGGCGCGGAGGAAGGCGGCGGCGGTCTGCGCGCCGCCCTCGACGAAGAGGTGGTCGGCGGGGAGGGTGGCAATCGCTTCGAGCGCGGTGATCCGAACCGGTGCCGTCATCGCGAGCGAAGCGACGCGATCCAGCGCGTCCGGGGTGTGGCCTTGAAGTGCTTCGCTACGCTCGCAATGACGCGCCTTTGTGGAAAGCACCACGCGGAGTGGGGAGCGATCCTCCAGCCCCGGCAGCCGCACGTCGAGGCGAGGGCAATCCGCTTCCCACGTCCCGCGGCCGACGAGGATCGCGTCGTGGCGGCTGCGTTCGAGATGCGTGTGGGCGCGCGCCGCCGCGCCGGTGATCCACTGGCTTCGCCCGTCCGCCATCGCCGCTGCGCCGTCAAGCGACAGCGCGAGTTTGAGCGTCACATGCGGACGGCCCAGCGCGCGACGGGTGAGGAACCCCGCCATCGACCGCCGCGCAGATTGGGCCAGCACGCCCGTATCGACTGCGATGCCCGCCGCCCGCAGCCGCGCGAAGCCCCCGCCGTCGGTGCGCGGGTCGGGGTCGCCGATCGCCGCCACCACGCGCGCGATCCCGGCGGCAACGAGCAGGTCCGCGCAGGCGGGACCACGGGTGCTGACATGCGCGCAAGGTTCGAGCGTGACATAGGCGGTCGCGCCGCGCGCCGCCTCGCCCGCCTCGCCGAGCGCCATCGCCTCGGCATGCGGTCGCCCGCCCGGCTGCGTCCAGCCGCGCCCGACGACGCGATCGTCGCGGACGATCACGCAGCCGACATTGGGATTGGGCGTCGTCCGCCCGCGCGTCCGCCCCGCCAGCGCGAGCGCGGCGGCCATCCAGCGCGCGTCGTCACGCAACGGATCAGATGCCCATGTCGTTCAGCTTGTCGTCGAGCCGCTTGAACCCGGCACGCAGCTTTTCCTCGCGCGCCTTCTGCGCAGCGATCTCGGCATCGCGAATCGGCTTGTCGATCTTCTGCTGTGCGACGATCTCGGCGTCGGTGCGGTCGAGCTTCCATTGCTGGAAGTAGACGATGTTGGGGCGATATTCCTTCTCGGCATAGGAATCGTAGAAGAACGCCCAGATCACCACGCCCGTGACGGCGATCGACAGCGCGAAGAAGCTCCACTCGTAACGCTCACGCGTGTGGAGGAAATACCGCAGATCGCGCGTGGCGCGCACCGGCGAGATACGGGCGAGGAACTGTCGCATGACCCGGATATAGGACGTCAGCCGCGGCTGTTCGAGTCCAGTCGCGCGATCGCCCGCTCCCGCCCGATCAGCGGGAGCAGCGCGGCCATGTCCGGCCCGTGGTCGCGTCCCGTGAGCGCGCGACGCAGCGGCAGGAACAGCGGCTTGCCCTTGCGCCCGGTCGCCTCCTTCAGCGCCGCGGTCAACGCGTGCCACGGATCGCCGGCCCAATCGATCGTGCGCGCAATCTCGGCGGCCTGCGCGACATAGCCGGCGTCCTCGCCCGCCGCGGGGGCATCGACCGGCCCCTCGATCACCTGCCACCAGTCGGCGGCACCCGCGACCGTCTCCAGATTGGGGCGGATCGCCTCCCATACCGCCGCGTCGATTCCGGCCGGGAGGCGATCGGCCACCGCTGCGAACGGCAGTTGGTGGACGATCCGCGCGTTGACCTGCGCCAGTTCACGCTCGTCGAACTTCGCGGGCGCGCGGCCGAAATGCGCGAAGTCGAACGCCTCCAGCAGCGGCGCGGGGTCGAGATGCGGTTCGACCGGCTGGCTGGTGCCGAGCCGCGCCAGCAGCGAGACGATCGCGGCAGGCTCGATCCCCTCGTCCCGCAGCGCGTCGACCCCGAGGCTGCCGAGCCGCTTCGACAATTTGCCCTCTGCGCCGGTCAGCAACGCCTCGTGCGCGAAGGCGGGCGGGGTTGCGCCCATCGCGGCGAACATCTGCAATTGCAGCGCGGTGTTGGTGACATGATCCTCGCCGCGCACGACATGCGTCACGCCCATGTCGCGGTCGTCGATCGCGGAGGGCAGCATATAGAGCCACGAACCATCGGCGCGGCGGATCACCGGATCGCTCATCGTCGCCGCGTCGAAATGCTGCGGCCCGCGGATCAGGTCGGTCCACTCGATCGGCGTCGCGTGGTCGAGCCGGAAGCGCCAGTGCGGGCGCACGCCATCCGCCTCCAGCGCCGCGCGCTCGGCATCGGTGAGCGCGAGCGCGGCGCGGTCGTAGACCGGCGGCAGCCCGCGCCCGCGCAGGATCTTGCGCTTGAGGTCCAGCTCCTGCGCCGTCTCATAGGCCGGGTAGATGTGGCCGACGGCGCGCAGTTCCTCGAACACTTCCTCGTAGCGCGCGGTGCGCGCCGACTGCCGCTCCTCGGCATCGGGGTGGAGCCCCAGCCACGCGAGGTCGGCGCGGATCGCGTCGACGAACCGTTCCTCGCTGCGCTCGGCATCGGTATCGTCGATGCGCAGCAGGAAGCGACCGCCATGCGCGCGCGCCCACATCCAGTTGTGGAGCGCAGTTCGGATGTTGCCGACGTGCAGCGTGCCGGTCGGCGAGGGAGCGAAGCGGGTGATGACGGTCATGGGTCAGTCGCTTACGCGCGCCCCCTTCCCCTCGCCAGCCCCCGCGCCTAAACGGGCCCGCACGAAAGGGTGTTCGTCCATGAAATTGATGACCGGCAATTCCAACCTGCCGCTGGCGCGTGCAATCTCCGACTATCTGGAGGTGCCGCTGACCGAGGCGCTGGTGCGCCGCTTCGCCGATGAGGAAATCTTCGTCGAGATCATGGAGAACGTCCGCGGCGAGGACGTGTTCGTCGTCCAGTCGACCAGCTATCCGGTCAACGACAATCTCATGGAATTGCTGATCATGGTCGACGCGCTGAAGCGCGCCTCGGCCAAGCGCATCACCGCCGTGCTGCCCTATTTCGGCTATGCGCGGCAGGACCGGAAGCCGGGTCCGCGCACGCCGATCTCCGCCAAGCTGGTCGCCAATCTGGTGACGACCGCGGGTGCCGACCGCGTGCTGTCGGTCGATCTGCACGCCGGGCAGATCCAGGGCTTCTTCGACATTCCAACCGACAATCTGTTCGCCGCGCCGGTGATGAGCGCCGACATCCGCTCGCGCTTCGGCGAGAAGAATCTGATGGTCGTCTCGCCCGACGTCGGCGGCGTGGTGCGTGCGCGGGCGCTGTCGAAGCGGCTCGACAACGCCCCGCTCGCGATCGTCGACAAGCGTCGCGAGCGCGCGGGCGAGTCGGAGGTGATGAACATCATCGGCGACGTCGAGGGCCGGTTCTGCATCCTGATCGACGATATCGTCGATTCGGCGGGGACGTTGTGCAATGCCGCCGCCGCGCTCAAGGAAGCGGGGGCGGAGGATGTCGTCGCGTACGTGACGCACGGCGTGCTGTCGGGCGGCGCGGTGGCGCGGGTCGAGGGCTCGGCGCTGCACGAGCTGGTCATTACCGATTCGATCGGCAACCACGACACGATCAAGAATGCCGGCAAGATCCGCCACCTGACGATCGCGCCGCTGCTCGCCGAGGCGATGCGGCGGATTTCGGACGAGGCGAGCGTGTCGTCGCTGTTTGATTGAGGCGGGGCGCAGGCGCGGCCACGCCCGCGCCGCTGCGCCAGCAGCGCCCCGCCCGGCCGGCGGGCCACGCCCGACCGACGACGCGGCTCTGCCGCGGCGGGCCTCGCTTCCGTCATCCCGGACTTGATCCGGGAGCCCGCTTCTTCTTCTGCGACGCGGGCTAAAAGCGGGATCCCGGATCAAGTCCGGGATGACGGTGTGGGTAAGATCGCGGTCGCGCGTGATCTGCCGTCATTGCGACCCCGGCGAAGGCCGGGGGAAGCAATCCAGGGCAGCGCGCGGAACACTGGATTGCTTCGCTGCGCTCGCAATGACGTTTACACCTCTTCCTTCAACGGCCGTGACAGCAGGTCGTCGATCACTCCCCGCACCGCCTCGCCCGAAAGCAACCGGCACACGGCGGCGGTGATCGGCATCTCGACCCCGGCCGCCTGCGCGGCCTCCAGCAGCACCGGCGCGGTATAGGCGCCCTCGGCGACGGTGCGCCGGTTCGTCAGCAGGTCCGCCGCCGCCTCGCCGCGCCCGATCCCGACCCCCAGCGAGAAATTGCGCGACGCGGTCGACGAACAGGTCAGCACCAGATCGCCGAGCCCCGACAGCCCCGCGAGCGTCTCCGCCCGCGCGCCTTTCGCCGCACCGAAGCGCGTCATCTCCGCAAAGCCGCGCGCGATCAGCGCCGCGCGCGCATTCTGCCCCAGCCCCGCGCCGTCGACCACGCCGCAGGCGATCGCGAGCACGTTCTTGACCGCGCCGCCGATCTCCGCGCCGATCACGTCGCTCGACGCATAGGGCCGGAAATGCGGCGCGGCGATCGCGGTGGCGAGCAAGGCACGCGTCGCCGGGTCGTGCCCGGCGAGCGTCACCGCGGTCGGCAGCCCGCGCGCCACCTCATGCGCGAAGGTCGGCCCCGACAGCACCAGCACCGGCGAGGCGGGATGCTGCTCCTGCGCGACCTCGCTCATCAGCAGGTGCGTCCCGGCCTCGATCCCTTTCGAGCAGACGACCAAAGCCTGCGCATTGGCGGGAAGCTGCGCCAGTACGGTGCGCATCGCCTGCGCGGGTGTGACGATCAGATTGGCCGCGGCCTCCGCCACCCACGCCAGATCACCCGTCGCCCGGATCAGCGGCGACAGTGGGATGCCGGGCAGATAGGCGGCATTCTCGTGATCCGCGTTGATCGCGTCGACCAGCGCCGGGTCGCGCGCCCATAGCCGCACCTCATGCCCGTTGGTGGCGGCGACCTGCGCGAGCGCGGTGCCCCACGCGCCCGCGCCGATGACGCCGATCGGGCCGCTCACGCCTTCACCCCCGCGCCGCGCACCTTCTCCGCATCGGGGTCGAGCGGCCAGCGCGCGCGCGCCGCGGTGTCGAGCGGGTCGGTCAGCCCGGCGGCGAAGCGCTCCGCCCCCGCCCAGGCGATCATCGCGGCATTGTCGGTGCACAGCCAGCCCGGCGGCGCGACGAAGCGCAGGCCATGCTCGGCGGCCAGCGCCTGCAATGCGGCGCGCACCGCGCCGTTCGCCGCCACCCCGCCCGCGACGACCAAGGCAGTCGCGCCATCCGCCTTGTCGAGCGCACGCCGCGTGCGATCGATGAGGCAGTCGACCACCGCCTGCTGGAAGCTCGCCGCGACATCGGCGGCGGCATGGCCGGGCGCCATCCGCGCCACCGCCGCCTTGAGCCCAGCGAACGAGAAGTGCGGCTCGGGCGAGCCCTTGAGCGGGCGCGGCAGCGGCACCGCGCGTGCGTCGCCCTCCGCGGCGGCGCGCTCGACCGCCGGGCCGCCGGGGAAGCCGAGCCCGAGGATCTTGGCGGTCTTGTCGAACGCCTCGCCCGCGGCGTCGTCGATCGTCGTCGCGAGCCGGCGATAGCGCGCGACGCCCTCGACCAGCAGCAGCTGGCAATGCCCGCCCGAGACGAGCAGCAGCAGATAGGGAAAGGCGAGATCGGGATCGGCGAGCCGCGGGCTGAGCGCATGGCCTTCGAGATGGTTGACCGCGATCAGCGGCTTGCCCGCCGCGTGCGCCAGCGCCTTGCCGGTCACCAGCCCGACCAGTACCCCGCCGATCAGCCCCGGCCCGGCCGTGGCAGCGATCGCATCGACATCGGCGAGCGTCTTGCCGGCATCGGCCAGCGCCGCCTCGACGAGCGGTTGCAACACCTCGACATGCGCGCGCGCGGCGATCTCCGGGACGACGCCGCCATAGGGGCGATGCGCCGCCTCCTGCCCGGCGAGGCGGTGCGCCAGCACCTGCCGGTCGCCGGTGACGAGAGCGGCGGCGGTTTCGTCGCAGGAGGATTCGAGCCCGAGGATCAGCATCGCGGCTATCTAGGCCGGGCTGACCGTCATTGCGAGCGTGCCGACACGTCGGCGCGTGAATGCGGCCTCCATACCGTCATCCGGCGAAGGTTCGGCCGCTGGTCCGCCACTCTCCCGTCGCCCCTGCGCAGGCAGGGGCCCATGTCTGTACCGTCTCGCGACCAACCTGACACACGCCCGGTGGTGTCTGTGTCAAACGAAGCACCAGAACGACACAGACATAGGCCCCTGCCTGCGCAGGGGCGACGGAGCTTGTGGCGTCGAGCCACTTCATTGCCCCAGCCCATTCATTCACGCCGTCCGCGCGCGCCTATCGCGGCATGGGCGACGACCAAGGCGCTGCAACGCTTGCAGGCTGCGAACCGAGCCGCCAAGAGAAGCGCCATGTTCCGGCTCGGTACCCGTGGTTCGCCGCTCGCGCTCACCCAGGCAGGCATGGTGCGCGATGCGCTGATGGCCGCGCATGGCTGGGGGGATGTCGAGATCGTCACGATCCGCACCACCGGCGACCGCGTGCAGGATCGCGCGCTCGCCGAGATCGGCGGCAAGGCGCTCTGGACCAAGGAATTGGATCGCGCGCTGCTCGCCGGCGAGGTCGATGCCTGCGTCCATTCGATGAAGGATGTCGAGACGCTGCGCCCCGATGCAATCGCAATCGCCGCGACCTTGCCGCGCGCCGACGTGCGCGACCGGCTGATCGGCGCGGCCTCGATCGCGGCGCTGCCCGACAAGGCGGTGATCGGCACCAGCAGCCCGCGCCGCGCCGCGCAGTTGCGCCGGCTGCGCCCCGACGTGTCGGCGGTGCTGTTCCGTGGCAATGTCGACACGCGACTGGGCAAGCTGGCGACGGGCGAGGTCGATGCGACCCTGCTCGCGGCGGCGGGGCTGGAGCGGCTCGGGCGGCATGACACCGGGGTCGCCATCCCGCTCGACGTGATGCTCCCCGCCCCGGCGCAGGGCGCGGTGGGTATCGAGACGCTGACGGAGGGCCCGGCGCGCGAACTGGTCGCGGTGATCGATCACGCGCCGACCCACCGGGCGGTGATGGCCGAGCGCGCCTTGCTCGCGGGGCTGCGCGCCGACTGCCACTCGCCGGTCGCGGCGCTGGCGGTGGTCGGCGGCGAGACGCTGGTGCTGCGCGCACAATTGCTGACCCCCGATGGCAGCGAGGCGGTCGAGGGTACGGCCGAGGGGACCGATCCGGTGTCGCTGGGCGCGCGGCTCGCCGAGGAGTTGCTGGAGCGCGCGCCGCCCGCGATCCGTGCGCTGTTCGGATGACCCGCGCGCTGGTGCTGCGGCCCGAGCCGGGCAATGCACGCACCTGCGCGGCGCTGGCGGCGGCGGGGATCGAGCCGGTCGCGCTGCCGCTGTTCGCGGCGGTGCCGGTCGCCTGGTCGCCACCCGATCCCGCCGACTACGACGCCATGCTGCTGACGAGCGCGCAGGCGGTGCGGCTGGCGGGCGACGGGCTGGCGAGGCTCGCGGGGCTGCCCGTGGTCGCGGTCGGCGGCGCCACCGCCGCGACGGCGCGCGCGGCGGGACTGGATGTCGCCGTCGTCGGCGAAGGCGATGCCGCTGCGGCGGTCGCACGTGCCGGAGCCTTCCCGCGCCTGCTCCATCTCGCCGGACGCGAGCATGTCGCACAGGCCGGCGTCGCCACCCTCACCGTCTATGCCAGCGGAGCAATGCCGGTCGCGCCGCGCGCGCTGACGGCGGCGTTGGATGCGGTGGTGCTGCTGCACTCCGCCCGCGCCGCGCAGCGATTCGCGCTGCTCGCCGAACACCTGGCGCGGCATCGCATTCGGCTCGCGGCGCTCAGCCCCGCGATCGCCGTGGCGGCGGGGGCCGGGTGGGCAGGCGTCATCGTCGCCGACCGGCCCGACGATCGCGCGCTGATCGAGGCGCTTGTCGCACCTGATTGACCGGCGCGCCGGGCGCGAGGATAAGTGGCGGATGAGCGATCCTCTTGGCACGACGCGAACCCCTGCGCGATCGCGGATCGGCCCGGCACTGGCGATCGCGATCCTCGCCTTTCTGATCGGGCTGGGGCTGATGGCCTATGCGGTGCGGAACACGCCCGGCTTCTTCGCGCGCGGCGGATCGGCCAGCCCGGCCGCGCGCCCGACCGCCGCACCCGCGCCGGCCGCGCCCGCCGCTGATGCCGCGACCCTGGCGCTGCGCGAGGCGACGCTGGCGGCGCAACTCGCCAATCTCGAGGCACGCGCCGCGCGCACCGATGCCGATACCGCCGAGGCGGCGGTGAATGCGGGTAAGGCCGAGGCGATCTTCGTGACCTTCGCCGCGCGGCGCGCGCTCGATCGCGGCGCAGGGCTCGGCTATCTGGAGAACGAACTGCGGCGACGGTTCGGCGCGACGTTGCCGGCGCAAGTCGGAACGGTGATCCGCGCCGCGCGCCAGCCGGTGACGCTGGAGGATCTGCGCGAAAGCCTGACCATCGCCACGCCGATGCTGCTCGCGCGGCCGAGCGACTGGTGGAGCGGGATCGGCAGCGAGTTGCGCAATCTGATCGTCATCCACCGCGCCGACACGCCGTCACCGCTGCCGTCCGACCGGCTGGCGCGCGCCCGGCGGCAGCTCGACAACGGCAACGTCGAAACCGCGCTGGCGGAGGTCGAGCGGCTACCGGGGGCGGCGGATGCGGCGAACTGGACCGCGGCGGCGCGGCGCTGGATCGACGCACGCGCGGCGCTCGATACGCTAGAGACTGCGGCGATTACCGGTGCCTTCGCACCGCCTCCGGCGCGCCCGGCCGAGCCGCAACCGGCACCGTCGCCGTCCGCATCGGCGGACGGCAGCTTGTTTTAGGCCGACTTTGGTTCGTCATTGCGAGCGTAGCGAAGCCATCCAGGGCGCCCTGGTCCGGCTCTGGATTGCTTCGCTACGCTCGCAATGACGAGCGGCGGAAGCGAGGCCCCGGATCAAGTCCGGGGCGACGGCCACATCGGAGAGGGGATTACTTCTTCCCCAGCGCTTCGGCGATCAGCGTCCGGGTGTTCTGGACGCCGTAGAGGCGGATGAAGCTGCCCATTCGCGGCCCCTGACTCGACCCGAGCAGCGTCTCGTAGAGCGCCTTGAACCAGTCGCGCAGCTCGGCGAAGCCGCCGGTCTTGCCGATCTCATACACGATGTTCTGGATGTCCTCGGCGCTGGCGTCCTCGGGTAGCCCCGCCAGTTCGGCGTCAAGCCGTTCCAGCGCCGCGACCTCGACACCTTCAGGCGCACGGCGCTGCAGCGTCGGGGCGACATGGTCGCGGTGATAGGCCAGCGCGTGGCCGATCAACCGGTCCAGTTCCGGGTAAGCCGCCGGCGTCGCATCGGCGACGTAATTGGCGAGATACGCCCAGACCTGCTCGCGCGTCGCCCCCTCGCCCATCACCCCAACGAGGTTGAGCAGCAACCCGAACGTCACCGGCAATGTGCCGTCGGGCAGCTTGCCGTCATGAACGTGGTGGACGGGGTTGCCGAGCCGCTCCTTGATCGCCTGCCCGGCGTAATTGCCGCGGAACTGCCAGTAATCGTCCACCGCGCGCGGGATCACGCCCATGTGGAGCTGCTTGGCCTTCTTGGGCTCGCGATAGATGTAGAAGGCGAGGCTCTCTTCGGGGCCGTAGGTCAGCCATTGCTCGATCGACAGGCCGTTGCCCTTCGACTTGGAGATTTTCTCGCCCTTGTCGTCGAGGAACATCTCGTAGTTGAAGCCCTCGGGCGGGCGACCGCCGAGCACGCGCGCGATCTTCGAGGATTGCACGACCGAGTCGATCAGGTCCTTGCCCGCCATCTCGTAATCGACGCCGAGTGCGACCCAGCGCATCGCCCAGTCGACCTTCCATTGCAGCTTCGACAGCCCGCCCAGTGCGGATTGCTCGATCCGCTCGCCCTCGTCCTCGAACGCGATCAGCCCGCGCTCGGCGTCGATCACCTCGACCGGCACCTGCAGGACGATGCCGCTCTTCGGGCTGACTGGCAGCACCGGCGAATAGGTCGCGCGGCGCTCGGCGCGCAGCGTCGGCAGCATCACGTCCATGACGCCTTGCCAGTGGCGCAGCACGCCCTTGATCGCCTCGTCGAAGCGGCCCGAGGTATAATATTTGGTCGAGGACGCGAATTCGTAGTCGAAGCCGTAGCGATCGAGGAAGTCGCGCAGCATCGCATTATTGTGCGCGGCGAAGCTGTCGAACTTGCCGAAGGGATCGGGGATGCGCGTCAATGGCTTGCCGAGATGCTCGCGCAGCATGTCGCCGTTGGGGACGTTGTCGGGCACCTTGCGCAGCCCGTCCATGTCGTCGCTGAACGCGATCAGCCGCGTCGGCAGGTCGCTGAGCGCGTGGAAGGCGTTGCGGACCATCGTGGTGCGCAGCACTTCGTTGAAGGTGCCGATGTGCGGCAGCCCCGACGGACCGTAGCCGGTCTCGAACAGCACCGGCTGACCGTCGGGTTTCCCGTCCGGATAGCGCTTGAGGAGCTTGCGCGCCTCCTCATACGGCCAGGCCTTGGAGTCGAGGGCGGCGGTTCGGAGGCTTTCCGGGCGCAGATCGTCGGTCATGATGCGCGCCGACGTAGCGAGCCGCGCGCGCGATGGCTATATGCACGCGCGATGTCGTTCTGGCCCGCCCTGCTGCTGTTCCTCGCCACCGTCGCGCTGATGGAGGGGTTCGCCTATGTCATGCACCGTTGGGTGATGCATGGGCCGGGCTGGTTCCTCCACGAGAGCCACCATCGCGCGCGTCATGGCAATTGGGAGCTGAACGACCTGTACGCCGCGATCTTCGCGATGCCGTCGTTCGTGATGATCCTCGGCGGGGTGCAGCTCGGCTGGTGGCCGGGGTTCACGTGGATCGGCGCGGGGATCGCGGCCTATGGCGCGATCTACTTCGGTTTCCACGACGTGATCGTCCACAAAAGGCTGCCGACGCGGTATCTGCCGAAGTCCGCTTATATGAAGCGGATCATCCAGGCACACCGGCTGCACCATGTCGTCGAGACGAAGGAAGGCAACGTCAGCTTCGGCTTCCTGATCGCGCCCAAGCCTGAGGATTTGAAGGCGGAGCTGAAACGTCGTGGGCGCGCCGGGGTGCGGGCGGCGGTCGGAACGGAACGCGAGCGGGCCTGATTATTCCGTCATCCCGGACTTGATCCGGGATCCCGCTTCTTCTTGCACGGTTGGTAGACAGCGGGGCCCCGGATCAAGTCCGGGGCGACGAGTTAAGGGTTCGCCGACTTCCGAGAGGGCGCGCGTCTTCTCAACCGTTCGCCCTGAGCTTGTCGAAGGGCGTGTCCCGGGGCACGTGCTTCGACAAGCTCAGCACGAACGGGTGGGGTAACGGTCCGCTTAAAAATCGACCGCGACGCCCTTCAACTCCCAATCCCCGAATCGCACCGGATCGCGCCCCAGCGGGTCCTCCTGCGGACGCTCCAGCGGCCCCGGCGCGGGAACCGGCGTGTTGGGGCTGAGATAGGCGGGCGGCTTCACATGGTCGGGGCGCTTGCCCATCGCGACGGTCCTTCCGATTGATCCGGCGTGCGCCCCGGCACATATGCAGCGCCATGATCGCCTTCAAGCCGAGCCCGATGCAGCAGATTGCGCGTGGCTGACGCCCGCCCGCCCCGCCGCCCCGCACGACCGCGCCCCAGCCGCGCCGATCGAACCCCGGGCGGTCCCGAACCGCTGGGCACCGCGCCGCGCCGGGCGGCACTGCGGCTGCTCGATGCGGTATTGCGGCGAGGCGAGCCGCTCGAATCGGCACTCGCCCATGCGACACGCGCGCTGGCGGGAGGGCCGGATCGGGGGCTGGCGCACGCCATTGCCGCCGAAACGCTGCGCTGGCTGCCCGACCTCGACGCCCTGATCGACTCGGCGACCCGTCAGCGCCTGCCGGACGATGCCAAGGCACGCAGCGCGCTCAGGATCGCGCTGGCGCAGGCGCTCGGCCTCGGCACCCCCGCCGCACGCCGCGATCGCCACCGTGCTGCCGCTGGTCGACGGTGGTCCGCGCAAGCTGGTGCATGGTGTGTTCGGCACGCTGATGCGCGGCGAGGCGAAACTGCCCGACGTGCCGACGCTGCCCGCGGCGGTCGCGGAACGCTGGCGCACCAATTGGGGCGACGCCGCCGCCGCGGCCGCCGCGCGCGCGATCGCCGCGCCGCCGCCGATCGATCTCAGCTATGCCGACGCCGCCAAGGTGCTGCCAGACGCCACCTCACTCGCCCCGGCGCACGCGCGCGTGCCGGCTGGCAGCGACGTCACCGCGCTGCCCGGCTACGATGCGGGCGAATGGTGGGTACAGGACCTCGCCGCCTCGATCCCGGCGCGGCTGATCGGGCGCGGCACCGGCATTGCGCTCGACCTGTGCGCCGCACCGGGCGGCAAGACGCTCCAGCTCGCCGCCGCCGGGTGGCAGGTGACCGCGGTCGAACTGTCCGAAAGTCGCGCGGCGCGACTTCGCGAGAACCGCGAGCGGACCGGGCTCGCGTTCGAGATCGCGATCGCCGACGTGCTGAAATGGTCGCCCGACGCCCCGGCGCAGGCGGTGCTGGTCGATGCGCCGTGCAGCGCGACCGGCATCTTCCGCCGCCACCCCGACGTGCTCCACCGCGCGCACGGCGGGATCGTCGCGGAGATGGCCGATCTGCAGGCACGCATCCTGAAGCGCGCCGCAACGTGGGTCGCGCCCGGCGGGACGCTGGTCTACGCCACCTGCTCGCTCGAGCCCGAGGAGGGCGAGGCGCAGATTGAGCGCTTCCTGCACGAGCACCCGGATTTCACGATTCGCGCGCCCGGCACCGGCGAGCTGCCGGACGGTGTCGCGCCGGAACCCGAAGGCTGGGTCCGCACGCTGCCCGGGACGCTCGAAGCGGCCGGCGGATGCGATGGGTTCTTTATCGCACGGGTTGAGCGCGCTTCCGCCTAGGCGTTGCGTCCGCTAACGGGGGCGGCATCATGACCAAGCCCGTTCGCATTGCGCCTTCGATCCTGTCCGCCGACTTCGCCAGACTTGGGGAGGAGGTGCGCGCGATCGATGCCGCGGGTGCCGACTGGATTCATATCGACGTGATGGACGGGCATTTCGTCCCCAACATCACGATCGGCCCGGCGGTGGTGAAGGCGCTGCGCCCGCATACGACCAAGCCGTTCGACGTGCATCTGATGATCTCGCCGGTCGACGTGTATCTCGACGCCTTCGCCGAGGCGGGCGCGGACACAATCACCGTCCATCCCGAGGCCGGGCCGCACATTCACCGCACGATCCAGCACATCAAGGGGCTGGGCAAGCGCGCCGGCGTGGTGCTCAACCCCGCCACTCCGGCCAAGATGCTGGATTACCTGATCGACATGGTCGACCTCGTGCTGGTGATGAGCGTCAACCCCGGCTTCGGCGGGCAGCATTTCATCGATAGCCAGCTCAGGAAGATCAGCGCGATCCGCAAGATGATCGAGCAATCCGGTCGCGACATCGATCTGGAGGTCGATGGCGGGATCGATGCCGACACCGCGCGTCGCGCGATCGAGGCCGGTGCCGACGCGCTGGTCGCGGGCACCGCCACCTTCCGCGGCGGGCCGGAGCGTTATGCCGAGAACATCAAGGGTCTGCGCGGCGGATGACCGACGACCGCACCGGCATCGATACCGAAAAGCACGTCATTTCCGCCGGGACCGGCGAATCGCTTGGTGACCGCATGGCGGCGTGGGTCGAACGGCTGACGTGGCGCACCCCGCTCCACGATCGGCGGCTCGACGGGCAGCATCCGGCCAAACTGGTCGCCGTGCCCGTCGACCCGATCCCTGGCGAAAGCGACCTCGGTGAGGCGATGCTCGAAGGCTGGATGTTCGCCGGCGGCGAGCATCATGCGATCGAGACGATCGACATCGCCGCACCCGCGGCGGGGCCGGCGTTCGTCGATTATCTGCATTCCTTCGCCTGGCTGCGCGACGTCGCCGCGCTCGACGACCGCACGCGCGCCGTGCCGTTGGCCGAGGCGCTGGCGGGTGGCTGGCTGGCGGCGCATGGCGATCGCGTGACGGATCCGGCATGGCGTCCGGCGACCACCGCGCGGCGGCTCGCGATGTGGGCTTTCCATTCGCCGCTGCTGCTCGCCTCGTCCGATCTGGTCTTCCGCTCGCGCGTGCTCAACGGCATTGCGCGCGCCGCGCGGCATCTTGATCGCACCGCCGACAAGGCCCCGCCCGGTGCCGAGCGCATCGCCGCCTGGGCGGGCGTGGTGATCGCCGGGCTGCTGCTCCCCGCGGGCGAGACGCGGCTGGCGATCGGCGAGGCCGGGCTCGCACGCGCGCTCGGCACCGGGTTGAGCGCGGATGGCGGTGTCGTCAGCCGCTCGCCCGCCGCGTTGCTGGACGTGCTCACGACGATCGGGCTGCTGCGTGCTGCCTACGAGGCGCGCGGGCTGTCGCTGCCCGAGCCGGTCGGGCAAGCGCTGTCGCTCGCCACCCCGGCGTTGCTCGGCACGACGATGGGCGATGGCGGTCTGTCGAGCTGGCAAGGCGGGCTGCCGGTCGATGCCGAGGCGGTCAATGACGTGCTGTTCGCCAGTGGCGCGCACGGCCGTCCGCTGCGTCAATCGCGCGACTGGGGCTATCAGCGGCTCGCCAACGGTGCGGCGGTGCTGATCGTCGACGCCGCCCCGCCGCCGATGGCACGCGTCGCGGAGGGCGGCTGCGCCTCGACGCTCGCATTCGAGTTCAGCGACGGCGCGGAGCGGCTGATCGTCAACTGTGGCGGCGCGGGCGTCACCGGCGCGCGGATGTCGCCGGCGATGATGACCGGGCTGCGCAGCACCGCGGCGCATTCGACGCTGACGATCGGCGACACCAACTCGACCGCGATCCTGCCCGACGGCACGCTCGGCAAGGGCGTGCGCGAGGTCGAGCTGACGCGGCAGGAGTCCGAGCTGGGCAGCCGGATGGAGGCGCGCCACGATGGCTATGTCCGCCGCCACGGCTTCCACCACCAGCGCACCTTGCTGCTGCTCAGCGACGGGCGCGAGCTGCGCGGCGAGGATGCGTTGCTCGCCGCACCGGGCGCGCGACCGCGTCGCGCCGATGCGATGACGCCGTTCCTGCTGCGCTTCCACCTCGCCGCCGGGGTCGAGGCGGTCGCCACCGCGGACAATCAGGCGGCGATGCTGCGTACCGCGGCGGGCAATTTCTGGCATTTCCGCAGCCGGGGCGAGCGGCTGACGATCGAGGACAGCGTGTGGGTCGACGGCTGGGGGCGGCTGTTCACGACGCAGCAGATCGTGATCCACGGCCTCGCCCCGCCGACGGGAGTGAGCGTCAACTGGGTGCTGAAGCGCGCGCGGTGACCGCAACCAGTTCAAGGCCGAATTACTAAAACCGTTCGTGCTGAGCTTGTCGAAGCACGTGCCGCTGGGGACACGCCCTTCGACAAGCTCAGGGCGAACGGTGTTCTGTATTGCTCCTGCCCTCTTCCAAAACGGCTATCCGCTAGGCAATGGCGGTCCGCGGGACAGGATGCCGCCGCTTCGCCCTTGAGCCCCGCCCTTCCCGCGCGTAAGCGCGCGCGCATGACCAGCATCCCGATCCGCCGCGCGCTCCTTTCCGTCTCCGACAAGACCGGGATCGTCGATCTCGCCACCGCGCTCGCCGCCAAGCAGGTCGAACTCGTCTCAACCGGCGGCACGGCCAAGGCGCTGCGCGACGCCGGGCTGACCGTGCGCGACATCAGCGAGCTGACCGGCTTCCCCGAGATGATGGACGGCCGCGTCAAGACGCTCCACCCCAAGGTCCACGGCGGGCTGCTCGCGGTGCGCGACGACGCCGCGCACGCCGCGTCGATGGAAGAGCATCAGATCGGCGCGATCGACCTCGTCGTCGTCAACCTCTATCCGTTCGAGGCGACCGTCGCGAAGGGCGCCGACCGTGACGAGGTGGTCGAGAATATCGACATCGGCGGGCCGTCGATGGTCCGCTCGGCGGCCAAGAACCACGCCTATGTCGCGATCGTCACCGATCCCGCCGATTACGCGCTGGTCGCGGAGGGCTCGACGACGCTGGAAGATCGCAAGCGGCTCGCCGCCAAGGCGTTCGCCACCACCGCCGCCTATGACGGCGCGATCGCGCGCTGGTTCGGCAACGTCGATCAGGGCGAGCGTTTCCCGGCGGTCCTGCCGCTGACGCTGCGCCGCGCGGGCGAGGAGCTGCGCTACGGCGAGAACCCGCACCAGCACGCCGCTTTCTATGCCGCGACCGGCGACACCACGCCCGGGATTGGGCAGGCACGGCAGGTGCAGGGCAAGGCGCTGAGCTACAACAATTACAACGATGCCGATGCCGCGCTGGAGCTGGTGTCAGAATTCCGCGACGCGGAGCCGACCTGCGTGATCGTCAAGCACGCCAATCCGTGCGGGGTCGCGACCGCCGCGACGCTCGCCGAGGCGTATGAGGCGGCGTTCGCGTGCGACACGGTCAGCGCGTTCGGCGGGATCATCGCGGTCAACCGCCCGCTCGACGGCGTCACCGCCAAGGCGATTACCGGCATCTTCACCGAGGTCGTCGTCGCGCCCGACGCCGATGAGGAAGCGCTGGCGCTGTTCGCGGCGAAGAAGAACCTGCGGCTGCTGCTGACCGGTACGCTCCCCGATCCGGCGCGTGACGGGCTGTTCGCCAAGTCCATCGCGGGCGGCTGGCTGGTGCAGTCGCGCGACGCCGGGCGCGTGCTGCCGGGCGACCTCAAGGTGGTGACCAAGCGCCAGCCGACCGAGCAGGAACTCGCCGACTGCCTGTTCGCCTGGACGGTCGCCAAGCACGTCAAGTCGAACGCGATCGTCTACGCCAAGGGGGGCAGCACCGCCGGCGTCGGCGCGGGGCAGATGAACCGGCTGGAATCGGCGCGGATCGCGGCGTGGAAGGCGAAAGATGCCGCCGACAAGGCCGGCTGGGGCGAGACGCGCACGATCGGCTCGGCGGTGGCGTCGGACGCGTTCTTCCCGTTCGCCGACGGCTTGCTGGCGGCGGTCGAGGCCGGCGCGACCGCGGTGATCCAGCCGGGCGGCTCGATCCGCGACGACGAGGTGATCGCCGCCGCCGACGACGCCGGGCTGGCGATGGTGTTCACCGGGATGCGCCACTTCCGGCACTGATTCGCGAAACGCCGTCGCCCCTGCGCAGGCAGGGGCCTATGTCTGTCGAGTTTGTGGGCGACGCTTCCTCGGCCACGTCGGCTCATGTGTCAGCGGCCCGGCACACGACAAAGACATGGGCCCCTGCCTGCGCAGGGGCGACGGCGCCTACCGGATGAACCCGCCCTCGTTCGGCAGCGTCGCCTCTTCCGCGCTCGGCATCTTGCTGAACAGCGCGCGATCCTCGGGTCCGAAGGCGTAGCGCCAGATCACGAACAGATACGCCGCCAGCGTCGCGGCGACCCCGATCGACACCTGCGCCCAGCGCCACCCCGGCGGCAGCAGCGCGAATGCCCCGCCGACCGCCGCCCCCGCGCACGCCGCCCAGACGAGCGGCCAGCGCATCGGCGAGACGCTCGCGCCGAGTAGCCGCCCGAGCACCCCGGCCTTGATGAACGAGGTGAGCAGCACGACCAGCATCAGCGCGATCGGCGCGCCCGCCGCCTGCGTCGTCACGCCATACCCTGCGGCGCGCAAGGCGAGGATCAGCGCGAACGACAGCGCGATCTGCAACGCGATCATCGTCATCGAGATCAGCAGGTTGCGATGCCGCGCCATATAGACCAGCGCCGATTCGGACACCGCGCCCGTCGAGGCGAACACCTCCGCGAACAGCAGGAACACCATCGGCGCCGCGCCCCCGACGAACTGCGGCCCGATCGTCGCCATCACGCCCTCGCGCGGGATCGAGGCGGTGATCGCCAGCGCGAGCTGCGCGGCGATGATCCAGAACGCCACCTGCCGCACCTGCCGCGCGATCGCCGCCAGATCGCCGCGCGCGAGGCTCTGCGTCACCACCGGCCCGAGGATCGGGTCGAAGCTGGTCTTGAGCTTCTGCGGCAGGCTCGCGACCTGCTGCGCCATATAATAGATGCCGACCACGCTCGGCGCGAACAATGTGCCGAGGATCAGGCGGTCGACGTTGCGGCTGCCCCATTCCAGCGCATCGGCGCCCGCGAGCGGGGTGTTGGCGCGCGTCATCTGCCACAATTGCCCGACGTGCGGCGACCAGCCGTGCGGGACGCCATAGCTGCGGATCAATGGCACGATGCTCGCGGTCAGCGCCGCGACCATGCTCGCGACATAGGCGAGCACCAGCCCGTCCTTGTGGGTGAAGAACGAGAACAGGAACGCGAAGATCGACAGCGTCCACGGCTCGATCACCGCGCGCGCGGTGACACTCGCCTTGACGTTGTGGCGATAGGCGAGCGCGGCGAGGCTGACGTCGGACAGCGCCGGCGCGAGGATGATGAGCGGGAACAGCCGGTCGAGCCCGCCGATCGCGGAATTGGGGTACATCGCCTGCGGAAAGGCGAACAGCAGGACGCTGGCGATCAGGCTGGCGATCAGCGCGAGCGCCAGCGCGTCGAAGACGACGTGATTGTGCGGGCGCTCGGTCGAGGACAGCGCCTGCGCCAGCCCGCGCTTGAGCCCCAGCGTCGCGATCAATGCGGCGAACTCGACGACGACCACCGCGATCGCGAACCGCCCGACCAGCGCCGCGCCGTACATATGGCCGGCGATGAACAGGAACGGGATGCGCGCGCCGAGCCGCAGCACGAAGCCGGCGACGTTGGTGCGGCCGCCCTTCGCGAGCGCGGCGATGTCCTCGGGTTGGTCGGTGGCGGTCATGCGGAGGCACGGCCTCCGGATGCCGTCATTGCGAGCGTAGCGAAGCAGTCCAGAGTGTCACGCGCTGGGCTCTGGATTGCGTCGCTGCGCTCGCAATGACGGAGGCGCAAGAGGCGCGCCGCGGCAAAGCCGCCCTTCGACTGCCTGCAAGGCAGGCGCTCAGGACAGGCTTGTCGGACAGGCTGTGCCCGCCGGCCGCGCTTGCTTGAGTCAGCCGGGCGTGGCCGGCTGCCAAGCTGCGCGGTCAATGCGCCGCTCCCCAGCTCGCTCCCACGCCGATCTCCACCCCCAACGGCACGTCGAGCACCACCGACGGTTCCGCCGCCCCCGCCATCACGCGCTCGATCACCGGGCGCGCGCGCTCGACGTCGCCCTCGGACAGCTCGAACACCAGTTCGTCGTGGACCTGCAGCAGCATCCGCACGTCGGGCAGCCCCGCCTCCAGCAGCGCCGGCTCCATCCGCGCCATCGCGCGCTTGATGATATCGGCGCTGGTCCCCTGGATCGGCGCGTTGATCGCGGCGCGCTCGGCCCCCTGCCGCTCGTGCTGCACCTTGCTGCGGATGCGCGGGAAGTGCGTCTTGCGCCCGAACAAGGTCTCGGTGAAGCCGTGCTCGCGGACCTGCGTCAGCGTCTCGGCGATATAGCGGTTGATGCCGGGGAAGCGCTCGAAATAGCGGTCGATCATCGACTGCGCCTCGTCGGCGGAGATGTCGAGCCGCCCCGCCAACCCCCAGCGCGAGATGCCGTAGAGGATCGCGAAGTTGATCGTCTTGGCGCTGGCACGCGTGTCGCGCGTCACCTCGCCGAACAATTCCTGCGCGGTCAGGCTGTGGATGTCGTCGCCGCGCGCGAACGCCTCCTTGAGCTGCGGCACGTCGGCCATATGCGCCGCCAGCCGCAACTCGATCTGCGAGTAATCGGCGGCGAGGATGACGTTGCCCGGCTCTGCGACGAACGCGTCGCGGATCTGCCGCCCGGTCTCGGTGCGGATCGGGATGTTCTGGAGGTTGGGATCGGTCGACGACAGCCGCCCGGTCTGCGCGCCGGTCAGCGAATAGCTGGTGTGGACGCGGCCGGTTTCGGGGTGAATCTGCTCCTGCAACGTATCCGTATAGGTGTTCTTCAGCTTGGTGAGCTGGCGCCATTCCAGCACCTTGGTCGCGATCTCCGCCCCCGCCGAGCCCTTGTCGGCCGCCAACCGCTCCAGCTCGGTGACGTCGGTCGAATAGACCCCGCTCTTGCCCTTGCGACCGCCCTTCAGCCCCAGCCGCTCGAACAGCACGTCGCCGAGCTGCTTGGGGCTGCCGATCGTGAACGGCCCGCCGGCCATTTCGTGGACGACGCCCTCCAGCTGCGCGATCTGCGTCGAGAATTCGCCCGACAGCTGCGCGAGCTTCTCGCGATCGACCTTGATCCCGCGCCGCTCCATCCGCGCGATCACCGACACCAGCGGGCGGTCGACCATCTGGTAGACGCGTGTCCCGCCCTCGCGCGGCAGCCGCGCGGTGAAGCGGCGCCACAGCCGCAGCGTGACGTCGGCGTCCTCGGCGGCGTAGCGCGTCGCCGCCTTCAGATCGACCTCGTGGAAGCCGAGCGCCTTCTTGCCGGTCCCGACCACGTCCTTGTACGCGATACAGGTGTGCGAGAGATGCGTCGCGGCCAGCTCGTCCATGCCATGCCCGTGCAGCCCGGCGTCGAGCGCGAAGCTCATCACGATCGTGTCGTCATAGGGCGCGACGTCGATCCCGAGCCGCGACAGCACGATCAGGTCGTATTTGAGATTGTGCCCGATCTTGAGAACGCCGGGGTCCTCCAGCAGCGGCTTGAGCTTGGCTAGCGCGGCGTCGCGGTCGAGCTGCGGCGGGCGCTCGGCGAACATGTCGCTCCCGCCATGCGCGAGCGGCACGTAGCAGGCGAGATTCGGGTGCAGCGCCATCGAGACGCCGACCAGCTCGGCGAGCATCGGGTCCTTGGCGGTTGTCTCGGTATCGATCGCCACCCAGCCCTGATGCCGCGCGACCGTGATCCAGCGGTCGAGCGCGTCGTCGTCGACCACCGTTTCATAGCCGTCGTGGTTGCACGCCTCCTCTTCGTCGGCGTCGAAGGCGGCGTCAGTTGAGGCCTCGGCCACCGGGGCGTCGGCGACCTCGCCCAGCCGCGTCAGCAGCGAGCGGAAGCCGTGGTGGTCGAGAAAGGCGCGCAGCGGCGCGTCGGGGATGCCGTCCGCCAGCGACAATTCCTCGAGCGGCTGCGGCAGCGGCACGTCGCACGCCAGCTCGACCAGCTTGCGGCTCATCCGCGCCGCCTCGGCATGTTCGATCAGATTGTCGCGCAGCTTGCCCTTCTTCATCGCGTCGGCGGCAGCGAGCACGCCCTCGACATCGCCATGTTCGAGGATCAGTTTCGCGGCGGTCTTCGGCCCGACACCCGGCACGCCGGGAACGTTGTCGACGCTGTCGCCCATCAGCGCCAGCACCTCGCCGAGCTTGTCCGGCCCGACCCCGAATTTCGCCTCGACGTCGGCGGGGCCGAGCGTGCGGTTGTTCATCGTGTCGAGCATGTCGACCGACGGATCGGTCATCAGCTGCATCAAATCCTTGTCGGAGCTGACGATCGTTACCTGCCAGCCCTGCGCCAGCGCCGCCTTGGTATAGCTGGCGATCAGGTCGTCGGCTTCCCAGCCCTGTTCCTCGATACACGGCAGCGAGAAGGCGCGTGTCGCGTCGCGGATCATCGGGAATTGCGGGACGAGGTCCTCGGGCGGCGGCGGGCGGTGCGCCTTGTACTGGTCGTACAGCTCGTTGCGGAACGTGCTGCTCGACTTGTCGAGGATCACCGCCATATGCGTCGGCCCGTCGGCCTTGTGGAGCGCGTCGGCGAGCTTCCACAGCATCGTCGTATAGCCATAGACCGCACCGACCGGCTCGCCATGCTTGTTGGTGAGCGGCGGGAGACGGTGATAGGCCCGGAAAATATAGCCCGATCCGTCGACGAGATAGAGGTGCGGCATGGCGGCTGCCCTATAACGGATTGGGGTCAGGGGGAACCGGGTTGTGCCGGGTGAGCGAGGGGGCGTGGAATGGTGCGACCTGACAACTCCCTCTCCCCTCCGGGGAGAGGGTCGGGGTGAGGGGTTGGGGTCTCACCGAGACCGGACTTCTCTGCGAGGCACCTGCCCCTCACCCAACCCTCTCCCCGGAGGGGAGAGGGCTATTCGGTTTCGTCCGCCCCACCCGCCCTTGGCTGCGCCCCCGTTAGCGCGGCGGCGACCTGCTGGATCAGTACCTGCCGCACGCGCATCGGCGCGGTGGTGTCGCCGATCTGCACCGCGATCGCGTAGCGCCGGCCATCCGGCGCGGTCAGGATGCCGATGTCGTTGAAGCCGGCATTGCGGCTGCCCAGTTCCTGCCCGGTGCCGGTCTTGTGCGCGAGCGTCCACCCCACCGGAGTCGCCGCCTTCAGCCGCGCGCGTCCGGTGTGCGACGCCGCCATCGTCTCGAGCAGCACGCGCGTTGACGTTTCGCTCAGCAGCTCGCCGCGCGCCAGCCGCGCCAGCGCCTCAACGATCGCTGCCGGCTGCGCGCCGTCGGGGGGATTGTCGATATAGCGTTGCAGCGCGGCGCGGCGCAGCTCGGGATCGAGCTTCGCGCGCGCCGCCTCGAACCCGCGCCCCATCGCCATCGACTGGTTCCACGTCACCCCCGCGGTGCCGCTCTGGAGCAACCGCTCGCCGGGGCCGAAGCGGATACCGGAAATATGCTTTTCCGCCAGGAAGCGCCGCACTGCCGCCGGGCCACCGACATAGGTCAGCAGCCGGTCGTTGGCGGTGTTGTCGCTCTGCGTCAGCGCGCGCGTCAGCAACCCGCCGACCGTGGTGCGATAGCCCTCGCCCGTCACCAGCGACGCGACCGGCTGGTGGAACAGCGTCAGATCGTCGCGCGTGACCAGCACCGGATCGTCGAGCTTCAGCCGCCCGGCGTCGCGCTGCGCCAGCACGGTCATCGCGACCCACAATTTGCTGACGCTCTGTTGCGGCAGAGAAAGCGCGCCGCCCTCCTGGACGATCCAGTCCTCGTCGACCGCCTGGATCGCCGCGCCTGCCTTGCCGGGAAAGCTGCGGATCAGTTGCGTCACGCGCTGCTGCAGCGCGCGCGGTGCCGACTTGGGGCGCGGCGGCGCGGGCGGCGGGACCGCGACCGAGACGATCGGCGGCGGCGGCGCGGCCGGGATCAGCGTCGAACCCGCCCCCGCCCCGCACCCGGCGATCAGCAGCGACCAGCCGATCACCGACGCCCGGTGCGCGAATGTCGTCTTTCCCATGTCCGCCGCCGTCACCCCTGCCTGACCCGTGGGTGTGCCGGGCGCGCCCGCCGACGCATACCCCCGCGACTCGGGCTTGCGACGACCGCCAGCCAGCGCGCGACGAGTCGAGTCGGGGTTACTCAACCGCCTGATTCCCGATGACCAATCACTGCTCGCCGATGGCCTTGTTCCTCCGTCATCCCGGACTTGATCCGGGATCCCGCTTTCTGCCGCCGTCGCTGAAAGCGGGCCCCCGGATCAAGTCCGGGGCGACGTACAAGAGGGTGTTCGGGTCGATCAGACCTGAGGCTCACGGCACCAGCACCGTATCAACCGGCGGGTCGCTCAACTCCGGAAAATCGAGCGTGTAATGCAGCCCGCGGCTCTCGTGCCGGTGCAGCGCCGAGCGGACGATCAGGTCGGCGGTCTGGAGCAGGTTGCGCAGTTCGATCAGGTCCGGCGTGACGCGGAAATGTCCATAATAATCCTCGATCTCGCTGCGGAGCAGGTCGATGCGGTGGCGCGCACGCTCCAGCCGCTTGGTGGTGCGGACGATCCCGACATAGTTCCACATGAAACGGCGGATCTCGGTCCAGTTCTGCTTGATGACCACTTCCTCGTCGGAATCGGTCACGCGGCTTTCGTCCCACGCCCGAATCGCGGGCACGTCGGGCAAATTGTCCCAGCGTGCCGCGATGTCGCGCGCCGCCGCCTCGCCGAACACGAAACATTCGAGCAAGGAGTTCGACGCCAGCCGGTTCGCGCCGTGCAGCCCCGATTGCGTGCACTCGCCCGCGGCATAGAGGCCGGGCAGATCGGTGCGCCCGTCGCGGTCGACCACGATCCCGCCGCACGTATAATGCTGCGCCGGCACCACCGGGATCGGCGCGACGGTCATGTCGATCCCCAGCCCCTTCAGCTTCTCGTAAATGTTCGGGAAATGCCCGCGCACGAAATCGGCGGGCATGTGGCTGATGTCGAGATGGACGAAATCGAGCCCGTAGCGCTTGATCTCGGCGTCGATCGCGCGCGCCACCACGTCGCGCGGCGCCAGCTCCAGCCGCTCCGCATCGTAATAGGGCATGAAGCGCTTGCCGGTAGTCGGGTTGATGAGCCGCCCGCCCTCGCCGCGCACCGCTTCGGTGATGAGGAAGTTCTTGACCTCCAGATGATAGAGGCAGGTCGGGTGGAATTGCATGAATTCCATGTTGGCCACGCGGGCTCCTGCCCGCCACGCCATCGCGATCCCGTCGCCGGTCGCGCCACGCGGCGCGGTCGAGAACAGATAGGTCCGCCCAGCCCCGCCGGTGGCGAGGATCGTCGCGCGCGCGGTGTGAAGCGCGACCGCACCGGTCCGACGGTCGATCGCATAGACCCCCCAGACGTTGCCCGCCCCCGAATAGCGCTCCTCGTGCCGGCTGGTGGCGAGGTCGATCGCGACCTGATCGGGGACGAGCGTAATATTGGGGTGCGCCTCGGCGGCGCGTTGCAGCGCCTCCTGCACCGCCCAGCCGGTCGCGTCGGCGACATGGACGATCCGGCGGTGCGAATGCCCGCCCTCGCGCGTCAGGTGCAGCGCGCCTTTTTCCTCCGCGAACGGTACGCCCAGCGCGCGCAGCCGTTCGATCGCGGCGGGCGCACGCTCGACGACGAACTCGACGATCGCGCGGTCGTTGAGCCCGGCGCCGGCGACCATCGTGTCCTCGACATGGTTCTCGAACGTGTCGCCGGGTTCGAGCACCGCGGCGATCCCGCCCTGCGCCCAGGCGGTCGACCCGTCGTTGAGTGCGCCCTTGGCGAGCACCGTCACCTTGAAACGATCGGCGAGGTTGAGCGCGGCGGTGAGCCCGGCCGCGCCCGAGCCGACGATCAGCACGTCGCTGTTCGTCATGCCGCGCGCCCGCGAATGTTGCGAATGTTGAGACGCTGGCGGGTTCTTGCGGCGGGCACGGGGTACATGCCGATCATGTGGCATAGATCGGGGCGTGAGGGACAGGATTTTGCGTGTTCGACTATGCCGATCGCCTGCGTCTCCCCGTCGCCCCGGACTTGATCCGGGGCCCCGCTGCCTTTCTGCGAGCGAGGCAGAAGCGGGATCCCGGATCAAGTCCGGGATGACAGGATGGGGTAGGCGAGCCGAAAACGTCGGTCGGCTTCAGGAGGTTTACCGCGCCACCACCGTCGGCAGCCGGTCGATCGGCTCGACCGTCACGCTGCGGAACCACGTCTCCGCGCCCTCCGACTGCAACTGGATATGCCCGTGCGTCAGCGGGGTGCGCACGCCGCCGGCACCGACCGTCGCCAGCCCCTCGACCAGCATCACCGGTACGCCATTGACGACATGCACCGCGCGATCGCCGAGTACGTAGAGGTCAAGCACGTTCCACTGCCCCGCCGGCCGTTCGGCATCGCGGGCATTTTCGACATTCCAGATCAGCGAGCCGTTGACGATCTCGACCGGCTTGCCGCCCATCCGGTAACGCACCGGCGGCGAGATCAACGTCGGGTCGAGCGCGGCGGTGGTGCGGATACGCACGTCGCGCCCGACCGCGACCGCCATGCCGGTCGAGCCCTGCATGATCTCGAACTCGACCGAGGGCTGCCATGTCCCGAACACCGCGCCGGGGGTGCCATGCGTATGGTAGAGCAAGCCGTTGTTGGGCGGCTGGTCGGCGCGCGGCGCCCAGCGCTGGTCGCCCCAGCGATATTCGAGCCGCAGGTGATAGTCGCGCAGGTCGGCGTCATGGACCAAAGCGCCCCATGTCTCGCCCTTGACCCACAGCGCCGGCTTGCCGTCGATCGGCCGGACCGCGAAGTCGCCCGCGGTCGCGCGCGAACGGCCGATCGGGGTCGCGCCGGGCTTGTCGCGGTAGGTGACCGAGGGGTCGGGATAGCCGAGCCACGGCTGCCAGCCCGACAGGTCGCGGCCGTTGAACAAGGCGCGTGCCGGGCCGGTCGCCTTGGGGACATCGGTGAGGACCAGCGTCTGCGGCGCGGCCGGCGCGTCGCCGACGATCGCACGCGCCTGCTCGACCGGTGACGGCGCGGGTGCCGCGGCCTGCGCGATCGCTGCCGCCAACAGGATGATGTTCACCGGTCGCCCCTCCTACAATACCGCGGCGGTATCGCAGGACAGGCAAGCCGCAACAACGGCTTACGACGAAGGTCGCAGTCTACTGCTCGTCGCCCCGGACTTGATCCGGGGCCCCGCTTTGTACCAGCCGTCGGAGAAGAAGCGGGATCCCGGATCAAGTCCGGGATGACGCGTAGGTCAACCCGCGTTCGCCGCCCGCGTCAGGTTGAGGAACACGTCCTCCAGATCGGCTTCCTTGGTGCTCACGTCGACGATCCCATAGCCATCGCGCTGTATCGCGCCCAGCACCTCGCCCGCGTTGACGCGATCCTTGGCATAGGTGATCTCGAGCGTCCGCGTGCCCTTGAGCGCGACCTTCCCGAAACAATCGTTGTCGGGCAGCGCCGCGACATCGCGGTCGACCGTCACCGCGACGATCTTCTCCTGCGCCTTCCCCAGCAGTTCGGCGGTCGGCGAGTTGGCGATGACGCGGCCATGATTGATGATCGCGATCCGGTCGCACAATTCCTCGGCCTCTTCGAGATAATGCGTGGTCAGCACCACCGTCACCCCGGCGTCGTTGAGGCTGCGGACATAGGTCCACAATTGCTGGCGCAGCTCGATGTCGACGCCCGCGGTCGGCTCGTCGAGCACCAGCACCGGCGGCGTGTGGACCATCGCCTTCGCCACCATCAGCCGCCGCTTCATCCCGCCCGACAGCGTGCGCGCATAAGCGTTGGCCTTGTCCTCCAGATGCACCGCGCGGAGCAGCTCCATGCTGCGGCGCTCCTTCTTCGGCACGCCGTACAGCCCGGCCTGAATCTCCAGCGTCTCGACCGGCGTGAAGAACGGATCGAACAGGATCTCCTGATTGACGATCCCGATCGACGCCTTGGCGTTGCGCGGGTGTTCGTCGATGTCGAAGCCCCAGATCGACGCCGCGCCGCTGGTCTTGTTGACCAGCCCGGCGAGGATGTTGATGAGCGTCGACTTGCCCGCGCCGTTCGGGCCGAGCAAGCCGAAGATGCTCCCGCGCGGCACGTCGAAGGTGACGCCGTCCAGCGCGCGCTTGGGCGCGCCGCCCTTCACCCCGGCGTAGGTCTTGCACAGGTCGCGGATCGAGATCGCTGCTTCGGTCATGGCGCGGCGATAGGCGCACGGGGCGCGGAAGCCAATAACGTGAGGATTGTTTCGCCGCCCCCGCCTTGCTAATCGCCTGCCCATGCGCCCGCCGTCCGAACTCGTCCGCACCTCCTCCGCCCGCGTCGCCTGCGATGGCGCGACCGATATTCCGGGCGGCGCGGCGCTCGGCCATCCGCGCGTGTGGTTGCAGATCGACGAGCATGGCTATGTCGATTGCGGCTATTGCGATCGCCGCTTCGTGCTGATCGGCGGGCCGGCGGATGGTGTCGATCACAGCAAGCTGCCCGATATTTCAGAGGGCGCGAGCCCGCAGTAACGTCGCTCTCCGTTTTGGAGAGCAGAGTGACGGCACGCGGAGGCGCGGAGTGCGCGGAGGTGTCGCGCCCGCGATAACGGCATCCTCGCGAACGCCTTCGCGGATCTGGATTTACCGCCCACCAACAGGGTCTGTCATCCCGGACTTGATCCGGGATCCCGCTTCTTCCTGCCCGGTCGCCGAGAAGAAGCGGGCCCCGGATCAAGTCCGGGGCGACGAAGGTAGGATGATGCGGATCGGAAACGACGGCGATCCGACGTCAACTTTGAATGTCCGGATCAATGGAAGCGGCTGCCGCCAGCGCGCCATCCTCCGCGGGCTCCGCGCCTCCGCGTGAACCTCAATCGCTGGCATCCACACCCGCCCGCGCCTATCTTGGCACGATGACCGATCCCCGCTCCTTCCTGTACCGCGACACGCTCGATCCCGCGACCGCGCAGCGCGTCACCGCCGATGTGCTGGCGCGCGCCGATGACGGCGAGCTGTTCCTGCAATATCGCAAGGCGGAGGCGTTCGGGTTCGACGACGGGCGGCTGAAGACCGCCAGCTACGACACCACCGCCGGCTTCGGGCTGCGCGCGGTGTCGGGCGAGATGACCGCCTTCGCGCACGCCAACGAGCTGAGCGAGGCCGCGATCCGCCGCGCCGGCGAGACGATGGCGCTGATCGATCCGTCGACCGCGACGAAGGCCGCCGCGCCGGCGCGCACCAACAGCCGGCTCTATACCGACGCCGATCCGCTCGACCTGGTGCCGTTCGCCGACAAGGTGAACCTATGCCAGACGATCGACGCCGCCGCGCGCGCGCGCGATCCGCGTGTCGCGCAGGTGTCGGTAGGGTTGTCGGGGACGTGGAGCGTGGTCGAGATCGTCCGCGCCGACGGCTTCGTCGCCACCGACGTCCGCCCGCTGGTCCAGCTCAATGTCTCGATCGTCGCCGAGGCGAACGGGCGGCGCGAGACCGGGTCGTTCGGAGTCGGCGGGCGCTATCTCTACGACCGCGTCATGGCACCCGACATGTGGAACCGCGCGATCGACGAGGCGCTGGCGCAGGCGCTGGTCAACCTCGAGGCGGTCGATGCGCCCGCGGGCGAGATGACGGTGCTGCTCGGCAATGGCTGGCCCGGCGTGCTGCTCCACGAGGCGATCGGGCACGGGCTGGAGGGAGATTTCAACCGCAAGGGCACCTCGGCGTTTTCGGGACGAATCGGCGAGCGCGTCGCGGCGCCGGGCGTGACGATCGTCGACGACGGCAGCATCGCGGACCGGCGCGGCTCGCTGACGATCGACGACGAGGGCACGCCGACATCGGAAACGATCCTGATCGAGGACGGCATCCTCAAGGGCTATATGCAGGACCGGCTCAACGCGCGGCTGATGGGGGTCGCGCCGACCGGCAACGGGCGGCGCGAGAGCTTCGCGCACGCGCCGATGCCGCGGATGACCAACACCTTCATGAAGGCCGGCCGCGACGATCCCGCCGAGCTGCTGAGCCGCGTGAAGAAAGGCATCTTCGCCAAGTCGTTCGGCGGCGGACAGGTCGATATCGTCTCGGGCAAGTTCACCTTCTCGTGCACCGAGGCGTACCGGATCGAGGACGGCAAGCTCGGCGCGCCGATCAAGGGCGCGACGCTGATCGGCGACGGGCCGAGCGTGCTGACCAAGGTGCTGGGCGTCGGCCACGACTTCGCATTGGACGAAGGGATCGGCGTGTGCGGCAAGGGCGGGCAGAGCGTGCCCGCCGGGGTCGGGCAGCCGTCGCTGCTGATCGACGGGCTGACGGTGGGCGGCACGGCCTGATCGCGTTCCCGTCGCCCCGGATCGACGCCGGGGCGAGGAACCATTATTCCGCGGGCACCGCCGCAGGCGCGCGCGCCCGGCCTCGCCCGTAGCGCTGCGCCAGACGGTGCGTGGGCGCTTCGATCGCCAGCCAGAACAAGATCGCGCCGCCGATGCACAAGGCGAGATACGCCAGCACCTTGCCGCTGTCGGCGATCACGCCGTCGCCGAACACGCGCCGCACGATGCTGCCGCTCAGCACCAGGATCGGGAAGTGGACGAGATACAGCGAATAGGAGATCGCGCCCAAACCGATCAGCCACCGTTGCCGGCCGCCCGCCCCCAGCCAGCCGGCGCGTGACGCACCGTACAGGCCGATCGCGGTCAGCATCGCGGGGGTGTTGAACACCTCCTGCGTCTGCGGGGCACGCCACAAAGCGATCGCGGCAATCACCGCCAGCGCAACCGCCGGCACCGCCCCGGTCCGCCGCCAGCCGGCGGCATAGGCCAGCGCGCCCGCCGCGAAGGCGAACCAGAAATTCAGGAAGATGCCGCGCGGCACCCAATGCTGGTCGCCGAGGCTGGAGGCGATCGCGGCGAGGATGAAGGCGGCGGGCAACAGCCAGGCCGCGCGCCGCACGGCCGGCCCGCCCGCCTGCGCACGGCACCACGCCCATGCGCCCAGCAGCGTCAAGATGTAGAATTGCACCTCATAGGTCAGCGTCCAATAGACGATCTGGATCTGCGGCAGCCCGAGCAATTCCTGAAGATAGAACAGATGCCCGATCACCGTGCCGGGCGTCGGCAACGGCAAGGGTTCGCGATGCACCATCGCCACCGCCGCCGCCGCCGCCACCGCGACCGGGATCGACAGCCAATAAGCCGGATCGAGGCGCAGGCTGCGGCGGATCGCGAACGTGCCCGCATAGCGGCCGTCGACCTGCTTTCCCCACAGGCTGTGCGCGATCACGAACCCGCTGAGCACGAAGAACACCGCCACGCCGCCGCGCCCGTCATCGAACAAGATCTCGCGCACCGGCGCCGGCAGCGCGGCATACAAGGTGCGGATGCTCTGCAGGGTCCAGGCATGGAAGAGCACGACCCACAGCGCGGCGAGCCCCCGCAGCACCTGTAGCAGGTCGAAGCGCGTCACCTGCCCGGACGCAGCGGGAGCGCCGGCCTGCTGCACACCCGCATCGAAGGGGGGCGCCATTCCTGCTTGCTTGCCCAAGGATCGTCCACGTTGCAGCTTGATTCTTAACCCGCCCGCTATACCGACGATTCCTTGACGCGGTAATAAATCGACAGCGGCCCGGACGGTGACGCGCACCAGCCTGCCCCGGTCGTGGAGACACTTGCCTTGAAATGGGTTTTGCTCGCCCTTCTGCTGGGTCTTTGTCCGCTCTTCGTCCAATATGCGCGACAGCCGCGCTACCGGCCGATCTTCGGCTTCGGGTTCGGCGCGCTGCCGTTCCTGCTGGCGTTCCTGCACGTATATGTCGCGCCGGTGTCGTTCGCTTTCTGGCCGGGGCACACCAAAGGCATCGAGGTATCGCTGATCGATTCCATGGCGGTGGCGATCCTGATCGCCACGCCGCGGCGACGCAAGCGCGCGCCCTATCTCTGGGCGTTCGTGATCTACATCCTGTTGACGACGATCACCGTCACCTGGGCGGTCGATAAGCTCGCCGCGCTTGGTTACGTGGTGCAGCTCGTGCGGATGCTGCTGGTGTACCTTGCGGCGCTGCGGCTCTCGACGACGCCGCGCATCGTGCCGGCGGTGGTGGCCGGCGGGGTGGCTGCTCTCTTTCTCCAGCTCTTCTACTCGGTACAGCAGCATTTCGACGGGGTCCTCCAGGCCGTGGGGACGTTCGGCGCGCAGAACCTGCTCGGCCTGATGACCAATCTGGTCGCCGTGCCGGCGCTGGCGATCCTGCTTGCCGGGGGGCGACGCTGGTATGCCAAGGCAGGGCCGGTGGTGGCGCTGCTGATCGACCTGCTCACCGCCTCGCGCGCCACGATCGGCTTCGGCGCGATCGGCATGGGCGGGGTGCTGGCGGTGGCGAGCCTGTGGCGATGGACGCCGCGCAAGCGGACGATGATGGGGCTGGCGGCGGTCGCGATGCTCTGCGTCACCCCGTTCGCGATACGGCTGATCGGCGAGCGGACGAGCCGCAACAATGTCGAGAGCAGCGATCACGAGCGAGAGGCGTTCAAGCGCGCCGCCTGGGCGATGATCAAGGATCATCCGGCCGGCGTCGGTGCGAACAGCTATGTCATCGTCAGCAACATCGGTGGCTATTCGGCGCGCGCGGGCGTGGCGGCGTCGCAGGGAAGCCGCTCCACCAACGTCCACAACAGCTACCTGATGGTCATGGCCGAAACCGGGGTGGCGAGCATTTTCTTTGTCGTCGTGCTGATCGGCGGCGGCCTGCTGATGATGTTGCGCACCGCCTTCCGGCATCGCGGCGACCGCCGCGGCGACCTGCTGATCGGCCTCGGCATGACGTTGCTCACCGCCGGGCTGCACCTGAATTTCGAATGGGCGTTCGTCATCTTCCCGGTGCAATATGTGATGTTCCTGTACCTCGGCCTCGGCGTCGGCATCGCCGAGCAGGTCGAGGCCGACGCCGCCCGCGCGCGTCGCGAGGCCCGGGCGGCGCGCCGCGCGGTCCAGGACGATGCCGGCGACGATCCCGCCGCCGCGCCGCTGCCCGCCGGCGTCTGACGACTCACCATCGACCGGGCTGCCCGGCGCGGCGGGTCGCCGGGTCGACGCTTGTCGGACGGCGCCGGATCGTGCTTCATCGCGCGAACGCCCCTGCGCCTCTAAGCGGAGCCGACCGATGGCCAAGTTCTACCCCGCGCTCACTCCCGAACATCGCGCGTTCGTCGCGAAGCAACCGGTGTTCTTCGTCGCCACCGCGGCGGCGGACGCGCGCGTCAACCTCAGCCCCAAGGGCATGGACAGCTTCCGCATCCTCGACGACACCACGGTCGCCTATCTGGACGTCGCGGGTTCGGGCAACGAGACCAACGCGCATCTGCTCGCCGACGGGCGGATCACGATCATGTTCTGCGCCTTCGACAATCCCGCGCTGATCTTCCGCATCTACGGCCATGGTCGCCCGGTGCTGCCGCAGGATAACGAATGGGCGGACCTCGCGCGCCATTTCACGCTGCTGCCCGGCACGCGGCAGATCTTCGTGATCGCGGTCGACGAGGCGCAGACGTCGTGCGGCTGGGGCGTGCCGTACATGGCGTTCGAGCGCGAGCGCGACACGCTCAACAAATATCACGCCAGCACCGACGATGCGACGCGCTTCGGCAAATATGCCGTCCGCACCCACAGCATCGACGGGCTGCCGGTGCGCAGCCCCACGCGCGTCCCCGCCTGATGGCGCTCGTCGAACTCGGCCGCTACGACCGCAACCTCGCCAACATCCTCGTCGCCCGGCTCGACTCCGACGGCATCCCCGCGCTCGCCTTCGACGCGGGCGCGAGCATCGCCGACGGCAGCTGGCTGCTGATCCCGGTGCGCGTCATGGTCGACGAGGACGACCTGTCCGCCGCGCAGGCGATCGCCAACTCTGCCTGATTTTTGGGCAGCACTGACGCGCTGCACAATTATTAACGATCGTTAGCACTCCCCGCGCCGGCCCCGCGCTCTACGCGCAACTGGCACGCGCCTTGCGATGCTCCTTCACGGACAAACGCAAAGGGGGCGCGATGAAGCTGGTCATAGCCATCATCAAACCGTTCAAGCTCGACGAGGTGCGCGAGGCGCTCACCACCGTCGGCGTGGCAGGGATGACGGTTTCCGAGGTGAAGGGGTTCGGTCGCCAGAAGGGCCAGACCGAAATCTACCGCGGCGCCGAATACAGCACCAACATGGTGCCCAAGATCAAGATCGAGGTCGTGTGCGCCAGCGACATCGCCGACCGCGTGGTCGAGGCGATCCAGGCCGCCGCCAACACCGGCGCGATCGGCGACGGCAAGATCTTCGTGCTCGATGTCGGACAGGCGGTGCGGATCCGCACCGGCGAAACCGACGATACGGCCTTGTGATGGGGGGGGACCGATGACGCTTTCCAGAAAGATTGCGGGCGGCGCGGGGGCGCTGGCCGCCACGTTGCTGACCGCCGTGCCGGCGCTGGCGCAGGGCGCCGCCGGCCCGGTGCGCGCGCCGGGCGCCGAAGCCGCCGTCGCGATGGTCAACAAGGGCGATACGTCGTGGATGCTGATCTCGGCGGCGCTGGTGCTGATGATGTCGATCCCCGGCCTCGCGCTGTTCTACGGCGGGCTGGTGCGCACCAAGAACATGCTCAGCGTGCTGATGCAGGTGTTCATGATCGTCTCGGTCGCCAGCCTCGTCTGGGTGTGCTGGGGCTACAGCCTCGCCTTCACCAGCGGTAACGCGTTCGTCGGCGGGCTGTCGAAGGCGTTCCTCGCCGGGGTCGGGCCGACCTCGGTCGCGGCGACCTTCTCGAACAACGTCTATGTCCCCGAATATGCGTTCATCGCCTTCCAGATGACCTTCGCGTGCATCACGCCCGCGCTGATCGTCGGCGCCTTCGCGGAGCGGGTGAAGTTTACCCCGCTGCTGGTGTTCGTCGTGCTGTGGCTGACGATCGTCTATTTTCCGATGGCGCACATGGTCTGGTACTGGGCCGGCCCGGACTTCCTCGCCGACGCGCCGTCCGACGCCGGGCTGCTGTACGGCTGGGGCGCGCTCGATTTCGCGGGCGGCACGGTGGTGCACATCAACGCGGGCATCGCAGGGCTGGTCGGCTGCCTCATCATCGGCAAGCGCCATGGTTACAAGTCGGAGCCGATGCCGCCGCACTCGCTGACGATGACGATGATCGGCGCTTCCTTGCTGTGGGTCGGTTGGTTCGGCTTCAACGCCGGCTCCAACCTCGAAGCCAATGGCGGCGCGGCGCTCGCCTTCGTCAACACCTTCGTCGCCACCGCCGCCGCGGCGGTCGCCTGGGCGGTGATCGAGCAGATCGTCCACAAGAAGCCGTCGCTGCTGGGCGGGGTGTCGGGGGCGGTCGCCGGCCTCGTCGCGATCACCCCGGCCGCCGGCTTCGCCGCGCCGATGACCTCGATCATCCTCGGCTTCGTCGCCAGCGCGGTGTGCTTCTTCTTCGTCACCACGGTGAAGAACAAGCTCGGCTATGACGATACGCTCGACGTGTTCGGCGTGCACTGCGTCGGCGGGATCATCGGCGCGATCGCGACCGGAATCGTCGCCGACCCGTCGCTCGGCGGTCAGGGCTTCATCGACTACACCAGCTTCCCGTCGGTCGCCGGCAAGTATGACATGGCCGCGCAGGTCTTCACGCAGATCAAGGCGGTGGTGCTGACGCTGGTGCTGTCGGGTGGCGTCTCGGCGGTGCTGTTCTACGGCATCAAGGCGACGATGGGCTTGCGTCCCTCGCTCGAGGTCGAGGTCGAGGGTCTCGACATCAACGAGCATGGCGAACGCGCCTACAATTACTGACGAATTCGCGGGGCGGCGACGGTCGCCGCCCCGCCACCGATGTTCCTCCTGCGGACGACACCTGAAGGCCCGGCGCGGAAACGCGACCGGGCCCTTTTTTGCGTGCTGCGCTGCAAGATGACGCGAACCTCGCGATGCGCTATATAAGTATCCGGCGTCGGGCGATCAGGTACGAACGAGACCCCGGCTCCGAGAAGGAGAGGATGGGTCATGTTGAGGATCAGGAACGCCGGCCATCACGGCATGGTCGCCGCCGGCCTGGCGGCGATGTTCACCGCCGCGGTACTTGGCGCACAGCTGGCCGCGGATGCGGTCGTCTATGTCGGCGAGCTGCTGATACGCTGACCAACGCAACTCTCGTCACCCCGGACTTGATCCGGGGTCCCGCTTTTAGACGTCTCCCGCAAAAGAAGCGGGGCCCCGGATCAAGTCCGGGGCGACGATAGAATGAGATTTCGGCGGGACCGCTACTTCGGCAGCCGGATCTCGAACAGCGTCGGCCAGCGTTTGCCGGTGACGAACAGCCGCCGCGCCTTCGCGTCCCAGGCGATGCCGTTCGCCACCGCCTCGGGATCGCGCGCGCCGACCTCGGCGACGATCGCACGCAGGTCGATCACCCGCGTCACCACGCCGCTGCGCGGGTCGATCGCAACGATGAACGGCTGGTGCCAGACGTTGGCGAGGATCTGCCCGTCGACCATCTCCAGCTCGTTGATCTGATCGAGCGCGCGCCCCGCGAACGTGACCGTGACGGTGCGCCGCACCTTCATCGTCGCCGGATCGTGGAAGGTCAGCGTCGCGCTCCCGTCCGAGCGGATCAGCGACGTCGCATCCGACGTCAGCCCCCAGCCCTCACCGGTGTACCGCATCGTCCCCAGCGGCTTGAGCGTCGCGGCGGTCCAGCGATGCGCGACGCCGTCGTGCCAGGTCAGGCTGATCGCCTCGCCCTTCCACAGCGCCAGCCCCTCGCCGAACTGCGCCGCCGGGATCGTGCGCCGCAGCGTGACCTTGCCGCTGACCGGATCGACGCGCCGCACGTCGGACCGCCCCTCCAGCCCGACGCTCTCGATCAGCGCGCCGCCATGCCACACCAGCCCCTCGGTAAAGGCGGCGCGATCGTGCGGAAGCCGGCGGACCACGACGGGCGTGACCAGCACCGGCTGGCGAGCCATGACCGCCGACGCGGCCTGTGGCGGGGTCGCCCCGGCCGGACCGGCAAGGGCGAGGAGCGAAAGGAACAGCCAGCGCGACATGCGCCAGCGGTACGATGCCGCGCCGCGCGGAGCAATCGCGTTGCGCGTCGGCGGCGTCAGCCCGCCTTGGGGGCGCTGCCCTGCACCGCGCTGACGGTCGCGACGCCCTTGTCGTTGATCGACACCACCCACGGCGTGCCGTCCTCGCAGGTCGCGACCCAGCTCGGATTGCCCTGAAGCGCCGGCCCCGCGATCGAGCGCGTGACACCCTGACAGGCGCGCCCGGCATCGCTGATGGCGCGGAACAGCACGCCGTTGCGCTCCTTCTCGTTCAGCTGGCCAATCTGGGCCAGATAATTGCCGCTACTGTTGCTCGTCGCCGCCGCGGCATTGTCCGCCTCGGGCGAAGACCCACAGGCGGCGAGCGACAGCGGCAGGACGGCAGCGATCATGGCGTGGCGAATCATGGATGGCCCCTCGACGGCGAACGATGCGTCAGTCTAACATTTTTAAGAAGCTTCGGGTTGCACCTTCCCCGCTACGGTCGCGGGGAAGCGAATCGTGAGGGTCTTGTGATGCGTGGACGGCGGTCGATCGGGCTGGTGGCGGGGCTGGCGATGCTGGCCTCATGTGGCGGGGGCGATGGCGGCGGCAACAGCGCCGGCTCCAGCGGCACCACTGCCGGCGGCGGCTCGACGGGCGGCATCACCACGCCGACCGGCTGCGCGCTGCGTGCGCGGCAGAATTGGGTGCTGGCGGAGATGAACGAATGGTATCTCTTCCCGGATACGCTGCCGACCAGCATCGATCCGGCCAACTACACGGATGTCGACAGCTTCCTCGACGCGCTCACCGCCACCGCGCGGGCGCAGCGCAAGGACCGCTATTTCACCTATCTGACCTCGCTGGCGCAGGAGAATGCCTATTATTCGTCGGGCGCGACCGCGGGCCTCGGCGTGCGACTGGCGTTCGATGCGACCAACCGGCTGTTCGTGACCGAAGCCTATGAGAACGCGCCCGCGTTGAACGCCGGGATCGATCGCGGCGCGCAGATCGTCGGCATCGGCAACACGGCGACGACGATCCGATCGGTCGCCGACATCCTGGCGAGCGGCAACGACGCGCTCGACAGCGCGCTCGACACGTCCAAGCCCGGCACCGTCCGTTTCCTGCGCATCAGCGACGCCAACGGCACGCGCGACATATCGGTGGCGAGCGCCGATTACGCGATCTCACCGGTATCGCCGCGCTACGGCAGCAAGGTGATCGACGATAACGGACGCAAGGTCGGCTACGTCAACCTGCGCACCTTCATCGACACCGCCGACGACCAGTTGCGCAGCGCCTTCGGCACCTTCCGCGCGCAGGGCGTGACGCAGGTGATCGTCGACCTGCGCTACAACGGCGGCGGGCTGCTCGACACCGCGGAGACGTTCACCGACCTGCTCGGCGGTGCGCGCTCGACCGGCGACGTGCAGGCCTACACCACCTTCCGCTCCTCCAAGTCGAGCCAGAACCAGATCCGCCGCTTCGCCAGCGAGATGAACGCGATCGCCCCGACGCGGATCGCCTTCATCGGCACCGGCCAGACCGCCTCCGCCAGCGAATATGTCATCAACGCGCTGATCCCCTACCTGCACGGCGACCTCGCGCTGGTGGGCAGCAACACCTATGGCAAGCCGGTCGGGCAGATCGCGCGCGACAATCCGTCGTGCAGCGACGACCGGCTGCGCGTGATCGCGTTCGCGCTTCAGAATGCGGCGCGGCAGGGCGATTATTATGACGGCCTCGCCACCAAGGTGGAATCGAGCTGCCAGGCCAGCGACGATTACACGCGCCAGTTGGGCGATGCGAACGAGACGTCGGTACGCACCGCACTCGACTGGATCGCAGGCCGGGGCTGCACGCGGATCGGCGCGAGTGCCTCGGCGGCGCGGACGACCGGACTGTTCGCAGGTTCGCAGCGCCCGGTGCTGGCGACCCACCCGACCGCCGCACAGCGCGAGACGCCGGGACTGTATTGAGCGGCATCCTTCCGTCGCCCCGGACCGCGTCCGGGGCGATCGGAAAACGCTAGTCCTTCCAGCCCCAATAGAGCTGCGCCGGGGGCACGTTCCACCATTCCATGTCATGGTCGATGCGGTGGAAATGCGGCGCGATGAAGTCGCGGACCTTGGGGCTGAACTGATAGACGAGGAACGCTCCGCCGGTGCGCAGCACCCGCTGCGTCGCGGCGGCGATCGCCGGGCCGACGCCGTCGGGCAGCGTCGAGAACGGCAGCCCGGACAGCACGTAATCGGCCGCCTCATGCCCGTGTTCGGCGACGATCCGCTCGACATCCGCCGCCGAGCCATGCACCGCGACAAAGCGGGAATCGGTAATCGTATGATCGAGATAGCGGATGAAGTCCGCATTGGTGTCGATCGCGATCAGCATCGCATCGGGCGCCATCCGCTCGAGAATCGGGCGGCAGAAGGTGCCGACGCCGGGACCATATTCGACGAACAGCTTGCAGTTCGCCCAGTCGACCGGCCCCAGCATCTTCGCGATCAGCCGGTCGGAGGACGGGATGATCGAGCCGACCATCACCGGATGCTTCAGGAAGCCGGTGAAGAACATCTGCCACGGTCCGGGCACGCCGGCGGCTTTGCTGCGGTCGCGCCGCACGGCGTCGGTGGAACTGGTCATGTGGAAAAAACGGCTCCCGAACCTGATGTGATGACGATTTCGCGTCATCCGCATGACGAACGCCCTGCAGGCGAAGCGGTTGCCATAGCCGGGTTGCGCGCGGCCCCCAAGCGCCTAATCGACGTTGCGACGGAACGGGGCGGGAGCGAACGGCGGTGAGACAGGCGCGCGACGGCACTTTCGCCTTGATGTTCATGGTGATGCTGACGATCGCCGCCGGTAATACCGCGCTGCAATCGGTGCTGCCCGCGCTCGGCCGGTCGCTGGGCGTGCGCGATGCGGAGGTGGCGCTCGCCTTTTCGATCTCGGCCTTGTTCTGGGTGCTGGCCGCGCCGTTCTGGGCGCATCGCTCGCACCGCCACGGCCGACGCGCGATGATCTTGCTCGGGCTTGGCGGCTATGCGACCAGCCTTGTGCTGTGCGGCGTGTTCCTCCTCGCCGGGATCAATGGGTGGATCGGCGGTACGGCGGCGTTCCTCCTCTTTATCGTCGGGCGCGTGATCTACGGCGCGACCGGCGCTGCCGCCCCGCCCGCGGTGCAGGCCTTGGTCGCGGGCAGCACCACGCGCGAGGAACGGACCCGCGCGCTGACGCTGCTCGCCTCCGCCTTCGGGCTGGGGACGATCCTCGGCCCCGCGCTCGCGCCCTACCTGATCCTCGGCCATCTCGGCCCGGTCGCGGTCGGGCTGGCCGGGCCGGCGTTCGTCTTCGCGCTGTTCGGCGTGGCGATGCTGGTCGCGGTGTGGCGGCGGCTACCCGACGACCGATCCGACGATTCCAGCCACGGGGCGGTCAACGCCTACCCGTCGATCGGCGGGCAGTCCTCGGGCGCGAGCGTCACCGCGGCGATCGCGCCCGAGAACGGCGCGCGGATCGGCGCGCTCGACCCGCGCATTCGCTGGTGGCTGTTCGTCGGGCTGGTGATGGGGCACGCGCAGGCGATGACGGGGCAAGTGATCGGCTTCCTCGTCATCGACCGGCTCGGCGTGTCGCCGGTCGACGCGCTGGGGGCGACCGGGCTGGTGCTGATGACCGGCGCGGGCGCGTCGCTGCTCGCGCAATGGGGCATGATCCCGCTGCTCGACCTGCGCCCACGCGCGCTGGTGCTGGTCGGGCTCGCGCTCGCCGCCGCCGGCTGCTGGGCGACCGGTCATGCCACCACGCTGCCGTCGATCGCGAGCGGCTATGCGCTCGCCAGCCTCGGCTTCGGCTTCGTCCGGCCGGGGTTCACCGCGGGATCGAGCCTGGCGGTCGACGCATCCTTGCAGGCGTCGGTCGCGGGCAAGGTGACGAGCATCAGCGGGGCGAGCTTCGTGCTGGGGCCGTCGATCGGTGTCGCGCTGTACGGCATCGGACATGCATTGCCCTATGACGCCGCCGCCATCGCCTGTGCGCTGCTGCTGCCGCTCGGCTGGCGGGCGCTCAGGGAGTAGGTTTTCTCGCGCAGAGACGCAAAGGGCGAGCGCCGCAGGCAAGCTACCCGTCCATCACCAAGGATGTTCGTCAGCCTGCGGCGCAACACCTCTGCGTCTCTGCGTCTCTGCGCGAACCTAAACCTCCTTGCCGCCCGGCCGCGCCGTCAATTGCCCCGGCGCGATGAAGCCGATCGGCTGGATCGCGTTCGCCTCCTGCTTCAGCCGCGCCGCCATCTGCTCGTAATCGCGCTCCACTTCCGGCGTGACGCTTGCGCGGCTCTCCTCCAGCGCCCGCTCGAAATGCGCGCGGCGCACCTCGCGCGTGTCGAGCGACTCGCGCAGCGCGATCAGCCCGGCGCGGCGCACGACATCCTCCAGATCGGCGCCGGTGAAGCGCTCGGTCCGCGCCGCCACCGCGTCGAGGTCAACATCGGGCGCGAGCGGCATCTTCTGCGTCTGGATGTCGAGGATCCGCCGCCGTCCCGCGGCATTGGGCACCCCGACATAGACCAGTTCGTCGAATCGTCCCGGCCGCAACAGCGCCGGGTCGACCAGATTCGGCCGGTTGGTCGCGCCGATCACCACCACCGACTGAAGCTCCTCCAGCCCGTCCATCTCGGCGAGGATCGTGTTGACCACGCGCTCGGTCACCTGCGGCTCGCCTAGCCCGCCGCCGCGCGCCGGCACCAGCGAGTCGAGCTCGTCGATGAAGATCACCGTCGGCGCGACCTGCCGCGCGCGCTGGAACAGCCGCGCGATCTGCTGCTCGCTCTCGCCATACCATTTGCTGAGCAGGTCGCTCGACTTGGTCGCGATGAAGTTCGCCTGCGCCTCGCGCGCGACCGCCTTGGCGAGCAAGGTCTTGCCCGTCCCCGGTGGCCCGTAGAGCAGGAAGCCCTTCGCCGGGCGTATCCCCAGACGCCGGAACGCATCCGGGTCCTTGAGCGGCAGCTCGACGCCTTCCTTGAGCCGCATCTGCGCGTCATCAAGGCCACCGACGTCCGACCATTTGACGGTCGGCGCCTGCACCATCACCTCGCGCATCGCGCTCGGCTGGACGCGCTTGAGCGCCTCGGTGAAATCCTCGCGCGTCACCGCGAGCATGTCGAGCACCTCGGCGGGGATCGTGCGATCCTCAAGGTTGAGCCGCGGCATGATCCGCCGCACCGCCTCGATCGCCGCCTCGCGGGTCAGTGCCGCCAGATCGGCGCCGACGAACCCGAAGGTCTGGCGCGCCAGATCGTTCAGCTCGACGCCCTCGCCCAGCGGCATCCCGCGGGTGTGGATACCGAGGATCTCGCGCCGTCCGCGCTCGTCCGGCACGCCGACGATGATCTCGCGGTCGAAGCGGCCCGGCCGGCGCAGCGCCTCGTCGATCGCTTCGGGCCGGTTGGTCGCCGCGATCACCACCAGATTGGCGCGCGCCTCCAGCCCGTCCATCAGCGTCAGCAATTGCGCGACGACGCGCTTCTCCGCCTCGCCCGACACCTGCCCGCGCTTCGGCGCGATCGAGTCGATCTCGTCGATGAACACGATCGACGGCGCGGCCTTGCTGGCCTCCTCGAACACCTGCCGCAGCCGCTGTTCGGATTCGCCATAGGCGGAGCCCATGATCTCGGGGCCGTTGATGAGAAAGAACTGCGCGTCCGATTCGTTTGCCACCGCGCGCGCCAGCCGCGTCTTGCCGGTGCCGGGCGGCCCATGCAGCAGCACGCCCTTGGGCGGATCGACGCCCAGCCGCTGGAAGAGTTCGGGGTAGCGCAGCGGCAATTCGACCATCTCGCGCAGCTGGTCGATCGTCTGCCCCATGCCGCCGATATCGTCATAGGTGACGTCGGCGCGGCGCGCGGCCTGCGGCTCCTCATATTCGGGGCGCAGTTCGATCTCGGTGCTCTCGTCGATATGGACGACGCCCTTGGGGCTCGCCGAGACGACCAGCAGCCGGATCTCCTGCAAGGCATAGGCCGGCGCGTTGACGTAGCGCTCCATGCCCGGCGGCATGTTCTGGACGCGCTGGTGCCCAGCAGTCGCGACGATGTCGCCCGCGCACAGCGGCCGGCCGAAGAAGGTGCGCTTCAGCGCGTTGGTCGAGCCCTGCAACCGCAGGTTCTGCTGCGCCGGCGCGAAGACGACGCGCGTCGCCGCCTTCGATTCGGCGCGCCGCACCTCGACGAAATCACCCGAGCCGACCCCGGCATTGGCGCGCTGGAGCCCGTCGATGCGGACCAGTTCCAGCCCCTCGTCCTCGGCATAGGGGCCGATCGCACGCGCCGGGGTGGTCTTCTTGCCAATGATCTCGACGACGTCGCCGTCGGTGATCCCCAGCGCCGCGAACACCGCGCGCGGCAGATGCGCGACGCCGCGCCCGCTGTCCTCGGGCCGCGCGTTTGCGACCTGCAACTTCACCACTGTCTCGTCGGCATCCGCCATGTCGTTCCTTTCGCGCGGCCAGTGGCCGAGCGCAGAAGATAGGGCGCCGGTTCCGCATTGCGACCCGACGCATCCCGGAACGCGGACGAAAAAAAGGCCAGCCCCAAGGGGCCGGCCGTTTGAGGTTTTTAGGAGAGGATGCCTGAAAGGCCCGCCCTATGTGCGCCGCGGCATGGTCCTTCGCAAGTGCGAAAAGGTAGCGCTATGCTTGCATTTTCTGCAACTGACGCGGCGATTGTTGTTGCGTCCGTGACCGGATGTTGCATGATGCAGCGCAACAGCCATTTCGGACCAGCTCCCGAACCTGCCATGCGTCGGCTTCCGCCCCTCACTGCGATCGAGGCCTTCGTGGCCGTTGCCCGCCTTGGCTCGATCAAGGCGGCGGCGCAGGAGCTTGCACTCTCGCCGCCGGCGCTCAGCCGCCGCATCCAGACACTCGAGCGGTTCATCTCGCGCCCGCTGTTCGATCGCCGCCATCAGGCGATGGTCCCCAATGCCGATGGCGAGCGGTTGCTCGCGGCGATCGCCCCCGCGCTCGACGGCATGTCGGACGCGATCGAGGGGATGACCAGCGGCAACGAAGTGCTGCGGCTGCGGCTCGGCGTGCTGCCCCTTTACGCCTCGCAGCGGCTGTTCCCGCGGCTGGGCGAGCTGCGCGCCGCGCATCCCGAGCTGCACCTCGACATCGACACCGGCGGCAACGCGCTGGCGCGACTCGGCGAGGGGCTCGATGCGGTGATCGTCGTCGCGCGCGATATCGATCCGATGCTCTATTCGGAGCGGCTCGACCGCAACATGGTATACCCGATCGGTGCGCGGGCGTTGCTCGACGGCCCACATCCGCTGCGCTCACCCGAACAGATGCGCCAACATAGCGTGCTGCTGCATCGCGACATGCCCGATACGTTTGCGGCGTGGAGCCAGGCGGCGGGCTATCCGGGGATGGAGCCGGTCGCGATCGATTATTTCGACACCGGCGTGCTGATTCTGGAGGCGGCGGCGCAGGGGCTCGGCGTCGCTTTCATGCACGAGAACCATTTTCAGGACGCCAACGATCCGCGGCTGGTGCGCTTGTTCGATATCGATGTCACCAGCCCGTACAGTTACTGGTTCGCGTGCCGCCCGCGCGCGCTCCAGACCAAGCCGGTCAAGATCTTCCGCGACTGGCTGATCCGGACGTTGCGCGAGAACTGACCTCTTCCGTCATGCCTGCGCAGGCGAAAATCCAGACGCGCAGGTTCTCGCAAGGTCGCTAGCGTCCGAGATTCGTCGGCCAATCGACGGTTAACGGACACCCGCTTTCGTTCGTCATCCCGGACTTGATCCGGAATCCCGCTTTCCCCGAGGTTACCCAGGAAGCGGGGCCCCGGATCAAGTCCGGTGCGACGAACGAGGGAGGCGATTCGCTCAATAAAGTCAGGCGGCCTTCATCGACACGATCTTGCCGGGGTTCGCGGGCGGCTCGCCCTTGGGCAGCGCGTCGATCAGCTCCATGCCCTCGGTCACCTGACCCCAGACGGTGTACTGGCCGTCGAGGAAGCGCGCGTCGTCGAAGCAGATGAAGAACTGCGAATTCGCCGAGTTGGGGTCCATCGTCCGCGCCATCGAGCAGGTCCCGCGCACGTGCGGCTCCTTCGAGAATTCCTGCTTGAGGTTCGGCTTGTCCGACCCGTGCATCCCGGTGCCGGTCGGATCGCCGCCCTGCGCCATGAAGCCCGGGATCACGCGGTGGAACACCACGCCGTCGTAAAAGCCCTCGTTCGCCAGCTCGGCGATGCGCGCGACATGCTCGGGCGCCAGATCGGGGCGCAGCTGGATCGTCACGTCGCCGCCGTCCAGCGTCAGGGTCAGCGTGGAATAGGTCTCGGTCACAGGCAGTTCCTTTCTTGCCGTATGCGCGCGCCCCTATCGGTCCCGCGCCCGGCTGGCAAATGCGCGACGCCCGCGCTAGGTGCCCTTCGGTCCGACGCGAACCAGGGAGCCGGCAGATGAGCGAGACCGAGCTGCGCGACGCGTATGAGGAGCAGGACGACCGCGAGGAGCGTCTGGACGAGGACGACCGGCTCAAGCCCGAGTTCGTCCGCGCGGTGCTCGACGCGGTCGAGGCCGGCGACGTCGCCGAGGCGCATGCGCTGGTCGAGCCGCTCCACCCCGCCGACATCGCCGATCTCTTCGAGCTGACGCCCGAGGATTGCCGCCGCGATCTCGCCGCGGCGGTCAGCGACCTGCTCGACGCCGACGTGTTCGCGGAGATGAACGACTATGTCCGCGAGGCGCTGATCGACGCGCTCGACGCGCGGCAGGTCGCGGACATCGCGAGCGAACTCGATACCGACGACGCGGTCGCGATCATCGAGGACATGGAGCCGGAGGATCAGCGCGAGGTCCTGCGCGCGATGGAGCCCGACGATCGCGCCGCGATCGAGGAGGCGCTGTCCTACCCGGAAGAATCGGCTGGCCGCCTCATGCAGCGCGATCTGGTCGCGGTGCCCGAACATTGGACGGTTGGCGACGTGCTCGACTATCTGCGCGCCGACGAGACGCTGACCACCGATTTCTGGGAAATCTTCGTCGTCGACCCGACGCACGAGCCGGTCGGCACCTGTTCGCTGAGCTGGATCCTGCGCACCCCGCGCAGCATCGCGATCGCCGACGTCATGCAGCGCGAACAGACGCTGATCCCGGTCGACATGGACCAGGAAGAGGTCGCGCTGCGCTTTCAGAAATATGCGCTGATCTCCGCCGCGGTGGTCGACGGCTCGGGTCGGCTGGTCGGAATGATCACGGTCGATGACGTCGTCCATATCATCCAGCAGGAGGCCGGCGAGGACGCGCTGCGGTTGTCGGGCGCCGGCGAAGGCGACATCAACGAGCCGATCCGGCTGACGGTACGGACGCGGCTGACATGGCTGCTCATCAACCTGCCGACCGCGATGATCGCCGCGACGGTGGTGGGGCTGTTCGACGAACGGATCGCGCGCTTCGCGGTGCTTGCGCAATTGATGGGGATCGTCAGCGGGATGGGCGGCAATGCCGGCACGCAGACGCTCGCCGTCGTCGTCCGTGCGCTCGCGACGAACCAGCTGACCGGATCGAATACCTTGCGGATGATCACCCGCGAGCTGCGGATCGCGGGGAGCAACGGCATCGGGCTCGGGCTGCTGGTCGGTGCGGGCTCCTATCTGTGGTTCGGCAATCCGGCGCTGTCGCTGGTGTTCGGACTGGCGTTGTTCCTCAACAACATCGTCGCCGGGCTGGCGGGGGTGCTGGTGCCGGTGACGCTCGACCGTTTCGACGTCGATCCGGCGGTGGCGTCATCGGTGTTCGTGACGACCTGCACCGATTCGCTGGGGTTCTTCACCTTCCTCGGGCTGGCGGCGCTGTGGGGGCTGGGCGGGTAAGCCTCAACTCCGTCCGTCATTCCCGCGGAGGCGGAAATCCAGACGCGCAGGTCGTCGTGAGAGTCACCGACGTCGCAGGTTCTGGATTCCTGCTTCGCGAGGCCTCTGCGACACCCGTTTTCTGTTCCCCGGCGGAGGCCGGGGCCCAGTTGGATGAGGCTTGTAACTAACTGAAACACCTTCCCAGCTGGACCCCGGCCTCCGCCGGGGAACGGCTTACGAAGGATATGGTCCGCACTTTTGCAGAGGTCTCGCCTTCGCGGGAATAACGGCAGAAAGACTTACCGCTCGCGCGTCGCGGCGAACTTCACCTTTGGATAGCGGTCCTGCACATAGCCGACCTCCCACGCGCTCTTGGCGAGAAACACGGGATTGCCGTCGCGATCCTTGGCCATCGCCGCGCGGTTGAGGTCGGTGAAGTTCTTCAGCTCGGCCGGATCGTCCGCCGAAATCCAGCGCGCGGTGTCGAACGGCGCCGGCTCCAGCCCGGCGGCAACCTTATATTCCGCGTCGAGACGGCTGAGCAGCACGTCGAGCTGGAGCTGCCCGACGACGCCGATGATCCAGTTGCTGCCGATCTCGGGATAGAAGACCTGCGTCACCCCCTCCTCGGCCATGTCGTCGAGCGCCTTGCGCAGCTGCTTGGTCTTAGTCGGATCCTTGAGCGCGACGCGGCGCAGGATTTCGGGCGCGAAATTGGGCAGCCCGGTGAAGCGCACGTCGGCCTTTTCGCTCAGCGTGTCGCCGACGCGCAGCGTGCCGTGGTTGGGGATGCCGATGATATCGCCCGGATACGCCTCGTCCGCCACTTCGCGATTCTGCGCGAAGAACAGGATCGGCGAGTGGACCGCGATCGGCTTGCCGTGCCCGGTCGGGGTCAGTTTCATGCCCCTCTTGAACGTGCCCGAGCACAGCCGCATGAACGCGATCCGGTCGCGATGCTGCGGATCCATGTTCGCCTGCACCTTGAAAACGAAGCCGGTGACTTCCTTCACGTCCGGCGCGACCGGCGCTGGTTCGGCGGGCTGCGGACGCGGCGGCGGAGCATAGGCGCTCAGCGCGGCGATCAGGTCGGCGGGGCCGAAATCCTTGAGTGCCGAGCCGAAATAGACCGGGGTCAGATCGCCGTTGCGATACGCCTCGGCGTCGAACGCCGCATAGCCGGCCTGCGCCAGCTCGATCTCTTCCGCGACTTCGTCGGGCAGCGTCGGCGCATCGTCGGTCTTGCCCTGGAAGGTACGGCTGTCGCCCTCGGGGCGCGCGATCTGGTTGGTCGACAGGTTGAGGATGCCCTCGAACGTGCCGCCCATCCCGACCGGCCACGTCATCGGGCACACGTCGAGCGCGAGCATGTCGGCGATCTCGTCGAGCAGTTCGAAGGTCGGCCGCCCCTCGCGATCGACCTTGTTGACGAAGGTGATGATCGGCACCGAGCGCAGCCGGCAGACCTCGAACAGCTTGCGCGTCTGCGCCTCGATGCCGCGCGCCGCGTCGATGACCATGATCGCCGAGTCGACCGCGGTCAGCGTGCGATAGGTGTCTTCGCTGAAATCCTCGTGCCCCGGCGTGTCGAGCAGGTTGAAGGTGACGCCGCCGCTCTCGAAGGTCATCACGCTGGAGGTAACCGAAATGCCGCGCTGCTGCTCGATCTTCATCCAGTCCGAGCGGGCGCGGCGGTTCTGCCCGCGCGCCTTGACCTCGCCGGCGAGATGGATCGCGCCGCCGAAATACAGCAGCTTCTCGGTCAGCGTCGTCTTGCCCGCGTCGGGGTGAGAGATGATCGCAAAGGTGCGGCGGGGAGACGTCATGCGGGTTCCAGCGGTTCGGGCAAGCGCCGCGTCCGCGCGGCGATGTGGAGCGCGCGGATAGCAGGATGGCGGGCATAGGGACAGAGGCGGGTGTGAGGACCGCGTGCCGTCTCCCTTCTCACGTCATCCCGGGCTTGACCCGGGATCCCGCCTTTTCCCGCGGCGCGTTGGGTAAGCGGGGCTCCGAATCAGATCCGGGGCGACGAAGAAGCTACCGCTCCAAACGACAACGGCCCGCCCGACATAAGTCGGACGGGCCGCCGTTCGTTCGCAAGAACCGGTCTGCTTAGCTGCCCGACTCGAGGTTCACGGCCGCATATTTGCCACGACGATCGACTTCGATCTCGAAGCTCAGGCGGTCGCCCTCGTTAAGCGTCGGCATCCCGGCGCGCTCGACCGCCGAGATGTGCACGAACGCATCCGGCTGGCCATCGTCGCGCTGGATGAAGCCGAAGCCCTTCATCGCGTTGAAGAACTTGACGGTACCCGTCGCCTTCTCCCCGGTCAGCTGACGCTGCGGGCCACCGGCGCCGCCGGCGCGCGGACCACGATCGCCGAAGCCGCCTTCGCGCGGAGCCGAACGCTCCTGCACCGGCATCGGCTCGCCGTCGATCTTCAGATCGGTCGCCGAGACACGGCCGCCACGATCGACGAGCGTGAAGCCGAGCGGCTGGCCCTCGGCGAGGCCCGACAGGCCCGCCTGCTCGACCGCCGAGATGTGCACGAACACGTCTTCGCCGCCATCATCACGGACGATGAAGCCGAAGCCCTTCTGACCGTTGAAGAACTTGACCACGCCGGTGCCTTCGCCAACGACCTGCGGGGGCATGCCGCCACCGCCGCCGAAGCCGCGACCACCGCCGCCGCCACCGAAACCGCCGCCACCGCCGCCGCGGAAGCCGCCACCACCGCCGCCGCCGAAGCCGCCGCCACCACCGCCGAAGCCGCGACCGCCGCCGAAGCCGCCGCCGCGATCCTCGAAGCCGCCGCCGAAGCCGCCACCGCCGAAGCCGCCGCCGAAATCGTCACCGCCGCCGAAACTGTCGCGCTTGTCGCGCCCACGCCCGCCGCGCTGACCGCGGCCGCCCTTGTCGTAACCCATAACCCTGTTCGTCTTCCCGGTCCGCCCGAACACTCTCATCAGGGCCACGCGCAGGACGGCGAACGCGGCTCCCCTCGACGCAGGACCTACTGCGCCTCATCGCCTCCATAGACCATCTTGCGCCGCCCTGCGAATCGTTTTGCGCATCTTTTCAAGGAATGACCGCCAAGTGCCGCGGATCGGTCGCATTGTTGCCACGTTCCGTCGTGCCGGCGCTCACGAGTCACGAAGCGATTGAGCCCGGCGATCCGCGCGGTTACAGGCCGCATATGGCTGTATATCTGCACGAAGAAGACCTGCCCGGCGACGTGTTCGCCGCAGGCGCCCCGATCGCGGTCGATACCGAGACGATGGGACTGATCACCCCGCGCGACCGTCTGTGCCTGGTGCAACTGTCGGACGGTGGCGGCGACGAGCATCTGGTGCGCTTCTCACCCGGCAGCGACTATGCCGCACCGGTGCTGCGACAGGTGCTGGCCGATCCGGCGCGGCTGAAGCTCTATCATTTCGGCCGCTTCGACATTGCGGCGATCCGTCACTATCTCGGCGTCGTGGCCGCGCCGGTCTACTGCACCAAGACCGCGTCGCGGCTGGTGCGGACCTACACCGACCGGCACGGATTGAAGGAGCTGGTTCGCGAATTGCTGGGGCAGGACATCTCGAAGCAGCAGCAATCGTCGGACTGGGGCGGCCCGGTGCTGAGCGATGCGCAGCGCGATTATGCCGCCTCCGACGTCCGCTATCTGCACCGCCTGAAGGAGGAACTCGACCGCCGGCTGGCGCGCGAGGGCCGCACCGAACTGGCGCAGGCGTGTTTCGACTTCCTGCCGGCGCGTGCCGAGCTGGACCTGGCGGGCTGGCCGGAGGTGGACATCTTCGCGCATGTCTGACGTCGCGCTTCGCGTCCGATCGGAACGGCAACGCTGGGCGCAGCCCGGCGGACGGCACGACCGCGTCATCGCGATCGCCAACCGCGCGCTGCCGGCGTCGATCGGCGTGCTGTTCGCGTTCCTGGTCATGGCGCCGCTGACGATGGGCGGCGATGCGTCGTTCGTCCTCGACAAGAATCGCGTCGACGTCGCCAAGGAACGCATGAAGCTGCGCGAGGCGCGATACCGCGGCACCGATACCAAGGGGCAGCCGTTCGAGCTGGACGCGGGCTCGGCGGTGCAGAAAAGCTCCGCCGAGCCGATCGTGCGCATCGCGGGTATGGCGGCTGCGATCCGATTGTCGGACGGCCCGGCGACGCTGACCGCGCCGACCGGCCGTTACGACATGGATAGCGAGCAGGTGAACGTCGACGGGCCGATCAAGGTGCGCGGACCGAACAATTATACGCTCGACACCGACAATGCGGTCGTCGACCTGAAATCGCGTCGGCTCCGCTCCACCGGTGCGGCGACCGGCACCGTGCGCCAGGGCACGTTCCGCGGCGACTCGATGAGCGCCGACCTGGAGGCGCGCACCGTCACGCTCGACGGCAATGCCCGCTTGCGGTTCACCCCGAGAAAATAGAGAAGTCTCCGCATGTTGCGCCTTGCCGCCGCCCCTGCCCTGCTGACATTGCTCGCCGTTCCCGCGGCGGCGCAGGCCCGGCACGATACCGCCGCGCCGATCGACTTCGGCGCGGATCATATCGAATTGCAGGATCGCGCCAATCGCGCGGTGCTGTCGGGCAACGTCAAGGTTCGGCAGGCGGAGATGACGCTGACCGCGCAGCGCATGACCGTCGCCTATACGGGGCAAGTGATCGACGGCAATCCGCAGGTTTCGCGGCTGGATGCCAGTGGCGGGGTGACGGTGGTCCGCCCCGACCAGACGGCGCGCAGCCAGTTCGGCGTCTACGACCTCAACCGCCGCGTCATCACGATGCTGGGATCGGTGAAGCTGACGCAGGGCGGCAATACCGTCAACGGCGGACGGCTGACGATCAACCTCGACACCGGGCGTGCGGTGATCGACGGTTCGTCGGTGAGCGGCGGCGCGGCGGCGGGCACCGGTGGCGTGACGCAGGCGCCGAACGGGCGCGTGACCGGCACCTTCTCGGTGCCCAAGCGCAACTGATCGGACGGGAAGGCCACATCGGGGGTTCACGCCCGCGCCCGCTTCCTGCATGAATCCTGCCAGTCGGGGCATTGACGAAGCGGTAACCCTGTTCTGAGAGAGCGACAGACGATGGACGGCATCACGACAGCGCTGGATCGCGAAGGTCTCGACCGGGTGGAGCCGATCCACGAGGCCGAGCTGGGCCGCGGGCTGCAGGTCGTGTCAATCGCGAAGAGCTACGACAAGCGCGTCGTGCTGACCGACGTGTCGGTGACGGTCGGGCGCGGCGAGGTGATCGGGCTGCTCGGGCCGAACGGCGCGGGCAAGACGACCTGCTTCTATTCGGTGATGGGGCTGGTGAAGCCCGACTCGGGCCGGATCATGCTCGACGGCGACGATATCACCGGCCTGCCGATGTACCGTCGCGCGATTCTCGGGCTCGGCTATCTGCCGCAGGAGACGTCGATCTTCCGCGGGCTGACGATCGAGAAGAACATCCTGACCGTGCTCGAACTCGCCGAGCCCGATGCGGCGGCGCGGACCGAGAAGCTCGAAAAGCTGCTCGGCGAATTCGGGCTGACGCGGCTGCGCGACGCGCCGGCGATGGCGCTGTCGGGCGGCGAACGCCGTCGCGCCGAGATCGCACGTGCGCTGGCCGCCGATCCGTCGATCATGCTGCTCGACGAACCGTTCGCGGGGATCGACCCGATCTCGATCGCCGACATTCGCGATCTGGTGTGCCAGCTCAAGGAGCGCGGGATCGGGGTGCTGATCACCGACCATAATGTGCGCGAGACGCTCGACATCGTCGATCGTGCGTACATCATCTACGACGGCAAGGTGCTGTTCACCGGCAGCCCGGAGGAACTGGTGCGCGACGAGAACGTCCGCCGGCTCTATCTGGGCGAGGATTTCGCGCTGTAGGGGATGGAGAGCGGGATGTGCGCTTCCTCGCTCCCGTCGTCCCTGCGCAGGCAGGGGCCCATGTCTGCCGACTGCTGCCGGGCGGACTGACACATGTGCCGTCAGTCCTGTGTCAAGGTCGCCCCTCCACTCCACAGACATAGGCCCCTGCCTTCGCAGGGGCGACGTGGCGTAAGCGCATGAGCCTCGCCCCGCGCCTCGATCTGCGCCAGTCGCAATCTCTGGTGATGACGCCGCAGCTTCAGCAGGCGATCAAGCTGCTGGCGCTGAGCAATCTCGAGATCGAGGGCGTGATCGCCGAGGAACTCGAACGCAACCCGCTGCTGGAGGCGACACCCGGCGGCGACGATGCGCCGGAGGCGGTGCCGGTGGACGCCCCGACCCGCGGCGAGCCGGCGGGCGCCGACGAACTCGTCGTCGCGGGCGAGGCAGCCGGCGAAGCGCTCGACGTCGACATCGCTGCCGAACGCTTCGACGACTCGCCGTCCGATCACGCCGGCCTGTCGTCGAGCGCGGCGCCCACCAGCGGCTCGGGCGAGGCACCCGATCTCGACGCCTTTGCCGACACCAGCGAAAGTCTCGCCGACATCCTGCTCGCGCAGGCGGGCGCGGCGTTCGACGAAGCGGAAATGTTCATCGCGCGCGCGCTGATCGACCAGATCGACGAGGCCGGCTATCTGCGCGCCGATGTCGCCGAGATCGCGCAGCGGCTCGGGGTGCCGGTCGCGCGCGTCGCCGCGGTGCTGACGGTGATCCAGCGCTTCGAGCCGACCGGCGTCGGCGCGCGCGACCTCGCCGAATGTCTCGCGATCCAGGCGCGCGAGGCCGACCGCTACGATCCGTGCATGGCGCGGTTGCTCGATCATCTCGACCTGCTCGCGCGCGGCGACCTGTCCCGGCTCAAGCGGCTGTGTCAGGTCGACGACGAGGACATGGCGGACATGATCCGCGAGTTGCGCGCCTATGATCCCAAGCCCGGCTGCCGCTACGGCGGCGAGCCGCCCGCGCCGGTGATCCCCGATCTGTCCGTCACGCGCACCAAGACCGGCTGGGCGATCGAACTGAATGCCGCGACGCTGCCGCGGGTGCTGGTCAACAAGGGCTATTACAGCGAGCTGGCGGGAGGCAAGCAGGACAAGGCGGGCAAGGCATGGCTCGCCGACAAGCTCGCCAGCGCCAATTGGCTGGTCAAGGCGCTCGACCAACGGCAGCGGACGATCATCCGCGTCGCGACCGAGATCGTGAAGCAGCAGGAAGCGTTCTTCCTGCGCGGGGTCGCGCATCTCCGCCCGCTGACGCTGCGCCAGATCGCCGAGGCGATCGACTTGCACGAATCCACCGTCAGCCGCGTCACCAGCAACAAATATCTGAGCTGCGCGCGCGGCGTGTTCGAGCTGAAATATTTCTTCACCTCGGCGATCGCGGCCGCCGACGGCGGCGATGCGGTATCGGCGGAGGCGGTGAAGAGCGCGATCCGCGCGCTGATCGCGGGCGAAGGCGATACGATCCTGTCCGACGACACGCTGGTCGAGCAGCTCAACGCCAAGGGCTTCGACATCGCGCGCCGGACGGTCGCCAAATATCGCGAGGCGATGGGGATCGGCAGCTCGGTGCAGCGCCGCCGCGCGCGCGCGCTGCAACGCGCCTGATCAGCCGACCGGCCCCCGGCTTCAGCCGACCGGCATCGTCTTCGCAGCGGGTTCGCACTCGGCCATCGCCTGTTCCTCGCCCTCGTGCGGCGCGGCGGGCAGCTTGCTGCGTCGCCAGCCGCCGTGGCGGTAGAAAGCGATCATCATCAGCATCGAGCCGATCGATCCCGCCGGGAAGCTCCACCAGATCGCATCCGCACCCCATGACGGCTCCAGCCCGGCGGCCATGCCGAGCCGCAGCGGGAACATCGCCAGCGCCAGGATCACCAGCGGCCCGATCACCGCGCCATTGGCGCGCACCGTCGCCGACAGCACCATCGACACGCCGAACAGCACGAAGCTCCACGCCGCGATCAGGTTGATCCGCACCGCGATGTCCACCGCGCCGCTGTCCTGCCCGAGGAACAGCCACAGCACGTGCCGGTCAAGCAGCGTCAGCACCACGACCAGCCCGCCGGTCAGCGCGAGATTGGTGATGATGCCGACGCGCGTGATCCGGTCGACCCGCGACCACGCCCCCGCGCCGATGTTCTGCGCCGCCATCGCGCTGACCGCCGCGCCGACCGCCATCGCGGGCATCTGGATATAGGTCCACAGCTGGTTCGCCGCGCCATATGCCGCCGTCGTGGCGGTGCCGTGGCGATTGACCAGCCCGATCATCGCCAGCGCCGAGGTCGAGACGACCAGCATCTGCAACCCCATCGGTACGCCCTTGGCGACGATCGTCCGCAGCAAGGCCGGGTCGGGCAGGATGTAGCGCAACTCCGCACCGCGCAGCCGGATCGGCAGATCGCGCCGGTAGATGTAGACGAGCAGCGCGATCAACGAGCCGGTGTTGGCGATCAGCGTCGCCATCGCCGATCCCTCGATCCCCAACGCGGGGATCGGCCCGAAACCGCGGATCAGCAGCGGATTGAGCGCGACGTCGATCGCCGAGCCGAGCGCCATGAACTTGAGCGGCGTGATCGAATCACCGGTACCGCGCAGCGCCATGGTCAGCAGCACGGCAACGAACCCCGGCACCATCGCGACGAAGATGACGCGCAGATAGGCGAGCGCGAGCGGATAGACCTCGGCGGGGGTCGCCAGCACGCGCAGGATCGCGGGCGCGGCGAGCAGCCCGACGACGACGGTAACGATCGACAGGAGCGTGAACAGCCCGACCGACGTGCCGAGCACGCGGCGTACCGCGTCGAGGTCGCGACGGCCCATGTTCTGGCCGATCAGGATCGTCGCGGCCATGCCAAAGCCGAACACCGCCGCGATCAACAGGAACATGATGATATTGGCGTTGGTGGTCGCCGCCAGCGCGCGCTCGCCGAGAAACTGCCCGATCCAGATCGCGTTGATCGAGCCGTTGAGCGATTGCAGGACGCTGGACCCGAGCGTCGGCAGCGCGAACACCAGCAACGTCCGCCCGATCGGACCGGTCGTCAAATCCTGTTGCGATCCGCGCGCCATCGTTTTCCCCTTGTCCCGCCGCCTTAGCGTGCGCGCAGCAGCGACGACAGGGGGCGGATCAGCGCCCCTCGCGATCGTCGTTGTCCCGGTCGCGCAACTCGGCCCCGGCGTTTTCGAGCGCGGCGCCGGCGCGATCCCGCGTCCGGTCGCCGTGGCGGCGGACTTCATCCTCCAGCCGATCGGACGCCTCGGAGATGCGATCCGCGGCGCGATCGATCTGGTCGGCGGCAAGGCCGTCGACGCGGTTGGTGACGTGGTCCGCCAGGCGATCGGTCAGCGAATCAACGCTCTGCACCACATTGTCGGAGGCGCGTTCGATGTCGGACGCGATCGCATTGCCGGTCCGCTCGGCATGATCCTCGGCGCGGTCCGAGCAGGCGGCGAGCGCCAGCGCGGCAAGCGGAACGAACAGGGCGAGCGGCTTCATCGTCTTTCTCCGTAGCTTGGCGTGGTCAATCGCCGGAGCCGCGGCTTTGTTGCGTCATCCGCCGCGCAGCGAGCGGCCGATCAGCGCGAAAAAAGCGTGGCTGCTCGCGCTGCTCTCCACGTCCCATTCGGGATGCCATTGAACGGCCAGCACATCCGCGCCGTTCGGCCGCGCCGCGATGGCCTCGATCACGCCATCGTCGCTCGACCACGCCTCCACCGTCAGCCCATCGCCAAGCCGCTCGACCGCCTGCTCGTGGACCGAATGGACCGACAGCCGCTGCTCGCCGGTCAGCGCCGCCAGCGCGCCATCGGCGGCGAGCTGGACCTCGTGCCGGTGGTCGAAAAGGGTTGCATAATCGGCGTGATCCCACCCGCCGCGCAAATGCCGGCCACAGCAGCGCTCGGTCGACAGGGTGCCGCCGAACAGCACGTTGATCTCCTGCATTCCCCGACAGATGCCGAACACCGGCTTGCCCGCCGAGATCATCGCATCGGCCATCGTCAGCGCCACGTCGTCGCGCTCGGGATCGAGCACGCCACCGTGCTCGTCACTGGGCGCGCCGTAACGGGTCGGCGCGACGTTCGAGCGCGATCCGGTCAGTAAAATGCCGTCGAGATAATCGGTTAGCGAGGCGACATCGCACAGTTCGGCGATCGCCGGGACCAGCACCACGCACGCCTCCGACACGCGCGCGAGCGGCGCGACGAAGCGGCTCGCCACCACCTGCACCGGGCGCTGCACCGTTTCGTTGCAACACAGCACCCCGATGACGGGCTTGCGCGCCTCAGCCATCGCTGGCGCGCCAATCGGTCGCATTGTCATGCGCTTGCGCCTCCGGCTGCACCACGACCCGCCCGGCGGGCACGTCCTCCAGCAACCAGACGTTGCCGCCGATCATCGCGCCAGCGCCGATCGTGACCCGCCCCAGGATCGTCGTTCCGGCGTAGATCACCACATCATCCTCCACGATCGGGTGCCGTGCGTAACGCGTACGGGGCCGATCGGGATCATCGCCACGCGGCGTTCGTGCCCCCAAAGTGACGTGCTGGTACAGCCTGACACGCGAACCGATGATCGCCGTCTCACCAATGACGACGCCGGTGCCGTGATCGATGAAGAACGACGGGCCGATCGTCGCGCCGGGATGGATGTCGATCCCGGTCCGCTCGTTGGCCAGTTCGGAGATCAGCCGCGCGACGATCGGCGCGCCCAGTTCGTAGAGCAGATGCGCCAGCCGGTGATGCAGGCTGGCGATCGCGCCGGGATAGCAGACGAGGATCTCGTCGGCGCTGCGCGCGGCGGGGTCGCCGAGGAACGCCGCCTCGACATCGGTATCGATCAGCCGCCGGATCTCACCCAGCCCGGCGACGAACAGCCGCACGATCGTCGCCGGCTGGTCGCGGTCGAAGGTGCCGCTGCTCGCCTCCGCCTGCCAATAGCCCAGCTCGGCCGCGATCTCGCGCTCCAGCTCGGTCGCGGCCGCCAGCAGCTTGGCAGCGACGAACCCGTCCTCCTCGGCCGGCGCACCACGAAACTGCCCGAGCCGGCGCGGGTAGAGCGCGGCTGACAGCAGCTCGATCACCCGCTCCAGCGCGCCACGCGACGGAAAGCTGGTCGTGTCGCGTCCGTCGTCATGCCGCGCCCGCCACGCCCCCCGGGCGGCGCGCAACTCGGCTACCGCCTCCGCCACCGGGACTGAACTGCGTTGATCGGTCATGCGCGCTCCTCACTCGGCACGCATCATATCCCATCATCTTTCCGGGTGTTGAAAGAAGCAGACCGGGTGCCCCCAAGCTGGGCTGCTCAAGGTTCGTCGAACGGACCGATCACGGTGCCGACGAAGCCGCCCGCGCGCGCGGTGCTGAGGAAGCCCGCGTCGACGCCGTCACGCAATGTCTTGCGCTCACCGCCGATCGCATAGTCGAACCCCATCGTCCCGCCGTCGGCGCGCAGCGTCAGCGTCACCGGCCGTGCAGCGTCGACCGGCGCACTGGCGACGAGTGTGTCGGCGTCCGCCCCCGCGCGGGTCCAGAGCGCCACCATCGGCTTGCCCTGGATACGCGTCACGCCGAACAGCAGCAGCGAGCGGTCGTTCTGCACCGCCGCCAGCCCGGCGCGCGCGCCGTCCTTGCCGGGCTGGTAGCGCATCGTCACCGAGACGGTCGCGACATGATGCTGCTGCCGTCGCCCGACGAACGACGGCACGCCGTTCAGGTCGCCGAAGCGCGCGCCGGGTCGAAGTTCGAGCGTCCCGCCCGCGACGCGGTGGAAGGGTTGCTTGGGCGTGCGGATGCCAATCCACTGCATCGCCAGCCGGTCGCCGCTGAAATCGTCCGCATAGCCGAAGTCACCACTCGTCGGCAGCACCGGCTTCGCGCCGGCGGGCAGCTTCGGACGCGGCGCGGCAAACGGGATCGGCACGCCGCGTTCGAGGATATGCGGCCAGCCATCCTTCCACGTCACCGGCAGCAGAAAGGTCTCGCGCCCGATGTTGTAGAGGCCGTCGGCATAAGGACGCGTGGCGAGGAAGGTCGCCCACCAGTCGCCGTTCTGGGTCTGGACGAACTTGGCGTGCCCCGCCGAGGTGATCGGATGCGCACGACCGGGCGGCAGGTCGCGCTGGGTCAGGATCGGGTTGCCGGCATAGGGCACGAACGGACCGCGGAGGCTGCGCGAGCGGAACACGACCTGCGAGTGATTGTCGCTCGTCCCGCCTTCCGCGGCGCTGAGATAATACCAGCCATCTTTCCTCAGCAGGTGCGACCCCTCGATCCACACCGGCTTCTTCGACAGATCGACCCCGCCGTTGACGAGCATGGTGCTCTCGCCGACCATCTTGCCGGCGCGCCAGTCATATTCCTGCACCCAGATCGCGCGGTGCCCGTCATAGCGCGGCGGCTCGGCGGGCGCGCGATTGTTGACGATATAGGCGCGATCACCCTCCCAGTAGATCGAAGGATCGATGCCCTCGAACGGTAGCCAGATCGGCTGCGACCACGGGCCGGCGGGGTTCTTCGCGGTGATGACGAAATTGCCGCCGCATTCGACGCAGGTGTTGACGATGTAGAAGGTGCCGTCGTGGAACGAGATGTCGGGCGCGAACACCGCCTGCGACACGCGCCGCCCGGTGAAATCGAGCTGGCCGGGCCGGTCGATCGCGTTGCCGATCTGGGTCCAGTTCACCAGATCCTTCGACCGGAACACCGGCAGCCCGGGAAAGTGCGCGAACGACGAGTTTACGAGGTAATAATCGTCGCCGACCCGCGTCACCGACGGGTCGGGGAAATAGCCGGACAGGATCGGGTTCCGATACGCGCCTGGCCGAGCGGAAACGCGCTCCTGCGCTTTGCCGTCGTAGCGGAAATGCTCGAACCGGGCGACCTGCGCGGTGGCGGCGCTCGCCGCCGCCATGAGGCCGAGCGCGACGCCGCAAAACAGCGCCTTGTTCCGATACTTGATGCCCACGATCCTCTCCCGCTGTTTCGCGGCAGACTAACCGTTAGCGCTATCATCGCAAGCGCGATCAGCGACTTGGCGATCAAGAACGATGCTGTGGGGAGGAAGAAGCTGGATGCCCGACAAGGATTCGAACCTTGATTGACGGAGTCAGAGTCCGCTCTCTTACCATTAGAGGATCGGGCAACAGCGAGGGGGGCATCTAGAAGCGCCGACGCGACGTGTCAACGCCCGCCTTGCCCGACGTATCCCGACTGTGTAGCCTTAAGGCCAAGCACCGGGGGATCGCAGGGGCGGTCCCGGTCCGGCAGATGTAAGAAAGTTGACGGCAATGGTGGATTTTCCCGCCCAATTGCCGCGCCGGCAGGCCCCGCGCCCTGCCCGTTCGGCACGACCCCAGCCGCGCCACACGCGCGGTGCGCCGCGGCATTATGCCGCGCTCGACCTTGGCACCAACAATTGTCGCCTGCTGATCGCGCGCCCGCAGGGCGACGGCTTTGCGGTGGTCGACGCCTTTTCGCGAATCGTCCGGCTCGGCGAGGGGCTTGCGCATAGCGGCGCGCTGTCCGACGCCGCGATTGAACGCACGATCGCCGCGCTGCGCGTCTGCGCGGACAAATTGAAGCGGCGCAACGTCACGCTGGCGCGCTCGGTCGCGACCGAGGCGTGCCGCCGCGCGAGCAACGGCGCGGCGTTCATCGCGCGCGTGCTGGAGGAAACCGGCATCCATCTCGACATCATCTCCGCCGAGGAAGAGGCGCGGCTGGCGGTGCTCGGCTGCCATGCCTTGCTCGAACCCGGCAGCGGGCCGGCGCTGGTGTTCGACATCGGCGGCGGCTCGACCGAACTGGTGCTGGTCGATGCCGACACCACCGTGCCGCGCGTCCGCGACTGGCATAGCGCGCCATGGGGCGTCGTCTCGCTGACCGAGAGCGCGGGCGGCGGCAACACCGCCGAGGAACGCGCGCGCGCGTATAAAAGGATGCGGACGCTCGTCGCCGAGAGTTTCGCGCCGTTCGCGGCACGGCTGCCGCGACCGAGTGGCGTGCCGCGGCTGCTCGGCACGTCGGGGACGGTGACGACGCTTGCCAGCGTCCACCTCGGGCTCGAACGCTACGACCGTTCACAGGTCGACGGGCTGATCGCGCCCGCCGCAGCGATGCGTTCGATCAGTCAGGAACTGGCCGGCATGTCGCTCGCCGAACGCGCCAAATTGCCGTGCATCGGGCGCGAGCGCGCCGATCTGGTCGTCGCGGGGTGCGCGATCCTTGAGGGCATATTGGACCTGTGGCCCGCCGAGCGGCTCGGGGTCGCGGATCGCGGGATTCGCGAAGGGATCCTGCGCCGGCTGATGGAGACGGGAGCATGAGGGGCGCCGGAGTCGGAAGGCAGCGGGTCAAGACCGCCAAGCGCCGCACCGCGCAATCGACGCGTTGGCTGGAGCGGCAGCTCAACGATCCCTACGTGCGTCGCGCCAAGGCGGAGGGCTATCGCAGCCGCGCGGCGTACAAGTTGATCGAACTCGACGAACGGTTCGGGTTGCTGAAGGGCGTGAAGCGCGTCGTCGATCTCGGAATCGCGCCGGGGGGGTGGAGCCAGGTGGTGCGGCGCGTCTCGCCGAACGCGGCGATCGTCGGGATCGACCTGTTGCCGGTCGATCCGATCGACGGCGTGACGATCTTCGAGATGGACTTCATGCATGACGATGCGCCGGGCAAGCTGATGGAGGCGCTGGGCGGCGCGCCCGATCTGGTTATGTCGGACATGGCGGCGAACACGGTCGGGCATCCGCAGACCGACGCGCTGCGGACGATGGCGCTGGTCGAGACCGCGCTGGCGTTTGCGGTCGACGTGCTACGACCGGGCGGCACGTTCGTGTCGAAGGTTTTCGCGGGCGGAGCCGATTCGTCGCTGGTCGCGGAGATGAAGCGCAACTTCACGACCGTGAAGCACGCCAAGCCGCCGTCGAGCCGCAAGGGCTCGGTCGAGTGGTTCGTGGTGGCGCAAGGGTTCAAGGGACGGGTGGCGACTTCCGAGGAGTAGCGCCGGCTGTTCCGTTGCTACCGTCACCCCGGCGGAGGCCGGGGTCCAATGGCGGGCGCTCCGTTGAAATGCGGTGGCGTCTCTCAACTGGATCCCGGCCTTCGCCGGGGTGACGGATTGGGGTCGTGCGACGTCAGGCCTTCTTCGCCGCAATATACGCGTCGACCTGCTCCTCGAGCACGTCGAGCGGCAGCGCGCCTTGCCCCAGCACCGCTTCGTGGAAGCTGCGGATGTCGAACTTCGGCCCCAGCTCGCGTTCGGCCTTGGCACGCAGTTCGGCGATCTTGAGCTGGCCGACCATGTAGCTGGTCGCCTGCCCCGGCCAGTTGAAATAGCGGTCGACCTCGCGCGAAATGTCGGTGTCGCTGACCGAGCTGTTGGCGCGGAAATAGGCGACCGCCTGCTCGCGGGTCCACTTCTTGGAATGCACGCCGGTATCGACCACCAGCCGGATCGCGCGCCACACCTGGTTCGAGAGCATCCCGAACTCGGCATAGGGATCCTTGTACGCCCCCATCTCCTTGGCGAGCCGCTCGCTGTAGAGCCCCCAGCCCTCGACATAGGCGCCATAGCCGCCGAACGCGCGGAACTTCGGGAGGCCCTCCAGCTCCATCGCGCGCGCGATCTGGAAATGGTGCCCCGGCGCCGCCTCGTGCGCGGCGATCGCGTCGAGCTGGATCTTCTGCGTCTGGTTCATGTCGACGAGGTTGACGTAGAAGATTCCCGGCCGCGAGCCGTCCGGCGCGGGCCGGTTGTAGAAGGCGGTCGAGGCGGTGCCCTCGCGCCATTTCTCGACCGCACGCACCTCCAGCTTCGCCTTGGGCAGCCGCTCGAACCATTGCGGCGCGGCCGCCATCATCTGCGCGACGAAGCTGCGCGCATCGCCCAGATACGCCTCGCGCCCGGCCTCGGTATTGGGATATTTGAAGCGCGGATCGGTGCGGACCACCTCGAAGAATTGCTCGAGCGTGCCGTTGAAGCCGACGCGCGTCTTCACCGCCTCCATCTCCTTGCGGATCGCGGCGACCTGCCGCAGACCGAGGTCGTGAATCTGGTCGGCAGTGAGGTTGGTGGTCGTCGAGTCGCGCAGCCGGACCGCGTAATAGGCCGCGCCCTGCGGCAGCTTCCACGCGCCCCAATTGCCGGTCGATTGCGGCTCCAGCGCGTCGAGCGTCGTGAACATCAGCTCGTAGCCGCGCTTCATCGGCCCGGTCATCGCCGCCGCCGCCGCCGCGAGCAGCCGCTGCTTCTCCGCGTCGGACGCCTTGAGCGCGGTCACCTTCTTGCGGAAATCGGCCATCAGCGCCGAATCCGCGCCGGCGGTGAACGGCGCGCCGGTCAGCACCTTGCGCGCGTCGGCCCGCACCGGGGCATAGGTCATCTTGAGGGGCAAGATCCCCATCTTCGCCTGCTCGCGCATCAGCGCGGCGGTTTCGCGCATCACCCGTTCCGAATCGCGGATGCGCGCGACATAGGCGTCGGCGTCCGCGACGCTGTCGATACGATGGTTGTTGATGAGGAACGCCGGCACCTCCCCCATCGGGCTGCCGTTGGTCGACACCGGATAGCGCCACTTGCGGAAGCGGAAGCTGTCGCGCGCGCGCTCGACCTGATCCTCGAACAGGCGGTAGCTGAGCTTGCCGCTGGGTCCCAGCTTCGCGGGCGAGAAGCTGGCGCGCATCTCGCGCAGCTGGCGTTCGGACAGGTCGCGCTCGCGGATCGCGGCGGCGTCGGTATTGTCGTCGAGCTTGTCGTAATTGGTCTTGAGCCCAAGGCTGGTCTGCGCCTCCGGGCTGAGCGCGACGCGCGCGTCGAACGCGCGGTCGAGGAAGGCGGTGAGCCGCGCATCCTCCGCCGCGGTCGAGGCAGCGGGAGCCTGCGCGGCAATCGCGGCGGGGGCGGCGAGTGCGAGAAGCAGCGCGCGCATCAGTTCGGCCCCTGCCCGGTCGCGGCGGCGGTCGTCGGCGGGACCGGCGGTGTCGCAGATTGCGCAACCGAGAGCGCGCGGTCGTACCACGCCGACAGGTCGCGCTTCATCGCCACGAGCGCGTCGGGATTGAGATAGGTCATGTGCCCCGCCGGATAATAAGTGAAGGAGAGATTCCGCTGCTGCGCGGGTTCGAGCATCATGTGCCCGAGGTCGTTCTCGGTGCCGAAGAACGGCGTCGCCATATCGTACCAGCCGTTCATCGACAGCACCTGCAGATACGGATTGCCGCGCATCGCCGCTGCCAGATCGACCGCGGTGTTGGGATTGTTCTGCTGCCCGCCCCCGCGCAGCGGCGAGTCGTGCTTCCAGTTCCACGTCCAGCCCTTCGCATCGCGCGCCGACAGCCGGTACGGCATGTCGGTCTTGTAGCCGAGCGTGTGAGTCGCATAATCGTTGAAGGTCGCGATGAACGCGCCCGAGATCGCGTCGGAGGACACGTCGCTCTCGGGCCGCTCGCCCGCCGCATCGCTGTCGACCCCGACATAGCGCGAGTCGAATCGGCCGACCGTCTGGCGTGAGCCGCGCAGCAGCTCCTTCTGGAAGCGCGGCAGGTCGACACGCAGGTTGCTGCGGATCAGGAAGTCGGGCGACAGGCCGGTCAGCTCGCTCATCCGCCGCGCGACGGTGTCGCGTTCCGCCGCGCTGATGTTCTGCCCCTTGGCGAGCGCCGACATATACGGACCGACCGCGAAGTCGCGCGCCTGCTGCACCACCGTCGCGACATCCGCGGGGCGGTTGGGGAGCCGGTTGTGGTACCAGGCGGTCGCGGCGTAGCTGGGCAGGTAATTGAGATAGACCTGATCGAGCCCCGGCTGGCGATAGCCGTAGTTCATGATCGAACTGAGCAGCACCACGCCGTTCAGCGCCATGCCGCGATCCTGCAACTGGTACGCCAGCGCGCCCGAGCGCAACGTGCCGTAGCTTTCGCCGAAGATGAACTTGGGCGAATTCCAGCGGCCGAACTTGGTCGAATAGCGCAGGATCGCCTTGGCGAAGGCGTCGGCATCCTCGTCGGTGCCGTAGAAGTCGGACGGCTTGGCGTCGCCGAGCGGACGCGAATAGCCCGCGCCGATCGCGTCGAGGAACACCATGTCGGTCTTGTCGAGCAACGTGTAGGGATTCGGGCCGAAATCGTAGGGCGCGGGGCGGATGAACTCGGGGCTGCCGGTCTGGAGCCGCACCGGCGCGAACGAGCCCATGTGCAGCCAGAAGGTCGGGCTGCCCGGCCCGCCGTTGTAGAAATAGGTGATCGGGCGCTTCGTGCCGGGTTTGGTGCCGTCGAGCGTATAGGCGGTGTAGAACATCGACGCGGTCGGCTTGCCCTCGATGTCGCGGATCGTCAGCGTGCCGGCGGTGGCGGTATAGCCGAGCCGCTTGCCCGCGACCGTCACCGCGCCCTTGGAACGCTCCTCGCGTTCCTCGACCGGGGCGTTGGCGGTGGCGGCGTCCGCCTCCTCCTTCTGCACCTCGGCGTTGCTCTTGGCCGGCCGCTTGTCCTTGTCCTGCGCCAGCGCCGGCATCGTCGCGGCGGCGAGCAGGAGGGCGGCGTATCCGAAGCGCATCAGGCGATCCCCTTTATGTCAGGAATGCTGGTGTAATCGTCGCAACGGAAACGATGCAAGCCGTTGAACCACTTATTGCCGTTCGTGCTGAGGAGGCATTGAGCTTGTCGAAATGCTGTCTCGAAGCACCGCCCCGCGCGTGCCCTTCGAGACAAGGCTTCGACAGGCTCAGCCTTTCCTCAGGGCGAACGGAGGAGAGCCAAGCGAGGGGCGACCCTCAAAGCCTTTTCAGTCGTCCTCGTCCTCGAACCCGACCAATGCCAGCGCGCGCGCCTTGATCTGGCGGGTCATGCACCAATGGACCAGCGCCTCCTCGCGGCCATGCGTCACCCACACCTCGCGCGGCGAGATTTCACTCAACGTCTCCGTGAGTTCGTCCCAGTCGGCATGGTCAGACAGGATCAGCGGCAGCTCGACGTTCTTCTGCCGAGCGCGCTGCCGCACGCGCATCCAGCCGCTCGCCATTGCGGTGATCGGATCGGGCAGCCGCCGCGACCATCGGTCGTTGAGCGCCGAGGGCGGGCACATCACGATATGCCCCGCCATCTCCGCCTTCGGCACCCCGGTTGCGGCGCGCAGCTCACCGAGCGGGACTCCGTGCGCCGCATACAGGTCGCAGAGCCGCTGGAGCGCGCCGTGAATGTAGATCGGCGCGGTGTGCCCGCGGACGCGCAGCTCGGCGATCACGCGCTGCGCCTTGCCGAGCGCATAGGCGCCGACGACGATACAACGCTCGGGATTGGCGTGGAGCCGCGCGATCAGTTTGTCGATCTCATCCCCGGTATCCGGGTGGCGGAACACCGGCAGCCCGAACGTCGCCTCGGTGATGAAGACGTCGCATTTGACCGGCTCGAACGGGGTACAGGTCGGGTCGGCGCGGCGCTTGTAGTCGCCCGAGGCGACCACCCGCTCGCCGCGATGATCGAGCACGATCTGCGCCGAGCCGAGCACATGCCCGGCGGGGACGAAGCCGATCTCGACGTCGCCGAGCCGGATGCTCTCGCCATAAGCGACCGGGCGGCCGACCTGCTCGCCGTAGCGCGCGTCCATGATGGCGAGCGTCTCGGGGGTCGCCCATACCTCGCCATGCCCGCCGCGCGCGTGATCGGCGTGACCGTGGGTGACGAGCGCACGCGCGACCGGGATCGAGGGGTCGACCCACGCATCGGCGGGGCGCACGTAGAGCCCGTGCGGATGCGGTTCGAGCCAGTCGCCGAGCGTTGCCATGCCGCAACAACCGCGCGAACGGATCGAAGTTCATCGGCGCGTCGTTGACCACCCGAGATACGGGAGAGAGCCGATGGCTGGCGACGGTTTGTGGAGCTTCGTGGTGATCGCCGGGCCGATCATTCTGGTGGCGGCATTGTTGTTCGCGATGCTGCGCAATCGCCGCAAGCCGCATGAGGAAGCGCGGACCGAACAGGCAACGCGCGAGTTGTACAAGCAGCAATCGGCCGAGGATCGGACGCGGACGCCGTAAGCGTTCGTCATTGCGAGCGTAGCGAAGCAATCCAGGGCGTCCTGGTCCGACTCTGGATTGCTTCGCTACGCTTGCAACGACGAGGGCTCGCTTGCCCCGTCGACTCCACCACCTACATCACTGACATGCCCGCCCGGACGCCCGATTGACCGCCCTCCCCGCCGTCCTCACCGACTGGTTCGCGCGGCGTGGCTGGCAGCCGCGCCGGCATCAACTGGCGATGCTGGACGAGGCGCGCGCCGGGCATCACGCGCTGCTGATCGCCGCCACCGGCGCGGGCAAGACGCTCGCCGGGTTCCTGCCGACGCTGGCAGAACTCATCGACGCGCCCGTCGACGGGCTCCACACGCTCTACGTCTCGCCGCTCAAGGCGCTGGCGGTGGACATCCAGCGCAACCTGCTCGCGCCGATCGAGGAGATGGGGCTCGACCTGCGCGTCGAGACGCGCACCGGCGATACGCCGTCCGATCGCAAGGCACGGCAGCGGGTCAAGCCGCCGCAGATCCTGCTGACCACCCCCGAATCGCTGTCGCTGCTGCTCAGCTATCCCGACAGTTTCACGATGTTCGCCGGGCTGCGGACGATCGTTGTTGACGAAGTTCACGCATTCGCCACCGGAAAACGCGGCGACCTGCTCAACCTTTGCATGGCACGGCTCCAGACAATCGCGCCCGCGCTGCGCCGCGTCGCGCTGTCGGCGACGGTCGCCGATCCGGATGGCTATCGCGCGTGGCTGGCGCCCGATGGCGACATCGATCGCGTCGCGCTGGTGCATGGCGACGCCGGCGTCGATCCCGACATCGCAATCCTGCTGCCCGAAGGGCGCGTGCCGTGGGCGGGCCATTCGGGGCGCTATGCCGCCGAACAGGTGATGGCCGAGATCGAGACCCACAAGACCTCGATCGTCTTCTGCAACACACGCAGCCTTGCCGAGCTGATCTTCCAGGATCTGTGGAAGGCCAATGCGATGCAGCTTCCGATCGGCATCCACCACGGCAGTCTCGAAAAGGAAGCGCGACGCAAGGTCGAAAGCGCGATGGCCGACGGCCGGTTGCGCGCCTTGGTGGCGACCGCCAGCCTCGACCTCGGGGTCGACTGGGGCGACGTCGATTGCGTGATCCAGATGGGGGCGCCCAAGGGGTCATCGCGGCTGCTCCAGCGAATCGGGCGCTCGAACCACCGGCTCGATCAGGCGAGCGAGGCGATCCTCGTCCCCGGCAACCGCTTCGAATATCTGGAGGCACGCGCCGCGCTCGACGCCGTCGAGGCGGGCGAGCTGGACGCCGACGTGTTCCGGATGGGGGCGCTCGACGTGCTCGCGCAGCATGTCATGGCGTGCGCCTGCGCCGCGCCGTTCGAGCAGGCGGCGATGTTGGCGGAGGTGCGCTCCGCCCTCCCCTATTCGGCGCTGACCGACGAATTGTTCGACCGCGTGCTCGGCTTCATCCGCGACGGCGGCTATTCGCTGCGCGCCTATGACCGATTCAAGCGGCTGACGCAGGATGCCGACGGACGCTGGCGGGTGAGTCATCCGAAGTTCGTCGCGCAGCACCGCCTCAATGCCGGGATCATCGTCGAGGCGACGATGCTCAAGGTGCGGTTCCGCAACGGCCGCGCGCTCGGCAAGGTCGAGGAAGGCTTCGCGGCGACGCTCAGCCATGGCGACACCTTCTTCTTCGCCGGGCTGAGCCTCGAGGTCGAGAAGATCGACACTGAGGATCTGATCGTCCGCGCCACCAGCCGCCCGGCGCGCATCCCGACCTATGGCGGCAGCCGGATGCCGCTATCGACCAACCTCGCCAATCGCGTGCGGCGCTTCCTCGACACGCCCGCCGAATGGCATCGCTTTCCCGACGACGTCCGCGAATGGCTGGAGATCCAGCAGCGCCGCTCGACCTTGCCGCACCCCGAGCAATTGCTGGTCGAGACGTTCCCGCGCGAGGGACGGCATTACATGGTCGCCTACAGCTTCGAGGGGTGGAACGCGCACCAGTCGCTGGGGATGCTGGTGACGAAGCGGATGGAGACGCTGGGGCTCAAGCCGCTCGGCTTCGTCGCCAACGATTATGCGATCGCCTGTTACGGGCTGGAGAAGGTCACCGATCCCGCCGCTTTGTTCAGCGCCGACATCCTCGAACATGAGTTCGTCGAATGGGTCGAGCGCTCGCACCTGCTCAAGCGCGCGTTCCGTGAGGTGGCGGTAATCGGCGGGCTGGTCGAGCGCCAGCATCCCGGCAAGCGCAAGACCGGGCGACAGGTGACCTTCTCGACCGACCTGATCTACGACGTGCTGCGCCAGTACGAGCCCGGGCATGTGCTGCTCCAGGCCGCCTGGGCGGATGCGCGCGCGCGGATGACCGATGTCGGGCGGCTCGCCGACCTGCTCGACCGTGCCGCGGACACGATGGTCCATGTCGACCTGCCGCGCGTCACCCCGCTGGCGGTGCCGGTGCTGACGCTGATCGGGCGCGAGAAGGTCGCCACCGGCAGCGCCGACGACGCGCTGCTGATCGAGGCCGAGGCGCTGGCCGCGGAGGCGATGCGCGTGGATTGATCGGCCTTGCGGCGGGGCGTAGTCTCCGGCGATGGAGAAGATGCTCGCGCTGTTGCTCGCTTGCGCCGCGCTGCCGGCGACCGCGCAGCAAGCGCCGCCGCCGGTACCACCGACGGCCCCGGTCGGTGATGATCTCGCCTTTCTCAATCAGGAAGATCGCATGACCGTGCCGGTGCGGATCGACGACGCGGGTCCCTTTCCGTTCATCGTCGACTCGGGCGCGCAACGCAGCGTCATCTCGCGCCAGCTCGCGGCGCGTCTTGCCTTGCCCCCCGGTCCGACGGTGCGGATGACGACGATCACCGGCACCAGCGCGGTCGATACGGTCGTCATCCCGTCGCTGTCGGTCAGCACGCTGGGCGCGCGGCGCGTCGAGGCCCCGGCGCTCGACGCGCATGACATGGGGGCATATGGCATCCTCGGCATCGACGCGATGCAGGATCATGCGCTGACGATCGACTTCGATCGGCAACGGATGACCGTGACCCCTGCGGTCGGGCAGAAGCCGCCGCGCCCCGAACCCGGCGAAATCGTCGTTCGCGCAAAGAGCCTGTTCGGGCAATTGGTCGTCACCAACGCCACGGTCGCCGGGCGACGCGTGCGCGTGGTGCTGGATACCGGGACGAGCGTCAGCATTGGCAATCTGGCGCTGCGTCGCCTGCTTGCGCGGCGCGGCGGGGGGATGCCGGTGGTGTTCACCAGCGTGACCGGCGACAGCATCACCACCGACTATGCCGCGGTGCCGATGCTGACGCTGGGCAGCACCACGATCCGCTCGCTGCCGGTCGGCTTCGCGGACGCGCGCCCCTTTGCGGCATTCGGCCTCGAGGGCAAACCGGCGCTGCTGCTCGGCATGGATGCCCTGCGGCTGTTCCGGCGGGTGCATATCGATTTTGCCCGGCGCGAGTTGCGGCTGCTGCTGCCGCGCGACGCGGCGCGTGCCGGCGTGTCGTAACATATTGCACCACTACCCCTTCGCTGCGACGATGACGGCAACGGACAAGGGGAAGGTGAATGCGTAACGTAGCGATCGCGGCGGTCGTCATGGCGATGCTGGCGCCGGCGGCTCATGCGCAGAACCGCCCCGATCAGAAGGCCTTCTTCGATCTCTACAAAGAGATGGTCGAAACCAACACCGTCGTGAACGTCGGCAGTTGCACGCAAGCGGCGGCGCAAGTCGACGCGCGGTTGAAAGCGGCGGGTTTCGCCGATGCCGACATCACCCGCTTCTCGGTCCCCGAGCATCCGGACGACGGCGGGATCGTCGCGATATTGAAGGGCCGCGATGCCGCCGCCAAGCCGATCCTGTTGCTCGGCCATCTCGACGTCGTCGCGGCCAAACGCGAGGATTGGCAGCGCGATCCGTTCAAGCTGGTCGAGGAAGACGGCTATTATTATGCGCGCGGCGCGGTCGACGACAAGGCGATGGCGGCGATCTGGGCCGATGCGATGATCCGCTTCCGCCAGCAAGGCTATCGGCCGAAGCGGACGATCAAGCTGGCGCTGACCTGCGGCGAGGAGACGACCTTCGCGTTCAACGGCGCGGAATGGCTGGCGAAGAACCGCCCCGAGTTGATCGCGGCCGAGTTTGCGCTGAACGAAGGGGGCGGCGGACGGCTCGACGGCGCAGGCAAGCGTCAGTTGCTGGCGGTACAGGTCGGCGAGAAGGCCGCGCAGAACTATACGTTCGTCACCACCAACCCCGGCGGGCACAGCTCCGCCCCCACCTCCGACAATGCGATCTACGAGCTGGCCGACGCGATCAAGGCGGTGCAGGGCTATGAATTCCCGGTCCATTTCACCGACACGACCCGCGCCTATTTCACCGCCACCGCGCAACGCGCCGACAGCGAACAGGCGGGCGCAATCCGCCGGCTGCTCGCCGATCCGACCGACAAGGCCGCCGACGCGATCGTCAGCCGCGACAAGGTGCTCCATTCGACCTTGCGCACGACCTGCGTCGCGACGCTGCTCAACGCCGGCCATGCCGAGAATGCGCTGCCGCAACGCGCAACGGCGAACGTGAATTGTCGAATCTTCCCCGGCGAAACCGTCGACGGCACGCTCACGACGCTCAAGCGGCTCGCCGGAGACAAGGTGACCGTCACCGCCAATCAGCCGGTGCGCCCCACCGCGATCCCGCCGACCCTCGATCCCAAGGTGATCGAGCCGATGAAGCGTGTCGCGGCAAAGCACTTCCCCGGACTGCCGCTGTTGCCGATGATGTCGACTGGCGCGACCGACGGCGTGTTCCTGGAAGCGATCGGCATCCCGGTCTATGGAGTCCCCGGCACGTTCGTCGATCCGCGGACCAGTGGCGTCCACGGCCTCAACGAGCGGATCCGCGTCGACTCGCTCTATGATGCGCGGGACTATATGTTCGATCTGGTGAAGGTCTATGCCGGCTAAGCGGTTGATCGGCATCGCCGGCTAAGGCATGGCGGACGGCATGGTTCCCGTTCCGTTCGCCGAACTCCGCTTTGCCGGGCACCTCTGGCAGGTGCTGCCCGAAGGCGCGCTGTTCTGGCCGACGCGGCGGGCGTTGCTGGTCGCCGACCTGCACCTTGAGAAAGCGAGCTGGTTTGCACGCGGCGGGCAGATGCTGCCGCCATATGACTCGATCGCTACGCTGGCCGCACTTGCGGAGACGGTCGCTGCGACGGCTGCCGAAGAGGTCTGGTGTCTGGGGGACAGCTTCCATGACATCGCCGGCTGTGATCGGCTGCCGGACGACGCGCGCGCACGATTGTCGGCACTTACGGCAACGACCCGCTGGACATGGATCACGGGCAATCACGACCGCGTGTTCGTCGATCGCTGCGGCGGTGTCGTTCGCAATGAGGCGGTAGTCGACGGAATAATGCTGCGCCACGAGGCTGATCCACGTGAAACATTACCTGAGTTATCAGGTCACTATCATCCCAAGCTGCGCGTGAAGGTGCGCGGCAAGCTCGTCGCGCGGCGTTGCTTCGTGGCGACCGCGACCAAGCTGATCTTCCCGGCCTTCGGGGCTCTGACCGGCGGGCTTGACGTCACGCATCCCGAGATCGCTCGCGCGACGGGTGGCAACGCGGAGGCTCTGGTGGCGCTGCCCGACCGGTTGTTGCGGTTCCCGGTCGCGGCCTGACCGTCAGGCCATCGTGCCCATCAGCAGCTTGGGCAGATCACCGCTCTCGCCGCGCGCTTCTGCCATGAAGCGATGCTTGAGCGGCGGAAGGCGATCGACCGCCGAGATGCCGAAGCGCCGGACCGCGCTCGCGGCCTTGCCCGGCACACCGAACAGCCGCGTCAGCGTGTCGGTGGCGGCGGCGACCATGAAGGTGTCGAGGCTCCGCCATCGCTCATAACGCTTGAGCAATTGCGCATCGCCCGCCTCCAGCCCGAGCCGCCGCCCCTCGACCAGTACTTCGACCAACGCGGCGACATCCCGATAGCCGAGGTTGACCCCCTGCCCCGCGATCGGATGGATGCCGTGCGCCGCATCGCCGACCAGCACCAGCCGCGTATCGGTCAGCCGCGCCGCATGATGGAAGCCGAGCGGATAGCTGGCGCGCGGTGAGGCATGGGACAAGGCGCCGAGGAACCCGCCCATGCGCTTCTCGGCCTCGGCGAGAAAGCCGCGATCGCCGAGCTTGAGCATCCCGGCGGCATGATCCCCGGCCACCGTCCAGACGATCGCGGAGCGATGCCCGATCTCGTCATCGGGAAGGGGCAGCAACGCGAACGGCCCCGCCGAATAGAAGATCTCATAGGCCACATTCTCGTGGCTGCGTTCATGGTGGAACGCACCGATGATCGCCGCATGATCATATTGCCAGCGCGCGACGTTGATCCCCGCCGCCTCGCGCGTCGGCGATTGCCGGCCCTCGGCGGCCACGAGCAGGTCGGCGGTCACGGTCGCCCCCGACGACAGAGAGGCACGCACCCCGTCTGCGTCGCGCGTGACGTGAGTCGCCCGAGTCTGCATCCGCAGATCGACCCGCTCCGCCGCGACCGCCGCATCGTAGAGCGAGCGGCGCAGCAGGCGGTTCTCGTACATCGTGCCCAGCGCGGCATCGTCGACCGCCGGGATGAAATCGAGCTTGCCCGGCGCCAGCCCGTCGCTGACTCTGATCTGGCGGATCTCGCAGCCTTTGCCGCGTAGCGCATCGCCCACGCCGATCGCATCGAGCATCTTGTGGCTGGCGCTCGCCACTGCTGAGGCGCGGCCGTCGAACCGCGCGGTCAGCGTCACCGCGGGATCGGCAGGATCGACGACGATCGTGGACAGGCCATGGCGATCGAGCGCGACCGCAAGCGCGCTGCCGACCAGCCCGCCGCCAAGGATGAGCACATCTGCCCGGGCATCTGCATTGTCCATGGTCCTGCCCTATCCTTCCTCGCGCGCGATGCCAACGCCCGCCGCCATCTTGACGTGCAACGCGCGGACGCGGAGAATATGGCGGTATTTTCTGACATCGTTGGGGGTTCGGGATGGCAAGCCGTGTCGACGCGCCGTTGTGGCGTGAGACGGTCAAGGCCGGGGCGTTGCGCAGCGGGGCGTTGATCGTCGCCACCGCCTTGTTCGTGCTGACGGTGGCGATGGCGGTGGCGCTCGTCACCTATCGCCCCGGCGACGCCTCGCTCAACACCGCCGCGGGCGGCGTGACCGGCAATCTGCTCGGCAGCCCCGGTGCGTGGTTCGCCGATCTCGCGCTGACGCTGTTCGGCCCGGCGGTGGCGTTGCTGCTGCCGGTCGCGCCGATCGTCGCGTTGCGGCTGTGGCGGGCGCAGCCGGCGGGGGACGGCTGGCGGATGCTGCGCAACGCCGCGATCGGTGTCGCGCTTATGGCTGTGACGCTGACCTGCGTCGCGCCGGGCGCGGTGCCGGCGTTGCCCTTCGGCTGGGGTGGTGCGGTCGGCTCGGGTATCGTCGGCGCGATCCGCTCGGGCGTCGCGCTGATCGGCAATCCGCAAGTGACATGGTGGAGCGTGCTCGCGCTCGGGCTCGTCACCGGCATCGCCGGCGCGATCCTGTGGGGGCGCAGTCTCGAGATCGATCTGGCGCGGTTCACCCCCTCCCCGCGCCTGCTGCGCCGCCGCGCTCGCGACGACGCGGATGGCATCGACGAGGCGGCGTTCGATGACGTGCAGGAAGATGACGACGCCCCCTTCGCGCTCGCGCGCAGCCCTGCGCCGCGCGCGGTGGCGCAACCGGACAACCGCCCCGCTCCGGTCATCAGCGATCGCACGACCTCGCCGTCGCTCGCGCCGCCCAAGCCGCAGCAGCGGCTCGACCTACGCGATACGTTCGTGTTGCCATCGCTCGACCTGCTCACCCCCCGCGCCGGCGAATCAAAGCAGCCCGATCGACAAGGCGGGGCTCGAGCGTAATGCGCGGCTGCTCGAAACCGTGCTCGATGACTTCAAGGTGCAGGGTGCGATCACCGAGGTTCGCCCTGGCCCGGTCGTGACGATGTACGAGCTGGAGCCCGCGCCGGGCACCAAGGCGAACCGGGTCATCGCGCTCGCCGACGACATCGCGCGCAACATGTCCGCGATCTCCGCGCGCGTCGCGACGATCCCCGGCCGATCGGTGATCGGCATCGAGCTGCCCAACACCAAGCGTGAGACCGTCTCGCTCCACGAACTCGTCGCCAGCCAGGCGTTCGAGGACCAGACCGCGCAGCTTCCGGTGATCCTGGGGAAGAACATCGCCGGCGATCCGGTCATCGCCGATCTCGCGCCGATGCCGCACCTGCTGGTCGCGGGTACGACCGGCTCGGGCAAGTCGGTCGGTCTGAACGGGATGATCCTGTCGCTGCTCTACCGGCTGACCCCGGACCAGTGCCGGATGATCATGATCGATCCCAAGATGCTCGAACTGAGCATGTACGACGACATCCCGCACCTTCTGTCGCCGGTCGTCACCGATCCTGCCAAGGCGGTGCGCGCCCTGAAATGGGCGGTCGAGACGATGGAGGATCGCTACCGCCAAATGTCGTCGGTCGGCGTGCGCAGCCTTGCCAGCTTCAACGACAAGGTCCGCGCGGCACGCGCCAAGGGTACCCCGCTCGGCCGCCGCGTGCAGACCGGCTACGGCGAGAACGGCCAGCCGATCTACGAGGAGGAGCAGCTCGATTATGACGTGCTGCCGCAGATCGTCGTCATTGTCGACGAGCTTGCCGACCTGATGATGACCGCCGGCAAGGAGGTCGAATTCCTGATCCAGCGGCTGGCGCAAAAGGCGCGCGCGGCGGGCATCCACCTCATCATGGCGACGCAGCGGCCGTCGGTCGACGTCATCACCGGCGTTATCAAGGCCAACCTGCCGACGCGCATCAGCTTCCACGTCACCAGCAAGATCGATTCGCGCACCATTCTCGGCGAACAGGGCGCGGAGCAGCTCCTCGGGCGCGGCGACATGCTCTACATGCCCGGCGGCAAGGGCATCGTTCGCGTCCACGGTCCCTTCGTCAGCGATGACGAAGTGCGCGCGGTCACCGATCACTGGCGGTCGCAGGGCCAGCCGGACTACATCGGGTCGGTCACCGAGGAACCCGCCGAGAGCTTCGCGCTGGAAGGCGCCCCGACCGGTGAGGATTCGGCCGAGGACCAGCAATATCGCGCGGCCGTCGCGATCGTCTGCGGCAGCCAGAAGGCGTCGACCTCGTGGCTGCAGCGACAATTGCGGATCGGCTACAATTCCGCCGCACGGTTGATCGAGCGGATGGAGAAGGAAGGCGTCGTCAGCCGCCCCGACCATGTCGGCCGCCGCGAGGTGCTGCGCGATACCGACGGCAATCCGGCGTGATCCGATCACCCTCTCCCTTACGTCGCCCCGAAGCTGATCCGGGGCGACGTGGAGGGTCGGGGTAGCCGGCGGACCGACCTATCCCAGATGCTCGGCGAAGAACGCCGCCGTCCGCTCATCGGCGAGCCTGGCCGCTGCATCGGAACGACGCTTGCCGAACTCGGTCGCAAAGCCGTGATCCTCGCCGGGATAATCGTAGAGCGTCACCCGCGCATGATCGTCGAGCCCGGCGTGCATCGCCGCCTGCGTGTCCTTGTCGACGAACCCGTCCTCGCCCGCGATATGGAGCAGCAGCGGCTTGGCGATCGCGTGCTTTTCACCGAGCAGCCCGTCGATCCCGACCGCATAATAGCCGACGCTCGCATCGACGTCGGTCCGCGCCGCGGTCATATAGGCCAGTCGCCCGCCGAGGCAGTAACCGACCGCGCCGACCTTCGTGACGCCCTCGCTCCTCGCAAAGCGGATCGCCGCTTCGAGATCGCGGATGCTCTGGTCCTGATCGAACTGCCCCATCAGCGATAAAGCGCGCTGCATCTCCGGCGCGATGTCGGGATCGAGCGAGATGCCGGGTTCGATCCGCCAGAACAGATCGGGCGAGATCGCCAGATACCCCGCTTCTGCCAGCGTATCGCACTTGCGACGGATCCCGGCGTTGATCCCGAAAATCTCCTGAATCACGATGATCGCCGCCCGTGGCGTGCCCGCTGGTACGGCGCGATAGGCCGGCATCGCGCCGCCATCCAGCGCGGTGATCGAGATCGTATCGGTCATCTGGTGCATCTCCCTATCGGATCACGCCCATAAACCACGGCCGCTCGCAAAGTGCCACGGCTGGGCCGTTGCGGCGGACCGGCGATCGCGGGCATAGATCGGGGGTCGCCACCGCGCCCGGCGGCGCGAGCGAGGAATGCAGCCATGAAGGTCACGATCGAGGTTGATTGCACGCCGGAGGAAGCGCGGCGGATGATGGGCTTGCCCGATCTCACTCCGCTCCACGACCATTTTCTGACCCGGATGCGCGAGACGATGGACGGCCAGGCCGCATCGCCCGAGCTGGTCAGCGCGATGTTCCGCAGTTGGGCTCCGGTCGGCGATGCCGGCATGGACTTCTGGCGACAGCTTTTTTCGAGCGGCACCAAGCCCGGCGCATGACCGACACGATCTTCGCCTTGTCGAGCGGCCGCCCGCCGGCGGCGATCGCCGTCGTGCGGGTCAGCGGCCCACAGGCACGAGCAGCCGGCATCGCTATCGCGGGCACGTTGCCCCCGCCCCGGACCGCGGCGATGCGGCGGTTGCGCGATGCAGCCGGCGAGACGCTCGATCAGGCGCTGGTGCTCTTCTTTCCCGGACCCGCGACGGCGACGGGTGAGGATCTGCTCGAACTTCATCTGCATGGTGGCCGCGCGGTGGTCGCCGCGATCGAAGCCGAACTCGCGCATCATTCCGGGTTGCGGCTTGCGGAACCCGGTGAGTTCACGCGTCGCGCGCTGGGCAACGGAAGGCTCGACCTCGCGCAGGCCGAGGGGCTCGCCGACTTGCTGGAAGCGGAAACCGATCTGCAGCGCCGCGCCGCTCTGGCGATGGCGGAAGGGGCGCTAAGCCGGGTGGTCACCGGTTGGCTCGACCGCCTGAGCATGGTGGCGGCACGGGTCGAGGCCGAGCTTGATTTCGGCGACGAGGACGAAATCACCCGCGCGTCGGCCTTCGACCTCCCTGCCCTCGTGGCGCCAGTGCGCATCGAGATGGAGCAGATGCTCAGCCGACCTCCCGTCGAGCGGCTAAGGGACGGCGTGGTGGTGGTGCTGGCGGGGCCGCGCAATGCGGGCAAGTCCTCGTTGTTCAACGCGCTGTTGGGGCGAGATGCGGCGATCGTCACCGACATCGCGGGTACGACCCGCGATGTGCTCGAGGCTGCCGTCGTGCGCGGCGGCCTGCCGTTCCGACTGGTCGATACCGCGGGACTGGTCGGGGAAACGGCCGATCCGATCGAGGCGATCGGCATCGCTCGGGCTCAGGCGCTGCTTGGTACGGCCGACTTGATCCTATGGCTCGGAGAGCCCGCCGAAGCGCCTGAGGGATCGCTGCGGGTTGGCGCTCGATGCGATGAGACGCATCACGACCCTGCCTCATTTCACCATCTCGTCTCGATCCACGACCCCGCTTCAATCGACGCATTATGGGAGACGGTGTCGAAACGGGCTCGGGCGATGCTTGGCGATGGCGGGTCAATCATGCCCCATGATCGCCATCGCCGCCTGATCGCGGAGGCGATTGTCGAACTCGAGGCGATCAACGGCAACGACATTCTTCTCGATGCAGAGCGTCTTCGGGTTGTGAACAGCAGGCTCGGGACGCTACTGGGGCGCGATGCGACCGAGATGATGCTGGATGCGCTGTTCGGTCGCTTCTGCCTTGGGAAATGAGTGTTCCACGTGAAACGTTATGATGTGATCGTCGTGGGCGGCGGCCATGCCGGTACGGAGGCCGCCGCAGCCGCCGCGCGCCGTGGCGCGAAGGTGGCGCTGCTGTCGCAGTCGCTCGCGCAGGTCGGGACCATGTCGTGCAATCCCTCGATCGGCGGTCTTGGCAAGGGACATCTTGTTCGTGAGGTCGACGCCCTTGACGGCCTGATGGCCCGTGCCGCTGATGACGCGGGCATCCATTATCGGATGCTCAATCGGTCCAAAGGGCTCGCGGTGCAGGGGCCGCGGCTTCAGGCCGACCGTCGGCGCTATCACGCGTCCATCCAGCGCCAACTTGCCGCCTATGAGAACCTCGATTGTCTCGAGGGCGAAGCGACGTCGCTTCGCATAGTGAATGGGCAGGTCGCCGGGATTGGCCTCCCCGACGGCACTACCATCGCCGCCCGCGCTGTCGTGCTCGCCACTGGTACCTTCCTGGGCGGCCGGATCTTTCGCGGACTCGACCGCGCTCCCGGCGGCCGCATCGATGAGCGGCCCGCCAACCAGCTTGGGACGCAGCTACGCGAGCTGCGATTGCCGATGGGCCGGTTGAAGACCGGTACGCCACCGCGAATCGATGGCCGAACGATCGACTGGGCGCGACTTGAGCCGCAGCCGTCCGATCAAGAGCCATGGCGCATGTCGCCGATGTCCAGGGGGGCACGCCTCCCCCAACTCGCCTGCGCGATCACGCGGACCTCCTCGGCGACGCACGACATCATCCGCGTCGGATTGGAAACGTCGCCGCTCTTCACGGGTGCGATCGAGAGCGGCGGGCCGCGATACTGCCCGTCGATCGAAGACAAGGTGCATCGCTTCGGCGATCGCGACGGGCATCAGATCTTCCTCGAACCGGAGGGGCTCGATGACCACCTCGTCTATCCCAACGGCATCTCCACCTCGTTATCCGTCGAGGTTCAGGATCAGATGGTCGCATCGGTGGCTGGGTTGGAGCGCGCCCGGATCGCGCAATATGGCTATGCGGTGGAATATGACTATATCGATCCCCGCGCGCTCGACCACCGGCTGGAGATGGCCACCCTTCCCGGCTTATTCTGCGCCGGGCAGTTGAATGGCACGACCGGCTATGAAGAAGCCGCCGCGCAAGGCGTGATCGCCGGTGCAAACGCTGCCGCTGCCGCGTGCGACCTGCCCCCGGTCATCATCGATCGTGCACGCGGCTATATCGGTGTCATGATCGATGATCTGGTCCTTCAGGGGGTCAGCGAACCCTATCGTATGCTCACCGCGCGCGCCGAATATCGTCTGGCGCTTCGGGCGGACAATGCCGAGGCAAGGCTGTCCGAATGGGCCGGGTCACTCGGTCTCCTGACCGCCGAGCGAAGCGACCATCTCATCCGTCGTATGGCAATGCGTCACGCCGCTGCGCAAGGCGACGTCGAGCACGTGGATCCCGAGCTTGTCCGCGAGCTGGAAGAGGATCGCCGCTATGCCCCCTATATCCAGCGTCAAAGCGACGAAATCGCGCGGATGCGCCGTGACGGCGGTGTCGCGATCCAATCCGATCACGCCACGCTGACCGCTATCCCCGGCCTATCGACCGAGATGATCGAGCGCCTCGAGCGTGCGTCACCCAGGACGCTGGATGAAGCATCACGGGTGCGCGGCGTTACACCGGCAGCGCTTGCCGCATTATGGCTCCATTCAAGGCGACGGGCATGACCGAGGAAGACGCAATTGGCTGGTGCCGCGCGCGGTTCGGCACGCCGGTGACAGAAAAGCTCGATGCCTTTCGCGCCTTGGTGCTTGAGGAAAACGACCGCCAGAACCTGATCTCCCCGGCATCCAAGGAGGTGATCTGGAGCAGGCACATCGTCGACTCAGCGCAGTTGATCGATCATTCTCCAAGCGACGCTGCCACATGGTTCGACATCGGCTCCGGCCCCGGCTTTCCCGGCATGGTGATCGCCATCGCCACTGCCCTCTCCGTCACGCTGGTCGAACCACGCGGGCGGAGAACGGACTTCCTCCATTCGGTAGCCCAGATGATTGGTGTCCCGAATGTCGTGGTGAGCAAGGCGAAGGCGGGGGCAGTCACCGGCGCGGCGGACGTTATTAGCGCGCGAGCCGTGGCGAGCATTCCAAACCTTGTCGCCATGACGACCCATTTGCGTCACGACCGGACACGAATGATCCTTCCGCGTGGTCAGAATGGTGGTAGTGAGATAGCGACGCTACCGGCAAAGTGGCGCAATATGTTTCACGTGGAACAAAGCATCACGGACGCCGGATCGGTGATCGTGATCGCCGATGGAGTGAGAACCTGATGTTCTGCATCGCGGTGGCCAATCAAAAGGGTGGCGTCGGCAAGACGACCAGCGCCATCAACCTCGCGACCGCGCTGGCAGCTTCCGGCCACCGCGTCCTGCTGGTCGATCTGGACCCGCAAGGTAACGCCTCTACCGGGCTCGGGATCAGCCAGGCGCAGCGTCAGCGTTCCAGCTACGACGTTCTGATCGACAGTGACGGCGTCGCCGATGCGGTGGTGGCCACCGAAATCCCGCTGCTCGACGTGCTTCCCGCGACGGTCGATCTCTCCGGTGCGGAAATCGAGCTTGTCGAATTCGAGCAACGCACCCATCGGCTCCGTCGCGCTTTCGAGGTGGCGACCCGTTCATGGGACATCGTCCTGATCGATTGCCCCCCCTCGCTCGGCCTGTTGACGATCAACGCAATGGTCGCCGCCGATGCGCTGTTCGTGCCCTTGCAGTGCGAGTTCTTCGCGCTGGAGGGGCTCAGCCAGCTTCTCAATACCGTCGAGCGCATTCGATCGCGCTTCAATCCTTCCCTCGCCATCCTCGGGGTCGCGCTGACGATGTTCGATCGTCGCAACCGCCTCACCGAACAGGTGTCGAACGATGTGCGTGCGGTGCTGGGCAATGTCGTGTTCGACACCGTCATACCGCGCAACGTCCGTCTTTCGGAAGCGCCGAGCCACGGATTGCCCGCATTGATCTACGATCACAAATGTAGTGGCTCGGAGGCCTATATCGCCTTGGCGCGGGAGTTGATCCGCCGCCTGCCGCAAATGGAGAATGAAGCAGCGTGAACGACTTCGTTTCCCGTCGTGCCAAGGGTGGTCTGGGCCGCGGCCTCAATGCGCTGCTCGGTGACGTCGCTCAGGACGAGCGTGACACCGGCGAGAAGGGTCCGGCCCGCGGCGCGGTGCGGATGATCCCGGTATCGGCGATCGCCCCGCACCCGGAACAGCCGCGTCGGCATTTCGACGAAGCCGCGCTCGACGAACTCGCCGCTTCGATCGCGCAGCGCGGCGTCATCCAGCCGATCATCGTCCGGCCGCATGGTCATGACTTCCAGATCGTCGCCGGCGAACGTCGCTGGCGGGCCGCACAGCGGGCGCGACTGCACGAGGTTCCGGTCGTCGTCCGCGACTATTCTGACAGCGAGACGCTACAGATCGCGCTGCTCGAAAACATCCAGCGCCAGGATCTCAACGCGATCGAAGAAGCGCGCGCCTATCAGCGGCTGCTCGACGAATTCGGACACACGCAGGATGAACTGGCGCGCGCCGTCCACAAGTCGCGCAGCCATGTCGCCAATCTGTTGCGATTGCTCGATCTGCCAGCGGAAGTGCAGGCGCAGGTCGTCGAAGGCAAGCTGGCGATGGGACACGCCCGCGCGTTGGTCGGCGCCGCCGATCCCATTGCCTTAGCCGATCAGGTGCTCACCCAGGGTCTATCGGTTCGTCAGACCGAGAAGCTCGCCAGTCAGGACAAGCACGGCGCCCCTACCTCGCGCGGCACCGCGCCGCGCGGGGGCCAACGTCGCCTCGACCGGTGGCGGAAGCGCGGACATCGAGGCGCTGGAGCGCCAACTCGCCGATCTGCTCGGCTTGCGGGTCACGATCGCGTTCAACGATGATGGCCGTGGCTCGATAACGCTCGACTACAGCTCGCTCGAGCAGCTCGACATGGTGTGCCAGCGGCTCAGCGGCGAGCGGATCTAGCGCGCCGATCGCGCCAGCCGCAGCAGGAACGTGTCGGCGATCACCCGCCCGGCCGGGCCGGCCGCGATCACGTCGCGCTCCGCACGCCGCGCGGCCTGTTGCGCGGCGGCCAGCATGGGCAGGGTCCAGCGACGAAGCGCCGCGTTGGTCGCGGCCTCCTCACGCCAGAACACACGGTGGCGCTTCAGCACCTGATCCGCCCCCTCGCCTGCATCCACCGCCGATCGCATCTCCGCCAGCATCACCAGCCGGCGGCCCAGGGCGCGCAGGATCGGGATCGGCGAGGCATCGGGTCCGCTCATCCGGCGCAACCCGTCGACGAGCACGTCGACCTGTCCCGCGGTGATCGCAAGCACCACTTCGCCGATCTCGCCCTCGGCGATCTCCGCCCCGATCGCCTCCAGCGCGGCGTCGTCCGCATCAACCGGGCGATCGGGCGCCGCGTCCAGATAGAGCGCCAGCTTCTCCACCTCGCGCATCATCACCGCACGATCGCCATCGCTGCCACGGATGATGCGCTGAACGGCGCTGCCCGACAGCCGCAGGCCCGCACCACGCGCGAGATCCGCGACGATCGCCGCCGCATCGCGCGCGCCGGGCGGGTAGCAGGCAAACGCCAGCGCCCGATCCGAATCGATCGCTGCCTTCACCAGCTTGCCGGTTGCCTTCACCGAGGGCGCGAGCACGATCGCCGGATTGCCGGCACGCTCGGCCACCAGCAGCGCGGTCACTGCCTCCAGCACCTCCTCGCCCGCGCCGGTGACCCGCACATATCGCGCCCCCCCGAACAGCGACAGCGCCGCCGCCTCGTCGGCCAGACGCGCCGGATCGCCACGCAGCGTCGCGCCATCCAGATCGACGCGCTCGGCGCCCTCTCCCATGCCCCTCGCCAATCGCGCGACGAACGCTTGCGCAACCGCCTCGTCGGGGCCGTGGAGCAGATAAACGCGAATATCGGCAGGTGGTCGGTCGAGCGCCGCCGTCAGCCGCGCCTCGGTCGCCTTCATGACTTCGGCGGCTGGGTCCGCCGCGCATAGAGCGCCAGTCGCGCGACGATCTGGTCGGCGATCGTCTCCGACAGCCGCTCCAGCGCGGTGCTCTCCGCCGCGATCGTCGCATATTCGGAGCCGACGACGTCGATGCCCGCATCGGACCCCGCCGTCGCGTCGAGAACCACCGAGCCAGTGGCGGCATCGATCAACTGATAACGCGCGCGCAGCGTCCGCCGCTCGCGCGCCACCGAATCGTCACTGCGCGCGCCAAGACCGACGATCTTGTCGTCCAGCCGCACGTTGAGCCGGTAGCGTGCGGCTCCGCCGCCGATCGCCTTCAGCCGCTCGTTCAATGCGCCGCCGACCAGCCAGCCGGCCTTGCCATCGATCGGCGCGACCTCGACCTCGCCCAGCGTCGCCGCGATCGGTCCCGACCCGCCGCCGGTATAAAGCGGGGTCAGCCCGCATCCGCCGAGCGGCACCCGCCGCCAGCAGCGCCAAGATCAGAGCCGCGCGCCCGGTCACGCGACGAGATTCACGAGTCGATCGGGCACCACGATCACCTTGCGCGGCGTCTTGCCTTCCAGCGCCCGGATGACCTTCTCGGACGCCAGCGCCGCCGCCTCGGCGTCCTCCTTCGCCAGCCCCTTGGGGAGCGTCAGCGTGTCGCGCAGCTTGCCGTTGATCTGCACCGCGATCGTCACTTCATCTTCGACGAGCAGCGCCGCATCGACCGCCGGCCAGGCAGCGTCGGCGATCAGGCCGCCGTCACCATGCGCCGCCCACGCCTCTTCGGCGATATGCGGCGCCATCGGCGCGACCAGCCGCATCAGCGTCGCGATCGCGGCGTCGCGCGAGGCCGACGGCGCGGCCTTCTCGATCGCGGCGACCAGTTCGTACAGCTTGGCGACGGCCTTGTTGAACGACAGCGCCTCGATCGCGGCGGCGACATCGGCGATCGTGCGGTGCAGCTTGCGGTCGAGCGCGACATCGCTGCCTTCGCCGGCCTTCTCGCTCTCGAACAACCGCCACAGCCGCTGGACGAGGCGCCACGCACCCTCGATGCCGTTCTCGCTCCACTCGAGATCGCGCTCGGGCGGGGAGTCGGAAAGCATGAACCAGCGCACCGCGTCCGCGCCATATTGATCGACGATCGGTTCGGGATCGATCGTGTTCTTCTTGGACTTGGACATCTTCTCGACGCGACCGCGGATGATCGGGATCGCCCCGCCTTCCTCGGTCTGGAAGAACAATGCCCCGCCCTCGCCGACGCTGAGGTCGGCGGGCGACACCCAGAGCGCACCCGGTGGGCCGTCGTGATCCGGGATGTCGAGCTTGTACGTCTCGTGCGTCACCATCCCCTGCGTGAACAGGCCGGTGAACGGCTCGGCGAGATCGATCAGCCCGACATGCCGCAGCGCGCGCGTCCAGAAGCGCGCATAGAGCAGGTGGAGGATCGCATGTTCGACCCCGCCGATATACTGCCCGACCGGCAGCCAGCTCTCCGCCACCGCCCGGTCGAACGGCCGGTCTTCGGGCTGGCTGGCGAAGCGAATGAAATACCACGACGAATCCGCGAAGGTGTCGAGCGTATCGGTATCGCGCAGCGCATCGGCCCCGCACGTCGGACAGACGACGTGCTTCCACGTCGGGTGGCGATCGAGCGGGTTGCCCGGCACGTCGAAGGTCACGTCCTCCGGCAGCTTCACCGGCAATTGCGCGCGCGGCACCGGCACTTCGCCGCACGTCGCGCAATGGATCACCGGGATCGGCGTGCCCCAGTACCGCTGGCGGCTGACCCCCCAGTCACGCAGGCGATAGACGGTCGAGCCCTGCCCCCAGCCACCCGCCTCGGCGCGCGCGATCACCTCGCGCTTGGCGGCGTCGATGTCGAGGCCGTCGAGGAACTGCGAATTCACCAGCCGTCCCGGGCCGCTATAGGCGGCATCCTCGTCGAACGCCGGGTCAGTCTTGTCGCCATCGGCCACGACACGGCGGATCGGCAGCTTGTACTTGGTCGCGAAGTCGAAGTCGCGCTGGTCGTGCGCCGGCACGCCGAACACCGCGCCGGTGCCATAGTCCATCAGCACGAAGTTCGCGATATAGACCGGCAATTCGCCCGCCCCGAACGGATGCGCGGCGGTCAGCCCGGTGTCGTAGCCGAGCTTCTCCTGCGTCTCCAGCTCGGCGGCGGTGGTGCCGCCCTGCTTGCAGCGCTCGATGAACGCCGCGGCGTCCGGGTCACGCGCGGCGAGCGCCTGCGCGATCGGGTGATCCGCCGCCACCGCGACGAAGCTGGCGCCGAACATCGTGTCCGGCCGCGTCGTGAACACCTCGACCGACCCGCCGTCCGACAGCGCGAAGCGGAACTGCAGTCCCTGGCTCTTGCCGATCCAGTTTTCCTGCATCAGCCGGACCTTGTCGGGCCATTGGTCGAGCGACCCCAGCCCCTCGATCAGCTCGTCGGCGAACTGCGTGATCTTGAGGAACCACTGGCTCAGCTTGCGCTTCTCGACCAGCGCGCCCGAGCGCCAGCCGCGCCCGTCGATCACCTGCTCGTTGGCGAGCACGGTCATGTCGACCGGGTCCCAATTGACCGCCGACTCCTTGCGATAGACCAGCCCGGCCTTGTAGAAATCGAGGAACAGCGCCTGTTCGTGGCCGTAATAGTCGGGCTCGCACGTCGCCAGCTCGCGCGTCCAGTCAAGCGCGAAACCCAGCCGCTTCAGCTGCGCCTTCATCGACGCGATGTTGGCGCGGGTCCAGTTGCCCGGATGCACGCCCTTCTCCATCGCCGCATTCTCGGCGGGCATCCCGAACGCGTCCCACCCCATCGGGTGGAGCACCTCATGCCCGGTCATCCGCCGATAGCGCGCGAGCACGTCGCCCATCGTATAGTTGCGGACATGCCCCATGTGGATCTTCCCCGACGGATAGGGGAACATCTCCAGCACGTAGCTCTTCGGCTTGGGGCTGTCGTCGCGCGCGGCGAAGGTGGTGCGCTCGTCCCAGACGCGCTGCCAGTGCGCATCGGCCTTCAGGGCATTGAAGCGGGTGGTCATTTGGGTCGTCGCCGCCTCAGCCGGTCACCGCACCGCGGCGCAGGTCGCGCGCGCGCGTCAGGATGATGTCTTCCAGCTTCTGCGTCGTCGCCGCCTCGACCGGCGACGCCACCCACTGCCCGCCGCGATTCACCTCGCGCAGCGCGGCAACACGCACCGCGTCGGCGCGGAGGTCCTGGTCGAGGATCGAGACGGTCACCTTCATCCGCTCGGTCGGGGTCTGCGGGTTGACGTACCAGTCGGTGACGATCACGCCGCCATTAGAATCGGTCTGAAGCAGCGGCATGAAGCTGAGCGTGTCGAGCGTCGCACGCCACAGATAGCTGTTGACGCCGATCGTCGTCACCTTCGACGCGGCGAGATCGCCGGCCGGCTTGCCGCCGCGCCCGCCGCAGGCCGACAGGCTCAACGACAAGGCAACAGCGGCCGACAGGCCAGCCGCGAGGCGCAAGGGGCGGAACATCGGCATCGTCCTTACAGGCAATTCGGGTAATCTTGCCCGCTCTACCCGCACCCTGTGCCCCCGGCAAGCGCGCCACAATGTGGACATGATGCAACAGGTCGCCGATAAAGAGTCGGGGCGGTAATAGACACGGAACGGATTCCTGCTAGGCCCGCTCCATTGGTCGGACAGATTCGTCCGGCACAAAGGGGATGGATCAGATCGTGGCCGCAACGCGCCGCATCGCTGCTTTGATCGGGGGGGGCCTGCTGGCCGCCGCCGTTGCAGCCGTGCCTGCGCTCGGCGCGGCGGATTCGGCGCAACGGCCGGCGCGCAAGCTGGTCGCGGCACCACGGATCGCCGGTTCGTTCACCCCTTCGGCCGCCGATCCGAAGCTGGCGGCGCTCTTCGCACGCGGCGGGCTCGACGCCAGTGGCTTCCGCTTCACGCCGTCCGAGTCGCGGATCGGCAACCGTGCGGTTACCGTCGCAGTGCGCGCACGCTCGAGCCTCGCCGCCCGTGACAATGCCCGCTATGCCGCGGCATCGACTCCAGCGACCGTCGGACTCGCGCCGATCGCCTACAACCTCGGCGTGTCGGTCGGGTGGAAGCGGTTCGCGATCTCGGGCGACGTCGCCAAGGTCGATCTGGCTGGCCTGCCCGGCAGCCGCGAAGCCGCGGATGTCGCGGTCAGCTATTCGGGGTCAAAGTGGAGCGGCCGGGTCGGTGCCAGTGCCGATCGTCCGCTGCCGGGTACGGCGCGCGCGCTCACCGAGCCGAACAGCTATTCGATCGATGTCGGCGGCAGCTATTCGATCACGCGCAACCTCGATCTGACCGCCGGGATGCGGCTGAAGACCGATCGCGAGCGCCTGACCCGCGCCGACGACGATCGCCGCGACAGCCAGGCGATCTACGTGGGCACCGCGTTCCGCTTCTGACGTCCTGCGCCGTCGCGCTTCCTTCGCCGTCCCGGACTTGATCCGGGACCCTGCTTCTTCTTCCCGCCATCGATGCGCAGCGCGCCCCCGATCACGTCCGCGAAGACGGCCCGGAAGAACGCGACCATGCGTCGATCGCGGCATATCCGTCGAACCCCAGAGCCGCCACCCGCGGCCAGCGCCGCTCGTCCATTCCCCCCAGCGCGATCACCGTGACCGGCAACCCCCGCGCGACCGCCGCCGCCCGCCATAACCCCAGCGCCCGCGCCCCTGGATGCGACCGCGTCGCGAACACCGGCGATACCAGCACCACATCGGCCCCCGCGCGAACCGCCGCCAGCGCCTCCCGCCGGTCATGCGCCGGCCACGTCACGAGACCACGCCCGCGCCGCGCATGAACCCCCGCGGCGCCGCGCAACGACGCGTCACCAGCCAGCACCAGCACCAGCCCACGCCGCCGCGCGATATGCCGCACCCGCGCGAACAGCACCCGTCGCTCCGCGGGCGGTGTGCGATAATGGCGAAAGATCACCCCCGCCCCGCGCGGCAGCCGATCCAGCGCCCGCCACAGCCGCTCGCCCTGGCGTTCGTCGGTCATCAGCCAGCGGACGGGGTGGCGGGCGGGCATGGCGCTCCCTATAGCGCGATCGATGACCCCCGACGATCGTCTCGCCGCGCTCCACGCCCGCATCGCCGCCGCCGCCCGGATCGCGCGGCGCGATCCTGCCGACATCACGTTGGTGGCAGTATCGAAGACCCACCCGGTCGAGACGATCCGCCCGTTGCTCGACGCCGGGCAGCGTGACTTTGGCGAGAACCGCGTCCAGGAAGCCGCCGCGAAATGGCCGGCGCTACGCGAGGAATTTCCCGATGCGCGGCTGCATCTGGTCGGACAATTGCAATCGAACAAGGCGGCCGAGGCCGTCGCGCTCGCCGATGCGATTCACAGCATCGACCGCCCGTCGCTGGTCGCGGCGGTGGCGCGCGCGATCGACGCGACCGGGCGGCAGCCGCAATGCTTCGTGCAGGTCAATATCGGCGACGAGCCGCAGAAGGGCGGCTGTGCGGTCGCGGAATTGCCAGCCCTGCTGACCGAGGCACGAACCGCCGGGCTGCCGGTGGCCGGGCTGATGTGCGTGCCTCCTGCCGCCGTCGAACCCGCGCCCTATTTCGCGCTGCTTGCCAAGATCGCGCGTGATGCGGGGCTCACCGGGCTCAGCATGGGCATGTCGGACGATGTCGAACAGGCGGTGTCGCTCGGCGCCACCCACGTCCGCGTCGGCTCGGCGCTGTTCGGAGCCCGCGCATGAGCCGCTTCGACGCCCTGCTCTTCGACTTCGACGGCGTGCTGATCGAAAGCGAGGAAAGCGGCAATCGCCATCTCGCCGATTACCTGACCGGCGTCGGCTACCCGACCACGCCCGAACAATCGATGGCGCAATTCATGGGCCTGTCCGGCCGGGACTTCCTCGCCGCGATCGAGGCGCATATCGGCGCGCCGATCCCGCCCGACTTCCAGCAAGCCCGCCGCGCCGAGGACGAGCGCTGCCTGCTCGAAGGGATCGCCGAAGTGGCGGGCGCGACCGCCTTCGTCCGCGCGCTGCCTGCCGCGCTGCCGCGCGCGGTGGTGTCGTCGAGCCGCGTGCGCTGGATCGCCACCCATCTCGAGCACCTCGGCCTGCGCGATGCGTTCGGCGAGCATCTCTATTCGGGTGCCGAGCATGTCGCCAACGGCAAACCTGCCCCTGATCTCTATCTGTATGCGGCCGACAAGCTGGGCGTCGCGATCGAGCGTTGCGCGATCATCGAGGACTCGCCGGTCGGCGCGACCGGCGCGGTGGCGAGCGGCGCGTTCGTGATCGGACTGGTCGCCGGCGGCCATTGCGCGCCCGACCATGGCGACCGGCTCCGCGCGATCGGCGTGAATGCGATCGCAAGGGACTTCGACGAGGTCGCGGCGCTCCTAGACCTATAACGCTTACCTTTGCCTGTCATTGCGACCCCGGCCTTGAGCCGGGGGAAGCAATCCAGAGCCGGACCAGGACATCCTGGATTGCTTCGCTTCGCTCGCAATGACGAGCCGTAAGACGGTACGTCAGAGCTGATGCCCGGTCCGGTCGCGCTTGGTGGCGAGATAATGTTCGTTGTGCGGGTTCGCCGGCAAGGCGTGCGGCACGCGCTCGACCACCTGCACCCCCGCCGCCTCCAGCCCCGCGACCTTGGCCGGATTGTTGGTCAGCAACCGCACGCGGTCCTGCCCCAATAGCTGCAACATCCGCGCGGCGACTCCGAAATCACGCGCGTCGATCGCGAAGCCGAGCCGGACATTGGCGTCGACCGTGTCGAACCCCTGATCCTGCAGCGCATAGGCGCGCAATTTGTTGACCAGCCCGATCCCACGCCCCTCCTGCCGCAGATACAGCAGCACGCCCCACCCCGCCGCCGCGATCGCGTGGATCGCGGCATGAAGCTGCGGCCCGCAATCGCATTTCAGGCTGCCGAGCACGTCCCCGGTCAGACATTCGCTGTGCAGCCGTACCAGCGGCGGCGCGCCCGTCGCGGTGCCGATCACCAGCGCGATATGCTCGTCGGCGCTTTCGGGCGAGCGGAAGGCGACGATCTCCGCCTGCTCGGCGCCCGCGACCGGGAGGCGCGCGCGCACCGCGATCTGCAACGCCTGCGCATCTTCATGCGCGGCGATCGCGCACGCGTCGACGGTCTGCGCCGCCTCCCCGCCTGCGATCACGAACGCCGGCAGCAATCCGGCGATCCGCGCCAGTTGCAACGCCGCACCCGCTGCGGTCGGCGCGGCGGCCGGGATCGTGCGGAACGGCCCCTTGAGCGGGGTCGCCAGATCGAGCTGCGGATCGGCCAGCGCACTCGCCAGCGCCATGTCGAACCACGGTGCGTGTTCGATCACGACCGGCCGATCCGGCACCGCCGCGTCGAACTGGTTCGTCAGCTTCAGCGTCGCGGCGCGTCCGTTCGACAGCAGCACGTCGAAGCGGCCATCAAGGGCGAAGCGCGCCAGCCGCTCGGCATCGGCGGTCTCGATCGCCAGCACCGTCAGCGGCGGCTCGCCATCGGCGGTCACCGTGATCGGCCAGCCCCGCCGCATCGCGTCGATCGCGCGCGCCGCATCGCGCCCGGACGTCACCACGCGAACTCGGTCATGATCGGCACATGGTCGGACGGCTTGAGCCAGCTACGGCACGACTCGAAAACGGTATGCGCCGTCGCGGTCTTCGCGACATCGCCGGTTGCCCACATATGGTCGAGGCGGCGTCCGCGGTCGTTCTTGGTCCAGTCGGGCGAGCGATAGCTCCACCAGGTGTGCAGCCGCGCCGGTGCCGGGTGGAAATGCCGCCCGAGATCGACCCAGTCGTTCGACGCCTTCAGCCGGTCCAGCGCCTCCACCTCGATCGGCGTATGGCTGACCACCTTTAGCAGCGCCTTGTGGCTCCACACATCGCTGGGCAGCGGCGCGATGTTGAAGTCGCCGGTCAGGATCGTCGGCTCGGTCAGCGTTTCCGACCAGCGCGTCATCCGCTCGACGAAGTCCAGCTTCTGCCCGAACTTGGCGTTCACGTCGCGATCGGGAACGTCACCGCCGGCCGGAACATAGACATTCTCCAGCCGCACGCCGTTGGGCAGTCGCACGCCCAGATGCCGCGCCTCGCGATTGGCCTGCCAGTCGAGCCGGTCGTCCGCGGTGACCGGCACGCGCGCGATGATCGCGACGCCGTGGTGCATCCGCTGCCCGTGCAACAGGATGTGATCGTAGCCGAGCGCGCGGAAGGCATCGGTCGGGAAGTCGGTATCGACCACCTTGGTTTCCTGAAGACACAGCACGTCGGGCTGCGCCTCGCGAAGGAATTGCTCGACGATCTCGATGCGGAACCGGACCGAGTTGATGTTCCAGGAGACGATTTTCACGCCGGCTAGGTAGCCTTGCGCCCGAACGTCGACAAGGCGGGCCGCATCGCCGCGCCGAACAAGAAAGGCCCCCGCTCCGGGGGCATGGAGCGAGGGCCGACTCAGCGTTCGTCACGCAAGCGGAAGGCAGGAGACCGGGCAACAGGGGGAAAATCCCGGTGGCCCACCGACCGTGCTTCTGTCTCTAAAGGCTCCAGCCTTTCGCGAACATGAACGAATTGGACAAAAATGCCGTGATTTAGCTCGATCGGCCCTGTCGACGTGGATCGGTCCAGCGGAACGTCGAATCGGCGACCGGTACGTTGAACTTCTGCTCGGTCAGTCGAATCGTCGTGCGGTTGCCCTGGCTGTCGAGCGCCGCCCAGCCCTGCAGCATCAACCCGCCCGGCGCGGCGGCGCTGCGCGCGAACACCAGGGTGATCCGGCCATATTCGGGATGTTTGGGGTCATAGGCTTCGACCGACAGCACGCCCGAATTGGTCGACGGCACGACCTTGGCATAGCGCGAAATATCGCGCGTCGGGTCGAGCAGCACGCCCAGCGGCGAGTTGCCGATCGGCCAGCGCTGCACCTGCTTCACCGAATAGTCGATGAAGGTCAGCGCCTTGCCGTCGCCGACGATCAGCAACGGCACGCCCTTCTGATATTGGAAGCGGATCTTGCCGGGCCGCTTGAGCGTCAGCGTGCCGGTCAGCACCTGCCCGTTGCGATCGGTCTGGCTGAACGCGGCGGTCATCGAATCGAGCCCGGCGATCGAGCGTTGCACCGCCGCCAGATCGGTGCCGGTCTGCGCCGTCGCCGGAATGGCCACCGCGACCAGCGCGGCGAGCGGCAGAAGATATTGCGACATGACGTCTCCACTCAGCGATATGGCGGCGGGACCTGCCCGCCGGCCATTGAACCCGCGCTGAACTCAGGCGAACAGCGTCGCCAGCCCCGGCGTCGTCTCGCTGCCGATCCACCCTTCGTAGATCATCCGCACCGCGACGAACAGGATCACCGCCAGCCCGACATAGGCGATCCAGCGATAGCGATCGATGATCCGCGCGATGAAATTGGCGGCCAGCCCCATCAGCGCCACCGACAGCAGCAGCCCGATGACGAGGATGCCGGGATGCTCGCGCGCCGCGCCGGCCACCGCCAGCACGTTGTCGAGGCTCATCGACACGTCGGCGACCGCCACCGCCCACGCCGCTGCGGCGAAGCTCTTCACCGGTTTGACGGTGGCCGCCTCGTCGGCGGCGTCGATCTCCGAATGCCCGCCGCTGCGGATCTCGCGCCAGAACTTCCAGCTGACCCACAGCAGCAGCAACCCGCCCGCGAAGATCAGCCCGACGATCCCCATCAGCCAGGTGACGATCAGCGCGAAGAAGATCCGCAGCACCAGCGCCGCGCCGATTCCGATCAGGATCACCTTCTTGCGCTGTTCCGACGGCAATCCGGCGGCGAGCGCCCCGACCACGATCGCATTGTCGCCCGCCAGCACGAGGTCGATCATCAGCACCGACCCAAACGCCGCCAGCGCGGCGGGATCGGACAGGTTCGAGAAATCGGCGACGATATGCTGCCAGATGTCCCCCAGCGAGCCGGGTCCCTGGATCGCCGCTCCGGCGGAGGCCGCGGCGGCAAGCGTGGCGATAAGGCTCAAATTAGGTCACTCCCCGTCTGACCGCATCAATGATGCTGCCGGGCATAACGTTCCGGGCGGGGAATGCCATGGGTTTGGCGGGCGCGCTGCCTCATCCATCCTCGTCGTCCCGGACTTGATCCGGGACCCCGCTTCTTTCGGACGTGCGGAGTAGAAGCGGGACCCCGGATCAAGTCCGGGGTGACGGCTGAAGTGAGGTCGAGCACTTTCGACGCCGCTGCGGGCAGAGCCCGCGTCGTCGGTCGGGTGCGTAGCCGCACCCGCCGGCCGAACCGGCGTGAGTCCTACCGCGACACGCGGCAGGCCACGCTCGGTTACTGATTCATCGAGTCGAAGAAGTCGTCGTTGGTCTTGGAATCCTTCATCTTGCCCAGCAGGAACTCCATCGCATCGACGGTGCCCATCTGCATGAGGATCCGGCGCAGCACCCACATCTTCGACAGCTGGCCCTTCTCGACCAGCAGCTCTTCCTTGCGCGTGCCGCTCTTGCCGACGTCGATCGCCGGGAAGATGCGCTTGTCGGCCACCTTGCGGTCGAGGACGATCTCGGCGTTGCCGGTGCCCTTGAATTCCTCGAAGATCACTTCGTCCATGCGGCTGCCGGTGTCGATCAGCGAGGTCGAGATGATCGTCAGCGACCCGCCTTCCTCGATGTTGCGCGCCGCGCCGAAGAAGCGCTTCGGCCGCTGCAGCGCATTGGCGTCGACACCGCCGGTCAGCACCTTGCCCGACGACGGCACGACGGTGTTGTAGGCGCGGCCCAGACGCGTGATGTTGTCGAGCAGGATCACGACGTCCTTCTTGTGCTCGACCAGCCGCTTGGCCTTCTCGATCACCATTTCGGCGACCTGGACGTGGCGCGTGGCGGGTTCGTCGAAGGTCGAGCTGACCACCTCGCCGTTTACCGTGCGCTGCATGTCGGTGACTTCCTCGGGCCGCTCGTCGATCAGCAGCACCAGCAGGAAGACTTCCGGGTGATTATGCGAGATCGCGCGCGCGATATTCTGCATCATGATCGTCTTGCCGACGCGCGGCGGCGCGACGATCAGGCAGCGCTGGCCCTTGCCGATCGGCGCGACGACGTCGAGCACGCGGCCCGACTTGTCCTTGATCGTCGGATCCTCGATTTCCATCTTCAGCCGCTCGTCCGGATAGAGCGGCGTGAGGTTGTCGAAGTTCACGCGCTGACGGACGCGCTCGGGCTCCTCGAAATTGACCTGCGTGATCTTCACCAGCGCGAAATAGCGCTCGCCGTCCTTCGGCCCGCGGATCTCGCCCTCGACCGTATCGCCGGTGCGCAGCCCGTGCTTGCGGACCTGATTCGGGCTGACATAGATGTCGTCCGGGCCGGCGAGATAATTGGCCTGTGCCGAGCGCAGGAAGCCGAACCCGTCGGGCAGCACCTCGATCGTGCCCTCACCCATGATCTGCTCGCCGTTTTCGGCCTGCACCTTCAGGATCGCGAACATCAGGTCCTGCTTGCGCAGCGTGGAGGCGCCCTCGACGCCCAGCTCCTCGGCAAGCTGCACCAGCTCGGCGGGGGCCTTCTTCTTCAAATCCTTGAGATGCATGTATCTGTCCGATGTGATCGGGGGTCGGGGAAAGCTCGGCCGGCGATGGAGAACGCTCGAGAAACGAAGCTGTAGAGGATGCGGCGCGCACCGAGGACCGGCGACGTCACGGGCGCGAGGTATGAGCCGTACGGGGGATAGTCAAGCGCCGTGCGTTCTGACGCAGCGCGACTCTCCCCATCGTCGCCCCGGACCTGATCCGGGGCCCCGCTTCTTCTTGGCAACCGGCTGAAGAAGAAGCTGACGGACGTGGCGTCAGAACGGCTTCACGATCACCAGGATCACGATCAGCGCGGTCGCCAGCGCCGGGATTTCGTTCATCATCCGCAGCGCCTTGTTCGACACCCCCGCCTGCCCGCGCGCCAGCTTCTTCGCATAGCCGACCGCCCAGCCATGATAGCCCGACAGCAGCAACACGATCGCCAGCTTGGCGTGGAGCCACCCCAGCCCCGGCACGCCGTCGGCGATCCCGGCATTCAGCGCCAGCGCGAGCCCCAGCACCCAGACGACGATCATCGCCGGCGTCAGGATGATCGCGCGCAGCTTGTTCTCGCGCTCGACCCAGCGGGCGGCATCCGCGGGGTCGGCCAACCCCTCCTGATGATAGACCAGATAGCGCGGCAACATGAACAGCCCCGCCATCCAGAAGATCACGAAGATCACATGCGCGGCCTTCACCCAGTCATAGGTCGCGCCAAGAAACCCCGCCATCATTCGCCCCTCACCCGTTGCACCAGCCGCTCGACATGCGCGATCGGCGTATGTTGCCCGATACCGTGGCCGAGATTGAAGACATGCGGCCGCTCCGGGAACGCCGCCAGCACGCGGTCGATCCCCGCCTCCAGCGCCGCGCCGCCGGTCAACAACGCAAGCGGATCGAGGTTGCCCTGCACCGGCAACCCCGCCGGCAGCACCGAGTCCGCCCACGCCGGATCGACCGTCTCGTCGAGCCCGATCGCGTCGACCGCCGTGCCCGCGGCATAAGCGGCCAGCTTACCGCCCGCGCCCTTCGGAAAGCCGATGATCGGCACGCCGGGACAGCGCGCGCGGACGCCATCGACGATCGCCCGGTTCGGTGCGATCACCCAGCGCTCGAACTGCTCGGGCGACAGGCTGCCCGCCCAGCTGTCGAAGATCTGCACCGCCTCGACGCCGCTCTCGATCTGCGTCGCCAGATAATCGATCGTCATCGCCACGATCGCGTCGATGATCGTGCCGAACGCCGCCGGATCGGCATAAGCGAAACGGCGCGTCACTTCCTGATCGCGGCTGCCCTGCCCCGCCACCATATAGGTCGCGACCGTCCACGGCGATCCGGCGAACCCGAGGAAGGTCGTCTCGGCCGGCAAGGTTTCGGCCACCCGCCGCACCGTCGCATAGACCGGATCGAGCCGCGCCGGTTCGGGAGTCAGCGCCGCCAGCGCCGCGTCGACCAGCGCCGGGGCCAGCCGCGGCCCTTCGCCCGCGCCGAAGGTCAGCTCCTGTCCCAGCGCCCACGGCACCATCAGGATGTCGGAGAACAGGATCGCGCCATCGAATCCGAAGCGGCGGATCGGCTGTAGCGTCACCTCGGCGGCCGCGACCGGATCGGTGGCGAGCGCGAGGAACCCGCCCTTCTCCGCGCGCAACGCCCGATATTCAGGGAGATAGCGTCCGGCCTGCCGCATCAGCCACATCGGTGGTCGCTCGGCACGGTCACCGCGCAGGACTCGCAACAGGGGTTTGTTAACCATCGTGTGCGATCCTTCTACCCTTCTAGGAAGATTCAGAGAGTCTGGTTGTTGATGTGGTAGGCGCGTGGATCGCGGGGGCTTATGCGTCACCACCGGAATTGCCAACAGCTTGACTCATGTGACTCCATCGGACGCGACCGGATTCGCACCGATCGCTCCACGTTTTTCACAGCCTGTGGATAAATTTGCCGCCTGGGGACGGCGCTGTGGACAGAATCCGGGTTTTCCACCGATCGGGGTCGCGCTTGGCGGGTCGATGAAGTTACGCTAGCGGCTGTCCACGACTTATCCACAGATCGGTCCACCCACCCGATGTCCGGCTCCTGATGCTCCGCCTCCACCTCCACCTGCTGTCGGATTCGACGGGCGAGACGCTGGAGAACATCGCCAAGGCCGCGCTCGCGCAATATGACGACGTCGAAACCGTCCGGCACTTCTGGCCGATGGTGCGCACCGAAACGCATCTCGACCGCATCCTTCAGGAAATCGCCCAGAATCCGGGGCTGGTGATCTTCACGCTCGTCAATCCGGTGACGCGCGCCGCGCTGGAGACGCGCTGCAAGGCGCTCGGCCTGCCGACGGTCGCCCCGCTCGATCCGGTCAACGACGCTTTGTCGATGCTGCTCGGGCAACAGGCCAAGGCGCGCCCGGGTCGGCAGCACGTCCTCGACGCCGCCTATTTCGCACGCGTCGACGCGATCCAGTTCACGATCGCGCATGACGACGGGATCGCGCACGAGGAATGGGAAGAGGCCGACATCCTGCTCGCCGGGGTCAGCCGTTCGTCGAAGACCCCGACCTCGATCTATCTCGCCAATCGCGGGTTCAAGACCGCCAATATCCCGATCGTCGTCGAAAGCCCGCCGCCGCGCGCGCTGTTCACGCTCAAGAACCCGCTGGTCGTCGGGCTGACCACCAGCACCGACCGATTGATCCAGATCCGCCGCAACCGGCTGCTGTCGCTCAACCAGGCGACCGAGACCAATTATGTCGATCAGGACGCGGTCGCGCGCGAGATCGCCTATGCGCGGCGAATGTTCGCCGATAACGGCTGGCCGGTGATCGACGTCACGCGGCGCTCGATCGAGGAAACCGCCGCCGCGATCATCGCGCTCGTCAACGAACGCCGCGGGCTGGCGGCACGGAACACCGATTGATGCTGATCCTCGCTTCGCAAAGCGCCTCGCGCACCACGATGCTCGCCGCCGCCGGCGTGCCCTTCACCGCCGAGCCGGCCTATGCCGACGAAGCCGCGCTGAAAGCGGCGATGGCCGGCCGGCACCCGCGCGACGTGGCCGATGCGCTCGCCGAGCTGAAGGCGCTGAAGGTCAGCGCGCGCCACCCGGGGCATCTGGTGCTCGGGTCGGACAGCCTCGCGGTGCTCGACGACGGCACGATCCTCGACAAGCCGACCAGCCGCGAGGAGGCGCGCGATCACCTCACGCGCATGTCGGGCAAGCGCCACGATCTGGTCAGCGCGGCGGTGATCGCGGAGAACGGTCAGGCGGTGTGGCGGATCGTCGACAAGGCCAAGATGTTCGTCCGGCCGCTCTCGCCTGCGTTCATCGAAATCTATCTCGATGCCGAATGGCCGGCGATTTCGGGCTGCGTCGGTTGCTACCGGATCGAGGGGCCGGGCGCGCAACTGTTTTCGCGGATCGACGGCAGCCAGTTCACCGTGCTGGGGATGCCGTTGCTCCCAGTGCTTGATTATCTGCGCATCCGACAGGTGCTGCCGGCGTGAGCGTCGACCCCTCCGTCACCCCTCAACACGCCGTCACCCCGGCGAAGGCCGGGGTCCACCGAGCCGCAAAATCAAAGGCCTGCACTCTCGCGGAACAGTGGGTGCCGGGACGAGCCCGGCATGACGGAACGGGCTTTCACAATCGCGACGATCTCTTCGGCTCGGCCAAGGTAGCATCATGACCAACACCCCCTATGCCGAGGTGATCGGCGACCCGATCGCACATTCCAAATCGCCGCTGATCCACGGCTTCTGGCTCGAAAAGCTCGGGCTGGCCGGCGACTATCGCGCGACCCGGGTCGAAGGTGACGACCTCGCCGACTATTTCGCGCGTCGCGCCGCGGACGCCGACTGGTGTGGCTGCAACATCACCGTCCCGCACAAGGTGGCGGCGCTCGATCATGTTCCCGATCCCGGCAATGTGCGCGGCATGATCGGCGCGGCCAACACCGTCTTCCGTGGCGAGGATGGCGCGCTGGTTGCGACCAACACCGATGCGGCGGGCTTCCTGTCGCCGATCGCCGATCTCGATCTCGGCGGCCAGCCGGTGGTGGTGGTCGGTGCTGGCGGTGCGGCGCGCGCGGTGCTGTTCGCGCTCGCGCGCAGCAAGGTCGGTCGCGTGACCCTGCTCAATCGCACGCCCTTGAAGGGCGCGGCGTTGCTGGCGCAGTTCGGGCTGAAGGGTGATGCGCTGCCGCTCACCGCGCGGCTCCCGGCGGCGGCGTTGCTGGTCAACACCAGCGTGCTCGGCATGACCGGGCAAGAGCCGCTCGACCTCGATCTGTCGCCGCTGCCCGCGGACGCGGTCGTCTACGACATCGTCTACGCCCCGCTCGAAACTCCGCTTTTGAAAGCGGCACGCGCGCGCGATCTGGAAACGGTCGACGGGTTGGAGATGCTGATCGGGCAAGCGGCGGTCGCGTTCGAACTTTTCTTCGGCGCTGCCCCGCCGCGCGAGCATGACGAGGAATTGCGCGCGCGCCTGCTCGCATGATCGTCCTCGGGCTCACCGGCTCGATCGGCATGGGCAAGTCGACCGTCGCGGCGATGTTCGCCGAGGCGGGGGTTCCGGTGTTTGACGCCGATGCGGCGGTGCACCGCCTGCAAGGGCCCGGCGGCGCACTGGTGGCGACGATCGAGGCGCACTTCCCCGGCACCACCGACGCGCAGGGCGTCGACCGCGCCAAGCTTGGCGCTGCCGTGCTGAACGACGATGCGGCGTTGCGCGCGCTGGAGGCGATCGTCCACCCGGCGGTCCGCACCGAGCGCGAAGCCTTTCTCGCGCGGCACCATGATGCGCCGCTCGTGGTTCTGGACATCCCCCTGCTGTTCGAAACCGGCGGAGATCGTGACGTGGACCGCGTCGCGGTCGTCTCCGCCGCGGCCCCGGTGCAGCGCGCACGCGTGCTTTTGCGGCCCGGCATGACACCGGCGAAGTTCGAAGCGATCCTCTCCCGGCAAATTCCCGACACCGAGAAGCGCGCTCGTGCGGATCTCGTGATCCCGACCGACACCTCACTCGACGAAACCCGCGCCGCAGTGCTGCGCGTCATCGCTTGCGTGCGGGACGGACAGGGCCGATAACGAAGCGATCATGCGTGAGATCGTCTTCGATACCGAAACCACTGGCCTCAGCTTCGCCGGCGGCGACCGTATGGTGGAGATCGGCTGCGTCGAACTGGTCAACCGCGTCGAAACCGGCCGCACCTTCCACGCCTATTTCCACCCGGAGCGCGACATGCCCGCCGAGGCCGAGCGCGTTCACGGCCTGTCCGCGACCTTTCTCGCTAAACATCCGGTATTTGCGGCAGGGGTCGCGGCGCTGCTGGAGTTCATCGGCGACGCGCCGCTGGTCGCGCACAATGCCGGGTTCGACTTTTCGTTCCTGAACGGCGAGCTGGAGCGCTGCGGCCAGATCGCGGTGTGCCGGTCGCGGATGGTCGATACGCTCGCGATCGCGCGTACCCGCCATCCCGGTGCCAAGCACACGCTCGACGCCCTGTGCAGCCGCTACGGAATCGACCGCTCGCACCGCGTGCTGCACGGCGCACTGCTCGACGCGCAATTGCTCGCGCAGGTCTATGTCGAACTGATGGGCGGGCGGCAGATCGGGCTCGGGCTGGTCAGCGAAGCCGCGCCGATCGTCGTCGAACAGGTTGCCGCCATACCGGCCCGGGCCCGCCCGCTGCGGGTCTTTTCGCCGAGTGATGCGGAACTGGCCGCGCATGCTGCGTTTCTAAAGAAGGTCAAAGAGCCTTTGTGGGGGGTCGCCGCGTCCGAATGACGCGAATGGACGGCCGGATCGCAGGGGGGCGAGCCGGCAGAGATGGAGGAAGTGTATGGATATCCGGATTTCAGGTCACCAGGTGGCGATCGGCGATGCGCTGAAGGCCCATGTGCAAGACCGGCTCCAGGGTATCGCCGACAAATATTTCGCGCGCGCCATTTCGGCGGAGGTCACCTTCGGCAAGGGCCCGCACGACAACGGCTTCACGTGCGACATCGTCGCGCACGTCACGCGCGGGTTGATCCTGAAGGGGCGGCACGACGCGCATGACGCGCATCTCGTCTTTGACGGCGCTGCCGAGAAGATCGAAAAGCAGCTCCGCCGCTACGTTCGTCGTCTGAAGGATCGTCACGCCGCGCACGCCGCGACGGAAGAGACGCAAGACCGCACCGGCTATGACAATGCCGGCTACACCTTGTTCGCCGAGCAGATCGGCGACGACGATGCCGGGGACGCGCCGCTGGTGATCGCCGAGACCCGCGTCGACGTGCCCGATGCCAGCGTTTCGGACGCGGTCATGATGCTCGACCTGCGCAATACGCAGGCATTGCTGTTCAAGAACGCCGGGACCGGCTCGTACAACATGGTCTATCGCCGCGGCGACGGAACGATCGGCTGGGTGGAGCCGCAGCGTGGCGGTTGACCGGACCTGATGGCGAGCGATCTCAGCGACCTGCTCGCCCCCGAACTGATCGTCCTCGGTTTGCAGGCTGCCTCGAAAAAGGCGTTGTTTTCCCAGTTGGGGGCGCTCGTCGCCCCCACTTTGGGCGTCGACGCGCGTGTGGTGGTCGATGGACTGACCGCGCGGGAGAAGGAAGGCTCGACCGGTTTCGGTCATGGAGTCGCGATCCCGCATGCACGCATTCCCGGGCTTCCGCGGACTGTGCTGGCGGTCGTGCGGCTGGCGCATCCGCTCGATTTCGGCGCGCTTGACGATGCGCCGGTCGACGTCGTCGCGGCGATGTTCTCACCGCCGCAGGCCGGTGCCCAGCATCTGAAGGCGCTGGCACGCGTCGCGCGGCGACTGCGCGACCGGGCATTGGTCGCAAAGCTGCGCGGCGCCGGCTCGCCCGATGCGATTTATGCGCTCCTCTGTGACCATGGGGTGCGTGATGCCGCCTGAAGGCGCTGCGGCGCATTATCGCGCGCTCGAGTCGCTCTATGCGGCTGCACCGATCAACCACTTCTTCGAATCGCGGCTCGAGCTGACCGAGCCGGGTCGCTCGCGCATCTACTTTTCGGTCGACGAGCGCCACTTCCACGCCGCCGGCGCGGCGCACGGCACCAGCTATTTCAAGATGCTGGACGACGCTGCCTTTTACGCCTGCAACAGCCTGGTTACCGATCGCTTCCTGCTGACGACGCAGTTCAGCCTGTTGCTGACCCGCCCGCTGGGCGTGGGGCCGGTCATCGCCGAAGGACGCTGGATCAGCGGGCAGCGGCGGGTGTTCGTCGCCGAGGCGCGGCTGGTCACCGCCGGGGGCGAGGAGGTCGCGCGCGGCACCGGCACGTTCATGCGCTCGCGGATCGCGCTCGCTTCGCTCCCCGGATATGCCGGTCTGTGAACGCGCGCCTCCCGACGCACCTGGCGATCGGCGCGCTGCTGCGCCGCGTCAACGATTCGGGTGGGTTCGCCGTCGTCCGCGCCCGCGGTGAGGCGCAGGGCGGCGCAGTGCTGATCCTGATCGCGGAGGGCCGCGGCGTGCGCGCCGTGGAACGGATGCGCGGACTAGACGATCGCGACACGTTGATCCCGGCGGGTCCACCGGACGCCGATCCGGTGGCGGTCGAGGATTACTGGCAGAATCGCTGCCGGCGCGATCCCGATCTGTGGGTTGTCGAACTGGACATCCCACACGCCGAACGGTTCGTCGCTGAAACGATACTGTAGCATTGACCCTGTTAACCTGTTGGCCCTAGCCGAACGCCATCGACAACGTGCGTTGTGCCGATGCGGGGTGCGATCCCGACGGTGACGCAGTCGGGGGGGACCCGGGCGATATTGAACGGCTAACGCTGGTTCAGCGATCGTTTCCGCGCACCCACCGCATAAAAATGATGTGGAATGCCGTTCAGCTCGCGCCTCGCGACCTTCGCGACGCTTACTTTTTCGGTCCTTGCTCTGGTAGCGCAGAGCGCTCCCGGACTGGCTGCTGAACTTCCGGCGATGCCCGCCGCGTCTACCGCGATTCAACTCGCTCTCCCCGCCCAGGTTCCCACGATCGCCCCGGCCGAACCGGCTGCCCAGGAAGCGACCGTCACCCCGGCGCAGGTCGAAGAGCAGATCGCCTATCCCACCCTCGCCGCTGCCGTCGCCGATCAGTCGATCCGCTCTGACGCCGACGAGGATCTGCGCTGCCTGGCCGGCGCGATCTATTTCGAGGCCCGCGGCGAACCGCTCAGCGGGCAGCTCGCCGTCGCCGAAGTGATCCTCAACCGCACCCGCTCGCACCGCTTCGGCGGCAGCGCCTGCGACGTCGTGACGCAGAAGGGTCAGTTCTCGTTCGTGCGCGGCGGCCGGATGCCGGAAGCGCCGACCAACGACGACTGGCGCACCGCCATGGCCGTCGCCAAGGTCGCGCTCAAAGATGCGTGGGAGAGCGACGCCTCCAACGCATTGTATTTCAACCATCGCCGCGCGGGCCACGCCAATGGCGTTCGCGTCGCGTCGATCGGCAACCACGTTTTCTATCGCTGATTGCGATCTGACATCGCGAACGAAGGCGTGGCTTTCGTTCGCATGATGTTCTAATTGGGTGGTCATGCTGACGCCGCCCGACACCTGCCATCACGATGAAACCGCCGCGCTATGTGCGCTGGATGTCGCGCGCGGCGTGACGCGGATGCTGTTGCGGCACGATCTTACCGCCATCCCCGAAGTGCCGCTGGACGGTGGACGTCGTGCCGACCTGATGGCGGTCGATCCACGCGGGCAGCTGGTCATCGTCGAAATCAAGGTTTCGCGCGCCGACCTGCTCGGTGACGGAAAGTGGCAGGACTATCTGGCGCATTGCGACCGGTTTTACTGGGCGGTGCCCGCCGGCTTCGACACCTCGCCCATTGCGGGCGAAGCATTCCTGCCCGAGCGTACCGGCCTGATCGTCGCCGACCGCTACGATGCCGCGATCATCCGTGAGGCGCGGACCGATCCGCTGCCTGCCGCCACCCGCAAGCGCTGCACCCTCGCCTTCGCCCGCCGCGCGGCACGGCGCGTCATCGCCGCACACGATCCCGAGGCAGCCAGCGGATTTTAGGCGCGCGATCGAAACCGTCGCGCGCCATGGACCGGATCAGAACTTCGGCCCCGCCACCGCGCGCTGTGGCTTGGCCGGCGTTTCCTCCAAAACCTTCAGGATCGCGGTCGAGCGTGTGTCCCGCCGGGCATAATCGCGTGCCGACATGCCCGCGATATGATCGGTCTGGTCGGGATTGCCTCCCGCTGCCAGTACGGCGCGGACCAGCCCGAGGTCGCGACGCTGCACCGCGCGGATGATCGGCGTCTCGCCACCGTTGTTGCCGAGGTTCGCATTGGCCTTCGACGCGGCGAGAATCTGGATCAGGTCGGGCTGGTTGGCCTGCACCGCGAGCATCATCGCCGTCTCCCCCTGCCCGTCGCGCAGGTTCGGGTCGGCGCCCTTGGCAAGCAGGTAGCGCAGATAGGCCGCGTCGCCGCGCTTCACGACGATATGGATCGCGCCTTCGCCAGTGGTGATGTCACGCGCGTTGATGATCGTCTGGCCGGGCTGATCGAGCATCCCGATCACGGCATTACCGTCGCCTTTCCGCACCGCCTCCAGGAACTTGTAGCTTTGCGACTGTTGCTGTGCGGCGGCAGGCGTGGGCGCGGCGATCGGTGGTGCGGCGAGCAGCGCGATAATCAGGAGCGGGCGACGAAGCATCGGATCGGTTCTCGCGAGGGCTGAGGGTTGCGCCGCCGCCTATAACCCATCACATCTGCCATCGCCATGAACATGCGCCGTTTCGCTGCCACGCTCGCGCTGATGATCGCCGGGCCTCTTTCGGGTTGTGCCAGGGAGCCGGCGGGTGAGCCGCCTCTGGCGGGGGCGCGGATCGGTGGCGCCTTCACGCTGACCGACCAGGACGGCCGCACCGTCACCGACCGGGACTTCGCAGGGCGCTACCGCATCGTCTATTTCGGTTACACTTTCTGCCCGGATGTCTGCCCGACCGACGTGCAGAATGTCGCCGCCGCGCTCAAGACGATCGAGCGCGACGATCACGCGCTCGGCAAGCGTATCGTGCCGATCTTCATTACCATCGATCCTGCGCGGGACACGCCCGCGGTACTGAAGCGCTTCGTCACCGCCTTCCATCCGCGGCTCGTCGGACTGACCGGCACGCCCGAGCAGATCGCGAAGGTGGCGAAGGAATATGGGATCTATTTCGCGCGTGGCGCCGGCAGCGGGGACGGCTATCTGATGGATCATGGACGGCAGATCTATCTGTTCGATCCTGACGGAAAGCCGCTGGCCTTGCTCCCGGAAGGGCCGCCGGCCGCGATCGCTACGGAGGTGAGGAAGTGGGCGCGATGACCGGGCGCTTCTGGGAGACGACCCCGCTCGACAAGCTCGACCGCGCGCAATGGGAGGCGTTGTGTGACGGCTGCGGCAAATGCTGCCTCCACAAGCTGGAGGATGAGGAAACCGGCGAGTTGGTCCCGACCAACGTCGCCTGTCGGCTGCTCGACCGGCGCAGCGGGCAATGCTCGAACTACCGCCACCGCCGCGCCTATGTCAGCGAATGCGTGCGGCTGACGATGGGCAACGTCCATGCGATCGACTGGCTGCCGACGACCTGCGCTTATCGTTTGCGGGCTGCGGGCGAGCCGCTGCCCGATTGGCATTACCTCGTCTCGGGCGATCGCGAGGCAGTCCATCGTGCCGGGCAGTCGGTGCGCGGCTGGACGATCAGCGAGGACGATGCTGGCGATCTCGAACTGCACATCGTCGACCGCGAATTGTGAGTGAGGAGATAGCGGTGGTGCGCAACCCGCGCGCCCGCCGCACGCGGCTGTCGTTCGACCCGGTCAGCGGGCAGGCGCGGCTGACGCTGCCGCCGCGCGCCTCGCTCGCCAAGGCGCTGGCATGGGCGCGCGCGCAGGATGCGTGGATCGCGCACCAGCGCGATCGGCTGCCCCAGGCGCGTCCCTTCGTTCCCGGCGCGACGATCCCCGTCGACGGACAGAGTCTGACGATCGACTGGCGCAGCGATGCGCCGCGCCAGCCTGTGGCGAGCGACGAGCGGCTGGTGCTCGGCGGTCCGCTGGAGAGCGTGCCGCGGCGTGTCGAGGCATGGCTGCGCCGCCGCGCGCTTGTCCTGCTGGAGCAGGATACCGCCCTTTACGCCGCGCGGGCCGGGGTGACGGTCAGCGGCGTGGCGGTCGGCGATCCGCGCGGTCGATGGGGCAGTTGCGCGCATCATGGCGCGATCCGTTATAGCTGGCGGCTGGTGCTTGCCCCGCCCGAGGTGCGCCGCGCAACCGCCGCGCATGAGGTAGCGCATCGCGTCCACATGAACCATGCGCCGGCCTTCCACGCGCTGGTGGCGGAGCTTTTCGGCCGCGATCCCGCACCAGAGCGTCAGTGGCTACGCACCAACGGCGCCGCGCTTCACTGGTTCGGGCGCTCGCCGCCCGGCTGAGCCGGGGCCGGGGTGCGAGGCGTCGGCGGCGGAGCATTGCGCGTCGGCGGTGGCGTGCGCACCGCATCACGCCGCGGTTGACCGGTTACGCGATCCAGCCATTCCTGATCGAGCCGCTCGTCGGGGCGCTGCTGCGTCGGGCGCGGCTGCTGCGGATCGTCGCCCTGTGGCGGCAGCGGCTGGACGACCGGCCGCTCCGGGCCGAACACCGTGGCCTGTTCTGGGGCGGGCGCGGCATCGGGGCCATAGCCGGCGTCGTCGCCGTAGGTGGCGTTGTCGGGCGCACCGTAATAGCTCTCGGCATCGGGCTCGAGCTGCGCCTCGGGCAGCGTCACCGCGGTTTCGAACTGTTCGATCGGGCGCTTGGCGACCGCCTTGACCATGAATTCGCGGAAGGCGCGCGCCGGCGCCGTGCCGCCGTGCAGCCCGGCGATCGGGCGCGCATCGTCGCGACCCATCCACACCCCGGTGGTCAGCCCCGACGAGAAGCCGAGGAACCAGCCGTCCTTGCTGCTGGTGGTCGTACCGGTCTTGCCCGCAACCGGCCGCCCGATCTGCGCCGCGCGGCCGGTGCCGGTGTTGACCGCGGTCTGCAACAGGTCGGTCATCTCGGCGGCGACGTTGGGCGCGACCAGCACCTGGCTGCGGTCGACCTCGTGGCGGTAGATTTCCTCGCCATCGGCGGTGACGCGCGTGATCCCGAACGGGGTGATCGCGACGCCCTTGTTGCCGACGCTGGCGAAGGCGCGCGTCATGTCGATCAGCCGCACGTCCGAGGTGCCGAGCACCATCGACGGATGCGTGTTGACCGGCGTGCTGATCCCGAAGCGTCGCGCCATGTCGGCGACGGTCTGGAACCCGACCGCCTGCCCCAGCTTTGCCGCGATCGTGTTGAGCGAATAGGCGAAGGCGGTGCGCAACGTGACGCTGCCCGAGAAACGCCGCGAATCGTTGCGCGGGCTCCAGCCGTCGATCGTCACCGGCTCGTCGACCTCGCGGTCCTCGGGCGTGCGGCCCGCCTCCAGCGCGGCAAGGTAGACGAACAATTTGAACGACGAGCCCGGCTGGCGCTGCGCCTGCGTCGCGCGGTTGTAGATCGAGCTGACGTAATCGGTCCCGCCGACCATCGCGCGCACCGAGCCGTCGCGGTCGATCGAGACCAGAGCACCCTGCGCCCCCTTGGGGACGTTGGCGCGAACCGCCGCATCGGCGTCGCGCTGCATCGCCGGGTCAAGCGTCGTCCACACCTCCAGGGGCTTTTCGGTTTCGTCGATCAGCAGGTCGAGCTGCGGCAGCGCCCAGTCAGTGAAATAGCGCACGCTGTTCTGGCGCGGCGCGGGGGCGAGCCGCACCCCGACGTCGTTCGCCTCACGCGCCTGATCGACCGAGATGAAGCCGTTGCGCACCATCTGCTGGATCACCACCCCGGCGCGCCCAACCGCGGCCTGCGCATCGGCGGTCGGGGAATAGTTCGACGGTGCCTTGACCAGCCCGGCGATCACCGCCGCTTCGGGCAGGCTCAGATGGTCCGCGCCGTGGCCGAAGAACTTGCGGCTCGCCGCGTCGATTCCGTAGGCGCCGCCACCGTAATAAACCTTGTTGAGATACAGCTCGAGGATCTGCTCCTTCGAGAACTTCCGCTCCAGCGCGAGCGCGAGAATGCCCTCGCGGAACTTGCGCCCGAACTTCTTCTGATTGTTCAGGAAGATGTTGCGCGCAAGCTGTTGCGTAATCGTCGACGCACCCTGCACGCGCCGCCCGCGCTCGTAATTGACGTACAGCGAGCGCGCGATGCCGACCGGGTCGACGCCGACATGGCTGTCGAAGCGCCGGTCCTCGACCGCGATCGTCGCCTCGCGCATGACGGCTGGAATCCGATCATAGGCCAGCCACTCGCCATAGCTCGGCCCGAGCGACACCAGCACCGACCCATCGGCGGCATGGACGCGGATCATCTGCCCGTTGGGCGACGACTTCAGCGATTCAAAGCTGGGGAGCTGCGAGCGCGCGATATAGACCGCGGTGAGCAATGCGGCGAAAGCCAGCACGACCGCGCCGAGCGCAAGTTTGACGGCAAGCCCTAACCGGCGCCGCCACGGCGAGCGGGCTTTAGATGAAGCGGAGCGGGAGGTGCGGGCACGGGCCATGGTCAGCCCCGTGGCGGATAGCGGCTTGAGCGGGGGTGAACAAGATATTTGGACGGCAGCTAACGCGGAGCACGGCCACCCAACGTCATCCCCGCCCGGCTGCTTTTACTCAAAGGCAGGATGCCGATGTTCAGCCCCGAGCGTCGCGCATCGCCTCCAGTTCGGCAAGGCGCAACGGATCGTCGGCGGCGAGTGTCTCTTCCAGATAAAAGCCGTAGGGAATATCGCGCACCAACTCCCGAGCTTCACCGTCATATCGCTCGGCGACCACCGGGAAAGCGTCGACAAGGTGGCGAAGAAAGCCCTTGTCCAATTCGTCCAATTCTGCGCCAAGAAATTCCATCATTTTTACGGCAACATCTGGATTTAGACTCTCTTCATCGGCTCCTTCAAGGAAACATACGTAGTTCGCTATGATGCCGGCGACCTGTCTTGCAATCAGTATTTCGCGATCGAGGTTCATGGCACGACCATCCTGACCTTTATGTTGCGGATGCCCAGTTTCTTGAGAAAGTGTAGAGCCCTGTTCTTCTGTTGCTGACTCGGGACTTCCCATGTCGCGAACAGACGATGCTCCTGAAGAACCGCTGATTGGCGTAAGGCCTGTGCCCGTCCGCGGGCGCCGTCCACGATCATCCATTTTCGATCGACGACATAGTCTCCCTCGATGCCATCGAACCGTACTTCTTGCTGCGATCCATCTGGCAAGGTGAGCTGACAGGGTCAGCGCGTAGCCTGGCTGAGCACCGGGTGCAGTGTCGTTGTACTGCTTCCAAGGTGGCATCTCTCAGCCCTCGCGGCGCAAAGTGGTCGCTGGGACAATAAGCGCAGGCGGTCAGAACCGGGCAGACTCAGTGACCCGCCTTGGGCGTCGCAAGATGCGTGGACGCCTTCCCTTAAGAAAATCGATCAAAGTCGAAGTCGTCCTGAGCGTTCGTGGAGAGTCGCTCGGTGATCCGCGGCGTCGACGACAATCGCGTTACCTGCCACGACGCAGGTGGCTGGCCATCATCGCCGTTCGGTTGAATTCTCAGAGAAACTGGTGCGGTCGAGAAGACTCGAACTTCCACGTCCTTTCGGACACAACGACCTCAACGTTGCGCGTCTACCAATTCCGCCACGACCCGCACGTGTTGTCCACCGGGCAGCCCCGGGCGTCCTGGTAGGCGAGCGCCCCTAGCAAAGCCGATCGGGGCTGGCAACGCCCTTTATCGCATTGATCTCAGCTCGCCTCGCCGACGAAGCTGAGATCGAGCCGCTTGGAGCTGGCCGGCACGTCCACCTGCGCCGAATTGAAGTCGATCGCGCCACCGGGCAGCAACGTCCGCTGCTGCGGGGTGATCGTCCAGCTGAAAACGATGCGGTTTCTGCGAATCGCGCAGGTCGGCGCGGATGTCGGGCACCCCGCTGACGCGTCGAGGACGGGTTGGTGATCCGCCCGCTGACCGCGAACAGCTCCGATCCGTTCGCCATCTTGCGGCGCTCGATCGGATTGTCGGCGATGCGCAACGGCAATTCCCTCCGGCCCGATCGACAGCCCGACCTGCTGCGCAAGGGCCCGGCGCCGTCGTCCACAGGATCACCGCCACCGCCGCCAGCATCAGCAGCCCCGCGGCGATGCTGGCGATCGTGCGCACGCGGCCGCTGCCGCGCACCGGCGCGCGGAACGGTGGACGGTGCGCGAAGGCGTCGTAGCGGGCCGGCTCCGGCGTCGGCTCGTCCACGACGGGCGGCGCTGACTGAAGCGGAAGGCCGGGCGGGGGGCGGGGCAACCTCCGTCACCGCCGGTTCGGGCGGCGGTGGCGGGCGTGACCTCCTCGGGTGGCGGTGCCGGCTCTTCGGCCGGCGCGTCGGCGTAGCTGACATCCTGATACCAGCTATGCCCGCAATTGGCGCAGCGCACCGTGCGCCCCGGCGGGGCGAATCGCGTCGTCCGGCACCAGGTAGCGGGCGCGGCATTCTGGACAGTCGAGGATCATAGGCGCGGCACCGGCAGGACGAACGAGCTGAATCTAAGCACGCGGGCGACCCGCAAGGCAAGCGTGAGTCGCCATGCTTGAAGCCGCCGGGCGTGGCGTGCAAAGGCTGTGGCCGATGGCGGCGATCGTGCAGTTCGAGAACGTGGGCCTTCGCTATGGCCATGGCGAAGAGGTGCTGCGCGACGTCAGCTTCTCGTTCGTGCCGGGCGCCTTCTATTTCCTGACCGGCGCCAGCGGCGCGGGAAAGACGTCGTTGCTGCGGCTGCTGCACCTGGCGCATCGTCCCAGTCGCGGGGTGATCCGGCTGTTCGGCGCCGATGTCGTGACGATGCCGCGCGCGCGAATGCCGATGCTCCGCCGTCGGATCGGGATGGTCTATCAGGACTTCCGATTGATCCCGCACCTGTCGGTCGCGGACAATATCGCGCTGCCGCTGCGCATAGCCGATGCGCCTGCGGACGAGATCCGCGAAGCCGTCGGCGAGATGCTGGCCTGGGTGGGGCTCGCGCATCGTGCCGAGGCGAAGCCGGCGACGCTGTCGGGTGGCGAGCAGCAGCGGGTCGCGATCGCGCGCGCGGTGGCGGCGCGGCCCGACATCCTGCTCGCGGACGAGCCGACCGGGAATGTCGACGATGCGATGGCCGACCGGCTGATCCAGCTATTCGCCTCGCTCAATCAGCTCGGCACGACCGTGGTGGTGGCCACCCACGATCTGCAATTGCTGTCGCGTGTTCCGACGGCACAGATGATGCGCATCGTTGGCGGGCGGCTGACCGATGCGGCCGGCGGCCTGCGCGTGCCCGCGCGACGGGAACGCGCATGACCGCCGCCACCGCCCGCCTGCTCGATACCGCGCGTGACGGCTGGACCATGGCCGGCGTGCTGGCGGTGATGATTTTCCTGGCGGTGCTGGCCGTCGCCGGTGGGGTGGGTACGGCGACCGCCAGCCGGACGCTCAGCGCGGCGCTGACCGGGCAGGTGACGGTGCAGATCGTCGCCGCCGAGGCCGAAACCCGTGAGCGTCTCGCCGCGCAGGTCGCCGATGCGCTGCGCCGTTCGCCCTCGGTCGTGCGGGTGTCGCGGGTATCGCGTGCGGATCTGGCGCGGTTGCTCGGGCCGTGGCTCGGGGCTGCCGCGCAAGAGGACGATCTTCCCGTGCCGGCGTTGATCGACGTGACTTTGGCACCGGGCGGCGATGGCGCGGCCCGGTTGCGTCGGATCGTGGCACCCTTCGGTCCCGAAGTGCAGATCGATGCGCACGCGGCGGCATTGGCCGGTACCGACCGGCTGCTTCGGACGATGACGCTGCTCGCCGCTGCGATCGTCGTGCTGATGATCGGCGCGGGGATGGCGATGGTGCTCCTGTCGATCCGCGCCGGATTGACCGCGCATCAGACCACGATCGAGGTCATGCACCGCCTCGGTGCCACCGAGTCACAGGTCGCGACCTTGTTCTGTCGCCGCATGGCGCGTGATGCCGCGCTTGCCGCTGTGATCGGGGCACCGCTGGGCTGGGGGGTGATCGTGCTGGTCGGCCGGATCGGCACCGACGCCGGCTCGCAACTGCTCGGCGGCATGACGCTGGGGCGCGCGGGCTGGGGCGCGGCGATCGCGCTGCCGGTCGCCTTCGTCCTGTTGGCGGCGTTGGTCGCCTATGTCGCGGTGCGCCGTGCGCTGGGACGGCTGGTATGATCCGGCGCGTCGTCGCTTTGGCGCTGCTGCTGTGGATGCTGGGTTTCGCCGTGTTCATGCTGGCCCTGCCGCAGCCCGCCGATCCCGACCAGCGGACCGACGGGATCGTCGTCCCGACCGGCGCGGCGGGGCGGATCGCGCGCGGGCTCGACCTGCTCGAACATGGTCGTGCGCGGCGGATGCTGGTGACGGGCACCGCGCCGGGGGTCACACGTGCCGATCTGGCGCGGGTCGCCGGTCACGCCGCGACGATCGCATGTTGCGTCGATCTCGGCGCGGAGGCGGTCGACACGCGCAGCAATGCCGAGGAAACCGCCGCCTGGGTGCGTGCGCGCGGCTATCGTTCGATCCGGCTGGTGACGTCCAACTGGCATGCGCGCCGCGCCGCGCTGGAATTGGGGCCGGCGCTCGGCGATCAGGTGTCCGTGCTGGTCGACGGGGTGGAGGCGCAGCCGACGCTGACGCAGGCGTTCAACGAATACAACAAGCTGTTGCTGCGCCGGCTGGTGCTGTGGGGGGAGCGTCTGAGGTGAACTGGCTGCGCACGATCATCTTCCGCGCGATCTTCTACGCGGCCTCGGTGCCGATCGTGGCGACCACGCCGGTCGCGGCGCTGTTCGGGCAGCGCGTGGTGATCGCCCACGCCGATCGGTGGTCGCGGCTGCACCGGTTGTTGATGCGCTGGATCCTCGGCATCCGCTCGCAGGTGGAGGGGGAGGTGCCCGTCGGGCAATATCTCTACGTCGCCAAGCACGAGGCGATGTATGAGACGCTGGAGTTGCAGCTCATCCTCGGCTCGCCCGCGATGGTGCTCAAGCGCGAGTTGATGAAAATCCCGCTATGGGGCTGGTCGGCGGTCAAATATGGCGCGCTGGTCGTGGATCGTGAGGCATCGTCGAAGGCGCTGCGCACGCTGATGCGCGAGGGGGCGGCGGTACGCGCGACCGGCCGATCGGTGGTCGTCTATGCCGAGGGAACCCGCGTCCCCCATGGCGAAGCGCCGCCGCTGCGCTCCGGCTTTGCGGGGCTCTACAAGGCATTGGCGCTGCCGGTGGTGCCGATCGCGCTCGACAGCGGGCGATTGCTGCCGAAGAAGGGGGCCAAGCGCCCCGGCATCGTCACGATCCGCATCGGCGAGCCGATCCCGCCCGGATTGCCGCGCGCCGAGGCGGAAGCGCGCGTTCATGCCGCGATCAACGCGCTCAACCACTGAGCTGGTCAGGCTTTTCCTTCCAGCTTCGCCTTCAGTTCCGCCAGCGCGCCGAACGCGCCAGCCTCTTCCTCGCTCAGCACCCCGGCCTGCTTCAGTACTGCCGCCGCGTCCGGGCTGCGCGGGAACGGATCGAGCGCGAGCGCCATCGTCTCCGCCGCCGTCTCGCCGAGGTCGATGCCGCCGCCCTCGATCTCGATGGTGTCGAGCGCTTCGCCGGACAGTTCGACTTCCTCCTCCCCATCGGTGGCGGTGATCGCTTCGACGAAGCGCAGGGCGACATCCTCCTCGACGCGGGCGGGCAACGGATTGCCGGTCACCGTGCAGCTCTGCACCACCGCCGCGCTGACATGCCCGCGCGCGATCACCGCACCGGCGTCACGGCGGATCGCGAACGTCGCGGTCAGCCGGTCGAGCGCGACCAGCCCGAAGCGGCGGGCGAGAGCAAGGCGCTCGGCCTCGTCGGCCTCGATCGTCACTTGGCGATCCTCGCCGCCGATCGTGTCCAGCCGCTCGACCCGCGAGAATTCCGTCGTCATGCCCATCGTCCTTCCATCAACTGCGGTAACGGCACCGCCGCCAGCCCCTCGCGCACGGCGATCAGCTCCTGGCGCACATGCGCTACCGCCGCAGCATCCGGTGCCTGTCCGCGATACAGGTTGCGGACCAGTGCGGCATCGAAGTCGCCCCCGGCCAATCCATCGCGATAGGCGCCCAGCCGACCGCCGAGCATCCCCATCATCCGACCGACATGCTTGCCGACCACCATGTCCCCGAACCCGATCTGCCGCACCTGCGCATCCATGTCGTCGACGAACCGCTCGGTGAGCTGCGCGATCGGCGCCGCGCCATGTGGATCGTCCTCCAGCCGCAGCAACACCATCGCCAGCACCGCCGCCACCATGTCAAACCGCCCGTCGAGCGTATCGGGCACCGCGCCGTTCAGATACCAGTGCGGCGCCCGCGCCCGGGCGACGACCGCATCGTACAGCGGCAAGGCGGCATCCCGTTCATGCCGCCCCAGTACCTTCGTCAACCAACCCACCTTCTTGTCCCTTCGCCGTTCCGCGCGATCCGCTGCCGGCGCGTGCTTGTTTCGCCGCGCCGGTGAGCATATTGAGGCGGACGGCCGCAAAGTCCACGCGCGCCTGTGACCGGAGTATCGATGCGCCCGCTGATCTTCTTCGCCCTGGCCGGCGTTCTTGCCGCGGGCTGTGCTCCGCTCCGCTCGCATCAGGGCTATATCGTCGACGCCGATCTGGTGAATGCGATCCAGCCGGGGGTGGACAACCGCCAGTCGGTGCTCGCCACGCTGGGCACGCCGAGCTTCGCCAGCCAGTTCAATCAGGGCGACTGGTATTATATCGCGCGCGACAGCCGCAATTATGCGTTCAACGCGCCGCGGCCGAAGGATCAACTCACGCTGCAGATCAGCTTCGACCAGGCCGGAAACGTCAGTGCGATCCGCAAGTCGGGCGTGGAGCAGGTCGTCGGCCTGAAGCCTTACGGCAAGACCACGCCGACGCTGGGGCGCGAGCGCGGCTTCTTCCAGGATCTGTTCGGTAATATCGGCGCGGTCGGCGCTGCAGGTGCGCCGGGCGGGGCCGGGCCGACCGGACGTAACGGTCAGTAACGATCCTTTCGGATCGCTGACGCCCGTGTTCGTGGGCGGTTCAGCGCCAACACGGCACATGTTCTTCATCGGCGGTGCGGCACGGGTCGTACCGTCATCATGGAGGATCAGTGATGCGTAATCTTGTCACCGCCGCCTTGCTTGCCGCGACCGCGCTGTCCGGGGTCGTCACGGCTGCGCCGGCTGCCGCACAGTCGCGCGAGGAATTGCGCCGCGACCGGCAGGACATTCGGCACGAGGCGCGGCAGCTCGACCGTGCCCGCGCTCGGGGCGACTGGCGCGACGTGCGTGAGCAGCGCCGTGACCTGCGGGAAGCGCGTCAGGAATATCGTGAGGACCGCCGCGACCTGCGCCAGCAACGCCAGTGGCAGCGTGACCGGCGCGAGTGGCGCGCCGATATGCAGCGCTGGCGGGCCGGGCACCGCGATCTGTACGCGCGGGGTGGCTGGCAGGCACCGTTCCGCTACCAATCGTTCCGTCCCGGTGCGCGGATTGGCGCGAATTATTACGGCACGCGCTACGTAATTGCCGATCCGTGGCGCTATCGTCTGCCCGCGGCACCGCTTCGGGCACGCTGGGTGCGTCATTATGACGACGCGATGCTCGTCGATTACCGTCGTGGGATCGTTCTGGACGTCGTGCGCGGCTTCTACTTCTGACGCTGGCGATTCGGCCGCGCCGCCAATAACGCGGCGGCGCGGCCGGTACCGGCTTGGGTCGGCACCGGTCCCGAAAGGGGGAAAGGGGACCGCACCGGCAACGTTCGGTCGCTGATTCGGTTCGTGGGTCAGAACGCTTCTTCGGCGTCGTTGCTTTTCTGCCACAGTCCCGCCATCGATGTGGCGGTCGGGAGGGGGCAGGCAACATGGGTCGCGAGGCGCAATGATGATCGGGCCGGGCGCGCTGCTGGTCGCGTTCGACCGCGCCGTGGCGGAGCTGGCGCTGTTCGCGGCGGTCGTCATCCTGCTGGGCGGGGTGGACGATGTCCTGATGGATCTGGTGTGGTGGCGCGTCCGGCGGCGCGAGCCGAACCGCGCCGACCTTCCCGCCGCGCCGCCGCTGCCGTTGGCGGTCTTCGTGCCGGCCTGGGACGAGCAGCACGTGATTGGCGCGATGCTGCGCGCGACGCTGACGCGCTACGATCATCCGGATTACCGGCTGTACGTCGGCTGCTATCCCAACGACCCCGGCACCTTGGCTGCGGTTGCCGAGGTGGCGTCCCACGATGCGCGGGTGCGCCGCGTGGTGGTCACGCACGATGGCCCGACCACCAAGGCCGATTGCCTGAACCAGCTATGGCGTGCGCTGGTGTCGGACGATGTCGACAGCGGACGGGTGACCGCGGCGATCGTGCTCCACGATGCGGAGGATGTCGTCGATCCGGCCGAGTTGCGGGTGTTCGACGACCATCTGCGCGACGCGGCGCTGGTGCAATTGCCGGTGGTGCCGCTGATCGATGCGCGGCGGCGGCTGGTCTCGGGTCATTATGCCGACGAGTTTGCCGAATCGCATCGGCGCGATCTGGCGGTCCGTTCCGCGCTGGAGGCGGCGGTGCCGCTGGCGGGGGTCGGGTGCGCGATCCGGCGCGATGCGCTGGAGCGGCTCGAGGCCGGCAGTGGCGCGCCGTTCGAGCCGCACAGCCTGACCGAGGATTATGAGTTATGTCGGTCCCAAGATAAAACATCTTATGCCAAGTCCGGGATTAAGCGGACCGTCCTCGCGAAATCGCTCAAAGCCGCGCCTCTGCCCACCCGATCGCTTGGCATAACAATGCCATTCGTCGGCACCTAGAGGAGGTCCCTGGAAGGGTCCGTGCCCCCGTGGGGTAGGTGTGATTTCATGCTGAAAGCGGACCTCCTGCACCGCCTCTTTAGGTCCGCACGCAGTCATCCCCACCTGGAGTGGGCGCGGCCCTCGTGCTTTCATTCCCAATAGTGGTGCAACGTTCCGTTCTGGAGGCGGACGACAAGGGTGGAGCGCGGGTTATACTCCCACACGCTGCCCTGACGCTGGCCGCGATTCCCATTCCGGTCGAGGCGTGTTGCGGCGATTATGAAGCAGCGGACATCGTGAGCATCAAGTCGCAACTAGCCCTTGAGAGCGACTCGTCGCCGCCGAGTAGGCGCACGCCGTGAAGGCGGCGCACATCGTCATAGCGGCGACGCACGAGAACTGGTCCCGCGTAAGCGCGCTGATCGTCAGGAACACAAGGCCTGCCAAGGCGTGCTTCCATTGTGAGCCTGGTTGAGCGACGATGTGGCCGCCGTCCTTCCGGCTCGCCGGGTCCGTGCCAGCCTGAGGGTGAGCCGGGGAGCTCAGCAGACCTTGTACTCGTCGTTCTTCGACGTCCGCCCGCCAGACAAGCAGCCGGTCGGCGAGAAAGGCCGAGAACGCGTCCGCCTCTTGCGCCACCTCGACGATGAAGCGGACCTGCGGCATCGCCCGCTCCACCGCCGTTACTGCGCGGGCGAAGGCGTCGTGCCGTCCTTCCGCCCTCGCCAACTCCACCCAGGTCAGTAGCGCCTCCAGGTCCGCGAAGGTGCTCGCTGCGGCGCTCGGTTGCACAGGATCGAAAGTGTTCAGCCCGAGTCGTGCACGAAGGACGGACACCTCGGGCGGCAGCCCTTTCAGGATCGCCCACACAAGGTTTCGGAACAAGGCGGCGATGCCCGGCACCACCTGATCCATTTGGTCGATGACGCCGCCCGGAATATCACGCGGGATATGGTCGCCTGCTTCGTACTTCTTGAGAAGCCGGAACCGGAGTGGTCGACCGGTCGGCCCAAGACCCGTTCTCCAAGCGCCCGACACCGAGTGCAAGAGCCTCGCCACCGCCCTGATCTTCATCTCATCAACAGGATGCTTCCGCCGGCGGTCGACCATGACGCTCTCCACAAAACAATAAATGTATGTTGCCTGTGTATTGTCGTGCCCGAGTAGCGCAACGGCTTGTGATCACGGCTTGAAAAGGTGCGCTGGTGACCGACGTTGTAGATGCCGAAGGGATTACGCCGGAGCGGGCGGAGGTGCGCAGCACGATGCTCGCCGCCTTCGGTCCCGTGCTGAGAGGCAAGGAGCTCGTCCGCGCGCTGGGCTTCGACAGCATGGAGGCGCTTCGCCAGGCCAAGCGCCAGAAGCGCGTCGGCGTGCCCGTGTTCGTGGCGCCCGCGCGCAAGGGCCACTTCGCATACACCTGCGACGTAGCCGACTGGCTGCATGATCTTCGCACCCAGGCGAAAGGAGGCGAGCCATGACCTAACGACCAACCTTCACTCGCCTGAAATGCAGCGAGCCCCGAAGCGCTCTAACGCCCGGGGCTCGTGAAGATAGGCTCTCAGCTAAAGACTTATCTCCGGCATTTCGATCCTTTTGTCAATCGCGGACGGCGCACGCGCGCCGCCCGGTGATGCGCCATGCCGAGAATATGCCATGTCCATCGATCATTCTAATCAGATCAACAGAAGAGGTTTCGAGTCGGTCGTCCGGCTCATGAAGCGTTACGCCGCAATCGAACCTTCGACACGCCCGCAACTTCCAATCACGTCTGGGTTCTTCCTCCGCTCGTTCGCTGACGCGAGTGGATGTTGGCGATCCCTCCCGTATGTCAGGCCGGCCGTAAACCACTTTGCCCGGTGGCTTGGCGACGAACCTGCGGCTGTGCTCGCGGCGGACGCGGACATGCTGGAACGCTTCCGCGCTCACTTCGTCAGCCTGTTCACCCGTTCCGCTCACCCGAACAAATATCGTGCGCGGAGTATGGTCCACCTCGCCCGCCTGCTCCTCTACCTTCAATATCAGGGTTTCAGCCCTTCCCATGGCTGGAGCGGCGAGGACGCCGATCTGTGCATCCGTTTTCGAGATGCGCTAGTCGCAGCCGGTCTGCACCTGAACTACGCCAACTCGCAAGCGCTGCATGGAGCGCACCTTATCGTCTGGGCGCGTCTTCATGGCCTGGATCGGACGGCCATCGACCCCTCCGCGATCGCACGCTTCGCCGAGCACCGCTGTTGCTGCGGTCTCGTCAACGACGACGGTCACATGTACCGGGTGCACGTTCAATCACGCAGGCGGGCAGCCGTCCGCCTCCTCAGGTTCGCAGAGGGCGGAAGTGCCCTCCTGGTGAATGGCGTCTCGGTCCGGGTCACCGGGCACGCGAAGCGAAAGCTATCGGCGGGCGCAGCCGCGTACCGCGATTGGCTGATCCGGCATCGCGGCTTGGCGTTGTCGACGATTACCTCGTACATGAACGAACTCGTGAAGTGGCAAGCGGAACTCGGCGACGACGCCGGAACCTATACGGCAGCACGGATCCGCTCGCTTGCGCGCAAGCATCTTGAAGGACGTTCGCCCGCGGGTCAGAGCCGTCTCATCACGGTCGTCAGGAGCTACCTGCGTTTCAGAGCGGGTCGCGGCGAGTGCTCGCCGGCGGTGGCCGACGCGCTGATTTCCCGCCCGACCTACAGCCTCGGCACCGTGCCGCGTAGCCTGCCGTTCGAGACGCTGAGGATGGTGGCTGCGTGCTGCGACCAGAATAAGCCGGCTGGCATCCGCGACCGCGCGATCATGACCTTGTTGCTCGAGACCGGCATGCGGAGCATCGAGGTGGCCCGGCTCCAACTTGGCGACATCGACTGGGATCGGGCCGAGATCGTCGTACGTGGCAAGGGCGGCCGAGCGTCGGCGATGCCGCTGCCTCAGGCGAGCGGCGATGCTATCCTGGATTGGCTCGAGCGGGCGCGGCCCGCCACTGACGACGACTCCGTGTTCGTGGGGCTGCGCGTGCCGCATATCAGCCTGGCGCATCATGGTTCTGTAACCAATGTCGTGCGCAGTGCGCTCGCGAGGGCGGGTCTGGTCGGCGCCGGCGGCGCCCACCTGTTCCGGCACGGCCTCGCGAGGAAACTTCTGAAGGAAGGCAGCGGTCTTCCGGCGATCTCCGGCGTGCTCCGTCACGAGTCGCTCGACACCACCATGCTCTACGCAAAAGTGGACGAGACAGGTCTCAAGGGCATCGCCTGCCCCTGGCCGGGAGCGGGGCTATGATCGCCGCCGTGGAGGGCTATCTCGAGCTGCGCAAGCAGCTCGGGTACCAGGACGCCGACCTCCGGGTCAGGCTCCGCAAGTTCGCCGCCTTCGCCGCCGCGCGGGGTGCGAGCCATCTCCGCAACCATGACGTCCTCGCCTGGACGGAATCTTTGGGCAGTGCCAACTCCCGGCGTACACACCTCGACTGGCTGGCGAATCTAGGCGTGTTCCTGCGCGCCGAGGACGACAGGCACGAGATCCTGCCGCCGGACTATAAGTCGCGGCTGGGACGCCGCAACCGGCTCACCCCCTTTGTGTACTGCGAGGAGGAAATCCTGCGCATCATGGACGGGTTCGGGTCGTTGGGACTAAGACATCCATACGATGCGTCCACCTATCGTGCGATCATCGGGCTGATCGCGGCGACGGGCATGAGGCTGAGCGAGGCGTTGAACCTCAGGCTCGCGGACATGAACGGCGCCGAACTCTTCGTGCGCCAGTCAAAGTTCAAAAAGGATCGGCTCGTCTTCGTGGACGACAGCACCGTGCGTGCGCTGAGTGACTATCTGGCGCTCAGACCCCCCAAACTCGACGCCCCCCAAACTGTTCGTGATCTGGACGAACCGCACACCCAGCATAGTCCAGATGGACCAGGTATTCCGTCGATGCACAAACCTCCTCGGTATGAAGGGCCGGGATGGGAGCGGGCTGCCCCGCATCCACGATCTGCGGCATACCTTCGCCATCAACTCGCTCGCCGCGTGCGCGCACGATGAGGAGCTCGTCGCCAACCACATCGTGGCGCTCAGCACCTACCTCGGTCATGTCGGCGTGAGGAGCACCTACTGGTACCTGCGCCTCCTGCCCAAAACCAAGCTCGCCATCGCCAGAGCCATAGAGGATATGCGTCATGCGCAATCGCATGCCTAACGACGTACCGACCCTTGTGTCGGGCTACCTCGACCAACACCTCGGTCGCGTGCGAGGCCTCAGCCCGAGAACGCAGGAGGTCTATGCGGATTCCCTGCTGCTCTTCTTGCAGTACGCCTCCAGGGAGAAGGGCACGGCTCCGGATCGCCTGCTCTTCAGCGATCTGGACCCCGACACGGTGCTCACGTTTCTTAACTACCTGGAGGAGGAACGCGGCAACACGGCGCGCTCGCGCAACCTGCGTCTGTCCGCCCTGAAATCGTTCTTCGGCTATGCGGCTTTCAAGAACCCGGCGCTCCTCGACCAAGTTTCCAGGGTCAAGGCGATCGCGGGCAAGCGGTACAGCAAGGGAGTCGTCGCCTACCTGACCCCTGAGGAGGTCACGGCGGTCCTCAATGCTCCCGATCCCAACTCGCGCTTTGGGCTCAGAGATAGGGCCATGCTCCTCATCACCTACGCCAACGGCTTGCGCGTGTCGGAAGCGTTGCGGCTTGGAATTGGCGACTTATGGCTCGGCCGCAATCCCAACATGACGATCCTGGGCAAGGGCGGCACGAAGGACGTGATGGAGCTCCTGCCTGAGCATGTGGACGTGCTCAGGGCATGGCTCGACGCCAGGCCACAGACGGCGTCCCAGCTCGTCTTCGTCAACCGGGGCGGCGAGCCGTTGACCCGCGACGGCTTCGCCTACCTGCTCACCAGGTACGCCGGCATCGCGGCGCGCGTCATGCCTTCCATCGCGAGAAAGCGCGTCACCCCGCACGTCCTTCGCCACTCCTGCGCGATGGCCGTCCTGAAAGCGACCAAGGATCCACGAAAAGCGGCACGCCACCTCCGCCACGTAGGCTATAAGAGCATCGAGACGTATCTGCACGCCAACCCGGAAGAGCAACTCGCGACACTGACGGCCCACGCCGAGCTGGGCATCAAGCCGGGCAAGTTCCGGGAGCGGGCGCCAGGGGTCCTGGAGACTCTGCGCTTGGTGCGGAAACGTACGCTATATTGAGAGGTCGGCCGAGACCGACGATCATGACTAGACGTCGTGACCGTCCGTCTCGGACAAGATGTTCGTAACTCAGTCGAAATCCTTCCGAAGCTTGGCTTGGTACTTGATCACGTCCAGCTCGTCCTTCAGGTGGTCCTGCCAGATGAAAGTTTCTTCACCATGCGCCGGGTGGGCATGATGTCGAGCGCCTCGATCGCTGTTCTTCGCTCATCGAGGAAATGGGTCGGCTTGCCCATGCTGTACGGCGTCACGTAGAGCGTCGTGCTGGTTAGCCCGTCTATGCCGCTGGCCGACATGCTCTCGAAGAATGCCGCGAGCCTGCTCGCTATGTCGGGCAGCGGCCACATGCCCTTGGCGCTGACCTTCACCGCCGAACTCCATCGACTTGCGCCACAGTAGCAGGGTCCGAGCCGCGGTCGATCTCGCGTCCAAGCAGAGCATCTGTCAAGCCAGGGACGAGCATGGTCGCCGAGGCCGGGTGCGCTGTGTCTTTCGTCCGCATGTCTCCGCTCCGGACTAACGGTTTGCCGCCAGCGCCCGATGCACCTGGCCTCCTGGGCCGTGACCGAGTCGGGTGGACACGCGCGAGGTGCCGCTCTCCCTGCGCTGCCTTCTGCGCTCCTGCCCCGAGTGGTGGCCGCTCATCATGTTCTGGGACGCTGCGGCCCAGGAGAACGACGTCGGCCGGGCACATGGCACGACCGCCGCGTTCAACGGCATCGTCCGGCAACTGCGCAAAGCTAGGCGGCTGGATGAAGCGGGGTAGCGCTTCTTCGCCGCAGGAAGCATGATGGCCGACACAGGAAACGAAGATAGAAGTGGAGCGCTTACAATCGATGATAGCCAACCCAGAGTTCGAAGACATGCTGGACGACTGGCTACAGGTTATTGATCGCAATCTCGCTCTGGACGGCACGGCCCTGACGACCCGGCCGCTCGATGCAGCGTGCCAATTCGTGCGCTTCGCCATCAAGCAAATCCGCATCGGCGACGTCGAGTCCAAGCCAGGTAAGTTCCTCGACTATTTCGCGAGCGAGTGGTTCAAGTTCATCTTTGCACGAACCTCGGCCTGGTATCGCGGGCGCTACGGAGAGGCGCTGGACGGGAACTCGGAGCGTGAGGTCGCCGGCTGCGTGTTGATTTTGGACACTCCCTTCGTGCTCCAAATTCCTGTGGTCACCCACCGTCCCGGCAAGCCGGGTGACACGATGTGGATCCACTTTCCCAAAGAGGTCGAGGGGGACGAAGACGCGCTCACCTGGCTTAAGAAGGGACCTAACGTTGCATCATTGAACCGCGCGGAAGGTATGAAGGCGCGGCGGCTGGCCAACGAGGTCGCCGGCGCGATCCGCGCGATCTACACGTCGCTCGCCACCATCGAGAGAACGTCCGATCGCGTCGGTGAGTTCGGCGGTGCCATCCTGCCGCACCTAGATCGTGCGGCGGTTCAGATCGCTCGCGCGCGTCCTGAGGACTTAAAGCATGCTCATTGGGATATGCAGATGGCGTGCGAGCTTTCGCTGAAGCTGGTGGCCGAGCAGCGGGCAGGTTCGTTCGAGGTCACGCACGATCTCTACCACCTCTACGACCGGATACCTGGTCCTCCGCCCTTCAAGCGCCCGTTCCTGTCGAACATTCCCAATTGGCAGAAGATGGCGGAGTGGCGCTACGGCGGAGGGCAGCACATCTCGATCGCTGACGGTTTTTCCCGATACCGCAGCACCCTGAAGATTGTTGCAGCTGCAGCTCGGGTGGCTAAGCGGGAGCTGTACATCGGGGGTGCTAGCATCGAGCTGAAAAAGCCGCCCTTCCTTCATGACAATTCGGAGTTGTTCGTGCCCCGCAAGCTGACCGAACGGAATCAGCGGGATATGTGAACCTCGGCAAACGAAGCGCTCCGTCGAAACTGAAGGGTTGCCGAGCGGCTTGCTCGTTCCGATTTGTGGGCCTGTCATGAACGATGAAGAGCTCCCGCTTCCCACCTCAGCGCACGTAATGAAGCAGTACCGGCAGATGCGGCCACTTCTGAAGGTGGCCGGTCTATTTAGCCGCGAACTTGCGCATCAGGCCAAGGCGTTGAATGAGCAGTTCGAAAATGTCCAGCGTATGCACCGCGAGCGCGAAGCGTTTGCCGCCCGGTTCGGGCCGCTTGGCTGGACCAACTATGACCGGCTTTCGGTTGATACCGTCGCGCGCGCGGTTGCCGAAACAAACGATGACGCGGCTGAGCACTTGCTCGCCGCCCATCATCTTGATCCCGACACGCTGCAGTTCCTGAGTTATCGCTTTCACGTCACCCGCTTTGAAGCCTGGCAGGCGCTCTACGAACGCGCGGTCGAGCGGGCACTGGCCGAAGATTATCTCTCGGCCGTGCCGCTGGTACTGATCGTCATCGACGGCATCTGCACCACCAAGACGGGAAAACATCCCTTCTCCGGCGGTGCCGACGCGCCGGTGTTCGACAGTCAAACCTCCGGCCCGGCCGGAATAGCCGAGGGGCTGGCCATACTTGGCGCAACCCGCCGCAAGCTCGATCCGGAGCCGATCCGCAGTCCCTACCGGCACGGCATCCTTCACGGCCTGAACCCAAATTTCGGCAATGCGCTTGTTGCAGCGAAGGCGTTCAACCTTCTCCAGGCGAGTGTCGACTACTTTGATCGTTGTGAGGACGAAGAAGCACGCATCGCTAAGGCGACAGCCGAGCAGCGCCCCGCCTCTTGGTCGGAACTCGCCACCAAGACGGCTAACACGCGCGAAATGGGTCGTCGGATCGATGCTTGGCAGGCACGGCCGGAGCGTGCGGGCGAGACGCTCGCCACGTCCGAAGGCGTGCACCACCTCGTTCCAGATAGCCCGGAGGGCATTGCGGCGTCCTATCTAGCGGCGATCATGGCCCGCAACTTCGGAGAAACTGCAAAAGCGACGATCGATTATCCGTGCCGGTCTATAGGCTTCCGCGCCGGAAGGCATCGCGAAGAACTGGGTGATCTTAAGCTCACCTCCTGGCAGATCACCGGGGTGCGTGACGAGGCCGCAGCGATCAGCGTTGTGACGACGCTCGTCAGCGGCATGCATGGCGAAACAGCCTGGTCGGGCGAGCAGATGATGCGGCTTATTTACGGCGACGCCAAATACAATTTGATGATGCGCGGCGCCGAGGGCGGGCGCTGGTCGGTAATGCCCAACTACCTCAACGCGCTTTGGGGCACGGCGGCGCGATCAATGCGGGCACAGGTAGGGCTCGAAGAGACGTCCAAGGACGATGACTAGCGCGGGTGGTACTTTGGACAAACCGGTTGGCTGGATCCGGACAGGCAGGAGCTCACCACTCGTCCCATAACTTGCGCGCGACTCTGAGATAAGAATCGAGTTGTTCGGCGCTCCACGTGACCGATGAAGTCGGACGTGGTTCCCGCGAAATTCCACTCCGGGATACCGGCCGGGTCGAGCGGCGCCACCCGCGACGGGCGGATCGTCCTTCGCCGCGATATGTCGTGGAAGGGCCAGAGCGTCATGTCTGGGTCTCGCCTAACGGGCCCGATCCTGCCGGAGCGCAGCGCGGCACATAGAGCCGCGAACGGTTGTTCCGGGCGGGAAGGCCTCTAAGCTGGCGTGGTATGCCGACCTTTGCGAACTTAAAATCCCTACTGGAAGCGCAGGAGCAGCGTCTCTATGCGGTCGTCGCGCGCAAGGGCGAGTTCCGCACGCCGGTCGCGGAACCCTCGAAGGACCGGGTCGCCGGCCACATGGTGGTCGCGGAGCATGCCGCCCACCAATCCGCCCTATTGCGCGTCGACCAAGCGAGCGGGGCTCTCGGCCAAGCTGGACGCTCGCTCGAGGCGTTCAAGCGCTTACCAATGTGGACGCGTCTCTGGCGGAGGAGCGAAGCCAAGGCGCTTGAGGAAGGCGTCCGGAAGAGGGCGGCCGCCTTGCGATGCGCCGAGGAGGACGTGACCGCGACCAAACAGGTTTACGTCGCTCGCCTAGAAAATCTCTTGCAAGGAGCCGGCGTCTCCGACTTGCACGCCAATCATGCGCGCCAATGCGCCGAGGCCCGCGCCGCAGAAGCGCGTCGGATCGAGGAATTCGACGCGGTGCTCGCGGCCGAGCCTGTCCTGCGGCGACTGTCGATCCTGCTCGCGAACCTGCGAGGCAGGACGTGGCTGTCCGACGCGGACGCGCTTCATCCGCAAACCCTGATCGGGCTCGACAAGCTGCGTAGTCTGGCCGACGCAACGAATGACGACACGTTCCGGGCCGAGGTCGCCTGCTGGCCGATCAGACGGCTTCCGGACGACGCGGCCCTGTCTGGCTTCCAGGGCCGCGCGACGGCGGTGGTCGACCGCTGGCGTAGTGCCGGACTCGGCCTGTTCCAGGCCTCGCCCGATCGAGAACCGCTGGTCGCCGCCAACGTCGCCGTGCTGCGGGGCGAGCTGGGCGGGACCGTCACGTCCGGCGGGGCCGACCCGCACGCCGAGTACCTTGCCCGGCTGGTAAGGCCGGCCGAGGAGGACCCTGCACTCGGCTTTCTACTTCACTGGGCGGCGCTGGCGGCCGAGGCGGACAACATCGAGAGCCGGCCCGCTCATAGGCCGGAAGAGAAAGACAGCGAGCTCCTCACCCAGGCGTTGGGCCAGCAACTAAGGTCGCTCGGGCGCGAGTTGTTCATCGACCTCGGCTATGGTCCAGAGGCGGCATGCTGGGTCGGGACCTTCGACGTCGACAAGTACGTCGTCGAGCCGGAGGTCGGCGCCGACATCGGCATCGTCCTCGACCACAGGGCGGAGGACGGCACACGGACGGTTCGGGCGGCGCTGCTACAGGCCAAGCGCCAGGGTCGCGGCTTGGCCTCCGTCCATACGCCGGCCAAGACCAAGGGCGGTTCGGTCACGCGCTCGCGCAACGACCAGCTCCGTGCGCTGCTGAGCATCCCGGATCTGGGCTACTATCTGTTCCACAACGAGGACCCGGAGACCGGTTTACCGGTCACGGTCGTTGCGGCGAAAGCCATCTGGCGGCGGCTTTCTCGGGCCGCTCAGACGGTAAGTCCGGACGAACTGGACCCTGGCCACTGCCGGGTGCGGGTGGTGGACGACGCGACCGACTTCCCGACCTTTATGGGATTCGTGCTGCCGCAGCGCGGCGTATCTTACGCCTCGTCCGCCGACGCCATCATGGCGCTGGGTGCGCCACGCCGTGTCGGCGGTGCCGAACACACCGAGCGGCTCGCCCGCTCGCTCGTAATCTGCCGGATCGGCGTACCGGGCCTCGAGCGGCGGGAGCGAGAGCTGCTGGAGGGATTGGGCTACCGGCAGAGCGCCTTGGACCGCGAGCGCGAAGAACACGAGCGACAAGCCGCACTGGCGGCGGCACACGCCCGTTCCCGCGGCTCGAGCCGGTAGCCGGAGCGATACGGGGAGCATGCGCCGTCCTGCCGACGGCGAGAGCCGGTCGGAAATTGCGGGGTACATCGGCCGCCGCGCCACAAGGGCGGCGATTTGTGGTGAGACCGCGTCGGCGGTGTTAGCGTTCCGAAATGGGCGACCTCCTGGACAGTTTCGACCGGAGCCTCGAAGGGCTGCCGCTGCTCTCGATGAGGCGGCTGGTCGACGAAAAGTTGAAGGCGATCGGGACCGTTGACGACGCGGTCGCCGATCGTCTCGCGAACGCCCTCATGGCGCAAGAGGACAGCGACATCGACTTGCACGAGCTCGGCATCGGAGCCGACCTCGAGTTCACGTCTGCCGACGTCGAGTGCATCGAAAAGGCGACCGCCGCGCTGTTCGAAAGCATGCCCGAGCTGCTGCAGGAACTCGCCGTCGAAGCCGGCGACGCGATCGCGGGTGACCTGGGCGAGCTGGAGAACGTGCTCGCCGGCCGCGATCGCTTCGACAACGGCGAGAACAGCGCGGCGGGGTTCCATTTGCGCTAGTCGGGACGCGCTCCTCTGCGGCCCGACAGCACTGGCGTGCGTCGATCCGGCTTCACGGGCGGAGATGCTGGTCGAGCTGTGCGGAGCAATCCCCGATCAATCGTCTTCGAACATCGCGACCGCATGGGCCTGCCGCACCCGCGCGAGCACGTCGTCGAAGCTCTCGACAGAATCGCCGACGCCGATAAGATGCTCGACCTCCTCGAAAGCCGCGCGCGCGGCGGGACGCGAATGATCCTTCAGGTGCACGGCGTTCGCGAGGAGCTCCGGACTGGCGCAGCCTTTCCGAACGACTCCGCTGAGCGTCTGCACCAGGGTCGGGATTACGGGATCGGTGCCGTCGGCCACGGCTTTGGCGGCCATGATGCGCGCGGGAAGGCCGGCGACGAACGCGATGTCGGGCACCAGCCGGACGGCGAAGTGCCGCGCGGTCTCGCAAGTCTTTATCAAGTGTTCCTTGGTGCCGATGGCGCGCTCGAGTTCGCACAGCGGCTTGGCCGCCATCCACGCTGCGAGTAGCGGCCGCATCTGGGGCAGCGCGACCTTCGCCTTCTCGACGCTGCCGTCGAGCGCGCGATAGTCCTTCCCAAACAGGCCCTCGATGTCGCTCGGCCGGATCAGGTACATCAGCCAGGCGGGATGCGCTTCGATCCAGTCGAAGATTACGTCCATGCATTCGGTGCTGGAGCCGCCGAAGGCTCCTGTCTCGACGAGCGCCGCGAGGCTCTCCGCCACCGCGTACGGAATGCCTGCCGCGGCCGCGACGCGCTCGAGCCAGGTCCGCTCCTCTTCCGGTGCCAGCTCCTCGCGACGCGCGAGCGCGGCGTCAATCCGACTCTCGATCCACGCCTCCTGACCCGCTTGGCGCTTGCGGTAAGCGACGAACGACCGGCGAAGCATGGTTGAGGCCAGAGCATCGGGCTCCTCGTCGTCGCCGACCGGCAGCCGGGCCAGGAGGTAGTCCTCGTTGTCCCCGGCCGTGCCCATGTGGATGCGGTCGAGCAGGTCGGTGAGCGGATCGTCGATCGTAAGACACTGGTCGGACTGTGCGAAGATGCCCTGAAGCGACATCCAGTGGCTCGCGATCGTGTTCTCGTCGTCGTCAATGTTGATGATCTTGCTCGGCACGACCAGCACGAAGCCTTGCCCACCTTCGCCCGCTCGGCCGGCGCGCCCGGCGGCGTTGAGGAGTTCATGCGCGTCAAGCTGCTTGAACTTGTCGTCGGACACGTCCCAGCGACTATCGCCGGCGATCAGCACGATGTCGCTCGGTAGGTTCATGCCTTGGGCAAGCGTGGACGTGGCGAACAAAGCGTCGAGACCGTCGCGACGCTTGAACAGCGATTCGTGGAGCGCGCGCTCGGGCTTGAGCAATTGCGCGTGGTGGCTTGTCGCGCTCCCATCCACCTGGCCGTCGGCGTCGAGCTGAAGGTAGCAATATTGCGGTCCGCCCAGCTCCTCCTCGACGAGCTTGCGCCACGCCTTTTCGTCCTCGGTGAGCGCGACACGGCGATCGGGAAGCAGCTTTCGGAAGTGCCGGACGGTGGACTCGGCCGCCGTCGTGCTCTGGACGAACGTCAACGTTTTCAGCCCGTCTTGCGCCGCTGCGGCCGCGATCGTACCCGCGACGACGTTGCCGTTCGGCGTGAGATACCATTCGCCCGTAAATTTCGCCTTGCTCGACGCGAAAGGCACGTCGTCGTCGAGGAGCGCCATCAGCGCATAGTCCTCGCGGTTTCGGGTCGCCCAAGTCTGACGAAGGCAGAAAAAGGCGAGCGGCCGAGCGTGAAGGCGGCTGGCCAGAGCCTTCGGCACGCCGCTGGTGGTCGCGGTGAGTTGCTCGGCCCTCAACAGGTCCTCCAACTCGGTGATGCGCTCGGCACCGTAAGCGACGCAACCGCGCGCTTGGCGAGTCGGCTTCCAGGCCAGATCGAGCGGGAGGCATGGGCGGCCGGTCAGCTCCGCGATCCAGCCGGCCACCTCGTCTGCGTTCTGCATCATTGCGGAGATCAGCAGGAGATCCGCGTCGGGGGCCGACTGGGTGAGGTTCAGCACGCACAGCATCGCGTCGACGGCCCGGCGGCTGCGGTCGGTTTCGCGGGGATGCAGGAGGTGGCATTCGTCGAACACGACGAGTGAGACCGCCGCAAATGCCTCCGGCTGGAGCGATTGCAGCACAAGACAGCGCTCAGGCGTGGTGACGATGATCTCGGGCAGCACCAGCAGGTCGGCGAAGGTGATCTCGTCGTCGAGGTCGCCTACGACGTTGAAGTCGGCGAACGCCCTGTCGAGCGTGAATGCGGTCTGATCGACCAGCGCGAGCGTCGGCGCGAGTACCACCACCGTCCCTCCGCTGAGCAAGGCCGCGGCGATCTTGAGTTCGGCGAGCGTGGACTTGCCGCCGCCGGTCGGGAAACTGACCGTCGCGGAAACGCCCTTCGCGAGGTAGCCTTGCTCCAAGGCTTCGCGGTGGTTGCGCCACAGATAGGGGCGTTTATAGGCCGCGCGGCGGACGATCCGCCACCAATCGTCGGCATCGACGCCGCTAGGCGCGCGTACCTGGCACAGGCTCGCGTCTGCCAGATCACGCGACACCGCGAGCAGCAACTTGGCAACATGCAATGGGCCGGGAAAGACGCTGACCACGCTCGGCCCGCCCTCGTCGAACACGTCCTCGATCGGCGCGATGCACAGCTCGCACACTTGCGCGAAGATGCGTTGAGCCTCTGAGTCCGCCACGGCTTCGGGATCATCAGGCGGTCGTTGGAGCAGCTCGCGGGCGAGCTGAATCACGCCGGCGTGGAGTTGGCGGAACAAGGCATCCACCGCGAGCGCTGCGCCGCCACCGTCGGCTGGTACGTCGTAGCCCTCGGACCTGTCGGGATTGACCTGGCCGGCGATCACTGCACGCAACCGGCCTGCGGCGAGGTCCCCTATCGCGCGGATCAGCCGAGCTTCGGCGCCGAGGTCGTCTCTGCCGCGATCGAGCCGCTTAGCCATTTCGGCTGCGTCGCTCTGCGAGTCCGCGATCAGGAACAGCAAGGTCGCGCAGACCTCGGGAGCGGCGTGGACAGCATCAATGAAGGGAATCCGCTCCCCGTCGTCCGTGACCACCATCTCGGCCATCAGGCATAGCTGCTGGGCGGTACCGGCGACGAAGGCGGCCGCCGCGCGGTCGGCGCGCTCGGGCGCGGTGGCGACGAGTAGCTCCTGCGTGGCCGCCAGCCGGCGCATCTCGGCCAAGAGCGTGTTCAGTGCCTCGCTGCGCTGCTCGGCGCCCGCGGCCCCGCGCAAGCGCACCCGTGCCGCGACGATCTCGGCGAACGCGTTGGTGAACCGCCGCGGAAGCTCTTCAAGGTTCAGGTTCTGCAGAGGAGGCGCATCGGCGATAAGCCCGATCGTGACGGGATCAAACATCGTCGCGCCATTTTTCGATCAAGGCCACCGCCTTGGCCGAGAACGCCGTCATCCAGTCCCGCATCTCTGGAATAGCCATCGTCTCGGCCTGTCGCCGCAGCGTGCTACCCGGCGCGACTTGGTCGAAACCCTTGAACAGAGCCTGCCGTTCGTCGTCGTCGTCATGGCTGTCGTCGGCAGTGACGGCGACGCGGTAATGCCGCGCCTCCTCCCAGGCGATACGCTCGACCGCTTCGTCGATGTCGAGTTCGGGGAAGCGCTGCTGGTGCGCTTCGAGCAGCCCTCCGGTTTCGGGGATCAGTTCGTTCATGCGGCCGCCCCTCTCGAGATCCCTGATGCCGTCCCACACGTCCCCGGTGATCATCTTGCGCGGGTTCTCGGTTGCCTTGTCCTCAAAGATCACGACCGCGGTGACCTCCTCGCCGGCTGCATCGAGCTTGAGCTGAAAACCGTCGAAGCCCTTGTGAGCGTGGATCATGTGTGGCGCTCGGACGACTGCACCAGCCTCCGTGCGGTGCGCGGCAATCCAGGAGATTGCTTGGAAGACCCATCCGTCGCGATGGTAGACTTGCTTGCCGGCCTCTACCGCGAGCAGCTTGATCGCGCCCGCCGCGGCATCGGCGCGAGTCGCCGGCGGTGCCTTGTCGATGTTCGACAGGACGGCAGCGACGTGACGCGCCTGACCGAGCGCAAGCCGGGCGACGCGGGCGGCGAGGTCGTCCTCGTCCGCGATTACCCACCGAGAGCCGTGACACAGTTCGCCATGGGATACCGGAGTGAGCGTCAGCGGCATGGTCGATTGAGCCCATTCTGCATACGCCTACGCACGTGCTCCCCGCCTTACGTCCTTGAACTGTGTCCGTTGCCCCATCTGAGCACGTCACCGCCGGACTATATAGGATGTTGCTCTCCAGTCGAACAGCAACGGACCAGGTAGCTGGATCTGCATTCACAGCGTGGGCGGAGAGGTGTCCGGCTGCTCGGGCGAGCACTACGGACCGCCGAAGAGGGTCGACCGGCTTACGCTGTTCCGACGTGGATCAAGCAAGCCAGGAGCATAGCCTACTATGGCGCGATCTCGGCGGACCCGTTCAGTGATCAGCCAAGCATCGTCCAGCGGAGTTATTTTAAGCCCTGACCAGACAGATTGCGAGCTGCCCGACAATAGTTGGGTAAGGCTCCGCATGACCAATTACTTCAGATAATATGAGCAGGCGGAAGCGATCATCGGCACCGGCGACGCTGACATGATCGCGCTCGCCCGCACGATCCTCTATGATCCGCGCTGGCCATGGCACGCGGCCGCGTATCTCGGTACCCAGGTAAAGGCCCCGCCCCAGTATCTACGCTCGCAGCCACGTCGCTTCCGCAACCTATTCGGCTCATCATGACTAAATCGATTTCGTTGAGACGACCCACTTGCAGACATTCGGGATCCCAATCCCGCATCGCAACTTCGGACATTCGTTCATGTTCGGTCGGCGTCTCGAGCGGCAACCGTGGAATGACGACATCTGGGACGTTGCTGCCGTTGCAGAGAGATAAGTCGGACGTTAGCTCTTGCCAGGAGCCGCAATTCACCGCTCGCCTGAGGGACATCACAGAATGACGGGAAGGGAGTCGAATTCTGCCAGTCCGCTCACAGATGCCAAGCTTAAAGACCGGACGGTCGGAGCCGGCGCAGTTCTTGGTCAGGCGGGCAGCGCCCGCCCAGCCGGCATGACGCTCCGGGACGCGCTACAGGTCAACAGCCTGGTCTGGATCCGCTCGCTCGCCGACCGCGACCTTGGGCCCTCGAGACGTATGACCGAGGATCTGGCGATGATTGCGACCGCCGACGAGAAGGACTTCCGCGAACTGGTTGTCACCGACCGTGCCTCGCTTCTCTCGTCGCTCGCCGGCGTCGCCGCCGACGCGCGGCAGGGGCTTAGGCCGATCCTGCACTTCGACTGCCACGGCTCGCGGGACCAAGGGCTGCTTCTCGAGCCGAGCGGCGAGTTCCTTAGCTGGGGCGACCTCGCCGACGCGCTGCGCCGCGTGAACGTCGCCACCCGCAACAACCTGTGCTGCGTCTTCGGCGTCTGCTTCGGCCTGCGGATGTCGCTCGAGCTGAGCCTGAACAAGCCCACCCCATACTACCTGACCATCGCCCCCGAGAACGAGATTGCCGTTGGCGTCCTCGAAGACCGGGTCGCCCGGTTCTACAGCGACACGCTGACGGGCGGGAACATCACCGCCGCCTACCAGCGCGTGCTCGCTCCCGATCTCAAGCTGTTCCACTGCAAGGAGATCATGGCGCGCGCACTTGCTACCTACATCGCGAAGAACTGCGTGGGCCGCGGGCGGCGAGAACGCCGCGAGCGCATGGTGACGCGAACGATGGACGCGAAGGGCATCGTCGAACCGACGCCCGAGCAGCTGAGCCAGGCGCGCGCCGGGATCAGGACCGCGCTCGAGCCATCGCAGGCGCTCATCGACAGATACGCTCCTCGGTTCCTGATCGGCCGCGATCCGGGATTCGGCTATGCCGAGCTCAAGCGGCTGTCGGACGGCTACGTTGCGCTGTTTCGCAAGCGGCTGGAGCTGGAAACCAGAAAGGCTGGGAGGTAATAGGCGACAACGGGTCTAACGGTTTGACTGGCTGCGCGGCCCGACACACTCTTACGCAATGACCGCCCATTCCGACCGACCGACGTTCGAACCACCCGAGCGCGCCCTGATGGTGCGCGAGCCCTACGTCTCGCTGATCCTCACTCACCGCAAGACGTGGGAGCTGCGCGCAAGCGCCACGAAGCTGCGCGGGCGGATCGGCCTCATCCGGTCCGGCAGCGGCCTGATTGTCGGCGAATGCGAGATCGTCGATGTCCTCGGGCCGCTCACACTCCGCCAGCTGCGCGACACGTCGTTCATCTCCGCCGCCGAGCGCGACGAGATCGCAAGGGAGGACAAGCCGCCCTACGTCGCGCGCGACGGCCAGTCGAAGACCTTCGCCTGGGTCGTCGACAACCCGATCATCTACGATGAACCCATTCCCTACCGGCACCCCTCGGGAGCCATCATCTTCGTCGACCTCACCAGACCGGGAGTCCTATGCTCAGAAGCGTCGCCGTCCGCTCAGGAACGCCAGCCGCGGCTTTTCTGAGGTCCCTCCAGCGCGACCTTGTGCGGTTCGGCCGCGAGGACGTCCGCCTGCTTTCGACAAACGACGTAATGTCGTTCGTGTGGGATCCGGACTTCACCACGTCCGCGTCGAAGGCGCTGCGCGACGAGTCGCTCGCCGCGCGCCTGGCCGGCCGGAAGGCCGCCCTCGAGGCGCTCGAGCGCGGCCTGCCCGCCGATCACTTCTCTCCCTTCGACATCGACTTCGGAAACCTGGGGATCGAGGTCGTTGCCTGCCCGCGCGGCAGCGCGGAGAACCGTCTGTTCGACTACGTCGCCGAGAGCCAGTCGGTCGCCGCCGAAACCCGCACGATGCGCACCGGGCGCTTCCTCATCTACGACCGCACCGCCGGTCCCGCCCGGGTCGCGGGCGTGCTGGCGCTGCGCTCGCCCATGTATTTCGACGGCGCCCGCGACGTCCATCTGAACTGGCCGCCGCTGTTCAAGGTCCGACCGGACGGCATTCGGGCCAAGAGCCCGCCGGCGATCGCGCTCCGAAACGCCGCGCTGAAGTCCATCTTCAACGTCAGCATCTGCATGGCCGCCCCTCCCTACGACGTGCGCGGGTTCGGACGTCTCGTCGCGGCGCTCGCCTTCTCCGAGCCCGTCATCTCGCATCTCGAGATGACCTATGGGGATCCGGTGCTTGGGCTGACGACCACGGGCGGTTGGGGCGGCAGCGCCGGACAATACGAGCGGATACGGATCGGCCGCGACGTGAACGATGGCCAGCGGGGAAAGCTATTCGAGAGGATCTACGGCGCGACGCGCTCCCTCAACTTTCCGATCGACCACTTCTCGGCAGGCACGTTCGACGCCGCGTTCGCGTCGCTGGCCGCGAGCAACGTTAGCGCCCGGCAGTTCCGCGGCCACGCCGCGAACAAACCTTTACGCAAACAGATGCTACTCGCAGCGGCCCGCCTCGTCGGCATCCCGCGGCGTGCGCTCGCCGCCAACGTCGTCGCGCATTACTTCGGCGCCATCTCCCGCGAGTGTCGTCAAGCGCTCGGCACGATCGCCACGCTCGAAACCCCGCCCGCCGCAAGAAGCCTTCCCGTGGCCGAGATCCTCGCGGAGTGGACCGCCAGCCATCCGCTGCCCCCGGCGGCCGGCGTCAGCGCCAGGCGACTCTCGATGTCCGCGACCTAAGCCGTCTCAAGTCCGGCGTGCCTTGTCGAGGGCCACGTCGTCCGTCCAGAGATAGTAGGCGTAGAGGCTCAGCAGCACGCCCAAGGCCGCGAACGCGCCCCGCCAGGCGAGTGGGACGATGATACCGTCCGTCGCCGGCGCCGTGGCGAAGCTGGTCGCGAACGCCGCCCAGGCAAACAGCACGCTGGCGGCGACCACGCTAAGGATCGCGAGCAGGCTGCGCACCGGCGCCTTGCGGTATCGCACCTCGATCGCGGGCTGCGGTCCGTAGGGATAGTCCTTAACGTCGTCATTCTCGTGCAGCTGCGTAGCGAACTGCACGCGCACTGTCTGGGCGGAGAGGCTCGACGTCGCCGGTATCGAGATCGCGACGGCCTCCTGACCGAAGGAGCGCGCCGAGAAGGAATTGCGTATCAGGTCCGACGCGGCCTTGGGCGATCCCTCGACCGTCACTCGGCGCAGGCGGTAGTCGGAGCCGTGCTCCTCGCCGCGCAGGAACTGGACGTGGAAGTAGATCGTCGACTGGTCGACCAGTTCGAGGACGCTGACGCTTCGGCCACCCTCGACTATCGTCCGCGGCTCAAGCGGCTTGACCTTGGTCAGCGCGAGCGGAAGCAGCGAGCGCGTCCTGTGCGAAATCCCCGTGATGCGCCAGAACGTGTCTCGCCGAAACTGGCTGTCCGGGCGCGACAGCACGCTCACGATGTTGGAGAAGGCCGGATCGTCCGCCTTCTGACCGAACAGCGCCTCCGACACGGTCGACGGGAACACGGCGACGTAGGTCTTCATCGGCATTTCGCCGGCAGCCCGGAGCTGCTCGACCATCTGGCCGGCGATCGTAGCGTTCGCGTCGTAGGGATAGCCGCCCAGCTCGAGGTCGAAGTAAAAGCGGACCTTCTCTCCGTTGCTCACCTCGCGGACCGCGACCACCTCCGCCAGCCGCGTGAGCGTCTGCATCGTCGGCTCGGGCAGGACGGTCTTCACGTCGGTGCCCGCGCCTTTCACGTAGCCGATCGGCTGGACGTAGGCGAGCACGGCGCGGGGCCGCTCGCCGTCCTTGACCCTGCGCAGAACGGCCTGCGCCTCCGGCGATACGTTGTACGCGCCGTAGTCGTAGGTCAGGACGTGGCCTGCCGGCAGTGCCAGGACCGTGTGAACGTCGTTGTAGTATTCCGGAAGGGTGCAGGTGTCGAACACCACCAGATTGCTCGCGGACACCGATTCCCCCTTCCCTCGGCCGGGACTCGCCGGCCCAGCACGAATAGCACGTCGGGCCGCCGTGGCCACGCCGAACCTCCCGCTCAGCCATCGTCGATCAGTGCCGCACTAGCTGATTAGCGATGAGCGAGACGGCAGCTTTTGGGCGGTCTACTCAACCGCTAAGTGGCAGAAATTGGGGCGCAAAGCCGACCGGCCGGTTTGCGTGGAACCGAATGGCGAGTTTCAGCGTAAGCCGACGCTCAGATCGAAGACGCTGAATGTCTTGGGTTGGTCGTGTGCCGCCGGCGTTCGTGGGACAATCCCGTCATTTCATTAACGACGGCTTCGGTTAGGATCGGTCATTCGCCGCTCAGTCATACCGACGGCAAGTTATGAGCAAGGCTGGCCGATTAAAGGCAGACCGCTTTCCGGAGGCCAATGTGGCGGGTGGAGGATGCGACTGGCGAGCGGTTCTGAGAGGCTCAGTCAGCTCGGCCACAATCCCTGCCGCAAACCCCACGTCCAGCTCACGCGCCGCGTGGCCTAGCGGGCGCCCCTCTGTCTACCGGCGTCGCGTTCGCGCTTGCGCGATCAAGCCTGCGCCGTAAGGCAACCTCGTGCCAGAGATCGTGGCTCGCGAAGGAGACGTGCCGCAGCATCTTAAGAGCTGCCGAGACACCGGCTTTCAGCCGAACGACGGCGTCGAGCTGCGCCATGTCGAGCCATTGATAGGCCATCAATGCCACTCGCACGTCACGGTACTGGCCAGGCCCTTGCCCAACGAACCTCTCCAAGCTCCGGCCAACGGAGGTCACGTCCTTCGCAAGATCGGCGAGTATCTTGGCGTCCCTGTCGTTCGGGACAGAGGTGCCGAGTTTACCCCGGAAGAGCGCAAGGAGAATGCTCTGGCTCAGATGCACATCCGACAGTGGTCCGTAGGTCAGCGGGCTCACGGCCACTTTGGATATCCGGCTTGCCGCGTCGATGGATGGCAACTCTGGATTCCCGCCGCGAAGGTGGGTTTCGTGTCTCACCAACTGCTTCAGCATAGCGAGGTAACTGGTGTCATAGTCTAGCAGGTATTGTGCCATGTCACCTGATAGGGCCGTTTTGGTTAGCGACTTAGACTTAACTTCGATAAGAGTGATTTCTTCATCCTCTGTCGCGAGCACGTCGACCTGAAAACGCTGCTTGGCGACGTGGTAGACGAGATCCGTCGCAACATTGACGCCTGGGAACATAGCGCAGATCGAAGCGACCACGCGCTCGCAGATGGCCCCCACCGCCTTCTTCGCGGCTTCCTCTTCGAGGCACTGCCAGATTCGCGTCACCAGCATCGTGGCGGCCTGCGCAGCTACAACAGTCTCCGGAAGAATCAGGTATTTGTCACCCATTTCAAACAGAATCACGCCGTCTGACGTCCTTGCTTCGGCTTGGAAGGGGTCAACAAACCCCTTGTTCACGCCACCTTGGCGGGCCGATGCTAGACGCAGTAGGTTTGGCAGGCCCCGCTCGGCCTCCCCCCGCTGAATCGTCGTCGGAGCCTTGGCGCTCGCCACCTCGAACAGCGTCCTCAGTTCCGACGCGAGTGTCATAGGCTGGACACCGAACGCCCTCCACTGGGCCTCGTCGAGTACCTCGCGCATGGCTTGCACAAACTGAAGGACCACCGCGCTTCGGTAGCGAGGAAAGGTGAAGAGCTGATGCCAGCCGAGGGCCTCGACTAACGTCGGGATCAATTCACCAGGATAGACATCAATCCGTTGTAGATTGTCGTAGCGCTCCACGTCTACGAGCGCGCCATAGTCTCGGGACAGCTTCACGAGATTGTCCCATGCAACTTCGGGCTTCCTCAATTTCGCAACGGGTCTCACGTGCTTAAGGGCCAGGGTAAAAAGCCAGCCATAAGGGATCGTGGGATCCTTCCGCTGGCCCACCGGCGGAACGACATCCCCGAGCAGCCACATGCCGTCCTCGAAACGTTCCTGCTCTTCCAGAATGCGGAAGAGTTGCAGGAGGACCTCGACGCCACCCAGTTGACGGACCAAGCCATCGATCCGCTGAAGCAATTCACGGCGGCGCCCCTCGGCGATACGGCAACCGTCGGTCCCGACTGCGACGGGGTATCCCGCCTCGCGGAGGCGGACGGCCGCTGCGCCGACCTCATGAGCGCGGGATGTCGAACCGGGAGCGGGGCCGAACCAGGTGTTAGACGCGAGGTCGTCGATTGCCCATCTCAGGGCGGCGGCCCAGAGGTCCGCTTCCCCGAAATCGACAAACCGGTCCTGACGCGCCTTCATTGCCAACCTTTCGGTGGCGCGTGCGACCTCGTCCGCCATGTCGCCCATCACCGCAGCGATCCTCGCCACTTTCGCAAGGCGCCGGACGTCACCCGACGGCCACGCACCTTCGGTTGCCGACAAAATCGCGTCCGGCGCCGTACCGGAGCCGAGGGGCATCCGAGCCGCCTGTTCGTATACCCGATCGAGCGTCTCAAGGATGCCTGGCTTCATCGACATCGAGCGACGATGGCCGCAGAAGAGCGGGTCGACCAGTCAAATCCGATCGAGCCCGGTCGGATGACTCAGAAGGCGACATTCACGGCACTCCTGCGGCTTCCTGTCCGGCAGTTGCCATAGTTGTGAATGGCCGGTCCCTGCAAAGTCAGACATCTCCGGCGGATCATCGGAATGGCGTATGTTGGTCGACACTTGCCGAAGGCAGGACCCAAAGCCGGCCGTCCAGCGGGATATTGCCGCTTCCCAGAGCCGAACGTTCATTCAGTAGGGCCGAATTGCGTGGTTGCGTCCAAACCTGACGTTCGCGCAGAGCGGCCTCATGTTACGAAGCGGACATTCTCGCGTGTGAGTCGCAGGTTCAACTTGTCGCCCCATTGCCGCGTCCTGCCGACGTGTCCCCCATTGACGCTCGTCATTGCGCGCTTTTCGGTCCCCGAAACCTCATAGAATAGAGGGGCTTTCGCGCCTCCGACTGCACGGGGACGGTCTGCAGAACTCGCCTCTCCACCTGCACCGAACCATTGATGAGCGCGCGCCGTTCGATCGCGCAGCTATTTCTTGCGTCCTCGGGCGCGCCGCTTTCTCCGGGAGACATGTTTGGGCGGCGTATCTGTGGGGACGGACGCCTTAGGAAACCTCGTTCTCAATCTCTGCGCCATTGCCGCGATCGCGTCACTCTTGCCGATGGCTGAGTCCACCACCACGGCGGCCGCGTGCCGATGGCTCGCATCCATTCTGAAACAGGCCGCTAGGCTGCGCTCGACGGCATCGACATCGAGCGCGGAGAGAACCTTTCGCCAAACCTCCGGCGCTTTATCGATCAAAAGGCGGAAGAGAAAATGCGCGTCCCCTGCATGATTCCGATCATAACTTGAGAGGCTGTTGGCGATCTCCCCAACGAACGGCTTTACTGCCGGCGCTATCAAGTCCGGCCTTGCTTCGCCGATAAGATAAAGCGCGACCGCGCCCATCTCCCACTCAACGTGACCGTGTTTCGCGAGAGTTAGTCTTTTCCCAGCTGCGACGTGGGCGATCCCGACTTCCGGCGCGAGCAGAACAAACCGGGGCGGCATTTCTACAATCTGATCCGCCCGGGAAGCTATAAATTCCGAAACCATCGATCGAGCGGCTTCGCGCATGGAGAGCAATCCAAGCAGTACTTCCGTCTCATGCGACGGACTGGCCCACTCGTCGCCGATCTGCGCGTCCAGCTTCGACCAATCGAGCTGGCGCACGACCGCGTCGTATTTCTGCGGGGCGCACCGGAAGAGAAAATCCAAGAGTCCTGCCGCTGACTGGAACTGTCGCATTCGAGCGTCGGAGAGCTGCTGCGCCACAAGCGCAGGATCGAGTGGCCGACACATTCGCCTGGCAATCGACCACTGGCGGGCGGTCGGCTTCAACATCCCGACATAGACACCCAGCGGGTCGAACACCCGCAGCACATGCATGATGAAATCGTGGCCGAGTTCGTGAAACGCTTCAACCGGGTCGTGAGCGAGAGCCGCTTGAGCTGTCGGTACGAACCGCTCCGCCATGTCCATCGCTAAATCTTTGTCCCACCAGAGGACCGAAGTGCAAAATGGGCCGAAGACATACGGCTTGTCCTGCAGCCTTTGGTCGCCTGCAAATGCGAGCAGCTTGCTCTTGTCGACCGCCGCTCTCATCTTCTCCTTCCAAGACTCTTCGCTGACGGCGCACAGGGTGCGCATGAGGTCGGCAAGCCCATAGGCGGTGTCCACGGCGACGTTCGAATAAGCGGCAGCGATTGGGGCGGGCTCGACACCCGCCGCAATCGCTGCCGCTGTGCGCTTCGCCTCATTGTGCAGTCCATTCAGCAGATGAGCGAATGCGTAGGCCCCGTCGTCGGGATTCGAAATCCAGCGCGAGAAGCTTTCTATATGCGGATCGATGACGGCCACTGCACCGTCGTCGAGAAATCTCCATAGCTCGGCCAAGGCGAGAGCCGCGTGACCGCGCTCCTCGCCTTCGGCCTGCCAACATCGCGCGGCAAGGGTTTCGATGGCGGTGGGCTGTGGCAGACGCCACCAGCGATAGTCGCCGATGCCGAACCAAACGGCATGCAAGAGCGAGCGCAAGCCCAGCAAAGGGAAATCAGGATCGACCAAAACCGTATCGATCAATTGGCCAATGCGCTGCCGCCCATTTTTGTCTTGGCCCACGAGGATCTGGTTGAGGACGACGGATGCGAAGCGCTGATGGGGCGTTCGACAATCCGCCGAACTCAAGATCAATCGTTCGGCTTCTAGCCATTTTAGGTGACACTCGACCGCCTCGCGTCGGATCCCGACCGTCTCACAAACTTCGGCGATGTCCTCAGGGGCGGCGATCGCATCGCGTGAAGCCAGTTGCCGCATCGCGATAGCGGCGAGGACAAAATCAGCGCCGACGCCGTGGGCCGCTTCGGCCGCTTGCTTTGACCTGCGCCACCCGCCTCCGAGGATGAAGCAGAACTGCCACGGCCGATCGGCCGACGCCTCAGCATGGTCGATGCGCTGGTTCAGGTCTTCGTCCATCATCCGCTCGCCGACCTGGTCGTCCGCCATACGAACAGCGTTTAGGGTTCGCGGGAGATCGGCCCGGAGCGCCGCGGCGATCGTTCGGACGGCGCGCCCTGCGTTGACCGTCACCGAGCCGCGCTCGAGGTCTGATTTTTCAATCGCGTTGTGGGTCGAAAGAACCAGAAGGTCTGCGCTGGCCAACTCTTCCAAGCGGCGAAGCTTAGCCGGAGCCATAAGGTGCGCGTTGTCGATGAAGAGGAGGCGCCTGCTGCGGCCGGCAGCGGGCGGATCGACAATCGTAGTCTCCGGATCGCTAAGGCGCAGCACCTCATAGCCAGCGGCCGAGAAATCCCGCGCCACTTGGTACGAGCAAATCGATTTGCCCGCTCCCGGCTCCCCGCCCAACCGAGCCGAGAATGCGATCCTCAGTTGAGCGGCGAGAGCGTCGGCTTCGACCAGTCGCGGACAGGCGCTCGCGTCCGAGGGGCCGAGCGGGCGTCCGAAGAGCGCGGGGCCGAGGCCGCGATCCGTCTTAAAAGTGATCGCCTCCCATGCGGCGGTTTCGGGGCGGGTGGCGACCAATCGTGTGTCCAAATCGCCGACCAAGCGGGTAAGTTTGGTTTCCAGAGAAGGCAGAGCCTTGAGTGCTTCGATCACCTGAGGAATATGGTTGGCGTGCTCGGGATAGAACTCTTGGATGAGCTCGGGATGCTCGGCGATCAGGGCCTGTATCTCTTCCCAACCAAGCACATCGATGGAGAACAGCCCGATCGGTTTGCGTTCGGCTGAAAGCTCCCGGGCAGCCTTTTGCAGAGCCCCATCGACCGGAGCGGTCGTTGCGAAAATCCAATGCTCTAGGGTTGGAGTAAAATTCTCGGCTTTGCCGACCTCCGCGAGTATCTCGGGCAGCTTTGCCTCGCTGCCATAGTTGGCGTCCTTCCCTTTGCATTGAACGCCACGGTAGGATTTTCGGTCACCGTTCACCGAGCCGAACACGTCAACGCCGTGCTGGGCTTGCCCGCGCCTCCCGTTTTTCTGGGCCAACGGGTCGTTCCATACCTTTTTGAACAGGGCATGGCAGAGGTCCTCGAACGTAGCCCAGTCTTTCGGTGGGGCGATCTGCTTGGCGCGGAACTGCATATGGCCAGTGTAATGCTCTTTCCGCTTCATGATAGACCGGGGCAGGGGCGAAGAATCCCTCGGGCCGACCTCCTTGATAGCCGTTCAGCGGTACTCGAATGCTTTGCGCCCTTCCCGACATTCTGAAAGTGAAGTCCGATTTTTTGTGGGCTTGGACGCCTAACGGATAGCTGGCTTGGGGCCACTTCGCGCGAGCGAAGGCGGCAATTCCAGCCCCGAAATCTCTTCGCTATTGCCGAGGCAAGATACGCTAGGATGCGGGCGTGAAGAACCAACGCGACGATTTTTCTGCACCTGTCCGGCGCACAATCGAGCGGCGTGCGGGACATGCCTGCTCGATTTGCCAAATCAGCACAACCGGCGCAAATGCCGATGGCTCCGGCGAGATAACCATCGGAACCGCGGCACATATCTGTGCCGCGTCCCCGAACGGTCCCCGATATGACCCCATTATGAGCAGCGCCGAGCGCAGCGCCGCCAGCAATGGAATCTGGTTGTGCCGCAACCACGGCGATGAAGTCGACGACGATGCTAAGCGCTATACCGTCAAAGCCCTGCGCCGGCTGAAGCGCGAGGCGGAGCAGGCATCCTGGCGGCGCGTGAGCGGCCGCATGCCGATTACTTCGATAGGATCGTCCTCCGGAGATGGCGAGTTGCGCGAGGCTGCTCGGGTCGATCTCGCAACAATACGCCTTACCGCACGGTGGCCGCAAAGCGCGGTGGCATTATCAGTCGCAATTCAAGGACTGGAGGAGCCGCTGACAAGCTTCGGGCTTGCAAACGCCGCCCGGGAGCTCGACGACCTGATCCTCGTGGCCGCGCCGGGCATGGGCAAGACGACCACGCTACTCCAGATCGCCGAAGGCGTTCTGGCGAGCGAGCATGGCGTTCCGATCTATGTCGCGCTCGCCGACTGGGCAACCGGCAACCAAACGTTGCTCGGATCGATCCTAGAGCGTGCGGCGTGGCACCTCGAGGCCGAGGCTGACCTGCGCGCGGCAGCGACGCGCGGCGAACTCGTGCTGCTGCTCGATGGCTGGAACGAGCTTGCCCCCGACGCCCGGGAGCGTGCCCGCACCGAGCTCGAAAGGCTGAAAGCCGAGATGCCCGAGCTGGCGCTCATAATCTCGACGCGGCCGCAAGCGCTCGATATTCCATTCACGGGCACGAAGATCGACCTCTCTCTGCTCGACGAAGACAAGCAGCTGATGATCGCGCAGGCCCTGCGCGGCGAAGAGGGCGCCGCGCTGCTCGATCGCGCCTGGCGCACGCCGCATGTGAGGGACCTGGTCGCGATACCGCTATATCTGAACGCGCTCATGCGCTTGCCGCCGGGATCGCCCTTTCCGGAAACGCGCGAAGCAGTCCTCAGGAGCTTTGTCGACGCGCATGAGGCCAAGCCCCACCATCTCGCCAAGCTGCACGCGCTGCTCGGTCCGTTCCAGCGTGACTATCTCGAAGGCCTAGCGCTCGCGGCGAGCGCCGCGGCGACCCCCAGCTTAGACGATGCAGGCGCACGGCGGTCGATCGCCGCCACTGCTTCGGCGCTTCTCGACGATGGACAGATTGCCACGCGGCCGGACTTCACGGCGGCGGTCGCGGCGCTGGTCGACCACCACGTGCTCGTCCGGGCCGGAAACGGCCTCGCCTTCCAGCACCAGCAGTTCCAGGAGTGGTTCGCCTCGCACGCCGTCGAGCGGCAGATCGTAGCCGCAGCGAATGACGAGTCGGACCGCAAAACTCTTCAGCGGTCGATGCTCGATCGACCGGCCTGGGAAGAAGCGATTATGTTCGCGATCGAGCGCATGGCAAGGGGTGACACGAGAGCACAGGATGCCGCCGCCGCCGCGATCCTCTCCGCCTTCGCTGTTGACCCGCTGCTCGCGGCCGAGATGATTTACCGTGCGAGCGACCCGGTTTGGACGAAAATCGCTGACACGATCGTCGGGTGGGTCCGGCTCTGGCACCGTCCTGGTACCTCGGACCGGGCCCTGCGCTTCATGCTCGACACCGGGCGCAGCGAATTCCTCGACTTCGTGTGGCCGATGATCACTGACTCGAAGGACCAAGTCAGTCTCAAGGCGCTCCGCAGTTGCCGGCGGTTCGACGTCCGTCTGCTTGGCCCTTACGGATCTGCGCGCGTCCGCGGGCTTGAACCGGGGCCGCGCCAAGTTTTGCTGCACGAGATTGCGAGCCATGGCGACTTCGACGCGATGGTGTTTGCCGTCGAGATCGCGCGAACCGATCCGGAATCCGAGGTGCAAAGATCGGTTGCCGACGCGCTGATCTTTCGGCGGGCCGATCGCCACCTGAACCGACTTTTGGAAGCTGCCGCCGACTCCGTGTTGGATCACGTCGCCCGGCCGGCCTATCCGCATTTTGTCGCGGAACCTGCCGTAAGCCGGAAGCTCGAAGCGGCGCGCGCGCGCCTCGAAGCCGCTGAACGAACGACCCGAGACCGCCTCCTCGCGATTTTGACCGAGCCCGCCGACCTACAGTTGGAGCAGCAGGTCAGCGATCTCGTTGCCATGTTTGAGCCCGGCGCCGGCGACGATGATGGCTGGCGCCTCTACCAACTCAACGACGAATATAGCCGTGCGATCGCGGACGGACTCCTGCGCCGGCTGCGCGCCGGCAAGCCGCTCGGCTATGGCACGGACGATCTTCTCGCCGGTGCCGGCTATGCGGTCGAGGACGAGGGACTGGTCGCGGTAGCGCTCACCGTGGGCGAGCGCGACTCGAACGCAGCCGCGGCCGCCTCTGTGCTCGGGCCGACGGCGGTTGGTCGGCTGGTCGACGCGCTGCTGCCGATCGCGGCTCGCCTGAGGGATCGGTCGCTGCCCTATGACAAGGACAATTCGGACCGCTATCATGTCTTGGTTGACCGGATCACTAAAGCGCCCGTCGCAAGCCTCGTTGACGCGGCACGTGCGCGGTCGGCCAATGCCGATGCCTCGCTCCTCGTGCTCCTGGCGGACCTGCTGACGCGGAACCGCGACCCTGGGCCCCGCTCCCGTCCGATTGTCGGGGCATTGCGCGACGAGGTTCGCATTCTTGCCGAGGAATGGGCCAAGCGGCTGCTCGCCGATGGCAGCGCGTCCCGGCACGACGTTGCCGAGATCGCCGAGCTGATGGCGATCGTGCCACATGTGAGCCTGCTGCCTGTCCTCCAGCAGATGCTCAATGCCAACCTGGCCCACTATGGCGCCGCACGGGCCGAAGCGCAGGCGTCGGGATGGCGCGAAGGCCGCGCCCGCCATGAGGCGCAGAACCCGCAGACCCATCAATATGCACGCGCCTTCACCGCGATCAATGCGCCCGAAACGCGCACGCTGTTACGCGGCTACCTCGATCATCCGCATTTCGGACGAGAGGCGGCCGAGGTCATCTGCAGGCACTGGATTGAGGCTAACGAGCCGCAACGCGGTCAAATTTTCCCCGCTAATCCTGATTATGCCCATGTTCGCACGCGACGGGCGCTACGCCTAGCCGATCCGCACCGCACGGACCCCGACGCCGAGGCGATCTTCGCCGTCGTCGAGCGGCTGGTCGGAGAATCGTCGAGCGACGAGCAGCATGCCCACGCGCTCGCCCTGGCCTGTGTAGCGGCACGGCTTCCACATGGCCGGCGCCCAACGACCATCGATCGACTGCTCGCCCTCGCGCATCGCCGCGTCGCGCCGCGGCTGATCGCCTCGCTGATCCAATCCGGCGAGGTCATCCGAACCGAAGTTGTCCGACGTGGCATCGACGCCGTGTTCGAGGAAGCGAAGACCAAAACCTGGATGCTCCACGGTTCGGACTCCTATGAGCTCAATGACTGGCTGCGCCTACTACCCTTCACCGACGATTTATCGGCAGCGGTCGAGGTGCTGTGTGGGATACCGCCCGAGCATCGCTCGGTCGACCGGATCGCGCCGCTCGTCTCCAACTTGGCCTACTCGGCAAGCTCGGGAGTCGAAGAAGCGCTTTTCGCAATTGCCGACCTCGAGCCCAAAATCCTTCGTGAATATAGCTGGTACACGACCGCGGCCGCTCTGGGCTCTGAAAGCGCGGGGTTGCGGCTCGTCGCGCTAACGGCGGCGGAGCAGGCCAAGGGTTCCAAATCATCGGTCGGCAGCTGGCGGTGGTCGCAGGATCTCGGCGAGCTCATAAAGACCTTTCCCCGCGTGAGAAGCGATATCTATGCGCGTCTCGCCAACGCCGAACCGACGGCCGGGGCGCGGCAACTGGCCGCGGCCGTGTCCAACGCGCTCGATGCGGACGGGCTGTTCCTGATCATCGAGCTCGAGCGCCGCTGGAATCTCCGGCTGCTGAGCTATCACGACATCCGCAACGTCGTCACCGAGCAGGTGCCCGCGCCGGGCTGGAGCAACGCCTTTTCGATTGTTCCCGTTGCGGTTGCCGGTCTGCGCCGGCGCCTTTTGGCGGATACAATTGACGGGAGCACAAAGGACTTGGCGGCGCGCGCGCTCAACGCCATCGACGAGATACGGGACGAATATGGCCGCGCGGTGGACGAGCCCCGCCACCCGGACCTTTTCTCGGGGCGGCCATGGCCGATCTTAACACCAGACCCCGACGCGACAGCCATCTAGACCATTTGAGGTCGGTCGGACCTCCTAGACGTCTCAGCGCTATTCTTTCGGAGCGAGCGTCCGGTCACTGGTTACTCCGTGATTCTTTGAACTACCGTAGTGGGCGCATTGCCGCCTCCTGATTTCGCTGAACGAACGTCCGCTTCAGCCACCCGAAGCCTGAAAGCAGACCAGCCGCTTCCCACCACTAAAAGGCGTTCGAAGCCCCCGCTCGACAACATGGAAAAAAACAGTCGAGGCCAGCGGTTCCCACAAGTGACCAAATCGGCTTCCACTAAAACTTGAAGTAGAGCTTAGAATCACCTGTCAGCCGTCTGGATCTGAAATTTGTAAAGGATCGAATGTAAAAATATCCGGAAACTGTGTTCTCAACGTATTGCTAATTATCATCTTAGAGGCGTGCTTCGTTTCCCATCGCCGCTGCTGTCTACTTTTTGGAGCAGTAGATTTATGATCCATGATAATAGCTGAGGATACTTTCTCCATGGCAATAATAGCGTCAAAACCACCCTCATGGCTAGCTGCTGCCATTATTATAGAAATGGCTGCATCAATGCTAAGGCCATTTGATTGGCTAAATGATCTAAGCAATGTGACGGCATCGCTGAGCTGCGTCTTAAAAATATCATTTGAAACATCAATGTTCATCGACGTCACGCCTCCGGCAGTTCAGAGGCGGCCCGGCGTAAGCCGGGCGTTGGAAACCCTGCGCTAGGACAAGGCGCTGCCGCCTTTGGGCAAGCCTTGGACATGCGCGACAGCCGCCCGGCCGAAATGCTCGACCGGACCTAGCGATTGTCGGGGTTTCCACGCCCCGCGGACGGGATATACCGTCCGCATGTGCTGCGTTACAAAGCTTCCGTAATAGTGCAAGACCGTTCTGAGCTCGTGAACGGCGGATGGCTACGTTTGCGAAAACATCAATGAAACCGCTGGGCCGAAGTTCGGCGATGAAATTGGCGTAGGCGCAAGTATGGCCGTATACGTAAGCCGTCGGGTCTGACGTGATCTTAGTATATTCCTCGCATTGAACAAGTAGCGGCTTGCTAAAGAATTGGCCGATTATAAATAAGCAATTGCGTGACGGCATTTTGATATTCCGATTTGGGAGAGGCTACACCAGCTGCCCAGCAGCGCTATCGGTTCGGCTATCAAACGTTGCGCATCTTGCCTTATCCGACTGTGTGAGAACAAACCGTAATAAGACGCAGCAAGCTTAAGGCCCCAAAGGTCTGCCGGTGCGCTGTTGGAAGGTACAGATGTGCGCCACCGGCCGGCAGACCCTTGCACGGGCTAGTGGTACCTTCCCGACCACTTGGAAGGCGACTTAACGCCGTCGAGACGCTTAGAACAGTAAGCCAACAGTTTAACGAGCATAAATTATCTGGGGTGAAACGTGCCTAAGCGACGAATTCTTCGTGATAATCTGAACGCTGACTGCATAATTTTGGTATCAAGATAATATGAACTCGGCTTGCGGGTCGCCTCGCTGGGTTTGCCCGCGCGGTTCGTGCGCTGGCGCGATAGCGGCGGGCGGCGGTTGATCGCGACACGGGCGTATTTTCCCGACACGATCGACACCGCCGTGCGCCAGAAGGCGCGCTGGGTAACGGGAATCGCGCTGTCGGGCTGGGACCGTACCGGCTGGGGCCCCCGCGCACATGCTGCCGAATATTGGATGCGAATGCGCGACCGGCGCGGATTGCTGGCCGTGGCGGCGCTGGTCGCCGCCTATCTGGCGCTCGTCGGCTGGGGCATATCGTCGCTGGCCCATGCCGTTACCCGCAGCGAGGCGGCGGCGGTCGGCCCGGGGCTGCGCGTGCTGCTGATGCTCAACACCGGTTTGTTGTGCTGGCGGCTGAGCGCGCGGGCGCTGCACACCGCCGCCGAACATGGCTGGCGCGAGGGGTGCTGGTCGCTACCGCGCGCACTCGTCGCCAACTATATCGCGATGCTGGCGGCGCGACGCGCCCTGGTGCGCTATGTCGCGATCCTGTTCGGTGCCGCACCGCTCTGGGACAAGACCGCGCACCGCTTCCCCGAACAGCTGCCGGACGTGTCGTGAGAAGGGGCGGGCGACCGCTGCGCTTTCTGGTGCTGGTGTTCGGCGCGTGGATCGGGCTTCGGATCTGGCAGCTCTGGCCCGACCCGCCGGTGCCGGAGATGTTCCGGCAGGTCGTGCGGCGGAGCGCGACGTTGCGCGATCCACCGCGAACGGTGATCGTGTCGCGAACCACGAGCGACGTCGCTCCGGCACCTTCGGCACCGCCGAACCAACAAGCGATCGCAGCGCCGCGGTTCGCGGCGGGAAGTGCGGCGGCGGACGTCGTTGCATCGGCGGCGCAGGTCGACCCTGCGGAAAAGGAACGAGCTTCATCGGCCTATACCCTCGGGCTGCTCGGGATGGTCCGCTACGGAACCCCTGCGCCCCCGGCATCCGGTGCGCGGCGCTGGTCGGCGAGCGGCTGGGCAATGCTGCGCGGAAGCGGCGCAGGGGGCGGGGTGGCGACGCCACAATTGGGCGGTTCGCAAGCGGGGATCAGGCTCGCCCGGACACTCGACCAAGCGAGCCGTCTTGCCATCGTCGCGCGGGTCGCAGCGGCGCTCGATACCCGCCAGCAGGAAGCAGCGCTCGGTCTCGACTGGCAACCGACCGCCTTGCCGGTACGCATCGTGGCGGAACGGCGGATCGGGCTTGCCAACCAACGTGGTGGCACGGCCATCGGGCTGGTCGGTGGGGCGACCGATCGGCCGCTGCCGGGCGGCTTTCGGCTCGACGGCTATGCACAGGCCGGGGCGCTGCTCCGCGATCGCGTCGAAGGTTATGCCGATGGCGCGCTTCACCTCACCCGGCAGGTCGTGAGCAGGGGCGGCAGGACGACCATCGCGCTGGGGCTCGGCCTGTGGGGCGGGGCGCAGCGCGACGCGGGACGGCTGGATATCGGACCCGCAGCGACGCTCGACATACCCGTCGGAAGCGCGTCGCACCTGCGACTCGCGGTCGAGTGGCGGCAGCGTGTCGTCGGCGACGCGCGCCCGGCGTCCGGGCCGGCGCTGTCGATCGGCACCGACTATTGATGGCATCGCGCCCGCGAAACGGCTAGCGCTTCGAGCCGTCATGGACATCTATCTGCCGATCGCGAACCTGTCGGTGAACGCGCTGGTGATGATCGCGCTGGGCGCGGGCGTCGGCCTGCTGTCGGGGATGTTCGGGGTCGGCGGCGGGTTCCTGACCACGCCGCTGTTGATCGTTTACGGCATCCCGCCGACCGTCGCCGCCGCCTCGGCCGCCAGCCAGGTGACCGGCGCGAGCGTGTCGGGGGTGTTTGCGCATTTCCGGCGCGGCGGGGTCGATACGCGAATGGGGACGGTGCTGGTGATCGGCGGCGTCATCGGCTCGCTGTTCGGCGCGTGGTTGTTCCGATTGCTCCAGCAATGGGGACAAATCGATACGACGATCGCGATCACCTATGTGCTGCTGCTCGGTTCGATCGGCTTCATGATGCTGAAGGAAGCGGTCGACGCGATTCTTGTCGCCAAGGGGCGGCGGAGCGCACCGGCGCGGCGGCGGCGGCACCATCCGCTCGTCGCCAGCCTGCCGTTCCGCACGCGCTTCTATGCCTCGGGGCTGTACATCTCGCCGCTTGCGCCGCTGCTGCTCGGCTTCTTCACCGGCATCCTGACGATCCTGCTCGGGGTCGGCGGCGGGTTCGTGCTGGTGCCGGCGATGATCTATCTGCTCGGCATGTCGACCGCGGTGGTGGTGGGGACCAGCCTGTTCCAGATCCTGTTCGTCACCGCCGCCGCCACGCTGGTGCACGCCACCACCACCAAGGCGGTCGATATCGTGCTGGCGGGATTGCTGCTGATCGGATCGGTGGTCGGCGCGCAGGTCGGCGCGCGCTTCGCAGCCAAGGCGCGACCGGAATATCTGCGGCTCGCGCTCGCGCTGATGGTGCTGTTGGTGGCGGGGCGGATCGCGCTGGGGCTCGGCTGGCGACCCGACGAAATCTATACGGTCGAGCTGTCGTGAGGGCCGCGCTGCTGCTCGTCGCCGCGCCGCTGCTGATGGCGCAGGCCAAGCCGGTGCTGGTGCCCGACGTCTCGCAGCGCGAGATCGACATCGCCTATAGCTTCGCCGGAGCCGAGCTGCTGTTGTTCGGCGCGATCATCTACGCCGGCGGACGGACGCCGACCGACACCAAGGGCGCGGACGTCGTGGTGGTGGTGAAGGGCCCGACCCAGTCGATCGTGATTCGCGAGAAGGAGAAGGTCGCCGGTATCTGGGTGAATGCCGGGCGGCTGCGTTACCGTTCCGCGCCGTCCTTCTATGCGGTCGCCTCGTCGCGGCCGCTGAACGAGCTGGTCGATGCGCGCACCCGCGCGATCTACGAGCTGGGGCTCGACAGCCTGCAATTGTCGCCCGCTTCCGCGGCGCCGTCCGACGTGCAGGATCGCTTCACGCGCGGGCTGGTCGAGCAACGTGTGCGTACCGGGCTGTTCTACGAAGCGCCGCGCGCGGTCGAGATCAGCGACGGCGTGCTGTACCGCGCGCGCGTGTCGATCCCGGCGCGTGTGCCGGTCGGACGCTTCACTGCCGAGACCTTCCTGGTGCGCGACGGGCGCGTGCTGGCGGTGGCGGTCCGCGATATCGACATCCGCAAGAAGGGCTTCGAGCGGTTCGTCGCGCAGGCGGCCGATCGGCACGAATGGCTGTACGGCGGCGCGGCGGTGTTGCTGTCGGTCGCGCTCGGCTGGGGCGCGGGGCGGCTGGCGCGGCGCTGAGCGCGTCCACCCGATCTTTACGGAACGGGCGGTAAGGCAGGCACTTCCTTGGCCTTGGACGTGCTTTCGCCCATGAACGACATTCCCGGCTCGCACGCCTTCGACGCCGCGATCGCCGCTGCCTTTTCGGGCGCGGGACCGGCGGAGGACGACGCCACGGCGATCGGCTTCGTGTGCCAGATCGCGGGGGGCCGCGGCGAGCTGTTGCTCGATCGCGCCGCGCTCGACGGCTTGCGCGCGCATCGCGATCCGGTGCTGGCGATGGCCGGGCAGGTCGGCGGCCAGGTGAAGGTGCGGGTCGGGGCGACGTGGTTGATCGCGACGACGCGCGCGCTGCGGCTGGCCGACGATCGCGGCGAGGCGGTGATCGCCGAGGTCGATTTCCTCGGTGAGGGCGATGAGGAACGGCTGACCGGGCGGATGCAGCGCTTTCGCCGCGGGGTGACCAGCTATCCGATCCCCGGTGCGCGGGCGTTTGCGGTCGACGGGCATGAACTGCGCGAGATCTATGCCGCGCGCGGGCGGGCGGCGATCGAGATCGGCACGGTGCATCCGAGCCGCGACGTGCGCGCCGCGCTGTATGTCGATGCGATGCTCGGCAAGCATTTTGCGCTGCTCGGCTCGACCGGTACCGGCAAGTCGACCGCCGCCGCGCTGATCCTCCACCGCATCTGCACGCTCGCGCCGCAGGGGCATGTCGTGATGATCGACCCGCACGGCGAATATGGTGCGGCGTTCGGCGAGGCCGGCGCGCTGTTCGACGTCTCGAATCTCCAGATGCCGTACTGGCTGATGAACTTCGACGAACATTGCGAAGTGTTCGTCACCTCGACCGGCGCCACACGGCAGGTGGATGCCGATATCCTCGCCAAATGCCTGCTCGCCGCCAAGGCCAAGAGCCGGGCGGGGCAGGAGATCGCCAGGCTGACCGTCGATGCACCGATCCCGTATCTGCTGAGCGACCTGATGCAGATCCTGCAGCAGGAGATGGGCAAGATGGACCGGGCGGGGGATACGTCGCCCTACCTGCGGCTGAAGAACAAGATCGACGAGGTGCGCGCCGATCCGCGTTACGGCTTCATGTTCTCCGGCATGTTGGTCGGCGATACGATGGCGGCGTTCGTGCAGCGGATCTTCCGTCTGCCCGGCGACGGGCGGCCGATCTCGATCATCGACGTGTCGGGGGTGCCGAACGAGATCACCTCGGTGGTGGTCGCGGTGCTGGCGCGGATGGTGTTCGATTTCGCGATCTGGTCGCGCGGGGAGGCGCAGCGGCCGATCCTGCTCGTCTGCGAGGAGGCGCACCGCTACGTCCCTGCCGATCCGGCGGCGCGCGGGTCGGTGGCGCAGATTCTCGGGCGGATCGCCAAGGAGGGGCGCAAGTACGGCGTCGCGCTGGGGCTGGTGACGCAGCGGCCGTCCGATCTGTCGGAGGGGGTGCTGTCGCAATGCGGGACGATCATCTCGATGCGGCTCAACAACGATCGCGATCAGGCGTTCGTGCGCGCCGCGATGCCCGAAGGCGCGCGCGGCTTCCTCGACGCGCTGCCCGCACTGCGCAACCGCGAGGCGATCGTCTGCGGGGAGGGCGTGGCGATCCCGATCCGCGTCGCGTTCGACACGCTGGAGGAGGGGCGGCGTCCGGCGTCGGACGATCCGGTCTTCTCCGCTTTGTGGCGCGAAACGGGTGGCGAGGAGGCGATGATCGCGCGTACCGTCCAGCGCTGGCGCGCGCAGGGGCGTTAGTCGCGCAGCAGGCGCAGCGTCGCGTCGTCGGGGCCGTCGAAGAAGGCGTGCAGCGTGTCACGCACCGCGACGGGCGCGCCGGCGCGGTCGAACAGCGTGAGCGACGAGCGCAGTTTGATGGCGTCGATCCCGCCCATGATCGCTTCCGCCGAGCGGCCGCGATGGCGGTCGAGCGCGGCGACGCAGGTCAGATAACGCGGGCCGAGCAGCGGGTGCGCCAGATAGGCGCGCGCTTCGGCAAGGTCGCGGATCGCATAATGGCGGGCGGTGGCGCTGTGGCCGAGTCCGGCGATCTGCGGGAAGACGAACCACATCCAGTGGCTCTGCTTCGTGCCGCGCGTCAGTTCGGCGAGCGCGATGTCATAGTGGGTCGCCTGGGCGGAGACGAAGCGGTCGAGGTCCATACCGCCTGCAACGCGCAGTGGCGGCGGGGGTGCCGCGCCGCGGTCAGACGACCGCGGACGTAACGGCGTCGACGTAGAGCAGGAGAGCGGTGGTGGCGAAGCTGGCGGCGCTGAGCAGCAGCGAGCGGGCAAGCGTGGGATAGTTGTTCATCGACGGGGGCTCCGGTCAGGCGATCGGGGTGACGGGGACGGCGGCGCTGACCATCACGGCGGCGACGGCGAAGGCGGCAGCGACCGAAAACAGCGACTGGCGCAGGGCGGTGAAACGGATCGTCATGAGAGGTGCTCCTTGGTCAGCGGCCGGTCCATCCGGCCCATGCCAAGGTGATTGCACGACCCGTGCCAAATGCCCCTCAAGAGGGACGGCGGACATTTTGCGACGCGGGTTGGCGCGATCCGCCAGCCTGATCGGGCAAGATGCGCCAGATTACGGCGTGCTATCCGATGTGATCGTCCGCGCACGCCCCTGATCCTTGGCGCGATAAAGCGCGGCGTCGGCGCGTGCCATCAATGCGGCGCGGCCCTCGCCGACCCGCCCCTCGGCCACGCCCGCCGAGAAGGACACGACGCCGATCGATTCGCCCGTCTCGCGCACGCGCGGGCGGCGTTCCGAGATCGTGCGGCGAACGCGCTCGATGATCTGTGCCGCCGCGTCGAGCGGCACGTTCTCGAACAGCAGCGCGAACTCCTCGCCGCCGTAGCGCGCAACCATCATGCCCTTTTCGGATGCCAGCGTCTGCGCGACCATGCGGATGACGCGGTCGCCGACCGCATGGCCGAAGTTGTCGTTCACGCGCTTGAAGTGATCGATGTCGCAAATCGCCACCGTTACCGGGGTGTCGCGATGGAGCGAGGCGAACGTCTCGTCGAAGGCGCGGCGATTCGGCAGGTCGGTAAGCGGATCGGTGCGTGCCGAGCCGCGCGCCTCGTCCAGCGCGGTGCGCAATTCGTCGGTTTCGCGCAGCGCGGTATCGAGCCGCGCCTCGGCGAGCTGGACGCGGCCGATCATGTCGGCCGTAAGCTGCGTGATCGCCTCGATCCCGGCCTCCGCACCCATGTCGCGCATCGTATCGGCGGAGCGTTGCAGGTCGCGTCCGAAGTCATTGGCCTCGGCATGGACGACGCGCATCGCATCGCCAAAGCCTTCGAGCTGGAACATCATCCGTTCGAGCAGCGCCTGTTGCGCATCGACGTCGCCGGTCATCGTCGCATCGTCGTCCGCGGCGTCGATCGGCGCGCCACTGGCGGTGGTGCCGCCCAGGCTTTCAATGTCCTGGCTGGTCAGCCGCACGCCGCCATCGGTGAGTTCGGCGACGCGCCGCGCGATCAGCCCGGTCGCGTTGGCGACCACTTCATAGGCGAAGGCATAATGCGCCGGATCGGGGCTGAGGCGGTGCGCGGCAAGGAATGCGCCGATCCGGGCGAACAGGCGATCTCCCCCGTTCGCCTGCCCGATATCGACCGCCCTGCTCGCCATCATCCGCCCCACATCGCCCCCAATTCCGGGATCGAAGCAGTAAGCGGCAACTCCTAAGATATAATAACTGCGTGGTTTCAGCGACCTGTCAGGCGGCGCACGGCATCCAGCGAGCGCGTGACATGTTCGGCCGGGTTCATGTCCGACCAGACCGACGCGATTCGGCCGTCGCGACCGATGACATAGCTGGTGCGGCTGGTGACCTGCCGCCCCTTGATCTGCTTGCCGAGTGCGACGTCATAGCCGGCGACGACCTTCGGCCCGGCGCTGGCGACCGCGAACTTGCCCGCGCATTCGGTCGAGGAGAAACGCTGAAGGTCGGGGACGTTGTCGGCCGACATGCCGATCACGGTCGCGCCCGCGGCGCGGAACGCATCGACCTTCTCGGCGAAGGCGCGCGCCTCGGCATTGCAGCCGCCGGTGAAGGCGGCGGGGAAGAAGTACAGCACCACCGGCCCGCGCTTGAGCTGTTCGGACAGCCGCACCGGCACCACCTTGCCCGCGATCGCGCCGCGCGTGGAGAAGTCGGGCGCCTTCGCCCCGGGCGCGAGCGTCGCGGCGGCGGGTGCGGCGAGGGTCAGGGCAGTGACGGCAGCAAGCAGACGGCGCATCGGGACGACTCCGGCAGGAGGAAGTTGATCGACAAGCCATATCATCGCCCACCGGTTCCGCCACCCTGCGGCGGGCTTCCGCAACGCACGGCTTTAGGATAGCGCAGACCGTATGCCAGCCACCCACAAATGCGACCTTGCGATCGTCGGCGGCGGGCTGTCCGGCGCGCTGATCGCGCTGGCGGTGCAGGCGCGGCATCCGGGTATCGACGTGCGGCTGGTCGAGGCCGGCGAGGCGATCGGCGGCAATCACTTCTGGTCGTTCTTCGGCGCGGACCTGCGCGGCGCCGAGCAGGCGCTGGTCGCCCCGGTCGTCGCGCATGGCTGGCCCGACTATGACGTGCGCTTTCCCGGCCATGCCCGCACGCTGGCGCAACCCTATTACACGGTGCGGTCCGCCGCGCTGGACGCGCACGTCCGCAAGATGTTGCCGCGGCGCGCGCTGATGACCGGGCGCGCGGTGCTGGCGTGCAGCGCGACCGCGGTGGTGCTGGCCGACGGCGATCGGTTGAGCGCCACCGGCGTGATCGATGCGCGGGGCGTCGGCGATCTGTCGCTGCTGACCGGCGGGTGGCAGAAGTTCGTCGGGCACGAGCTGCGCGTCGCGGGCGGGCATGGCTTGACGCGCCCGGTGGTGATGGACGCGACGGTGCCGCAGCTCGACGGCTATCGCTTCGTCTATCTGCTGCCGTTCACGCCCGACACGTTGCTGGTCGAGGATACCTATTACAGCGACTCGCCGGTGCTGGACGAGGCGACGATCGCCGCGCGCGTCACCGATTATGCCGCGGCGCGCAGCTGGCGGGCCGAGGTGATCCACCGCGAGCACGGCGTGCTGCCGGTGGTCAGTGGTGGCGACTTCGCGGCCTATTGGCAGTCGACCGGCGCGAAGGTCGCCAAGGCCGGGGTGCGCGCCGGGTTGTTCCACCCGACCACCGGCTATTCGCTGCCCGATGCCGCGCGAATGGCGGTGTTGATCGCCAATCAGCGCGATCTTTCGGGCAAGGCGCTCCACGATCTGACTTTTCGCCATGCCGCGCGTTCGTGGCGGCAACGAGGTTTCTACCGGATGCTCGATCTGATGCTGTTCAAGGCTGCCGACCCCGACCAGCGCTATCGCGTGCTGGAGCGTTTCTATCGCCTGTCGCCCGATCTGGTGGCGCGCTTCTATGCCGCGCGCTCGACCGGGCTCGACAAGCTGCGGGTGCTGTCAGGCAAGCCGCCGGTGCCGGTCGGCCGCGCGATCGCGGCGCTGGGAGGCCGCGCATGACCCGGCGCGCGGTGGTGGTCGGCGCGGGGTTCGGCGGGCTGGCGCTCGCGATCCGGCTGCAATCGGCGGGTGTGGCGACGACGATCGTCGAGTCGCGCGACAAGCCCGGCGGGCGCGCCTATTATTGGCAGCAGGAGGGGTTCACCTTCGATGCCGGACCGACCGTCATCACCGATCCGGCCTGTCTGGAGGAATTGTGGGCGCTGTCGGGGCAGAAGCTGGCCGACGACGTCACGCTCGACGCGGTGCAGCCCTTCTACCGGCTCAACTGGCCCGACGGCAGCAACTTCGACTATACCAACGACGATGTCGTGCTGCGCGCCGAGATCGCCAAGCTGAACCCCGCCGATGTCGCGGGCTATGGCCAGTTCCTCGACTATGCCGCGGGGGTATACCACGAGGGTTACGAGAAGCTGGGCACCGTCGCCTTCCTCGACTTCGCGTCGATGGTGAAGGCGGCGCCGGCGCTGGCCAAATATCAGGCGTGGCGCTCGGTCTATTCGATCGTGTCGAAGTTCGTGTCGGATGAGCGGCTGCGGCAGGCGCTGTCGTTCCATACGCTGCTGGTCGGCGGCAATCCGATGACGACCAGCGCGATCTATGCGCTGATCCACAAGTTGGAGCGCGACGGCGGGGTGTGGTTCGCGCGCGGCGGGACCAACCGGCTGGTCGCGGGAATGGTCGCGTTGTTCGAGCGGCTGGGCGGCACGCTGCGGCTGTCGGACCCGGTGACGAAGATCGAGACGCTGGGCGACCGGGTGACCGCGGTGGAGACCGCCAGTGGCTGGCGCGAGCCGGTCGACATGGTCGCGGCAAATGCCGACATCATGCACGTCTATCGCGACCTGCTGCCTGACTCGGGCGCGGCGCGGCGGACCGCGGCGCGGCTGGAGCGCAAGCGTTACTCGCCGTCGCTGTTCGTGGTGCATTTCGGGGTGAAGGGGACGTGGCCGGGCATCCCGCACCACATGATCCTGTTCGGGCCGCGCTATAAGGGGCTGCTCGACGACATTTACGAGCATGGGATGCTCAGCGAGGATTTCTCGCTGTACCTGCACCACCCGACCGTCACCGATCCGTCGCTGGCGCCCGAAGGCGATTCGACCTTCTACGCGCTGGCGCCGGTGCCGCATCTCGGCAAATATACCGGCGACTGGGAGACGGTGCGGCCGATCCTGGAAAAGCGCATCCTCGACGAGGTCGGGCGGCGGCTGATCCCCGATATCCACGACCGGATCGTGACGAAGTTCAGCTATGCGCCGACCGACTTCGCGCACGACCTGAACGCGCATATGGGCAGCGCGTTTTCGCTGGAGCCGATCCTGACGCAGAGTGCCTATTTCCGGGTGCATAACCGGGATGATGCGATCCCGAACTTGTTCTTCGTGGGCGCGGGGACGCATCCGGGGGCGGGGATTCCGGGGGTGGTCGGGAGTGCCAAGGCGACGGCGGCGTTGATGCTGGGATGAGGGCGGGGCGCGTTGACATTGGACAGGTTATTGTCCATCTTTTGCGTCATGCAAGCCGTCAGCTATTCCGAAGCCCGCGAGAACCTGAAGTCGATGATCGACAAGGTCGTCGCCGACCGCGCGCCGTTGGCGATCACGCGGCAGCGGGGTGAGGGGGCGGTGCTGGTGTCAGCGAGCGAATGGGCGTCGATCGAGGAGACGCTGTACCTGTTGCGGTCGCCGAAGAACGCCAAGCGGTTGCTGGAAAGCATCGCCGAGTTCGAGGCCGGCGGCGGCGAGGAGCATGAGCTGCTCCGCCCGTGAACGTTCAGTTTTCGTCGCGTTCGTGGGCCGAATATGTCGATCTACATGCGCACGATGCCAAACTGTTCGCCAAGGTCAACGCGCTAATCGAGGAATGCCGGCGGCACCCGTTCAAGGGGACGGGCAAGCCGGAGCCACTGGGCGGCAACCTGTCAGGCTGGTGGTCGCGCCGGATCAGTCATGAGCATCGCTTGGTGTATCGCGTGGCAGGGAGCGGTGCCGAGCAGGTGCTGCAGGTCGCGCAGTGTAGATATCATTATTGAAGCCGGCGCTCTGACCGCCGGGCTCCTGTCGATCGTCTTGTTTGGATAATCCAGAGGAGCTGAGAAGTTACTCCGCCGTTGGCAGGTAGACCTCGCCACCCTTCTCCTTGAACCGTTCGCTCATCGCCGCCATCCCGGCCTCGGCGTCCTCCGCCGCGACGAACGTCTCGACCGGCGCATTCTGCTTCGCCGCGAAGTCTCTCACTTCCTGCGTGATCTTCATCGAGCAGAATTTCGGGCCGCACATCGAGCAGAAATGCGCGGTCTTCGCGCCTTCCGCGGGCAAGGTCTGGTCGTGGTACGACTCCGCCGTGTCGGGGTCGAGCGACAGGTTGAACTGGTCGCGCCAGCGGAACTCGAAGCGCGCGCGGCTCAGCGCGTCGTCGCGCAGCTTGGCGGCGGGGTGGCCCTTCGCCAGATCGGCGGCGTGCGCGGCGAGCTTGTAGGTCACCACGCCGACCTTCACGTCGTCACGGTCGGGGAGCCCGAGATGCTCCTTGGGCGTGACGTAGCAGAGCATCGCGGTGCCGTACCAGCCGATCATCGCCGCGCCAATCCCGCTCGTGATATGGTCATAGCCCGGCGCGATGTCGGTGGTGAGCGGCCCGAGCGTGTAGAAGGGCGCCTCGCCGCACGCCTCGAGCTGCTTGTCCATATTCTGCTTGATCTTGTGCATCGGCACATGGCCGGGGCCCTCGATCATCACCTGCACGTCCTGTTCCCAGGCGCGCTTGGTCAGTTCGCCCAGCGTGTACAGTTCGGCGAACTGCGCCTCGTCATTGGCGTCGGCGATCGCGCCGGGGCGCAGGCCGTCACCGAGTGAGTAGGCGATGTCATAGGCCTTCATGATCTCGGTGATCTCGTCGAAGCGTTCGTAGAGGAACGATTCCTTGTGATGCGCGAGGCACCATTTCGCCATGATCGAGCCGCCGCGCGAGACGATCCCGGTCACGCGCTTGGCGGTGAGCGGGACGTACGGCAGGCGAACGCCGGCGTGGATCGTGAAGTAATCGACGCCCTGTTCGGCCTGTTCGATCAGCGTGTCGCGGAAGATCTCCCACGTCAGGTCCTCGGCGATGCCGCCGACCTTCTCCAGCGCCTGATAGATGGGCACGGTGCCGATCGGCACCGGCGAGTTGCGGATGATCCATTCGCGCGTGTCGTGGATGTTGCGCCCGGTCGACAGGTCCATGACCGTGTCCGCGCCCCAGCGGATCGACCAGACCAGCTTGTCGACCTCGGCTGCGACGTTCGAAGCGACCGCGCTGTTGCCAATATTGGCGTTGATCTTGACCAGGAAGTTGCGGCCGATCGCCATCGGCTCGGATTCGGGATGGTTGATGTTGTTCGGAATGATCGCCCGGCCGCGTGCGACCTCGTCGCGGACGAACTCGGGAGTCACGTAATCGGGGATCGCCGCGCCGAAGCTCTCGCCGTCGCGGATGTACTCGCGCAGCATCTCGCGACCGAGATTCTCGCGCGTCGCGACATATTCCATCTCGGGGGTGATGATGCCGCGGCGGGCATAGTGCATCTGGCTGACGTTCGCGCCGGCTTTCGCGCGCAGCGGACGGCGGTTGACGTTCGGGAACGGCTGGACGCCGCCGGAGCGGTCCGGGCCGAGCTGGCCATTGTCTTCGGGGCGGATCTCGCGCGCGTCATAGGCCTCGACATCGCCGCGCGCCAGGATCCAGTCGCGGCGCAGCGCGGGCAGGCCGGCGGCGATGTCGATGCGCGCGGTCGGGTCGGTGTACGGGCCGGAAGTGTCGTAAACGTTGAGCGGCGGCTCGCCGGAGGAGGGATCGAGGTCGATCGCACGCATCGCGACGTTCAGCGGGCCGACATGGATCTTGCGGCTGCCGCGGATCGGGCCGGTGGTGACACCGATTTCGGTACGGGCGGGAACGTCGGCCATAAGTCTTCTCTCCAACTCGAGGGGAGGAAGACGGAGGCCGGAGGTCGCCGCATCCACTCCCTACGCCGGTGTCAGCCGGATCAGGTTCAGCGGGTCGAGGACTGCGGTCCTCCTCTCAACCGCAGCATCGGCGGTCCCCCGGGGAGCGACCGGTATACGCGCGTCCGCAGTGCGACAGCAACGAAAAAGGCCGCACTCCGTCGGATGCGGAATGCGGCCCTGACCGTGATGTAGAGGGCGTCAGGCGAAATTGCCGCTGCTGCGCAGGGAATCGATCGAGTTGTTGGTGCCCGCCGGGAAGAAGCCGCCTGCGGTCGCCGCCGCCTTGGTCAGATAGACGATGTTGTGGACCTGCAACGTGGTGCGGCTGTAGGCGATCGCGTTGGTGTCGGCGGGGACGATATTGGCGACCTGCGCGCCATTGACCGTCTTGGTGATCCCCTCGTCCAGCTCGTTGAGGTTGGGGAGCAGCGTGGTGCCGACCCCGTCGAGGCTGTCGCGATAGTCGGAGATCGCATTCGCCTTGGTGATCGCGTCCGATGCCCCGGACACCAGCGTGCCCATCCTGTAGAGTTCCGCGCGGATCAGCCCGGCGTGATAGGCTTCGGCCGCGAGGATGCCCGCCGCCGCTTCCAGATAGATCGCGCTGCTGATGAGCGGCGATGCGCCCTTGTACGCGGTGACGCCGACGTCCTCGAACAGATAGGCGGCGAGCAGGAAGCTCTTGTCATCGGCATAGGGATCGAAGGTGTCGTTGGCACCGATGATCCCCGCGTTGCGCGCCGCCAGCGTGAAGGCGCCGGTCGTCCCGCCGTCGATGTTGATCGCCGGCTGGTTGATCACCTGCGCGGCGTTGACCGAGGTGATGACGGCGCGCAGTGCGTTGACGTGCGCCAGCTCGTCGGCGGCGATCTCGCGCGCATAGCTGGCGATGATCGGGTCCGAGAACGTCACCTTGCGCCCGCCCGTAACGCCGCCGCGCTGGCCGACCGTGCCGGTCAGGCTCGCTTCGGGAAGCGACCGCCCGAAGGCGGCGAAGGAATAGAATTGCGCCTCCAGATATTCGAGGTTCAGCGCGAGCTGGAGGATCGCGACGTCGGTGGTGACGCTGCCCGTCGGGGTCGGCGTCGGCGTCGGGGTGGGGCTCGGGCTGGTGCTGTTGTTGTTGTCGCTGCCGCACGCCGACAGCAACGCGAGCCCGCCGGCCGCGGCGGTGCCGGCGCCGGCCAGCTTGAGGAAGCGGCGGCGCTCGGCCCGGCGGACCTCGGCCAGTTCGAGCGCGGCGAAAACGGAATCCTTGATCATGGCGTCATTCCCTAATGCGGGGCGTATGGGACGAAAGCGGGGAGGCGGTGGAGACCGCCTCGCGTCAGGCCGATGCCGCGCTCGTCTTGATGTTGCCGTTGACCCCGGCCGGGAAGAAGCCGCCGCTCGTCACCGCCGCCTGGTTGAGATAGACGATGTTGAGCACCTGCAACGGCGTGCGGCTGAATGCGATGCCGTTGGTGTTGAGCGGCGCGATGTTCGACACGTCGAGCGACACGCCGTTATCGACGATCGTGCCGGTCGCCAGCCCGCTGTCGTCGACCGGACCGATGCCGCGCACCAGATCCTCGGTCGGATTGCCGTCCAGCGTATCGCGCGCCTTGGAGATGGCGGTGGTCGCCTCGATCAGCTGGAGCGAGGGGGTCTGTAGCCCCTTGCGGTACAGCACCGAGCGGATGATCGCGGCGTGATACGCCTCGACCGCGAGGATGCCGGCCGCCGCCTCCAGATAGATCTTGCTGTTGATGAGCGCGGGTGCCGCGCCCTTGTAGGCGGTGACCCCGACGTCCTCGAACAGATAGGCGCCGAGCAGGAAGTTCTCGTCCGAGGCGTAAGGGTCGAAGGCGACGCCGTTGCCGACCAGCCCGGCGGCACGCGCGGCGGTGCTGAACGCGCCGGTCGCGCTGGTGCCGAGATCGATCGTGGGCTGCGCGAGGAGCGACGATGTCGTGAACTGCGCGCGCAAGAAGCGGACGTGCGCCAGCTCGTCCTGATAGATTTCCTGTGCATATTGCTGGACGATCGGGTCCTTGAACCCGACCGCGCGGCCCCCGGTGGCCGCGCCCGCGGTCCCGACCGCGCCGCTGATGTCGGCGGCGGCGAGCCCGCTGCCGGTGACGGCGAAGGCGTAATAATTCGCCTCCAGATATTCGAGGTTCAGCGCGAAGTTGAGCACGTCGACCTCGGTGAAGGTCGAAGTCGGGGTGGGGGATGGCGAGGGCGAGGGCGAAGGGGTGGGCGTCGCTGTCTGCGCCTCTGCCGTCCCGGACAGCGTCGCGGCGGCGGCCGCGGCCCCCAGCGCGCCGGTGAAGAAGGCGCGACGCGAATCGCGGCGACGCACACGCGCGTCGAGCGTCTCGATCAGCTGCTCGCTATCGGTCATGGCAGGCTCGTCCCTTCTATTTACTCGCGCCGGTACGCGGCGTTGATGCGCGTGATAGGCCAGCAGCGGGCGGGGGGCAAAGACGGGATTTGGTTTTTTGGTGAGGTGGCCTGCCAACCGTCGTCCCGGACTTGATCCGGGACCCCGCTTCTTTTCGACAGAGATTACGAATGGGAGCCCGCCGCGGCGAAGCCGCGTCGTCGGTCGGGGCGGTGCCCCGCCGGCCGGTCTTGGGCGAGGTCGACGGAGCGGTTCTCCGTCGGCCCGCCCTGCGACTAGAACGTATACCCAACACCCAGCGCCGCCAGCCACTGGCTGCGCGAGCCTGCGACCGACACCACCGGCGTGTCGCCGAAGTCGTTGAGCATCTTCTTGTAGGTGACCCCGCCGATCGCCTTCCAGCCCTTCAGCAGATTGCCGGTCAGCGAATAGGTGCCCGCCACGCCGACCGTCCAATGCTTCCACCCGCCGCGGGTGCGATATTGCGGCAGCCCGCTGGCCAGCGACTGCGCGGCGTCGACGTCGAAATAGGTGCGCGCGAAGCCGCGCTCGACGCGCTCGGCCGAGGCGAAGAGGCCGACGCCGGCCTTCAGGCTGAGCGGCGTGAAGTAATTGACCGACGGCGACCAGATGCCGCTGTCGTGCACGCCGCTGACGTCGTGGCGATAGCTGAGCGAGGCGGAGAGCTTGTCATAGGGGCTGGTGAGCACGCCGGTCTTGCCGAGCCCGACATAGCCGCCCAGCTCGAACGCGGTATCACGCTCGCCCAGCGCGCGAATGCGGCGATCGTCGATCGCCTTGTTGTTGGTACGGTTGAAGTTGATGACGCCGATCGGGCCGGCCTGCACGTCCCAGCTCGGCCCGGACGGATTCGGGATCAGATCGATCGACGCGCGATTGCCGAGCACCTGGAACGCGAAATTGTGGAACGAGCCGATCGCCGCCGGGCCGGGGACGACGCGGTAATTGTCCGAACCTTCGTAGTCCGGCAGATAGGCCGCCGCGACCGCGACGGTCACCGTGTCGCCGACCAGCGCCGGATCGGGTGTCGGGTTGGGCTCGGCGGGTACCGAGGCGCTCTGCGCGAGCGCCGGCATCGCGAGGCAGGCAAGTGCGGCGGCGAGCAGCGCGCGGGCGGCGGAACGGTTGACGTACACGTAAATTCCCCTTTGGTCTGCGCGCCCAACCGTCCGCGGGGAATTTTGCTCCATGTTGCTGGTTACAGCATGTAGCGCATTCGAATCTGTTGCTCTTCGGCATCAGTGGTCAGCGAGAAGCGCGCCGCGGAGAAACGCGGCGGGCCGAAGCGGATCGCGGGGTTGCGCGAGAAGCCGAACCCTTCCTTGGGGATGCCCGCGAACGTATCCAGCTTCTTGTTGCCGTTCTCGTCGTGGATCACCGCCACCGCATAGTCGCCGCGCGGCAGCGCGGGGAAGCGGATGCTGGTCTGCCCCGCGGGCACCGAGCGCGTCACCGCGTCGCGATCGTCGACGCAGTTCGGGAAATTGTCAGGATCGGCGGTCAGGCACAGCCGCAGCATCCCCTTGGACGAGCGCAGATGATCGATCTCCACCTGCAGCGAGCCGACCGGCGCCGCGCCGATCAGCGGCACCGCCAGCAACGCCAGCCCCACCGCGGCGCGCCGCTTTCGCGTGATCGCGCGCGAAATCGCCGAGCCCATCGTCTGTGCCGCAGAGCCGGTCCCAGAAGCGGAAATAAAGACCATAGTTACATCCGTACCGTTCATGGTGCCGCTGGTGATGGCTGGCGGTAATCAGCCACCGGCCCACCCGTCCCCCCCACATGAACTGCGGGAACATTTCCCAGCCCATATGGTTGGTAACCCCCATAATCGTCATGACCGTCAGCACCACCCCCAGTGCGGCGACATGGATCGGAATCACGAAGACCAGTAGCGGAATGGCAACAGCGCCGGTCACCGCCTCGATCGGATGAAAGGCCATCGCCGCCCATGCCGTCGGCGGGCGGCTGGCGTGGTGCACCGCATGCGCCAGCTTGAAGACGCGCGGACGATGCATCCAGCGATGCGTCCAGTAGAACCATGTATCGTGCGCGATCAGGTACAGCAGCACCGACACCGGCAGATACCATAAGGGAAAGGCATGGACGTCGTCGTAGATCCGCGTCCAGCCGCGGTTCTGCCAGCCCCAGGCGATGATCCCGGCGGGCACGCCATAGATGCCCGCCGAGGCGAGGCTCCACAGGATCTCGCGGCGGATTTGCGGGTCCAGCCCGGCATAGAGCCGCGGGTGCTTCAGCCGTGTGGCGAGTGCGAAGCCGGCGCTCGCGGCCAGATAGCGCACGCCGACGATGACGCTCATCGCCAGCGCCGACAACAGGATAGCGATCGTGGCGGACATGGCATCGCTTCTAGCGCATCGACGACGGGCGCGATAGGCAGGGTCATGCCTGTACGCCCCGCCGATATCGCGCTCGCCCACCGCCTCGCCGACGCCGCGGGCGCGGTGATCCGCCCCTATTTCCGCCAGCCGGCCGGGCTGGAGCTGAAGGAAGATCGCTCGCCCGTGACGCGCGCCGACCGCGAGGCGGAAGAGGCGATGCGGCGGCTGCTCGACGCCGAGTGTCCCGGTGACGGCGTGGTCGGCGAGGAACATGGCGTGAAGGACGGCGTGACCGGCCGGCAATGGGTGCTCGATCCGATCGACGGCACGCGCAGCTTCACCGCCGGGCGCGCGATCTTCGGGACGCTGATCGCGCTGGTCGAGGATGGCTGGCCGGTGCTGGGGATCATCGACCAGCCGGTGCAGCGCGAGCGCTGGACCGGCGTGACCGGGCGACCGACGCTCCTCAACGACGCGCCGGTGCGAACGCGGGCGTGCGCGGCGCTGGAAGGGGCGATCGTCGCCACCACCAGCCCGCATCTGTTCGAGGATGCCGACGTCCCGCACTTCATGGCGCTGGTGACCGCGGCGAGCGGCGGCGCGCCGCGGCAGGGGCCGGTCTATGGCGGCGACTGTTATAATTACGGGCTGTTGGCGAGCGGGTTCCTCGACATCGTCTGCGAATCCGGGCTCAAGCTTTACGACTTCGCGGCGCTGGCGCCGATCGTCGAGGGCGCGGGCGGGCGGATGTGCGACTGGAACGGCGACCCGCTGACCGCCGACAGCGCCGGGCATGTGCTGGCGATCGGCGACCCGGCGCGCACCGACGAGGTGCTGGAGGCGCTGCGCAACGTCGGGGGACATGACCACCACGAGCATTGAGTTGGCGCGTGTTCAGGTAGGCCTGTGTGACCGGTTCCGCTCCACTAGCAGACATTCGCTATGTGTGAGACGCTGGGTTTATGAGGATCGAGCCCTTCTTTGCGGCAGTGTTGTTGTCCGCCTGCGGTGCTGCTGAGGAGCCGCGACAGGCCGCCACGATGGATACGATCGAGCGGCAGGTGCGTATGCCCAAAGAGGCGTTGGCCCTAACCCGCTACAGCAGGTTCTACACCGCAATTAAGTCTGGCGAGGTTATCGGGACCTACGTGGGGTCAGCGCACAAAGATCTGCCGGTAGGGCAGAGGCGTTGGGTAAGCGACGTTTATCATCTACCTGCAATCAACGACGGCGAATGCTTTATCGTCAACGTCATCTTCGAGCCGAAGACGAACCGGGTAACGCAGGCCTTCTGCAACGGCGCCGCGTAATATCCGCTATCCACCATGTCGAGCCGTTGCCAGCGGCAGGGGATCGAACCCGCACCCCGACCGTCGCCGAGGATCGCTGTAGCGATACGTCTACCAATTCCGTCACGCTGGCGGTGCGGCGATAGCACATAAACTTGGACGAGCGTCACGTCCGCTATCCACGAAGACCAGCCATAGCACTCACCACTTCGACAACGTGAACCGGTCCACGTCCAGCCAGCCGCCTTTGCCGGCAGGATTGTAGCAGGACAGCGCGAACTGGACGCCCTGGAAGGTGCCGGTCTGCCAGTCGAACACCAGCGGCACCGTTCCGCCGATCGGGGTGAAGCGGCGGCCGTCTTCGCTGTAGGATAGGGTTGCGACCTTCGCGGGGAAGTCCATTTCGGTGCGCAGCCACAGGCGCGTGCCACGGAAACGGCGCGCTGGCTCACGGATGTCGATGTGCGGGCCGTCCTTGCGATCCTCGGTGACGCGCATCGTCAGCGTGTTCGTGCGGCCGAGCACCGACAGTTGGGCGCTGAACTTGCCGAGCGTGCCGAAACCGCAGACGTCGCCCGGCCGCAGCGCGCTTGTGTCGACGAGCACCTCGCCCCGCGCGCGGGGGGCCTGACCCTTTTGCACCAGGGTGTTGCGCGCCCACCAGAATTGGCTCCCCGGCGCGGCGTGGAGGCGGAGCCAGCCCGGGCGCTCGCCCAGCGACCAGCGCCGGTCGAGCGGATTGTGATTCCACTGCCACTGGCGGCCGAGCGTGCGGGCGGCGAAATCGTCGCTCGACGGTGGTTCGGCGAACGACTGTCCGGCGATCGGCTTGCGCGCGACATCGGGGACGCGGCCCGGCGCGTCGGGTGTGCCCCACACCGGCCAGTCGTCGCGCCAGAACACCGGGCTGATGTTGGTGACGCGCCCGATCGCACCGCTGTCGCGCATCACGAAACCGTACCAGCCGCCATCGGGCAGATCGACCAGCGCGCCCTGATGGCCGCCGGTGGTGTCGTCGATTTGCGGGCGGGTTTCCCACGGGCCATCGAGCGCGCGCGCGCGGGAGACGGTGAGCGCGAGTTTGCCGGGGATCGCGTTGAACAGATAGTAATAGCCGTTGCGCTTCAGGAGCTTCGAGCCCTCCGCGCCCTTGTTGTAATGGATCACGCGTGAGGCGGTGATCCGCGTCGCGTCGCGGTCGAGCGTATGGAGCGTGATCGTCCCGTCGCTGCCGATCGACGTGGCGAGATAGACCGCGCCATCGTCATCGAAGAACAGCGCCGGATCGAAGGCGGCACGATTGAGCGTGACATGCGTCCATGGGCCCTTCGGATCGCGCGCACGATAGATGCGGGTATGCTGTCCGACCGGCGTGACCGCGACGTAGAAGACGCCTCGCCGGTAGCGCAGGCTCGGGGCGTAGAAGCCGTGCCGGTACGAACCGCCATCGGCCATGTCGAACGTCGGCGAGCCATCGAGCCGCGACAGCAGATGCGACACGATGTCCCAGTTCACCAGGTCGCGCGAGTGGAGCAGCGTGATGCCTGGTGCATTCGCGAAGGTGGTGCTGGCGAAATAGAAGTCCGCGCCCACCCGGATGATGTCGGGATCGGGATAATCGGCATTGAGCGGCGGGTTGGCATAGTTGCCGTCACCCCGATCGCTGCGCCAAACCTGCGCATTAATGGTAGCGGGCGCAGCAAGCGCGAGCGCACCGCCCATGGTGGTGCAATGCAGCAACAGCCGTGCTTTTCCAGCCAAGATGCAATCCTCTCATTTATATGATCGTATAACGATTTGTCGTTCTGTCGACGATGCTTATGAAAGCAGTCCTTACACGTGAAAGCTGCTGTTGCTAAACCGCCACAGTCATCTCCGGCTTTACGCTAAATCAGCCGTGGACCGGCATTTACGACTATCCCCAGATTGACACCTCAGGGCGCGCTGATAGCGATAACGTCAATCATGTCGCAAACATGAACAAGGCGGCGAGTTGCCGTCACAGAGGAGGGGATGATGAAGGGAAGCCATGTCATGGGCGCGCTCGCGCGTTCGTCGTCGGTGTGGGCGCTCGCGGTAGCGGCAGCGGTGCCGGGCATCGCAATGGCGCAGACAAGCGGCCAGAGCACGACCGAGAGCCCGACGAACGCCCAGCCGGCCGACGCGACGCCGACCGGGCAGGATCCGGCGCCCGGCGCCGACGACATCGTCGTCACCGGCGTGCGCGCCAGCCTCGACCGCGCGATCGCGATCAAGCGCGATTCGCCGGGCGTGGTCGACGCGATCAGCGCCGAGGACATCGGCAAGTTCCCCGACACCAACCTCGCCGAATCACTCCAGCGCATCACCGGCGTGTCGATCAACCGCGTGAACGGCGAAGGGTCGCAGGTCGCGGTCCGCGGCTTCTCGGGCGGGTTCAACCTCGTCACGATCAACGGTCGCCAGCTTCCCGCCACCAACATCGACACCAGCGGCGGCAATCTGTTCGCGCGCGGTGCCGGCCGCTCGTTCGACTTCCAGAACATCGCGTCGGAAGGCGTCAGCGGGCTGGAGGTCTACAAGACCGGCCGTGCGGCGGTGCCGACCGGCGGCATCGGCGCGACGATCAACATCGACACGCGCAAGCCGCTGAACTCGCGCGAAACCGGCGTCACCGGGTCGATCGGTGCGAAGGCGCTGTACGATACCTCGGTCGAGAAGTCCGAAGACACCAAGCACCGCGTGACCCCCGAAGTCTCGGGCCTGCTGAACTATCGTAACGAAGAGGGCACGTTCGGCGCGGCGGTGTTCGGCAGCTACCAGCTCCGCTACTCGGCGTCGGCGCAGTCGAACCCGAACTACTGGAACGTCATCCCGACCGCGGACTTCTTCAATCCGGGTACGTTCATCAACTCGACGACCGTGATCGACGGCACGCGTCCGACCGCGCCGTATGTGCTGGTGCCCAACGACAGCCGCTATCAGTTCTCGGAAAACCGCCGCGAGCGTATCAACTTCCAGGGCGTGTTGCAGTTCAAGCCGACCGACAATCTGGAATTCACGGTCGACAGCCTGTTCGCGCAGAACCGCCTGCGTGAATCGCGCAGCGAGCAGACGAACTGGTTCAACCGCCCGTTCAGCGAAGTCCGCTTCGACGACAATCCGAACATGGCGACCGCGATCTTCCTGCGCGACTATCTGCCGACCAGCCCGAAGGACGAAGGCTTCGAGCAGCAGCAGGCCGCAACCAAGGCGCGGCTCGGCTCGGTCGGCCTGAACGCGAAGTGGGAATTCGCGTCGAACCTGACGCTGACCGTCGACGGCCACCATTCGGTGTCGACCTCGTCGCCGGATAACCCCAACGGTACGACGGCGACCACCGTCGCGCTGGGCGCGCCGGTGATCCAGGGCCATTCGCTCGACTTCAGCACCGGCTTCCCGCAGCAGGCGCAGGTCATCAACGATTGCTATCGCGCGACGCCCGCGGATCAGCCCAAGGGCAATTGCAACGGCGTGCTCGACATCGGTGATCTGGGCGCCGCCCCGGCGCGCACGATCATCTCGCGCCAGACGCAGCGGATCGACCAGATCCAGGCACGACTGGGCTGGGATCTCGGCGGCGGCAGCCGCTTCGACGTCGGCGGGTCGTACACCGACTCGAAGATGCACTCGACGCAGACCCAGACGCAGCAGACGCTGGGCGACTGGGGCCTCCAGAACCCGGGCATCATTCAGCAGCTCGCACCCGAGCTGGTCAGCCAATATTGCCTGACCTGCAAGTTCGACCACTTCAACCCGGCGTCCGAGGGCTCGTCGCTGATCGCGTTCCGCGGCAATGCGATCGACCTCTACAACGTGCTGAGCCCGTACTACACGCAGCGCGGCGCGCCGCCGGCGCCGTCGGCCCCGGCCGACGACACCGTGCAGGAGAAGATCTGGTCGGTGTTCGGCCAGTTCACCTGGAACGGCGAAGTCGCCGGCAAGGCGGCGAACCTGGTGATCGGTGCGCGCTACGAGCAGACCCGCGTCGTCTCGGACGCGGTGCAGACGTACAACAACATCGTCTGGACCGCCGACAACGACTTCCGCGGCGACGCCAGCGGCGTGTTCACCGCGATCCGTCAGCGCGGCAGCTACGAGAATTTGCTGCCGTCGGTCGACTTCAGCATCGAGCCGATCACCAACGTGAAGGCGCGTGTGTCGTTCAGCCGCACGCTGGCGCGCCCGGATTACGGCAATCTGTTCGCGACCGCCTCGGCGGGGGCGCCGGGTCGTCCCACCGCGCTGGGTGGCATCCCGACCGGCAGCACCGGCAACGCCAACCTGCTGCCGCTGCTGTCGGATAACTTCGACGTGTCGCTGGAATGGTATTACAAGCCGTCCAGCTTCGTCTCGGTCGGCTTCTTCGACAAGCGCGTCGCCAACTTCCTGGGTACCGGCATCGTCAACCAGAATCTGTTCGGGTTGCGCGATCCCAGCTCGGGCGCGGCGGGGTCGCGGTCCGGCACCGCGGCGGCGTTCCTGCGCTCCAGCGGCTATGATCTGAGCGACGTCAACCTGTTCACCTATACCGCGCTGCTGGTGCAGAACGGTGGCAATCAGGCGGCGGCGACGACGCAGTTCAACGCCAATTATGTCGCGGGCCGCGGGTTGCAGCAGACGTTCGTCGACCAGATCCTGTCGCAGGTCGACATCTCGTCGGATGCCAACGATCCGCTGTTCAACTTCTCGGTGTCGCAGCCGATCAACAACCGCGAGGGGAAGATCCACGGCTTCGAGCTGGCGTGGACGAACTTCTTCGGCAACACCGGCTTCGGCTTCGCGGGCTCGTTCACCAAGGTGAGCGGCGACGTGAACGTCGATCCTTACGCCGACCCGACCGTCAACATCTTCGCGCTGACCGGCCTCGGCAACAGTGCCAACGCGACCGGCATCTACGAAAAGAACGGCATCTCCGCCCGCATCGCGTACAACTGGCGCGACAAGTATCTGGCGGCGACCAACCAGGGCGGCAACCGCAACCCGCTGTTCGTGGCGCCGTTCGGTACGCTGGACGTCAACATCAGCTACGACGTCAACGACCAGATCGCGGTCACGCTGGAAGGGATCAACCTGACCAGCGAGAGCGTGCGGACCTATGGCCGGACCGAGCGCAACCTCGTGTTCGCGCAGGAACTGAAGCCGCGCTTCCTGCTGGGCGCGCGTTACAAGTTCTGATCGGTCGCGACGATCGACGCTGCGGGAAGGGTCATCGCTTGCGATGGCCCTTTTCGTTTGGAACAAGGGTGCCATGACCTTCACGACTCTCGACAACGTCGATGATGCCGACCTGCGCGTCGCGGTGCGCGCCGGGGCTGCCTTCGGCGATCACGCCAATCTGCTGCCGATCATGCCGGCCGAGTTCGAGGAGGCGCAGCGCGAGTTCCCGATCGTGTTCCGGCGCGGCGAGGACGGCGGCATCCGCGCCTTCGTCCTGCTGGGGCTTGATCGCGGGGAGAATCTGTTCCTCGACGGGGATCGCTGGACGACGCGTTTCGTGCCCGCGATCCAGCGGCGGGGGCCGTTCGCGCTGGTGCGGGGCGCGGATGGCGAGATGGTCGTGCAGGTCGATCGCGACGATCCGCGCGTCGGGGCACCGGAGGGCCTTCCGCTGTTCCGCGACCACGGTGGCGACGCGCCGTATCTGGAACATGTCCGCGCCGCGCTGATGCAGTTGGCGGAGGGAGCGCAGAGCGAGCGGGCGATCCATGCCGATTGGGAGGCGGCGGGGTTGCTGCGCGGGGTGACGCTGCGGATCGATCTGGGCGATGCCGGCGGCTATGAGATGAACGACGTGCTGACGATCGATCAGGCCGCGCTCGCCGGATTGTCGGGCGCGCCGCTGGAGCGGCTCCATGCCAGCGGGCTGCTGCGCGGGGCGACGATGGCGGCCGCGTCGCTCGGCAATATGGGGCGGTTGGTCGAGCTGAAGACGATCAAGGAGGGCGCGTGACCACGGCGATCACCGAGCGACGCGTGCGCGAGATCGCGGCCGACGATCCTGCGGCGCGCGATCTGGCGGCGCTGGTCGCGGCAGGGGCGCCGGTGGTGGTTCGTGGACTGGCCGCTGACTGGGCGCTGGTCGCGGCGGGGCAAGAGGGGCCGCGTGCGGCGGTCGACTATCTGCGGCGCTTCTACAACGGGCAGCCGGGGGTGGGATATACCGCCGATGCCGCGCATGGCGGCCGGTACTTCTACGACGACACGCTGACGCGGCTCGATTTCGCGGCGGAGCGGGTGGCGCTCGACGACTATATGGCGCGGATGCTGGCGGCGCTGGGGGATGAGGGCGCGCCGTCCTTCTATATCGGCTCGACCGATCTGGAGCGGTTCTTTCCCGGACTGGTCGCCGAAAACCCGCTCGCCCGCGCCGATTTTGCGCGCGTGCTGCGCAGCATCTGGATCGGGACGCGCACCACCGCGCAGGCGCATTACGACATGTCGAACAACATCGCGGTCTGCGCGGTCGGGCGGCGGCGCTTCACTTTGTTCCCGCCCGATCAGGTCGCGAACCTCTATCCCGGGCCGCTGGAGCCGACGCCGGGCGGGCAGGTGGTCTCGCTGGTCGATTTCCGCGCGCCCGATCTCGATCGCTTTCCGGGCTTTGCCGAGGCGCGCGAGGTGGCGCAGATCGCCGAGCTGGAGCCGGGCGATGCGGCGGTCTACCCGGCCTTGTGGTGGCACCATGTCGAGGCGCTGGCGCCGTTCAACGTGCTGGTGAACTATTGGTGGAACGATGCGGCGGCGTTCATGGACACGCCGATGAACACGCTGCTCCACGCGCTGCTCAGCCTGCGCGATCGCCCGGTGGCGGAGAAGCGGGCGTGGCGGGCGCTGTTCGACTATTACGTGTTCGACGATGCGGCGCGGCCGGCCGCGCATCTGCCCGAGGCCGCGCAGGGTGCGCTCGCGCCGCTGGACGATGCGCGCGCGCGGCGATTGCGCGGCGACTTGTTGAGGAAGCTGAACCGATGACAGGCGTGCGGCGGGTGGTGATCGCGGGCGGCGGCACCGCGGGGTGGCTGGCGGCGGCGATGCTGACGCGGCAGCTCGGCGGCATGGTCGACGTGACGCTGGTCGAATCGGAGGAGATCGGCACGGTCGGCGTCGGCGAGTCGACCATCCCGACCGTGCGCGCCTTCCACCAACTGATCGGAGTCGATGAGCGCGACTTCGTCCGCGCGACCGGCGCGAGCTTCAAGCTGGGCATTTCCTTCGAGGGCTGGTCGCGCGCCGACGAGCGGTATTTTCATTCGTTCGGGTCGATCGGGCAATCGACGTGGATGGCGGATTTCCACCATTTCTGGCTGGAGGCGCGCGCGCAAGGCAATGCCGAGGAGATCGGCCGCTATTGCGTCGAGCATGAGGCCGCGCGTGCCGAACGCTTTGCGGGCGGTACGGAGGCGGGGCTCAACTACGCCTATCATTTCGATGCCGCGCGCTATGCCCGCTATCTGCGCGAACGCTGCGAGACGGATGGGCTGACGCGCGTCGAGGGCAAGATCGCGCGGGTCGAGCGCGACGGCGGAAACGGCGACCTAACGGCGCTGGTGATGGAGAACGGGACCCGGATCGCGGGCGATCTGTTCCTTGACTGCACCGGCTTCCGCGCGCTGCTGCTCGGCGAGACGCTGGGCGTCGGTTATGAGGATTGGGCCGAGTGGTTGCCGACCAACCGCGCGATTGCCGTCCAGACCACCGCGACCGGGCCGGCGGTGCCCTATACGCGCGCGATCGCGCATGATGCGGGGTGGCAATGGCGGATCCCGCTCCAGCACCGGCTGGGCAACGGCATCGTCTATGCCAGCGACTATCTGAGCGACGACGAGGCGCAGGCGCGCCTGTTGGGAAGCGTGACCGGTGAGACGCTGATCGAGCCGCGCGTGATCCGCTTCCGCACCGGGCGGCGGGTGAAGGCATGGGAGCGCAATTGCGTCGGGCTGAGTCTGGCGGGTGGGTTCGTCGAGCCGCTCGAATCGACCAGCATCCATCTCATCATGATCGCGCTGACGCGACTGTTGCAGTTCTTCCCCTTCGACGGGGTGAGCGAAGCCGCAGCAGCGCGCTTCAACGACATGGCGCGGCGCGAGATCGAGGGCGTGCGCGACTTCATCATCCTGCATTACACGCTCAACCAACGCGACGAGCCGTTCTGGCAGCGGATGCGCGACATGCCGCTGCCCGACTCGCTGGCGGCGCGGATCGCCTTGTTCCGCGAGGGGGCGCAGGCGTTTCAGGCGAACGACGAGCTGTTCACGATCACCTCATGGGTGCAGGTGATGCTCGGGCAGAAGCTGACGCCGCGCGCGCACAATCGCGTGGCGCGGATGATGCCCGAGGGGCGGTTGCAGCAGACGCTGGGGCAGATGGCGGAGAAAATCGCGGGGGCGGTACGCGGGCTGCCATCGCATCAGGCGTATCTGGATCGGGTGTAGCCACCAGCGTCATTGCGAGCGCAGCGAAGCAATTCAGCGCGTGCTGGTCCAACCCTGGATTGCTTCGCTACGCTCGCAATGACGGACGGTCAGCGCGCGGTCGCGTCCACAGGCGGGGATCGCGCGGGGTGTCGGGCAGCGACTGGCGCCGGGCGGCCATGAGCCCGGCGCGCGCGATCCACGCCAGCTTCGCGCCCTTCGAGGTGGTCACGCGGTGATCCCACGCCCGCGGCCCCCGCGCCGCGACTTCGCGCGCGATGTCGCCGTAGATTCCGGAGGCCGCCAGCACCGCCCACGCCGAGCGGAACGACAGCGCCTTGGTGCCGATCGCGGCGCTATCCTCATGAAGCTGGGCGCGCGTCGCGAGCCGCTTCGCCAGCACCGCCAGCCGCTCGCGATAGGGCGGCTTCATATGCTCGCCCGGCGGCATGTCCATTTCGACCAGCCAATCGTCGGGCAGGTAGCAGCGGTCGACGCGCGCATCCTCCTCGATATCGCGCGCGATGTTCGCCAGCTGGAACGCGAGCCCGAGATCGCAGGCGCGGTCGAGCGTCGCGTCATCGTCGGGCGACACCCCCATCACCACCGCCATCAGCAATCCGACCGCGCCCGCGACATGGTAGCAATAGCGGTAGAGATCGTCTTCGCTGCGCGGGTGCCAATCCTCGGCGTCGAGCTGGAAGCCGTCGATCACGTCATGGACGAAGCGGCGCGGCAGCCCGGTTTCGCGCGCCACGACGCCCAGCGCGTCGAACGCCGGATCGCCCGTCGGCTCGCCATCGAGCGCGGCGTCACTGAGCGCACGCACCCGCGCGACCCGCGCGCGTGCGTCGGTGACGATCGTGCGGTCGTGGCCATGGTCCTGTCCGTCGACCAGATCATCGCAGGCGCGGCACCAGGCGTAGAGCAGCCACGCACGCTCGCGCACCATCGGCGCGAACAGTTTCGACGCGGCGGCGAAGCTCTTCGAGCCGCGCGCGATCGACAACCGCGCGGTCTCGACCAGCGCCGCGCGCGTGTCGGTCACAGGTCGGAGGCGGCCATGCGCACGATCGGCTGCGTCGGGACGTGCGCCGCCATCCGGTCCAGCAGCCCGCCGAGCGTGTCGTCGACGATCAGCAGATCGCGATGCTGCGCGCGTAGGAAGCCGACCTCGCCCATTTTCTCCCAGAAGGCGACGATCGCGTCATAATAGCCGCCGGCGTTGAGCAGCCCGACCGGATCGGCATGATAGCCGAGTTGCGCCCAGCTGAGCGCCTCCCACAATTCGTCCATCGTGCCGGTGCCGCCGGGCAGGGTGACGAAGCCGTCGGCGAGATCGGTGAACATCTGCTTGCGCTGGTGCATGCCCGTCACGACGTGGAGTTCGGTGAGGCCGCGGTGCGCGACCTCGGCATCGACCAGCGCCTGTGGGATCACGCCGATCACCTCGCCGCCCGCCGCCAGCGCCGCGTCGGCGATCGCGCCCATCAGTCCGAGCCGTCCGCCGCCGTAGACGACGCCGATCCCGCGGGTGGCGAGCGTGTGCCCGACCTCGCGCGCGAGATCGAGGTAGAAGGGGTCGGCGGGCGTGGCGGAGCCGCAATAGATGGCGAGGCGCTTCATGGCGTCCGCGCTACGGGATCGGCGCGGGTGGGGCAATGGCGGGGTTGGTAGTCGCGTCGGCTTCGGCTCGGATGCACGATCGGGCGGCTTACACCTAATTGCTTCGCGACAGGCGTGACGCCGCCTTTTACCGTCATCCCGGACTTGATCCGGGATCCCACTTCTTCTTCAATCGAAGGCCAGGAAGAAGCGGGGCCCCGGATCAAGTCCGGGGCGACGAAAGTAGGGTAGGCCCACGAAACTGTAGGTTAGCCCTACGACACCCGCATCATGCGCGTTACGCTGACGCGAGCGGCGGGACGCTCCAATCGATCGTGCCGCGGCCGTGCGCCGCCAGAAACGCGTTGGCCTTGCTGAAATGGCCCGAGCCGAACCAGCCCTTGTACGCGGAAAGCGGCGAGGGATGCGGCGCGGTGAGGATCAGGTGACGCTCGCCGCCGCTCGCCGTGACGAGCGGGGCCTTGGCCTGTGCATGGCTGCCCCACAGCATGAACACGGTCGGCGCGTCCTGCTCCGCGACCGCGCGGATGATCGCATCGGTCAGTTGCTCCCAGCCGCGACCGCGATGCGCGGCGGCGCGGCCCTCTGCGACCGTCAGCACGGTGTTGAGCAGCAGCACGCCTTGCCGGGCCCAATGTTCGAGAAAGCCGTGCGTCGGCTGGGCGATGCCGCAGTCGGTGGCCAGCTCGCGATAGATGTTGGCGAGGCTGGGCGGCGGCTTCACGCCGGGACGGACCGAGAAGCACAGGCCATGCGCCTGTCCCTCGCCATGATAGGGGTCCTGCCCGAGGATCACCACGCGCACGTCGGGCAAGGCGGTGAGTTCGAGCGCGCGGAAGCGATCGGCGGCGGGCGGGAAGATCACCGTGCCGTCGCGCTCTTCCTCGGCGAGGAAGCGGGTCAGCGCGGCCATCGTCTCGCTGGCGAGCGGCGCGGCGAGCGCGTCGCGCCACGTCGGGTCGAGCGTCGGGGCGTCCACGCGCGTCAGCCGTCGCGGCGGTGTTCGAGCAGCCACGGGCGCGGGCGGCCGGTCGGCTTCGGCGTGCCGTCGAGCCGCACCGCGCGCACCACCTCGACCGGGCGCAGCATCAGCGTGCCGTTCATTTGTTGTCCGGTCGGCTCGGCGAGGATGCGCTTGACGGTCTTCTGCCCGGCGACGACGCGCCCGAACGCGGCATAGCCGGGGTCGCGCGGGCTCCAGTCCATGTACGCCGCCGGGCCGACGGTAATGAAGAAATTGCCGTTCGCCGACCCCGGCGGCCCCTTGCGCGCCATCGAGATCGTCATGTCGAGATGGCGGATGCCGGTCTTCTTCGTCGATTCGTGCGGGATCATGTCGAGGAAGCGCCGCGCGTCGGTGCGGATGCCCGACTGGATGAAGCCGGTGCCGGGCAGCTTCTTGCTGCGCGCGGTGCGATAGAAGCTGACGCCGTCGAAGCGGCCGTCGTCGACGTAGCGCAGGAAATTGGCGGTGGTGAGCGGCGCGTGGCGCTGGTCGAGCGCGAGCACGATCGGGCCGTCGGCGGTCTCCAGCCGGACGCGCACCCAGCCCGGTGTGGCGCGGTCGGCGCGCTGCGCCGTGACGGGCGCAGCGACGGCAAGAAGGGCGAGCAGCGGGAGGAAGCGGCGCATCGCGCGGATGTACGGACGCATGCGCGTGATCGCAACGCCGTCAGAGGCCGAGCCAGACGAGCGGGGCGGGCAGCGCGGTCGCGGCATAATCGACCTGCAGCACGCGACGATGTCCGTCGCCCTGCGCGGCGGCGGAGGCGTGGAGGATCGGGGTGGCGTAGCACCACACATCGCCGGCGTTTGCGAGGCAGGCGACGGCGCCGCAGCGCGCGACGGTGCCGGCGATCGCGTCTTCGGCGATGCGACCGAGGCGGTGCGAGCCGGGGGCGATCAGCAAGGGTGCGTTGTCGATGGGCGTGTCGTCGAGGTGGATGCGCAGCGTGACCATCGCCTCGGTGATCGCGAAGGGCGGTTCGACGTGCTGGATGCCTTGTTTGGTCGACCATGGGCCGTAACCGGGAACGTCGGCGCGGGCGCGGACGGCGATCGTGCGGTCCTGGTGCCAGCCGAGCGAACAGTTGGTGGCGGGCGTCTTGTCGAACAGGACCGCGCGCACCGGCTGCGCGGCGGGGCCGAGGTGCCGAGCGGCGATGTTGTGGATGGGACCGGTGGGGAGGAGCAGGGGCAGTGCGGGGTGCCCGTGAAGGCGGAGGCCGGCGCGCTCCTGCGGGAGGTTGGCGGCGAGCTGGTGGAGTGCCGGGAGGAGTTCGGCGGCGGCGGCTGGGTGGTGGGTCGCACCGTCGCGGGGCCAGTCGAGGGGCGGGGTGGCGCTCATTGGTCGGGGGTACCAAGCCACCTTCGTCATTGCGAGCGTCGGGGCGTGGATCGACGCTCCTCCTCACCGTCATCCCGGACTTGATCCGGGATCCCGCTTTCTCTGCGCGGCCTGCGAGGGAGCGGGGCCCCGGATCAAGTCCGGGGCGACGTGCAGAGAAGTGCCGATCTCCCCCGCGGCCACGACGCGGGAGTAAATCCCGCGTCGTCGGACGGCGCTGCGGCGCCGCCGGCCGTGTCGGCGGATGCAGCGTTGCTGCGCTTGCTGCACCGGCGGGCAGCTTGCCCGCCTTCCGCCTTACAGCTTCTCCGTCAGCTCCGGCACCACCTTGAACAGGTCGCCGACCAGCCCGAGGTCCGCGACCTGGAAGATCGGCGCGTCCTCGTCCTTGTTGATCGCGATGATCGTCTTGGAGTCCTTCATGCCCGCGAGATGCTGGATCGCGCCCGAGATACCGACCGCGACATACACTTCCGGCGCGACGATCTTGCCGGTCTGCCCGACCTGATAGTCGTTCGGCACATAGCCCGCGTCGACCGCCGCGCGGCTCGCGCCGACACCCGCGCCGAGCTTGTCGGCGAGCGGCTCGATCAATTCGTGGAACTTCTCGCCCGAACCAAGCGCGCGGCCGCCCGAGACGATCACCTTCGCGCTGGTCAGCTCGGGACGCGTCGAGGCCGCAATCTCCTGATTGACGAAGGTCGACAGGCCCTTGTCGCCCGTCGTGGCGACCGCTTCGACGGTGCCCGAGCCACCCTCGGCGGCGGCCTTCTCGAAGGCGGTGCCGCGGACGGTGAGGACCTTCTTCGCGTCCGTCGTCTTGACGGTCGCGATCGCATTGCCGGCGTAGATCGGGCGGGTGAACGTATCCTCGCCCTCGACCGACAGCACGTCGCTGATCTGCATGACGTCGAGCAGCGCGGCGACGCGCGGGGCGACCGCCTTGCCGGTGGTGGTGGCGGGCGCGACGAAGGCATCGTGATGCCCCATCAGCTCGACGACCAGTGGCGCGACATTCTCGGCGAGCTGGTGCGCATAGGCCGCGTCGTCGGCGACATGCACCTTGCCAACGCCCGCGATCTTAGCCGCCGCCTCGGCGACCGCGCCGACGCCTTGCCCCGCGACGAGCAGATGCACCTCGCCCAGCTTCGCCGCGGCGGTGACCGCGGAGAGCGTGGCGTCCTTGACGGTCGATCCGTCGTGTTCGACCCAAACCAGAGTCTTCATGATCCGTTTCCTTCCCGATCCGCTCACCCGCTCCGTTCGTGCTGAGGAGGCATTGAGCTTGTCGAAATGCCGTCTCGAAGCACATGCCCTTCGAGACGAGGCTTCGACAGGCTCAGCCTCTCCTCAGGGCGAACGGAATACCTGTGACGGCAGCCTTTACTTCGCGATGCCCATCGACTTCAGCCGGTTCACCAGCTCGTCGACATCGGCGACCTTGACGCCCGCCATGCGCTTGGCCGGCTCGGCGACGCTGACCACGGTCAGCCGCGGCGTCACGTCGACGCCGAAGTCCGCGGCGGTCTTGGTCGCGAGCGGCTTCGACTTGGCCTTCATGATGTTGGGCAGCGAGGCGTAGCGCGGTTCGTTGAGGCGCAGGTCGGTGGTGACGATCGCCGGTAGCTTGAAGGTGTCGGTCTCCAGCCCGCCGTCGACCTCGCGGGTGACAGTGACGCTGTCGGCGGCCAGCTCGACCTTCGACGCGAACGTCCCCTGGCCCCAACCGAGCAGCCCGGCGAGCATCTGCCCGGTCTGGTTGTTGTCGTCGTCGATCGCCTGCTTGCCGAGGATCACGAGGCTCGGTTGTTCCTCCTCGACGATCTTGGCGAGCAGCTTGGCGACGCCCAGCGGCTCGACCTTGGTCTCCGAAGTGACGAGGATCGCGCGGTCGGCGCCCATCGCCAGCGCGGTGCGCAGCGTGTCCTGCGCCTTGGGCTCGCCGATCGAGACGACGACGATCTCGGTGAGCGCGCCCTTTTCCTTCAGGCGGATCGCTTCCTCGACCGCGATCTCGTCGAAGGGGTTCATGCTCATCTTGACGTTGGCGAGATCGACGCCCGAGCCGTCCGCCTTCACGCGGGGCTTCACATTATAGTCAAGCACGCGCTTGACCGGCACCAGCACCTTCATTGCGCTACCCTCCTCAATCTGTCCGGGCTGCTACCTGACGTTTACGTAAACATCAAGTGAGCGGCCGGATGCGGCCGGGTCGCGAACGGCCGGCATCCTCTGCGATACAGCGATAAAGCGTCAGGCCGCCCAGATGTCCATCGCGATGTGCGGGGCCGCGGCGTGACGCCCGATGTGCGAAGGGCGAGGCCGGCATGCCGACCCCGCCCCCGCGAGTCTTCAAAGCGTCCGCGGTAACCGCGGCGCGCGTCAGGCGACCTTCTTGACCTCGGCGACGATCTTCTGCGCGGCATCGCCCAGATCGTTGGCGGGGACGATCGCGAGACCCGAGTTCGACAGGATTTCCTTGCCCTTGTCGACGTTCGTGCCCTCGAGGCGCACGACGAGCGGCACCGACAGGTTCACTTCCTTCGCCGCGGCGACGATGCCCTCGGCGATGATGTCGCACTTCATGATCCCGCCGAAAATGTTGACGAGGATGCCCTTCACCGCCGGATCGGCGAGAATGATCTTGAACGCCGCCGTCACCTTCTCCTTGCTCGCGCCGCCGCCGACGTCGAGGAAGTTGGCGGGGAACATGCCGTTCAGCTTGATGATGTCCATCGTCGCCATCGCCAGCCCGGCGCCGTTGACCATACAGCCGATGTCGCCATCCAGCTTGATATAGGCGAGGTCGTACTTCGACGCTTCCAGCTCGGCGGCGTCCTCCTCGGTCTCGTCGCGCAGCTCGGCGATGTCCTTGTGGCGGAACATGGCGTTGCCGTCGAAGCCGACCTTGGCGTCGAGCACCATCAGCTTGCCGTCGTCGGTGACGGCGAGCGGGTTGATCTCGATCTGCTCGGCGTCGGTGCCGAGGAAGGCGTCGTAGAGCTTCGCGGCGACGTTCGCCGCCTGCTTGGCGAGGTCGCCGGTCAGTTCGAGCGCGCCCGCGACCGCGCGGCCGTGGTGCGGCTGGAAGCCGGTCGCCGGGTCGACGTCGATCGAGTGGATCTTCTCGGGCGTGTCATGCGCGACCGTCTCGATGTCCACGCCACCCTCGGTCGAGGCGACGAACGAGATGCGGCCGGTGGCGCGGTTGACGAGCAGCGCGAGGTAGAATTCCTTCGCGATGTCGACGCCGTCGGTGACGTACAGGCGGTTGACCTGCTTGCCGGCCTCGCCGGTCTGGATCGTCACCAGCGTGTTGCCGAGCATCTCGGTCGCGGCGTGGCGCACCTCGTCCTCGGTCTTGGCGAGGCGGACGCCGCCCTTGCTGCCCTCGGGAAGTTCCTTGAACTTGCCCTTGCCGCGGCCGCCGGCGTGGATCTGCGCCTTGACGACGTAGAGCGGCCCCGGCAGCTTCTTCGAGACCTCGACCGCCTCATCCACGCTCATCGCGGCATAGCCGGCGGGTACGGGCACGCCGAATTTTGCGAGCAGTTCCTTGGCCTGATATTCGTGGATGTTCACGGGGGCTCTCCCAGGTGCAGCGATAAAATCGCGGCAGCCTAAAGCACAGGGGCGCGCGCAAATCCACCTTTTATCGTTCCGCAGTTGCGATGCAATTGCAATAGATGGTTGTGGTTGCTCTTTCGTTCTGGCAACGCCATGTCCTTTCCGGTGATCCGGCTCCCGCATCCCGCGCTGCACGCGAGCCATTCCGGCATCTGGATGGCGGATGGCGAGGCGACGCGCGCGCTGTCGCGCGGCGAAGCGATCCGGCTGGCGGCGGACACGCCGGTGATCCTGCTCAACGCACCGCTGATCGGGCAGCGGCTGGGCTATGCCGAGCTGTCGGGGCTCGACCTGCTCGAACTGTTCGCCTTTCTCCATCCGGCGCGCTTCATGGTGCCGACCCCGAAGGGTGTCGCGGATGCATGCGGCCTGCCCGCGCCGGCGCGCGACGATGAGGTGGCGGCGTTCCTGCGCGACGCGGCGGCGCGGATGCTGGCGGTAACCGAGAGCGACTGGCCCGAGCGCGAGGGCGCATGGACCGCGGCGCAATCGCTGACCCGCGCGCGATGGGCGTGGGCGCCGGTCGTCGCGCCGCGCATTCCCAAGCCGCAGCAGAACGAGCGCTGGCTGTTCGCGCGACTCCCCGAATGGGACGAGGTCGCGCCGCGCCCCGCGCCGCGCAGCGTCACGCTGGAGGAACGCGCGGTGCTCGACCGGCTCGATCGGCTGACCGGCGCGGGGGCCGAGCCGCGCGCCGGGCAGCGCGCCTATGCCGCCGCCGCCAGCGCCGCCTTCGCGCCGCGCGTCACGCGCGAGGCACCGAACCTGATGCTCGCCGAGGCGGGGACCGGGATCGGCAAGACGCTCGGCTATCTGGCTCCCGCCAGCCTGTGGGCCGAACAGGCCGGCGGCGCGGTGTGGGTGTCGACCTACACCAAGGCGCTGCAACGGCAATTGGGGCATGAAACGCGGCGGCTGTATCCCGATCGCGCGCTGCGCAAGGCCAAGGTGGTGACGCGCAAGGGGCGCGAAAATTACCTGTGCCTGCTCAATCTCGAGGATGCGTTGCAGGGAGGGTTTGCGGGGCGCGCGGCGATCCTCGCGCATCTGGTCGCGCGCTGGGCGGCCTATACGGACGATGGGGACATGGTCGGCGGCGACCTGCCCGGCTGGCTGGTGGCGCTGTTCCGCCGCAACGGCTCGGCGGCGCTGACCGACCGACGCGGCGAATGCGTTTATGCCGGCTGCCCGCATTACCGTAAATGCTTCATCGAGCGCGCGGCGCGCGCCTCGGCCGAGGCTGATCTGGTGATCGCCAACCATGCGTTGGTGATGGTCAATGCTGCCCGCGGGCGCGAGCTGGCGACGCGGCCGACACGTTACGTCTTCGACGAGGGGCATCATCTGTTCGACGCCGCCGATGCGATGTTCGGTACCGCGCTGACCGGATCGGAGACGATCGAGCTGCGGCGCTGGATCGTCGGGCCGGAGGGGACGTCACGCGGGCGGCGGCGCGGGTTGCAGGCGCGACTGTCGGATGTCGCGAGCTATGACGAGCAGGGCGGCCGCGCCGTGACCGACATCGTCGGCGCGGCGCAGGCGCTGGCGTCCGACGGCTGGCTGTCGCGCGTCGCCGAGGGCCAGCCGTTCGGCGCGATCGAGGCGCTGCTGGGGGCGGTGCGCGGGCTCGCCTATGCGCGCTCCGAGGAGCGCGGCGCGGATGCCGGCTACGGGCTGGAGACCGAGCTGGCCGAGCCGTCGCCCGAGTTGATCGAGGCCGCCGCGCCCGCCGCGCAGGCGCTCGACGCGCTGGTGCGGCCGATGGTGGCGCTCGGCAAAAGGCTCGAGGCGGTGCTCGCGGAGGGGCCGGATTGGCTCGACGGGCAGGCGCGCGCGCGGGTCGAGGGAGCGATCGCCTCGCTCGGCTGGCGCGCGGAGACGGTCGCCGCGTGGTTGGCGCTGCTCGCACGCATCGGCGGCCCGGCCGACCCGCGCTTCGTCGACTGGCTGGCGGTCGACCGCGTCGAGGGGCGCGAATATGACATTGGGCTGCATCGCCGCTGGCTCGATCCGACGCTGCCGTTTGCCGAGACGGTGCTGAAGGGCGCGCATGGGGCATTGGTCACCTCGGCGACGCTGACTGCGGGCGGCGACTGGGATACCGCCGAGGCGCGGGTCGGCGCACCGCACCTGCCGCGCGCGGCGGGGCGCTTCCAGGTCGAATCGCCGTTCGACTATGCGGCGCGCGCCGAGGTGGTGATCGTCACCGACGTGAAGCGCGGCGACATCCCCGCGCTCGCCAATGCCTATGCGCGGCTGGTCGAGGCGAGCGAAGGCGGCGCGCTCGGGCTGTTCACCGCGATCCGCCGGCTGCGCGCGGTCCATGCGCGGGTCGCCGACCGGCTGGCGCGCGCCGGGCTGCCGCTCCACGCGCAGCATGTCGATCCGGTCGATACGGGCACGTTGGTCGACATCTTCCGCGACGATCCGCACGCCAGCCTGTTCGGCACCGACGCGTTGCGCGACGGGGTCGACGTGCCCGGCCATTCGCTGCGGCTGGTGGTGATGGAGGGCGTGCCATGGCCCAAGCCGACCGTGCTCCACGCCGCGCGCCGGCTGACCGGCGGCGGCAGCGCCTATGACGACCGGATCGTGCGCGCGCGGCTGGCGCAGGCATTCGGGCGGCTGATCCGGCGCGGGAGCGACGCGGGGCTGTTCGTGCTGCTGTCCGCCGCAATGCCGTCACGCCTGCTCGACGCCTTTCCGCCGGGCGTGCCGGTGACGCGCGTGCCGCTCGATGAAGCGGTCGAAAGAGTGAAGCGGCGGCTTTCCACCGGAGTTAACATGGGGCATGACGCGGCCCTCGACGCCTGACGGAGACCGACGCCCCGTGAAGACGCTGACGCTGCTGCGCCATGCCAAATCGGGCTGGGACGATCCGGTGGCGCGCGATTTCGACCGTCCGCTCAATGCGCGCGGGCGACGCGCGGCGGTGACGATGGGGCGGCATCTCCGGGACTTGCGACTGACCTTCGACCGCGTGGTCGCCTCGCCGGCGGCGCGGGTCGACGAAACGATCGTCGAGGTCGCGCGCGGATTGGGACGCGCGCTGACCCCGACGTGGGACCGGCGGCTGTATCTCGCCGCGCCGACGACGCTGCTCGACGTGGTGCATGAATGCGAGCCAGCGGCGGAGTCGCTGCTGCTGGTCGGGCACAATCCGGGGCTGGAGGAGCTGACGTTGCTGCTCGTTCCCGATGATGCGAGCGCGCTTCGGCTGGCAGCGGAGGAGAAATATCCGACCGCGACATTGGCCGAGATTACTTTCGATGCCGACGATTGGGCAGCGGTGGGCGTCGGACGCGGGCGACTGACCCGCTTCATCCGGCCGCGCGACGTCGATCCCACGCTGGGACCGGACGGCGACTGACGGCTGCGCCCTAGTCTAGCAACGAACGGAGGCGGGCGTCGCTGCGCGGATGCTGCATTGCGGATGCCCTATCATCGTGACCTGCGCATCGGGACCGGCGGTGATCCGGGCGGTGCTGCGCGCGGCGGCGCGGACGATCAGGTCACCGGCCGCCTGAATCGTCGTCCGCTCGGCCGATAGCGCGGTGGTGTCGATCGCGCCGGGGCCGTTGCCGGCGAGCCGCGCCTCGGTCACGCGACCGCCGGCGGTGATCGCCCCGTCGCCGACGAGTGTCGCGTCGAACCGCTCGGCATCGACGCGCCCGACGAAAACCGTGCCCGCACCCGCTACCGAGACGGTCGTCGTCCCACCGCGCAGCGTGTCGATGCGCGCCGTGGCGGGCGCGAAGAGCGCAACCGTGTCGAGGCGCGGGGTGGCGACGATGATCTCGGCGTTCCCGGAAAAGCTGCGGGGCGCACGGATCGTCAGCGTGGTGCCGTCGACCCGCAGGTCGAGCGCGTCGAGCGTCGCTCGATCGGCGGCGGTGCCGCGCACGCCGTTACCGCCGCCGGTCACGACGCGCAGCGTTACCGGCGCCTCGACCCGCAGCCGCTCGATGCTGCCGACCGGCCAGCGCCGCTCGGCGGCCCCGGCGGGGGTCGCGAGCAGCGCGACGAGCGCGATCAGGCCCCGCACCGCACCGTGCCGGACCCGGCCTTGCGCACCGTGCAGCGCGCGCCGCCGCCGAGATCGACATCGCCCGAGCCGACCAGCGACACCGTCGCCGGGCCGCGGACCGTGGCGCGAATATTGCCCGATCCAGCCGACTTGATCGCGGCCTCGCGCGCGACCAGCCCCGCGGCATCGACATTGCCCGATCCGGCGAGGTTGAGCGAAAGCTGGCCGGTCTGACCCGCGGTGGCGATGTTGCCGGAGCCGGCGAGGGTCAGGCCGAGCGAGTCGATCGCGATCTGCGCGATCCGCAGGTTGCCCGAGCCGGCGAGTCGCGCGTCGAAGCTGCTGCCGCGTACCTGGTCGATCGCAAGGTCGCCTGAGCCGTCGAGCGACGCGGCGGTCAGCTTCGGCAACGTGACATAGACGCGGGCGTTGCCCCGCGCCCCGCTCCAGCGCCGCGAGACGATCAGGCGATCGCCGTCACGCGAGATCGTCAGCTTGGCGAGGATCTGGGGATCGCCCTCGGCGCGAACCGAGAAGCCGCCGCCGACGCGGACATCGACGTCATCGCTGCCCGCCAGTTTGACCGCGGTGAAGTCGCGTACGTCATAGGAGCGCGTCGCGCCGGACCCTTGTGCCGGCACCTCCCGCCCTTCGATGTTGGCATTGTTGCCGCATGCGACCAGTGGCAGCAGCGCCGCGAGCATCATCGACCGCATCGTCCGTCTCCCTTTTGTGTGTTGCTACGTTAATACACGCAAAGGAGGCGCACAAACGAAAAGAGGCGACCGTCGCCGGCCGCCTCTTCTGCACGCAACAGGGTGATACCGCGTCAGGCGGGCACCTTGTCCTTGTTGTAGATCGCCGCGGCCTTGCGGAGGATCTCCAGGATCTTCTCCTGCGCGGCCGGCTCGTCGATCTGCTCCATCGCGGCGAGTTCGCGCGCGAGGCGGCTGCACGCGCCTTCGAAGATCTGCCGCTCGGAATAGCTCTGCTCGGGCTGGTCGTCGGCACGGAACAGGTCGCGGACCACCTCGGCGATCGACGCGAGGTCGCCCGAGTTGATCTTCGCCTCATATTCCTGCGCGCGGCGAGACCACATGGTGCGCTTCACCTTGGGCTTGCCCTTCAGCGTCTCCATCGCCTCGCGCATCGTCTTGTCCGACGACAGCTTGCGCATACCGACCGATTCGGCCTTGTTGGTGGGGACGCGGAGCGTCATCCGCTCCTTTTCGAACCGCAGGACGTACAGCTCGAGCTGCATCCCGGCGATTTCCTGTTTCTGCAACTCGATGACGCGCCCGACGCCGTGCTTGGGGTAAACGACATAATCGCCGACATCGAAATGCAGAGCCTTGGCAGCCATAGGTGGCCTTTCCAATGTTGTGGCCCCAACGAAGCCGACCCGTGGCGCGAGCGCCGCGTTGCTGGTCGGGCTGGGGCAAAAAGGTTGGACGTCTCCGGCGGACGCTGAGGAAGCGCCCGTGCCGGACGTATATAACCCATCCGCAATAAAATTTCCAGCCTGTTTAGGGCAGCGACGCTGACGGGGCGGAACTTTTTTACAAGGAAGGCGTGTCGTGACGGGCCAGCCACGCGCGCAGGATGCCGATCGTTTCGGCCGGGCGATCGCTGAGCGTTCCGTGCGCCGCACCCGGAATCACGGCGACCTCCGCCCCGCCCGGCACGCGCGCGGCGAAGCCCAGCGCGGTCACCGGGCGCGCCTCGTCATACTGGCCGACCATGAACAGGGTGCGCGCGCCGTCCAGTTTCGCGAGCAGCGGCGTGCCGTCGTAATCGCGTAGCGTGCCGGTCGCGACGAACTCGCTCCTGCCCCACATCGTCTCGTAAAGTCGTTGGTTCGACCCGCGATTGCCCGGTGCGCGCATCGCGTCGCGCATCGCGGCCGGCGCCTCCTCGCGACGGTTGTAGTGGCGATAGAAGTCGTCGGTCGCGGCATCGCAGGCGGCAGGTGGGGGCGAGGTCGCGCTCTCGCAGGCCAGCAGCGTGTCGCGCGTCGCGGGGGGCAGGGCGGCGCGCAAGACGTCGGCGTCGGCGAGCCAGGCCCTGGTGGCGATCAGCGGTCCGCCGAGCACGACACTGATCAGTTCGGCGGGACGGCGCGCGGCATATTCGAGCGCGATCGTGCCGCCCCAGCTCATCCCGCAAACGTGCCATCGCGGGACATGCAGGCCGCGCCGGATCGCCTCCAGCTCGTCGACGAAGCGCGGCACGCGCCAGTTGGCGGGGTCCTGCCGCCAGTCGGAGCGGCCGCTGTCGAGCTGGTCGTAAAGGATCACGGCGCGCTCGTCCGCAAGCGCCAGCGCGTCGAGCATTCCGGTGTGCGTGCCGCCGGGGCCGCCGTGGATCAGCACGAGCGGCGGACGGGGGCCATTCAGGTCGCCATTGACGCGGACGTAGACGCGGCCGCCCGGAACGGGGAGCATCGCCTCGCGGTCGGGCGGCGGGTAGCGGGCGTCGCGCGCGAACGCAGGCAGTGGCACCAGCGCCGCGGCGCCGCCGGCCAGCAGCGCGCGGCGCGTCAGCCGCATCCGCGTCAGTCGCCCTTGCCGGGTTCGGGCGAGAAGAATTTGTCGTACTTGCCCTCGACGCCCTTCATCTCGTCGGCATCGGGCGGGGTCTGGTCGAGCTTGCGCGTGACGTTGGGCCATTGCGCCGAGAAGGTGTTGTTCAGCTCAAGCCATTGTTCCAGCCCGCTTTCGGTGTCGGGCAGGATCGCCTCCGCCGGGCATTCGGGCTCGCACACGCCGCAGTCGATACACTCCGACGGATTGATGACGAGCATGTTCTCGCCCTCATAGAAGCAGTCGACCGGACATACTTCCACGCAGTCCATATACTTGCAGCGGATGCAGGCGTCGGTGACGACATAGGTCATGGTCGGCTAATTCCTCACTTCTCGCGCGCCGCTTTCGCGCCGTCGGTGTCGCGCGTCAACGCTCTGGTGACGAAACCGGCGCAGACAGGGCCAGTTCCTGATAGCAAGCCTGCGCCTCCGGGGCCGGGCCGCGCCGCGCCGGCAACGACTCGACGCGCAAGACCCGCACGCGCCCGCCGTGGAAGAAGGTCAGGATATTGCCGACCCGCACCGGCGCATGGGCGCGGTCGATCGCGCGGCCATCGATGCGGAAATGGCCGTCGCAGGCGAGCGCCTGCGCGACGTCGCGGGTCTTGGCCAGCCGCGCGAACCACAGGTAGCGGTCGAGCCGCATCGTCGCCCCGCCCGTTGTCGGGCCGGTCATCGCCCCATCAGCCCGGCGAGCGCGGCGAAGGCGTTGGCGGGATCGGGGGCGGCGACCTTCGCGCGCGCCCGGCCCCGCCAGACGTAATGCGGGGCCGCATCGGGCTTGGCGACCGGGCGGAAGCCCAGCTCGGCCATCAATCGCGCGACCGTCGCGGGTTCGAGCCCGATCGACACCGCCAGCGCCGGATCGGGCGCGAAGGGTGCACGGCCGTGCGCGCCACGCGCGTCATGCGCGGCGCGCGCCACGCGCTCGACGAGGTCGATCCGCACCGCCTGTCCACCGAGCGCGCGAAAGCCCATCAGCGGCACCGCGCCGGGCGCACCGCGCGGCAGCGTCGTCGCGCCCGGCGGCGGCGCGGGCGGGGTGGGCGTGCCATAAGCGGCGAGCAGCGCGCGCCGCCACGCCTGCGCGGCGGGCTTGAGCAGCCGCGGGTCGAACAGGTCGAGCGCGCCGATCGTGATCCGCTGCCGCCGGAGCCATTGCCGCTGGCCGGGTGCGAGCGCCTCGATCGCGTCGCGCAGCGGCAGACGTTGCGCGAAGCCCGCGCCGGCCTCTATTGCGGCGGCGATGCTGCGCAGCGCGGGACCGGCCTCGGCAGCGCGCGTCGCCTCCGACAGCGCGGCGAGCGCGGGGAGCGTGCGCGCGATCGTCTCGGCGGTCCAGCGCCGCAATCGCTCGACGACGCGGGTGCGCAGCGGCGGGTCGAGACAGTCGAGCGCGTCGTCGAGCACCACCTGCGGACGCGCCAGCGAGGTGCCACGCACCAGCCGCGCGACGACCAGCCCGTCGGCGGCGATCGTCCCGTCTGCACCCAGCGCAAACTGCGCATCGTCGCTGGCGATCAGCGCCTCGGCACGACGGCGGCGCTCGCCCGCGAGCCGCTTCTCGGCGGTGGCGAGCAGCAGGCGCTTGTCGTGCGCGCACGCATCGGGGGCGACGACGAAGCGGAAGCCTTCCAGCCGCCCGATCGTGTGGGTGTCGATCGTCACCTCGCCCTGCGCGTCGATCTCGACCGGGAGCGCGCCGACCCCGCCACCGATCTTCTTGGCGAGCGCGGTGGTGCGCTTGTCGACGAAGCGCTGCGTCAGGCTGGCGTGGAGCGCATCCGACAGGCGCTCCTCGATCTCGAGCGTGCGCGCCGCCCAGGTCTGCGGGTCGGCGAGCCAGTCGGGGCGCTGCGCGATATAGGCCCAGCTGCGGATCGCGGCGATGCGGCCAGCGATCGTCTCGACATCGCCCTCGGTACGGTCGAGCCGCGCGACCTCGTCGGCGAACCATTGGTGCGGGATAAAACCCTGCGACAGGTAGCCGAACACGCGTCCGACGAAGCGCGCGTGCGGGTCGAGCCCGAGCTTGGCGAAATCGGGGATGCCGCACGCCGCCCATAGCCGCGCGACATTGCCGCGCGCGCGGTCGCGAACGCCGGGCTCCTCGGCGAGCCGCTTGAGGATCTTGAGGTCGAGCGCCTCGGGCGCGGCGCGCAAGGCGAGATCGTCGGGGCGCTCCGACAGGCTGGCGACCAAGGCGTCGATGCTCGACAGGTCAGGGGTGCCGTTGCGCCAATAGAGCCAGTCGAGCCGTGGGAAGCGATGCCCCTCGATCGCGGCGACTTCCTCGGGCTCGAACGCGTCGGGCCCTTCCTCGGTCAGCGCGCCGAACGTGCCGTCGCGCTGGTGCCGCCCGGCGCGGCCGGCGATCTGCGCCATCTCGGAGACGCGCAGCCGGCGGCGCTGCTGGCCGTCGAACTTGTGGAGCCCGGCGAAGGCGACATGCCCGACGTCGAGGTTCAGCCCCATGCCGATCGCGTCGGTGGCGACCAGATAATCGACCTCGCCGGCCTGGAACATCGCGACCTGCGCGTTGCGGGTGCGGGGGGACAGCGCCCCCATCACCACCGCCGCACCGCCGCGCAAGCGCCGCAGCATCTCGGCGGTGGCATAGACTTCCTCGGCGGAGAAGGCGACGATCGCCGAGCGGCGCGGCAGCCGCGACAGCTTCTTCGCGCCGGCATAGCTGAGCGTCGAGAAGCGTGGGCGTTCGACGATCTCGATCCCGGGCACCAGCGCGCGCAGCACCGGGCGCAGCGACTCGGAGCCGAGGATCATCGTCTCCTCGCGACCGCGTGCGCGCAGGATGCGGTCGGTGAAGACATGCCCGCGCTCGCGGTCGCTGCCGAGTTGCGCCTCGTCGAGCGCGACGAACGCCACGTCCTGCTGCAGCGGCATGCTCTCGGCGGTGCACAGGAACCAGCGCGCGTCCCTGGGGACGATGCGCTCCTCGCCGGTGATCAGCGCGACGCGGTCGGCGCCCTTGATCGCGACGACGCGGTCGTAGACCTCGCGCGCCAGAAGGCGGAGCGGGAAGCCGATCATGCCGCTGGAATGCGCGCACATCCGCTCGATCGCGAGATGGGTCTTGCCGGTGTTGGTCGGACCCAGCACGGCCGTGACGCGGGGTCGGTCGAAAGCCACCATGACCTGCCCTACATCGGACGTGCGGCGCGGGGATGCAATTGCTGCAAATCGGGCGCCTCCAGTTCGCCGTCCCAGATTAACGCTCCACCGCAGCGCGACGCTCCGACGTGCGCGGTTAATTTGACTTTAGCGAATCGCGTCCACAACGCTGCGCCTGATGCAGGTCGCTCCGGCGGCGTGCTTTTCGAGAGCGGGGCAGAAGCCGGCGTGTTCTTGCGCGAGCAACAGGGACTGGAATGGGCCGGGGCGGGCGCGGGTGCGTCCGGCCGTGTGGTCCTGCCCGCCGACGATCGCGCATGGCTGCATCGCGCGCGCGCCGCGGCCCGCGACGCCGATTGGGTGCCCGACCTCGGTCGCGACATCGGCAGCCGGACGTGGTGGCGCGGACTCGCGACCTGTACTGCTTTGTGCGCGGGCGTGTGGCTCCTGTCGCCGGGCTTCCAGCCGATCATCGGGGCGAGCGCGCCGGTGATGGGCGAGGCGGCGTTCGAGGAAGCGCGGACGCAGTCGTTCGCGCCGCTCGCCTTGGGCGCGACGACCGGGCGGCGGATGGCGGCAGGCGCGCTGGTGCGTCCGCTGAGCGAAACCCCCGAACGTCCGCAGATCGAACTGACGGCGGCGCTCGGTGACGGCGACACGCTGGCGGGCACGTTGCAGCGCGCCGGGGTCGGCGGCGGCGAGGCGGCGCGGGTCGCGTCGTTGGTCGGCGGCGCAACGCTGCGGCCGGGGACGTTGCTGTCGCTGACGCTCGGGCGGCGGCCGACCAAATTCCAGCCGCGCCCGCTCGAAAAGCTCGATTTCCGCGCGGCGTTCGATCTCAACATGACGGTGCTGCGCGCGGGCGAGGGGCTGACGGTGCTGCGCCGCCCGATCGCGATCGACCGCACCCCGCTCCACGTCCGCGGGATCGTCGGGGCGAGCCTGTACCGTTCGGCGCGCGCGGCGGGGGTGCCGGCGCGGGTGGTCGAGACGTATCTCAAGGCGCTCGGCGCGCACATGCCGATCGAGCGGATCGACCCCGGCGACACGTTCGACATCGTCGCCGACCAGCAGCGTGCCGCGACCGGCGAGGTCGAGGTCGGGCAGCTGCAATATGCCGGGCTCGACCGCGGGCGGCAGAAGGTGACCCTGGTGCGCTGGGGCGACCGCGACGGCGACGGCGGCACGCTGATGGACCCGGGCGGGCAGGTCGAGCGGCGCGGGACGATGGGGATGCCGGTCGCCGGGCGCGTCACCTCGACGTTCGGGATGCGGATGCATCCGCTGCTCGGCTTCATGCGGATGCACAAGGGCACCGACATCGGCGCGCCTTATGGCAGCCCGATCTATGCCGCGATGGACGGCGTGGTGCAGTCGGCGGGGCGCGCGGGCGGTTACGGCAATTTCGTCAAGCTCGCCCATGCCGGGGGGCTGGCGACCGGTTACGGCCACATGAGCCGCTTTGCGGTACGCGCCGGGATGCGCGTCGCGCGCGGACAGGTGATCGGCTATGTCGGGTCGACCGGCATCTCGACCGGACCGCACCTCCATTGGGAGGTGTGGCAGAACGGTCGCCCGGTGAACCCGCGCAGCATCTCGATGAGCAGCCTGCAGGCGCTGCCGGCCGCGACGATCCGCGCGATGAAGGCGAAGATGGCGCGGCTGCTCGACACGCCGCTGCGCTGATCTTGCGGGCGGCGCGTGGCCGACCCACATCGCTGTTTCCATGCCGCTTCATCTCACCAAGGTCGCGTTCGGCGCGGCGAGCGTCGACCTGCTTGCCGAGCGCTTGCAGGCGCGTGCCGCCGCCGGACCGGTGTTCCTGACCACGCGCTATCTTCCCAAGCGGCACGAGGAAGTCGCCGGGCAGGGGTCGTTGTTCTGGATCATCAAGCACCAGCTCGTCGCGCGCTCGCCGATCCTGTCGTTCGGCGAGGCCGAGGGCGGGCGGGTCGCGATCCATATCGACCCGAACCTGCGGCTGGTGCTGGCGCAGCCGCGCCGCGCGCATCAGGGCTGGCGCTATCTGGAGGCGCAGGACGCGCCGGTCGATCTGGGTGGGGACGTGGCCGACGGACTGGCCGCGATGCCGCCGGTGCTGGTGGGCAAGCTGAACGAGCTTGGCTTGATCTGATCGGCGGCCGACCTGCGGCCCGTCGCGCCAGACAGGCGCGGCGGGCCGGGGTTTGGATCAGGCGAGCTTGAACGCGGCCGAGCGGCGGCGCAGGCCGTAGCCCACCATCGCGAAGCCGAGGATCATCGTCATCCATGTCGCGGGCTCCGGCACGGCCGGGGTCGCGGTATAGTCATAGCTGATCGCGAACGACGAGGTCGCGTTGGTCTGCTGTGCCGCCGCGGCGTTGCCGCCGGTCGCCGACAGGAGCAGGCCGGTCAGCGTCTTCGCCGACACATCGAAGGTGCCGCTGTTGGCGGCGGCGATGAACGCCGACAGCGACGCGCCGGTGATGGTGAAGACCGTCGAGCCCGACCCGTTGCTGGCGAAGTCCTTCGAGGTCACCGTGCTGGGCCCGACCGAGTAGATCGAGCTGTTGCCCAGCAGGTCATAGGCCGCCGGGATCAGCGTGGCGGCGCCGATGCCCGCCTGGGTGGTGTTGACCAACTGGTTCAGGACCGAAGCGACACCCGCGTCGGTCGACTGAAACTGCGCAGCCGACTCGGTGCGGACGCTGCCCGTCGAGTCGGTGGTCGCCGAGACGGTGATCGTCGACTGGAAGGAGTAGCCGACCGTCAGATAGGCGGCGGTCAGCGTGCCGAGGCTGGAATCGAACTTCGTCAGATTGCCCAGCAGGTTAGTATAGTCGGTCGGGCCGGTCGTGCTGACCGATCCGCCGCTGATGTTGATCGGCGTGGCGGCATTCGCGGTCGTGGCGGTCAGTGCGCCGCATAGCAGCGCCGTCGCGAGCGCCGCCTTCTTCATCACGGACATGATCATTCTCCCCAATTGGCGCACCTCGCGCCATGTTGCCGACCCCTACTCATGGTTAATGACATGTTGAGTAATAAATCGAGGTGGAATTAGGAAAGTTGTTGCAATGCAGTAAAGAACGTTACCCGAAATGGTGACCGGAGCGAAGTGTTTGTAAAATCACTGAAGTGGCGCCGTTCGATTCATCGTCGGTAAGTGCGATCATTCACTTTCTACGAAGCTGATTTATTGGAGTTTCTTTTTACTGCGCCCGCGCCGAAGCGGCTGGCGGCCGACGGTGCGCGCCCGCACCGCCTGACTCGAGCGTGCGGGCGTTATCTAATCCAAGTCGAGTAGTTCGCCGGTCGCGTTGACCGATCGGTAAGAAGTGCTGCCTAGCCCGCGATCCAGGGCATGGAGGCCATATGGGACTATTGGATTCACTCGCCGGCTTCATCGACAATGAGGGCCTTGCCGAAGCGTTCGCGGTCAAGCCCGACGATCCCGCCAAGGCGCGCCGGCCGCTGCTGGACGGCATCCAGCGCACGCGCGAGCAATATGCGGAGCGCACCCCCGGCACTGCCAGGGCGGGCGGCCGGTGGTGGCAGGTGCAGAACGGCATCGTCGCCTTCACCGTGAAACTGCCTGGCGGCGCGCTGCCGCTCAACGGATCGGCCACGAACCACCTTCCCGAGGCGATGTTCACGGTCTTTCTCGACAAGCTGGAGCAGGCGGTGGAGGCCGGCGAACTCGACGACGCGCTGAAGGCGCATCAGGAGGAGCGCGCGAGGTCGCAGCCGGCGAGCAGCGGCGCGCCCCGCCGCAAGGGGCGCGACGGCGCGCGCCATCCCGGCAACGACCGCGAGGATTGGGACACGCTGACCTGGGCGCAACGCCAGAAGGTCAACGCACTGTACCGTGAAGGCAAGAACCCCGACGGCACCGTGATCGCCGAGGTCGGCTACAAGCCCGACGCGCCGCTCTGACGAACAGGTAAGGGGCGGCGATCTTGCCCCGCCGCCCCCTTCCCCCCGCGGCGCGCGCGCGCTACCCGCATCGGCCATGACGAACGCGCCCGCTCCCAAGCCCTGGATCATGGACATCGCCCCGTACATCCCGGGGCGCTCGACCACCGACGATGGTCGCAAGGTCGCCAAACTGTCGTCGAACGAAAATCCGCTCGGCACCTCGCCCGCCGCGCGCGCCGCCTTCGCTTCGGCCGCCGACACGCTGGAGCGCTATCCCGACGCCAGCGGCGCGATCGTGCGCGAGGCGATCGCGGCGCGCTTCGGGCTCGATGCGGCGCGGATCATCTACGGCAACGGCTCGGACGAGATCCTGCATCTCGCCGCCGGCGCCTTCGCCGGGCCGGGCGACGAGGTGATCTTCGTCCGCTACGGCTTCGCGGTGTACGAGATCGCGACCCGGCGCGTCGGCGCGACCCCGGTGATCGCGCCCGACCGCGACTATGCCACCGACGTCGACGCGATCCTCGCCTGCGTCACCGAGCGGACGCGCGTCGTCTATGTCGCCAACCCCAACAACCCGACCGGCACCTTCGCGCCCGCCGCCGAGATCGCGCGGCTCCACGCTCGTCTGCCCGGCAACGTGTTGTTGGTGCTCGATCAGGCCTATGGCGAATATCTCGCCGACGCGGATGACGACGGCGGGCTGGAACTGGCGAAAACCGCGCGCAACGTGCTGGTGACGCGAACCTTCTCGAAGATCCACGGGCTCGCCGCCGAGCGGATCGGCTGGGGCTATGCGCACGCCGACATCGTGCAGGCGCTGCACCGCATCCGTCTGCCGTTCAACATCACGATCGGCGGACAGCGCGCCGCGGTCGCCGCGATCGAGGATCGCGCGTTCGTTGAACACACCCGCGCGCACAATGCCGAATGGCGCGCGTGGTTTGCCGAGGAAATCGCCAAGCTGGGCAACGCCGGACTGCGTGCCATCCCGAGCGAGGCCAACTTCGTGCTGGTGGTGTTCGAGGGCGAACTGACCGCCGAGACCGCCTACAAGGGACTGATGGACGCGGGCTATATCGTCCGCTGGCTGCCGGGGCAGGGACTCGCGCAGGGGCTGCGCATCACGATCGGCACCGCGGACGAGACGCGCGGCGTCGCGGCGGCGCTGCGCGAGCTGGTCGAAGGTGGTGCGGCCCCGGCGCACGCCGCCCCCGCCGACAAGGGCATCGAGCGCGGCTGATGCTGCCGTTTGCGCGGGTCTCGATCATCGGCCTCGGGTTGATCGGTTCGTCGATCGCGCGTGCGGTACGGCAATATATGCCGACCGTGCGCCTGACCGGGCATGACGCCGACGCGAACGTGCGCGAGATCGCCCGGCGCATCGACCTGCTCGACGATGTCGCCGATCATGCCGGCGCGGCGGTCACCGACGCCGATCTGGTGATCCTGTGCGTGCCCGTGGGTGCGATGGGTGCGGTCGCCGCCGAGATCGCCGCCGACCTGCCCGCCGATGCGATCGTCAGCGATGTCGGGAGCTGCAAGGCGTCGGTCGCGCAGGCGCTGTCGGCGGTGCTTCCGCCGGCGCGCGTCGTCCCCGCGCATCCGGTCGCAGGCACGGAGCAGAGCGGGCCGGAGGCGGGGTTCGCGACCTTGTTCCGCCGCCGCTGGTGCATCGTCACGCCCTTGCCCGACAGCGACGAGGCGGCGACGATCCGCGTCGAGGATTTCTGGCGGCGGCTCGGTGCGGATGTCGAGCGGATGGCGCCCGACCACCATGATCTCGTCCTCGCCGTCACCAGCCATCTGCCGCACCTGATCGCCTATACGATCGTCGGGACCGCCGACGACCTGCAGCAGGTGACGCAATCGGAGGTCATCAAATTCTCGGCGGGCGGCTTCCGCGACTTCACGCGCATCGCCGCCTCCGACCCGGTGATGTGGCGCGACGTGTTCCTGTCGAACAAGGAGGCGGTGCTGGAGATGCTGCAACGCTTCAGCGAGGATCTCAGCCAGTTGCAGCGCGCGATCCGCTGGGGCGACGGCGACGCGCTGCACGACCGCTTCGCGCGCACCCGGGCGATCCGTCGCTCGATCGTCGATCAGGGGCAGGACGATGCCGCCGCCGACTTCGGGCGCAAGCACGATTGATGTCCCGGAGCTGAGCCGGCGGCCGGTGCCGGCGTTCGCCATGCCCATCGCGGGTAACGCCGCGCCGCAGGAGCGCCGACGCATCTCGACACTCCGCCCGCGCGCCGGGTAAAGGCAGCGGCTCGATGCTCACCACCCCATCCTCGCTCGATCAGCGGTTCGGCCTGTCGCGGCGTGTCATGCTGCCCGGGCCGCTCAGGCTCGATGGTGGCGCGCTGCTTGCGCCGGTCGAGATCGCCTATGAGACTTACGGCACGCTGGCGGCCGACGGCGGCAATGCGATGCTGGTCTGCCATGCGCTGACCGGCGACCAGCATCTCGCCAGCGCGCATCCGCGCACCGGCAAGCCGGGCTGGTGGCAGCGGATGGTCGGGCCGGGCAAGCCGATCGATACCGACCGTTATTTCGTTATCTGCACCAACGTACTGGGATCGTGCATGGGTTCGACCGGGCCGGCCAGCACCGATCCGTCGACCGGCCGTCCCTATGCGATGACCTTCCCGGTCATAACGATCCGCGACATGGTGCGCGCACAGGCGCTGCTGCTCGACCATCTTGGCGTCGCGCGGCTGATGGCGGTGGTCGGCGGATCGATGGGCGGGATGCAGGCGCTGAGCTGGGCGGCGACCTTCCCCGAGCGGGTCGGAAAATGCGTCGTGATCGCCTCGACCGCGCGCCATTCAGCGCAGAACATCGCCTTTCACGAAGTCGGGAGGCAGGCAGTGATGGCCGACCCGAACTGGCGCGGCGGCGATTATTACGACGGCGATCCGCCCGCCGCCGGGCTGGCGGTGGCGCGGATGGCGGCGCACATCACCTATCTGTCCGAGGCGGGGCTGACCGAGAAGTTCGGGCGGCGGTTGCAGGCGCGCGCGCAGAAGTCGTTCGGATTCGACGCCGATTTCCAGGTGGAAAGCTATCTGCGGCATCAGGGGCTGGCGTTCACCGACCGGTTCGACGCCAACAGCTACCTCTACATCACCCGCGCGCTCGATTATTTCGATCTGGCCGAGGAGCATGGCGGGCTGCTCGCCAATGCCTTCCGCGGCACCGCGACCCGCTTCTGCCTCGTCAGCTTCGACACCGACTGGTTGTACCCGACCGCCGAATCGCGCAGCATCGTCCATGCGCTGATGGCGGCGGGCGCGCCGGCGAGCTTCGTCGAACTGTCCAGCCCGTTCGGGCATGACGCCTTCCTGCTCGACTCGCCAGAGCTGGACCGCGTGATCCACGGCTTCCTGAGCGCCGGGCGATGAGTTTGCGACCCGATCTGGCGATCATCGCATCGCATGTCCCCGCCGGCGCACGCGCGCTCGACGTCGGGTGCGGCGACGGCGAGTTGATGGCGGCGTTGCGCGACGATCGCGGGGCCGACGTGCGCGGGCTGGAGCTGGACCCCGGCAATGTCGCGGCGGCGGTCGGGCGCGGGCTGTCGGTGATCCAGGGTGATGCCGATACCGATCTGGCCGGCTATCCCGACCAGAGTTTCGATTACGCGATCCTCAGCCAGACGCTGCAGACCGCGCGCGCGCCCGACCGGGTGCTCGACGAACTGCTGCGGATCGGCCGGTTCGCGTTCGTCAGCTTCCCCAATTTTGCGCATTGGCGCGTGCGGCTGTCGCTGTTGTGGGGCGGGCGGATGCCGGTGACGCGGCTGCTGCCCGAACGTTGGTACGACACGCCCAACATCCACCATCTGACGATCGACGACTTTCGCGCGCATCTCGCCGAGCGCGGGGTGATCGTCGAAGGGGCATGGTTCCTGTCCGGCGACAAGCGCACCGGGGGGGCGGCGGCGAATTTCATGGCCGAACATGCGATCTTCCTGCTGCGCCGGGAACAAAGCAAAGTTGATCGGGGTTAAGGTCGCCGTGACGAGAATGCCGACATGACCGCGACCGCGCTGATCGTCGAAGACGAGATCTTCGTGGCGCTGGACCTCGAACGGATTTTGGAAGACGCGGGCTATCGCGTGGCCGCGATCGCCGCGGACGCGCGCACCGCGCTGGAGGCAGCGCCCGGCTGCGGCTTCGCCTTCGTCGACGTGAACCTGCGCGATGGCGCGACCGGGCCGGAGATCGCGGAACGGATCGCGCGCGATTACGGCGTGAAGGTCGTGTTCGTGACCGCCAATCCGGGGCAGATCACCAACCGCGACGCGGCGTTGGGGTATGTCCGCAAGCCCTTCAACGAGGAGGCGATCCTCGCGGCGGCGCGAACGGCGGCGCAGGCGGACGAGGCGGCGGGCGAGTGCCTCGACTTCGTGCGCTGGACGCCCATGTCGCCTGCCGGCGACGACGGGGCCGTGCAGGCGGGCTGAGCGTTCGCGCGCGGCTGAATGTCGGCTACGATCGGGAGCGTGCTTCGGGAGCGACGCAGGCACAGTCCTACCGGCTGAACGCCACCCGCGGCACGCGCGCCGTCAGTTCCAGACCCTCGACCGGCCACGCCCGCGTGACCGCGCCGCCCAACTGACGCGCGGCGCTCATCTCGATCAGTTGCGAGCCGAAGCCGTCCTGCATCGGGCTTCCCGACAGCGGCGGCCCGCCGCGTTCGCACCAGTGGATCACGACATCGTCCGCCTCGATCGCGATCGTCAGCGCGACCTGTCCCCCGGCGACCGACAGCGCACCATATTTGCTCGCGTTGGTCGCCAGCTCGTGGAAGATCAGCGCCAGCGGGGTGGCGGCGCGATCGTCGACGGTCACGTCGGCGCCGGCGATCGTGATCCGGTCGCCCTCCTGCGCCTGATAGGGAGAGAATAGCTCGCGGAGCAGTCCGTGCAGGCTGTCCTGCCGCAGCGTCGGGCGCGACTGGTCGCTGTGCGGACGGACGAAATCGTGCGCGCGGCCTAGCGCGGTGATCCGCTGCCGCAACTCGCCGAGCAGGCCGGCCAGTTCGGGATGCGTGCGCCCTGTCAGATGCACCAGCCCGGCGACGACCGAGAAGATGTTCTTGATGCGGTGGCTCAGCTCCTGGCTGACGATCTCGCGCTGCTCCAGCGCGCTCCTTTGTTCGTGGATGTCGGTGCAGGTGCCGAACCAGCGCGTGATCGCGCCCCCGGCATCGCGGATCGGCAGCGCACGGCCAAGCACCCAGCGATAGGTGCCGTCGTGATGGCGGAGGCGGTATTCGATCTCATACGGATCGCCGCTTTCCAGCGAGTGGCGCCAGGCCGCCCAGGCGCGCGGCTGGTCGTCGGCGTGGAACATGCCATTCCAGGCTTCGCCATCGGTCGTCCCCTCGGGCACGCCGGTGAAGGCATACCAGCGCGCATTGTAATAATCGTGATAGCCGTCGGGCAGCGTCGACCACACCATCTGCGGCATCGTGTCGGCAAGGATGCGGAAGCGCGTTTCGCTGTCAGCCGCTTCGGTGCGGGCGCGATGGACCGAGGCGCGGCGTGCCGCACCCTCGCGGGAGTCGCGCAGCCGGGCGAGGACGTTGGCAGCGAGCACCGTCAGCCCCTCGCGCTGCAACGCGTTGAGCCCTTCCGGGTGCGGCACGGTATCGAGCACGCACAGCGACCCCATCGGAAAACCGTCGTCGGAGATCAGCGGCGCACCGGCGTAGAAACGCAGGTTCATCTCGCCGGTGACGAGCGGATTGGCCGCGAAGCGCGGGTCGGCGGTCGCGTCGGGGACGACCATCAACCCGTCGCCCCACATCGCATGGCCGCAGAAGGAATATTCGCGCGGCGGCTCCGGGCCGTCGGGGTAGCCGGTCCGCGCGAGAAAGGTCTGGTGATCGGTGTCGAGGATGCTGACGATCCCGACCGGAACGCCGCACAGATGCGCGGCGAAGTCGGTGATCTGCTTCAGCGCCGCCGCGCCGCGCAGCGATTCCACATCGTAGGCGGCAAGCACCTGCGACCGCTTCGCCTCGTCCAGCGCCTCGGGGCAGATCTCCAGACGGTCGGTGCGTTGCCCGGTCACTTAGAACGGCACATCGTCGTCGAGGTCGTCCGCGAAGCCGCCGCCATAGCTGCTGCCACCGCCACTGCGCGCGCCGCCACCGGCACCACCGCTGCTGCCGCCGCCACGCGACCCGCCGCCGCTGCCGCCACCCCGCGACCCGCCGCCATAGCCGCCACCGCCGCCGAAATCGTCGCCGCCGCCGAAGTCGTCACGGCCACCGCCGCTACCGCCGCCCGAATTGCCGCCCGGACCGTCGAGCATCGTCAGCACCGAGTTGAAGCCCTGGAGCACCACCTCGGTCGAGTAACGGTCCTGCCCCTGCTGGTCCTGCCACTTCCGCGTCTGGAGCTGGCCCTCGATATAGACCTTGCTGCCCTTGCGCAGGAAGCGCTCGGCGACGTTCGCCAGCCCTTCGTTGAAGATCGCGACCGAATGCCATTCGGTCTTTTCCTTGCGCTCGCCGGTGTTGCGGTCCTTCCACGATTCCGACGTCGCGATGCGCAGGTTCACCACCTTGCCGCCGTTCTGGAACGAGCGCGACTCGGGATCGCGCCCGAGATTGCCGACGAGAATGACCTTGTTGACGCTGCCTGCCATGAAGCCCTCTTAGAGACCGGCGAACGTCGCCAGCCAAAACGTGATTCCGGCCATGACATAGGCGGTCACGAACAGATAAGCCAACATGAACACCGGCCACTTCCACCCGTTGGTCTCGCGCCGCGTCACCGCGATCGTGCTGATGCATTGCGGGGCGAAGACGAACCACATCAGGAAGGCGAGCGCGGTCGGCAGCGACCAGCGCCCGCGCAGATGATCGACCAAACTCTTCGCGCCCGACGCATCCTCGGTATCGTCGATCGCGTAAGCGGTGCCGATTGCCGCCACCGCGATCTCACGCGCCGCCATCGCCGGGATCAACGCGAGCGCGATGTCGTGGTTGAAGCCGATCGGACGGACGACCACCTCCAGCCCGCTCGCGATCCGCCCGGCGACCGAATAATCGACCTGCTTCTGTCCGGCGGGCGCCTGCGGGAAGCTGAGCAGCGCCCAGAGCACGACCGTGGTCAGCGCGATCGTGGTGCCCGCGCGCTTCAGGAAGATCGTCGTGCGGCTCCACAGCCCGATCGCGACATCATGGAGCCGCGGAAGCTGGTATTTGGGCATCTCCATCATAAAGCCCGAGCTTTCGCCCTTGGTCACGGTACGGCGCAGCACCAGCGCGGCGACGAACGCGCCGACGATCCCCATCAGATAGAGGCCGAGCAGCACCAGTCCCTGCAACCCGACGAACGGCGCCACCTGCCGCGCCGGGATGAACGCGCCGATGATGATCGTATAGACCGGCAACCGTGCCGAGCAGGTCATCAGCGGCGCGATCAGGATCGTGGTCAGCCGGTCCTTCTCGTCGTCGATCGTGCGCGTCGCCATGATCCCGGGCACCGCGCAGGCGAAGCTGGACAGCAGCGGGATGAACGCCCGCCCCGACAGCCCGACCCCGGCCATCAACCGGTCGAGCAGGAACGCGGCGCGAACCATATAGCCCGACGCTTCCAGCACGAGGATGAACAGGAACAGGATCAGAATCAGCGGCAGGAACACCACCACCGCGCCGACGCCCGCGATCACGCCGTCGGTGAGCAGCGAGCGCAGGAACCCGTCGGGCATCATGCCCTTGATCGCGGCTTCCAGCGCGGTGAACCCGTCCTCTATCCAGCCTACCGGCGTTTCGGACCAGCTGAACACCGCCTGGAACATCACGAACAGCAAGGCGACGAGCAGGATCGGCCCGAACACCGGGTGTAGCGCGACGCTGTCGAGCGCATGATGCCAGCGGCGCGTCGGCGTCTCGCTGATCGTCGCCGCCTTCGACAGCGCGCGGGCGCGGCGTTGCAGCGTGCGGATATCCTCGACCGCTTCGGCGGGCGCGACCGTGGCTGCGGGAGTGCCGACGAGGCCGGTCAGCGTCGCGCGCAGCGTGTCGATCCCGCGACGACGCACCGCGACGGTCGGAACGACCGGCACGCCCAGCTCACGCTCCAGCACCGCCGGATCGAGCACCAGCCCGTCGCGCTCGGCCAGGTCGACCATGTTGAGCGCGACCACCACCGGCAGCCCGAGCGCGATCAGCTGCATCGCGAAGCGCAGGTGATTGTCGAGATTGGCGGCGTCGAGCACCACGACCAGCGCGTCGGGACGCCGCTCGCCGCTTTGCGTGCCGAGCAGCACGTCGCGGGTCACGCGCTCGTCGGGAGAAGAAGGTTCGAGGCTGTACGCGCCGGGCAGGTCGACCAGCTCGACCGGGCGACCGTCATCCAGCGCGAGCCGGCCCGAATGCCGCTCGACCGTGACGCCGGGATAATTGCCGACCTTCTGCCGCGCGCCGGTCAGCGCGTTGAATAGCGCGCTCTTGCCGGCATTGGGGTTGCCGACCATCGCGACCAGCGGGGGCATTTCCATCACGCGTGGCGCCGGGGGCGCGTCACTCGGCGGGGAGCGGTTCGACCGACACGCGGATCGCGCCGGCAACCGCGCGGCGCAGCGCCACCGTCATCCGTCCGATCCGGCACGCGACCGGCCCGCCGCCCAGCCGGGCGCGGTGCAGCACCTGCACCGGCACACCCGAATCGAATCCGAGTTCGCGCAGACGCCGCGCCTCGGGCGTGGCGAGTCGCGACCAATCGATGTCGTCGACGATGGCGGCCTGATGCCGCGGGAGCGTTTCGAGGCTGATGGGCGTGGTCACCGCGCTTCTATAAGCGCAGTGAGATTGATTATCAATTAGCGAGTGACGTGGTTCGGCCGCTCAGACCACCGGGTAGCGCAGCCGACCGACGAAGCGGCTGAGGCTGGGGCGGTGTTGCGTCCGCCGGCTGAATTGCGCCTTGGCCTTTTCGAAGCGCATGATCCCGTCGATGCGGCGCGCGAGGAAGGCGCGCGTGTCCGCCTGCTCCTCGCTGTCGTCGTCGAGGAAGACGGTGGTGGTGGCGGCATAGACCGCCAGCAGCATCGCGCGCTTCGTGAAGTGATTGTAATCGGTCGCGTTATCGCCGGCCAGCCGCCACATGGCGTCGACGCTGCGCCAGCCGAGCCGCGCGGCGGCGGCGACGTTGACCGGCAGCGCGAGGATCGCGCGCGCACGGCGCAGCGCTTCCCGCTCGGGCGCGAGTACCGCCAGCCGCGTCTCGACCAACGCGGTGATGCGCTGGCGGATCTTCATCGCCGCCAGCGTCCCCGGCGGCAGCGCCGCCGCCATCTCGGCATCGACGTGCGCGAACCACGCATCGATCATCGCCACCGGACCATCCGCGAAGGCGAGTCGGGCGACATCGGGGTCGATGCCCTGTTGTTCGGCGGCGAGATCGCGCGCGGTGTCGCCCCAGCCGTCGAACGCGGCATTGGCGGCGATCGCGGGGGCGAGCCGCGCGCGCACCTCGTCCAGCGTCAGGTCGTCCGGCGTCAGATCCTCGGTCATCGCATCTCCTCCGGCACCGGATTGGCGGGTGCCGGCTCCTTAGCATTGCGGCGCGTGTCGCGCACCAGCACCAATGCCGCAGCGATCATCGCGATCCCCACAAAGTCCGGCGCGGCGAGCGCCTCGCCGAACTGCACCCAGCCGATCGTCGCCGCCACCGCCGGCTGGATCAGCAACGCCAGCCCGATCACCAGCGGCGAAAGCCGGCCGAGCGCATAGATCATGCAGCCCTGCCCGAGCAGCTGGCAGACCAGCGCCAGCGCGATCAGCGGCGTCCAGTGTTGCGGCATCACGCGCTCGCCGAGCACCAGCGCATAGCCGAGCAGCGGCAGCAGCGAGGCGAGCGACGACAGCGCCAGCGCCGGCCACGGCGCGAGCGCGCGGCGCACGTCGGACATCAGGATGAAGTAGAGCGCGTAGAGCACGCCCGCGACGATGCACAGCAGGTCGCCGGCCAGGTGCCGCGGGTCGAGCTGGTACGACCGCCCCATCAACAGCGTCGCCCCTGCGGCGGCGAGCAGCAGCGCGACGCCCTGCATCCGCGTCGGCCAGGCGCGCGCGACGAGGAACCCCCACAGCGGGAACAGGAAGGTCGCCGAATTGCCGAGCAATGTCGCATTGGCCATCGTCGTGTGGAGGATGCCGAGGTGCCATGTCCCGAGATCGGCGGCAAAGGCGACCCCGGCAAGCGCCACGAACAGCCACACGCGCCGCGACGGTGCGGCGGTTCCCGGCTGGCGGGTGATGAGCGCGATCGCCGCGAGCATCGGGACCGCCAGCGCCATCCGCCAGAACGCTGCCGCGACCGGTCCGGTGTCCGCAACGCGAACGAACAGCGGCCCGAACGCGAGCGCGGCGTTCGCGACGATCACCGCGACGAGCGCGGGCGCGGTGCTGGTGGGGGCGGGGCGGGTCATGTTGTTCCTGTACGAATCGTCATTGCGAGCGCAGCGAAGCAATCCAGGGCGTCCTGGTGCGGCTCTGGATTGCTTCGCTGCGCTCGCAATGACGGGAAAGGGTTGCCGCCTCTTACGCCGCCTCGGCGAGCAGCGCCTTCGCCTCTGCCCCCGTCCAGTCCAAATCGCCGGTCACGCGCCAGATCTCCTTGCCGTCCGCGCCGTACAGGATCGTCGTCGGCAGGTTCGCGCCATAGCCGGTGCTCAGCCCCAGCTTCGGATCGAGAAACGCGCGCAGATGCGTGAACTTGCGTTGCGCGAGGAAGGCGGTCGCCTTGGCGGGCTCCATGTCCTGGCTGATCGCGAGCACCGGCAACTTGTCGCCAAGCGTCGCGGCGGCGGCGTCGAGCGTCGGCATCTCCTTGACGCACGGCGCGCACCACGTCGCCCACAGATTGACCAGCACCGGCTTGCCCTTGAACGCCGCCAGCTTGGTCGCCGCGCCGCCCGCGGCGGGGGTGAAGGACACATCGGGTGCGGCCTCGCCCTTGTGGCTGCGATCGATCTTGTCGACCTTCGGCGCGGACGTCGCCGGAACTTCGTCGCTGCTGGCAACCTCCGCTTGCCCGCCCGCTTGCCCGTTGCGCGGGGACGGCTTATCGCACGCCGCCATAGCCAGCGCGGTGCCGAGGAGACAGACGATCGCGACGCGGGATGCCATGAGCGGTTCCAACCAGATGTGGGGCGGGCGGTTCGCCGAAGGGCCGGCCGCGGTGATGCGCGAGATAAACGCGTCCATCCCCTTCGACAAGCGGATGTGGCGGCAGGACGTCGCGGGCAGCCGCGCGCATGTCGCGATGCTCGCCGATCAGGGTATCGTTTCGAAAGAGGATGCAGCCTCGATCCGCGACGGGCTGGAGCAGGTCGCGGCGGGCTATGCCGCAGACGGCGTGCCCGACGATCTGGCGATGGAAGACATCCATATGCTGACCGAGGCGCGGCTGTCCGACGCGATCGGCGCCGCCGCGGGCCGGCTCCACACCGCGCGCAGCCGCAACGACCAGGTCGCGACCGACTTTCGGCTGTGGGTGCGCGACGCGACCGATCAGGTGCTGGCCGCGCTCGACGCGCTCGACGCCGCGCTGCTGGCGCGCGCCGAGGAACATGCCGGCAGCGTGATGCCCGGCTTTACCCACCTGCAATCCGCGCAGCCGGTGACGCTCGGCCACCATCTGATGGCCTATCACGAGATGGTGTCGCGCGACGTCAGCCGTTTCCGTGACAATCGCGCGCGCGGCAACCTCTGCCCGCTGGGTGCGGCGGCGCTGGCCGGGACCGGTTTCCCGGTCGACCGCCACGCCACCGCCGCCGCGCTCGGCTTCGACGGGCCGACGCGCAACAGCCTCGATTCGGTCAGCGACCGCGACTTCGCGCTCGACTATCTGACCGCCGCCGCGCAATGCTCGCTCCACCTCAGCCGATTGGCCGAGGAGTTCGTGCTATGGGCGTCGCAGCCGTTCGGCTTCGTGTCGCTCAGCGACCAATGGTCGACCGGCAGCTCGATCATGCCGCAGAAGCGCAACCCCGACGCCGCCGAGCTGGTGCGCGGGCACAGCGGGCGCATCACCGGCTGCCTCGTCAGCCTGATGGTGACGATGAAGGGGCTGCCGCTCGCCTATTCCAAGGACATGCAGGACGACAAGCCGCCGGTCTTCGAATGCCACGACCTGCTGGCGATCTCGATCGCGGCTATGACCGGCATGATCGAGAGCGCGACCTTCCGCACCGACCGGATGCGTGCGCTGGCGGAGAGCGGCTTCGCCACCGCGACCGACCTCGCCGACTGGCTGGTGCGCGAGGCCGATGTGCCGTTCCGCGAGGCGCATCACATCACCGGCCGCGCGGTGGCGCGGGCCGAGGCGCTCGGCTGCACGCTCGACAAGGTGCCGCTCGCCGATTTGCAGGCGATCGACGCGCGGATCACCGACGCGGTGTACGGCGTGCTGTCGGTCGACGCGTCGGTGGCGAGCCGCAGGAGCTTCGGCGGCACCGCCCCCGACAACGTCCGCGCCGCGATCCGGGCGGCGCGCGCGTGAGGGCGCTGCTGCTCGTCGCCGCGCTCCCGCTCGCCGCGTGCGGGTCGACGCAGGCGCTGAAGCCCGCACCGGGGCAGGCGATGCCGGTCACGCCGTACGGCGCGGCGCAGCAGCCGGCGGTCGCCGACCTGCTCACCCCCTCGGTGCAGGCGCGGCCGCAGCGGACCGGGGAAGTGTTGAAAAGCTCGCAGAAACGGGAGCCCGACCCGTTCGACCTTCCCCCACGCTGACGATTTTCTGCGAGTGACCATGGACCATTTTCATTACCGCGACGGCGCCTTGTGGTGCGAGGGCGTGCCGCTGACCCGCATCGCCGACGAGGTGGGCACCCCCGTCTACGTCTATTCCGCCGCCGCCTTCCGCGCACAGGCGCGCGCGTTCCGCGACGCGCTGTCCGGGGTGCCCGACGTGCATCTCGCCTATGCGATCAAGGCCAACCCCAACCTCGCGGTGCTGCGCGTCGTCGCTGCCGAGGGTTATGGCGCCGATGTCGTCTCCGGCGGCGAGATGGCGCGCGCGCTGGCGGCGGGGATTCCGGCGAGCGGGATCGTCTTCTCCGGCGTCGGCAAGACCCGCGCCGAATTGCTGCGCGGGCTGGAGGCCGGGATCGGCCAGTTCAACCTCGAGCTGGAGGAAGAAGGCGTCGTCCTCGCGCAGCTGGCGCACGAACGCGGGCTGACCGCGCGGGCGGTGCTGCGGGTGAACCCGGACGTCGATGCGGGCACCCACGCCAAGATCTCGACCGGGCGCAAGGAGAACAAGTTCGGTGTGCCGATCGATCAGGCCCCGGCGATGTACGCGCGGCTTTCCGCGCTGCCCGGCCTGTCGATGCAGGGCGTCGCGATCCATATCGGCAGCCAGTTGTTCGACCTCGCCCCGCTCGAGGCAGCGTATCGGCGCGTGAAGGCGCTGGTCGACGAGTTGCGCGCGGCGGGGCATCAGGTGGCGCGCGTCGATCTCGGCGGCGGGCTCGGCGTCCGCTACAAGGCCGGCGACGATCCGCGCACCCCGGCCGAATATGGCGCGATGGTCGAGCGGGTGACGAAGGGCTGGGACGTCCAGCTGATGTTCGAGCCCGGCCGCGTGATCGCGGGCAATGCCGGGGTGCTGCTGACGCGCGTGATTTGGGTGAAGCCGGGGGTCGTGCACCCCTATGTGATCGTCGACGCGGCGATGAACGATCTGGCGCGTCCGGCGCTGTACGACGCATGGCACGATGTCGATGCGGTGACGCCGAGCGGCGAGCGGATGACGGCGAACGTCGCCGGGCCGGTGTGCGAGACCGGCGACACCTTCGCGATGGCGCGCGAGATGGACGCGGTGCGGGGCGGCGACCTCGCCGTGCTGCGCACCGCTGGGGCGTATGGCGCGACGATGGCGTCGACCTACAACAGCCGCGCGCTGGTGCCCGAGGTGCTGGTCGACGGCGACCGTTATGCGGTGGTCGCCGACCGCATCGCCGCCGAGACGATCCTCGCCGCGGAGCGCGTGCCGGAGTGGTTGTAGGGGCGGGCGTGACCTTTGCCGTATACCGTCACCCCGGCGGAGGCCGGGGCCCAGTTGGGGGACGAAGCCGCATCACACGCGCCGCTCGCCACTGGACCCCGGCCTCCGCCGGGGAGACGGCATGGGAGGGAGGCGCCTTCGCTCGTCATTGCGAGCGCAGCGACGCAATCCAGAGCCCAGCGCGCCACGCCCTGGATTGCTTCGCTACGCTCGCAATGACGGCTCGGGGTTGCGCGGCATGACGCTCCACAGCCTCCCGCTCTTCGTCCGCCTGAACGGCCGCTCGGTGATCCTCATCGGCGAGGGCGAGGCGGCGGAGCCAAAACGCCGGTTGCTCGAACGCGCCGGGGCGATCGTCGTCGGCGAGGATCACCCCGACGCCCGCCTCGCGATTGTCGCCGATGACGACGAAGCGGTGGCACGGCTCAAGGCGCGTGGCGTGCTGGTCAACGCGGTCGACCGCCCCGAACTCTGCGACTTTACCTTGCCCGCGATCGTCGATCGTGCGCCGGTGCTGGTCGCGATCGGCACTGGCGGCGTCTCCGCCGGGCTGGCAGCGGCGGTGCGGCAGCGGCTGGAGGCGGTACTGCCCGCCTCGCTCGGGCGGCTCGCCGAGGCGTTGCACGGTGCGCGTGCGACGTTGCGCGCCGCGCTGCCGGACGGCGGAGAACGACGGCGCGCGATCGGTGCGGCGCTCGCCCCCGGCGCGGCGCTCGACCCGCTCGCCGATTACGACGGGCGCGATGCCGCAGAAGCCGTGCTCGCCGGAAGCGCCACGACCGGCGTCGTGCGGCTCGCGCTCGCCTCGTGCGATCCCGACGACCTCACGCTGCGACAGGCACGGCTGCTCGCCGCCGCCGACCGCGTCACGCACCGCGCCGATGTTCCCGCCGCGATCCTCGACCGCGCGCGCGCCGATGCCGCGCGCGAGCAATGCGACGGACCGCCGACGGACGGCACCGGGCTGACCGTCGATATCGGGATGCGCGCATGAGCGGCGTGGCATGGCGCGTCGGTGACGATGGCACGGTCGAGAAGGTCACGCCAAAGGCCGCGCTGACGGGCGAGGCGGCGTTCCGCTGGGTGCATCTCGCCTCCAACGCCGCCGAGGCGCAGGCGTGGCTGCGCGACGCCGCCGGGCTCAACACCTTCACCGTCGACGCGCTGACCGCCGCCGAGACGCGCCCGCGCGCCGAAAAGATCGGGCACGGCGCATTCGTCAACCTGCGCGGGCGCACCGACGAGCCGCTCGACACCTCGGACGTGCTCGCCTCGATCCGCATCTGGGCCACCAAGGGCCGCGTCATCACCGTCTCGCGCAAGCGGCTGGTGACGTTGGCGCGCGTCGAGGAACAGATGGAGCGCGGCGAGCTGCGCGACCCCGGCGACCTGATCGCCGCAATCGCCACCGCGATCACCGAGGATCTCGACCCGGTCGTCGCCGACCTCGGCGACGGGCTCGACGATTGCGAGCAGAAATTGAGCGCGCACCATGTCTTCGAGCTGCGCCGTTCGGTGACGCGGATGCGCTCGGAGGCGATCAACTACCGTCGCTTCCTCAGCCCGCAGCGCGCCGCGCTGGAGCGGCTGGCGACGCTGCCGGGCGACTGGCTGGCGGAGGACGATCGCGCGCATCTCTCCGCCGCCGCCGACCGTGCCGCGCGCATGGCCGAGGAGGTCGAGGCGATCCGCGAACGCGCTGCGCTGATGCACGAGGCGCTGACCGACCTGCGCGCCGAACAGCTCGACCAGCGCAGTCTGGTGATCGCGATGGTTGCGATGATCTTCCTGCCGCTGACGTTCCTGACCGGGCTGTACGGGATGAACGTCAAGGGGTTGCCCTATGCCGAGGAGCCATGGGCGTTCGACGCCATCGCCGGTGCCTGCGCGGTGATCGCGGCGGGGATCGTCGTGTGGTTCGTGCGACGGCACTGGTTCCGGGGGTAATCGTCGTCGTCATTGCGAGCGTAGCGAAGCAATCCAGGGCGTCCTGATCCGGCCCTGGATTGCTTCGCTACGCTCGCAATGACGGTGTGGCGCAGGTTACGCCGCGCGCGCCTGCCGCCATGCGCTGGCGATTTCCTCCAGCTCGGCGGCGACCGCGCGGAACGGTGCGCCATCGGTGCCGATGCTCGCCTCGATCACCTGCCGCCGGCACCCGCCGTAGAAACGCGCCAGTGCGCGCGACACGTCGCCGCCCTTCTCGAAGTCGAGATTGGCCTCCAGCGCGAACAGGATCGCGGTGGCGCGGGTGATGCGTTCGCTGCGGGTCGCGAACTGCTTGCGGTCGGCCGCCCACGCGGCGACGCGCAGCGCCTGCGTCAGCTCCTCGTACAGCAATTGCACGAGCGCCGGACCGTCGGCCGCGGCGGTGCGGCCGGCGAGGTCGATCTCGCGATAGGTGCGCGCCGGATCGCGCAGCAGGGAAGAGGCGTAGGCCATGATCTGTCGTCTCTCCCGATCAGCTCGACTTGTACCAGCCGTCGATCTGCTGCTTCATGAACGATTGCGTCTGCTTATAGGCCGACACGCGCGAGTTCATGCTGGCATATTGCTGCGTCAGTCGCGCCGAGAAGCGCGTTGCCTGATCGTCGATCTTGGCGCTTTCCTTGGTCAGATCGTCCTGCGCCTTGCGCAGCTTCAGGTCGGTCGCGCCGAGCCCGTAGAGCGTGCTGCCCGACGACAGCTTCAGCGATTGCATCGCGGCGTTGATGCCGGTCGCGCCGAAGCTGTTGGGCGTGAACATCGCCTGGATCGAATCGGGCGAGTCCTTCATCGCCTTGGTCAGCGCGGCATCGTCGATCGTCAGCTCGCCGGTGGTCTTGTCGGTGGTGACGCCGATCCCGGCCAGTGTCGAAGGTGTGCCCGCCGGGGCGTCGGGAAGCAACGTCTTGCTCGCAAAGCCCTGCAGGTTGCGCAGCAACTGCTTGGCGGCCGGATCGGCGCGCAGGCTGCCGTCGACCGCGTTGGTCTGCTGCTTCACCTCGTTGAGCAACTGGTTGAAGGTTTCGACGAAGTCCTTGACGCCGTTGGTCAGCGCGGTGTCGGGACGCGTGCCGGTCAGCGTCATCGAGCCGGTGCCGGCCAGCGTCAGCTTCACGCCCGGCACCAGATCGCTGATCTCGTTGCTCGGCCGCTCGACCGACACGCCGTCCACCGACAGCTTGGCGTTGGCGGACTGGCCGACGACCGCCATCTTCGAGGTCCCGGTCGCATCCGGCCCGACGCTGAGCGTGTCGAGCGTGCCGCCGGTGCCCTTCACCGAAAACGCCTGCGCGGTGCCGCTCTGCCCCTTGAGCGACAGGAACGCGCCGCCGTCGGCATCGGTGATGATCGCGGCGGTGACGCCGGTGTTCTTGGCGTTGATCGCGGCGGCGATGCCCGAGAGCGTGTCGTTCGGCGGCGCGATGTCGACGTCGAACGACAGGTCGGTGCCGTCGCTTGCTTTGCCGACCGTCAGGCTGTCCATCTTGCCCGCGGTGTAGTTCGCGGTGCCGATGTTGATCGTCAGCTTGCCGGTGCCGAACTGATCGGTCTTGCCGAGCTTCGCGCTGGTGACGGTCTGCACCGTGGCGAGCGAGGTGACGGTGACGTTCGCCGAGGCGGTGGCCGACATCGGCGCGCCCGAGATCGCGGTCGCCCCGGCCACCTTCGGATCGCTGACGTTCGGCTGCGTCGCCAGCGTACCGCCGGTGACCAGCGTGTTGACCGCCTTGGCGAAGTCGCTGACGAAATTCTTGAGCGTCGCCGCGTCGGAAATCTGCGCGGTCAGCTTGTCGGTCTTGGCGGTGATCTGCGCGCGCTTGGCGGCGAACTGCGCGTCGACGAGCTGCGTGACCAAAGTATCGGTGTCGACGCCCGAGCCCGAGCCGAGCGAGGTCAGGATCGAGTTGGCGGTCGACTTGTTGATCGACGCCGCGCTGCCGGTCTTGGTGGTCGACGTCGTCGACGACGTTTTCGTCGTCGTCGCCGTGCTGCTCGTGCTCGTGCTGCTGATCGTCGCCATGATGCTCTCCTAAACGGCCGCGCGCGGCGATTCTTTATGACTGACGGACACCATTTTCGTCGAAACGTGCGGTATCCGGCACTTCGACCGGCGGTTGCGTCCCGCCGGCTTGCGCATTGAGTCCGAAGACAAAAGCCAGCACGGTGGCGATGGCGAGGTACAGGTCGTCGCGCACCTCCTGTCCCTCGCGGCTGGTGTAGTAGACGGCACGCGCCAGCGCCGGATATTCGAGGATCGGCAGCGCGCGGTCCTTCGCCGCCGAGCGGATCGCGAGCGCCAGCGCGCCGCGCCCCTTGGCGACCACCACCGGCACCTCGTCGCGCCCGCGGTCGTAGCGGAGCGCGACCGCGAAGTGCGTCGGGTTGGTGAGCACGACATGCGCCTGGTCGAGCGCCTTGTGCATCCCGCCGGACAGCATCTCGCGCTGCTTCATGCGCATATGCCCCTTCATCTCGGGGTTGCCCTCGCTCTCCTTATGCTCGTCCTTCACTTCCTGCTTGGTCATGCGCAACTTCTTGAGCAGCTGCATGATCTGGGTCGGCACGTCGATCATGCCGATCGCGACCAGCCCCATCGCCATGACGAGCAGGACATGCGTCAGCGTCGACCCCAGCCCGGCGAGCGCGACCGGCAGGTTGGAGGCGGCAAGCCCGAAGCTGAAATGGGCGGTCTGCCACAGCATCCACGCGCCGATCGCGCCGAGCAGGGTGACCTTGAGCAGCGACTTGCCCAGCTCGATCCAGCCCTGCATCCCGACGATCCGCATGATCCCCGAACCCGGATTGATCCGCGACGCCTTGGGGGCGAGCAGCTTGGCGTTGAAGCTCAGCGAGCCGAGCCCGGCCTGGCTGGCGATCGCGGCGGCGATGGTGATCGCGAACAGCGTGCCGAGCGGCGCGGCCAGCTTCCATCCGGCCTGGATCAGCGGGCGCCACGGCTGGAAATCCTCGACATCGGCGTGGCTGAAGCTGAAGCTCGCCGCCATCACCTCGCGGCACGCGGCGAGCAGCGCCGGGCCGAAGAACATGATCCAGGTGATGCCGGCCAGCACGACGAACGCGGTCGCGAGGTCGCGGCTCTTGAGGACGTCACCCTTTTCCTTGGCGTCGTCGCGACGCTTCTGGGTTGGGGCTTCTGTCTTGTCGCCACCCTCCGACATCAGCCGAGCACCAGGCTTTGCGCGGCGGCGAGGCCCTCACGGACGATCACCTGCATGTAATCGCCCATCGCGGGCAGCGCGATCGCGAGGCTGATGACGCCGACCGCGAGGCTGGCGGGCAGGCCGATCGAGAACAGGTTGAGCGACGGTGCCGAGCGCGACACCATCCCCATGACGAGGTTGAGGCACAACAGCAGGAAGCCGACCGGCAATGCGAGCAGCAGCCCGGCCATGAACGCATAGCCGCCGAACAGCGCGATATCGCGCAGCTGCGCCGCGTTCATCCACGCCGCGCCGGGCGGCAGCGCGGTGTAGCTCTTCACCACCATGTCGACGAGCACCAGATGCCCGTCGAGCGACAGGAACAGCAGGGTCAGCAGGATCGACAGGAACTGGCCGATCGCCGGGCTGGAGCGGCCCGAATTGGGGTCGATCATGTTGGCGAAGCCGATCCCCATCGACCCGCCGATGATCTCGCCCGCGATCAGCGGCGCGGCGAACGCGATCTGGACGATGAAGCCGAGCGCGAGCCCGACCAACGCCTCGGCGGCGACCGCGACGAAGGTGGACAGCGCGAAGATCGTCGGCGGCGGCTGGATCGAGGTGGTGCCGAGCACCAGCACCCCGACCGCGCCGGCCAGCGTGATCCGCACCGGCAGCGGCACGGAGACGTTGCCGAACACGGGCGCGGCGATGAACGCCGCCCCGACGCGGATCATTACGAAGATCAGCGCCCAGAGTTGGGGTTCGATGCTTAAGCCGAAGCCCAACAACCTACGCCTCCGTCACCCCGGCGCAGGCCGGGGTCCAGAGCCACGCAGAACCGCGCTTGCGGCTCTGGACCCCGGCCTGCGCCGGGGTGACGGGGAGAGGCTGGCGCAAGATTAGTGAACCAGATCCGGAATGCGCGCGAAGATTTCGGTCGTGAAGTCGCTCAGCAGCCCGAGGATCATCGCGCCGAATACCATGATCGACACCGCGACGACGATCAGCTTCGGCACGAAGCTCAGCGTCTGCTCGTTGATCGAAGTCGCGGCCTGCACCATCCCGAGGATCAGCCCCGACAAGAGCGCCGGGATCAGGATCGGCGCGGAGACGAGCGCCAGCACCCACATGGTCTGGTTGGCGACGGTCAGGAAGTAATCGGCGTCGACGAGCGGTTGCATGTCATGAACCTTGCGCAAAAATGATGCCGTTCGTGGTGAGGAGGGGCTGAGCGCAGTCGAAGCCCCGTCTCGAACCAGATTGTCCTTCGAGACGCCGCCAAGACTGCGCTCAGCGGCTCCTCAGGACGAACGGAAGCTAAGTCGCAAAACTGTTCGCCAGACTGCCCATCGTCAGCGCCCAGCCGTCGACCAGCACGAACAGCAGCAGTTTGAACGGCAGCGAGATGATCGTCGGGCTGAGCATCGCCATGCCGAGCGCCATCAGCACCGTCGCAACGACGAGGTCGATGACGATGAACGGCAGGAACAGCAGGAAGCCGATCTGGAACGCGGTCTTCAGCTCCGAGGTGACGAACGCCGGCAGCAGCACCGAATAGGGAATGTCCTTCGGCGTGGCATAGGGGCCGGACTTCGCCATCTGCGCGAACATCGTCACATCCTTCACGCGCGTCTGCTTGGCCATGAAGGCGTGGAGCGGCGCCGCGGCGGTCTGGATCAGCTCGGTGCCGCCGATGCGGCCCTGCGAATAGGGCTGGATCGCGGTCGTGTTGATCTGGTTGATCGCGGGGGCCATGATGAAGAAGCTGAGGAACAGCGACAGGCCGATCAGCACCTGGTTGGGCGGGGTCTGTTGCAGTCCCATCGCCTGCCGCAGGATCGACAGCACGATGATGATCCGGGTGAAGCTGGTCATCATCAGCACGATGCCCGGCAGCACCGTGAGCAGGCCCATGATGATGAGCACTTGCAGCGACAGCGACAGCGAGCCGTTATTGTTCTGCGCCCCCGCATCGCCGCGCGACAATTGCCCGAGCGCGCGGTCGACCGCGTCGCCGACGCCCGGCGCGGGCGCTGCCGGCGCACCCTGCACCGCCGGCTGCGACGGGGCGGGGAAGTTCTGCGCCAACGCCGGCATCGCGACGCACAGCGCCACGACGATCGCGAGCAGCGCGAGGATCAGGTGCGAGCGCTTGCCCGCGGTCCGTGCGCGCGGGCGGATCAGCGCGCCGCTGTGCATCGCCGAGGCGCTCATGCGGCGGGCTCCACCGGCACGCGCCCTTCGGCCTTGTCGACCAGCGTCACGCCGGCGCGATTGACCGAGACGAGCAGGCGACGCCCCTCGAAATCGACCACCGCCAGCTTGACCCCCGGCGAAATCATCATCGTCTCGCGCACGGCGATGCCGCGCGTCGACGGCTTGCCCGGCATCCGCGCCTCGAGCCGCCGCCACAGGTACAGGCAGCCGATCATCAACCCGCAGACGAGCGGGAGCATCACGACCAGCTTCAGGATATAAGTCCACATCATCGCGTGCGTGCCCCTCAGCCGCGCTTCTCGGGCGAGACCAGCTCGGTCATCTTGACGCCGTAGCGCTCGCCGACCGTCACGATCTCGCCGCGCCCGATCAGCGTGCCGTTGACCAGCACGTCGAGCAGCTCGCCGGCCTGCCGGTCCAGTTCGATCACGCTCGATTCGCCCAGCGCGAGCAATTCGCGCAGCGACAAGGTGGTCGAGCCGATCTCGACGGTCAGCTTGACGTCGACGCCCTGCAGAAGCCGCAGGTTGGCGGCGACGGCGGCGTCGATCGCGAATCCGCCGGTCATGTCGTTCATTGCAGGGGTCCTTCGAACTTGGAGATGCGAATGGCCGCGCGGCCGTTGGAGGTGCCCACGGTGCCCAGCCCCAGCGCCATCCCGCCGACCACGATCGGCACGTCGGCGCCGAAGCTGATCGGGATGATGTCGCCTTCCTTGAGATCCATGAGCCGCGAAAGCGGGATGGTCGGCTCGGCGAGCACCGAGCGGACCGGGAAGCGCACGCCCATCGCGGCGCGCGTCAGCTGGGTGCGCCATTCGGCGTCGACCTCGCTGGGCTTGGCGACGACCTTGCCGGTCAGCGCGACCGTGTGCGGCTTCAGCGTCGCGACCGGGTAGAGGATGTCGACGAACGCCGGCTTGGCGCTGCCGCGCGCGATCGCGAAGCGGGTGGCGATCACCACCTCGTCGGCCTCGACGCCGGGCACCATGTTCCCGCCCAGCTCGAACGGCTCGGCGGTGAAGCGCGCGCGCGCCAGCGGCTCCCATGCGGTTTCCAGCGCGCGCGCCAATGCCTTGGCGATGCGCGCGACGATCACGTCGCAGGCGGGGGTGAATTCGAGCGCGAGCACCGGCGAAACGTCGCCGGTGCCGCCGAAGAACAGGTCGATGATCTCGACGACGAACTGGCTGTCGATGACGCACAGCGCCGGGCGGCCGTCCATCGACAGCGGGAGCCACGCGGTCAGCTTGTCGCCGCGCGCCGCGCGATAATCGGCGAGGCGCAGCACCTCCAGCGGTTCGGCCCAGGCGCGCGTCTCGGCGCGCCAATAGCCTTCGAACGTTTGACGCACCCCGCGCGCGGCGCGCGCCGACAGATGCTGGAGCGTGTGCAGATCGCCGAACGGATGCAATTTCGCGGGCGCGCCGCTCCCCCCGCCCAATGCGGCAGCGGTGCCGATCGGCGTACCGGAGTCGAATCCGGCATCGGGGGAAGCGGGCCTGTTAACCATGCCCGTTCACTGAACCACGAAAGTGGTAAAGTAGACGTTACTGATCCCGCCGAACCCCTCCTTTTCGCGCAGAACCTGGTTGATCGTTGCGACGAGCCGTTTCTGGAGCTGCTGTTTTCCGGCGCCGGTGAACACCTGATCCTCCGGCGTGTCGCCCAGCGTCAACAGAATCGCCGAGCGAATCGCGATGTCGTTGGTCTTCAGGTTGTTGATGACCTTGTCGTCGTACGGCGTCGACACGGCCAGGCCGATCTGGATGAAGTGCACCGAATCCTGAAGGTTGGAGGTGAACTCCTTCTCCATCGCATAATAGTTCGAGGCATAGGGTTCGCCGCCGTGGCCCTCCGGCGTCGGCGTGCCGTGCGACTCGCTGCCACCGGCTTCGCCCTCGCCACCGCCTTCGGCCTTGGCTTCACCGCCGCCGTGGCCGCCCTCACCACCTTCGCCGCCTTCGGCACCTTCACCGGCGTGCTTCTGCTCGCTCTTGGGGACGAGCTTGGGCTTGTTCGGGTCCTCGTGCGCGGCGGCCTTTTCGGCACCGCCGCCACCGACCATCCCGGAGCCGGCGGCATACAGACCGGCACCGACGCCACCGCCCAGCAGGACGATGACGCCGACGGCGCCGATCACGATCATCTTCATCTTGCCCTTTTTCTTGGGCGCGGCCTCTGCGGCCGGAGCGTCACTCATCGGTCGTTTCCCTCAATCATGCGATTCGCTGGTCGGTGTCGTCGGCGTCCGCGGTGGCGGCCCGACGGGCGGAAGGCGGCGCGGCCGGAACCGGTGCGGCGCGGTGTTGCTGCTGTTGTTGCTGAGGCGGCTGGCGGTCGCCCTGCGCGGTCGTGCCGCCGGGCTGCGCATGGTGGAGCTTCAGCCCGCGCGCCTCGGCCATTTCGGTCAGCCGCGGCTGCGCATCGGCGAGCATCGCGCGCGTCTGCGGCTGTTCGGCGGTGAGCTGGACCTGCACCGTATCGCCCTCGCGACGCAGCGCGACGTCGATCGCGCCGAGCGCATCGGGGACGACGCGGATGCGCATGTCATTGGCATCGGCCATGTCGCGCAGCTTCTCGATGTGCTGGATCATCGCCGCGGGCCAGTGTGGCTGGCGCATGTCGAGCGTCTGCTGCTGCGTCTGGCCGGTTGCGGTGACCGCGGCGGGGGAGATCGCGGCGGTCGCCTGCGGCTGCGTGACCGGCGCGGTCGGATCCGCGGGACGCGCGCGATCCTCGGCGGTGACGGCGCGGTGGATCGCCTCGGCAAAGGTGCGCGCGGCGGAGGCGATCACCGGTGCCGGTGTCGCCTCGGGCGCGGTCGGTACCGGGGCGGGGGCGGCGCGGGGTGTGTCGCGAACGGCGGGCGCGTCCGGTGCGGGTGCGTCGGTAGCCGGTGTCGCGCCCAGCGGAGCGGGAGCGGCGGCGGCCGGGACGGGTTGCGGGACGGCCGGGGCAGCGGCGAGCGGGGTGGGCGCGTCGACGCGGACCGTCGCGGCGCTGGCGATGATCGGGCCGGGTGCCGCTACCGGCTCGTTGCGGAGCGGCTGCGGTAGCGGATTTGCAGCGCTTTCGCGTGGTGCGGGCGCGATCGGTGCGTCGATTTGCGCGGTCTGCGTCGCGATCGGTGCATCATTTGCGACGTCCGATGCCGGGATCGGCGTCGCGCGTGTCGCTTCGGTGCCGCGCGCGGAGCCGGTTCGGGCCACCGGGAGCGGTGCTTCGGCGATGGGCGGACGCGCCGGGGCTGTTTCGACCGGCGCTGGGGTTGCGGGTGCGGCGGCCGGGGGCGCGATCTCTGCGCGCGAAGTCGGGGCAGCGGCGCGCGGCGCGGCGTCCTGGATGATCGCGGCGGCGGTGTCGACGGTGAGGTCGAGCACCGGAGGCGACGCCGCCTCGCCGGTCGCAGCGATCGCGGCAGGCGCGGCTGCGGTGCGGCGCGGCGCGGGGGCGGCGGTGACGCGCGTTTCCTTGGCCGAAGGCACGGTCGGCGATGCGTCTTGCGGCGCAACGTCTACCCATGCGGGCATGGCCTCGGGCGCGACCTTCGCCTCGGGTGCGGGCGCGGTGGGGGCGGCGTTCTGCGGATGCGGTGTGGGGTCGACCGGCTGTTGCGCGACGCGCGGCATCGGAGGGGCCTTGGCTGGCTGCTGCTGGGCGCGGGGTGTCCGGGGGGCGCTGACCGGTTGCTGCTCGGCGCGCGGAGCCGGCGGGGCGCTGGCCGGCTGCTGCTCGGCATTCGATGCTGGGGCGGCGGTGAGCGGCGGTTGCGACGCCTTCGCCGCTGCCGGCTCGGGTGACGTCGGTGCCGGATCGATCGTGGGGCTTGCGGGAGTGTGTGCGACCGTATCGGGAGTCGGCGCGGTGGCCATCTCCGTCACTGCGGGTGCGGGAGCCGGGGGCGCGGCGACCTGCGTCTGTGCGCCGGCGGTCGCCGACACGTTCATGGGGTCGGCGGACGCAGCCTTCGGCGTCGCGGTCGCGACCGGCGGCAGGGCGGGCGGAGCTGCCGCGAGCACGGCTTGCGCTTCGGCCGCGGGATGCGGGGCGTGGGGCGCATCCGCGTGCGGCGTGGCGAGGGCCGGCGGCGTTTCGACATTCGTTGCGGTCACGTCGGTCGGGACTGTCGGGACCGTCGGCGTTTCGGTCGCGGTCGTCGGTGTCTCGCGATCGTCGGTGGCCGGCGTGGCCGGGTCTGCGATGGCGACGGTCGCGTCTGCTTCACCCTTCCTGAGCGGCAATTGCACCGGCACGTCGGGGGTCACGATCCGCAGGCGCGGACGCGCGGGGGCTTCGGTGCCCGGCTTGGCCTCCGCGCGGGCGGCGACCTTCGGATCGAGGACGGTCGGCGCGGCAAGCTCTTCGTTTGCGGGGAGCGCGGGCGGCGGCGGGGGGACCGCGACGCCGGTCGCATCGGCCAGCCACGCCAGCGCCGCCTCGCCGGTCGGCACCACGGCATCGACCAGCGGCAGCCCGGTGCCGGTACCGGCAAGATCCTGCCGCCCCGGCTCGCCGACGACCGTCGGCACGCCGACCGCAACGCCGTCGCCGCAGCCGGGCAGCACCAGCTTCAGGAAGTCGCCGGTCGCGCCCGCCACCCCCGGCGTGGGCGAGGCCGCACCCGGCAGCATCGCGCCCGGTGCCGTCGTCAGGAGAAGGCTTGCGATCGTGGTCAAAGGTCAGGCCGCTTTCGTGGACAGGGTTCGCCGGCCACCTTGCAAGGAGCGTGCCGTTTATTTCTTCGGGCGCGCGGGCACGTCCTCGAGCGCCTTCATCTCGGCGCGCAGATCGGCGGCGTGCTGCCGCTCCATCAGCTTTTCGACCGCGCTCTGGTCGCGGCGCGCGCCACGCGTCGCCTCGCTGCTGCGTTCGACCTGCGCCTCGGCGGCGCGGACGCGATTCATCGCGGCTTCCGCCGACCGGTGCAGCCGCTCGCGGAAATGCGCGCTGGCGGCGAGATTGACCGCGCCGGCAAAGGTGGAAGGGGCAGGGGCGACCGCATCGGCGAGCTGCGCGATCCGCTGCGCCAGTTGCGTCTCGCTGGTCAGCTGCGCCTGCGTCCGCGCCTCGTCGGCGCGCGCCAGCCCGAGCTGGAGCGTGCGGACGCGGTGCAGGCGCTTCAGTCGCTTGGCGTCAGGCATCGCCGAAGACGCCGACCAGCTCCATCTCGGCATCGGCCAGCGACACCATCTGGTGCGTGTCCTGGCGCACGAATTCCATGATCGCGGGCTGGTAGGCGATCGCGGCGTCGATCGCGGGATCGCTGCCGCTGCGATACGCGCCCATCAGCACGAGGTCGCGGTTTTCCTCATAGGTCGCCAGATGGCGGCGCAGGATGCGCGCGGCCTGCTGGTGATGCTGCGGCACGATGTCGTTCATCACGCGGCTGATCGATTTGGAGATGTCGATCGCCGGATAGACCGCGCGCTCAGCCATCGCGCGGCTCAGCACGATATGCCCGTCGAGGATCGAGCGCGCGGAGTCGACGACCGGATCGTTGCCGTCGTCGCCGTCGGCCAGCACCGTATAGATGCCGGTGATCGACCCGCCGGTGTTCACGTCCGACCCGGCGCGCTCCAGCAAATTGGGGAGCATCGCGATCGCGGAGGGCGGATAGCCGCGCGCCGAGGCCGGCTCGCCCAGCGCCAGCCCGATCTCGCGCCCGGCGTGCGCGACGCGGGTCAGCGAATCGATGATGAGCAGCACGCTCTTGCCCTCGGCGCGGAACGCCTCGGCGATCGCGGTGGCGCGCAGCGCGCCGCGGATGCGCAGCACCGGCGAGTGGTTGGCGGGCACCGCGACGACGACCGAGCGCTTGCGCGCCTCGCCCGCGACCTTGGTTTCGAGGAAGTCGGCGACCTCGCGGCTGCGCTCGCCGATCAGCCCGATGACGACGACATCGGCCTGCGCCGCGCGGACCATCATGCCGAGCAGCACCGACTTGCCGACGCCCGATCCGGCCATGATCCCGACGCGCTGGCCCTGGCCGACGGTGAGCAGCCCGTTGATCGCGCGCACGCCGACGTCCATCGGCGCGAGCACGCGGCCACGGTCGAGCGGCGACTGCATATGCCCGGCGAGCGGCCAGCGCCCCGCGCCGCGGATCGGGCCGAGCCCGTCAATCGGATGGCCCGCGCCGTCGACGACGCGCCCGAGCATCGCCGCGCCGACTTCCGCCTCGCCGGGAGGGCCGAGCGGACGGACGGGGGCGTTGGGGAGCAGGGCGGCGGGGCCACCGAGATTCATCATCAGCGTGCGGCCGTTGCGGAAGCCGATCACCTCGGCCTCGACCTGTTGCCCGCCCTCCGCGCCGATCCTGCAGACGGTGCCGACCGGCAGCGAGAGCCCGACCGCCTCCATCAACAGCCCGTCATAGGACGACAGCCTACCGGCGACGCGCGGCTTCGGCCGCGATCCGGCGAGGGCGAGCGTGCCGAGATAATCCTCGGCGAACTGGTTCAGCACGCCGGCACCGCCGCGCGTTCGATCGCGGTGGACAGCTGATCGAGCCACATCGCCGGGCCATCCTCGACGATCGTCGACGCGGCCTCCATGACGAAGCTGCCGCGTTCGACGCTGTCGTCGGCGACCGGGAAGACGGTGCCGGGCACGCGGCCTTCGAGCAGCGGCAGGTCCTCGGGATGGACGCGCAGCATCGCCGATTCGCTGGCGTCGGCGAGCAGGTCGGTCGCGGCCTCGACGCGCGCGGCGAGCAACGGCGCGGAGACGCCGATCTCACCGACCAATTGCGTCACCAGCATCGTGACCGTGCGGCGCAACGCCTCGGCCAGCGCGACGCGGTCGATCGCGCCGCCGGCCTTCATCGCGCCCGCGACCGCCTCCAGCAGCTCGCGTTCGCGCGACACCACTGCGTCGGCCGCCATCGCGGCGTCGGCGAGCCCTTCGTGATAGCCGGCGATCCGCGCCGCCTCGATCTGTTCGACGCACGCCGGGATCGGCGCATCGGCGTCCAGCATGTCCCAGCCGGCGGTCGGATCGGCATCCGGATCGGCGGGCGAGAAATGGCGCGGCTGGTCGCCCGCCACGTCGTCCGACATTTCCTCGGCCGACGACGGCGCGGGTGGACGCGCGCCGAACGCCTGTTCGATGCGCGCGATCAGGTCCGCCGGCGTGAAGCCCGGCGCGATCCCGGATTGCGCGCGCGTGCGGCTGAGCGCCGCGGCATCGGCGCGCGATGGCATACCACTGACGAAATCCGCCTCAGACATAATCGTCGTCGCCTGCCCCCAGATTGATCGTGCCGTCCTTGGCAAGGTTGCGCGCGATCTGGATGATCGCCTTTTGCGCCTCGAGCACTTCGCTCAGCTTCATCGGCCCGCGTGCTTCCATATCGTCGCGGATGCCCGATGCGGCGCGTGCGGACATGCAGCCTAGGATGCGGTTGCGCGCCGCCTCGTCCACGCCCTTCAGCGCGCGGCCCAAAGTATCGCCGTCGACGTTGCGGATGAGCGTGCCCAGCCCCTTGTCGTCCAGCTCCAGCAGGTTGTCGAAGACGAACATCGCCTCCTCGATCTGCCGCGCGATGTCGCGGTCCATCTTGAGCAGCTTGGGCATGACGCGCTGTTCGGTCGACTTGCGCGCGCCCTGCAGGATCTTCGCCGCCTCGCGCGCGCCGCCCAGCTGGAGCGCGGTGGAGGACGCCCCGCCGCCACCGCTCGCGCCGCCGCCGCCGGTGCGGCTGGCGATCAGCGTGCGCAGCGCGTCGACCGCGTCGGGGGTGATCGGCCCGAGCCGCGCGATGCGGTGCAGGATGTCGGGCTGCACCAGCTCGGGCAGCAGTTCGAGCACCTGGCTGCCGATCGACGGATCGAGATTGGCGATCATCACCGCGCAGATCTGCGGATGCTCCTTGTCGAGCATCGCGGCGATCTCCTTGGCGTCGAGCCAGTCGAGCAGGTCGATCTCGCACACCGCCTCGGCCGGGGTGATCTGCGCCAGCACGCTCTCGGCCTTGTCGCGGCCGAGCGCGCGCGTCATCACCGCCTCGACCTTCGGGCCGGGGTTGAAGGTGATGCCGGTGCGCTCGCGGGCCTTGCCGACGAAATCGTCGAGCACCAGCTCGACCTCTTCCTCGCTGACGTCGGCGACCGCGAACATGGCGGTGCCGAGCTTGCGGACCTCTTCGGGATCGAGCTTCTGGAGGATCGCGGCGGCCTCTTCCTCGCCGACGAGCATCATCAGCACCGCGGCGCGCTCGACGCCGGTGAAGACCCGCGGGGCGGTGGCGACCTCGGTCACGGCTTGGCGTCCGCGCCGAGCATGTCGCGCACCGCCAGCGCCGCGCGCGCCGGATTGTCGCGCGTGAAGCCGCGCACCGCGTCGATCCGCTCCTCGTAGCTCTGGCTGGTCTCGATCTGGTCGAGGCTGACCGGCGGCTGGACCGCGATCTGCTCGCCATCCGCGCCCTCGCCCTCGCCGGCTTCGCCCGACGCATCGGTCAATGCCGCGCCATCGCGCTTCGCGCCGTCCGCCAGCGCGGCGGCGTCCTTGTCGGCGGTGGCATCCTCGCGCTTCTTCATCAGCGCCTTGGCGATCGGGCGCACGCCGAGCAGCAGCACCAGCAATGCGATGACGAGCGCGGTCAGGTTGCGCGCGAGCATCGGCACCAGCGCATTGTCGTACCATTTGGGCGCGGCGCTCGCGTCGGCACTGGCATCGGCGAACTTGCGGCTGATGACGGTGACATTGTCGTTGCGCGACTGGTCGAAGCCGACCGCGCTCTTCACCAGATCGTTGATCTGCTGGATCTCCATCGCGGTGCGCTTGGTCTTCTCCGGATCGCGCAGCAGCACCGCGACCGACAGCCGCTTGATGTTGCCCGGCGCGGCGCGTGTGACCGAGACTTCCTTGTTCAGGTCATAGGCGCGCTGGAACGCGTCGGTCTGCTTGGCGGGATCGGGTGCGGGGCCGCCGGCGGTCGGCTGCGGCGCGGGCGTGCCGGGGTTGCCGGTCGCGGGCTGCGGCGTGGAAAGCTGCGAGGCGGGCGGGGGCGTGTTGCTCAGCGCGCCGGGGATGCCCGACGGCGGCGCGTTGGTCGCCATGTTGCCGGTCCAATTGCCGGTTTCGGCGCGCAGCCGGCCTTCCTTGTCGTAGCTTTCGCGGGTCGCGCTGGTTTCGTCGAGGTTGACGTCGGCCTGTACCTCGGCGGTGAAATTGCCCGCGCCGACCAGCGGCGTGAGCAGCTGGATCAGTTGCTGGCGGTATTTGTCCTCGACGCGGCGCTGGAATTCGATGCGCCTGTCGTTGGCGCTGTCGGGGCCGTCGCCCGACTTGGTGAGCAGCCCGCCCATCTGGTCGACGATCGTCACCGCATCGGGCTTCAGCCCCGGCACCGACGAGGCGACGAGGTTGACGATCGACTGGACCTGCGCGTCGCTCAGCGAGCGGCCGCCCTGCAACTTGACGACCACCGACGCCGACGGCGCGGCATTGTCGCGCACGAACACGCTTGCCTCGGGCATCGCGAGATGGACGCGCGCCTCGGCGACCGCATCGATCTCCTGGATCGAGCGCGCCAGCTCGGTCTCGCGCGCCTGGCGAAGCCGTTCGCCCTCGACCGCGCGGCTGACGCCCATCGGCAGCTCGTCGAGGATCGCGTACCCGCCCGGCGCGGCCTTGGGCAGACCCTGCCCGGCGAGCAGCAGCCGCGCCTTGGAATAATCCTCCTCGTTGACGGTCAGCGTGCCCGCCGAATCGTCGATATGGCTGGGGATGTTCGCCGCCGACAGCGCGGTGGTGACCGCGGCCTTGTCCGAATCGGGCAGCCCCGAGAACAGCGTCTTCTGCGGCGGGGTCGACAACGCCGACCAGGCGAGCCCGGCCGCGCCGATCAGCCCGACCATCAACGCCATCGGTCCGGCGCGCCGCACTGCGGGCTGCGCCATCACGCCCTGGATCTGGCGCAGCGGGTTGGCGAACTTCTCCGGGACCAGCGTGACCGGCACCGGGTTCTGCGGGGTGAGAGCGTTGCTCATATCAGACCGGCATGCTCATGATGTCCTTGTACGCGGACAGGATCTTGTTGCGGACCTGCAGGGTGGCCTCGAAGCCGACCGACGCTTCCTGACGGGCGAGCATCACCTTGGCGATGTCGACGGTCTCGCCGCGTTCGTATTGCTCCGACAGCGCCGAGGCCTTTTGCTGGCCGTCGTTCACCTTGGCGATCGCCGACTGCATCGTGTCGGCGAAGCTGGTCGCGTTCGCCGCGCCGCCCGCCGCCGGGGCGGGGGCGGCCGAGGCCGCGCCGCTGGTGCGGTTCAGGGCGGCGTTGCGCTCGAGGATCTGCGCGCGCAGCGCCATCACCCGGTCGACGCCGCCGACGCCTCCGATCGCGCTCATGCCGACAGCATCCGGCTGGTGCCGGCGGCGAGATCGTCACCCTGCTCGCGCGCCTTGGCGAGGCGATAGCGCAGTGTGCGCTCGGAGATGCCGAGCCGCTTGGCGGTCTCGATCCGGCTGCCGCCGCACGCCGCCAGCGTCTCGCGGATCGCGGCGAATTCGGAGAATTGCACGACCTGCCCCAGCGTATTGTCGTCGCCGCCGCCCAGCGGTGCGACGCGCGGTGCGGGCGAAGGACGGTCGAAGACGATGTGATCGACCTCGATCGTGTCGCCGCCCGCGAACAGCAAAGCGCGCTGGATCACGTTCTCCAGCTCGCGGACGTTGCCCGGCCAGTCGTGCGCGACCAGCTTGGCGATCGCCGCATCGCTCGGCCACGGTACCGACGGACGGTTGCCGGCGTGGCGCAGGATCATCGTCGCGGCGAGCGCGGGAATGTCCTGCGGCCGCTCGGCGAGCGCGCGGGTCGACAGCGGGAAGACCGACAGGCGGTAGTAAAGATCGGCGCGGAACCGGCCCGCCGCCACTTCGGCCTGCAGGTCGCGGTTGGCGCAGGCGACAACGCGGACGTCGACCGGCTGCGGCATGGTCGCGCCGATCGGCACCACCTCGCGCTCCTGCAAGACGCGCAGCAGCTTGGCCTGGAGGTTGAGCGGCATCTCGGCGATCTCGTCGAGCAGCAAGGTGCCGCCGTTCGCGGCGCGGAAGAAGCCCTCGCCGCCCGACGACGCGCCGGTGAACGCGCCCTTCTGGTGGCCGAACAGCATCGCCTCCAGCATCGTCTCGGGCAAAGCGGCGCAGTTGATCGCGACGAACGGGCCGTCGCGACGCTCGGAGTTCAGGTGGATGGTGCGCGCCAGCACTTCCTTGCCGGTGCCGGTCGGGCCGTTGATCAGCACGGTGATGTCGGCCTGCGCGACGCGCTCGGCCAGCGCCAGCAGCGCCAGCGACTCGGGATCGGCGGCGGTGGGCAGCTCGGGTCCGCCGATCAGCGCGCGCGCAAAGGCGTTGCCGACCGCGGCATCCTCATGGCCATAGGCGATGCGCGCCGGCTGACCATCGCGGAACGGGATCACCTCGCGCCCGGTGTTGCCGACGATCAGCGTGCGCGCCGGGGCGGGCACCGCCTCGCCCTCGGCGACGAGATAGGCGACGTTCGGCTGCGGCCGCGCGGCGGGGGCCTGCACGGCGAAGCCCTGCGCGCGCAGCGAGGACACGAGCGTCAGGTGCGCGCGCTCCACGGTGGCTGTCGGCATGATCGAACGCATGGCGAGTATTTCCCTCGAATCAGTGCGACGGTGATGCGGCCGGGGTGGTTAACGCGCGGTATAATTGCCGCCGTTGCCGGCAGACTTTTTCCGGGCGCCCGGGGCGCCCGCGCGCGCGTACACGTAGGGGGAAGTGGGGGGGCGGCGGCGGCCTGCCGGTCGCAGAAATTCTGCGACGAAAAGCGCTAAAGGTCCGGCGCGGACAGCCGTTTGATGCGGTGACGGCACGGCCACCTGCTCATTCGGGGGCGGCGGGACGGGCCGGTAAGATGGAGATTTTCCCATGACCGTGATCAACACCAACACCTCGGCGATGCGCGCGACCAACGCTTCGACCGCCGCCAGCAAGGCGCTGTCGACCTCGATGGAGCGCCTGTCGACCGGCAAGCGCATCAACTCGGCAAAGGACGACGCCGCCGGCCTCGCGATCGCCAACCGCATGGCGAGCCAGACCAAGAGCATGGCGATGGCCGTCCGCAACGCCAACGACGGCATCAGCCTGGCGCAGACCGCCGAAGGCGCGATGGGCGAAGTGACCAACATGCTGACCCGCATGAAGGAACTGGCCACCCAGTCGGCCAACGGCACGCTGCAGGACTCGGACCGCACCGCGCTTCAGTCGGAAATGACCCAGCTCACCGCCGAAGTGAACAACGTCGCGAAGACGACCTCGTTCAACGGCGTCAACCTGCTCGACGGCAGTTCCAGCTCGGTCAAGCTGCAGACTGGCATCAACTCGAACCAGACGATCAGCATGGCGCTGACCGACACGCGCGCTTCAACGCTCGGCCTGACGGCGGCGGTCAAGGGTACGGCTGTTACCGCCACCGCGCTCGCCGCCGGCGCTGTGGTTGTGAACGGGCAGGACATTGGCGTGGTTGCAGCCGCTGACAAGGACGCCAGCAAGATTGCGACCGCGATCAACTCGGCGGTGTCGAACGTCACCGCGACCGCCAAGAACAGCGTCACCGCCAGCGTCGGCACGCCGACTACCGGCAACACCCTGACCGTCGGCTCGACCGTCGTCACGATGACTGACAACGAAAAGGATGCCGCATCGGTCGCCGCCAAGATCAACGCCACGCTTGCGGGGGTTTCGGGCAACAAGATCGCTGCCACGACCGACAGCACGGGTAAGCTGGTCCTTACCAGCAGCGACGGCAGCAACATTGGGCTGACCGACACCAACAGCATCCTGTCGGGTGCCAAGGACGGCCTGGGCAACTCGGTGACGACCGGCTCGACCGCTGTGACCGTTCGCGGCAACGTGTCGATCGAAGCGGCTTCGGGTACCGCGTTGACGATCTCGGGTACCGCGGTGGGAGACGCCGGCTTGACGGCGGCCAGCACCTCGGCGATCTCGATCTCGTCGCAGACCGGCGCGTCGGCAGCGATGTCGGTGATCGACGGCGCGCTCGACAAGATCTCGTCGGCTCGTGGCACGATGGGTGCGGCGCAGAACCGGCTGGAATCGACGGTCAACAACCTGACCACCACCGCGACCAACCTGTCGGACGCCAAGAGCCGTATCGAGGACGCCGACTTCTCGACCGAGACGACCGCGCTCGCCAAGGCGCAGATCCTCGGCCAGGCCTCGACCGCGATGCTGGCGCAGGCCAACCAGTCGCAGCAGGGCGTAATGAAGCTGCTCGGCTAAGTCCGGCAGCCGACCACCGGCCTCTCGCCCCCGATCAGAGCGGGGCCGGTGCCGGACAAGAAGACCCCCGTCAGCCGGATGGCTGGCGGGGGTTTTCGCTGTTTGCGGCCGGGGACTCGCCCCGCACATCGTCGCCCCTGCGCAGGCAGGGGCCTATCGCTGTTTCGTCCGGGTGAGCGGCGAGACACAGGCGGGTCGGTGCGTGTGTCGGCGTCACGCAAGACGAAACAGACATGGGCCCCTGCCTGCGCAGGGGCGACGGCGCGTGGCGTTGATGGCAGCTTCTCTTGCGCGGTCGTCAGCTTCCATCCGCTTCGTGCGGGGCGGCAAGTCCGGTATGACGACGATGGTGCGAGTGAATCGTCGCGCGTCGTCGTTATGCGCGCTTCCGTCGGGATGCCGGCTTCTTCCTGACCGGCGCTCTCCGCCCTGCCGCGACGCCGAGCATCGCCCAGTCGCGCAATGCCTCGGGATCGTCGTGGCACTCCTCGGGCGCGCGCCGGTAGTTCATCGACGCCGTCGTCCCGTCGCTGCGCTCATGCGTGAAGCGCGCGCAGCCCGCCGCATCCCATGTCGCGTCGCTCTCGGCATCGCCCTTGAACCACAGGCTGCCATCGCCGCCGACGATCGCGAAGACCACGCCGTCGAGGTAGAGCGTCGCGCCGCCCATCATCCGGCGGTGCGTGACGCTGCCCTCCGCGGCGAGCGCCTCCGCGACCCAGTCGACCAATCCGCGATTCAGCGCCATCGTCTCAATGCCCCGCCGTCAGCTTCAGCCCGGCGATACATCCGACCGCGCCGAGGATCAGCAGCAGCCGCACCGGTGTCGCCGCCTCGCCGTAGAAGACGATGCCGGTCAGCACGGTGCCGAGCGCGCCGATCCCGGTCCACACCGCATAGGCGGTGCCCATCGGGATGCTGCGCGCCGCGACCTCCAGCAGCAGCATCGACATCGATACCGAGGCGAGGAAGGCGAGCGTCCAGCCGATGTGGCGGAAGCCGTCGGCGTTGCGCAGGCAGGTGGTGAAGCCGACCTCGAACAGCCCGCCGACGACCAGCCAGACCCACGCCATCAGCCGCGCCCCGCCAGCGTGCGCAACGCCGCGCCGTCGACGCGCTGCACGGTCCATTCACCTTGCGCGACCGCACCCTTGGCGCGGTAGAAGTCGATCGCGGGGGTGTTCCAGTCGAGCACCCACCATTCGAAGCGCGCATAGCCGCGGTCGACCGCGATGCCGGCCAGCGCCTTCAGCAGCGCCGCGCCCGCGCCCTGCCCGCGTGCTTCGGGCGCGATGTAGAGGTCGTCGAGCCAGATGCCGCGCTTGCCGGTCCAGGTCGAGAAGGTGAGATAGAAGATCGCGAAGCCGACCGCGCGGCCATCCAGCTCGGCGATCAGCGCCTCGGCGGCCGGGGCGGTGCCGAACAGCGCGTCGTGGAGCATCGGCTCGGTCGTCTCGACCGCGTCGGGTGCTTTCTCGAACGCGGCGAGATCGCGGACGAAGCCGAGCATCGTCGGGACATCGGCGGGGGTGGCAGGGCGGATAACAAGCGTCATGCGCGCGGGTGTATCGTCTCGGACGCGTCCGCCCAACCCTCTCACGTTATCCCGGATCAAGTCCGGGGCGACGGTGAAGGAACTACGCCGCGCCCTCCAGCGCCCCCTGCGGCACCGCGCGCCGCCGCGCCGCGTACAGGCACGCCGCGACGATCACGCCGGCACCCGCCAGCGTCGTCGGCGCGACCCGCTCGCCGAAGCACAGCCAGCCGAGCACCGCGGCATAGACGAACGACGTATATTCGGTGGTCGCCAGAAACCCCGCCTCGGCATGGGCATAGGCCCAGCCGAGCAGGAACAGCGAACCGGTCGCGAGCAGCGCGGCGACCGCCACCTTCCACCACAGCGCGGGCGCGGGCAGCATTGCCAGCCACGGCGCGGCGCACAGCAGCAGCGTGGCGGTGACCGCCGACTGGACGAAGGCGATCTCGCGTGGGCTCGCGGCCTGGCTCTGGAGCCGCGCGACGATCAGGTTCGCGGCGTAGAGGATCGCCGAGCCGAGGATCGCGCCCGCGCCGGCAAGCGCCTCCGGGCCGAGGGTCATCCGCGTCTGCCCGGCGAGGATCACCGCCACCCCGGCGAGCGCCGCAACCGACGCCATCACCACCCGTGCGCCGACGCGCTCGCCCAGCAACCACGCGCCGAGCAGCAAGGCGAGCAGCGGCGCGATATAGGTCAGCGCGATCGCCTGCGCCATCGGCACGCGCGCCAGCCCCCAGAAGAACAACAGCGCCATCGCGGTGGTCAGCGCGCCGCGCGCCAGATGCAGCCTGAGCGCGCGCGCGCCGATCCTGCGCCCGCCGCCGAGGCGCCACGCCGCGCCGCCGATCGCGGTCTGGAGCAGCGTCCGCCACAGCAGCGCATTGTAGACGCCGATCGCCAGCACCAGCGACTTCATGAACGCGTCCATGACCGAGAACAGCCCGATCCCGCCTGCCGCGACGCCGAGCGCCAGTGCGGGGGAGAGGTGGCGTGGGGTGGTCAACGGATCAGGCGAACGTCGACGTCGCCGTCGAACGCCTGCCAGACGCGGTCGGCGGTCACGACGGTAGCGCGATGGACGATGCCGAGCGCCAGACAGGCGCGGTCGGCGAAGGACAGGCACAACGCCTGGGCGCGGGGGTGAAGCGCGGCGCTGACCCGAGCCTGTTCGCTGTCGAAGGAGGCGATCACCACTTCAAGGCGACGCAAGCTGTCCAGCACCGCCCCGGCGTCTATGCCACGGCGGACACATTTGTGGAGCACTTCATCGAGATTGACCGCCGAGAGCAGCGCGCCGCGTACGAACGGCAGCGCGACATCACTGCCTGCTTCGTCGAATAACAACGCCAGCAGCGCGGACGAATCGAAGACGATCGTCACGCTGCCGATGCCGCGTCCGCGTCACCTTCGCGGCGCTGTTCCTCTCGGCGGCCGGCGAGCAGATCGTCGACGATACTTCCATGTGCATCACGGAACGGACGGAAGATGTCCTGCACCTCCCGGACGACCTGGGCGTGCGTCCTGAGGACCATTCCGCCTTGTGCGTCACGGTCGATGACGACCATGTCGCCGTCTTTGATGCCCAACTCGCGGCGCAGGTCGGCAGGGATGACGATCTTGCCGCCCGCGATCACCTTCGCATGATAGGTCATGTCAGGTCCTCCAGGACCTGATGCATAGCACAAGACCTACGCCGCTGCCAGTTTCGCCGCCGCGTCCGACGCCTCGATCTCTGCCGCCTTCGCCTCGACCAGCTTGACGATATGGTCGATCATGTCGGCGTCCTGCACATGATGGTCGGTGACGCCCGACAGATAGACCATGTGCTTGCCGTTGCCGCCGCCGGTGATGCCGATGTCGGTCTCGCGCGCCTCACCGGGGCCGTTGACGACGCAGCCGAGCACCGACAGGCTCATCGGGGTGCGGATGTGCTGGAGCCGTTCCTCCAGCGCCTGCACGGTGCGGATCACGTCGAAGCCCTGCCGCGCGCAGCTGGGGCAGCTCACCACGCGCACGCCGCGGTTGCGGATGCCGAGCGCCTTGAGGATCTCGAACCCGACGCGGACTTCCTCTTCGGGCTCGGCCGACAGCGAGACGCGGATCGTGTCGCCGATCCCGAACCACAGGAGCGAGCCGAGCCCGATCGACGACTTCACCGTCCCGCCGATCAGCCCGCCGGCCTCGGTGATGCCGAGATGGAGCGGGCAGTCGGTCGCCTCGGCGAGCCCCTGATAGGCGGCGACCGCGAGGAACACGTCCGACGCCTTCACCGCGACCTTATATTCATGGAAGTCGTGGTCCTGGAGCAGCTTGATATGGTCGAGCGCCGATTCAACCAGCGCCTCCGGGCACGGCTCGCCGTATTTTTCGAGCAGGTCCTTCTCCAGCGACCCGGCGTTGACGCCGATGCGGATCGCGCAGCCGTTGGCCTTGGCGGCGCGCACCACCTCCGCGACCCGATCGGACGAGCCGATGTTGCCGGGATTGATGCGCAGGCACGCCGCGCCGGCGTCGGCGGCCTCGAGCGCGCGCTTGTAGTGGAAATGGATGTCGGCGACGATCGGCACCTTCGCGGCGCGCACGATCTGGCCGAGCGCGGCGGTGGAGGCGGTGTCGGGACAACTGACGCGGATGATGTCCGCCCCGGCCTCCTCGCAGCGGCGGATCTGGTCGATCGTCGCGGCGGCATCCTCGGTCGGGGTATTGGTCATCGTCTGCACGGTGACCGGAGCATCCCCGCCGACGGGGACATTGCCGACCATGATCTGGCGGCTGGGACGACGCGCGATATCGCGCCACGGACGGATCGACATGCGCGCCATATACGCGTGTGGCGTGGCAGTTCAAAGTCGCGGCGCGCGCTTACTGGTGCTAGGCGACCGCAAATGCAGCGTCATTACGGCCTGGACTGGCTCCGCATCGGGGCCTTTGCGATCCTGATCCTCTATCATGTCGGCATGGTGTTCGTGCCGTGGGACTTCCATGCGAAGCTGCCCGGCGCGTGGTGGGTGGCGGTGCCGATGATGGCGTCGAACCCGTGGCGGCTGGCGCTGCTGTTCCTCGTGTCGGGCTATGCGAGCCGGGCGCTGATGCTGCGCAACAAGGCGCCGTGGCGGTTCGCGCGGCAGCGCTCGCTCAGGCTACTGGTGCCGTTGATCTTCGGCGTGGCGGTGATCGTCCCGGTGCAGCCGTGGGTCGAGCTTTCGCAGAAATATGGCTATCCGCACGGCTTCGGGCACTTCTGGGTGCACGATTATTTCCGGTTCGCCCAGATCGAGCCGCTGTTTCTGCCGACGTGGAACCACCTGTGGTTCGTCGCCTATCTGTGGGTCTATACGTTGGTGCTCGCCGCGGGCGCGTTGCTGCTGCCGCGGGCGGTGCGGCGGGCGATACAGGCCGGGTTCGCGTGGATGGTGCTGGTCAGCTTCTGGCTGTTCCCGGGCGGGCGCGAGACGCATGCGCTGATCGACGACTGGGTCGCGCACTTCAGCTACTTTCCGTTCTTCCTGTTCGGCTATGCGCTGGCGTGTGCGCCGGAGACGCTGGCGGCGCTGGTCGCGCGCTGGAAGCCGTCGGCGGCGATCGCGCTGGTCGCCTATGCCGTGGTCGCGGGGATCGAGATCCGCTGGCCGGGGAGCCGGATGCCATACCCGTGGGGGATCGTCTTCTCGGTGGCGCGTTCGGTCGAGGGCTGGGCGGCGGTCGCGGCGCTGATCGGCTATGCCGACGGGCATTGGAACCGCGACCGCAAGTGGCGGCGGATGCTGACCGAGGCGGTGTTCCCCTTCTACATCGTCCACCAGTCGATCATCGTGCTGGTCGCCTTCTGGCTCGCGCCGTTCGCGCTGCCGGGCGGGGTGGCGTTTGCGGTGCTGGTCGCGGCGACGCTGGCGGGCTGCTGGGCCTTCTATCTGGGTGGGCGTGCGATCGGGCCGCTGCGCCCGTTGATCGGGCTGCGGCGACATGCGTCGCGGCGGACGCATGTCGATCCGCGGCCGGCGATCGTTTGAGTAGCGGTGACCTGCCTTCTTCCGTCATCCCGGATCCCTCGACGAAGCTCGGGAGAGCCTTGATCCGGGATCCCGCTTTTGGGTTCGGCCGGGAAGAAGCGGGGCCCCGGATCAAGTCCGGGGCGACGAGGAAGGGGGTGGGGAGCGCGCCTCAACCTCCACCGTCATCGCTTCGCTACGCTCGCAACGACGGAAGGGGGAACGCCGTCGCTTACTGGCCGAACGTGCCCGCGCGGTAGAGCAGGGTGATCGCGACGCGGCGGTTGCGGGGGTCCTGCGGATTGTCGGCGATCATTGGCTCGCGGTCCGCCACGCCCTCGATCCGGTTGAAGCGCGTCTCCGGAATGCCGCCCAGCGCCAGCCGGCGGCGGGTCGCCTCGGCGCGGCCCGACGACAGCATCCAGTTGTTCATCGCGCGCGGATCGCCATAGGGCAGGCTGTCGGTATAGCCGCGGATCGAGATCGGGTTCTGCGTCTCCCTGATCCCCTGCGCGACCAGCCCGATCAGCGCCGACGCATCGCTGGCGAGCGCGGTGGTGCCCAGCGCGAACATCGAATAATCGGCGTCGTCGACCAGATCGATACGCATCCCGTCCGAGGTCATCGTGAAGCGGATGTGCTTGGCCAGCTTCGCCAGCTCGCGCTGCGCCATGATCTTCTGCATGACCTGCTGGCGCAGCTTGGCGAAGTTCTTGGCGTCTTCCTTGGCGATCGCGCTGCTGCTGCGCAGCGAGCCCTTCTGCCCGAAGCCCTTGGCCTCGCCGACCGGATCGGTGGTGACCAGCGCCAGCGCGTGCAGGTCCGACGTGCCCGCCTTCGGCCCGATCTTCTCCTTGGAGGTCAGCGACTCGCCGCCGAACATGCCATTGCCGCCGATCCCGACGCGCTTCTTGTCGATCAGCGTCGGCGCGAAATAATCGGCGATGCCCTTGCGCTGCTTCTCGGTCGTCGCGCCGAGCAGCCACAGCAGCAGGAAGAACGCCATCATCGCGGTCACGAAATCGGCATAGGCGACCTTCCACGCGCCGCCGTGGTGTCCCCCGGCGACCATGGTGATCTTCTTGACGATGACGATCTTGGGCGGCTCGTTCTTGCCGTGCGGAGCTTTTGCCATCGCGCTTACTTACCGCGCAGGCCGTCGAAGACCTCGGCGAAGCCGGGCTGATTCTTGTGGTCGATTCCCGAGCGCGCCGCCTCGATCACCAGCGGCTGCGGATGGCCGTGGAGCGAGGCGATGATGATCTGCTTGACGACGTGATAGATCGCCGCGTCGGCCGCCACGACCTGCTTCAGCCGGCCCGCGAACGGATTGACGATGCCGTAGGCGAGCAGCACGCCCATGAAGGTGCCGACCAGCGCCGAGCCGATCATCCCGCCCAGCACCGACGGCGGCTTGTCGATCGAGCCCATCGTCTTCACGATGCCGAGCACCGCCGCGACGATGCCGAGCGCGGGGAGCGAATCGGCGAGGCTCTGCAGCGTATGCTCCGGACCCTCGACCTCGTGATGGTGGGTCTTGATCGCGTTTTCCATCACTTCCTCGACGGCATGGACGTCGAGCGTGCCCGAGGACACGACGACCAGCCGCAGCGTGTCGGCGATCAGGTTGACCAGCGTATGGTCCTTCAGCAGCTTGGGATATTCGGCGAACACCGCGGAGGACTTCGGATCCTCGACGTGCGGCTCGAGCGCGATCGGCCCTTCCATCCGCAGCATCTTCATCAGCTTGCTGACGAGGAAGATGACGTCGAGATAGTCCTGCTTCTTGTAGACCGGTCCCTTGAAGACCTTGCCGAGCCCGCCGCCCAGCGCCTTCAATTCCTTGCCGGAATTTCCGATGACCAGCGCGCCGACCGCGGCGCCGCCGATGATGAGCATTTCGTGCGGGATCGCCTCGAACACCGGTTCGAGGTTGCCGCCGGTGATGGCGAAACCGCCGAACACCATGCCGAGGAGGATGACGAGGCCGATGGCCGGGAACATGGCACTTTCCCCAAAAAGCGTGCGGGATGATTCTCGAGGGGAGTGGTTAACCCGACAGCGGTGGAGAAGTGGTTACTGCGGGGGTGATTATGCGGGGTTTGCCCGGACGGTGCGGTGCGGAATCATCGCGCCGTTCGTTCCGAGGAGAGGCTGAGTGAGGGCGGTGCTGCGCCTCGAAGCGTGCTTCGAGACGGCATTTCGACGTCGCTCCGTGCCTCCTCAGCACGAACGGGGACGGGCCGGCATCGGGATGCGTCATTGCTTCGCTTGCGCTCGCAATGACGGAAAGGTGGATCAGCGCAGGTAGCTGAACAGCGACAGCTGCGACAATTTCGAGAAGCTCGATTGCGTCGCGTTGAGGATCGTCATCGTCTTGGCGAATTCCGCCGCGGTCGCGGTCATGTCGGTATCCTCCAGCGACGAGCGCAGCTCCTCGCGGTCGGCCGAGACATTCTCCTGCAACGTCTGTTGCAGCTCGACGCGCGCGGCGCGCGCGCCGACCGACGCCTGCACGATCGAGACCTGATCGGTGGCGCTGTTGACCTTGTCGAGCGCGTCGCGCGCCGACTGCCCGGTCGAATCGCCGCTCTGCAACGCCGTGGCGAGCTGCGTCAGCATCGCCAGCGTGTCACCCGCCGGGCCCTGGAACACGCGCGCGGCGGTCTCGGTCGGCTGGATCGACATATTGTCGGCGATCGGCACTTCGGACAGCGACGGCGCGGTATTGTAGGTGAAGGTGCCGTCGGTGTTCTTGGTGATCGCCGGATCGCCACTGGCGCTGCCGAACAGCGAGCGGCCGTTCGAATCGGTGACGTTGCCGAGCCCGATCAGCGTGTCGACGACCGCCTTCATCTCGTCGCCGATCACCTTGCGGTCCTGGACGCTGAGCGAGCCGTTGCTGGCGCGCACCGTCAGTTCGGTGGCGCGCTGCATCTGCGTGTAGATCGAATCGAGCGTCGTGTCGGCCTGCGACAGCAGCGACGACGACATGTTCATGTTCGACGAATAGGCCGCGGCGTCGATGTTCTTGCGATCGAATTCGGCGAGTTGCTGCCCGACCGCGACATTCTCGGACGGCGAGGTGAATTTCTTGCCGGTGGCGAGCTGGGTCTGGAGCTTAACCGCGTTCGACATCAGCGATCCCATCCGCGCCGCGGACCGATCGAACATGAGGCTGCTGGAGATCTGCATGGCGCTTACCTGATCTCGAGGATCGACTGGAAGGTTTCCTTGGCGACCTGGATGACGCGGCTCGATGCCTGATACGCCTGCTGATATTTGAGCAGGTCGACCGCCTCGTTATCCAGATTGACGCCCGTGAGTTCGGAGCGCGTGGTGATCGCGCCGTCGCGGATCGTGGTCTGCGCATCCGCGACCAGCCGCCGCTGCTTGAGCGTCGCGGCATTGTCGGTGACGAGCGCCTGCACGCTGCCCTCGAATCCCATGCTGCTGCGCTTGCCGGCGAGCGCGACGAGGTTCGACGCGTCGCGCGATCCGCCCGCGCGACCGGCGGCGGCGATCTGGTCGCCGCTCGTCAGCTTCACCTTGAACTGGGTCGGGTCGGTGGTGCTCGCCTCGAAGAAATCGGTGCCGGGGTTGCCCTTCAGGTCGTCGCCGGCGGCTTGCAGCGTGTTGACCGTCTCGGTCAGGTCCTTGGCGATGCGGCCCAGCGCGTCGCGGGTGGTGGCGATGCGCTGCGCGCCCTCGACCATCCCGGCCAGCGACCCGCCATCGGGATCGAACAGCGTCGGGGAGCCGGCGGGCGGGCGCACCGCGAGCGCGACATTGCTGCCGGTGCGGCCATAAGCGACCTCGCTGGCGTCGCGCGGGTCGACGAGCACCGGGCCGTTCGGGCCGGCGGCGCGAACGGTGGCGCGGCCGTAATCGTCGATCTTGACGTCGACGTCGGTCAGGGCGCTCATCTGCTGGAGGATGTCGTCGCGCTGGTCCATCAGCCCGGCCATCGCCGAGGTGCCGGGCGCGGTGCGCACCAGCCCCTGATTGACCTTGAGCATCGCCTGGTTGAGCCGGGTCAGCTCGGCGGCGGCCTGACCGGCCTGACCGTCCAGCTCGGCGGCCGAATCGTCGAGCGCGCGCGCGGTGACGCCGAACGCATCGGCGACCGACGAACCGGCGCTCAGCATCCCGGCGCGCAGCGCGGTGGAGGACGGGTCGGCCTGAAGCGCGGTGCCGGCGGCGAAGAAGGCGGTCATCCGCGACGACAGCCCGCCGCTGCCCAGCGCGGTTTCGATCCGCTCGAGCCAGACCGAGCCGGCCTCGGTCCGCGACAGATCGGAGGCGGCGGTGCGCAGCGTCTGGTCGGCATAGGCATTGCCGGCGCGCAGGATGTTGAAGGCGGACGACCCCATGCCGTTGGGCGACGAGGTGTTCCAGCCGGTGCCCCCGGTGATCTCGCGAATGCTGGGGGTGCGTCGGACATAGGACGCGTTACCGGCATTGGCGATGTTCTCCGACGTCGTCGCCAGCGCCGTCTGGTACGTGCGCACGCCCGAAGCGCCAAGGGAGAGGAGGTCGGCCATGCGTTCAGGGTGGCACGATTCGGGTTAAGATCGGGTTTATGGGTGGGTTTGGGGGGACGGGTGGAGTTGCCCGCCCGTTCGTGCTGAGGAGGCATTGAGCGAAGTCGAAATGCCGTCTCGAAGCGCATGTCCTTCGAGACGAGGCTTCGACAAGCTCAGCCTCTCCTCAGGACGAACGGAGGGGGAGGTGAGGCTCTCCTCAAGGCCGTCCGTCATTGCTTCGCTGCGCTCGCAATAACGGACGAAGGTCAGGGTTTCGCCGTCGGCGTCGCCGCCCCGCTTGCTGGCGCACCCGAACCCGCCGCCATTTCCGGCTGCGACTGCGCCAGGAACTTGCTCATCGCCTGCCCGATGCCAAGCGGGTGGTGTTCGGCCATGTTCTGGACGACCTTCTGGTCGCTCATGTCGCGGAACGTGTCCATCGCCTTGCTGTCGATCAACGGGTCGGCGAGCTTCGCCTGGCGCATCGATTTCAGCATCATGCCGGTGAATACCGATTCGAACTGCTGCGCGGCCTTGTCGAGATTCTGCCGGGTCGCGGCGCGCGACAGGCCGGTGTCGAGCCCGGTCTGGCCGGTGATGGCTCCGATCGCGTCGCTCATTACAGCACCACCAGTTCGGCCTTGAGCGCGCCGGCTTCCTTGAGCGCCTCGAGGATCGCGACGAGGTCGGCCGGTGACGCGCCGATCGCGTTCACCGCCTTTACGACATCGGCCAGCTTCGGGCCGGGCGTCAGCATGAACATCGGCTTCTTCTCCTCGGTGACCTGCACGTTGGAGCGGTTCTCCATCGCGGTCTGGCCGTTGCTGAGCGGGGCGGGCTGGCTGACGCGCTGGCTCTCGTCGATGCGGACGGTCAGCTTGCCGTGCGTCACCGCCGCGGGGGCGAGCCGCACCGCCGAGTTGATGACCACCGTGCCGGTGCGCGCGTTGACGATCACCTTGGCGGGCGGCTCGGCGCTGTCGACGGTCAGATTCTCGATCTCGCTCATCAGCGTCGCGCGGACGTCAGCGCCGACCGGCGCACGCACCGCCACCGACACCGCGTCGGTCGCCTGCGCCGAGCCGAAGCCGAGCTTGCGGTTGATCGCGGCGGCGACGTTCTGCGCGGTGGTGAAATCGGCGCGGGCGAGATTGTAGGTGAGGAACGGCGTGTCGGCGAAGCTGGTGGCGACCGCGCGTTCCACGGTCGCGCCCTCGGGGATGCGCCCGGTCGAGGGGACGTTGACGACGATCTTCGAGCCGTCCGCGCCCTCGGCACCCAGTCCGCCGACCGCGAGATTGCCCTGCGCCATCGCATAGACCTGTCCGTCGGCCCCCAGCAGCGGGGTGAGCACCAGCGCCCCGCCGCGCAGCGACTTGGCCTTACCCATCGAGGCGACGGTGATGTCGATCCGCTGGCCGGGCTTGGCGAACGGCGGCAGCTCGGCGGTGATCAGCACCACCGCGGCGTTCTTGAGTCCCGGATTGGCGTTGGGCGGCAGTTGCAGCCCGAAGCGCGAGGCGACCGCCTTTACCGACTGGACGGTATATTCGAGATTGTCGTCGCCGGTGCCGGGCAGCCCGACCACCACGCCGTAACCGGTGAGCTGGTTCGAGCGGATGCCCTGGAACCCGCCGAGATCCTTGATGCGATCCGCGTGCGCAGGCACCGAGACGATCAGCGCGAGGAGCGCGATGAAGAGCGTGCGCAACATCAGAACGGGCTCACCACCTGGAAGAAGCGGGACAGCCAGCCCTGACGGCTGGCGCGGGCGACGTCGCCCTTGCCGGTGTAGGCGATCTGCGCATCGGCGACGCGAGTCGATTCGACGCGATTGTCGCGATCGACATCGGCGAAGCGGACGATGCCCTTGATCTGGACGAATTCGTCGCCGCGGTTGAGCGTCACGCGCTTCTGCCCGCGCACCAGCATCGTGCCGTTCGGGTAGACTTCGGCGACCGTGACCGACACCTCGCCCGACAGCGAGTTCGACTGGTCGGCCGCGCCAGTGCCGTTGAAGCCGCGGTTGCCGCTGGCGCCGACGTCGGTGGAGCTGAGCAGCCCGCCGAGCGGACCGGTGGACGGCGGGGTCAGCCCGAACGAGCCCTTCGAATCGATCTTCGACGCCGACGACTTGGACGCGGCAGTCCGCTCGACCAGCACGATCGTCAGCGGATCGCCGACGCGGCGCGCGCGCCAGCCCTCGTAGAGCGCGGCATAGCCGGTCGACGCCTGGAAGATCGCGCCATCGGCGACCGGCGCGGTCGGCACCGGGGCGACCGGCTCGACGCGCGCGGCGCTGAAGTCCTCGGCGGGCTTCTTCTTGAGCAGCTTGCCGAACACGCTGGCGTGCGCCGGCGCGGGGACCATCGCCACCGCTGCGGCGGCGCCGAGCATCCCGCCCAGCAACATGCGAATCCGGCGAAGGGAAGATACGGTCGTCATGATCCGCGTCATGACAGATTTTGGTTAACGGTTTTCAGCATGTCGTCGGTGGCGGAGATCATCTTCGAATTGACCTCATAGGCGCGCTGCGTCTCGATCATGTCGACCAGCTCCTCGACGACGTTGACGTTGCTCGCCTCCAGCGTCCCCTGCCGCACGCGGCCGCGGCCGTCCTCGCCGGGCACGCCCATATTGGCCGCGCCGCTCGATGCGGTTTCGAGCAGGAAATTGTCGCCGTTCGATTCGAGCCCCGCCGAATTGGGGAAGCTGGCGACCTGGATCTGCCCGAGGTTCTGCCCCTCGGCCTGCCCCGGGATCGTCGCGGTCACGGTGCCGTCGGTGCCGATCGTGATCTGCGTCGCGTTGGTGGGCACGGTGATGCCGGGCATCACCTGATAGCCCTGGCTGGTGATCAACAATCCCTCCGGCGAGCGCGAGAAATTGCCGGCGCGGGTATAGCCGAGCTGACCGCCGGGCATCTGCACCTGAAAATAGCCGTTGCCGTCGAGCGCGAGGTCGAGGCTGTTGCCGGTCTGGCTCATCGACCCCTGCGTCTCGGTGCGCGACGTGCCCTGCACGCGCACGCCGGTGCCGAGGTTCAGCCCGGTGGCATATTTGGTCTCACCGGTCGACTGCGCGCCCGGCGCGGTGACGACCTGATACGACAGCGTCTCGAACGCGGCGCGATCGCGCTTGAACCCGGTGGTGCTGACGTTGGCGAGGTTGTTCGAAATGACGCGCATCCGCGTGTCCTGGGCGTCCAGCCCGGTGCGCGCGATGTGCATGGCGGCGGTGGTCATCGGTTACGTCCTTCCTCAGCCCGGCAGGCGCATCACGGATGCGCTCGATTCGTCCATGGAGCGGGCCTCTTTCAGAAGATTGGCCTGCACTTCGTAGCTGCGCTGGTTCTCGATCATGTCGACCAGCGCCTGGGTCATGTTGACGTTGGAGCCCTCCAGCGCACCGCTGGTGACCGATGCGTCGAGATCGGCGGGCATCACGCCGCCGCCGCGCACGCGCATCAGATTGTCGAGCCCCTTCACGGCATCGCTGCCCTTGCTCGACACCACCTTCAGCCGGTCGACGACGGTGACCTGTCCGGTCTTGTCGCCCTGCGGCACGATCGAGATCGAGCCGTCCGACCCGATGCTGACCGAATCGTACGGCGGCAGGGTGATCGGGCCGCTCTGCCCCATGACGATGAAGCCGTCGCCGGTCTGGAGCGTGCCCGAGGCGGACACCGACAGGTCGCCGCGCCGGGTATAGGCTTCCGACCCGTCCGACGCCTGCACCGCCAGCCATTTGTCGGCATCGCCCATCGCGACGTCGAGCGGCCGCCCGGTCTGCTGGACGACGCCCGGCGCGCGATCGGCGTCGCGCACCTCTTCCGAGGTCGGCTGACGCGCCGACAGCTGGGTCGAGCCGTCGGACAGGATGATCCGGTCGAACACCACGCGATCGGCGCGGAACCCGGTGGTGGAGACGTTCGCCATATTGTTGGCGATCGCGGCCTGCGACTGCATATGCGCGCGCAGGCCGGTCGCCGCGGTATAGACCAGTTTGTCCACTTACATCCTCTCCGACGTCCCGACCGACGGCATCAGCCGCGGATGTTGAGGATCGCCTGCGACACCTGCGTCGCGGTATCGAGCGCCTTCGAGTTCGCCTGGAAGTTACGCTGCGCGGCGATCAGGTTGACGAGTTCCTCGGTGATGTCGACGTTCGAGCCTTCGAGCTGGCCCGACTTCAGGCTGCCGAAGCCCTCGGCGGCGGCGAAGCCGAGCGTCGCCTTCCCCGAGATACCCGTCGCCTGCCAATAGTTGCTGCCTGCCTGGCGCAGACCGGTCGGCGCGGAGAACTTGGCGATCGCCACCTTGCCGAGCGGCACGATGTCCGAGTTGGAATAGCTGGCCTTGATGATGCCGGCGTCGTCGACGGTGATGCCGACCAGCTGGCCGACCGCGACGCCGTCCTGCACGCGGTTGCTGACCGCCGCGGCGGCCGAGGTCTGCGTCGAGCCGGTCAGGTCGAGCTTGATCGTCTGCTGCGCCGCGCCCGAGGCCGGGATGAACGGCTTGAACGTGATCGCGTTCGGCGGGACGAGCGCGCCGGTGGTGTCGTAGGTCTGCGTGACCGGGCCTGCCGCCGAAGCGCCCGCCGGAGTCAGCATCTGGTCGCCGACGAAGGTGAAAACCTGCCACGTGCCGGTGTTCGGCGCCGGATTGCCGTTCGCGTCGACGGCGTTCGGATTGCCCTCCGCCGTGCGCACATAATAGCTGGTCATCGTCATCGGATTGCCGTTCGCGTCATAGACGCGGGTCGCGACCGAGTTGTTGTAGGTCGAGGTGTCGGTACGCTTGAACAGCGACGCGTCCTTGACCGTGGCGGTCGACGGGATCTGCACCTTGGTCGCGACGTTCTTGGTCGCGGTCGGCGAGCCGCTGGTCGGCTGGATCTGCAGGTTGGTCAGCGACTTGTCGCCCGTCGCGGTGACGTTGCCGTCGTTATCGACCGGATAGACCATCAGGTAGCTGCCCTGCGCGTCGATCACGTTGCGGCTGTCGTCAACGGTGAACGCGCCGGTACGGGTGTAGTTGACCTGATCCGACAGGCCGGTCGACTTCACCACGAAGAAGCCTTCGCCGAGGATCTGCATGTCGAGCGCGCTCTTGGTCTGGTTCGACGAACCGTCCGAGAACTGCTGCACGGTGCCCTTCACCGACACGCCCGAGCCGACCATCTTGCGCGGATCGGTCGACACGTTCGACGAGATGACGTCGGCGAACGCGGTGCGGCTCTTCTTGAAGCCGTTGGTCGAGACGTTGGCGAGGTTGTGGCTGATGACCGACATGTCGGTCTGCATGGCCTGGAGGCCCGAAAGTGAGGTGAAGAAGGACATGGGGGGTGCTCCTGGGGATGTTTCTGGAAGACGAAGGGGTTAGGCGACCTTGCGGACCGCGGCGGGATCGACCTTGCCGAGGCCGGTGACGTTGAGGACGGGCTCGGCGCCCGCGCTCAGGCTGACGGTCTCGACCGGCGCCCACACCAGCGACTTGGCGGCGACGATCGTGCTGCCGTTCGCGGCCTCGACGTTGACGGTGTAGGGGCCGTTCTCGACCTTGTTGCCGGCGTCGTCCTTGCCGTCCCAGCTATAGTCGACCGCGCCGGCCTCCTGCTTGCCGAGCTGGATGTTCTTGACCGCCAGCCCGTTCTTGTCGGTGATCGTGACGTCGACGTCGGTGGCCGAATTCGGCAGCTCGACCGCGCCCATGATCCCGCCCGAGGTCCGCTCGTATGCGGTCTTGCCCTCGGTCAGGACCGTGCGCCCGACGAAGCTCATCGCGTCGCTCGACGAGGTGGTGCCCAGCCGGTTGGCGATCCCGGCCAGCGTGCTGCTCATCTCGCTGATCCCCGCGACCTGCGAGAAGGTCGCCATCTGCGCGACCATCTGCGTATTGTCCTGCGGGTTGAACGGATCCTGATATTGCAGCTGCGCGGTCATCAGGCGCACGAAGTCCTTCTGCCCGAGCTGCGACTTGCCGACGGTCGAGCCGGCGTCGGTGGTCCCGGTGACGGAATTGGAGCGCGCGACCCCGGCGGCGGCGAAGATCGCGTCCTGCGTCGTCTTGTCGGTCGTGCTGGTGGAAATGGCGGTCATGGTCAGCGACCCATCTTGAGAGTGTCGAGGATCAGCGTCTTGGCGGTCTGCATCACCTCGACGTTGTTCTGGTAGCTGCGCGCGGTCTCCATCATGTCGACCAGCTCGCGCGATTCATCGACCGCCGCGTCGAAGACGTTGCCGTCCTTGTCGGCGAGCGGATGATTGGGATCGTAGCGCTTGGTGGGCTTCTCGCCCGCGGTGACGATCTGCTGGACGTCGACCGTGGACAGCCCGCTCGCCTCGTCGAAGCTGGTGCGGAACACCGGCTTCATCGTCTTGTAGGCGGCCTCCTCGGTGCCCGCGACGCCGCCGGCATTGGCGAGGTTCGACGCGGTGGTATTCATCCGGGTCAGCTGCGCCGACATCGCGCGGCCCGCGACCTGGAAGACCGTCATCGGGGTACCCGACATGGCTTATTCTCCCTTCAGCGCGCGGGTGATCTGCCCGATGCGTCCGTTGAGGAAGGCGAGCGTGCTCTGATATTGCACGGCGTTCTCGGCGAAGGCGGTCTGCTCGGTGGACAGTTCCACCGTGTTGCCGTCCATCGACGGGTTGGTGGGAACGCGGTACTTGAGCGCACCGCCCAGATCGGCGCCCACGCCGCCCGGCTGGCTCTCCACCGCGTTGAGCGCGGTCGTGAAGTCGATGTCGCGCGCCTTGAAATTGGGCGTCGATGCATTGGCGATGTTCGACGCCAGCACGCCCATGCGCTGTGCACGCACCTCCAGCGCGGCAGCGTGAACTCCGAACAATCCCTCGGCCATCGGCCCCAACTCCTCCATGCACGACAGGTGCACGAGGCTGTTGAGCAAAGGCCGTGCCAAATGGGTCGGGCAACGGGCTAAATCCCCGTCATTGCAAGCGTAGCGAAGCAATCCAGAGCCGGACCAGGACGCCCTGGATTGCTTCGCTGCGCTCGCAATGACGAAAGAGCGGCGACCGACCGGCAAAGGCTTGCCGGTTGCCGGCAAATCCCCTTGCCGCCCGCGCGCGGCGCTGCCGTCCGCACAAGCGCCCGACTCACTTGGCCCACGGCTTGCAACGGGGCGGGCATGACACCTGCGCTGCTTCTCGACCCCGTGGCGCTGGCGATCGTGCTGGGCGGCACGATGCTGGCGACCGTTCTGCGCACCCCGCTGCGCGATCTTGCGCGGGCGTTGCTCGCGCTCGCCACGCTGCCGCGCCGCCGCTTCCGTGCGGAAACGCGGCTGGAGCAGATCGCGACGCTGTCGCGGATCGCGCAGCGCCACGGTGTCCATGCGCTCGATCGCAGCGTGATCCGCGACGCCGATATCGCCGCGGCGATCGTGTTGATCGTCGACGGCGCGCAGGCGCCGGTGGTCGTCGAGGCGCTCGACACCGCGCGCCGCCAGCGCGCCGAGCGTCACCGGATCGTCGTCGAATGCTGGACCGGCATGGCCGAGACCGCCCCGGCGATGGGGATGATCGGCACGCTGATCGGGCTGGTCGCGATGTTCACGCGGATGAGCGATCCGCAGGCGATCGGCGCGGCGATGGCGGTCGCGCTGCTCGCCACCTTATATGGCGCGTTGCTCGCCAATCTCGTCGCGATGCCGATCGCGGCGCGGCTGCGCACCGCGGCGCGCGCCGAACTGCTGGAGCGCGAGCGGCTGCTCGCGCCGCTCGCCGCGCTGGCCGAGCGCGAGGCGCCGCGCGTCCGTGCGCGCGCGCATGACGCGGAAGCGCCGCTGGCGATCGTCGCGCAGGACGAGGCCGCATGAACGACGACGCCTTGCTCGATGTCCAGCCCGGCCGTCCGTTGTGGCTGATCACGCTCGCCGATCTGGCGCTGTTGCTGGTCGGCTTCTTCGTGCTGCTTCAGGCCAATCAGACGCTGACCCCGCACGATCTGGCGCGTGGCATCGCCGAAGGGTTTGGGGTCGAGCCCGCTCCCGCCGCGATGCCGGTCGCCAGCCACGGCGTCGCGGGCTTCGCGCCCGGCTCGGCGGTGTTGCCGCAATCGACCGACGCGTTGCTCGCCTGGGCGCGCGCCGAGCTGCGCGACCCGCGCGTGCGGCTGACCGTCACCGCCAGCACCGACGGCAGTGCCGCCGACGTCGATCCCGCCTCGCGCAGCGCGACGGTGCTCGCCGCCGATCGCGCCCGCGCGGTCGCCGCCGCCTTGGCGGCGGGCGGGGTGCCGGATGCGCGGCTGCTGCTTTCCACGACGCCCGCGCACGGTCCCCGCGCGGTGGCCGTCACGCTCGCCTTCGCCGGCGAGGCCAATTCGCAAGGAACCCCCAGATGATCGCGCTGCTCGCCGCCGCCTCGCTCGCCTTCCAGGATACCGCCGCGATCGACCGCGCGGTCGCCGCCTTCACCACGCGCCCGATCGGCAGCGAGGGCGGCGCGCGCGCGCCGGTCGATGCGCGGCTGCGGCTCGCCACCTGCGGGATGGTCGCGCTGTCGTGGCGCACCGACGCGCATGATGCGGTGGTGGTCGCCTGCGCCGACCCCGCGTGGCGAATCTTCGTGCCTGTCATCGCGCCACCGCGCGCCGCCAGCGCCGCGCCGGCAGTCGTCCGCACCGGCGCCGTCGCACCGGCACCGCGCGCCGAGCCGGTGATCCGGCGTGGCGACACCGTGACGATCGAGGCCGGCTCGGACGGCTTCTCGATCACGCGTGAGGGCGTGGCGATGGCCGATGCCGCGCCTGGCGGACGCGTGATGGTGCGCGTCAACGATGCCGCGCGTCCGGTGCAGGCGGTGGCGGTCGACGCGGGCCGCGCGACGCTGCCCGGCTGGCCGGAATAAAAAAGTGCTAAAGCCGCCGCCCCAACGGTCGTTTCTGCCGGTGTCAGCGGAAACCCACGGGTGTGGACATGGTGGAATCAGTAGGATCAGCGACGGTGAGGGCGGGGGTTTCCCCCGTCTCCGCCGTCCAGCGGACCGCAAAGGCCGCGCCGGTCGCCGAGGCGGCGCCGGTCACGAAGCAGACGGGCACGGACGCGACGCAGGCGCCGGGCGCGCTGGCCAGCGCGATGGCGGCCGAGCCGCCGGTCAACGCCGACCGCGTGCAGCAGATCAAGACCGCGCTCGCCAACGGGACCTTCCCGTTGTCGCCGTCGACGATCGCCGATCAGTTCATCGCGCTGCGCTACGACTGGGTGTCCCGCAATGACGCGGCGTGACGCGCTGGTCCGCGTGATCGACCTGCTCCACGCAGAGATCGCGGCGCTGAAGAGCAACGACATGAACGCGCTGGAGCGCGCCACCGCGAACAAGCTGCGCGCGATCGAGGAATTGCAGCAGCTCGGCGATGGCCCCGCCACGCCGGAACTGCGCGGGCTGGTCGAGGAGGCCGACCGCCTCAACGATACCTGCCGCATCTACGTGAACCTGATGGCGGCAAATGTTCGCCGCCGCCTGCAACTTCTTTCCGGTCAGGGCGGCAGCTCCTACGGCCGCAGCGCCGCCGCCTACGCCTGACCCACGGAATCACCGCTGACACGACGACGCCCCGGCCCACCCCCGGGGCGTTTCGATTCCACCGGGCGAGGCCCGTCGCCCCTGCGAAGGCAGGGGCCTATGGCTGTCGCGTCGCGCGCAACGCCGACACAGGCTGCAACGCGTTTGTGTCAGGTCGCTCGCCCGGACGATGCAGACATGGGCCCCTGCCTGCGCAGGGGCGACGGTGTTTTGCCGGCCTCACCCTTTTGGCACGCCCCTTGCAGAAATGCCGGGCATGAGCGTTTCCGCGATCACTTCTGCCACCCAGCGCGTCACGTCCGCGATCCAGCGCGCCGCGCAGCGCACCGGCGTCGACTTCGATTATCTGATGGGTCAGGCGCGGCTGGAGAGCGGGCTGAACGCCAATGCGCGCTCGGGCACCTCGTCGGCGACCGGGCTGTACCAGTTCCTCGATCAGAGCTGGCTCGCGGTCGTCAAACAGCATGGCGCCGAGCATGGTCTCGGCTGGGCCGCCGACAGCATCCAGAAGTCGGGCGGGCGCTACACCGTGTCGGGCGGCAATCGTCAGGCGATCCTGGGCTTGCGCAACAACCCCGAAGTCTCCGCGCTGATGGCCGCCGAGCATGCCAGCGACAACAAGGCCGCGATCGAGGCGGTGACGGGTCGCGAGGCGACCGGCACCGATCTGTATATGGCGCACTTCCTCGGCATCGGCGGTGCGCGCACCTTCCTGTCGGCGATGCAGAGCAATCCCGATCGCAGCGCCGCGGCGGTGTTCCCGACCGCGGCGCGCGCCAATCGCAGCGTGTTCTTCGAGCGTGACGGTTCGGCGCGTTCGCTGTCGGAGGTGTACAAGCGCTTCGCCGACAAGCTGGGCGACGGTGGCGATGCCGCCGCGACCGCCAAGGCCAACAACCAGTGGCAGTTCGCCGCGCAGGCGCTCGCCATGGGCGAGGACGCCACCGTCGTCACCGGCACCGGACAGAGCGCGACCGACGCGCTCGACTGGGCGAAATCGGCACTCGGGCAGCGCAACACGGGCGCCAGCCTGCTGCGCCCGTCGCCCGACAATGCGCGGCTCGCCTATATGATGCTCGCCGGGCTGGGGCGCTAAACGATGAAGATCCTCGCCCACATGCGTCAGGGTGCGCTGCCCGCCGCGATCCTGCTGCTCGTCGTCCTCATGGTCGTGCCGATCCCGGCCTTCATGCTCGACGTGTTCTTCATCATGAACATCACGATCAGCCTCGCGGTGCTGATGGTCGCGCTGAATGCCGAGAAGCCGCTCGACTTCTCGTCCTTCCCGACCGTGCTGCTGTTCGCGACGCTGTTCCGGCTCGGGCTGAACGTCGCGTCGACGCGCATCGTGCTCGTTCACGGCCACACCGGCTCGGCGGCGGCGGGGCATGTCATCGAGGCGTTCGGATCGTTCGTGATCGGCGGCGACTATGTCGTCGGCCTGTTCGTGTTCGCGATCATCGTCATCATCAACCTGATCGTCGTCACCAAGGGCGCAGGCCGCGTCTCCGAAGTGTCGGCGCGCTTCACGCTCGACGCGCTGCCCGGCAAGCAGATGGCGATCGACGCCGATCTCAACGCCGGCCTCATCACCCCCGACGAGGCCAAGAAGCGCCGCGTCGACGTCGCCACCGAGGCCGAATTCTACGGCTCGATGGACGGTTCGTCGAAGTTCGTGAAGGGCGACGCGGTCGCCGGCCTGCTGATCCTTGCCGCGAACATCGTCGGCGGGCTGATCCTCGGCCCGGTCAGCCACTCGCTGACGATCGCCAAGGCCGCGCAGACCTATACGATGCTCGCGATCGGCGACGCTTTGGTCGCGCAGGTGCCGGCGCTGCTGCTCTCCATCGCCGCCGCCGCGATCGTCACCCGCGTGAAGTCCGAGAAGGATCTCGCCGGCCAGATCGGCAGCCAGTTCGGCTCGGCGCGGACCTGGACGCCGGTCGCCGTGATCCTGACGCTGCTCGGCGTGCTGCCGGGGATGCCGCATTTCGTCATCCTGCCGCTCGCCGGTGCCGCCGGGTTCGCCGCGTGGAAGCTGCACCAGATCGCCAAACGCCCCGCGATCGTCGAGACGCCGCCGCCGGTCGAGGCGCCCGATCCCTCCAAGATCGGCTGGGACGAAGTGTCGGAAACGATGCTGGTCAATCTCGACATCGGCTACGGGCTGGTCCCGCTGGTCGACGAGCGTCGAGGCGCTCCGCTGATGGGCCGCATCACCGGCGTGCGCCGCCAGCTGTCGAAGGAACTCGGCTTCGTGGTGCCGCAGGTCCGCGTCCGCGACGACATCAACCTCGCGCCCTATACCTATCGCGTCATGCTGGGCGGGGTGTGCGTCGGCGAGGATCAGGTCTCGCCCGACGAGATGCTGGCGCTCGACACCGGTCAGGGCTTCGGCGAGCTGATCGGCAAGAAGGCCAAGGACCCGACCTTCGGGCTCGACGCGACATGGATCGCGACCGGCGACGCCGATGTCGCGACCGGCCAGGGCTATCTGGTCGTCGATTCGGGCACCGTGATCGCCACGCACCTCAACCATGCGCTGGGCGCGAACGCCGGCGACCTGCTGGGCGCGGATGAGGTCCAGTCGCTGCTCGACGAGCTGAAGGAGCGTGCGCCGCAACTGGTCGCCGCGCTGGCGCCGCTGCCGCTCACCTCGCTGGCGACGGTGCTGAAGGGGCTGTTGTCGGAAGGCATCCAGCTCCGCGAATTCCGCCGCATCGCCGCCGCGATCTCGATCGCCGCGCAGCGCAGCGCCGACCCGGTCGAGATCATCGAGCTGATCCGCCCCGAACTGGGCTCGCTGATCATCGCCAAGCTGGCCGGCGTGCGCGAGCCGCTGCGCGTGATGACGCTGGAGGGCGGGCTGGAGCAATTGCTCGGCCAGGCCGCGCGGCAGGATCCCGGCCGCCACGTCATCGAACCCGAACTCGGCCGTCGCATCGTCGACGCGCTGCAAGCCGCGGCCCAGCCGCTCATCGCGGAAGCGAAGCCGTTCGCGCTGGTCGTCCAGCCCGCGATCCGCGTCGCGATCCGCAAACTCGTCCGCACCGTTCTACCGGATACGCCCGTCATGAGCTTCTTCGAAGTCCCCGAGGACAAGGCCGTCGAGGTCGTCGCGATTATCGGCAACCAGCCGCAGCAGCAGGCGCTGGCGGCATGAGCGCCGAACCGATGCCGCAGGCGTTCACCGCCGCCCAGCCCGTCACGTCGCCGATCGACGGCGCGCCGCTCACCTACAAGCCGCGGCCGCGCGCGCGCGACGAGAATGCGTTGGTGCGCGAGCATCTGCCGCTCGTCCGCCGGCTGGCGTGGCACGTCCATGGCAGTGTCTCGACCGCGATCGAGGTCGAGGATCTCGTGCAGGTCGGACTGGTCGCGCTGGTCGAGGCGGTCGCTGCGTTCGAGGATCGCGGGCAGGTGACGCTCAAGCAATATCTGGTCACCCGCCTGCGCGGCGCGATGATCGACGAGTTGCGTCGTCACGCCGCGATGACGCGCGGCGCGATCCGGCGGAAGCGTGAATATGCGCGCGCGGTCAATCAGCTGAGCCATGAATATGGCCGGGCGCCGACCGAGCGCGAGCTGGCGACGCGGCTGGAGGTGACGCCGGAGAAACTGCGCACCGACTATGCCGCCGCCGAGGCGATCAAATATGAGTCGATCGACGAGGTCTATGCCGACGACCAGCCGTGGTTCGCCAGCAACGAGCCCGATGCCTTCGAGCAGCTCTCCGAAACGCAGACCCGCGACCGGCTGATCGCCGCGATCTCGGCGTTGCCGGAGCGCGAGCAGCTCGTGATCCAGCTCTATCACGTCGAGGAGCTGAACCTCGAAGAGATCGGTCAGGTGCTCGGGATCGGTGCGGCGCGCGTCTGCCAGATCAAGAGCGCGGCGCATGCCAAGCTGAAGAAGGCGATGACGCAGCGTTGATCGGTGCGACCTTCACCGGGGGCCGTGCGTTGGTGCGGCGATCAGGAGGAGGAACGCGATGACCGAACCCCGCAGCCACCCCGCACTGAGCGAAGAGCAGCGCGACCCCGATGGCACCGACGCCCCGGACGAGCTGCCCGCAGGCGAGCCGGACGACAATCCCGATGACCTGACGGTCGCCGATCAGGAATGAGGGAGGCGTGGCAGGTCGTGTGACAATCGAAGTGGATTGACGTCAACTTGGTCCGTCATTGCGAGCGTAGCGAAGCAATCCAGGGCGTCTTGGTCCGGCCCTGGATTGCTTCGCTACGCTCGCAATGACGAACGATACGTTCCACCTCACGTCATCACGCTCTAACGCGGATACTCACCACCCAAGCTCGTCATCCCGGACTTGATCCGGGATCCCGCTTCTTCTCTCACCACCCGAGAAGAAGCGGGGCCCCGGATCAAGTCCGGGGCGACGAGGAGGCGATCAAAACGACAAATGGCCGCCGGTCGCCCCCGTTCAGGTGTTATTCGCGACCCGGCACGTCATGGTCGTGCGGCTCGACGCCCTCGGCCTTGGCGGCCTCGTAGCGGTCGATCGCTTCCATCACGATCCGGCGCGCTTCCTCGCGGTCGCCCCAGGTGCCGATGCGCACCCACTTCTTCTTCTCCAGATCCTTGTAGTGGGTGAAGAAGTGCTCGATCTGCGCGAAGACGATCTCGGGCAGGTCGTCCTTCTCGCCGACGTTCGCGTAATAAGGGAAGGTCGAGTCGACCGGCACGCAGACCAGCTTCTCGTCGCCGCCGGCCTCGTCCTCAAGGTTCAGCACCGCGATCGGGCGCGCGCGGACGACGCAGCCCGGGATGAACGGCGAGCGCGCGACGACCAGTGCGTCGAGCGGATCGCCGTCGGGCGACAGCGTGTGCGGCACGAAGCCATAGTTGGCGGGATAGCGCATCGGCGTGTGCAGGATGCGGTCGACGAACAATGCGCCCGACGCCTTGTCGAACTCATATTTCACCGGCTCGCCGCCGGTCGGCACCTCGATCACCACGTTCAGGTCGTCAGGCGGGCTCTTGCCCACCGGGATCAGGTCGATACGCATTCTCTTCCCCTCTTGAGGTGCGAACGCCCCGGATCAGCGGGGCGCAAGAAGACGATCGAGACCGGTTTCCCCGGCGCCGATCTTCTGAAGGCGCGGGTAACGCAAGCCATTATGATAGTCGAGTGCTGCACTGCGGAAGCGATCACCTTGCTTGACCGTCAAGGGGATAGCGGCCTTCGTGCCCTTTGCGGCGGTGATCGCGGCCTTCAGTTTGTCGGCGCTATACGCCTCGCCGTCGATCGCGACGATCTGGTCGCCCACCGTGAAACCGGCCTTGAACGCGGGGCTGTCCCACGTCACGCCGGTCAGCGTGCCCGAAGAGTCGAGCACCATCCCGCCCGAATAGGTGAGGTTGGTGGACTTGGACGCGGCTTCGGCGGCCTTGAACGACGACGTCGGCGTCTCGCTATAGGACAATTGATAGCCATTGCGCGCAAAGCCGTCGATCGGCGCGCCGCTGGCATGTTCGGTCAGCCGGCGGCGCAGATAGCCCGCCCAGTCCCACGGCACGATCCCGTTCAACGTCCTGGCGACATCCTCGAACGTATAGGTGACCTCGCCCCAGTCGCCGTCGCGGATGCCGAAGAATGCGCGGGCGAAATCGTCGATCGACTTCGCGCCGCCCGATTTCTCGCGCAGCAGCGAGTCGACGTCCATCCAGACGAGCAGCCCTTCGTTGTAATAATCCTCGCTGCGCTGCCAGCTCGTCCAGCCCTTCGGCCGGCGCTGCGAGATGATCGGATCGTTGGTGGTGTCGATCAGCGCGCGCCATTGCCGCGCGGGCTGGCTGTCGTAGAGCGCCATGATCGCGGCATATTGGTCGAGCGTGTCCTGCTTGCTGACCAGGCCGGAGCGCGCCTGGAGCACATAGCCCCAGAATTGCGTCTGCCCTTCATAGACCCACAGCAGCGAATCGCGCATCGGCGTGCGGAAGTCGGGGGTCCACAGGTCCGCGCCGCGCCGGAACTTGCCGTCCCAGCTGTGCGTGAACTCGTGCGGCAGCAGGTTGCGGCGGCCGGGGCCGTCGTTCCACTTGGTGAAATAGCCCGGCGTCACGCCATTCTCGCTCGAACGGTGATGCTCCAGCCCGATCCCGCCCAATTTGTCGGTGATCGACAGCAGGAATTCGTATTTGTCGTAATGCTGCGCGCCGAAGGTCTTCACCGCCTGCTCGACCAGCCGCTGGTGCCCGGCGATCTGCTCGGGGGTGGCGACCAGCTCGGCGGGGTCGTCGGCGAAGACGTTCAGGTTGACGCGGGGAGAGAGCGGCCAGACCTTGCCATACTTGCCCGCCAGCACCGGCGAATCGACCAGCACCTCGTAATTGGTGGTGTCGTATGTGTAGGTCGACCCCGTCTTCTTCGCTGGCACCGCGCCCGCCGCGGTCCAGCCGTCCGGGTACTTCACCGTCATCTGGATCGGGATCTGCCGCGTGAACCAGCCGGCCGGGTAGAGGCTCACCGAATTGGGCTGGAGCGAGATCATCGTCGGGGTCATCACGATCCGACCCTGGTTGGTCTGCGTCGCCGAGATGAACTGGAACCGCGCCTCGACCGTCTTCGTGCCCGCCGGCACGTCGATATGGAAGGCGTAGACGTCGACCGGATCGCGCGTCCATTCCACGCGCTTGCCGTTGGCGGTGATGATCAGGCCGGCCAGCTTCTCGATCTCGCCGCGCGGGCTATGCGCGCCGGGCAGCCACTTCGGGAACAGCAGCACCATATGCCCGGCCTGCGGCACCGGGATCGTCTCGGTCACGCGGAAGATTCCCTGCGACGGATCGCTGGCGTCGACGTTCAGCTTGATCGTCCCGGGGAAGCGCACGTCGCGCGCGGCCGGGATGGTGTCGGTGAACGGCACCGGCTGCGGTGCGCTGTTGCCGGCGGGGACCTGCGCGGCGAGCGGGGTGAGGGCGACGGAGGCGAGAAGGGCGGCGGACGCGAAACGGGCGATCATCGGGGCTCCCAAAGGACAGCGTGACTGACCCGGTTAATCAGCCCGCGTCGCCCGCGTCCAGCCCCCCGCCGTCAGTTGGCGCCCAACACGTTGATGCTGAACGCGATCACCCCGAGGTTGAACACGAACCCGGCGAGGCACTGCCCCAACACCGCGCGCCGCACCGCGCCTGCGCGGATCGTCACGTCGGAGGTCTGGAAGGTCATCCCCAGCGTGTAGCTGAAATAGACGAAGTCCCAGTAATCGGGCGTGTCGGTCCCCGGAAAGTCGATCCCGCCGGCATCTTTCCCGTCGTCACCCGGCATATAGAACAGATGAGCGTAGTGCAGCGCATAGACCATGTTCGAGAACAGCCACGCCAGCGCCAGCGTGACGATCACCAGCAACCGCGTCGGATCGCTCTGCCGCCCCTGCAATTCCTCGTGCACCGCGGTCAGGATCACCAGCATCACCGCCGCGGTGATCGCCAGCAGCAGCGTGCGATTGGCGTCATTGGCCTGCGCGACGACGCGCATCTGCGCCGGGCTGTCGTGGCGCGGCAGCCGGACCATGCTCAGCAGGAAGACGATCGCGGCGATATCGAACCCCGCCATCGCCGCGCGCCCGCGCCCGAGCGGCGGCCACAGCGCCGCAACCGCGACGACCAGCACCACCACGAACAGCACGAAGCGCGGCGGTGCGATTCGCCGTCCCAGTCCCCACCAGCGCGCCCGATCGTCCATGCGAACAGCCGCTAGCGCGCGGCGGCGTCCGCGACTAGATGCGCACCTTCTTATGGCCCGTATTCCCACCCCGCAGCGCGTGCGCGGCACGCAGGACATCTTCCGTGACGAGCAGCGCCGCTTCGCGCACGTGCTCGACACCTTCGACCGCGTCCGCCGGCTCTATTGCTTCGAACGCGTCGAGGTGCCGGTGTTCGAGGACACGCAGGTCTTCGCGCGCTCGATCGGCGAGACCACCGACGTCGTCTCGAAGGAGATGTACACCTTCCCCGACAAGGGCGACGACCTGCTGACGCTGCGCCCCGAGTTCACCGCCGGGATCGCGCGCGCGTACATCACCAACGGCTGGCAACAGTTCGCGCCACTCAAGCTGGTCACCAGCGGCGCGGTGTTCCGCTACGAGCGCCCGCAGAAGGGCCGCTATCGCCAGTTCCACCAGATCGACGCCGAGGTGCTCGGTGCGCCCGAGCCGGCGGCGGATGTCGAGCTGCTGACGCTCGCCGACCAGTTGCTCCACGAACTGGGTGTCGCCGAGGGCGTGACGCTGCAACTCAACACGCTCGGCGACGCCGCGACCCGCGATGCGTGGCGCGATGCCCTGGTCGCACATTTCGAGGCGCATCGCGGCGACCTGAGCGAGGACAGCCTGACGCGGCTCGACAAGAACCCGCTGCGCATCCTCGACAGCAAGGACCCGCGCGACCGCCCGATCGCCGACGCCGCGCCGGGGATCGACGCGTACATGAGCGTCGAGGCCGGTGCGTTCTTCGAGAGCGTGCAGAAGGGCCTCGACGCGGCCGAGGTGCGCTGGACCCGCAACGAGCGGCTGGTGCGCGGGCTCGATTACTACCGCCACACCGCGTTCGAGTTCGTCACCGACCGGCTCGGCGCGCAGGGCACCGTGCTGGCCGGCGGTCGCTATGACGGGCTGGTCGAGAGCCTCGGCGGCCCGGCGACCGCGGGCGTCGGCTGGGCGGCGGGGGTCGAGCGGCTGGCGATGCTGCTGGAGGAGCCGGCGGCGGCGCGGCCCGAGGTGGTGCTGGTCGTCGAGAACGACGCCGCGCACACCGCGGCCGTCGCGACGCTCGCGAAGCTGCGTCGCGCTGGCGTGGCGGCGGAACTGGTCGCGACCGGCTCGCCCAAGAAGCGTTACGACAAGGCGCTCAAGCTCGATCCGGCCGAGACGCTGACCTTTGCGATGGACGGCGACACGGTCACCACCCGCGGCCGCGTGCTGCGCGGCGACACGTCGCGCGTCGCCGAGATCCTCGCGTGACCCTGCCTCCCTACCGTCGCCCCGGCCTTGAGCCGGGGCCCCGCTGCCTTTTCAACGCCGCGGCAGAAGCGGGACCCCGGCTCGAGGCCGGGGTGACGATCGGGGCGCGCGCATGACCAGCATCTCGATCGACCGCATCCGCCAGATCGAGGCGCGCCGTGACGAGCTTGCCGCGCAGATGGCGACCGGCAACCTCGACGGTGACCGCTTCGTCGCGGTGTCGAAGGAATATGCCGAGCTGGAACCCGTCGCGCAGGCCGCCAGCGAGGTGCGCCGGCTCCGACAGGAGGCCGAAAGCCTCGCCTTCATGGCCGGCGACGCCGATGCCGAGCTGCGCGCGATGGCCGAGGAGGAATTGCGCGACAACCGCGCCGCGCTCGACGCCGCCGACCGCAAGCTCGCGCTCGCGTTGCTGCCGCGCGATGCCGCCGACCAGCGTTCGGCGATGCTCGAGGTCCGCGCCGGCACCGGCGGTGACGAGGCGGCGCTGTTCGCGGGCGACCTGTTCCGCATGTACCAGCGCTATGCCGAGGGGCAGGGCTGGCGCGTCGAGCTGATCTCCGCCTCGGACAGCGATGCCGGCGGCTACAAGGAAGTCGTCGCCAGCGTCACCGGCTCGGGCGTGTTCGCGAAACTGAAGTTCGAAAGCGGCGTCCACCGCGTCCAGCGCGTCCCCGCCACCGAGAGCGGCGGGCGCATCCACACCTCGGCGGCGACCGTCGCGGTCCTGCCCGAGGCCGAGGACGTCGACGTCCAGATCGACGAGGCCAAGGATTTGCGCATCGACGTCTATCGCTCGTCGGGGCCGGGCGGGCAGTCGGTGAACACCACCGACTCGGCGGTGCGGATCACCCACTTGCCGACCGGGCTGGTGGTGATCCAGCAGGATGAAAAGTCGCAGCACAAGAACAAGGCCAAGGCGCTCAAGGTGTTGCGTACTCGGCTCTACGAGGCGGAGCGCGAGCGGCTCGCCGCGGAACGCTCGGGGACGCGCAAGGCGATGGTCGGCTCGGGCGATCGGTCGGAGCGGATCCGCACCTACAATTTCCCGCAAGGGCGCGTCACCGACCACCGCATCAACCTGACGCTTCACCGTTTGCCGGAGATTCTGGCGGGCGAGATGGATGAGCTGATCGGGGCGTTGATTTCAGAGGATGAGGCGGAGCGGCTGGCGACGCTGGAGGCGTAGCGCGGCTTGCCGCGTGCCGCGGCAAGACTCGCGCAAGCCCGGCCGGCGGGTGGCTTCAGCCACCCGACCGACGACGCGGCTTCGCCGCGGCGCAGCGCAGGCTGGCCCGTCGCACCTGGCGACGGGACTCAGCCCAGCGCGGCCGGCGGGGCAGCGCCCCGACCGACGACGCGGCTTTGCCGCGGCGCTGTCCTACACCTGCGATCTCAAGCTATTCTCCGCCATCTTCACCAGACTGGTCCCGCCCATGCCCCATCGTCATTGCGAGCGCAGCGAAGCAATCCAGGGTTGCCACCCGGACGCCCTGGATTGCGTCGCTGCGCTCGCAATGACGGGCGGGCGGCAGATGTTGAGACACCGCGCCACCGTCTCAACATTCACAACATTCGCGCGCGTGCGAGGCGAACTCCACCCCAAACCACACCATCGTCACCCCGGCCTTGAGCCGGGGTCCCGCTTCTTGTCGACCGAAGTGAAAGCGGGACCCCGGCTCAAGGCCGGGGTGACGGAAGATGTTGTTATCTCAGTAAATCATAGAAAAGATCGCCGGATCCAAACCACTCCCTGCCGCAAAACCCGAACGTTGAGAAACCCCGCCAGCGTCTCAACATTCGCAACATTCGCGCCGGTCACCACCGCATGACCACCGCCCGCGACGCCCTCCGCGACGCCGCCGCGCGCTTCGCCTTCTCGCCGACGGCGCGGCTCGACGCCGAGCTGTTGCTCGCCCACGCGCTCGGCATCGACCGCAGCCGCCTGCTGCTCACGCTCGAAGACCACGACCTCCCCCCCGCCTTCGCCGAACTCGTCGAACGCCGCGCGCGCCACGAACCGGTCGCCTATCTCACCGGCACCCGCGCCTTCTGGACGATCGACCTTCAGGTCGGTCCCGGCGTCCTCATCCCGCGCGCCGACAGCGAGACGCTGATCGAGGCTGCGGTCGATCATTTCGCGGGCACCGACGGACCGCGCCGCATCCTCGATCTCGGCACCGGCCCCGGCACCTTGCTGCTCGCCGCGCTCGATCAATGGCCGGGCGCGACCGGGAAGGGCGTCGACGCCTCGCCA
>NZ_JAQIJA010000005.1:975000-1533255 GCF_036946485.1 Sphingomonas phyllosphaerae
GAGTATCTCGTTACTGAATACATAGGTTTCGAGAAGCGAACCCGGGGAACTGAAACATCTCAGTACCTGGAGGAAAAGACATCAACCGAGATTCCGTTAGTAGTGGCGAGCGAACGCGGACCAGGCCAGTGCCATTCATTCAAGTAGCAGAACACTCTGGAAAGTGTGGCCGTAGCGGGTGACAGCCCCGTATGCGAAACTGATGTGAATGGACTCGAGTAGGGCGGGACACGTGTAATCCTGTCTGAACATGGGGGGACCACCCTCCAAGCCTAAATACTCGTATGCGACCGATAGCGAACTAGTACCGTGAGGGAAAGGTGAAAAGCACCCCGATGAGGGGAGTGAAACAGTACCTGAAACGGATTGCCTACAAGCAGTTGGAGGGTCCTTGAGGCCTGACAGCGTACCTCTTGCATAATGGGTCTGTGACTTAATGTTTCAAGCGAGCTTAAGCCGATAGGTGTAGGCGCAGCGAAAGCGAGTCTGAATAGGGCGACATAGTTTGAAGTATTAGACCCGAAACCCGGCGATCTATGCATGACCAGGATGAAGGTGTGGTAACACACACTGGAGGTCCGAACCGATTAACGTTGAAAAGTTACCGGATGAGTTGTGCTTAGGGGTGAAAGGCCAATCAAGCCGGGAAATAGCTGGTTCTCCGCGAAAACTATTGAGGTAGTGCCTCGGATGGACACCCTAGGGGGTAGAGCACTGGATGGATGCGGGGGTCGCGAGATCTACCAACTCTAACCAAACTCCGAATACCTAGGAGTGATATCCGGGAGACAGACGGCGGGTGCTAAGGTCCGTCGTCAAAAGGGAAACAGCCCTGACCTACAGCTAAGGTCCCCAAGTCACGTCTAAGTGGGAAAGCATGTGGGAATCCCAAAACAACCAGGAGGTTGGCTTAGAAGCAGCCATCCTTTAAAGAAAGCGTAACAGCTCACTGGTCTAGCTAAGGGTTCCTGCGGCGAAGATGTAACGGGGCTCAAGACGTGCACCGAAGCTTAGGGTGTGGATTTATCCACGCGGTAGCGGAGCGTTCCGTAAGCCTGCGAAGCGATCTGGTAATGGGTCGTGGAGGTATCGGAAGTGCGAATGCAGACATGAGTAGCGATAAAGAGGGTGAGATGCCCTCTCGCCGAAAGACCAAGGGTTCCTGCGCAAGGCTAATCCGCGCAGGGTGAGCCGGCCCCTAAGACGAGCCCGAAGGGGGTAGTCGATGGGAATGCGGTTAATATTCCGCAGCCTGGTGGTGTGTGACGGATGGCGTGTGTTGTCAGCTCTTAACGGATTGAGCTGGCTTCGAAGCTGTCCCGGGAAATAGCCCCACCGTATAGACCGTACCCGAAACCGACACAGGTGGTCTGGTAGAGTATACCAAGGCGCTTGAGAGAAGTGTCCTGAAGGAACTCGGCAAATTGCCTCCGTACCTTCGGAAGAAGGAGGCCCCATGTCAGCGCAAGCTCTCATGGGGGGCACAGGCCAGGGGGTAGCGACTGTTTAGCAAAAACACAGGGCTCTGCTAAGTCGGCTTCAAGACGACGTATAGGGCCTGACGCCTGCCCGGTGCCTGAAGGTTAAGTGGAGGGGTGCAAGCTCTGAAATGAAGCCCAGGTAAACGGCGGCCGTAACTATAACGGTCCTAAGGTAGCGAAATTCCTTGTCGGGTAAGTTCCGACCTGCACGAATGGCGTAACGACTTCCCCACTGTCTCCAGGACATGCTCAGCGAAATTGAATTCTCCGTGAAGATGCGGAGTACCCGCGGTTAGACGGAAAGACCCCGTGCACCTTTACTGCAGCTTCAGAGTGGCAGTGGACAAGAACTGTGTAGCATAGGTGGGAGGCTTTGAAGCATTGGCGCCAGCCGGTGTGGAGCCATAGGTGAAATACCACCCTGTTGTTGTCTACTGTCTAACCTCGTACCGTGAAACCGGTACAGGGACCCTCTGTGGCGGGTAGTTTGACTGGGGCGGTCGCCTCCTAAAGAGTAACGGAGGCGCGCGAAGGTGGGCTCAGGCCGGTTGGAAACCGGCTGTTAGAGTGCAATGGCATAAGCCCGCCTGACTGCGAGACTGACAAGTCGAGCAGAGACGAAAGTCGGTCATAGTGATCCGGTGGTCCCTCGTGGAAGGGCCATCGCTCAACGGATAAAAGGTACGCCGGGGATAACAGGCTGATAACCCCCAAGAGCTCATATCGACGGGGTTGTTTGGCACCTCGATGTCGGCTCATCACATCCTGGGGCTGGAGCAGGTCCCAAGGGTTTGGCTGTTCGCCAATTAAAGTGGTACGTGAGCTGGGTTCAGAACGTCGCGAGACAGTTTGGTCCCTATCTGCCGTGGGCGTCGAAATTTGAGAGGAGTTGACCCTAGTACGAGAGGACCGGGTTGAACGTACCTCTGGTGTACCTGTCGTCGTGCCAACGGCGCAGCAGGGTAGCTATGTACGGACGGGATAACCGCTGAAAGCATCTAAGCGGGAAGCCTCCCTCGAGATAAGATTTCTCAGGACGGTCGAAGACCACGACCTTGATAGATCGGATGTGGAAGCGCGGTAACGCGTGAAGCTAACCGATACTAATCGTCCTATTCGCGCTTGAGAGCACACACCCCCAACAACAGCGTTGGAACGCAGGTGATGACACCTCAACCAGACATGAAAGTGCATCGATTTGAACCAGATCCTCCCGGCCACAAAGCCGGGCAGGACACATGTGCAGGCTCCATTGCCTGGTGGCCATAGCGTCGGTGAACCACCCGATCCCATCCCGAACTCGGACGTGAAACCCCTCTGCGCCAATGGTACTATCGCTCAAGCGATGGAAGAGTAGGTCGCCGCCAGGCATTGCAGCTCGCACACACAAAGAACCCATCCACAAACCCTCAACACCTCGGCGCGGGGTGGAGCAGCCCGGTAGCTCGTCAGGCTCATAACCTGAAGGTCACAGGTTCAAATCCTGTCCCCGCAACCAACACACACCAACAGCCGCGTCTCGACAGAGACGGGGCTAACGGCGTTCGGAGGGATAGCCGCAGCTCGATCCCCCGCCACCCGCTCCGGCCGTAAAATGGGGGGAGGCTCCACGCTCAGCCTTCCCCACAGCCGCCTCAGCGGTAATGACCCATCGTCACCTTGAGTACCTGCGGGCGGTCCGTCAGGTTGATCCCGTAATCCGTCTGGTCGCCGTTCCACACCCGCGACGTCACCCAGCGACCCTTGTCGAAGCCGCCCTCTTCCACCCGCAGCATCATCGCCCCGGGCGCCTTGTCGTTCGCCTCGATCTGAACGCGGACATGATCCCCGACGATCAGGAATTCGTCGGCGGAGAGCTGCGCCACCGCCATCCCGCCGACCGGCTCATTTGCCCACGGCGCGGGATCTGCCTTGAGCCACGTCCAATCGCGCATCCCGAATTGCCACTCGCCCCACGACGCCTTGATCGTCCACGCGCCCATGCGGGTCGACTGCGCCGCCCCGTCGTCGGGCTTCGCAACGCCCCAGGTCGGGCGCTCATAGGCAATCCGCGCCCAGTCGCGCATGATCGAGCCGAACATCGCGTAGGTCAGCGTGAGCGGCGCGACCGTCGCTTCGCTCAGGTCGCGCGCGCCGAGCGGAAAGTTGAAATAGCCGCTCTCGTCCATGCCGAACGGTGCGTAACCGATCGCACCGCGGCCGAGCGCGGCATAGGCGTACCGGTGAAAGTCGCGCGCATTGCCGACTTCGGGTACCATCAACGCATTGTCGGGTCGCGCATATTGGTCGAGATACGCCGTCGCGTTGGCGCTCTTGCGGTCATAGATGTCCGGCGCGGCGAAATCGACATGCGGCGCGGCGGCCTTCCAGATGTCGAGCACGTCCTGCTGCGGTCCGCCGCTCGCCACGCCGTCCGGGTCGGGGACGTTCGACGGTCCGGCGAGTGCGGCATTGACGTACATCGGCAACGGTTTGACGGCCTTGCCCGCGGCCGCGATCGCGTCGACGTAGGATGCCACGTACCAGGTGTTGAAGGCGCGGTCGGCCTGCGCGCCGAAGACCTGCGACCACGTTCCGCTGCGACCGACCCGCTTGGCGAGCGGCGCGGGAATGGCCTTGGCGAACAGCGCGTTCGCGGCCGGGGCGTAATCGCGCGGGTTGCGGTAGCTGCCGGTTTCGTTTTCGGGCTGGACCATGATCACCGTGTGCTGCGCATCATGGTCGCGCAGATATTCCATGACCTTGACGAACGCCGCGCGATCCGCCGCCAGCGTCGCCGCGCCGTGAGGGCTGAGTACGCCGTGATCGCTACCATCGCGCTTCTTCATCCGCGGGAAGCGGCGGTTGTCGAGCTTCACCCAATCGGGCGTGTAGCTGGGCGACGTGTTCTTCCACGTTCCGAACCACAGGAGGACGACGCGCTTGTCGTGCGCCCGGGCCTGATCGAGCAATTGCTGGAGGAAGGACAGGTCGAAGCGCCCCTCCTGCGGTTCGACCTGTTGCCAGGCGATCGGCACCTCTACGGTATTGGCGTGAATGCGATCGAGAACCGGCCACGCGCTCTTCAACACCTCCGGGTAATTGCTCGAATTGTTCACCTGACCGCCGAGGATCGTGAACGGCGCGCCATCGACAATCAGCGCGTGACGACCGTTGCGGCTCTCCAGCCGCGGCAGCTGCGCGGCAGCGACATTCGCGGTCGCGAGCAGCAGCCCCGCGGCGATGGTGGTACGTCCGATCATTCCCTCTCCCCCGCCACCTCGGTCGAGGTCGGCTTGTGCGGCGGATCATCCTGCCGCAAAGGAATGGTAGCGCTACGAACGCTGAACGCAACGGGGAGTGGGTGATGATCGAGCAAGCGGATCGAGTCGGGAGCGGGCGGGCGTGGCGCGCGGCGCTGTTGGGGGCCGCTGCGCTCGTCGCGTCCCCGGCGGTGGCTGCGCCGCTTGCCACCGTCGATCGCAACGGCGCGCTGGTCGCGGTCGAACCCTATGCGCCGAACATCGTCCGTGTCACGATCGCGCTGGAGCGCAAGCTGGCCGACGCCCCGCCGGGCGATGGGCCGAACGCGAGCGCAGACTTCGCCGGCTGGCAGCATCGCAGTGACGCGAGTGGCGACGTTTTTGCCTCCTCCGCGATGACCGTCACCGTCAAGGCGCAGCCGTGGCCGGGCGCGCCGTCGCAGATGCAGCGTTATTTCGCGCCGTCGTTGCCGCCGGTTTCGATCAGCTTCGCGGATGCCGGGGGGCGTGCGCTGACCGAGATGAAGGGGTGGGAGCGTGCGCCGCATACCGTGACGGGTGAGCAGACGTTCAAGGTCGGCGCCAGCTTCTCGGTGCAGCCCGATGAGCATTTCTATGGGCTTGGGCAGAATCAGGAAGGTATTCTGGACCTTAAGGGGCGCACGATCGATTGCCGGCACAATTACGATGCGCCCGCTGGCGAGACGGTGTGCGTGCCGTTCATGGTCACGAACAAGGGCTATGGGATCGTCTGGGACAATCCTTCGGCACTCACGGTGTCGGCTGGTCTCAACAATGCCACCCATTTCCAGTCGAACGTGGGCGAACGGGTCTCGTTTTTCGTCATCACGGGCGCGACGACGGACCAATTGTACGCAGGCTATGCAAAACTGACGGGCACGACCCCGCTGCCGCCCAAGGCCGCGTTCGGGCTGATCCAGTCCAAGGCGCGTTACGAGACGCAGAAGGAGCTGCTCGATATCGCCGACGGCTATCGGCGGCGTGGCTATCCGCTCGACGTGATGGTGCTCGACTGGTTCTACTGGACGCGCATGGGGCAGCTGGACATCGACCGGAACTTCTTCCCCGACCCGAAGGGAATGAACGACGCGCTGAAGGCCAAGGGGATGCGCTCGATCATCAGCGTGTGGCCGCGGTTCGAGAAGGAGTCGCGCTATTACGACATGCTGGCGGCGAAGGGGTGGTTGCTCCAGCATAAGGACGGCACGCCCGTCGACGGGCTGGCGGTCCGCTCCGACCGCGCCGGGGCGCTGATCGATTCGACGAACCCGGAGGCGCGCGCGTGGTTCTGGGAGAAGATCCGCGACAACCTCGGCTCGCAGGGGTTCGAATGGTATTGGCTCGACGAGACCGAACCCGATCTCGTGCCCGACGGCTATCATTATTCGATCGGGACCGGTGACCGGTTTCACAACCTGTTCCCGCTGGTCCACACCGGCGGCGTGGCGCAGGGCAGCGCGCGCGATCGGCCGAACCTGCGCAACCTGATCCTGTCGCGGGCGGCCTATCTGGGCGTGCAGCGGACCGGGGCGTTGTTCTGGTCGTCGGACGTGCAGTCGACGTGGGAAGTGCTGAAGCGGCAAGTGCCGGCCGGGCTCGGCTTCACCGCGAGCGGCATGGCCTATTGGAGCAGTGATACCGGCGGCTGGCAGTGGCCGAACGGCCCGGTCGCGCCGCGCCCGGTGCTGCTCGATCCGGCCGGCGCGACCGCGATGGGAGCGAACTATCCTGATTATCCGGAGCTGTTCGCCCGCTGGTTCGCGTATAACAGCTTCACGCCGACGTTGCGTATCCACGGGCAACGCCCGGCGACCGCAATATGGGAATATGGCGCGGCGGCCGAGCCGGTGCTCGCGAAGTTCCTGAAGCTGCGCTACGCCCTGATGCCGTATCTCTATTCGCTGGGGTACGGCACCTACAAGACCGGTGCGCCGTTCATGCGCGCGCTTTTCATGGACTTCCCCAACGACCCGAGCGTGGCGACGATCGGCGATCAATATATGTTCGGACCGGCGTTCCTCGTCGCGCCGGTGACCGATCAGGGGATCACCGAGCGCAAGGTGTATCTGCCGGCGGGCGCGGACTGGTACGATTACTGGACGAACCGGCGCTACACCGGCGGGCAGACGATCACGGCTGCGGCACCGATCGACCAGATCCCGCTGTTCGTCCGCGCCGGGTCGATCGTGCCGTTCGGCGCGGCGGTGCCGAGCACCGCGACCGACCAGAAGCTGGAGCAGATCCGCGTCTATCCGGGGCGCAGCACCAGCTTCACGCTGTACGACGACGACGGGACGACCAACGATTACCGCACCAAGGGTGGGCGTAGCGCGACGCTGACATGGGACGACGCCGCGGGTCGGCTGAGTGCGTCGGGGAAGCTGCCGAGCGGGCAGGATGCGGCGGGGTTGGTGCAGGTGGTGAAGTAGGGCGTTGCCTTTGCTGGAGAAGAAGAAGCGGGGCCCCGGATCAAGTCCGGGGCGACGGAAACGAAAATACGTCATTGCTTCGCTACGCTCGCAATGACGGAGGGATCATGCCCTTTCAGCCGTTCCCCGGCGGAGGCCGGGGTCCAGTTGGGAAGGTTTTTCTGATAGTTGCAGGCGTCCCCCAACTGGGCCCCGGCCTTCGCCGGGGAACGGGATGCGGGTTTTGGGAAGGTTTGCCTTCGCGGGGGAGGCGAGGGCGGAGCGGTTAGCGGCGTCGCGCCGCTTCGCCATCGATCGACCATTCCCACAGGGCGGCGCCGGGCGTCGCGACGGTCAGGCGCAGATAGCGGGTTGTGACGGGGTGGCGCAGCGTTACCGGGGAACCCTGATGCTCGCCCGGCGCGAGCAGCGGCGTCCAGCGTTTGCCGTCGCGCGAGGCGTCGAGGGCGTAGCGGTAGCGGCGGGTCGCGAACTCCGGGCGGAGGCGGCTGCCCGCGATCTGACGGATCGCGCCCAGATCGGCGACGATCGTGCCCGCCTCGTTCGCGGGGGCGCGCCACAGCGTCGCGTAATTGTCGTCGGCTGCCTTGACCGCCTCACCGCCACCGACCGGCGTCCACGTCAGGCCGCGGTCGCGCGTCGCGGCGAAGCCCGCGACCGCGCCGCCGTGCGTCGGACGGACCGGCGCGAAGGTGCCGTCAGCGGCGATCGTGAGCGGATCGACGGCCACCTGTCGCAGTACCGTATCGCCCGATTGCGGCCAGGGCAGCGCCTGACGGTGGTAGAGGATGTAGCTCCTGCCCTGCGAGCGGAACACGGCGTGGTGCCCGGGGCTGACGACGTCGCGCGCGGCGTCGGTCTGGAGCAGCGGACTATTCGAAGCCTCGTGGAACGGGCCGAATGGCGTCGCGCCGATCGCGTAGCGGACCTTGTAGGTGTCCTTGGTGGTGTTGCCGTCGCTGTAGGTCAGCAGGTAGCGACCCCGAACCTTCACCATGAACGGACCTTCGAAGTAATTCTCCGGGGTGACATCGCGCGGGGTGCCGTCGAAGGTGACCATGTCGGGCTTGAGCCTGACCACGAAGCAATGGCCGTTGGTCCAGTTCAGCCCCGATCCCCAATAGAGATAGGCGCGACCATCGTCGTCAATGAACGCCTCTGCGTCGATCATGTGATAGGCGGGGGCGAAGTCGCGCGCGATCAGCGGTTTGCCGCCGTTGGCGTCGCGCCACGGGCCGGCGGGCGACGCGGCGGTGCCGACCCACACCTCGCTGCCGACTGAGACGTACATATACCAGCGGCCGTTCTTCGCCCGGACGACCGACGGTGCCCAGACCTTCGAATCGCCCGAGGTCGGGCTGGTCGCCGCTGCCTTGGTCGGCCAGTTCGGGGTGGAGAAGCGCCAGTCGCGGCCGTTCTCAGACGTCCACAGCCCGAGCCGGTCGTCGCCCCATGGATCGATGGTCGCAAAAATGTACCAGCGGTTGCCGTCGCGGACGATCGAGGGGTCGGCGAAATAACCGGGGAGCAGCGGATTGCCGGCGCCCGGTGCGTTCCAGCGCGCGGGTTCGTCGGCGGCGAGCGTCAGCGGGGTGGCGAGCAGCAGCAGCGCGGGCGCGAAACGGTGCAGGCGGCCGGTCAGGCGGGGCATGGCAGGTCCTTTCCGCCGTCGCGGCGCAGGATGAGGGTGACGATCGCACGCGCGGGGGCGAGCGTCCCCGCGACGCAGGCGGCGCGATGCGTGGCGTCGGTGACGACCATTTGCGTCGTCCAGCCGGCGGGCACCGCCAATCGGCGGGGTGTGATGCCGGCGTTGACATGGACCAGCGTCAGCCGCTTCCCGTCCGGTGACAGCGCGCCGATCGTGTCGAGATCGTCGACCGGCACCAGCCGGTCACCGGGGCGGACGTAACGACTGAATTGCGCCATCGCCCAATATTTCTGCGTGACGTGGATCGCGTGCGCGGCGGTTGCGGGCGCGCGCAGATCGGCCTTGACCAGCCCCCAGTTCGATCCCTTGCCACCGTCGCGGGCGCTCAGATCCTCGACGGCTTGCCAGAAGACCCAGGCGGCGGGCTCCAGCCGCTTGATGTCGAGCACGATATGCTCGGCCATCGCCAGCGGCGAGGCCATGCCCGCGAAATCCTCCGGGTCCTTGTCGAGCGGCGCGTCATTCTCGCTCATCCACAGCCGGATGCCAGCCGCGCGTGCCGCATCGCGGACCCCGGTCTGGTGGATGTTGCCATAGCTATGGACGTTGATCTGCCCGATCCGCGCGCGGGTCGCGCCGCGGTAGGCCGCCCAGTCGGCGAGGAAGAGCACCGAATTGGTCTCATCGGGCGCGGCGACGACCGTCTTCAGCCCCGCAGCCTTCAGCGCGGCATCGGTCGCGTCGATCATCGCGGCCTGTCGCGCCGGGCTCCAATGTGCGCCTTCCTGCTTGTTGGCGGCGAACCAATAATCGGTGTTGGGCTCGTTGACCGGTGAGAGCGTGCGGAAGGTGATGCGGTGCCGTTTCTGCAACTCGGCGACGCTACGCGCGAGATAGGTCGCGAAGGCATTCTCGAAACCGGGGCGCAGATTGTCGTCCGTCGCCTTCTCGGCGCCCGAGACGCGGCCGGAGACGGTCATGAACCATGGCGGTGAATTGGAGAACGCCTCGAAGATCGGCGCGTTCACGCGGTCGCGGATCGCGTCGAGCCACCAGCGCTGGCGCTGGTCCTGCGACCAGTCCCACATCGCCGGATCGTCGGCGCGCCACCAGTCACGCCCCTGCGCCCCCGCCGGCCGTCGCCAGAAGCCCGGTACCGCGCCGCCGGGGCGCAGGTACGGCGGGGTGCCCGCGGCATTGCCGCCGCCGATATTGTAGCGTGCGATCGTCCAGCCGAGCCCGTCCGCGCCGTAGAAGAGATCGGCGAGCCGCGCGCGGTCCGTGTCCGGCCAGCCGCCGGTGACGTCGGCGAACCAGGCGAGCGCGGTGCCCCAGCCTTCGAAGGTGGTGGACGGTCGATCGACCGCCGGCCGCAGCGTGACGGTGACCGGGCGCTCCTGCGCGGCGGCGGGAACGGCGAGGGCGGCGAGCGGCAAGGCTGCCAGAAACGATCGACCCGAAACAGCATTTCTCCCGCTTTTTGTAAGACAATAAGCGTGAGCGCGGCGTGGTCAAGGAAGAGTGGTGACATGCACTCGCCCGCCATCCCGGACTTGATCCGGGATTCCGCTCTCTCCTCCGATCGTAACGACGAAGCGGGGCCCCGGATCAAGTCCGGGGCGACGATATAGAGAGCGTCAGTCAAACCTTAGAAGCGGTAATCATATTCCTCGTCGGGGCCGCCGTCGTCCTCGCGGGGCGGTCCGCGATCGTCGGGGTAGCGTTCGACGGGCACGCGCTGGCGCGGTTCGGGTGGTTGCGGCAATTCGATGCCCAGCTCACGCAGCCGGTCGACCGCGTCGTTGATCGACGGTTGCGTGCCGTCGATCGCGCGACCGAACTGGTCGAGGGCGTCGCCCATATTGTCGAGCGGCACGCCCATCTCGTCTGCTTCGGGCGCGACGACGACCGGGATGTGCAGCGCCGACATCATGAACTGCCGCCAGATCTGCGCCGGGATGCCGCCGCCGTGCAGGCCGGGGTTGGGCGAGCTGTCGTCCTTGCCGACCCACACGCCGACGACGAGATTGCCCGCGAAACCGATGAACCAGCCGTCGCGCCCGCCCTGGCTGGTGCCGGTCTTGCCGAACGCATCGACGGGCAGGTTGGCGTCGCGCCCGGTGCCGCGGATCGACGAGCCGAGCAGCGAGCGCATCTCGTCGCGGACCTTGCCGGGCATTTCGGTGTCGCGGCCGGCGATCTTCTCGTACCAGCTCGCGCTGCGGTTGCCCTCGACCCCGCGCGGGGTGACCGGATAGCGGCCGTTGGCGATCGCGGCATAGGCGCCGGTCAGTTCGAGCAACGAGACTTCGGCAGTGCCGAGCCCGATCGTCGCCTCGTTGGGGATCGGCGTGGTGATGCCCAGATCGCGCGCGGTCCTGATGACGTTGCGCACGCCGACCTCCTGCGTCAGCCGCGCGGCGACGACGTTCGAGGAGCGCGCGAAGGCGCGGCGCAGCGTGATCGGGCCGAGATAGCGGCCGTCGTCGTTGCGCGGCTTCCAGCCGGCGATCTCGACCGGCGAGTCGTCGCGGACGTCGTCGGGGGTCAGCCCGGCGCGCAGGGCGGCGAGATAGACGAACAGCTTGAAGGTCGAGCCGGGCTGGCGCTTCGCCTGCACCGCGCGGTTGAAGGCGCTGGTGTTATAGTCCTTGCCGCCGACCATCGCGACGACCTCGCCGTCGGGGCGCATCGCGACCACCGCCGCCTGCAGCCCGCGCAGGCTCGCCTGCCGCACGACGCGCTCGGCGGTCGATTGCAGCCCGCGGTCGAGCGTGGTCTTGACGGTCGCCTCGGTGCCCGAATCGCCCGCGACCTCGCGCGCGGTGGGGAGCACCCAGTCGGCGAAATAGGTGCCGGTCGGCAGCGTGTCGGCGCGCGCGGCGAGCACGCGCTGCGGCTGGACGGTCGCGGCCTCGGCCCTGGTGAGGAAGCCGGCATCGACCATCGCGCCGACCACCACCGCCTGTCGCGCGCGTGCGCCCTTCAGGTTGCCGGTGGGGGCGAGCCGCGACGGCGCCTTGACCAGACCCGCCAGCATCGCCGCCTGTCCGACGTTCAGCTTCTGCGGGGTGCGCCCGAAATAATGCTTCGACGCGGCGGTGATGCCGTAGACGTTGTCGCCGAAGTACACGTTCGACAGATAGCGCGAGAGGATCTCGTCCTTGCTGAGCCATGCCTCCAGCCAGAAGGCGATCATGACCTCGCGGATCTTGCGCGCGGCGGTCCGGTCCGAATCGAGGAAGGCGTTCTTCGCCAGTTGCTGCGTGATCGTCGAGCCGCCCTGCCGCACGCCGCCCGAGCCGACGTTGGCCCACGCCGCGCGCGCGATGCCGCGCGGGTCGATCCCCCAGTGCGAGTAGAAGCGGCGGTCCTCGATCGCGAGGAAGGCCTCGCGGACGTGCGGGGGCAGCGTCTTGGCGTCGACCGGCGCGCCGATGATCGCCCCGCGTCGCGCGATCGGCGTGCCGTCGGCGGCGGTCAGCGTGATCGAGGGCGGGGTCGGCGGCTTGAGCGAGCGTGACAAGGGCGCGGTGACCGCCAGCCAGATGACCGCCAGGACAAACAACACGATCGATGCCGCCAGCCCGCGCACGATCCACTTGCCCCAGGCGATGCGGCGGCGGGGCGGGGGCGGATCGCCACCATCGTCGTAGCGCGGCGGGGCATATCGCTCGTCGGCGTCGCGCGTGTCCTCGTGCCACGCGCCGAACGACGGCAACGGCTCCGACGGAGCGCCGGGCGTATCGCCGCGTGCGTGGTTGTAGCGGACGCGGCCGGTGTCGTAGGGGTCGGGGCGCATGGCTGTTGGTGTCTTACGCTGATATAACAGTTGTCGCAAGCCTCGCCCGCGTGAACCAAGGATAGCCAAATGCAGGATGATGCGAAAGGCGCGCTGGCGCCGCTGGTGGTGGGGATCGGGGGAACGATCGGCGGCGTGTCGTCGACCGAGCGCGCGCTGAGGATCGCGCTCGGCGAGGCGGCGGCGCAGGGCTTTCGCACGCAGATGTTCGGCGGTGCCGACATGGCGCGGCTGCCGCTCTACGACCCGCGCGCAACCTCGCGTACGCCCGAGGAGCAGGCGTTCGTCGAGGCGGTGCGGCAGGCGTCGGCGGTGATCATCTCCAGCCCCGGCTATCACGGCAGCATCTCGGGCGTGGTGAAGAATGCGCTCGACCTGCTGGAGGAAACCGCGCGCGATTCGCGGCCGTACCTTGCCGACATGCCGGTCGGCCTGATCGCCACCGCTTATGGCTGGCAGGCGACGGGCTCGACGATCGCGGCGCTGCGCTCGATCGTCCATGCGCTGCGCGGCTGGCCGACTCCGTTCGCGGCGGCGATCAACACGCAGGTGACCCGCTTCGACGACGAGGGTGGCGCGAGCGATCCGGCGGTGGTCGAGCAATTGCGGTTGATCGGTCGACAGGTCGCGCGGTTCGCGCCGCTGTCGGGCGGTGGCGTGGCGGCATGAACGACGCGGTGCGCCCGCGGCGGAGTGCGCTGTTTCTGCCGGCCTCCAATGCGCACGCGATCGAGAAGGCGCGGACCTTGCCGTGCGATGTGGTGATCCTCGATCTGGAGGACGCGGTCGCGCCGGCGCAGAAGAAGGCGGCGCGCGAAGCGGCGGTCGCCGCGGTGCGTGACGGCGGATTCGGCGCGCGCGAGTTGGTGGTGCGGGTGAATGCGCCCGACACGCCGTGGGGCGCGGACGATCTCGCGGCGCTTGCCGGGGCGGCGGCGGAGGCGGTGCTGCTGCCCAAGCTGGAGGACCCGGCCATCTTGGCGGATGTGCGGGCGGCGCTTGGCGGTGGACCGGCGCTTTGGGCGATGATCGAGACCTGTGAGGGGGTTCTGCGATTGCCCGCGATAGCCGCCGTCGCAGCGGAACGCGGACTGACGGCGCTGGTGGCCGGCACCAACGATCTGGCGCGCGAGCTGCGGTGCCGGGTCGGCGTCGACCGCGCGCCGTTGCTCCCGGCGCTGGCGCAAATCGTGCTCGCGGCGCGGTCGAAGGGGTTGGTGGCGCTCGACGGTGTGATCAACACGCTCGACGATCAGGCGGCGATCGCGGCGGAATGCGCGCAGGGGCGCGCGTATGGCTTCGATGGCAAGACGCTGATCCATCCGGCGCAGATCGCGGCGGCGAACGCCGCGTTCGGGCCGTCAGACGATGAGGTCGCGGCGGCGCGGGTGCTGGCGGCCGCCTTCGACGGACGCGAGGACGAGGGCGCGATCCGCGTCGAGGGGCGGATGGTCGAGCGGCTGCATCTGGAGGAGGCGCGGCGGACGCTGGCGCTGGCAGCGGCGGTGGCGGCGCGGTAGCGAGGTCGCTGTTCCCGCGCTGGCGAGAGCACCGCGAAAACTCCCATCGTCATGCCGGACTTGTTCCGGCATCCACGGTTCCGCAAGCGCATAAGCTCTTGATGTGGCGGTGGACCCCGGAACAAGTCCGGAGGTGACGAATGGTTGGGAGATGCTGGCGGACTTTCGCAAAGGTCTTGCGATGGCGGGAATTTGGCGTGTGATCCATCAACGCCGAAGCGTCACCCCGGCGAAGGCCGGGGCCCAGTCGGAGGACGCTGATGATGCGCGTCACGCTTCATTCGATCGGCCTTCCCGACTGGGCCCCGGCCTTCGCCGGGGTACAAGACGGGGAAGTTTTGTACAGGTATCGCCAGCGCGGGAATGACGTGTGGGCGCGCTACGGTCGGCAATAGCCCTCGCCGGGTCTGACGATCAGGCAATCCTTCTTGCCCGCCAGCCATTTGAGCCCGGTCGCATCGCCGTTGCCCGGCACCGCGGTTTCGGCGATGCCGTTGCGCAGGAAGCGCAGCCCCTCCGCGGTCACCGATCCGTCGAAGGTGCCACGATGGTCGAGGTCCCATTGCATGTCGAGCGTCACCCCGCCTGCCTCGCGACGGGTGACGTTCAGGTACATGCCCTCCACCCCGACCCAGCGGCCGAGATAGCGTTCCTCCAGCGCGGCGGTGGCGGCGGGTTCGACGGCATTGCCGCGCATCTGGCCGCCGCCCGGCTCGTCGCGCGGGGCCGCGACGGGGCCGACGCGTTCGGTCGGCGTGCCGCTGGGCGAAGGGTCGGGCGCCGGTTGCGCGCAGGCAGCGAGCGCGAGCGGGGCGAGCAGGAGCGGGAAACGCATCGTCATGGTACATCAACCAGCAGCCAGGGCGCTGCGTTCCGGGTAGCTTTGGCGCGCGCGGATCGCTAGAGCGCGGCCATCCTATCATTCCGGGAGTCGATCCTTGCGTATCGCCATCGCCTGCGACCATGCCGCCGTTCCGTTGAAGGACGATCTGCGCGACTGGCTGGCGAGCGAGGGGCATGAGGTGATCGACCTGGGCACGCACGGCAGCGCGAGCGTCGACTATCCCGATTACGGCCGCCGCCTGGCCGACACGCTGGCGACAGGCGAGGCGGAGCGCGGCGTCGCGATCTGCGGATCGGGAATCGGCATCATGATCGCGGCCAACCGCAACCCGGCGGTGCGGTGCGCCTTGGTCAGCGAGCCGCTGTCGGCGGAACTGGCGCGCGCGCACAACGACGCCAACGCCATCGCATTCGGCGCGCGGCTGATCGGCCCCGAGATGGCGCGCGCCTGCCTTCGCAGCTTTCTGTCCACGGATTTCCTCGGCGGGCGCCATGCCGCGCGCGTCGACATGCTCAAGGAGCCCGCATGAGCACCAACCCGACCTCGCTTTCCGACATCCAGCCGGATGGTTTCTTCACCCGCGGCCTCGCCGACGCCGACGCGGCGGTGTTCGCCGGCGTCGCGCACGAACTGACCCGCGAGCAGACGCAGATCGAGCTGATCGCGTCGGAGAATATCGTCAGCCGTGCGGTGCTTGAGGCGCAGGGCTCGGTGTTCACCAACAAGTACGCCGAAGGCTATCCGGGCAAGCGTTACTATCAGGGTTGCCACCCGTCGGACGAGGTGGAGCAGCTCGCGATCGATCGCGCCAAGCAGTTGTTCAACTGCGGTTTCGTCAACGTCCAGCCGCATTCGGGCGCGCAGGCCAATGGCGCGGTGATGCTGGCGCTGGTCAAGCCCGGCGACACGATCCTGGGGCTCAGCCTCGACGCGGGCGGGCACCTGACGCACGGCGCGCGCGCGGCGATGAGCGGCAAGTGGTTCAACGCGGTGCAATATGGCGTGACCGCCGACACGCATCTGATCGACTATGACGCGGTCGAACGCCAAGCAGTTGAGACGCAGCCGAAGCTGATTATCGCCGGCGGTTCGGCGTACCCGCGCCACATCGACTTCGCGCGCTTCCGCGCGATTGCCGACAAGGTCGGCGCGTTCTTCATGGTCGACATGGCGCACTTCGCCGGGCTGGTCGCGGGCGGCGTCCACCCGACGCCGTTCGGTCATGCGCATGTCGTGACCACCACCACCCACAAGACGCTGCGCGGCCCGCGCGGCGGGATGGTGCTGACCGATGACGAGGTGATCGCGAAGAAGATCAACTCGGCGGTGTTCCCGGGGCTGCAGGGCGGGCCGCTGATGCACGTCGTCGCCGCCAAGGCGGTGGCGTTCGGCGAGGCGCTGCGCCCCGAGTTCAAGAGCTATGCCGCGGCGGTGGTCGAGAACGCCAAGGTGCTGGCGGCGACGCTGAAGGAGCGCGGTGCGGACCTCGTGTCGGGCGGCACCGACACGCATCTGGCGCTGGTCGACCTCACCCCGCTCGGCATCACCGGCCGCGATGCGGACGAGGCGCTGGAGCGCGCGGGGATCACCTGCAACAAGAACGGCATCCCCAACGACCCGCTGCCCCCGGTCAAGACCAGCGGCATCCGCGTCGGCTCGCCCGCCGGCACGACGCGCGGCTTCGGCACGGCCGAGTTCCGCGAGATCGGCAACATGGTCGCCGACGTGCTCGATGGCCTGCGCGAGAAGGGCGAGGGCGGCGACGCCACCGTCGAGGCGAACGTGCGGGAACGTGTTCGCGCGCTGTGCGCTCGGTTCCCGATCTACAGCTAAGGAGAACGATCGGTGGCCGATTTCGACAGCAAGGTGAACGAAGTGCGCGGCACGGTGAAGAATACGCCGGGCCTGGGCAAGAGCATGGCGAAGTGGAGCGCGCTGGGTGCGGTCGTCGCGATCCCGTTGCCGGTGGTCGGGCCGATCTTCGGCGCGATCGCGGGTGCGGTCTATGCCTATCACAAGGGCACCAAGAACAAGTGACCCGTTGAATGCGCTGCCCTTTTTGCGGTCATGACGCCAGCCAGGTGAAGGACAGCCGCCCCACGGACGATGGGGCGGCGATCCGGCGGCGGCGGCAATGCGAGGGCTGCGCGGCGCGCTTCACCACTTTCGAGCGCATCCAGTTGCGCGACCTGACGGTGGTGAAGAGCGAATCGCGGCGCGAGCCGTTCGATCGCGAGAAATTGCTGCGCTCGATCGCGATCGCGGCGCGCAAGCGGCCGGTGGAACCCGTGCGGCTGGAGAAGCTGGTCAGCGGGATCCAGCGACAGCTGGAGACCAGCGGCGAGGCCGAGGTGTCGGCCAAGCGGATCGGCGAGATGGTGATGGACGGGCTGAAGGGGCTCGATTCGGTCGCCTATATCCGCTTCGCGAGCGTCTATCGCGACTTCAGCGAGGCGCGCGACTTTGAGGAGTTTGCGGGGAGCGTGGAGGAAGCCGGGCGCGGGTGACCGGCTCGATTTGACATCCCCCCCGTTCGTCCTGAGGAGAGGCTGAGCTTGTCGAAGCCTCGTCTCGAAGGACCTGCCCCGCGTGAGTTTCCACACCTACCTCCTGCGCTGCGCCGACGGCAGCTATTATGTCGGGCATAGCGACGATCTCGAGGCGCGGATCGGCGCGCATCAGGCCGGCGCGCTGCCCGGCTATACGCAGAATCGACGCCCGGTCGAGCTGCTCTGGTCGCAGGACTTTCCCACGCGTGATGAGGCACTCGGCGCCGAGCAGCAGATCAAGGGCTGGTCGCGTGCCAAGAAGGAAGCGCTCGTGCGGGGTAATTGGGAAGCGATCCGATCGCTCGCGAGCCGGGCGGTCCTTCGAGACGAGGCTTCGACAGGCTCAGCCTATCCTCAGGACGAGCGGACCGTAGAGAAGTCCCTCCCGCCACCCCCCGTCATCGTGCTCGTTCGCCCGCAACTGGGGGAGAATATCGGCAAGGCGGCGCGGGCGATGCTCAATTTCGGGCTGGTCGAGCTGCGGCTGGTCGCGCCGCGCGATGGCTGGCCCAATCCGCAGGCCGGGCCGGCGGCTTCGGGTGCGGATATCGTGCTGGAGCGGGCGACGGTGTTCGAGAGCGTGGCCGACGCGGTTGCGGATTGTGCGCATGTCTATGCCACCACGGTGCGCAAGCGCGGCGTGACCAAGCCGGTGGTGACCCCGGCCGAGGCGGCGGAGACGATCCACGCCGGACCGGGGCGATCGGCGATCCTGTTCGGGCCCGAGCGATCGGGGCTGGAAACCGACGATGTCGCGGTGGCGCGGACGATCATCACCGTGCCGATCAATCCCGAATTCGGCAGCCTCAACCTGGCGCAGGCGGTGATCCTCGTCGCCTATGAATGGTCGAAGGGGCAGGCGCTGGCCAGTCCGCCGGCAGTCGATGTCGATCCGCCCGCGCCGCAGGTCGAACTGGACGGGATGATCGCGCAACTCGATGCGCTGCTGGAGGAGGGCGGGTATTTCTTCCCACCCGATCGCACCCCTGCGACGCGGCGGATGCTGCGGACGTTGCTGACCAAACCCGGCTGGTCCAGCCAGGAGGTGCGGACCATGCGGGGCGTGCTGTCGGCGCTGGTCCCCAAGCGGCCACGGAGCGGCTGAGGTCAGTCGATGCGGGGCGAGGGCGGGCGGCCGTCGCAATAGGATCTCGCCGGATCGCGCAGCGACAGACCGGCGGCGATCGCACGATGGATGATGAGGCGGATCGAGCCATGCTTCGCATTGTTGCTCTCGCTCGGCCGGCCGCACATGGCCAGGCATTCGGTCGACACCAACAGCCCGCTCGGCGTGCGCTTGTAGGGGCCGTGTTCGCCGGTGAGGGGCGCGACCCGTCGCCGGACGGTCGTGTCGGGCGTCGATAGGGCGCGGGCGATCTGCGCGACGCGCACGGCATGGCGCGGCAGCAGGCCGGCCGACGCGTTGAAGCCTCCCATCGCGCGGTCCGCCTTCAGCAACTGGTGATTGGCGTGAAGCACGACCGAGAAGATCGCGAGATCGATCGGTTCGGCACATAGCGAGCGATTGCTGTCGACCAGCGCGAGAAAGAGGTCGATCGCGGCGCAGACGCCGTCCGTCAGCGAAAGGCCCGTGTTGCTGCCGCTTGGTACGGTCGTGGTGTCGATCAACCCCATCGCCATCGCATCGTCGATCAGCCGCACGAAGCAATCGTGCGAGTACCGCAATTGCTGCCAATTTTCGGGGCGGTTCCAGAAGGCGCTCGACAGCGTGACCCCGTTGCGGGTCCGCTCACACACCCGCGCATCGAGCAGGGCGCAGATATGGCGCCGCACCGTTTCGAAGGGTCGACCCAGCGACATTGCGGCGGAGTGGACCGAGATCGTGCCTCGATGGTCCGCCTGCGACATGCTGGTGCGAAGTAGCAGACAAAAAACAAGAAATCGGTCGACATTGCCGCTGAAGTACCGAAGTCCGGTCATGTTCATGCTGCTGTGGAATTCGGCCAGAAACACCGCCATCGGGGGCACGGCCGAGAGCTGCCGCGGCAGGGCATAGGCGTTGTTCAGCGGAACGGCGTGCTGCAGTGCGACCGCGTAGTTCGGCACCGTTTCCATTCCCCTTTGGGCGTCCTCTTTGAGCGCCCTGTCACACGTTTGAAGTACTTTCACACTTCACCGATCTGAGTCACCCGATACAGCGCTTCTACAAATATGTAGTGGGTGCGCAAGAAAGGTTGGCCTGCCTTCGGTCAAGTTCTTGTTACTACGGCTATCCTCACGAAGCACGCGCAATTGATGGTAAACACGATGGCGTTATTGGGCTTTTACCGCGAACAGAGCGACAAACAGCCTTTTCAACTTTGCCTGCGATTTACAAGCTAAGTGCCGGAAAAATCGGCGAAAGTATACACATTCTTCGCCTGTTACCGGTATCGAAATGGGACGACGCCGTGGCGCCGCCCCACAAGAAAGTGATGGGTTATTCCGCGGGTAGCGCCTCCGGCGCGGAGATCGGGCGACCGGCCAGCGCTGCGTCGAGCGCCGTGCGGTCGAGCTTGCCTTCCCAGCGCGCGACGACGATCGCCGCGACCGCATTGCCGACGAAGTTGGTGAGGCTGCGGCATTCGCTCATGAAGCGGTCGACGCCCAGAATCAGCGCCATGCCCGCGACCGGCACGGTCGGGACGATCGACAGCGTCGCCGCCAGCGTGATGAACCCGGCGCCGGTCACCCCCGCCGCGCCCTTCGACGAGAGCATCGCCACGCCGAGCAGCAGCAATTGCTGCCCCAGCGACAGGTCGACGTTGCACGCCTGCGCGATGAACAGCGCGGCCAGCGTCATATAGATGTTGGTCCCGTCGAGGTTGAACGAATAGCCGGTCGGCACGACCAGCCCGACGACGCCGCGGTCGCAGCCGGCGGCCTCCAGCTTGGTCAGCAACCCCGGCAGCGCCGGCTCGGAGGAGGAGGTGCCGAGCACCAACAGCAATTCGGCCTTCAGATAGGCGATCAGGCGCAGGATCGAGAAGCCGTGCAGCCGCGCGACCAGCCCGAGGATCCCGAAGACGAACACCGCCGAAGTGAGATAGAAGGTGGCAACGAGCCCGCCGAGATTGACGAGGCTGCCGACGCCGTACTTGCCGACGGTGAAGGCGATCGCGCCGAACGCGCCGAGCGGGGCGACGCGCATCAGGATCGCGACGACGCGGAACACGACGATGTTCAACCGCTCGATCAGATCGAGGATCGGCGCGGCGGGCGCGCCGACCAGACTGATAGCGACGCCGAAGAGGATGGCGACGAGCAGCACCTGCAGGATGTTGCCCTGCGTCAGCGCGGAGATCAGCGTGTCGGGAATGATGTTGAGGATGAAGCCGGTCAGCGTCGTGTCATGCGCCTTTTCGGCATAATCGGCGATCTTGCCGGCATCGAGCGTGGCGGGATTGATGTTCATCCCTGCGCCCGGCTGTGCGACATTGGCGACGATGAGGCCGACGATCAGCGCCAGCGTGGAGAAGAACAGGAAATAGCCGAACGCCTTGCCCGCAACCCGGCCGACCGCGCTGAGTTCGCGCAGGCCGGCGATGCCGCTGACCAGGGTCAGGAAGATGACGGGGGCGATCACCATCTTCACGAGCTTGATGAACCCGTCGCCGAGCGGCTTCAGCGCCTCGCCGAGTTGCGGGTAGAAATGGCCGAGGATCGCACCGGCGACGATCGCGATCAGGACCTGGACGTAGAGATGATGGTGAAGGCGGCGCGGACCTTCGGCGTGGGGGGGAATGATGGTGCTGTGCATAACCTCTCCTCGCGTCCGCGCACAGCGGACGTCTTGGCGGCGAGGCTAACCCGGAACGGTGATGCCGCAAACTGGCGGGAGAGGCCCAGTCAAGCTATTGTAATTACAATGGATTTCTTCGGCCCACGAGAGGCTTCGTGCGGGATTTCGCCCGGGTCGCGCGATCCACGTGCCACAATCCGCACGGGCTGGCCGTCGGTCGGCGGGGTCGCGAAGCGGGTGCCGTCAGGGGCGGCCGGCCCGCTCCCAGGCGGCGATGTCGGCGACTCCTTCCGCCAGCGTGATCTTGGGGGCGAAGCCGGTCGCCAGCATCCGGTCGATCGCGTAGCGGACCGGGGTGCCGAACCGCGCGACCTCGTCGTGCGAGGGGGTGCGCGCCACGAAGCGTTCGAGCGGCGCGAGCGTCACGCCGGCGCGCGCGGCACCGGCGCCCAGCGCCTTGGCGAGCTTGCGCGCCGCCAGCGTCGCCTTGCCCGGCAGCGAACCCGCGCCGGCCGGTGCCTGCACCGCATCGCGCAACGCCTCCAGATAGGCATCCCATGTCGGGACATCGGCGCCATTGACGTTGAACGTGCCGGCGATCGGCGTCGCGCTGGTCGCCAGATGCGTGACGAAGCCGGCCAGATCGTCGACATGGACGAGATTGGCGTCGCCACGCCCGGCGGCGCCGAGCCGCGGCCAGCCATGATGCAGGCGATCGAGGTAGAGCGTGGTCCATGCCGCGCTGCGCGGGCCGTAGATCAGCGTCGGGCGAAGGACCGCCACCGCCAGCGCGTCGTTCGCCTGGCGGCAGGCCGCCTCGGCCGCGACCTTCGCCGCGCCGTACGCGCCATGCGGATGGTCGGTCGGGGCATCCTCGTCGATGGTGCCGGTCGCCGCGCCATAGACCGCGACCGAGCTGAGCTGGATGAAACGCTTCACCCCGGCGGCTTGCGCCGCGGCGAGCGTGTTGCGCGTGCCGTCGACGATCACGCGGGTGTCGCGCGGGCCACCGACCGCGGTGTGGACGACCGTTTCGACACCGGGCATCGTTACCGCCAGCGCCTTGGGATCGAGCACGTTGAGCGCGGTGCCGCCGGGCGGCGGACGGCGATAACCGGCGACGACCGGCACGCCTGCCGCCTCCAGCGCGGCGACGACGCGCCGTCCGACGAAGCCGCCCGCCCCGGTTACCAGCACCGTGCCCGTCATGCGTGACGCTCCTTGAGATGATCCGCCAGCCGCAGCGCCAGCGCGATCGCGGTCAGTGTGGGATTGGCCTGGCTGGAGGTCGGGGTGACCGACGCGCTCGCGACGTACAGCCCCGCGACGCCATGGACCCGGCAATCGCGGTCGACGACCCCGTCGCGCGGATCGTCCGCCATGCGTGTCGTCCCGCTGTGATGCCCGCCGTAAGCGGCGGCGTCGAGCAGGGCGTCCTCCAGCGCCGCCTCGTCATAGTCGAGCGTGCCGGTGCCGGTGCGCGCCATCTCGTCGCGGATCAGCCGATAGGTGGCGCGCGCCGAATCGAAGTCGGCGGGGGCGACGCGCCAGTCGACCTCGAGCCGGCGCATCCCCAGCGCGTCGCGCTCGGAGGACAAGGCGACGCGGCTGTCCCAATTGGGCGATTGCTCGCTGACGAACTCGAACGGATAACGATTGTCGCGCGACGGCAGCGCGATCGACGGAATGCGCCGCGAGGTGAGATAGCGCTTCACGCCCCAGGTGCGCACGAAGTTGAACAATTGCACCGGATGGCGCGCGATGTTGCCGACGTGGCGCAGATAGGGGCCGAGCGAGCGATCGGCCTCGCGCGCGGCGCGGCTGTATTCGTATTTCACCGCAAAGGCGGCGAGGAACATCAGCGACAGCACCGGATCGCCGTGCGCGGGATCGTTGGCGTCGCGGATGTGCAGCCGCACGGTGCTGTTGAGCAATTGCCGCGCACGCTGCGCGGCGGGCGTGGGCGCGAGCCGGCGGCGAATGTAGATCCCCTCGGCATCGCGTTCATAGTCGAAGCCGATCTTCTTCGGATCGCCGGTGAAATGCGCCATGCCGAACGTCGCGGCGAGGTGACACATGTAACCGCGGCCCAGCCAGCCACCGGCATTGCCCGGCCCCGCGGGCAGCACATCGTCGGAGGCGAGCAGCAGCCGTGCGGTCTCCAGCCCGCCCGCGGCGAGTACGTAATGCTTCGCACGGACCGGCCAGTTCGTGCCGTCCGGCGCGCGGACCTCGAGATGGTCGACGCTGTTGCCATCGTGCGCCAGCCGGATCGCGGTGACCGGCGCATGGGTGAGGACGCGGACGTTGGCGGCGGCGGTCAATTGCTGGCCGTAGCGTGTCCAGAAATTGGTCGGGCGGCTGAACCGCTCGATCGTCGTGTGGAGCCACTCGCCGTCGAGCCCGGGGACGATCGGCGCGGAAGGCGTGTGATCGAACGCCCCCGCCTCCGCCGCCTCCATCGCGGCCGGATAGTAACGCGCGACCTCTTCATAGCCGATCGGCCAGCCCGAATGCGCGACCCACGGCCGCGGTTCGAAGTCGATCGGATCGAACGGGATCGACCGCCCGCCCCACAAGGCGGTGGTGCCGCCGAGCGCGCGGACCCGATAGGTGTCGAGCGGCCAGTGGACGCGCGGATCGGCGACCCGGCCGGCATAGGCATCCTGCACCGCCGGATCGGCATTGGCGCCGCCGGCCTCCAGCACCAGCACATCGAGCCCCAGCGCAGCGCAGCGCGCGGCGAGCGTCAGCCCGGCGGCGCCCGAGCCGACGATGCAGATGTCGGCGGGGGCGGGTGGGGCGGTCAGTTCGCTGGCATCGGCGCGCACGCTGTCTCCTCCGGGGCTAGTCCGGGAGGGCGTAGCATGGTGCGGCGCGGGAGCAAGCATTGCGGCTCCGCCCGCGAAGGGCGGAGCCGTGTCATTTTGGGCGGTTAGAGGATCGCGCGCGCGATCGCCGCTGCCTGCACGTCATAGGCCCAGGCGGCCTCGTGAAGACTGTCGGCGAAAGCGCCGCTCGCCTGCGCGGTGGCGCGGCCGCCGAGCATCGCCTCATCGTCGATGAACAGGCATTCGTTCTCCAGTGCGAACGCGCGCAACGCGTTCCGCCACAGCGCCCGGTTCGCGTCGCTGCCGCCCGCCGGATTGCCGCCGCCGACCGCGGGCCAGGTCAGGATGACGCTGCCGCTGATCCGCGCCTGCTGGACGATGGTGCGGATGTTGGCCAGCCACGTCCCCATCGCCACCCCCTGCGCGCTGTCGTTGGTGCCCAGGTTCACGACCGTCAGATGCGGCGCATATGCGGCGAGCGCATTGGCGGGAGAGAAGGCGTTCGCCATGTCCGCCTGGAACCCGGAGACGACGCCGTAGACCCCGAAATTGGCGATCTCCACGCCGGGACGCGAACTGTCCCACGCCATCATGCCCGCCAGTTGCAGACTGCCGGACGTGCCGGCCCGCGCGATCGCGATCGGCGCGGCGTCGCGCGTGGCGAAGGTCGCTTCCAATCGCGCAAAGCCATTGATCGGGCCCGACGGCGTCAGTGTCACGCTTTCGCTGCCCTTGGTCACCGTGATCGCGGGCCGGTCGCTGCCGTTGCGGACGAACACCGAGCAGCGATCGACCGCACCACCGGGCTGGAACTGCCCCGGATTGGCGTTGCCGGCGTTCATCATCGCGCCGCCCAGCGAGTTGCCGCCACCGCCCCAGCCGGAAAAGCCGCTGCGTCGCGGATCATAGGCGAGCACATCGGCGATGCTGCCGAACCCGGCACAACCGAAGAAGGCGTCGGCACGAACGGTCAGCCCCGCGGCCGACAGCAGTGCGGCGACCCGCACCGGCCGCGAACGCGCGAAGGCGCCGACGGTGAAGGTGGCGCCGGTGCCCGCGCCGGCACCCACCGTCTTGCTGTCGCCGACGAAGGCGATGCGCGCCGCATCGGCCATCCCGCTGCGCACCCGGCCGCGCGCCGCCGCCCAGGCGAGCAATGCAGTGGTCGAGGGCGCCTCGACCAGCGGCACGGGCGCACCGATCCGGGCGAGTGCGGCGGCGGTGACCGCGCCGCCGAGCGATCCCGAGGTCCGCGTCATCTCAGGCCTCCGCGATCAGGTTGGTGGCGGTGGTGCCGGTGGCGCGGACGTAAAGCGCGCGAACCGCGACGTAGCTGGCGTCGGGAAGGTTGCGATAGGTGACGTCTTCGCTTCCCTCGACACCGCGCAGCACGATCGAGCCGCCACCGCCGACGTAGATGCCGCGCGGCACGCTGGGGAGCGGGGCGGTGTCGTCGGGCTGGATCGCATAGGGCGCGGTGGATGGCGCGCTGGCGCTGTCGGCGCTGTTCTGGAACTTGTCGGGCATGTGATGTCCTCCGTTGTCGAGAACGTTCCCTTTATGTTCGGATCGGGCATGTAGGACAGCCCCCTTGATGTGCCGAACCGCAAACGCCTTTTTGGTTGGCGGCCGATCGCTTACGCTCTAGCGTCGCCGCGATGACGGGTCGTTTTGCGATCCGCCGGTTTGCCATGACCAGGGATTGCGTAACACGATGGCTCGATCGTTGACCCTCGACGCTGCCCCGATCGAGGGCATGGAACGCGCCGCCCGCGAGCCGGCCGAGCGTCGCCCGCGCAGCGATGCGCCCGCCGCGCCGCCGAGCTTCGACGACAAGGTCATCCTGGCGATCTTCACGATCGGGCTGATCGGCAACGTCGTGCTGCAGAAGATCGCCTTGCCGCTGAAGGCGGGCGGGTTCGTGCCACTGGTGCTGCCGCTGTTCGTCGCGGCGATCGCGCTGGGGCCGATCCTGGTCCGGCCGAAGTTCGATGCGGTGCGGATCGGCGGGTTCTTCCTCGCCTTTATCGTCGCGTCCTTTTCCACCTTCTTCCTGGCGCCGCGTTACAGCGCGTCGAGCCTGATGCTGTTCGCCGCGCTCTATGCGCCGTTCATGATCCAGTATGAAACCAGCGCCGCCAATTACCGGCGCTGCATGAACCTGTTCATCACGCTGATGCTGGGGTATGTCGGCGTCACGCTGGCGCAGCACCTGATCCAGCTTGCGATTTCCTGGCGCGCGTGGCCGAACCTGAACCAGCTGCTGCCCAAGGCGTGGCTGGTCCCGGATTACGTTTACATCCAGCCGATCATCTACGGCTCGCGCTACATGAAGCCCAATGCGGTGAGCTTCCTGGAAGTGTCGCTGCTGTCGCAATTCATCGCGCTGGCACTGGCGTTCGAGCTGACGCTGTTCCGCCGTCCGATCCGGTTGATCGTGCTGGCGGCCGGATTGCTGATGACGCTGGCGGGCACCGGCGCGCTGCTGATGGCGCTGACGCTGCCGGTGCTGCTCGGCCGGATGCGGATGCGCAATGCGGTCGTGATGCTCGCGATCCTGCTGGTGGTGTGCGTGATCGCGTTCCGGCTGGGCTGGTTCGACATCGTCAGCACGCGCATGGACGAATACAAGCACAACGGCACCAGCGCCAACATGCGCTTCATCCTGCCGCTGGAGCGACTGCTGGAGTTCCTCCACGATCCACGCGGCCTGATCGCGGGGATCGGTGCGGGACAGATCGAGAAGGGCGGTAATTTCATCTGGTGGCCGTTCGTCAAGACGGCGATCGAATATGGCCTGGTCTGCGCGATCATCTTCTACGCCTGGGTGATCTATTGCCTGTTCCGGCGTGCGCCGCAGGGGGCGATCGCCTTCGTGCTGATCGTATGGTTTTCGTTCGAGGGTACGTTGCTGACCGCGCACAACGTATTGTCGCTGGTGTTGTTCGGCACGCTGCTGCGCGTCGCCCCCGAGGAAGGCCGCCGCCGCCGCGACAAGGAGGCGCGCCCGCTGCCCGTCGCGCCGAGCACCGCCGAAGCGACGCCGCCGCCATCGCTGCGCAGTGCGCCACCGCTGCCGGAACCCGTGCCCGCCGGCGATGTGACCGGCGAGGCGCTGGTGCGCGTGCTCGGCACCCCTGACACCGGCGGGCGGTTGATCTATGCGATCGGCGACCTGCACGGGCGCGTCGACCTGTTCGACCGGCTGATCGCGCGGATCCGCGACGACATCGCGGCCCATCCCGGCGGGTATCAGGGCAAGCCGATGGTGGTCTTGCTCGGCGACTATATCGACCGCGGCCCGGCATCGGCGCAGCTCATCGACCGTATCCTCACCCTGCGCGACGACGAGGCGATCGAGTGGCGCGCGGTGCTCGGCAATCACGAGGATGCGATGGTCGCCTTCCTCGATGCGCGCAGCAGCGGGCAGAGCTGGGGCCGTCACGGCGGCGCGACGACGCTCGCTTCCTATGGCGTCGCGGTGCCGGAAACCGCGGAGGGATGGGACGCGACCCGTGAGCAGTTGCGCGCCGTGGTGCCCCCGACGCACGACGCATGGCTGCGCGGGCTCGATCATTATATCGTCCAGGGCGGGCTGATCTTCGTCCATGCCGGGCTGCGCCCCGGCGTGCCGCTGGAGAAGCAGCGGATGAAGGACATCCTGTATATCCGCGAGGAGTTTCTCGGCGCGCCGGTCGACAGCGATTTGCTGATCGTCCACGGCCATACGCCGCAGGACGAGGCTTACGGCGCGCCGGGGCGGATCTGTCTCGACAGTGGTGCCTATGCGACCGGCGTGCTGACCGCGGCACGCTTCGACGGCGGGCCGATCAAGCTGCTGACGTCGCGATAAGCGGCTGATCCGGCGGCGTCAGCGCCGCCGGACGGGCCGCATCGGGCGAAGCCGGACCGCGAGGCAGATGACGGTCGGCCAGAACAGCGTGTTGATGACGTCGGGGATCGTGTCCCACCAACGCCAGCTGTGATAGTGGAGGCGATCGAGCACTTCGTTCGCCAGCTCGGCCGCCACCACCACCGACAGCGGGATGAACGTGCCGAGCGAGCGGCGCGTGACGATCCGCGCGATCATCAGCACCGCCATCCCGGCGTGGATGTGCAGGACCGTGTCGGTGGTACCGGTGCCGTCGCCGATCCAGTTGATGAAGCGGGCGTACAGCCCCGGTACGTCGATCACCGGGTTACTTCTGGCAGGCGACGATCGCGGTCACGACGCTGATCGTTTCCTGCGGATCGCGGACGCGCACGCAATCGACCCCCGCCTCGTGCGCGGGATAATCGTTGCCGCCCGGGAAGATCGCATCGCCGATGAACAACATTTCCGACAGGTCGAAGCCGCTCTCTTTGGCGAGCTTGCGCAGGCCATAACCCTTGTCGACGCCCTCGCGCGTGATGTCGATCGAGGTCGCGCCGCCCATGTTGATCGCGAGCCCCGGCAGCCGCTGGCGCAGATCGGCCTGGATCACCTTGCGCTTGGCGAAGTCGGGATCCCAATGTTCCTTGGCCTCGATCGGCGCTTCCTGGCCGAGCGCGGAGAAGGTGATCTGGCTGCCGCGATCCTCGATCCGCTCGCCCCAGGTCTGTTCGGGGACGAAGCCGGTCGCCTCCAGCGATTCACCGAAGGCCTTGATGATCTTCTGCTTTTCGGCATCGTCGAACAGTTCGGCATAGACCGTCTGCCACGCACCGTCCTTGTGGACGTAGAGCTTGGTGCCGGTGGTCGGCATCAGCCACAGCCGCGACCGGTCGGCGCGTTCCGGCAGGCGGCTGGCGACCTGCTTCTCGAACTGCGGCCAGTCGCCGCCCGAGATCACCGCGACATCGGCGACCGTCAGCAGATCGGCCAAAGTCTCGCCCATATCGTCCTTCAGCGGTTGCTTGCTGAGCGCGAGCGTGCCGTCGAGGTCGAAGGCGACGAGCTTCTTCATTCGGTATCTCCGGTGCGCAGGATGATCGTGTCGATGGCGTGCGCTACGCCATCTTCGTCATTGGCGCGAGTGGTTGCGTGCGCCCTGGCCTTCACCGCGTCCGGCGCGTTGCCCATCGCGATCGACAGGCCGGCGCGCGCCAGCATCGGCAGGTCGTTGGCCTGATCGCCGATCGCGGCGGTGTCGGCGAGGTCGACGTGCAGCGCCCCGGCGAGCGCGGCGATGCCGTCGCCCTTGTTCGCGGTCAGCGCGGTGACGTCGAGATAATAGGTCTGCGATTGCGCGACGGTCGCATCCTTGCCGTAGCGGGCGTGGACGCGTTCGTAGAGCGCGTGGAGCGCGGACTCGTCGTCGCTGACGAAGGTGATCTTGTCGGCGCGGTCGAGCAGGTCGTCGAAGGAGGCGACCACCACCGGCTCCTGCGCGCTGCTGCGGCGCTCGCTTTGCGTGTGCGGGCCGTCGCCGTTGCTGGCAAACCATTGGTCGTCGGCGAAGACCCAGGTGTCGACGCCGTCGGCCATCGCCATGACGCCACGCGCGATGTCGGCGGGGATCGTGACGTGGCTGACGATCGTGCCGTCGCGACGAAAGACGATCCCGCCGTTGAATGCCGCGACATCGCCGTCGAGTTCAAGTGGTTCGAGCAGCGGACGGATTCCCGACATCGGCCGCGCGCTGATGACCGTGAAGCCAACCCCCGCCGCGCGCAACCGGTCGACGGCGGCAATCGTGGCAGGGGTGAGGTTCTTGTCCTTGTCGACCAACGTGCCGTCGAGATCCGACACCAACAGCCGGATTGCCATCACTGCGGCATCTCGACATGGCCGCCGAAGCCGAAGCGCATTGCGGACAAGACCTTCTCGCCAAAGGTATGTTCGACGCGGCTGCGGTAGCGCGCGAAGAGCGCGGTGGTCAGGACGTTGGCGGGCACCGCCTCTTCCATCGCGGCCTCGATCGTCCACTGTCCCTCGCCCGAGTCGGCGACGTTGCCGCTGAACTTCTCGAGCTTGCCATCGGCGGTGAGCGCGTCCGCGGTGAGATCGAGCAGCCACGACGAGATCACGCTGCCGCGCCGCCACACTTCGGCGATGTCGGCGAGATCGAGGTCATAACGTTGATCCTCGGGCAGTTTCTCGGATGCCTTGCCCTTCAGGATGTCGAAGCCCTCGGCATAGGCCTGCATCAGGCCGTATTCGATGCCGTTGTGGACCATCTTGACGAAATGGCCCGCCCCGGCGGGGCCGGCGTGGATGTAGCCGTTCTCGGCGCGCGGGTCGGTGCCGTCCTTGCGGCCGACCGTGCGGGGAATGTTACCCATTCCGGGCGCGAGGGCAGCGAAAATCGGGTCAAGATCCTGCACGACGTCCTTGGGGCCGCCGATCATCATGCAATAGCCGCGCTCCAGTCCCCAGACACCACCCGACGTGCCGACGTCGACATAGTGGAGGCCCTTTTCGGCGAGCGCCTTGGCGCGGCGAATATCGTCCTTGTAGAAGCTGTTACCGCCGTCGATCACCACGTCGCCCGCGCTGCCGCCGGCCGCGATCTGGTCGACCATGCCGTCGGTGATCTCGCCATGCGGGAGCATCACCCACCAGATCGCCGGACTGCCCGCCTTCGCCCGCGCGTCGTCGACCGAATTGGCAGCGATCGCGCCGTCGGCGACAAGCTTTTCAACGGCTTGCGCATCACGATCGAAGGCGACGATCTCGTGCCCGGCCCTCATCAGGCGACGCGCCATGTTGCCGCCCATCCGGCCGAGGCCGATCATCACCAGTCGCATTGCAAACTCCCTCGCTGGCCGCTTAATCACCCGACCATGCGTCAGGTTCCGCTGGCGCAACAACCCCTGGGAGCGTTCCCGCGTTGCATCGGCCTCGCTTGCTCGTCGTCTTCGGGACACGTCCGGAGGCGATAAAGATGGCGCCGGTGGTCGCCGCGCTGCGCGATCGGCCGCAAATTGCCACGCGCGTGCTGGCGACGGGGCAGCATCCGATGCTGTTGAAGCAGGCGCTGGACGCGTTCGGGATCGTTCCCGACGCGCAAATAGCGCCGAGCCGCGCAGCCGGTTCGCTGGATGCCGCGCTGGCGCACCTGCTGGTCGCGATCGGTGGCGCGATGGAGCGCGAGCGGCCGCAGCGGGTGGTGGTGCACGGCGACACGCTGACGACGCTGGCCGCCACGCTGTCGGCGCATCTGCGCGGCATCCCGGTGGCGCATGTCGAGGCGGGGTTGCGGAGCGGCGACCTGTCCGCGCCATGGCCCGAGGAGGGCAGCCGGCGCGTCGCGGGGGTGCTGGCCGACCTGCACCTCGCGCCGACCGCGGCGGCGGTGGCGGCGTTGCGCGCGGAGAACGTGCCGGCGGGGGCGATCCACCTGACCGGGAACACGGTGGCGGACGCCTTATGCGCAATCCGGACGCGGATCGCGGCCGAGCCGGCGTTGACCGCCGGGGTCGAGCCGGTGCTGGCGCGCTTCGCGGGCAAGCGGATCGTGACCGTCACCGTGCATCGGCGCGAGAATCACGGCGCACCGCTGGAGAGGATCGCCGAAGCCCTCGCGCGGCTCGCGATGCGGGAAGACATCGGCATCGTGGTGCCGCTCCACCCGAACCCGGCGGTGGCGGGGCCGTTGTCGGCACGGCTGGGCGGCGGTGACCGCGTCGCGCTGCTCCCCGCGCTCGACTATCCGGCGTTCGTGCGGCTGATGGCGGCGAGTGCGCTGATCCTGACCGATTCAGGCGGCGTGCAGGAGGAAGCGCCCGCGCTGGGCGTGCCGGTGCTGGTGCTGCGCGACGTCACCGAGCGGCGCGAGGGCGTGGTGGCCGGGGGTGTGCGCGTGATCGGGACCCAAACCGCGCACATCGTCGCGGCAGCGGGCGCGTTGCTCGACGACCCCGCTCAGCACGCGGCGATGGCGGTGGCGCGCGATTGCTATGGCGACGGACACGCGGCGCGGCGGATCGCCGACATCCTGCTGGCCGTGATGACGGGTAACATGGGTTGAGCCATCGCGGCCCCAAGCTTTTCTGCAGTTGCTCCGAGGGCGGGCGTCGGCGCAGGTATGGCCGATGAACGGGGGCAGGCCGCTTTGGACGCACTGAGCACGCTGGCTGGATTTCTCGTCGGCACGATCGTCGGGCTGACCGGGGTCGGCGGCGGGTCGCTGATGTCGCCGCTGCTGATCCTGTTGTTCGGGGTCGCGCCGACGACGGCGGTCGGCACCGACCTGTGGTTCGCGGCGATCACCAAGATCGTCGGCGGGACGATGCATCACCGGCAGAACAACGCCGACTGGGCGATCGTCAAGCGGCTGTGCTGGGGCAGCCTGCCGGCGGTGGCGATCACCCTGTGGTGGCTGTCGAGCCATGGCCACAAGGCGGAGAGCAACGGGCTGATCGTGCGCGTGCTGGGCGTGACGTTGGTCATCTCCGCGCTGCTGACGCCGTTCCGCGCGAAGCTGGCGCGGCGGTTCGCACGAGCCGAGGGGGCGCGGACCGAGGCGCTGTTGCGCTGGCAGCCGCTGCTGACCGCGGCGGCGGGGGCGTTGCTGGGGACGCTCATCACGCTGACCTCGGTGGGGGCGGGGGCGCTGGGGGCGACGTTGCTGCTGATGCTCTATCCGTTCCGGTTGAACGCCAAGCGGCTGGTGGGGACGGATATTCTCCATGCGGTGCCGGTCGCGCTGATCGGCGGGATCGGCCATGCGGTGATCGGGAACATCAATCTGCCGCTGCTGGGGTCGTTGTTGCTCGGGTCGGTGCCGGGGGTGATCCTCGGCGCGAAGCTGACCGACCGGCTGCCGGAGCGGGTGGTGACGCCCGCGCTGGCGGTGGTGTTGCTGATCGTCGGGGTGCGGTTGTTGGTGTAAACGTTGCGGCGGGCGGCGGCGGTCGGGCTTCGCCGTCGGCCGTCATTGCGAGCGTAGCGAAGCAATCCAGGGCGTCCTGGTCCGACTCTGGATTGCTTCGCTGCGCTCGCAATGACGGGTGGGGTTGACCGCCGCACCAGAGCCGTAACCATGAGGAAGAAGCGGGATCCCGGATCAAGTCCGGGATGACGAAGGGACGAGGGGCGGTGGCTGCGTAAGCTCACCCCAGCGCCGCCTTCACGCGGTCGGCGAGGCGGAGGATCGCGGCGTCGTGGATGCCGGCGGTGCTGACCAGCACGCCATAGGCGCGCGGATCGGGTTTGTTGAACACCAAGGGCGCGCCGACCGCGTCGCTGACCGACGCGCCGGCCGCGCTTGCCACCAGCACCGCGGCGGCGATGTCCCATTCATTGCCCCAGCGCAGCGTCGCGACCAGATCGGCGTGGTCGGCGGCGACCATCGCGACGCGCAAGGCGATCGAGTTCGGTTTCTCGACGGCGGTCAGATCGCGGTCGACCTTGGGCAAGGCATCGACCGGGACGCGTGCGCCGGGCAGGGACGCGCGTCCCCCGGCGGTGACGCGCACGCCGTTGCGGGTCGCGCGGCCGGGGGCCGTGGCGCACCACACTTCCTCCCGCGCGGGGGCATCGAGCACGCCGATCACCGGGCGGCCGTCCTCGACCAGCGCGATCGATACGCACCAGCCGGTGCGCCCGCGGATATAGTCGCGCGTGCCGTCGATCGGATCGACCACCCAGACGCGGCGGCACGCCAGCCGGTCGGCATTGTCGGCGGTTTCCTCCGACAGCCAGCCGGCGTCGGGAAGCAGCGCGCCCAGCCGCGCGCGGAGCATCCGGTCGGCATCGAGATCGACCTCGCACACCGGGCTGCCCTCCGATTTCTCCCAGCGCGCGAAATCGGTGCGCCAGCGCGCGAGCGCCATCTGCCCGGCGTCGCGCGCGACCGCGGCGACCGCCTCGACCAGACCGGGGTCGGGGGCGGGAGCAGGAACGGCGGGGTCAGCCACCGGCGACCGTCATCCCGTCGATGCGCAGCGTCGGCACGTTGACCCCTTGTCGGAACACGAGGTCGTTGGCGGGGGTGAGCGCGCGGTACATGGCGAGCAGATTGCCCGCGATCGTGAAGCCGGCAACCGGCGCGACGATCTCGCCACCGCGGATCGCGAAGCCGGCCGCGCCGCGGCTATAGTCGCCGGTGACCGGGTTGACGCCCTGACCGATCAGTTCGGTGACGTAGATGCCGTCCTCGACATCCTCGATCAGCGTCGCGACCGGCACCTTGCCGGGCTCCATATAGAGGTTGCTGGTCGACACGCCCGGCGAGCCCGCGATCCCGCGCGCGGCATGGCCGGTCGGCTCCAGCCCCAATTGCCGCGCCGAGGCGCTGTCGAGCAGCCAGCTTTCGAGCACGCCGTTCTCGATGATCGCGAGCGGCGAGACCGGCAGCCCCTCGCCGTCGAACGGGCGCGAGCGCAGCCCGTGCGGGCGGTGCGGATCGTCGCGGATCGTCACGCCCGGCGCGAACACCTCGGTGCCGAGCGAATCGAGCAGGAAGCTGGTGCGGCGGGTGATCGCGCCGCCGGTGATCGCGCCGCTGAGATGCCCGAGCAGGCTGGCGCCGACGCGCGGATCGAAGACGATCGGCATCGTGCCGCTGCGCGCGACGCCCGGATCGAGGCGGGCGACGGCGCGCTCGCCGGCGAGCTGGCCGATCGCCTCGGGGGTGTCGAGGTGTGCGAGGTGGCGCGCGGAGTGGAAGGCATAGTCGCGCTGCATCGCGCTGCCCTCGCCCGCGATCACGCTCGCCGAGACGCTGAACCCGGTGGTGGCGTAGCTGCCCGCGAAGCCGTGGCTGGTGGCGAGCGCCCAGACGCTCTCCGACGCCGCGGCCCCGCCGCCCTCGCTGTTGGTGACGCCGTCGACGGCGCGCGCAGCGTCCTCGGCGCGCTGCGCGGCGGTGCGGAGCTGCTCGGGGGTGCAGGCGTGGCGGTCGGCGAGGTCGAGCGCGGGCGGCGCGCCGTGGAGCAGCCGTTCCTGCGGGGCGAGCCCGGCCCAGCGATCCTCGGGGGCTTCGCGTGCCATCGCCACCGCGCGTTCGACCAGCGCGTCCATCGCGGCGGACGAGAGGTCGGAGGTCGAGACGCTCGCCGAGCGGCTGCCGACGAACACGCGCAGCCCGAGGTCCTCGCCCTCCGAGCGGCCGACATCCTCGAGCTTGCCGAGCCGCACCGACACTTCGGTCGAGGCGCTGGCGGCGAACACCGCGTCGGCGGCGTCGGCACCGGCGGCGGTGGCGCGGCGGACGATGTCGTGGGCGCGATCCTGCGCTTGGGAGGGCGTGAGCATCGGATCGACTTAGGGGCGAAAGGTTGCGGTTGCCATATCGCGGAGAACGTCGCGGCGGCGTTATTGGATGCGCGTGCCGACGACGACGCAGGCGAGGAACATCAGCAGCCCGGCGGTGCGGTTGCTGCGGAAGCGGTCGAGCGCGCCTTGGCCGTCGTCGTCGCGCAGCGTCGCGACCTGCCAGAACAGGTGGAGCGCGAGCGGGGCGAGCGCGGCGAGGATCAGCGGGTCGGCGCGCACCTGCCACAAGGCCGCCGCCCAGAGCGCGAGCGCGAGCGCGTAGCAGGCGGTCACCCCGGCGCGGACGTGGCGGCCGAGCGCGAGCGCCGAGGAGCGGATGCCGACCAGCGCATCGTCCTCGCGGTCCTGCAGCGCGTAGATCGTGTCGTAGCCAATTACCCAGAAGATCGTGCCGGCGTAGAGCGTCAGGCCGGGCAGGGTGAGCGCGCCCCAGGTCTCGGTCCAGCCGACCAGCGCCGCCCACGAAAACACCAGCCCCAGCCATGCCTGCGGCCACCAGGTGATGCGCTTCATGAACGGATAGGCGGCGACCGGCGCGATCGCGGCGAGCGAGACGAGCGCGGCGGGCAGGTGGAGCTGGAGCAGCACGACCAGCCCGATCAGGCAGAGCGCGAGCAGGAACGCCCAGGCCGCCTTCGCCGACACCGCGCCGCTGGCGAGCGGGCGCGTGCGGGTGCGCGCGACGCTGGCGTCGAGATCGCGGTCGACGATGTCGTTGTAGACGCACCCCGCGCCGCGCATCGCGATGCTGCCGAGCAGCACCCAAAGGATCAGCGGCCAGCGCTCGATGATGCCGCCGGCGAGCGCGACGCCCCACGCGCCGGGCCAGAACAGCAGCCACCAGCCGATCGGCCGGTCGAAGCGCGCCAGCGACGCGAACAGCCGCGCGCGCGGGGGCAGGAGCGACAGCAGGCCGCGGTGCTGGGTGTCGGGGACGATGTCGGTCACGTCGTCTCGATAGCGGGGGATGGGGCGGGCGTCAGCGGCTATCGTGTGTGCGGGTGGCGAGTCCTTTTCACTTCCGCCCCTCCCGTTCGTCGCCCCGGACCCTTCGGCAAGCTCAGGAGAGCCTTGATCCGGGGCCCCGCTTCTTCCTGGCGACGAAGCAAGAAGAAGCGGGATCCCGGATCAAGTCCGGGATGACGGGGTGAGGCAATGATTTGGTTGACTGAACCCGGTCGCGCCGTGTGACGGAAGGATGCGGGTGAACGGTTCACGCCACCGTCAACCGCGCCTACATACAATGCCACCGGTTTGGTAAGGATCGTGCGTATGTTGACCCTTCTTGCAATGCTCGCCGCCGCTGCCACCGATCCGCTGGCCGGGACGTGGCGCAATGGCAGTGACAGCGTACGGATTCGTGTCGCGCCGTGTCGTGGCGAGCCGGGAATGTGCGGCACCGTGGTGTCGGCGAGCGAGAAGGCCAAGGACGATGCCGCGGCGGGCGGGACCGAGCGGCTGGTCGGCACGTCGCTGTTTCGCGGGTTCGAGCGCGACGGCGACGGGACGTGGGCGGGGACGGTGTTCGTCCCCGACATCGGGCGCGAGGTCGACGGCACGTTGCAGCTCGACGGGCGCAACACGCTGATCGCGCAGGGGTGCCTGTTCGCGGGCTTCGGGTGCAAGGAGCAGCGCTGGACGCGCGTCTCGGCGAAGTGATCCATCTGTCGGTCGCGATCGGCCGGTTTTTCGAGGCGCTGTTCTATGCCATCCTGCGCGTCGCCGGGGTGGTGACGGGCGTGGTGCTGGTCGTCGCGCTGGCGGGGGCGCTGTTGTTCCTGATCGCGCGCCTGTTGATCGGACGGGGAAGGAAGAAATGATGGGGGCGGTGCCCGCCTGGCCGCCGCGCTCGACGCCGCGGCTGTTCGTCGAGACGGCGCTCGCGCCCGGCGCGCTGACGCTGTCGGGGCCGCAGGCGCATTATCTGATCGCGGTGATGCGCACCAAGGTCGGCGATCCGGTCAAAGTGTTCGACGATGCCAGCGGCGAATGGCTGGCGGTGGCGCGCGCGGTCGGCAAGCGCGACCTGACGCTCGACGTGCAGGAGCGGCTGCGCGAGCGCGAGGCGGTGCCCGATCTGTGGCTGGTGGCCGCGCCGCTCAAGAAGGGCCGCGTCGACTGGATGGCGGAGAAGGCGTGCGAGCTGGGCGTCGCGCGGCTGGTGCCGGTGGTGACGCGGCGGACGGTGGTCGACAAGCCCAATACCGAGCGGCTGCGCGCGCATATGATCGAGGCCGCCGAGCAATGCGGGCGCACCGCGGTGCCGGAAGTGGCGGAGATGGTGAAGCTGCCGGCGCTGCTGCGCGACTGGCCGGCGGAGCGCGCGTTGTTCTTCGCCGACGAGCTGGGCGGGGAACCGGCGGCGGCGGCGATGCAGGCGCGGCGCGGGCCGGCGGCGATCCTGATCGGACCGGAGGGCGGGTTCGACGATGAGGAGCGCGCCGCGATCCGCGCGCACCCAGCGGCGGTGGGGATCGCACTCGGCCCGCGCATCCTGCGCGCCGATACCGCGGCGGCGGCGGCGGTGGCGGTGTGGATGGCGGTGGCGGGGGATTGGTAGCCTCCCCCTTGTCGCCCTGGCCCCTTCGGCGAAGCTCAGGAGAGCCTTGATCCGGGGTCCCGCTTTCCGGCAACGGCAAGAAGAAGCGGGATCCCGGATCAAGTCCGGGATGACGGTGTGGGGCTGGGCTCTATCCCCGACCGGTCGGGGCGACCCGCTTTACCCATCGCAGTCCGATCCGCTCTAGCGCAGGTGTTCATCGCGGCGTAAGGCGCGGCCATGACGACCAAGACGGTTTCGGACACGCGCGCGAGCGTTATCGAATCGCGCGACCAGCTGATCGCCCGCTTCGCCAGTGGGGAGAAGCCGGCCGAGCGCTGGCGGATCGGCACCGAGCACGAGAAGTTCGTCTACGCCACCGGCGATCATCACGCGCCGTCCTATGACGAGGCCGGCGGAATCCGCGCGCTGCTCGGCGAGCTGGAACAGCATGGCTGGCGGCCGGTCACCGAAGGCGGCAACGTCATCGCGCTGAGCGGTGCGGACGGGTCGGTCAGCCTGGAGCCCGCCGGGCAGTTCGAGCTGTCGGGCGCGCCGCTCGAGAACCTCCACCAGACCTGCGCCGAGACCGGGCGGCATCTGGCGCAGGTGAAGGCGGCGGGCGAGAAGCTGGGGATCGGCTTCCTCGGGCTGGGCATGTGGCCCGACAAGACGCGCGCCGAGCTGCCGATCATGCCCAAGGGCCGCTATGCGATCATGCTGCGCCACATGCCGCGCGTCGGCTCGATGGGGCTCGACATGATGCTGCGCACCTGCACGATCCAGGTGAACCTCGATTACGCCAGCGAAGCCGATATGGTGAAGAAGTTCCGCGTCGGGCTGGCGCTGCAACCGCTCGCCACCGCGCTGTTCGCCAATTCGCCGTTCACCGAAGGCAAGCCCAACGGCTTCCTGAGCTATCGCAGCCATATCTGGTCGGACACCGACCCGGCGCGGACCGGGATGCTGCCGTTCGTGTTCGAGGACGGCTTCGGCTATGAGCGCTATGCCGAGTATATGCTCGATGTGCCGATGTACTTCGTCTACCGCGACGGGCGCTACATCGACGCGGCGGGGCTGAGCTTCCGCGACTTCCTGCGCGGCGAGCTGTCGGTGCTGCCGGGCGAGAAGCCGACGATCGAGGATTGGGACGACCATCTGTCGACCGCCTTCCCCGAGGTGCGGCTCAAGACCTTCCTCGAGATGCGCGGGGCGGATGGCGGGCCGTGGAACCGGATCTGCGCGCTGCCGGCTTTCTGGGTCGGGTTGCTGTACGATGGCGTCGCGCTGGATGCGGCGTGGAATCTGGTGAAGCACTGGACGCTCGACGAGCGGCAGGCGCTGCGCGACGCGGTGCCGAAGCTGGGGCTGGCGGCGCCGATCCCCGGTGGCGGACAGTTGCGCGACATCGCGGGGGCGGTGCTCGACATCGCGCATGGCGGGCTGAAGGCGCGCGCGCGGGTCAGCGCGGCGGGCGAGGATGAGACCGGGTTCCTGGAGCCGCTGCGCGAGATCGTGCGGTCGGGCAAGGTGCCGGCGGAGCGGCTGCTCGACCTGTATCATGGCGAGTGGGGCGGGGACGTGTCGCGCGTGTATCGGGCGGCGAGTTTTTGATGTCGTCGCAATTCCGGTAGGCGCTTCGATGCCTGAAGCACATTGTTCGTCATTGCGAGTGTAGCGAAACAATCCGGGACCGGATCAGGACGCCCTGGATTGCTTCGCTACGCTCGCAATGACGGGTGACATCATTACGCCTCGACGAAGAAGCGGGGCCCCGGCTCAAGGCCGGGGCGACGGTTGTTGGGGCAGGGGCTGGGTTATTCCGCGTGGGGCCAGCCTTCGGCGTCCCAGCGGAGCCGCTGGATGCGCAGCGTCGGGGTGCCGTTCCGTTGCCTGTCATAGGCGTGGTAGACGATGTGGTCGCCGTCGGGGCCTTGCAGGATGGCATTGTGGCCGCGTCCGACGAAGCGGCTACCGGTGCCCTGTCCCGAGGCGAGCACCGGGGTGCCGCCGCCCTTGAGCATCGGCGTGCCGGCGCGATCGCTATACGGGCCGGTCGGCGCGGTCGCGCGGCCGACGACGGTGTTGTAGCTGCTCTTCGCGCCGCGACAGCAGAAGTCGAACGACGCGAATAGATAATAATAGCGGCCGTGGCGGATCACGAACGGCGCCTCGATCGCGCCGGGCGACGGGCGTCGGGCGAGGCTGTGCATCGGCGTGCCGGGCTGCCGCAGCCCGGTGGCGGGGTCCAGCGCGATCAGCTTGATCCCGCTCCAGAAGCTCCCGAACGCCAGCCATTGCTTGCCCTCGGCATCGGTGAAGGCGGCCGGGTCGATCGCATTATAGTCGCCGCCGGTGGCGGACTCGACGACCGGGCCCTTGTCGACCCAATGGGCGGCGGGCGCTTCGGGGTCGAGCCGGCGCGCGGTGGCAAGGCCGATCGCCGAGCGGTTCTTCCCGAAGGTCGAGAGCGAATAATAGAGACGGTATTCGTCGCCCACCTTGGTGATGTCGGGCGCCCACATGCCGGCGGTGCCGGGGACGTGCTTGCTTGCCCATGCCGGGAGCGCGGGAAAGGAGGCGCCGCGCAGCGTCCAGTGGGTGAGGTCGGTCGAGGTGCGGAGCGGGACCAGCCCGTCGCGGCTGCGCACATGGCCGGTGACGAAGAGGTAATAGGTGCCGTTGTCGGCGATGATCGTCGGGTCGTGGACGGGGGTGAGGTCGCCGGTCAGCGGCGGCGACACGGTCGCGGCGGGGGCGGCGGCGAGCAGGAGCAGCGCGCCGGCGCTGCGGAGGAACGTGCGCATCGGAGGACTCCTGCGGAGGTGCAGAAATGGTCTGCAATACTCATACAATAGATGGCTTGCCCGTCACCCCGGACTTGATCCGGGGTCCCGCTTCTTGCCGGCGTCCAAGAAGAAAGCGGGGCCCCGGATCAAGTCCGGGGCGACGGGAGGAACGTGCTACGACCTCCTACGCCCGGCGCGGCAGCGGGCCGTTGGCGACAGGCGGGTCGAATTGCGGGACGCCGGCCGCATCGTAGCGGATCGGCTGGACGCGGGTGTGGCGGTTGGGGTCGAACAGCGGATCGCCGACGATCTTCTCGTAATCGCGCGCGTGGAAGACCAGCATGTCGCGCCCGCGCTCATCGACGGTGAAGCTGTTGTGGCCGGGGCCGAAGATCTTGTGTTCGCGAGAGGTCTTCATCACCGGTTCGGGCGATTTGGTCCACACCGCCGGATCCATGATGTCGGCGTCGTCGCGCGCGGTGAGCATCCCCAGACAGTAACGCGCGTCGGTGGCGCTCGCCGAATAGGTCATGAACAACCGGCCGTTGCGCGCCAGCAGCGCGGGGGCCTCGGCGACCTTGAAGCCGCGGATCTCCCACGGCAGCTCGGGGATCGTCAGCCGCGCCGGCTTCGCCGCGAAGGTCAGCGGCGTGGCGAGCGGGGCGAGGTAGAGGTTCGAGTTGGTGTCGATCCCTTCCTCGCGCTGCGCCCATGCCAGATAGCGCTGGCCGCGGTGGACGAAGCTGGTCGAATCGAGATTGAAGCTGTCCCACGGCGTCTGGAGCTGGCCGAGCACCGTCCAGTTGCCGGTCATCGGATCGGCGCCGTCGCAGACCACCGCATGGGTGCGGATGCGGAACACGTCCTCGCCGCCGCCGCTGGGGCCGGCGGCAAAATACATGATCCACTTGTCGTCGATCAGGTGCAGCTCGGGCGCCCAGAGGAAGCCCGAGAGCGGGCCGCTCTTCTCGTGCCGCCACAGCACCTTTTCGGTCGCGTTGGTCAGGCCCGCGATCGTCTTCGACCGGCGCAGCACCAGCCGGTCATATTCGGGCACCGAGCCGGTCATGTAATACCAGCCGTCGGTGTGGCGGAACACCTGCGCGTCGGCGCGCTGGCGGACCAGGGGGTTGACGATGGTGCCGGCGCCGGCGCGGGTGCGGGCCAGCGCGGGGGCGGCGGCAAGCGCCGCGCCCCCGGTTACGAACAGGCGGCGCGAGAGCCGCGACAGCGTATCGGTCATCAGTTGAGGTCCAGCATGACCACCGACTTGGCCGGCAGCGTGACGGTGAGCTGTCCGCCGCTGAGCTGCGCGCCGTTGAAGGCGGCGGGCACGACGGTGTTGGGCTGGTCGAAGGTGTTGAGCGAATTGACCTTCGGCCCGGTCAGGATCGTGCCGCCGACGCGCGACGCATTGACCCCGGTCAGCGTGGTGGTGACGGTGATCGTGCGGTTCGGATCGGCGTTGGCGAGCGCGACGTGCGTCACCCCGGCCTTGTCGCGGACCGCCGAGGCGCTGACCGCCGGGATCGTCCACTGGTCCTTGTTGTACCACGGCGACTTGATGTCGATCGGCAGCACCGTGCCGTCCATGTACGGCTTGTACATCTTGAAGACGTGATAGGTGGGCGTCAGCACCATCTTGTTGCCGTCGGTCAGGATCATCGCCTGCAGCACGTTCACCATCTGCGCGATCGCGGTCATCTTCACGCGATCGGCGTGCTTGGCGAAGATGTTGAGGTTGATCGCGGCGACCAGCGCGTCACGCAGGCTGTTTTGCTGGCGCAGGAAGCCCGGATGCGTGCCCGGATCCTGACCGTACCACGTGCCCCATTCGTCGACCGCCAGATACACTTTCTTCTGCGGATCGTATTTGTCCATGATCGCGCTGTGCTTGGTGACCAGCTCTTCCATCTTCCACGTGCCGGCGAGCGTCTCCGCCCAGCCCGCCTCGTCGAAGTCGATCGCCGACGCCTTGGGCGCCCAGCCGCCGGGAACGGTGTAATAATGGAGCGAGAGGCCGTCGAGCATCCCGCCCGCCTCGCGCATCATCACCTCGGTCCAGTTGTAATCGTCGACGTTCGCGCCCGAGGCGATCTTGTCGATCTTGGTGCCCGCCGGCGCCTTGATGAAGGTGGCGTAGCGGCGCGTGACGTCGGCGGCATATTCCGGCTTCATGTTGCCGCCGCAGCCCCACAGCTCGTTGCCGATGCCGAAATAGGGCAGCTTCCACGGCTGCTTGCGGCCGTTCTTCGCCCGCTCGTCCGCCAGCGAGCCGGCCGGCGAGGTGATGTACTCGACCCACTCGGCCATTTCCTGCGGCGTGCCGTTGCCGACGTTGCCCGAGATGTAGACGTCGGCGCCGATCTGCTCGGTGACGTCGAAGAATTCGTGCGTGCCGACGGTGTTCGGCTCGGTGACGCCGCCCCAGTGCGTGTTGATCTTGATCGGGCGCTTGTTCTTCGGACCGATCCCCTCGCGCCAGTGATATTCGTCGGCGAAGCAGCCGCCGGGCCAGCGGATGACGGGGGTGCCGAGATCGCGCAGCGCGCCGACCACGTCGTTGCGGAAGCCGCGCGTGTTCGGGATCTTGCGGTCGTTGCCGACCCACAGCCCGCCGTAGATGCCATTGCCGAGATGCTCGGCGAACTGGGTGAAGATGCGCTTGTCGTAGACCGGACCCGGCGTGTCGCCGTGCACCGCGAGCGTCGCGGCTTCCGCCGTGACCGCAGGGGCGTCCTGCGCGGTGGCGGGCGCCAGCGCGGCGCACCCGATGGCCAGCGCTCCGGCATAAGCGAACAGACGTGCCTTCATCCTATCCTCCCGAAAGAAGCGCGGCGGGGGCATTGCCCACCTCGCTGTTTTTGCTCATTACTCGGACATTAGGTTTCGGAATCGAGCATTGCAACGACCATTTCCGCGGCGGGGGGCGCTTGCCACGGCGCAATAAAGCAGGTCACAAAGGAGGGGTGATGGCGGATCGGGAGAGCGGCGTGCCGCAGCGGGAGGGCGACACGCCACCAGCCGGAGGCGAGGCGACGGAGGTGGCGCGCGCGTCGGTGCGCGGCACCGGACGGCGGCTGCATGGTGCGATCGCGCACAAGCTGGGCACCGCGATCGTCTCGGGCGAATATGCGCCGGGCGACACGCTGTCGGGCGAGGTCGCCTTCTCCGAGGCGCTCGACGTGTCGCGCAGCGCCTATCGCGAGGCGATGCAGGTGCTGGCGGCCAAGGGGCTGGTCGAGAGCCGGCCGAAGGCGGGGACGCGCGTGCTGCCGCGCGAGCGCTGGAACCTGCTCGACCCCGACGTGCTCGCCTGGGCGTTCGCGGGCGCGCCCGACATCCAGTTCGTCCGCGCGCTGTTCGAGCTGCGGGCGATCGTCGAGCCGGCGGCGGCCGGGCTGGCGGCGCAGCGGCGCGACCGCAACGACCTGAAGGCGATGAAGGACGCGCTGGCGGCGATGCGGCGGCATACGCTGGCGACCGAGCCGGGGCGCGCGGCCGACAAGGAGTTCCACAATGCGGTGCTGCGCGCGACGCGAAACGACGCGCTGATGGTGCTGAGCGCGAGCATCGGCGCGGCGATCCACTGGACGACGCAGTTCAAGCAGCGCGCACGGGCGCTGCCGCGCAACCCGATCCCCGACCATGTCCGCGTCCACGACATGATCGCCGCCGGGGATGTGGTCGGCGCGACCGCGGCGATGCGGACATTGGTTGACCTCGCGCTGGAGGACACCAAGTCCGCGATGGAGGGATAGCCGCGTAGCCCGAAGACGCTGGCGATCCGCGCAGGCTTCTGCCACGGAGCGGAAATGATTCCGTTTGCGTTGCTCCTGCTCGCCGCGGCCCCGGTGCAAGATACGCCGCAGGATGGCGACATCACCGTCCGCGCGCCGCTGCCCGCCACCCCGCAGACCCCGGCGACGATGGTGGTCGAGCCGGTGGCGATGATGATCGCCGCCTGCGACCGCGACGGCGACGCCAAGGTCGAACGCTACGAACTGGAGGAATGCGTCGCGGCATCGTTCGCGGCGCTCGATCCGAACAAGACCGGCAAGCTGCGCTACATCGCCTTTGGCGACTGGGCGCTGCGCTATCTCGGCGACCGCGCCGCGTTGCCGAGCCCCTATGAGGTCGATCGCGACAATGACGGCGAGGTGACGCTGGCCGAGTTGCAGGACCATTTCTCGCGGCTGTTCGCGCGCTATGACCGCGACGGCGATCATGCGATCAGCCGCGCCGAATTGCTGACTTATCGCACGATGCCGGTCGATGCGCGCGGCCCGACCGCGGGACGGCGGCCGGAGAAGAAGGACGACAAACCCGACGCTGACAAGCGGCCGCGGGGAGGGCGGCGATGACGCGCTTCGCGTTCGCGATCGCCGCGACCGATGGCGCGGCGCGCACCGGCACGATCACGATGCAGCGCGGCACGATCCGCACGCCGGCGTTCATGCCGGTCGGCACCGCCGCGACCGTCAAGGCGATGAAGCCCGCCGATGTCGAGCGCGCGGGCGCGGATATCATCCTCGGCAATACCTATCACCTGATGCTGCGCCCCGGTGCGGAGCGGGTGGCGCGGCTGGGCGGGCTGCACCGCTTCATGGGCTGGGACAAGCCGATCCTGACCGATTCGGGCGGCTATCAGGTGATGAGCCTGTCGGCGCTGACCAAGCGCTCCGAGGAAGGGGTGGCGTTCGCCTCGCACCTCGACGGGACGCGGCACATGATCTCGCCGGAGCGCTCGATCGAGATCCAGCGGCTGCTGGGCAGCAACATCGTGATGGCGTTCGACGAGCTGGTGCCGACCACCTCGACGCGCGAGGTGCAGGCGGCGGCGATGGAACGCTCGATGCGGTGGGCGAAGCGCAGCCGCGACGCCTTCGATGGCGGCGGCGACCATGCCGCGAACAATGCGATCTTCGGCATCCAGCAGGGCGCGCTCGACGAAGGATTGCGCAAGGCGAGCGCCGACGCGCTGATCGACATCGGCTTCGACGGCTATGCGATCGGCGGGCTGGCGGTCGGCGAGGGGCAGGCGGCGATGTTCGGCTGCCTCGACTTCGCGCCGGGGCAATTGCCGGCCGATCGCCCGCGCTACCTGATGGGCGTCGGCAAGCCGACCGACATCGTCGGTGCGGTCGAGCGCGGGGGTCGACATGTTCGACTGCGTGATGCCGACGCGCTCGGGGCGGACGGGGCAGGCGTTCACGAGGCAAGGGCCGATCAACATCCGCAATGCGCGGTTCGCCGAGGATCAGGGGCCGCTCGACCCGGAATGCGCGTGTGCGGTGTGCACGACGTGGACGCGCGCCTATGTGCATCATCTGGTGCGGGCGGGCGAGATGCTGGGCGCGATGCTGATGACCGAGCACAATATCGCCTTCTACGAGGCGATGATGGCCGATCTGCGCGCCGCGATCGCCGAGGGGCGATTGGCGGCGTTCGCCAACGACTTCCGCGCGCGCTATGACGCGCCAAAAGGAGAGTGACGTGAGCGACGAGCAACCCAACGAGATCCTGGAAGCCGCCGCGGCCGCCAAGGCGCACGAGGAAGCCGGCGCGCCGGGCGCTGCCGCGCATCAGCGCAAGGGGCGGTGGCAGCCGGGCAAGACGTGGCTGGGCGTCGGGATCGGTTCGGCCGCGGTGGCGGCGGCGGTGCTGTTCGCGAATTCGCGGAAGGATGAGGGGAAGAAGTAAGCGCGGGACAGAGCTGAACGCTTACTACCGGCCTTCTTCGTCGCCCCGGACTTGATCCGGGGCCCCGCTTCTTGCTTGCGGGTGGTCAAAGGAAGCGGGGCCCCGGATCAAGTCCGGGGCGACGAGTGAAGTACGTCATTGCTTCGCTGCACTCGCAATGACGAGATGAGATGACTCGCGCCTAAGCGGTTCGGCCGCCGGCGTGGGGGGCACGCCGGCGACCCCGACTGTCGCAGCCACGGGGCGACCCGAAGGGCTGTTCGGCCGGTACAAGGAGGAAGGGACCGGGCGGCGGCCGACTGGCCACCGCCCGGTCCCTCCCAATTCTTCAACGGCTTGCTAGCCGATCTCTCAGTGCGTGACCAGATCAAAACGATCCGCGTCCATCACCTTGGTCCAGGCGGTGACGAAGTCGGCCACGAACTTTTCCTTCGCATCGTCACAGGCATAGACCTCCGACAGCGCGCGCAGCTGCGAGTTGGAGCCGAACACCAGATCGGTGCGCGACGCGGTCCATTTCTGCGCGTGCGTGCTGCGATCGGTGCCGACGAATTCCTCGTCGCTTTCGTCGCTGACCTGCTTCCACGCGGTGTTCATGTCGAGCAGGTTCACGAAGAAGTCGTTGGTGAGCTGACCGACGCGCTTGGTGAACACGCCATGCTCGCTGCCCTGCGCATTGGCGCCGAGCACCCGCAGCCCGCCGACCAGCACCGCCATTTCCGGCGCGGTGAGGCCGAGCAATTGCGCACGATCGACCAGCAACTCCTCGGTCGGCACGTTGAACTTGACCTGCAGATAGTTGCGGAAGCCGTCCGCCTTCGGCTCGAGCACGTCGAAGCTCTCGGCGTCGGTCTGCTCCTCGAGCGCGTCGGCGCGACCCGGCGTGAACGGCACGGTCACGTCATGGCCGGCGTCCTTGGACGCCTTCTCGATTGCGGCGCTGCCGCCCAGCACGATCAGGTCGGCGATCGACACCTGCTTGCCGCCGCTCGCCGCACCGTCGAACTCGGCCTTCACCTGCTCGATGACGCCGAGCACGCGGGTGAGGTTCTCGGGATCGTTGACCTCCCAGTTACGCTGCGGGGCGAAGCGGATGCGCGCACCGTTCGCGCCGCCGCGCTTGTCCGACCCGCGATAGGTCGAGGCCGAAGCCCAGGCGGTCTTGACCAGATCCTGCACCGACAGGCGCTCCAAGAGCGTCGTCTTGAGCGAGGCGATGTCGGCGGCGTCGATCAGCGGGTGGGTGACGGCCGGGATCGGATCCTGCCAGATCAGGTCTTCCTGCGGCACCTCGCTGCCGAGGTAGCGGATCTTCGGCCCCATGTCGCGGTGGGTCAGCTTGAACCACGCGCGCGCCCACGCCTCCGCGAAATAGGCGGGGTTGGCGCGGAATTTCTCCATGACCGCGCGATACTTCGGGTCGACCTTCAGCGCCATGTCGGCCGAGGTCATCATCGTCGGCACCTTCTTGCCCGGCGTGTGCGCGGCGGGGGCGAGCGTGTCGTCGGGGTTGCCGACCGGCTGGAACTGATGCGCGCCGGCCGGGCTCTTCACGATCTCGTACTCGTGATCGAGCAGCATGTCGAAATAGGTCATGTCCCACGTCGTCGGGGTCGGCGTCCACGCACCCTCGATCCCCGAGGTGATCGTGTGATCGCCCATGCCGCTTTCGTGCGTCGACGCCCAGCCAAGCCCCTGCGCGGCGATGTCCGCGCCCTCGGGCTCGCGGCCGACCAGCTTGGGATCACCCGCGCCATGCGCCTTGCCGAAGGTGTGGCCACCGGCGGTGAGCGCGGCGGTCTCCTCGTCGTTCATCCCCATGCGCGCGAACGTCTCGCGCATGTCGCGCGCCGAGCCCATCGGGTTCGGACAGCCGCCCGGCCCTTCCGGGTTCACGTAGATCAGGCCGTGCTGGATCGCGGCGAGCGGGCTTTCGAGCGCCAGCCCGGCTTCCTCGTCGATGCGGGTCTGGCCGAGCCATTCCTCCTCGGTGCCCCAATAGACGTCCTTCTCGGGCTCGAACACGTCCTCGCGCCCGCCGCCGAAGCCGAAGGTCGGGCCGCCCATCGATTCGATCGCGACATTCCCGGCGAGGATGAACAGATCGGCCCAGCTCAGCGCACGGCCGTATTTCTGCTTGATCGGCCAGAGCAGGCGGCGCGCCTTGTCGAGATTTCCGTTGTCCGGCCACGAATTGAGCGGGGCGAAGCGCTGCTGACCCGCCGACGAGCCGCCGCGGCCGTCGCCGGTGCGGTACGTGCCCGCCGAGTGCCAGGCCATGCGGATGAAGAACGGGCCGTAATGCCCGTAATCGGCGGGCCACCATGGCTGGCTGTCGGTCATCAGCGCGGTGAGATCGGCCTTCACCGCCTTGAGATCGAGCTTGAGGAACTCGGCGGCATAGTCGAAGTCGTCGCCGAACGGATTGCCGCTCTTGCCCTGCTGGTGAAGGATGTCGATCGACAGCGATTCCGGCCACCAGTCCTTCGACGTGCGCCCGAGCAGCGTGCGCATCGCGGCGGGCTGCTTCTTGGGGTCGTTGATCGGGCTACCTTCGGTGATGGCGTCCATGTCTCGTCTCCTCTTGCGACCGGTGTCCGGTCTGCTGCTGCCCTTACGCACGGGCGCGCACGACCTTTCCCGCGATCCGTGACGATGGTGGTAGCGGACGGAGATTGATCGGGAAAATGCGAAAAGTCGGACGGTATGATCGAGAGCGTCGATCAGGGGGCGGCGTGGAGCTTGCCCGGCCGGATCGCGCCCGAGGCGGGCAGCGCGACGCCATGTGGCGGCACGTCGTGGCGGACGAGCGCGCCGGCGGCGATCGTCGCGTCATGGCCGACGGTGATCTCGCCGGTGACGATCGCGCCGGCGTAGATGATCGTCCCGTCCTGGATGATCGGATAGACCGCCTCGTTCGCGGCGCGGCGGCCGAAGGTGACGTTCTGGTAGACGGTGACGTCGGCGCCGATCACCGTATCCGCGCCGATCACGATCCCGACCGGGTGCGGCAGCCGCAGGCCGGGGCCGATCTTCGCACTCGGATCGATATAGCAGCCGTAGCCGAAGGCGATCCGTCGCCACACCAGCTTTTCGACCAGCCGCCAGAACGGGCCGCCCTTCAGATAGGCGAAGCGCATGATGCGGTAGAGCGTGACGACTGCGAAACCGGGGTTGAGGAACCAGCCGATCAGCGCGCCCTTGACGCCGTGGCGCGAGGCGTTGGCGTAAAGGTCGCGCCGCCAGCTCATCGCGCCGCCACCGCTGCAATGGCATCGGTATAGGCGGCGCGGTTCTCGGCGACGATCCGGTCCTCCGCGAACCAGCCGAGCGCCTGCGGGTCGCTGAGCCCGCCCGCCCGCCACGCCGCGGCATCGCCGAGCGCGGTGTCCATCGCGGCGGCGAGCGCCTCGACATCGGTCGGCTCGTAGGTGATGGCGTGGCGGGCGAGATCGGCGATCTCGGGGATGCCGCCCGCCTCGGCGCAGATCGCCGACAGGCCGTAGGACAGCGCCTCGATCAAGGTGCGCGGCAACGGCTCGGGCCAGACCGAGGCGATCAGCACGGTGTCGATCGCGCGGTAGAAATCGCCGGCCTGCGAGAAGCCGAGCCATTCGATGCGCGGATCGGGGTAGCGCGCCTTCAGCTCGGCGACGTATTCGGGCACGCCGACCCCGGCGATGCGCAGCCGCCAGTCGGCGCGGGTGACGCGGGTGGTCGCCTCCAGCACCACGTCGATACCCTTTTCGGCTTCGATGCGGCCGATGAAGCCGAACACGAACGGCGCGTCGGGCGCTTTGGCGTCGCGCGGCTGTTCGTCGAGCGGGACGATGTTGAAGATGCGCCGCGCGGGCACGCCGGGGAAGTAGCCCTCCGCATGGTGGCGACGGATGACATAGTCGCTGTTCGAAACGAGCTGGTCGACGTTGGCCGACTCGGTCTTGCCCGGCGCGGTCAGCACGCGGCATTCGAGGCAGCGCGTGGTGCAGTTCGCGCCGTTCTTGAACAGCGCCGAACGCGTGCACATCACGCCGTAATCGCGCAGCGTCTGGACGAGCGGCAGCTTGCGCTTCTTGATCTCGCGCCAGATCGCCGGGCTGAATCCGGTGATGACGTTGCAATGGACGACGTCGGGGCGGACCTCGTCGAGCAGCTTGCCCATACGGCGCGCGGCGGCACGATTCCAGCGGTTGCGCGCGTGCCATTGCAGCCGCTTCAGCTTCGGCTGCGCGGGCGCGTCGGGGTTATAGGGCCAGTAGATATTGTCGATCGGCAGGCGACGGAGCGTCACGCCGTTCTTCACCTCGGTGACCGGCGCGGCGATGTCGTCGAGCGTCGCGACCACCACCTCGTCGCCGGCGCGGACCAACGCCTCGGCGAGCAGCGACACCGACTTCTCCGCGCCGCCGATCTTGTGCGGCGGATAGAGGACGTTGACGATCAGCACCTTCATCGCGCGGCGACCTTCGCGCAGGCGTCGGCGAGGATCTGCGCCGAGCCGCGCCATGTGTAGCGCGCAACGCGCTGTTTGCCCTTCGCCAGCCGGTCGCGGCGCAGTGCGCCGTCATGGTCGTCTAGCAGCGTCTGCATCAGCCGGGCGAGCGTGGCGTCGTCATGCGGCTCAAAATAATCGGCGGCGTCGCCGCACACTTCCTGCACGGCCGGCGCGGTGCTGGCGAGCACCGGGCATTCGTTGACGAACGCCTCCAGCGGGGGGATGCCGAAGCCCTCGTAGATGCTCGGGAAGATCAGCGCGCGCGCGCCCTGCATCAGCCCGGCGACCTCGGCATCGTCGAGCCGGCCCGGGAGCAGCACGTCAGCGCCCGGTTCGGGCAGCCCGGCGGAGCCGAACACCGACCGGTCCATGCGCCCGACTGCGACCAGCTTCGCGCTGCCGGGTGCAAGCCGCGCCAGTGCGCGGAGCGCCACCGCGAGGTTCTTGTTGCGGGTGAGATTGCCGAGCGTGAGGAAATAGCCGCCCTTGGTGAGCCCCAGCCGTTCGACCACGCCGGCATCGGGCGCGATCGACAGATGCTCGGCACCATTGGGGGCGACGACGATGTCCTTCGCCGCGACCGGCAGCACGTCAGCGAGTTCGCGGCGCGAGAATTCGGAAACAGTCGCCACCACCGCGCGGCGTGCGAGCAGCCGGTCGAGCCAGCTATGCGCGAAGACGTATGGCTTGCTGAAATGCTCGGGATGGCGCTGGACCGCGGCGTCGTGGATCACCACCACCTGCCGGCGCAGCGCGACCGGGCCGGTCATCGCGAGGCACAGAGCGGTGCCGCGGCTGGCGGCGCGCGCATAGTCTACCTGATCCCAATAGTGACCGGCGCGCTTGCCGATCGTGCGCGTCTCGATGTGCCGCAGCGGCAGCGTGCGCGCGCCGGGCGGGGTGAGCAGGACATAAGGGCCGGGCAGCGCGCCGTCGCCGGCCAGCGCGTCGAGCGCGGTGACGATCTCCTGCGCATAGCGCTGCACGCCGCTGACCGGCTGGGTCAGGAAGCGGCCGTTGATGAAGACGCTCTGCATCAGCGCGCGCCGACCAGGTGACGGTAGAGCTGTTCGGTTTCGTCGATCATGCGCATTCCGTTCACCTCGTTGCTGCGCCGCGCGGCGGCGGCGGCCATCGCGGCGCGCGCGTCCGCATCGGTGCCGATCAGGGTCGCGGTCTCGACCAGCCGGTCGACCACCGTTTCGTCGTTCGGGACGATCACGCCGCAGCCGGTGTCGCCGATCACGTCCTGCGCGCCCGCCACGTCGGTGGTGACGATCGGGACATGCGCGGCGAGGCTTTCGAGCAGGACGTAGGACAGCCCTTCGTACCGGCTGGTCATCATCACCGCGTCGAAGGCGGGCAGATAATCCTGCGCCTTTGCCGAGCGTTTCCAGATGAAGCGATCCGCCATGCCGGTGGCGGCGAGATCGCGTTCGACCGCTTCGGCACATTCGCCGTCGCCCAGGAGCACGGCGCGCAGCGTCGGCACCTGCGCCATCGCGCGGCGCATCGCCTCGATGAAGCGTTCCGGCGCTTTCTGATACGACAGGCGGCCGACGAAGCCGATCACCGGCGCATCGTCCGGAAGGCCGAGCGCGGCGCGCGCCTGTGCGCGCGTGACGTCGGGGATGTCGATGACGCCGTTGCGGATCAGGTGGCAGCGGCCATCGGCGATGTGCAGCTTGCGCGCGAACGCGAGTTCCTCGCTCGACACCGCGATCAATGCGTCGGTGCGTGTCGCGCCCAGCGCGATTTCCGCCCCGTTGAACAGGAGCCGCGCGGGCAGCGATGCGCCACCGTCGAGGCCGCGGAAGGCGTGCGGCGTGTAGACCCGCTTCGCCCCGCCGACATCGGCGAGGCGGACGAGGGCGCCGGCCTTGGAGCTATGGCCATGGACGATGTCGAACGGGCCAGCGCGGCGCACCGCCACGCCGAGCGCGCGCGCCGAGGCGAAATCGTGGAGGCCGAGCGAGCGATGCATCTCCAGCGGCTCGGCCGTGATCGGCAAGGCGGCGATTTCGGCGAGGTGCCGCGCCTCGGCCCGCACCGCCGAATAGATCAGATGGACATGATGGCCGCGCGCCTGGAACGCGCCGGCGAGATCGAGCACATGACGGCCGGCACCGCCGCCGCCGGCCTCGATCACGAGGCAGATGCGCAAGGGCGCGCCCGTCGTCATCAAATCGCCTTCGCCACCGCGCAGTGCCCGGCGCTTGCTCGCGACGACATTCCACGCTTGGGCACAACCCGTTGCACCAGCTCAAACTCCCTGCCGTATCATGAACACGGCCGCTCGTTCCGGCGGCAGCCTCGCACGCGGCGTCTTCTAGCCGCGTGGTTCCGTCGCGCGCAAGCGTAACGATCCGGATCGGCGGTCAGCGCGACGTGTCGGCGTTCACCCGCGTGGTGGAGCCGGGGTCGATCCACACGCCCGAGCCGCCCGCGACATAGGCACTCTTGGCGGGCAATCGGGCGAGGCTGGTGGACAGATTGGCGCGGTCGGCGAGCATCCGCATCGTGCCGGGCTGGCGTCCGAACCGCGCGCAGCTATTGTCCTTCAGCACGACATCGGCGGCGTTCGACACCGCGATACAGCCCTGGTCGACGCCGTCGATCTGGTTGTCGCGGATCAGCAGCCCGGCGTTGAGCGGGCCGGGGGCGAGCGGGGCCTGGCCGCCGGGGCCGTTGCTGGCCAGCTCGCCAAACACCGTGATCGCCGCCCAGACGCGGCCGGGCCGCGTATCCTGCCCGGTATCGGCGATGCGGTTGCCGGCGACGACGACATTGTACGCGCCGGTGCCTTCTTTCCACGCCGCGCTGGTGAGCAGGCGGATCGCATTGTAGCGCAGCCCGGAGAATTGATTGTCCTGAATCAGTCCGTTGGGAGTCTGCGCCAGCACGCCGTGGCACACGCAATCGGCCATACGGTTGCCGACGATCGCATAGCGTTGCGACAACAGGTCCATGTTGCGTGCATAACGGACCGCCCCGGCGCCGACCGGTGCCGTGAAGGTGACCTGCATCCGCCCGGCGGGGTCGCGCGGGGCACGGGACGCGACCTCGGCGGTGCCCAGCAGTTGCAGCCCGGCGTCGAACAGCGCCAGTCGCGCGCCAGGATAGACGCGCGCCGACACGCCCGACAGCGTCGCGGTGCGCCCGCCCGCGTCCAGGGTGGCGTCGATGATCGGGCTGGCGATGTTGATCGCATCATCGCCGGAGCCGATGAAGTCGCTGTCCTCGACGAGGATGTCGCCGCCGGCGGCGGTGACGTGGAAGGCGTCGTAAGCGATCGCGCTGTCGCCGTCGCCGCCCAGCTTCGCGCCGACGATCGCGAGCCCGCGGCCCATCAGATCGGCGACGATCCCGCCGCCCGCCGAATCGCGGATCGTCACATGATCGAGCGTGATGTCGTGCGAGACCGGCTTGTCGCCGGGATCGGCGATGCGGATCGCACCGCCCTTGTACCAGCTTAGATTCACCCGCACCGGCGCGTCGGGCGCGAAATCGCCCAGTCCGCCGCCGACCGTCCCGTTCGCGCCGAGCGGCCGCCCCTGCCGGCCCAGCAGCGTGCGCGTCCCGGCGGTGCCGGGGCCCGCCACCTGATAGATCGGCGCACCGGCGTCGGGCGCGGGGCCGGTGAACGCGAGCCGCCCGCCGGACACCCGCGCCTTCACCACCGGCGGCCGCGCATAGCCGAGCGAAAGGCCGCGCAGCTTCAGCCGCGCCGCGCGGGAGATCAGGATGCCGTCACCCCACTGGCCGAACACCAGCTGCGCGCCCGGCCCGTCGATCAGCACGTCGCTGAGCCCGTCGAGCGCCAACCCCGGCGGACCGCCGGCGATCGACCAGGTGCCGGGGGCCAGCCGCAGCGTGCCGCCGCCCGCGGCGCGCAGCCGCGCGAGCGCTGCGGCGATCGCCGGGCCGTTGTCGCCGGCCGCGGGATCGAGTGCGATCACCGGGCGCCCCTCCACGTTCGGCGCGAGCACCGCGACGGTCACGGGACGCCCGTCCGCCCCGTTCCAGCTACGGCGCAGGCCATCGCCGCTGGCGGGTGACTGTCGCGCGGCGGTCGCCAGCGCCGACCAGTCGGCGGTCGCACTTTGCGACGGCACCGGTGCGCAGCAGGTGGCGATCAGCACGCCAAGCGCGGCGGGGAAGCGAAGTGCGTTGCTCACGCGCCGAGCGATCGCTGAGCAAGTGTTGCAGGGCGCGAACGGGATGTGAGCAAGCGGATCAAGGGACCCTCCACGACAAATCAAATAGCTGCCGCAACGACGACAGCAATGGCGACCGCGCAGTCAATAGCAGATCGGACGGCACCTGCGCCATCGTTCAGTTACTTGATGATTTACCTGAAACCGAAGTGAAATTGGGGTGAACGAGAATTTGCGACGAGTGCGGGCAGCATCGGGATAACTGGAGCGGCCGGGGATGGTCGCGGCACGACGGGCAACAGGGCGCGCAGCCGGTCTGCGTGGAAAAGGAACCGCCGACGCCGGCTGTAAAGAAGATTTCCCGGTCGGTCAGCGAGATAAGGGCGGTTGCCGGCGTGATGGCGCTTTTCTCGAGGCAAAACGAAGCTGGAGCGCGCTAAAGCGTCGGTAATGTAGTTAACCTGCCATAAACCCTGTTTATAAAGGCGATCGTTGGGGCGTGCTTGGTATCGGGGGATATCAGGCATGGGTGGGAAGTATTCGGCATGTTGAGCTCGGTGTACAACGCATACAGCGTTGACGATTACTTGAAGGATCAGGCGTGGGCCGGGGGAAAGCTGGATGCGATCCAGTTGCACGGCGGGACCGCCGGGTGGAAGGACTGGCTGTCGTCGGTGCAATGGCAGGCCGATATGTTCGCCAATCAGGACGTGTCGATCATGTGGTCGATCCCGCTGATCCCGTACGGCGCCAATCTGGGCGACGCGGGCGCGGGCAAGTATGACGCCAGCTTCCTGGCGATGGCCAAGCAACTGGTGGCCGCCTCGTCGGGGGACGACAAGATCTATGTCCGGCTGGGCTGGGAGTTCAACGGCAAGAACTGGAATTCTTCGTCGGCGGTCGGCGATGCCGACAATTATGTCGCGGCGTTCCGCAAGTTCGTGGATGCGGCGCGGACCGTGTCGGACAAGTTCGTGTTCGAATGGTGCCCGGCGCTGGACACGTGGGACATGAATCCCGCCGACGCCTATCCCGGCGACAAATATGTCGATGTCATCGGCGTCGACATGTATTACAACACGGCCTGGCACGACAAGGATCCGGTCAAGGCGTTCGACTGGTTCGTGAAGCAGCCCTACGGCCTGCAGTGGCAGCAGGACTTCGCGGCCGCGCATGGCAAGGAAACCGCGATCGGTGAGTGGGGCATCAACACCGATTCCCCCGAGTTCGTGAAGCTGGCCATGCAGTGGATGGCCGACCACGACATGGTGTATCAGAACTATTGGGATTCCAATGCTGCGTTCCAGGGCGAACTGAGCCAGGGCCAGTACAAGCAGGCCGCCGCCGCTTATCTGTCGATGCTCGATCAGGTCGCCAAGCCCGCCGATGTGGTGACGCGCGTCTCGGCGACCGACAATTACCTGCGCGCCGGCGAAGTCGCGCTGACGCTGACCGGCGATGCGATCAAGGGTTCGGGTAACGCCGATCACAACGTCATCACCGGCAACGCCAAGGACAATGACCTGTTCGGCGGTGCGGGCAACGACAAGATGTATGGCGGCGCGGGCAACGACCGCCTCGACGGCGGGCTGGGTGCCGATACGCTGGTCGGCGGGACCGGCAACGACACGTATGTCGTCGACAATCTCGGCGACAAGGTCGTCGAGCGCGCCGGCGAGGGCACCGACACCGTCTATGCCCGGATCGACTATACGCTCGGCGACAATGTCGAGAACCTGTATCTGATCAGCGGCGCGACCAAGGGCACCGGCAACGCGCTGGACAATGCGCTGTACGGCACCGCCGCGGGCGACGTGCTGAGCGGGCTGGACGGCAACGATACGCTCAGCGGCTACGCCGGTGACGACGCGCTGTTCGGCGGCAACGGCGACGACAAGCTGTTCGGCAACGAGGGCAACGACTATCTCGACGGTGGTGCCGGCGCGGACACGATGGACGGCGGCACCGGCAACGACACCTATGTCGTCGACGATGCCCGCGACGTGGTGCGCGAGACGATCGCGGGCACCAGCGGCGGCGTCGACACCGTCTATAGCTCGATCGACTATACGCTGACCGCGAACGTCGAGCATCTGTACCTGACCGGCAACGCGCGGGTGGGGACCGGCAATGCGCTGAACAACGGGCTGAACGGCACCGCCGGCAACGACATCCTGCACGGCATGGGCGGCGACGACTACATCTGGGGCAATGGCGGCGACGACCAGCTTTTCGGCGACCAAGGCAACGACTGGCTGTACGGCGGCGCGGGCAACGACCGGCTCGACGGCGGCAGCGGCGTGGACCGGATGGACGGCGGTGCGGGCAACGACACCTATGTCGTCGACAATGCCGGCGACGTGGTGATCGAGGGTGTCGACGGCGGCTATGACACCGTCAACACGCTGGTGAACTATACGCTGAGCGCGAATGTCGAGGCGCTGTACCTGCTCAACAATGCGCGGATCGGCACCGGCAACGCGATCGACAATGCGCTGTACGGCACCAATTTCGCCGACACGCTGTCCGGGCTGGGCGGGAACGACGTGCTGAAGGGCTATGGCGGCGACGATACGCTGCTGGGCGGGGCCGGCGACGACACGCTCTATGGCCATGAAGGCGACGACTATCTCGACGGCGGCACCGGCGCCGACACGATGGAAGGCGGCTTCGGCAACGACACCTATATCGTCGACAACATCGGCGACCGCGTGATCGAATATAACAGCAACGGGCAGGGGGGCGTGGACACCGTCCTGTCGTCGATCGACTATACGCTGGGCGCAAACGTCGAGAACCTGACGCTGACGGGTACGGCGCTGAATGCGACCGGCAATGCGCTGGACAATATCATCCGCGGCAATGCCAAGGACAATGTCATCACCGGCGGCGCGGGCAACGACACGCTGTACGGCGGTGGCGGTGCGGACCATTTCGTGTTCGCCAAGGGTTCGGGCAAGGACGTGATCGCCGACTTCGGCACGGGCGACCATATCGACCTCGGCGCCTATAACTTCTCGGGTGCGCCCACCGTCACCGACGTGCAGGGCGGGGCGCTGATCGATCTGGGCGGCGGCGACACGATCCTGGTGTCCGGCGTCACCGCCAACCATCTGGTGTTCGCCGACGGCAGCTTCGGCTTCATCTAAGCGGACGGACCATCCGGGCGGGCGGCAATAACCGTCGTCCGCACGGGTGGTTCCCATCGTGAAACACATCGCCGAAAAGCGTCCCGATGTCGGGCAACGTTAACAATAAGCGTTTCTTGTCTATGATATAGCGCCTCTCCATTCTGTTCGCGCAGGTAGCGTAACAGGGATGTAGTGTATGAAGAGGGTCTGGGTGGGCGCCGTCGCGGCGTTGACGATGGCGGCACCGGCCGCGGCGGCACCGACGACGGTGACGGTCACCGGCACGGTGATGAGCGGTATCGATGCCGGCGGTCAGTTCGGCATGGCGGGAGCCAGCCTGGCGGGGCAGCCTTTCAGCGCGATCTTCACGATCGATCAGGCGACCGGCAGCACCGTGATCGAGACGGCCACGTCTTCCTATCTGGCGGGCATGGGTGCGGCCTCGCCGATCAGCGCCGTGCTGACGATCGGTTCGGGCAGCTACCGGTTCGCGGGAACGCACAACGGCCTGGTGCGGACCACCGATGCCGCCGGCAATGGCGGAACGGACTCGACGCAATTCTTCGTCGACGACACCGACCTTTCGCAGAAGCCGAACGACAACACGTTGCTGAGCCTCGGCTTCGATACGTTGCGCAACGTGCTCGCCAGCGCTGAGGTCGGGGCGGTCACGGTCGCCGATCTGTCGCTGGCCGACAACGCCAAGGGCGTGCTGAAGATCGCCAATCGCGACGGCACCAGCGGCGCGTTCGGCACGCCGACCGTGGCCGATCTGTCGATCAATACGATCCGCGCGAGCGTGATGTCGCCGGTGCCGGAGCCGGCGACCTGGGCGATGATGGTAGCGGGCTTCGCGATGGCAGGCGTCGCGCTGCGCCGCCGCCGCGTGGACGCGCGGGTGCGCTTCGCCTAAGTCCGTTCGGGCTTAGGAAAGGTCGTCGGTGCGGTTGTTCGTCTTCGGGCTGGGTTATGCGGCGCGCGCGGTCGTGGAAGCGGCGGGCGCGCCGTTCCTCGCCACGACACGCGACGGGCGCGAGGGCACGATCCGCTTCGACGACGAAGGCGCGGTATTGGCGGGGCTGGCGGCGAGCACGCATGTGCTGTCGTCGGTACCGCCCGACGACGATGGCGATCCGGTATTGGATCGTTACCGCGCGGCGCTCGCCGGGCGATGGCTCGGCTATCTTTCCTCGACCGGCGTCTATGGCGACACCGGTGGCGCATGGGTGGACGAGACGGCCGCCGCCGATCGGGGGCGTCGACTGCGGCGGAACGTCGCCGATGCGGCATGGTGCGCGCTGGACGCGCGGGTGTTCCGGTTGCCGGGCATCTATGGCCCCGGCCGGTCGCCGCTGGAGCGCGTCGCGCGCGGCGAGGCGCATCGCACCGGAATCGCGGGGCAGGTGTTCAGCCGCGTGCATGTCGCGGATCTGGCAGACGGCGTCGTGGCGGGCTTCGACGCGCCCGCGGGCATCTATAATCTGTCGGACGATGAACCCGCCGCGCAGGACGCGGTCGTCAGCTATGCCGCGCAGTTGCTGGGTGTCGCGCCGCCGCCGATCGTGCCGCTGGCGGCACTGTCGCCCGCGGCGCGCGGCTTTCACGCCGAAAACCGGCGGGTGGCGAACGGCAAGGCCCGGCGCGTGCTCGGCTGGCAGCCGCGCTATCCCGATTATCGCGCCGGCCTGCGCGCGCTGAGCGCCACGACCAGCCCGACCGCCGCGAGCCCGGCGCCGGCCGCGGCAAGCGTCGTCCAGCGGTAACCCTCGAACACCGTCGACAGCAGCATCGCGATCACCGGCACGATCACGCCGTTATAGGCCGCCTTCGCCGGCCCAATCGTGCGGATGATGCGGAAATAGAGCGTGAAGGCGAGCGCCGAGGCGACGATGCCGAGGTACAGCACCCCCGCGACGTAACCCGGGCGTCCGTCGAAGACCGGCGCGCCGGTGGTGAACCACGCCCAGCCTGCGTCGATCGCCGCGCCGATCAGCATCGCGGTGGCGAGCGTCGGGATCATCGGATAGCGCGTCGCGGCCTTGGTCGCCTGCATCACGTTGGCGGTGGAGGCGGACAGGATCGCGCAGAGCGTGAACGCGATACCGATCAGCGACTCGGTCGGCCCGCCGGGATCGCTGCGTGCCTCCTTGATGAACAGCAGCGCCACCCCGCTCATCGCGATCGCCGACCCGATCAGCAATTGTCGTCCGAGCCGCTGCCCGAGGAAGATGCGCGCGAACAAGGCATTGGGGACGAGCAACAAGGCGAAGATCACCGCCACCAGCCCGGAGGTGATATGCTCCTCTGCGCGGTAGACGAAGTTGAAGTTGAGCACGAACTGGAACACGCCCAGCAAGCCGGCGAAGCGCCAGAAGCCCGGTTGCGCGAACAAGGCGCGGGTGCCGGGCGCGCGCTGCCACGCCGCCACCGCCGCCAGCGTGAGGCCGGCGACGAGGAAGCGATAGCTGACCGACCAGCTGGCGGGCACCGCGACCGCGCCGCCGTGGAGCTGATCGCGGATCACGATCCAGGTCGAGCCCCAGATCAGGACGACCAGCGCGAACGGCACCAGCACTGCGGCGCGCGTGCTGTTGGGGGGATCGGCGGGGCTCATCCGAGCGCGGCGATCGCGTCGGCGAGCGGACGGATGTCGTCGGCGCGCTGGTTCCAGCTCACCACCAGCCGCGCTTCGCCCGCCCCCCAGTCGTAGAAATCGAACCCGGCGGCGCGCAGGCGGGCGGCCTCTTCGGCGGTGACGCGCAGGAACACCTCGTTCGCCTCGACCGGGTGGAGCAGCCGCTCGCCCGCCGCCTGCGCGAGCAAGGCCGCCCCGGCGTTGGCGCCGCGCGCGCAATCGAGCCACACGTCGTCGTCGAGCATCGCGAGCAACTGCGCGGCGAGATAGCGCCCCTTTGACAGCAAATGCCCGGCACGCTTGCGGCGATAGAGCGTCGCGTCAGCGAGGTCGTGGTCGAAGAACACCAATGCCTCGGCGTTCATCCCGCCGTTCTTGACGAAGCCGAAGCTGAGCGCATCGGCCCCGCCGCGCCACGTCAGGTCGGCGGGCGACGCGCCGGTCGCCACAACGGCATTGGCGAAGCGCGCGCCGTCGATGTGGAAGCCGAGCTTGCGCTCCTTGGCCAGCGCCCCGAGCGCCGCGACCTCCGCGGGCGTGTAGACGCGGCCATATTCGGTGGCGTTGGTGATCGATAGCGCGTGCGGGCGCTGTTGGTGGACGTCGTAGCGCTGCCGATCGAGCACCGCCGCGGCGGTCGCGGGGGTCAGCTTCGCGCCCTCGCCCTCGGCGAGCAACAGCTTGGCGCCATGCGTGTAGAATTCCGGCGCGCCGCATTCGTCGTTCTGGATATGCGCCTCGCGGTGGCAGACCACCGAGCCGTGCGGCGGGCACAAGGCGGCGAGCGCGAGGCAATTGGCGGCGGTGCCGCTCGGCACCCACAGCACGCGCACCGCGGTTTCGAACAAGGTCGAGAAACGCTCATCGAGCGCCTTCGACCAGCGATCGCCGTCATAGGCGGTGTCGAGCGTGTCGGCCGCGGCGATCGCGCGCAGCACGGCGGGGTGGACGGGGGCGGCGTTGTCGGAAAAGAAGCGCATGGTCCGTGCCTTCGGACAGCGACGCGGGTGGGTCAATATCCCGTTCGGCGCCCGCGGCCAGGTCCGGGAGTTGCGGGCCGGCAAGCGGACGACCGGCTGATGTCGATCATCCATTTTGCGTTCGCGGCGCGAATATGGCGGAGCGTTGCCAGACGGCAAAAACCCCACCGATCCGGGAAGGATGGTGGGGTTTTAGATGGTGGGCGTGGCAAGGATTGAACTTGCGACCCCTGCGATGTCAACACAGTGCTCTACCACTGAGCTACACGCCCTCCGTAGGGGTGCGCCTCTAACGACTGGGTCGGAGGGGCGCAAGCGGCTTTTTACGCTTTTGTTGCCGCGGCGGTCAGATCAGCTCGTTCGCGGTGCCGGTATCGAACAGCCGGTCGACCTCCAGCACCAGATCGCGCAGGTGGAACGGCTTCGACAGGACGCGTGCCTGCGGCATTGCATTGCCGGCCTTCAGCGTGACCGCCGCGAAGCCGGTGATGAACATCACGCGCATCCCCGGCGCCAGTTCCTGCGCCTTTTGCGCCAGCTCGATCCCGTCCATCTCGGGCATGACGATATCGGTGAGCAGCAGATCGAACCGCTCGCTTTCCAGCAGCGGCAGCGCGGCGGTGCCGCGATCGACCGATGTGACGTGATAGCCCGAACGCTCGAGCGCGCGCCCGAGATATTCGCGCATCACCGCATCGTCTTCGGCCAGCAGAATCCGTATCATCGCAACCACAACTCCCAATCGCGAGATAATATGCCCGAGGGACGTTGATTTTTCCACCAGCGGAGATGGTGAACGACTGCACCACGACGACACGTTGCGGTGGCGCGACGGCTTCCATAGGGTAGGCGGGAATGACGCGCTCCTTCCGCATGTTCGGCGAAATGCTGCCCGAGAGCCCGGTGGTGCTGTCGGTGCCGCATGCCGGGCGCGACTATCCCGCGACACTGCGGATGGCATTGCGCGCGCCACTCGCCAGTCTGGCGGCGCTGGAGGACCGGCATGTCGATGCGATCGCGCTGGCGGCGCGCGCGCACGAGACGCTGTTGCTCCAGACGCTGCCGCGGGCATGGATCGACCTGAACCGCGCCGAGCATGAGCGCGATCCGTTGCTCGACGAAGGCGCGTGCCGCGGTGCCGGGGCATCTGCCAAGGTGCGCGCCGGCATCGGCCTGGTGCCGCGGCGGACCGCGGCGGCGGGGGAGCTGTGGCGATGCCGGCTGAGCGCTGCCGAAGTGGAAGCGCGAATCGCCGCCGATCATCGGCCGTACCACGAGACGCTGGCGCAGGTGCTGGCGGCGGCGCGCGCGCGGTTCGGGTGCGCGGTGCTGCTCGACGTCCATTCGATGCCGCCGATCGCGGGCGGGCGCGCGCGGTTGGTGATCGGCGACCGGTTCGGGCGCGCGGCGGCCGCACGGTTCGTCGCGCGGGTCGAGGAGGCGCTGGGCCGCGAGGGGTTGCACCACCTGCTCAACACGCCGTACGCGGGCGGACATATCCTGGAGCGCCATGCCGCGCCGCAGATCGGCATCCATGCGATCCAGCTCGAGATCGATCGCGCGCTCTATCTCGACCGGCGGCTCGACCAGCCGGGTGCGGGCGCGGCGGCAACGGTGCGGATGCTGCGCGCGGTGATCGACGCCTTGACCGAGCAGGCGCTGAGCGAGGGCGCGGAAGCGCCGCCGATCGCGGACGCCGCCGAATAAGCGCGGCACACAAAAAACCACCGGATGCACGCACCCGGTGGCCAAGGTTCAGGGAGGAGACACGCCGAAGCGTGTCATACGGGCCCGCGAAAGGGGGGACACGAGCGCCGTACATGCTTAACTTAGGCAGTCCGCTTTTGGTTGCAAGGGGCGGGCTGTAAAAGGTTGGCGCGGTGCGATGAATTGACGCGCGGTGCGGCGCTGGACTCGGCGGCGGCCGCATCGAGGCGGCGGTGTCGGCGAAATCGGCAGACATGGCCCCTGCCTGCGCAGGGACGACGGTGACTTAGCGGGCGCCGCGAGGGAGCATTCGCAGCAGCACCGAATCGCGCAGGATCAGGTGATGGCGCAACGCGGCGGCGACGTGGAGCACGACCAGCGCGAGCATCAGCCAGCCGAGGATCTCATGCACCTCGTGACCCGCGCTCGCCCCGGTGGCGTCGACGGGGAGATAGGGCAGATCGGCGATGCCGAACCAGCTGAGCGGACGACGGCCTTCGGGGCCGGAGACCATCGCCCAGCCCGACAGCGGCATCAGCAGCAGGAGCGCATAGAGCGTCCAGTGCGTCGCATGGGCGACCCCGCGCTCCCAGGCGGGTGTGAAGGCGGGCAGCGGCGGCGGGCGGTGCAGCAGCCGCCAGGCGACCCGCAGCACGGTGAGCGCGAGCACGGTGATGCCGATCGCCTTGTGCCCCGGCATCCATGCGCGAAGCGCCGGGATCGGTTCATGGCCGATCCCGACGATCAGGTTGACGATCACGAGCACGGCGATCGTCCAGTGGAAGGCGATGGCGACCGCGGAATACCGCTCGTTCACGGGCAGTCGGGTGGCCATCGCGTTCCCTTTCGTCAGGCGTTCAGCTGCGGCTGCGGCATCTTGCCGAGCTTGACCTGCCGCGCGAAGATCTCGCGCATCAGCGCCAGCGAGAACAGGTGCGCGTAGAGCAGCGGGAGCATCCCCGACTGCGAGATCTTGCGCAACTGGTCGCCGCGCAGTTCCGACAGCTTCTTCTCGTCGATCATCTGGAAGCCGCGGTACACGAACGGCTGCTCGATCCCGTCCTGCTGGATGGTGACCTCACCCTCCATGAGCAGGTCGAGTTCCTTGATCTCCTTCATGAACTGACCGGTGCGGGCGGCGGCCTGTTCGAAGTTCTCGTTGAACTTGAGGATGTTCTGGGTCAGCTCCGACGGCTGGCCATCGGTGAACAGCGCATCGCCCTCGTCGAACGCGCCGATCGTCGGCGACGACGGGTCGAAGCATAGCGACAGTTCGTCGGCGTCGGGGCGCAGGCGGGCCAGCATATACGGGTAGCGGCGGATATAGGCGGGGACGTAGATCGTTTCGTCGATCAGCCGGCCTTCGTCGGAGATGAAGACGTTGACGCCCTCGTTCAGGCCCATCAGCGCGATCGGGATCGCATCCTCGCCCGACGAGAAGACGATCGGCATATGCCGCTGGATCAGCGGGAATTCCTCGACCGTGACGGGGATCGCATGCTGGTTGACCAGGAACGGCGCGGTGTCGGACGGCTTCACCTTGAAGTTGGCGTGAACCTCGCTCGAAAGCGGTTCGAGGCCGTTGTAGAAGAGCGGAAGTTGCGGCGCGCTGGCCATGGGAATCTCCAGAACGGACGGTATCGTGTGCATTCGCGCAAGGGGACGTCACGTCCTGCCGTCCCCCCGGACCGCGCCGGTGCTATTGAATGGGCGCGTCGGGCGCAAGCGTGACGAGCTTTCCGGGGTTGAACAGCTCGTCGGGATCGAACGCGCGCTTGATCGCGCGCAGCGCCCACAGCCGCGCCGGCGGGCCGAGCCGTTCCAGCTCGCGGCGCTTCATCTGCCCAATGCCATGCTCTGCCGAGATCGATCCGCCCGCCGCGACGACGAGGTCGTGGACGAACGCGGAGACGACCGGCACCTGCTCGGCATACCAATGCGCCGGATCGGCGCCGGGCGCGGCGCGGACGTGGAAATGGACGTTGCCATCGCCGAGATGCCCGAACCCGGAGGCGCGCGTGCCGGGGAAGCGCGCGTGGCACGCCGCCGCCGCCTCGACCATGAAGCGCGGCATCGCCTCTACGGGCACCGAGATGTCGTGCTGCGCGGCCGGGCCGGTCGCGCGCTCGGCATCGGAGATCGATTCGCGGATTCGCCAGAACGCCTCGGCCTGCGCCTCGCTGGCGGCGAGCGTCGCGTCCGCGGCGACGCCGTCCGCGAACGCGGCGGCGAGCACCCGTTCGACCAGCGCGGCAGGGTCGTCGTCCGGCGTGTCGGCGGTGACCTCCAGCAGGACGTGCCACGGGTGGCCGCCCGACAGCGGCGCGCGCGTGCCGGGGATGTGGGTGAGCACCGCACCGAGCGATTCGGCGGGGAGCAGCTCGAAACTCTCCAGCGCCGGGGTGGCGCGCTGGAAGCGGCGCAGCAGCGTCAGCGCGGCGTCGGGCGAGGCGACCCCGACCCATGCCACGCAGCGCGCCGCGACCGCCGGCACCAGCCGCAAGGTCGCGGCGGTGACCACGCCGAGCGTGCCCTCTGCGCCGACCAGCAACTGGTCGAGGTCGTAACCGCGATTGTCCTTCTTCAGTGCGGACAGGCCGTCGTACAGCGAGCCGTCGGGCAGTACCGCCTCGACCCCCGCGACCAAAGCGCGCATCGTCCCGAAGCGTAGCACCTGCGTGCCGCCGGCATTGGTCGAGACCAGCCCGCCGACCGTCGCCACGCCCTTCGCGCCGAGCGACAGCGGGAAACGGCGGCCCTGTGCGAGCGCGGCGCTGTGGAGATCCGACAGGATCACGCCCGCCTCGGCGACTGCCAGCCCGGCATCGGCGTCGAGTGCGCGGAGGCGGTTGAGCCGGCGCAGCGACAGGATCGCGGCACGGCCGTCGCCGGGCGGGGTCGCGCCGCCGACCATCGAACTGTTGCCGCCCTGCGGGACCAACGGCACGCGCTCCGCGCGCGCGGCGACGACGATCGCCTGCACCTCCGCGACCGAGGCGGGGGCGAGCAGCAACGTCGCCGCGCCGTGGAAGCGCCTTCGCCAGTCGGTGAGCAGCGGCGCGATCGTATCCGGGTCGGTGACGATCGTGCGCGCCTCCACCAAAGGCGCGAGGCGGTCGGCGAGGCGGCGAAGCGCAGCGGGATCGGTGGCGGGAGCGGGAGCGGGGGTCATGCGATTTCTCTTGGCTGCCGCGCGATGTGCGTCCAATTCATCAGGTGTTCAACCGTCGATGGTCAGTGCTGCTGCCCCAAGATGACCTTGCGTGACTCGTCCATCCTGCTGCTCGCATCGGCGGCGCCTTTCGTGCTGTCGGCGAGCCCGCCGCAGCTCGATGGCGTCGAATATGCGCAGCTGACGATCCACGAACGCCTCATCATCCGCGTGCCGCGCGTCTCGCCTGCGCCGATGCGCGCGCGCGGCGCGCCGCCGGTCCCGCAGGTGCGCTGGGACGAGAAGAAGGGGCCGGAGTGCGTGGCGATGAACACGCTGACCGGCGCGGCGGTGGAGCGCGAGGGGGAGGTCGATCTGGTTGTGGGCGGCGCGCGGCGCATTCGCGCCAAGCTGGACGACGATTGCCCGACGCTGGATTTCTATCGGGGCTTCTACCTGAAGCCGACCGCCGATGGGCAGTTGTGCGCGCGACGCGACGGCATCCGCTCGCGATCGGGCGCCTATTGCGCGGTGACCCGCTTTCGTGCGCTGACCCCCCGGAAGACCAAGAAATAGTGCTTCGCCGGGCGGCGCGGGTGCAAATTCCTTGACTTTGCGCCGTGGATCGGGAAGCGCGGAGGGCGATGGGAACCGCCACGCCGCGCCACCCGACAGCCCGGACATCCGCATGAGCTTTGCCGACCTCGGCCTTTCCGACGAACTCCTTCGCGCCGTCGGCGACACCGGCTATACCGAGCCGACGCCGATCCAGGCGAGCGCGATCCCGCCGGTGTTGATGATGCGCGACATCATCGGCATCGCGCAGACCGGCACCGGCAAGACCGCCAGCTTCGTGCTGCCGATGATCGACATCCTCGCGCACGGGCGCAGCCGCGCGCGGATGCCGCGCAGCCTGATCCTGGAGCCGACGCGCGAACTGGCCGCGCAGGTCGCCGAGAATTTCGAGACCTATGGCAAATATCACAAGCTGAGCATGGCGCTGCTGATCGGCGGCGTGCAGATGGGCGATCAGGTCAAGGCGCTGGAAAAGGGCGTCGACGTGCTGATCGCCACGCCGGGTCGCCTCATGGACCTGTTCGGGCGCGGCAAGATCCTGCTGACCGGCTGTTCGATGCTGGTGATCGACGAGGCGGACCGGATGCTCGACATGGGGTTCATCCCCGATATCGAGGAAATCTGCACCAAGCTGCCCGCGCAGCGCCAGACGTTGCTGTTCAGCGCGACGATGCCCGCGCCGATCAAGAAGCTGGCCGACCGGTTCCTCAACAATCCCAAGACGATCGAGGTGGCGCGTCCGGCGTCGACCAACATCAACATCACCCAGTGGGTGGTGCCGGTGAAGGGGCCGTCGTTCGAGAAGCGCAAGGCGCTGCGCGCGCTGCTGGGGCAGGAGGAGGTGCGCACCGCGATCATCTTCTGCAACCGCAAGACGACGGTGCGCGAGCTGAACAAGAGCCTGAAGCAACACGGCTTCGCCAGCGGCGAGATCCATGGCGACATGGACCAGCCGGCGCGGCTGGCCGAGCTGGAGCGGTTCAAGAAGGGCGACGTCAACATCCTGGTCGCCAGCGACGTCGCGGCGCGGGGGCTGGACGTGAAGGGCGTGAGCCACGTCTTCAACTATGACGCGCCGTGGCATCCCGACGACTACGTCCACCGCATCGGGCGTACCGGACGCGGCGGCGCGACCGGGGTCGCCTATACGTTCGTCGGGCCGGACGACGCCGAGAATATCGAGAATATCGAGAAGCTGACCGGGCAGAAGATCGCGCGGATCGCCGAGGTGCCCGAGGCGCCGGCCACCGAAGCGCCGCGCCGCGAGCGTGGCGGGCGGCGTCGCGAGCGGAGCGCCGAGGAGACACCGCGGGTCGAAGCGCGCGAGGAAGCGCCGCGGCGTGAACGGCCGCGGCGGGAACGTGACGACCGCCCACGCGAGCGGGTCCGCGAACGCGCCCCGGTGGTGGTCGAGGCGGCAGACGACGGCGGCTGGAACGGGCCGGTGCCGGACTTCCTGCACGTCGGGCTGCGTTATTGATCCGAACGGTCGTCGTATTGTCAGTAGCTTAGCTGTCGGCTGCAAAACGGTTTCGGGTCATTCCGTTGCCGCTTGGTGTTCCGCAATCCGGCGGGCCATTAGGGCTTGAACGAACGGTGCCAACGTCGAAGCCGGATGAGCTATAAATGGGACCTTGCGCGGGCGTGCTGCGGGGTGCTTCCATCATCTGTAAGGAACGACGCGGTTGTTTCGCGCGCCCGATTAATTTTTACAGATTTGCGTTAAAGCGATTTATTTTTTGTAACAGAATGACTTAATGCCTCCGTCGCTTTGGGGGAGGGTGTATGAACAACGAGCATCAGAATGTAAGTGCTGGGTCGCTGACTGTCTACGTGATTGCGGTCGCTGCCGGTCTCGGCGCCGCCGCCGCTAGCTTGGGCTTCATGGTGCGCGTGGGCTGGCAGGCCGCTGGGTCTCTGTTCGGGTAAGCTCACGCTATGGGTGCGGGCACGACGTCAATGTCCCGCATTCAGCCCGCGCAATCGCATGTCGCCGATCCGTGGCAAGCTACGGCAAATCTGCGCAACTCTGGCGATTGCGAAGTGACGGAGTATCCGCTGCCGCTCTCTTCATCGGCGATCGTGCGCGACGCGGAGAAGGGTGCAGCAATGAAGCACGGGTTAGCCGGTCATCCCTGTCACCCGATCCACTCCATCCGCCAGCCGGATTGACCACCCTGCGGCGCTGCGCTATTCGCTGCGACTGCAAAACGGGATTGCAAAGCAATCTTGAGTCACGGCCAGAAAAGCCTGCTTTTCTGCGGTGTTCGCGGGTATAGCACAATGGTAGTGCAGCAGCCTTCCAAGCTGAATACACGGGTTCGATTCCCGTTACCCGCTCCACCTTCGAGCCGCCTTCGTTGGGCGATCCCGATCGATCCTGTTGCTTCGGCGGTTGCTGACCGACCGGCGAAGATCGTCCGTGCGTGGCTCCGGAATGACGTTCAGGGGTGACGACGCCGCTGCGCGGCATGCCGCGGGCAGCTCATGATCGAGCCTCTCTGCCTTGTAAGGGCTTCGCAACGCGGGCAGATGCGCGACATTATCTGATGGATGCGAAAAGGGGGAACGGCGTTGAAGCAGCGGTATCTCGGCAACGTACAAATTCTGCGCGGTGTCGCTGCAGTGATGGTCCTTGTCGCCCATGCGCTGGATCAATTCACCAACCACCCCATCGCCGGAATGACGCCATTGCGCAATCTTCCCGGGATCGTGTGGGGCAATGGGGTGGATATATTCTTCATCGTCAGCGGCTTCATCATGCTGTATCTGGCCAACGGGCATTTCGCCGAGGCTGGCTATCCCGCCGAATTCATGAAACGGCGCATCATCCGGGTCGTGCCGCCCTATTGGGTGATAACGAGCCTGATGGTTATGGCTGCGCTATTCGCATCGGGCGCCGTCAATCATGGCATCCCAAGCTGGGGCTATGTCGTAGCCTCCTACCTGTTCTTTCCCATGGCACGGGCCGACGGGGTGATCCACCCGATCATGAGCCTGGGGTGGACGCTGAACTATGAGTTCTTCTTCTACGCGCTTTTCACCGCCGCGCTGTTCTTCCCGCAACGGAAGGCGCTGATCGGCTTGAGTGCGGTGTTCATCGCGCTGGTGCTCGTCCATCCCTTCATGCCGCACGGCGCGCTGTCGTTCTGGACGAATCCGATCATTCTGAACTTCCTGGTCGGTCTGGGGCTGGCGCAGCTGTTCATCAGGAACGTCGAGATCCCGACGCCGGTCGCGATCCTGTTCGTCGTGCTGTGCGTCGTCTTCTTCGTGACCGATCCGTTCGCTCCGCTGTTCGGCGCGCGATCGGTCATCGTTCCGGCCACGCTGCTGGCGGCGGCGGGTATCCTCGGGAAGTCGGTGAACTGGCCGCGGGTCGCGCTGGCGATCGGCGACGCCTCCTATTCGATCTATCTCACCCATCCCTTCACGCTCAACATCTTGACGATGGTCTGGCGCAAGGCGGGCCTGCCGCTTTCCAGCGTGTTGTATTTCCTTTGCCTGATGCTCGGCTCGCTCGCCGTCGGCTATGTCGCCTTCCTGTGGATGGAGAAGCCGCTGATCAACGGGCTGCGCGCGTGGTTCGAGCCGCGCCGCGAGACGCTCGCCGCCTGACGCGGCGATGGGCGTTGCTGCCCGACGAGGCGAGGGAGAGGCGCCGCAACGACGCCCCCCGACGATGGCGGCCTAGCTGAACCGCTCGGACACGCGGCGTGCGGTGGCGCGCATCGCCGCCTTCGTGCGGCTGTTGGCCAGCCTCGACTCCCACAACAGGAAGACACCCACCAGGAAGTAGATTACCGCGATCAGCCCGAAGGTGTTCCACATATAGCCGGTGGTATAGGTCGCGTAGATCATGCTCATCACCCGGCCGAACAGCAGCGCCGCAAGCCAGCTGGCCTCAGCCAGCGCCGACGCAAGCAGGCGCATGACAAGCGCGTGATATGCCGCGACGATCGAACCGACGATCAGCAGGCCGATCACGCCCATCGAGCGCAGGAAATACGGATAGAGGGAGAACACGAAGCCGGTGCCGCCCTCCTGCGTCCATCCCAGAAGTCGCGAGGCGGTGAACGGCTGCATGACGTAATACAGCCCGAACCGCGTGCCGGCCGTGTCGGTCTTCTGCGCCGCCGGGTTGATCCAGGAGGCCATGTCGGCGCCGATCGCATTCTCTTCCAGATGGAAGAGCCTCAGGTAGTGAAGGTCGGTCTGGTACCAGAGCTGGCCCTGCAGCGCGGCGCGATTGCCGTACCGCTGGACGGCGCCGTCGAAGTCCCGCAGCGCGCCATAGACGATCAGGATGGCGGGGACGGTGACGACGACAAGCGCCGCGCTGATCCCTGCGATGACCCCCACGGGAATCGGGCGTTCGTTGGCGATATGGACCAGACCCGCCGGAATCGCGAAAAGGCTGATGATCATGACGAGCGAGGTGAACTTCTCACCGAAGATGACCGACGTCATGATCAGCCAGACGATGTAGCCGAGTGCGCGGGCGCGATAGCCGGGGGTGGCGAAAAGCGCGCCGACGAACGGGATCAGGACGATCCGGTTGTACATGAATCCGCGATAGATCGGTGAATCGATGAGATCGAGATAGGCAAAGCGATCGATGCCGCTGAACAACGGTGTGCCGTTGTTAATGCCAAGGCGAAGAAGGTACGCACTGATCGCGACGGCGAACGCCACGAGCACGATCCAGATGAATTTCGCCTGCGTCTGCCACCTGGCCGGCGCCACTATGAACTTCTGTCGGAGCCGGGGCCAGCTGGATTCCACGACGGCCGTCGCCACCGCGAAGAAGACGAGATAGATCAGGAGCAGGCGACAAAAGCCCCCCGTCGGGTGCCCGTAGGTGGTGGTTTCCACCATGTACGCGCCGTTCTCGATCGCTGCGCCCGAAAGGAATTCGGTGAGGCGGAGGGCGAGAAGCGGCACGAACAGCAGGAAGGTCGCCGGCGCGACGCGCAGCAGCCCCAGGGCGAACGTCCCGAACAGCAACGTCGCGATATAGGCCCACGCTCCGCTCGGAAAGGCCGCAGCGCCGTACGTGGCGGCGGCCGCCGCGACGAAGTGGAAGGCGAACATCCCCACCACGGAACGCGTTTTCGGGCGTGACGGCCTGGCAGCGCCACCGCCGGGTTGCCGGGATTGCAATGGTCGCGAGCCTACGAGTGCCATACCAAAAATCCTTACGTGCGGCCGGATCCCAGGCGTTGCCCGAGCTTGAGCGCTCCTTACAGGCAACCCGTCGGCTTTAGAAAGGGCACGTTGACGAGTCGAGCGAACCATCGGCCTGGCAGGCAAGATGCGCTTGCGCCTTCGGCGGGTCGCACGGTCGAAGGCGCTTGACAGCGTCACGCTCTTTGTGTACAAAACAGGAACATCGAGATGGTGTGAACGGGCCGGGCGGCTCGGGGCTGCAAGCCCCGGTCGCGCGGCCCGTCTGCGTTTCGGGATGGCGGGGGAATGCGATGCACGGGATCGAGAATGTGGCGGCGAATGAGGCGGAGGGCGCGGCCCGAGCGATACGCGCGCGATCGACGCCGACGGTGCGCTGGACGCGCGACGTGCGCAACCGGTTCTTCGACCTGCTGGCGGTCTCCGGCGACGTGGCGCGCGCGGCGGAGGCGGTGGGGAAGACCGCGCAGTCGGCCTATGCGCTGCGGCGGCGAAGCGCGAGTTTCGCCGCGACGTGGCGCGCGGTGCTGGATGACACGTACGAGCGGCTGGAAGCGGCGCTGGTGCGGCAGGTGCTGGGCGACACCGACACGAAGGTCGACGTCGCGGCGGCGCTGTTGTTGCTGGAGCGTCGTCCGCGCGCGGGACGCAGCGCGCCGACGACGAAGGCGAAGGTGACGGATGAGGCCACGCTGCGCGCGCGAGCGGAGCGGGAATTGCTGCGCAAGCTGAAGGCGCTGTCGCGGCAGCCCGGCGTCAGGGACGGCGCATGAGCGGCGCGGGGACGGAGGCGATCCGCCGGTTGGCAGGGCTGGACGATGCCGCGCGTCAGAAGTTGGTCGGAACGTTGAGTCATTCGGCGGTGATCGAGCTGGAGCGCGCCTGGGAGTGGTGGGCGCATGGCGGACAGATCGCACCACCGGGAGATTGGCGGGTGTGGTTGTTGCAGGCCGGGCGCGGCTTCGGGAAGACGCGCGCGGGCGCCGAATGGGTACGCGCGATGGCGCGGGCGGTGCCCGAGGCGCGGATCGCGCTGGTCGGCGCGACGATCGAGGATGCGCGCAAGGTGATGGTCGAAGGACCGAGCGGGATCGTTGCCGTGACCGACGGCGATGACGGCGTGGTCTGGCGCCCGACGAGCGGCGAGGTGCACTTTGGCAACGGTGCGGTCGCGATCGTCTATTCGGCCGCCGCCCCCGAGAAGCTGCGCGGGCCGGAACATCATTTCGCCTGGGCGGACGAACTGGCGAAGTGGAGCCATGCCTCGGCGTGGGACAATCTGACGCTGGGCTTGCGGCTGGGCGGGTGGCCACGCGTGCTGGCGACGACCACGCCGCGCACGACGCCGTTGATGCGACAGGTGCGAGGCGAGGCGGGCACGGTGGTGACGGGCGGGCGGACGCGCGACAATCAAGCGCTGCCGGCCGCCTTCGTGGCGGCGATGGAGGCGAGCTACGGTGGAACGCGGCTGGGGCGGCAGGAGCTGGACGGCGAGTTGATCGAGGACGTCGCGGGAGCTTTGTGGTCGCGTGCGCTGATCGAGCGGCAACGCGCGGCGATCGTTCCCGAGCTGACGCGTGTCGTGGTGGGGGTCGATCCGCCGGCGGGCATCGGGGGCGATGCATGCGGGATCGTCGCCGCCGGACTGGGGCGCGACGGGCATGGCTATGTGATCGAGGACGCCAGCGTGACCGGCGCGAGCCCCGAGCGCTGGGCGCAGGCGGTGGTGGCGTGCGCGACGCGCGTGTCGGCGGAGCGCGTCGTGGCGGAGGCGAACCAGGGCGGGGCGATGGTCGAGCAGGTGTTGCGCGCGGCGCAGGCGTCGCTGCCGATCCGGCTGGTCCATGCGTCGCGCGGGAAGGCGGCGCGCGCCGAGCCGGTGGCGGCGCTCTATGAGCGCGGGCGGGTGTGGCACGCGCGGGCGTTTCCGGCGCTCGAGGATGAGCTGGCCGGATTGGTCGCAGGCGGCGGGTATGAGGGGCCGGGGCGGTCGCCGGACCGGGCGGATGCGTGCGTGTGGGCGCTGACTGCGCTGATGCTCGACCGGCAGGGTGAGGTGCGGGTGCGCTCGGTTTAGCGGGGCGCGGCTTCGGGGCGTGTGTCGCGCAGTTGTTCGTCATTGCGAGCGTAGCGAAGCAATCCAGGGCGTCCTGGTCCGGCCTTGGATTGCTTCGCTACGCTCGCAATGACGGCGGGGTAGCGGGCGATCGTTGCGCGCCATCAGGTGCTTCGAGACGATGATCGGGTCGGATCGTCCCCCGGACGATCCTGAACATGCCGGGGGCATGTTCACCCGATCATCTCGACTTCGCTCGATGCCTCCTCAGCACGAACGGCATTCTTGAGATATCGGAGAATTCACATGGCTTGGTTCGGATGGAAGTCCGGGCGCGCGGTGGCGCGGCCGGCGTTGGGGCGTGTCGCGGGGGTGGCGCGGCCCATCGGGGAATGGCCGCAAGGGTATGAGGCGCAGGTGCGCGCCGGTTATTGCGCGAATGCGATCGCGCAGCGCGCGGTGAAGCTGGTCGCCGAGGGCGTCGAAGGGGCGCCGCTCGACGCCGACGACGCGCGGCTGCGCGCGCTGGCGGGTGGGCGCGGGTTGCTGGAGTCGGTCACGGCGCAATTGCTGCTGCATGGCAATGCCTTCGTGCAGGTGCTGCGCGATGGCGAGGGGCAGGTGGTGGAGCTGTTCGCGCTGCGCCCCGAGCGGGTGAGCGTCGAGCTGGGCGCGGATGGCTGGCCCGGGGCGTATCTGTACCGCGTCGGGGTGCGGACGACGCGGCTCGACCCGGCCAGCGTGATCCATGTCCGGCGCTTCAATCCGGTCGACGATCATTACGGGCTGGGGTGCCTGAATGCGGCGTCGGCGGCGATCGCGATCCACAATGCGGCGGGCGCGTGGAGCAAGGCGTTGCTCGACAATGCCGCGCGACCCTCGGGGGCGCTGGTCTATGATGCCGGCGACGGATCGGTGCTGAGCCCCGATCAGTTCCGGCGGCTGCGCGAGGAGATGGAACAGGGCTTCGCCGGCGCGGCCAATGCCGGGCGGCCGATGCTGCTGGAGGGCGGGCTGAAGTGGCAGGCGATGAGCCTGACGCCCGCCGACATGGACTTCGCCGGCACCAAGGCGGCGGCGGCGCGCGAGATCGCGCTGGCGTTCGGGGTGCCGCCGATGCTGCTCGGGCTGCCGGGCGACAGCACCCACGCCAATTACAAGGAAGCGAACCGCGCCTTGTGGCGGCTGACGGTGCTGCCGCTGGCGGGCGCGATCCTGTCGGCGCTGCGCGACGGGCTGGCGGCGGACTTCCCGGACGCACGGTTGCAGGTCGATCTCGACCGGGTGCCGGCGCTGGTCGAGGATCGGGCGCAATTGTGGCGGATGGTCGCGGAGGCCGATTTCCTGTCGGCCGACGAGAAGCGGCAGATGGTGGACTGGTCGTGAGCGCAGCAGGGGACAGCGTGCTGGCGCAATTGCTGGCGCAGGGTTGCGACGAGGGCGCGGAGATCGCGACCTTGCGCGCGATCGTCGAGGAGGCGGGCGAGCTGGGCGCGGTGCGCGCGCTGACGCGGCTCGGGCTCGCCGACGCGGGCGCGGCGGGCGATGTCGCGGAATTGCGCGAGCTGTTGCGGGCGTGGCGGGATGCCAAACGCTCGGCGTGGCGCGCGCTGGCGGCGTGGATGGCGCGCGTCGTGCTGGCGTTGCTGCTTGCGGGGATCGCCGTGCGGCTGGGGCTCGACGGGCTGCTGAAGCCGGGGGCGCTCAAGTGAGGATCGCGGGCTATGCCGCGGTGTTCGATGCGGTCGATCGGGCCGGGGATGTCATCCGGCGCGGTGCCTTTGCGAACGCCGGACCGGTGCCGTTGCTGGTGCAGCATCGCGGCGTGCCGGTCGGCACGATCGTGGCGATCGGCGAGGACGCGCGGGGCTTACGCGTCGCGGCGCAGGTCGCGGACGACGAGGTGGCGCGGCTGGTGCGGGCGCGCGCGTTGCCGGGGCTGTCGGTCGGCTATCGGGCGCGGGTGGTGCAGCAGGGTGCGTGGCGCGCGATCCTGCGCGCCGATCTGGTCGAGGTGAGCCTGGTGGCGGTGCCGATGCAGCCCGCCGCGCGGGTCGAGACGATCGGCGACCTTTGAGTTTTGCGGGGCCCGCGGGGGGCCTCTTTCATGGAGAAGAGCATGAGCGATACGGTGGTGGCACGCCCGGTGCTGGATGGCGCGCGCGTGGGTGGCGGCGCGGCGTTCGACGGCTTCGTGCGGTCGGGGATCGTGGTCGAGCAGAAGGCGTTCACCGGCACGACCGGCGATCAGGGCGGCTATGCGATCCCCAAGGAGATCGACGCGCAGATCGATGCGGTGCTCAAGAGCGCCAGCCCGATCCGCAGCATCGCGAACGTCGTGCAGGTCGGTACGGCGGGGTATCGCAAGCTGGTGACGACCGGGGGCACGCCGTCGGGCTGGGCGGCGGAGACCGACGCGCGGCCGGTGACCGCGACGCCGAGCTTCGTCGAGATCGCGCCGCCGATGGGCGAGCTGTACGCGAACCCCTCTGCGAGCCAGGCGATGCTCGACGACGTGCTGTTCGATGTCGAGGGCTGGCTGGCCGGGGAGATCGCCGCGGAGTTCGCCAAGGCGGAGGGCGCGGCGTTCGTCAACGGCAACGGCGTCAATCGCCCGCGCGGCTTCCTGCAGGCGCCGACCGCGGTCACCGGGGATGCGACGCGCGCGTTCGGGACGCTGCAATATGTGCCGACCGGCACCGCCGGCGACTTCGGCGCGAACGGGGCGGAGCGGCTGATTGATCTGGTGCAGGCGTTGCGCGCGCCCTACCGGCAGGGGGCGACGTTCGTGATGAACGCGGCGACCGCGGCGCGCATCCGCAAGTTCAAGACCAGTGACGGGCAGTTCCTGTGGCAGCCGGGCATGGCGGCGGGGCAGCCGGCGAGCCTGCTCGGCTATCCGGTGGTCGAGGCCGAGGACATGCCCGACATCGCGGCGGGGGCACATGCGGTGGCGTTCGGCAATTTCCAGCGCGGCTATCTGATCGCCGAGCGCAGCGAGACCAACGTGCTGCGCGATCCGTACAGCAACAAGCCGTTCGTGACCTTCTATGCGACCAAGCGGGTCGGCGGGTGTGTGTCGAACAGCGAGGCGATCAAGGTTCTTAGATTCGCCGCAAGCTGAGGCTGAACGGCTTTGTGACGGGGCGCAAATCCGTCCTTCGTCGCCCCGGACTTGATCCGGGCCCCGCTTCTTCTGGCGATCGAGGAAGAAGAAGCGGGGCCCGGATCAAGTCCGGGGCGACGAAGAGGGGTGTGCGCAGGGAGGTGGACCCCGGCCGGCGCCGGGGTGACGGGAGTTTCATATGACATTGGTGACGGGAGCGCCCGGCGTGGTGACGCTGGGGGCGGGGGATCGTGCGCTCGCGCTGGCGGCGGTGCGCGCGGAATTGCGGGCGGCGGCGATCGACGACGATGCGCTGGCGCTGGCATTCGTCGAGGCGGCGCTGGGGCTGGCGGAGCAGTTCACCGGCCGCGTGCTGATCGTGCGCGAGCTGGTCGCGGAGTTGGGTGCGGCATCCGGGTGGCAGGCGCTGCCCGCCGCGCCGGTGCGCGCGATCGTCTCGGACGGCGTCGCGGTCGACATCGATGCGCAGGGCGTCGGATGGGTGAAGGGCGAGGGGCCGTTGCGCGTCAGCTTCACTGCGGGGCTGGCGAGCGGCTGGGCGGGGTTGCCCGCCCCGCTGCGGCAGGGCGTGGCGATGCTGGCCGCGCATCTGTTCAGCGGCCGTGCGGGGAGCGCGCCGGTGCCAGCGGCGGTCAGCGCCTTGTGGCGACCGTTCCGCAGCGTCGCGCTCGCGCAGCCGGTGCACGCATGAAGCGCGCGGTGGAGCGACTGCGCGCGCGGGTGGTGACGCGGCTGCGCGACGTGCTGCCCGAGGCGGAGATCGTCGCGCGGGACGAGGGCGTCGAGGTCGGCGCGCGCGGGCTGAAGCGGCGCTGGGTCGAGGACCCGTCACTGGCGTGGTGGCGGCACTGATGCGCGCCGCGGTGCTGGCGCAGCTGCGTGAGCGGGTGGCGGTGACGCGGGTGTTCGAGAGCGCGGCGGAGAAAGGGACGGTGCCGTTCCTGACGCTGCGCGAATGGAGCGAGAGCGACTGGGGAACCAAGGACCGTGCCGGGCGCGAGCTGCGCATCGGCGTGGCGGTGCGCGACGCGGGCGAGAGCGGGGCGCGCGCTGTGGCGCTGGCGGCGGAGGCGCAGGCCGCGCTGCTGTCGCTGCCCGGCGTCGCAGGGTGGCGGGTGGTGACGGCGGTGCCGGTGCGCAGCGTGCTGGTGAGCGAGAGCGCGGGGCGCTGGACGGCGCTGGTCGACGTGCGGGTGCGGATCATGGCGGAGGATTGAGATGGCGGCGGAAAAGGGCAGTGCGTTCCTGCTGAAGGTCGGCGATGGCGCGACCCCGGTGACGTACCGGACGGTGGCGGGGCTGCGCACGACGCAGCTGAGCGTCAACGGCGAGGCGGTGGCGATCACCAGCAAGGATTCGGGCGGGTGGCGCGACCTGCTGTCGGGCGCGGGCGTGCGCTCGGTGAGCGTCGCCGCCGCTGGGGTGTTCACCGGATCGGCGGCGGAGCAGCGCGTTAGGGCGAGCGCGCTGGCGGGGACGCTCGACGATTACCGGCTGACGTTCGAGAGCGGCGAGATGATGACCGGGCGGTTCCTCGTCACGCGGCTCGACTATGCCGGCGATTACAACGGCGAGCGCAGCTACACGCTCGCGCTGGAAAGCTCCGGCGCGGTGGTGAGCGCGTGAACCCGGTGCGGGGCGAGGCGGCGCTGCGCGTCGCGGGGGAGATGCTGGTGCTGCGCCCGACCTTCGCGGCGCTGGTGGCGGCCGAGCAGGAACTGGGGCCGCTGTTCGCATTGGTCGAGCGGGCGGCGGAGGGGCTGCTGCGGTTGGAGGAGCTGGTGGGGTTGTTCTGGCATTGCCGGCACGACGCACCACCGGCGCTGACGCGCGAGGCGCTGGGCGAGGCGGTGGTCGCGGCGGGCGTGAGCGCGTCGACCCCGGCGCTGAAGGTGCTGTTGACGCAGATCCTGGCGGGGCGATGACGACCTTCGCCGAAGCGGCGCGGCGGCTGGCCGGGCTGGCGGGGGCGGTGTTCGGGTGGCGGCCCGACGATTTCTGGCGCGCGACGCCCGAGGAACTGGCGGCGCTGGTGCGCGCGTGTGCGCCTGAGGCGGCGACGCCCCCCGATGCCGCGACGATCGCGGCGATGCAGGAGGCTTTTCCCGATGGATGACGAGATCGAGCGGCTGGTGATCGGCGTGCGCGCCGACACCGGCGGGTTCGCGCGCGACGTGGCGGCGATGCGCGCCACGCTGGAAGGCGGGCTGGGCAACGGGGCCGAGCGCGCCGGGCGTGCGGTGGAGACCGCGCTGGCGCGCGCGGTGCGCACCGGCAAACTGGGGTTCGACGATCTCAAGTCCGTGGCGCTGCACGCGCTGGGCGAGATCGCGACCGCGGCGCTCAAGAGGGGACTTACCAGCGTGCTCGGCAATGGCGGGGGCGGGCTGGCGGGCGTGTTGACGGGATTGTTGGGGCTGCCGGGGCGCGCGACGGGCGGGCCGGTGAGCCCGGGACGTGCCTATCTGGTCGGCGAGCGCGGCCCGGAGGTGTTCGTGCCGACGTCCAGCGGGCAGGTGGCGGTGCCTGGCGGTGGCGGCGCGCGCGACGTGCGGGTGGCGATCACGATCAATGCCGGTGCGACGGCGGCGCCCGAGGCGATGGCGCGATCGAGCCGGCAGGTGGCGCGCGCGGTGCGCGCCGCGCTGATGGAGGCGGAGTGATGGGGCATTGGCTGACCGCGGCGCGCGCCGGGCAGGCGACGGGCCTGATGACGCGCTTCGACCCGGTGTACTGGACGGTCGATTTCCCGCGGCCGATGATGGCGGCGGTGACGACGATCGCGGCGGATGCGCTGCGCGTCGATGCGGTGTTCTACAATCGTGACGATCTGGCGGGGCTGATCTGGGAGAGTGCGGACCGGCACGACCATCCGCTGCTGGGGTACGAGACGGCGCGCGATTATCGCGGATGCCGCCTGTCGTTCCGCTGGCGGTCGGCGGGGGTGCTGGCGCTCGACGCGGTGAACGGCCCGGTGCTGACGATCGAGGGGCGCGACGAAGCGGGGCGGGCGCGATCGTGGTACGTGCGGCTGTGGAATTACGCGCGCGGGACGCCCGGGGATGCGGAGGTCTCGATCGACTTCGCCGCGGTGGACGGCGGGTTCCTGCTGCCGGCCGAACGCGATCCCGTCTGGGCGGGCGATGTCGACCGGATGTTCGTGTCGCTGGTCGCGCCGGGCTATGACGTGGCGGGCGGGGCGCTGGCAGCGCCGGTCGAGGCGTGGGTCGAGCTGAGCGCGATCGCGTGCGACGGCGTGGGGGCGGCGATCGCCATCGGCGACGCGGTGCTGCCCGAACACGACCTGCGCATCGCGAGCGGATACGATGACAGCTATCACCTGACGCCGGCGCGATTGCTGCGCAATGTGCTGCAGCTCGGCTATCGTGGCGGGATCGTCCATTACGTTGGCATGAGCCACTATTTCCGCCTGCGAGGCGGGATGGTGGACAGCGGGCTGAACGTCGCGTGCGCGGCGTGGCATCGCGACTTTGCCGAGCGCGCGAAAGTGCTGGGCTTCGATGTCATCTGGTCGCTGTCCTACGAATTGTTCGATGCGCACTGCCCGGCGGCGTGGAAGCAGCGCGCCGCGGATGGATCGCCCGCACTGACCGGCTGGGTGCCGCCCTCGAGCTTGCTGTCGCCGAGCAACGCGGCGGCGATGGCGCATCTGCGCGGGGTGGCGCTGGCGTTCGTCGGGATCGGGACCGCGGCGGGGCTGGCGCCGCACTTCCAGATCGGCGAGCCGTGGTGGTGGGTGATGCCGGACGGGCGGCCGTGCCTCTACGACGACAGTGCGACGGCGGCGTTCGCGCCGGTGGCGATCGCGAGCGTGCGCGGTGCCTTGAGCGAGGCGCAGCGCGCGACGCTGGATCGTGCGGGTGCGGCGCTGGCGGGGTCGACCAGCGCTCTGGCGGCGGCGGTGAAGGCGGCGGCACCGGGGTGCACGACGTATCTGCTCGCCTATCTGCCGACGGTGCTGGATGCCGCCGCGCCCGAGGTGATGCGGATGAACCTGCCGCCCGGCTGGGCGATGCCGGCGTTCGATGTGCTGCAGCTCGAGGATTACGACTGGGTGACCGGCGATGACGCGGCGGCGAGCGCGCGCGGCGCGGCGCTGGCGGGGGCGCGGCTCGGCTATCCCGCGGCGGCGCAGGAGTATCTTTCCGGTTTCGTGCTGCGCAGTGCGGATCGTGGGCAATGGCCGGCGATCGTGGCGGCGGCGGGTGCGGCGCAGGCGCGCGGGGTGGCGCGCGTCTACCTGTGGGCGTTGCCGCAGGTGCTGCGTGACGGGCTGGTCTATTGGCAGGAGGAGGACGCGGTGGAGGCGTTCGACGACGTGATGTTCCCGCTGGCGCTGGGGCGCGAGGCGGAGGTGACGCCGACTTTCTCGACCGGCGTGACGACGAGCGCGGGCGGGCGCGAGACGCGCAGCGCCGGCTGGGCGGAGGCACGCACGCGTTACGACGTCGGGCCGGGGGTGCGCAGCGAGGCCGATGTCGCGACGCTGCTCGCGTTCTTCCGTGCACGGATGGGCGCCGCCCGCGGGTTCCGTTTGCGCGATCCGTTCGACTGGCGTGCGACGAACGAGACGATCGGTACCGGCGACGGCGCGACGCGGCAGTTCGCGCTGCTGCGGCGCTATGGCGCGGCGACGCGACGGATCACGCGACCGGTGGCGGGCAGCGTCCGCGTGACGGTAGATGGAAATGCAACCTCGGCCTTCACGTTGGGCGCGCGCGGCGTGGTCCTGCTGGATGCCGCACCGTCGCAGGGCGCGGTGGTGGCGGCGTCGTTCGACTTCGACGTGCCGGTCCGTTTCGCGGAGGACCGGCTGACCGTGACGCGGGCGACGCATCTCGCCGGGGCGGCGCCGTCGGTGCCGTTGATCGAGGTGCGCGAGGCATGAGCGACCGGCTGGTGACGCAGGCATTGTGCTGGCGGGTAGAGCGGCGCGACGGGGTGATGCTGGCGCTGACCGATCACGACCGCGATCTGGTGGTGGGCGGCGTCACCTATCGCGCCGCGCCGGGGATGACGCCGTCCGCGATCGTCCGCGCAGAAGGGCTGGATGCCGACACGATGGAGGTGGCCGGGGCGCTGGGAACCGGCGCTTTCCGCCGCGACGACCTGCTGGCCGGACGCTGGGACGGGGCGCGGGTGGTGATCGGCGCGGTCGACTGGAGCGACCCTGCGCGCACGGCGATCCCGCTTGGCGAGGGGCGGATCGGCCAGGTCGAGCTGGACGAGCAGGGCTTCACCGCCGAACTTCGCGGGACGCAGGCGCAGTTGGAACGACCGGCGAGCGAGGCGACGTCGCCCGCCTGTCGCGCCACGCTGGGCGATGCGCGCTGTCGGGTGGCAATGGCGTCGCGGCGGCGGTTCGCGCGCGTGACGGCATGGGCCGGGGCGAAGGTGACGCTGGACGCGGGCGAGCCGGTCGCCGACGCCTATGGCGAAGGCATGCTGCGCTGGTTCGGTGGCGCGAACGCCGGGCTGACGAGCGCGATCGAGCGGTCCGCCGGGGTGGAGGTGGTGCTGCGCGCGCCGCCGGTGTTCGCGGTTGCCGAGGGGGTGCTGGTCGAGCTGATCGAGGGATGCGATCGACGGCTGGCGACCTGTGCGGCGCGGTTCGGCAATGTCGCGAATTTCCGCGGCGAGCCGCATCTGCCGGGGATCGACCTGCTGACGCGCTATCCCGGCGGGTGACGGGGGGTGAACGGGTGCTCGCCGCCGCGCGAACGCTGGTAGGGGCGCGGTTTCGCTTGCAGGGGCGCGATCCCGCATCGGGGCTGGATTGCGTGGGATTGGTGGCGGTCGCGCTCCGTCGGGCGGGCGCGGACGTGGCGTTGCCGCGCGACTATGCGGTGGCGCGCGGGCGGATGCCGGCGATCGTGATCCCGCCCGGGCTGGTGGCGTGCGACGGCGCGGTGCCCGGCGACGTCCTGCTCTGCCGCGTGGCGGCGACGCAATTGCATCTGGCGATCCGCGCCGCCGACGGGATCATCCATGCCGATGCGCTCGCGCGGCGCGTGGTCGCGCGGCCGGGGGCGGTGCCGTGGCCGATCGAGGGTGCGTGGCGGTGGATGCCGCAAGGAGGGTGACATGGCGACATTGGTGCTGACCGCGGTCGGCAATGCGGTCGGCGGGCCGGTGGGCGGTGCGGTCGGCGCGGTGCTGGGGCAGGTGATCGATCGCCGCGTGCTGGGGCCGGCGCTGACGCGGACGCGCGCGGGGGTGCGGCTGACCGACCTGAAGGTGCAGACCTCCGCTTACGGCACGCCGCTGCCGCGCATCTTCGGCACGATGCGCGTCTCGGGCTGCGTGATCTGGGCGACCGATCTGATCGAGACGCGCAGCGTGATGCGGGGCGGGAAGGGGCGGCCAGGCGTCGAGGGCTATCGCTATGCGGCGTCGTTCGCGGTCGCCTTGTCGGCGCGGCCGATCGCGGGGATCGGCCGGATCTGGGCGGAGGGCAAGCTGCTGCGCGGGGCGGCGGGCGACTGGAAGCAACCGGTGACGATGCGATGGTATCGCGGCGACGAGGCGCAGGTCGCCGATCCGCTGATCGCCGCGCTGGAGGACCACGCGCCGGCCTATCGCGGCACGGCTTATGCCGTGTTCGAGAATTTGTCGCTCGAGGCGTTCGGCAATCGCATTCCGTCGCTCAGTTTCGAGGTGATCGGGGACGCCGCGCCGCCGACGATCGGCGCGGTCGCGCTGGCGCTGGGCGGGGGTGCCGTGGCGGGCGCGGGACCGTCGGCGACGCTGCCCGGCTACGCCACCGGCGCGGAGAGCGTCGCTGCCGCGCTCGAGATGCTGGCGACGATCGCCGGTGGCTGGTGGATCCCTGCGGGCGATACGCTGCGGCTGTCGGAGGCGGGCGGCGCGCCGGAAGCGATCCCGGCCGATGCGGCGATCGGCGAACAACGTCAGACGATCGAGACCGTGCCGCAGCGCGTGCGCGTCTCCTGCTACGACCCGGCGCGCGACTATCAGATCGGGGTGCAGCAGGCGGCGCGGCCCGGTGGCGGATGGCGCGAGGAAGCGCAGGAACTGCCCGCCGCATTGGAGGCGGCGCAGGCGCGCGGGCTGGCGCAGGCGGTGCTGAAGCGTGCCGAGCGGGCACGGGTGACGCGTCGCGTGACGCTGGATGCAAGCGCGATCGGGATCGCGCCCGGCGCGGTGGTGCGCTGCGCGGGCGAAACGGCGACGTGGCGGGTGACGCGTGCCGAAGTGAGCGGGCACGGCGTGACGCTGTCGCTGGCGGCACCTGCGGAGGGATCGCCCGCGCTGCCGGCGGACGCCGGTCGCGTGCTGGCTGCACCGGATCTCGCGACGGCGGCGACGGTGTTGGTCGCCGCCGAACTGCCCGCGCTGGACGACGGTCGCGGCGAGACCTTGCGCATCGCCGTGCTGGCGAACGGCGACGCCCCGGGCTGGAGCGGTGCCGCGCTGATGACGAGCGACGACGACGGCGCGACGTGGGAAGAGGCGGGTAGCACCGCCGCGCCCGCGATCGTCGGACGGCTGGCGATGCCGGTCGCAGCGGGAACGGCGTGGCTGATCGACCGTGCGACGACGCTGGAGGTGATGCTGGCGCATGACGCGCTGACGCTGATGTCGATCGACGATGCGGCGCTGGATCGCGGCGGCAATCTCGCGCTGCTCGGCGAGGAACTGATCCAGTTCCGCGACGCGGAGCAGATCGCGCCGCGTCGCTGGCGACTGTCGACGGTTTTGCGCGGGCGGCGCGGGAGTGTGGCGCAGGCGCAGGCGGCGGGCGTGGCCTTCGCGCTGGTCGAGCGGGGCTGCGTGACCACGATCGCCCTGCCCCGCGCGCGACCGGGCGACACGATCCGTCTGCTGGCGAGCGGTCGTGGCGACGCGGCGCCGGTCGCCACCTCGCTCGTGCCGACCGGTCTGTCGATCGCGCCGCCCGCGCCGGTCCGGCTGCGCGCGACGCGGCGCGCGGATGGCGGCGCGGATGTGCGCTGGGTGCGGCGGAGCCGGCTGGGCTGGCGGTGGGGCGACGATGGCGACGTTCCGCTCGGCGAGGAGCGCGAACGTTACCGCATGACCATCGGCACAGGTGCCGGGGCGCGGGTGATCGAAAGCGACCTGCCCGCCGTCTCGGTACCGGCCGCGCTGATGCCGGCGGGCCAGGTGCGGGTGGAGGTGCGTCAGCTAGGGACGCTGGCTGGCTCCGCCGCCACCATCGGTTGGATCGAAGGAGAATGACGATGACCGACGAGGATAGTGCCCGGCTGGCGCTTCCGCTGCTGGCGGCGGGGCAGGCGCAGAAGGAATTGTGGCATAACGAGGCGCTCGCGCTGCTCGACATCGCGGTGCAGGCGAGCGTCGAGGAGATCGGTCGCGACGCGCCGCCCGCCTCGCCCCAGCCGGGCCAATGCTGGATCGTCGGCACGGCGCCGAGCGGGGCGTGGAGCGGGCAGGCGGGGGCGATCGCCGGGTGGACGGCGGGAGGCTGGCGCTTCGTCGCGCCACGCGCAGGGTTGCGTGCGCAGCACCTGCCGAGCGGGCAGATGGCGTCATGTGACGGAAAGACCTGGCGCATCGGCGAGGTCCGGGCCGCGCGCCTGCTGGTGGACGGCACGCAGGTGGTCGGCGCCCGGGCCGCGGCGATCACCGTGCCGACAAGCGGCGCGACGATTGATGCAGAACTTCGTGCCTGTGTCGAAACGATCTTGATTATGCTGCAAACGCATGGGCTTATCGACGCCTGACCGGCTGAAGCGCGCCGGCTTTGGTGTGGCAATTGCGTCACACTCCCCGGTATTTGTCAGCTTGTTACGAAACCATCCTTCCGATAGTGAGTTTGCGCTGTCCGTAGTGACACCATGGAAAGGGGATTATGATGCGTAAGCTTGCCATGATCATGGCGCTTGCCTCCACCGCCCTCGCCACGCCAGCGCTTGCGCGCGACAAGGCGTGGTATGTCGGCGTTGAAGGCGGTGCGATGATCGTCGAGGACATCGACTGGAGCGTCGTTGGTACCGCGACGAGCCGTAGCGGCACCGCCACTGTCGATCACGACTATGGCTGGGACGTCGACGGCGTCGTTGGTTACGATTTCGGTGCGTTCCGCCTCGAAACCGAAGCCGGCTATCGTCGTGCGACCATCGACAGCCTCCGCACCACCGCGGCCGTTCCGACCAGCGGCACGACGCAGGCGAACCCGGGCACCTATGATGGCGTCGGCGGCCGTACCTCGGCGCTGAGCTTCATGGTCAACGGCCTGCTCGACTTCGGTGAAGACGACGGCCTGCAGGGCTTCGTCGGCGGCGGTGCGGGTGTCGCCCGCGTCCAGGCGCGCGCCTCGGCGCCGAACGCCTATCGCTTCCTCGACGATTCGGACACCGTCTTCGCCTGGCAGGCGCTGGCCGGTATCCGTGCGCCGCTGAGCGAGAACGTCGACGTTTCGCTGAAGTATCGCTTCTTCAACGCCGACAACGTCAAGCTGTTCGATGCGCGTGGCAGCTCGTACGACGGTCGTTTCCGTTCGCACAGCCTGCTGGGTGGCGTGACGTACAACTTCGGTGCGCCGGAAGAAGCGGCTCCGCCGCCGCCGCCCCCGCCGCCCCCGCCGCCTCCGCCCCCGCCGCCGCCGCCTCCGCCGCCGGAAGTGGTCTGCTCGCCGGGTCCGTTCATCGTGTTCTTCGAGTGGAACAAGTCGGACGTCACCCCGGAAGCGGCGTCGATCCTCGACAACGCGGTCACCCAGTACCAGAGCTGCAACAACGCGCAGGTCATGCTGGCTGGCTACACCGACACCTCGGGTTCGGCGAAGTACAACGTGGGCCTGTCCCAGCGTCGTGCGGACTCGGTGAAGGCGTACCTCGCGTCGAAGGGTATCCCGGACGGCGTGATGACGACCGAAGCGTTCGGCGAGACCAAGCTGCGCGTCGAGACCGCCGATGGCGTCCGCGAAGTGCAGAACCGTCGCGTCGAGATCACCTACGGCCCGGGTTCGGGTCAGTAAGGTCGATCACTTCGGTGACCGGAAAGAGGGAGGTCGGCGCAAGCCGGCCTCCTTTTTTGTTGAGCGGTTGGTTGCGGCATATCGGCGGTGGGACTTCGTCGTTGACCTCCGCCGATCTGTCGCCGGGTAGCGGCTTCTATTCCGTCATTGCGAGCATAGCGAAGCAATCCAGAGCCGGATCAAGACGCCCTGTATTTCTTCGCTACGCTCGCAATGACGAGCAGCGGACCCGTTGCTACCTGGCTCCGTCCGCGTCGGCACCGATCGCCGCGGCCAGCCACTCCGGCACGCGCGCCTCGCCGAGCGCATCGACGCGGCGCAGCGTCACCATCAGGCCCAGATCGGGGTAGGTCGACCGCTTGCGCGTGTCGGCCTCGTCGATCGGCGCGACGACCAGACGGCGGCGGACCTTGTCGCGATGGTGCATCCGCGCGGTATTCTCCTGCCCGACGTAGCAACCCTTGGTGAAGCTGACCCCGTGCAACTCGCGGGCGTTCGCCTCCAGCCAGAGCGTCTCGCCCGATCCGAGATCGGCGACCCCCTCCGCGACCCCCAACGTCAGGCGATGCGCGTGCCAGCCGGTCGCCGCAAGGGCGGGGGGCGCGAGCCAGCGTGCGCCGAGCGCCGGCAGCCGCGGGTCGGGAGCATGTTCGTCGCCGTCGCGCGCCCAGTGCACCGCCAAACCTTCCTCCGGTGCGATCGTGATCGCGCGGCGCAGCCGGTACATGGTCAGCCGGCGCGCGATCGCGTCGCGCTGCTCCCGCTCGACATCGAGCAGCACGTCGTCGCCGTCCGCCCAGACGATCATGTCGAACAGCGCCTTGCCCTGCGGTGTCAGCAGCCCGGCCCAAACTGGGAGCGCGCCCGCGACATCGTTGGTCAGCAGGCCCTGAAGGAAGCCGCGCACATCCTCGCCGGACAGCCGCAACAGCGCGCGGTCGGCCAGCATCGTCGCCGGGGTGGTATCGTCCATGACGCCAAGGTAGGGAGAGCGGCGACCCCGCGAAAGAGCCAGAAAGGGCTGACGATGGCGACCTATGATCTCCTGCTGACCGGTGGCACGGTGCACACCCCGGGCGGTCCCGTCGCCGCCGATGTCGGCGTGCGCGACGGGCGGATCGTTGCCATCGGCGCGCGCGGCGACGCCGGGCGGACGATCGACTGCACCGGGCTCGACGTCCTGCCCGGCGTCATCGACACGCAGGTGCATTTCCGCGAGCCGGGGCTGGTCCACAAGGAAGATCTCGCCACCGGTAGCGAGGCGGCGGTGATGGGCGGCGTGGTCGCGGTGTTCGAGATGCCGAACACCAAGCCCAATACCGATTCCGCCGAAGCGATCGAGGACAAGCTGACCCGCGCCAAGGGGCGGATGTGGTGCGATCATGCCTTCTACGTCGGTGCGACCAACCACAATGCGCGCGATCTGGCGGAGCTGGAGCGGCTGCCGGGCACCGCGGGGGTGAAGATCTTCATGGGCGCGTCGACCGGCGACCTGCTGGTCAGCGAGGATGCGCGGCTCGCCGAGGTGCTGGCGAGTGGTCATCGCCGCGTCGCGATCCACGCCGAGGACGAGGACCGGATGAACGCGCGCGCCGGCGAGCGCGTCGAGGGCGATCCGTCGTCGCATCCGGTGTGGCGCGACGATGAGAGCGCGCTGCTCGCGACGACGCGCATCCTGCGGCTGGCGCGCGCGGCGCGGCGGCGGATCCACGTCCTGCACGTCACCACCCCGGCGGAGCTGGAATTGCTCGGGCAGAACAAGGACATCGCGACCTGCGAGGTGACGCCGCAGCATCTGACGCTGGCCGGCGAAGAGGCTTATCCGCGGATCGGCACGCTGGCGCAGATGAACCCGCCGATCCGCTCCGGCGCGCATCGCGACGGGCTGTGGCACTGGCTCAACCAGGGCGTGCCCGACGTGATCGGGTCCGACCACGCACCGCACACGCTGGAAGAGAAGAACAAGCCCTATCCGGCGAGCCCGAGCGGGATGCCGGGGGTGCAGACGTTGCTGCCGCTGCTGCTCGACCATGCAGCGCACGGCCGACTGACGCTCCAGCGCGTGATCGAGCTGACCAGCGCGGGGGCGCAGCGGATCTTCGGGTTGACCGGCAAGGGCCGGATCGCGGCGGGCTATGACGCCGACTTCACGATCGTCGACCTGAAGAAGCGCTGGACGGTCGAGGAGCGCTGGCTGCGCTCGCGTGCCGGCTGGTCGCCGTTCACCGGGATGGAACTGACCGGCAAGCCGATCGGCACGATCGTGCGCGGGCAGGTGGCGATGTGGGAGGATCAGCTCGGCGATGCGCCGCAAGGCGCGCCGATCCGCTTCGAGACGACCGGCTTCCCCGGTGGGCGCTGACGCCCGCCGTCAGGCGCGCGTCAGAAGGGGAGCCACTTCGAGGTTTCGGTGAACTTCATATAGCCGACGTTCACCCCCGCGCGCCAACCGACCCCGAGCCGGACCGGGATCAGCACGACATTGCCCTTGCGCAAATAGGTCGCGGCGAACCCGCCGACGAAATACAGCCGCCCCTCCGCGCCGGGGAAGCGCGTGAACAATTCGTGTGAATCGTACAGGTTGTAGACGAGCACGAACACCTTGTTGGCGTCGCCACCGACGTCGAAGCCGACCGACGGCCCGGTCCAGTAGACCGGGCGCTGTCCCTCGACCTTGTGGGTCATGATCCCCGAGCCATAGCGGACGCCGAGGATGAACGCGCCCGACGCCTCGCGCCCGGCGATATAGGCGTTGGGTTCGCCCTGGTCCTTCAGAATGTTCTCGATGATCTGCGCGAAGCCTTCCGCGCCCTTGCCGAACACGCCCTCGCCGGCGGCGATCAGATCGTCGCGCTTGTAGGTCGAGGCGGCGGTGGTGGTCGCGTCGGCGCGCACTTCCGATCCGGTGGTGGGGGACACCGTCTGCGGCACCGGTGCGGGTTCCTGCGGGGGGGTCGCAGGGAGCGGCCGCGCCGGCGCGGGGGCCGTCGGGGTGCGGACGGTGCGCGGCGGGGCGGTAGTCACGTCGCCGTCGATCGCCGCATTGGGGTCGATCGTCCGCACCTGCGCGGTCGCGCCGAGCGGTGCGCCGACGAGCGCGACGATCAGCAGCGCTGCCCTGATGCTGCGTTGTGCGGTCCGCTTCATGCCTGCCCCCTCGATCATCGCGCCGTTATAGGCCGGACGGTGCTGTCGCGGCAATGAACGGCACGACGACCGGAGTCGCCGGTGCGATGTGCGGAAATGTTGCGCACCCGGTTGATCGTCGCGATCCCCCTCGCTATAGCCGCGCCCTACGCCAACCCGGAGACGTGGGTGAGTGGCTGAAACCAACGCTTTGCTAAAGCGTCGTACGGGAAACCGTACCGAGGGTTCGAATCCCTCCGTCTCCGCCATTTACCTCGGAAAATAGCAAAAAACGGCAGTTTTCCGCGCTTTCGTTGTTTTGCTATGTAAACGAAAGTACACCCACAGCCAGCCACCGTGAGTGGGTAATTCGTGGGTAAGGAATCAGGCTGTGGGTAAACTGACCACGCGAGGGGTCGACGCGCTCAAGGAACCCGGCCGCTATTCTGACGGCGACGGATCGGGCTTCCATCTCCGAATTGACCCCCAAGGGCGAAAATATTGGGTGCTCAGGGTCAACGATGCGTCGGGCAAGCGCCGGGACGTGTCGTTAGGCTCAGCGAAGCGGATGACGCTGGCGGCCGCGCGCGAGAATGCTCGGCAGGTCCGCGATCGAATCGCACAGGGCGACGGGGCTGCCGTAGTGACGCCGACGTTCCGCGAGGCTGCTAGGCTTGCCCATGAAGCGCGCACGGCGGGGTATCGGAACGACAAGCACGTTGCGCAATGGCTTTCGACGCTAGAGCGCCACGCCTATCCGACGATCGGCGACAAGCCGGTAAGCGACATCACGCGGGCTGATGCGGTGCAGGTGCTAAGTCCGATATGGCTGGCGACGCCAGAGACCGCGCGACGGGTGTTGCAGCGCCTAGATCGCGTCATGCGGTGGGCGGTTGGACACAATCACCGCGACGAACGGATTGACATGAGCCTAGTCCGCGACGCCCTGCCAAAGCAGAAAGGCAAGCGTGCCGCCGTGCGCCGGATGCCAGCTGTGCCGTGGCGTGAGGCGGCGGAGTTCTGGCGTTCTATCCAGATGAGCACGAGCGCGCCGCAAGTGCGGTTTGCATTGATGCTGCTGATGCTGACCGCGGTGCGGCCGGGCAACGTCCGACTAGCCAAGCGCAGCCAGATGGACTTGGAAGCCGGCGTGTGGGTGATCCCGGCGGAAGAGATGAAGGCCGGTGAGCGCCACCGAGTCCCGCTGTCAGCTGAGGCCGTGACGATCATCCGCAGCGCGATGGCGTTGCACGATCACGACCAGTTGTTCACGGTCGGCGGGGAGCCGCTGTCGCTAGATACCTTGCGCATGATGATGCGGCGGATGGGGCGTACCGAGACGCCGCACGGCTTCCGATCGACGTTTAAGGAGTGGTCGCTGCAGGCCGGATGGTCGGACCATTTGAGCGAAGCTGCCCTCGCACATCAGGACCCGAACGAGGTACGCGCCGCATACGCTCGTTCGGACCTTCTAGAAGAGCGCGCGCCTATGATGGCTGCGTGGGGATCATATCTGGCAGCGCCTCCCCAAATTCCTTGAGGGACGACACGAGGATCTTTGTGCGACCGCCGTCGCGCTTGGCCATGATGCGACCCTCGCGCATATGCTTGTAGAGGGTCGGACGGCTACACGAGACCATGGCGCACGCGTCTTTGACGCTGACGAGGATGGGTTCGCTTGCACTCATGCTGATGGGACTCCTTCTGCTGAAGTTCTAGGACGCGGCTAAGCATCCCCTCAAGGGCTGCAAGGCTGTCGGAGTCCGCTTTGGCGAGCGGTCGCGACTGAGCATTTAGGATGTCGATGGCTGCCTCGGTGCGGCAGCGCAATGAAAATAGAAAAAACTCGCGGATCGTCATCTTTTTCGCCATCGGTGGGACCTCCTTAGCTGCCCGGCATTGATGGCACATTTTGTAAACAGGTGGAATATCCCATTAATTGCGCAGGGTCTGACACATTAATATAGCGCCTAGAACATTGGAGAGGGCGCTATCGCAATGCTCTCTAACTTGCTCTATGCTTTTGCCATGTGTCCCCATCTTCAACATAATAGTGAAACTCCACTGCAGAGTGGCGTTCCGGTCTCCCCACTTAGCCTTGAGGATGTCGAGCGTATTTTGACGCCCGCTGCCCACTGGCTGCGCTGCGAACTGTATCGCCGCCAGCTACGATGCGATCTAAGCGCCGTCGCTGCCATCAAAGGCGCTGCACAATTGCTGCTCGGGCATGATGGCATAACCCGTCAAATGGTCAGTGCCGGGAGCGGGCTTGATGGTGACAGCGTAGAAGGGACGACCGCCCGCCGGATCGCACGAGATATCATCATTCTCACAGGTTGGGCGCACCCGATGGCGGATCTACGCGCCGTCGTAAGCAGGGTGCTCACTGCGAAGAGTGCGCCGTTTGAAAGACTATGCAATGATGTGCTGCCGGGCGTCCGCATTCTGCCTGAGGGCATTATTCGTAGCATCATACGCGATAGTCGCCTGCTCATTGCGCTGCAATTCTATGATGCGTGTGAGAGTGGAATAGCGTTAGCAAATCCAATTCCTTTTCTGACGATGGCTTTGTGTTGCAATCCGCTCATGAAAAGAGCCATTGTTGCCCATGGATCAAATCTTAAAGCTAACGAGATTCGAGCGCTGAGTGACGAAGCCGTTGCTACGGCATGTTTATGTGAAGTGCTGCCAGTGACGCTGCGCCATTATTCGGCTGATGATCTAACCGCAATCATTGTCGACGAACTCAGCGCATTTATGCCCGGCTTTGAGGAGGTGCGATAATGGCCACCCGCAATTCAGACGTAAACCTTGTCATTCGTGCCCAAAACGATGCTGGCCGCGCGATCAACTCGGTTGCCGACTCCCTCGAAGCGTTGTTCGGCGACGCGAAGGATGCGAACGGCGGTCTTGGCGACCTTGGCCGCACGCTGGCATCGCTCGACAAGGCGTTCGCCGCGATCAACAGCAAGGCGGATGCCGCCGCCTCCGCGTTCCAACGTCAGCAATCTGCCATTGGCGAAAGCCGCCAGCAACTCGCCGCGGTCGAAGGGCAGGCGGAGGCGGCGGCTCGTGCCCTAGAGAAGCTGCGCACCGCTGTTGTCGATGAGGTGCTGGCAGGTCGCGATCAATCGCCGCTGTTGCGTCAGATCGAGCAGGTAGAGCAGGCACAGGCGGCGTTGAACGCTCGTGCCGCCACGCTGACCAGCACCATTGATGTACAGGCGAGCAGCCTCCACAAGTCTGAAACTGGCCTTTTGGGTCTCAGTTCGACGCTGTTCGCCGTGCGAGATGGTCAGGCCGAGGCCGAGGCGCGCATCGAACTGACGAACCAGGCGCTGCGCGAGCAGGCGGCCGCCGCAGAGCGCGTGAGCGAAGTTCAGCAGCGGATCAACAACCTGACGGGCGTCAACCGTCCGGACGCCACTGGCAGCGCCGCGCGCGCCGCCGACATCCTGTTGGCAGCTGATGCCGAGTTCCGCCTTGCCGAGGCCCGCCGGGAAGGCAATAGCCGGCTTGCTGAGCGGGCAGCCCTGGAGGCCACGCTTGAGCGTACGACGGGTGCCGGCCGGGTTCGTGCGACTGATGCGGGTGCTACTTTCTCCGCCCTCGCGGAGCGGGAGAGGCTGGCGGAGGATGTCGAGCGCACAGCCAAGGCAGAGCGCGACCTAGCGGCGGCGGCGAACGCCACGAACAGCGCCCTCGCGGAGCGTGCGCAGATCGAAGCGGCCCTTGAGCGGAACACAGGTATCGGGCGGGGTCGCGCGATCGACAACGGCGCGACGGTCACCGCGCTTACCGAACTGATCGATAAGGAGCACCAGGCTGCGCTGGCGGCAGCCCGGATGGACCTTGAAGTCGAGCAGTTGCGGGCGACCCTTGATCCGCTTGCTGCTATCCAGAGTCGCTACAACGACACGCTTGCCCGCTTCCGTGAATTGGCTGCCGCCGGTAAAATCGGAGCCGACGAACTTGCGGGCGCGGAGCAGCACCTGGCCGAGCAGGCAAATCGTGCTCGCGCTGCGCTGGAGCGAGGTGAGCACGTTGGTAAGGCCGGCCTATTCGGGCTTCGACCGCACGAGCTGCAGAACCTATCGTACCAAGTGAACGACGTTTTCACCCAGCTAGCCAGTGGTACGTCTCTAACTCAAACTTTGGGGCAACAGGGCGGCCAGATCCTCCAGTTGTTCCCGCGGCTGACCAGTGCGATTGTGGGCGCATTCACTAACCCGGCGTTCCTCGCCGCCGCTGGCGTCTTCGCTGCCATTGCAGTGGGATTGAAGCAGGCGGGCGACGAAGCCGAGCGTCTACGGAAATTCAGCGGACTTGTTGCAGGTCGGGGCGACTTAGGGGCGTACGATCCGAAAAAGCTGACTGATCAGGCTAAGGCCCTACAGCGACTTGGCGCTGCTGCTGCTGACGCGGACAAGGCTGTCACGTCGTTTATCGAACAAGGGCTGTCTTCCGACGCGATCGAGGGCCTTGGGCGCGCCGCACAGGAAACAGCCGAGCGCCTTGGGCAATCGCTACCCGATGCGGCGCAGGCGGCCGCTGAGGCTTTCTCCGCTGGCTTCGATGCCATCGCCAAGTTCGACGAAAAGCTGTCGTTCCTGACCGCATCCGAGCGCGAGCACATCCAGGCGCTGTTCGACAGCGGCAACGCGGAGGCGGCGCGAACGGAAGCGCGCCTTGCATATCAGCGGATGGAAGATGGCATCGCCGCCAAGCAGCGCGGGCCGTGGGCGGATGCAAGCCGGTCGCTCGGTAAGGCGTGGCATGAGTTGGTCGACAGCATCGGCGACAGCCTCCCGATCAAAGCCACGGTCACGGTACTAAACGAACTGGCTGGCGCGGTGAAGGGCGTGGGCGACGCGATTGCCGATGCGCTCGGCAACGATAAGGCCCCGACCGGTGCCGCCGCGGCGTCGTCGAAGATCAGTGCGGTGCAGGCTCAGATACGAAAACTGCGCGAGGAGATCGACGGCTACGAGTCCGCGATCGAGAAGGGCTCACCGATCAGCGGCACCCTCAATAATCTGCTCACGTACTCCCGACGTCAGCTGTCTAGCGCAGAAGCGGAACTCGCGCGGCTGGAGAAGGGTGCTCCCGACACGGTAACCGACGATCCGAACGGCGTCGCAGCGAAGAAGCGAGCCGAGCGCCTGGACGAGATCAACGACGAAGAGCGTCTGCAATCGCTGCGGTCGCGCGGACAGAAGGGCCTGAGCGCCGCCGACTCCGCGCGCCGTGTCCAGCTGGCCGGTGATGCCGCGTTCCAGAATGAAATGGCCGCGACCGGCGACGCGATCGTCGCGACCCGCCTGCGCGAACTCGCCGTCGCCAAGGAACAGCGCGAGGTCGACAAGCAGAACGAGGCGGCTCGGAAGACCGCCCGGCAGGAGCGCGAGCGCGAAATCCGCCAGTTCCAGAGCCGCGTTGTCGGCGCGGAGGGCGGCACGGGCAAGAACCCGTATTCGACGGCGAAGGGCTACGGCCAGTTCACCGAAAGCACGTTCCTCAGCCAGTTCAACAAGGTGTTTCCTGACCGCGCGAGCACGATGTCGCGCGACCAGATCCTCGCGCTGCGCCAGAACGAGCAGGTCGCGCGGGCGATCATCGACAACTACTCGCGCGAGAACGCCCGTTTCCTCGAAAGCTTCGGGGCGAAGGTCACCGCCGGGAATCTGTACCTCGCGCACTTCCTCGGTGCGGGCGGCGCCAAGGCGGTGCTCACGGCGCCCGGCAATCGTCCGGTCGACCAGATCATCCAGCGTCTGCCCAACGCGGGCGCGGTGCTGTCCGGCAATCAGGGCTATCTGCGCACGAACGGCGGGAAGGGGCGTTACCGCACCGCGTCCGAGTTGCAGGCGTTCATTGGCAACCGCGTGGGCGACACCGGGGCGCCGCAGTCGCAGGGGCAAGCTGCGATCAGCGACTTGATCGAGGACAATCAGCGGCGGCAGGAACAGTTCAATCTTGCGATCCGCCACGGCAACGAGGAACGCCAGCGTGGTGTTGATGCGTTGCGCGCGGAGGCGGGGCTGTACGACGAAGCCCTGCTCGCCGAGCGCCGCCGGCAGGCCGTGGCAGATGCCGAACTTGATCTGCGTCAAAAGGTCGAGGACGCCAACAAGAACCTGAAACCCGGCGAGACGGCAGTGATCGTCACGCCGGAGCAGGTCGCGCAGGCGAAGGAACTTGCCGGTGCACTGTTCGATGCCCAGCACGCCCGCGAGGCGCTGGATGGGCGGCTCGACGCGGCGCAGCGCCCGCTGAACAATCTGGAGGAACAGCGCGACCTGTTGATCCAGCAGCGAGACCTGCTCGAATCCATGGGCGAGTTTGAGGCCGCGGATGATGTGCGCGACCAGATCACGGCTCTCGGCGGCAGCATCGACGAAGCCTACGAGAAGCTGATCGCGTTCTACCAGGCGTTGAGCCCGACCGAGCGCGTGCAGCTGGGCATTGTGGATCAGGCGCAGCTGGACAACCTGATCACTAAGCTGGACCTCGCCCGCGAGAAGTCGAAGGAATGGGGTCGCATACTAGGCATCTCCGCTCGGGATTGGGCCTCTGCGATCAGCGGAAATGCCACTCGTGCCCTCACGTCGTTCATCGAGCGCGTCGCCAGCGGTCGCAACGTCTTTGGAGCCCTCGGGCAGAGCGTCCGCGAATTCGCCGCGGGCTTCATCAGCTCCATTGCGCAGATGATCATCCAGCTGGCGGCATTTGCGGCCGCCGTGGCGATCCTACGCGCGCTTGGGGTGCCGATACCTGCGTCTACCTTCGGAGGTGTCGGCGGAGGTTCGGTCAAGGCTGGCGTCAACCACACGGGCGGCATCGCGGGCTCGGCTGGCGGCGTGCAACGGATGGTTCCCGCGGCAGCCTTCGCTAGGGCCATGCGCTACCACACGGGCGGCATCGCAGGATTTAAGCCGAACGAGGTGCCCGCGATCCTTGAGGAGGGTGAGGAGGTGCTGACCAAGGGCGACCCGCGGCACCGCGCCAATGGCGGGGCAGGCGGCGGCCGTGAGCAGCCTATCAGCGTCAAGAACATAAATCTCTTTGATCGAGCGGAACTCGCAGCGGAGATGCTCTCCAGCAAGGAAGGGCAGCGGGCTGTCCTAAACATCGTCTCTAAGAATAAACGCGCGCTGCAAGGTGGCTAAAACAGCCGTTTGGATTGTGCGTAATTGATGCAGAAGTTGAAGAGCATTCAACATTTTCTTGACGGGAAAGGCGGCGGGGAGGGGCTATTCGGCGCAGGGGGTGACAGAACGACGCCCCTAGCGTATAGCGGGGCTTCCGATACTTGTCCCCGGTTGGAGAATCGCTGATGCCCAAAGAACTCGTCTTCGTAAGTGTTGGGGTGACCGACGCCGCACGCATGGTTGGCCTTTCTCGCCATACCCTGACGAGGCTGCGCAAGCGCGGTGCCGACAGCTCTCCGCCTTGGTTCAAGCCGAGCGCAGGCCGCATCCTCTACCCGGTGCAGGGTCTCCACGATTGGGTGGCAGCTCGCAGCCAGGAGGCCGCACGATGAGCGCCGCCGCCGCGAAGCTGATGCGCGAAACATCGGCAACCGCCATCGCATCCCACGAAAAGGTCCGGAGCGCCACTCAGCGCATCTCGGATTACGATAAGGGAATCGTCAGCACGCAAGCATGGCTTGCTGGCGCTCAGCAGAAACATGCCGACAACGCCGTCGCTGTCGTTTCGGGGCTCCCGGAACATCAGGACTTGCCCGACGTGCGAGCAATGGAAAAGGCTCGCGTCGAGATCGAGGTAGCCGACACGGTTCGTCAGCAGCTCGAAGTGCAGAAGAAGAACGCGGAACTCGCGATGCTCCGTGACGATCGTGCCGCGGCGAGCGCAAAGGAAAACTACCTTTTCGAGGTGGTGCTACAACCGGCGTTGCGGGATTTCCACGAGGCGTTCGCGGGAGTGGGCGAGGCTGCCGTGCGCCTGATGGCGGCTCATCGTGCAGTTTATCCTGATGATAGGAGTCTAGGTTCTTATGTCGCCATGCATGGGCCAGCCGCCGAACTTATCCAGAGCCTTCAGGGCTTGAGCTGGCCAAACACCTACCGCTACAATGTTCGGCCAAGTTGGATTCCGAGGCAATTCCCGCAGCACATGCCGCCGGGCTTCATGGAGGCGCACAGCGAAATTCTTGCCCTCGTCAAAGAGGAGTTGGCAGCATGACGCTCCTCATCGCTCGCAAGAACATCCTCCATTGGGACGCCGACAGGGCGTCCTACCCGATCGACCCCAGCGACCCTTGGTTCGGCGGTCAGGTTATCGAACCCGGCAGCCGGTTCAGCGTGCCGGAGCCTGCGGAGGTGGCGCGGCTCGTGGTCGCTGGCGCCGCGCGCCTCGCTGCCGGTGGCATGGAGCGCATGTTGTGACCCGGCGGCGCATCAGTTGGGCGCAGCATCGGCGCTACTATCAGCAATCCTTGCTGGCCGGGGGACTCTCTGCGGACATCGCCCATCGCATGTCCGCCGGGGAGATCAACGCCCGTGAGCGCGTAAGTCGTGCGATCGGGGCAGCTCATGGCCTCAACGCGACGCTCCTGCGCGTTTTCGACGGTAGGGGTGGGATGCGGGTCTTCCTCGCGGGATCGCGCGACGGTTTGACCGAGGAACAGGCGGAAGCGATCGAGGCACTGAACCGCAAACAAGCCGCATAAACAAACAGCGCCCGCGAGGTCCCCACCGCGGGCGCTGTCAGCAACTTCCTGGATGACCGAGACGATTGGTCAAGAACCACATAACGTCATCCGGGGTTGGCCACAAGGACTAAATGCCCCGTGACAAATGAATTTCAACAAATTGTTGAAGAGTTTCGTCCATCCGGTTTCGCGCTGCACTATTTGCATCCACGTGAAAAGCGCCCGATCGGCGACCGATGGTCCGAAGCCCCTGTGCTCAGCGTTTGCGAGCTGCTGGCCTCCTACCGCCAAGGCAACAATATCGGTGTCCGTCTAGGTGAACCGTCCGCGGTAGCTGGCGGCTACCTCCACGTGCTCGACATCGACATTCGCGATAAGAATGCCTCGGAGGACGCCTGGACGGCGCTGCGCTCGTTGTTGCCGGATGTGGACGTTGCTGACCTGCCGGTTGTGCAGTCGGGCTCCGGCGGAGAGTCGCGCCACCTCTATTTCATCACCGACAAGCCATTCCGCTCGAAGCGGCTGTGGACGTCGCCCGGCAAGCACCGGCAGACCAAGGGCGGCAAGGACGTCTGGTCCTACGACGCCGAGATCGAATTGTTCGGCACCGGCAAGCAGGTTGCCATGCCTCCGTCGATCCATCCGGAGAGCGGCAAGCCCTATATCTGGCTGCGCGAGTTCGACTTCGCGGTGCTCAATCTGGGCATCGGACCTTTCGTCCCGTCGTCGGTGATCGAGAAGCTGGCGGTCGCCGAGCACGCCACCTACGAGTTCGAGACCCGAGAGCCCCTGACGTTCACCGATGGTCAGCTGGAGCGCCATCTCGACGCGATCCCGGTCAGCGACCTGCACTACGACGACTGGATCAAGCTGGGGCAGGCGCTCCACCACCAGTTCGGTGGGTCCGACGCGGGCTTCGATCTGTGGGTGCTCCACACGAAGCGGTCGAGCAAGTTCGGCGTCAAGGAAACCCCCGCTCAGCAGCTGCGCGAGATGCGCCGTGTGAAGTGGAAGTCGTTCGGGCGCTACCGCGGCAAGCCGGTGACCATGGCGTCGGTGATCGAATGGGCGAAGGACGCCCGGATCGCCGAACTGCGCGCGTCGTTTGACGACGAGGACGACGATTACACCCCGGCCGGCTCGGCAGAGGAAATCGACGACATTGACGCAATCGGCGGCGACACCCCGGTGCCATCGGAACCCACATCGGACATGTTCGACGACATCCTAGGTGGTGACGAAGCGGAGCCCGAAGAAGCGGTCGACGACATTGACGCGATTGGTGAGGCGGCGGCGGCCGTGGCACCGCGAAAGGACCACCATTGGACGTCGTTGCTACAGGTCAGTGACAAGGGCTTCGCCAAAAACCTCCACAACATCGAACTGATTGTAAAGAACGATCCGCGCTTGATTGGCCTTCCCCGTCTCAATGAGTTCACCGGCGAGACGGTGCAGCGCTCGGCACCGGGTCATCGTCCGAACAAGCGGAAGAACCAAGCAAAGGACGCCAAACAGCTCGGCGGAAAAATCTGGCAGGTGCGGGATAGCGTGAATGGCGACCCTTGGTCGTCAGCTCGCGACCATGCGGTTCGCTCAATCTTGGAAGCGCCCCAAACCCAGGGAGGGTATGGCATCACGGTCACAGATCGTGACCTTAATGCGGCAACCGTTCTTTCGGCATGGGACAATGCCTTTCATCCCGTTCGCGAGTACCTGCACGCAGCAACGTGGGACGGCACCCCCCGCGTTGAGAGGCTGTTCATCGACTATCTAGGGGCGCCCGATAACCCTTATTACCGCGACGTGGCGCGGCTGATGATGGTTGCTGCCGTGGCTCGGGTGTTTAAGCCCGGCTGCAAGTGGGACACTGCTGTCATTCTAGAAGGCGCACAAGGTCGCCGAAAGTCGACGTTCATTCGCACGTTAGGGCGGCGCTGGTTTTCGGAACTCGACGGAAACTTCCACGACAGCAAAGAGATGGTCGAAAAGATGCAGGGCTCGTGGATCTTGGAGATGCCCGAGCTGAACGGCTTTGTTAAGTCGGAGGTGCAGTCGATCAAAGCCTTCATCAGCCGCCAGACCGATAAGGTGCGGCTTGCGTACGAAAGGCGCGCTACTGACTTCCCCCGTCAAAGCATTCTAATCGGTTCGACTAACGATCGCGAGTACCTAAAGGACAACACAGGTGGCCGCCGCTTCCTGCCTGTCGAATGTCGCGTTGAATCGATCGACATAGATGGGCTGCGCGCCGTCGTAGATCAGTTGTGGGGGGAGGCATACGCCGTCTACCAGAGCATGATGCGGATGCACGCCGCTGGCGAGGATCTACCGCTTTACCTCACCGACGAGTTCAGCGTCGCCTACGCGGCCAAGCTGCAGGAGTCACGACGCGTCGAGAGCCCGGACGATGTGCTGGCCGGCCGCATTGAGGAATGGCTTGAGAAGCCCATCAATACCGGTTCGATCGATGACGATGGTGCCGACCCCGCGGCAGGGCCGGCCTTCTACAACGAAGTCTGTACGCAGATGATATGGGTCGAATGTTTGGGCGGAGACATACGCTCGTTCAAGCCTGCCGAGCAGGGTCAGGTAAATCGCGCGATGGGTCGAATGGTCAGTTGGGGTGCCAATGGCGACCAGAAGCGTTTTCCGAAGTACGGAAAGCAGAGGGTTTTCTACAGAGGCGGTGAAGCCGGTAAGCTAAAAAGAATGGGGCTTTCGAACCTCCTCTGAAACCTCTGGAAACCTCCTCCGAATGGCCTTCGAATCCTATGGTTCGAAGGCCATTTCTGTATTTTGAGCACCCTCGTTCCAATCTCGTTCCAATCTCGTTCCGGCACAATAGCCCAGATTTCTGCGGGTTTGAAGGTGAGTTGGAACGAAAGGTCGGGTGGAACGAGGTTTTCCCATAAAGCGCCATCGCGTTACATCGTTGACGAGTGTCTACCACGGGGGCTGATCGGTGCGGGATTGTGCATGATCCGATGAATCTATGTCTATACTCCCTGTTCCATCGTTCCACTGTTCCAAGCCGACTGAAAAGCGCGGAAATCCGCCATTTGCGCCACTGGGCGACCCGGAACGAGATTTTCAGGCGTCGTTCCGCCGTTCCGGGCCAATCGAGAAGGCCATTTAGCCCATTTGTCCTTACGGCACCTCCGGAAACGCTTGAAAGCCGGGGCTCAGCGCCCGCCGCCTCGGCCGCAAAGTCGTGGTTGGGGCCCGTAGCCAACGGGGGTCCGCGCTGAGCCGGTGCTGATTACGCACAATCATTCCTCAGTTGCGCCGCGCTGCTGCACCACATTCGCGATTGTGCGATTGACACGACCCTTGATCGCGGCGGCGCATACGCATATTGATCAGCGCGCTGGCACCTAGTGCCCCGGCCCCTCACACTGCCACACGTGAGGCATCTGGATCGCAGCAACGCAACGGTGGCGCTTGTCGATGGGCAAGCATGGACTGTTGCGACTGGAGATCAGAGATGAACAGCATGGCGATCGAAGCACGTGAGGACCGAGCCCGTCGCGCTATCAGGCGGAAGGGCGACGGATGTTTCCGACTGCAAAAGACGCCTGCGCGGGCTTGGCAACGCGCGGAGTATGGCCCCGGCTACCAAGTGATTGACAGCTACGGAAACACAGTGGTGTTCGGTTACTGGCATCGACCGTGGCAGGCGACGCTGCAGCAGATCGAGGAGTGGTCGGCCAGCTCCTGACGGCGGAGTGGGCGGCGGTAGTGGTCAAGCTGGCCGCCGCCCTTGTTAACCTCTTGCGAAGTTAGCACCAAAGCCCCGTGGGTAGGGCCTTCGATATATCAACGTCGTAGGGTCAGGGCTAGCGCGACGCGGGCTTCAGCTTGTTGCCCGATATGCCCAACTCGAAGCAGCCGTTCGCCATGCTCTTAGATGTGGTCTCCATCACGGGCCACATCGTAAGGATGCGAGCGGCTTGGCGATGTAGTGGCAGATCAAGCACCGCGGGCATCAGGAAGAAGCCGATGAGGTTGGACCTGAGGAACAGCTCACGAGACGGCCGCTTCGTGGCGATGCGTCTATCCCCGGACAGGACGCACCATCCACCTTCCCGCCCTAAGCGCTCAATCCATTCTTCATCGGGCAGGCTGCCAGTGTTAAATAGATCTTTGATGTGCACTACTTCATGGCGGCCTACGAACAACGCCCCAAGACCTCTTGCGAGGACTGGAGGTAGCATGTTGTCCACCATCAGCTTCACGCGGCTTTTCGCATTCCTAGCTGCTGTTCGTAAGCAAGGGCATCGCGGATGAGGCGCGGTTTTATCTCGTAGATTGCCGCGACCTTCGCGACTGAGCCTTCGGCTTCCACCGCTTGGGCAACGCGCGCTGTCGTGATACCATGGTCTGCAATTATCGGCTGACCAAAAGCACGATCGGGGTCCGCGACGATGGTTTTGCGGCCGTGTAGCAGCCACCATCGTTCCGCGCCCTCCGGGCCGAAATCGAGATCTTCAAGGCTGGGTGCCACGACGCGATTGAACACGCCTTGGCTGCGCTTCAGGTCGATCAATAGCGGTTCATCAAGGCCGCGCGATATCTCGACGAAGATGGTTTTCCCGTCCGTCTTAAACTGCGTGGTCGAGAACGGGCGATCCTGCCCGACGATATCGCGAGCCCGATCTAGGCAAGTGCGGATGGTCTGCAAACCGATGTTCCGCCGCCGCAGTGCGTTCACGATCCGGGCTTCTACCAGGTCGCGGAAGCCTAGAAGGACTCCGTCGTCGTCGTTTGGCTCGTATTGGGGGCGCCAAAGGGGTGCCTCACGCTTCGCATCGTGATCGTAGCCGGTTAGCCAGCGGCGGAGGGTTTGCACGTTCATGCCGACCATCCGCGCCGCTTCCGGGGCGCTGTAGATGCCAATTCCGAACGATGCGGGGTCCATAGAATGTTCTATAGCCATAACCGGGGCTGGCTTCCCATACCCTTTCGGCGTTCCGAGTCGCCATCGCGTTCGACGGGCTAAGGGAAGGTGCTAAGCACGAAACATGCCATTGCAGCCCCGCGACTCAAGTGGGTGAAATTGTGGGTTAACCTGAAATCTCTGCACCCTGTTCGAATCCCTCCGTCTCCGCCAGGCCATCGTCCAACACCGTCCATTAGCGTCCAGCGTCGCTTGTTAGGCGCGGAAATCCGCGCGATTCTTCTCCATCACCGTCCAACGGCCTCCATTACCTTCCGAGCAAGTTCGGGGGCACCGCGGGGGCATGTGATCCGGAGAATGGGGGCACGATGCTAACCGACACGGTAGTCCAACAGCTGCGCGCTGAGGAGAAGGACTACAAGCGCGGCGATTCCGGGGGCCTCTACATCTTCGTCGCCACCTCGGGTCGGAAGACCTGGCGGCTGAAGTACAGGCACGCCGGCAAGGAGAAGCGGCTGGTCCTAGGCACCTATCCGGAGATGAAGCTCAAGGCCGCCCGCGCACGTCGCGACGAGGTCAAGATGCACCTCCGGGAGGGGAAGGATCCCATGCTCGAGGCGAAGCGCCAGCGGATCGTCAACGAGTCGCTCGCGACGGAGACGTTCGAGAAGTTCGCGCGCGCATGGTTCGAGGCCCAGAAGCCGCGGTGGAAGCCGGTCCATGCGAACGATGTGATCACCTCGCTGGAGAACGACCTCTTTCCCGCGATCGGCCGCTATCCGATCCACCAGATCGACGAGCCGCTCCTGCTCGCCGCGTTGAAGGAGGTCGAGGACCGCGGCGCCAAGGAGACGGCGCGCCGCCTCCGTCAGCGCGCCGAGCGCATCTTCAAGTATGCGCGCGCGCACGGCTCGGCGGCGAAGAGCAACCCGGCAATCGACGTGCGGGAGGCCATGGCCCCGTTGCCGAAGAAGCGCCGGTGGCCGGCGATCACGGAGATCGGGAAGCTAAGGACGCTGGTCCGGGACGTCGACCGCGCGGGCGCGTCGCCGGTCACGCGTCTGGCCAGCCGGTTCCTCGGTCTAACGGCGCAGCGTCCCGGCATGGTCCGAGGCCTCCCGTGGAGCGAGATCGAAGGCGTCGACTGGTCGAAACCCGACGCCCCGTGAGCCGCCTCTCGCCAACGCGATAACAGCCCGTGCAAGATGTTCGTCGCGGCGCGATGCGTTTCATCGTGGCGTCCTTTTCCGCGGCGCCAGACCCTGCCGAGATCGGCCTTTCCGATACGCCGGAGGCCGTGACTTGCGTCGAACCCTGCTCATCCCCGCCGTGGGGGCCCTCCTCCTCATGACCCAGCCGGTCGCCGCGCAGACGGCGGTCAGGGTGGGCCAGCCGCTCGCCCGCTTTGATCTGCTCAAGCCCGGCGTGCACCGTTACGCCCGCTATCGGATCGAAGCCGGAAAGCGGACGCTGGTGGACCTCTGGACACGCACGCTCAGCTTCGAGGCGCTGGACGGCAAGGCTTCGATGCGCGTCCACCAGCGCTGGGACGTGGCAGCGCCGAAACCCGGAGGCGTCAGGACGTTAGAGCAGGACAGCTGGTTCGAGCCCCACACGTTCCGGCCGCTGACGCACGTCCGCCGTGAGACGCGCGACGGGTCCGCGGTCGTGAAGGATTACCGCTTCCTTCCTGGCAGGACGATCGGCCTCGAGGACTTGGCGGGCAACGCGGCGAGTGACTTCGTGCTGGAGACCGCCGAACCGCCATTCAACTTCGAACACGACATGGAGCTGCTGCAGGCGCTGCCGCTCGCTGATGGCTACGCCGCCGACATCGTGTTCTATGACGCCGGCATCGATCCAAAGCCCGATCACTACGTGTTCAAGGTCGCGGGGTCGGAGGACATCGTCGGATGGGACGGCCGCCCGGTGCACTGCTGGGTCGTCACGGCGGACTACAACACCGGGGTGGTCAGGGCGCGCTTCTGGTTTGACAAGAAGAGCCAGATTTTGATTCGCGAGGCGACGGACCTCCCCGATGGCGCGCGGCTGATCAAGACGCTGCTGCCGCCGGAACCGGGTGACTGACGCTCGTCCGACAAGGGGCGGATGGCGCCGCCCTCAAGTCACTACGGCCAGCGCGGGTCGCCTCGCTCACCTTCGTGGCGACCTCCTCGAGCGTTGCCACCAGCCGGTTGATCTGCGTCCAGCTGCCGAGCAGCTCCGACCCGTAACGGGTGATCAGGTATTCGCGACGGCTGCTCAGCTCATGGAGGTGCGCGAGCGTCCTACGTCGTAGCCGCAAGCCGATCGTCTCAGCCAGATCCCCACGACCGGCAAGGTCGTGCTGCATCCCCCTCAGCGCCTCCGCGCTCACGCCGTGATGCAGCAGATAGGCGTTGAGCCACAGCTCAATGGCCTGCATCGCGAGCAAGCGGGCCGGCGCCCAAGTCACGGGATGCCCCCGGGCACCACGCGTTAGGAGTTGACGTGCCGCGCCCTGATACTCGGCTGCGAGCGTCGAGATCTGAGCGACGGTAGCCGTCTGTCCAGGATAGACGCGTTCCTCCATCGATCAGGTTTGCCACTGGCGACGCAAATTCTTCCTTAATCGCGACGCGAGCAGCCGCGGTCGCGTTGGCCCGCAACCGCCGCCACGCGCCTTCTCCACCTGGAGGAGGAGGTCGGACTAGGGCCGAGGGGCATAGTCCTTGTTCGCGAGCGCGGCTGCCGCACGCCTCCGTCGAAGGCTACCGTGTATTCCATGACGCCGTTGTGGCGCTTGGCCGCGTTTCAGAAGGACTTGAACGGCCGGTCGACCGGACGACTCGTCAAATCTCACAGTGCGACGATCGCCAGCTGCGGACGACGAACGACGTGCCGGGTGGCGTCGCCGACCGACATGGAGCGGAGCACCCCTTGTCTTGGGAACGACGCAGGTTCAGCCTCCGCAGCTGCACGGCGGCCGGGGGAAGCGGACGCCTAAGGGGGTACTCGGAGATGAACGCTGTACGTCTGATGCTAAGCCTTTCGCTCGCCGGCTCGCTGGTGACCACGCCCACGGCGGCGCTCGCCGAGGACGATACCGCCAAGACCGGCGTGATCGCCGCGCTCGGTGTCGAGGCCGCGGGTGGGAAGTCGACAATCGCCGGTGGCGCCGGCGCGATCGAGGCGGGCGTGCTCGCCAGCGACGCGATGCTCAGGGCGGGCGCTGTGGTCGCCAGCCTAGCCAACCGGGGCGCGGCCGGCGGACGCGTGCTCGTCGTGTCCCGCGATCAGCAGGTATCGCTCTCCATGGTGAGGGTCGTCCGGGACCGCATACAGGCGGTCCGCGACCTCGTCGCCCGGACGCCGTGCCCGAAGCCGCCGAAGACGCCGCCGCCAGCCGAGCCGAACGGCGTGACGTTCTACGGGCTGCGTATCACGCCCGGCCCGGTCACGCCCTTCCTCTCCGACATCGCCGGCGCCATCGCGACCGACACGACGATCAACCCCGTGGCGTTCGCCGCCGACGACCGCGTGCTGGTCAACGCGATCGTCATGGGTCGGACGGAGACGAGATACGCACTCTCGGGTGCCGAATGGATCTCTACGGACGCGGCGGGTGCGGCGGACCCGCCGGGGGACCGAACCGATTCCGGCGACTTGACGAGGTCCTCCTTCTTCGTCCCCGGCGAGATCGCTGACGTCGGAGACTCGACGCCGACGCGGACCGCCTACGACGCGATGCTGCGGGAGGTGGACGCGAAGCGTGGATGCTCGGGCGACGCGATCAAGGGAGCGGTCGCCACCGCCGACGCACTGGCTACCAGCCTCAACGCATCCGAGAAGGGCGCGACGTCCCCGCTCGTCACCGCGATGCAGCTCGACCAGCTGCTGGGCACGTCCGCCAGCGGCACCGGGTCGACCTACCTCCTGCGCGTGGCCGTCGAGCAGACCGGCGGCACCGCGATCTCGCGCGCGGGCATCGTCTACACGCTCGGGTTCCCGGGCGCGTCGGTCGTCAGCGCCGGAGTGCTCGTGAGCTTCAGGCTCATCCAGCCACGGACCGGCGCCATCGTCATGGCCGGCGTGGTCAGGTGCGCCGTCCCGCAGACGAGGTTCTCGAAGGTCCGGGACACGATCCTGCGCAACGCCGACCGGACGGCCTGCTCCTACCGCGCGGGATAGCGGAGGGCCGCTTCCTCTGGTTCTTCGTGCAAGTCCGAGGGGCGCGGCGATGCCGCTCCGGCGTTCGTCGCGCATCCAAGCCGCCGGTCGAGCGACCGTTGTGAACGCACCGCGCGTCGCCGACCGTCCTGATGGAGGTCGACGATGGGAAGACGGAGCTGCGTGGCACTGGCGCTACTGGCCGCCACGCTCACGGGTGGATGCACGACGGCGGAGCGCAACCAGGTCGCGCTCGATCTCTGCAGCCGGCAGAGCTGGTGCACCGCGACCGAGCAGCCGCCGGAACCTTCCGGACCGCCGCAGGTGCAGGCGATGGAAGGGCGCAAGCGCGAGCGAGTCATCAGCCCGAACAGATGACGATGGGCGGAGGCTTGGCATGAGCGACACTACGGCGGCCGCGGCACTTCCCTTCAAGCCCGATCCGAACGATCCGGGGTGGTTGAGCTGGGTGCCGCGAGACAGCACACGCTACAACGGGTTTCTCGAAAGGATCCTTGTAAGGCGCGACGGTCCGGTGGGTCACGTCCGGATGTTCCCCACCCACGAGCATTCGAACATCGCCGACATCGTGCACGGCGGGGTCACCTTAGGCTTCATCGATTGCGCCATGTTCGTCACGATGCGCCTTATTGGTGACGTCGGCACCGGGCCGGCGCTGACCCTCGAACTATCCACTCAATTCCTCGGGCCTGGTCATCTCGGGCGAGCGCTAGATGCCGAGGTCGAACTTCTGCGCGAGACCCGTCGTCTCGCCTCCCTACGCGGCATCGTGCACCAAGACGCCGATAAGGTCGCGGCGTTCTCGGGAACGATACGCATCCAGCGATAATGCTTAAGAGCGCCAAAGCGGTGGCCGTTTCGCGACGGGCGATCTAGGGTCGCCGCGAAGGAGGCGGCGGGATAGTGGCGGACAGGTTCGAAGACCTCAGGACTTACGTGACGGTCGTCTCGTGCGGCGGCATCAACGCGGCCGCCGCCGAGCTTGGGATCGCGAAGTCCGCCGTGAGCCGCCGGATCTCGGACCTCGAAGCCCGCCTCGGCGTGACGCTGCTCGACCGCTCCAACCGCCGTTTCGATGCGACGGCCGCGGGCCAGGCCTACTTCGACCGCGCGCGCGACCTCCTCGCGAAGCTCGAACAACTGGACGCCGACCCAGCCGCGCTCAACGCCAGCGCGCACGTCACTGTCGCGGCGGACCTGGCCGTGATGCGACATCTCCTCGCAAGCCCTCTGGCTGCCTTTTCGCGCGAGCGCGAGGGCGTCGTCCTGCACCTCGTGGGCCCAGACGAACCCGCAGAGGTGTCGATCGGCATGGACGAGAACGGCGGTCATCGTCTTGCGGACGTGAAGTACGTCCTGTGCGCGGCTCCCGATTATCTCGCCGAATACGACGCGCCGGCGACGACGTCCGACCTCGGCGGACATGCCGGGATCCTGCTCGTCGATCAGGATGAGTCCTGGCAGCTGTCGGGCGGCGGCGCGCGTTCCCCGCGCACGGTCGTCGAAGCGGCCGACGCAGACGTCGCCCTGGCGCTGACGCTCACCGGCCTCGGCATCGCGCAGCTGCCAGACTTCGTCGTCCAACGCGCACTGGCAGAGAAGTCGCTGGTCCAGCTGCTCGAGACGGCGACGCCGCCGCCGCGCCGGCTGGCTGCGTCCGTCTCAAGCGACGCGTCGACCGCGGCGCACGCGCTCGTCGACGCGCTCGCCGCAGGACTGGCGGACAGACGCTGACGCGCTGACGGACGGCCAGCCCGTCCGAATTCCATGGTGGTGAAGATGCTCCGGACCAGTTCCGGAGGAGGAAAAGACATGTCCAACACTTACAGTTTCGCCGCCATCCGCGGCGTACAGGCCGGCCGGGCCTTCTACGTCGCGATGGTGCCCATCAAGACGCTGGAGCGCCTGTTCAGCTTCGACGACGAGGAGCTGCCGACGGCGCTGCGCGCCCAACGCGCGCTGAACCGCGCGCGCGTCCCGGCCATCGCCCGCTACGTCGCCGACCATCCCAGGGACTACGTGCTGTCCGCCCTGTCGGCCACGATCGACGGGGCGTTCGCGTTCGAACCGGCGCCCGGCGAGCGCTCGGTCGGGACGCTCAACGTCGAGATGACCGCGACGCTGCTGATCAACGACGGGCAGCACCGCCGCGCGGGGTTGGTCGAGGCGCTTCGCGACCGACCGTCGCTCGGCGACGAGACGATCGCCGTGACGCTGTTCCCCGACGAGGGGCTGGCGCGCTCGCAGCAGATGTTCGTCGACCTCAACCAGCACGGCGTGCGGCCGGCACGCTCGCTGCGGCTCTTCTACGACGGGCGCGACGACGGTGCGCGCCTCAGCCGAGCGGTCGCGGACGCGATCCCGCTGCTGCGGGACATGACCGACTTCACGCGCTCGAACCTGGCGGCCGGCTCCCGCAAGCTGTTCGCGTTCAGCAGCATCCACACGGCCGTCACCACGCTTGTCGACGCGGCATCCCTGCCCGCGAGCCCGGACGACCCGTCGAGCGCGGTGGAGTTCTGGGAGTCGGTGATCGCCAACATGCCCGACTGGCTCGCCGCCGGGCGCCGCGAGGTCGCGCCGGCGGAGCTGCGGCGGGACACGGTGCACGCGCACGGCATCGCGCTGGAGGCGATCGCTGTCGCCGGCGCGCGCCTGCTCGTCGAGAGGCCGAAGGACTGGCGCGACGCGCTCGCCGGCCTTGCCCGCATCGACTGGTCGAGGTCGAACACCGGGCTATGGGAGGGGCGTGCCTTGGTCAGAGGCAGGGTGAACCGCTCACGGGCCAGCGTGCTGCTCACGGCCGAGCTGATTTCACGCGCGCTCGGGCAGGAAGCCGATGACGCGGGCGCCGGAACGCGCTAGGATTCCGAATGGAGCCAAGTCGATGAAGAAGACCCTAGACGACACCAATACTTTAGCCGCGATCCATCGGGATGTCCGCGAGATCTACCTCTCGGACAGCCGTCCTTGGGTGGTGGGATACTCGGGTGGGAAAGACTCCACGACCGCCCTGCAGCTGATCTGGACCGCCGTATCGGCGTTGCCGCCGGAGCAGCGGCAGAAGAAGATCTATGTGATCAGTTCCGACACGCTCGTCGAGACGCCGGTAGTCTCGCACTACATCGACGTGTCACTCGATCGCATCGCGGCGGCCGCGGTTGAGCAAGGTATGCCGATCATCACGCACAAGGTGGTGCCGGAGACCGACAAGAGCTTCTGGGTCAACCTGATCGGGCGCGGCTACCCCGCGCCGTCGCGGCGGTTCCGCTGGTGCACCGAGCGCCTGAAGATCGAGCCGGCAAACGACTTCATCAAGAGCCGCGTCGCCGAGTTCGGCGAGGTCGTGATGGTGCTGGGCGTGCGCCGGCAGGAATCCGCCACCCGCGCGCAGGTCATGTCGCTGCACAGCATCGAGGGCTCGCGCCTGTCGCGCCACTCGTCGCTGCTCAATGCGTTCGTCTACGCGCCGATCGCCGACTTCTCGACCGACGACGTCTGGACCTATCTCCTCCAGAACACCTCGCCTTGGGGCAACGACAACCGCGACCTCGTCGCCATGTACCGGAACGCCGCGTCGGGCGAGTGCCCGCTCGTCGTCGACACCTCGACGCCCTCGTGCGGGAACTCGCGCTTCGGCTGCTGGGTCTGCACCGTCGTCGAGCGCGACAAGGCGATGGAGGCGATGATCGACTCCGGCGAGGAATGGCTCACCCCGCTGCTCGAGTTCCGCGACAAGCTGTCCGAGACGCAGGATCCCGCGCGCAAGCTGGAGTTCCGCGACCACCGCCGCCGCTCGGGTCGGGTGTCCTTCATCGGCGAGACAGACCGCGTCATGCCGGGTCCCTACACCATGGAGTTCCGCCGCGAGCTCCTGAAGGGGCTGCTGGAGACGCAGCGCCAGGTCGCCAACGAGGCGCCCGCCGGAGAGGCGCCCATCCTCATCCACGAGGCCGAACTCCACGAGATCCGCCGTCTGTGGCGGACCGAACATGGCGACTGGGCGGACTCGGTGCCGCGCATCGTGCGCGAGACGCTCGGGCGCGACCCCCGGTTCGTCGAGCCGGACTGGGTGTCGGAGGACTCGGTGGCGTTCACCGCCGACGACGGCGAGCTGCTCGAGGCGGTCTGCGCAGAGAACGACGTCCCCGCCGACCTCGTCATGAAGCTGCTCGAGATCGAACGCGCGTCGCACGGGCTCAAGCGCCGCCACGCGGTGCATACCCGGATCGAGGAAGCGTTCTCGCTGGAGTGGCGCGACCTCGACACGCTGGTCGCGGAGCGGCGCGAGGTGCTCGGCCCGCGCGCCGCGGCTGTCGCCATCGACGTAATCGACGACGACGCCGAGCTGCCGTTCGACGGCGAGGAGGCGGGGCGATGATCCTGCGCACAATCGAGCTCGAGAACTTCGGCCTCTACTCGGGCCGCCAGACGCTCGACCTGGTCCCCAGGCGCCGGCCGGGTGGTGAGACCCCGGTGATCCTGTTTGGCGGCCGCAACGGCGCGGGCAAGACGACTTTGCTGGAGGCGGTGCGTCTCGCGCTCTACGGCCGACGCGCGCTCGGGCACCGGGTCGGCCAGGCGGAATACGAGCAGCACCTGCGCGGACGCATGCACGTCGGCGTAGGCGGCGTCGCCGCGGGCGCGTCGTCGGTTGGCCTCGAGTTCGACTACGCCGAAGCGGGCGTCGTCCACCGCTACCGCGTCGTGCGCCGCTGGACGGCCAAAGGCGCCAAGGCGGTCGAGACGCTCGTGCTCGAGAAGGACGGTCGCCCGGTCGAGGGCGTGCCGCGCGAGGAGTGGCACCACTTCCTGCAGGAGCTGATTCCGCCGGGCGTATCGCAGCTCTTCTTCTTCGACGGCGAGAAGATCGCCGAGATCGCCAGCGACGAGGTCGACGAGGGGTTGGCCGAGGCCGTCCGCGGCATGCTCGGTGTCGAGCTCGTCGGGCGCCTGCGCACCGACCTCGGCCTGTTCATGGCTCGCCGGAGCCGCAGGGAGGACGCCGCTACAGCGACGCGCCTCGAGCAGATCGTGCGCGAGGAGGCCGAGCTCGACGCGCGCATCGGCGACGTCCGCGAGACGGTCGCCGAACTCGCGTCACGGCGCTCCGGCCAGGCACGCCTGGCCGCCAACACCCGGCAGCGGTTCACCGCGGAAGGCGGCGACGCGGCCAACCAGCGCGCGTCCCTCGAGGCGTCGCGCGTCGAGCTGCGCGAGCAGCTATCGCGCCGGGAAGGCGAGCTCCGCGAATTGGCCGGCGGGCTGCTGCCGTTCGCGATGGCGCCGAAGCTGGGGGCTGCGATGACCACCGCCCTCGGCAGGCCGACCGGGGGGCACGGGGCCGAGGCGGACGCGCTCCGCGAGCGGCTGCTGGCCTGGCGCAGCGCCGGCGACCCACCGCGGGCGGCGCCGTGGAAGGACGGGCACTGGCGTGACCTGGAGACGTTCCTCGCGCGCGAGGCGGCCGCCGCGTCCGAGCAGGGATCCGGTCCGCTCGACCGTCTTCCGGCGAGCGAGCGTGCAGGCCTCATGGCGCAGCTGCGGGAGGTCCGCGAGACGACCGTCGCCCGGGCCGCGCTGGTCGCCGCCGAACTCGACCGCCTCGCGGGGCGCCTGCGCGAGGTGGAGGCCAATCTCGTCCGCGCGTCGGGCGAAGCCGCCGGCGTGGTGCTCGACGAACTGGTGCTCGCCGAGCAGCAGGTCGGCGCGATCGAAGCCGAGATGCGCGCGCGCGAGGAAGAGCTGAAGGGCCTCGAATACCGCCGCGCGACGCTGCGTCGGGACCGCGACCGTCTGCTGGCCGCCCAGGCCAGCGCGGAGGCGGCCGAGGGGCGTGCCGCACTCGCCGGCCGCATCGGTGTCGCACTGCAGCGCTACGAGGAGCGGTTGCTGGAGACCAAGCTGTCGAGGCTGCAGTCCGAGTTCGTGCGGTGCTACAACCACCTCGCGCGCAAGGAGGGATTCGTCGCGGACGCACGGATTGACCGCGCGACCTTCGAGACGACGCTGATCGACCGCGACGGCCACGAGATCGCGAAGTCAGCGCTCTCCGCCGGCGAGAAGCAGGTCTACGCGATCGCGATGCTGTGGGCGCTGGCACGGACCAGCGGCCGCGCGCTGCCGATGATCATCGACACGCCGCTGGCCCGCCTGGACTCGCAGCACAGGAAGGCGCTCGTCGAGCGCTACTTCCCCGAGGCGAGCCACCAGGTCATCGTGCTCTCGACCGACACCGAGGTCGACGAGGCGCTGCAGCGGCGGCTGATGCCATCGGTGAGCCACACCTACCGGCTCGATTACGATCCAGCGCTGCGCGCCAGCACGGCGGTGCGCGGCTACTTCGACGACGAGGAGGCGCCCCATGCGGCTCACCAAACTTAAGATCTCCGCCGACGCGTCCAGCCGCCTGCGGTCGCTCCGGCAGCGGACCGGCCTGACGCCGAACCTGCTGTGCCGCATGGCGATCGCCCTCTCGCTCGAGGAAGGGCCGGTCGGTGCGGTCGAGGTCGACGAGGGCGGACAGGAGTTCAACGCCTATACGCTGACGGGCGACCACCACGCCCTTATCGCCGCCATGCTCCGCTTCGTGGAGGAGGGCGTGGACGGCCACAGCCTGCCCGACGAGGCGCTGGTCGACCGGCTGCGGGCGCACATCCACCGCGGTGTCGCCACGCTCGCGGTTCGCGCCAAGGGACCCGTCGACGTCGCGCGGCTGGCGATGGCCGCATGAGCGGCGAAAGCGGGCCGATCTACCTCGACCACAACGCGACCACGCCGACCGACCGACGCGTCGTGACGGCGATGCTGCCGTTCTTCACGGAGGTGTTCGGCAATCCGTCCAGCGTGGAGCACGTCCACGGCAACCGAGCCCAGGCGGCGGTGGCCAAGGCGCGCGCGCAGGTCGCGACGCACCTCGGTGCGCGCGAGAACGAGATCGTCTTCACCGGCAGCTGCACCGAGGCGAGCAACATCGCCATCCTCGGTGCCGCGCGCGCCCGGCCCGAGCGGCGGCACCTGATCACGTCCGCGGTCGAGCACCCTGCGGTAATGGAGCCGATGCGGCAACTGGAGCGCGAGGGCTACGCGCTCACCGTCGTGCCGGTCGACGAGTTCGGGCGCGTGGACCCGGCCGAGGTGATCGCCGCGATCCGCGACGACACCGCCGTCGTCTCGATCATGGCCGCCAACAACGAGGTCGGGACGATCAGCCCGATCGCCGGCATCGGCGCTGCCTGCGAGGCGCGCGGTGCGCTGTTCCACATGGACCTCGCCCAGCTGCTCGCCCACCAGCGCTTCGACGTGCAGGCGAACGGCGTGCACCTGGCCAGCGCGTCCGGGCACAAGGCCTACGGTCCTAAGGGGATCGGCGCCCTCTACGTGCGGTCGCGCTCGCCGCGCGCCCGAGTCGAGCCGACCGTATGGGGCGGGGGCCAGGAACGCGCGCTGCGGCCGGGAACCCTGGCGGTCCCGATGATCGTCGGCATGGGCGAGGCGCTCGAGATCGCCGGCAAGGAAGGACCGCGCGAGGGCGTGCGCCTGCGCGCGATGGGCGACGGCCTGGTCGCGCGCCTGCTATCAGACGTGGACGGCTTGGCGATCAACGGTCACCCGACCGAGCGCATTCCAGGCAACGTCTCGCTATCGATCGCGGGCGTCGAACCGCTCGCGCTGATGCACCGGCTGAACGCCTTCGCCAGCTTCTCGGCGTCGAGCGCGTGCGCGACCGACAAGGTGCAGACCAGCCCCGTGCTTGTCGCCATGTTCGGCGACACGCCGCGCGCGCGTCAGGCGTTCCGGGTGTCGCCGGGCCGCGGCACCACCGAAGCCGAGATGACGGCGTTCGGCGATGCGCTCGTGGAGGCGGTCGGCGACCTGCGGCGTTTCGCCGCCTAGTTAAGGTCGCCGACATCATACGGGCTGGGGGACTTGGTCGCGCCCAGCCGATGCCCTTCTATCAAAAGCGGAAGCCGATCCCGAGCACTCCTTGGTGGCGGCTATATAGCCCCTCGTAGTTCGAGTAGCGGTACTCCGCCTTCACGCTGAGCCCGCCGCCCAGCCGCTTCTCGATCCCGCCGCCGACGCGCACGCCGTCGGAATCGAGGCCACCCGCAAAGTTGTATGCGGGGGTGGCGCTATAGGTGAATTCCGAACCGGTGCGGGCATTGGTGTAGCCGACCTTGCCGTAGATCAGCGTCGATCCCCCGACGACGGTTCCGATCCGCCCGCCGATGTAGAGATCGCGCAAGGCCTTCTCGCAGGCGATGTTCGTGCTGACCGGAGCCGTGCCCTGGTATCGCCGGCAGCCCTTGCTCGTCGACCCGGTGAGCTCGGCCTCAGCGCCGATCACCAAGCCGCCCGCCTGGACGTCGTAGCCGACCTGCCCGCCATTTACCGCGCCAGTGCGGTTGTCGGACTCGCGATTATGGTCGATGCCGATGATCGCGCTGACGCTGGGGCCGGTGAATGTGCGGTCCTGTGCCACGGCGGGCGACGAGGCGAACGCGGCGCAGGCTACGCACGCCGCGAGAATGCTTTTCATCATGAACTCCACGAGATCGCTGGCGGCGGCGACGCCCTCGCCACCTAAACCGTCAGGAACCCGGCTACCCTGCGATGCTCGAAAGCAGGTGTAATTCGCGTCTCGACGAGCGCCGCGGTTGAGCGATTATCCGCAAGTGCAGCAACCAGGCGCCCGAGCATCGGCGCGCCATCCAGGCTTAGAATCGCCATCCTGAAAATTAGTGCTTGCCAATTCTAAGCCGCCGTCCTAGCTGCAGCTCAGCCACCCCGGACGGGGAGGCGGTACACCAGGCCGGATGGTCGGGAGCAGACAGACTGGTTCAGGCAGGCGCCCGCGATGGGACCGTCCGCATGATCCGCCGCTGAAGGCGCCCGATCTCCTGCTGCAAAGCATGGAGATTTTTTTATGAATATCGTTCTCAAGATCCAGGACGCCGCGCGTCAGACCAGCAAGCTGAACAAGCTGCTCGGCACCGTGTCCCTCACCAGCATGATCGACCTGCTGTCCAGCGCCGGGCTGGAGGCCAACCCGCGCCTGTCCAAGGTCAGCCGCGTCACCGACGACATCGAGGAGAGCCTGGCCAAGGAGCCGGAGATCTTCCACTTCATGAGCAAGGGCATCCTCGTTGCCGCCAGCACGGTGGAGGAGCTCGACCGCAGCCGCTTCCGCCTGGAGTTCGACGATCCGGACCTCGAGGGCATCCTCGACGGCGGCCACAACTCGCTCGCCGCCGGCCGCTTCATCCTGCGCAAGGCGCTCGCCGTCCGCCACGGCGAGGAGAAGGCCGACGCGATGATGAGACCGCTGAAGACCTGGGAGAAGTTCAAGTCGGCCTGGACCGACAACCTCGACCTGGTGCGCGAGGAGAAGGCCGCGATCCCCGAGATCCGCATGCCGATCGAGGTGATCTACCCGTCGGACGACACCGAGGGCTTCGCCTACTTCCAGGAGAAGGTGCTGGCCATCAACGCCGCCCGCAACAACAACGCCGAGCTCACGGCCGAGGCGCGGGCGAACAAGCTCGGCTACTACGACGAGATCAAGGCGGCGCTCGATCCCGCGCTCGTGACCGAGGTCGAGTGGAAGACCAACGATGGCGGCCGCATCAAGGTGCGTGAGCTCGTCGCCCTGTCGCTGATCCCCCTGTCGAAGATCGAGATCAAGGAGACCGAGCAGGTGCGGCGGTCCCCGACGGTCATCTTCTCCTCCAAGGGGCAGTGCGTCGACCTCTACGACAAGCTGATGGCTGCCGACGGGGTCGCGCAGGAGACCAAGGGCAACATCGTCGAGGTGGTCGACCCGAAGGTGAAGAGCGCGCTCGCGCTGATGAAGGACATGCCGCGGCTGTTCGACCTCGTCTACAAGCTGCTGCCGGAGGGTTACAACAAGGCCGGCGGCCGCTTCGGCAAGATCGACGGCGTGCGCATGGCCGCCGACGGCAAGGTGCTCAAGTCGCACTACTACCGCGAGCCGATCAGCTACAGCTACGGCGACGGCTTCATGTACCCGCTGGTCTTCGGCCTCAGCTCGCTCATGCGCAACACTGACGACGGCGTGACCTGGATCACCGACCCCGACGCCTTCATCAAGAAGAACATGCCGACGATCATGAAGTCGTTCTACGCGATGATCGCTGGCGTGAACTTCGACCCTGCGAAGGTGGGCAAGTCGGGCGGCGCCTACAACCTGGCCTGCGACCTGGTCGCCGCGGCCTACAAGGACGAGCTGCTCCGCCAGCACGGCATCGTCTGAGCTTAAACGGTCCCCCGGCCCGGCCGGGGGACCTAGCCGCCCGTCAATCACACGATCTGCGCGACCGGACCGGGTCGGCGGGAGCCAGCGCGAGGACGCTCGCCTGCGCCCGGAGAAGATCCATGGGTACCGCTGAAGACTTCAAGACGTTCCTCGGCAACATCGCCGTCGACAACCACCAGACCATCGAACTCAGGTATGGCGAGATCACCGCCGCCCTGAACAAGAAGTACCGCGACACCGAGTCCAAGACCGCCAACAGCCTGCAGGTCGGCTCCTACGGCCGCTGGACGGCCATCAAGGGCGTCTCCGACCTCGACATGCTCTACCTGATGCCGGCCCGCTCGCGCGCCGACTACGACGGTGAAGGCGGGCAGTCGCGGCTGCTGAAGGACGCCGCCGACGCGATCAGCGCCCGCTATCCGACCACGACCGTGAAGGTCGACAGGCTGGTCGTGCGCGTCCTCTACACGTGCTTCCACATCGAGGTGCAGCCGGTGTTCGAGCGGGACGACGGAGGATTCGACTATCCCGATACATACGGCGGCGGCAGCTGGAAGGTCACGCGCCCCCGCGAGGAGCACGATGCGCTCGCCGACCTCAACGGCCGCAAGAACCGCAATGCGCGCCGGCTGTGTAAGATGGCGCGCGCCTGGCGCAACCGCCACGGCGTCGCGATGGGAGGGCTGCTCATCGACACGCTCGTCAACAACTTCCTGGAGGGCACTGACGAGTACGACACGAGGAGCTACCTCTACTACGACTGGATGGTTCGCGACTTCTTCGCCTTCCTTAAGGACCAGCCCGACCGCGAGCACTACGCCGCGCTCGGCAGCCGGCAGCGGGTGAAGGTCAAGAAGAAGTTCCAGAAGAAGGCCGCCAAGGCCCATGACCTCTGCCTCAAGGCAATCGAGGCGGACGGCGAGGACAACGTCGGCGCGAAGTGGCGCAAGGTGTTCGGCCGGCACTATCCGGCTGCGAAGGCCGCAGAGGTGCGCAAGGCGGCGCTCGTCGAGGCGGGCACGCAGGCCCGCGACACGGAGGAGTTCTTCGAAGACGTCTACGCCGTCGACGTGCGCAACTACCTGAAGATCGATTGCGAGGTGTCGCAGAACGGGTTCCGCGATTACCTCCTGCGGCCTCATCTGCTCCAACGGTTCCGCATCGGGCACAGCAAGTCGCTGCGCTTCCATGTCGTCAGCCACGACGTCCAGCAGCCCTACAAGGTGGTGTGGAAGGTTACGAACCGAGGGCCGGAAGCCGTGCGCAGGAACATGATCCGCGGTCAGCTTCTGCCCGATGCGGGCCGCGAGCAGCGGACGGAGACCTCCAGCTTTCGGGGCGACCATGTGGTCGACTGCGCCATCGTCAAGAACGGGGTGGTGGTCGCGCTTGACCGCATCTCGGTGCCGATCGAGTGAACGCCATGCAGAGAGACGAACTCCTCAAGTGCATCGCCGAGACCGGCTACAACGTCGGCTTCGGCGCGAAGAAGCACTTCGCGACCTACGACATCGTCGAGAAGGCGCCTGGCCTGATCTCGTTCATCGCCACCGCGATGGGGATCTACGGGCTCGTGTGGGAGGTGCTCGCCGGCAAGGCGATCGCCGCTACATTGACCGTGGTCGGCGTCGTCGGGCTGTACATCATGATGTATGACAGCCGGAAGGGCGAGTATAACGCCGCCGGAGTGGAGCTGACCAAGCTCTTCAACCGGCTGCGGCACCTCTACCGCACGGTGAAGTCCTGCCCCGACGCCGACCTGCCGAGGCACGAGGCGGAGCTGCGGACGATCGAAGGCGAGTACTATCCGGTCGCGATCAGCAAGCAGATCCTGCTCGCCGACTGGTGGGCCCACTACAAGTTCTTCTGGCAGCACCAGATCGACTGGATTGACGAGCAGAAGCACTTCCGCCTCATGCGCGACAAGATCCCGCTGAGCCTGTCGCTCGCCGTGCTGGCACTGGCGGCCGTCGGCCTTTCATGCCTTGTCGGCTACCTTCATCCGTGGCGCGGATAGGCGCTACCGCGCGCCTAGCCTCTCCGAGCCCGCCGGGGCAGTGGCGGCGGCAATCGCACCGGAACGGCGTCGACCGCACCTGACGTTGCCGTGTGATCGGCAGTATGGTTGAACCATCGCAGATAACATTTGGGGGACGAGGATGGCGGGAGAAGACGAGCCAGCGAAGACGGTGAAGCCGGCCTGGAGAGTACTCCATAGCCGATGGACCCGTCCGGCCCGCCAATGGTCGTTCTGGACGTTCCTCCTAGTCGGCATAATCCTACTCGGCGGCTTGGCGGTGTGGATCGAGGGCTACCGCTACCTGAACGACGTGCCCAAAGCCCCGGAAACGACCGACCTTGGCCCCCTCCAGCTGGCGCTCGCCACCGCCGGCCTAGCGGTGGCCGGGCCGGCGGCAATGCAGCTGCTCTACAGCCGAGACAAGCTCGCGATCGTCTTCGCCATCCTGCTCTTCACCATCGAGATGATCTTCGCGATGTATCTGATGCAGTTCGGCAGGCCCGGCGGATGGGGCACTTTCGGGGGTGGTCTGACTTGCGTAGCCATTGCCGTGGTCGCGTGGGTGCTCGCCAACGGCGACGACGACATCTTCCAGGACGAAACGCCGATTGACGCGTCCGCCGGCGGCAACCCGATGCGGAAGCTGCCTTCCGGCGCATCGCCGGCAGCGGTCTGACGATGGCCGACGCATTTCCGATGCGCGTGCCCGCGCTTCGCGTCGACCAACCGGTCGGCACTTTCTTCGCCGTCGTGTTGAAGGCGCGCATCCTGCTCGATGTGGCCTACAGCGACGTGGTCAGCGCCGAGCTGGACCCGAGGACCGGCAGTTATGAGGTAGACGGCGCGCAACGCCTGTCAGATCCGCGCCGGCTCGACGCCATTGCACGATACATCAACCGCATCGACGCGACGTTCCCCAACTCGATCATCCTCGCTGCTAACATTTTGCGCGCCGACGTGCGGGTGGAGGGCGACATCGACGCCGACGACGGGGACGAGCAGGACGAAGAGGCCGAGCTCGCCAAGCGGTGGAAGATCGAGGCGACGCCGACGCACGACTCCGACGGCAACGAAGTCGGCGAAACCTACGAGCTCATCATTCCCACCGGAGACAAGCTCGCCGCCGTGATCGACGGACAACACCGCCTGTTCGCGTTCGCCCGCGCGGATGCTGCCGCGCTCGAACAGGACCTGCTGTGCTCCGTGTTCATCGACTTGCCCAAGTCGATGCAGGCGACGATCTTCGCCACCATCAACTCGAATCAAAAGGCAGTCGACAAGAGCCTCACCTACGAGCTGTTCGGCTACAACCTGGCCGACGAGCCAGAGGACCAGTGGAGTCCGGAAAAGCTCGCCGTGTTCCTCGCCCGCCGACTCGCGACGGACCCGGAGTCGCGCATGCACGGGCGCGTCGCGGTCGCGCCGGTGAACGACTTCGCGACGGCCGCGATGATCCGCCAGTCGGACATGAAGCTGTCGTTCGCGGCGATCGTCGGCGGCCTGCTGCGGATGATCAGCTCGAACCCCAAGGAGGACGCGAACAAGCTCAAGCGCAAGGCCGGCTCGAAGCGGTCTATCCTGCCGCTCGGCAAACCGCCGTTCCGTCAGGTCTACATCGACGGGAACGACGCCTTCATCTACGCGGCGACCCGCAACTTCCTCAACGCCTGCGACCGCCTCTTCTGGCGACCCGCGACAGGCAACTCCTTCATCCGCAAGACGGTTGGCGTGCAGGCGCTGTTCGACGTGTTTCGCGAGATCGCGCCGTCAATGCTGGAGGCGCAGGACATGACGGAGGCCGCGTTCATCGCGAAGCTCCGGCCGTCGCTTGGTGTCGATTATTCGGACGACCACTTCACGGACGCGTCGGGGTCGAACCGCACCAGGATCCGCCGCATCATCCGCGCGCGTCTCGGCCTCATCGGTGACGATGACGTTCCAGACGGTGATAAGCCTTTCGCCGCGCTTCCCGTACCAGCGCAATTGCCGCCGGAGGACTGACCCACCAGTCGCACGCCTATGTCATCCGACGCTTCCGGACACCGTCCGTCGCGAATGCCGTGAGATAGGTCCGGCAGGAGCTAGCCTCCGGTCATGCGCTGGAAAAATAAAGGGCTCCACCGCGACTCCAGCCGGGAGGATCGCCGCTTTTACTCGGGAGAGGAGGTTGGGAGCGGCGACCATCCGGCCCGCCACGTGCGACTGGCCCGGCGAAGGCGGTTAAGCGCATTTGCGCGGTTCGGAACGGCAGCGTCCCTCGGCTGGCGGATCGGATGGGCGCTGATGGTTGCAGCCGCTTCGCCCGCCATGGCTACGGCCGAACCTTCCCCGATCCTCCGCCGTGACACATGGTACCTTCCCACGACCGACGCCAAGGCCCGACTCTTCGTCGAGGAACTGGGGCCCAGCGCCGCCGAGCCCGTGGTGGTGCTGCACGGCGGGTGGGGCGCGGAGCATTCCTATCTAGACTCCGTGGTCCTGCCACACGCCGGACGATCTCACCGCTTCATCCTGTACGATCAACGGGGCTCGTTGCTCTCGCCCACCGCCGACCTGCGATCGCTAAGTGTGCAGCAGCAGGTGGAAGACTCGAGACCCTGCGGCAGGCGCTCGGCATCGATCGCATGACCATCCTCGCCCATTCAATGGGCACGTTCCTCGCGATGAGCTACGCGCAAGCTCACCCGCGGCACGTGGCGAAGCTGTTCCTGACGGGGGCATTGCCAGCCAAGTCGCCACCTGGCGGATGGGACGCCTATTCCGAGGCGTCTACGTCGGACGCGCGGGCCCACCTGACCGGACGACCCGAGGTCGAGCGCGAGCGGGCGGCCATAGAAGCGTCGATCGACCCGGTCGCCGCACGGAAGGCGACGCACCTCTGGCGGATCGGCCTCGCCGCGGTGAACATGTATCACGTCGAGCGGTGGCGCGAGATGCTGGGCGGGCAGGCCTAGTGGCCCTGTCCGTCGGCGCGTTCGGCATCGGCGTCACGGAATTCGCACCGATGGGCCTGCTGCCGGTGATCGCCAAGGACCTCGGGGTTTCGATCCCGGCGGCCGGGCTGCTGATCAGCGCCTATGCGCTGGGCGTGCTGATCGGCGCGCCGCTGATGACGCTTACCACCGGCCGTATCCCGCGCCGGACACTGCTGATGGCGCTGGCCGGCATCTTCACCGTCGGCAACCTGCTTGCCGCAATCTCCAACGGCTATGGGATGCTCCTCGCGGCGCGGGTCCTCACCTCCTTCAACCACGGCGCCTTCTTCGGCGTCGGCTCGTTGGTCGCGGCTAGCCTCGTCGCGCCGGAAAAACGTGCAAGCGCGGTCGCCTCCATGTTCATGGGGCTGACGATCGCCAATGTCGTCGGCGTGCCCCTGGCGACATGGGCTGGCGAGCACCTCGGCTGGCGGGCGTCCTTCTGGGGCATCGCGGGCCTTGGCGTTGTCACGATGGCGGCGCTCCGCCTGGCGCTGCCTGCGTTGCCAGCTCCGGGCAACGGCAATCCGCTGGCGGAGCTGCGCGTGCTGGCACGGCCGCGAGTGCTCGGCGCTCTGGGCCTGACGGTGGTCGGATCGAGCGCGATGTTAACCGTGTTCACCTACATCGCTCCGATCCTGCGCGACGTGACCCACGCCTCGCTCGGCTTCGTCACGGCGATGCTGGTCCTCTACGGACTGGGCCTGACCGTCGGGAACTGGCTGGGCGGTAGGTTCGCCGACAGGTCGGTCGATCGCACGCTGATAATCACGTTGGCGTCCTTGTCGGCCATCCTCGTTGCGTTCGCCTGGGCGATGCCGCTGGCCGCGCCGAGCGCTGTGCTGATCTTCCTATGGGGCGTCGCGAGCTTCGCTCTGGTGCCGCCGCTGCAGGTCCGCGTGATGCGCGCTGCGGCCGACGCCCCCAATCTGGCTTCGTCGGTCAACATCGGCGCGTTCAACCTCGGCAACGCGAGCGGCGCCGCTCTGGGCGGCGGGGTCATCGCGGCTGGACTGGGCTACCCCGCCGTGTCCCTCGCTGGCGCGGCGACCTCTCTGATCGGGCTTGTCCTGGTGATCGTCGCGACGGTTCGGAACCCCAGTGCGGTAACCCAGCCGTGAGTGGCTAAATGGCTCATAGCGACATGGCGAATCAGCGGATCGTCACCCGGGACTAGCGTCCCGAGCGACGTCACTGAGGTTCGGAAGCCCGCCAGGTCACCCTATGAAGTCGTGAGCGAGGCCCGCGCGGCGTCGTCGAGCCGTCCCGCCATCCCGGGCACCTCGTCGAGCTGGCGCAGGTCCGTGAACCTTCCACGTTCCTCGCGGTAGCGCACGATCTCGAATCCGTGGCCGCGCAGCGCCTCTACGGCGTCGAGCTCTGAGGCATCCGCCTCGTTGACGTTCACACTGCCGGTCACCGCCATCAACCCTCGTTGGCCGGCTGCTGATCCAGCAACTCTGCAAGGAGTGAAATGCCGTCCCCGGTAAAGGTCTCGTGCGAGACGCCCTCGATCAACACGGGTCGCTCCGGCGTGAGGACGGCAGCCGCATGGTGTCCGGGATCAAGCGCAAGCCAGTCACGGACGGCACGTTCGAGGTTGGTCACCTCGGCGACGTCGGCGTCGCCGCGCGGCACGTTCTCCAGCGAGGCGCTCATCCGCCAATCCACTGGAGGCGTCTTCACATCGTCATCCCACGTCGCTTCGTCCACGCGTCACTCCTGTATCGTTGCCGCGCTATCATAGCGTCGCCGCGTCGAGGCGGTTCCAAGCCCTCGGGTAGGTCAGCTCAGTCCGTGTCGGTGAAAACGCACCCTGGAAATTGTTCAAGCATCCACGGATCGCCGCCAGCAGGCTCGCTGAGATACGACACCGTGCTCTCGATGATGTCGGGCTGTCCCGCATCCAGCGCGCGGGGGTAGATCCTATCGATGTAAACGAGCGGGATCCGGAAAGCTGCGGAGTGCTCCCACTCCTTGAGTCGCTCGGCGAGCCTTTCCACACGTCGGTCGGCGATCTCCTCGCGAGCCCCCTCGGGATAGCAGATATAGACAATCCCAAACTCACCGCCCGGCATCTGGCCGGTCGCCTTGCCGAACAGGCTGGTCGGCGGTCGCGATCGCTTATCCGCCACGGCCTCCGCACGGTTGGTCCACCTCATCGCGACACCCCGGACGACCTCTTCGACCATCGCACCCTCGATGCAGTCGGCCTGACAGATCAGACCATCGTGACGCGGCACGTCCTCGTCCCATCCGAACACATATTTCAGTAGCTTGGGGCTGTACGCCTTCGTGGGTGCCGGAAGCCGCAATCGCTCAGGCCTGCGTCGAAACGCGACCGAGCCCCAAGCATAGTTGAGCGGTTTTGCCGGATCAGGTGCCAGCCTTTGCTGAACGCACCTCGCCACGACCTCCTCGATACCGATGGCCGAACCCTCCACGGTCAGTTTGAGGTCGAAGACCCCGCACGCGCCTCGCGCCAACGCCTCGCGCCGTAGCCGCGCGAACAGGAGCCGCATCGCGGCCTCCTCCTCGAGCTCGTACACCGACAGCGCATCTCGGCGCTTGCACTCGACCACCATCGGAAAGGGATCGACGCAGCGGATGTCGGGAGTCCGCCCCTGTCCCTCGGGTATGAACGACGGCGCGCGACCCGCTATCGCGAGCGCGGCGGCGACCAGCAACTCGTACACCGTGTTGTCGACCTCGGCAGGCTTCTTCCATAGGTTGGCAACACGCTCGGCGGCTCCGGGAACACGATCCAGGATCGAGAGTCGGGTGCCAAGCCGGGCGAGCTGAGGGACGAGTGTCGCCCCAGCGAAGTGATCGTAGCACGAGTTGCCGGCCAGGAAGTCCCGCGCGACCTGCACCATCTGTCGCAGCCTGTGCCCGCCGGGCCGTTCGGACTCAGGTCGGAAACCCTTCACAATGGAGACCGGCCGATCGACGGCGGCCGCGGGCAACCTGAACAGATCTGGCGATTCCTCCTCAAGCCAGCCCGGTGGCAATCGCCTGACAAGCGCGTCGAGAGCAGATGGTAGATGGTCGTCGATGCAGCCGGTGGGCTCGACCTCCTCTACGGTCAGCATCGAACGCGCCCTGCGGTCGGTTCGATCGCCGGGGAGTTCCGTCTCAGCCAGTTCCTCGAAGAACTCCGGGGGCAGCCCCGTGGCCTCTTCGATGCGCTTCAACGTCTCCTGGAACGCGGCGAACCGCCGGTCGGCTTCGGCCTGCACACGGTCGTGCTCGGCCTTGTCCGTATCCGACCATGAAGACGCATACCGTCGGCGCACGTCGGCCAGGGACGGAATGATCTCGGACACGGCGGCGTGCGCCTCCTGCAGCTCCGGCAGCATCGCCATGGCTTGGGTGAAATCGTAAGTCTGGACGCTTCTCCTCCGATCGGGGCAGCAGATCGGTAGTGTCGATCGAAGCTGCCAGCCGCGATCAGGGTGCCGGCAAAACCTTGCTGCCCAGCCTGACCGGGGGCATACACACCTTGTTACTGTGCCTGGGTTGATGCGTCATAGGCAAAGCATGGCGAGTTCGGGGGCACGTGTGGGGGTCCAGATCCATCAGCAACCCTGCGGCAAGCAGAGATCTCAATGGCTTGGAAGCTGGGGTAGAATCCCTCCGTCTTCGCCATCAAAATCTCAGATGCCCGTCTGCCGCAGCGGCCGCTTGAGGATGTGGCATATGCCAGTCGCTTGACCGGCGCGAAGCAGTTTCATGGTGCCTCAGCGCATATCGAAGGACGGCGAGCACTTCGAAGCCGCCGCCCCTTGTGCATCACATATGCAGCTCAGCGCCTAACCCGAACGTCTGCGGTTCACCGAGGATCGCGCGGCCGGGGACGATGCCCCGATATTGCTGATATTTCGCGTCGAGCAGGTTGCGCGCGAAGGCGAACAGCGTCCAGTGGCTCGTTTCATAGCCCAGCCGTGCGTTGACGACGGTGCGCCCGGACAACCGGCTGCGCCCCTGTACGGTCCCGGTTTCGGTGAACACAGCCGCGCGGTAGTTGGCGTTCAGATTGCCGACGACCGCGCCGATACGGCCGTTGACGCCACCCGCCGCGGTCCAGCGCGCGGCATAGGGGAATTCGGAGCCGCCGAGATCGACGGTGGTCGTCGTACCGGCGGGCAACGTGAAGTCGTCGAACTTCGTGCGGAGATGCCCGAGCGAGGCATAGGCGTCGAAGCCGGTGGCGAGCCGGCCCTGCGCTTCCACCTCGAACCCGTAGAGGTGCGACTTGCCAGCGTTGACCGTGTTATAGTCGTACATCGTGGAGCCGAAGAAAACGGTCGTCTGCTGCGCCGTCCAATCGACGTAGAAGGCGTTGGCGTTGAGCGTCAGGCGACCGCCGAGCCAGCGCGATCGCAGCGACGCTTCGTAATTCCAGCTATATTCCGGATCATAGGGGACGAGCAGCGCGCGCCCGGGATTGTCGCTGGACCCACCCGAGCGATAGGCGCGCTGGACGGTGACGGCGGTGGTGAGATCGGACGTCCAATCCATGCTGATCCCGGCCTTGGGCAGCAGCGCATCGAAGCGACGCGCGTTGCTCGCCCCCGCCGACGAGGCGCCCGACACCAGCGCCAGTACGCCGCGGTTGATCGCCGCCACGGCCAGATACGCCGGGGTGCCCGGCGCACCGAAGGCGGACGGACCGGGCAGCGTGCCGGTGAAGCGGGCCAGGCCCTGCGAACCATACAGATTTTCTTCGTGATCGTAGCGGAGGCCGCCAACCAGCGACAGACGATCGGTCAGCCGGTACCGTGCATCGGCGAACAATGCGACGTTGCGCACCAGTTCGGGTTGCGTGCCGTCGTAAGCGACGGGAAGCACCGGCAGGACAGCTGCATAGGCCGAGGCGAGCTGGGTCGCGGTCGCGACTGGCACGCCGCTGCCGCGCAATTGCGTGACGATCGTCGCCACCGGTGTCGGGATGTTGATCCGGCTGTTCGTGTCGTGCCCGCCCGACCGGCGATAGGCCCAGGCGCCGACCACGCCGCTGAGCCGCGCTCCATCGTAGTTGAGGCGCAGTTCCTCGGTCCAGGTGCGGAAACGGTGAAGGCTGCCGATGCGTTGGGCGTCGACGGGTTGGCCGTCGCCATCTGCCACTGCGTGGGAACGGACGTGGTTGAAGGAGGTCACGCTCGACATTCGCAGCCGGGGCGCGATGTCGTAGCCGGCATCGAGCACCGCGATGTCCGCCGCCACATCCCCGCGACCGCGGACGTTCGCGGTCGAGACGCGGCGGTCGTAATAGCGGGGGGTATCGGTACGCGCGTAATCGTAGAGGTAACCGCCGTCACGACGCGTACGATTGTAGCTGGCCAGCACCTCCAGCCCGGGCAGTTCCGCGGGAATCCACTTCAGCTTGCCGCGGAGGTTGAGCGCGCGGAGCGCGTCATCATAGCCGCCGACGGTGACGTTTCGAATCAGCCCGCGATCGGCGCGGCGCTCGGCAGACAGGCGGAAGCCGAGCTGGTCCGCCACTATTGGCCCGCCCAGCGCCACGGAGGCGGTGCGATCGCGCTGATCGCTCCACAGGACGCGCGCGTCGGCGCTATAGTTGGTGGTCGAGGCGTCGCGCGTGGTGAGCACGACCGCACCCGCCAGTGCGTTCAGACCCTGGATCGTCGATTGTGGGCCGCGAAGAATTTCGACCTGCCCGATGTCCCACAGGTCGGTCGGTCCGCCGTATAGCACGGCGCTGGGGACCGGGGCGCCGTCGACGTAGACGGTCGCGGTATCGGACTGGCCACCGCCGCCAATCCCGGTGTTGGTGATGCCGCGGATCGTGAACCCTGCGGCGGCATAGGTCTCGCTGACGTTGGCGGTACGATCGTAGAGGTCTTGAATCGTCTGGACATTCTCCTGCTCGATCCGCGCGGGGGTGATGACCGCGACGCTGGTGGCGGTTTCCTGAAGCGTGCGGTTCGACTTCTCTCCGGTGACGACGATGTCGTCGGGGAGTGCGCTATCGTGAGTGGACGTCTGAGCGTGCGCGGCCGTGGCCACCAACATGGACACGAGCGCGATTGTAGAAATAGTTCGCATTAGCAACACCCCCATTTTTTGGGGCGCAGTGTCGTAGTAGCGGTTGCGAGTCAATCGCAATTGGTGACGGATCGGGTCACCTTGCTCGCCACATGCACTCCGAGCGAAGCGCATGTGGCGGCTGACTTATTGATATTGGGAGAGTTCGCTTATCTCGACCACGCGATGCTCGCGCGCGCTGATTTCTGCGGCGACGCCGATCTCGACCGCCCGCAGGCCATCTTCGGCGGTGACCTGTACCGGTGCGGCGCCGCTTACGGCTTGGGCGAAGGCGCGGTGCTGGAAGAACGTGGCGCCTTCGTGGCTGCCGGCGGCGTGGGCGGTGGGGTCGATGGCGATGCGCGTGCGTTCGACGCGCTTATCGTTCTGGAAGCCGACGCGGGGGCTAAATACCAGTTCTCCGGGCGGAATCAGGACGTCGAGGCGGGCCTTGTCGCCGGTGGCGGTCATTTCTTCCTGGTGTTCGGCACCGTCCGCGAACATCGAAAGGTCGAGCATCGCGCGCACCCCGTTGGCGAAATCGACGGTGGTGAAGCTGTTGTCGATGATGTCGGGACGCATTCCGTCATACGATTCGTCGACATGGTTGACGTCCATGGCGCCGGAACAATGCACGCGTACCGCTTCCGAGCCGATAATAAGCCGCATCAGATCGAAGAAGTGACAGCATTTCTCGACCATCGTGCCGCCGGTGTTGCGCGCGAAGCGGTTCCAGTCGCCGACCTTGGGCAGGAACGGAAAGCGGTGCTCGCGGATCGACAGCATCCGTAGCGTGCCGACGCGCCCGGCATGGACCTGTTCGATGAACGCCGCGGCGGGGGGCATGAAGCGATATTCCATCCCGGTCCAGAAGGGGCGGGGATGCGCGGCGGCGCGCTCGACGATCCAGCGCGCGTCGGCCAGCGTGGTGGCGAGCGGCTTTTCGCAGAGGATCGCGGCGTCCATCCCGAACAACGGCTCCAGCACGGCGCGATGCGTGTGGTTGGGCGAGGCGACGACGATGGCGTCGACCTGCGCGGTGCGTGCGAAGGTCGCGACATCGGTAAAGCTCTCGACCGCACCGGCGCGATCGCCCAGCGCGTCCCGCGCCCAGCCGAGCGAGGTGGGCACCGGGTCGACGATCGCAACGACCTCGGCATCGGGAAGCAGCGCGATGTTGCGCAGATGCTCGACCCCCATCATGCCCGTGCCCACCACGCCGTACCGGATTTTTGCCGTCATCGTCGGTCCTTGCCTTCGTTTTCGCGTCGCGCTTTCCCGCCGATCGCAGCCGTTCGACAAGCGCGCAAAGCTTTGCGGGGGCAAAGCCGGGGCATCTGGCGAGCGGTGCCGGGGGCTGGCATGAGCGCCGCCGGACAGGCTGATGGAGAGCAATGCCGTGACGACAAACCCGGGGCCTTGCGAGATCAGCTGGTTCTCCGCGCTGTGCGACGACGACTATGAGTTTCTGGGCGTTCCCGATCCGGCGTTGCGGTCGACATGGGAGCATTGCCGCGACATCGTCGTGCAGGCGGAAACCGCGGGCTACGACAATTGCCTGCTCCCGTCGGGCTATGCGCTGGGGATCGACACGACCGCCTTCGCGGCGGGCATCGCGCCGCTGCTCCGGCGGATGCGGCTGCTGATGGCGGTGCGGATCGGCGAAAGCTGGCCGCCGCAGCTGGCGCGGCAGATCGCGACGATCGACCGGATGCTGGGCGGGCGGCTGACCGTCAACATCATCTCGAGCGACCTGCCGGGCGAAACGCTGGACAGCGCGCCGCGCTACGCCCGCACCGTCGAGGCGATGCATATCCTGCGCACGCTGCTCGACGGCAAGCCGCTCGATCATGACGGCGACTTCTGGAAGCTGAAGCTCGATCCGCCGCGTGTGACGACGGTGTCGGGGCGCTGCCCGGCCTTCTATTTCGGCGGACTGTCCGAGGCGGCGCGCGAGGCGGCGGCGCAGGGCGCGGACGTCTATCTGATGTGGCCCGATACGATGGAGGGCGTGCGGGGGATCGTCGCCGATCTGCGCGCGCGGGCGGCGCGGCATGGCCGCACGCTGCGCTTCGGTTATCGCGTGCATGTCGTGGTCCGCGAGACCGAGGCGGAGGCACGCGCCGCGGCGGAGCGGCTGCTGTCGAAGCTGGACGACGCGACCGGCGCGGCGATCCGCACCCGCTCGCTCGATTCGCAATCGGCGGGGGTGCGGCGGCAGGCCGAGCTTCGCGAAGGCAGCGACGACGGCTATGCCGAGGCGAACCTGTGGACCGGGATCGGGCGCGCGCGCTCGGGCTGCGGCGCGGCGATCGTCGGCGATCCCGATCAGGTGCTCGCCAAGTTGCAGGCGTATCGCGCTGCGGGGATCGATGCGTTCATCCTGTCGGGCTACCCGCACGCCGCCGAGGCCGATCTGTTCGCGCGTCACGTCCTGCCGCGGATCGACCATGCGCCGCTGGTGCTGTGAGCCGCTTGGCGGCGCGATAGCGAATGTTGTTCGCGACCACCGTCCCCGCGCGGCCATGCTGATCGCATGAGAAATGTCTCGGAACTGAGCGGGCGGCACCGCGGATTGTTGTTCGCTCTGGTCATCACCGCGGGCGTGCTGAACCTTGTCGACCGGCAGGTGATCGCGGTGCTGAAGCCGGTGATCGCCACCGATCTCGGCTGGAGCGACGACGATTACGGCACGCTGGCGGCGTGGTTTCAGGGCGGAGCGGCGGTCGGCTTCCTGTTCAGCGGCTGGATCGCGGACCGGCTGGGCGTGCGCTGGGCCAATCCGGTCGGGGTCGCGGCGTGGAGCGTCGCGGCGCTGCTGCACGGCTGGGCGCGCTCGATGACCGAGTTCATCGCGGTGCGCGTCGCGCTGGGCGCGACCGAATCGATGGGGACGCCGACGGGCATCAAGACGATCACCGCGGTGCTGCCGCCGCGCTGGCGCTCGACCGGGTTCGGGGCGGGCAATGCCGCCAACAGCCTGGGCGCGATCCTTGCGCCGCTGGCGATCCCGCTGCTCGGCCTGTGGCTGGGGTGGCGGGGGACGTTCGTCGCGGTCGGCGTGGCCGGGCTGCTCTGGGCGCTGGCGTGGCTGGTCGCGGCGCGCGGGATCGCCTTTGCCGCGCCCAAGGTCGCCGACGCCGCGTCGCCGGTACCCTCCGCACCGATGTTGCGCGACCGGCGGACGTGGGCGGTGGCGGGGGCGAAGCTGCTGTCGGACGCGACATGGTGGCTGTTGCTGTTCTGGCTGCCCGATTTCTTTCATCGCCAGTTCGGGCTCTCGGGGGTCGCGCTCGGCGTGCCGCTGGCGCTTGCCTATGGCGGTGCGGCGGTCGGCTCCTTGCTGGGCGGGGCGGTCCCGACGCGACTGCTGGGGCGCGGTGCATCGCTGAACCGCGTGCGCAAGGGCGTGTTGCTCGGCGGGGCGCTGGCGGTGACGCCGATCCCGCTCGCGTTGCTGACGCACAGCTATCCGGTCGCGGTGCTGCTGATGGCGCTGGCGCTGGCGGGGCATCAGGCGTTTTCGACCAATGTGTTCGCGATGATCGCCGATATCGTGCCGCAACAGCGGGTCGGGCGCGTCACCGCCTTTGGTGCGTTCTGCGGGAATATGGGGGGTGTCGCGATCGCCAAGATCGCCGGGCTGACGCTGGCGGCGGGGCTGGGGTATCTGCCGCTGCTGCTGTTCGCGAGCGTCGCGTATTTGGCGGCGTGGGGGTGGATCCAGCTGTTGTTGCCGATGTTGGCGCCTGTGGAGGCGGATCGATAGGCCGGGGCGACGCCACACCTGTCCGTCATTGCGAGCGTAGCGAAGCAATCCAGTGCCGGACCAGGACGCCCTGGATTGCTTCGCTCCGCTCGCAATGACGATCGATGGGTTCGACCTCCTCTGATCCCGCTTCTCACCACGGCGGCGAAGAAGAAGCGGGGCCCCGGATCAAGTCCGGGGCGACGGGGAATTGGCGTTACGCTCCGCATCACGTCGGTCGCGCGTGCGCATGTTCGGCGACGACCGGCGCTAAAGCCGGCCTGTGTCCGTGCGATACGCTTCTTTATACCCGATCTATGAACTAGGCTTTAGCGTCCGCCGCGATCTGAAAGGGGACCCGATGATCGATCGACGCCTGCCTGTGCTGCTTGCTACCACTGCTCTCTCGCTGTTCGCCACCCCCGCCATCGCACAGGACGCGCCCGCGCCGCAGGATGCGCCATCGACCGGGGCGCCCGCCACCCCGCCAGCCGGCGAGGGCGAGGTCGTCGTCACCGCGCGCTTCCGCAACGAATCGCTTCAGCAGGTGCCGATCGCGATCACCGCGGTCGACGGCAAGTCGCTGGCGGAGCGACAGCTGAACAATCTCGAGCGGATCGCGGCGTCGATCCCGTCGGTCGGCTTCCGTAGCGGCGCGTCGAACAAGGACCGCACCGTCTTCATCCGCGGCATCGGCACGATCACCACCTCGCCGGGCGTCGAACCCTCGGTGTCGACGGTGCTGGACGGCGTGGTGCTGACGCGCCCGGGCCAATCGACGCTCGATCTGGGCGAGGTCGAGCGGATCGAGGTGCTGCGCGGGCCGCAGGGGACGTTGTTCGGCAAGAACGCCTCGGCCGGCGTGGTCAACATCGTCACCCGTAACCCGACCGATGAATTCCATGCCTTCGGTGAGGCGGGGGCGACCACCGATCAGGAATATCGCCTCAAGGCCGGCGTGTCGGGCGCGATCGTGCCGGGCAAGGTGCAGGCGCTGATCGGCGGGCTCTACAGCGACTTCGACGGCAATCTGCGCAACGTCGTGACCGGGCATGACGCCAACGGCTCGCGGCGCTACGGCGCGCGCGGCAAATTGGTGGTGACGCCGTTCGACGCGTTGAAGCTGACCGCGATCGGCGACTATCTCAACACGCGTGAGACGGTGGCGGGCGTCTATCAATCGACGCAGCAGATCGCCTACCCGACCCGCGCGATCACCGATTCCGCGCCGCTCGCGGCAGCGCTGGCGTCGCAGGGGATCGTCGCCGGGCCGGGCAATCGCCGGCTCGCCACCGATCTCGACACCAGTGTCCGCGACGAGAATTATGGCGGGTCGCTGACCGCCGATCTGTCGCTGGGCGATTATCAGCTCACCTCGATCACCGCGTGGCGGCAATGGCTGAACCATCAGCGGCAGGATTATGACGGGCTGGCGCAGCTGACGACGAGCTTCCCGACGGGCGCGGACGACGGCAGCGTCGACAGCCGGCAGTTCTCGCAGGAGCTGCGGCTGACCTCGCCGCGCGGCGGGCTGATCGATTATGTGCTCGGTGCCTATTACCTGCGTGCGCAGACCGACGAGCGGTATCAGCGCGCGCTGACCACGCTGGCGGGGACGACGCGGACCTCCACCACCGGCATCGCCAACTACGGGATCACCAATCACAATTACGCTTTGTTCGGCGAGGCGAACGTCAATTTCACCGAGCATTTCCGCGCGATCGCGGGCTATCGCTCGACGTGGGATTCGCTCGATTTCTATCACGTCCGCACGTCGAGCAACGACCCGACCAACAGCGGGGCGGGGTCGCTCGACCGTCCGGGTATCCGCGCGTACCACAATGCCAAGGGGAGCACCGATGCGCGCGGCGACAGCTACCGCCTCGGGCTGCAGCTCGATCTGGGCGACCATGCGCAGACCTATTTCACCTATTCGCGCGGCTATAAGGGGCCGGCGTACAACGTCTATTTCAACATGCGCTCGCTCAACGCGACGACTTTGCTCGACGAGGTGCCGCTGAGCCCCGAGACGTCGAACTCCTATGAGGGCGGGATCAAGGGCAGCACCGCGAACCGCGCGCTGAGCTATGCGGTGGCGGTCTATACCACCGACTTCGATGGCTATCAGGCGAACTTCACGGATTCGGTCGGCGGCGCGCCGGTGACGCGGCTCATCAACGCAGGGTCGGTGCGGTCGCGCGGCGTGGAGGCCGACGTGACGTTGCGCCCGACCAGGGGCCTGACCTTCGATCTGTCGGGGGCCTATACCGATGCGACGGTCCGCGACTTCAACTGCCCGGTCGGCGCGCCGGTCAGCTGCAACATCAACGGCCAGCCGCTGCCCTATGCGCCGAAGGTGCGGCTGTTCGAGAATGCGACCTATCGCTTCGGGCTGACCGACAGCCTGTCGCTGGAGCTGCAAAGCGACGTGACGTTCAGCAGCAAGGTGCAATATTCGCTGGCGCAGACGCCGAACACGGTCCAGCCGGCCTATGCGATCTGGAACGCCAGCGTCGCGCTGCTCCATCCCGGCGACGGGTGGCAGTTGCGTGCCTATGTCAAGAACATCACCGACACGGCCTATGCGAGCTTCCTGACGAACGGGACGTTCGCGGGGACGGTGCGGTTCGTGCCGCGCGACGACAAGCGCTATGCCGGGCTGTTGCTGCGCAAGGATTTCTGACGATGAGCGAGGAGACGACGCGCCGCGGCGTGCTGCTGGCCGGGACCGGTGGCGCGTTCGGGCTCTATTCGATGGCGGCGGGTGCGGCGGCTGCGCCGAGGCGCTCGCGGCGGTTGCCGCGGCTGCCGGGCGTGCGGCCGCGCAACATCCTCGTCGTGCTGACCGACGACCATCGCTACGACGCGATGGGGTTCATGAAGGCGCAGGATTTCGGTGACACGCCGACGCTCGACCGGCTGGCGCGCGAGGGCACGCATTTTCGCAACGCCTTCGTCACCACCGCTTTGTGCTCGCCGAGCCGCGCGTCGATCTTCACGGGGCTGTATGCGCATCAGCATAAGGTAGTCGACAACAACCACCCGATCCCGCCGGGGCTGGTCTTCTATCCCGAGTATTTGCAGGCAGCCGGCTACGACACGGCGTTCATCGGCAAATGGCATATGGGCGACGAGGGCGACGCGCCGCAGCCCGGCTTCGACCATTGGGTCAGCTTCAAGGGGCAGGGCAGCTATCTGCCGAGCGCGGACGGGCTGAACGTCGACGGACGGCGCGTGCCGCAGAAAGGCTATATTACCGACGAGTTGACCGATTACGCGCTCGACTGGATCGGCAAGCGACCCGCGGGGCGGCCGTGGATGATGCATCTGGCGCACAAGGCGGTGCATTCCGAGTTCATCCCGGCCGAGCGCCACAAGGGTCGGTACGACAAGGAGACGTTCCGCTACCCGGCGTCGATGCAGCCCGGCGCGCCGGGGCGGCCGATGTGGGTCGAGAACCAGCGCAATAGCTGGCACGGGGTCGGCTTTCCGTATCATGGCACGCTCGACATCGGCGATTATTACAAGCGCTACATGGAAACGCTGCTGGCGGTCGACGAAGGGCTGGCGCGGATCATGGACCTGCTGGAAAAGCGCGGCGAGCTGGACGACACGCTGATCCTCTACCTCGGCGACAACGGTTTCATGTTCGGCGAGCATGGCCTGATCGACAAGCGCACCGCCTATGAGGAATCGATGCGCATCCCGATGCTGGCGCGCTGCCCGGCGCTGTTTCCGGCGGGCAGCGTCGTCGAGCAGGTGGTCGCGAACATCGACATCGCGCCGACCCTGCTCGCGGCCGCCGGGCTGCGCGCGCCCGACAACATGGCGGGGAGCGACGCGCTGCCGCTGGTGCGCGACGCACAGGCGCCGTGGCGAAGCGAGTTGCTGTACGAATATTATTGGGAGCGCAATTTCCCGCAGACGCCGACCGTCCACGCGCTGCGCGAGGACCGGTACAAGTACATGCACTTCCACGGCATCTGGGACATCGACGAGCTGTACGATCTCGCCGAGGATCCGCACGAGACCAACAATCTGATCGCGCGACCGGGGCATGAGGAACTGGCCGAGCGAATGAGCGGCAAGTTGTTCGCGCTGCTGGAAAGAACCGATGGCATGGCGATCCCGCTCAGCGCCGATGCCGGTGTGCGCAATGCGCTGCGCGATCCGGCCGGGCCGGCGCAGGCGCCGTTCCCCGCGCTGTTGCAGCGACACCGTTGATGTCCGCGGCGACGCGGACACGATCGCGACGCAGGCACCATGCCGCGCGAAAGCGGTGATGATCCCGCGCCTAGGCAGGACCGGAATTCTCGCTATACGATCGCAGGGTGCCGCCGCATCGCCTCGCCATCGTCGTCATCGGCAGAAACGAAGGCCCGCGCCTCGCGGCGTGTCTCGCCTCGGCACCGGACGGCGTCACCGTCGTCTATGCTGACTCGGCCTCGACTGACGACAGCGTTACGATGGCCCGCGCTGCTGGCGCCGAGGTCGTCGCGCTGCACCCCGACACGCCGCTGACCGCCGCGCGTGGCCGCAACGCCGGGGCGGCCAAAGCGATCGCGCTCGATCCCGATCTGGCGTTCATCCAGTTCGTCGACGGCGATTGCACGATCTTGCCGGAATGGCTGCCGGCGGCGGTCGATTTCCTGACGGCCCATCCCGAGGTGGCGGTGGTATGCGGACGTCGGTTCGAGCGCCATCCCGAGCGCTCGCTCTACAATGCGATGTGCGACCGGGAATGGAATACGCCGGTCGGGCAGGCGGACGCCAGCGGCGGCGACGCGCTGGTGCGCGTGCGCGCCTTCGCCGAGGTCGGCGGGTTCGCCGACGATCAGGTCGCGCACGAGGAACCCGAGATGTGCGGTCGGTTGCGCGCCGCCGGGTGGACGATCTGGCGGCTGGATGTGCCGATGACCGCACATGACGCCAACATCACGCGGTTGGGGCAATTCTATCGCCGGAGCCGTCGTGCCGGGCTGGGCATCAGCCAGTGTCTCGATCGTGGGGGCGCGGGTCGCGATCCGCAGGGGGCGGCAATCGTCCGGCGCGCGCTGATCTGGGGCGTCGCCCTGCCGGTGGCGATCATCGCCTCCTTGGCCATCGATGCGCGACTGGCCGCGGTGATGGCGGCTGCCTATCCCGCGCAGCTCCTGCGCCAAACCGCCCGGAACCGCCGACAGGGCTGGACCGGCGGCGAAGCCGTGCGCGTCGCCGCGCTCGGCATCGTCTCGAAGTTCGCCGAAGCGCATGGCGTGGTCGAATATTGGATGGCCCGGCTGACCGGTCGACGCCATCGCCCGGTCACCTACAAATAAGGCGACCGCGGCGAGGTCACGGCAGCGCCAGCCGCTTTCGGGCGCCGTCGATCAGCGTCATGTCGCCCACCTGCGAGATCGTGTGCAGGCCATAGCGGTAGCCGCCGTTCGCCGTCGGCTCGACACGCGCGACGACGCGCTCCTCGAACGAAACTTCGCTCAGCGTCACGATTTCGTTGATCGACACCGCGCTGCCGTAATGGGTCGAGCAATCCTGCGCCGGGCGATACAAGCGTCCGTCGACCACGAACGGCGTGCCGGCGGGGCGCGCACTTCGAACGTCGGTCTTCACCGGATTGAGCGGATGCGGTCGCCATGGCCCGGCAAGAGTGTCGGCGTGGAAGACGAACAGGTCCGTATTGTGGGTGGTCGTGTCCATGGTCGCAAACGCCCACGTCCTGCCGCCCCAGTCGACGAAGGTCGTGTCGATCAACGGTGCGTCGGCCAGCATCGTCGTCGTCGCGACGACATTTCCTTCGGGGTCGGTGGCGACATGCGCGACCTCACGGGCCGCGGCATGTTCCGGGACGAAGCCGGTCGCGCCATCAAGCTCCAGCGTGAACGGATAGGAGAGATGCGTTCCCGTCTCCAGGATCGTGCGAACGTCACCGAACCGGCCGTCGGCGTATGTGGCGGTGGCGATCTCGCCCCGGTTCTTTCGCCAGTCGAGCCGTTCGAAGAACAGGCGGATGGCGCCGGACGACCCGATCCGGTGGCCGAACGGATCGGCGTAGAATTCGCCGCGTGGCGGCGTCATCCACCGGACGCTGCGCAATGCCTGCGCCTGCCGCTCCTTGCCCGACAGTCCCGCCACGTCCGCGATCGGGGCGGCGATCACGCCGCAGGTCCAATCCTGTCGGAAGAAGCGGTAGGTCACCTGCGTCGCCACGAACGCACGCACCGTCTTCCAGAGAAACCGCACCATCGTCGCATTGTTCGGCTGACGATAGATTTTGCCCTTACCGTCCCCGGCGGGGGCGGTGGGGAGGTGCCCGGTGGCAAGCACGGCGGCGCAGGTCGCGCGCACCCACGGGGCGCTGCCCATGTACAGCGTATCGCGCGTCTTGACGTAGGAGGAGCGGTTGGTCTGAAACATGCCCTGCCACAGGACCCGGCCGCCATCCAGCTCGTCACTCAGCACTTGCAGGATGCTTCCGGCGACCGGTGAACCTTCCGCCAATTCCCAGAAGCCGGGCGGCTGGCCGCGATAATTGGCCGGGTCGCCATGATGATAGGACCACACGCCATAGGTGGGCAACGTGAGGATGTCGCCACGCAGGATGCCGTAGCTGAAGCGGAGCACGAAATCGGGTGCCAGCGATCGCACGAAATCCAGCGTGGCGTCGCTCAGGGCCTCGCCGAACTTCCCTTGCCTGACCGGCGTGTCGCGACAATGAGGGACGTCGGCGAACACGTCCGACAGATCGACCCGCTCGATCGCGCGGCTTCGGCGGCGCGTGTAGAAGCGATCGAAGAGGCGCCATGTCGCCAGATGCCGCGCCTGCCACCGTCGCGCCCATTTACGCCCGTTGTCGGGGGCCGGATCGGCCTGACGCACCACCACGCCGACCGGGACGGCAACCTGCGCGTCGATCGCTTCCCTGATGCTGGAGGCCTGCCATTGTTCGAATTCCAGACCATCGCACAGGACGACGAAACGAAGGGGTGGCCGCTGCATGTGCGGGTCATGGTCCGAAACGGCGGCATAGTCGATGTCGAATCTGAGGACTGCGGGACGGTACGCGCAGGTTCCTTGTAAACAAAGGCAAAGCCGTTAAGCCTTCAAGGCAAAGGCGGCTTCGGGCGCGCGACGATGGTGGGAGAGTGAAGATGCGTTGGGCTTTGGGCATCGCGACGGCGCTGGTGATGATGGCGCCCGGCGCCGCGCTGGCGAAGGACAACAGCCTGACCGCGGCCGAGCGCGCGCAGGGTTGGAAGCTGCTGTTCAACGGGCGTGACCTGTCGAATTGGCGCAGCTTCGGCGGCGGGGCGGCGCCGTCGACCTGGACGGTGCGCGACGGCACGCTGCTGTTGACCAAGGCGGACGGCAAGATGAGCGGGACCGACCTCGTCACCGCCGATCGCTATGGCGCGTTCGAACTGACGCTGGACTGGAAGGTTGAGAAGGGCGGCAACAGCGGCGTGCTGTATCTGGCGCGCAACGTCGAGGGCGCGCCGCTGCTCTACCAGTCCGGGCTGGAGATGCAGGTGCTTGACGATGCCGGACATTCCGACGGCAAGATCCCGACGCACCGGGCGGGCGCGCTGTATGACATGACGGTGCCGCCGGCCGGTGTCGCCAGGCCGGCAGGAAGCTGGAACCATGCGCGGTTGCTCGTCGAGAACGGGCGGATCCGCCAATGGCTCAACGGCACGCCGACCGCCGATGTCTCTTATGGCGACGAGGCGTGGCGGCAGCGGGTGGCGGGGTCGAAGTTTGCGAAGATGGCGCACTTCGGCACCTTCGACAGCGGGGTGATCGGGTTGCAGGATCACGGCGAACCCGTCGCCTTCCGCAACATCAAGCTGCGCCGGATCGGCGCGTCCGCGACCGGAGCCGTCAAGTAATGGCAGCGGCGCCGAAGTTGGCGGATGGCCCCGTCGATGTTGTCATCGTCGGTTCCGGCGCGGCGGGCGGGATGGCGGCCTATGCGCTGACCAAGGCCGGCGTGCGCTGCCTGATCCTGGAGGCGGGGCGCGACTACGAGCCGCAGGCCGAGGTCAACATGTTCGCCCCCGAAAGCGACGCGCCGCTGCGCGGGACCGGCACGCCGGACAAGCCGTTCGGCTATTTCGACGCGACCGTCGACGGCGGCTGGCAGGTCGAGGGCGAGCCCTATACGATGACCGAGGGCAGCGATTTCCGCTGGTGGCGGCCGCGGATGCTGGGCGGGCGCACCAACCATTGGGGGCGGCACGTTCCGCGGTTCGGCGCGTACGACTTCAAGCCGTTCTCACGCGACGGGCTGGGGGTGGACTGGCCGATCGGCTATGACGATGTCGCGCCCTTCTACGACCGGGTCGAGCGGATGATCGGCGTCAACGGCGGGCCGATTGGGCTGGAGAACCACCCGGACTCGCCCGCCGGTTGCCTGATGCCGCCGCCCAAGCCGCGCGTTCCCGAGATGCTGATCACCGCCGCCGCGGAAAGCCTCGGCATCCCGGTCCGCGCCGCGCATACCGCGGTGCTGACGCGCGACATGCCCGACAAGGTCGCGCCGCGCAGCGCGTGCTTCAACGCGACGCCGTGCACGCGCGGCTGCACGATCGGCGCGATGTTCCAGACCACCACCTCGCTGCTGCCGATGGCCAAGGCGACGGGCAAGTTGCGCGTCGTCACCGATGCGATGGTGTCGCGCGTGGTGATGAGCGCGCGCGGGCGCGCCGCCGGGGTCGAATATGTCGATCGCAAGACCGGGCAGCGGCATCAGGTTACGGCGCGCGCGGTGGTGCTCGCGGCGGGCACCGGGGAGACGACGCGGCTGTTGCTCAATTCGGGCGAAGCGGGGCGCGGGCTCGCCAATTCGTCGGGCGAGCTGGGGCGCAACCTGACCGACTCCACCGGCGCGTCGTTCCGCGCCTTTATCCCCGGTCTGGCCGGCCGGCCGCGCTACAACGAGGACGGGATCGGCGGGCAGCACATCTATATCCCGTTCTGGCTGTACGAGCAGCAGAAGCGCGGCGAGCTGGATTTCGCGCGCGGCTATCATTTCGAGATCGGCGGGCGGTTCGGTATCCCGGCCGAAGCGGCGCTGCCGCGCGTCTGGGGCAAGGACCTGAAACAGGCGGTGCGCAACGCCTCGGGCGCGACGATCAACCTGACGCTGCGCGGCGAGATGATCCCCAACAAGGATACGTTCTGCGAGATCGACCCCAAGGTGAAGGACAAGTTCGGCATCCCGGTGCTGCGCTTCGCGTTCCGCTGGTCCAAGCACGAGGTCAATCAGGTCGCGCACGGTCGCCGTGCCGCGCATTCGGTGTTCCAGCGGCTGAACGGCACGATCCTCGACCCCGATCTGCCGCCCGAGCAGATCATGACCGCGGGCGGCGAGATCATCCACGAACTCGGCACCGCGCGGATGGGTGCCGACCCGAAATCGTCGGTGGTCGACAGCTATGGCCAGACGTGGGACGTCGACAATGTCGTGTTGATGGACGGCGCGACCTTCGCCTCCGGGCCGCACAAGAATCCGACGCTCACCATCCTCGCGCTGGCGCTGCGTGCGTCGGAGCGGCTCGCCACCCGTCTGTCGTCAGGAGCGCTGGCATGACCTTCACCCGCCGTACGACGCTGCAATGGCTCGCCACCGCGACCGCGCTGTCGCTCGCCAACCGCGGCGTCGCCGCCGCGGCCCGCGCCGCAGGCGACCGGCGCGCCGCCGCCGTTCAAGGTGGTCGGCTGGCCGGCGAGCGTCGCGCCGATGCCGGCGACCAAGGGATATGGTCGCGATCCCGATCTGACCGCGCCCAAGGTGCCATGGCCGCTGACGCTGACCAAGGCGCAGCGCGCGACGGTCGACATGCTGGGTGACATGATCCTGCCCGCCGATGCGGCCTCGCCGGGGGCAGGGACGCTGGGGGTGGGCGCGTTCATCGACGAATGGATCAGCGCGCCCTATCCGCAGCAGCAGGAGGATCGCGCCAAGATCCTCGCGGGGCTGGCGTGGATGGATGCGCAGAGCCGGGTGCTTAACGGCGGCGACTTCGCGGCGGGGACGGCGACGCAGCGCGCGACCTTGCTCGACGCGCTGACGGTGGAGACGCCGAGCGCGGCGATGGCGCAGCCGGTGGCGTTCATGGACCGGTTGCGCAACCTTTTCGTGCTCGGCTTCTACAGCCTGCCCGAGGGCAAGGCCGACATGGGCTATATCGGCGACCAGCCGACCGAGGGACCGTATCCGGGGCCGACGCCCGAGGCGCAGGCGCATTTCATGGCGCTGCTGGCATCGTTGAAGTTGCCGCCGCTTCCCTCGTCATCCCGGGCTTGACCCCGCGATCGTCATTGCGAGCGCAGCGAAGCAATCCAGGGCCGGATCAGGACGCCCTGGATTGCTTCGCTGCGCTCGCAATGACGGTGGGGGGCGACGACGGGGCGCGCTTACCGCGCAACCCCGATCACCGCCGTCGCGGTATAGCCGGTGGACGGATCGCCGGTGAAGGTCGGGGTCATCTGCGCCAGTTGCGCCGTCGTATTGTCACCGAAGACATTGTCGCTCGACAGCGCCACCCGTGCGAAGTTCGACCGGCTGGCGGGATAGGTGGTCGTATCGGCATAGACGGTGCTGCACGCCCCGGCGGGCAGCGCGAACTGGCTGGTGAGGATCGCATAGCGTCCGCCGAGCGCGTTCGAGAGCGTCGAGAACACCTCGAAATGCATGTGCGGCCAGCGCCCGTCGTAGCAGCCGGGGAAGATCGTGGTGAAGGTGACCTGCCCATTGGCGTCGGTGACCTGCACGCCGCGCAGATAACTCTCACCCGCACCGCTGCCGTACAGCGAGTAATTGCCGTTGCGGTCGCAATGCCAGAGATACACCGCATAGCCGGCGAGCGGCGCGCAGGTCGCGTTGACGTTGACGACGGTGATCGTGAACGTCACCGCCACGCCGGTCGCGACCGTGGTGGTGGTCAGGAAGCTGGCGCGGATGTCGGAACGGACGATCCCGGTGGCGGTCAGCACGTTGCTGGTCGACCCCGATGAGGTGTTGGTCCCGTCCGCCGGATAGGGGCCGCCGGTCTCCTGAGGATCGGCGATGCAGGTGCCGGTCGCGGTGGTGCTGGTCGGGGTCGGCGTCGGCGTGACAGTCGGTGTCGGTGTCGGGGTCGCGGTGCTGGTGGTCGTGTCCGCGCTTTCGGCGTCGCTGCCGCCGCAGCCGGCGAGGAACGCCACCGTGCCCGCGCCCGCGAACCATTTGAGCGCGCGGCGCCGCGCCATCAGCGTGTCGATGCGCCGCAGATCCTCGGCGAGGCTGTGGGCGTGCGAAGGGTGGTGATCGGTCATGGTCGGATGGCTCCCGCTGGAATGGGGAGTCGTGTGACGCTGCCTCCGCACCGCAATGTGTCGGGGCGCTGCAACCTTGTTGCAGGGTGTTGCAGGAAGGGGAGGAAGGCTGTTCGCTACGCCGACAGCGGGAGCACCACCCGCGCCTGCGCTCCGGTCGCGCCGTTGCCCAGCGTCACCGCGCCGCCGTGCGCGGTGGCGATCGTGCGGACGATCGCGAGGCCCAGCCCGGTGCCGCCGGTCATGCGGTTGCGCGACGGATCGCCGCGCACGAACGGCTGGAACAAGCGTTCGGCGAGCGCCGGATCGATGCCCGGCCCGACATCGTCGATCGTGACGGTCACGCGGCCGTCGTCGACCGTCCAGCCGATCGTCGCGCGCTCGCCGTAGCGCATCGCATTCTCGACCAGATTGGCGAACAGCCGGCGCAGCGCGCCGCTGTCGCCGCGCACGATCGCGCGCGGGCCGCCGGTCGATTCGACCGCCGCGCCGATGTCCTTGAGATCGTAGACCAGACTGTCGATCAGGCTGGCGAGATCGAGCCGCACCATCAGCGTGGCGGCGGCATCGTCGCGCGCGAAGACGAGCGTCGCGCCGATCATCGCGCGCATCTCCTCGATGTCCGCCGCCGCCTTGGCGCGGGCCGCCTCGGGAAGCGCCTCGACGCGGAAGGCGAGGCGGGCGAGTGGGGTGCCGAGATCGTGCGCGATCCCGGCGAGCATGGCGGTGCGCGCCTCGGCATGGCTGGCGAGCCGCGCGTGCATCGTCGACACTGCGCGCGCCAGATCGCGGATCTCGCGCGAGCCGCCGGGCAATTCGGGCAGCGGCGCGCCGGTGCCGGCGCGATCCGCCGCTGCGGCGAGCTGCCGCAGCGGGCGGGTGAGCGCGCGCGCCAGCCACCAGCCGGGGATCGACAGCAGCAGGATCGCGGCGAGCAGCGCCAGCAGCGTGCGGACGTGCCAGCGCGTCAGCCACGGCGGTTGCTGGCTGCGCACCACCCACCAGCCGCCGTCCTGTCGCCAGCCGAACGTCCAGTCGCCCGAGAAGGCCTCGCCCTCGCTGCGTCCAGGCTGGGTGAAGGCGCGCACGTCGGCGGCGGGGACGCGCAAGGTGGCGGCGAGCCGCGCGGCGGCCTCGTCATCGGCGCGCTCGTCCGGGCGCGGGCCCGGCGGGGTGGCGAGCCGCTCGCGTCGCAGCGGTGCCGGGCCGTGGCGGAATCCATCGCCGGGCGGCGGCATCGCGCGATCGCCGCCGAAGCCGAACGGTGGCCGCTCGCCCCGCAGCGCGCGTGCGATCCCGGTCAGGCTGCGCGGCGGCTCGAACGGCGGCGGACCGGAAAAGGTGACCGCGAACGAGATAACGGCGGTGACGAGCACCGACACCACCACCAGCACGAAGATCGGCCGGGCGAGCGGGCGGCTGCGCTCAACGCTGCGCGACATCGGCCGCGAACATATAGCCTTCGTTGCGGACGGTGCGGATCAGCTCGTCGCCGCCGCGCCCGTCGCTGCGCGCGAGCTTGCGACGCAGCCGGCTGACCTGCACGTCGATCGCGCGGTCGAAATGCTCGGCGGTCGGCCCGCGCGCGTGATCGAGCAGGAAATCGCGCGTCAGCACGCGGCGCGGATGGTCGACGAAGGTCATCAGCAGCCGGAACTCGCCGTCCGACAGGTTGATGACCACCTCGTCGGGGTCGAGCAATTGCCGACCGATCGGGTCGAGCCGCCAGCCCTGGAAATGCTGCCACGGCCGCACCATCGCGGATTGGCGGACGGTGGCTTCCGGCGCGGCGGCGGCGCGGCGGAGCACCGAGCGAATGCGGGCGAGCAGCTCGCGCGGGTTGGCGGGTTTGGCGATGTAATCGTCCGCGCCCATTTCCAGCCCGACGATCCGGTCGACCTCCTCGCCGATCACCGACATGATGATCACGGCGGGCGGCTCGGAACGGTCGAGCCCGCGCAACAGCGTCAGGCCATCCTCGCCGGGCATCATCACGTCGAGAACGACCAGCGCATAATCGTGGGTCGCCATCGCGCGGCGCATCTCCGCGCCGTCCTGCGCGACGTCCACCGTATAGCCGTGGCGGGCGAGGAAATCGGCGGTCAGCTCGCGGATGTCGGGATCGTCGTCGACGATCAACAGTCGCGCGGTGCGGTCCATCAGGTCACCGGCATCGAGGCAGGATTGGAGCATGACGCAGCCATCACCTGCCGACGTATCGCGCGCGTTTCACCGTTGCAACAAAGTGAAGCGCGCAGCGCCGAAGCGCCGAAAAGGAAACGGGTGGCGGCATGTGCCGCCACCCGCAGGAGATCAGAACGAGAAGCGGACGCCCGCGTCGTAACGGGGGCCGAAGTTCTGGTATTGCAGCAGCTGGTTGTCGAAACGCCCGGTTTCGATCGCTCGACCGCTCTCGAAGTCATAGCTCCAGCCGAAGGAAGCGGTGAGGCGCTTGCCCGTCCAACGCTGAACGCGAAACGGCTCGAGTTTACTCGAGTCTATGCGCTTGATCAGCATATGCTCCTCGTTGGGGTCAATCAGGTCGGCGTACGCGCTGAACCCCGGCAGAGCGGGGGCGTTGAAGAGGTCGGGCGTGACGCCGCGTCCTCCTTGAATATCGGCAGTTCGGCCGCCGTGAAGGTAGGCCGTGCGTTCGCTTGCGCATCGACGAAGTTCGACACTGTCACTCCTACCAGTCGGATGCTCCTCGCAGTCGGCAACACCGATCCTAGGAGCGCGAGAGCTGTTGTCGGAGGGCGTCCCAAGTCGACACCGCTGATTGCTGGCTCGATATTGCCGGAGCCGCGCTGGGGCGGCTCTTGCGCGATTGGCGCGGCACCAAGTTCGAATTGAGGGGTGCGAGGGACGCCGGAGAAGGAAAGCTAGGCGCTCCGGAAGAAGATCATCTAGTGGAGCGGCATGCCGGGCCTCAAGGTCGTTACGCAGCCCTACTCGGCGTCGGCTGATGACCTGAAGGGCGATTACAGCCGATCAAGCCTCGTGCTGATGCAGCCTCGGACCGAGGGCTTTGGCCTTGTTGGGTTGGAAGCCACCTGCGCGGGCGTGCCGGTGCTCGCGTCCGGCGAGAGCGGCTTGGCCGAACTGATAAAGTAGGAACTTACGCCGGAGGAGGCCGACCGGATCGTCGCTCCCATCACATACGACCTCGAGAAGGATGCCGACGCGTGGTCCCAGGCGATATAACGCATTCTCAAGGGCCGCGACGCCGGGTTCACAAAGGCGAGTCGAGTAAGGAGCCTGCTTACCCAATCTGTCACTTGGGCCTAAGCCGTCGAAGAACTCTTCCGTGAGATGGACCCTCTCGGCTAGCTTCCCCGCGTCTCGGATCGATTCGCGTCTGGGCCTGCTGCAGGCTATCGCGGGCCGTCAAGGCGGGGACGATGGGCAACGTCACCGGCTGCGCCGACCCTCGTCTGGTGACATCCTGCAGGTCTCTGCGACCCGGCAACGCCGTTCATGCGCGCAGCCTCTGTTCCGATGCCTTCTGAATGGGGTGGCACTAGCTTTTCTACGAGCCGCCGAGCGCACGACAGGAACGTTTCGTCGCGTCGCAAAACTGCCCTAATGGAGGAGATCGTGATGCCCCGGTGGTCTCCCGAGTTTCACCGACGCCCCTGGGGCTGCTAAGTCAGGGAAAAATGGTGCTGCCGGTGAGGATTGAACTCACGACCTCAGCCTTACCAAGGATGCGCTCTACCACTGAGCTACGGCAGCACTTCCCACGTCGTCCGCGGGAGCGGGCCTAAGAGCCGAGACGGGCGGCGTTGTCAAGCGCGTTCGGTGGCGGTAGCGATATTTGCGATGAGCGACCAGGACGAACGCGCCGCGCGGCTGGCCGCGCAACTCAGGGCCAATCTGCGGCGGCGCAAGGCGCAGGCGCGGGAGCAGATCGCGCCGCTCCCGGACACAGATCACGCGGAAAAGGAGCGTTCCTGAACGCCTCCGATCACGCCGGGAGCGGTGAACAGCGCGCTTCGAGCCAGATGCGGTCCGCCTCGTCGAGCAATGGGGACAGTTCGCGCGCGACAATAGCATGGTAATCGTCGACCCAGTGCCGCTCCGACGTTGATAAAAGCCCCGTGTCGATCAGGTCGGGATCGAGCGGTGCCAGCGTCAGCGTCTCGAACGCCAGCATCTCCGCCTCGCCGCCCGCGACCTCGCGCGGCACGACCAGCAGCAGGTTCTCGATGCGGATCCCGTATTCGCCGGCCTTGTAATAGCCGGGCTCGTTGGAGAGGATCATACCGGGGCGCAGCGGCTCGGACGGGCCGGTGCCGGGGTAGCTCGGCTTGGCGATCCGTGCCGGGCCTTCGTGGACCGACAGGAAGCTGCCGACGCCGTGGCCGGTGCCGTGGGCATAGTCGAGCCCGGCCTGCCACAACGATCCGCGTGCGAGCGCGTCGAGCTGCGCGCCGGTGGTGCCGTGCGGGAAGACCGCGGTGGCGAGCGCGATATGCCCCTTGAGCACGCGCGTGTAGCGGTCGCGCATCTCGGGGGTCGGCGCGCCGACGGGCACGACGCGGGTCAGGTCGGTGGTGCCGTCGTCATATTGGCCGCCGGAGTCGATCAGGTAGAGTTGGCCGGGCTCGATCGCGCGGTTCGTTTCTTCGGTGACGCGGTAGTGCGGGAGCGCGCCGTTCGGGCCGGCGGCGCTGATCGTGTCGAACGACAGGTCGCGCAGCGCGCCGGTCTGCTCGCGGAAGCGGAGCAGTTGCGCGGCCGCGGAAAGCTCGGTCTGCCCGCCGCGCGGCGCGGCGTCGGCGATCCAGCGCAGGAAGCGCGTCACCGCCGCACCGTCGCGCAGCGAGGCGGCGCGGTGGCCGGCGATCTCGACCGGGTTCTTGCACGCGCGCGGCACGACGGTCGGGTCGCGCCGCGGCAGCGTGGTGCCGCCGCCCGCCTCGACCGCGTCGAAGATCGCCGCGACGGTCAGCGCCGGGTCGATCGCGATCGTCTTGCCGGTGAAGTGACCGAGTGCGCCGGCAAACGCCGTGCGATCGTGAAGCCGCACGGCGTTGCCGAGATGCTCGCGCACGTCCGCGCCGACCTTCTCGGGGGCGACGAACAGGTCGGCGGTGCCGTCGGCGTGGACGATCGCATAGGAGAGCGCCACGGGCGTGTGCTCGACATCGCTGCCGCGCACGTTGAACAGCCACGCGATCGAATCGAGCGCGGCGACGACGAACGCGTCGGCCCGTTCCGTGCCCAGCCAGTCGGCGAGCGCCGCGCGCTTGGTCGCGGAGGCGACGCCGGCCAGCGCCTCGGGCTGGACGAACAGCGGCGCGGGCGAGGGGGTGGGGCGGTCGTGCCAGACCGCGTCGACCGGATTGGTGTCGACCGCGACGAGCGTGACGTCCTTGGACGCGAGGGCGGCGCGCCATTCGTCGAGCGCGCTGCGCGGGTGGAGCCACGGGTCGTAGCCGATCCGCGCCCCGGCGGGGGCGTGGTCGGCGAGCCAGCCGGCGACGCTGTCCTCCGGCACGCCGACATAGTCCCAGTCGGCGGCGTCGACCTGTTCGCGGACCTGGATCGTGTAGCGTCCGTCGGTGAAGATCGCGGCGCTCTCCGCCAGCACCACCGCGCAGCCCGCCGAGCCGGCGAAGCCGGTCAACCACGCGAGCCGCTGCGCATAGCTGCCGACATATTCGCTCATATGCTCGTCGGTCAGCGGGACGATGAAGCCGTCGAGGCGGTCGGCGGAAAGCTGCGCGCGCAGCGCGGCGAGGCGGTCGGTGTGGGGCGTCATGCGGGGACAGGTGCCATAGCGTGGGGGTGTAGTCACGCCTGCGCGTCCGTTCGGTCATCGGCACGGCGGCGGGAAGGGCGGTGAACCATCCGTCGCCCCTGCGAAGGCAGGGGCCTATTTCTGTGTCGTGCGTCGGGCCGGCTGACACAGGCGCGTCGGGTCTTGTGTCAGATCAATCGCGATACGCGACAGTCATGGGCCCCTGCCTTCGCAGAGGCGACGGCTCTTTCTGCGTGGTCTCGGACCTGATCCGGGATGACGGCGGGGACTTGGCAGCGATCTTGGGAGGACGGGGAGAACGGTGGACTATCCGTCGCCCCTGCGAAGGCAGGGGTCTATGTCTCTGTCGTGCGTCGGGCCGTTTGACACAGGCGCGTCGGGCTTTGTGTCAGATCCTTCGCGATACGCGACAGTCATGGGCCCCTGCCTTCGCAGGGGCGACGGCGTAGAGGACGGAGCCGGAAAAACCCGCCATCCGCCTGACTCTTGAAGCGCGCCGCGCGTGCTGTCATCATGGCGTCACGCCGGGGCGCGAAAGCGTGCGGCACGACGAAGCTGAGGTAAGGGGGACGTTCTGACGTGTTCCATCCCGACCTGATGCGGCACCCGGACTCCTGTCCGACCCTGGTGCTCAATGCCGATTACACGCCGCTGTCTTACTATCCGCTGAGCATCTGGCCGTGGCAGACTGCGGTGAAGGCGGTGTTCCTCGAACGCGTCGACATCGTCGCGCATTACGAACGCGAGGTGCACAGCCCCAATCTGACGATGCGGCTGCCGTCGGTAATCGCGCTGCGGCAATTCGTGAAGCCGTCGCAATTCCCGGCCTTCACGCGCTTCAACCTGTTCCTGCGCGATACCTTCGCCTGCCAATATTGCGGCAGCCATGTCCGCGACCTGACCTTCGATCACGTCGTGCCGCGCGCGCAGGGCGGGCGGACGACGTGGGAGAATGTCGTCACCGCCTGCGCGCCGTGCAACCTGAAGAAGGGCGGCCGGACGCCGAAGCAGGCGGGGATGCCGTTGCCGATCGAGCCGATCCGACCGACGAGCTGGCAGCTTCAGGAACATGGACGTCGCTTTCCGCCGAATTATCTGCATGAGACGTGGCACGACTGGCTATACTGGGACGTAGAGCTGGACGCTTGAGGGAGTTGCGACGGACATGCGGGTGATGGTGGTGGTTGCAGGCGCGCTGGCGCTTGCCGCATGTTCGCGATCCAAGGAGCCCAGCCCCGAGGAGCAAGCGGCGCTGTCCAATTACGTGCCGCCGTTCGTGATGTCGCGGCTCGACTTCGGCGGCGTGGTCGAGCGGCGGTTCCGCCGGCTCGACGTCAACAACGACGACAAGCTGACCCGCAACGAAGTGTCGAAGCGGTTGCTGGCGCGCTTCGAGGAGATCGACCGCAACAAGGACGGTGCGATTTCGAACGAGGAATGGAGCGCGTGGATGATGGCGCGGTTCGACGCGCAGGACATCAATCACGACGGGACCGTCACCAGCGACGAGCGCGAGCGCGCGCGCGAGATGAAGGAGCTGGACCTGCCGACACCGGCGGAAGAGCCCGCCAATACGACCGCTCCGCGCAACTAAATATCGTCTACGAAGGTGCCCGGGCAGCAATCAATCGTTGACCCGGCCCTTGCGGCAGCGCAGCAAGGCCGCATGAGCACGCTGCCCCCGATCACGAACAATCCCGATGTCCGCTACCTCGGCCGCGTGCTGGGCGATGTGATCCGCGCCTATGGCGGGGAGAAACTGTACGAGCGGACCGAGGCGATCCGCTCCGCCTCGGTCGAGCGGCATCGTGGCAACCATCAGGCGTCCGCGGATGCCGAACTGGGCGCGCTCGATCTCGACGAGACGCTCGATTTCGTGCGCGGGTTCATGTTGTTCTCGATGCTCGCCAATCTCGCCGAGGACCGGCAGGGGATCGCGGCGGAGGACGGCGCGGACGTCGCGGCGGCGCTGGCGCGGCTGAAGGACGCGGGCGTCGGCGTCGATCGCGTCCGCGCCTTGCTCGAACAGGCGCTCGTCGCGCCGGTGCTGACCGCGCACCCGACCGAGGTGCGGCGCAAGAGCATGATCGACCACCGCAACCGCATCGCGCAACTGATGGCGCTGCGCGATCGTGGGTTGGAGACCACGCCCGACGGCGATCTGGTCGATGAGGCGATTGTGCGGCAGGTGGCGCTGTTGTGGCAGACGCGCGTGCTGCGGCGCGAGCGGCTGTATGTGGTCGACGAGGTCGAAACCGCGCTCAGCTATCTGCGTGACGTGTTCCTGCCGGTGCTGCCGGCGCTCTACCAGCGCTGGGACCGCGCGCTGGGCGGGCGGGTGCCGTCGTTCCTGCGCCCCGGCAGCTGGATCGGCGGTGACCGTGACGGCAATCCGTTCGTCACCGCCGATTCGCTGCGCACCGCGCTCGCCAAGGCGGCGCAGGCGGTGCTGGGCTTCTATCTCGAACAGCTGCACGCGATGGGCGCGGAACTGTCGATCTCGGCGCATCATGCGGCGGTCGATGCGGGCGTGCAGGCGCTGGCCGATGCGAGCGGCGATACTTCCGAGACGCGTAGCGACGAGCCGTATCGCCGCGCGCTGTCGGGCATCTATGCGCGCACCGCGGCGACCTATGCGAAGTTGACCGGGAACGCGGCGCCGCGGCCGGGGAAGTTGACGGGCGAACCCTATCCCGATCCCAAGGCGTTGCGCGCCGATCTGATCGCGATCGCCAAACCGCTGTCGGCGGGCGGCGACGGGCTGCTGGGGAGCGGCGGGGCGATCGGACGGCTGATCCGCGCGGTCGACGTGTTCGGCTTCCATCTCGCGACGCTCGACCTGCGGCAGAACAGCGCGGTGCATGAGCGCGTGGTCGCGGAGATGCTGAAGGTCGCGGGGGTGTGCGAGGATTATGCCGCGCTCGACGAGGATGCGCGGGTGATGCTGCTGCGGCAGGAGCTGGCGACGCCGCGCCCGCTGACGACGCGCTTCGCCGATTATTCGGAGGAGACCGCGGGCGAGCTGGCGATCGTGCAGGCCGCCGCCGATGCCCATGCCACCTACGGCGCGGCGGCGATCCGGCAATATATCGTGTCGATGACCAAGTCGGTGTCCGATCTGCTCGAAGTGCATCTGCTGCTTAAGGAGGTCGGGCTGTACCGGCCGGGGCCGCCGGCCAGCGCGGCGATCATGGCGGTGCCGCTGTTCGAGACGATCGAGGATCTCGAGGCCGCGCCGGCGATCATGAGCGAATGGTTCGCGATCCCCGAGGTGCGCGCGATCGCGACCGCGCGCGGTCATCAGGAAGTGATGATCGGCTATTCGGACAGCAACAAGGACGGAGGCTATCTGACCTCGACCTGGCAATTGTCGAAGGCGTCGACCGCATTGAAGCCGGTGTTCGATGCGGTCGGCGTCGGGATGCAGCTGTTCCACGGGCGCGGCGGCGCGGTCGGGCGTGGCGGCGGGAGCAGCTTCGCGGCGATCCGCGCGCAGCCGCCTGGGACGGTGCAGGGCCGCATCCGCATCACCGAACAGGGCGAGGTGATCGCGGGCAAGTACGGCACGCGCGAGAGTGCGGCGACCAATCTGGAGGCGATGGCCTCCGCGACGCTGATCGCGAGCCTCGAGCCCGAGGCGCTGTCGAACGGCGACAATGAAACATTCGCGGGCGCGATGGACCGGCTGTCGGGTGACGCGTTCCGCGCCTATCGCGGGCTGGTCTACAAGACCGAGGGGTTCCGCACCTTCTTCCGCCAGATGACGCCGATCGCCGAGATCGCCGGGCTCAAGATCGGCAGCCGCCCGGCGAGCCGCAAGCAATCCGACGCGATCGAGGATCTGCGCGCGATCCCGTGGGTGTTCAGCTGGGCGCAGGCGCGGGTGATGCTGCCGGGCTGGTATGGCGTCGGGCAGGCGATCGCGGCGTTCGAGGATCGCGCGCTGCTGCGCGACATGGCGCAGGGCTGGCCGCTGTTCGCCGCGACGCTGGCGAACATGGAGATGGTGCTCGCCAAGTCGGACATGGGGCTGGCCGAGCGCTATGCCGGGCTGGTCGAGGACAAGGCGTTGCGCGACCATGTGTTCGGGCGGATCCGCGACGGGTGGCAGCAGACGCATGACGGATTGCTCGACGTCACCGGGCAGGCGCATCTGCTGGAGAAGCATCCGGCGCTGGATGCGTCGATCCGGCTGCGGCTTCCCTATATTGAGCCACTCAACCTGTTGCAGATCGAGCTGATGAAGCGCCATCGTTCGGGCGAGGAAGACGAGCGCGTGCGGCAGGGCATCCTGCTGTCGATCAACGCGATCGCGACCGCGTTGCGCAATTCGGGGTAGAATATGGACTGGCACGCGTGGTGGGTGTTCGCGGGCGCATCGGTGGTGATGGCAATCATCCCGGGGCCGGGGGTCGCGAGCATCATCGGCTTCGCGTTCAGTTCGGGGCGGCGCACCGCGCTCGCCTCAGTCGCCGGGATGGCGGTCGGCAATGTGATCGCGATGACCGTCTCGCTGGCGGGGGCGGGGGCGGTGCTGGCGTCGTCGGCGCTGGCGTTCACGATCCTGAAATGGATCGGCGCGGCGTATCTGATCGCGATCGGCGCGTTGGCGATCGTGCGCAGCGGCGCGGCGGCGGGCGCCGACGATGTGCCGCGCCGGGCGGTGAGCCCGCGTGCGGCGTTCGCGACCAATGTCGCGGTCGGCACCTTTCACCCCAAGACGATCCTGTTCTTCGTCGCCTTCGCGTCGCAGTTCATCCGCGCCGATGCGCCGTTCGTGCCGCAGGCGGCGGTGTTGATCGCGACCTTCACGCTGATCGCGGTGGTGAGCGACAGCCTGTACGCGCTGGCCGGATCGCGCGCGTCGGGGTGGCTGCGGCATCCGCGGGCGCGCGTCTGGACGCAGCGCGCGGGCGGTGGGGCGGTGCTGGGCGCGGGCCTCGCGATGGCGGCGATGCGGGCGCCGCGATAGACCTCGGCAAGATCGTTCGTCATTGCGAGCGTAGCGAAGCAATCCAGGGCGTCCTGATCCGGCCCTGGATTGCTTCGCTACGCTCGCAATGACGAATGGTGGTTGCGATTCCTTGCATCCATTGCAATATATAATCTGATTAATTGATGGAGTGGACCAGTGTCGTTGCTGCTGAACCGTCGTGCGATGATCGGAGCCTTGGCGAGCGCCCCCTTCGCTGCGCCCGCGCTGGCGGCGAAGCGCGACGATCCGTTGCTGTTCGCCTATTTCGGGACCGGCAAGGATGAGGCGACGGGCCTGCGCTTCGCGACGAGCGACGACGGGCTGACGTTCCGCAATCTCGGCGGCGGGGCGAGCTATCTGCGTCCCGAGGTCGGCGAGGCCAAGCTGATGCGCGATCCGTTCCTATTCCGCGATGCGACGCAGGACGGGCTGTGGCATATGGTCTGGACGACCGCGTGGGAGGGGGTGACGATCGGTCACGCCAGCAGCCGCGACCTGCGCCACTGGTCGCCGCAGCGCGCGCTGCCGGTGATGGCGTCGGTGCCGGGGACCCGCAATTGCTGGGCGCCGGAGGCGATCTGGGACGCGAAGGCGCGGCATTATGTCGTGTTCTGGTCGAGCACGGTGAAGGGCCGCTTCCCGGAGACCGAAGGGACGTCGGAGACCGGCTACAATCACCGGCTGTGGTATGTGACGACGCGCGACTTCGCGACGTTCAGCGCGCCGCAGGTGCTGTACGACCCCGGTTTCAGCGTGATCGACGGGACGTTCGCGCAAGGGCCGGGCGGCGCGCTGCACCTGATCGTCAAGGACGAGACGCTGCACCCGCCGCGCAAGCACCTGCGCAGCGTCGCGGCGGCGTCGCCGACCGGGCCGTTCGGGACGCTCTCCGCGCCGTTCACCAAGTCCTGGGTCGAAGGGCCGATGACCGCGACGGTGCGCGGCGAGACGCTGTGTTACTGGGACGTCTATCTGGAAGGGCGCTGGGGCGCGGCGGCGACGCGCGACTTTGCGACGTGGCGCGACGTGACGGCCGAGCTGTCGATGCCCAAGGGCGCGCGGCACGGATCGCTGGCGCGCGTGCCGCGGCGGTTGATCGACGGGCTGGCGAAAGGACCCGCCTGACCGCCGATTAGGTTAAGCTGTCGATCCGTGTTAGGCTCCGTCATCGTCGGTAGATTGCCCTCAAGCGCCGACGGCTGAGAGACGCCCGCGCTCCCGCTTGTCACACGGGAGCCAGCGCATGGACCTCAACTACCTTTTCCACCGGCAGCAGGTCTCGATGATGATGGCCGCCGCCGCGCGCGGCAGCGAGGCACGGCTGGCGCATGTGCAACTCGCGGGCCGCTATGCGCGGCAGATCGCCAGCGTGCAGGCGCGGATGCGTGCCGACCGGACGTTCGTCGCCGCATGAGCGACGAACAGCCGCGCGCGACGCGCACCTTTCGCACAGCACGCGTTCGCTACGATCCCGACCGCGCCGAACGGCAGAGCAGGGTGACGCGGCTGGCGATCGAGCGGCTCGGCGCATCGGCGGCACTGCCCTTCCTGAACGCCGATCACGACGGGCTGGGCGCCACGCCGCTGCATCTGGCCGGCGACAGCGTCGAGGCGTGCGCGCGGGTCGAGGCGGTGATCCGGGCAATGGGCCCCAACGCGGAGATGGCGTGATGCCGCGGTGGCGCCGCTGGCTGCGCGACTGGGCGCGACGCCGCCGGACGCGTCGCGCATGGCGGTGAGCGCGGCGGCGCGCGATCAGGCCGCGGTGACGTTGGCGCGCGCGACCGCGTTCCTGCGCACGCAGATCGGCCAGCCGTGGCTCGACCAATGCTGGAGCGAGGACGACCGGCTGGTGCGCTCGCGCGTGATCGGCAACTGGATCGGCGAGCTGGACCGGCTGCTGCACGTGCTGCTCGACGCCGCGGCGGATCATGCCGGGCGGCCGGTGCGGGCACGCCAGCGCAACACCGGGACCAAGCTGGTGACCTTCTGCGCCGATGCGTCATGGGGCGTCGAGCGGCTGGACGGAATGGCACGGGCGCGTGCCACCTTCCGCTATACGCAAGGCGCGGCACGGCGCGCCGACGTGCGCGGCGGCAGCCATATGACGGTCGGCTGGTCGGGGCCGGGCGGAACCTTGCGCCGCTTTACGTTGGGGGAGCGGATACACCTGGGCAGTGAGGCGTTGATGGAGGTCTGCGACCTGTATGACGAACTGGCGGCGCAGGTCGTGCGCGTGCCGCCCGTGCAAGCCAAGGGGGCCGGTCATTAAGGAATATGAACGCTTCGAAGCGATCGCCGCGCAACACCGCCGCGATGCGCAGGAAACCACGCTGGATAACGTTCGCGAGCGCTGTCAGCGATCGGAGGAGGCGTGGATGAAGATGGCGGCGCAGTCGCGGCGCACCGAGCAGCGTCGTGTCGAGCGCGAGGCGAAGGTGGAGCTGGTGGCTGCGGTTTAACATCGAGGCGAATGGGGTGATCCCGTTCGTTGTTGCGAGCGTAGCGAAGCACTCCAGCGCGTCCTGATCCGGCCCTGGATTGCTTCGCTATGCTCGCAATGACGGATGCATTCGTAAAATCGTGCCGGGTGATGCGCAGCAGCCCGACAGAGGATGGTGCACGCGGAGGCGCGGAGTGCGCGGAGAATTATTTCGGCAGGCGCGGTGCTGCTGCTTGTCGAGGCGCACCATTGCCGGGGGCGCAACACCTCTGCGCGCTCCGCGCCTCCGCGTGAACTACACCTTCTATGGGCCGAGCCGGCCGGCGAAGGAATAAAGCGGGGCCCCGGATCAAGTCCGGGGCGACGTCAGCCCTCCAGACTCTTCGAGGCCTGTTCGAACAGGTCCTTGCTGATCCCCGGCGTCGCGACGATCCGTTCCAGTTCGGCGCGCATCGCTGCCGAGCGGACGGGATCGAAGCGCCGCCAGCGGCCGAGCGGCGGGAGCAGCCGCGCCGCGGTCTGCGGATTGAGCTTGTCGAGCGCCAGCAATTGTTCGGTCAGCCAGCGATAGCCCGCGCCGCCTTCGGCATGGAACGCACGCTGGTTGACCGCGAACGCGCCGACCAGCGCGCGCGCGCGGTTGGGATTGGCGAGCGTGAAATCGGGATGCTGCGCCAGTTCGGCGACCAGTGCGGGCGTGTCGTCGCGTGACGACAGCGCCTGCGTCTGGAACCATTTGTCGAGCACCAGCGCATTGTCGGCATAGCGGGTGTAGAATTGATCGAGCGCGCGCTCGCGCTGCGCCGACTGGCCGTTTACCAGCACCGACAGCGCACCCTGACGGTCGGTCATATTGTCGGCCGCCTCGAACTGCGCCCATGCCAGCGCCGGTGCATCGTTCGCGCCCGAAGCGGCCAGATAACCGAGCGCGACATTGCGCAGGCGGCGGATGCCCTTGTCCTCGGGCGTATAGGCGTAGGGGCGGCGCAGCGCGGGGTCGCAGGCGGCGCGCCACCGGGCCTCCAGTTCGCGGCCGAGCGTCGCGCGCAACGCCTCGCGCGCGCGGAAGATCGCTTCGGGATCGACGACGCTCAGCTGGTCGCCGATGAAGTTTTCCGACGGCAGCAGCACCGCCTCGGCGACGAAGGCGCGGTCGAGCGTCGGGTCGTCGAGCGTGTCGGCGATGGCGGCGACCACGGCGCGCGGATCGGCCCCGCCCTCGACCGTGGCGGCGATCAGCGTGTCGAGCATCAATTGCTGCATCGCCTCGTAGCGCGCGAAGGCGTCGTCGTCGTGGCGGGCGAGGAAGGCGAGGTCGGCGGCGCTGCGATCGCTCTCGACGATCACCGGCGCGGAGAAGCCGCGGTTGAGCGAGACGACCGGGCGTTCGGTGACGGTCTCGAACGTCACGCTGGCGCTGGCGTCGGAGAGGACCACCAGTTGCTCGTCGCCGAGCGGCTGCCCGGTGTCGCCGCCGAACAGCCGGATGCGCAACGGAAGCACCTGCGGGTGCTTGACCGGCTGGCCGGGGGTCTCGGGCACCTTCTGCGCGAGGTTGAGCGTCGCGCGGCCGCTGCCGGGTTCGTGGACCAAGGAGGCGGAGACGCGCGGGGTGCCGGCCTGGCTGTACCAGAGGCGGAATTGCGTGAGGTCGATGTCACCGGCCTCTTCCATGCAGGCGACGAAATCCTCGCAGGTCGCGGCGGTGCCGTCGAAGCGCTCGAAATACAGGTCGCAGGCGGCGCGGAAGCGTTGCGGCCCGAGCATCGTCGCCATCATGCGGATCAGCTCCGCACCCTTGTTGTAGATGGTGGCGGTGTAGAAGTTGCTGATCTCGATATAGCTTTCCGGGCGGACCGGGTGCGCGAGCGGGCCGGCATCCTCCGGGAACTGCGCGGCGCGCAAGCCGCGGACGTCCTCGATGCGCTTGACCGAGGCCGAGCCCTGATCGGCGGAGAAGCCCTGATCGCGATAGACGGTGAAGCCTTCCTTGAGGCTCAGCTGGAACCAGTCGCGGCAGGTGATGCGGTTGCCCGACCAATTGTGGAAATATTCGTGCGCGACCACCGCGGCGATCGCGTCGTAATCGTAATCGGTGGCGGTGTCCGGGTCGGCGAGGATGTAGCGGCTGTTGAAGATGTTCAGCCCCTTGTTCTCCATCGCGCCGAAGTTGAAATCGTCGACCGCGACGATGTTGAACACGTCGAGGTCGTATTCGCGGCCATAGACGCGCTCGTCCCACGCCATCGACAGCTTGAGCGCGTCGAGCGCATGGCCGGTCTTGGGCAAATCGGCGGTGCGGACCCAGATGCCGAGCTGCACTTCGCGCCCCGATCGCGTGGTGAAGGTGCCGCGATTGACCGCGAGATCGCCCGCGACCAGCGCGAACAGGTACGACGGCTTGGGCCATGGATCGTGCCATTCCGCCCAGTGCGTGCCGTCGGCGTTGTCGCCCTGCGCGACCGGGTCGCCATTGGCGAGCAGCACCGGGAAGCGCGCCTTGTCGGCGGTCATCTTCACCCGGTAGGTCGCGAGCACGTCGGGACGGTCGGGGAACCAGGTGATGCGGCGGAAGCCCTCCGCCTCGCATTGCGTGCACAGATTGCCGCCCGAGGCGTAGAGCCCCATCAATTGCGTGTTGCGGTCGGGGGCGATCTCGACCTCGGTCTCGACGACATGCGCGTCGCCGGGGAGCGGGACGACCAGCTGCTCGCCTTCGATCCGCCAGTCGTTGATCGCCTGTCCGTCGACCGTCACCGACAGCGGCACCTGCCCCGCGCCGTCGAGCCGCAGCGGGGTGTCGTGCGCGCCGTTGCGGGTGACGTCGAGCCGGGCGCGGACGCGCGTCGCGACGGGGTCGAGCGCGAAGTCGAGCGCGACTTGCGGCACCAGCCACGCGGGCGGGGTGTAATCGCTGCGGCGCGTGGCGGCGGGCGTGACGGGGGTGGTGCGGGCATCGGCCATGGCGCGGACTATGACGAAAAGGCGGGCGTGGTTCCATGGGAAAGCCGCGCGATCGTCTCGACGGCAACCATCGGCGCTTCTAAGGTCAGCGATCCTTCCTCTTCCACCCGGGCGTGTCCATGTTCCGTTCGTTCGCTTTCCTGCCGTTGCTCGCGCTTTCCGCCACCGCTTTTGCCCAGACCACACCCGCCGCGCGCAACGCCGCGCTCGCCGCGCCGCTGCCCGCCGATCAGGCGGCGATGAAGGCGCATGTGATGTTCCTCGCCTCGGACGCGATGAAGGGGCGTGACGTCGGGTCGCCCGAATTCGACATCGCCGCACAATATGTCGCCGCGCAATTCTATGCCGCCGGGCTGAAGCCGATGGGCGACGACGGCGGCTATCTGCAGAACGTGCCGCTGACCGGGTACAAGATCGCAGGCGAGGGCAAGGCGTCGTGGACCGCGACGGGCGGGGCCGCCACGCCGCTGGCGTTCGGCACGGACTTCACCCCGGCGGCCAATCCGGCGGCGAAGGCGACCAACGTCGCCGCGCCGGTGGTGTTCGTCGGCTATGGGCTGGAAGCACCGCAATATGGGCTGGACGATTATGCGGGCGTCGATGTGCGCGGCAAGATCGTCGCCTATGTCGGCGGCGCGCCCGCCGGGTTGCCGAGCGAGGTGGCGGCCACCTTCGGCAGCGCGGCGGCGCGGCAGAGCGCGGCGGCGAAGCATGGTGCGGTCGGGGTGATCGCAATCGCCGATCTGCGCAAGGCCGGGCGCGGCGCGCCGTCGTTCGCGGCGGTGACGAAGGGCTATGCCGCCGAGCGGATCACCTGGGCGCGCCCCGACGGGACCGGCAGCGCCAGCGACGTGCCGCTGCTCGGCACGCTCTCACCGGCGGGCGCGACGAAGGTGTTCGGGCGGCAGTGGCGCGCGCTCGCCAAGGGCGCGGCGCGCAAGACGCTGAAGGTGCGGCCGGCGACTGCTGCGGGGACGCTGTCGATTGCCAGCGGCACCACCTTCCGCGCCATCCCGAGCAGCAACGTCGTCGGCATGATCCCCGGCAGCGACCCGGTGCTGGGCAAGGAAACGGTGGTGCTGTCCGCGCACCTCGACCACGTCGGGGTCGGCAAGGCGGTGAACGGCGACACGATCTACAATGGCGCGCTCGACGACGGGATCGGGATCGCCAGCCTGATCGAGGCCGCCAAGCGCTTCAAGGCCGCGACCCCCGCCGAAGCGCAACATCCTGTTCCTCGCGGTGACTGCCGAGGAAAAGGGCTTGGTGGGCAGCGACTATTTCGCGAACCATCCGACCGTGCCGATCGGCGACATCGTCGCCGACGTGAACCTCGACATGCCGATCCTGACCTACAAGTTCGAGGACATGGTGGCGTTCGGCGGCGATCGCTCGACGCTGGGGCCGATCATCGCACGCGCGGTGGCGGGGATCGGCGTCGGCCTGTCGCCCGATCCGATGCCCGAGCAGGCGATCTTCGTCCGCTCCGACCATTATCGCTTCGTGCAGAAGGGCGTGCCGTCGGTGTTCCTGTGGCCGGGCGAGAAGGGGCCGGGCAAGGCGGCGATCGCGACGTTCATGGACAATTGCTATCACCGCCCGTGCGACGACCTGACGCAGCCGATCCTGTGGGATCAGGGGGTGCGCTTCGTCGACGCCAACTATCGGATCGCGCGCGAGATCGCCGACGCGCCGCAGCGACCGGTGTGGAACAAGGGCGATTATTTCGGGCTGTTGTTCGACGGGCCGATGGCGAATTGAGCGTGCTTGCCAAGCGCGGCGTGGCGGCCGATGAAGGGCGCTTGTCAGGAGAGCGGCAGGTGACAGGCGGGCGCGACATCATCCGACGCACGGTGATCGAACTGGGGCCGCTGCGGATCACGCGCGAGCGCCGTTTCGCGGCGCCGGGGCCGCATTATCCCTTCTACGAGCCGGTTCGGGCGCGCTCCGGCGGCGGCTGGCGCGCGGCCGGGATCATGGGCGTGCTGCTGGCGGTGAGCGCGGGCGGGCTGTCGATGGCGGCGACCCATGCGCCGCCGGTGCGCGCGGTGAACTATTCGGTAAGCGTGCCGGTGCCGCAACAGGTGATCGCGCCGCCGGCGCCGGTGGTCGAGGCGCGCGCGGTTCGGCCGCGCCCGGCCGCGGTGACGGCACCGATGGTCGAGCCGACGACGAGCGGCGACGATCGGTCGGCGGACGTCGGTGGCCGCGCGACGGCGATCGCGGCGGCGCTGCGCAGCGGCGAGGTGCAGGAATGGTATGAGTCGGCAGGGCAGGTGCACGGCTTCGTCGTCGCGGGCGAGGCGGAGGCCGAGGGCGGGCGGACGTGCCGCGCGCTATCGGTGCTGACCCGCGCGCCAGGCGGTGCGGATCGGGTCGATCAGCGGCGTGCGTGTCTGCCGGCGGGGTAGGGTGACGTCGCTACCGTGAAGGTGAGGTGTTTGCGCGAGGTCCGGGTCAGTTCGGCGGTCAGGATTTCCGCAATCCTCGCCTGCGTTTGACGCGAACATCGCCTCCTTCGTCGCCCCGGATTTGATCCGGGGCCCCGCTTCTTTCTGTCGGTCGAGGTAAGAAGCGGGATCCCGGATCAAGTCCGGGATGACGGGAAGTTCTGCGGAGGGCTAGCCGACGCGGGAATGAAGAAAGCAAAGAAGAAGCGGGGCGACGTACCGCTGGTCCGTCGCCCCGCTGTCTTCGATCAGCGGCCGATGCTGGTGTAGCGGAAGCCGGCCGCCTGCACCTCGGCGGGCGTGTAGATGTTGCGGAGGTCGATCAGGATCGGCTCCTTGAGCAGCGACTTCACGCGCGGCAGGTCGAGCGCGCGGAACTCGTCCCATTCGGTGACGATCGCCAGCGCGTCCGCGCCCTCGATCGCCTGATACGGGCCGTCGCAATAATCGACGTTCTCGAGCACCAGCTTGGCCTGTTCGGTGCCCTCCGGGTCGAACGCCTTCACCTTGGCGCCGGCGTCCTGCAACGCCTGGATCACCGCGATCGCGGGCGAATCGCGCATGTCGTCGGTGTTGGGCTTGAAGGTCAGCCCGAGCACCGCGATCGTCTTGCCGCGGACGTCGTCGCCCATCGCATGGATGATCTTGCGGCCCATCGCGCGCTTGCGGTTGTCGTTGACCGCGACCACCGCCTCGACGATCCGCTGCGGCGCGTCAAAGTCCTGGCTGGTCTTGAGCAGCGCCAGCGTGTCCTTGGGGAAGCACGACCCGCCATAGCCCGGACCGGCGTGGAGGAACTTGGAGCCGATGCGATTGTCGAGCCCGATCCCGCGGCTGACGTCCTTCACGTCGGCGCCGACCTTCTCGCAGAGGTCCGCGATCTCGTTGATGAAGGTGATCTTGGTCGCGAGGAACGCATTGCCGGCGTATTTGATCAGCTCGGCGGTGCGGCGCGCGGTGACGAGGATCGGCGCGGCGTTGAGGTACAACGGACGATAGACCTGCCGCATCACCTCGGTCGCGCGGTCGTCGCCGGAGCCGATCACGATGCGGTCGGGGCGCTTGAAGTCGTCGATCGCCGCGCCTTCGCGCAGGAATTCCGGGTTCGAGACGACGCCGAACTCGGCGTTCGGCGCGGCCTCGCGGATGATCCGCTCGACCTCGTCGCCGGTGCCGACCGGCACGGTCGACTTGGTGACGATCACGGTATAGCCGGTCAGTGCCTCGCCGATTTCCTTCGCGGCGGCATAGACATAGGACAGGTCGGCATGGCCGTCGCCACGGCGCGTCGGCGTACCGACGCCGATGAACACCGCGTCTGCGCCCGCGACCGCTTCCTTGAGGTCGGTGGTGAACTTCAGCCGGCCCGCCGCGACGTTGCGCGCGACGAGGTCTTCGAGGCCCGGCTCGTAGATCGGCATCTTGCCGGCCAGCAGCCGGTCGATCTTGCCCTTGTCCTTGTCGACGCAAATCACGTCATGGCCGAAGTCGGCAAAGCATGTGCCTGAAACCAGGCCGACATAGCCCGAACCGATCATGGTAATGCGCAAGACGGTCGCTCCCTTGAATGAACCGCCCCCCGGGCGGCATCCCAGCCTTGCCCGCTAGCGACTCGACCGCCGGTCTGGCAAGCGTTCAGGTGGATGCAAACGGTGCAGCGCCGCTTGACGTTGCCGGAATTGCGGCGGGACGCGCAAGCGTGGCGACGGCCTTCTGCCAGCGTCGGCGCCGCCACGCGATCACCACGGTAATCGCCGTCGGCCACATCAGCGTGAGAATGAAATCGGAGATCGTGTCGGCCCAGGTCCATTTCGGGCTGGCCGCCAGCCAGTCCATCGTCTCGTTCGCCAATTCGGCGGCGAGCACGCATTGCAGCGCCAGAAAGCCGCCGCGGCGTTGCCGAACCACCATCAGCGCGAGCAGGTAAATCGCGAGCCCCGCGTGGACGTGCAGCAATGCCGCCGATCCACTCTGTTCGACGATGATGTCGATCAGCGACTTGTAGAGGTACACGATTTCCATGGACCGACGTTAACACAGATAAGTTGAGAAAGCGTCATCGCCGCGGTGTGAGCAAGCGTCTGGAACCGCGTCGTTTCGAAAAGATTGTCACCGTAATGACCGAATCACCCGCGCAGGTCGGCGTCCTGACCTTTCACCGCTGCATCAATTACGGATCCTATTGGCAGGCACGTTGTCTGGTCGAAGGGTTGCGCGCGAAGGGGCATGATGCGCGGCTGCTGGACCATCATAGCGATGCGGTGGTCCGGGCCGAATGGCGATGCGCGTTGCAGCCGACGCTGCCCGAACGGACGCAGGCGGCGGACCTGGCGGCGTACAAGGCCAAGGCGCGGCGGTTCGTCGCCGCGATCGAGGACCTGCCGCGATCGGCGTCCTTCGCGCTCGACGATCCGCGGGCGCTGTCGACGCTCGACGCGGTGGTGGTCGGCAGCGACGAGGTCTGGAACTTCCGGCATCCCTGGTATGCGGGAACGCCGCTGTTCTTCGGCGAGGGCATCGAGACGCCGCGCCTCGTGTCCTATGCGGCCAGTTTCGGGAACCATGACGCCGCCGACGGGATCGGCGCCGAATGGGCGGCGCGGCTGCGGCGGTTCACCGCGATCTCGGTGCGGGACGCCAATGCGCAGGCGCTGGTGCAGCAGGCGGTGGCGGAAACCCCGCCACTGGTGCTCGACCCGGTGCTGCAATTCGCCGAGCGGGTGCCGCAGGGGGCGGCGGACGGCGAGCGTTATGCCTTGGTGTATGGACACGGCTTTCCCGACTGGCTGGCGCAGGCACTGCGGCGGTGGAGCGCGCGCCACGGAGTCAGGCTGCACAGCATCGGCTATCGCAACGACTGGGCGGATACGCAGGAGATCGACGCAGGACCCGAAGTCTTCGCGGAGCGGGTGGCGGGGGCGAGTGCGCTCGTCACCAACTTCTTCCACGGTTGCGTCTTCGCGCTCATCAACGGCACGCCGTTCGTCACCGCGCCTTCCTCGTATCGCTTCAACAAGGTGCGCGATCTGGCGGCGGCGCTGGATGCCGGGCGGCATATCGTGGCGCCCGATACGACGGACGACGCCTATGACACGTTGCTGACCGCGCCGCACGACGCGGCGATCGGCGCGCGGATCGCGACGCTGCGCGCCGAGTCCGCGCGGTTCCTGGACGCGGCGCTTGGTTGAGGCGCTGCACCCGCGCGACATCGTTGCGGCGGGGCTGTGCATCGGGTGCGGCGGGTGCGCGGCGACGATGCGCATGGATCGCGACGGCTTGTGGAAACCCGATGCGGCCGCACAGGGCGGGGACGCCTTTGCGGCGCGCTGTCCGTTCTCGCCGGCGGCGGTCGATGAGGACATTCTGGCCGCCGAGCGATTCCCGGCGGCGGCGGGGCGCAGCGATCTGCTCGGGCGGTTCGAATCGAACTGGGTCGGGCATGTCGCGGAAGACGGATTTCGCGAGAACGGCAGCTCGGGCGGGATGGTGAGCTGGGTCGCGGCGGAGTTGCTGCGCACCGGCGCGGTCGATGCGGTCGCGCATGTCGCGCCGGTCGCCGAACCGCAGGCGGACGGGCGCTTCTTCTCCTATCGCCTGTCGCGCGATGCCGCCGAGATCGCGGGGGGCGCGAAGTCGCGCTACTATCCGGTCGAGCTGTCCGCGGTGATCGCGGCGATCCGTGCGACGCCGGGGCGCTATGCGGTGGTGGCGGTGCCGTGTTTCATCAAGGCGCTCAACCTGTTGCGGCGCACCGATCCGGTGATCGGCGAGCGGGTGACGCATCTGCTCGGGCTGTTTTGTGGCCATCAGAAGAGCGCGCGGCTGGTCGACAGTTTCGCGTGGCAGCTAGGCGCACCGATCGCGCGGGTGCGGGCGGTCGATTACCGGATCAAGGACGCCGGGCGACCCGCCAATTGGTATCGCGCGCATCTGACGCTCGACGACGGCAGCGCGCGGGCCGAGGACTGGTGGCATCTGGCCGATGGCGACTGGGGGGCGGGGTTCTTCCAGAACCCGGCCTGCGACTGGTGCGACGATGTCGTCTCGGAAACCGCCGATGTCGCGTTCGGCGATGCGTGGGTGGAGCCTTATTCTTCGGACGGGCGCGGGACCAATGTGGTGATCGCGCGCTCGCCGGAGATCCACGCCATGATCGCGGGCGCGGTTGCGGAGGGGCGGCTGGCGCTGACCGAAGTCGACGCGGCGTTCGTCGAGCAGACGCAGGCGGCGGGGTTCCGGCATCGCCGCGAGGGGCTGGCGTACCGGCTGACTTGGGCTCGCGGGGACGAGGCGGTGCGGCCGGTGAAGCGCGTTGCGCCCTCGGCGGCGCTGCCGGTGCGACGCAAGCTGGTGTACCGGATGCGGTACATGATCGGGCGCGACAGCCACCGGATCGCGCGGCTGGCGCTGCGGACAGGGCGGCCGGGGCTCTACACCGGATGGGCGCGGCGCGTGCTGGCGGTGTACCGCGCGCTGGCGTGGTCGCACGGGCGGCTGGGTGCGTGGATCGACCGGGTGTTGCCGGATCGGCGGCGGTAGGGGGCGAGCGGTTGCGCCGGGATTGGATCGGTGTCGATGCGACACCCGATCGTCATGCCGGACCCGTTCCGGCATCCACGCTTCCGCGAACTTTCACCTCAGAGCGATCGCGGAAGTGTGGAGCCCGGAACCAGTCCGGGGTGACGACGGGTTCAGGAGCGCCGTGGATCAGACCAATGCGCGGGCATTCGGCTTGCGGCGGCGGCGCATCGCGGCACCGACCACGCCGAAGCCGGCGAGCATCATCGCCCAGGTCTTCGGCTCCGGCACCGCGCCGGTCAGCTTCGCATATTCTTCGGCCCCGACCTTGAAGCTGTAGACCATGTTGGGGATCAGCGTCATGCCTTGCGGGCAGCCGCCGCCGAGCTTCACCTGCACGGCGCTGCCCTTGCCGGCGAGGCCGCTGGTGCAGACGTCGAACTGCTCGCCGCTGCCCGACTGGGTGACCGAATAGTCGTTGTCGGTGACGACGATCAGCGTGTAGCTGCCGTCCGCCAGCCGCGGGCCGAAGGCGAAGCCCTCGATCTTCTCCGGAATCGGATAACCCGCCGCCTTCAGCGCGGCGGCGATGTCGAGGAACGGCGTCTGGCTCTTGGCGACCGGATTGATGCCGGCGGGCAGATCGTTGGTGGCGGCAAGGCTGACGTTCTTGACGTCGGTGGCGTTGGTCAGGTCGATCGCATAGACGCGCTTGTCGCCGACCTGTTTCTTGCCGGTGGGATCGTCGACGCCGAAGCCGCGATTGTCGCGTTCCAGCACCAGCAGCTTGTTGTCGCCGACCGCCTGGAGCGAGGAAACACCGATCGAGCGCCCCTGCTTGTCGGCGTCGAACGTGCCCTTTGTGATGCCCTTGTTGATCTCGTCGACCGCATCGAGCTGGTAGACATATTGCTTGGTCTGCTTGCCGCTGGCGACGTCGAATTCGACGATGCGGGTGTTGCGGCTGTAGACGCCGTTCGCCGAGCCGTCCGGCGCGCGGCCCTCGTTGACCAGGGGGTCCTGAAGAATCGCATAAGCGGTCTTGCCGTCCTTGCTGACGGTCAGCCCCTCGAAGCCGCGATTGTCCTGCCGGCCGTTCACGATCGTGCCTGCGCCGCCGACGTAATCGACCCCGCCGTTGCCGTCGCGCGGGACGAGGTTCGACGGCACCTCGAACGCGCGGACGAACTGCCCGTCGGTGCGGAATTCGTAGACCGAGGGGCCATATTCGTCGGAAACGAGGAAATTGCCGTTGGGCAGCCGCGCCAGCCCTTCGGGATCGAGCGAGCGGCCGAGATCGGCGACGCTGCCGTTCAGCAACTGCGGGTTGAGGCCGTTATAGTTGTTCGCGCCGTCATGGTAGAGGACGGTGTTGGTCAGCTTGAAGCCGTTGATCTTGCCGCTCGCGTCGATGTCGAGCGTGAAGCCCTGCAGCCGCGGGGCGTAGGACAGGACGCCGCCGCCGGGACCGCGATCGGTGGTGCTCCAGAAGGTGCCGGTGCTCGCGTCATAGCTGAGGTCCGACCCGAAGCCGCCGAAGCGATTGTCGCCGACATTGGCGAAGCCCGACAGATCGGTGCCGTTCTCCACCGAGAAGGACGAGATCAACGTGACCGCGCCGGCCGTCGAAGGCACGAGGGCGAGTGTGGCGGCAGCGGTGGCGAGCAAGGCAAAGCGGCGCATAAGGTTAACCTCCTGTTAACCGCGCGCCTGACGCCTTGCTGTTACGCAGCCGTGACGATTGCGCGACGATTGCGCGACACCGGTCTGCCTGTCCCGCTTTGGGGCGGGCGGGTCAGCCGGTGCGGCGCAGATGCTCCGCCAGCCGCAGCGTCTGCGCGAGCAGCGTCAGCGTCGGATTGGCGAAGCTGGAGGTGGGGAAGCTGGCCGCGCCGGCGATGAACACGCCGCGCGTGCCGAACAGCTCAGCATTGGCGTCGCACACGCCCTCCGCCGCGGTGTCGGCCATGCGGGCGGTGCCGATATGGTGGCCGCCGACCGGCACCGGATGGTCGCTCCACGCCTGTGCCTCCGCGTCGGTCAGCGTGATCGTCGCGTGACCGCTGCGGTTCACCGCCGCCGCGATCACGCGCACGCCCGCGATCATCCGCGCGCGATCCGCCGCCGTGCAGCGCCAGTCGATGATCGCGCGGCGCATTCCGGCACCGTCATGCTCGTTGCCGAGCATTACGCGGCTGTCGCGATGCGGCTCCTGCTCGCCGTTGAGGTCGAGCGGGTAGACGCCGCCCGGCTCGGCGAGCAGCACGCTGGGCAGCTTGCGCTGCGCGAGGATGCGGCGGCGCGTCCAGTCGAGCGCGAACCCCGCCAGCCGCGGCGCGCCGAGCAGCACGTTGCGAAAGTGCGCGGCATGGAACGCCGCCGAGGAGCCGCCGCGCTGCGCGCGCGCGTCATGCTCCAGCGCGGTCATCTTGCGCGCATATTCGGGGACGATCATGTTCTTGGCGAGGTACATCGCCGACAGCACCGGATGGCGGTGCGCCGGATCGACGATGCTGGGGTGCGCGGGGCGCAGCACCATGCCGGCGAGCCGCTCGCGCCGCTGCGCCTCCGGCGACAGCCACAGATAGCGGCGGCAATAGACGCCGTCGTGCGAGCGGAAATAGTCGAAGCGGTCGTGCCCGGCGGGCGGGTGGAAAGCGATCGTGCCGAGCGTGCCCTCCAGATGGCATTGGTAATAGCGCCCGACCAGATCATGCTCGTTGCCGAGCCCGCACGCGCGCGCCTCGTCGCTGGCGAGCAGCAGCCGCGCGGTCTCGATCCCGCCCGCGGCGATGACGACGCGGGGCGCGGCGACCGTTACCTTCGCGCCATCCGGCAGGCGGAGACGGACGCCGCTGGCGACTGCGCCGTCGTCGGCGGTGAGGATCTGGTCGACCGGCGCGTTGGTGAGGACGCGCAGCCGCGGCGCTGCGGCGAGCCGCTTGCGATACCAGCCGCCGAAATCGGTCGGGTGGCTGAAGCGCTCGATGCGCTCGGTGATCGCATCGTCGCCGGTGCCGGGAAGCGCGGGGTCGCGCTCGCGCGGGTCGGCGGCGGCGGCGGTGACGTCGAACGCGCCGGCCTCGGCGAGCGCCATCGCCTGCGGATAGAAGCGCGCGATCTCGTCATGCGCGATCGGCCAGCGCGCGGCGGGCATCCAGTCGCGGGTCTCGAAGTCGATACGGTCGAAGGGGATGCAGCGGCCGCCCCACACCGCGCTGGTGCCGCCGAACTGGCGGCGGCGGTACATCTCGCCGGGCGAGTGCGAGGAGGGGGAGACCGTCTGCGCGCGCAGGAAATCCTGCCCGACCTTGTCGAACCTGTCGCCGCCGGCCTCGACCAGCACCACGTCCCAGCCGGCATCCTCCAGCGTCAAGGCGAGCGTGATCCCGGCCGGGCCGGCGCCGACGATCACCAGATCGGCGTCGATCCGCGCGGGCAGCGCGGCGCGGCGCGCGTCGGCGATCATCGCGCCGACCCGCGCGCGATCGCGGCCAGCGCGCGCAGATGCTCGGGCTTGCCGGTGCCGACCACGGTGCAGTCGACCGCGGGATGCGCGATCGCGCGCGCCACCGCCTGTGCCGGGGTGAGGCCGGGTTGCAGCGTCACCACCTCGCGCGCGAGCACCAGATGCCCGCGCGCGCGGATCGTCTCGGCGCGCTTGCCGAGCGCGGTGAGCACGTCCCACGGCAGCTCCAGCACGTCATAGCCGGGCTGGTCGAGCGCGGCATCGAGCGTGGCGAGATCGTCGCAGGACACGCCGATCCGCAGCGCCTTGCCGCTGGCGCGCGCGGCGACCAGCGCCAGCGCCAGCTCGGCATCGGCGGCGACATGCGCGGGCGGGCTGTGGAGCAGGAACGCCTCGACGCGGTCGGTGCGCAGCCGTTTCAGCGATGCATCCAGGCTGGCGACGACGGTGCGCGGCCGCCAGTCGGCGCTGATCGCATCGGCGCGCTGCGCGGTGACGGCATTGCCCGCGCCGCCGCGCCGCGCGAGCACGGCGCGGATCAGCGGCTTGGCGGTGCGCAGCACGCGGTATTTGGCGGAGAAGGTTTGCCCGCCCTTGGTGACGACGAACGCCGCGTCGCGCCGCCCGGCGATCGCGCGGCCGATGATCCGCTCGCTGTCGCCCTGGCCGTAGATGCTGGCGGTATCGAGCACGGTGACGCCGAGATCGAGCGCGGTGCGCACCAGCCGCTCGCTGTCGGCGGCAGGGGCGGGGTTGGCGAACGAGCCGAACTTGCTGCCGCCCAGCCCGAGGCGCGAAACGGCGGTCACTGGCCGGCGATCCGGTAGGCGCGCACCCAGTCGATCTTCATCCGTGCCGGCCATTTCTGATCGGCGCGCGGCGCGCCCGGCCAGTTGCCGCCGATCGCGAGATTGAGGAGCAGGTAGAGCGGCTGGTGGTAATCCTTGTTCGGGACACGGCGCACCGGCCGGTCGTCGAAATACCAGACCAGCTCCCTGGGCGTCACCATCATGCCGTAGGTGTGGAATTGCGACAGGTCGGTGCCGCTCTGCCACGGCATCCCGTCGCCTTTCTTCTGGTTGTTGGGCAGGTTCGGGAAATAGGTGAAATAGAGTTTGCCGGGTTCGCCGATCGATTCGAACACATCGATCTCGGTCGGGCCGGGCTGTTGCGGCTTGCCCTGCTTCACCGCCGGCACCGGGAGCAGCCAGAAGGCCGGCCAGATCCCCTTGCCCGATGGGAAGGCGATCCGCGCCTCGACATAGCCATAGGTGAAGTGGAACGAGCGCTCGGTGGTGATGAGCCCCGACAGATACGGCAAATGGTTGGTGGCCGGATCGGCGCGATACGGGTTGGGACGCGCCGCGATCGTCAGCACGCCCGGCTTCCACTCGAAGGCCGACATGCCCTCGGCCGGATCGCCGTAATATTGCAGTTCGCCATTGGGGACGAGCGTGCGCGGCTCCCAGCCCTTTTCGGCGCGGGTCGGCTGGACGCCGAACCAGTAATTGGTCTTCCACCGCCCTTTCGGGTTCTTTTCGGCGTGCCAGAAATCAGGGGCGCGATCGAAGTCCTCGATGAAAGCCGGGCGCAGCCGGGAGCGGTCGAGCGCGGCGCCGCCGCCCGGCGTCGCGCTCCAGCCGGCCCAGATCGCCGCAGCGAGCAGCGCGACGCGCGCGATCATTTCCACACCGAGCCGCCGCATTCGCGGATATAGGCGGCGGTTTCACGCGAGATCGCCTTGCGCTGCGGCCGGTCGGGGCGTTTGCGCCAGTCGAGGAATTTGCGCACCGCGCCGGTGACGCTGGCCTGGCCGCGCTGGCGCATCAGCAGATAGGGCGTGAAGAGCGCGGCGTTCACCAGCACCTCCGGGAAGGGCATCCGAAGATAGCTGATGATATATTTGTTCGCCAGCCGCTGCGTCTGCACGCGCTTCTTCGCGTCGCGCCCGGCGGGGTGCTCCAACTCCTCGCAGGTGATCGCGGGGTCGTAGCGGATCCGCCAGCCGGCATCGATGATCCGGTACGACAGCTCGATCTCCTCCAGCCCGTAGAAGAAGTCGGGCAGGAAGCCGCCGACCTCGCGCAGGCAGGCGGTGCGGAACGCCACGCAGCCGCCGACGAAGCGGAAGGTGAGGAAGGTGCTCGTCAGGTCGACGTCCTTGCGGGTGTGCGGGATCAGGTCGACGCGGCGGCGCGTCTCGCCGCGGACGTGCTTGCGGACGGTGATCGCGCCGAGCCGGTCGTCCTCCTCGAAGCGCGCCGCGAACAGGTCGAGCATGTCCGGCGTCTCGACCAGCACGTCATCGTCGAGCAGCACGATGATCTCGCCGCGCGCCGCGTCGAAGCCGTCGTTGCGCGCATGGACGCCCTTGTTGAACCCCGAGAACAGATACTGACGGTGCACGAACGGATCGAGCAGCGTCTCGCGCGTGCCGCGCTCGGCATTGTTGTCGACGAGGACCAGCTCGTAATCGTCGCGCGGGCCGAGGCATTCGTGCAGCCGCGTCAGCGTATCGGCGAGGATCTGGTCGCGGGCATAGGTCAGCACCACGACGGAAAAGCGGATCGTCATGCCATTGGCTCCGACAGCGCGAGGCGGTTGAGGGCGTGGCGCTCGGCAAGGGTGAGCAGCACGATATTGGCGAGCTGGCTGACCGCGATCGCGATCGCCATGCCGGCGATGCCGTGCGGGATCGCGAGCACCAGCGCGGCGAGCGTGACCAGCGCGGTGGCGGCGCGGGTGACGAACATCGTGCGGCTGGCGCGCAGCACGATCAGCAATGTCTCCGACGGCTGGTTGAGGCAGAACAGGAAGAAGGCGGCGCACAATAGCTGCACGTCCTGCTCGACCCCGGCATATTGGCCGTGGAAGACCAGCGCGATCAGCGGGTGCGCGAAGAGCGCGACCAGCGCGAGATAACCGCCGGTCAGCACGATCAGCGTGCGGCGGGTGTTGCCGATCGCGCGGCGGAGGCCGGGGCCGCCGTCTTTCGCGAGCGCGGCGGCGGCGCGCGGCTTGTCGGTCGAATCGATCGCCGAGACGATACTGACCGCCGGATTGGTGAGCGTGCGCGCCGCCGTGAACACCGCCGCCGCGCCGGGGCCGAGCAGCGCACCGATCAGGATCACGACGGTGGCGGTGCTGTAGACGGTGTAGGGGAAGATGTTGAGCGCGAGCCAGCCGGCGAAGCGGCCGTGCGGGGCGAAGCGCTGCCACGCGCGCGCCGCCGCGGGGGCGGCGGGGCGGAGCAGCAGGAGCGCGAAGACGGTCGCGAGCGTCGCGGACACGCCCCACGCCATCGCGCCCGCCACGGCGTCGGGGCGGCTCGCGGCGGCGACGAGCGCGCCGCCGATCAGCGCGACGAAGAACAATGCCGAGACGAGCGCCGCCAGCCACGCCCGCTCCTGCTTGTAAAACCAGCGGCGGACGAAATCGGCGGCAAGCAGCGGCGGGGTGATGCCGGCGCCGAGCAGCAGCGGTTCGGCGAGCCAGCGTTGCGCGGGCAGCGCGACCTGCACCAGCGCCGCGATCGCGACCAAGCCGACCGCCAGCACCAGCGCGGCGGCGACGTTCAGCCACCACCAGTCGGAATGGTAGCGGCGATCGTCGGCGGCATCGCCATGCTCGCGATGCTCGGTGACATAGGGGAGGGTGATGAGCGAGCGGTGGAAGCCCGCGACGAAATAATAGGCGCCGATCGCGACGCCGACCGCGCCGAACGCATCGGGCGGCAGGTGGCGGCCGAGGATCGCGCTGGCGGCGATGCTCCCCAGCCCCTGGAAGCCCTGGTCGGCCAGCGCGAACAGTCGCGCCAGCCGCCGGTCGCGGAGCCGCCCGGTCAGGCTCTGGAGAGGGGACGAGGCCATCGGGCGGCGCGCTGGTGATCCGGTCGAGACCGGATCACGACTGGGCGTAATAGTCCTTCATGTAATCGGCGTAGTAGGACGGATCGCCGAAGCCCGACTGCGCCTGCACCTTCAGGTTGACCATCGTCAGCGCGACGCCGGTGACGCCCGAGCCGACCGAGCTGATCTGATGCAGCGCGGCGCGCGCGGCGCGTGCCGGGGTCGAGCGCCAGCGGACCAGCATGGCCAGCGCATCGAAGTGATGCGCGAGCACGCGGGTGTCGGCGACCGCGAGCACCGGCGCGGTATCGACCACGACATGTTCGTAGCGACGGCGCAGTTCGGCGAGCAGCGCGGTGAATTCCGGCGTCTCGAAGATGTGCGGCGAGGTGCCGGCGGTCGGGGCGAGCGGCAGGACGTCGAGCCCGGTCTGCTCCTCGCGCAGGATCACCTCGTCGAGCGTCGCGGTGCCGGCGAGCACCTCGCCGAGCCCGACGCGCGCCTGCGCGGCGAGCGCCACCGACACCGAGCGGCGACGCAGATCGGTGTCGAGCAGCAGCGTGCGCGATCCCCCGGTGGCCAGCACGCGCGCGACCGAGGTCGAGGTCGTGGTCTTGCCTTCCTTGGGCAGCGCCGAGGTGATGCCCAGGATCTTGCCGCCCTGCACCGACGACGCGGCGAAGCTGAGGCTGGTCGCCAGGTTGCGATACGCCTCGGTATAGGCCGACAGCGGATGGAGCAGCGTCGCTTCGGCCGGATCGCTGGTGCGCGGCTTCTCGATCGAGCTGGCCGGGGTCGGCACGCTGTTGAAGTAGTCGACCCCGAGCATCGTCTCGATATCGTCGACCGTGTCGAGCCCCTGCACCCAGCGCTCACGGACATAGGCGATCGCCAGACCGATCGCGAGGCCGAGCACCGCACCCATGAACAGCAACACCGGAACGTTCGGCGAGCTGGGGCTCAGCGGCATCGTCGCCGGGGCGGCGATGCGGCTGTCCGGGCGCACGATCGACTGCTGCGCGTTCTGCTGCGTGCTGGTGTTGAGAAGCTGCTGATACGCGTCACGCGCGTTCTGCGCGGTACGCTGCAGATCGGCGAGTTCCACCGACGAGCGCACGTTGTTGGTCAGGCGCGCCTGCGCGGCGGCGAGGCTGGCCTCGAGCGAGGCAGCGGTCGAGCCGGCCGCCTGCGAGGCATTGCCCGCCGAGCGCGACAGGTCGCGCATTTCGCCGCTCAACTGCACGTCGATCGCGTCGAGTTCCTTGCGCGCGTCCGCGAGCGCCGGATAACGCTCACCATAACGCGACTGGAGCGAGGCGACGCGCGCGGCGACCTGCGCGCGCTGCTGGCGAAGGGCCGCCATCGTCGCAGTGCTGTAGGGGCTGTTGGTGCCACCGCCGACGATCGTCGAGCCGCTGGCCGCGCTGCGCGCGCGCGCGGCGGCCTCCTCGGCACGCGCCGAGGCGAGCGCACCACGGATCGAGGCGATCTCTTGTTCGGCGGTGACTGAATCGGGCAGGCCGAGCAGGTTGTTGCGGACGCGGAAGGCGGCGACGGCGGCGTCGGCCTGCTCCACCTTGCGGCGCAGTTCGTCGAGCTGGCCGTTGAGGCGTGAATCGACGTCCTTGAACTCGGTAGCCTTGCTCTCGAGATCCTCGGCCATGAACGCCTGCGCGAAGGCGTTGGCGACCTGCATCGCCTTCAACGGATTCTTGTCGGTATAGCCGACCTCGAACAGCGAGGTCGTGCCGACGCGCGCCGCGTTCAGGTTCGTCAGCAGCGCACCGGCGATCGCCTGCTTGCCGGTGGCGGCATCGGTCGCGAAATCCTTGGCGGCGGCGCGCAGTTCGGGATCGCGATCCAGCTTCAACTGGTCGACGACGCGCATCGCGACGGGCAGCGACTTCATCGTCTGCACCTCGGCGTCGATCTTCGCGTCGCGCGCCAGATCCGACAATTGCGGCTGCGGCGCACCGGCGACCGGGCTCTGCGGCGTATATTCGAGCTGGGCCGAGGCGGTGTAGCGGCGCGGTAGCACCTTGCTGATCCCCCAGGCCACCACCACCATCACGACCACACAGGCCAGAATGATCGGCAGGTGCCGCTTCAGGCGCGAGAAGAGGCCGGCCAGATCCTGGCTATCCTCGGGTCGCACGTTCGTCGCTTCCGCCATCGCTTACCCTTTTGTTCTGCCCGCGCCGCGGCTCAGCGCCGCAACGTCAGGCTCAACCCTGCGCGTACTTCGTTGAAGCGTTGCCCAATCTGCGCGCCGCTGCTGTCGCGATTGGAATAGTCGATCGACGGCGTCAGCACCATCGACCGGTTGAGCGTGTACAATGCACTCGCCCCGACATGGAACAGCGTGTCGTTGCGATCGATGCGCGAGAAATCGTCCTTTTCCATGTCGGCGCGGCCGATCAGGATCAGGTTGCGCAACAATTCGTGATCGACCTCCGCGGTCAGCCGCGTCGCGACATAGCCGGGCGAGCCGACGATGATCGCGTCGCGGACGTCGCGGCGCGCGGTCAGGCTGATCGTGGTCAGCTCGGTGATCAGATAATCGACCTGCGCATCGAGCGCGAGCCCGCTGAGATTTCCGACGCCCGTCGTGTCATAGTGGCGCGTCAGATAGCCGACGCCCAGCCGCGTGCGGATCAGCGGCGTCAGATCGAACGCCGCGCCCCCGATCACGCGCAGCTCGTCGCCGCTGCGGTCGAAGTCGAAGTTGACGACCTTATAGTCGTGGAGCGTGTAGATGCCCTGCACGAACAGCGACGTGACCGGCGAGATGTTATACTCGGCGCGCGCGGTCAGCCGGGTGGCGGTACGATCCAGATAATCCTGATCGATCAGCGTGCCATCCAGCGCGCGCGTGTCGCTATAATCCAGTCGCGTGACGTTGACGTCACCGATGAGCTGCAGCCGGTTGAACGCCGCGGTGCCGCGCAGCGACGCGACCTGCCGGTCGAGCGGCACGGAAGCGGCGGCGAAGCGCGGGAAATCGCCCGACAATTGGGTGATGTAGATGCGGTCGGCATTCACCGCGGCGCGCACGTTCGATTCGCCGAAGATGTCGAGCCGGCTTTCGACACCGATGTCGTAGCCGTTCTCGTTCTTGATCGAATAATCGAGATAGCGGCGGAAGGTGCCGCGGGCATGGGCCGACAATTGGTGCCGCGACCAGTCACTGCGCGCGTCGATCCGCGGCGCGACCGTCGCAAAGGCGTCCGAATCGGTGTCGGTGGTGGCGCCGAAGACGTTGTTGGTCGCGTTGGCGGCCAGTTCGATCTGCGGGAAGACCAGGAAGGCACCGGCGTGAACGCCCAGCGCATCGATCTCGGGGTGCGGGCGCTGGAGCACCGTCACCCGATCGGTCTGCGGCAGGTCGAAGGGGATTCCGGTGTCGAGCACCGAGCGCGTTGTCTGCGCCTGCGCGGCGGATGCGCCCGCGGCGAGCAACGACGCCGCCGCCAGCAACCGCGACACGACGGTTCGATGCCGAAGCGACGGTCGGGCAGGAACGGAGCAAACGCGGATCATCGCCGAGATCAGAAGAAGCGCTCGGCGAAGCGGATCGTGTCACCCGGGCGCACCGCCATTTCCGGCGTCGCCTCGACCTTGGTCTCGCCACCACCCGTTTCGGGGCGGATGAAGACGTAGTTCTTCTGCGCGCGATAGGTGTAGCCCCCCGCCAGCGCGACCGCACCTTCCAGCGTCATGCCGGTCTGGTACGGATATTGGCCGGGCTTGTTGACCTCACCCAGGATGTAGAAGGGGCGGTACGACACGATCGAGCCGGTGACGCTGGGATTGCGCAGGAAGCCATCGGCCAGCCGCGTGCGGATCAGTTCGCTGAGCGCGTCGATCGTCATCCCCTGCGCCTTGATCGACCCGGCCAGCGGCACGTCGATCATGCCGTTGGGGTTGATCGCATAGGTGCGCGTCAGATCCGGCTCGCCATAGACCGTCAATGCGATCTGGTCCCCGACACCGAGCTGGTAGGTGGCGTCGACCGGCGTCGCCCGTTCGCGCCCGAGCGCCGAGGCGGGTTGCAGCGGCAGATCGCCGCCGCGTCCGGCGCAGCCTGTCAGCAGCGCCATTGCCGACAGCATCATCGCCAGCCTGATCATATCGATGGTTCCCCTGGGTCTTTGCCGCACGTGCGAAGTGGCGACGTGGTAAGCGATGCCGCCTTAAATGCAAGCCATCTTCCAAGGCGATACCGGGATCACGCGCCTTCTTGCAGGAATATCTTTACCCGCTATGGCTCTTAGAAAGGGCAAGGGGGTGACAAGCGACGGCCGCTGCCCCCTCCGACATGCGTGATAAAGGGGCTGGCGAGACGCGAGCATGATCTGGGTGTACGCCATCGCTGCCGGGCTGTTGCTGTTGCTGGCGGTGCATCCGTTCGTCATCTATCCTTTCACCTTGCGCTTCTTTCGGCGACGTCCGGTGTCTTTCGTGTCTCATGACGGGACAGCGCGACCGTCGCTCGCGATCTGCATGTCCGCCTATAACGAGGCGCGATCGATCCGCCGCCGTCTGGAGCGGTTGATCGAAGCAGCCGACGCCTATGGCAATGCCACGATCCATGTTTACGCCGACGGACCGCAGGACGGGACGATCGAGATCCTGCGCGAGTTCGCCGATCGCGTCGATCTGGTCATCTCCTACGAGCGCAATGGCAAGACGTTCGGGATGAACCAGTTGGTGCAGCGCTCGACGTCCGAGCTGCTGATGTTTACCGACGCCAACGTACTGCACGACGTCGACGTGATCGCACCGCTGGTCGCCCCCTTCGCCGATCCGCGCGTCGGCTGCACCAGCGCACGGCTGGACTATGACAATGCCGACGACAGCCCCGCGGCCGCAACCGGCGCGGCCTATTGGCGGGCCGAGGAAGCGATCAAGGCGATCGAAAGCGAGACGGTGGGGCTGATCGGGGTCGACGGTGCGATGTTCGTGCTGCGCCGCGAGCTGCACCGCGCGCCGCCGCCGCATCTGATTGACGATCTGTATCTGAGCCTTGTCGTGCTGGCGCAGAACAAGCGGTTGATCAGCGTGTCGGACGCGTTGGTCCATGAGCGCAGTGCGACCGAGGCCGAAGAGGAATTGGTGCGCAAGCGGCGGATCGCCTGCCAAGCGATCAACGTCCATCGCGCCTTGTGGCCGCAGCTGCGCCGGCTGCCGTGGCCCGCGCTCTACGGCTATGCCTCGCACCGGATGCTGAAATGGGTGACGCCGTTCCTGCTGGCGGGCGCTGGGTTGTTCGCCTTGCCGGTGGCGGTGGCGGTGTTGGGCGCCGGAGCGGTTCTGTCGCTGGCGTGCAGCGGCGTGATCCTGTTGGCGGTCGGCAACCGGCTGCGGATCGGCATCGCGCAGAAGATCGTCGCGGCGCTGCTCAGCCTGCTGGGCGTGGCGCTGGGCGTGATCGATTCGGTATGGGGTGGAAAGACATACGCCGTATGGCAGCCCGCGGAGTCGGTGCGCGACTGAGACGGGGCGAGTTGCCGTTACGGGTTCGCATCTTTAGGAGGCGGTGCAGCATAATGGCGCCGACCCCGGCGCGAACCGAGGGATGACAGCATGAGCGGCCGCACCGATCCGATCCTGGTCACCGGCACTGCCGGCTTCATCGGCCATGCCGTCGCGCACCGCCTGCTCGACCGCGGCGAGCGCGTGATCGGCGTCGATATCGTCAACGATTATTACGATCCCAAGCTGAAGGAAGCGCGGCTCGCCACCTTCCAGGGGCGCAACACCTTTGCCTTCCACCGCGCCGACATCGCCGATGCCGAGACGATGGCCAAGATCGTGCGCGAGGAAGGCGTGCGCCGCGTCGTCCACCTCGCCGCGCAGGCGGGGGTCCGCTACAGCCTCGAAAATCCGTTCGCCTATGAGCGGTCGAACCTCGCGGGCCATCTGTCGATCATGGAGGCGTGCCGCCACGCCGAGGGGTTCGAGCATCTGGTCTATGCCAGCTCCAGCTCGGTCTATGGCGACAAGCCGATGGGCGGCGAGGGCTTCACCGAGGACGAGGCGGCGGTCGACCCGGTCTCGCTCTACGCCGCGACCAAGCGCGCGTGCGAGCTGATGAGCCAGTCCTATGCGAAGCTGTACGGCTTCCCGCAGACGGGCTTGCGTTTCTTCACCGTCTATGGCCCGTGGGGGCGCCCGGACATGGCCTATTTCTCGTTCACGCAGAAGATCATGCGCGGCGAGGCCATCGAGGTGTACGGTGAAGGCAAGATGGCGCGCGACTTCACCTATATCGACGATATCGTCGATGGGATCGTGGGCGCGCTCGACCATCCGCCCGAAGCGGGCGCGCACCGCGTCCTCAACATCGGTGACAGCCACCCGGTCGGGCTGATGGAGATGATCGAGGCGCTGGAAGACGCGATCGGGCAGAAGGCCGAGAAGGTGATGCGCCCGATGCAGCCCGGCGACGTCACCGCCACCTATGCGGACGTGTCGAAGCTGCACGCGCTGACCGGCTATCAACCCAAGGTGATGCTGCGCGAGGGGTTGCAGCGGTTCGCGGAATGGTATCGCGGCTATTACGGGCCGATCGCCTGACCGACCCTTCCCGTTATCCCGGGATTGTCCGGGATAACGGCTCGCTCAGCGGTACATCGTGATGCGGAACAGCTCGCCGGGCGCACCGGTCAGCCCGATCTCGAACGCGACCCAGCGGATCGCATAGGCGAGCGCGATCAGCGCCATGGTCGCCAGAAGGTCCTGGCGGATGAACGTGACCTTCAACCGCGCCTGCCCGACCGACAGGCAGGCATAACGCATCAGTTCCGCCAGCACCGTCGCCACCGCCGCGGCGGCGATGCCGTAGCGCGTCAGGCCGATCGGCAGCAGCACCGCCAGCCCGAGCAGCTTCGCCGCGCTGCCGAAGGCGCTGTAATGCGGCTTGCGCAGGCCGAGCATCAGATTTTCGTTCAGCGTGCTGAGGATCATCAGCCACGCCGCCACCGACACCCAGGGCAGCAGTTGCGCCGCGTCATGATAGCGCACGTCGTAGATGCGGATGATGAAGTCCGACAAGGCGATGACGCCGGCGATCGCGACCATCGTCGCCGCCTGAAACTGCATCCGGCGGTGCGCCAGCTTGCGTTGCAGCTCGACCCCGCGGACCGTGGCCGCGGCGACGCTGGGGAAGACGATCTCCGCGCCGAGCTTGACGCTGAACTGCGCGAACACGTCCGACAGCGTGCGTGCGATGCCGTAGATGCCGAGCGCGGCGAAGCTGACGTATTTGGCGAGGATCAGCCGGTCGAAGTTGAGCGCGAGGAAGAAGACGATCGAGGAGACGAACACCCATTTGCCGAAGCCCAGGATCTCGCGCACATAGTCCCAGTCGATCAGCAGCCGGTGCTTGATCTCCGGCTTGACGAAATAGGACAGGACGATCCCGGTGAAGGACGCCAGCAGGCTTCCGGTGAGCAGGCCCCAGATGTTGGGCCAGATCCATGCGGCACCGATCAGGAAGATGTTGCCGATGAAGCAGATGGCGACCTCGAACATCGACGTGCGATCGATCGCGAGCTGCTTCACGGCGAGCGGCTGTCCGATCGAGACGAAGCCGGTCATGAGCAGGAAGAGCGACATGAACGGCAGAATCTCGTGGAGCGTCGGGTCGCCGTAGAAATGGCTGATGACGGGTTGCAGCAGCAACGCGATCAGCGCCAGCGCGACGCCGCGAATGACCTGTAGCGTCCAGGCGGTGTTGTAGAAGCGCGGGTCGGTGGCGTTGGGGCTGCTGATGACGTTCTGGCCGATGCCGATATCGGTGAACAATTCCAGCCCGACGCGCAGCGAGGTGAGCAGGATCATGATCCCGAACAGCTCGGGCGCGAGCAACCGCGTCAGCACCAGATTGGCGCCGAACCGCATCCCCTGCACCAGGATATAGCCCAGGGTCGCCCAGCCGAGCCGGGTCAACAGCGCTTCGGGCACGTGGATCCGCGCCATCATCCGGGCACGCAGCGTAGAGGTGTCGGCCATGAACCCGTGGATATCCGTCGATGATGGTGTTGGTCGCGGCCAATCACGCCGCGTCGGGGGCCGTTACCGCAAACGAGCGGCCGGCGGAACGAACATTGCTAGCGCGTCGCCACCGCCTTGCCCGCACTCGTCGCAGCGCCGGGCCGCGGTGGGATCGGCACGAGCCGGCGCGGCGTCTTCCAGACGAACGGCGCAAGCGGCTTCATCATGCGTAGCCCGCCCAGAACGCCGCTGTTGCAGGACTTCAGCGCCTCGAGACAGTCCGCGGTCCACATCGCCATGACCTCGTCGTCCCAGGCGCCGAACCAGTCGGCGTGGAAGGTCGACCCCGCCGGCATCCGCTCCATGCCCGGCATCTCGTCGGAGGACAGATACCAACTGTCGGCGCGCTGCGCGTCGACGCTGTACCAGGAGGCGAGCGTGAACGACGGAACCACATAGGGGTGCGTCGACGGGCAACGCAGATAGCCCCACGATCCATAGCTGGGATCGGCCATATGGTCGCGGTGATTGGGGCTGTCGAGCCGCAGGCCGTCCCAGCACCCCGGCGCGAAGACGATCGCGCCCAGGCGATTGCCGGGCGGGCAGTTCGCCGCCGCCTCGGTGATCGTCTTGTAATGGCCTGACTTGGCGGTGGGGCCGTCGCAGTTGAAGAAGCTGCCGCCGGTCGGCGTCTTGCCGGTCACCATGTCGTAACCGAAGATGAAGCGCAGCCCGCGGGGCAGCGCGATGCAATCCTTGCCCTGGCGGTGGCATTCGGCGCTCTTGCTGGGCAAGCGCTTGTAATAGACCGTGACGTAATCGGGCCGCACGACATGGCCGCGGCCGTCGAGCATCGCCGGCATCCAATAGGCCGAGCGATTGAGGATGTTGACGCACGTGCTGTCGCCCGTGGTCCGCAAGCTGCGGTACGTACTGCTCGCATTCGCCGCGGTGTTGCCGAAGAACTGGTGCAGGTGGCTCTTGCCCGGCTGATTCGGGTAGACGATCGGGTCGTCGTAGCTGATCTGCCCGGGTTCGCACATGAAGCGGAACGCGCCGACCGTGTCGGGCGCCGCCGTGCCGGGCGGCGCGTCGAGCGGCTGGATCAATGTCGCCGGCTTGACCGGCGACGGGATCGACGGCGGTATCTCCACCACGTCGCCGCTCAGCTCGGGACGAACCTGATCGCCATGCTGGCTGCCGATGTTGTGCGAGACCTTACTCGTGCCGGTCGCCGCCTCGCCAGGCCCGCGCAATTCGTACACCGTCTCGTCGGCGCGTAGCTGCGCATGCTGCGCGGGAGTCGCGGAGGCGCATCCGAGCAGCGACAGGGCGAGGAAAAGGCGGCGATACACGATCGGTCTCCAGCGAGTGCCCGTCTTATAGAAGACGCGCGCCACCGCGACAAATGCCGCGGCTCGCACCGTTATCCGTATAGCGCGATCGGGCCGCGTCCGTTGGTCGACCATGTGGCCCAGTTCGGGACGACATAAGGCAAATCGGCATCGCTGACGCCATGCCACTTCAGGATCGCGCCGAGATATTCCTCCTGCGAGGTCGTCGGCAGGAACCGGCCTTCGTTGCTGATATCGTCCGCGCCGCCCAGCGTGGGGTCGGGATAGCGGCCGAACACGCCGCCGGCGGTCACGCCGCCGCCGATCACCAGATGGTTGTTGCCCCAGGCATGATCACAGCCGAGCTGCGCATTGCCGCGATAGGTGCGCCCGAAATCGCTCATCGTGAAAGCGGTGACGTTGTCCTGCAGCCCGAGCGCCTCCATCGCTTTGTAAAAGGCCGCCAGCGCCAGCGCGAGATCGCCGAGCAGGTTGGCGTGCGTCCCCGCGACGACGTTGCCGTAGGTGACCTGCGCATCGTGCGTGTCGTACCCGCCCTGCGAGACGAAGAACGACTGGCGCGTATGCCCGAAGGTCGAACGCGCCTCGATCATCCGCGCGACCCGCTTGAGCTGTTGCGACACGTCAGAGGTCAGCGCGGCGCCGGTGGCGGGGTCGACGAAGAACGCCTCGACGCTGCCGGTGGCGCCCAGCACCGCGCCGGTCGCCGCGGTCATGGCATAAGCGTCGCGCACCGTGTCGGCCGTCGAGGCGGTGAGGTCGTCGAGCCCGGTACCGCCCGCGAAGCTGCCGATGGCCGCGTCGATCGCGCTGCTGCCGGTGCCGTAGCGTGACAGCACACCGCGCGACGGGAGCACCAGGGGTTGTGCCTGCTGTCCGATCAGCGCGACATTGTTGCCCGCGAACGAGATGACCGGCGGCACCCCGCTGCTGCCCATGCGATCGTGGAGGCGGCCCATGAAGCCGTCGCGATTGACCGATTGCGCGCGCAAGCCCTGCCAATGTTCCTGCTCGTCGGAATGGCTCATCAGGTTCGACGGGCGCAGGTCCGGCCGGCTGAGATAGGTCGCCTTGGTCAGCGGCGTGGCGAGCGTGCCGGTGTTGAGCACCAGCGCCATCGCGCCCTTGTCCCAGATCGGCGCGAGGCTGGCCATCGCCTTGTGCAGCCCAAGGCCGCTGCCGGCCAGCGGCACGACGCCGGACGGGGGCAGCGCAACGGTCTGGCGCGAGCTGACATAGGCCGAATAGGCGGCGCTATCGGTGGGGACGAGCATGTTCCAGCCGTCGTTGCCGCCGAACAGGAACACGCCGACCATCGCGCGAAAGCCGCTGCCGGGCGCGCCGTACGCGACGCCGCGGCCGAACATGCCGAGCGCGGCGGCCGCGCCGGCGCTCATCGCCATATGGTGGAAATGGCGGCGGGAAATGTGCGTCATGAAACGTGATCCTCAGCGATCGACGAGGAAGTTGGGGCTGGTGGCGGCGATGTAGAGCAGTGCCTGCGCGCGCTTGCGCGCCTGGACCTGCGCATTGGCGTTGGTGATCGACACCGCAGCGTTGCGCAGCGCCTGCTTCTGCGCATCGGTGGCGGTGTTGTTGAGCATCAGCAGGTTGACCACCGCGACCAGCCGGTCGGGATCGCCCGCCATCGCTTCCCATCCGCCCCACAGCGGCACGGTGTTGGCCGAGCTGCTGGCGTTGGTGAGGTAATTGTTGAAATTCCAGTCGCCGCGATTGGCCTCGCCCTTCAGCGTCCAGTCGTAGACGAGGTTCTGGAGCGAGACGGTGCCGCCCGCCGACAACAATTTCGACGCCGGGCTGACCAGCCCGTTGCTGCGCGGCAACGGATAGTCGGGCGGATAGAAGTTGAAGACCGAGGGGGCCTGGAACACCGGCTGGCCGAGCGCCGCGTCGCGGATCGTCATGCTGATGCCGTCGGTCTGCAATCCGAGCGCGCGGACCAGCCCCATCATCACCAGCACCGGTTCCTTGACCTTGCCGAACCCGCCGCCGCGCGGCTCGTCACCGCGCGCCTCGGGATCGAGCAGGATCGCGCGGACCACCGCCTTCAGGTCGCCGCGCACGCCCTTGCCATTGTCGACGAACACCGTCCCGATCCGGGCGACGTAAGCGGGTGACGGATTCGATTTGACGAGATTCTGGATCAGCAGCCTGGCGAGGCGCGGCGGCGTGCTGGGATGGTTGAACGCGGCATCGAGCGCGATGCGCACGCTGTCGGCCTGCGACGCGCCCGCGGGCACGGTAACCCCCAGGAACGATTTCGCCTGCGTGTCATAGGCCCAGTTGACCGGGCGCACGACCATCGGCTGCGAGAAGTCGTTGCCCGTCCAGTCGGTCCGGCCGCCGCTTCTGGCATAGGTCCAGCCGGTGAGTGCGCGCGACAGGCCCTTGATGTCGTCCGGCCCGTAATTGGGAACGAACGCGCCGTTGCCGGCCAGCACGGGCGTGCCGTCGGCATTCAGTTGCATCGGCCCCATCGTGAAGAGCTGCAGCATCTCGCGCGCGTAATTCTCCGATGGTGCGCTGCGGATGCTGTCGGCCATCGACAGGTACCAGCCCATCGCGCCGTGCATCGTCACCTTGCCGAGCAGATCGCGGTAATTGCCGAACGCGCCGTCGAGCAGCACCTGCTGATAGGAAGCGATGCCCGGGGTGCTGTTCACGCCATTGCCCGAGATGACGAGGATCTGCGACAGCGCGAAAGCGACACGCTGGCGCAGCTGGTCCGGTGCGAGTGCGGCGTCGGCATAGAAGCGCGCGGCGACCGGCACGCGCGTGAAATTGTTCTGCCAGCAGTTCACGATCGTGCGATCGGAGCAATAATCGTTGGGCACCCACTTGATGAGATCGGTGTAGGTGCTGCCGCGGACGCGGAACTGTTCGTCGATCCAGCCGGGGATGCCCAGCTCGGTGATGCGCGACACCAGTTGCGGGGTCGGGCCGAACGATGCCTGGCGTGCCAGGCGCAGGACGTCGACCGGCACCGCGGCGGCGCCGTCGACCGTCGTCACCGGCTGGTTGAACGCGGTGAGCCCGCTCGCCCAGGGCGTGCTGCCGCCGTTGGCGGTGAACAGCGCAAGGAACCGCCAGAAGGCGTCGACGATCGACGACGCAAGCTCGCTGGCGCGCGCGGCGAGATAGGCGAATCCGTCGCTGGGGGCGGATTTCTCCGGCAGCTCGATGGCGGTGGTGGGCGTCGGTGTCGGCGCAGGCGTGACGACCGCCGGGGTGGGGGTCGGCGTCGGCTGCGTCACGGGGGCCGGGGTCGGCGTCGGGGTCGGCTGCATCACCGGCGCAGGGGTTGGCGTCGGGGTCGGCGCGGGAACGACGACCGCCGGGGTCGGCGTCGGCGTCGGCGCTGGGGTCGGCGTCGGCGTGGACGTCGCCACCGGATCGGGGAACGGGCTGACCGGCGCCGTCGGCGACGGCGAGGGAACGGGTGTCGGCGTCGGCGTCGGAGCAGGCGTGGGCGTGACGATCACGATCCCGCCGTCGGTGGAGGTGGGCGTCGGAGACGGCGACGGGGTGGGCGTGACGCCCGGTCCGGCGCTACCCGAACCGACCGCTGGCGTCGGGGTAGGCGTGGGGGCGGTCACGACCACGACCGGGGTCGTGGACGTACCGCCGCCGCCGCTACCGCCACTGCCGCCGCCGCAACTCGCCAGAGCGAGCGTCCCCGTCGCCAGCAAAAGGTGTGTCCGTAACCGCTTCGTCGCCACGCTGATCCGCCCGAATCTGAACTGTCGCCGCCGTCGTGGCGGATGGGCAGCAGCTACGCGGATCGATTGAAGACGAGGTTAATGCTGCGACAGTAATCCCGATCAATGTTCGAACGATTACAATGTTGTCGAAGCGTAACAATGAGCGCACGCCGCGGTGTAACGTAGCTTACTTCTTGTTAAGCCCTGGCGCTTAACATGCCATTCCAGCGCAACGATTAAGGATCAGCGGGATCATGGAAGCGACGAGCGGGCGTTCGACGATCGAAGACGATGTCTCGGCGGCGCTGCGCCGGGCGTTCGGCTTTGCGGGGTTGTTCGCGCTTACCGCTGTCGCCGCGATCGCGTGCACGGCCAGAACCCCGCAACCGGTCGCCGGGATCGCCACCGATCGCCTGATGGCGCAGGAAGCGATGTGGCAGGCCGAGGCGAACGATGCGCAGGCGATCGCCTTTCCGCCTGCGCTACTCGCCCGTCGCAAGGACCCGAAGGTCGCCGCGGTGCTGGCCGACGTGCAGCAGCAACTGACCGCCGATCGCGCGGCTTCGGCGGCGCGTCGCACCCTCGTGATCCGGCAGATCGACGAGGCGCGTGCCCAGCGCGACCTGTACGAGTCGCAGCGCACGGTGCTGTCGATGAAGATGGATCAGGCCTATGCCATGATGCAGCAGCGTGGCGCTGACCGCACGTCCGCGGCGTCCAGCCACGAGCTGACGCTGTTGAAGGCCGAGGCGGCCAAGGCGAATGGCGAGGTGGTGCTGGCGACCCGCAAGCTGAACGCGCTGAGCGAGCGGATGCTGACGCTCGCCAATGCCGATCGGAAGCGCGCCACGGCACATTTGGAGCAGGTCCGCTCTCAGTTGCGCGGTGGATGAACGAACGCCGCGATCGTCAGGCCGCGGCGTGGAGGATCAGTAGGAACCGCGCTGGAACAACACGCTCGGCACGGTGTAGGCGATGATCTTCACGTTCATCGCGCAGGAACGCGCGCGGCTGTAGGTTACGTCATAGGCGACACGGCGACGATAGGAGACGTCGTTGCGGCCGCCGACCTGCCACAGCCCGGTAATGCCCGGACGCACCGCGCAATAATGTTCGAAATAGCGGCCGTAGCGGCTGATCTCGCCGACGACGATCGGTCGCGGGCCAACCAGGCTCATGTCGCCGCGCACGACGTTCCAGAGCTGCGGCAGCTCGTCGAGGCTGGTCTTGCGCAGGAAGCGGCCGATACCGATCACGCGCGGATCGTCACGCAGTTTGTGATCGCGTTCCCATTCGGCACGCGCTTCCGGGCTGGTTTCGAGCAGGTGACGCAGACGCGCATCCGCGTCGACCACCATGCTGCGGAACTTCAGGCACGGGAACGACCGCCCGCCGCGCCCGATGCGCTGGTGCGCGAAGATCACCGGACCCGGATCGAGGATGTAGATCACGGCAGCCACGATCGCCATCAACGGGGCGAGGATGATCAGCGCGGTGACGGCAAGGGTCACGTCGAGCACACGGCTGGCCACATCGTCCAGCCGCTGCCACTTCGCGGAATCACTGGTGCCGTTCGCTACGCCGGTCCGTTCCGGCGCAACCATCACGGTCGCTTCATGCACGGCTTCGCTCCCTGGACGTCACGCTGCATCGCAACAAATAAAGCAATTCGACGGAAATGAAAACCGGAAGAAAGTCACACTTTCTTCGCCTTACCCCGTGATCATGGCGATCCATCGCGGCGGTGGTTAAAATGGCGCTAATCAAAAAGGTTCCTCTCGCGCGACGACCCGTGGCCAGGGTGAGGCGGGCTGAACTAAAAGTGATGTGTGACAGGCTTTCGCTGTCCCGGAATCGGGCGTTCCGCGCCGCCCGTGCGCTTGTTTGCGTTGCAGCGCTGCCGTATCGCCCGCCACAGGAGCACGGGCGCGCTTGAGTCATCGCAGCGATATCGACGGTTTGCGCGCGCTGGCCGTCGTGCCGATCGTGCTGTTCCACTTCGGCGCTGCCATCCTGTCCGGCGGTTACGTCGGGGTCGACGTCTTCTTCGTCATTTCCGGCTTCGTCATCGCGCGCAGCATCGTGGCCGATGTGGACGCCGGGCACTTCAGCCTGCGCGCCTTCTATGTGCGGCGGATCTGCCGGATCATGCCTGCGCTGGTGGTCACGGTCGTCGTGACCACCGCCGCCGCGATCTGGCTGCTGCTCCCCGAGGATCTGATCGCGCATTTCCGAAGCGTCACCGCGATCGGCGCGTTTTCATCGAACATCTTCTTCTGGCGCTCGTCGGGCTATTTCGAGGCCGCGGCACAGACCCGGCCGCTGCTGCATAGCTGGTCGCTGGCGGTGGAGGAGCAATTCTACTTCCTCGCGCCGCCGGCGCTGGCGATTTTGCACCGACGTCGTCCGAAGTGGTGGCTCTCGGCGATCCTCGTCGTCGCGGCGGGCAGCCTGGCGGTGTCGATCGCGATGGTCTTCGCCGCGCCGACCGCCGGATATTTCCTGTTGCCGGGGCGGGCGTGGGAATTGCTGCTGGGCGCCGCGGTCGCGCGGGCGAGCGCCGCGCCGACCGACAGCACGTTCGGCCGCGAAACGATCGCGGCGGCCGGGCTGGCGATGGTGGCAGGCAGCATGGTCATGCTCGACGAGACGTCGGCGTTTCCTGGCTGGAACGCCATATTCCCGTGCGTGGGCACCGTGCTGGTGATCCTCGCCGGCACCGGAGCGGGGAGGCCGCCGCTGGTCAACCGGTTGCTCGCGACCAGCCCTGTGCGGGCGATCGGGCGCATCTCCTATTCGCTGTATCTGGTCCATTGGCCGATCGTCGCGCTGTTTCAATATCGCTTGATGCGTCCGCCGACCCTTATCGAGGGCGCGGCGATGCTGGTCGTCAGCATCGCACTGGCTGTGTTGTCGTGGCGGTTCGTCGAGGAGCCGATGCGTCGCTATGCCTACCGCCTGCGGGCGGTGCCCGCGGCGCAGTGGCGGGTGATCGCGGTCGGTGCCGCGGTTTCGGCAGCGATGATCGGTATCGGGCTTGCCGGCGCGGCAGCCGGGGGATGGCCGCAGCGCTTTCCCGGCTATCATCCGGCGGCGATCACCGGGCAGGAGCAATGGGGCGGGGCCGCGTGCTTCAACGAGGACCCCTCTCGCCCGATCCCGTGGGATGCCGAGCGTTGCACACGGGCGCACGGACGCGGCGGGCGCATCCTGTTGTGGGGTGACAGCCACGCGGCGCATTACATGCCGGGATTGATCGCCGAGCAGACGGTGCTGGACCGCGATGTGCTGCAATATACGTTCGCGGGCTGTCCGCCGATTTTCGCTTACTTTTCGGCGGCGCGGGTCGGGTGTTCGCACTCGAACGCGCGTGTTCCGGCGCTCATCCGGCGGTTCGGTATCACGCAGGTGGTGCTGGCGGCGCGTTGGGAAGAGGTGCCCCGGCGCACCCTCACTCAACTTCATCAAACGATCGCGACGTTGCAGCGGCTAGGCGTTCGGGTGACCGTGATCGGGCAATCGCCGATGTTCGGCGTCACGCCGCAGGCATTCGATTATCTGTCCGGGCAGGCGGCCCGCCCCATCGGAAAGATCGTGCCGCGCATCGAACCGGGCGTGACTGCGGCGGTACGGCAGGAGGCGGCCGGGGCGGAGTATATCGATCCGTTGCCGAGCCTGTGTTCGAATGGCCTCTGTCTCTATCGCACGGGATCGACATGGCTTTATGCCGACAACGGGCATCTCTCCGCCGCCGGATCGCAGCGGGCCGTCCGCGCCTTCCTGATCGGCGACCTGCGGCGTCGCTGAACCCGGACCCGTATTCCATCACTCCCCTAACGTGATTTCCCGGGGACGCGCATCGGCAAGCTAAACCGTTCAGGCGGACAGTCGCGGTTCCGACGGGACGGGGCGACGCCGGACGAACTGCCGACGCAATGCCCCCACGAGTGGCTTCTCCACCCACAGGTGGAGAGCGACGCCGGCTGCGCCGACGATCAGCACGGTCGCGACGAACAGAAGCGCCTGCATGGCTAATGATGCGTCGCGAAAGAAGCGGGCGCCGAGCAGCGACATCGCTTTGATCGCGAACGGATGGATCAGATAAATGGCATAGCTCGCCTCGCCCAGCAGAAGGAGCAGGGGGTGGCGGGCAACCCCATCCTGACGCTCCAGCATCAACGCCGCTGCCACGATCGCAAAGGCGGGCAGGCCCCATTTCACGGGATCGGGGAGCGTCGGCCACAGAATGCCGCCGCTCACGAGCGCCAGCGCGGCGCCCGTCATGACGAGCTTCGCGGCCAACCGGCCTCGAGCCCCGACGTGCTGGTGGAGCGCGCGCTGCCAGAGGCTGTGCAGCCACAATCCGGCCCCGAATTCGAGCAGCAACGGATTGGTGTAGGTGATGCCCGGCGCGCTGCGCGGATCGACGACGAAGCCGATCGCCACCAGCGCCAGCAACACCATGCTCAGCACGATCAGTCGCACCAACGTGCCCCGGATCATGAGCCCTGCGGCGAACAGCACGTAGAAGAACATTTCGTAGTTCAGCGTCCATCCGACGAACAACACCGGATGGATCTCACCGACCCCGTCGAAGTACGGCACGAAGAACAGGGAGCGCACGACCAGGTCGGCATCCGGGATGCCGGCCTTGCTGGCGAGCGCCGGGATGAGCGGACCGCCAAGCCCGATCAGCAGCGTCAACAGCCAATAAAGCGGAGCGATGCGGATCAGCCGCTTCACCATGAACGCGCCCGGCCGCCCGACGTCGTCTCGCGCCGCGACGTGCTGGATGATGAAGCCGCTGATCACGAAGAAGATGTCGACGCCGGCCCGCCCGAATTCCAGCGGCAGCGATTGGCCGAGCGAGGTCAGCAGCCGCGCGTGATAGAGCACGACCAGATAGGCCGCGACGGCGCGCACATATTGCAGGTTCGTCAGGAGCGGGCGCGGGCGGGGCGCGCGAGAAGGCTCGGGCAATAACAACTACTTCTCCGCCTCGATCGTCGTTGATTGACCACGAGGCGCGGGCCCGGCCCCGCCGACGGTCACACCGTCATAGCAGCGCGGCGATCGCCTTGGCCACCCCGGCCCACAACAGTACCGAGCCCCCGACGATCACGCCGAGTCGCACCGCGCCCGGGAAGCGCTCGATCTCGGGCTCGGAGAGCGGCGCGGTGATCGGCGCGCTGCTCGTCATGTGGATGACGGTGCCGCCGCGGAACGCCTGCATCACTTCGGCGCGGCCGAGCGCCTCGACGAATTCGCACCCATAGCCGCCGGGTACCTGGCGCACGACCCGCGCGCTGGCGCGCCCGCGACCCGGAAGGCCGATCGTCACCTCGCTGCCGAGTTCCAGCCGGGAGTCGGTCGCGACGCTGAACCCGGTTTCGGACAGGTCGCGCACATAGACGTCGGTCGCCCGCGCGCGTTCGTCACGCAGCGTGGAGGGTTGATTGATCGTCTGCCGCTCGGCCGAGCGGCGATCGTCGGAATCACCGGGTAGCAATATTGCCGGAATGAGCATCGCCGCACCTTTCACTGAGCGTCAAGGAGTTAGTCGTCGCAGAGCTACCAGCGGGTTAATGCGCGCCCCATTTTGCGCCCGCGGAAACAACATCGACGGAATACGTTCACCGCACTGAAAGTTTTCTGTGCCGTTCCGGGACGGACGCACGGCACCCATGGTAAATGGAGGGGTAGGTGCGCTTCGATCGGACGGAACAATTTGCCGCCAGCGGCGTGCCGTTGGTCTTCGACCGCTTCGGATTGATCGGGCCATTCGTCGCCGACGTCGTCGATCCATCGTCCGCGGCGCGTGGCGTGTTGGTCGGGCTGACCATGGCGACGCTGCTCTGGATGGTGATCGCTGTCCTGGTGATCTGACGTCGTCGGCCACGACGCACGCGGGGAGCGTCGTTCATCGCTCAGCCCTTGACCGGCACGACGTGGGGCTTCGCGGTCCAGGTGAAGCCGCTGAACGTCTTCATCTGCTTGCCATTGCCCAGGTCGCCGCCGTTGCAGCTAAGCTGCTTGTTGATGCAATTCGCCATCCACGTCCGCATCACCGAATCGTCCCACGCCCCGAACCAGTCGGCATGAAGCGTGCTGCCCGGGCGCATCATCGGCATACCGGGCATCTCGTCCGACGCCAGGTGCCAGCCCTTCGGCGTTCCGTCCCACGTGCCCGACGTGTCGAGATCCTCGTCCACGGTGTACCAGGCCGCCATCGACAGGCCCGGCGTGATATAGGGGTGCGTGTCCGGGCACTTCAGATAGCCCCAGTTGCCGAAGCCCGGATAGGCCATGTGCGAGCGGTGATCGGGGCTGTCGAGGTTCTTGCCGTCCCAGCAATTGGGAGCGGCGAGGACGGCACCCAGCTGATTGCCGACCGGGCAGTTCTTCGCCGCGTCGACGATGTCCTTGTAATGGTCGGACTTGGCGGTCGGACCCTGGCAGTTGAACCAGCCGGCATCGAACTTGGCCGACATGTCCGCCATGTTGAAGCCGAAGACGTAGCGCAGGCCGCGTGGCAGATCGACGCACGCCTTGCCCATGCGCGTGCACTCGGGATCATCCTGCGGAAAGCGCTTGTAGTAGATGGTGATATAGTCCGGCCGGACGACCCCGCCCTTGCCGTTCAGCATCGCCGGTATCCAGTACGCGCTGCGGTTCAGCGGGCTGTTGCAGGTGCTCTGGCCGGTGGTGCGCAGGCTCTCATAGGTCGAATTGGCGTTGGCGAGCGTGTTGCCGAAGAACTGATGCAGGTGCGAACGCCCCGCCTGGCCGGGGAAGACGACCGGATCGTCGCGCAGCTCGTGGCTGGGATTGCAGATGAAACGGAACGCGCCGACGTTGTCGGGCTTGGAGGTCTGCGCGATCTCGCCGGTGCCCCACGACGGAACCAGCTCCGAATTCACGTCGAAATTGCTTGGGATCTCGGGATAGCCGTCGGTGACCGACAGGCTGCCCGGGGTCGCGGCGACCGGCGAGGCGCTGGGTGTAGGGGTGGGCGCGGGGGTCGGCGTCGGGGTGGGCACGGTCGCGGCCGGCGCCGCCGCGACGGGCGCGGTTGCCTCGTTGCCGCCACCACCGCCGCCGCCGCATGACGCAAGCGCCAGCGCGCCGGCGAGTTGCGCGAGGGATCGGCCGGTGCGACGCGCCAGCGTGCCCGGTGCCGCATGACGCAGCAGCGACTTCATCAGAAAGCTCCATGCCCGGAGTGGCCGGACGTGCGTCCGGTCGGGATGGCTCTTTCTACCCTGCGGTGGTTAGGGCGGGGTGAAGCGGCGTGGTTACGGGCCGGTAAACATGGGCGATTCAGCCGCGGCGGGTCGGCGGGGCCCTATCGCGCGGCAGTGACGCCGCGCCGGGCCAGTTGCCGCTTGACGCGGCGCGCCCATTGCGCGGCGTCGCGCAGGATCGGCCAGCGGTCGAAGAAGCGCAGATCGGCGATGTCGGTGCGCGAGGGCCGCTGGTCGGCGATCGGGGGCACCGCGAAATGCGTCACGACCTCCGGATGCGCGCGGCGGTACCAGACATAGGCGCCGTCGATCGTCGGATGATCGTCGAGCGCGAGCAGCCCGCGCAGATAGGCGGCCAGCGCGGGAACGATGTCCGCGCGGAATCCCATGCAATGCGACCCGATGATGTCGCTTCGTTGCAGGTCGTCGGGACGGGCCGCGTGATAGCCGCCGTAGAAGAGCTGGCAGTCGGCGGGCAGCACCGTGTCGCGCGCGGCGGCGGTGAAATCGGCATCGTCCTCGAGGATCAGCACGCTGGCGCCGTCAGCCGCGGCGGCGTCGAGGATGTCGAGATGGCTGTGATAGCAGCCGCGCGCGCCGATCGAGCTGAAGGTGCCGGGATCGTCGAAGCGGCACGCCTCGAAGAACGCGACGCGGGGATCGGCCTCGGCACCGATCCGGCGCAGTTCCGCGATCATCTCCGCCCGGCGATCGGCGCGATATTTCAGGTTGATGATGCGGACTTGGTCGAAATGGTCGAACAGCATCTCTCAATCCTTGCCGAACCAGCGCGCGAGCGGCAGCACCGCGGTGGCGATATCGAATTCACTCGCGACCTTCGCACGCGCGGCGGCCATCAGTCGATCGCCGAGTTCGGGCTCGTCGCGGATGCGCGCGATCGCGCGGCGCAGATCGAGCCAGTCGCCGGGGCGAAACAACAATCCCTCGACCCCGTCCTCGATCAGTTCGGGCACGCCGGCCACGCGGCTGCCGATCACCGGCACGCCGATCGCCATCGCCTCCATCAACACGATCGGCAGCCCCTCCATGAAGCTGGGCAGGACCAGCAGATCGGCGCGCGCGATTGCCGCCAATGTCGCGGCCTCGTCGAGGCGGCCGACGAAGCGGACCCGGTCGGTGAGCCCGGCAGCCGCCACGGCGTTCTGGATCTCGGCCAGCATCGGCCCGTCCCCGACGAGGGTCAGATTGACGTCGAGCGGCGCGATCGCCTCGAGCAGACCGAGGTGGCCCTTTTCGGCGGAGAGCCGGGCGACGCAGACGATCTCGCGCCGGGCGCCGGTGCGCGGCGGCGCGGCGGGGAGCGTCGGCAGATCGAGGCCGCAGCGCACGGTGGCGAACTTGTGCCACTGCGCCGGCGCGGTGACGCGCATCGCCTGCGCGCGCCCGAACCACGAGACGCAGGCGGCGAAGCTCGCCGCCTCCAGCTTGGCGCCCAGCGTCAGCCCGGCGGGATAGTCGGTTTCGGAGATGCCATGCAGCGTCAGGCTCCACGGCAGCCCGGCGAAGCGCGCGGCGAGCATCCCGACCGTCGCGCCGGCATTGGCGAAATGATTGTGGACGTGGGTGACGCCGTCCTCGCGCAGCATCGCCGCGAGCACCACCGCCTCCGCGAAGTGGAACAGCGACCATAGCATCGCCTTCGCGCCCGGCGCGCGATGCCGCAGCGCGAGCCGGAGCAGCGCGAACCACGCACCGGGCCGCGTCGTCACGGCGCGCAGATGCGCCCTGAGCAACGTTCCCGCCGCCATCGGCAGCACGAAACGCGTCTCGGCGAAGGATGCCTTGTCGGCGGGGGCCTTGAGTTCGGCGGCGGAGGGGCGGCGGATGCTATAGGTGCGGATGTCGACGCCGTGGCGGCGCAGGCTGTCGACCTCCCGGCGGATGAAGGTGTGCGACGAGGCCGGATATTGGCTGACGACATAGGCGATGCGCGGATCGGTCATTTGCAGGTGATCGCCGGTAAGTGGTGCCGCGCGCGAGCGACCGCCCGCCCCGTTGCGACGATGCCGATCCGGGTCGGCGTGCGGGAGAAAGGGAAGGTCATGCAGCCGCAGCGGTCGTCCAGTGAGCGTTGCGAATCAAGCCGGATTGATCCACCGCGACGGTCTCTAGCATCGCACAGATTAAATTCGATGGATCGGCGAAGCGTGCGCGGCGGAATAAGGACATGACCATGCGGATATTGTTTGCGCTGCCCGGCTTCCATCGCTTCGAACGCGGCGCGGAGATCGCCTTGCTGTCGCTGGCCACCGAACTGGCGCGCGCGGGCGAGGACGTGACGGTGATCGGATCGGGCGACGCGCGCGCGGGCACGCCGTATCGCTTCCTCCACGCCGGATCGGTGCGGCGCGAGCGGCTGGAGCATCTGCCGCGCCTGCCCGCGCTGCGCAGCGACACCGGGTGGGAGGAGGCGACGTTCGCGCCCGGCTTGCTGCGCGCCTATCGCCCGGCCGATCACGACGTGACGATCACCTGTTCCTTCCCCTTCACCAACTGGGTGCTGCGCCGCCCGGTGCTTGGCGGGCGGCGCCCCCCGCATGTGTTCGTCACGCAGAATGGCGAATGGCCGGCGGTTTCGAACGATTCGGAGTTCCGCACCTTCGGCTGCGAGGGACTGGTGTGCACCAACCCCGATTATTTGGAGCACAATCGTGACCGCTGGCGCTGCGCGCTGATCCCCAACGGCATCGATGCGATGCGTTTTACGCCGGGCACAGCCGAGCGCGCGCGACTGGGGCTGCCCGAGCAGGGGCCGATCGTGCTGATGGTCAGCGCCTTGATCCCGTCGAAACGCGTCGCCGACGGCGTGCGCGCGGTCAGCCACTTGCCCGATGCGCAACTGGTCGTGGCGGGCGACGGACCGGACCGCGACGCCATCGACAAGCTGGCCGCCGAATTGCTGCCCGGCCGCTTCCGCCGTCTGACGGTGGCGGCGACCGAGATGCCGGCGCTCTATCGCTCGGCCGATGTGTTCCTGCACCTGTCGAAGGAGGAATCGTTCGGCAACGTCTACATCGAGGCGCTGGGGTGCGGCGCGCCGGTGGTGGGGCATGACTCGGCGCGGTTGCGCTGGATCGTCGGCGACGATGCGGTGCTGCTCGATACATCTGATCCGGCAGCGGTCGCGCGTGCGCTTACCGAGGCGATGGCGGCGCGCGAGACGTTGGTGCCGCGCGGGGTGGCGCGAGCGGCCAATTTCGCGTGGCCGCGGGTGGCGGCGCAATATCGCGATTTCCTGGCGGAGGTGATCGCGGCGCAGCGGCAGGCGTAACGCAGCCGCCGCGCCGCGAGATCGTCAGCTCACGAAGTCGCGGAAATAGTCGATCGTCCGCTCCAGCCCCTCGCGGAGCTGCACCTTGGGTTCCCAGCCGAGCTTGTCGCGCGCGACAGTGATGTTAGGCTGGCGCTGCATCGGATCGTCCTGCGGCAGCGGGCGATAGTCGAGCGTCGAGCGCGAGCCGGTCAGCTCGATCACCAGCTCGGCAAGCTCGCGGATCGTGAATTCGTTGGGATTGCCGATGTTGACCGGCCCGGCGAAGTCGGGCGCGGTGTCCATCAGCCGCAGGAAGCCCTCGACCAGATCGTCGCGGTAGCAGAAGCTGCGCGTCTGCGATCCGTCGCCGTACAGCGTGATCGGCTCGTCCTTGAGCGCCTGCATGATGAAATTGGAGACGACGCGCCCATCGGCGGGGTGCATCCGCGGGCCGTAGGTGTTGAAGATGCGCGCGACCTTCACCTCCAGCCCGAGCTGCCGGTGGTAGTCGAAGAACAACGTCTCGGCGCAGCGCTTGCCCTCGTCATAGCAGGAACGGATGCCGATCGGGTTGACGTTGCCCCAATAATCCTCGGTCTGCGGGTGGACGTGCGGATCGCCATAGACCTCGCTGGTCGAGGCCTGGAAGATCTTGCACTTCAGCCGCTTCGCCAGCCCGAGCATGTTGATCGCGCCGATCACGCTGGTCTTGGTCGTCTGGACCGGATCGTGCTGGTAATGGATCGGCGAGGCGGGGCAGGCGAGATTGTAAATCTCGTCGACCTCGACATAGAGCGGGAAGCACACGTCGTGGCGCATGAACTCGAAGCGCGGGTTGCTGTGCAGATGCTCGATGTTGCGCTTGGTGCCGGTGAACAGATTGTCGACGCACACCACCTCGTCGCCGCGCTCCAGCAGGCGATCGATCAGGTGCGAGCCGAGGAAGCCGGCGCCGCCGGTCACGAGGATACGCTTACGTGACTGATAATTCCGCGCCATCCGGCCCTGATCCCCTGTTTGTCGCCTGCGCGCGAGCGCCGGTGGGCGTCGCATGCAAAACGTTAGCCTTCGGCTACTAAGGAGGCGTTACGCCTTGCGCAAACATTGTTACGCACCCCGGATCAAGCGCGATCAACTAGCGCCCGGCGCGCAGCCAGTCGGTCGGCCGCTTGCGGGCAAGTCCCAGGTAGAGCGGGATTTTCCAGAGGATGTAGAGCGGCAGTCTTATCGCCGCCGCGCCAGACAGGAACGGCCGTCCGACTCGCGCCCATGCCGCCACCAACGCGGCCAGCGCGAGCAGCAGCAATGCGCCGAGCAGCAGCGCGGGCCACGCCGCCGCACCGATTAGCGCCAGCACGGCGAGCGCGCCCAGCCCCGCGACATCCAGCAGCAGCAGCAACGTCAGCGGGGGCACGGCGAGGCTGAGCCCCGCCCAGACCATGCGCCAATTCCCGGTGCGCATGCCGGCGGCGATCGTGGGAAGCGCGTGACGCTTCGAGGTGGCGAGGAACCCACCCTCCCAGCGGGTGCGCTGCTTGAGCGTGCCCTCCGCGCTGCTCGCCGCGCTCCATACCGTCGCCTGTGCAGCGAAATGGGGCGGGGTGCCGCGCTGCGCGAGTTCGAGCCCGAGCGCCAGATCCTCGACGATGTCGTCGGTGGCAAGCGGCGCGTCGCGGAACACCGGCCAGGGGAACGCCATGCCGGTGCCGGTCAGATTGACGCGCCCTGCCAGCCGCTGCAACCCGCGCTGACGCACCAGATTCTTGATCGCGAAGGCGAAGTTCGACACCTGCACCATCGGTGCGGCGTCACGCTCGGGCTGCATCAGGTAGCTGGCTTGCGCGGGGCCTTGGCGGGCGGTGGCGGCCAGCGTGGCCAGCGAGGCGCGATCGATCGTGCAATCGGCGTCCAGCACCACGACGACGGCGCAGGGTTCGCCTTGCGTGGCGAGATGGTCGCGGGCGTGCGCCAGCGCGAAACCCTTGCCGCGACGGCTGGGGTCATTGCGACGCAACACATCGGCGCCGGCCTGTTCGGCGAGGTCGGCGGTATCGTCGGTGCAATTGTCCGCGACCACCAGCACGCGAAAGCGGTCGGGCAGTTCGGCGGCGAGCAGGGTGAGCGTGCGCGTGATGACCGCGGCTTCGTCATTGGCGGGCATGACGATCACGGTGCTGGTGTCGGTCTCCGGCATCATCGGCGCGCGCATCGAGCGGAGCCCGGCGATCACCTCGACGGCGAAGGCCGCGGTCAATAGCGCGAGCGGCGCAGCGAGCGCTGCCGCCACGATCGTCGCGATCACCTCCATTGCCGCCGTCCCCGTCATTGCCCCGATGCTGTCGCTCCGCCTTTAGGCCGGGCAGCGGCGATCCGCCATGCCACCGCAACAGTTTACCGGTCCTTGAGGAACGACGCTTCATAGCGACGCGTCTCGGGGCGGGATGTCGCGTCGGTTGCAGCGGGGGGGCGGAATGTCTAGAAGGTCGCGGCCGGAAGGGGCGCCGGTGCCAGCCAGGATTGTGCCCGCGCGTCGGAAGCAGACAAGGTGAACAACGAAGCCGTCGGAACATGGGAGGGCGCGGACCACAAGCCGGCACCACGCCGCGCGGTGACGTTGCGCTGGCCGTCGCTGTCCGGGGCTGCCTGGCTGCTGATCGCGGGGATGATCGCGTTGGGCATCCCGACGATGCTCACCGTCGCGCGGGTCAGTTGGTCGACCGAACAGGGCGGGCATGGTCCGCTGGTGCTGGCGACCGGCCTGTGGTTGATGTGGCGCGAGGTGCCCAAGGCGTTGCGGTTGCGCACGCCGGGCAACGTGCTGCTGGGCGGCGGGTTCGTCGCCTTGTGCCTGCTCGCCTATCTGGTCGCCCATATCACCGGGATCATCGAGATCGAAGGCTTCGCCTTCTACGGCGCGCTGCTGGGCGCGGGCTATCTGCTCTTCGGCGGGCCGGTGCTGCGCGAATTGTGGTTCCCGCTGTTCTACCTCGGCTTCGTCTTCCCGCCCCCCGATCAGGCGGTGGCGATCATCACGCAGCCGATCAAGATCGCGATCTCCGAACAGGCGGTGAACCTGCTCTATGCGCTCGGCTATCCGATCGGCAGCTCGGGCGTGTCGATCCAGATCGCGCAATATGACCTGCTGGTCGCCGCGGCCTGCGCGGGGCTGAATTCGATCATCAGCCTGACCGCCATCTGCCTTTTCTACATCTACGTCCGGCATCACGCCAACTGGCGCTACAGCGTGCTGTTGATGCTGACGATCATTCCGATCGCGGTGTTCGCCAATTTCGTCCGCGTGATCCTGCTGATCCTCATCACCTACTATTTCGGCGATGCGGCCGCGCAGGGATTTGCGCACGATTTCGCCGGGCTGGTGATGTTCCTGATTTCCGTGCTCACGATCTTCGCGCTGGACGCGCTGGCGGCGCCGCTGCGGCGCGCCTTGGGGAACGGCCATGACGACGATTGATCGGCCCGACGACGGCGTGTCGCTGAACCGACGCCAGGCGATCCTGGGGGGCGCGTTCCTGTTGACCGCGGGGACGGCGGTGGCGCGCGTGCCGCGCCATCACATCGACCTTCTGGGCCAGCGCAAGCTCGACAAGCTGATTCCGCGAAAGATCGATCAGTGGGAATTCTATTCCAAGAGCGGGCTGGTCGTGCCGCCCGCCGATCAGCTCAAGGACGCGCTCTATTCGCAGCTTCTGACGCGGGTCTATGTCGCTGCGGATGCGTTGCCGATCATGTTGCTGATGGCGCAGAGCGGCGGGCAGACCGGCGTGTTGCAGGTGCATCGCCCCGAATATTGCTATCCGGCGAGCGGGTTCACGCTGATGGAACGCAGCGTGCTGCCGATATCGCTGCCAGGCAGCCGGCTGGAGGCGACCGCCATCACCGCGAGCGCGGACGATCGCACCGAGCAATTGCTCTATTGGACGCGCGTCGGCGAGGATATGCCGCTGACCTGGGCGCGGCAACGCTGGTCGGTGGCACGCGCCAATCTGAAGGGTGACGTGCCCGATGCGGTGTTGGTGCGCGTCTCGGCACTGACCCCCGATCGCGAGGCCGGGATGGCGGCGCTCACCCGATTCGTCCAGGCGATGTTCGCCTCGGTACCCAGCGACGTCCGGCGCTTCCTGGACATCGACGCGCGCTGAGCGCGCCGCCGCGAGTCAGGAGCGGCGGGGTAGCTCGATCGGCTTCAGCACCAGCAGGATGAAGGCGAGATTGGCGACGATCAACAGGCTGGCCAGCAGGTCATGTCCTTCGTTGCCGAGGTAATTGGCCAGCGCACACATCGCCGCGCCGGCGAGATAGGCGATCATCGAATCCTGATGATCGTCCGCCATCGAACGCTGTAGAAACAGCACGACAAGGCCGGCGAAGATGGCCAGCGTGACCCAATCGTAGACCGTTTCCATAGAAGGTTCCCAATTACCGCCGTGAGGCACTACAGGATTTGTCCGGCTGGTGCTAGTAACGGCACTGTGTCGAAATGACCCTGGGGGACTTGAGATGTTGAAGCGTGGTGCATTGCTGGCCGTGACCGCCCTGTCGCTGGTCACCGCCGCATGTGATCGCAAGCCGACCGGACAGAGCGTCGCGGTCGTGAACGGCGAAGAGATTTCCGCCGGGGAGCTGAACGGCGAGTTGCAGATGGCCAACGTGCCGCCCAGCGCGGATCAGAAGGTGGCGCGCCAGCAACTCCTGCAGGGCCTGATCGACCGGCGCCTGCTGGCACAGGCGGCGCGCAAGAACGGCGTCGACAAGTCGCCCGAATTCCTGAGCCGCCAGCGCCGCCTGACCGACGAACTGCTGATCGCGATGAATGCCGAGCGCCAGGCAGGCAGCCAGAAACTGCCCGATCAGGCCGCGGTCGATGCCTTCATCGCGCAGAACCCGTATCAGTTCGGGCAGCGGCAGATCCTGTCGTTGCAGCAGATCGCGATCGACGCGCCGTCCGATCCCAAGGCGCTGGCGCCGCTGGCCGACGCGCATTCGCTCGACGCGGTGGCGGCGACGCTGACGCGACTGAAGATCCCGTTCACGCGCACCAGCGGCCGTCTCGACACCGCCAGCGTACCTGCCGAGGCGCTGAAGCGCATCTTCGCGTTGCCCACGACCGAGCCGTTCGTGTTGCCGGCCAACGGCAAGCTCTACGCCAACATCATCGTGGGCCGCGAGCCGGTGCAGATGTCGCAGGACGACATGCGGAAGGCCGCGATGGCGGCACTGCGCCAGCAGAACACCCGCAACAGTCTGGCGGCGGACGTGAAGCAACTGCGTTCGACCGCGAAGATTGAGTATCAGCCCGGCTATGCGCCGGTCGCGAAGGCGACCCCGGCGGCGGGTGCGGCGAAGAAGTAACGGTGGTCGACAGGGCCGGCGGTTTCGCTGGCCCTGTCTGCAACGACGGCTTGTCGCGAAGCGTATGATCTGCATAATACACCCGTCATGCATCGGGGGGTAAAATGCGGATCGGCAAGACATTGGTGCGCAGCGTGGCGGCGCTGGCGGCGGGCGGCCTGTCGGTGGCGGCAACCGCACAGGAATATGTGCCCAGCTTCCGACCCGATCGGCTGAAGGGACCGCCACCGGGGCCGCTCAATCAGGTGCTGGTGCTGGGCAGCCCGCACCTTTCCGCGTTCAAGACGCTGCAACGCGAAGCACTGACGCCATTGCTCGACCGCCTGGCGGCATGGAAGCCCGAGGCGATCGCGACCGAAGACCTGTCGGGATTGCTGTGCGATACGATGCGGCGCTATCCGTCGCGTTACGCCGACAGCATCGCGACCTACTGCCCCGATCCGTCGGCGGCGGGCAAGGCGCTGGGGCTGGATGTTCCCGCGGCCAACGTGGCGGTGACGCAGATGTTGGCGACCTGGCCGACCGCGCCGAGCGCGGCACAGCGACGGCGGCTGGCGGCACTGTTCCTCGCCGCAGGCGAGCCCGCCTCGGCGCTGGTGCAATGGCGGCGGCTGCCGGAGGCCGAGCGCCGCGTAGGCGACGGGCTCGATGCCGCGATGCTCGCCGAACTCGCGCGACGCTGGGGGCGTCCGGGCGAAACCGAATGGGTGGGAGTCGCGCTGGCGGTGCGGCTGGGGCTCGAACGGGTTTACGGCGTCGACGATCACAGCGCCGATGCACCGAGTCCCCCCGGCTTTGAAGATGCCATCATGCGGGTCTGGGACAATGCCGCGATGCACGAGCGAGAGGCGTTCACGAAGCCGCTGGACGCTGGCGTGGTGCAGCCCGGCGGGGTGCTGGCGATGTACCGGGCTTATAACTCAGCCCGCGCGCAGGAGCTTGCCTATCGCAGCGATTTCGGTGCGACGTTCCTGGAGCCGTCGCCGCAGCGGTTCGGGCGTGGGTATCTGGGTTATTGGGAGACGCGCAATCTGCGGATGGTCGCCAACATCCGCGACGTGCTGGCGCTGCATCCGGGAACCCGCCTGCTCGCGATCGTCGGGGCGTCGCACAAGGGCTATTACGAAGCGTATCTCAACCAGATGCACGATGTGCGGCTGGTCGATGCCGAGAAGGTGCTGCGCTAGGCAGGACGGGCGCCGCGACGGCGCGCCCGTCCTTGCGGTCACTTGTTGTAATAGTCGCTGTAGCCCGCGCCGTAGCCGTAGCCGTAATTGTCGGTCAGCAGGCCGCCGTCGAAGCGATTGAGCACGACGCCCGCGCACGGCGCCTGGTCGAGCACGTGCAGCGCGTCCTGGATCTGCTTGCGCGTGGTGCGGCCTTCCTCGACGATCAGGATGAACGCATCGAGCTTGGTCGTCACGATCGTCGCATCGTCGTTGGCGAACACCGGCGGCAGGTCGCACAGGAAGATGCTGTGCGTCGGGCGCGCGCGCATCGCGGCGACCATCGCATCCATCCGCGGGGAGGACAGTAGCTCCGCCGAACGCGCCGGGGCGTTATCGGTCGGCAGGATTACCAGCCGCTCGCCTTCCGGGTGCACCGCCAGGTCACCGAGCGACGGCACCGTGCCTTCGAGGAAGTCGCGCATCCCGCGCTCGATGGTCAGACCGAAATTGGTCGCGATCGAGCCGCGGCGCAGGTCGAGGTCGACCAGCGTCGTGTCGATCCCCGGGGTGCGCGACAGCGCCGCCGACAGGTTGGTCGCGACGAACGACTTGCCCACCGCCGGGGTCGCCGAGACGATCCCGAACAACCGCCAACCCTTGTTCCGGTGCAGCTTGAGCAGCCGCGAACGGAGCATGTTGAACGGGCGCGAACGGACGTCGCGGCTGTCGAAGCCGTAGATGCCGCGCTGCTTCGCCTCGTCCGGGGACCAGGCGAACTGCCGCGCCTCCTGCAAGGTGGGGAGCGGCGCTTCGGGGCGCAGGTCGCTGGCGATCTTGGTCATGGCGGTCTCGGTCATCACAGCGCCCCCTGCGGCTCGGCATTGGGGCGACGCCGCCGACGCAGCGTCGGCAAACGGAAGAAGCGGCGGCGCGGCTTCTGGCCGGGCGGCAGATCGGGGACGAAGGTGGGCACCAGCGCGAGCGGTTCCAGCCCCAGGCTCTGGATCTGCCCGACGCCGCGAATCGGGCGCAGCAGGAACTCCAGCGCGAGAGCGAGGACCAGACCGAGGCCCAGGCCGCCGGCGATCCCGCCGCCGATCAGCAACAGGCGGTTGGGCGACACCGGCTTGTCGGGTGCCGAGGGCGGATCGATGACCGACAGGCGCTCACCCTTCTGCTCCTGCGCCATCCGCGCCGAATTCTGTGCGCGCAGCACGTTGCCGGAAACCTCGCGGAGTTGGTCGCGAAGTGTCGAGGCGCGCGCCTCGAGCTGCGAAACCTCTTCCTGCAGCACCGGCGCGCGCGATTGCGCCGCCATGCCGGCCGCGGCGCGAGCCTCGTCGGAGGCGCGATATTGCTGGAGCTGTGCGATCTGGGCGTTGTTCGCCTGGATCTGGCTCTGGATCAGCGAAGTGTCCGAGCCGCCGCCTTGCGACGCGGCGATCTCCTTGGCCTGTTGCAGCCGCGACTTGGCGCGCACCACATCGGGGTGACTTTCCGCGAAGACCGCACGCGCCGCGACCAGCGCCGATTCGGCCTGCTGCACCAGCGGGTCCTTGCCGCCGCTGCGCTGCACCTGCGCCATCAACTGCCGGTTCTCGCTCTGCAATTGTGCGATCTGCGCGCTGTAATTGCCGGTGTTGGCGGGCATCACCATGCCGCCACTGGCCAGCGTGCTGCCGTTGCGCGCCTTGATCGAGGTGATCTGACCTTCGATGCGGTTGATCTCGTCGGTCAGCTTGCGCGACTGATCCTGCAGGAAGTCGACGGTGTTGTTCGCCTGCGCCGCCATGGTGGTGGCGTCGATCTCCAGGAAGCGGCTGACGAAGCTCTGCATCACCGCCTGCGCCTTGGCCGGATCGGAGTAGTCGTAGCTCATCGTGAAGGCGATGGTGTTGCTGCCGCCGTTCGGGCCGCCGCCGTTGCCGATGTCGCCGCTCACCGCCCCGAGCTTCGTCGCCTGCTGCATCTCGGTCACGATCGACGACAGCGGCTTCGAACGACGCTCCTTCTCGTACAGGTTGTTCTGCTCGATCAGCTCGATCAGATCGCCACGGCTGAGCACCTGTTCGCGGATCTTGGCGATCCGCTGGTCGATGATCGTGTTGATCGGCGACGTGACGAGCGCGGAGGGCAGCTCCTGCGACTCGACCAGCAACGTCGCGCTGGACCGATAGATGCGCGGCAGCAGGAACGCCGTCACGGTCCCGGCGACCGACAGGAGCACGAACGGCACGATCACGAGCCATTTTCGCTCCCACAGGATGCGCGGGATGTAATTGATGAAGCCGCCGCCGCCGGCGGGCTGGTCTTCGGTATCTACGCTGTCACTCACCGGATGTCGCCCAATCTGGTTCGCAGGAAAAGCCGGAAGGTCACGTCGTGCGGGGTGCCGAAGCCGGTGGAATCGGCTTGCCGATACCCGACCGACGCACCGGCGAAGAGCCGCCGCGTGATGCCGCGTTCGTAGGTGGCCTGCCCGCTGAGGAAGGACGTCCGCGGTGCCTGCAGGGTGGTGTCGGACGTCGTCGTCAGTCGCGTATATTCGACTGACGCGCGCACGAAGTCATACTCGCGCAGCTGATAGGAATAGTCGAGCGACGCCCCGAAGCGGCGCGACACGTCGCCGAGCCCGGTCGGTTGCGCATCGCTATAGGCGCGCACGCACTGCACCGCGCGACCGCCGTTGCGGCAGCCGGTGAACGTGCCCGACAGGCCGGTGGTGGTGAAGGTGCCCCGCGGCGTCGTCGACGACACGAAGACCACGCCGGCCCCCAGCGAGAGGTTGACCAATTGGCTTGCCTGATAGCTCAGCGTGCCTTGCGGCGAATAGGTGTGCCCCGAATAGCCGGGATTGTCGTAGTCGATCCACGATCCCGCACCCTGTGCGCCGATGCTGAGCCGCTCGGACAAGGACCGGTTGTAGCCGATCGAGGCACCCGTGGTCCGCGACGACAGCAACAGACCGCCGGCAGCGCCGCCGCCATAGCTGACGCGGTTGATGCTGACCTGGCCGTTGATCGTATCGCGCGTGCTGATGCGATAGTCGCCGCCGATCGCGGCCGAAATCGCATTTTGACGCTGGTTCAACCCGATCAACGTGATGTCCGGCGTGCTGAGATCCGGGCCGGGCACCGGGTTCGGATTGACGACCCCGACGACGCCCAGCCCGTTCTGGCCGATGATCGAACTGTCGTACGTTGCATCCGCGCGCAGGCTCAGCCGCGAACTCATCACGCGCCGTGCCGTGGCGCTGATGCCGTAAGCCTCGGCGGAATTGTAGCGCGTAAGATAGTCGCTGCGGCGATACCGGGCGAGGATCGACGCCTGGCTACGCTCGTCGACGAAATTGACCTGCGGGACGATCGACAGCTCGGTCGACACCGCACTTTCGCCACCGCCACGTACAAGGAACGGGTTGGTCGAATAGGCGGCGCCGGCCGATACGTCGACGGCAGCGCGCGTCTCCTGCGCGACGACCGGGGCGATGGGCAGTGCGACCGCCGCCGTCGCCAGCAGCAGCGCGGCGGCGCGGCGCGCGACGCTCGTGCACGGGATCACGGGACGATGACCGTATCGCCGCCGCGCACGAGCGGAAGCGTTTCGTTGGTCACGTCGGCGACCTGACCCTTCAGGATATCGGTGAGCCTGACGCGGATCGCCTGCGCGCCGGTCGGCGTCTTGCGGACGATGACGACGTTGCCCAATTGCGCGAATTCGGCCGGGCCGCCAGCCAGGCTCAGCGCTTCCAGCACGTTGACGTAACGGCCGGGATTGAACGATCCCGGGCTACGCACCTTGCCGAGCACCGCGAACTGCAACCCGGCCGGCGTCTTCACCGACACGGTCACCTGCGGCACGGCGGTGCGATATTGCGATTCCAGTCCCTTGGTGATGCGCGCCTCGATCTCGCTGGGCAAAGCGTTGAGCGCGTCGACCTTGCCGACCAGCGGGAAGGAGAAAGTGCCGTCGGGCAGGACGCGCTCGGTACGTTGCAGGCGTTCTTCGCCCCAGACGAAGATCTCCAGCTCGTCGCCCGGGTTGATGCGGTACGGAACCAGCGTGTTCGGCGTGGCGGCGGCGCGCGTCTGCGCGGCGGCCGGCTGCTGCGCCAATGCCGGCGGGGCCTGAAGCAGCAACAACGCTAGGCCGCAGAAAAGCTTGGTCTTCATGTCGTTCCCCCATGCCGATGTACGGGCGCCCGCGACGCTGCCCGCATCCGACCGCTTCCATCGTTTGCCAGCCTGTCCCTTATCGGGTAAAGCGCTGACCGTCAGGTGCCTTACAGCATTTTCCTTACGAAGTACGTACGAGATTGTTGGGGATGGGCAGCATTCTTGTGCGGGGGGCAACGGTGAAGCGGACCCCGGATCGGCGGGCGGGAAGACGACGGATCGTCATCGCGGCGGCGACGGCGCTGATGCTGCTGTCGGGCTGTCGCTCGCGCGAGGAACGCGCCGCCAAGTTCGCCGCCGTTTACGAGGCCGCGATGGCCAACAACGATCCCGTTATGGCACGGCTGGCGATGCAGCAGGCGGTCGGCTTTGACGATTCCAACCCCGACTATTGGCAGCAACTGGGCGGAGTCGAACTGTCGCTCGGCGATTATTCGGGCGCGTTCAACGCCTATCTGCGCGCCAACGAGCTGGATCACAGCCGTCCCGCGGTGTTGCAGGCGCTGGCCGATCTGGCGGTGGTCGGCGGGCATACCGAGGATGCACAGCGTTACGCCAAGCAGGTGTTGCTGCTGCGCCCCGACGATCTTGCGCCGCAGACGACGCTCGGCTTCGTGGCGCTGCGCAATCGCGATTACGATGCGGCGCTCAAGCACGCCGATATCGTGCTGGCGTCCCGCATCGACGATTCCAATGCCACGATCCTGAAGGCTCGCGCGCTGGCCGGGCTGGCCAAGCCCGACGCCGCGCTGACGCTGTTGCGCGATTTCGTCACCGGTCATCCCAGCGATGCATCGGCGCTCGACGCGCTCGGCGACATGGCCGGGCGATTCGGCAATCTGCCGGGGCAGAAGGCGGCGCAAAGCCGCGAACTCGAGCTACGTCCGAAGGACGTCGTCCTGCGCGTCGCTTATGCCCGTACGCTGTATCGGCTGGGCGAGCGCGAGGCGGCGCACGACCTGACGGTGCCACTGGCGAGCAGTGGGGAACATGGCGGGCGGCTGATCGACATACTCGAATTGTGGCTGCGCTACGCGCCGCGCGACGCCGCGGTGGCGCAGGTGCGAGAACTGGCGGCGAAGGCGTCGACCGCGGACAAGATGCGTTACGCCTATTTCCTGATGCTGGCCGGGCAGCCGGCGGAGGCCGAGGCGCTGGTCGCGCCGCTGGTGTCGCTGCCCGTGACCGCGGCCAATGCCGCGCCGCTCGCACTGCTGGCGCAGACGCAGGCGCGACAGGGACGTGACACGGAGGCGCTGAAGCTGCTGGATGCGGTGCTCGCCTTCGACGAGGGCAATATCCTGGCGTTGCGCGCGCGCACCGACCTTTATCTGCGGACGGGACGGGGGCGTCAGGCGGTGTTCGACGCGCAGCGGCTGGTTGCGAGCAAGCCACGCTCTGCCGACGATCGCGTCCGGCTGGCACGCGCCTATGCGCTGGCCGGGCAGCCGCAGCTCGCGGAGAACACCTATCGCGCCGGTATCCAGGCGATCGGCGGAGGGGACCCGCTGCTGTTCGCTGGCCTGCGGGAGTTCCTGGCCAAGGCCGGGCGTTCGGACGAGCTTTCCGAACTGCAGCAGCAATTTGTTGAGCAAAAGCGGCTAGCGCGGGCACAATGGTAGCGCGGGGCGGCGACGACCCGCTCGAATCGGGGCGGCAACAATTGGCGGGTGCGCGAACGGTCCAGGGGCGGCGCTTTACGTCGAACGTCATTCCGTCGATGGTGGTGACGATCGATCTGCTCTGCCTGCTCGTCAGCGCGCCGATCGCGGTGATCCTGTACACCGTGATCTTCCAGCAAACCGTGGTGCCGGGTGTGCATACGGCAGCGGGGTTCATCGCCGGCGTCGCCTTTTTCCTGATCCGGCAGTCGCGCGGCGTCTACACGCAATCGTTCGTGATCCTGCAATCCGGCGATACCGCGGTTGCGGTCGACTACCTCATGTCGGCGCTGCTCAGCAGTGCGATCGTGTGGCAGTTCGGGCTGGTCGACGAGTTTTCGCGCGGGCTGACGCTCGCCTATGTCGGGTCGGTCACGTCGCTGTTGTTCGTCAGCCGCTTCGTGCTGCGCGCGGCGTTGCGGCGACTCGCCGACAGCGGGCGCATCCGCCAGCGCGTCGTGTTGTATGGAGCGGACAAGCAGACGCTGGCGCGCACCTGCCGGATGCTCGACCTGCAGGCGCTGCCGCAATTGCTGCTGGTCGGAGTCGCCGACGATTACACGCGCTCGACCGCATCCGAGACGGTCGAGGAACTGCCGTTCATCGGCGGCTTCCCCGAGCTGTTGGCGATGGCGCGTGATGGGGAGGTCGATCAGGTGCTGATCGCATTGTCCGATATGACGCGTGAGCGGATCGAGGTGATCATCGAGAAATTGAGCGAGGTTGCGGTCGACGTGTCGCTGATCCCGCGCGAGGCGATCGCGCTGGCGCCCGATTACCGCGTCAACTTCGTCGGGCAGATCCCGGTGCTGACGCTGTGGCAGCGCCAGATGCGTGACGGCAATACGATCGTGAAGGACGTCGAGGATTTCGTGATCGCGACCTTGGCTTTGGTGTTCCTGTCGCCCTTGTTGCTGGTGACCGCGATCGCCATCAAGCTGACCAGCCGCGGGCCGGTGATCTTCAAGCAGCCGCGTTTCGGCTTCAACAATCGCGAGATCCTCGTCTGGAAGTTCCGGTCGATGTACACCGATCGGCAGGACGTGAGTGGCGCGGCGCGCACCACCAAGGGTGATCCGCGCGTCACGCCGGTCGGGCGGCTGATCCGCAAACTGAGCATCGATGAGCTGCCGCAGCTGTGGAACGTGCTGCGTGGCGAGATGTCGATCGTCGGGCCACGCCCCCACGCCACGCACATGAAGGTGGGCGACCATTATTATTTCGACGCGGTGCGCGGCTATGCGGCGCGGCATCGCGTGAAGCCGGGGATCACCGGGCTGGCGCAGGTGCGCGGGCTGCGCGGCGAGATCCAGACGATCGATCGCGCCAAGCGCCGCGTCGAGCTGGACCGCTATTATATCGACAATTGGTCGCTGATGCTCGACCTGCGCATCATGGTCGAGACGGTCGTCAATCTGGCGTTCGACAAGAATGCCTATTGAGGCGGCCGCGGACGGGCGTCGCCCGTTCATCGGGATCGATTTCGACCCGCTCGATACGGACGCGGCGGTCGCTTGGCTGGCGCAGATCACGCCGGAGACGCCGTTCCGCTACGTCGTCACGCCCAATGTCGACCATATCGTACGGCTGGAAGCGCTGGGCGAGGCGGATGCGCTCGGCGCGAACCTGTGGCGGGCATATCGTGGGGCGGCGTTGGTGCTGTGCGACAGCCGGGTGCTGGCGCGATTGGCGCGCTTCTACGGCATCACGCTGCCATTGGCGCCCGGCAGCGACCTGACAGTGCGATTGTTTGCGGAGGTCGCGCAGGCGGGGGACCGGATCGCGATCATCGGCGGCGATGCGGCGCTGCTCCAGGCGTTGCGGGTGCGCTTCGCGACGCTCGAATTCATCCAGCACATCCCGCCGATGGGGATGCTGCAGAAGCCGGCGGCGCTCGACGCGGCGGCGACATTCGGCCGCGACTCGGGCGCGCGCTTCGTGCTGCTGGCGGTGGGCTCGCCGCAACAGGAGCTGCTTGCGGCGCGCATCGCCGCCGGGGGCGGTGCGGGGGGTTGCGGGCTGTGCATCGGCGCCTCGCTCGATTTCATCGTCGGGCGCCAGCGGCGCGCACCGCGGGTGGTGCAGCGACTCGGGCTGGAATGGGCGCATCGGCTCGCCTCGCAGCCGGGGCGGTTGTGGCGGCGGTATCTGGTGGATGGCCCGCGGATTTTCCGCATCGCGCACCGTCGCCATGGCGGGCGGACACCTTGATCGACGGCTGGACGCCGGGGATCGGTGATCCGACCTGGCTCGGCTGGACCACGGTGGTCCTGTACCTCGTGGTGGCGGCATTCTGTGGCTTGGTCGCGCGACGTGCGAAGCAAGGCGATGGGCGCTTCTGGATGATCCTTGCGGTGTCGATGCTCGCGCTGGGGGTCAACAAGCAACTGGATCTCCAATCGCTCTTCACGCTGCTGCTGCGTGACAACGCGCTTCGATATGGCTGGTTTGACGAACGACGCGTCCTTCAGCTCGCGTTCATCATCGCCGTTGGGCTTTGTGGCTTAGTATTGGCGATCGCATCGATCCATCGGCTTCGTGCGCTGCATCGCAGCATACGGCTCGCTGCCGTCGGTATTTGTTTGATCTATACTTACGTCATCATCCGTGCAGCTTCGTTTCATCATGTCGATCGCTTCGTCAGCGCCACAATACTTGGCGGCCGATGGAGCTCGCTGCTTGAAATCGGAGGCATCGCAATCGTGCTGCTGGGCGCGCTGCGCGCCCGATCCGCCAGCGTCTAGCTGACCGATCTGCCCCTGCAAGCGCCGGATTCGGCCGCCGAGCGGGCGTCGGCGAATTTCTCTCGTCTATTCTGATCCATGCGTCCCAAAACTGGACTGTGACAACAATGTTGCGACGCATCCAAATGGAGTAGAAGCAGGTTTATCGGGCCGTATCGCTGGGTGGCGCGGTTCAGGCAGTGCACAAGGAGCACAGCGCAAGGAAAGCGAAGCCCCGATAAAAAATGCGATGGTTTTCGAGCCGTTAAGGTGCGATACATCGAATCACTAGGTGGCCGGTCGACAACGGGCACCACCGCCATGAACGGCGGGTCGCGTGAGTGGTACGAACGGACGTTAACAGGGTGCAAGGGGAGTTCCTAGTATGAAGAAGATTTTCGCGACCGCGATCATCGCGGCCACGTTTGCAGTGTCGGCGCCGGCAATGGCGGCGACCAACATCGATCTGGGGCCGGACGGCTCGGACGTTCAGTTCGGTACGTTCAGCATCACCGGCGTCGGTCCGGCGACCGATCTCTTCAAGGAGTTCACGTTCAACGTGCCGTCGGACGGCATCGTCAGTGCGTCGGGCACGGCCACGATCAGCCTGGCGACGGGCAGCGCGATCAAGCTGACGTCGATCGTTCTCAACGGCATCTCGATGGCCGCCACGCTGCGCGCCGACGGTACGGCCTATGATGCGGCGATCAACAACATCGTCACGAACGCCACCAACCCGCAGACGCTGCGCGTGAACTACGACGTGACCGGCCGCGGCGGCGCCGCTTCGGGCACGGTCAGCTGGACCTCGAACTCGGCGGTTCCGGAGCCGGGCACCTGGGCGCTGATGATCCTCGGCTTCGGCGTGGTGGGCTACGCGATGCGTCGCCGTCCGTCGGTCCGCTTCGCGCAGGCGATCTGATCGCGGCATTGCCACTGGCGCTTCGGCGCTGTGGCGATGACGAGAGAAATGCGGCGGCGTACCCCATCGGGTACGTCGCCGTTTTCGTTTCCGGTCCACCGCGTGAATTCGGCCGGTGCGACATCGGAATCGACCATCAAGGTAGGGTGTGGTTAGGATGGCGCTGCTATCCCGCCGTCGTGACCGGAGCCCGTACCCTGCCGAATTTTCCGACCCGACGCGCTCGCTGCTTCGCCGCCGCCTGTCGAAATGCGCCGTGATGACGATCGGGTTCGTCATCCTGTCGCATCGCGATCCGGCACAGCTCCAGCGGCTCGTCACCGTGCTCAACCGGCTGTACGACGCTCCGCCGATCGCCTGCCATCACGATTTCGCGCAGGCACCGCTCGACGTCGACACGTTTCCCGCCAACGTCCGGTTCGTTCGGCCGAGCATCCGCACCAGCTGGGCCAAATGGTCGGTGGTGCAGGGGTTCTTCGCCGCGTTGCGGCTGCTCTACGATCATGATGCGCCCGATTGGTTCGTGCTGTTGAGCGCGGCCGATTATCCGGTCCGGCGCGCCGATGCGGTCCGTGCCGATCTGGCGGCGCTGGATGCCGACGCGCTGATCGACTTTCGTCGACTCGACGACACCGCCGAGAGCGCCGCCGCGCAATTCGGCCCGCGCAATCCCGAACTCGAACAGTTCGAATCGGAGAAGAACCGTCGCCTGAAGCGCACCCGGTACGAAGGTGCGGAGCTGTGGCTGCCGATCCTGCGCTTCAACGATGGCGGCCGCCGCGTGCGGCCCGGGCGCCATACGCTCCATCTGCCGTTCGCGGCGCCGTTCCGACCGTTCTCGCGCGACTTCCAATGTTTCGACGGCGACCATTGGTTCACCGGCAATGCCCGCGTCGCCCGGCTGCTGCTCAACCCGACGCCGCGGCACCTGAAGCTGCAAAAGTATCTGTCGATGCGCACCAGCCCGGACGAATGCTATTTCCAGACGGTGCTGTGCAACGAGCCGGGGCTGCGACTCGTGCGTGACAACCGCCGTTATGCGCAATGGAACGGCGGCGGAGCGCACCCGCAATTGCTGGCCGACGCCGATCTGGGCGCCATCAGCGCCTCCAACGCGCATTTCGCGCGCAAGTTTGCGCAGGGCGCACCGGTGCTCGACCGGATCGACGCCATGCTGTTCGGCTGAGTTGCACGCTCGCGCGATGGGACGTTTCAGCCAGTTGATCGGATGGCCGCCACCACGCCGCGCGTCGGTGCCCGCCGGCACGCGCGTCTACGCAATCGGCGATGTGCATGGCCGCGCCGATCTGTTGCAGCCGCTGCTTGGCTGGATCGCCGAGGATCATGCGCGGCGCGGCGGCGAGGCGGCGCTGCACATCGTCGTGGTGGGTGATCTGATCGACCGTGGACCGGCGTCGGCGAAGGTAATCGACCTGCTCACCACCGAAACCCGCGGCGACGCGCACTATCACTTCTTGAGCGGCAACCATGAGGAGATGCTGCTCGCGATCCTTGATGGCGAGGCGGAGGGCGTCCCCGCCTGGCTCGACCATGGCGGGGCGGAGACGTTGGAGAGCTATGGCGTCGATCCGGCACGCTTCTGGGACGATCCCGAGGCGTTGCCGCGCGTGTTGCGCGCCGCGCTGCCGTCGCGTCATCTCGCCTTCCTACGCGGGATGGTCGATCAGGTGCGGATCGGCGACTATCTGTTCGTTCATGCCGGTATCCGGCCGGGCGTGCCGATCGAGGAGCAGGCGGGGCGCGACTTGCGCTGGATTCGCAAGGAATTCCTGACCAGCCCTGTGGATCACGGGCCGGTCGTGGTGCACGGGCATACGATCGTGCCGAAGGTCGAGTATCGCCGCAATCGCATCGCGATCGACACGGGTGCCTATCGCACCGGGCGGCTGACCGCGCTCGGGCTGGAGGGCGAGGCGCGCTGGACGCTGACCAGCCGGCTGGACAGGGCATGATGCACACTTCCCTTGCCCCCGCGTCCCGCCTAGCCGGGCAGGCATGATCATCTTCGTTCTTGCGCGTGCCGACAATGGCGTGATCGGAGTCGACGGGCGACTGCCGTGGCGGCTGCCGGCGGATCTGAAGCGCTTCAAGGCGTTGACCATGGGCACGCCGATGGTGATGGGGCGCAAGACCTTCGATAGCTTCCCTGCGCCGCTGCCCGGACGGCGGCATATCGTGCTGACGCGCGATCGGAACTGGTCTGCCGCCGGGGCCGAGGTGGCGCATGATGTCGATGCGGCATTGGCGCTCGCGGGGGAGGGGGACGTCACGGTCGTCGGGGGCGCGGAAATCTATGCGTTGCTGGTCGACCGCGCCGACCGGATCGAATTGACCGAGGTGCATTGCTCGCCTGCTGGCGATGCGGTGGTCCCGGCGTTCACCGGCTGGCGCGAGACGGCGCGGATCCCGCATCCGGCCGAGGGCGAACGCCCGGCCTATGATTTCGTGACGCTGGTGCGGTGATCGTGCAGGCGCTAAGGGCGGCCGATGCAGCGGCTTGACGGCGGCGCGGCGGTGCCTGACGCCCTTTCGGGCGCGATCGTCGCGCTGGGCAATTTCGACGGTTTTCACCTGGGGCATCAGGCGGTCGTGGCGCGCGCGGTCGAGCGTGCCCGCGCGGAGGGGCGGCCGGCCTTGGTCGCGACCTTCGATCCGCATCCCGTCCGCCACTTCCGCCCCGATGCCGAGCCGTTTCGGCTGACCACGCTCGACCAGCGCGAACGGTTGTTCGCCGACGCGGGGGCGGAGGCGATGGTGGTGTTCCACTTCGACGCGGCGCTCGCCGCGCTGCCCGCCGATGTGTTCATCGCCGAGCGGCTGATCAGGGCGCTCAAGGTCGGCGGCGTGGTGACGGGGGAGGATTTCACCTTCGGTCATGCCAAGAGCGGGAACATCGCGACGCTGCGCGCAGCGGGCGAGCAGGCCGGTTTTTCGGTCGATACGGTCGGCGCGGTGCTGCTGGATGGCGAGCCGGTGTCGTCGACGCGTATTCGTGCGGCGCTGAAAGGCGGCGATCCGCGCGGCGCGGCGCGGCTGCTGACGCGGCCGTTCGCGATCGAGGGCGTCGTGCAGCACGGCGACAAGCTGGGGCGGACGATCGGTTATCCGACCGCGAACCTCGATATGGGGCCGTATTTGCGCCCGGCGTACGGGATTTATGCCGTTCGTGGGCGGCTTGCGGACGGTCGGGTGCTGAGCGGTGCCGCGAATTTGGGCGTGCGTCCCACGTTTGACCCGCCAAAAGAGCTGCTGGAACCGCATTTCTTCGACTTTTCGGGCGACCTGTACGGACAGGTGCTCGAAGTCGAGCTGATCGAGTGGCTGCGCGCCGAGGCGAAGTTCGACAGCCTCGACGCGCTGGTCGCGCAGATGGACCTGGACTGCGCCCGCGCGCGCGAGTTGCTGGCGGACTGACCCGCCGTTAAGGCTAAGAGACACATGGCCGACGCACCCGACACTTCGCGCGACTGGCGCGACACCGTTTTCCTTCCGCAAACCGGCTTTCCGATGAAGGCCGGGCTGGCGCAGAAGGAGCCCGCGATCCTCGACCGCTGGAAGCGGATCGGGCTGTACCAGCAGCTGCGCGCGCAGCGGCTGGGGCGCGAGCGGTTCATCCTCCACGATGGCCCGCCCTATGCCAATGGCGACATCCACATGGGTCACGCCATGAACAAGGTGCTGAAGGACGTGATCGTCCGCAGCCGCTCGCTGATGGGCTATGACGCGCCCTACGTGCCGGGCTGGGACTGCCACGGCCTGCCGATCGAGTGGAAGGTCGAGGAAGCCTATCGCGCCAAGAAGCTCGACAAGGATCAGGTGCCGGTCGCGCAGTTCCGCGCCGAATGCCGCGCCTATGCCGAGAAATGGGTGGCGGTGCAGCGCGACGAGTTCGAGCGGCTGGGCGTGATGGGCGATTGGGACGATCCCTATCTGACCATGAAGTTCGAGGCCGAGGCGACGATCGCGGGCGAGCTGCTCAAGTTCGCCGAGAGCGGCCAGCTGTATCGCGGCGCCAAGCCGGTGATGTGGAGCCCGGTCGAGAAGACCGCGCTGGCCGAGGCCGAGGTCGAATATGAGGACGTCGTCTCGACGCAGATCGACGTCGGGTTCGAGGTGATCGACTGCCCCGAATATCCGGGGCTGGCCGGCACGCTGGCGGTGATCTGGACGACCACGCCGTGGACGATCCCCGTGAACCAGGCGCTCGCCTACGGGTCGGCGATCGATTACCTGCAGTTCGAGCATGACGGGCGGCGCTATCTGGTCGCCGAGCCGCTGATGCCCGCCTTCACCAAGCGCACCGGCATCCCGATGGGCAAGATCATCGCGCTTATCAAGGGCCCGGTGCTGGAGGGCGCGACCGCGCGGCACCCCATGCATCATCTGGGCGGCTTCTTCGCGACGCCGCGGCCGTTCCTCGAAGGCGAGTTCGTCACCACCGACGCCGGTACCGGGCTGGTCCATATGGCCCCCGATCACGGCGAGGACGACTTCCTGCTGTGCAAGGCGCACGGGATCGAGCCGGTGTTCGCGGTCGATGGTGCGGGGATGTACCGCGCCGACTGGGCGTGGCTCGGCGGGCAGGGCAGCGTCATCAACAAGAAGTTCGTCAGCGCCGAGGGGCCGATCTGTTCGGACCTGCGCGCGGCGGGCGGGCTGCTGTCGGCAAGCGACGACTTCGCGCATTCCTATCCGCATTCGTGGCGGTCGAAGGCGAAGGTGATCTTCCGCGCGACGCCGCAATGGTTCATCCCGATGGATGGCTCGAATAAGCCCTCTCCCCTGCGGGGAGAGGGTTTGGGTGAGGGGCCGGTGTCTCATGGAGAGGTCGGTCTCGGTGAGACCCCGGCCCCTCACCCCGGCCCTCTCCCCGCAGGGGAGAGGGGGAACAACGCTACGCTCCGCGAACTCGCGCTGGACGCCATTTCCCGAACGCAATGGGTGCCCGCCCGCGCCGAGAACCGCATCCGCGCGATGGTCGAGGGGCGTCCCGACTGGGTCATCAGCCGCCAGCGCGCGTGGGGCGTGCCGATCGCGCTCTACGTGCATCGCCAGAGCGGGCAGTATCTCAACGACCCGGCGGTCAACGCGCGGATCATCGCCGCTTTCCGCGAGAGCGGCGCGGATGCGTGGTTCACCGCCGATCATCAGGCGCTGCTCGGCGACACATACGATCTCGCGGACTACGAGCCGGTCAATGACATCCTCGATGTGTGGTTCGACTCGGGATCGACGCACGCGTTCGTCGTCGAGGCGCGCTATGGCGAGGGCACGCGCGCGAACCTGTATGTCGAGGGCTCGGACCAGCACCGCGGCTGGTTCCAGTCGTCGCTGCTGGAAAGCTGCGGCACGCGCGAACGCGCGCCGTATGACGCGGTGCTGACGCACGGCTTCGCGCTCGACGGGCAGGGGCGCAAGATGTCCAAGTCGCTCGGCAATGTCGTCGATCCGCTCAAGGTGATTGGCGAATCAGGCGCGGACATCCTGCGGCTGTGGGCGGTGTCGACCGACTATTTCGACGACGTGCGGATCGGCAAGGAAGTGCTGGCGACCTCGTCGGATGCGTATCGCAAGCTGCGCAACACCTTCCGTTACCTGCTCGGCGCGCTCGACGGCTTCACCGATGACGAGCGGGTGCCGGTCGCCGAAATGCCGGAGCTGGAGCGCTACATGCTCCACCTGCTCCATGCGCTCGACCGCGAGCTGAAGGAGGCGGCGACCGGGTACGAGTTTAACCGCTACGTCCGGCGGCTGACCGACTTCTGCAACGAGGATCTGTCGGCGTTCTTCTTCGACGTGCGCAAGGATTCGCTCTATTGCGACGCGCCGGGCGACGTGAAGCGCCGGGCGTATCGCACGATGCTCGACGTGCTGTTCCATGCGTTGGTCCGCTATGCCGCGCCGGTGCTGGTTTTCACCGCCGAGGAAGTGTGGCAAGCGCGCTTCCCGGCCGACGACAGTTCGGTGCACTTCCTCGAATGGCCGACGCTGCCCGACGAGGCCGGCGAGAATGTCGCGCAGCGCTGGCTGGAGGTGCGTCGTCTGCGCGAGCGCGTCACCGAGGCGATCGAGCCGCTGCGCCGCGAGAAGACGATCCGTTCCAGCCTGGAGGCGGAAGTGACCGTTCCCGAGCTGCCGCTGTCGGCCGAGGCGCTGGCGGAGCTGTTCATCGTCGCGAAGGTGGGCGAGGCGGCGACCGTCGATGTGGCACGCACCGATTATCACAAGTGCGGGCGCTGCTGGCGGCATCTGCCCGAGGTGACCAGCGATGGCGAGCTGTGCGCGCGCTGTGCCGACGTGACGGGAACGGCAGCGTGATTCCGCGCGCGGGATTGCTGCTGGCCGGGGTGGTGTTCGCGGTCGACCAGTTCGTCAAATGGCTGGTGACCGGGCCGCTGCGGATCGACTTTCTCGGCGCCTACCGCACGTTGCTGCCGATCTTCGACCTGCGGTTCACCAAGAACGAGGGCGTATCGCTGGGGATGCTGCGCGCGGAGACCGACACGACGCGCTGGCTGCTGGTCGCCTTCACCGCCGCGATCGCGATCGCGGTGGCGGTGTGGATGTTCCGCGAGCGCAAGCGCGCGGATCAGCTGGCGCTCGGGCTGGTGCTGGGCGGCGCGCTCGGCAATATCGTCGATCGCGTGCGGCTCGGCTATGTGGTCGATTTCGCCGATCTGCACTTCGGCGAATGGCGGCCGTTTCTGGTATTCAACGTTGCCGATGCCGCGATCACGATCGGCGTGCTGATTCTGCTGGTGCGCGCGCTCCTGATCCGCGAGAAGCGCGACGATGTTTCGGAGAATGTCCATGCGTAAGTCTGTGGTGGTGGTGGCCGGGATGGCGGCGCTGGGGCTGCTCGCCGGCTGCGGCAAGCGCGGCTACGACCGCGCCCGCCCCGACGAGTTCGCGGTGGCGCGGCAGGCGCCGCTGATCATCCCGCCCGATTTCGCGCTGGTCCCGCCACAGCCGGGCGCCGCGCGCACGCAGGGCAACAACCCGCAGGCGCAGGCGATCGAGGCGCTGTTCGGCGGCCCGGCGGCGCGCAGCGCGGGCGAAGCCGGCGTGGTCGAGCAAGCCGGTGGCGCGAGCGCGTCGACGCCGGGCATTCGCTCGGGCGTGGGTGATCCGGGGACCAACGTCGTCGACAAGGGGCAGACCACCAGCGACATCGTCGCCGCGCCGCAGGGTGATGGACAGGATGCGCGCGCTTCGGTGGGTGGGGCGGCGGCTCCGGCGCAGCCCGCTCCGGCGCAGCCGACGCCCGCCCAGCCTACGCCGCAGCAGTAAGATCGACGTCGCCCCTGCGAAGGCAGGGGCCTATGTCTGTACCGTCATAATAAGCCATCTGACACAGGCGCGTCGTGCCGTGTGTCAGATGGCTCTCTTGCATTCGACAGACATGGGTCCCTGCCTTCGCAGGGACGACGGTAGCTTCGCTTCTTCGGTGGCGAAGCAGAGGTGACGGGACGGATCTCGCCCAAGGCTGAGGCCCGGTTTAGCCCCGGCCACGACACAAGCCACCGACGTCGCGCCTGCGGAGGCAGGGGCCTGTATCTGTTTCGTCCTATCGGGCCATCTGACACAGGCGCGTCGTGCCGTGTGTCAGACGGCTCTTTTGCATTCGACAGACATGGGTCCCTGCCTTCGCAGGGACGACGGTAGCTTCGCTTCTTCGGTGGCGAAGCAGAGGTGACGGGACGGATCTCGCCCAAGGCTAAGGCCCGGTTTAGCCCCGGCCACGACACAAGCCACCGACGTCGCCCCTGCGGAGGCAGGGGCCTATGTCTGGATCGTCATAATGAGCCATCTGACACAGGCGCGTCGTGCCGTGTGTCAGATGGCTCCTTTGCATTCGGCAGACATGGGTCCCTGCCTTCGCAGGGACGACGGTGGTTCTTGTCCGAGCGCTGCGCCTCCGGGTCAGGCTCGGGGTGACGGCTCAACGGGCGTCTCGCCGCCCGGCCAGCTCCGCACATAGATGTCGCGCTGTGCGAACGGCATCCCGATCCCGGCGTCGCGGAACATCGTCCACAGGCGGTTGAGCACGTCCGAGCGGACGTTGCCGACGCCGCTTTCCGGATCGCTGATCCACGCGAGGATCTCATGTTCGGCGCCATCGGTGCCGAACGCGGTCAGCCACACGTTGGGCTTGGGCGAGTCGAGCACGCGCGGCGACTCGCGTGCCGCCTTCAGCATCAGCGCCTGCGCCGCCTGCAGGTCGCAGTCGTAGGGCACGCGCACCGGGATGCGGACGCGGACGTTGCGGTCGGTGTACGACCAGTTCTCGACCTCGCGGGTCATCAGATCCTCGTTCGGGATCAGATGCTCCTTGCCGTCGCGCGTCACGACCGACACCGCGCGGACGCCGATCTTGTTGACCCAGCCGAAGCTGGTGCCGACCGCGATCACGTCGCCCGGCTTGATCGAGCGATCGAGCAACAGGATGATCCCGGCGATCAGATTGCCGATCGTCTTCTGCATCCCGAAGCCGACCGCGAGCCCGAACGCGCCCGAGAAGACCGCGAAGGCGGTGAGGTCGATCCCGAGCAGGTCGATCCCGAACAGGAAGGCGAAGACGACGACGACGATCCCGGCGATCTTCTGCGCCAGCACCTTTTGCGTCGGGTCGAGCGCGCGGGCATGGGCGATGGTGTGCGCGGTCAGGCGATTGGCGACGCGCACCGCCGCCATCAGCGCGACCACGATCACCAGCACCTCGATCAGCGAGAGCAGCGACAGGCGACGGCTGCCGACCCGCACGCCGATCGCGTCGAGCGTGGTCGTGATCGGCTCCAGCCCGCCGACCGCATGGCTGAACAGCGCGGTGAATACGACCAGCTCGACGACATAGGCCGCCCAGCGCGGGATGCCGACGCCGCGCATCAGCTGGTGCGCGGTCAGCGTCCCCGCCGCGGCCATCGCGAAGCCGATCGCGGCGGCGGGCAACGGCCCCCATGGCCAGACGGCGTAGATCAGCGCGAGCAGCAGCACGGCGCTGCCGTGGCGGATGATCGTCGCGATGCGGGGGCTCAGCCCCTCGACATGTGATCCGACGCGCGCGCGCCACCAGGCGGCGGTGCGCGCGCCGACGATCCGTTGCGCCATGACGCCCAGCGCCAGCGCCGCGAGCACCAGCGCGCCGGCCGCCGCCAGCTCGATCAGGTCGGCCTGCGCCGGCACCATCTCGAGCAGCGGCGCGACGTCGGTCACGCCTGCGCCGCGCGCCACGCCGCCAGCCCGCGTTCGAGGTCGGCGATCAGGTCGTCGGGGTCTTCGAGCCCGATCTGCAACCGCACCAGCGGCCCGGCGAAATCGGGGGTGGTGGCGGTACGGTGACGCTGCGGGTCGACCGGCACCGCGAGGCTCTCGAACCCGCCCCAGCTGTAGCCGATCCCGAACAGGTCGAGCGTGTCGATCAAGGCGCAGCGCGCCGCATCGTCGCCGCCCGCGAGTACGAAGGCGAACAAGCCCGACGCGCCCTTGAAGTCGCGCTGCCACAGGTCGTGGCCGGGGCAGGAGGGAAGCGCGGGGTGGAGGACGCGCGCGACTTCGGGGCGGGCCGCCAGCCATTCGGCGATGCGCAGTGCGCTCGTCTCGTGGCGCTCCATCCGTACACCCATCGTGCGCAGCCCGCGTGCGGCGAGATAGGCGTCGTCGGCGCTGATGACCTGCCCGAGCTGGAAGCTGGTGTCGCGCAATGCCGCGAACCGGCCCGGCCCGGCGGTGACCGAGCCCATCATCACGTCGGAATGGCCGCCGATGTACTTGGTGCAGGCGAGGATCGAATAATCCACGCCCCGCTCGATGACCGGGAACAGCAGCGGCGTCGCCCAGGTGTTGTCGATGACGGTCGCGACGCCGCGCGCCTTTGCGGCGGCGACGATCGCGGGGATGTCCTGCACCTCGAAGGTCAGGCTGCCCGGGCTTTCCATGAAGATCACGCGCGTGTGCTCACCGATCAGGTCGGCGATGCCCGCGCCGATCAGCGGATCGTAATAGCGCGTCGTCACCCCCATCCGCGCCAGCAGCTTGTCGGCAAGCGCGCGGGTCGGGTCATAGGCGCTGTCGACCAGCAGCAGCTCGTCGCCGGGCGACAGCAGCGTCAGCAGACATGCCGAAACCGCCGCGACGCCCGAGGGATAGAGGAACGTGCCCTCCGCGCCGGGCTCCAGCTCGGTCAGCGCGTCGGCGAGGCTCCATTGCGTCGGCGTGCCGCGGCGGCCGTAGAACAGCCGGTGGTGGGTGTCGCGCGCGCCGGTCGCGCGCAGGTGCGCGACATCGTCGTAGAGGATCGTCGAGGCGCGCCAGACCGGCGTGTTGACCACGCCGGCGGTCCATTCCTTGCGCCGTCCGCCGGTGACCAGCCGCGTTGCCGGTCGGATGTCGTCGCGCGCGCTCATGCGTCCCCCGTCGCCTTGGGGGTGGCGGGATCGCCGCCCCATTCGGTCCAGCTACCGTCATAGACCGCCGCCTCGCGCCCGAGCAGATGTGCGCCGAACGCCAGCACGCTGGCGGTGATCCCCGAGCCGCAGGTCATTGCCAGCGGGCGGTCGAGATCGACCCTGGCCGCGGTGAAGGCGGCGGCGAGCGCCTCGCCCTGTTTCCACGTCCCGTCGGGGTTGAAGAGCTGCGGATAGGGCAGGTTGCGCGCACCCGGGATATGGCCGGGCGCGACGCCGGGGCGGGGATCGGCTTCCGCGCCGGTGAAGCGCGCCGCCGAGCGCGCGTCGACGATCTGCGCGCTGCCGTCCCGCTGGAGTGCGCGCATCGCGGCGAGATCGAGGAGGCCGATGTTCGAGGCAGTGACGTCGACGGTGGTCGGTGCGACCGGCGACGCGCCTTGCTCCAGCGGCCGCCCCTCCGCCTTCCACTTCGCCAGCCCGCCGTCGAGCAGCGCGACGTCGGTGAAGCCGAACGCGCGCAGCATCACCCAGGCGCGCGCGGCGGTCCGGTGCGGCGCATCGTCATAGAGCACGATCCGGTCGTCGCTGCGCAACCCTAGCCGCCCCGCCTGCGCGGCGAAATGCATAGCGTCGGGCATGGTGGAGGGAAGCGGTGCATCCGGTGCGTTGAAGCCGGCGAGGTCCATGAAGACCGCGCCCGGGACGTGCCCGGCGGCGAAGTCGGCGGCGGCGTCGCGCGGCGCTTCGCCGGGCAGGCCGACGTGATAGCTGGCGTCGAGGATGCGCAGCCCCGGCGCGGCCGCGTGCGCGGCGAGCCATTCGGTGGAGACGAGAGCGGTCATGCCCCTCTCCATAGCGCCAGCGTGACGGCTGGGAACAGGTCGCAATTACTCACATCACGCCTTATGTGCGCGCGCATGACCCCGATGCATCTTGGCCAGACCAGCACGCTGCCCGCTTCTCCCGAGGAAGCAGTGCTCGATTACGTCCCCAACCCGCGCCCGGCGCAGACCTATCTGGTGCGCTTCACGCAGCCCGAATTCACCTCGCTCTGCCCGGTGACGGGTCAGCCCGATTTCGCGCATCTGGTGATCGACTATGCGCCGGCGGAGACGATCGTCGAGTCGAAGTCGTTGAAGCTTTTCCTCGGCTCGTTCCGCAACCATGCCGCGTTCCACGAGGATTGCACGGTGGGGATCGGCGAGCGGCTGTTCCGCGAGATGCAGCCGCAATGGCTGCGGATCGGCGGCTATTGGTACCCGCGCGGCGGAATGCCGATCGACGTCTTCTGGCAATCGGGCGCGGCGCCGGCTGGCTTGTGGCTGCCGGATCAGGGTGTAGCGCCGTACCGCGGGCGAGGGTGATTGATCGCGATCAATCCGTTCGGTCATGCTGCAATGCGGAAATCCGGCAACCTTTCGTCTGAATAACGGTTCACCTTTGCGAATACGCGCGCATTGGGCGCCGTACCCATCGGCAAAGGCAAGGGGATGAAGCAGTCGACCGGAGCGCTGGACGTCGGGCATATCGCGCTGATCGGTAACTTCCTGCCGCGAAAGTGCGGGATCGCGACCTTCACCACCGACACCTATCAGGCGCTGCGCGCTCGCTTCCCCGAGATGCAGGTCGACGTCTATGCGATGGACGACCATCCCGGCCGCTACGATTATCCCGCAGCGGTGGTCGGCACGATCCCCCAGCATGACCGCGACGCCTATGTCTCCACCGCGCGCGCGATCGAGAACAGCGGCGCGCAGGTGCTGTGGCTCCAGCACGAATATGGCATTTTCGGCGGCGAGGCGGGCGGGCACATTCTGGCACTGCTCGACCGCGTGTCGCTGCCGCTGATCGTCACGCTGCACACCGTCCTCGAAAAGCCGAGCGCCGCCGAGCGCACCGTGCTCGAAGGGCTGCTGCGCCGCGCCGCCAAGGTGATCGTGATGGCCGAGCGTGGCCGCGAAATCCTCGAGCGCGTCTATGGCGCCAACCCGAAGCAGATCGCGACGATCCCGCACGGCGTGCCCGACCGGCCGTTCGCCGAGCCGGATGCGTTCAAGGCGCGCTTCGGCTGGGACGGCCGCCGCGTGATCCTGACCTTCGGGCTGCTCGCGCCCGGCAAGGGGATCGAGACGATCATCGAGGCGATGCCGTCGGTGGTCGAGCGGCATCCGGAGGCAATGTACGTCGTGCTCGGTGCGACGCATCCCAATCTGGTCGCGCACGAGGGTGAAAAGTATCGCGATTCGCTCAAGGCGCGTGCCGAAGAGCTTGGCGTCGGCGCGAACGTCGCGTTCATCGACGCGTTCGTCGATCACGACGACCTGATCGACTATCTCCAGGCAGCGGACATTTACGCGACGCCGTACCTGAACCCGGCGCAGATCACGAGCGGGACGCTCAGCTATGCGGTCGGCGTCGGCAAGGCGGTGGTGTCCACCCCGTACGTCCATGCCACCGAGATCCTTGCCGATGGGCACGGCGTGCTGGTCGACTTCCGCGACCCGGCCGCGTTCGCGCGCGAGATCAACGACCTGCTCGGCAGCGCGCGTAATCTCGCGCGGCTGTCGGCCCGGGCTTATGCGCGGGGCCGGACGATGATCTGGCCACGCGTGGTGGAGAAGGCGATGGACGAACTGATGGCCAGCCTGTCGACGCGGACGCAGCGGCTTCCGCACCCCGGCAAGGCCGACAAACAGGTGTTGGCTCCCGATATCGCGGCGGTCGAGCGGATGAGCGATGCGACGGGGATGCTCCAGCATTCGATCTTCTCGGTGCCCGATCGCCGCCACGGCTATTGCATCGACGACAATGCGCGCGCGCTGATGCTGATGAGCGCGATCGACGATCTCGACGCGGAGACGCGCGACAAGTGGATGACGATCTATGCGTCGTTCGTGCAGTTCGCGTGGAACCCGGATGCACGTCGGTTCCGCAACTTCATGAACTTCGACCGGACGTGGTGCGAGGACGTCGGCTCGGAGGATTCGAACGGACGTGCGCTTTGGGCGCTGGGTGTCACCGCGCGTGACGCGCACGAGCCCAAGCATCGCGATTGGGCGACGGCGATGTTCGACAACACCGCCAGCCTCGCGCTCGACCTCGGCAGCCCGCGCGCGCAGGCGTTTGCGATGCTCGGCGCGGCGGCGATGCTGGAGGCGTCGCCGGGGCATGAGATGGCGTTGCAGATCCTGCGCCGCTTCCCCGACGAGCATCTCGCCCTGCTCGACGCGGCGCGGCGGCCGGAATGGTGCTGGTTCGAGATCGTGCTCGCTTATGACAATGCGCGGCTGCCCGAGGCGATGCTGCGCGCCGGGCTGGCGCTCAACCGTGCCGATCTGATCGCGTGCGGGCTGGACACACTCGACTGGATCGTTGCCCGGCAGACCGCGCCCGAGGGGCATTTCCGCGCGGTGGGGTCGGAGAGCTTCGGGCGCGTCTATGAGGATCCGTTGCCGTTCGACCAGCAGCCGCTGGAGGCACAGGCGACGATCGACGCGTGCGCCGCGGCGTTCGACGCCACCGGTGATGCGCGCTGGTACGCCGAGGCGAAGCGTGCCTATGACTGGTATCTCGGGGTCAACGACCTCGACCTGCCGCTGGCGACGCAGCGCGATGGTGGCTGTTTCGACGGGCTGATGCCGACCGGATTGAACCGCAATCAAGGTGCCGAGTCGATCCTTGCGTTACAAATGGCGTCCTGTGCGATTTCGGGGCTTTCAAAGCGCGTCGGAAAAGTGGCAGGGACGGTGCGCGTCTTCGCCTGACGGCGGCGACGCTCGCGTTCGACGTCCCTAAAGACGAGGCTGGTCCTTGGAGCTGTTCAACCACCGGCTGCGCCTGCATGCCGATCCGTCGCGCGTCGTGGTGCGCCCCTTTCACATCGGCTGGATCGCCAATGCCAACGGCGTCAGCCGGTCGCAGCGGCTGATCAGCGAGGTCATGGACATGTCGCCGCAGGAGGCGCGTGACCAGCTCGACCTGGTGCTGAAGGACTTCGAGGCGCGTCACTGGCAGACGCGACGCGTGTTCATGACCCGCTATGACGAGATCGCGGCGGCGCATGGGCTGGACGGCAGCCGGATCTCTGACGAGAAGCGTCAGTTGATCGGCGCCTATTTCTGCCACGAATATAGCTATGCCGCCGCCGCGCTGATGAACCCCAGCGCGGTGCCGCATCCCGATCAGTCGGGGATGGAGGACGGGGCGCAACGCATCGTCATGTCGCTGCGCGCGGTCGGCGAGGGGCATATCTCCTCGGTGGCGTTCCGCGAGGGGATCATCACCAGCGAGAACGAGCTGAAGCTGGCGCCCGAGCCGCCGTTCGCGACCGCCACCGACGCGACCGGCACCGACGAGGAAGCGCCGCCCAGCGGGCCGGTGACGGTCTATCGCCATCGCGACAGCACGCTGTCGGGCACGGTGATCTTCCCGATCACCGATGCGCAGTCCAAGGGGCTGGAGGATCTGCGGCTCGTGCACTTCACGCACGACGACGGGACGCAGGAGTGGCTGGGGACCTATACCGCCTATAACGGCGCGACGATCCAGTCCGAGCTGCTGCGGACGCGCGATTTCCGCGCGTTCGACCTGATCCCGATGACCGGCAGCGCGGCGCGCAACAAGGGCATCGCGCTGTTCCCGCGCAAGGTGGGTGGCGAATATCTGTCGATCGGGCGGCAGGACGGCGAGAACCTGTACCTGCTGCGCACCAACGACCTGACGCATTGGGACGACGGCGAGCTGATCCTCAAGCCGGTGTTTCCGTGGGAGTTCGTCCAGATCGGCAATTGCGGGCCGCCGATCGAGATCGACGAGGGTTGGCTGCTGCTGACGCACGGCGTGGGCGCGATGCGGAAGTATTCGATCGGCGCGGCGTTGCTCGACAAGGACAATCCGGCGCGGATCATCGGCCGCACGCGCTCGCCGATCCTGGCGGCGGCGGATCAGGACCGCGAGGGCTATGTGCCGAACGTCGTCTATACGTGTGGCGCGATGAAGCATGGCGACAAGCTGTTCATGCCGTACGGGATCGCGGACAGCTCGGTTGGGTTCGCGTTCGTGTCGATCAAGGAATTGCTGGCGAAGATGTGACCGGTCGCCGTCGCGGCCACGTCTGCGGCGGTGCAGGCCACAGGGCCGCGCAGCGACCGGTCCGGCCGGCGGGTTGGCTTGGCCGACCCCGTCCGACATTAGGCCGGCGGCTTTGCCGTCGGCGATGTTCTACAGTCGTCATTGCGAGCATAGCGAAGCAATCCAGGGCCGGATCAGGACGCTCTGGATTGCTTCGCTACGCTCGCAATGACGATATTTGCGACGACTTACGAACTACTCTTCTATCGCCGCCGTCTTCTTAGCGGGCCTTCTTGGCCGGCGCCTTCTTCGCAGGCGCCTTCTTCACCGCAGGCTTCTTCTCAGCAGCCGGCTTCTTCGCCGCCGCCTTCTTCGCCGGTGCCTTCTTCTTCGTCTTGGACGGGCCCGCCGCTGCGCGGTCGTCGATCAGTTGCGCGGCTTCCTCCAGGGTCAACTGGTCGGGGGCGATCGTCTTGGGCAGCGTCGCATTGGTCGTGCCGTCCGTGACATAGGGACCGTAGCGGCCCTCCATCAGCTTGATCTCCGCCTCGGTGCGCGGGTGAGCGCCCAGCACCTTGAGCGGCGCGCGCGCCGCCCCGCGCGCCGGGCGACCGCCGCCCGCCGCCGCCTCGGCCAGCTTGACGACCGCGGCGTTCATGCCGGTTTCGAACACCTCCGATGTTGACGAAAGTCGCGCATATTTGCCGTCGTGCACGAGGTACGGCCCATAGCGGCCGATGCTGGCGTTGATGGGCAGCCCCGTCTCCGGATGTTGCCCGATGGTGCGCGGAAGGTTCAACAAACGCAGCGCCATCTCGAGGTCGAGTTCGCCGATGTCCTTCGGAATCGACGCGCGCTTCGCCTCCTTGCCCTCGCCGAGCTGGATGTACGGACCGAACCGCCCGCTCTTGCGCTCGACCGGCAGCCCGGTTTCGGGATCCTGCCCGAGCGTCTCCGGCCCGCTGTCCTCCGCCGCGGCGTCGCCGCCCTGCGCGAAGCGGCGCGTGAACTTGCACTCGGGATAGTTGCTGCACGCGATGAACGCGCCGAACTTGCCGCCGCGCAGCGCGAGCTGCCCCGCGTGGCACGCCGGGCACAGCCGCGGATCGCTGCCATCGGCCTTTTCGGGGAACAGGTATGGCGCAAGGAACTGGTCGAGCGCGGCGGTGACCTCGCTCGGCTTCTGCTCCATCACTTCGGCGGTGCGCGGCTTGAAGTCGCGCCAGAACGCCTCCAGCACCGCCTGCCATTGCGCGCGGCCGCCGGAGACGTCGTCCAGCTCCTCCTCGAGCCCGGCGGTGTAATCGAAGCCGACGTATTTCTCGAAGAAGCGCTCGAGGAACGCCGTCACCAGCCGCCCGCTCTCCTCGGCGAAGAAGCGGTTCTTCTCGACGCGCACATAGGCGCGGTCCTTGAGCGTCTTGATGATCGAGGCATAGGTCGACGGGCGACCGATCCCCAGTTCTTCCATCCGCTTGACCAGCGAAGCCTCGGAGAAGCGCGGTGGCGGCTGGGTGAAATGCTGTTCGGCGACGACGTCCTTCTTCGCCGGGCTGTCGCCCTCGCGCATCCGCGGCAGGCGCTTGGCGTCCTCGTCCTGGCTGTCGTCCTGGCCTTCCTCGTAGAGCGCGAGATAACCGGGGAAGAGCACCACCTGACCGGTCGCGCGCAGCACGTTGCGCCCGGTGCCGTCGGCCAGCTCGATCGTGGTGCGCTCCATCCGTGCCGACGCCATCTGCGACGCGAGCGCGCGCTTCCACACCAGATCGTACAGCCGCGCATGGTCGCCCGAGCCGACGCGGTCCTTCGAAAAGTCGGTCGGTCGGATCGCCTCGTGCGCTTCCTGGGCGTTCTTGGCCTTGGTCTGATACTGGCGCGGCTTGTCGGGGACGTAGCCGCCGTCATAGCGGTCGGCGATCGCGGCGCGCGCAGCGGAGATGGCGCTGCCGTCCATCTGTACGCCGTCGGTCCGCATGTAGGTGATCGCGCCATCCTCGTAGAGCTGCTGCGCGATCCGCATCGTATGGTCGGCGGAGAAGCCGAGCTTGCGCGCCGCCTCCTGCTGGAGCGTCGAGGTGGTGAAGGGCGGCGGCGGGTTGCGCGTCGCGGGCTTGGTCTCGACCGACTGGACCGAGAAATTGCCGGCCTCGACGTCCGCCTTGGCCTTGAGCGCGTCGCCCTCGTTGCCGATCGACAGGCGGTCGAGCTTCTTGCCCTGCCATTGCACCAGCCGCGCGGCGAACGGCGTGCCGTCCTGCTCCATGCTCGCGATGACCGACCAATATTCCTGCGCGCGGAATGCCTCGATCTCGCGCTCGCGGTCGACGATCAGCCGCAGCGCGACCGACTGGACGCGCCCCGCCGACTTTGCCCCGGGCAGCTTGCGCCACAGCACCGGCGAGAGCGTGAAGCCGACCAGATAGTCGAGCGCGCGGCGGGCGCGGTACGCGTCGATCAGGTCGGTATCGAGATCGCGCGGCGCCTGCATCGCCTGCGTCACCGCCTGTTTGGTGATCGCGTTGAAGGTGACGCGCTGGACGTCCTTCGGCAGCGCCTTGCGCTTGGCGAGCACCTCCTGAACGTGCCACGAAATCGCCTCGCCTTCGCGATCAGGGTCGGTGGCAAGGATCAGGCGGTCGGCGGTCTTGGCGAGATCGGCGATCGCTTTCAGCTGCTTGGTCTTGTCGGCGTAGTTCTCCCACTCCATCGCGAACCCCTCGTCGGGGTTCACCGAGCCGTCGCGCGGCGGCAGGTCGCGGACGTGGCCGTAGCTGGCGAGGACGCGATAGTCCGAGCCGAGGTACTTCTCGATGGTTTTGGCCTTGGCGGGCGATTCGACGATGACGAGCTGCATTGTTGCCTAACTAGGGAGCCTCACACGTACGTGCGAGGGTGAAGGGGAGCGGCGGGGGGCGTCAAGGGTGTGTGGAACAGTCTTCCTTCCGTCGCCCCGGACTTGATCCGGGGCCCCGCTTCTTCTTCGCGACGGAGGTAAAAGCGGGATCCCGGATCAAGTCCGGGATGACGGGGTAGCGGGTCGGTGATTTCAGTCGATCACGTTCAGGCAACGGCGCTCAGCAAAGGCTCACGCGGCCGCCGGCGTGGCGTTCGAGGCGACTGGCGAGTTCGAGTTCCAGCAGCACCATCTGCACCACCGCCGGCGCGCAGCCGGACTGACGCACCAGTTCGTCGACCGCGACCGGCACCGGACCGAGCAGCGCTTCAATGCGCGTGCGCTCGGCGTCGCTGGCGTCTTCGGGCGGGGGCGCGCCCCAGCCGCCGGTGGGCGCACGGACCGCGGCGCGGGCGTCGATCGGGCGAATCTGCTCCAGCACGTCGGCGGCGTTCTGGATCAGGGTCGCGCCATCGCGAATCAGCGCGTTGCAGCCCTGTGCGCGCGGGTCGGACGGGTGACCGGGCACCGCCATCACCTCGCGCCCCTGTTCGCCGGCCAGTCGCGCGGTGATGAGCGAGCCCGATTTTGGCGCGGCCTCGACCACCACCGTGCCCAGCGCCAGCCCGGCGATGATGCGGTTGCGGTGCGGGAAGTGACGGGCACGCGGCTCGGTGCCGGGTGGCATTTCGGCGATCAGCAGTGCGTCGCTGGCGATGTGTTCCTGAAGCGTCGCATTCTCGGGCGGGTAGGCGACGTCGATCCCGCCGGCGATCACCGCGATCGTCGCCGCGCCCGCGCCTTCGTGCGCCGCGGTATCGATCCCGCGCGCGAGCCCGGAGACGACGCTCGCGCCGTCTGCGGCCAGTTCCTGCGCCAGACCGCGCGCGAAGCGGCACGCGGCGGCCGAGGCGTTGCGCGCACCGACCAGCGCGACCGGCGTGCGTCGCATCAGCGACAGGTCGCCACGGACGGTCAGCACCGCGGGGCCGTTGTCGATCTCGGCGAGCAAGGCGGGGTAATCGGGGTCGCCGACGAACAGCAGCCGCGCACCGAGCTTCTCGACGAGCTTTCGTTCGCGCTCGACCGCGGCGATCGGGGGTGGCGCGGGGACGCGGCCGCCGCCGCGTCGGGCGAGATCGGGGAGCGCGTCGAGCGCCGCCGCCGCCGAGCCGAAGCGTGCGAGCAATTGGCGATAGCTGACCGGTCCGATCGACGGCGTGCGGATCAGCCGCAGCCGCGCGGTCGTGTCATCCACCGGCGTCTTCGCCCACCGCCTCCGCTTCGCTGGGCGCAGGCTTCGCGCCGCCGACGCGCGGCTCGGTGCCGTCGACCAGCCGCGCGATATTGGCGCGGTGCTTCCACAGCACGATCGCGGCCAGCGCCAGCAGCAAGGGCACGAGATCGAAATCGCCGAGGATCGCGGCGGTAACCGGGGTGCTGATCGCCGCCGCCATGCCGGCCAGCGACGAGACGCGGGTGATCGCGAGCAAACCGAGCCACAGGATCGCGAACACCAGCCCGAGCGGCCAGCCGAGCCCGAGCGCGACGCCCATCAGCGTCGCGACGCCCTTGCCGCCGCGGAAGCGCAGCCAGACCGGATAGCAATGGCCGATCAGCGCGCCGGCCGCCGCCAGCGGTTGCTCGCCGGGCCACAGCCACGCGACCAGCAGCACCGCGGCCAGCCCCTTGGCGAGATCGAGCAGCAGGGTCGCCGCCGCCAGCCCCTTGCGCCCGGTGCGCAGCACGTTGGTGGCGCCGATATTGCCCGAGCCGATCTGGCGCAGGTCGCCCGCGCCGGTCAGCCGCGTCAGCACGACGCCGAACGGGATTGAGCCGAGCAAATAGCCGATCAGCAAGGCCGCGGCCGGCGGTATCCAGATGATCTCGGTCGGCAGTGTTCGATCCCCCTCGATCGCGAGCTTTAGCCGAAACATTTCGGGTACGCCACCGGCAGCGTTGCCCTGCATCATCGATACGGACTAGGTGGCGGTGTGATTGAATCGGCTCCGATCCTGTTCTTCGATTCCGGCGTCGGCGGACTGTCGGTGGTCGCGCCGACGCGCGCGCTGCTGCCGCAGGCGCCGATCGTCTACGCCGCCGATTCGGCCGGCTTCCCCTACGGCACGCGCAGCGAGGCGGAGATCGCCGCGCGGGTGCCGGCGCTGCTCGGGCGGCTGGTCGAGCGCTATCGCCCGCGGCTGGTGGTGATCGCGTGCAACACCGCCTCGACGATCGCGCTGGCGGCGGTCCGCGCCGCGCTCGACGTCGGGGTTGTGGGTACGGTGCCCGCGATCAAGCCGGCGGCGGCGATGAGCCGGTCGCGGGTGATCGGGGTGCTGGGCACCGCGGCGACGGTGCGTCAGCCCTATGTCGACGATCTGGCGGCGCGGTTCGCGAGCGACTGTACGGTGCTGCGCTATGGCTCGGCGGCGCTGGTCGAGATCGCGGAGGCGAAGCTGGCGGGGACGCCACCCGATCCGGCGGCGCTGGCGCGCGAGCTGGACGGGCTGTTCGCGCAGCCGGGCGGGGCGGCGATCGACGTGATCGTCAATGCCTGTACGCACTTCCCGTTGCTGGAGGCGGAACTGGTGGCTGTCGCGCCCGCGGGCGTGCGGTTCGTCGACGGCGGGCCGGGAATCGCGCGGCGGATCGTCCATCTGACAGAGGGGCAGGCGTGGCCGGCGCAGGCGGAGGATGTGCTGGTGTTCACGCGGCTGGGTGACGCCGAGCGGCGGCTGGCGGCGGGGCTCGGTTTCGGGCGGGTCGAGGCGCTTTGACTCGAGGTTCCGTCGCCCCGGACTTGATCCGGGGCCACGCTTCTTATTTCGACGTCGCACAGAAGCGGGATCCCGGATCAAGTCCGGGATGACGAGAGAAGGCAAAGGGGGTGGGGCAATTTGTCCACCCTTTTCGATCAGAGAGAATGCGGTTCTGCGCTGGCCATCGCCGGTCGGAGGGAGTAATCGCGGGCACCATGAAGACGGAGAGCATCGAAGCGCGCGGCGTCGATTATTCGCGCGTGTTCACCCAGGCGATCGACCGGCTTCATGCCGAAGGCCGGTATCGCGTGTTCATCGACATCCTGCGCAACAAGGGCATGTTCCCCAATGCGCGGTGCTTCGCCGGGCATAACGGGCCGAAGCCGATCACCGTCTGGTGCTCGAACGACTATCTCGCAATGGGCCAGCATCCCAAGGTGATCGCGGCGATGGAGGAGGCGCTCCACGACGTCGGCGCCGGCTCGGGGGGCACGCGCAACATCGGCGGCAACACGCATTACCACGTCGATCTCGAAACCGAGCTGGCCGACCTGCACGGCAAGCAGGCGGCGCTCTTGTTCACCTCGGGCTATGTCTCGAACGAGGCGACGCTGTCGACGCTCGCCAAGGTGCTGCCGGGCTGCATCATCTATTCCGACGAGCTGAACCACGCCTCGATGATCGCGGGGATCCGCAATTCGGGATGCGAGAAGCGCGTGTTCCGGCACAACGATCTCGCGCACCTCGAGGAACTGCTCGCCGCCGACGATGCGGCGGTGCCGAAGCTGATTGCGTTCGAGAGCGTCTATTCAATGGAAGGCGATGTCGCGCCGATCGCGGCGATTTGCGACCTCGCCGACAAGTATAATGCGCTGACCTATCTGGACGAGGTTCATGCGGTCGGCATGTATGGCCCGCGCGGCGGCGGCATCTCGGAGCGCGACGGGGTCGCGCACCGGCTGACGATCATCGAGGGGACGCTGGGCAAGGCGTTCGGGGTGATGGGCGGTTATATCGCGGCCGATCGCACGATCGTCGACGTGATCCGCTCCTATGCGCCGGGGTTCATCTTCACCACCTCGCTGTCGCCGGTGCTGGTCGCGGGGGTGCTGGCGAGCGTGCGGCACCTCAAGCAGTCGAGCGCCGAGCGCGACGGGCAGCAGGCGGCGGCGGCGACGCTGAAGGCGATGCTGCGCGACGCCGGGCTGCCGGTGATGGCGGGCGAGACGCATATCGTGCCGGTGATGGTCGGCGACCCGGTGAAGGCCAAGAAGATCAGCGACATCCTGCTCGCCGAATATGGCGTGTACGTGCAGCCGATCAATTATCCGACCGTACCGCGCGGGGCCGAGCGGCTGCGCTTCACGCCGGGGCCGGCGCACAGCGAGGCGATGATGCGCGAGCTGACCGATGCGTTGGTGGAGATCTGGGATCGGCTGGAGTTGCGCGCGGCGGCGTGAGGGCCGTACGTCATTGCGAGCGCAGCGAAGCAATCCAGGGCCGGATCAGGACGCCCTGGATTGCTTCGCTGCGCTCGCAATGACGTTTTGGGCGTAGCGCGGGTGCCCAAATTCTCCGGCAAAGAAGAAGCGGGCCCCCGGCTCAAGGCCGGGGCGACGGTTAGTTGAGGCCCTCGTCCCTTCGCGCCAGCAGCGGTGGCTGGTAGGGCAAAGCCGCATCCTTCGGCATCGTCGCCAGTTCCCGCTCGATCGCTGCCGCGCGGTCCTTTGCCGAGGGATGGGTGCGGCTGTGGAACATGCCGCCGTCGATCTTGCTGCCGTATTCGCGCCAGAAGCGCACCGCGAGCTGCGGATCCCAACCGGCGTTGCGGAGCAGGTATGCGCCGAGCAGATCGGCCTCGGTCTCGGTCTGGCGGAACAGCCGCGCGTTGCGGCCGAATTCGGAGAGCAGCCCCCATTTGACCCCCGCCGCCTCCAGCCGGACGCGGTGGCGAAGGATCGCATGCGCCAGCTCGTGCGCGACGACCACCGCGATCTGATCGTCGCCGAAACGCTCGAACAGTGCGCCGCCGACCTGCACGACATGGCCGTCCGACGAGGCGCCCAGCTTGCTGCCGGTCAGCACCTCGAATTCTACGCGGCAGCCGGCGCGCGGCTGGACCGTCACTTCGCGGACCGCGCCATCGCGGCGCAAGGTCAGCGCGATCGGTGCGGTGACCGGCAGCGCCGCGATCCGTGCCTGGGCGGCGTCGCGAGTCGCGCTGGTCATCGCGTCACCGGTCGTCGCGGGTGGCAGCGGCTGCGCGTCGATCGCGGTGACGCCGTCGTTGGCGAGTATCCCGGCCTGTGCGGCCGGCGCGCCGGGCACGACCAGCTCGACCGCGACCGGCGCGGCGAAGGCGCTGCGCAGCTCGGCCGGATATTGGTCGGCGGCGTGGAGCGTCGCGCCGATCACCGGTTGCTGCTCGCGGCACAGGGGTGCGTTGGCGGTGGTCAGTCGCCATGCGATCGCCGCGAGCCGCAGGTCGACCTCCAGAAGGCTCGGCGCGGCGGCGGCGGGCAGCGCGACGAGCGCCAGCAGAACGGCCAGAAAACGGAACAACATACGCATTACTCGGACGGGCGGGCGGTCGGGCGGAAGGCCGCGGGCTCGATGCCGTGGCGCTGCATACGGTCGTACAGGCTGCGGCGCGGCAACTGCAACTCCGCCGCCGCCGCGCCGACGTCGCCGCGCACGCGCTCCAGCGTGGCGCGGATCGCCGCCGCCTCGAAACGGTCGACACGCTCCGACAGCGGGAGCTGGTCGGCGGCGTGCGCCGCGCCGCCGTCGACCCCGAGCACGACGCGCGCGGCGAAGTTCCTCAGCTCGCGGACGTTGCCGGCCCAATCGTCGCTGACCAGCCGTGCCTCGACCGCGGCGTCGATCATCGGCCGCTCGCGCCCGAAGCGCTCGGCGGCTTCGCCAAGGAAGTAAGCGAACAGCAGCGGCACGTCGGCGCGGCGCTCGCGCAAGGGCGGGATGCGCAACCGCACCGTCTCCAGCCGGTAGAGCAGGTCGGCGCGGAAGCGGCCCTCTGTAGCGGCGGCCGACAGATCGGTCTTGGCGGCGGCGACGACGCGCAGATTGACAACACGCGGTGCCGCCCCCGCTTGCGGCAGTTCGCGCTCCTCGACGACGCGCAGCAACTTGCCTTGCAGCGCCGGGGACATGCTATCGATCTCGTCGAGGAACAGCGTGCCGCGATCCGCATCGGCGATACGGCCGGGCTGGGTACGGTTGCCGAACAGCGCCTCGTCGGCGATCGCGTCAGGCAGCGCCGCGCAATCGACCGCGACGAACTGGCGCGTGCGGCGGTGGCTCCAGCGGTGGAGCAGCAGCGCGACCAGCTCCTTGCCGGTGCCGGTCTCGCCCTCGATCAGCACGTCGACATCGACATCGGCCAATTGCCGGATCGTCTCGCGCAGCCGCACCATCACCGGCGTCTCGCCGATCAGCGGATAATGCGTTTCGGCCTCGGCGGCGGCGACGCGCAGCCGGCGGTTTTCGAGCACCAGCCGTCGCACCTCCAGCGCGCGACGGACGCTGGCGATCAGATGGTCGGCGGCGAACGGCTTGGCGATGAAGTCCCACGCGCCCTTCTTGAGCGCGGCGACCGCGGTCGCGATGTCGCCGTGGCCGGTCATCAGGATCACCGGCAGTTCGGGGTCGCGCGCGGCGATCGCCTCGGCGAGCGCATGGCCGTCCATGCGCGGCATTCTTATGTCGCTGACCACCACACCGGGAAAATCGGTCCCGAGCTGCGCCAGCGCGGCGCGGGCATCGGCGAACGGCTCGACCGCGATCCCGGCGATCGCGAAACTGTCGGCGAGCGCGGTGCGCAATCCGTCGTCATCGTCGATCAGCAGGACGCGCTGCGTGTCGCTCGCGGGCGAGTCGCTCATGCGCGCTTCACCGAGGCCATGAACGCCGCGCCGCCCAGCGGCGAGGGCACGATCCGCAGCGTCCCGTCGAACTGCGCCATGATGTCGCGCGCGATGCCGAGCCCGAGCCCCAGCCCGTCGGGCTTGCCGGTGACGAACGGGCTGAACACCTCCTCGCCCAGCGCCGGGTCGATCCCGCTGCCGTTATCGGCCACGATCAGCTCCACGCATGTCTCCCGTTCCTCCACCAGCACAGCGATGTGCGGGTCGTCGCGCCCCGCCACCGCATCGACCGCATTGTTGAGCAGGTTGACGAGCACCTGCTCCAACCGCACCCGCCCGGCGATCACCGCCGGCTGGCCGCGCGCGGGCCAGTCGACCGCCACGTTCGCGCCGCGCAGCCGGTCGCCGACCAGCAACAGCGTGCCGTCGAGCACCTCGTCGAGCGCGATCGGCTCGATACGGCCGCTGCCGCGGCGCGCGAAGCGGCGCATCTCCTGCGTGATCGAGCCGATCCGCGCGGTCAGCGCCACCGCGCTCTCCAGCGTCGCGCGCACGCGATCGTTCCGCCCGGCGGCGAGATGGTGCTGCGCGTTCTCGGCGAGCGTGCGGATCGTCGCGACCGGCTGGTTGATCTCATGAGCCAGTCCCGCTGTGATCGAGCCGAGCGAGGCGAGGCGATTGGCCTGCGCCAATTCCTCGCGCGCGGCGCGGAAGCGCTGGTCGGCATCGGCGCGGCGCTCCATCTCGGCACTCAACGCGGCGGTGCGCTCCGTCACGGCGGCCTGCAACTGCGTGCGCACCGCCGCGGCGCGGGTCAGCCGGGTGATCCGCCATAGCACCAGCGCCGCGAGCAACAGGAGCACCAGCGCAAAGGTCGCGGTGGCGAGCCGCGCGACGCCCGCCGCCTCGCGCAGCGCCCGCGCGATCGGCACGACCCGCACCAATCGCCAGCCGGGCACGTCGAGCGGAGTCGCGACCGTCAGCAGGGTCGGATCGGCGCCCGGGCGGACATGGGTGAGCGGCAGCGGCTGTGCGCCGAACTGCCCGCTGGCGCGGATCGCGGCGCGTGTAGCGGGCGAGAGCGGCCGCAGCGTGCGCAGCGCCTCGCGCGGGTCGGTGGTGGCGAGGACGATGCCGCGCGCGTCGACGAGCAGGGTGGTGCCGGGATCGTTGGCCCAGACGCGCGTCACCGCGTCGAACTCGACCTTCACCACCACCACGCCCGCCGGGCCGCGCGGGCCATCGATGCGGCGGCTGAGGAACAGCCCCGGTCGCCCGCTGACATTGCCGAGCGCGAAATATTCGGCGCTGCCGTCGCGCATCGCCAGCCGGTAATAAGGGCGAAAGCGATAGAGATGGCCGACGAAACTTTCCGGCTGCGCGGCGTTCGAGGCGGCGACGGTCATGCCGCGCGCGTCGATCGCATAGATCACCGCCGCGCCGGTGCGCTGTGCGAGCGGGGCGAGCTTGCGGTCGAGTCGCCGCGCCGCGTCCGCCCCGGTCCCGCCGGCGAGCGCGTCACGCAAGTCGCTGTATTCGCTGAGCACGATCGGGAGCAGGCGATATTTGTTCAGCTCGCTGTCGAGCAGCCGCGCCTGCTGGCGCGCGGTGCCGAGCGCCGCCGCACGCGCCTCTTCGCGTGCGCGCGCCGCGGTCCAGGGGGCGACCAGCAGGTAGAAGAGCAGCGTCAGCGCGACCACGATCGCGGGCACGATCAGCCGCAAGGGAAGACGCGCGGGCGACATGCGTGCAGGATATTGCAATGCCGTCGATGAAGTCACGCGGGATTTCGCCCGCGGCCCCCTGATCTGCCGCAAGGTTTCCAAAAAGTTACGAGTGTTTTCATGTTTTTAGCATACCGCCCCGCTGATTTTTGCGATCCCGCCTGGGCACGTCATGCTGTGCGCAAGCCGGGGAAGACGGCGAGAGAGGACCGAATGTACAGCAATTTGAATGGCGCACAGGCGAAGGTGGCGCGGGGCGCGACGCTTCGCGCGCTGCTGCTCGGCGCGTCGGCGCTCGTCGCGACTCCCGCGCTCGCCGATCCGGCCGCCACCGCGCAGGTCACCGGCACCAAGGAATCGCCCGCCACCCCGTCGGTGGTCGGCTATCCGGCGATCGGCAATGGCGAGGGCACCGTTTCGGGCAAGTACAATGTCTCGCGCTGGGCCGAGGACTGGCGGTCGATGCGCGATCCGGCGAAGCGCGACGATCCGCTCGACCGGCTCAAGTTCCTGCCGCTGACGGCCGACGGCGACGTCTATCTGACGTTGTCGGGCGAGTTCCGTTTCCGCGTGCAGGAGACCACCAACCCGGACCTGCGCGACCGCGCGGCGCAGCGGCAGGACCGGACGCGCGTCTATGCCGGTGCGGACCTGCATCTGGGCGAGCATGTCCGTTTCTACGGCGAGCTGGCGCACGCCGGGGTGAGCGGGGTCAATATCGGCACCCCGGCAGGGAACATCAGCAACCGGTTGACGCTGCAACAGGGCTTTGGCGAAGTGATGGGCCGGATCGGCGGCGCCGAGGTCGGCGTGCGCGGCGGGCGGCAGGAATTCTCGGACGGTCCCAACCTGTTGACCTCGGTCCGTGACGATCCGACGCTGCACTTCGTGCTGGACGGCGTGCGTGGTTACGCGCGCGGCAAGCGCGTGCGCGCCGACGTGTTCGACCTGCGCTTCGTCAATTTCGGGCGCGAGGGGTTGAGCGACGATCGTACCGACGGGTCGCGGCGGTTCAGCGGCGTGACCTTCGGCTATGCGGTGCCGAACGACTTCCTCGGCACGTCGAAGCTGTTCTTCGACCCGTTCGTCTGGCGGCTGCGCACCCGCGCCGCGGCGTGGGGACGCCAGACTGCGCGCGAGGAGCGGATGTTCTACGGGCTGCACCTGTACGGCGATGTGGATCGCGCGACGATCGACTGGACGGTCAATTATCAGGGCGGCGACTTCAACGACCGCAAGATCAGCGCGTGGCAGGCGTTTCTCGCCCAGACGTGGCGGGTCGGCAAGGCCGCGAGCGCGCCGCGCGTCGGCGTCCATGTCGATTACGGCAGCGGCGGCGGCGGGGTGAGCGGGCAGGGTGACCTGCGCACCGCCAGCGGGCTGTACGGCAACAACATCTATTACAGCTATCAGCTGTTCCTGACCCCGACCAACCTGATCGCGATCTCGCCCAACGTGACGGTGCAGCCGGTCAAGAACCTGCGCGTCACCGGCGAATATACGATGGCGTATCGGCCGAACGAGAATGAGGCGGTGTATCGCGCTTCGGGCGCGGCGTTCGCCAACACGCAGAACGTCGAGGGCAAGCATATCGCCGATCTGATCCGCCTGCAGGCGGTATGGGCGCTGACGCCGCGCATCTCGCTGACCGGGCGCTACGAGCATATGATGGTCAAGGATGCGCTGGCCAATGCCGGCTTCAAGAATTCGGATTTCCTGGCCGGCTGGGTCAGTTTCCGGTTCTGATATAAAAAGGGAGAGACGCGATGGCGGGAACGCCGACGACCGACAATCGACTGAAATCCATTATCGGAGGATCGACCGGCAATCTGGTCGAATGGTTCGATTGGTACGTCTATTCGGCGTTCACGCTGTATTTCGCCCCGCACTTCTTTCCCTCGGGTGACCAGACCGCGCAATTGCTGAGCGCCGCCGCGGTGTTCGCGGTCGGCTTCGTGATGCGGCCGATCGGCGCGTGGATCATGGGGATCTATGCCGATCGCAAGGGGCGCAAGGCCGGGCTGACGCTGTCGGTGACGCTGATGTGCGCCGGCTCGCTGATCATCGCCTGCACGCCGGGCTATGAGACGATCGGGCTCGCCGCGCCGGCGCTGCTGGTGCTCGCGCGGTTGATGCAGGGGCTGTCGGTCGGCGGCGAATATGGCGCAAGCGCGACCTATCTGTCGGAAATGGCGGGCAAGGACCGGCGCGGGTTCTTCTCGGCGTTCCAATATGTCACGCTGATCTCCGGGCAGCTGCTCGCGATCATGGTGCTGCTGATCCTGCAATCGGTGATGCCCAGGGCCGAGCTGGAAGCATGGGGCTGGCGCATCCCGTTCGTGGTTGGCGCATTCCTCGCGGTAGTCGTCTTCTACCTGCGCCGCGGGCTGGCCGAGACGCAGAGCTTCAAGAACGCCCATGCCAATGAGGCGCCCAAGTCGGGGTTCCTCGCACTGCTGAAGAACCATCCGCGCGAAACCGCGCTGGTGATGCTGCTGACCGCCGGGGGCACGCTCGCCTTCTACGCTTACTCGATCTACATGCAGAAGTTCCTGGTCAACACCTCGGGCTTCTCCAAGGAAGTCGCGACGCAGATCAACGCGGTCACCTTGTTCGTCTTCATGCTGCTCCAGCCGGTCGCGGGCGGGCTGTCGGACCGGATCGGGCGCAAGCCGCTGATGGTCGCGTTCGGGGTCGCGGGGGTGCTGTTCACCTATCCGATCTTCTCGGCGCTGGAGGCGACGCGCGACCCGGTCACCGCCGGGCTGCTGGTGATGGCGTCGCTGATCATCGTCACCGGCTATACGTCGATCAACGCGGTGGTGAAGGCGGAGCTGTTCCCCGCGCATATCCGCGCTTTGGGGGTCGCGCTGCCCTATGCGCTGGCCAACACGCTGTTCGGCGGGACCGCCGAATATGTCGCGCTGAGCTTCAAGAAGCACGGGTGGGAGCAGGGCTTCTACTGGTATGTCACGGTGATGATCGGCATTTCGCTGCTGGTGTACCTGCGGATGCGCGACACCGGGCGGAACAGCCTGATCAGCGAGGATTGATCACCTCGCTCCATTCGTCATCCCGGACTTGATCCGGGATCCCGCTTCTCCCTCGCCGGTCGCCGAGAAAAGCGGGGCCCCGGATCAAGTCCGGGGCGACGGGGGAGGTGGCGGTCGATCTCAGGGTCACCGATCAAGCTCATCCGTCGCCCCTGCGCAGGCAGGGGCCCATGGCTGTCTAATGTTGCGGCGCATTTGACACACGGTTGTCGTCACTGTGTCAGCCTCGGCGATGCACGACACAGACATGGGTCCCTGCCTGCGCAGGGACGACGGTGATTGACGGGCGGGGTGGTTTCCCTTGCGCCAGCGGATCGCTACATCGGCGCGCATGACCGATATGCTGCTCGACCCGCTCGTCCTCCCCGATTTCGCCGCGCTGACCCCCGAGGCGATCGCCCCCGCGCTCGACGCCGCGATCGCGCGTCATGCCGAGGCGGTCGAGATCGTCACGCGCGACCGGCCGACGACGTTCGAGCAGGCATGGCTGCCGCTCGAACGCGCCGAGGCGGGGGTGGATGCGCTCTGGTCGGCGGTGTCGCACCTGCGCGGCGTGGCGGACACGCCCGAGCTGCGCGCCGCGCACGCTGCGGGGCAGGAGAAACTGGTCCAGCATTTCATGGCGGTGGCGCAGAACCGTGACCTGTACGACGTGCTGACCGCGCTGGAGGCGTCGCCCGGCTTCGCCGATCTGCCGCAGGCCGATCGCGTCGCGGTCGAACATGCGATCCGCGACTTCCGGCTGGCGGGCGTCGCGCTCGACGCGGCGGAGCGCGAGCGGTTCGCGGCGGTGTCGGTCGAGCTGTCGGCGCTGTCGACCGAGTTCGGCAGCGCGGTGCTCGACGCGACCGATGCGTGGACCTGCCACATTACCGACGAGGCGCGGCTCAAGGGCATTTCCGCGCCCGACAAGGCGATGTTCGCCGCCGCGGCACAGGCCAAGGGGCTGGACGGCTGGCTGGTCACGCTCCAGCAGCCGAGCGTCAATGCGGTGCTGACCTTCGCCGAGGATCGCGACCTGCGCGCCGACGTGTACCGCGCCTATGGCACGCGCGCGTCGGATCAGGGGCCGAACGCGGGCACGCACGACAATGGCCCGCGGATCGCGCGCATTCTCGAGTTGCGCCGCGAGGCGGCGGCGCTGCTCGGCTTCACCGATCCGGTCGCGCTGTCGCTGGAAACCAAGATGGCGCCGAATGCGGGAGAGGTGCTGGCCTTCCTGCGCGACCTCGGCCAGCGTGCGAAGCCGGCGGCGCAGCGCGATCTCGACGCGTTGCGGGCGTTCGCGGCGGAGGAACTGGGCATCGCTGACCTTCAGCCATGGGACGCGGGGTTCGCCGCCAACCGGCTGCGGCAGGCGCGTTATGCGGTGGATGAGCAGGAGGTGCGCGGCTATTTCCCGGTCGAGCGCGTCACCGCCGGCTGGCAGACGCTGCTCGGCCAACTCTTCGGACTGCGGCTGACGCGGCGCGACGAGGTGCCGCTCTACCTCCCCGACGCGCATTATTACGACGTCGCCGATGACAGCGGTGAGGTGTTCGCGGGCCTGTACCTCGACCTCCATGCCCGCCCCGGCAAGCGCGGCGGTGCGTGGATGGCGCAGGCGCGGCCGCGGCTGCGCGATGGCAATAACGTGCGGGTGCCGGTCGCCTATCTGGTCTGCAATTTCGCGCCAAAGGGCGAGGGGCAGCCGTCGCTGCTCAGCCACAGCGATGTCGTGACCTTGCTCCACGAAACCGGCCATTGCCTCCACCATCTGTTCACGCGTGTCGACCGGCCGTCGATCGCGGGGACCAGCGGGTTCGAGTGGGACGCGGTCGAACTGCCGAGCCAGTTGATGGAGGATTTCGCCTGGGACCGCGCGGTGCTGACCGCGATGTCGGGGCATTACGAGAGCGGCGCGCCGCTGCCGGCCGATCTGTTCGACCGGATGGTCGCGGCGCGGCGTTTCCAGTCGGGGATGTTCATCGTCCGCCAGCTCGAATTCGCGTTGTTCGATCTGCTGCTCCACCTCGGCACGATCGGCAGCGACCCGATGGAGGTGATCGAGGCGGTGCGCGACGAGGTGTCGGTGCTACGCCCGCCGGCATGGCACCGTTTCCCGCACGCGTTCAGTCATATCTTCGCGGGCGGCTATGCCTCGGGCTATTACAGTTATCTGTGGGCCGAGGTGCTCGCCGCCGACGGGTTCGGCAGGTTCGCCGAGAACGGGCTCGTCGATCGCGCGACCGGCACGGCGCTGCGCGAGGAAGTGTTGTCGCGCGGTGCGACGCGCCCAGCGGCGGAGAGCTTCCGCGCGTTCCGCGGGCGCGACGCCGATCCGGTCGCGATGCTGGTCCGCCACGGCTTGCTGGAGGACGCGCAGTGAGCGTGCTGATCCTCACCACCGGCGGGACGATCGACAAGCTCTATTTCGATGCACTCAGCGAATATCAGATCGGCGACAGCGTGGTCGACCGGCTGCTCAGGACCGCGCGCGTCGCTTTGCCGTTCCGCGTGCAGGAGCTGTTGCGCAAGGACAGCCTCGAGCTGACCGACGACGATCGCGCGGCGATCGCGCAGGCGGTGGCGGACGCGCCCGAGCGGTGGATCGTCATCACGCACGGCACCGATACGATGACCGACACCGCGAAGGTGCTGGCGGGCCGGACCGACAAGACGATCGTGCTGGTCGGCGCGCTCGCCCCGGCGCGGTTCGCGGAGAGCGATGCGTCGTTCAACCTCGGCATGGCGTTCGCCACCGCGCAGGTCGCCGGACCGGGCGTGTGGATCGCGATGAACGGCACGATCTTCGATGGGACCAAGGTGCGCAAGGATCGCTCGATCAACAGCTTCGTCGCCGTCGAATGACGCGCGACTGGCTGGCGGAGGCGATCCGGCGGATCGAGGCGGATTACAACCGCAGCGCCGACACGCATCTGATCCAGGTCGATCTGCCGCATCATGACGGTATCCAGCTGTACCTGAAGGATGAGAGCAGCCACCCGACCGGCAGCCTCAAGCACCGGCTGGCGCGCTCGCTGTTCCTCTATGCACTGTGCAACGAGTGGATCGGGCCGGACACCTGCGTGATCGAGGCGTCGTCGGGGTCGACCGCGGTCAGCGAGGCCTATTTCGCCAAGATGCTGGGCTTGCGCTTCATCGCGGTCGTCCCCGCCGCCACCGCCGCGCCGAAGCTCGACGCGATCCGTTTTCATGGTGGCGAGATTCACGCGGTCGACGACCCGCGCAGCGTCTATGACGTCGCGCAGCGGCTCGCGCGTGAGACCGGCGGGCATTATCTCGACCAGTTCACCTATGCCGAGCGCGCCACCGACTGGCGCGGCAACAACAATATCGCCGAGAGCATCTTCGCGCAGATGGCGGAGGAGGAGCATCCGGTTCCGGCGTGGATCGTCTGCGGCGCGGGGACCGGCGGCACTTCCGCGACGATCGGGCGCTTCATCCGCTATCGCCGTTACGCGACGCAATTGTGCGTCGCCGATCCGGTCAATTCGATCTTCCATCGTCATTATGCCGATCGGGCGGCAGTGGCGCTGCCCGAGGGCTGCGCGTCGCGGATCGAGGGCATCGGGCGACCGCGCGTCGAGCCGAGCTTCGTGCCGGGCGTGATCGACCGGATGATCGCGGTCGAGGACGGCGACAGCCTCGGCGCGATGCGGGCGCTGGGGCAGGTGCTGGGGCGGCGGGTCGGCGGGTCGACGGGGACGAACCTGTGGGCGTGCGCGCAGCTGATCCGCGAGATGGCGGCGCGTGGGGAGCGCGGGAGCATCGTGACGTTGCTGTGCGATGGCGGCGATCGCTACGGGTGTACGTACCACGATCCGGCGTGGCTGGCGGAGAGCGGGCTGGCGTGGGAGCGGGCGGAGGCGGAGATGGCGGGGTTGTTGTCCCCTCCGTCGCCCCGGACTTGATCCGGGGCCCCGCTTCTTCTTTCCGACCGGGGCAAGAAGCGGGATCCCGGATCAAGTCCGGGATGACGGGATGGAGTAGCTGGAAACCCCCGGACCCACATCAACCGGCAGCCATTACCGCTTCCCCGCGCCCGCCCCATCGGTTAACAGCCCTGCCATGACGGCGGTGGATCAACCCGCGCAGGGACGTTTCGAGGGGAACAGCCACCTCTTCGCGCTGCGCGTCTATTTCGAGGATACCGACCTGTCGGGCGTGGTCTATCACGCCAATTACCTGCGCTATCTGGAGCGCGCGCGGTCGGACATGCTGCGCGTCGGCGGGATCGACCAGCGCGCGACCTTCGAAAGCGGCGGCGGTGCCTATGCGATCACCGACCTGACGATCAAATATCGTGCGCCCGCCAAGCTCGACGACGCGCTGCTGATCGAAAGCCGCGTGACCCGCATCCGCGCCGCGAGCGTCGTCATTCATCAGACAGTCAGGCGTGGGGCGGAAATGCTGGCGGACGCCACGGTGACCGCGGCGCTGGTCGGCCCCGACGGGCGTCCGCGTCGTCAACCCGCCGGCTGGGTCGACACATTCCGCCGCCTCGCGTCATTGGGGGAAGAGACACCGTGAATCCGATTTTGCAGACCGACGCGGCCACGCTGTCGCCGATCGCGCTGTTCCTGCAGGCCGACTGGGTGGTCAAGGCGGTGATGCTGGGGCTGCTGCTCGCCAGCATCTGGACCTGGGCGATCATCATCGGCTTCTGGCTGAAGCTGGGCCGCACGCGCCAGCGCACCGAGGCGTTCGAGCGCGACTTCTGGAAGGCCGAGGATATCGACGCCTTCTACAAGTCGCAGACGCATACCGATCTGCCCTCCGCGCGCGTGCTGAACGCCGGCGTCACCGAATGGCGGCGCTCGACGCAGGGGCAGAAGATCGATCGCGAGGGCACGCGCGACCGGCTGGCGACCGTGATGGGCTCGGCGGTGGCGCGCGAGATCGACCAGCTGTCGGATCGGCTCAACGTGCTGGCGACGGTCGGCTCGGTCGCGCCGTTCGTCGGGCTGTTCGGCACCGTCTGGGGGATCATGCGCAGCTTCACCGCGATCGCCAGCCAGCAGAACACCAGCCTGTCGGTCGTCGCCCCCGGCATCGCCGAGGCGCTGTTCGCGACCGCGATCGGGCTGTTCGCGGCGATCCCGGCGGTGATCGCGTACAACCGCTTCAGCCATGCCATCAACCGCATCGAGGCGCGGCTGAACCGCTTCGCCGACGGTTTCCACGCCACGCTGTCGCGGCAGCTCGACGGCGAACGCTGATGGCGATGCATTTGCCTTCCGCGCGGGGCAAGGGCCGCCGCGCGCCGATGGCGGAGATCAACGTTACGCCGCTGGTCGACGTGATGCTGGTGCTGCTGATCATCTTCATGGTCACCGCGCCGCTGTTGACGCAGGGCGTGCCGGTGAACCTGCCCGACAGCCGCGCCAAGCCGCTCGATCAGGAGCAGCAGCCGACCGAAATCTCGCTCGACGAACAAGGGCGGATCTTCATCGCCAAGGAAGAGGTCGCGTCCGACGCGCTGCCGGCGCGGCTCGCCACGATCGCCGAAACCGCGAAGGGCAATGAGCCGCCGCAGGTGTTCCTGCGCGCCGATCGCGGGCTGGATTACGGGCGCGTGATGCGCGTGATGGGCGAGCTGAACCGGGCGGGCCTGAACCGCGTCGCGCTGGTGACGGTCGGCGAGGAATAACGTGGAGCGTGGTGAGAAGATCGGACTGGGGCTGGCCGTAGCGGGACACGTCCTGCTGTTCGGCGTGCTGTCGGTCGGCTTTCTCGCTACGCCCAATCCGGTCAAGCTGAAGCAGAACCCGGTCGAGGTCAGCCTCGTCAAGGACGTCGCGCTGGAGTCGGCCGCGCCGCAGCAGACCGAGGCGCCGTCGCAGGCGGTCGCGCCTGATGTCGGCGAGCCCGAGGAAGCGCCGCCGCCCGCCGAGGCCCCGCCGCAGCCCGTGCCCGCGCCGGTCCCCGAGCCCGCACCGCAGCCCGAGCCCAAGCCGGTCGCGAAACCCGCGCCGCCCAAGCCGGCCCCGCCGAAACCTGCCCCCAAGCCCGCGCCCGCGCCGAAGCCGGTCCCCAAGCCGCAGCCGAAGCCCAAGCCCGCGCCGCCTGCGGCGGAGAAGGCCGCGGCCAAGCCCGCACCCAAGAAGCAGGAGAGCGCCGCGGCGTCGAGCAAGTCCTCGGCCGCGCCCGCCGCCTCGAAGGGCAAGGGCAAGACCGAGACCGCCAAGGGCGAGAAGCCGCGCGGCAGCCGGCTGGGCAGCGACTTTCTCAAGGGGCTGACCGCCGAGAAGAGCGACGCCAAGCCCAATGACGCGCCACCGTCCGCCGCGCGCGTCGACGGCAAGGCGCTGGCGGCGATCCAGCAGGCGATCGCGCGGCAAATTCAGCCGTGCGCCGACCGGCAGGTCGATCCCGGCCCCGGCGCGAACCAGATCGTCACGACGCTCAACCTGCGGCTCAACCGCGACGGCACGCTGTCGGCGACGCCGACCGTGGTGCGCCAGAATGGCGTCGACGACGACAACCGCCGCTACGCCCGGCGGGTCGTCGATCTGGGGATTGCGGCATTCAAGGGCTGTTCGCCGCTGAAATTGCCGGCAGAATATTATTCCACCGCCAATGGGGGGTGGAGCAACATCAACTATAATTGGAAACTGCGGTGATGCGACTCCGGCTGCTCCTCCTCGCCACGCTCGTCTCCACCCCTGCGCTGGCGCAGCAGGTGCCGCCCCCCGCGGCGCCGCTCGACCCCGGCGCGGCCCCGGCCGGGCAGACACCGCCGCCGCTGGAGGTCGACGTTACCGGCGGCATCTCCGCGCCGATGCCGATCGCGATCCCGCCGATGCCGACGCAGGCGGTGGTGCAGACCGCCGCCGGCTCGACCGACCAGCTCGGGCGGCAACTGGCAGAGATCGTCAGCAACGACCTGCGCAATTCGGGGCTGTTCACCCCGCTCGCGCCCGGGCGGATGCGCGCGATCGGCTTCCCGGAAGTGACCGCGCCGGCGTTCGACTACTGGTCGGGCTCGGGCGCGCAGGCGCTGGTGCAGGGCTATATCCGCGCGAATGGCGACGGCACGCTGACGGTCGGCTGCTATCTGTACGACGTGTCGGCGCAGACGCAGCTCACGCGGCAGGGCTTCGTGGTCCCGCCGTCCGACTGGCGGCGTGCGGGCCATAAGTGCGCCGACATGGTCTACACCCGGCTGACCGGCGAGGGCGCGTATTTCGACAGCCGTGTCGTTTACGTCAGCGAGACCGGGCCGAAGGCGAACCGCATCAAGCGGCTGGCGATCATGGACCAGGACGGCGCGAACAGCCGCTTCCTGACCACCGGCTCGTCGATCGTGCTGACCCCGCGCTTCGCGCCCAACCAGCAGTCGATCGTGTACATGAGCTATGTCGGCAAGACGCCGGCGATCTATGTCTACGATCTCGGTTCGGGGCGGCAGCGGCTGGTGGTGCAGAACGTCGCGACCACCTTCGCGCCGCGCTTCTCGCCGGATGGCCGCTACATCCTGTTCTCGATGGCGCAGGCCGGGAACACCGACCTCTATCGCGTCCCGGCGTCGGGCGGCACGCCGCAGCGGCTGACGACCTCGCCGGGGATCGACACCGGCGGCAGCTATTCGCCCGACGGGTCGAAGATCGTGTTCGAAAGCGACCGGTCGGGCGGGCAGCAACTCTACGTCATGAACGCCGACGGATCGAACCAGCAGCGGATCAGCTTCGGCGGCGGGCGCTACGCCACCCCGGTGTGGAGCCCGCGCGGCGACCTGATCGCCTTCACCAAGATCCAGGGCGCGTTCCGGATCGGGATCATGAGCCCGAGCGGGCAGGGCGAGAAATTGCTCACCAACAGCTGGCAGGACGAAGGTCCCTCTTGGAGCCCGAACGGGCGTGTGCTGATGTTCTTCCGCCAAGGGCGCGGCAACGCCGGCAAGGCCGATCTGTGGTCGGTCGACCTGACCGGGGTCAACGAACGCCGCGTGCCCACCCCGCTCGACGGATCGGACCCCGCCTGGGGCCCGCTTCGTCCGTAACTATTACGAACGATCATAGAGGAGACACTCGATGGCCCGTCTGACCACCACCCTGCTGATGGCGACCGCGCTGGTCGCCACCGCCGCCTGTTCCAAGAAGCGCCCCGAGGTGCTGCCGCCGGCACCGGGCGCCGCGCCTGCGCCGACGACGTCGACCGGCCCGGTCGATCCCAATGGCGGCGTCACGCCGGGCTCGGCAGCCGATTTCAAGCGCTCGACGCAGGGCGACACCGTGCTGTTTGGGCTCGATCAATATGACATCGACGCCACCGCGCGCGGCATCCTCGATTCGCAGGCCGAGTGGTTGCAGCGCTACAACAACGTGACGATCACGATCGAAGGCCATGCCGACGAGCGCGGGACGCGCGAGTACAATCTCGCGCTGGGCGATCGTCGCGCCAATGCGGCGAAGAACTATCTTGCGGCACGCGGGATCGCGCCGTCGCGGATCAGCGTGATCAGCTATGGCAAGGAACGCCCGGTCGCGCTGGGCTCGGACGAGCAGAGCTGGGCGCAGAACCGCCGTGCGGTGACGGTGGTCGTCGGGGGGTGATGGCTGCCTCTCCCTCTCCCCTCCGGGGAGAGGGTCGGGGTGAGGGGTTGGAGCCTCGCAGAGAGGTCCGTCTCGGTGAGACACCAGCCCCTCACCCAACCCTCTCCCCAAAGGGGAGAGGGCTTATGGAGTATTACGCCGGCGTGATCGGCGGGTTCTCCATCTCGGCCTTGACCTCCGCGATCAGGTCCTTGCGGCTCAGCTTGCCGATCATCGTCTTCGGCATGGTCGCGCGCACCACCACGCGGTCGACGCGCTCGTGCTTGCCGAGTTGCGGGTTGAGCCATGCGGCCAGCGCTGCGCCCTCGGCTTCCATGCCCTCGTTGAGGGTGACATAGGCGCGCGGGACCTCGCCGCGGTACGGATCGGGCAGACCGATCACCAGCGCCTCGCGCACCATTGGATGATGATACAGGATCGCCTCGATCTGGCTGGGGAAGACCTTGAACCCGCCGACCGAGATCATGTCCTTCAGCCGGTCGACGATCGCGATGAAGCCGTCGTCGTCGATCGTCCCGACATCGCCGGTGCGCAGCCATTTGCGCCCCTCCGCATCGACCGCGAAAGTGGTCTCGTCGGCGTCGGGGCGGTTCCAGTAACCCGCCATGATCTGCGGTCCGAGCGCGACGATCTCGCCGGGCTGTCCTTCCGGAGCGGGGCGCGTGGCGTCTTCCTTGTCGACCAGCCGCAGCCGCGTCGCGGGGATCGGTTGGCCGATCGTGCCGGCCTTCTGCCCGCCCTCATAGGGGTTGGTGGTGAGCACGCCGGTGCTCTCCGACAGGCCATAGCCCTCGATCAGCGTGGAGTGCGTCGCCGCCTCCCAGCGTGCCTTCAGCTCGGCATTGAGCGGCGCGCCGCCGGAGATGCAGACGCGCAGCGACGCGAAGTCGGTCTGCGCCAGCTTCGGATGGTCGAGCAGCGCCTGGTACATGGTCGGGACGCCGGGGAGCGACGTCGGCTTGGTGCGCGTGATCGTCGCCAGCGCCTGCCCGGCATCGAAGCGCGGCAGCAGCACCATCTCACCGCCGGTGACGATCGTGCGGTTCATGACGCAGGTGTTGGCGAAGACGTGGAACAGCGGCAGCACCCCGAGGATGCGGTCGCACGCCTCCGGATGCGGATCGAGCTGCGACACCTGCCGGGCGTTGGCGCTGACGTTGGCGTGGGTGAGCATCGCGCCTTTCGGCACGCCGGTGGTGCCGCCGGTGTACTGGATCAGCGCCACGTCGCGTTCCGGGTCGATCGCGGGCGGGGGAAGCGCGCCGTCGTTGGCGATCAGCTTCGAGAAGGCGATGACGCGCGGGTCGTCGGGGCGCGGGGTGGTTTCGGCACGCTTGAACAGGCGATAGGCGATCGACTTGGCGGGCGGCAGGACGCCGGCGACCGACCCGACCACCAGCCGTTCCAGCCCGCTCTTCTCCAGCACCTTCAGCGCGGTCGGCAGCAGCGCGCTGGCCGAGACGGTGAACAGCACGCGCGTCCCCGAATCCTCGACCTGATGACACAATTCCTCGACCGAATAGAGCGGCGAGAAGTTGACGACCGTCGCGCCGAGCCGCAGCGCGCCGTAATAGGCGGCAAGATAATGCGGAACGTTGGGGAGGAAGAGCCCGACGCGGTCGCCCTTGCCATAGCCGAGCGCTGCCAGCCCGGTCGCGACGCGGCGGACACCGTCGGCGAGTTCGGCATAGCTATAATGACGCCCGAGGAAGTCGATCGCGCGGCGGCCGGCGTGACGAGTGGCGGATGCCTCGAACAACGCCGGCATCGACAGCGGCGGATAGTCCGAATCCCAGGCCACGGGATGGCGATAGGCGGTGCGCCAGGCATGCTCTCCAGTCATTGACATGGTTGTAAGCAACAAACCGTGGCGCGCAAGCGGTCAGCGTTGGAACAGCGTCCCGATCACGCCCACCGCCTGTCCGATGCCGGCGATCGCCGACGCCACCGGCGGCGCCCAATCGGCATCGACCGTCGCGCTCTGGCGGTCGATCGAGATCGAGAACGTGCCGATCATCGGCGTGCGGTGACCGGTGCCGATCAGCATCAGCGCGCCCAGCGCGATGACGGCTGCGCGACGACGGCGATAATCGGGTGATGGCGACATGATGGCGTCCCTCTTAGACCGCCGGGATCATAGCATGGATGGGGAAGGCACGGCAGCGGGATCGTCGGCCGGGACGCGGGACTACGCCGCCTCTGCCCAGCGCAAGCGATCGCGACCGGCGCGTTTGGCGGCGAACAGCGCGTCGTCGGCGCGGCGATAGAGGCGCTTCCATTCGGCCTCGTCGACGATCGTGCCGCATTCGCTGCCCAGCGAGGCGGTGACCGCGAGATCGAACGGCATCGCCGCGGCGCGGATCTGCGTCAGGATCGTCTCGGGCATCATGGTCGCCGCCCCGGGCGCGAGCACCGCGAATTCCTCGCCGCCGATCCGTGCGATCAACGCGTCGGCGGGGACTGCCTGCCGCAGGGCATCGGCGAACACGCGCAGCACCTGATCGCCCCCGTCATGCCCCAGCGTTTCGTTGACGCGCTTGAAATGATCGATGTCGACCAGCACCAGCACATGGCGATCGGCGCGCCCGATCGCCTCGCGCAGGAAGCTGCGGCGGTTCATCAGCCCGGTCAGCGGATCGCTGTCCGCCAGCAGCCGCGCCAGCATCTCCTGCTCGCGCGCCTGATCGCGCTCCTCGCCCAGTTGCTTGATCCGCCAGGCGATCGCCAGCGCGCTGCAGCACGCCTCCAGCACCATCGCGATCAGCGTCGAATTGTCGATCCAGAAGTTCCACGGCACGACCCCGAGTGCCTGCAACACGCGCGCGGTGGCGGTGAGCAGCGGCAACGCCCAGGCGATCGCGAATGCGCGCGCATAGCGATCGCGTGCGTACCAGCCGCGCCAGAGCAGCGGCAGGGTGAGCAGTAACGTCCCCAGGAAGGTCAGCGTCAACGCGCGATCCAGCATCCGTTCCTGGATGGGCATGAGCACGACATAGGCCAGCGAGGCGGCGAGGAGCGCTCCGGTGGTCACGTCCATCGTGGGCCGCAGCCAGCCGCGCGTCACCTGTGGTGCGAAGAAGCGTCGCGCGAACAGAAGCGCGCTGCATAACGTGGCGGCGAGCAGCAGCACGTTGAGGCGCAGCCGCAGGTTGTTGTCCAGCCCGGTCAATTGCCCGAGCAACCCCGAACTGCTCGCGGCATAGCCGATCAGGAACAGCACCATCGCGCAATAGGGCAGATGAAAACGCTGCCGAAGCGCGGCGGCCAGCGCGATGTTGAAGATCAGCAGCGCACCCGCCAGCCCGACGAAGCCGGCGTAGAAGGCGGTCAACTGCAAGGCGTAGCGATGCGAGATGTCGGGTGAGAGCAATTGCGGCTGAAGCACCAGCCCGCGCAGGTTCGCCGCGCCCTTAACGTGCCAGAGCAACTGGACCGGGCGCGCCGCGGCGGCGGGGAGCGGAAGTTCGAACGCGGCGCCCAGTTCGAGATAGCGCCACGCGGTCGCGCTGGTGAAGCCGACCGAGCGGATCGAGCCGTCGGCATAGCGGACGTAGAGGGTGACGCGATCCTGCCACAGGCTGCCCGATCGCACCGCGACGCCCGGTTCGACGATGGGCAGCCGCTCCGATCGGACCCAATAGTCGCCCGGCGGCGCGCTACGTTGCGAATGCCGGCAATCGAAGCCCGCCTTCGCACCGAACAGCCGTTCGGCGCGGTCGCCATCCACGGCGGCACGGAAGCAGGTATGCAGGAGCATGTCGGTGCGTGCGGAGGCCGCCGGCGCCGTCGCCAGCGACATGAGGATCACGGCGCAAACCGCCGCGACCCGACGGATGAACCCCCCGGTCATGCGCCGAGGCTAAAGAGGAATGGCAAACAGAAGGTTAACGCGGTCGCCGGAACCGTGAAGATCGCAGGCGTGTCGCTATCCCGGACACGACGTGCGGCGGCGGAAGAGCCCGGCTTCAGACGGGGTGATGGGGGCGGAGTCGACGCAAAATGGTTAACGGGCCGGCGACATGGTCGCCAGCCCGCTAAAGGATCAGTCGGCAGCCGCCGGAGCCGCCTTACCCTTCTTGCCGGACTTCTTGGGCGCGGCCGGCTCGATCGCGAAGGTCAGCGCATTGTCCTTCAGATTGACGGTGACCTCGCCGCCATGGACCAGCTTGCCGAACAGCAGTTCCTCGGCAAGCGGCTGCTTGATCTTCTCCTGGATCAGCCGGCCCATCGGACGTGCGCCATAGAGCTTGTCATAGCCCTTCTCGGTCAGCCACGCCTTCGCCTCATCGCTCAGCTTGATGTGCACGTCGCGGTCGGCGAGCTGCAATTCGAGCTGGAGGATGAACTTGTCGACGACGCGCGCCACCACCTCGGTCGGCAGATAGCCGAACGGGACGATCGCATCGAGCCGGTTGCGGAACTCCGGCGTGAACATCTTCTGCACCGCCTGCTCGTCCTCGCCCTCACGGGTGAGGTTGCCGAAGCCGACCGTCTCGCGCGCCATGTCCGATGCGCCCGCATTGGTCGTCATGATGAGGATGACGTTGCGGAAGTCGACGGTCTTGCCGTGCTGGTCGGTCAGGCGGCCGTTGTCCATTACCTGCAACAGGATGTTGAACAGGTCCGGATGCGCCTTCTCGATCTCGTCGAGCAGCAGCACGCAATGCGGGTTCTGGTCGACCGCATCGGTCAGCAGCCCGCCCTGATCGAAGCCGACATAGCCCGGAGGCGCACCGATAAGCCGGCTGACCGAATGCCGCTCCATATATTCGCTCATGTCGAACCGCTGGAGCGGGATGCCGAGGATCGTCGAGAGCTGCTTGGCGACCTCGGTCTTGCCGACGCCGGTCGGGCCGGTGAACAGGTAATTGCCGATCGGCTTCTCGGGCTCGCGCAACCCGGCGCGCGCCAGCTTGATCGCCGACGACAGATTCTCGATCGCGACATTCTGCCCGAAGACGACACGCTTCAGATCGGTTTCGAGCGTCTCCAGCTGCTTCTTGTCGTCGGTCGACACGCTCTTCGGCGGGATGCGCGCCATCGTCGCGATCACGGCCTCGATCTCCTTGGCGGTGATCGTCTTCTTGCGCTTGTTCGGCGCCACCAGCATCTGCATCGCGCCGACCTCGTCGATCACGTCGATCGCCTTGTCGGGCAGCTTGCGGTCGTTGATGTAGCGCGCCGACAGCTCGACCGCCGACTTGATCGCCTCGGGCGTGTACTTGACCGAGTGATGCTCCTCGAACGCCGAGCGCAGACCGGCGAGGATCTTGATCGTGTCCTCGATCGTCGGTTCGTTGACGTCGATCTTCTGGAAGCGGCGCAGCAGCGCGCGGTCCTTCTCGAAGTGGTTGCGGAACTCCTTGTAGGTGGTCGAGCCGATGCAGCGGATCGTGCCGCCCGACAGCGCCGGCTTGAGCAGGTTCGACGCGTCCATCGCGCCGCCGCTGGTCGCACCCGCGCCGATCACGGTGTGGATCTCGTCGATGAACAGCACCGCGTCGGGCAGCTTCTCCAGTTCGTTGACGACCGCCTTCAGCCGCTCTTCGAAGTCGCCGCGATAACGCGTGCCGGCAAGCAGCGCGCCCATGTCGAGCGAATAGATCACCGCCGGCTTGAGCACGTCGGGCACGTCGCCCTCGACGATCTTGCGCGCCAGACCCTCGGCGATCGCGGTCTTGCCGACGCCGGGATCACCGACATAGAGCGGGTTGTTCTTCGAGCGGCGGCACAGGATCTGCACGGTGCGGTCGACCTCGGCCGAGCGCCCGATCAGCGGATCGACCTTGCCGATCTTGGCCTTTTCGTTGAGGTCGACGGTGAACTGCTTGAGCGCGCTTTCGCCCTTCTTGCCCGGTGCCTCGGCCTTTTCCTTTTTTTCTTCCTCAGGCGCGCCCTTGGCGCTGGTCGCCTCGGGGGTGGCGGCGCCCTTGCCGACGCCGTGGCTGATGTAGCTCACCGCATCCAGCCGGCTCATGTCCTGCTGCTGGAGGAAATAGACCGCATAGCTCTCGCGTTCGGAGAAGAGCGCGACCAGCACGTTGGCGCCGGTCACCTCGTCGCGGCCCGACGACTGGACGTGCAGGATCGCGCGCTGCACCACGCGCTGGAACCCGCTGGTGGGGGATGGATCGGTCGCGGCATCGACCTTGAGCGCGCCCAGCTCGGTATCGAGATAGTGCGCGACGGTGGTCTTCAGCTCGCCCAGGTCGACGCCGCACGCGGACATCACCTGTCCGGCATGTTCGTCGTCGATCAGCGCGAGCAACAGATGTTCGAGCGTCGCATATTCGTGGCGGCGCGACGACGCGGCCTCGAGTGCCTTGTGCAGCGTGGTCTCGAGGGCGCTGGCAAATGACGGCATCAGGTTACTCCTTGCAGGCCGCGTGAAGCCACGCGACCTCTTGCCACGAATGTCGTGACGATCGGGCTCCGCATCAAGCGTCTCCCGTCATCACCCTCTCGACCCTGCACCTATAACCCTGTCACCCTCGGTAAGGTGCCGGTCTTATTTTTTGAATATCGCGTCGGCACTTGCGCGATGGTTAACGGCGCCTTCGATCTTTTTGCGCGTGCGGGCGATCTCGCCCTCCAGCGCCGCCACCCGCGCCTCCAGCTCGGCGACCGACAGGCGATCGAGATCCTCGCGCAGCAGCGCGGTCAGCGGGTCGTCGGGGCGCGCGCCCAGGATGTCGTCCAGGTCCACGGGCAGCATCGTTGACGCTGGGGAACGCGGAGTCAATATGGCCACTGGCCGCTAGACAGGGTTCCCCGACACGATGACCGACGTCCCCGATACGATGCTCGCGATCGACCCTGCCGAGGCGGGCGGCCCCGAGGTGCTGGTGCCGCAGCGCCGTCCCGTGCCGGTGCCGGGCGATGGCGAGGTGCTGGTGCGTGTGGCCGCGGCGGGGGTGAACCGCCCCGATGTGATGCAGCGGCAGGGATTGTACCCGCCGCCGCCCGGCGCGCCCTCGACGTTGGGGCTGGAAATTGCAGGCGAGGTGGTCGCGCTGGGCGAGGGCGTCGACCCCGACATGCTGGGGCAGCGCGTCTGTGCGTTGATCGCGGGCGGGGGCTATGCCGAATATGCGGTGGCGCCGGTCGGGCAGTGCCTGCCGGTGCCCGACGCGCTGACGCTGGAAGAGGCGGCGGCGCTGCCGGAGACGCTGTACACCGTCTGGACCAATCTGTTCGAGCGCGCCTTTGCGGTCGAGGGCGACACCGTGCTGGTGCATGGCGGGACGAGCGGGATCGGGACGATGGCGATCACGCTGGGGAATCTGTTCGGGCTGGAGGTGATCGTGACGGTCGGCTCGCCGGAGAAGCAGGCCGCGGCGCTGCGGCTCGGCGCGGATCATGCGATCGACTATAAGGCGGAGGATTTCGTCGCGCGGGTCAAGGAAATCACCGGCGGCCGCGGCTGTGCGGCGGTGCTCGACATGGTCGGGGGCGATTATGTCCCGCGCAACCTGCAGTGTTTGGCGGAGGATGGCCGCCACGTCTCGATCGCGGTGCAGCGCGGCGCGTCCGCGACGGTGCCGTTGTTCGAGATCATGAAGCGGCGGCTGACGCTGACCGGCTCGACGCTGCGCGCGCGCGATGCGGGGTTCAAGGCGCTGGTGACCGAGGAAATCGCGCGGACGGTGTGGCCGTTCGCGGCGGCGGGCAAGCTGAAGCCGGTGATGGACCGCAGCTTTCCCTTCGCGCGGGCCGCGGACGCGCACCGGCGGATGGAAGAGGGCAGCCATGTGGGGAAGATCGTGCTGACGATGGGGTGAGGGCGTTCGCCTGTGGCCGTCGCCCCGGACTTGATCCGGGGCTCCGCTTCTTTCTTACGTCGGCGAGAAGAGGTGGGGTCCCGGGTCAAGCCCGGGACGACCAAAATCACCGCCGCTCGTAGGCTTTGGGCAACGCACCCTCCGTGGGAGTCAAATACCGATCCCGAAGCTCGGTCTGACGCGACCGCATCGGTTGCGCGACGCCGTCGATCCACGTCGCGACCGGCACCGATGACAGCTCCAGCGGATCGCCGTCCCAGATCACCACGTCCGCGCGGCGCCCGGCACGTAGTGAGCCGATCTCGCCGCCCATGCCGATCGCCTCGGCCGGACCGCTGGTGATCGACGCGAACGCCTGTCCCCAGTCGAGCCCGGTCGCGCCGGGGATGCGCGCGATCGCGACGAGGTTGCCCGCGAACTGCCGCAGCACATGGTCGCCGCCCGACGCCCCGGTCGAGGCGAGCGCCACCGGCACCCCGGCGGCGCGCAGCCGGCCGACGTTCGACTCGGTCGCAGCGAGATTCTCGAACTGCGCGGGCAGGTCGGCGAGCGCCGCGGCGATCACCGGCACTTTAGCGGCGGCGATCTCGCGCGCGACCAGCCAGCCCTCGGTCACGCCGACCAGCACCAGCCGGAGCTTCGGATAGTCGCGCGGCAGCGCCAGCACGTTGCGGATGTCCGCGGCCCGCTCGACATGCACCAGCAGCGGCACCTGTCCGTCGAGCACGCGCAGCAGCGCCTCGGCATCGGCGCGCGTCACCAGGGCGTCGCGCGAGCGGCCATCGAAGGCGGCGGGGTTGCGGCGGAAGTCCTGCGCCTGCGCAAAGGCGTCGCGGAGCAGCGCATAGGCCGCCGGCCGGCTGCCGCCCGCCAGCTTGCCGCCACCTTCGCCAAGCTCGACGAACTGGAACGCGCGCGGCCGCGTCACGGCGTTCGGGTCCGCGCCGAGGTCGATGATCGCGCCTTGTCCGGCAAAGATCGAGCTTTCGGCGCTCGGCGTCACGATCGCACGCGTCACGCCAAACAATCGCTCGTTGGCGATCTTCACCGCCGCGGGATTGACCCCGAGCGACACGTCGATGGCGGCCTTGAACGGCGAGTTGCGCGCACCGGCGTCGTTGCTTTCCTGCACGCCGTCGGCATCGACCAGCGACAGGTCGGTCAGCGCCGAGACGACGCCCGCCGACACCCATTTGCCGGCCGCGTCGATCACCTGCGCACCGGCCGGCACCGCGACGCCGCGCCCGGCGGCGACGATCCGCCCGTTCGCGATCACCACCGTGCCGCCCTCGATCGGCGCGGAGCCGTCGCCGATCGCGACGGTGCCGCCGGTGATCGCCACCGTCTGGGCAGCAGCGGGCGTCGCCAGCATCGTGGCGAGGAGGAGCAGCGCGCGCTTCACTTGACGTCTCCCGATCCGGGCTGGCCGAGTTCGAAGTCGCTCACCGGGCGACGTTTCGGATCATTGGCATCGTAGAGCAGCGCGCCGTCGACCCAGACCTTTTCGGGGCGGGTGTAGACGCTGAACGGATTGCCGTTCCACAGCACGACGTCCGCCATCTTGCCGGGCTTCAGGCTGCCGGTCTGCGCATCGATGCCGAGTGCCTTGGCCGGGCCGAGCGACAACCACTTCCACGCCGCGGCGTCGCTGATCTGGATGCCGGAATGGCGCGCCGAGGACAGGACCTTGGCGACTTCCTGATTGAGCCGCTGGATGCCGTTCTCGTCGTCAGAATGGATCATCGCGCAGGCGCCGGCATTTTCGAGGATCGCGAGGTTCTCGCCAATCCCGTCATAGCTTTCCATCTTAAAGCCGTACCAGTCGGCCCACACTGCCGCGCAGGTGGCGTTCGCCTTGAGCAGGTCGGCGATCTTGTACGCCTCCACGGCATGATGGAAGGCGGTGACGTGGTAGCCGAACTCCTTGGCCATATCGAGGACGATCGCCATTTCGTCGGCGCGGTAACAATGGTTCTGGACCATGATCTCGCCCGACAGCACGCCGCGCAGCGTGTCCATGCCGATGTCGCGATCGGGGGCGTCGCCGCCCTCGGCCTCGTATTTGTCCCATTTGCGCTTGTAGGCGACCGCCTTCGCCCAGGTCTGGCGATCGACCGCGACATTGCCCATCCGCGTCGATGGCTCGCGGTTCTTGCTGCCATAGACGCGCTTGGGGTTCTCGCCGCACGCCATCTTCAGGCCATAAGGCGCGCCGGGGAACTTCATCGCCTGCATCGTGCGCGCATAGACGTTCTTGAGCACCACGCTGCGCCCGCCCATCAAATTGGCCGAGCCGGGCAGGATCTGGAGCGTCGTCACGCCGCCGTTCGCCAGCGCGCGGCCGAAGCCGGGGTCCTGCGGCCAGACGCTGTGTTCGGCCCAGACGTCGGCGGTGATCGGCGCGGTCGCCTCGTTGCCGTCCGAATGCGCCTGCACCGACGGGGTCGGATAGTCGCCGAGGTGGCTGTGGATGTCGACCACGCCGGGGGTGAGATACTTGCCCTGTCCGTCGATTACCGTCGCGCCGGCCGGGGCGTCGAGCGTCTGCCCGACCGCGACCACCTTGCCGTCGGCGAACAACACCGCGCCGCCGTCGATCCGGTTGCCCTCACCATCGAAGACCGTGACGTTGCGCACCAGCGTCGGCGTGCCGGGATAGGCGTGATAGGTGGAGGGATAAGGGTCACGCGCATAGCGGATCGGCGGCGCCTTCTTCGCGGCGGTCGCCGGCTTCTCCTTGGTCGTGGCGCACGCTGTCAGCGGTAGCGCCAGCAACGCGGCCGACAGCAAAGCGCGCCGTGCGCGATCCGAATTCATGGCGGTGCCCCTTTTTATTCATTGTTTGTTGTCCCGATCATGGACGCCGTCTTGCATGGCGGTCAAGCGACACCGGCGTCATTCGACCGCAAAGCGCAGGCGGGAAATGGTTCCCAGCCGATATTTGCCGACGCAAATAGATACATGTTGATTTCATTTGACGGGCGCGTTGACCTGTTCCGAAACGCTGTCTAGGGCGAGGCATGTAAATAAGGGAGCGCCCCATGTCCGAAGATACCATCACTGCCAACGCGGTTGAGCTTGCTACCGAACTGACCATCGCGTGGCTCGCCAATCCCAACACCCGCGCCTCTGGCGAGGATGTGCCGGCATTTCTGCGCACGATGCATGATGCGGTGACGAACCTGTCGTCGTCGACTGCCCCGGCCGCGCCGGAAGAGCCCGCCACCGAATATACCCCGGCGGTATCGGTGCGAAAGTCGCTGGCGTCGAAGGATCATCTGATCTCGCTGATCGATGGCAAGCCTTACAAGACGCTGCGCCGCCATCTGGCCGGCCATGGTCTTACCCCGGACGACTATCGTCAGCGTTATGGCCTGAAGCCCGACTATCCGATGGTCGCCGAAAGCTATTCGGAAGCGCGTCGCGACATGGCCAAGAAGATCGGCCTCGGCCGCAAGCCCGGCGCGCGTCGTGGCGAAGCTGCCCCGGCCGCCGAGCCGACCACCGGCGGGCGTGGCCGTCGCAAGGCCGCACAGGCGGAGGGCTGATCCCCCGCAGCGCACGGGGCGGCGCGCCGATGTCGATCGTCGATCCGATGATCGCACCGGCGCTCGACCGCGCCCGTGCGTCGCTCGCGCAGGCGTTGCGCGAGATGGTGGGTAGTGGCGAGCTGGACCTCGCCCGCCCGCCCGGCGACCCCGGACTGATCGCCGACACCTCGCCCGCGTGGCGGGTGCATGGCGACTTCTCCGCGATGATGATCGGCGGTATCTCCGCCTTGCTGCTCCAGATGCTCCATCCCGGTGCGCTCGCGGGCGTCTGGGATCACAGCGACTTTCGCCGCGACCGGCTCGGTCGCCTGCGACGGACGGCCCAGTTCATCGCCGTCACCACCTACGGCCCGACGGATCTGGCCGAGCGCACGATCGCACATGTCCGGGCGATCCACGACCGCATTCACGGGCACTTGCCTGACGGCGCGCCTTATGACGCCAACGATCCCGCGCTGCTGACCTGGGTGCACGTCGCCGAAGCCGACAGCTTCCTGCGCGGCTATCTGCGCTATCGCGATGCGACCTTGTCGCCCGAGGATCAGGACCGCTACGTCGCGGATGTCGCGATCGTGGCGGAGCGGCTCGGCGCGTGTGACGTGCCGCGCTCGCGCGCCGATATCGCCGCTTATTATCGCAGCGTCCGTCCCCAATTGCGCGGCGACCACCGCGTGCGCAAGGTCGCCGATGCGCTGCTCGCGCCCGGCCCCGACCGTGCGCAGGCCGCCGGGCTGGCGGTCGCGGCGGCAGCGGCGCTCGACCTGCTTCCCGACTGGGCGGCGGCGCTCCACGACCGCCGCGCGCCGCCGCTCGCGCGGCCCGCGATCCGGGCAGGCGCGGACGGCATGAGCCGCGTGCTGCGCTGGGCATTGCGCGCGCCCTGAACCGTTCGGCATGATGGCTCGTTCTCTTGCGGAAGGAGCCGGGACGATGCCGCTGACCACCGATGCCGAGATCAGGACGCTGCTCGAAGAGGTGCGCACAATCGCGCTGGTCGGCGCGTCGGATCGCCCGACCCGACCCTCGAACGGGGTGATGGCGACCTTGCAGGGACATGGCTATCGCGTGATCCCGGTCAACCCGCAGATCACGGGCATGCATGTGCATGGCGAGTTCGTGTTCCGCGATCTCGACCAGCTCGGCGATCCGATCGATATGGTCGACATCTTCCGCCGCTCGTCGGAGGCGGGCGCGGTGGTCGATCAGGCGATCGCGATCGGCGCCAAGGCGGTGTGGCTGCAACTCGGGATCATCGACGAAGCCGCCGCGGCGCGCGCCGAAGCGGCGGGGCTGAAGGTGGTCATGGATCGCTGTCCGGCGATCGAGATCCCGCGGCTGGGGGTGGGGCCGATCACCGGATAGCCTGTCCCTCATGCCGGACTTGTTCGGGCATCCACAGGTTCGCAGGAGCGCAAGCCGTTAATTTTGCGGCGCAGTGGGTCCCGGAACAAGTCCGGGGTGAAGGGGCTTTCTGAGTGTCGTCGGGACTTTCGCAGAGGTCTCGCCTGCGCATGGCGCGTTGCGGCGGCGTTCCCGCACTCTCCCCAATGGTCGTTGCGGCTGTTACATTCGCGCCGACACCAGAAAAGGGGAGTGCATGTCCAGTTTGTTCCGGCGCAAGCCGATCGCGGTCGATCATGGTGACGGGCACGTCCTCGCCCGTACGCTGTCGTGGCCGCATCTCGTCGCACTCGGCGTGGGCGCGATCGTCGGGACGGGTATCCTGACGCTGATCGGGGTCGGGGCGGATCGCGCCGGGCCGGCGGTGATGCTCAGCTTCGTGATCGCGGGGGCGATCTGCGCCTGCGCCGCGCTTGCCTATGCCGAGATGTCGACGATGATCCCGGCATCGGGCAGCGCCTATACGTACAGCTATGTCGTGCTGGGCGAAGTGATCGCCTGGGTGATCGGCTGGTCGCTGATCCTCGAATATTCGCTGGTCGTCTCGACGGTGGCGGTCGGGTGGTCTGGCTATGCCTCGGCGTTGCTGACACCGCTCGGCTTCCCGGTCGCGCTGACCAACGGGCCGGAATTGGGCGGGATCGTCAACGTGCCCGCGGTGTTCATCATCGCGGTCGTCGCCGGGTTGCTGTGCTTCGGCACCAAGGAGAGCGCGACGCTCAATGCGGTGCTGGTGGCGGTGAAGCTGGTTGCGCTGACGGTGTTCGTGATCGTGGCGCTGCCGCATTTCGACGCCGCGAACCTGCATCCGTTCATGCCGCACGGCTTCACCGCCTCGGTCGATCCGGACGGCAAGGAGCGCGGTGTGATGGCGGCGGCGGCGATCATTTTCTTCGCTTTCTATGGCTTCGACGCGATCTCGACCGCGGCGGAGGAGACCAAGAACCCGGGGCGCGACCTGTCGATCGGGATCATCGGGTCGATGTTCGGGTGCATCGTCATCTATGTCGGCGTGGCGGTGGCGGCGGTCGGCGCGCTCAGCTACACGCGCTTTGCGGGCTCGCCCGAGCCGCTGGCGCTGATCCTGCGCGACATCGGGCGACCGGGGTTCGCGACCTTCCTCGCCGCCAGCGCGGTGATCGCGCTGCCGACGGTGCTGCTGGGGTTTCTGTTCGGGCAGAGCCGGATTTTCTTCGTCATGGCGCGCGACGGCTTGCTGCCGGCTGGATTGGCGAAGGTGTCGCGGCGCGGCGCGCCGGTGCGGATCACGCTGATGACCGCGGCGCTGGTCGCGGTGATCGCGGGAGTCATGCCGATCGACGCGATCGCTGCGCTCGCCAATGCGGGGACGCTGGCGGCGTTCGTGGCGGTGTGCGTGTGCATGATGGTGATGCGCCGTCGCGCGCCGGATGCCGAGCGGACCTTCCGCGCGCCGCTCGCGCCGGTGGTCGGGACGTTGGGCGTGCTGGGGTGCGTGTATCTGTTCTTCAGCCTGCCGCTGAAGACGCAGGAATATTTTCTGCTGTGGAACGTCGTCGGGCTGGGGCTCTACTTCGTCTATGGGCGTAAGCGCGCGGCCGTCGCCTGATGATCGGGGCGGCGTGAAGGGAAGGTAAGAAGGAGGGTTGTTCGCGCAGAGGCGCAGAGGCGCAGAGGGGCCGCGGTTGCCGCGAGGGTCCGAGCCGCCTCGGCGGCTCCCCTCCCGAGCCGGTTTGAGTGGCTTCCTGACGGAAGCCGCGTACGCAACCTCTCTGCGCCTCCGCGCCTCCGCGCGAACCGAATTCTTCTTCGCGCGATCTTACCGCTTCTTCACGAACTCCGCCCGCAAGACCAGGCCCTTGATCCCGTCGAAGCGGCAGTCGATTTCCTGTGGGTCGCCGGTCAGCCGGATCGACTTGATCGCGGTGCCGCGCTTGAGCGTCTGGCTGGTGCCCTTGACCTTCAGGTCCTTGATGAGCGTCACCGCATCGCCGTCCGCCAGCAGGTTGCCGACCGCGTCGCGGACCTCGACGCCGTCCGCGGGCGCCGTGGCGCTGACCTCACCCGCCGGCACCCATTCGCCGGTCGCCTCGTCGTAAACGTATTCCTCGCTCAACCCCATGTCCCCCAAAAGCAGAAAGGGAGGACCAGCGGCCCTCCCTTCCCGAAATCATCCTGATCGTCGTCGCTTACGCGGCGAGGTTCCGCAGCACGTACTGCAGGATGCCGCCGTTCAGGAAATATTCCAGCTCGTTGACCGTATCGATCCGGCAGCGGGTCTGGAACTGCTCGGTCGACCCATCCTGGCGCTTCAGCGTCACGGTCACGTCCTGACGCGGCCGCAGGTCGGCGACGTGGTGGATCGTGAAGGTCTCGTCGCCGGTCAGCTTGAGCGTCTCGCGGGTCACGCCCTCGGCGAACTGGAGCGGCAACACGCCCATGCCGACGAGGTTCGAGCGGTGGATGCGCTCGAAGCTCTCGGTGATAACCGCCCGCACGCCCAACAGGTTGGTGCCCTTCGCCGCCCAGTCGCGCGACGAGCCGGTGCCATATTCCTTGCCGGCGATGATGACGAGCGGGGTGCCGTCGGCCTTGTGACGCATCGCGGCGTCGTAGATCGGCATCACCTGACCCTCGTAGCGGCTCATGCCGCCCTCAACCCCCGGCACCATCTCGTTTTTGATACGGATGTTGGCGAAGGTGCCGCGCATCATGACCTCGTGATGGCCACGGCGCGCGCCATAGCTGTTGAAGTCGGCGCGGCTGACCTGATGCTCCTGCAACCACGTCCCCGCCGGGCTGTCGGCCTTGATCGAGCCGGCCGGCGAGATGTGGTCGGTGGTGATCGAATCGCCGAGGATCGCCAAGGGCTTGGCCTCGATGATGTCGGTCACCGGCGCCGGGGTCATCTCCATGCCCTCGAAGTAGGGCGGGTTGGCGACATAGGTCGAGCCGGCGCGCCACGCATAGGTGTCCGACCCGGTCACGTCGATCGCCTGCCACTTCGAGTCGCCGGCATAGACGTTGCCGTAGCGCGCGCGGAACATACCGTCGTCGATGTTGGCGGCCATGAGGTCGGCGACCTCCTGGTTGGTTGGCCAGATGTCGCGCAAGTACACATCCGCGCCGTCCGTGCCCTGACCGATCGGCGTGTCGTTCATGTCGGTCGTCACGGTGCCCTTCAGCGCATAGGCGACGACGAGCGGCGGCGAGGCGAGGAAGTTGGCGCGCACGTCGGGCGACACGCGGCCTTCGAAGTTGCGGTTGCCCGACAGCACCGAGGCGGCGACGAGATCGTTCTCGTTGATCGCCTTCGAGATCGGCGCGGCGAGCGGCCCCGAATTGCCGATGCAGGTGGTGCAGCCATAACCAACGAGGTTGAAGCCGATCGCATCGAGATCCGCCGACAGCCCGGCCTTGTCGAGATAGTCGGTGACGACCTGGCTACCCGGGGCGAGCGAGGTCTTCACCCACGGCTTCGGCTTCAGACCGAGCGCGTTGGCCTTGCGCGCGACCAGACCGGCGGCGACCAGCACCGACGGGTTCGAGGTGTTGGTGCAGCTGGTGATCGCGGCGATCACCACGTCGCCGTCGCCGATGTCATGCCCACGCTCGTCGACCTCGACGCGCGCCGGCTTCTCGCGGTGGTACAGCTTGAACAGGTCGCCGTTGAACACCTCGTCAACGGTGTCGAGGCTGACCTTGTCCTGCGGGCGCTTCGGGCCGGCGAGCGACGGGACGACGGTGCCCATGTCCAGCTCCAGCGTGTCGGTGAAGACGGGGTCGGGGCTGTCGGCGTGCCGCCACATGCCCTGCGCCTTGGCATAGGCTTCGGTCAGCGCGACGACCTCGTCGGGGCGGCCGGTGAGGCGCATGTAGTCGAGCGTCTTGTCGTCGACCGGGAAGAAGCCGCAGGTTGCGCCGTACTCGGGCGCCATGTTGGCGATCGTCGCGCGATCGGCGAGCGTCATCTGGTCGAGGCCCGGGCCGTAAAATTCGACGAAGCGGCCGACCACGCCCTTGGCGCGCAGCATCTGCGTGACGGTGAGCACGAGATCGGTGGCGGTGATGCCTTCACGCAGCGCGCCGGTCAGCTTGAAGCCGACGACCTCGGGGATCAGCATCGAGACCGGCTGGCCGAGCATCGCCGCCTCGGCCTCGATCCCGCCGACGCCCCAGCCGAGCACGCCGAGACCGTTGATCATCGTCGTGTGGCTGTCGGTGCCGACCAAGGTATCCGGATAGGCGATCGTCGCGCCGGCCTTGGCATGGTCGCCGGTTTCCTGCGACGACCAGACCGCGTGACCGATATATTCGAGGTTCACCTGGTGGCAGATGCCGGTGCCCGGCGGCACGACCTTGAAATTGTCGAGCGCCTTGCTGCCCCACTTCAGGAACTCGTAGCGCTCGGCATTGCGGGCATATTCGAGATCGACGTTATCCTCGAACGCCTTGGGCGTGCCGAATTCGTCGACCATGACCGAGTGATCGATGACGAGGTGGACGGGAACCTGCGGATTGATCTTCGCCGCGTCGCCGCCGAGCTTGGTAATCGCGTCGCGCATCGCGGCGAGGTCGACCACGCACGGCACGCCGGTGAAATCCTGCATCAGCACGCGCGCGGGGCGATACTGGATCTCGCGGTCCGAACGACGCTCCTGCTGCCAGTCGACGATCGCCTTCACATCGGCCTCGGTGACGGTGACGCCGTCCTCAAAACGGAGCATGTTTTCGAGCAGCACCTTCATCGAGAAGGGCAGGCGGCTGATATCGCCGAACTTTTGCTCGGCGGTCTTCAGCGAGAAATAGTCGTAGGACTTGCCCCCGGCCTGCAGCGTCTGGCGGGCGTTGAGCGTATCCTGGCCGATGGCCGTCATGAGCAAAGTCCTTTCTTCAAGGGCCGTCGCCCGGCGGCATGCGCGGATGGCGACGGGAGCGAATGTCTCGGTCGCCGCGGGCGATAGCAGCCGTGCCGCATGTGCGAAAGGGGGGTGGCGGGGGCGGATGTAAGCGATTGTGGCTGGGTCGGGCGCGTGCGGTGGCAGGCGCCGGCGTCCCGCCTGAGGGCGCATCCAGAAGCTCCGACCTTCCGGTGCTGTCGACGGACCTGCGTGTCCGGGTTCCCGTCCATGCCAGGGCCGATCGACATTCATGATGGTGTCCTCTTGCCCTTGCCCCTGGACCGGGGAGAGGGATAGCGCAGCTTGGGTGAGGGTTGAGCGAGCCAAAGGCTCGCGCGCTCGCTTGCGCGAGCGCCACCCCTCACTCAGCTCCGACCAAGACTTTGCTGCGCAAAGCCTAAGTCTGCGCAACCCTCTCCCCTCTGCGAGGGGCGAGGGCAGGCAACCATGAATGTCGATCGTCTCCAAGCCGCGGCGCGCGAGCATCGAAGTCGTCGGTTTCGTGGCGCCGTGGACCCCGGAACAAGTCCGGGGTGACGAACGATGGAGCGCGACGGGCAGACTTTTGCAGAGCTTTCGCCTGCGCGGGAATGAGAGGGGACGTTCTGAACCGCGCGAGCGCCGGACGGTTGTAAGGGTGAGCCGCTGCGGAGGCGAGAGGACAGGGCGATGCCGCGCAAGCTGAAGGTCTTTCGCACCCCCGCCGGCTTTCATGACGCCTATGTCGCTGCGCCGAGTCGCAAGGCCGCGCTGGCGGCATGGGGCGCCACCGCCGACCTGTTCGCGCGCGGCGCGGCGGAGGAGGTGACCGATCCGGCGCTGATGGAAGCGCCGCTCGCCGCGCCGGGTGAGGTGGTGAAACGGTCGCGCGGCAGCGCCGAGGAGCAGCTTGCCGCCGCCCCCGCGCCGCGGCGCGCGGGCAAGCCGGCGGTGTCGAAGAAGACCACTGCCAAGCCCGCGCCGCGGCCGAGCCGTAAGGCACTGGATGATGCGGAGGCGGCGCTCGACGCGGCCGCCGCTGCCGAGGAAGCGGAGCGCGAGGCGCTGGCGAAGCGGCGCGCGGCGCTGGAACGGGAGGAAAAAGCGGCCGAACGGCGCTGGCGCACGGAGCGGCGCGTGCTGGAGGATGCGCGCGATGCGTCGCGCGAGCGGTACGAAGCGGCGCTGGCGAAATGGCGGGGGTGATCGCGGCGGCGGTGACGCGGGAGCGTGTCTCGCGCCATGCTCCGGGCATCTGCCTCCCCCGTCACCCCGGACTTGATCCGGGGTCCCGCTTGCGCCGCAACCGTCGAGAAGAAGCGGGGCCCCGGATCAGGTCCGGGGCGACAGCGTGGTTCGGGCTGTCCTACATGCACGCCGTTGCGGTATTTTCTCCATCGGCAGCGTGGGGATCGAGATGAGCGACGGCGGTGAGGCAGCGTTTCGGCATCGGCATGACGGCTGGACGCCGCTGCGGCAGACGACCTTCCTGCGCGCGCTGCGCGAGACGGGGTGCGTGCGCTCGGCCTGTGACCGGGTCGGGTTGAGTTCGACCTCGGCCTATCGCGTCAAACGGCGCATTCCCGACTTCGGCGCGGCGTGGGACGCGGCGCTCGCCTATCGCCTGCCGGCGCTGGAGCGCGCCGCTTACGAGCGGGCGGTCGAGGGATGGCTGGAGCCGATCGTCTACAAGGGCGAGGTGGTGGCGCATCGGCGACGCTATTCCGACGCGATGCTGCGGCTGTTGTTGCAGCGCGAGGATGCGCGACCGGCACCGAAGCTGTCACCAACGGGTGCGCCGATCGCGGGCTCGGAGGCGCATTTGCGGCAGCGCGCGGAGCGGGAGCTGCTGCGCAAGCTGAAGGTGCTCAGAGAGCAGGTCCGGCGCGAGGAGGCACGCACGAACGAGCAGCAAGGCGGCGGGCGGCCCTTGAGCTGAACGACGTTCAGCGATCGCTCGCCTTCGTGTGTCCTTCCGCACCCGATCCGGGATGCCGCTTCCTTCTTCCGTGGCAAGAAGAAGCGGGGCCCGGGATCAAGTCCGGGGCGACGAACAACGGTTGTCCGGGTTGAATCGTCGCCGACGCGTCCGGTCACAACGTCGGGATCATCTCCGTCAGCACTTCGAGGCACGCCACGCCGAGCGCGCGCGACCGCTCCGCGCTCCAGCCGAACGCCGGATCGGGGTTGGCGTCGTGGTCCTTGAACGGCATCTCCAGCGTGACCGAGACCGCGCCGAACCGCTCGGCAAGCTGGTTGGTCGACATCGACAGGTTGGCATTGCCGGGCGCCGACTTTTCATAGCCGAGCTGCGTCTGGAAATCGGGGGTGTGCGCCGCCAGCCGCCGGCCGAATTCGGCGAAGCTGTCGCCGCGGGCGTTGTTCCACGACGGAATGCCCTCGAATCCGGCGATGAAATTGGCGGCGATCGCCTCGTCGCCATGGACGTCGATCGCGAAGGTCACGCCGGTCTTGTCCATCTCGCGCAGCACGCACAGCACCTCGGGGCTGCGCTCCGGCGTCGGCGCGTGCCATTCGCGGTTGAGGTTCACCCCCGCCGCGTTGGTGCGCAGGTGCCCGCGCCGCGTGCCGTCGGGGTTCATGTTGGGGACGACATGCACGGTCGCTTCGCGGAGCAGCGGCGCGGCGGCGGGGCCGGTCAGCCAGTCGAGCGCGCCGTCCATCCAATATTCGGTCATCGATTCGCCGGGATGCTGGCGCGCGTAGAGCCACACCTGCTTCGCGCCGGTGCCGAGCCGGAAATAGTCGATCGCCTGCCCGTCGAGCGTCTCGCCGAGCTGGCGGTGCGTCACGCCGGGGCGCGCCGCGATCCGCGCCACGAGTCGCGCGTGCATCTCCATCGTATAGGGCGCGAAATAGGCGAACCACGCCAGATCGCCCTGACCGGTCCAGTCGAAGCTGAGCACGCCGCCGTCGTAGCGGGTGTCGATCATCCGCCACTGGTCTAGGTCGGTCGAGGCGCGGGTCCGATAGCCCGGCCAGCCGAACGGATAGGCCGAGTCGCCGGCGTTGAGGATGCGGAAGGTGACGCGCTTGCCGCGGAGGCCGGCGGCGCGGAAATAGAACCATTGGAAGAAATCCGACTGATGGTCGCGGACGATCTCCAGATCGCAGCGCCAGTCGTCGCCCGCGCCCTCTAGGCTGACGAGCTTGATGTTGCCGCCGTCGAAAGCGGCATTGATGTCCAGCGTCATTTTACCTCGACCGTGCGTCCCGAATCACCGGGGAAATTCTTGAAGAGTGCGCCCGCGAGTCGCCCGGCAACCGAGGCGGCGTCGGCGTCGGGGGCGCTGGTGTCGGTCAGCGACTGCGCCTGCCCCTCCCAGATCGCGTCGGCGCCGTGGCGGATGCGGACCGCCAGTTCGGTGACCAGCCCGAGCCGGCCGCCCGAATCGCCGCCGACCGGGAAGCTCACGCCGCCGCCCAGTCCGGTGCCGCCGCGCCAGCCGCCCGAATAGCCGCCGCCGCCGATCCCGATCTGGATCGGCGAGCGCCGCGGCGGCAGCCCGCGCTCGGTACGGGTGAAGCCGACGGTGGCGATGAAGTCGGGCTTGCTGCCCGGTGCGGCGCTGGTGAAGCCGTTGCGGAGCAGCTCGGCCTCAACCGCGGCGGCGTAGGTCTTGTACTCGAGGCTGGCGGACGAGGGGCCGGGCAGCGGCTCGACCGCGATCGTCCCGCGCTCCGCTACGGCGTCGTAATGGAAGCGCGTCGCCTGGACCGGAAAACGCTGTGGCCCGGTGGTGCAGGCGGCCAGCGGCGCCAGCGTAAGAGCCAGAAGAATCGCGCGACGCATGACACACCCTCGATAAGATCGTTGCGACATAGCAACGCACACTTCTGGTGCAAGCTCCCGCTCGGTTGACTTTCGGGCGTGCGCTCTCTAGGCGGCGCGCTTCCCAGTTTTCGAAGAAGCGCAGCCATGAAGATCCGCAACAGCCTGAAGTCGCTCAAGGACCGTCATCGCGACAATCGCGTGATCCGCCGTCGCGGCCGGACCTATGTCATCAACAAGACGAATCGCCGGTTCAAGGCCCGCCAGGGCTGATTTCCGGCGTGAAGCCGACGTCGGTCATCTTCGACGTCGGGCACGTCCTGTACGACTGGAACCCGCGGGTTCTGTACGAGCGCCTGTTCGATGACGAACGGGCGCTCGACGTGTTCCTGAATGACGTCGCCACGAAGGAGTGGCATTTCCAGCACGACGCCGGTCGCCCGTTCGCGGAGACCAGCGCGGAGCTTGGCGCGCGCTTCCCCGAACATGCCGCGATGATCGCGCATTGGGGGCCGCGCTTCGGCGAGCAGATCCCGGGGCCGATTCCCGGCATGATCGCGATCGTCGAGGAGCTGGACGCGGCGGGGGTGCCGCTGTTTGCGATCACCAACTTCAGCCACGAATTCTTCCCGCCGTTCCGCGCGCGCGAGGCGGCGGTGTTCGATCGCTTCCGCGACATCGTCGTGTCGGGCGAGGAGCGGCTGGTGAAGCCCGATGCGGCGATCTACCGGCTGGCGCTCGACCGGTTCGGGCTGGCCGCGGGCGAGGCGTTCTTCATCGACGACAATGCCGCCAACATCGCCGGGGCGCAGGCGCTGGGCATCCACGCGCATCTGTTCACCGACGCCGCCACGCTGCGCCCCGCGCTGGTCGCCGCCGGGCTGTTGCGCTGACGCACGGCGGAACGTTCGGGCGTACCACGGCTTTCAGGCTCCGACACCAAATCGGAGAGTGCCATGGAAGACCATCGCGTGTGGGCGTTCGAGGAAAGCCTGTGGACCGGTGACGCCGAACACTATCGCGAGTCGATCGACGAATCGGCGCTGATGGTCGTGCCGCAACCGCCCTATGTTCTCGAAAGCCAGGCCGCGGTCGACGCAGTGTCGCAGACGCCGCGCTGGGAACGGGTCACGATCAAGGACGGTCGGATCGTGCGCCCGCAGGAAGGGCTGATCGTGATCGCCTATGGCGTCGAGGCGACCAAGGGCGACGAGCGCTATGTCGCGCATTGCACCTCGACCTACCGCCGGCTGGAGCATGAGGTCTGGAAGGTGGTCCAGCACCAACAGACCCCGCCGCTGACCGCAGAGGTGCGGGCGGAGAGCCACTGACCGCCATCGTCGAATGCGCGCCGCCAAGCCTTGAAGGAGGGTGGCGGCGTCGCCGGACGAACGGTTCAGCCCGTCAGCCGTGGTGCATCCGGAACGGCGACGGGCAGCGCACCGCTAAACAATTGATCTTCGAGTTCCGAGATATAGTCGCTCAACATGCGCATCGACAGCGGATCGTTGATCATGCCCCTTGCGCGGCGCGCCGTGGCCAGATCACCCCGTAAACGTCTCTCGGCAGCAGCCCGCGGCATCGTCGTCTTCACCCCACACCCGCGGCGGGCCATGACCGATCGCGTCGCAACGTGATTGTACAAATAGGTTATGGTGTCGGCGGAAACTTCCTATTTGATGGTGTTTGCGACGAGATGTTGCTCGATCAGATGGACCGTTTTCCGAGCGGCCAAATCACGCTGCAGCCGGTCGATACGCACAGGAAAGCGATAAAAACGAAAGGCCGACACGCCGGGAGCGATCCCCGGAATGCCGGCCCTTGATGGTCGGCGTCGCGCCACCGACGGCACGACGAATCGGTTGCCTTACTGCGCGCCGGGGGCGCGATAGTCCTTCAACTCGTCGCCGACGATCTGCACGACATGCAGCACGTTGGTCGAGCCCGGCGTGCGGAACGGCACGCCCGCCATCACGATCACGCGGTCGCCGGCCTTGGCGATCCCCTGGCGCAGCGCGATGCGCTTGGCCTTGGCGACCATCTCCTCGAACGACTCGACGTCGCGGGTGTTGACGTTGTGCGTGCCCCACAACAGCCCGAGCCGCCGCGCGGTGTCGGTGCTGGGCGTCAGCACGAGGATCGGCACCGCCGGTCGCTCGCGTGCGATGCGGCGGGCGGTCGACCCCGACATGGTGAAGCAGATGATCGCCGAGGCCGAGACGGTGTCGGCGATGTTCTTCGCCGCCTCCGCCAGCGCGTCGGCGGTGGTCGGATCGGGGCGCGTGACCGTGAAGTGGATGCGGTCGCCGTGCATCGGGTCGCGCTCCACCGCGTCGCCGATCGCGTTCATCATCGCGACCGACTCGACCGGCCACTGGCCCGCGGCGCTCTCGGCCGACAGCATGATCGCGTCGGCGCCGTCGTAGATCGCGGTCGCGACGTCGGACACTTCGGCGCGGGTCGGCGACGGGCTCTGGATCATCGATTCGAGCATCTGCGTCGCGACGACGACCGGGCGGCCCATGCGCCGCGCGGTCTCGACGATGCGCTTCTGGAGCGGCGGCACCGACTGCGGCGGCAGCTCGACGCCGAGATCGCCGCGCGCGACCATCACGCCGTCGCACGCCTCGACGATTTCCTCGAGCCGCTCGATCGCAGCGGGCTTCTCGATCTTGGCGAGCAGTGCGGCCTTGCCGCCGATCAGCTTGCGCGCTTCCCACAGGTCCTCGGGCCGCTGCACGAACGACAGCGCGATCCAGTCGACGCCCTGATCGATCGCGAAGGCGAGGTCGGAACGGTCCTTCTCGGTCAGCGCTGCCATCGGGATCACGACATCGGGGACGTTGAGCCCCTTGTTGTCGGACAGCGGGCCGCCGACCTCGACGGTGGTGACGATCCGGTCGGCGTCATGCTCGGTGACGCGCAGCACCAGCTTGCCGTCGTCGAGCAGCAGGCGCGCGCCCGGCTCGATCGCGGCGAAGATCTCCTTGTGCGGCAAGCGCACGCGCGAGGCATTGCCCGGCGTCGGATCATGATCGAGCACGAAGGTGCTGCCATGTTCCAGCGTGACGCGCCCGCCGTCGAACTTGCCGACGCGCAGCTTCGGCCCCTGAAGATCGGCGAGGATCGTCGTCGGGCGCTTGAACCGCTCCTCCATCGAGCGGATCGCCTGGATGACCGCGATCTTCGATTGCTGGTCGCCGTGGCTCATGTTGACGCGGAACGCGTCCGCGCCCGCCTGGAAGAGGGTGGTGATCATCTCCAGCGTGTTGCTGGCCGGGCCGAGCGTCGCGAGCACGCGGACCTTGCGCGAGCGCGGAGCGATGTGATTCGGGTTCAGGGTCATGCGCCTTCCTGCTTTGCCGGCACGGCCTTAGCGAGTAACGCCGCAGGATCAAATGACGGAGACAACATGGATCGGCTCGATACGCTCGACGATGCCGTAGCGGCGGCGGCTTTCCGGCGGCTGGTCAGGCATTTGCGCCACCGCACCGACGCGCAGAACGTCGACCTGATGGGGCTGGCGGGCTTTTGCCGCAACTGCCTGTCCGACTGGGTGGGCGAGGCCGGGGGGCTGGACAAGGACGATGCGCGCGAAGCGATCTACGGTATGCCTTATGCGCAGTGGAAGGCGCAGCATCAGGGCGACGCGACGCCCGAGCAGCTCGCGCGGATGGCGGAGAGCGTGAAGAAGAACGCCTGAGGCGGGCCGTGCACGCCCTTGAGCATCGGCGCGCGCGGGCGTAGACGCGCCGCCGCACCCCATCGGGGTATCCACCACGCCGTCCCCGCCCGCGCGATTCGCGTCGGCGTCGCGGGCGGCGTCATTGTTTTCGGGGAATATCATGGCGGAAGAGCGTGGCGAAGGCATGGGCGGCGGTTCGGTGGCAGCCGACGAGCTGCGGCTGTTGATCGAGCGTGCCGAGCGACTCGAAGAAGAGAAGAAGGGCATCGCCGACGACATCAAGGACGTGATGGCCGAGGCCAAGAGCCGCGGGTACGACGCCAAGGCGATCCGCAAGATCCTGCAGATCCGCAAGAAGAAGCGCGAGGAATATCAAGAAGAACAGTCGATCCTCGAAGTCTATATGCAGGCGCTCGGCATGATCTAGATCATTGACGGCCGTCATAAAGATGGTCGTTAAGATTATCTTTGCCCCCGCTGCCGTATACGTTTGTGGTGATCGACGGTGTGGGGGAAGACGACCGGTGCTAGCGGCTTTACAGACCGGCTTCCGACCGCGGGAGGAGCGGATCACCGTGCTCATTCCGTCGCGGATGCGGCTGGAGGCGCAGTGGCTGGACGTCGTGATCCACAACGTCTCGTCGCGCGGGTTGATGGCGGGATGCGATCAACCCCCGGCGGTCGGCAGCTACGTCGAAATCCGGCGCGGGTCGCTCGTGATCGTCGGGCGCGTGCAATGGAGCAAGGGGCGCTTCTTCGGGATGCGCTCGCAGGATCGCCTGTCGGTCAAGGCGTTGATCGACGAGCCGCGGCTCGCGGGCCGACCGGCGCGCGACGCCGCGAAGCCCGAAGCCGACCGCCGCGCCGAGCGCCGGCTGGCGCATGAAGCGCAAATGGCACGCAAGGTGGAGCGTTCGCGCAGCTTTGCGTCGATGTTCCAGTTTCTGGTGATCGTGGCGGTGGGCGTGACGCTGGCGGGGATCGCCGCGCATACCGTCTATACGATGCTGTCGGCACCCGCGGCGCAGATCGAGGACGCGTTGAAGGTGAAGTGAGGGCGGGGCGGCTTCGCGCTACAAGTTGGCGCTGGAAGGACGCTTTGTCCGTCGAGTCGTCATTGCGTTCGCTACGCTCGCAATGACGGAGGGCGGTCTTCCTTTCCGTCATCCCGGACTTGATCCGGGATCCCGCTCTCTTCCTGCCGCGAAGAAAAAGCGGGGGCCCGGATCAAGTCCGGGGCGACGGCCGATCGGCACGGCAACAGGGGGGCGCTACGCCGCCTCCGCTGGCGCAGTGGTCCAGCCCAGATGTGGGATCGTGATTGAGCGTTTGCCGCCCATGTCGGTGCGCGTCACGAACAGGTCGCGGCCCTCGATATAGCCGATCAGCCGCTTGACCCGCCCGATCGAGCTGGTGCCATAGGTATTCGCGATCGCCACGTCGGACGGGCAGGGCGCGCCGTCACGCGCCGCCTTCGCCACCAGCAGGAACGCGCCGAGCATGTCGTCGGGCAGCCCGCCGGCCAGCGCGAGCACGCTCGCCCATTCCTCGGCATGCGGATCGAAGATGCCGGCGCGCGCGCACGACAGGCGGCGGCTGAACGCGGCGAGATCGAGCGCCGGCTTGGCGATCCCCGCCATCCGGCAGCGCACCTGAAAATCCTGAAACAGCACCGCCGCCGGCCGGCCGCTGCTTTCGTCGTCGGTGACGATCGCGCGCAGCACCTCGGCATAGACCGCCTCGACCTCTTCCTCGTTGCGGTCGGGCAGCGACGGAGCGGGAGTGGCGGGCGCGGGTGCCTCGATGTCGGACAGCAGTTCGTCGGCGGGCACCCGGCGCGGGCGCGGGTCGAAGGTCATCGGCAGCGTCGGCGCGGCCTCGGGCGTGACGTCGAGCAGGCTCTGCAGGTCGACCGAATCGGCCTGCGGCAGCGGGACCAGCTTCGGGCTGCCGCTGCGCGCCTGCGTCTCGACCGTGCCGATCCGCACCGTGATCGGCCGCCGCGACACCGCCGGCCCCAGCGCCATGAACGTGCCGCGCGCCAGATCGCGGATCGATTCGGCCTGTCGCCGCTCCATGCCGAGCAGGTCGGCGGCGCGCGCCATGTCGATGTCGAGGAAGGTGCGCCCCATCAGGAAGTTGCTCGCTTCGGCGGCGACGTTCTTGGCGAGCTTCGCCAGCCGCTGCGTCGCGATCACGCCGGCGAGCCCGCGCTTGCGCCCGCGGCACATCAAATTGGTCATCGCCGACAGCGAGGCGCGGCGGACTTCCTCGGCGACCTCGCCACCGGTGGTCGGCGCGAACAATTGCGCCTCGTCGACCACCACCAGCGCCGGATACCAATGTTCGCGCGGCGCATCGAACAGCGCGTTGAGGAAGCCGGCGGCGCAGCGCATCTGCCCCTCCGCCTCCAGCCCCTCGAGGCTGAGCACGACGCTGGCGCGGTGTTCGCGAAGCCGGGCGGCGATTCGCGCCAGCTCGCGCTCGGCATAGTCCGCGCCCTCGATCACGACATGGCCGTAGCGCTCGGACAAGGTGACGAAATCGCCCTCGGGATCGATCACCACCTGTTGCACCTGCCCCGCGCTTCGTTCGAGCAGCCGGCGCAGCAGGTGCGACTTGCCGGACCCGGAATTGCCCTGGACGAGCAACCGGGTGGCGAGCAGTTCTTCGAGGTCCATGGTCACGGGCGCGCCGCGCTCGTCGCTGCCCATGTCTACGCTGACGGTCATGATCGCGCCCCGTTTGGCCGATCATGCCCCGGTTGGGCAAGCGCTTTGCGCGACCGCGGCGTGCGGCTACGGGGGCGCGTCACGAAGGGGAATCGTCCATGGCGCACCGTCCACCGATCGCCGATCTCGCGCTGCGCATCATCGGCAAGCCGCGCCATTCGCTCGATGCCGAGGAACGCCGCGTCCTCGACAGCATCGATGCCGGGACCTTGGTCAGCCGCGATGCCGCCGACGAGGCCGACCTGCGCGCCAGTTTCGGCGACCGGCTGGCCGACAAGGTCGCGGCGATCGGCGGGTCGTGGGGGTTCATCATCGCCTTCACGGTGGTGTTGGTCGGCTGGATGCTGCTCAACACCGACGTGCTCAAGTACTTCGGGATGCAGTTCGACCCGTACCCGTACATCTTCCTCAACCTGATGCTGTCGACGCTCGCCGCGGTGCAGGCACCCGTCATCATGATGAGCCAGAACCGGCAGGCCGCGAAGGACCGGCTCGCCGCCGGGCTCGATTACGAGACCAATTTGCGCGCCGAGCTGGAGATCCTGCGGCTGCACGAAAAGATCGACGGGCTGGTGATCGAGCGGCTCGCGGCGCTGGAGGCGAAGATAGACGGGTTGGCGAATGCCGTCCGCCGCGCGTAAAGGCACGGGATTATCCGTCAGAGGCGACCATGGCAGGCCATTCCAAGTTCAAGAACATCATGCACCGCAAGGGCGCGCAGGATAAGAAGCGCTCCGGCATGTTCTCCAAGCTCAGCCGCGAAATCACCGTCGCGGCGAAGATGGGGCTGCCCGATCCCGACATGAACCCGCGGCTGCGCGCCGCGATCAACGCCGCCAAGGCGCAGTCGATGCCCAAGGACAATATCCAGCGCGCCGTCGACAAGGCGAGCAAGGGCGACACCGAGAATTACGAGGAAATCCGCTACGAGGGCTTCGGTCCCGGCGGGGTGAGCCTGATCATCGAGGCGCTGTCCGACAACCGCAACCGCACCGCGACCAACGTGCGCACCGCGGTGTCGAAGAACGGCGGCAATCTGGGCGCGAGCGGCTCGGTGAGTCACGGCTTCGACCGGATGGGGCTGATCAACTATCCGGCGAGCGCGGGCGACGCCGAGAAGGTGTTCGAGGCGGCGCTGGAGGCCGGGGCGGAGGACGTCACCTCGACCGAGGAAGGTCACGAGATATGGACCGAGCAGGGGTCGCTGCACGAGGTCGCCAAGGCGCTGGAGCCGGTGCTGGGCGAGGCCGAGGGCGCGAAGCTGGCGTGGCGCCCGCAGACGATGGTCGAGGTGACCGAGGCGGATGCGGCGACGCTGTTCAAGCTGATCGACGCGCTGGACGACGACGACGACGTCCAGACGGTGTGGGGGAATTACGAGGTGTCCGACGAGGTGATGGCGAAGCTGGGGTGATGCCGGCGCGGAACGGTGTTCTAAAAGCCCCTCCCCTTCAGGGGAGGGGTTGGGGTGGGGGAATGACGACCGAGGCTGAGCTACTGGCACGCGCCGCCGGAATGCGCCGCAATCCCACCGAGTGGGAGAACCGGCTCTGGCGCGAACTCTCCGGCGCCAAGCTCGGTTACAAGTTTCGTCGCCAACACGTCATCGCGCCATTCATCGCCGACTTCTTCTGCCCGGCTAAAGGGTTGATCGTGGAGGTCGATGGCGACACGCACGATCCCGTCAAAGATGCCGGGCGTGATCGCTTTATGGCCAGCAAAGGCTTTCACACCCTGCGCTTCTCCAACCTGGACATTCGTGAGAACATCGAGGGCGTCCTGCTCACGATCGTGGCCGCTCTCCAAGCCCGTCCCGATCGCTGGTCCGGCGTTCCCCACCCCAACCCCTCCCCTGAAGGGGAGGGGCTCAAGGCATGATCATCCTCGGCCTCGATCCCGGGCTCGGCACCACCGGCTGGGGGGTGATCCGTGCCGAGGGCAACCGGCTCAGCCATGTCGGCAACGGGCAGATCCGCACCGATCCGTCGATGCCGCTGCCGCGCCGGCTCGCCAACCTCTACGGCGCGCTGATCGACGTGATCCGCGCCGAGCGGCCCGACGAGGCGGCGGTCGAGGAGGTGCTCGGCAACACCAATGCGCAGTCGACGCTGAAACTCGGGCAGGCGCGCGGGGTGGTGCTGCTCGCGGCGAGCGGCGCGGGGCTGACGATCGGGGAATATCATCCCTCGACGGTCAAGAAGGCGGTGGTCGGCACCGGCGGCGCTGAGAAGCGGCAGATCCAGGCGATGATGGCGGTGCTGCTGCCCGGCGCGAAGCTGGCCGGGCCGGATGCCGCCGACGCGCTGGCGGTCGCGATCTGCCACGCGCACCACGTCGCGAGCGCGCAGGGGATGATGCGACGCGCGCGGGCGGGGGCGTAGGCTGGCGGTAAAGCCCTCTCCCCTGTGGGGAGAGGGTTGGGAGAGGGGTTGATGTCTCACCGAGGGCGGCGCCTGTGGCGGCCCCTCACCCAACCCTCTCCCCGCAGGGGAGAGGGCTATTCGGTCGCTTGTTGGTGGTCAGCAGCCGTTCGCAGCGTCTCGTCCCAGCCAGCGGGAGCGGACTTTCACCGTGACCGATTTCCCGAACAATCTATCATCCTGCGGGCGCTTCGAGCGGTACTGCAGACGCGTTCTAAACTAATGACTCGGTTATTAAGTCCGATCGGCGCGCCGCGTTTCACTACGTAGACCTCATCTGACGGACCGACAGTAGCGCCGCCGCTCATGTCGCGCGCCTGAACTGCCTCGTGCTCGCCGTCCGGCGACGCGTTCCGCGCTATGACCTACAAGCGATCTGGCTTCGGTCCGCAGCCTGATAGTAAAAGGGCACTCATCAGAAAGATAATGCCGGTCGGCAAATAGCGGGTCCTGACCCCTTCTAGCGCAAAGCAGACTAACTGCTATCAGGCGCAACCCGCCCCAACTCACCTCACCGCGCAATCCCCCCCGCCGCCAGCACCGCCAGCGTCACCAGATCGCCCGCCGTCGAGGTCATCGGCGCGATCTGTACCGGCTTTTCCATGCCGACCAGCATCGGGCCGATCATGTCGTCGCCGCCCAGCTCGCGCAGCAGCTTTGCCGAGATATTCGCCGATTGCAGCCCCGGCATCACCAGCACATTGGCCGGGCCGGACAGGCGCGCGAACGGGAAGTTCTTGAGCTGGCGGGGGTTGAGCGCGACGTCGGGGGCCATCTCGCCCTCGTACTCGAAGCTCACCTTGCGGTCGTCGAGCACCTTTACCGCGCCGCGGATGTTGTCGAGCCACTGGCCGTTCGGGTTGCCGAAGGTCGAATAGCTGAGGAACGCGACGCGCGGTTCCTGCCCGAGCCGGCGTGCGACCGCGGCGGTCTGCTCGGCGATGTCGGCGAGTTCCTCGGCGGTCGGACGTTCGTTGACCGTGGTGTCGGCGATGAACACGGTGTGCGACTGGCCGACCAGCACATGGATGCCGAATGCGGTGCGGCCGGGGGCGGGGTCGATCACGCGCTTGATCTCGCGCATCGACTGCGCGAACGGGCGCGTCACGCCGGTGATCATCGCATCCGCCTCGCCGAGCTGGAGCAGCACCGAGCCGAAGATGTTGCGATCCTGGTTGATCATCCGCTCGACCTCGCGGCGCAGGAAGCCGCGGCGTTGCAGGCGCTGGTAGAGGAAGTCGACCATCTTCGGCACCAGCGGCGAGACGCGGCTGTTGTGCAGCTCGTACTCTTCCGGGTTGGCGATGCCGAGCGCGCGGAGCTTGTCGTAGACGTCCTCGCGCCCGACCAGCACCGGCGTGCCATAGCCGCCTTCCTTGAACGCGATCGCCGCGCGCAGCACGACTTCCTCTTCCCCTTCCGCGAACAGCACGCGCTTCGGATTGGCCTTCGCACCTTCATAGGCGAGGCTGAGCACCGAGGTGGTCGGGTTGAGCCGCGCGCGCAGCGCCGCGGCATAAGCGGCCATGTCGAGGATCGGCTTGGTCGCGACCCCCGAATCCATCGCCGCCTTGGCGACGGCGGCGGGAACGATCTCCATCAGCCGCGGATCGAACGGCGAGGGGATGATGTACTCGGGGCCGAAGCTGTGCTGGACGCCATAGGCGATCGCGACTTCTTCCGGCACGCGTTGCCGCGCCAGTTCGGCGATCGCGTTGGCGGCGGCGATCTTCATCGCGTCGTTGATCCCCGTCGCGCGCACGTCGAGCGCGCCGCGGAAGATGAACGGGAAGCAGATCACGTTGTTGACCTGGTTCGGATAATCCGAGCGCCCGGTGGCGACGATCGCGTCGGGGCGCGCCGCCTTGGCGAGTTCGGGGCGGATCTCCGGCTCCGGATTGGCCATCGCGAAGATGATCGGCGCGGGGGCCATGTCGACCACCATCTCCGGCTTGAGCGCTCCGGCCGCCGACAGGCCGAGGAACACGTCGGCGCCGCGCAGCGCCTCGGTCAGCGTGCGGCGATCGGTGTTGGCGGCATGCGCCGACTGCCACTGGTTCACGTCGTCGCGACCCTGATAGATCACGCCGGTGCGGTCGCAGATCAGCACATTGTCGTGGCGGACGCCCATCGCCTTGATGAGTTCGGTGCAGGCGATCGCCGCGGCGCCCGCGCCGTTGACGACGACCTTGATCTCCGACAGCTTGCGGCCGGTCAGCAGGCAGGCGTTGATGACGCCCGCGGCGCAGATGATCGCGGTGCCGTGCTGGTCGTCATGGAAGACCGGGATGTTCATCCGCTCGCGCAGCGTCTGCTCGATGATGAAACATTCCGGGGCCTTGATGTCTTCGAGATTGATGCCGCCGAAGGTCGGCTCCATCAGCTCGACCGCGTCGATGATCCGGTCGACGTCCTCGCTCTTCAGCTCGATGTCGATCGAGTCGACGTCGGCGAAGCGCTTGAACAGCACCGCCTTGCCTTCCATCACCGGCTTGCCGGCGAGCGCGCCGAGGTTGCCCATCCCGAGGATCGCGGTGCCGTTCGAGATGACGGCGACGAGATTGCCCTTGGCGGTATAGTCGTAGGCGGTCGAGGGATCGTCGGCGATCGCCTGTACCGGGATCGCGACGCCGGGCGAATAGGCGAGCGCGAGGTCGCGCTGCGACGCCATCGGCTTGGAGGGCACGATCTCGATCTTGCCGGGGCGACCCTCCGAGTGAAACAATAATGCTTCGCGCTCGAACTGGACGTTGCGCTCGTCGGCTTGGGTGCGATCGTCGGTCATGGCGACAGCCCTTACGGAATGCGCGTCGCGATGGGAATATCTCCTGGGCCGATGATGTGGGTTGATCGAGACTGCCTCCTTCTCGTCGCCCCGGACTTGATCCGGGGCCGCGCTTCTCTTTCGGTCGGCGTCGAAAGCGGGATCCCGGATCGAGTCCGGGATGACGGCGGGAGTCAGGCCGGGCGTTGCTCGTGCGCGAGCAGATGTTGCTTCGCCGCCAGTCCACCTGCGAACCCGGTCAGCGCGCCAGATCGTCCGATCACGCGGTGGCAGGGGGTAACGATCGAGATCGGGTTGCGCCCGTTCGCCGCGCCGACCGCGCGGGTCGCGGTGGGGCGGCCGATCGCGCGGGCGATATCGGCGTAGCTGCGCGTCTCGCCGTAAGGGATGGCGTCGAGCGCGCGCCAGACGTCGCGCTGGAACGCGGTGCCGCGCGGGGCGAGCGGGAGGTCGAAGACGGTGCGCGTGCCGGCGAAATAGTCGCCGAGCTGCGTTGCGGCGGCGGCGAGCACCGGATGGTCGGGGTTCTCGACGGTCGCCTCCAGCCGCACGCGTCCCGGTCTGTCGTCGGGCCACAGGATCGCGACGAGCGCGGTGTCGTCGGCGACCAGCGTCAGGGCGCCGACGGGAGAGGCGAGGGTGGTGCGGTGGAGCATGGCGATGGTTCTACCGGCTTCCGCTCGCGATCGCATCCCGCCGCTTGCGGTCAAAGTGGCGGGTGGTTTTCGCGCCGCCGCACGGGTATGATCGCGGCCATGAAGCACGAGCCCGGCATTTTCGAACAGCGCGATCGTGACGCCGAGGCTGCGGCGATCGCGCGGGCGCGGGCCGATGTCGCCGCAGGCCGGGTTCATTCGCACGAGGTCGTCAAGGAGTGGCTGATGACATGGGGAAAGCCCGGTCGCCTGCCATTCCATGAATGGCTTGCCGCCCGCAATGGCGAGAGTTGACTGGACCGATGAGGCGCTGCGCGAGATCGACGAGATCGTCTTCTACATCGAACGCTTCGACCCTGCCGCTGCGATCCGGGTTTCGACACGATTGTTCGCGCTCGGCGATAGCCTGAGCGAGTTTCCGCGTCGCGGGCGGCCCGTCGAAGATGGGCTGCGCGAGCTGACCACTGTGCCGCCGTATATCATGCTCTACGAAACCGATGGCGAGATCGTGTCGATCATCTCCATCCGCCACGGCGCCCGCCGCCCGGACTGACCTTTCCATGACCACCACCCCCGCCCCGACGCCGATGATGGCGCAATATCTCGCGCTCAAGGCCGAATCCGAGGATTGCCTGCTCTTCTATCGCATGGGCGACTTCTTCGAGCTGTTCTTCGACGATGCGCGGGTCGCGGCGCAGGTGCTCGACATCGCGCTGACGTCGCGCGGCGAACATGCGGGCGAGAAGATCCCGATGTGCGGCGTGCCGGTCCATGCCGCGACCGCGTATCTGCAACGGCTCATCAAGGCCGGGCACCGCGTCGCGATCGCCGAGCAGACCGAGAGCCCCGAGGCGGCGCGCAAGGCGCGCGGGTCGAAGGCGTTGGTCAACCGCGCGATCGTCCGCGTCGTCACGGCGGGGACGCTGACCGAGGAGACGTTGCTCGACGCGCGCGCCGCCAATTGGTGCGTCGCGATCGGCGAGGCCGGCAGCGAGGTCGCGGTGGCGGCCGCCGACGTATCGACCGGGCGGTTCGAGGTGATCGCCTGTGACCGCGCGTCGCTGGGCGCCGAGCTGGCGCGGCTCGGCGCGGCGGAGGTGGTCGCGGCTGAGGGCGGCGATGCGCCTGCGACCGTGTGGCGCCCGCGTGCCGAGTTCGACACCGCGCGCGCCGAGGAGCGGTTGAAGCGGCTGTTTGCGGTGGCGACGCTCGACGGCTTCGGGCAGTTCGCGCGCGCCGGGCTGGCGGCGGCGGGTGGGCTGGTCGCGTATCTCGACCATACCGCCAAGGGGCAATTGCCGTTCCTGCGGCCGCCGGTGCTGGCGGCGGCGCGCGACACGATGGCGATCGACGCCGCGACGCGCGAGAGCCTCGAGATCACCTGCACCGCGCAGGGGCAGCGCAAGGGCAGCCTGCTCGATGCGGTCGACCGGACCGTGACGGGCGCGGGCGCGCGGCTGCTCGCCGCCGATCTCGGCGCGCCGCTGATGGACCGCGCGGACATCGAGGCGCGGCTCGATCTGGTGCGGTTGTTCCACGACGATGCGGCATTGCGCGACCGGGTCCGTGCGGCGTTGCGCGCGTTGCCCGACATCGGCCGCGCGCTCGGACGGCTGGCGGCGGGGCGGGGGAGCCCGCGCGATCTCGGGCAGTTGCGCGACGGACTCGATGGCGCGTGGGCGATCGGCGACCGGCTCGGCAAGCTCGGCGACACCCCCACGCTGCTCGCGCAGCTCGCGCCGCGGTTGCGCGGGCATGGCGAACTGATCGACCTGCTCAAGCGCGCGCTCGTCCCGTCGCCGCCGATCGAGGCGAGCGACGGCGGCTATATCGCGGCGGGCTACGACCCGGCGCTCGATGCGCTGCGCGACACCGGCAGTGGCGGGCGGCGTGCGATCGCCGCGCTGGAGGCGACGTTCCGCGCCAGGACCGGGATCGCCGCGCTCAAGATCCGCCACAATGGCGTGCTCGGCTATCATATCGAGGTGCCGGCGCGCGCCGCCGATCCGCTGATGGCGGCGGACTCGGGGTTCACGCATCGCCAGACGCTCGCGGGTGTCGTCCGCTTCAACGCGCCCGAACTGCACGAGGTCGCCGCGAGCGTGACGCAGGCCGGCGCGCACGCGCTCGCCGCCGAGGCCGCGCATCTGGAGGACCTGACCGCGCAGGCGCTGGCCGGGCGGCTGGCGATCGCCGCGACCGCCGATGCGCTGGCACGGCTCGACGTCGCCGCCGCGCTGGCCGAGCGCGCGATCGAGGGTGGCTGGTCGCGCCCCGCCTTCGCCGACCACGCTTGTTTCGAGGTCAGCGGCGGGCGGCATCCGGTGGTCGAGGCGGCGCTGGCGAAGAGCGGCGACCGCTTCGTCGCCAACGACTGCGTTCTAGGCGAGCGGTCGCGGCTGTGGCTGGTGACCGGGCCGAACATGGGCGGCAAGTCGACCTTCCTGCGCCAGAACGCGCTGATCGCGGTGCTGGCACAGGCGGGGGCCTATGTGCCCGCGGCATCGGCGCGGCTCGGGCTGGTCGACCGCCTGTTCAGCCGCGTCGGCGCATCGGACAATCTCGCGCGCGGGCGCTCGACCTTCATGGTCGAGATGGTCGAGACCGCCGCAATCCTCGCGCAGGCGACCGAGCGCAGCTTCGTGATCCTCGACGAAGTCGGGCGCGGCACCTCGACGTATGATGGCTTGGCGATCGCCTGGGCGGTGGTCGAGGCGATTCACGAGGACAATCGCTGCCGCTGCCTGTTCGCGACGCATTACCACGAGCTGACGCGGCTGGCCGAGCGCTGCGACGCGCTGTCGCTCCACCACGTCCGCGCGCGCGAGTGGAAGGGCGAGCTGGTGCTGCTCCACGAACTCGCCGACGGGCCGGCGGATCGCAGCTATGGCCTAGCGGTCGCGCGGCTGGCGGGGATGCCGCCCGCGACGGTGTCACGCGCCAAGGCGGTGCTCGCGAAGCTGGAGGCGGGGCGCGCCAAGACCGGCGGGCTGGCGGCGGGGCTCGATGACCTCCCGCTGTTCGCCGCCGCTGCGCAGGCGGAGGAGGAGAAATGCGACTCGATCCGGGCGGAGGTGGAGGTGCTCGACGTCGACGCGCTGACGCCGCGCGAGGCGCTCGATACGCTGTACCGGCTGAAGGCGCTTGCGCGGGAGGGCTGAGGGGCGGCGGAGGGCCGATGGATGATCCCTCGTAGGCAGTGCGTCTTATGCCGCAGGGGCAGCTCGAGCAGGCTTCCGTGTCGACGTCATTGCTGTTTCTTGCTTCATTCGGTTGAAGTGTAAGAAAGATTCTGCCGCTGATTATTGCCCTCGAGCGCTAAGGATTTATGATCCCCCAATCGATCCGGGGGGTGAGATGAATCGTCAAATTACTTCGCTCTTGCGCATGGCCTCGCTGTGCTGCGCCGCTCTGCTTTCTCCAGCATGCTCGATCATGCACGCGCAATCGAGGATCGATCCGCGCACAGTGGCGTCCTATGAATCCAGTATCACGGGAAAAGACGCCAAGCGCTGCTTTGTTGCTAGCTATCCGAAAGACGCGAACATCGGGGTGGTAAACCTAGACTGCGCCCGCTTTCCCGGGAGCAGTGTCTCCGGTCCGACAGCCTATGAACTTGCGGCGACCTCTGCTGACTCAAGGCAGCGTCAGGAATATCGTAATCGTTTGGGCGCAATCCTGCTGAAGCACTCGGATGACGTCTGCACAGCTTCGATCGGTCGTGCGGCCAATAACGAGGCAGGCGCGAACACGCTCCTGAATTCACTAACGACGGGCCTCGCCGCAGCGTCGACGATCGTCATGGGCGAGCTAGCGAAAAGCATCTTGTCGGGCGCAGCAACCACGACGAGTGGTGTTCGTGATCATGTAAACGCGGAGATGTTCAGAAACACTTTGATTACTGCGATCAGCAAAGCCATCGATGAGCAGCGGAAATCGCTATCGGCTGACATCCTCGCGAAGATGGATAAGCCTACCGCAGAATATCCCGTTGATATGATGATCATGGACATCAATCGTTATCATCAGGAATGTTCGTATATTCGTGGATTGCAGCTGGTGACGACCGCGGTGGACCGGTCCTCCATAGTAAACCTGACCAATCAACTTCATACATATGATGAAAAAATAAAGTTTCTGCAGGGGCAGGTTGACAAGGGTGTGCAGGTGCAGGCCAGACTGCAGGAAGCGGTCGAGCAGCGGGCGACGGTCATGACGGCGCTATCGACCAGCGGCTCGCCGGAGGTGGCGGGTGTGCCACCCGCGATCACGCCGACGGTCTCCACGCAGGAGAAGGCGAAGGTTGGAACAGGCGCCGAAGATGTGAAAGCAAAGGAAAAGAAGCCAAGCACGCAGTGAGATGACCGAGCCTATCGTGGGCACTGGGTATCGGGATTTCCAAAACACGCGACGCGTTAACCCCGACCCGCTATCTCGCCCCACATGATCGGCCGTTTCGACCACCTCCCCAATCGCCGTGCGATCGTCGACCGTCGCCTGCTCGCCGAGCAGGTCGCCGCCGCGACCGGCAAGGACACGTCAGCGCTGCGCCATCAGGTCAGCCTGTTGCTCAAGAGCGCGCTCGAATCCGGGCGGGCGGAGATCGCCCGGCGCTTGACCGCCATTCCCTCGCGCGGGATCGAGGCGGCGAACGCGCAGGCGTATCTGGTCGACCAGTTGCTGCGCGTGCTCGCCGACTTCACGACGCAGCGGCTCTACCCGCTCGCCAACCCGACCACCGGCGAGCGGCTGCTGCTGCTCGCGGTCGGCGGGTACGGGCGTGGCGAGATGGCGCCGTTCTCCGACGTCGATATCGGCTTTCTCACCCCCGGCAAGCAGACGCCCTGGGCCGAGCAGGTCATTGAATCGATGCTCTATGCGCTATGGGACCTCGGGCTGAAGATCGGCCATTCGAGCCGCTCGCTCGACGAAATGGTGCGACAGGCGAAGGCCGATGTGACGGTGCGAACCGCCTTGCTCGAAGGGCGCTATGTCTGGGGCGACGAGGATCTGTACGACGAGGCGTCGCGGCGCTTTCACGACGACGTGCGGCGCGGCACCGAGCGGCAGTTCGCCGCCGACAAGCTCGCCGAGCGCAACGCGCGCCACGTCCGCATGGGCGACACGCGCTATGTCGTCGAGCCCAATATCAAGGAGGGCAAGGGCGGCCTGCGCGATCTCCATGCGCTGTTCTGGATCGGCAAATATACCTATCAGGTCCAGCGCTCGAACGAGCTGGTCGCGGTCGGGCTGTTCACGCGCGAGGAATATCGGCTGTTCCAGCGCGCCGACAATTTCCTGTGGGCAGTGCGCTGCCATTTGCACCTGATCGCGGGCCGCGCGGAGGACCGGCTGACCTTCGACTACCAGCGCGAGATCGCGCAGCGGATGAACTACGCCGACCGGCCCGGCAAGTCGGCGGTCGAGCGCTTCATGCAATTCTACTTCCTGCAGGCGCGCACGGTCGGGTCGCTGACCGGACTGTTCCTCGCGCATATGGACGAGCGTTTCTCGCGCCGGCGGCGGCTGGGGCTCAAGATCGCGCGGACGCCGCGCAAGCTCGACGGCTTCGCCAACGACGGCGGGCGGATCGCGCTGCCCTCGGACGACTTCTTCCAGCAGGACCCGCGGCGGCTGGTCGAGATCTTCGCGCTCGCCGCCGAACAGGGGATGGAGATCCACCCGCTCGCCTTGCGCTGCGCGACGCGCGACGCGCGGCTGGTCACCGCGGTGCGGCGCGACGCGCGCGCCAATGCGCGCTTCCTCGATCTGCTCGCGGGCGCACACGATCCCGAATTGCCGCTGCGCTGGATGAACGAGACCGGCGTGCTCGGGCGGTTCGTGCCCGACTGGGCGCGGATCGTCGCGCAGATGCAGTTCGACATGTACCACCATTACACCGTCGACGAGCACACGATCCGCGCGATCGGGCTGCTCGCGCGGATGGAGGCGGGGGCGCTCGCCGACGATCATCCGCTACCCAGCGAGATCATGGCGCAAATCGTCTCGCGGCGCGTGCTGTACGTCGCAGTGCTGCTCCACGACATCGCCAAGGGGCGCGGCGGCGATCATTCGATCCTCGGCGCGGAGGTGGCGGAGCGGCTGTGCCCGCGCTTCGGGCTGACCCCGGCCGAGACCGAGACGGTCGCGTGGCTGGTGCGGCACCACCTGTTGATGAGTTCGACCGCGTTCCGCCGCGACCTGACCGACTTCAAGACGATCCTCGACTTCACCGAAGTGGTGCAGAGCCCCGAGCGATTGCGGCTGCTGCTGGTGCTGACCGTCGTCGATATCCGCGCGGTCGGGCCGGGGACGTGGAACGGCTGGAAGGGGCAGTTGCTCGGCGACCTCTACGACCGCGCGGAGGAAGTGCTGCGGCTTGGCCACAAGCAGAAGGGGCGCGGCGAGCGCGTGCTCGCCAAGCAGGAAACGCTGCGTACCGCGCTGCAATGGGATGCCGACACGCTGGCGGGCTATGTGCGGCGACTGCCCGAACCCTATTGGATCGCCGAGCCCGACGACGTGCTGGCGCACAATGCCGCGTTCGTGACGCAGACCGGCGACGTGCAGCTCGCGATCGACGCGCAGGTCTATCCCGAGCGCGGCGCGACGCTGGTGACGGTCTATGCCGCCGATCATCCCGGGCTGTTCAGCCGCATCGCCGGCGCGATCCACGTTGCCGGCGGCAACATCATCGACGCGCGCATCCACACCACGCGCGACGGCATGGCGCTCGACAATTTCCTCGTGCAGGACCCGCTCGGGCGGCCGTTCGACGAGGCGGGGCAGCTGGTGCGGCTCAAGACCGCGATCGAGGATGCGCTGGCGGGGCGCGGCAAGCTGACCGATCGCTTGAAGGCCAAGCCGCTGCCGCGTGCGCGCGCCGATGCGTTCCGGATCGAGCCCAACGTGCTGATCGACAACAAGGCGTCGAACCGCTTCACCGTGGTCGAGGTCGCGGCGCGCGATCGCCCGGCGTTGCTCAACCAGCTCGCCTATGCGCTGTTCCTGTCGAAGGTGACGATCCATTCGGCGCATGTCGCCACCTATGGCGAGCGCGCGGTCGACGTTTTCTATTTGACCGATCTGACCGGGGACAAGATCGCCTCGACCACGCGGGTGCGGGCGCTGGAGAAGCGACTGCTGGCGGCGGCGTCGGGCGCGCCGCAGGAGGAGGCGGCTTAGGTGTTCGTCACTTCAGCGTCGCCCCGGACTTGATCCGGGGCCGCTTCCTCTTCCCTGCGTAGGGCAAGAAGAAGCGGGATCCCGGCTCAGGGTCGGGATGACGGTTGAGCGGCCAGCATAACGCTGAATACGTATGTGGCTTTCTTGGCGGCAGGGCCGGTGCGGGCCTAGTCGGCTCCCATGACACCCGAGGATCGTCCGCATCAACGCGGATGCCGGGAGCAGGGGAGGATTTCCACATGAAGCGTCCGTCACTTACGCCCGCAGCGCGCCGCTGGGCCGGCGCCAGCGCGCTCGCGCTGCTGGTCGCCACGCCCGCACTGGCGCAAGAAGCGACGCCGCAGGCGGACGCGCCGACCGGCAATCCGACTGCCAAGGTCACCGCGACGCAACCCGCGCCCGCCGCTGACCCGACCCCCGATGCCAACGCCAATCCCGATCCGACCGCGACCGGTGCGGACGAGATCGTCGTCACCGGCATCCGCGCCAGCCTCGCCAAGTCGGCGGACATCAAGCGCCGCTCGACGCTGATCGTCGACTCGGTCTCGGCCGAGGACGTCGGCAAGTTGCCCGACGTGTCGATCGCCGACTCGCTCGCGCGGCTGCCGGGCGTCACCGCGCAGCGCGTCGAAGGGCGTGACCAGAGCCTGTCGATCCGCGGGCTCGGCCCCGACTTCTCGACCACCTTGCTCAACGGTCGCGAGCAGGTGACGGTCGGCGACAACCGCGGCGTCGAGTTCGACCAGTACCCGTCGGAATTCTTCAGCAACGTCAACGTCTACAAGTCCGCGGACGCCTCGCTGATCGCGGCGGGCGTGTCGGGCACGGTCGACCTGCGGATGCTGCGGCCGCTCGACCAGAAGGACCGGCTTTTCATCGTCTCGGCACGCGGCCAGCTCAACGGCATCGGCAAGCGCAACCCGGACGGCGAGCGCTGGGGCTATCGCGCCACCGCCACCTATGTCGACAAGTTCGCCAACGACACGCTCGGCATCGCGCTGGGCGTCGCGGCGCAGGAATCGCCGACCAATTACGACCGCTACGAGGCATGGGGCTATCCCAACCTCAACAACCTCTCGCAGAATTGCACCGGCGATGCGGCGGGGCCGTGCGTGCTGGGCGGCGCCAAGCCGTATGTCCAGTCGAACATGCTCAAGCGCTATGGCGGGGTCGGCACGATCGAATGGGCGCCGAGCGACGCGTTCCATTCGACCTTCGACGCGCTCTACACGCACTTCAACGAAACGCAGAAGCTGCGCGGGATCGAGTTCCCGCTCGCGTACAACGTCGCGCCGACCGCGGGCACGGTGACCGTCACCGACGGCTTCGTCGACAAGGCGACGTTCTCGCCGCAATATACGGTGCAGCGTAACGACCTGAACGACCGCACGTCGGACATGTTCTCGCTCGGCTGGAACAACAATGTCCGGCTGAACGACGCGATCCAGCTCAACGTCGACGCGGCCTGGTCGCGCGCGACGCGGCAGGACGAGCTGATCGAGACCTATTCGGGCACCGGCTATGGCGGCACCGGGCAGCGCGACACGATCACGATCACGCGCCAGAACAACGGCACCTACCAGATCGTCCCGACGCTGGATTACGCCGACACCAACATCATCCGCATCACCGATCCGGGCGGTTGGGGCTATAACGGCACCAACGCGGTGGTGCAGGCCGGCTTCCAGAACCGGCCGAAGTTCAGCGACGACCTCAAGTCGTTCCGCGCGAACCTGACCGGCGACTTCCAGGGCGCGCTGGGCGTCATCAAGGGCTGGGAAATCGGCGGCAATTACTCGCAGCGCGAGAAGAAGGCGCGCTTCACGTCATATTTCTACTGCCCGCCGGGTGGCGGCACCAACTGCACCGTCGCCAGCGGCACGACGCAGTCGATCGCAGTGCCGAGCGACGTGGTGCTGGACGAGCAGGTGTCGCTCGCTTTCCTCGGCGTACCGCGGATGCTGACGCTTGATCCGCGCGGCGTGCTCGGGCTGCTGACGCCGGTGTTCGACAACCGTCCGGAATCGCTCGCCAAGGTGTGGGGCGTGAAGGAGAAGGTGACGACCGGCTACGCCAAGCTGGTTATCGACGGCGAGGCCGGCGGCAAGGCGGTGAAGGGCTCGATCGGCGTGCAGGTCGTGCACACCGACCAGAGTTCGGACGGCCGGATCGCGGGGCTCAACGGCGGCGTCGTCACGCTGTCCGACGTGTCGGGCGGCGACAAATATACCAACGTCCTGCCGAGCGCGACCTTCTCGGTCGAGCTGATCCCGAACGGCTTCATCAAGATGGGCGCGTCGCAAACGATGGTGCGGCCGCGGCTTGATCAGGAGCGCATCTCGCAGAACGTGTCGATCAATCCGGGTCGCGTCGGTTCGGGATCGGACCCGCTGCTCAGCCCGTTCTCGTCGGACGGCGGGAATGCGCAGCTGCGCCCGTACAAGTCGACCAACATCGACCTGTCGCTCGAGAAGTATTTCCGCGCCGGCGGCTATGTCGCGTTGTCGGGCTATTTCAAGCACCTGACCGACTATGTCGATCCGAACAACAACGTGCTGTACGACTTCTCGCCGTTGCTGTCGTCGCTGACGCCCGCGCAGCAGGCGATCGTGCTGTCGCAGAACGCGCAGTTCGGTCTGTTCAAGAACCCGGCCAATTCGGGTCGCGGCGAGATCATGGGCGCGGAGGCGACCGCGTCGCTGCCGCTGCGGATGTTCACCACCGCGCTCGACGGCTTTGGGCTGTTCGGCAGCGGCAGCTACACGCATTCGGCGGTCCGCTACGACAGCGCGCCCGCGACGGTTCAGACGGTGCCGGGGCTGTCGAAGTGGGTGCTCAACGGCACGGCATATTTCGAGAAGAACGGCTTCCAGGCGCGCGCGACCTATCGCTATCGCTCGAGCTTCCTCGCCGAGGTGCGCGGGCTGTCGGCGACGCCGGAGCTGAACACCGCGAAGGGCGAGACGATCCTCGACGCGCAGATCGGCTATGAATTCCAGAGCGGTCCGTTGCAGGGGCTGACGATCCTCGCGCAGGCCAAGAACCTGACCGATCAGGAGTTCTTCCAGTACACCAACGGCGATCCGCGGCAGGTGCGACGGTATCAGCGCTATGGGACGGACTATTATCTGGGGCTGACCTACCGGTTCTGATCTGAACCGTCATCCCGGACTTGATCCGGGATCCCGCTTCTTCGGTTGACGTCGAGAAAGAAGCGGGGCCCCGGATCAAGTCCGGGGCGACTGACTACGCCGACGCGCGCACCATCAGGGTCGCGGGGAGCATGACGTTCTCGGTCGTCTCGCCCGCGATCTGGCGGACGAGCGTATCGACCAGCAGCGCCCCGGCGCGGGCATAGTCCTGTGCCACCGTCGTCAGCGGCGGGCGCGACAGGCGCGCGGCGGGAATGTCGTCGAACCCCGCCACCGCGACGTCGTCGGGCACGCGCCGCCCCGCCTCGTCGAGCGCGCGCAACGCCCCCAGCGCGATCAGATCGGAGGCGGCGAACAGCGCGTCGAAGGGAATGTCGCGCGCGAGCAACCGGCGGGTCGCGTCATAGCCGACCTGTTCCGACGACAGCGCATCGACATGCAGGCCCGGATCGACCGGCAACCCCGCGCCGCGTAGCACGTCGCACAGGCCGCGATAACGGTCGCGGAACTCGGGATAATGGTCGCTGGCGGTGCCGACGAAGGCGACGCTCTTCCGTCCGCGGTTCAGCAAATGACGCGCCACGTCGCGCCCGCCGCCGATATTGTCGCAGCCCAGCACCAGCCCGAGCCCGTTCGGCTCCACCGAGCCCCAGCGCACGTAGCGCGTCTTCTGTCCGACCAGCTGCTCCAGCCGGACGCGATAGGTTTCCCAGTCGCCATAGCCGAGCAGGATCAGCCCGTCGGCCTTGCGGCTGTCCTCATAATCCTTGTGCCAGTCCGCCGACAGCTGCTGGAACGAGGTGAGCAGGTCGTAGCCGCGCAGCGCGCAGGTCTTCAGGATCGAGCCGAGCATCGACAGGAAGAACGGGTTGATCGCGGTCGCGTCTGGCAGCGGGTCCTCGAAGAACAGCAGCGCCAGCGTCTTGGCCTCGCCGCGGCGCAGCGACGAGGCGGCGCGGTCGACCTTGTAGCCGAGCTGCTCGGCGATCGCGGCGATCCGCAGCCGCGTCGCGGCGCTGACCGTGCGGTCGCCGCGCAGCGCGCGCGAGACGGTCGGTTGCGAGACGCCCGCGGCGGCGGCGATGTCGAAGGAGGTGACGCGGTCGGACAGCGGAGGCGGCTCTTGCGAGGGAAAGGCGCATCCTACCCTGCAGCGCATGGGCTGTGAATACGTATGCTGCGCGCTTGGCAAAGCGGAGGCCGGCTGCGCATCACGCCGCGATCGGGAGAGAGACGCCATGAAGAGCATCGTCGCGGGCGCACTAGCCGTCATGGGCGCCAGCATTATTGATCCAGCCGTTCGTGCTGAGGAGAAGCTGAGCGACGTCGAAGTCTCGTCTCGAAGCATCGGTTCTGAGGCACACACCCTTCGAGACGCCGTTTCGACGTTGCTCAACGGCTCTTCAGGGCGAACGGCGGTGGTATATCCACTGGTCGCGAACGTCGCTCCGAGCGATGATCGCCCCGTCGCGGGACAGGATTTTCGCGCGCGCCTGCCGCAGGACGAGGTGATCTATTTCGCGCTCCCCGACCGCTTCGACAACGGCGATCCCGCCAATGATCGCGGCGGGCTGACCGGCGATCGCCTGGCCACCGGCTATGATCCGACGGCGAAGGGCTTCTATCACGGCGGCGACCTCAAGGGGCTGACGCGCCGACTTGATTATATTGCGGCGCTCGGCGCGACAGCGATCTGGGTCGGGCCGATCTTCCGCAACAAGTCGGTGCAGGGGCCAAAGGGGCAGGAGAGCGCCGGCTATCACGGTTACTGGATCACCGACTTCGAGCATGTCGATCCGCATTTCGGCACCGACGCCGATTTCGCGGCGCTGGTGTCGGCGGCGCACGCGCGGGGGATGAAGGTCTATATGGACATCATCGTCAACCACACCGCCGACGTGATCCGCTATCGCGAGTGCGGCGACTGCGCCTATCGCTCGCGCGCCGATTATCCGTATCAGCGGCGCGGCGGGGTGAACGGCGCGGCGATCAACCCCGGCTTCGCGGGCGATCAGGTCCAGACCGCGGCCAATTTCGCGAAGCTGACCGATCCGACCTACGCCTATACGCCCTACGTGCCGAAGGGCGAGGAGCGCGCCAAGTCGCCGGCGTGGCTCAACGACGTCACGCTCTATCACAATCGCGGCAACACCACGTTCCGTAACGAGAATTCGACGATGGGCGATTTCGTCGGGCTCGACGATCTGATGACCGAGAACCCGCGCGTCATGGCGGGGATGATCGACATCTTCGGCGGCTGGATCGACCGCTTCGGCGTCGACGGTTTCCGCATCGACACCGCGCGCCACGTCAATCCCGAGTTCTGGCAGGCGTTCGTGCCCGCGATGCAGGCGCGCGCCACCGCCAAGGGCATCCCCAATTTCCACATCTTCGGCGAGGTCGCCGCCGACCAGCTCGACGCCGGGCCGCTCGCGGTTCACACGCGCGTCGACAAGCTGCCCGCGGTGCTCGACTTCGCGTTCCGGCGTGCGGTGCTCGATACCGTCGCGGGGACGCGCGGCACCGATGCGTTCGAGACGCTGATCGCGGGCAATGCGCTCTACGAGGGCGGCGCGGCGGCGGCGGAGCGGCTGCCGACCTTCGTCAGCAACCATGACAACGGCCGCTTCGCGTTTTTCGTGCGGCAGGCGTTCCCCACGGCCGATGACGCCGAGGTGCTTAAACGCACGATGCTCGCCAACGCGATGCTGCTGACGTTGCGCGGCGTGCCGACGATCTATTCGGGCGACGAACAGGGCTTCACCGGCGACGGCGGCGATCAGGATGCGCGCGAGGACATGTTCGCCAGCCGCGTCGCCAGCTACAACGACAATCGCCTGCTCGGCACCGACACCACCACCGCCACCGCGCATTTCGGGCAGGACAACCCGTTGTTCCGGCAGATCGCGACACTGGCGCGGGTGCGGCGCGCGCAACCGGCGCTGACTCGTGGCCGCACGATCCTGCGCGCGCGTGAGGAGACGCCGGGGCTGCTCGCGGTGTCGCGCATCGATCCGGCGACCGGGCGTGAAATGCTGCTCGCCTTCAACACCAGCACCGCCCCGCTCGACCGGCTGGTCGAGGTGACCGGCGCGGGCAGCGCGACGACGCTGGCCGGCGAGGGCTGCGCCGCGCAGACCGCCGCGCCGGGATCGTTGCGCGTCCGCCTTCCTGCGTTAGGCTATGCCGTCTGCGCGATCGGAGCGACACGATGACCTATCCGTGGTGGCAGGGTGCCGCCGTCTACCAGATCTATCCGCGCAGCTTCGCCGATGCGAACGGCGACGGGGTCGGCGACCTGCGCGGGATCACCGCGCATCTGGGTCATGTCGCGTCGCTCGGCGTCGATGCGATCTGGATTTCGCCTTTCTACACCTCGCCGATGGCCGACTTCGGTTATGACGTCGCCGATTATTGCGACGTCGATCCGGTGTTCGGGACGCTCGCCGATTTCGACGCGCTGATCGCGCGCGCGCACGATCTGGGCCTGCGCGTCATCACCGATCAGGTGTGGTCGCACACCTCCGACCGGCATCCGTGGTTCGTGCAGAGCCGCGCCGCACGCGACGGCGACAAGGCCGACTGGTACGTCTGGGCGGATGCCAAAGCGGACGGCTCCCCGCCCAACAACTGGCAATCGGTGTTCGGCGGCCCGGCGTGGACGTGGGACGCGCGCCGCCAGCAATATTATCTCCACACCTTCCTCAAGGAACAGCCGCAGCTCAACGTCCGCAACCCGGCGGTGCAGGAGGCTTTGCTCGCTGTCGGGCGCTTCTGGCTGGAGCGGGGCGTCGACGGCTTCCGGCTCGACGCGATCAACCATGCAATGGGCGCGGCCGATTTGCGCGACAATCCGCCCGCCGCGCCGTCGAACAAGCCGCGCACGCGCTCGTTCGATTTCCAGCAGAAGACGCACAGCCAGGACCAGCCAGACATGCTGCCGTTCGTCGCGCGCATCCGTGCGCTGACCGACGCATATGACGCGCGCTTTTCGGTCGCCGAGATCGGCGGCGACGAGAGCGACTGGGTGCGGAAGGCCTATACGCAGCCGGGGCGGCTGGAGACCGCTTATGGCTTCGACTTCCTCTACGCCGACCACCTGACCCCGGTGGCGGTGCGCGCGGCGCTGTCGCAATGGCCGGGCGCGGAAGGCGAGGGCTGGCCGAGCTGGGCGTTCGAGAACCACGATGCGCCGCGCGCGGTGTCGCGCTGGGCGTTGCCCGAGCATCGCGACGCCTTCGCGCGCGCCAAGCTGGTGCTGCTCGCGGGGCTGCGCGGTAACATCTTCCTCTATCAGGGCGAGGAGCTGGGGCTGACGCAGACCGCGGTGCCGTTCGAGAAACTGCGCGATCCCGAAGCGATCGCCAACTGGCCGCTGACGCTCAGCCGCGACGGCGCGCGGACGCCGATGCCGTGGACGGCGGAGGCGGTGGGGTATGGCTTCACCAGCGGCGAGCCGTGGCTGCCGTTCGGGAGCGATCATGCAGGGATGGCGGTCGATGTGCAGGAGGCGGATCCTGAGTCGCTGTTGCAGTGGACGAGGCGCGTGCTGGCGGTGCGGCGCGCGGCGCCGGCGTTGCGCTGGGGGACGCTGCGGTTCGTGGACGCGCCGGCCGATGTGATCGCGTTCGAGCGCGCGCATGACGGCGAGCGGTTGTTGTGCGTGGTGAATTTGTCGCCGGAGCCGCGTGAGGTGACGCTGGCGTATGGCGAAGTGCTGCTGGCGTGTGGCGTCGAGGGCGCGCGCTTTGCTGGCTACGGCGCGCTGATCGGGAGGGTGATGTGATGCTCGCCCCCACTACCACCCGTCGCCCCGGCGAAGGCCGGGGCCCAGTTGGGGGATGTTTCCGTATCCCACGAGCGGCCCGCCACTGGACCCCGGCCTTCGCCGGGGTGACGCGTTGGGTGTGGGGTGACGACGTGTCCGGTAAAGGGATCGCCGCATGACCGCCCCGCGCCGCCGCCAGCAATCGCTCGCCGGGCTGGCGAACATCTCGTTCGGCTTCTTCGGCATCCAGATCGGCTTCGCGCTCCAGAACGCGAACATGAGCCGCATCTTCCAGTCGCTCGGCACCTCGCTCGACGACCTTCCGGCATTGTGGGTCGCCGCGCCGCTGACCGGGCTGCTCGTCCAGCCGGTGATCGGGCATTTCAGCGACCGGACGTGGCTGGGCCGCTTCGGGCGGCGGCGACCGTATTTCCTCGCCGGAGCGGTGCTCGCCGCGCTGTCGTTGTTGGTGATGCCGCTCAGCCCGGCGCTGCTTGTCGCGGCGCTGATGCTGTGGGTGCTCGACGCGTCGCTCAACATCTCGATGGAGCCGTTCCGCGCCTTCGTCGGCGACATGCTCGACCGCGACCAGCACGCCGCCGGTTACGGCGTGCAGACCGCCTTTATCGGCGCGGGGGCGGTGTTCGGGTCGATCTTCCCGTGGCTGCTCGAACAGGCCGGCGTGTCGAACGTCGCCGCGCCGGGGCAGCTCCCCGATTCGGTCAGATTCGCCTTCTGGTTCGGCGGCGCGGCGCTGCTCGCCAGCGTGCTGTGGACCGTGGTGACGACCCGCGAATATTCGCCCGCCGAGATGGCGGCGTTCGACGGCGCTGCGGAGGTCGATGACGGCACCACCGCCCGTGTGCTCGCCGCACGGGGCGCGACCGCCCCGTTGCTGTGGATCGCGGCGGGCGCGGCGGTGGTCGTGCTGGTCGCGTTCGCGGGGCTGGAGAAGGAGATGTACCTGCTCGGCGCGCTGCTCGCCGGTTACGGCGCGGCGAGCCTCGTCGCGATCCGCGCCGCGCGGGCGGGGCGTTCGCCGGGGCTGCTCGGGCATATCGTCGGCGATTTCGCAGGCATGCCGCCGCTGATGAAGCGGCTGGCGGTGGTGCAGTTCTTCAGCTGGTCGGCGCTGTTCATCATGTGGATCAACACCACGCCGGTCGTGACGCAGGTGTTCTTCGCCGCGCCCGACGCTGCCAGCCCGGCGTATCAGCGCGGCGCGAACTGGGTCGACGTGCTGTTCGCGACCTATAACGGCGTCGCGGCGGTATCGGCGCTGGTGCTGCTGCCGTGGCTGTCGGCGCGGATCGGCAAGGCGCGGACGCATGTCGTCGGGTTGCTGTGCGGGGCGGCGGGGTTCGCGAGCATCTTCGTCATGCCCGATGCGCAATGGCTGCTGGTCAGCGAGATCGGGATCGGTATCGCCTGGTCGACGATCCTCGCCATGCCCTATGCGATCCTCGCCTCGGCGCTGCCGCAGCGCAAGCTCGGTATCTATATGGGGTTGTTCAACGTCTTCGTCGTGACGCCGCAATTGCTGGTCGCGACGGTGATGGGGTCGATCACCCGCCACTTCTTCCCGACTGAGCCGATCTGGACGATGGCTTTCGCCGCGGTGACGATGGCCGGCGCGGCAGTCGCGATGTGGCGAGTGCGGGAGTAGGGCGCCACTTGCCTCGAAGCCGTCGCCCCGGACTTGATCCGGGGCCCCGCTCTTTACGGATGGCCGCGAAGAAGAAGCGGGGCCCCGGGTCAAGCCCGGGGCGACGATAGAAGACGGTGTTACTCTACGAACGGCTCGACGCTGATGTGGCGGCCGCGCAGGAACACATCCGCCACCGCGCGCAGCGGCGAGACGTCGACGTCCGACACGCCCGCGCGCACGATCGCGCCGAAGCGGTGGTAGAGCCCCGGATATTCGCCGTGCAGGTCGGCGTCGTGCGCCAGCGCTTCCTTGCCGTCGATCGTCAGCACCGAGCCGCCCTTCGACAGCAGCAACGTGCCGTCGTCGGTCTCGACCTCGATATCCCAATGCTGCGGGCCTTCCTGGCGGAAGTCGAGGTCCATCGCGATCTCGGCGCCGGCGGTGTCGCGGAACGACACGCGCGCCGCGATCGGCGCCGCGCGGTTCGACGGCACGTCCAGCTCGGCGGTCTCGACGAAGAACGGGCGCGGCAGGATGCGCGTCGCGATCGACAGCGCATTGATGCCGGGATCGAACACGCCGAAGCCGCCCGGCTCCCAGATCCAGTCCTGCCCCGGATGCCAGACGCGCACGTCCTCGCGCCAGGTGATCTTGGCGCGCTTCACCTCGCGCTCGGCGAGCCACGCGCGGGCGGGCTCGACCCCGTCGGCGTAGCGCGAGTGCCAGCTCGCGAACAGGCTGACGCCCTTCGCGGCCGCGGCGTCGCGCAGCGCGATCACCTCGGCCAGCGTCGCGCCCGGCGGCTTCTCAAGGAAGACGTGCCAGCCCTGCTCGATGCAGAATTGCGCGATCGCGCGGCGCACCTGCGGCGGGGTGCACAGCGACACCGCATCGACCTCAAGGCCGCTCTCGGCGAGTTCGTAGACGTCGCGGAAGAACGGCAGGCCGTTCACGCTCTCGCCGCTGCGGCTGACGGTCGCGACGAGGTCGAAGCTCTTGCCCGCGGCGATGGCGGGGAGGTGCTGATCGTGGGCGATCTTGCCCATGCCGACCAGCGCGAGGCGGATCGGCGCGGTCACAGCGCGCGCACCACGACCGGCGCGTCGGCCGCATCGGTCAGCGTGTTGCGCAAGGGGAGCGCGAACGGCGCGGCGGCGATCTCGAACACGTCACCGGTCTGCGTCTTAACGCCATCGGCGACCGACAGCGTCGCGGTGCCGAAGAAGTGCACGTGCACGTCGCCCGGCCGGCGGAACCCGGCATATTTGAAGTGATGATGCTCGAGGTTGGCGAGGTGGTGCGACATATTGTCCTCGCCGGTCAGGAACGGCTTTTCCCACAAGGTCTGGCCGTCGCGGACGATCTTGCTGGTGCCGCGAATGTCCGATGGCGGGGTGCCGAGCAGCAGCTCCGCGCCGAGCGACGCCTGCCGCAGCTTGCTATGCGCGAGCCACAGGTAATTGTGCTTCTCGGTCACATGGTCGCTGAACTCGTTGGCGAGCGCGACACCCAGCCGGTACGGCGTGCCGTCGTCACCGATCAGGTAGATGCCGGCCAGCTCGGGCTCCTCGCCGCCGTCCTGCGCGAAGGCGGGCGACGCGAACGGCGCCTCCGGCGCGACCAAGGACTGGCCGTCGCCCTTGTAGAACCATTCCGGCTGCTGCCCGACCGCGCCCTCGGCCGGCTTGCCGCCCTCGACGCCTTCGAGGAACATCCGCATCGAATCGGTCTGGTGCTCGCCCGACGATGCCGCCTTGTGCATCGCGTCGCGCCCCGACGCCGAACCCAGATGGGTCAGCCCGGTGCCGGCCAGCATCAGCCGCGCGCTGTCCTCATGATCGATCGCGGGGAGCAGGTGCCCGGCGTCCAGTTCGGTGGCGATGTCGACCGTCTCGTCGCTGCGGCGCTGCGCGGCGGCCTCGGCGAGCGTCGTGCCCGCGGCGATCGCCGCCAGCGCCAGCTCGCGGGTCGTCGCGACGCCGGTCAGGAAGACCGCGCGGTCGCCCTCGGCGAGAATGACGCGGCGACGCCCGTCGTCACCGCGATGTTGAAGCAGACGGGTATCGGTCATGCGAGGTCCTTGAGCGCGGAAAGATAGCGGCGCGCCTCGGCGGCGACCGCGTCGGCAGACTTGCCGGGGCGATAGAGGTTGGAGCCGAGCCCGAAGCCGTCGGCCCCGGCGGCGCGCCATTCGGCGACATTCTCGGGCACGATCCCGCCGACCGCGAGCATCCGGGTCGTCTTGGGCAGCACTGCCCGCTGCGCCTTGAGATAGCCGGGGGTGGTGCCATCGGCGGGGAACAGCTTCAGCGCGGTCGCGCCGGCCGCCAGCGCGGCGAAGCCTTCGCTGGGTGTGAAATAACCCGGCATCGAGATCATGCCACGCGCTGCGGTGGCCGCGATCACGTCGGTGTTGGTGTTGGGCGAGACGATCAGCGTGCCGCCGACGTCCTGCACGCGCGCGACGTCCTCGACGGTCAAGACCGTGCCGGCCCCGATCAGCGCGCGGTCGCCGACGCGCTCGATCAACAGCCTGATGCTGTCGAACGGATCGGGCGAGTTGAGTGGCACCTCGATCAGCGTGAAGCCGGCGTCGACCAGCGCATCGCCGACCGCGGGCGCCTCGGCCGGGGTCAGCCCGCGCAGGATCGCGACGAGCGGCGCGGCGGCGAACGCCGCGTCGAAGCGCGTATGTGTCTCGGTCATCGTGTCAATTCCCAGAGGCGGTGGATACCGGCGGCGAAGGCGCGCTCGCTGTCGAGCGTCACCGGCGTGCCGCCACCATGCCGGATCGCGGCGGCATAAAGATCGGCGAGCGCGCCGCCCGCGAGCAACTGCACGGTGCGCCCCGCGAGGTCCTCCCGCGCGCCGACATCGGCGCCGATCAGCACCCCGCTCGCGAACGCCGCCGCATCGTCCGGCGCGAGTCGACCGAGCAGCACGCGCGCGCGCACCTCGAACAGCGCCACCGTCAGGTCGCGCGCCCCTGCGCCGCGCGCCAGCCCGTCCTGGAAGGCCGCGCCGTCCGCTACCGTGCCATCGAGCATCCCCGACAGGATGCCGTGGCCGCGCAGCAGCGCGAACAGCTCGCCGGTCAGCGCGGTGGCGATATCGGTGACGCGCCCGCCCTCGGTGGCGATCCATTTGTTGTGGGTGCCCGGCTGGCAGAACAAGGCATCGGCAGGGGCCAGCCCGGCGGCGATCGCACCGAGCACCTGCACCTCCTCGCCGCGCATCACGTCGGCGCGCGCCGCGCCGCGCAGTGCGACGCCCGGCACCAGTGTCGCCGCCGCCTCGTCGATCGTCACGCAGCCCGCCGCCAGCGCCTCCAGCCCGGCCGGCGCGTCGACATAGGGCACCTCGCGCCAGCCGCGGTTCGACCCGACCATGCCGGCCGCGATCACCGGCAATTCGCCGAGATGTGCGCGGATCGCGTTGATATCGGAGGGATATTCGTCGGGGGTCAGCGACAGGATGCCGCGACCATCCTTCAGCGACGCCTCCGCCACGCCGGCCGCGGACATCCGCCACGCACGCCGGTTCGTCGTTCCCCAATCGATGGCGATGTAGCCGCCTGACACGTCATCCTCCCATTTATTTGTAGGACATAAGGCCTTCCGCGAGGAGGTCAAGGCTGTGCGCCGCGTCCACGATCCTGTACGTCGACCCATTCGGGACAAGGGAGAGACAAATGACCGAAGTGCGGACGTTGTGGCGCGGCGCGGCGACGCTGGGCGAGGGGCCGGCATGGGATCCGGTGCAGAAGGTCCTGTGGTTCGTCGATATCAAGCAGCAGCGCGTCCACCGTTACGATCCGGGTTCCGGGGAGGTCGCCGCCTGGGCGGCACCGGCGCAGGTCGGCTGGGTGCTGCCGGGTGCGGGCGGGATGCTGCTGGCGGGATTGCAGACCGGGCTCGCGCGCTTCGACCCGGACACCGGCGAGTTCTCGCATCTTGCCGATGTCGAGCCGGAGCTGCCGGACAACCGCCTCAACGATGCGACCGTGGCGCAGGACGGGTCGGTCTATTTCGGGTCGATGGATGATGGCGAGAGCGCGATCACCGGGCGCGTCCACCGCTGGGACGGGCAGCAGGTGACCACCACCGCAATCGATCCGGTCGCGATCACCAACGGTCCCGGCCTCGCGCCCGATGGCGCGACGCTTTATCATGTCGATACGCTGGGCGGGGTGATCCATGCCGTCGCGCTGTCGCCCGACGGTACGACCGGCGCGGCGCGGGTGTTCGCGACGATCGACCCGGCCGATGGGCATCCGGACGGCGTGACGGTCGATTCGGGCGGCAATGTCTGGGTCGGGCTGTGGGGCGGCTGGTGCGCGCGCTGCTATGCGCCCGACGGCACGCTGCGGCAGGAAGTGAAACTGCCCGCCGCCAACATCACCAAGATCGCGCTCGGCGGCCCGGACCTGAAGACTGCCTTCGCGACGAGTGCGCGCAAGGGGCTGGACGATGCCGCGCTCGCGGACCAGCCGGATGCGGGCGGGTTGTTCGCGTTCGAGGTCGAGGTCGCCGGCCAGCCGCTCGCGCCGGCGCGGCTCGCCTGACACGAAAAGGCCGGCGGCTCATGGGAGCCGCCGGCCCAATCTATCGTCGTCATCCCGGACTTGATCCGGGATTCCGCTCCTATCCCCAAGAAGAAGCGGGGCCCCTGATCAGGTCCGGGGCGACGAAGCTCAGTGCACCGTCTCTTCGACCGGCACGTCGGGCAGCGCGTTGGTCGCCTTGGCGCCCCACAGCGCATAGAACAGAATGTACAGCTCGCACGCCGCGGTCAGCAGGAACGACGGCTGCAGGCCGTAAGCATCGGCCAACTTGCCCTGCACCACCACCAGCGCACCGCCGGCGATCGCCATGATCAGCAGCCCCGAACCTTCCTCGGTCAGCGGCCCTAGCCCCTTGATGCCGAGCGTGAAGATCGTCGGGAACATGATCGAGTGGAACAGCCCGACCGAGATCAGCGCCCACATCGCGACCGGCCCGGTCGTGAACACGGTGATGAGCATGACGACGAACGCGCCGATTGAGAAGGCGGCGAGCACCGTCTCCGCCGGGATGCGCTGCATGATCGCCGAGCCCGCAAAGCGCCCGACCATCATCCCGCCCCACAGCAGCGTCAGATAACGCCCGGCCTGTTCGGCGGTGACGTTGGCGATCTGCGGCTGGCTGACGAAGTTGACGAACAGATTGGCGACGCCGATCTCGGCGATCAGGTAGATGAAGATCGCCGGGATGCCGAACACCAGATTGCGGTGCTTCCACAGCGAATGGTTCTTGCGATCCTCCTTGGCGACGCGGCTGGTCGACGAACCCATCGCCGGCAGCGGGAAGCGCGCGATGACGACGGCGAGCACGACCAGTACGATCGCGACCAGCACGTACGGCAGGACCACCGATTGCGCGTCGGCGAGCCGCTCGGCCTCGGTCAGCACCGTCCCCGTCGCCGCCGTGCCGCCCTTCGAGCGACCCAGAATGAGATAGGCGCCGAACAGCGGCGCGAGCATCGTGCCGGCCGAGTTGAGCGCCTGCACCAGATTGAGTCGCGACGACGCGGTCTCGGCCGGGCCGATCACCGCGACGTAAGGGTTGGCGGCGACCTGCAGCAGCGTGATGCCGCTGGCGATCACGAACAGCATGATCAGCGTCACGCCATAGCTCGGCAGGCTGGCGGCGAGCACCATGCCCAGCGCGCCGGCCGCCATGATCAGCAGCCCGACGACCAGCGACTTCTGGTAACCGATCCGCTCGATCAGCTTGGCGGCAGGGATCGAGGCGAAGAAATAGGCGATGAACCAGACGCTTTCGATCAGCGTCGTCTGCGTGTAGTTCAGGTCGAACACGCTGCGCAGGTGGGGCAGCAGCGTGTTGTTGATGACGGTGATGAACCCCCACATGAAGAACAGGCTGGCGAGCAGCGTCAGCGCGCGGCCGTAGCTAGGCATCGCGCCGCCTGTGCTGCCGCCCGCGCGCGCCGCGCCCGGTGAAATGGGGGGTCCGGCCATCATCCTCTCCTCAACCTGATCATGTTCGCGCGGCGGGGTTGCGCCGCAGAGATATGTCTGACTATATTCGTCGCGAAGAAGCGGTCAATGCGGCAAACGCTGTTGGCTGGCAAGTGCGGGAGGGGTGTCGGTGAGCATTTCAGTGGCGCGATGGATGGTGGGCGCAGGCATGGCGCTGGCGAGTGTTTTTGCGGCGTCCTCGGCTTCGGCGGCGACTGCCGAGCGTGCCGCGTTCGGGAGGCTGCCCGACGGGACCGCGATCGAGGCGGTGACGCTCAAGGGCAGCAACGGCGTCAGCGCGCGGATCATGACGCTCGGCGCGACGCTCCAGTCGTTCAACGCGCCCGATCGCAACGGCAAGGTCGCCGACATCACGCTCGGCTATGACGACGCCGCCAGCTATGTCACCAACCCTAATTTCTGGGGGCAGACCGTCGGCCGCTATGCCAATCGCATCGCGGGCGGCAAGTTCACGATCGACGGCAAGGCGTATCAGCTGCCGCTCAACGACAAGACCAACTCGCTGCACGGCGGGACCAAGGGCTTCGACAAATATATCTGGCGGATCGCCTCGGTGAAGTCGGGTCCGCAGGCGAGCGTGACGATGGTCATCACCAGCCCGGCGGGCGATCAGGGCTATCCCGGCACGCTGCAAGTGTCGGCGACCTACAGCCTCGACGATAACGGCGCGCTGACCATCGATCTCGACGCGAAGACCGATGCCGCGACGGTCGTCAACCTGACCAACCACGCCTTGTTCGATCTGGCCGGCGAGGGCTCGTCGGCGGGCATCTATCCGCAATTGCTGACGATCCCGGCGGCGCGCTACACCCCCGTCAACGCGGCGCTGATCCCGACCGGCGAGCTGGCGCCGGTGGCGGGCACGGTGTTCGACTTCACCAAGCCGCGCGCGATCGGGCAGAGCGTCCGCGACGGCAGCGACGCGCAGATCGTGATCGGCCGCGGCTACGACCACAATTTCGTGCTCGACAAAGGCGCGACCAAGGAGCCCGGGCTGGCGGCGCGCGTCGAGGACACCGCGTCGGGGCGCGTGCTTGAGGTGCTGACCACCGAGCCGGGCGTGCAATTCTATTCCGGCAACTTCATCGACGGCAGCTTCGTCGGCAAGCAGCGCCATGTGTACCGCATGGGCGACGGCTTCGCGCTGGAACCGCAGAAATTCCCGAACACCCCCAACCAGCCGTCGTTCGGCTCGGCGCGGGTCGATCCGGGCAAGCCCTATCATCACCGCATGGTGTACCGCGTCTCGGTGGCGCGCTGATCCCCGGAGTTTGCTGACATGACCGCCCCCCACGATCCGACGAAGCTGCGCAGCCGTGCGTGGTTCGACAATCCGGCGAACATCGACATGACGGCGCTGTATCTGGAGCGCTATCTGAACTTCGGTCTGACGCTGGAGGAACTGCGCTCGGGCAAGCCGATCATCGGCATCGCGCAGACCGGCTCGGACCTGTCGCCCTGCAACCGCCATCATCTGGTGCTGGCGGAGCGGGTGCGCGAGGGCGTGCGCGAGATGGGCGGGATCGTGCTGGAATTCCCGGTGCATCCGATCCAGGAAACCGGCAAGCGCCCGACCGCGGGGCTCGACCGCAATCTGGCGTATCTCGGGCTGGTCGAGGTGCTGTACGGCTATCCGCTCGACGGCGTGGTGCTGACGATCGGTTGCGACAAGACGACCCCGGCGTGCCTGATGGCGGCGGCGACGGTCAACATCCCCGCGATCGCGCTGTCGGTCGGGCCGATGCTCAACGGCTGGCACAAGGGCGAGCGCACCGGCTCGGGGACGATCGTCTGGAAGGCGCGGCAGCTGCTCGCGGCGGGCGAGATCGACGATGCCGAGTTCATCCGGCTGGTGGCGTCGTCGGCGCCGTCGACCGGCTATTGCAACACGATGGGCACCGCGACGACGATGAACTCGCTCGCCGAGGCGCTCGGCATGTCGCTGCCGGGCTCGGCGGCGATCCCGGCGCCGTACCGCGACCGGCAGGAGGTCGCGTATCTCACCGGCAAGCGGATCGTCGAGATGGTCGCCGAGGATCTCAAGCCGTCGGACATCCTGACCAGGGACGCGTTCCACAACGCGATCAAGGTCAATTCGGCGATCGGCGGGTCGACCAACGCGCCGATCCACCTCGCGGCGCTCGCGCGGCACATCGGCGTCGAGCTGCCGATCAAGGATTGGGAGGAGCAGGGCCACAAGGTGCCGCTGCTCGTCAATCTGCAACCGGCCGGCGAGTATCTGGGCGAGGATTATTACCGCGCGGGCGGCGTGCCGGCGGTGGTCAACCAGCTGATGGAGCAGGGGCTGATCGCCGAGGACGCGCTGACCGTCAACGGCAAGACCATGGGCGACAATTGCCGCGGGGTCGCGATCGAGGACGAAAAGGTCATCCGTCCGTATGACGCGCCGCTCAAGGAAGAGGCCGGGTTCATCGTGCTGTCGGGCAATCTGTTCGACGCCGCGGTGATGAAGACCAGCGTGATCTCGCCGGAGTTCCGCGACCGTTACCTGTCGAACCCCGACGACCCCGAGGCGTTCGAGGGCCCGGCGGTGGTGTTCGACGGACCGGAGGATTATCACGCGCGCATCGACGATCCGGCGACCGGGATCACGCCCGAGACGCTGCTGTTCATGCGCGGTGCGGGGCCGATCGGCTATCCGGGCGCGGCCGAGGTCGTCAACATGCGCCCGCCGGCCTATCTGATCACCGAGGGTGTCCATGCCTTGCCGTGCATCGGCGACGGGCGGCAGTCGGGGACGAGCGGGTCGCCGTCGATCCTCAATGCCTCGCCGGAAGCGGCGGCGATGGGGGGCCTCGCGCTGCTTCAGACCGGTGACCGGGTGCGGGTCGATCTGGGGAAGGGCACGGCCAACGTGCTGATCTCCGACGCGGAACTGGCGGAGCGGCGCGCGGCGCTGGAGGCGGCGGGGGGCTATGCGTACCCGGCCTCGCAGACGCCGTGGCAGGAGATCCAGCGCGCGGTGGTCGGGCAGATGAGCACCGGCGCGATCCTGGAAGGCGCCGAGAAGTACCAGCGCATCGCGCAGACCAAGGGACTGCCGCGCGACAACCACTGACGGACCGGTACACGCGGCGGCGCGGAGGGTCTTCTCTCCGCGCCTTTTTTGTTCGCGCAGAGCACGCAGAGGGCGCAGAGCGGTTGCGCCGCAGGCACGGCTCCCGTCCGCCACCGGGATGACGGTGGTTGCTGCCGCGGACCGTGGCACGGCGCACCGCTTCTCCGCGTGCTCTGCGTGCTCTGCGCGAACTCAAGATTTCTCACGCGGAGGCGCGGAGGCGCGGAGGGCTGCTCGGGGAGTCTCTCCCGGCTGCGCCAGCAGCCTCTCATATCCTTGTGAGGAGCTGCACGATGCGTAGCCCACGACATCTCTGCGCCTCTGCGTCTCTGCGCGCATAAAACTGCTGCACGCGCCGCCGCGAGGACGCCGGGCAAGTAACACGGTGTCGCCTGCTGGACAGCTTCATGTTCGCGGCTGCGCGCGGATTGATCGCGCGCAGAGACGCGGAGGCGCAGAGAGGGCGCGCTTGCCGCGCCCGCCGGACATCATTTTCGTCATTGCGAGCGGAGCGAAGCAATCCAGGGCGTCCTGATCCGGCTCTGGATTGCTTCGCTGCGCTCGCAATGACGGATCCGCCTTCGTTGTTGAACATGCCTGCGGCGCTGGGCGGAGCACCTCCGCGCCTCCGCGTGAACAAATATCGTCACTCGGCGTCAGGCTGTCGCTCCGGTGCGGCATCCGCGAATGCCGGCAGTGCCAGACATGCCGCCTCGATCGCCAGCAAGCGCGGCCACGCCAGTGCTACCCCGAAGCGCCGTGCATTCACCAATTGCGGCACCAGGCACAGATCGGCGAGCGTCACTGCCTCGCCGAAACAATACGGCCCTTGCCCACCCCCGATCAGCGCATCGCACGCCGCCAGCCCTTCGGCGATCGTGTCGCGGGCCCAGGCGTTGACCGCCGCCTCGTCCAGCCCCGCGGCACGCAGCCGTTGCAGTACACGGAAATTCTGCACCGGGTGCGTGTCGCACGCGATCACCTGCGCGAACGCCCGGACCCGCGCCCGCGACACCGGATCGGCAGGCAGCAACGGCGGCGCGGGCACTCGCTCGTCGAGATAGTCGCAGATGGCGAGGCTTTGCGTCAGCACCACGCCGTCCCATTCCAGCGCCGGCACCAGCCCCTGTGGATTGAGCCGCAGGTAATCGGGTGACCGCTGCTCGCCATGGCGCAGATGGTGAAAGGCGTCGCGCCACGCCACCCGTTTGAGGTTGAGCGCGATCCGCACGCGATAGGCAGCGGTCGAGCGGAAATAGCCGTGGAGCACCGGCCGGTCGGGCGTCGCGGTCATGCTTCCTCCCCTGTTTTTGGGGCAGTCTAGGGTCTGTACTCAATCGCAACAAGGATCGTGATCGCCTGAGGAAGGCCGCCCACGAGGAGCGCAGCGCAGCCGGGTAGCAGAGCTACCCGCAAGCAAGCGACGACGGTGAGCGGCCTTCCTCAGGCGACCGCTTTGCGGCGGGCGGCTTTTGGCGCCATGCGGCGTCGCGCGTCGGTCACGATGCTTTGGCATCGCTCCCTCCTTGCTCCTAGCCTGGCGCCAAAATTCGCTCCGTCACGACCTTGTTGCGATTAAGTACAGACCCTTGGCGCGTCGCATCAGTTGCGCAGCAACGGAATGACGCCCTTGCGCCGCCCCGCGCCGTCGGCCACCGCGAGCAGGGCCGCCGCCTCCATCGCCAGCCGCTGCGCCTCGCCAAGCGACAGCGTCTCGCGTGCCCTGGCCTCCAGCGCCGCCGCCCGCTCGCGCGCGATCGCGCGGTGATCCGACCACCAGCCGCGCCAGCGCCGCCACAGGATCGACAGGGTGAGGCTGGTTCGGGAGAATGCGGTCATCATCCCTCAACGCGCATCCACGTTATCGGTGGCGTGCCAGCACCTCCGATATGGCGAAATAGATGCGGTCGAGATCGTCGTCGCCGATGCAGTAAGGCGGCATGACGTACAGCGTGTCGCCGAGCGGGCGCAGCAGCACGTCGCGTTCGCGGAACGCCGTCATCAGGCGCGGTGCCAGGTCGGACAGATACCCGACCCCGGCGCCGATCTCGAACGCGGCGATGGTCCCAAGCACACGCGGGTTGCGGATGCCGTCGAGCCGCGCCAGCCGCGCCGCCTGTGCGTTGCCCAGCCGCGCGACCCGCTCCAGCACCGGCTCCTCGCGCCAGATCGCCAGATTGGCGGCGGCGGCGGCGCAGGCGATCGGATTGGCGGTGTAGCTCGACGAGTGGAAGAACATCTTCGCCCGATCGGTCGACCAATGCGCTTCGAAGATCGGCTCGCTCGCCATCGTCACCGCCAGCGGCAGCGCGCCGCCGGTCAGCCCCTTGGACAGGCACAGGATGTCGGGTTCGATGCCCGCCTGCTCGCAGGCGAGCAACGTGCCGGTGCGGCCCCAGCCGGTCATCACTTCGTCGGCGATGAACAGCACGCGGTGCCGTGCGCAAATGTCGCGCATCTGCCGCAGCATATCCGCCGAATAGAACAGCATCCCGCCCGCGCCGAGCACCAAAGGCTCGACGATGAACGCCGCCGCGCCCGCCGCACAGGCGCGGTCGAGCGCGTCGAGCGTCGCCTGCTCCGCGCCGACTGCCGGGTACGGGATCGTCTCGACATCGAACAGCAACGGCGCATAGGCGCGGTTGAAGACGCCGCGCTGCCCGACCGACATCGCGCCGATCGTATCGCCGTGATAGCCATGCTCCATGACGAGGATGCGGTGGCGCGGGTCGTCCTTCGCGAGCCAGTAGCCGAGCGCCATCTTCAGCGCGACCTCGACGCTGGTCGACCCCGAATCGGAGAAGAACACCCGCGTCAGCGACGCCGGCATCATCGCGCGCAGCCCGGCGGCGACCTCCTCGGCGGGCTCGTGCGTCCAGCCGGCGAAGATCATCTGGTCGAGCCGACCGGCCTGTTCCCGGATCGCGGCGGCGGTCCGTGGGTGCGCATGGCCGTGCGTCGTCACCCACCACGACGAGATCGCATCGATCACGCGCCGCCCGTCGGCGGTGTGCAGCACCGCGCCCTCGCCGCGCACGACGCACGGGATCGGCTCCTGAAGCCCGTGCTGCGTGAAGGGATGCCAGACCGAACTCACCGGAAATCCTCGACATTGAAGTGCGCTGCGAAGGCAGCGGCGAGCGTCGTCGCGTTCAGGTCGGCGAGGCGCGGCAGCCGCCCAAGTCGGCGCACCTTGCCGATCTCGGCGATCACCGCCTCGCTGTCCTCGACCGCGTCGCCGATGAACGCGACGCCGAGCAGCGGTACGCCGCGCGCGCGCAATGCCTCGATCGACAACAGGCTGTGGTTGATCGTGCCGAGCGCGGTGCGCGCGACCAGCACCACCGGCTGCCCCCATGCCGCCGCCTGATCGGCGAACGACCATTGGCGGGTCAGCGGCACCAGCACCCCGCCCGCGCCCTCCACCACCAGCGGCCCGTCGCCCGCCGGCAGCGCCAGACTCGCGGGGTCGATCGTCACCCCGTCGATCTCGGCGGCGCGGTGCGGCGAGCAAGGCGTGTTCAGCCGATAGGCCTCGGGCACCACCCGCGCCGGGGCGACGCCGAGTTGCACCACGCTGCCGGCGTCGCTGCCGTCCGCCAGCCCGGCCTGCACCGGCTTCCAGTAGCGCGCGCCGAGCGCGACGGTCAGCGCGGCGGCGAACACCGTCTTGCCGACATCGGTGTCGGTCCCGGTGACGACGATCGTCCCGCTCATGACAGCACTTCCTTCAATACATCCGCCAAGGCGGCGATTTCCTGCTCGGTGACGTGGAGTGTCAGAGCGATCCGCAGCCGCGCGGTCCCGGCCGGAACGGTTGGGGGCCGAATGCCGCGCACGTCGAACCCCGCCGCCTGCACGGCCACCGCGACGCGCATCGTCTCGCGGTCGTCGCCGATCACCAGCGGCACGATCTGCGACTCGACACGCGCGCCGAGTGGGGCAAGGTGTCGCCGCGCCGCGTCGATCAGCGCGTGGAGCCGGGCGCGCCGTTCGGGCTCGTCGGCGACCACGCGCAGGCTCTCGCGCGCCACCGCAGCGGCGAGCGGCGACGGCGCGGTCGAGAAGATGAACGGCCGCGCGCGCGCCACCAGAAAGTCGCGCACCAGCGCCGGCCCGCACAGCACCGCGCCCTCGCAGCCCAGCGCCTTGCCGAAGGTGTTGAGCGTGACGAGGTTCGCGCGCCCGTGCCACGGCTCCGCCACGCCGCGCCCGCCCGCGCCCCACACGCCGGTCGCGTGCGCCTCGTCGACGACCAGCATCGCTTCATGTCGGTCGGCGACCGCCAGATAGGCGGCGACGTCGGTCAGGTCGCCGTCCATGCTGTAGAGGCTTTCGATCGCGATCCACGGCGTGCCGGTGCCGCCGCCCGCGCGCCACGCCGTTATCGCGTCGTCGGCCGCCTGCGGGTCGCCATGCGCCGCCGAAACGCAGGTCGCGCGCCCGAGCCGCATCCCGTCGTGCATGCTGGCATGGACCAAGGCATCATGGACGATCAGGTCGCCGGGCTGCGGCACCGACGACAGCAAGGCGGTGTTCGCGGCATAGCCAGAGCCGAACGACAGCGCCGCCTCCGCGCTGAAGAACGCCGCGGCCTCCGCTTCCAGCGCCTCATGCTCGGCGTCGTTGCCGCGCAACAGCCGCGACCCGCCCGAGCCGAGCGCGACGCCGCGTGCCAGCGCCGCCTGCGCCGCCGCCACAAGCCGCGGCGCGGTCGACAGCGCGAGATAGTCGTTCGAGGACAGGTCGATGCCGCGCGGCGGCGCCAGCGTGCGCAGGCGTCCGGCATCGGCAAGCGCGGAGAGATGGGCGCGTTGGGCGACAAGCTGCATCGGCGCGCCTATGCCGTCGCGGGTGCCGCTTGGCCAGTATCCGTGCCACCGATCGCGCGGCTCGGGCGTTGGCAGCGCTCGATCGACGGATGCAGAGGGAGCTGACCGATGGACCGTAACACGAAGCTCGCGCTGGGCGGCGCGGCGGTCGCCGCCGGTGCGGTCGCCTGGCTGGCGGCGCGCGAACGCCGCAGCGACGCCCCCGCCAGCTACCCGCCGCTCGACGTGCTCAAGCCGTTCGGCAAGGACGTGTGGATCGTCGACAGCGGGCCGATGATCGCCTCCGGCCTGTCGCTGCCGATCCGCATGACGGTGATGCGGCTGCCCGACCGCTCGCTGATGCTGCATTCGCCGACGCGCTTCACCCCGGCGCTGGCGGCGGCGCTTGCCGAGCTGGGCGTGGTGCGTCACCTGATCGCACCGAACATCGCGCACTGGACGCGGCTGCCAGCGTGGCAGCGCGCCTATCCCAAGGCGCTGCTCTGGGCCGCACCGGGGCTCCGCGAGCGTGGGCAGGTGCAGCGCAGCGGGTTGCGGATCGACCGCGAGCTGGGCGCGGTGCCGCCCCCCGAATGGGCCGAGGCGGTCGATCAGGGGCTGATCGCGGGCGCGGCGGGGTTCAACGAAGTGTGGTTCCACCACCGCGCCTCGCGCACGTTGGTTCTCACCGACGTCGTCCAGCATATGGAGCCCGAGCGGCTGCCGCCGATCACCGCGTTCATCGCGCGGCTGAGCGGCGGGGCATGGGGCACGACGCCGCGCTACCTGCGCCCGGTGCTGCGCTTCGGCGGGCGCGATCTGCGCGCGGCGGTGGCGACATTGGTCGCGCTCGCTCCCGAGCGGGTGGTGTTCGCGCATGGCCGGCCCTTCACCGAAGACGCTGCCGGGCAGTTGCGCCGCGCGCTCGCCTGGGCCGAATAACCGCGCCTTGCTCCTGCCGCGCGCATCCGCCTAAGCTGCGGCATGACAGCGGGGGGCAGGGTGGAGAGAAGCGAACGGCGCGGGCCGGCGCATATGACGATCGCGCACGATCTGGGCGTCGCGATCGTCACCGGACGACATCCGGCCAGCGTCACGCTGCCCGGCGAGCTGGAGCTGGCCGAACAATTCGGCGTCTCGCGCAGCGTGATCCGCGAATCGCTCCGGATGCTCAGCGCCAAGGGACTGGTCGAGAGCCGGCCCAAGGCGGGCACGCGGGTCCGCGACCGCGCGCACTGGAATCTGCTCGATCCCGATATGCTGGCGTGGATGTTCGAGGGCGCGCCGTCGCTCGACTTCGTGCGCAGCCTGTTCCAGCTCCGCCTGATCGTCGAGCCCGCCGCCGCCGAGCTGGCCGCGCTCCAGCGCAGCGCCGCGGAACTGTCGCGGATGGGGCATGCGCTGGAGATCATGGCCGCGCACGGGTTGCGCACGCAGGAGGGGCAGAGCGCCGACCAGCGCTTCCACGCGACGATCCTGCAGGCGACGCGCAACGAATTGCTGGTGAGCCTGTCGAGCAGCATCGCCGCCGCGGTGCGCTGGACGACCTTCTTCAAATACCGGACGCCCGCGCATTATCAGGACCCGATCCCGCTCCACCGCGCCTTGTTCGAGGCGATCGCCAACGGCGACGGCGCGGGCGCGCGCGTAGTGACCGAGCGGCTGATCCGGCAGGCGCAGCGCGATACCGAGGTGGCGCTGGCGGCGTAAGGGCAAGGGCTACGCCACCACCCGCGCGCGCGCCCCGCGCCCGACCATCACGGTTGCCACCGCACCGACCAGCATCAGCACCCCGCCGAGCACGATCACCCCGCACGCGTCGCCGCCCAGCAGGCTGCGATAGAACAGCGGGATCGACAGGCTCTCGATCATCATCGGAATGACGATGAACATGTTGAAGATGCCCATATAGACGCCGTTGCGCGCGGGCGGGATCATGCCGGTCAGCATGATGTACGGATTGCCCATCATCCCCGCCCAGCCGATGCCGATCCCGATCATCGCGACGAACAGCCACCCCTCGGAGGGCAGCGCCGGGATCGCCAGCATCGCGGCGCCCGAAGCGGCGAGGCAGCAGGCGTGGACCGCCTTCGCGCCATACCGCTTCGCCAGCGGCATCAGCGCCAGCGCCGCGACGAACGCGACGGCATTGTAGAAGGCCCCCAATTGCCCGACGGTCAGCACGGTGTCGCGGAATGCGGTGCTGCCGGTCTCGGCGGTGCCGTGCAGCGACCGCGCCAGCGCGAAGGTGATGAACTGCCAATAGGCGAACATCGCATACCATTGGCACAGCATCGCCAGCGCGAGCTGCCGCATCGGCTTCGGCATCTCGACCAAGGCCGCCTTCAGATCGGCGAGCGTCGCGCGCAGCGTCAGCGGCTCGGCCGCCAGCCGCGCCTGCTCCTCGGGCGGCAGCGGCAATTCCGGCACCCGCCACACCGACCACAGGATCGTCGACAGCGACAGCACCGCGCCGATCAGGAACGCGATCCGCGTGATGTCGGGAATGCCGTTCGCGTCGACCGCATCCTTGTCGAACCCGATCCACACCAGCAGCGACGGCGCGAGGTACGATAGCGTCTGCGCCAGCCCGGTGAACGCCGATTGCGTCAGGAACCCGGTCGCGCGCTGATCCTCCGCCAGCCGGTCGCCGACATAGGCGCGATACGGCTCCATCGTGACGTTGTTGGCGGCGTCGAGGATCCACAACAGGCTGGCGGCGATCCATAGCGCGCGGCTGTATGGCATCGCGAACAGGCACAGGCTGCACAGCACCGCGCCGATCAGGAAATAGGGCGTGCGCCGCCCGAGCCGCGTATTGGTGCGGTCGCTCATCGCCCCGATCAGCGGCTGGACGAGCAACCCGGTGACCGGGCCGGCGAGCCACAGCAGCGGCAGGCTGGCCTCGTCGGCGCCGAGATAGCCGTAGATCGGCGCCATATTGGCCTGTTGCAGCCCGAATGAGAATTGCAGCCCGAGGAAGCCGAGGTTCATCTCGACGATCCGCGCCAGCGACAGGCGAGGTTTGGTCATCTCATGGCTCCTGTCTGACTGCTTCGTCATGCCCGCGCGGGCGGGGATCCAGAACCTCCGTTCTCACCGGGGGAGGCGCGACCGTCGCATGTCTGGATTCCCGCCTGCGCGGGAATGACGGATCGCCGGGTATCATGCGCCCCCCTCCAGCCACACCACCCCCCACGCCGGCAACGCCTCGATCATCGCGCCGCTCAGCCGGTCTCGCCCCGCGTCCGGCACCGCCACCTCGCGATCCCCGAAGTTGAGGAACACCCGGTCGCGCCCGCACGCAACACCCAGCAGCGCCAAATCCCCGGTCTCGATCAAAGCCGGCGCCCCCGCGCCCCCGCTCGCGATCCGCGCGTCTCGCAGTGCAACGAGATCGGCGCTGATCCGCAGCGCCGCCGGCGTCTCCCGCGCCCACCAATCCATCGCGGGCCGATGGACCCAGCGGCCCTCGTGCGCCAGCTCGGGTTCGTCGGCATAATCGTAATCGTTCAGCAGCCCGGCCTCGTCGCCCATATAGGTCGTGGCGAGCCCGCCGCTGGCGATCGACAGCGCGTTGAGCAAGGCGATCCGCCGCAGCGCCGCCTCGCGCGCGTCATCGTCCTGCGCCGCCTCCAGCCCCGCCAGCGAGGCGAGCGTGCCGTTGGTGCCGTGCAGCGCCGCGCCGTCCGACTGGAACGGCACGCCGCGCGCCCAGCTATCGCCCGCACCGTGCAGGAAGGCGGCGGCGGTGCGCAGCCGCGCTTCGGGTTCAGGGTCGATCGCGCGCAGGTCGCCGAGCACCGCGCCCCAACCGATATCGTCGTGGCAGCGCGCATAGCTCAGCCAGTTGGCCCCCGACGGCAGCCCGCCGCTCGCCGCGACGATCGCCGCGGGCAGTTGCGCGGATCGTTCGGCGAGTCCGACCCAGCCCGCGACCATCAGCGAATTGTTGTAGACCAGATGGCATTCGGGCTCGAACCCGTCGCCCTCGTCCATCCCGAAATAGGGCGGGACGAACGCGGTCGGCACGATCGCCTCCGCCTTCAGCAGGGTCGCGGGCGCGACGATGTCGAGCGCGGCGCGCAAGGCCCGGACGATATAATGCGCCTGCGGCAGGTTGCGGCACGTCGTGCCCGGCTGCTTCCACAGGAAGGCGGTGCTGTCGAGCCGGAACGCCTCGAACCCGTGATTGGCGAGCCGCAGCGCGGCGTCGAGGATCGCGACGAAGACGTGCGGGTTGCGCCAGTTCAAATCCCATTGGAATGGGTAGAAGGTCGTCCAGACATTGCCGCCCATTTCCGGCACCTGGGTGAAATTGCCCGGCGCGGTGGTCGGGAAGACCTGCGGCAGTTCGGCGTCGCGCGCCGCCGCCTCGGCATCGTCGACCACCATGTAGAAGTCGCGATAGAATTGGTCGCCCGCCCGCGCGGCCTTGGCCCATTCGTGATCGTCGGCGGTGTGATTGAGTGCGAGATCGACGCACAGGCTGATCCGCGCCGCGCGCAGCCGTTCGGTCAGCTGCTCGACATCCGCCATCGTGCCCAGCAGCGGCTCGATACTCAGATAATCCGCGACCGCGAACCCGCCGTCGCTGTCGCCCGCCCGCGCCTTGAGCAGCGCGAGGACGTGGAGGTAGCGCACCCCCAGCGCCTCCAGATGATCGACATGCGCGGCGAGCCCCTCCACCGTCCCGCCGAAGCGGTCGACATAGGTCGAATAGCCGAGCATGTCGGGGCGCACGAACCAGTCTGGATCGGCGACCCGCGCGCCGTCGAGCGCCTGCAACGCGGGCGAACGTTCGGCGGCGCGGGCATGAAGCGACGCTTCGACCATCGCCCACAGCGCCTCGCCGTCGTGATCGGGATAGAGCCGCGCCAACTGGCGACGCAGCCGCGGTGCGATCGCCTCCAGGCGTTGCTGCATGGTCATGTCGTCAATCCTATCGCAACCGATTGCCACGCGCAGTGGTGCAGAGACTTTCGTCATTGCGAGCGTAGCGAAGCAATCCAGGGCGTCCTGGTCCAACCCTGGATTGCTTCGCTACGCTCGCAATGACGCTTAAGGTCAAAAATCGAACCGCACCGACGCCGCGATCGTCCGCCCGTTGATCGAGCGCGCGCGCACCAGCTGGTTCGACGGGATCGCCGCGTCCTCGGCCTCGGTGATGCCCTTTACGTTGAAGATGTTGTTGGCGTTCAGGTTGAAGCTGACGTTGTCCGCCGCGCGTACCAGCAGGAAGCCGTTGACCTGCGTATAGGCCGGCATCTTCAGCTGGTTGACCGGCTGGGTATAGCTGGAGGTCGTTCCGATCACGTTCGCGCCGAAGCTGACGCGCCCGAAATCGAGCTGCGGGGTCGCCTGATAGACGAACGCCGCCTGCCGCTGCGGGCGGTTGCCGTTCAGCGTCGCGTCGGTCGCATCGCGGGTGATCGTCGCATCGGTATAGGTGCCCGCAGCACTTAGCGAGAACGGCCCGCGGCGGAAGCGGCCTTCCAGCTCCACGCCGGTCGCCTCGTAGTCGCGGCTGGTGAATTGCTGCTGCGACAGCAGGTAATTGGTCTCCTGCGTCCGCGCGTTGAACACCGTCGCATACAGCCCGATCGGTCCGCTGGAGAACTTCAGCCCGCCCTCGGCCTGCTTGACGAAGTCATAGGGCTTGGAGCCGTTGACCAGCCCGCCGGTCTGCAGGTTGATGGTCGGCCCGAACAGCAGCCGGTCGGCATTGACGCGCCCGCCGCGGCTGTAGCGCGCGAAGGCGGCCAGCGTGTCGCTCAGCCGGTAGTTCACGCCCGCGGAATAGGACAGATAGCTATAGTCATAGTCGATGCCGGTGCGGTTGTTCGGGATGAACCCGACGGTCTGTTCGGCGACCGAGAGCACGCCGTCGCCGTTGATGTCCTGCGCACGCGTCGTCACCGCGCCGGGCAGGTCGCCCGCGATGCTGCCCTTGGCGGAGCCGAAATCGTAGCGCAGGCTGCCGTCGATGTTCAGCCGCCCGACCTCGAAGCCGAGCTGCGCGAACGGCGCGTTGGTGGTGTAGCGCATGTCATAGCTGCGGCGGCAGCAATTGCCGAAGAACGACGCCGAATAGAGCGTGCCCCCGGCGGTCTGCGACACGCCCGCGGCGTTGCGGATGTCGACCAGCACCGAACGGCCGTCACCCTGCACGGTCTGGAAGAACGACGTCCACAGCCAGTCGGTCTTCACGTCCTGCCGCGAATTGTAGATGCCCGCCGCGATCGACAGCGCCCCGCCGCCGAGGTCGACCTTGCCGTTGACGCGCAGGTCGTTGGTGATGTTGTTCAGGCTCTTCAGGTCGACGTCGAACAGCACGACGCTGGCGAGCAGGCCGTTGCCGCCGACCGTGCCCGGATTGGCGATCCGCTGCCCCGACAGCGGGCCGCTGGCGTAATAGAGCTGCGCGCCCGCGCCGGCGAAGCCGTTGGCGGTGGTCTGCGCATCGCCGACCGCGGCGGCGAAGGGGGAGACGAAGTCGCCGGAGATGTCCGAATAGCGGAAGCGCTCGGTGACGTTCCAGCCGTCGGCGATCTCATACTGGCCCTCGAACCCGACCGACTTGACGACCGGGTGCATCCCGTCGCCGATGTTGCGGCGCACCGGATTGTTGTTGCCGTCCAGCGTCAGCACCGATCCGATGTAGCGGCTGTGCAGCGTGTCCTCGTTGATCGAGAAGCCGGGGATGTTCTGGTAGGTCGGCTCGCCGTCGCTACCGGTCACGCGCACCGGGTTGGGCAGATAGGCGATGCTGCGATCGTCGAGATATTTTCCGTAGACGCGGACGTAGCCGCGGTCGAACTCGCGGGTGATGTTGGCCTTGATCTGGCCGCCGCGCATCGCGTCATAACCGACGTCGCGCGGACCGTCACCGAGGCGGTAGAAACCGCTCAATTCGTAGCGGGTCTGCGCATCGATGTGCCCGCCATAGGCGAAGTCGGCGCGATATTCGCGATAATCGATGCCCGAGGAGAGCTGGAACGAGCCCCCGTCCTGCTCGCCGGTCTTCGAAATGAAGTTGATGATGCCACCGGGCGAGTTGCTGGCGAACGTCGACGCGGATCCGCCGCGCACCGACTCGATCCGGGCGAGCGACAGATCGTTACGGATGAAGATATCCGCGTTACCGAAGATGATGTCGCCGAATTCGAGCACTGGCAGGCCATCTTCCTGCAATTGCAGGAACTTCGACCCGCCTGACGCGACCGGCAGGCCGCGTACCGAGATATTGGCATTGCCCTCGCCGCCCGACGCCTCGACGCGCACACCGGGCAGATTACGAAGGATTTCCGCGGTGTTACGCGGTGGGATCTTGGCGGTCAGGTCGGCGTCGAGCGAGCTGACCGAAACCGACGTATCCAGCCGGTTACGCCCCTGCGCCACCCCGGTGACGACGATATCCTCCGGCGCGGCGGCCTCGGTCGGATCTGTTGCGCTCGTCGCATCCGCCTGCGGCACCTGCGCGTGAGCGGCGCCCGCGATCAGCAGTGCGGGGATGGAAGCGAGCAGGCGAATACGCAGCGTCGTCATGACAGAACCTCTCCTGGGGCGCCCGCCTTGCCGGAGGGCCGTATGTCAGTGACATACAAGCCCTGCAATCGTTTGCAATAGAAATCCTGCAAACGATTGCAGATGCTGATCAGGCGGAGGCGCGGAGGATCAGTTCGGGGGGCACGATCGCGCTCTGGACGGGCTCGCCCGCGATCCTGCGGAGCAAGGCATCGACCATCAGCTTGGTCCCGGTCACCAGATCCTGCCGGATCGTGGTGAGCGGTGGTGACGTATGCGCGGCGAGGGTCACGTCGTCATAGCCGATCACCGCCACATCGCCCGGCACGTCCAGCCCGGCTTCCGTCAGCGCGCGCAACGCGCTCATCGCCGCGACGTCCGAGGCCGCGAAGATCGCGTCGGGCGACGTTCCCTGCGCAAGCCGCGCGCGCACCGCCGCATGAACGGCGTCCGGGTCCATCTCGCAGGCCAGGATTTCGACCGGCTGCCCGCCCGCGGCGGCGCGGAAGCCCGCGAGCCGGTCGGCGAACTCGGGCGGGGCGGGATCGCCGACGAACAGCAGCCGCTGTCGCCCGAGGCTCAGCAGATGCTCGCCCGCGATCCGCCCGCCCAGGATATTGTCGGAGCCGATCGTCAGGTGGCGCTGCCCCGGGCGGTCGACACCCCACACCACCAGCGGTGCATAGCGTTCGGCAACGCGTTCGATCGTCGCATATTGGTCCGATTGGCCGACCAGCAGCACGCCGTCGACGCGCCCGCTGTCGACCAGCCGGTCGAGCCATTCGTCACTCTCCGGCAGCACGCGCGACAACAGGATGTCGTACCCGCGGTCGACCAGCAGATCGGCAAGAAAACCCAGCAGGCTGAGGAAGAACGGGTCGGTCAGATGCTGGGTGCGCGCATGGCCGAGCGGCATGGCGAGCGCGATCGCGCCGGTGCTGCGCAGGCGCAGATTGCGCGCGAGCTGGTTCGGGCGCACGCCATGTTCGCGCGCCAGCGCCCGAATGCGCTCCTGCGTCGTCTTGCTGACCGACGGATGGCCCGACAGCGCGCGCGACACGGTCGCGGTCGAAACCCCCGCCATTACAGCCAGATCGGCCAGCTTCATCGCCGTTGCCACCGCGTCACGTCCCCGCTTTGTTCGATTGCTTCATAATCGGTCGGCGCTGCGCCGCAATGCGGGTCATGGTCGCGGTCCTGACCGCTCAGCCCTGATCGCGCTCGATCGCCGCGATCTCGCTATCGATGAAGTCCATCAACAACTTAAGCACCTCGGGATCCGTGCACCGCGCGTTCATCAACCGCCGCTGGCACATGCCGCCCGCCATGATGAGGATCGACTCGCCGAGCCGCGCGATGCGGCCCTCGTCGGTGGCGCCCGGCACGATGATCTTCAGCGCGCGCACCAATTGGCCGCGCAACCGATCGTCCATCGCATCGAAGATCTCCGCGATCCGCTGGTTGCGGTTCGCCTCCGCCATGATCTCGGCGATCAGTCGGGTGTCGTTGAGATCGTTGCAGGCGATGAAGCGCGCGATCCAGTCGCGCACCATCGTGCGATCGGCGGTGCAGCGCGCCGCACACAATTCGTCGCCGGCCAGAAACTCGTCGAGGTCATGTTCGACCAGCGCGGCGACGATCGCCTCCTTATTGGCGAAGTCGCGATAGATCTGGCCGACCAGCACGCCGGAGCGTTCCGACAGTTTCGCCATGCTAGTCGCGTGGAAGCCGTGCTCGGCAAAAAGTTCCCGCGCAGCCTGAACTATTTTTGCACGACGTGCGTTTGCCTTCCCGCTCCTGTCGCGCGGGAAGGTGGTGTCGGGCTCAGGACACCCTTCTTTACAATGCTGTATCAATTCGCGCCGACCATGTTCTTCCCAGCTTGACGGTGCCCGCTCTTCGCAGTAGCAGCATTCGTGAGTGAGCGATCACTCACACACTTCATAAGAGATGTCCATGCCGAAAATGGGGCCGAAAACGGGGTTCGCGGTCGCCGCGATGATGCTGGCGCCGCTCGCCGCCTGCGGTGGCGGGAACGAGTCGCAGCAACAGCAGCAACAGGGTCCGGGCGGACCGGCCGGACCGCCGCAAGTGAGCGTGCTGGCCGTGCAGCCGCAATCGGTGACGCTGACCACGACCTTGCCGGGGCGGACCACTGCCTTCGAAACGTCGGAGGTGCGTCCGCAGGTCAACGGCCTCGTCACCGCGCGTCTCTTCACCGAGGGCGACCTCGTCCGCGCCGGACAGCCGCTGTATCGCGTCGACTCGCAGCCGTATCAGGCGCAGGTCGCCAGCGCGCGCGCCGCTTTGGCCCGCGCGCGTGCCGCGATCGCGTCGAGCGCCGCGCTCCAGCGCCGCTATGGCGAGCTGGTCAAGATCAACGCGATCGCGCGGCAGGATTACGAGAACGCCGTCACCTCCGCCGCGCAGGCGCAGGCGGATGTCGCCGCGCAGCAGGCGGCGTTGCGGTCGGCGCAGATCGATCTCGCGCGCACCACGATCCGTGCGCCGATCTCGGGCCGGATCGGCCGCTCGGTGACGACCACCGGCGCACTGGTCAGCGCGGCGCAGACCAACCCGTTGACCACCATTCAGCGGCTCGACCCGATCTACGTCGACGTCTCGCAGTCGAGCGCCGACCTCCTCAAGCTGCGTCAGCAGATCGCCGCTGGTGATCTCGCCCGCGGCGGCACCGCCGCCCGCGTCCGGCTGCGGCTGGAGGACGGCTCGGTCTATCCGATCGAGGGCAAGTTGCAGTTCGCCGACGTCAGCGTCGACCCGAACACCGGCACCCAGACGATCCGCGCGCTGTTCCCGAACCCGAAGGGACTGTTGCTGCCGGGCATGTACGTCCGCGCCGAGCTGGTCGAGGGAACGAAGAGCAACGCGATTCTGGTGCCGCAGCGGGCGGTGACGCGCGACGAGCGCGGCAATCCCAGCGTGCTGGTCGTCGGCGCCGACGGCAAGCTCCAGCCGCGCCAGCTGACCGCGCCGCGCACGATCGGCGACAACTGGCTGGTCACCGCCGGGCTCAATCCGGGCGACAAGGTGGTGATGGAAGGCGCGATGATGCTGCGCCCCGGGATGCCGGTGAAGGCCGTGCCCTACAATCCGAACGCCGCGCCCGCCCAACTCGGCGCGCCTGGCGGTGCCGCGCAGGGTCAGCCGGCCCAGGGGAAGTAACGCCGCATGTCGCGCTTTTTCATCGACCGGCCCATCTTCGCATGGGTCATCGCCGTGGGCCTTATGCTGGCGGGGATCATTGCGATCCGCAGCCTGCCGATCGCCCAATTCCCCGAGATCGCGCCGCCTGCGGTGGCGATCACTGCCAATTATCCGGGCGCCGACGCCGAAACGCTCGAGCGCACGACCACGCAGATCATCGAGCAGCAGCTGCGCGGCATCGATAACCTGCGCTATTTCTCCTCGTCTTCCTCGTCGGCGGGCGTGGTCACGATCACGCTGACCTTCGAGCAGGGCACCGACCCTGACATCGCGCAGGTGCAGGTCCAGAACAAGTTGCAGGCGGCCACCCCGCTGTTGCCGCAGGAAGTGCAGCGGCAGGGCATTCAGGTGACCAAGTCGGCGGCCAGCTTCCTCGCGGTCGTCGGTCTCGTCTCCACCGACGGCTCGCACAGCAACAACGATCTGGCCGACATGGTCGTGTCCAAGTTCCAGGATCCGGTCAGCCGCATCAACGGCGTCGGCGAATTGCAGGTGTTCGGCTCGCAATATGCGATGCGCATCTGGCTCGATCCGCTCAAGCTCAACAATTACGCGCTGACCGTCGCCGACGTGACGTCGGCGGTGCAGGCGCAGAACGCGCAGGTTTCCGCCGGCCAGATCGGCGCGCAGCCCGCGCCCAAGGAGCAGATGCTCAACGCGACCGTCTCGGTCCAGTCCCGGCTCCAAACCCCCGAGCAGTTCGGCAATATCCGGCTGAAGACGGGCACGGACGGCTCGGTGGTCCGCCTCCGCGACGTCGCGCGCGTCGAGATCGGCGCCGAGAATTACGGCTTCGACGTTCAGTATAACGGCAAGCCGGCGTCGGGCTTCGGCGTCCGTCTGGCCGCGGGGGCGAACGCGCTCGACACCGTCGACCTGCTCAAGGCGCGCGTCGCCGAGATCGGCAAGACGCTGCCCGCCGACGTGAAGGTCATCTACCCTTACGACATCACGCCGTTCGTGCGGCTGTCGGTGGAGCAGGTGATCCACACGCTGATCGAGGCGGTGGTGCTCGTGTTCCTCGTCATGTTCCTGTTCCTCCAGAACTGGCGCGCGACGCTGATCCCGACGATCGCGGTGCCGGTCGTGCTGCTCGGCACCTTCGCGGTGATGGCGCTGGCCGGCTATACGATCAACACGCTGACCTTGTTCGGCATGGTGCTGGCGATCGGTCTACTGGTCGACGACGCGATCGTCGTCGTCGAGAACGTCGAGCGCCTGATCGTCACCGAGCATCTTTCGCCGAAGGAAGCCGCGCGCAAGTCGATGGACGAGATCAGCAGCGCGCTGGTCGGCATCGGCCTCGTGCTGTCGGCGGTGTTCTTGCCGATGGCGTTCTTCGGCGGGTCGACCGGCGTGATCTATCGCCAGTTCTCGATCACGATCGTCTCGGCGATGGTGCTGTCGGTGCTGGTCGCGTTGATCCTGACGCCCGCGCTCTGCGCGACGATCCTCAAGCCGCACGACCCGGACAAGCAGGAAGGCAGGGGGCCGCTGGCGCGCTTCTTCCGCTGGTTCAACGACAAGTTTGACCGTGCGCAGCATCGCTACGAGGGCGGGGTGAAGAGCACCGCGCGCCACTGGAAGCGCTCGCTGCTCCTCTATCTGCTGATCGTCGCGGGCATGGCGCTGATCTTCATCCGGCTGCCCTCGGGCTTCCTGCCGGACGAGGATCAGGGCTTCGTCATCGCGCTGGTGCAGGGCCCGGCCGGCGCGAGCACCGCCCGCACCGACAAGGGGCTGGCGATCACCCGCGACCACTTCCTCAAGGCGGAAGGCAAGAACGTCCAGGGCGTCTTCACGATCAACGGCTTCAGCTTCGCGGGTCAGGGCCAGAACACCGGCCTCGTCTTCGTCAACCTCAAGCCGTGGGAAGAGCGGTCGGGCGGCGACAATCGCGCCCAGACGATCGTCGGCCGGGCGATGGGCGCGCTGTCGCAATATAAGGACGGCCTGATCTTCGCGCTGATCCCGCCGGCGGTGCAGGAGCTGGGCAACGCCACCGGCTTCGACGTGCAGCTGGTCGATACCGGCGGCGTCGGGCACGAGAAGTTGACGCAGATCCGCAACATGATGCTCGGCATGGCCGCGCAGGATCCGCGGCTGGCACAGGTCCGCCCTCTGAGCCTGGAGGACGCGCCGCAGCTCAAGGTCAAGATCGACGAGGACAAGGCGCGCGCGCTCGGCCTCGATCTGTCGGCGGTCAATTCGACGATCGCGACCGCATGGGGCGGCGGGTACATCAACGACTTCATCGACCGCGGTCGCGTGAAGCGCGTCTATGTCCAGAACGACGCGCCGTATCGCATGTCGCCCGAGGACGTCGGGGAGCTGTACGTCCGCGGCGCGAACGGTCAGATGGCACCGTTCACCGCCTTCTCGACGCTCGAATGGGCCAATGCGCCGGTATCGCTGACCCGCTACAACGGGCAGCCGGCGATGCAGCTGCAGGGCTCGCCGGGACCGGGGCAGAGCACCGGCGCCGCGATGGAGGCGTTGCAGGAGATCCATGCGAAGCTGCCCCCGGGCACGACGCTGGAATGGACCGGCCTGTCCTATGAGGAACGGCTGTCGGGCGGGCAGGCGCCGGCGCTCTACGGGCTGTCGCTGCTGATCGTCTTCCTCTGCCTCGCCGCGCTGTACGAAAGCTGGTCGGTGCCGATCTCGGTGCTGCTGGTCGTCCCGCTCGGCATCATCGGGGCGGTGCTGGCGGCGTGGCTGACGGGTCTGAACAAGGACATCTACCTGCAGGTCGGGCTCATCACCACGATCGGCGTGTCCGCCAAGAACGCGATCCTGATCGTCGAATTCGCCGAAGAGCGGATCGCCGAGGGGCTGAGCGCCTTCGACGCGGCGGTGGAAGCGGCCAAGCTGCGGTTGCGTCCGATCCTGATGACCAGCCTTGCCTTCGTGTTCGGTGTGATGCCGCTGGCGGTGTCGACCGGCGCGGGTGCGGGCGGCCAGAATGCGATCGGCCGCGCCGTGGTCGGCGGCATGTTGTCCGCGACGGTGCTGGCGATCTTCTTCGTGCCGATGTTCTTCGTCGTCGTGCTGCGCCTGTTCGGGCACGGCAAGGACGAGAACAAGCCGCACGACGATGCGCCCGCGCATGACGATCATCCCACGGGCGACACCGCCCATCAGGGGGCCTGACGTGAAGACTAGTTCGTTTCTCGCCGCGCTGGCGCTGACCAGCGCGCTCGCCGGGTGCAACATGGCACCCAAATACGAACGCCCGACCGGCGCGGTGCCGCTCGCCCTGCCGGAGGGCGGCGTGTACCCGCGCGCCGCCACCGACGCACCCGACGTGACGCAGATCGGCTGGCGTGACTTCTTCCTCGACCCCCGGCTGCGGCAGGTGATCGAGACGTCGCTGGCCAACAACCGCGACCTGCGCGTCGCGGCGGCCAACGTGCTCCAGGCGCGCGCTCAGTATCGCGTCCAGCGCTCGGCGATCGTCCCGACCACCGGCGTCACCGGCTCGGCGACCTATACCAACAACCTGTTCGGCGCGATCGGCGCGGCCGGCGGCGGCGCTGCGGCCGGTGGTGCCGGAACGGGCACCGGCACCGGGACCGGAACGGGCACCGGGGCAGGCACCGGGACCGGCGGCACCGGTGGCGGCACGGGGGCGGCGGCCGGCGGCGCGGTCGGCGAAAGCTCGTCGAACATCCAGTTCTATTCGGCCAACGTCGGTTTCTCGGCCTTCGAGCTCGATCTGTTCGGGCGCGTCCGCAACCTCAACCGCGCCGCGCTCGAGCAGTATTTCGCGACCGAGGAAGCGCAGCGCAGCGCCCGGATCAGCCTGATCGCCGAAGTGGCGAGCGCGTGGCTGCAACTCGCCGCCGACCAGGAGCAGCTGCGGCTCAGCCGCGAGACGCTCAAGACCTTCGAGGAAACGGTGCGGCTCACCAGCGCGCAGTTCCGCATCGGGGTCGCTTCCGAGCTGGAGGCGCGGCAGGCCGAGACCAACTATCAGGCGGCGCGCAACGACATTGCGACGCTCACGGCGCAGGTCGCGCGCGACCAGAATGCGCTCAACCTGCTGGCGGGCACCACCGTCGCGGCCGAGCAGCTGCCCGAGTCGCTCGGCACCGTCGCCTTCACGCGCGACTCGCTGCCCGGCGACGTGTCGTCGGCGGTGCTGCTGCGCCGTCCCGACGTGTTGCAGGCCGAGCATCAGCTGATCGCGCAGAACGCCAATATCGGCGCGGCGCGCGCGGCGTTCTTCCCGCGCATCTCGCTGACCGCGACGATCGGGACGATCTCCTCGGCGCTGTCGGGGCTCTTCGGCGGCGGCACGTTCAACTACAATGCCGCGCCGTCGGTGCAGCTGCCGCTGTTCGACGGCGGGCGCAACGCCGGCAACCTCGACTATGCCAAGGCGTCGCGCGAGGCGGCGGTCGCCACCTATGAGAAGGCGATCCAGACCGCCTTCCGCGAGGTCGCCGATGCGCTGGCGCAGCGCGGCACGATCGGCGAGCAGCTCTCCGCGCAGGGCGCGCGCGCCAATGCCGCATCGGTGGCGGCGCGGTTGTCCGACGCGCGTTACCGGGCCGGGGTCGATTCGTTCCTGACCTCGCTCGATGCGCAGCGTACCGCCTATTCGGCGCAGCAGCAGCTGGTGACGACCCGGCTGACGCAGGCCAACAATCTCATCGAGCTGTACCGCGCGCTGGGCGGCGGTTTGGCGGGAGAGGTGCCCGCGGCGGCGGATCGCTAAGGCCCCTTGCGTCCGGTGGTGATCGGCGTACCCTGTCGTGGAAAAACGACGGAGAGGACGAGGCCATGGTCACCCCGGACGCGCGTGCAGGCGAAGAAAGCCTGGTAATCCTTCAGACATTGCTGTGCGTGCTGCGCGAGAAGAACGTGCTGTCACGCGCCGATGTCGAGACCTTGTGCGAGCGTGTGGCGATGCGCGCCTCGGCGGCGGAGCGTGATCCGATGCCGTGCTGCGCCGAGGCGACCCGCGCCGCCGCGACCGAGATGGCGCGGATCAAGGACTACATCGGCCAGCATTACGGCGGGAAGCACCGGCGGATCTGACGCTTTCCGTCGTTCCTGCGAAGGTCAGACCTCTGCCACAGTCCGCTTCTTGTACCCCGGCGAAGGCCGGGGCCCAGTTGGGGAAGATTTGTAACTAGCCGGGACACCTTCCCAACTGGACCCCGGCCTCCGCCGGGGTACGGCTTATAGTGGGCAGCCTCCCGCACTTTCGCAGAGGTCCCGCCTGCGCGGAAATGACGAGAGAGCGTTCGTCGCCCGAACCTGATCCGGAGTCTCGCTTCGTCTGCCTGAACCGACCGCCGACAGCTCCGTCATTGCGAGCGTAGCGAAGCAATCCAGAGCCGGACCAGGACGCCCCGGATTGCTTCGCTGCACTCGCAATGACGGAATAGGAGCATCGCCCGTCTCGACCCCCGAGAAGAAGCGGGATCCCGGATCAAGTCCGGGATGACGGCCGGCGCTAGGAAGGGCGCGACCATCTCGACGTGCCCCCGCGAACCGGCGTAAGGCGGGCGGGTGATTCAACGGCAAATTTCCGCATGACCGCCGAAACCGGGCTCGCCGCGCTGTGGCTCGCCGCGGCGCTCGCCGCGTTGCAGGTGCTGCTCGGCGTCCTCGCGCTCAGGCGCGACATGCCGCAGGCGGTCGGCGCGATCCGCGCGGTGGCGATCGTTCAGGGCGCACTCGCAGCCGTCGCGATGGGCGCGCTGATCCGCGCCTTCCTCGACACCGACCTGTCGGTCGCGCTGGTCGCCGCCAACAGCCATTCGATGAAGCCGTGGCTGTACAAATTCGCGGGCGCGTGGGGCAATCACGAAGGCTCGATGCTGCTGTGGGTGACGATCCTCGGCGTCGCCGGCGCGGCGGTGGCGAAGTTCGAGCATCGCCTCGCGCAGCCGACCCTCGTCGCGACGCTCGCCGCGCAGGCGGCGATCGCGCTCGGCTTCTACGCCTTCCTGCTGTTCGCCTCCAACCCGTTCGCGCGGCTCAACCCGGCGCCGCCCGATGGCGCGGGGCTCAACCCGCTGCTGCAGGACCCCGGGCTCGCCTTCCACCCGCCGACGCTCTACGCCGGCTATGTCGGGCTGTCGGTCGCTTTCTCCTTCGCGGTCGGCGCGCTCGTCACCCGCGATGTCGGGCCGGTGTTCGCGCGCGCGATGCGGCCATGGGTGCTCGGCGCATGGATCTTCCTGACGCTCGGGATCACCGCCGGCAGCTATTGGGCCTATTACGAACTCGGCTGGGGCGGCTGGTGGTTCTGGGACCCGGTCGAGAATGCCAGCCTGATGCCGTGGCTCGCCGCGACCGCGCTGCTCCATTCGGTGACGGTGCTCGCCACCCGTGACGGTCTGCGCGCCTGGACGGTGATGCTGGCGGTGGTCGCCTTCTCGATGAGCATGATCGGCACCTTCCTGGTCCGCTCGGGCATCCTCACCAGCGTCCACGCCTTTGCGGTCGATCCGCGGCGCGGCGCGTTCATCCTCGTGCTGCTGCTGCTCTATATCGGTGGTGCGCTGGCGCTGTTCGGCGCGCGGGTCGGGACGGTCCGGCAGGGCAAATTGTTCGAAACGTTCAGCCGCGAAGGCTCGCTGGTCGCCAACAACCTTTTGCTGACGGTGATCCTCGGCATCGTGCTGATCGGCACTTTCTATCCGATCATCGCCGGCGCGTTCGACGTCCAGCTGTCGGTCGGCCCGCCGTTCTTCGATTCGACCGCCGGGCCGATCGCGCTGCTGCTGGTCGCGGTGATGGCGGTCGGACCGCTGCTGCGGTGGCGGCGCGACGAGGCCGAGGCGCTGATCCAGCGCTCCTTCCCCGCGATCGCCGCCGCGCTGTTCGCCGGAGTCGGCGTGTTCCTGCTCGGCGGGCCGATCGGCGTGCTGCCGCTCGCCGGAGTGGCGCTGGCCGCCGGGCTGGCGGTGGCGAGCGTCGCGCCGCTCGCCAAGCGCAACCTCGCGCGCGCGCCGCTGCACCTGTGGGGCATGGTGATCGCGCATCTCGGGATCGCGGTATCGCTGGCGGGTATGGCGATCAGCACCGCCTATACGCAGGAGACGTTGCTTGCGGTCGGGGTCGGCGATCCGGCGCGGATCGCGGGCTACACCGTCCGGCTGGAGGGCGTGCGCCCGCTGGTCAGCGACAATTGGAGCGCGCTGGAAGGGCGGCTGGCGGTCACCGACGAGCGCGGCGCGCGCTTCGTGCTGCGCCCGCAGGTCCGCTATTTCACGACGCCGGTAACGACCACCAACGAAAGCGCGATCGCGACGATGTGGAACGGGCAGCTCTACACGGTGCTCGGCGCGTTGGGCGACGACGGGCGCTGGCAGTTGCGGCTGTGGTGGAAGCCGTTCGTGACATTGATCTGGCTGGGCGGGGCGATGATCGCGATCGGCGGCGCGCTGTCGCTGGTCGGGCATCAATATCGGCTGTGGCGGACGAAGCAGCGCGCGGAGGCGTTCGCGTGAAGCGCTGGCTGGTGTGGCTGCCGCTCTGCGCGTTCGGCATCATCGTCGCGGTGATCGCCTGGGGGCTGTGGCAGCCCGCCGACCGCACGGTACGCTCGGCGCTGGTCGGGCGACCGCTGCCCGACTTCGTCCTGCCCGCGATCGCCCCCGGCAAGCCCGGCCTGACCAGCGCCGACTTCCGACAGGGCAGCCCGCGGCTGCTCAACGTCTTTGCGAGCTGGTGCGTCCCGTGCGTCGCCGAGGCCCCGCAGTTGCTGACGCTCAAGGCCGCCGGCGTGCCGATCGACGCGATTGCGATCAAGGACACGCCCGGCGACGTGTCCGCCTTCCTGCGCCGCAACGGCGATCCCTATGCTCGCGTCGGCGCGGATGCGCACAGCCGCGTCCAGCTCGCGCTCGGCTCGTCTGGGGTGCCCGAGACGTTCGTGGTCGACGGCAAGGGCGTGATCCGCGCGCAGCATGTCGGCGACATCCGCGCCGAGGACGTTCCCGACCTCCTGCAGGCGCTGGCGGACGCGAAATGAGGGCGCTGGCAATCGTCGCGCTGCTGCTCGCCGCGCCGCTCGCCGCGCAGACCGCGCTGCCACGGCTCGCCTATACGCAGTTGCGCGACCCCGATCAGGAGCGGCAGGCGCGCGCGCTGATGGAGACGCTGCGCTGCGTCGTCTGTCAGGGGCAGTCGATCGCCGATTCGGATGCGGATATGGCGGGCGAGATGCGCGCTTTGGTGCGGCAGCAGATCGCGCGCGGCGAAGCGCCCGAGGCGGTACGATCGTGGCTGATCGCGCGCTACGGCGATTACGTCAGCTACGCCCCGCCGCTGCGCGCCGCGACCCTGCCGCTGTGGCTCGCGCCTTTGGTGCTGCTCGCGTTGGGCGCGTGGCTGGCGCGCGCGACCTTTCGCCGCCGGTGATGCGTCGCCCGGCGTGATCGTGCGTTGAGCGCGCGATGACTCGGGAGATCGTGATGCGTTCGTTGTTCACCACTGCCCTGATCGGCGTCGGCGCCGGCCTCGCCGCCTCGTTCGTCATGGACCGCTTCCAGGACCTCGCCGCGCCCGCCTTCGGGATGGACGGCGGCAATGACGACCCGTCGACGGTCAAGGCCGCCGACACGCTCAGCAAGGCGGTCGACGGCCGCCCGGTCACGCAGAAGCATCGCGAAGCGGCGGGCTCGGCGATGCATTACGCTCTGGGGGCGGCGATCGGCGGCGGCTATGCGCTGGCGGTGCGGCAATGGCCGGAGCTGGCGAAGGGCTGGGGCGTGCCGACCGGCCTGACCACGATGCTGCTGCTCGACGACGTGCTCGTCCCCGCCGCCGGCTGGGGACCGTGGCCGGAGGCGGAGGTGCCGGGCAATGCCTATGGCCTCGCCTCGCACCTCGTCTTCGGAATTGCGCTGGAGGGTGTCCGCCGCGCGGGCGAGGCGTTGCCGGCGTGACGCTCGCGCGCTAACCCATGTTCCTTGCTACCGGGGGTGTCGTCCATGTTCTCGCCGATCGTCCGTCCGCTCGCCCTGCTGGGCACGGCCTGTGCCCTGCTCGCCGCGCTGCCGGCCGCGGCGGAATGTACGCGCGAGAAGGTGCGCGTCGACCTGCCCGCACAGCGGATGGACGAGCGCGTGCAGGCGCTGGCGCATCTGTCGGGCTGCTTCATGGAGGTCGACACCAGCTTGCTCGCCGGCAAGCAGGCGCGGCGGCTGAAGGGCCGGATGATCCCGCGCGATGCGCTCTACCGCTCGTTGCGCGGCAGCGGGCTGGAGGCGGCGCGCTACAAGGGCCATTGGCGGATCGACCGCCGCCAGCAGGAGCGGTTCGCGCGCCGCGTCGCGACCCTGCGCGCCACGACCGCCGAGCAGCGTGAGCGGGATGCGATCAGCCGGCTGCGCGCGGCCGATGTCGGCCATACGCTGCGCCATGTCGAAAAGGCGGTGCCGCGCGAGGTGAACGAGCAGGCGCATCTGAATGTCATCGACCGCATCCGCTACGACGAGCAGCTCGACCGCGTCGCGCGCAAGATCGGTACGCCGCCCGCGCCGCTAGCGTTGGGCTGGGTCGCGCCGGTCAAATAGCCCAACGTCATCCCGGACTTGATCCGGGATCCCGCTTCTTCTTCGGCGAGCGTGCTCAGGAAGCGGGGCCCCGGATCAAGTCCGGGGCGACGAACTATTCGTCATCGCGAGTGTAGCGAAGCGACGACGATTTAACGTTCCCGCTCCCGCCACCAGATCAACACCGCCAGCGCGATGCCCGCCGCGATCCCGGCGAGGAACCCGATCGAGGGCTGTCCGGCGTAGAGGCCGATCGCGGTGCCGCCCAGCGCGCCGATCGCGATGGGGAAGCCGCCGGCGGAGGGGGAGCGCGGGGGGGGAGCCATGCCGCGCTGTGCCACGCCCGCCCGCGATGCGCCAGCCGCCGCGACAGGCCGGGGCACGCGCGGGACATGGTTTCGCAATCGTCGTGCATTGGCTCTTCTTCTCGGCGAATCGCTCGGCTAGACCGCGAGGCATGTGGCCGGACGTGGGGCGGCACCGCGTGCTGGGTCACGTCGTGTGCGGCGCGATGATTGTGACGGGACCGGCGTTCGCGCAGACCGCGCCCGCGCCGCCGCTGGTCGTGCCGCCGGCCCCGATGAGCGACGTCGATCCCAACGACCAGCTCGCGCCCTTGCCCGACATCGGGGTCGACTGGCCCGATCTCGCCACCGCTCCCGGTGAGCCGACCGCCGCGGCGAGCAACGTCGCTGCCAGCTTTCGCTACGGCTGGCGGATCGACGGCGTCGACGCGGTCGGCGGATCGTTGCTGCAACAGCGGTTCCGCGAGCTGTCGGTGCTGGCCGGTGCGGAGGGCAAGGAGGCCAATGCCGCGCAGCTCGATCGCCGCGCGCGGCAGGACGCCGACCTGCTCGTCACCTTGCTCAAGGGCAGCGGCTATTACGACGCCACCGTCACGACGCGCGTCGAGCGCGCGAAGAACCGCCCGGTGGTGGTGCTCGCCGCGACGCCGGGGCCGCTCTATCGCTTCACCGGGGTGACGCTCGCCGGGGTCGAGGCGGCGGGAGCGAAGGCGCCGGTGCTGCGCGATGCGTTCGGCGTGAAGGCGGACGATCCGGTCAATGCCGATGCGATCGCCGCCGCCGAGGCCAATCTCAAGACCCGCATCGGCGAGGAGGGCTTCCCGTTCGCGCAGGTCGGCGATCCCGAGGTGGTGGTCGACCGCGCGACGCAGACCGCGACGCTGGCGATGGAGGTCGCGCCCGGCACCGCGCGGCGCTTCGGCCGGATCACCGTCAATGCCGACAACAAGGTGTTCGACGCCGCGCACGTGCAGGACATCGCGCGGTTCAAGCCCGACCAGCCCTTCGAGACCTCGCAGGTCGACGATCTGCGCCGCGCGCTCGTCCAGACCGGGCTGGTCTCGACCGCCGAGGTGCGCGCGGTGCCCGGTGCCGATCCCGGGATCGTCGACGTCGCGGTGCGGCTGGAGCCCGCGCCGCCGCGCACCGTCGCGGTCGAGCTGGGCTATGGCACCGGCGAGGGCGCGCGCTCGGAAATCAGCTGGACGCATCGCAACCTCTTCCCGCCCGAAGGCGCGGTGACGCTGCGCGGCGTGGCGGGGACGCGCGAGCAGCTCGGGCAGATCACCTTCCGCCGCAACAACTTTCACGCGCGCGACCGCGTGCTGACCGCGCAGCTTTCTGCAGCGCACCTGCGCCGCGACGCGTTCGATGCGCAGACGATCTCGCTGTCGGCGGCGCTGGAGCGGCAGACCAACATCTTTTTCCAGAAGACCTGGACATGGTCGCTGGGGGCCGAGCTGGTCGCGACTGACGAGCGCGACGTGATCGCCGCGACCGGCGTGCCGCGTCGCCGCACCTTCCTGATCGGCGCGCTGCCGACCAGCCTCGGCTATGACGGGTCGGACGATCTGCTCAATCCGACGCGCGGCTTCCGCCTGTCGGGGCGGGTCAGCCCCGAAGTGTCGTTGCAGGACACGGTCTTCGGCTACACCCGTGTCCAGCTCGACGCGAGCAAGTATCAGCCGGTCACCGATGCGGTCGTGCTGGCGGGGCGGTTGCGGCTCGGCACGATTCTCGGCGCGCCGCGCGACCAGATCGCGCCGTCGCGGCGCTTCTATGCCGGTGGCGGCGCGTCGGTGCGCGGCTACAGCTTCCAGTCGATCGGCCCGCGTGACGTCAACAACGATCCGATCGGCGGGCGCAGCCTCGCCGAATTCGCGATCGAGGCGCGGGTGAAGGCGTTCGGCAATTTCGGTGTCGTCCCGTTCCTCGACGGCGGCAACATCTACACCGGCGGGCTGCCCGATTTCAGCGGGCTGCGTTACGGCGCCGGGATCGGCGTGCGCTATTACAGCAACTTCGGCCCGATCCGCGTCGATGTCGGCACCCCGATCAACCCGCAGCGCGGCGACTCGCGGATCGCGGTCTATGTGTCGCTGGGGCAGGCGTTCTGATGCGGGCGCTGCGCCTGCTCGGCTATGTCCTCGCCGCTCTGCTCGCGCTGGTCGCGATCGTGGCGGTGGTGATCGACACCGACGTCGGTCACCGGATCGTCGCCGACCGCGTCAACGCGCTCAAGCCCGATAACGGCCTGCGCTTCCGGCTCGGGCGGATCGAGGGGTCGCTGTACGGCACGGCCGAGCTGGTCGACTTCCGCCTCTACGATCCCAAGGGGCTGGTGCTGTCGGTGCCGCGCGCGCGGCTCGACTGGTCGCCGTTCGCCTGGCTCCACAACCGGCTCGACATCAGCGCGCTCGACATCCCGGTCGCGACGCTCGCCAAGCTGCCCGAGCCGCGCGACACCGGCCGTTCCGGGCCGCTGCTGCCGAAGTTCGACATCGCGATCGGCCGCCTCTCGGTCGCGCGGCTGATCGTCGCCCCCGCGGTCACCGGGCGGGTGCGCGACGGGCGGCTGCTCGCGCGCGCCGATATCCGCGACGGCCATGCGGTGGTCGCGCTCGACGCGCTGGTGGCAGGCAGCGACCGGGTACGGCTGCGGCTCGACTCGCGCCCCGCCGCGGGCAAGTTCGACATCGCCGCGCGCGCGCAGGGCGCGGCGACCGGCGTGCTCGCGCAACTGACCGGGCTACGCCGGACGATCGCGCTCGACATCGACGGCGCGGGCGACTGGCGGCAATGGCGCGGGCAGGCGGTGGCGGTGGCGGGCGGCGCGCGGCTCGTCGACCTCGCGCTCGGCAACAACGCCGGCCGCTACACGCTGACCGGCACCGTCGCGCCGGCCAGCGTGACGCGCGGCAAGCTCCAGTCGCTCACCGCGCCGCGCGTGCTGGTCAACGGCGCGGGGACATTCGTCAGCCGCCGCCTCGACGGGACATTGTCGCTACGCTCGCCGTCGCTGGCGTTGCAGGCGGAGGGGATGGTTGACCTCGCCGACAGTGCGTTCCGCAACCTGCGCGTCACCGGCCGGCTGCTGCGCCCGCCTGCGCTGTTCCGCAACATGACCGCGCGCGACCTGCAGCTGCGCGCGATCCTCGACGGCAATTTCCGCACCTTCGCGTTCGACTATCGCCTGACCGCCGACCGCTTCGCGTTCGACGACACCGGGTTCGAGCAGGCGCGCGCCGCCGGGCGCGGCCATTGGGGACCACGCCCGATCGCGCTGCCGGTCGCGTTCACTGCCGCGCGCGTCACCGGGGTCGGCGATGTCGCGGGCGGGATCCTGCGCAACCTGTCGCTGGCCGGGGTGCTGCGCGTCACCGCCGACACGATCACCGGCGAGGGGCTCAAACTGCGCTCCGACAAACTCTCCGGCGACATTGGGCTGACGCTCGACCTGCACACCGGGCGCTATGACGTCGCGCTGTCGGGCGCGCTCGGGCGTTACCTGATCCCCGGGCTCGGCGTGGTCGACGTGCGCTCGCAATTGCGCGTCGTCCCCGGACCCGACGGCCACGGCACGCGCGTGATCGGGCGCGGCACCGCGCGGATGCTGCGGCTCGACAACGGCTTCTTCCGCAGCCTCGCCGGCGGGCTGCCGCAGATCGAGACCTTGCTCGAGCGCACCCCCGACGGCGTGCTCCATTTCACGCGGCTCGTGCTCACCGCGCCGTCGCTGCGGCTGGCGGGCACCGGTTATCGCCGCCGCGACGGCACCTTCGTGTTCGAGGGGTCGGGGACGCAGAGCAGCTACGGCCCGGTCCAGCTCAAGCTCGACGGCAAGATCGAGAAGCCGACCATCGACCTGGTGTTCGCGCGCCCCAATGCCGCGATGGGGCTCAGCAACGTCCGCGCGCATCTCGATCCGACGCCGCAGGGCTTCGCCTTCACCGCTGCGGGCGGGTCGCGGCTTGGCCCGTTCGAAGGCGCGGGCGCGATCCTGCTGCCGCCGGGCGGGCAGACGCAGATCGCGATCGCGCGGCTTGATGTCAGCGGCACGCGCGCCAGTGGTACGCTCGACATCGTCGACGGCGGGTTCCGCGGACGGATGAATGTCGCCGGGGGCGGCTTCACCGGCGCGCTCGACTTCGCGCCGGTCGGTGAGGTGCAGCGGATCAGCGGCCGGATCGACGCGCGCAACGCGCGGCTGGCCGGTGCGGCGACCGTCCGGCAGGCGCGGGTCGACTTCAACGTGCTGCTCGAACCCGATGGCGCGCGCGTCAACGCCACCACCAGCGGCGCGGGGCTGCGGCGTGGTGCGTTGTCGGTGTCGCGCTTCTCGGGACAGGCGGCGCTGACCGGCGACACCGGCGAGGTGCGCGCGTCGATCGCCGGATCGCGCGGCGTCGGCTTCCGCGTCGATACCGTCACGCAGATCACCGCCGACGGCTATGCGGTCCGCGCCTCGGGGACGATCGGCGCGCAGCCGATCCGGCTCGAGACTCCTGCGGTGCTCCGCCGCGAGGGCGACCGCTGGACGCTGGCGCCGACCAGGCTGACCTTCGCAGGCGGCAGCGCGGAAGTATCGGGCCGGCTCGGCAATGGCGAGACCGCGGTGCGCGCCGCGCTCACCCGCCTGCCGCTCGGCGTGCTCGACATCGGCTATAGCGGGCTCGGGCTCGGCGGCACCGCGACCGGGACGCTCGAACTCGACGCGCGCGACGGCGCGGCGCCGACCGGGCGCACCAATCTGACGATCCGCGGGCTGACCCGCTCGGGGCTGCTCAGCTCGTCGGCGCCGATCGACATCGGGGTCGCGGGGGTGCTGGGCGCCGACAAGCTCGGCGTGCGGATGGTGATGGCGTCGGGCGGGCGCACCGTGGGCCGCGCGCAGGCGCTGCTCAAACCGCTCGGCAGCGGCAATTTGGTCGAGCGGCTGACCAAGGCCGGCGTGTTCGCGCAGCTCCGCTATTCCGGCCCCGCCGACACGCTCTGGCGGCTGACCCGCATCGAGCTGTTCGACCTGTCCGGCCCGGTCGCGCTGTCGGCGGACGTCACCGGCACGGTCGCCAGTCCGCAGATCCGCGGGCTGGTTCGCGCCAGCAACGCGCGCATCCAGAGCGCGACCACCGGCACCGTCGTCACCAACATCCAGACCGCCGGGCGCTTCGACGGGTCGCGGCTGCGGATCGAGCGCTTCACCGGCGACGCGGGGCGCGGCGGGCGCGTGACCGGCACCGGCACGTTCGACTTCGCCGCCGCCAACGGCGTCGCCTTCGACCTGCGGATCGACGCCGATCACGCGGTGCTGATCGACCGCGAGGACATTGGTGCGACCGCGACCGGGCCGCTCGCCTTCACCTCCGACGGGGTCGGCGGCGTGATCTCGGGCGACGTGCGGCTCGACAGCAGCCGCTACCGGCTCGGGCAGGCGACCGTCGCCAGCGCGCTGCCGCAGATCAACGTCCGCGAGATCAACGTGCCCGGTGGCGATCAGGCCGACGACGACGCCGCCGCGCCGTGGCGGCTCGACGTCCATGCCCGTGCGCGCAACGGGCTGATGGTCTCGGGGCTGGGTCTGTCCAGCGAATGGACCACCGACGTGCAGCTTGCCGGCTCGCCGACCAATCCCGCGATCACCGGGCGCGCCGATCTCGTCCGCGGCGATTACGAGTTCGCGGGGCGCGAGTTCGAGCTGTCGCGCGGGATCATCCGCTTCGCGGGCGAGGTGCCGGCCAACCCCGCGCTCGATATCGAGGCGGCGGCGAACACCACCGGGCTCAACGCGACGATCCGCGTCACCGGCGTCGCGCAAAAGCCCGAGATCAGCTTCGCGAGCACCCCGACGCTGCCACAGGACGAATTGCTCTCGCGGCTGTTGTTCGGCACCTCGATCACCAACCTGTCCGCGCCCGAGGCATTGCAGCTCGCCGCCGCGGTGGCGGCGTTGCAGGATGGCGGCAACGGGCTCAACCCGATCAACGCGGTGCGTCGCGCGGCGGGGCTCGACCGGCTGCGCATCCTCCCCGCCGATCCGCAGACCGGGCAAGGCACGTCGATCGCCGCGGGAAAATACGTCACGCGGCGGCTCTATGCGGAGATCATCACCGACGGTGCCGGCTATTCCGCAACGCGGGTCGAGTTTCAGGTGACGCGCTGGCTGTCGCTGCTGTCCTCGATCTCGACCCTGGGGCGTCAGAGCGGCAACGTTCGGATTTCGCGGGATTATTGAGCGGGGGCTCGAAACAACCGTGCTTCGAGACGCAATCTCGACTTCGCTCGATGGCTCCTCAGCACGGACGGGAGGGTGGGTGGCAGATCAACGTTTTGCCTACTCACCCCCGTTCGTCCTGAGGAGAGGCTGAGCTTGCCGAAGCCTCGTCTCGAAGGACAAGCGCACCCGCCGCCACCCGCCAATCACCCTATCCTGCGGCAACAAACCGGAACCCCGCGACACCCCCACGGTTAAGCGCGTAACGATGACGACTCCCCAACTTCTCTCGATCGCCACCCTGATCGGGATGATGGCGCTCTTCATCTGGGGGCGCTTCCGCTACGATGTGGTCGCGATCATCGCGCTGCTCGCCAGCCTCGCGCTCGGCATCGTCGCGCCCGACGACGCCTTCAAGGGCTTCTCCGACGACATCGTCATCATCGTCGCCTCGGCGCTGGTCCTGTCGGCGGCGGTGCAGCGCTCCGGGGTCATCGAGCGCGTGTTGCGGCAGGTCGCACGCCGCGTCCGCCGGGTTCGCGGGCAATTGCTCGTGCTGACCGGCTCCGTCGGCGTCGCCAGCGCGTTGGTCAAGAACATCGGCGCGCTGGCGATGCTGATGCCCGCCGCGATCCAGATGGCGAAGAAGAACAATGCCTCGCCCTCGGTGTTCCTGATGCCGATGTCGTTCGCCTCGCTGCTCGGCGGGCTGATGACGCTGGTCGGCACCTCGCCGAACATCATCGTCAGCCGCTCGCGCGAACAGATGCTCGGCGAGCCGTTCGGGATGTTCGACTATACGCCGGTCGGGCTCGGGCTGCTGGTCGTCGGCTTGCTGTATCTCAGCGTCGCCTATCGCCTGATCCCCGCCGACCGCCGCGCCGCGCCGAGCATGGCCGAGGCGCTCGACATCACCGGCTATGTCACCGAGATCGTGATCCCCGAGGGCTCGCCCGCGGTCGGCGAGATGGTCGAAGCGTTCCTCGACCGCCACGAACATGAGGTGACGATCACCCGCATGGTGCGCGCCGGGATGCGCAGCCATCCGCTCGCCGATACCGAGCTGCGCGCGGGCGATACGCTGATCCTCGGCGGTGACCCGGACGCGCTCGAACGCGCGATCGCGGGCGACCGGCTGACGCTCGAGAGCGAGGAGCGCGAGAAGCGCACCGATCGCGGCGAGAGCGAGATCGGCGTGATCGAGGCGGTCATCAATCTTGGCTCGCCGCTGGAGGGGCAGACCGCCGGGCGGCTCGACCTGCAGGCGCGCTACGGCGTCAACCTGATCGCGATCTCGCGTCGCGACGAACGGCTGTCGCGGCGGCTCGGCAACATCGCGCTGCGCACCGGCGACGTCGTGGTGTTGCAGGGCACGCTCGACACCTTGCCCGAGAAATTGCGCGAACTCGGCTGCCTGCCGCTCGCCGAGCGCGAGTTGCGGCTCGGCACCAGTCGGCGCGGCTGGCTGCCGGTCGCGGTGCTCGGCGCGGCGATGTTCGCGACCGCGATGGGCTGGGTGCCGGTCGGCGTCGCCTTCTTCGCGGCGGCGGGGATCGTCGTCGCGACCGGGCTGCTGCCGGTGCGCGAGGCATACAACCATATCGAATGGCCGATCCTCGTAATGCTCGGCGCGCTGATCCCGGTGTCGGACTCGCTGCGCACCACCGGCGCGTCCGACGTGATCGCGACGTGGCTGGCGCAGACCGCGGCGGTGCTCCCGGCGTGGGGCGCGGTGGCGCTGATCCTCGCCGCGGCGATGGCGGTGACGCCGTTCCTCAACAATGCCGCGACCGTGCTAGTGATGGCGCCGATCGCCGCGCAGTTCGCGGGCGACCTCGGCTATCGGCCGGAGGCGTTCCTGATGGCGACCGCGGTCGGCGCGGGCAGCGATTTCCTCACGCCGATCGGGCACCAGTGCAACACGCTGGTGCTGGGGCCGGGCGGCTATCGTTTCGGCGACTATGCGCGGCTTGGCGCGCCGCTGTCGGCGCTGGTGCTGCTGGTCGGCACGCCGCTGATCCTGTTCTTCTGGCCGCTGCATTGATCGGGATCACATAGAAATATCGGCGTGTTTCCGGGACGTTCGCCGGGCGCGGCGCGTTTGCGACGGCACGTTTCCAGAAGATGTGACGGAGAGAGAAGATGAAGCGTTTCCTGCCGGTCTCTGCCCTCGCCATCGTGCTCGCCACGCCGGCCGTCGCGCAGCAGATGACCCCCGACGCCTATGTCGCCGCCGCCGGTGCCGGCGATCTCTATGAGAAGACGTCGAGCCAGCTCGTGCTGCAATCGACCAAGGATCCCAAGGTCCGCTCGTTCGCGCAGGGCATGATCCGCGACCACAACAAGAGCACTGCGATGGTCAAGAGCGCGGCGACAAAGGCCGGGCTGAAGCCCAAGCCGCCGGTGATGACTCCCGAGCAGAACGGGATGGTGGCCCAGCTCCGCAAGGAAAGCGGCACCGCGCGCGACCGCACCTACCTGACCCAGCAGCAGACCGCGCACCAGCAGGCGCTCGCGCTGCATCAGGGCTATGCCGCCAACGGCACCGCCACACCGCTGAAGACCGCCGCCGGCCAGATCGCCCCGGTCGTGCAGCACCACATCGACATGCTCAAGGGCATGTAATCCTTCTACGTCGCCCCGGACTTGATCCGGGGCCCCGCTTTTACCTCAGCGCGAGCTGAAGAAGCGGGACCCCGGGTCAAGCCCGGGGTGACGAAGGAAGGGAACCCAAAGGCTATCCGTCACTTCGGGCAGCTGTCTCCCGCCCCCGCATCCAGATCGAGGCACCGCCCGTCGAGCCCCGACACCGGCAGCCCGATCGTCGCCGCCAGCGTCGGCGCAATGTCGACCGTTTCGACCGACAGCGGCTGCTCGAACGCGACCATGCCCTTGCGCCAGAACAGGATCGGCACGCGCCGATCGTAATCCCACGGGCTGCCGTGCGTCTCGACATAGAAAGGCGCGGGCTTGACGATCGTCGTCACGCGCGGCTTGAGCATCACCATCAGGTCGCCGGACCGCTCCGCATCATAGGAGGCGCGCGCGCGCTCCAGCAGCGTCCACGTCTCTGGCGGCGTTTTCGCGAACGGCGTCGCCGCGATTTCGTCGCGGGTGAACGCCGCGGCAACCTGCGGCATCGCCAGATAGCGGCGCTTGGCCTCCACCAGCACCTGCTTGCGCCGCGCCGCCGGCACGGTGTCGGCGATGTACACGTCGCTCTCCGGCCCGATCAGCACCGGCCCGGCGATGCCGAGGTCGCGCCCGATCGCCGCGCCGACCAGCTTGGCGGCGTTGCTGGCGTCGGCATGTTGCTCCATCGGCATCGCGCGCTGCTGCTGGCGCTCGGTCATGTCGTGCGCGCCGTGATCGGCGGTCAGCATTACCTCGTAATCGAGCCCCCATTCATCGAGCTGCGCGAGGAACGCGCCGATCGTCTGGTCGAGCTGCGCCATCTGGATGCACATCTCCGAACCCTGCGTGCCCAGCGCATGACCGACATAATCGGTCGCCGACGCGCCGACCGCGATCAGGTCGGTGCCTGCGCCCTGGCCGAGCTTCATGTCCTGGATCAGCCCGGCGGCGAGCGCGAACACCGCGCCGTCGAGCGCCGGGGAGGCGCGGAACGACTTGGCGTCGCCCGCGGCACGCTGGAACTGCCCGGTGCCGATCGTCTGCCCGCCGACCGCGATCGGCTGCGCCAGTCCCTTGCAATAGCCGGGCAACGGCAGCGGCGCCTGCGGAGCCGCGAGCAGCTTGCCGACAGCATCATTGGCGCGTGTCACCACCGCCGGTACCGGCGCGGTGCTGCGCGACGGCAGGGTGATGAAATGGTCGGTCGCCCAGAACCACATCTGGTCGGTGTGGTGCCCGCCCATCATGATCGCCGCGCGGTCCTTGCCCGCCACCGCGACGACGCGGGTGCGCGGATCGGCGCGCTTCATCATGTCGCCCAGCGTGTCGACGCGCAGGTGCAGATCGGACGGCTGGTATTTGTCGTGATCCGAGCCGGGCGCGCGCTCGTCCTCCGCGCAATAGACCGCCTTGTCCGGCCGACCGGCCCGCTGGTCGATCCAGGTGTTGGCGATGATCCCGGTATGCGCGGGACGCATCCCCGTCAGGATCGTCGAGTGACCGGGGCAGGTTTCGGTCGCGGCATGGCTCTGATAGCCCGAGGGGAAGACCACACCCTGCTGCAAGCGCGCGAGGCCGTCGGTGTAGCGGTTGCGATATTGCGCGAACAGGTCGGCGGAGAATTGGTCGACCGAGATCGCGACGATCAGCTTGGGCTTGCCCTGCGGCGTCGCGGCGGCGGCGGGCGCGGCGGCCGGCGTCTGGGCGAGGGCGGGCAGCACCAGCGCGGCACTGGTCAGCAAAGCGGCGGCAAACAGCGATTTCATCGGGCAACCTTGATGCAACGAGGGGGCGAAGCGGCTATGATCCCGCTCCGATGATCAGGCAAGCAGTGCGCGCGGCGCTTTTCACTCTGATGACAGCCGTTTCGCTGCTGCTGCCAACCGTGGCGAGCGCGCAGGCGCGGCATGTCGCGATGACGCTGCTCGCCGAGAGCGACCGGCCCGCGCCGGGCAGCACCGTCGCGCTCGCGATCCATGCCGTCCCCGACGCAGGCTGGCACGGATACTGGCTCAATCCCGGCGACGCGGGGGTGGCGACGCGGGCCACCTGGACGCTGCCCAAAGGCGCGACCGCGGGGGCGCTCGCCTATCCGCCGCCGGGGCGGCTGGTGATCGCCGGGCTGATGAACCATGTCTACGAACGCCCATGGACGATGCTGACCACGCTGACCGTTCCCAAGGGGCTGGCGCCCGGTGCCGCGCTGCCGGTGCGCGTCAAGCTCGACTATCTCGTCTGCACCGAGACGATCTGCGTTCCCGAGACGCAGGAGCTGAGCACGCAACTGACCGTCGGCGACGGCGCGGTCACGCCCGCGCGCCGCGCGCAATTCGACGAATGGCGGCGCGCGCTCCCGCGCCCGCTCGGTAGCACCGCGACCTGGCAGATCGATGGCGCGCGCTTCCGCCTGTCGGTGCCCTATCCGGCCGACGCGCCGCTGGGCGAGGCGTGGTTCTACCCCGCGCGCGGCGGCGCGACCGACTATCCCGCCCAGCAGACCGTCACCCGTGACGGTGAGCGGCTGGTGGTCGAGACCAAGGCCGCCGCCACGCCGGAGCGTGGCGCGCTGGAGGGTGTGCTGACGCTCGGCGACGGCACCGCACTGGCGCTGGTCGCGCAGCCCGGCACCGTCGCGCCCGCCGACGCGTCGGCGGCGCTCGATTGGGGCGTCGCGCTGGCCGCGTTCGGCGGCGCATTGCTCGGGGGGCTGCTGCTCAACATCATGCCGTGCGTCTTCCCGATCCTCAGCCTCAAGGCGCTCGGCCTGGCGCGGTCGGGCGAGAGCGAACGCCACGCGCGGGTCGAGGCACTCGCCTATACCGCGGGCGTGGTGCTGGTGTGCCTCGCGCTCGGCGCAACCCTGCTGGTGCTGCGCGCGGGCGGGGCGAGCGCCGGCTGGGCGTTCCAGTTGCAGGACCCGCGCGTCGTCGGCGTGCTGTTGCTGCTCGTCGTCGCGATCGCGCTCAACCTCGCCGGTTTGTTCGAGCTGCCGACCCCGCAATTCGCCGGGCGCAGCGGCGCGAGCGGCGCGTTCATGACCGGCGCGCTCGCCGCCTTCGTCGCGACGCCGTGCACTGGGCCGTTCATGGGCGCGGCGCTCGGCGCGGCGCTGGTGCTGCCGCCGGTCGCGGCGCTGCTGGTGTTCGCGGGGCTGGGGCTCGGCATCGCGCTGCCGTTCCTGTTGATCGGCTTCGTCCCGGCGCTGCGGCGACGGCTGCCGAAGCCCGGCATGTGGATGGTGCGGCTGCGCCACATTCTGTCGGTGCCGATGTTCGCGACCGCGCTCGCGCTCGCCTGGGTGCTCGGGCGACAGGCAGGCGTCGACGGGATGACGATCGCGCTCGCCGCCGCTTTGCTCGCCGGGCTCGGGCTGTGGTGGAGCGGGCGGCGGCAGGCGCTGGGCGCGCGGCTGGTGTGGGCGCCCGCGCTGGTTGCGCTGCTGCTGGGCGGTGGCGCGCTCGCCACGGTTCGCGCGCAGCCGGCCGGCGCGGCGGTCGCCGGCGTCGCGGGGGCCGAGCCGTTCACCGAGGCGCGGCTCGCGGCATTGCGCGCGGAGGGGCGGCCGGTCTTCGCCTATTTCACCGCCGACTGGTGCCTGACGTGCAAGGTCAACGAAAAGGCCGCGATCGAGACGCAAAGCGTGGCGGACGCCTTCCGGCGCAACAAGGTCGCGGTGCTGGTCGGCGACTGGACCGATGGCGACCCGGTGCTCGGCCGCTTCATCGCGCAGCACAATCGCGCCGGGGTGCCGCTCTACCTCTTCTACCCGCGCGGCACCGCCGACCCGCGCGTGCTGCCGCAGGTGCTCACCCCGCCGATGCTCACATCGTTGCGTTGAGGGATCGCTGCGCTGCAATGAAATGTTGCGCACGCCGTTGATCTCGCTCAGCATGCGACGAATCCGATCGTCGGACGTTGCAGGGGGCAAATGGGGACAACGGCGTTCGACGAGATCATGGGGGCCAGCAGCGCCGAGGGCGCGCGCCCCGAGTTGCGGGAATTGTGTCGCTGGCTGGCCGACACGCCCGACGGCGAGTTGCGCCGTCGCCAGCAATCGGCCGAAGCGACCTTCCGTCAACTCGGCATCACCTTCGCGGTCTATGGCGAGAGCGAGGCGGGCGAGCGGATCATTCCGTTCGACATCGTGCCGCGCGTCTTCCTCGCCGACGAATGGGCGCGGCTGTCCGAAGGGCTGGTCCAGCGCGTCGAGGCGATCAACGCCTTCCTCGTCGACATCTACGGCGACCAGAAGATCCTGCGCGACGGCGTGCTGCCCGCCGACCTGATCCTCGGCAACGCGCAATTCCGTCCCGAGATCGCCGGCATCCGCCCGCCGCACGATGTCTGGGCGCATATCTGCGGGATCGATCTCGTCCGCACCGGCCCCGACGATTTCTTCGTACTGGAGGACAATGCCCGCACGCCCTCGGGGGTCAGCTACATGCTGGAGAACCGCGAGGCGATGGTGCGGCTGTGCCCCGAGCTGTTCGCGAAGTTCCGCGTCGCGGCGGTCGACAGCTATCCCGATCGGCTGCTCGAGACCATGCGCTCGGTCGCGCCGCGCGGTTGCGGTGGCCCGCGCCCGACCTGCGTGGTGCTGACGCCGGGCCATTACAATTCGGCCTATTACGAGCACAGCTTCCTTGCCGACTCGATGGGGGTCGAACTGGTCGAAGCCGCCGATCTCGTCGTCGATGACGACGTCGTCTACATGCGTACGATCGAGGGCCGCGTGCGCGTCGACGTCATCTACCGCCGCGTCGACGACGATTATCTCGATCCGCTCGTCTTCCGCCCCGATTCGATGCTCGGCGTGCCGGGGCTGATCGCCGCCTATGCGGCGGGCAATGTCGCGATCATCAACGCGCCGGGCAACGGCATTGCCGACGACAAGGCGATCTACAGCTACATGCCCGAGATCGTGAAATATTACTCGGGCGGTGATGCGCGGCTGCCGAACGTGGAAACCTATCGCTGCCGTGAGCCGCAGGCGTTGAAATACGTCCTCGACCATCTCGATGAGCTGGTCGTCAAGCTGGTCGACGGGTCAGGCGGTTACGGGATGCTGGTCGGCCCCACCGCCTCGTCGGCCGAGATCGAGCGCTTCCGCGCCGCGCTGGTCGCCGAACCCGAACGCTATATCGCGCAGCCGACGCTGGCGCTGTCGACCGTGCCGACGCTGGTCGAGCAGGGCGTCGCGCCGCGCCACGTCGATTTCCGCCCGTTCGTGCTGACCGGCGCGAAGGGCGTGCAGGTCGTCCCCGGCGGGCTGACCCGCGTTGCGCTGCGCGAGGGCTCGCTGGTCGTCAACTCGTCGCAGGGCGGCGGGACCAAGGACAGCTTCGTGCTGATGGACGAACCGCGCGGCATGACGCAGACGATGGGGAACATGACCCAGACGCTCGGCGGAGGGCAGCGCTGATGCTCAGCCGCACCGCCGCGTCGCTCTACTGGCTGGGCCGCTATGTCGAGCGCGCCGATTTCGTCGCGCGGCTGATCGAGGCGACGCTGCGCCTCGACGTGCTTTCCCCGCGTTCGGCGGGTGAGGATGCGTGGCGCACCGCGCTCGCGGTCAGCGAAACCGCCGACGCCTTCGCGGCCGGCGGCCAGGCGTTGAGCCGCGAAGAGGTCGCGCATTTCCTGCTCGCCGACGGTACGCATCCCGGCTCGATCCTGCGCTGCCTCGCGATGGCGCGCGACAATGCGCGCGCGGTGCGCACCGCACTCAGCCGCGAGGCGTGGCAGGCGATCAACGGCGCGTGGCTGATCTTCGACCAGCGGATCGGGCGGCTCGATCCGACCGCGGTGCTCGGGGTCGTCGATGCGGTGAAGGCCGAGACGCGCGGCTTCGAGGGCGCGGTGCACCGGATGCTGCGTAACCAGACGACCTCGTTCATCCGGCTCGGACAGGCGGTCGAGCGCACCGACAACACCGCGCGGCTGCTCGACGTAAAATACCATATCCTGCTGCCCGAGGGCGAACGGGTCGGCGGGACGGTCGATCGCGACCAATGGACGACGATCCTCCAGACCGTGTCGGCGGTCACCGCCTTCCGCTGGCTCTACAACGACGGGCTCAATCCGACCAACGTCATCGACCTGTTGCTCAGCCGCGCCGAATTGCCGCGCAGCCTCGCCGCCTCGATCGAGGAGACGGTCGCCGCGCTCACCGCACTGGCGCGCGCGAGCGGCACGCAGGGCGAGGCCGACCGGATGGCGCGCACGCGGCAGGCCCGCGTCGCGCGCACCCGCACCGGCGACGTGATCGCCGCCGGGCTCCACCAGCATCTTCAGGCCCTGATCGTCGAGAACGCGCAATTGCACGACGCGATCGGCCGTCAGTTCAAGTTCCACTGATGCGCCTGACGATCGACCACCGCACCACCTATCGTTTCACCGCGCCACAGGGGCGTGTCGTGCAATTGCTGCGCATGACCCCGCGCAACACGCACGACCAGACGGTCGCAGCGTGGGACATCAACATCGACTGCGACGCGCGTCTGCGCGAGCATCGCGACGGTTTCGGCAACATCACCACGATGCTCTACGCCGAGGGCCCGCTGTCGGGGATCGAGATCAGCGTCGCGGGCGAGGTGGTGACGAGTTCGTCGAGCGGCGTGCTGCACGGTACGTTCGAGCCGCTGCCCGCCGCGCTCTACCTGCGCAGCACGCCTGCGACCCATGCGGAGCCGGCGCTCGCCGCCTTTGCGCAGGCGACGACCGAAGGACGCGCGCCGATCGCCGCGCTCCACGCGCTCAATGCCGCGGTGCATGAGCGGTTCACGGTGGTCGACGGGCGCCCCGAGCCCGGGCTGACCGTCACCGCCGCCTTCGCGCGCGATACCGCCACCGCGCGCGATCTGGCGCAGGTTTTCGTCGCCGCGGCGCGTGCCGCGGGTTTCCCGGCACGCTACGTCACCGGCTATTGCGATGCGCTCCCCAACGGTCGACCGACGCCGCATGGCTGGGCGGACGCTTGGGTCGACGGGCTCGGCTGGGTCGGATTCGACCCGACGCTCGGCCTGTCGCCCGAGGCGCATCACGTGCGCGTCGCGGTCGCGCTCGACGCCGCCGGCTGCTCGCCGGTCGCGGGCTCGCGGCTGGGCGAGGGCCGCGAATGCCTCGACGTCGAGGTGCAGGTCAGCGGACAGGATTGACCGCACGCCCCGGATCGTATACCGCCCGCGACAACATCAAGAGTCGACCTAGTTCGACGCCAACCTGCTCCCGAGCAAGGTGGCGCCTCCAGCGATGGGGGGATGTGGCCGGACCGGCAACCAACGGGACCTCTCGCCACATATCGTTCCGACTCCTGATGCCCGAACCGAGCAACAGGATCAGCGACCGTGACGACCCAGCCCCAGCAATTCGCCAGCGACAATTACGCCGGAGCCTGCCCGGAGGCGCTGGAGGCGATGCTCGCCGCCAACGCCGGCTCGGCGGTCGCCTATGGTGACGACGGCTGGACGCAGCGCGCCTCCGACAGCTTCCGGACGCTGTTCGAAACCGATGCGGAGGTCTTCTTCGTCTTCAACGGCACCGCCGCCAACTCGCTCGCGCTCGCGTCGCTGTGCCAGAGCTATCACAGCGTCATCTGCTCGTCGGCGGCGCATGTCGAAACCGACGAATGCGGCGCGCCCGAATTCTTCTCGAACGGCTCCAAGCTGCTGCTCGCGCCATCGGCGGACGGCAAGCTGACCCCCGAGGCGATCCGCACGCTCGCGAACAGCCGCTCCGACATCCACTTCCCCAAGCCGCGCGTCGTCACCATCACCCAGCCGACCGAAACGGGCCAAGTCTATTCGGTCGCCGAGGTACGCGCGATCTCGGCGGTGTGCCGCGAACTGGGGCTCAAGCTGCACATGGACGGCGCGCGCTTCGCCCACGCCTGCGCCGCGCTTGGCTGCACCCCCGCCGCGATCACCTGGGAGGCGGGGGTCGACGTCTTGTGCTTCGGCGGGACCAAGAACGGGCTGATGGTCGGCGAGGCGGTGATCTTCTTCGACCGCGCGCTTGCCGAGGACTTCGATTACCGCTGCAAACAGGCCGGGCAGCTCGCCTCGAAGATGCGCTTCCTGTCGGCACCATGGATCGGGCTGATCGAGAGCGGCGCGTGGCTGCGCAACGCCGAGCACGGCAACGCCTGCGCCGAGCGGCTGGCGGCGCGGGTCGCCGATCTGCCGGCGGTGCAATTGCTGTTCCCGGTGCAGGCCAACTCGGTATTTCTCGTCGCGCCTGAGGCGGTGCTCGACGAGTTGCGCGCGCGGGGCTGGCGCTTCTATACCTTCATCGGCGGCGGCGCGCGCTTCATGTTCGCATGGGACGCCGACCCGGTGCGTGTCGACCAGCTCGCCGCCGATATTCGCGCGGCGTGCGAGGTGCGCGCGCTGGCATGATCCGTCATTGCGAGCGGAGCGAAGCAATCCAGGGCGTCCCGGTCCGGCGCTGGATTGCTTCGCTCCGCTCGCAATGACGGCGAGGGAAACCCCAGCCGTTCATTCACACGCTTGCCGCGCCCGCCCCTCTTCCGTCACCCCGGACCTGATCCGGGGTCCCGCTTTCTCGGCTCCGGTCGGAAAGAAGCGGGGGTCCCGGATCAAGTCCGGGACGACGGTCTTCAAACGGACATCGGCTCCATCGCTTCGTCGGGCATCAACACCCAGCCATGCGTGCCGAGCATCTCGATCGGCCGATAGCGCGTCTTGTACGCCATCCGCTGCGAGCCCTTCACCCAATAACCGAGATACACATACGGTAGCCCCGCTTCGCGCGCGCGCGCGATGTGATCGAGGATGATGTAATTGCCGAGCGCCGGGCGCGCGTCCTGATCGGTATCGAAGAAGCTGTAGACCATCGACAGCCCGTCCGCCTGCCGGTCGGTCAGGCAACAGCCGACCAATTTGCCCGGCCGCCCGCCATCGGACGGCTCGCGATATTCGACCACCACCGAATTGACCGGCGAATGCTCGATCATGTCGGCGAAGTCGCTCTCGTCCATCGCCGCCATCCCGCCGCCGGGATGCCGCGCCGACAGATAGCGGCGCATCAGCGTATATTGCTCGTCGGTCGCCCATGGCCGGCACGCCGCGACGTCGAGGTCGGCGTGACGCCGCATCAGCTTGCGCTGCGTGGCATTGGCCTCGAACTCGTGCGTCCGCACCCGCACCGAGACGCAGGCGGCGCAGCCCGCGCAGCTCGGGCGATAGGCGACCGACTGGCTGCGGCGGAAACCGATCCGGCCGAGCGCGTCGTTCAGCTCGCCGGCTTCGGGGCCGGACAGTTCGGTGAACACTTTCCGTTCCTGCCGACCCGGCAGATACGGGCACGGTTGCGGACTGGTGACGAAGAAGCGCGGGAAGCGGAACGGTGCCGTCATGCGTACCGACCCTTTCCTTCGCTGTCCCAGCCCCTGTCCATGCCACGATCCATCTTCGCCGCGGCGCGCTTACGCGCCAAAGCCTTCATATGCGATGTCGCACATCCGGTGAAAAGCCGCTTTACCACGAAAGAGGTGGACCGTTTCAGGCCAGTTCGACGGTGCTCACCTCAAACCCCGCCTCGCGCAGCCCGACCATCAGCCCGTCGAGATGCGCCCGATCGCGCGCCTCGCATTCGATGTCGGTGATCAGGCCCTTGGCAGGCAGGGTGGTGAAGACGCGCTGGTGATAGATTTCGATGATGTTGACCCGCTCACGATCGAAGACCCGCATCACATTATAGAGCGCACCCGGCTGATCCTGCAGCCGCAGCCGCAGCCGCGCCAGCCGCCCCGACCGTGCCAGATCGCGCAGCAGCACGTTGGCGAGCAGCCGGGTGTCGATATTGCCGCCGCACAGCACCACGCCGATCGTCCGTCCGCGGAACCGCTCGGGATGCGCGAGCAACGCGGCGAGCCCCGCCGCGCCGGCACCCTCGACCACGGTCTTCTCGATCTGGAGCAACAGGCTCAGCGCCTCCTCCAGATAGCGTTCGGAGACCAGCACGATATCGTCGACGAGCTGCGCGACCATCTGCGCGGTGATCCCGCCCGGTTCCTTGACCGCGATTCCCTCGGCCAGCGTATCGCCGGCGCACGGCATGTCGGTGCCGTTGATGCGATTGTACATCGACGGATACAGCTCGGCCTCGACCCCGACCACCTCGACCGGGCGATCCGCGGCGCGCGCGACCGTCGCCATGCCCGAGATCAGCCCGCCGCCGCCGATCGGCACCACCAGCAGGTCGATCTCGGGATGCTCCTCCAGCATCTCCAGCGCGACGGTGCCCTGACCCGCGATGATCCGCGGATCGTCGAACGGGTGGACGAAGGTGAAGCCGCGCTCCGCCTCCAGCACGCGCGCATGGGCATAGGCGGCGTCGAAGGTATCGCCCTCCAGGATCACGGTCGCGCCATGGCCCTGGGTCTGCACCACCTTCACCACCGGCGTGTTGCGCGGCATCACGATCGTCACCGGCACGCCCAGACGGTTGCCGTGATAGGCGAGGCCTTGCGCATGGTTGCCCGCCGAGGCGGCGATCACGCCCTTGGCGCGCGCCTCGTCGGAGAGTTGCAGCAACGTGTTGAGCGCGCCGCGCTCCTTGTAGGCGGCGGTGAATTGCAGGTTCTCAAACTTCAGATAGACGGTCGCGCCGGTCAGCTTCGACAGCGTCTGGCTGATCAGCGTCGGCGTCCGCACGACCGCGTCGCCGATCCGAATCTGCGCGGCGCGCACGTCGTCGATCGAAACGGGCAGGGCGGGCGGTGTCACGAGCTGGGTTGCCATGAGGGAGGCGTAGCGGAAGGCCGTCGCGAAAGGAACACCTGCCCGAAGCTGCCGGATGGGGAGGCCGGTCTGGTACTAACGTCATCACATAAAGGCCGGGCGCGCCCGGTCTAATCGGTGGCGCGGCGTCGAACATCTCTGGCCGGTCGGCGCAAAACTCTAACGCAAGGTCATACCCATTTTGGCGAGCGACTGCGCGACGGTACGCTGGCTGCCATCGATCGGTGTATGAAGCGCGCGTTCGATAATCGCGCGTGCGCTCGCCGCGTCGCCGCTGTCGCTTGCCAATAACGCGGCGGCGAGGGCGCCGGAGAAGCACTCGCGATCGAGCCGTAACGCGATGGCGACCCGCTCGCGCGCACTTCCCACGTCCCCGTCGAGGATGTCGAGCACCGCGAGCGAGCCGTGTGTTTCCGCGAAATTGTGGTCGAGTGCCAGCGCATGGTCGAAACGCGCGCGGCTGGTCGCATAATCGCGCCTGACGAAATGCGCCCAACCGGCGGCGATCCATGAGCCGAGGTAATCGCCGAACAACGTCGCGCCGTGATCGAGGTCGTCGGCGGCCCGTTCGGGCTTGCCGCTCATCAGCCCGGCAAGCCCACGCCCGATCCAGGCACGCGGGACGTGCGGCGCGCGCGCGAGCACCCGGTCGAACAATGCCTCCGCTTCGGACGCATCGTCGCGCCCGAGCGCCAGCGTGCCGAGCGTCGCGAGCGCATCGGGGTGATCGGGAGCGAGCGCAGCGCATTGGGCGGCAAGCGCCTCATCCTCGATATCGATCGCCAGCGTCGACATCGCCGCCGCCAGCCCGCGGTGGCCGGGGTGGACGGTCAGATAGTGGCGGCCCGCACTTTCCGCCGCGTCCAGCTCGCCGCTGGTGTGGAGCAGGCTGACCCGCAGTGCCGCAGCCTGCGCCAGCACAAGCGCGGTCGCGTCGTCGAGGATGTCCAGCGCCGCGCCCGCGTCACCGGCCTTGGTCAGCGACCATGCGGCGTTGAAGCGAAGCGCGGGCGCGTCGCAACCGTCGGCGAGCAGCGTGCGAAAGGTCGCCGCGGCTTCGTCGAAGCGCGCCGACTGCAACGCGACGAGGCCGACCAGATGACGCGCCCGGGGCAGCGCTGCGTCCGTATCAGGCAGGCGGTCGAGCAGGGCGCGCGCCTGATCGACCTGTCCGGCGTCGAGCGCGGCCTCGGCGGTGTCGAGGATAAGCGCCGGGTTCGCCGGATCGACCGCCATATAGGAGAGCAGCGTCGCGAGCGACGCGTCCGCTTCGGTCGGGGCGTTGGTGGCGGCGGTCATCGGGATCAGCCCTCCAGCTTGACGATGTCGAACGAGCGCAGCGTGATGCGCACCGGGATCTCGTCGACCGATACCACCGACAGGCGCGGGATCGAGCGACGCGTGAAGGCTTTCAGATGCCGTCGCAGCGCGCCGCCGCACAATAGCACCGGCGCGCGCCCTTCCTTGTGCATTGCCTCCGTCATCGTGGACAGGCGACGGATCAGCCGTTCGGCAAGGCCCGGCTCGATCGGCAATCCGGCGACGCCGCCATTGGCCAGCCCGGCGCTGATCTGGTTTTCGATGCGCGGATCGAGACTGAGCACCGCCAGATCGTGATGATCGCCGCGCAACTGGTTGCAGATCGCGTAGCTGAGCCGCTGACGAAGCTGCTCGGTCAGGTCGCCGGGGTCGCGATGCTGGCGCGCCAGATCGGCGAGATGCTCGACGATCAGGTCGATGTTCGCGATCGACACGCCCTCCGCCAGCAGGTTCTGCAGCACGCGTTGCAGGTCGGGGATGCCGAGCGTGGTGGGGATCAACTCCTCGATCAATGCGGGCTGACGGGTGCGGACCTGCTCGATCAGCTGCGTCACGATCGGGCGGGTGAGCAAGGTCGCCATCTCGCCGTTCACCACGTCGGCGAATTGCGTCATCAGCACCGTGATCGGATCGACCACCGTCAGTCCGGCGGCGCGCGCGGCAGGCTCGTGGATCGGCTCGATCCAACTGGCGGGCAGGCCGAAACTGGGATCGGTCGTGGCGATCCCGGGCAGGGTCGGTGGCTTGCCCGGCGCGCCGATCGCCAGCAGCCGATCGGGACGGGCCTCGCCGACCGCGAAGCGCGCGCCGAACAGGCGGATGTCATAGCCGTAGCCACCCAGTCCCGCCCCATCGATGATCGCAACCGCAGGGAAGGCGATGCCGAAGCTGCGTTCGGCGGCGCGGCGTAGTCCTTCGATCCGCTCCAGCAGGATCGGCTCCTGCGCCTTCCACGCCTCCGCCAGTTCGGCGCCCAGCCGGATATCGATCGCGGCGGGCTGGTCGGCAGGCGCTTCGGTGTCGGCGTCGGCTTCCGCGACCGGCGCGACCCGCCCGAGCCGCCGCCACGCCAGGAACGCAAGGCCGCCGATCGCGACGATCGGCCATTTCGGCATCCCCGGCAGCAGCAGCAACGCCATCAACACCGCCGTTACGATCAACGGGATGCGCGGAACCGAGGCGAGCTGGCTGAACACCTCCGCCGACAATTCGCGATCGGCCGACGAACGCGTGACGATGATCCCGGTCGCGACCGAGATGATGAGCGCGGGGAGCTGCGCGGCGATCCCGTCACCGATCGTCAGCAAGGTGAAATGCTGGAGCGCGTCGCCCCATTCCATCCCGAGTTGCAGGACGCCGACGATCCAGCCGGCGATGATGTCGATCAGCAGGATGATGATCCCCGCGATCGCATCGCCCTTCACGAACTTCGATGCGCCGTCCATTGCGCCGTAGAAGCTGGCCTCGCGCTCCAGCCCGCGGCGTCGCCGCACCGCCTCCGCCTGGTCGATCAACCCCATGTTGAGGTCGGCATCGATGCTCATCTGCGCGCCGGGCATCGAATCGAGCGTGAAGCGCGCCGCCACTTCCGACACGCGCTGCGCGCCCGAGGTGACGACGATGAACTGCACGACCACGAGGATCGCGAACACCACCAGCCCGACGACGAAATTGCCCTGCACCGCGAAAGTGCCGATCGAGCCGATCACCTCGCCCGCGCTCGCCCCGGTCAGGATCAGCCGCGTCGCCGCGACGTTGAGCGCGAGGCGATAGAGCGTCGCAACCAGCAACAGCGAGGGGAAAGTGGAGAATTCCACCGGCTTGGCGACGTAGAAGGTCAGCAGCAGGATTGTCAGCGCCAGCCCGAAATTGGTGATGATCGCCAGATCGAGCATCACCGCCGGCGCCCGCCGAAAGAGCGGCCAACGCCACGCCCTTGAACGAGAAGCGCTCCTGCAAGCCGGTCGCGATCGCGACGCCCTGACCCGCTGCAGAAGCCACCGCCGCCCCCACAGCAGCGGCGGCGATCGTGCTGCCAGTGAGCAAGCCGACTGCCAGTCCGGCCAATCCGCCAGCGATGGCGGAGGCCAGTCCGACCAGGATCAGCTTGAGGAACCCGCACTTGTTCTTCTTCTTGCGGACCTGCGGCTGCGGCTGGGTGGGGCTGGTCTCGTCGGGGATGATGTCGCCGACGACGGCGTTGGGATCGTAGGGGCGGAAGCTGGTGGCGGAGTTGGCGTTGCGCACCACCCCGCGCGGCAGGTTGAGGATCTGGCCCTCGACCAATTGCGTCTGCGTCGACAGGCCGTTGGCCTGCGCGATCTTGTACCACAAGGTCTCGTCGCCGTAGAGCCGCCGCGCGATGCTCTGCAGCGTGTCGCCGTTGCGCACGGTGTAGATGCCGCCGGCGCTGCCCTGGTCGTAGCTGGTGATCGGCTGGAAGTCCGAACCGAACTCGGCCGCCGCGGTGCCGGTGGTCGCGCCGTTGCGGAACGCGCCGGTGCCTTGCGCGGCGGTGCGGGTGGCGACCGACGTGGCATAGTCGGTCTCCAGCGTGCCGTTGTTGCTGACATGCCCCAGCTCGCGCCCGTCGAAGCGGAACCACACTTCGTGCGGGTCGCCGGTCGCAGGGCGGTTGTCGCTCTCGTCGCGGCGGATCACCTGACCCAGCGCATCGGCCTGATAGCTGACGCTGCGCGGGCGGGCGTCGCTGATCTGCGCGGAGAACAGCACGCCCTGCCCGGTGTAGCTGATCTGCGTGAGGTTGCTGACGGAGCCGTTGACGTCGGGCTTGTAGGTGATCGTCGATTGCAGCGGGCCGTCGAAATATTCGTAGGTGAAGCTGGTCTGGCTGGTGGTCGTCGCCTGACCGTTGCGCGTGCCCGAGGTGGTGACCGTCACCGGCGCGCCCAGCGCATAGGCGGCACCGGTGCCGTAATCGGTGGTGGTGTTGGCGACGATCGTGTCGCTGCCCTGGCGCTGGGTCACCGTCTCGCTGAGCGCCTGGCCCTTCTCGTTGTAGGTGACGCTGCGGTCATAGGCGACGCCGCTCGCGTCGCTGTCGATCTGCCGGGTGAGGCGACCCGCGCCGTCGTAGCTGAGACTGGAGGTGCCGCCGCTCTGATAAGTGCCGTCGGCTGCGACGGTGCCGAAGGCGACCCCCGACAATTGCCCCTCGGGCAGATAGCTGTAGCTCTCGCGCCGCGTGGTGCCCGAGACAGTGGTGGTGACGGTCGCGCGGCGGCCGGCGGCGTCGTAGGTGACGTCGCTGCCGATCGCACCGCGCACGATCGCGCCATTGACCAGCGCGCCCTTGTTGGTGACGACGCGGTTCAGCGTGTCGTAGCGGAACCACTGGTCCTGATAACCGCCCGCGACGAACGCGCCGTTCGGGTCGAGATTGTTGTAGGTGACCTCGGCGCGGCGGATGTTGCCGACCGCGTCGTAGAGATAGTTGATGCGGTTGGCGGGGTTGGCCTGCGCGCCGTCGCGATCGACCGCATCGCTCCACGCGGTCATCCGGCGCATCGCGTCATAGGTGGCGGTGGCGTTCTGGAGCGTCTCGACGGTCTCGACCGCGGTGCGGACGCCGTTCTGGAACTCCTCCTTCGTCTTATGGTGGCGGGTCAGCTCGGATGTCTTGAGCCCGCGCTTGTCATAGCCGTAGTCGGTGGTGAGGAAGTCGCTGCCGACGGTCGTGCCGTCGCCGCGCCCGACCGAGACGGTGCTGACCAGCCCGGTGTTGGCATAGGTGTAGCGGGTCTGTTCGTCGGCGGTGGTGATCGCCTTGATCCGCCCGCCCAGATCATAGCCATAGCTGAAGACGTGGCTGCCCAGATCGGTGCGGGTGACGAGGTGTGCGAAGCTGTCGGTGGCCTCCACGATCGTGCGGCCGTTGGCATAGGTCGTGGTCTCGACCCAGGCACCGAACGCGCCCAGCCCGGTCGTGACGGCATTGGCGTCCCAGATATAGCTGGTCGTGGTGCCATCGCCGCCGAAACTGCTCGCCGCGATGACCCGGCCTTCTACGTCGTATGACGTTCCCTCGACCGTCTGATAGCCGGAGTTGCTGTGCGAGACGCGCCGACCGAGTGCGTCATAGGCATAGCCGTCGATCGAACCGTCGACGCTCGTCGACTGCACCAGCCGGCCCATCGCATCATAGGTCATCTTCTGCTGCTGCCCGAGCGCATCGGTGGCGATACGCAGGTCGCCGAAGACGTCATAGGCGTTGCGGGTGACGCTGCCGTACGGCCGCCATTCCGCGCTGACGAGCGGATCGCCTTTGCCGTAGCCGGTGCCCGCCTGAAGCGCGCGCGTGGTGGTCGCGCCATTGGCGTTCTGCGTCGCGACCAGCCGACCCGAGATGTCGTAGAACATCCGCTCGACAGGGTTGGTCTGGGTGGTGACGCCAGCCTCGCTCGTCACCCCGACGACCGGATGGGTGATGACGGTGCGCCGGCCCAGCGCATTATAGGCATAGCTGGTGACGTTCCCGAGCGCGTCGGTATCGGATGCGATCTCGCCGAACGCATTGTAGGTCCGCGCGGTGGAGGCGCTGGTGTCGGTGCTGCCGCTGCGTGCGGGCAGGATCGTGGCGGTCGCCATCCCGCGCTTGTCGTAGGTGGTGAAGGTCGTCACCGTCTGCCCGACGCCGCCGAGGCCGATCGCCACCGCGCCCTGGTTGGTGGTGAGCGCGAGCGCCTGATCGACGGTCAGCGTCGACAGGTCCGCGCCGTCGCTCTCGATCTTCAGCGTCTGGTTGCCGGCGGCGTCATAGACGTAGACGCGCGTGACGCCGTCGTCGCTGTTGCTGCGCCAGATCCGCCCGGCGCGATCGTAATCGATCCGCTCCTGCACCACGCCGTTGACCGCGCGCGCGACCATGTCGCCATGGACGTTGTACTGGAACGACGTGTTGCTGCCGATCGTGAACCAGCCGTTGTCCGGAGTGTAGGTGGCATAACCCTGGTAGGTGAGCTGGCCGGCGGCGTCGTATTTGTAGGTATACGCCTCCTGTTCGCCGGATCGTGTGTAGCTCTCTCCGACCTTGCGACCGACCGCGTCGTAGAAATAGTTGCGCGTGGTGCCGCCGGCGTCGGTGCTCGACTGCAACCGCCCGCCTGCGCCGTAGACATAGCTGGTGACGCGCGTGCCGCCCTCGACGGTGCGGACGAGGTCGCCGAGCCCGTCGTAGCGATAGTCGATGGTCGGGCGGACGGTGGTCGCGGTCTGGTCCGCGAACGGCGCACGCGTCTCGCGGGTCAGGCGGCCGGCGGTGTCATAGGTATAGTCGACGTAATCGCCGGTCGCCTCGGTCTTGCGCGTGACCTCGCCCAGCGCGTTGTAGCTGTAGACGATCGTCGCGGTGGTCGTGGCGGTCGTCATCGCGCCGGTGGTCGGATTGACCGTCGCGGCCAGAACGTTGCGGCGTGCCTCGGTCCGGCGCTGTCCCTTGCGGTCGTAGGTGAAGGCGGTCACCCGGTCGGCGGCGTCGTTGGCGGCGAGCGCGGGCACCGTCCCGACCGCGGGCGAGGACACGCGAGCGGCGGAGCGGCGCTCGAGCACCGCATTGCCCTCTGCATCGCGGGTCCAGGTGGTGAGATAATTCTCCTTGTCGACTTCGGCGATCTTGCGGCCGGCACGATCGTAGTAGGAGAGGGTCTGGCCGCCATCGGGCGCGGTGGTGCGGACCACATTGCCCGTCGCGTCATATTGGCGGGTCGTGACCAGCGACGTGACGACAGAGGCATATTGCGTCCCGTTCCACGCGCCGGTGCGGATGCCGGTGACGGTGGTGGTGGTCAGCCTGTTGAGCTTGTCATAGGCGTAGAGCGTTTCGCGATAATCGCCGGTCGGCGCCGCGGGCGCGCCGCTGCCGGGGGCGTTGAGCGCCACGGGCGTGTCGAAGACGCGGGTGCGGACGCGGTTCCCGTTCGCGTCATAGGCGTGATAGGTCAGCACGCCGACGGTGCTCGCGGTCGAGCCGATGTAATTGCCCGTCGCGCCGAACGTCCGCAGCTCGGCAATCACGCGGTCGAGCTTGTCGTAATAGAATTGCGTTCGCGCGCCGACCGCATCGGTGATCGAGGTGCGGTTGCCGCGCGCGTCATAGGTGTAGGTTTCGGTGGGGGTAACCGTCGTCGTCTGGCCGGGCAGTCCGACCGGGACCGCGCCGCCGCTCTTGCTGATCAGCCGGTCGCCGGAATCGTACGCGTAGTTGGTGACCCGCTGTTCGGGCAGCCCGGCCGCTTCGGTATCGCGGGTGCGATTGCCGCGCGCGTCATAGCGATATTGATGCGCGTAATAGCCGGAGGCGGTCTGCTCGCCCGCCGCGTTGTAGACCGGCGCGACGACATATTCGGCGGTCAGCAGCCCACGGCGATCATAGGTGTAATCGGTGGCACCGCCGAGCTTGTTCGTGACCCGTTGTACCTGTCCAAAGGCATTGTAGAGCGTCGTTTCGACAAAGCCCTCGGCATCGGTCGTCGTGGTGACGCGACCGAGCTTATCGTAGCCGAAGCTGGTGACCGCGTCGGCCGTGCTGGCGACGACGTTGAACGCCGATGGCGCGGGCGTCTCGCCGGGCGCATATTGGCGCTCGATCGCCTTGTTCGCCCGGCGCGTGACCGTCGCGACTTCGCCGAACGGATTGTAGGTGTAGTTCGTGACGTAGTTTTCGGGGTCGAGCGTGGCGACCAGTTGCCCGTCGCTGTTGTAGGTGCTGAAGGTCGGGTTGCCCCGCGCGTCGACGGCCGCGACCTGCTCTCCGAAGGCATTGTAGAGGTATGAGACGAGGCCGCCATTGGCGTCGGTGCGGCTTTGTAGCTGGCCACGACGATCATAGGCATTGGTCGTGGTGCGGCCGAGCGGATCGCTCTCGGTCACGACATCGCCAAAGGCGTTGTAGCTGGTCTGCCGGACGGTCTGGGCACTGGTGCCGAGCGCTTCGGTGGTGGTGATGACGCGGCCGGCGCCGTCATAGGCGAACTGGGTGCGGCGCTCGTCGCCCGAGCCCTGCGCCACGACGTCCTGCGCGATCGTGCCATTGGCGTTGTAGACGAAGCTGTGGAAGATGCCGTTCGGATCACGCCGCGCCAGCAGCCGGTCCATGACATCATAGCCGAAGGTCGTGGTCGCCGGTGTGCCCGTCAGCGCTGCGGCCAGCGCCGATGCCGTGGTGGTGGCGGTGACCGTCACCGCATTCGGGAAGCGCGCGGTGGCGATCAACCGTCCGGCGGCGTCGTAATCGTTGCGGGTGACATAGCCCTCGGCGTCGACCGCATAGCGAAGCTGGCGCGCGTCCGAATAGTAATTGCGGCTGGTGCGGTCGCGGGTCGCGTTGGTGTTGTTGGTCGCCCAGGTGTCGAGTTCGGCATGGGTCGGGCGCCCGGAGGTCGGGCGTAGCGTGGCGAAGCGCGTCGTCGATACGACGTCGCCCATCGTGTCGTAGCGATATTGTACGACCGCACCGTCCGCTGCGATCGCGTATCCGAGCCGACCCGCCGCGTCGTAGATCGCGAAACTGGTGCGATTGGCGGCGCTGTAGGTCAGATTGGCGGTCGACAGCGCCGCGCGCACCGACGCCATCGTGTAGCTGCCGGGCGTGGCGATCACCCCGGCGTAGCTGATCGTCGAGCGAACCTTGCCGTTGACGGTGCCGCCGGGCCAATTGGCATAGGTATATTCGACGACATGGTTCAGCGGATCGATCTCGAACCGCAGAAAGCCTTGCCGGTCGTACACGTAGCGCGTGGTGCGATCGGCGCTGCCCGGCGTGATCGTGGCGAGGATCTCGCCGAGCGTGCCGCTGGCACGGACCGACTGACCGGCCGCCTGCGCATAAGCGGTCTCGGCGATGCGATGGCCCGCCGCGTCATAGGTCATGACCTGCAGATAGCCGGCGCCGTCGAGCGAACCGATCAGGTTGCCGTCCGCATCGTAGAAGCTGCGCGTCACGCGATCTGCGGTCGTCTCGGTGGGGAGGACCTGAACGCTGGGCGGCGTGGTGCGCAGCGTGGCGAGCTGCGCCGCGGTCAATTGCGTCGCATAGTCGCGGACCATCACCAGCCGGTCTGACGCGTCATAGCTGTTGGCGACGGCGTTGCCCGCGCCGTCGATCGTCTCGATCACACGACCCTTGGCGTCGTACACCTGCCACGTCCACAGGTCGGAGGTGCTGGCAGGGGGGCGGATGTCGGTGATGTCGGGGGAGAGGCTGGCGTCCGCGACGGTCGCCAGCGCGTTGGCCGACAGCTTCGTGGCGTAGCGGATCGTCGCGATCACGCGATCCGCGCCGTCATAGCGATATTCGGTGATCTCGCCGAGTTCGCCGATGTCGGCGATCTTTCGTCCGACCCGGTCGTAAAGCATGAAGCTTCTGGTGCCGATCGGGCTGAACATCACGCGCGCCCGTCCGAGACGGTCGTTGACGACGATCGTCTCGGCGTTGAGCATCAACTCGCCGGCTTCGCTGCTGGCGATCAGCTCACCGGTCTTGCTGTAGGTCGAGGTACGCACCAGACCGTTGGCAAGGGTGACGACCGTCTTGGTTGCCGCATCGTCGAACAGGACGTTCGTCGTGCCACCGTTCACGTCGGTGGAGGCGACGAGCCGGCCGAGGCCGTCATAGACGAAGGTTTCGGTATTCTCGCCCGTCTGGGTGCGCGCCACCAGCCGCCCGGCCTGATCGTAGCGGTAGACGATCTCGCGATAATTCTCCGCGTCCGACGGCACGCCCGGTGAGGTCGAGGCCGCATATTCGAGCTGGCGGATGACGTTGCCGCGGATGTCGTGCTGATACACGGTCTGTTCGACCGCGGTCTGGTCGCTCAGCCCCTTGACCCAATTGGCCATGTCCACCTCGCTCGGCGCGGATGAGGTCGACAGATTGGTCAGGTCGTAGAATTGATCGGTATAGGTCAGCGCGACGCTGACGTTGCCGTAAGTGTCGTACCGGCGCTCGGTCACGCGGCCCGCGCCGCTGATCGCGAAGCGCTGCAACCCGGCGGCGTTATAGACGTAACGATCGGTGTGTGCCGCCCCCGGCGAGTTCGCGTCGGAGCTGATCCGTGTCTCGGTCAGCAGCCGGTTACGCGCGTCGAAGGTGCGCGTGACGGTGACGCCGAGCCGGTCTACCTCCGAAATCGCGTTGCCGTTCGCATCATAGGTGAAGCTGGTGATGCGACCCAATGGATCGGTGACGCGGGTGACGTCGCCCTTGGCATTGTATTCGAAGCTGGTGACTTGTGCGGTCGCGCCAGTGCCGGCCGGCGGCGCCACGATCGACGCCAGGGTGCCGTCGGCGTTGTAGGTCATCCGCGTGACCTGCCCGAGCGCGTCGGTGACGGTGCTCTCGCTCGATCCGATCGCGATCGTGGTGGTGCGCGTCACGCCGGCACCGACCGTCTCGGTCAACGTCGAGACCTTGCCCGCGCTATAGCCAATATCTAGCTGGCTGCCGTCCGAGCCGGCGATCCGCGACAGCTTGCCGTCCGCGTAGGTGTAATCCACGCGATAGATCTTGCCGTCGGCAATGCTGTTGTCGTCCGGGGTGAGATCCCAGGTGGTCGACGCCAGATTGCCTGCGGCATCGTAGCCGTAGCGGGTGGTGTACAGCTTGACCTGATTGGTGGTCGTGTCGGTGAACCGGACCGTCGTCGCCAGGATCTTGAGCGGGCGTGCGCTATCCGCCGTGTCGTAGGTGAAGGTGACCGTGTCGCCGTTGTCGGCGGTGATCGACGTCAGCCGCGTCGCGAGCGCGGGATCGTAAGCGAAGGTGAGTGCAATGCCGGCGGCGTCGACGCGCTTGTAGAGCCGCTGGAACCCATTCGCCTGATCCGGCCCGTAATATTCGGTGGTGAGCGTCGCACCGTCGGTGAAGACGTATGAGCCATCGGCCTGTTTGCGCAGCGTGTCATAGGCCCCGGCACCATCGGTCGAGACGAATTTCGAACCGTCCCAATTGAAGGAGATGGTCGAGCCATCCTCTCGGCCGAGCGTCGCCGTTCCCCCGGTGGCGGTGACGTTCGAGATGTTGAGCCGCTGCTCGCCGGCACCCCAGAAATTGTTTCCGGCAAGGCTCCCGCTGCCGCCCAGGCTATTATAGGTCCGGGTGACATTGGCGTCCGGGCCGCGCCCGACGAGCATCGCGTCCTTCTGACGGACGACCAGATTGCCGTTCGCCGCGTTGGCGAACACCTGCAGCCCCGCCTGGCCGAAGGCGCTGTTCCCGACCAGCCCTGCGTTGCCGAGGATCGTGCCCGAGCCGCGTTCAAGTCCGCGCTCCGCACCCGTGAAGATCGCCACCATCGAAATGCCCCTTCGCACGTTCGGCGAATGCCGTTGTCGAAGGGCTTGTCGGGACGATCGGGCAGGAGTTTAGGCGAATCTTCGCCGTCGGACAGGCTGCGCGAGCGGCGGGCTGCCTCGGTCGGCTCGATGCGGGAAAGCCATGTCGCGATTTCCGCTATTGCGAACCTCTATCACCACTGTATGGCCGCCGCGAGGGAAGGGGCTTTCCATGAAGACGTTCACCAGCGGCCTGTTGGTCGCAGGCCTGACCATCGCGTCCGCGGCACAGGCTGCGACCGATGATGCACCGGGCATGGCCGATGGCGGCACCGATCGCGACATTATCGTCACCGGACGTGCCTCGCCCGCACCGAAAGCCGCCGATGACAGCTACAAGCCGGCACCGGACGCCTCCACGCTGCGCTCCTCGGCGACACCGCTCGCGACGCCGCAGGCGATCAACATCGTGCCCGCGCAGGTGATCCGCGACCAGCGCCCGCGCTATCTGGACGACGTGCTGACCAACGTCAGCGGCATCACGCAGGGCAATACGCTCGCCGCGACACAGGACACGGTGCTGAAGCGCGGGTTCGGCGGCAATCGCGACGGATCGGTCATGCACAACGGGATGCCGGTCGTGCAGGGCCGCGCGTTCAACGCCGCCACGCAAAGCGTCGAGGTGCTCAAGGGCCCCGCCTCGCTGCTTTACGGGATCATGGACCCGGGCGGGATCATCAACATCGTCGCGCGCAAGCCGCTGCTCGACCCGCATCTGAACGTCGCGCTGACCGGATCGAGCTATGCCAATGCGCGGGCCGGACTGGAGGCGATGGTGGACCTGACCGGGCCGATTGCCGGCAATCTGGCGGGGCGGCTCGTCATCGACCATCAGGACGAGGATTATTGGCGCAATTTCGGGGAGCGACGCGACACACTGATCGCGCCGTCGCTCGGCTGGTACGGCGGTGCGACGCAGGCGGTGCTGTGGTACGAATACCGGCGCTTCGACTATCCTTTCGACCGCGGGACCGCACTCGACCCGCGCACCCTAACCCCGCTGGCGGTGCCGCGACGGCAGCGGCTCGACGATCTCAACAACCGCATGTCCGGGTCGAGCCATCTGGTGCAGCTCGCGGTCGATCACCGGCTCGGCGGCGGCTGGGCGGCGCATCTTGCGGCCAGTTTCAACAGCGAGGCGTATGACGCCGGGCAGTTGCGTATCACGGGCGTCAATGTCGCGCGTGGCACGCTGACGCGCAGCAACGACGCGACGATCGGATCGCTGAGCACCGACGCCTATACGCAGGCGTATGTCGACGGCGGCTTCGACCTGCTCGGTGCGCGCCACGAGGTGATCGTCGGGGTCGAGGGCGAATATCGTCGCTATTATCGTCGCGATTTGATCCGCCAGGCGGTGCGCAGCGCCTTCAGCTACGTGACCCCCGTATATGGCCGCGAGCCGTTTCCGACGACGGTGTCGGCGAGCGACAGCGACCAGACCGACCGGCTCTACAATTATTCGCTGTTCGGGCAGGATTCGATCCATCTCGGCGACCGGTGGATCGTGGTCGCGGGTGGGCGGCTGGTCGGCTTCGATCAGCGCGCGGGGCGCGGGCGGCCGTTCGCCGCGAACACCGATCTCGATGGTTGGGAGTTCGTGCCGCAGGCCGGGCTCGTGTGGCGCGCGGCGGAGACGGTGTCGCTCTACGCGAGCTATACCCGCTCGCTGAAGCCGACGTCGACGATCGCGCCGCTCGCCGGCGGGGTGACGATCACCTCCGCATTCGCGCCGGAGCGCGGGCGGTCGTACGAGGCCGGGGCCAAGCTCGACGTGCCCGGGCGCGTCGCGGCGACGCTCGCGCTATACGACATCGACAAGCGCAACGTGCTGGTGTCGCAGTTCAATTCCGCCACCTCGCTGACCGAGTATCGCACCGCCGGTCGTGCGATCTCGCGCGGGGTGGAACTGGACGTTGCAGGCAAACTCACGCGCGCGCTGAGCCTGATCGGCAGCTATGCCTATACCCACGCGCGAACGACCGACGATCCGGTGTTTGCGGGCAAGAAACTGGCGAACGTCGCGCCGCACACGGCATCGCTGTCGGCGGCCTATGACATAAGGGCGATCGCGGGGGACGACCGGCTGCGGATCGGTGCGGGCGCTCGCTATGTCGCGCGACGGCCGGGCGACAGCGCCAACAGCTTCTGGCTCGACGATTATGTCGTGGCGGACGCGTTCGTCACCTATGACACGGCCCTGGCCGGGCGGCGGGTGACGTTTCAGTTCAACCTGAAGAACGTCTTCGACAAGACCTATTATACGTCGGCGGTCAATCAATATGGCGTGGCGATCGGCGACCCGCGCCGTGCGATCGGCACGATCAGCTTCGCCTTCTGACGGCGGGGCGGCAGCTTAAGACAAGGAGGTGGCGCGCCCGGAGGGATTCGAACCCCCGACCAAGGAGGTAGAAGCTCCTTGCTCTATCCAACTGAGCTACGGGCGCCCGCCGATGCGCCTAGCGCGGATTGTCGCGCGAAGGAATGGGGGGCATGATCTGGTCATGGCCGAAGCGACGCACATCACCCCGATCGCGGCGGACCGGGTCGAGCCCGGGCGGCTGCGCTATTACGATCTCGTCATGGCGGCCTTCGTCGCGATCCTGTTGCTTTCCAATGTGCTGGGCGCGGGCAAGGTGGCGCAGGTACGGTTGCCGGGGATCGGCGACTGGCCGTTCGGCGCGGGCATTTTGTTCTTTCCGATCAGCTACATCATCGGCGACGTGCTGACCGAAGTCTATGGCTATGCGCGGGCGCGACGGGTGATCTGGGTCGGGTTCGCCGCGACCTTGTTCATGGCGGGTATGGCGTGGGTGGTCGTCGCGCTGCCGCCGGCGCCGGATTGGCGCAACCAGGCGGCGTATGAGCTTGTATTCGGGCAGGTTCCTAGGATCGTGTTCGCGAGCATGTGCGCGTTCTGGGCGGGGGAGTTCGTCAATTCCTATGTGCTTGCGCGGATGAAGGTGCTGACCGAGGGACGCCATCTGTGGATGCGGACGATCGGGTCGACGATCGCCGGGCAAGGCGTTGATAGCCTGATCTTTTATCCGCTCGCTTTCTGGGGTGCGGACGGGTGGACGCCGCATCTGGTGGTCGTGGTGCTGTTCACGCAATGGGCGCTGAAGGTCGGGTGGGAGGTGTTGCTGACGCCGCTGACGTACTGGGTGGTGGGCGCTTTGAAGAGGGCCGAGGGGCTGGATGTGTACGATCGGGGCACCGACTTTACACCCTTTCGTGCGCAAGTGTGAGCGGCCGGGCACACCAATTAGCGGGAAATGATCCCCTCGTTGGCGCGAAGTACCCCGTCTGGTGCCGGATCGAGCGTCGATAGTAGCACGTCGGGCGCGAACGGGAGCGGCTTTGCCGCGTCGGTGAGATTGAGCGCGATCCGCAGCCGCTCGTCGCCGTGCCGCCGCTCATAGGCCAGCACACCGTCGGGGGCGTCGAGCAAGCGGAAGTCGCCGACGGCGAGCGCCGCCTGCGCGCGCCGCAGCGCGAGCAGGCGGCGGTAGAGCGTCAGCATCGAGCGGGGGTCGTGTTCCTGCACGGCGACGTTGCGCGTCGGCCAGTCGGGGTTGAGCGGCAACCACGGCTCGACGGTCGAGAAGCCCGCGAAGGGCGAGGCGTCCCATGGCATCGGCGTGCGCGAGCGGTCGCGGCCGATCCCAATGCCGGGCTGGCGCAGCTCCTGCGGGTCGCGGACGCGCTCGGCGGGGATGTCGACCTGGCCGATGCCGAGTTCGTCGCCTTGATAGAGCGTCGGCGTGCCCCGCAGCGTGAGGAGCAGCGTCGCCGCGACCCGCGCCTGCGCTTGGCCGACGCGCGCGGCGATCCGCGGTGCGTCGTGGCTGCCGATCACCCAGTTCGGCCAGCCGTGCGGCGGGAGGCTCGCTTCATAGGCGGCGATCATGTCGCGCAAGGTCGCGGCGTCCCATGCATTTTCGATCAGCTGGAAGTTGAAGGGCAGATGCACCTGCGGGCGTTCGGGGGTGCCGTACCAGCGCGCGTGGCGGTCGTTCGGGAGGAATATCTCCCCGATCAAAACGCGTTCGCCATAGCTGTCGGCGATCGCGCGCATCTCGGCGGCGATCGCATGCGCCTCGGGCTGGTCGGTCGAATGTTGCTGGATCAGCCGGTCGCGCTCGGTGATGCCGGGGCGCCAATAGGGGTTGGGCGGATTGTCCGGGAAGCCCTCCGCCTTCACGATGTGCCACAAGACGTCGATACGGAAGCCGTCGACGCCGCGGTCGAACCAGAAGCGCATCGCATCGAGCATCGCCGCCTTCAGTTCGGAGTTGCGCCAGTTGAGATCGGGTTGCTGTTTGAGGAAGGCGTGGAGGTAATATTGGCCGCTCGCGGCGTCATATTCCCATGCCGAGCCCCCGAAATCGCTGATCCAGTTGTTCGGCGGACCGCCGTCGGGTGCGGGATCGCGCCAGATATACCAGTCGCGTTTCGCGCTGTGCCGGCTGGCGCGGCTTTCGGCGAACCATGGGTGCTGATCCGAGCTGTGATTGGGCACGAAATCGAGCAAGAGTTTCAGCCCGCGCGCGTGGATCGCCGTCAGCAGCCGATCGAAGGCGGCGAGATCGCCGAAGAGCGGCTCGACCCCGCAGTAATCGGCGACGTCATAGCCGAAATCGGCCATCGGCGACGGGAAGATCGGCGACAGCCAGATGGCATCGACGCCGAGCGCGGCGACATGGTCGAGTCGCCGCTCGATCCCGGCCAGATCGCCGACGCCGTCGCCGTCGCTGTCCTGAAAGGAGCGCGGGTAGATTTGATAGACGGTGCCGCGTTCCCACCACGGGTGATCGGTTCGGTTGCTCATCGGAGGCGGTAACGGCGGGGCGGGGGATGCGATCCCGCCGGGGTGTCGTCATCCTGTTGGGTAGGGATTTCTGCGAAGTGTCGGAGCATGGTCTTCTTAAGCCGTTCCCCGGCGAAGGCCGGGGTCCAGTTGGGAAGGTTTTTGGGATCGTCACAAGCGTTTCCCAACTGGGCCCCGGCCTTCGCCGGGGAACGGGAAGGAGTGTCTCGGGGAGGTTTCGGTCATTACGAAGGCCTTCGCGTCTGGATTCTCGCCTTCGGGGGAATGACGGGGGGCGGGGCTACGGAGAAGGCAGCAACATAACGTCACCGTCGACACAGGAACAAACCGACCGCCCGGCTTTTAACGTAGGATAGGGCAGGGGGCAGGCGATTTTTGGTTCGGGGCGACAATCCGCATTTACGACGTTCGGCAGCGAGGCCGCGTGGCTGGCCGGGCTGACCGGCTGGATGGTGCTGGGCGCGGTAATCATCGCCGCGGCGGTCGGCGCGTTGATGGTCGTCGCGCAGCGCAGCCGCGAGGGGGCGATCACCCATCAGCAAGGAATGCGACTGGTGTTGTGGGCGGGCGGCGTGGTGCCGACCGTCGTGCTGCTGGCCTTGCTGATCTCCACCTTGCCGGCGATGCGCCCGATCGCGGTCGAGCCCGACGACCTGCGAATCACCGTCACCGGCGAGCAATTCTGGTGGCGGATCCGCTACCAGCCCGCCGGGCAGGCGGCGATCGACGATTCCAACGAGCTGCGCGTGCCGGTCGGTCGCAACGTCGAGCTGCTGCTGGAAGCGGGCGACGTGCTGCACAGTTTCTGGGTGCCGGGGCTGGCGGGCAAGCTCGACATGGTGCCGGGGCGGACGAACAAACTGGTCGTCCACGCCACGCGTGCCGGGCGGTTCCGCGGGCAATGCGCGGAGTTCTGCGGGTTGAGCCATGCATTGATGGCGTTCGACGTGGTGGCGATGGAGCCGGCGGCGTTCGACGCCTGGCTGGCGGCGCGCCGCACGCCTTCGCCGGTCGGCGGTGACGGGGCGCGGCTGTTTGCCGCGAACGGTTGTGGTGGCTGCCATACGGTGGCGGGTCTGTCGGACGCGATGATCGGGCCGAACCTGACGCATCTCGGGAGCCGTCCGTCGCTTGGCGCGGGGATGCAGAAGCGGACGCACGCCAATCTGGTGCGCTTCATCAAGGAGGCGCCGACGGTGAAGCCCGGCGCGCGGATGCCCGCCTATCCGCAATTGAGCAACGACGATGCGGCGACGATCGCGCGCTGGCTGGAGCAGTTGAAATGAGTCTCCACGCGCAGGACGATCCTGCCCTTCGCGCCGCGCAGGAAGAACGGCTGCGCGCAGTCTGGAAGCCGCCGCAGGGGTGGTTCTTCCGCTGGACCGACACCAACAACAACCAGGTCGGCGTCTGGTACACGCTGACCGCGTTCGGCTTCATGCTGTTCGCGGGCGTGCTGGCGATGATCATGCGCGCGCAGCTCGCCGTTCCCGAAAACGACCTCGTCAGCCCGGCGACCTTCAACCAGCTGTTCACGCTGCACGGGTCGATGATGATGTTCCTGTTCGCGGTGCCGATGTTCGAGGCGGTCTCGATCATCCTGCTGCCGCAATTGCTGGGCGCGCGCGACCTGCCGTTTCCGCGGCTGTCGGCGTTCGGCTACTGGAGCTTCCTGATCGGCGGGGTGTTCGTCTCGGGCTCGATCTTCTTCAACGTCGCCCCCGACGGCGGGTGGTTCATGTACCCGCCGTTCACCACCCGCACCGATCTGTCGGGGCTGGGCGCGGACATTTGGATGCTGGGGCTCAGCTTCATCGAGGTGTCGTCGGTGGCGGCGGCGGTCGAGCTGATCGTCGGCGTGCTGAAATGCCGCCCGCCGGGGATGCGGCTGAACCTGATGCCGCTCTACGCCTGGTACATCCTGGTCGTGGCGGTGATGATCCTGTTCGCCTTCCCGCCGCTGATCGCGGGCGACGTGCTGTTCGAGATGGAGCGGCTGCTCGGCTGGCCGTTCTTCGATCAGGCCAAGGGCGGCGATCCGATCCTGTGGCAGCACCTGTTCTGGATCTTCGGCCACCCCGAGGTCTATATCGTCTTCCTGCCGTCGATCGCGCTGTTCGCGATGATCGTGCCGACCTTCGCGCGGCGGCATCTGCTCGGCTATCCATGGATCGTGCTCGCGGCGGTCGGGACGGCGTTCCTGTCGTTCGGGCTGTGGGTCCACCATATGTTCACGACCGGGCTGCCCAAGATCAGCCTCGCCTTCTTCTCGGCCGCGTCCGAGGCGGTGGCGATCCCGACCGGCATCCAGATCTTCGCGTTCATCGCGACGCTTTGGGCGGGGCGCGTCGTGTGGTCGACGCCGTTGCTGTACGTGACGGGGTCGCTCGCGATCTTCGTGATCGGCGGGCTGACCGGCGTGATGGTGGCGATCGCGCCGTTCGACTGGCAGGCGCACGATACCTATTTCATCGTCGCGCATCTGCACTACGTGCTGATCGGCGGGACGCTGATCCCGTTGTTCGGCGGGCTCTATTATTATTGGCCGTTGATTACCGGCAAGAAATTGTCCGACCGGCTGGGGCGCACCGCGTTCTGGTTCCTGTTCGCGGGTGCGAACCTCACCTTCTTTCCGATGCATTTTTCCGGGCTGCTTGGGATGCCGCGGCGGGTGTTCACCTATCCAGCGGAGCTGGGGATCGGTGGGCTCAACATGGCCTCGACGATCGGGTCGTGGGTGTTCGCGACGGGCGTGGCGATCGTGTGCGTCGATCTGGCGCTCAGCCCGCGACGGCAGAAGAGCCCGCGCAATCCGTGGGAGGCGGGGACGCTCGAATGGCTCGCGCATCCCGATGACGAGGATTGGGGCATCCGCTCGGTGCCGCTGATCGAGAGTCGCTATCCGATCTGGGACCAGCCAGACTTCGTGAAGAAGGTCGACGAGGGCCGCTTCTTCCTGCCCGACGCCGAGGAGGGCCGGCGCGAGACGATCGTCACCAGCGTGCTCGACGCGCGGCCGGTGCAGGTGGTGCGGCTGGGCGGGCCGAGCATCAAGCCGATGCTGACCGCGATCGCGCTGGGCAGCGTGTTCATCCTGACCACCTATCATTTGTATTGGGCGGCGCTGGTGGGGGCGGTGGTGACGCTCGGGATGATCCTGCTGTGGCTGTGGACCGGCACCGCGGAGATCCCGGAGAAGGATTGCAAGCCGATCGGACATGGCATCGAGCTGCCGCTGTACATTTCGGGCGCGTCGGCGAGCGGGTGGTGGGCGATGTTCATCACGATGATGGCGGACGCGACGGCCTTCTCGGGGCTGGTGTTCGGTTATTATTTCTTCTGGACGCGGCATGAGGACTTCCCGCCGAGCGGCGCGGGGCTCGACGGACCGGGCGCGTTCTGGCCGATGGTCGCGCTGGCGGTGTCGCTGGCGGGCTGGCTGATGACGATCGGCGCGCGCGAGACGAATCGGCGCGGCATGGTCGGGGCGGCGCGCGCGTTGTTGGCGCTGGGCGCGGTCGCGTCGCTGGCGGCGATCGGCGCGGGGCTGGCGGGGCCGTGGCTGTCGGGGCTCGCGCCTAAGCTACACGTCTATCCGGCGATCGTCTGGACATTGGTGATCTGGACCACCGCGCACTCGGGCGTGGGGGCGATCATGCAGCTCTACACGCTGGCGCGCAGTCTGGCGGGGAAGATGACGCCAAAATACGACGCCGATGTCCGCAACATCACCGTCTACCAGCATTTCATGGCGCTGACCGCGGTGGTGACCTACGCCACGATCGGCCTGTTCCCGGGGGCGGCATGAAGAACGAAACCCCGCACGGTCCCGAGCGGCGCGGCTTCCGGCACCGGCTGCGCGAGCTGCGCGTCACACTGTGGACGCTGATCGTCCCGCCGAGCGTATGGGCGGTGCATTTCCTGTTCTGTTACCTGTGGGTGGCGGTGAGCTGCGCCAAGCTGGGAGCGTTTCCGCGCTTCACCACGGCGTTCGTGATCGGGACATTGGTGGCTGAGGCGATCATCCTCGCCTCCGGATGGATCGCGTGGGTGCAGACGCATACCCCCGGCGACCCCGCGCCGCACGATCAGGGGACCGATATCGACCGGCTGCGCTTCCTGGCGGTGTCGACGCTGTTGCTGGCGGGGCTGAGCTTCGTGGCGGTGATCTTCACCGCGGTGCCGGCGCTGATGCTGACGGATTGCCGGTGATCGCGGCGGGGCTCCTGGTGGCGCTGGCGGCGACGATGCTGGGGTTCGCCGGGCTCGGCATGACCGGGCATATGGCGGCGCATATGGGCGCGGTGGCGGTGGCGGCGCCTCTCCTGTCATTTTCGCGCAGGTCTGGGGTGCCGGATTGCCGCCTGCGCGGGGATGACGGACGGGCGGGTGGGCCGCTGGCGTGGGCGACCGTCGAGTTCGTCGTCGTCTGGGCGTGGCATGCGCCGGCGTTGCGCGGGCTGGCGGACATGCATCCGGTGGTCGCGCTGATCGAGCAGGCGATGTTCCTCGGCGTCGGGGTCGGTCTGTGGCGCGCGGCGGTCGCGCATCCGGCGGGCGGGGTCGCGGCGCTCTTGCTGACGTCGATGCACATGACGTTGCTCGGCGCGCTGATCGGGCTCGCGCCGCGGCCGCTCTACGCGATGATGGCGATGCATCCCGCGCCGGGCCTCGACGCGCTGGCCGACCAGCAACTCGGTGGCGTCGTGATGCTGGTGGTCGGTGGCGCGGCTTATTGTCTGGGCGGGCTGGCGCTGCTCGGCACGATGTTGAGGGAGCGCGCGGCGGCATGACGATCCGGCTGACTTGGAAGCGCGTGGTGGCCGGGCTGCTCGGGATCGTGCTGGCGGGGCTGCTGTTCGCCTGGTCGGGGGTGTTCAACATCGCCGCCTCGTCCGGCCATTGGGCGGTGACCGAGTGGTTCCTGCACTGGACGATGCGCAATTCGGTCAAGACGCACAGCTTCTTCGACTCGCCAAAGGATCCGATCGCGACCGACGGCGGGCTGGTCAGCGCCGCGGGGCATTTCGCCGCCGCCTGCGCGACCTGTCACGGCGCGCCGGGGCAGCGGCCGTCGTCGGTGATGCAGAAGGCGATGCCGCCCGCGCCCGATCTGTCGGTGAACGCGCGGCAATGGACCGACGGGCAGCTCTTCTACATCCTGCGCCACGGCGTGAAATATTCGGGGATGCCGGCGTGGGGAGCGGCGAAGCGCGATGACGAGATCCGGCGGATGGTGGCGTTCGTCCGCCGGCTGCCCGGGATGACGGCGGCGCAATATCGCGCACTGGCGGGCGAGGCGCAGGGGGCGGGCACCACCGATGTCCGCGCGCTGGGCAGCAACGTGCTGGCCGGGTGCGTCGCCTGTCATGGAGCGGACGGGCGCGGGCGCGGGCAGAACGACATTCCGATCCTGGGCGGGCAGCGTGCCGGCTATCTGGAGACCGCGCTTGCCGCTTATGCCGACGGGCGGCGCGCGAGTGCGGTGATGGGCAACGCCGCCGCGACGCTGACGCCCGCCGAACGCCGCGCACTCGCGCGGCATTTCGCGGCGATGCCAGGGATCGGGCAGGTCGTGCCGCAGGGCGACCCGCGGGCGCGGGTGATCGTCGAGCGCGGCCTGCCCGAGCGACAGCTTCCGGCGTGCGCGAGCTGCCACGGCGCAGGCAAGCCGCAGCCGGTGCTCGCCGGGCAGCGGGCGAACTATATCGCGGCACGGCTGCGCTACTGGAAGGGCGACGGCAAGGAGATCGACGCGCGCCTGCCGCAGAACGTGATGCCGGTCATCGCGCGGCGCATCCCGGAGGAGTTGATCGACCCGCTGTCGCGCTATCTGGCCGGCGAGGCGCGCTGACGATGCCGTGATGCCCGCCAAAATCGTCATTGCGGGTCGCTAACCCCGCCGGATTGGTCCAGAAGGGACGCCGCCCCCGGCCGCGACCGCGCAGCGACCGGCAACCGGCAAGGAGGCGGCGGTGAAGGCCGAGATACGTGACGAGACCGATCTCCTGGCGACGCTGGCGCGCAAGAATGCCGTCCTGCAGGCGATCAACCGGATTTTCCACGAGGCGCTGGGCGCGACCACCGACGAGGCGCTGGGTCGGCTGTGCCTCGCGGTCGCCGAGGACCTGACCGGCGCATCGTTCAGCTTCATGGCGGAACTGACCCCGGCGCGCGACCGGCTGCACGACCTGGCGATCAGCGACCGCGCCTGGGCGGTGTTTCGCCGCGCCTGGCCGGACGGCGCCGAGCAGCACGTCCCCACGCACCTCGACCTGCACGGCTTGTATGGGCGCGTCATTCTGGACGACGCCAGCCTGATCGCCAACGATCCCGCGGCGCATCCCGACGCGATCGGCACGCCGCACGGGCACCCGCCGCTCCAGTCGTTCCTAGGCGTGCCCTTGCGGCGGCACGGCAAGCTGATCGGGGTGATCGGGCTGGGCAATCGCGCCGGGGGATTTCGCGAGATCGATCGGCTGGCGGCCGAGGAACTGGCGCCCGCGATCGTCCAGGCGTTGACGGGCAAGCGCGACGAAGTGGCGCTGCGCGAAAGCGAGGACATGCGGCGCGTCAGCATGGAGCTGGTGCCGGCGATGCTGTGGCGGACCGACCAGAGCGGCAACAACAAGATGAGCGAAAGCCAATGGGCCGACCTTACCGGACAGGATGAGCGCGAGGCGGCCGACTGGGGCTGGCTGGAGGCGGTCCACCCCGAGGATCGCGCCACGACCGAGGCGGCGTTCCGCCGCTCCTTCGCGTGCGACGAGTCGCTGGAGCAGCAGGTGCGGCTGCGCGACCGCAACGGGGAATATCGCTGGTTTCTGATGCGGCAGGTGCCGCGACGCGACACGGCATCGTTGGCGACCCACTGGTTCGGCGCGGCGACCGACGTGCACGACATGCACCTGCTGGAAGAACGGCAGCGGCGGCTGGTGGCCGAACTGCAGCACCGCGTCCGCAACATCCTGACGGTGGTCCGCTCGGTCTTCGCACGAACGGTCGAGGCCGGCGGTACGCTGGACGATGTCGCGGATCATTTCCGTGGACGGCTGGACGCGCTGGCGCGGACGCAGGCGATCGTGACGCAGACCGCGAGCGGGCATGTCGACCTGCAGAACCTGATCCGCGACGAACTGCTGAGCGTCGGCGTCGCCGATGGCGAGGCGGTGACGATCACGGGACCGGACGTGACGCTGCCGGCACGCGCCGCGGAAGCGATCGGGCTGGCGGTGCACGAACTGGCGATCAATTCGGTGAAATACGGCGCGCTGAAGCGGGCCGGCGCCATGCTGCACATCGCGTGGTCGACCTATACGGATGAAGATGGTAAGATGGGCTTTAGGCTCGCCTGGACGGAAAAAGGTGTGCCGGCGGTGCCGATTTCCCCTTGTCGTCAAGGCTTTGGCACGGAATTGATCTGCGAGGCGTTGCCGTATCAATATGGTGCGGAAACGAAGCTGACATTCGTTGGCGGTGGCGTGCGATGCGAGATCGCCTTGCCGTTGCAAGAAGAAGGACGACCATTCTGACCGAAACCATCAACCTGACCGGCCGAAGGCTGCTGATCGTCGAGGACGAATATTTCATCGCCTCCGACCTGAAGCGCGCGCTTGAGGCGCAGGGCGTGGTGGTCGTCGGGCCGGTCGGGCGGGTGGCGGACGCGCTGGCGTTGATCGAGCGCGAGCAGATCGACGCCGCCACGCTGGACGTCAATCTGGGCACGGCGATGTGCTACCCGATCGCGGAACAATTGACGAAGCGTGGCGTGCCCTTCCTGTTTCTTACCGGCTACGACGGCTGGACCATGCCCGAGTGGCTGCGCGACGTGCCGCTGCTCATCAAACCCTTCGACAGCGCAGCGGTGATCGCCGCGGTGCGAAGCCTGTGCGGATTGGAGAGAGTATGATCGCCCGAGGACAGGTGCGCAGCGATGCGCGCGGGATGGCGCTGACGCGCCTGATGGCGCTTGCGCCGCTCGATCAGCCGGCGGTGGCGGCGCTGGAACGTGCCATGGAGGAGACGCGCGCCGTGCGCGTGCGCCGCGACATCATCACCGAAGGGCGCGAGATCGTGCAGGCGCAGCTGTTGCTGTCCGGCTGGGCGGCGCGGGTGCGGCTGCTGCCGGACGGCCGCCGCCAGTTCCTCAGCTTCCTGCTGCCCGGCGACCTGATCGGGGCGTGCGATCATCCGCACGCGCTGGCGGTGTCGACGGTGGTCGCCATGTCCGACGTGACGGTCTGCCCGTTGCCGCAGGCGGAACCGGGTTCGCCGCTGCATGTCGCTTACGCCATCAGCCGCGCGATGGACGAGGGTCATCTGCTCGCGCAGATCACGCGGCTGGGGCGGCTGAACGCGCAGGAGCGGATCAGCGACCTGTTGCTGGAATTGCACGAGCGGCTGACGCTGAACGGCAGCGCCACCGGCAACGGTTTCGACCTGCCGCTGACGCAGGAGACGCTGGCCGATGCGCTGGGGCTCACCTCGGTCCATGTCAACCGCATGTTGCAGCAGGCGCGGCGCGAAGGCGACCTGCAATGGCGCGTCGGGCATGTGAAGCTGAGCGATCCGGCCGGACTGGCGCGCAAGATCGGGCACGTGTCGGTGCGCGTGGTCGCGAAATGACGGGAACGTCGCGGCGCTGACCGCTTTGATCGGGCGATGATCGAGGACACGAACGCCGGTGCGCGCACGATGCGACGCGACGCCATGGAGCGGCGCGGCGCGCTGATCGAGGCGGCGCGCGCCTGTTTCGCGCGATCGGGCTATTTCGTGCCGCTGGAAGAGGTGGCCGATGCCGCGGGGGTCGGACGCGGCACCTTCTACCGCAATTTCAAGGATCGCATGGCGTTGGCGCTGGCGGTGTTCGAGCGCGAGATCGACCGCATGGCGCCGTTGATCGACGCGACGCTGCCGCTCGACCGCGCGCTCGCCAAGCTGGTGACAGAAGGGCGCGAGACGACCGCGCTGTTCGCACGGCTGGCGATCGACATGCCGCTGAACGGCGAGAATCGTCAGGCGTTCGACGATCTGAAAGCGCGGCTGGAGCGGTTGCTGGTGCCGCTGGCGGAGCGCGGGCATCGCGACGGGACGCTGGCGCCGACGATGGGCGCACACGAGCTGGCGATCGCGATGCGGATGCTCGGCGCGCTGATCAACCCTGCGCCGGTCGAACGCCGTCAGACGTTGCTGGAGGAAGCGCTGGCGCTGATGATGGCCGGGCTACGGCCGCGCTGACCCCGCCGGGTCGGTCCAGCCGAGCCCGAGGCTCTTCTGCACCGCGATGTAATTGTTGGTGAGCTGTGCGCGGCCCTGTTCGGCACCGATCGTCGCCGAGAGCCGCTGGCGTTCGATGTCGAGCTGATCGACCAGCGTGCTGGTGCCGGCGTCGACGCGCTGCGCGTTGAGCGTCGCGGCGCGGGTGGCGGATTGTTCGGCGAGCAGCAATTGCGCGAGTTGCTGGCGCGCATTGCCGAAGCGCGACAGGCTGGTTTCGGCATCCTGCAACGCCTCCAGCACCTTCTGGCGATATTGCGCGTCGGCGGCGTCGCGTTGCGCCTCGGCCTGACGGACCGCGGCGCGGTTGCGGCCGAAGTCGAGGAACGACCAGTTGAGCATTGGCGCGGCGACCGTCGCGAGCTTCGACGGATCGAGCACGTCGCTGACGCCGGTGCCACCGAGCCCGATGATGCCGAGCAGGTTGAGCGACGGGAATTTGCGCGCGGTGGCGACGCCGATCTGTGCATTGCCCGCGGCCAGCGCGCGCTCGGCGGCGCGGATGTCGGGGCGGTGCTGGAGCAGCGCGGCGGGGTCGCCGATCGGGACCTGTGCGGGCGGGAGCGGGACCGGAACGACGCTGGCGAGCGTCGCGTCGAGCGCGCCGGGCGCGCGGCCGGTGAGCACCGCGAGCTGTCCCTTGTACTCGTCGATCTGCGCGGCGAGCGGCATGGTTTGCGCATCGGTGCTGTTGAGCTGGTTGCGCAGTCGCTCGACCTGAAGCTGCGAGGCGGTGCCGGCGGCGTAGCGTTGCTCGACCAGCGTCAACTGGCGGCGTTGCAGCGCGCTCGATTGCGCGTTGAGGCGGGCGCGGGCCTGCGCGTCGCGGAGCGCGACATAAGCCTGTGCGACCTGTGCCGACAGCGTGACCTGCGCGTCGGCGAGTTGCGCGAAGCGCTGCCCCTCGGTGGCGCGCTGCTGTTCGAGGGTGCGGCGCCCGCCGCCGAACAGATCGGGCTCCCACGACGCCATCGCGCCGAGATTGTAGAAGTCGAGCGTGGTGTCGCTGTCGCCGCCGCCCTGCTGTCCGCCGCCGAGGTTGGTGCCGGGCAGCCGCGCGTTGAGATAGACCGCGCTCGCGCTGACCGAGGGCAGGCGCGCGGCGCGTTGCTGGCGATATTGCTCCTGCGCGGCGCGCAGGTTCGCCTGCGCGGCGTCGATCGTCGGGCTGTGCGCCAGCGCATCGTCGACCAGCGCGGTGAGCGTCGGGTCGTTGAGCGTCTCCCACCAGCGCGCCAGCCCCGGCGCGGGGGTCAGTGCCGGATCGGCGGCGCGGACGAACGTGCCGCGCGTCACCACGTCGGAGGCGACCGCGGGTGGGCCCTTGTAATCGGGGCCGACGGTGCACGCGCCGAGCAGCGCAAGCGTGAGGAGCGGAAGAGCGTGGCGCATCAGTGCATCGCCGCCGGCGCGGCGCCCTTGGGAAGCGGACGGAGGAAGAAGACGAGCGGGAGGACGACGAGCGTGCCCATGCCCATGATCCAGAAGATGTCGTTGTAGGTCATGACCAGCGCCTGCCCCTGGATCTGCTGGCCGAGCGCGCGGATCGCGGTCTGCGGGCCGCCGAGCGAGCCGGCGGTCGCGGCCATATAATCCTGCACGCGCACCGAATTGGCGTTGAGGGACTCCTCGATCCGCCGCGCGTGGAACCACGAGCGCTGGTCCTGCAGGATTGCGATCCCCGCCAGCGCAAAGCTGCCGCCGAGGTTGCGCATCGCGCTGAACAGCCCGGAGGCGTCGCCGGCCTCGGCGGGCGGGACCGAGCGGATCGCGGCCTGGCTGAGGAACAGCATCGCGAGGATCTGCCCGACACCGCGCAGCAACTGCGATTCGGTGAAATCGCTGCCAACCGAATCGATCGTCAGATTTGCGTCGAGCAGCGCCGATGCGCCCATGATGAGCAGCCCGGCGCCGACCGCCAGCCGGATGTCGACGCGCACCAGCAGGATCGGGACGATCGCCATCATGAACAGGCTGGGGATGCCGGCGAGCAGCACGACCTTGCCGGATTGCAGCGCATTGTAATTGGCGATCGCGGCGAGGAACTGCGGGATCGCGTAGGAGGTGCCGTAGAGGACGACGCCGAGCACCAGCCCCATGACCGCCACCGAGCCGAACTGGCGATCGAGCAGCAGCCGCAGCTTGATGACCGGCCGGCGCGAGAACACCTGTCCGGCGAGCAACAGCCCGAACCCCAGCAATGTCACCGCGAACATCCAGCGGATCAGCTCGGACGAGAACCATTGCTCGCGCTGCCCCTCTTCGAGGAACACCGTCAGCCCGCCGAGCCCGAGCGCCAGCCCGGCGATCCCCAGCCAGTCGGCCTCGCGGATCAGGTGCAGCCGCGACGGTTCGTGGCGCAAGCCGATCAGTAGCAGCAGCACGAGGATGCCGCAGATCGGCACGTTGAGGAAGAAGGCGTAATGCCAGCTGATGTTCTCGGTCAGCCAGCCGCCGATCAGCGGCCCGAGCACCGGCCCCATGATCGCGGTCATCCCGAAGGCGGCGATGCCGATCGGTTGCTGCGACCGGGGCAGCCGCTGCGCGATGATCGTCTGCGCGGTCGGGATCATCGCGCCGCCGGTGAACCCCTGACCGATCCGGCCGACGATCATCTGCGGCAGCGTATCGGCGGCGCCGCAGATCACCGAGAAGATCGTGAACAGGATCGCGGCGACGAGCAGGAAGGTGCGCAGCCCCAGCAGCCGCTCCAGCCACGCCGCCATCGGGATGATGACGATTTCGGCGACGAGATAGGCGGTGGCGATCCACGTTCCCTCGGTGCCGCTCGCGCCGATCTCGCCCTGGATGGTCGGCAGCGCCGAGTTGACGATCGAGATGTCGAGCGTCGCCATGAACGCGCCGAGCGTGCCCGCCGCGACCGCGAGCCACGCGCCGAGATCGGCACGCTCCGCCCCGCCCGCGGGCAGGTCGCTGCGCTTCGCGCCCGAAGCGCCGGGAGCCGCGCTGGCCATCGTCAGCGCTCCTGCCGGTTGGCCTTGCGTTGTTCGTCGCGCAGCCGCTCGATCTCGTCCTTTGCCGAGCGCGTGTCGACGGTGACCTCGACCGACAGGCCGGGGACGAGCAGGCGGCGGGTCTGCGGGGTCGCCTCCAGCGCGATCCGCACCGGCACGCGCTGCGTGATCTTGGTGAAGTTGCCGGTTGCGTTCTGCGGTGGCAGCAACGAGAATTGTGCGCCGGTGCCGGGCGAGAAGCTGGCGACCCGGCCCTTCAGCGTGATCCCGTCGAGCGCGTCGACCTTGATCTCGGCCGGCTGGCCGGGCCGCATCAGCGCGAGCTGCGTTTCCTTGAAATTGGCGGTCACGTAGAGCTTGTCGAGCGGCACCAGCGACATCAGCCGCGTGCCGGTGCCGGCATATTGGCCGACGTTGACGGTCTTGTCGCCGACGCGCCCGTCAATCGCGGCGCGGATCAGCGTGGCGTTGAGGTCCACACTCGCCGCGCTTTGCTGCGCGCGCGCGGCCTGCGCCTGGGCGAGGCCCTGCTTGATCTGCGTCTCGAAGGTGGCGACGCGGCGCTGCTGCATCGCGACCGCCGCCTCCTGCGCCCGCACCGCCTGCGCGGATTGCTGCGCAGTCAGCTGCAATTGCGCGAGTTGCTGGCGGGTCTCCGCCCCAGAGGCGGCGAGCGGGCGATAGCGCGCGACCTCGGCGGCGTCATGCGCGGCCTTTTCGCGCGCCGAGGCGAGCTGCGCGCGCGCCTGTTCGATCGCGGCATATTGTTCGCGGACCTGCGCGCGGGCGCTGTCGGCCTGCGCGTCGGCGACGGCGATCTGCGCCTCGGCCTGCGCGGCCTGCGCCTGCGAGTTGCGCGGGTCGATCCGGACCAAGGGCTGGCCGGCGCGCACGTCCTGGTTGTCGGTGACGAACACTTCGGCGACGTAGCCGGGAACGCGGGGCGCGACGACGACCATGTCGGCGCGCACCTGCGCGTCGTTGGTGTCCTGCATATATTGCCCGGTCGCCTGATAACGCAGGTACCAGATCGTACCCGTCGCCAGCACGGCGAGCGCCACGACGATCAGGATCGTCTTCGCGCGGCCGCTCAGCTTGCGGCGCTGCTGCTGCGATGCGAGCGCATCGTCGCGCTCGGCATCGGGTTCGTTCGAAGGGTCGGCCGCTTCTGCCATCTGTTCCGTTCCGCTAGTCGCAGGCACGCCGCGGCGTCGCCGGCCTCACTTAACCGGACAATATGTCCGCTTAAGCGTCTTCCGCAAGGGCGAATGCTGCATTGCACATGTTATTATGAGACAAATAGCTGATTATCTGCTGGGCGGGAGCGGATTGGCGCGATACGCTGTCGCCGTGCCGCGACGTCATCGCGCAGCGCAGGGGAGAATGTCGTCGGTGCAGCACGCTTTCGGTCGTAACCTGACCTATGGCCTTCACGAAACGCTGGGCCGCGCGATCGTCGTCGGCGACTATGCCGACCGGCCGTTCCCCAATGAGGCGGACATCGTGCGCGAGCATGGCGTCAGCCGCTCGGTGACCCGCGAGGCGGTGAAGATGCTGGCGGCCAAGGGACTGCTCGGCGCGCGACCGAAGCAGGGGACGTTCGTCCTGCCCGAGGAGGCGTGGAACCTGCTCGACCCCGACGTGCTTCGCTGGCTGCTGGAGCGTGAGGCGTCGATCGATCTGCTGCGCCACTTCAACGAGTTGCGCGCCGGCGTCGAGCCGGAGGCGGCGGCGCTGGCGGCGCGCGGGGCAAGCGAGGCGCAGCAGGCGGCGATTTCGGCGGGGCTGGCGCGGATGGTCGCCGCCGAGCGCGGCGAGGACGACCCGCTCGATTCCGACATCGCCTTCCACGTCGCGGTCCTCCGCGCGTCGAACAATCCGTTCTTCCTTCAGTTCCGCGAGATGGTGAGCACCGCGCTGCGCACCTCGATCCGCTTCACCAACCAGATCGCGGGTCGGACCGCCAATATCGCCGAGCACACCGCCGTGCGGGACGCGATCCTCGCCGGGGATGCCGATGGCGCCCATGCGGCGATGCGCGGGTTGATCGTCAACGTGCTGACGCTGATCGAGCCGTCCCCATCGCCGTCGCCCCGGACCCTTCGACAAGCTCAGGAGAGCCTTGATCCGGGGTCCCGCTAACCTACGACCGTTGCCAAAGAAGCGGGGCCCTCGATCAAGTCCGGGGCGACGGTGCAAGGTGATACTGCGGGAGGCACCTGGGACCGATCGACATTCGACTTTGGCGCGCTGGGCGTCAGAAGCAGGGTTGGATCACGCGGAGGCGCGGAGGACGCGGAGTTGTACCGCGCGGGGCACGCGCAACTCTGTGATCCGGATCGCTGCGGATGCGGCGCGCGCAACATCTCTGCGCCCTCCGCGCCTCCGCGTGAAAACCCCTCTCCCCTACGCCTTGTAAGCCTGAAGGTCGATCGGTTCTAAAGCGTCCGCAGCATCTGGGCCGGGCGCGCGCGCAGCGCCGGGATGCTGCCGGCGATGCCGATCCCGATCGTCACCGCGCTCGCCAGCCCCAAAGTCGCCGCGACGCGCAGCGCGTCGGGTGCGAAGGCCATGTCGAAGACGTGCGTCACGACGTACCAGCCCGCCGCGCCGCCCGCCACCAGCGCCACCGCCGACAGCAAGGCGGCGAGCAGCGCATATTCGATCGCCTGCGCCGCCAGCACCTGCCTTGTGCTGCCGCCGAGGAGCTTGAGCACGACCGCATCGTAGCGGCGCGCGCGCCCGGACGCGGCGACCGCGCCGATCAGCACCGCGAGCCCGGCGAGCACCGTCGCCGCCGCGGCGACGCGCACCGCGGTCGCGATCTGGCCGAGCAGTGCCGATACCTGCCCGATCACGTCGCCGGTGCGGATCAGCGTGACCGCAGGCATCGCGCGCGCGACGCTGCGCGCGACCGCACCGTCGCGCGCGGGCGGGGCGTAGACGCTGGCGAGCAGGCTGTGCGGCGCTTCCTCGATATAGCCGGGCGAGAAGACGATCGCGAAGTTGAGCCCGAGCCCCTTCCAGTCGATCTTGCGCAAGGCCGCGATCCGCGCCGGCACGTCGACGCCGAGCACCGAAACGGTGATCGTATCGCCGATCTTCAGGCTCAGCGCCTGCGCGGCACGATCCTCGATCGAGACGAGCGGCGGGCCGCGGTAATCGGCGGGCCACCAGCGGCCGGCGACGACCTGATTGCGCGGCGGGACGGTCGCCGACCAGGTCAGCGTGCGGTCGCCACGCAGCACCCAGGCGTCGGCGGGGAGCGTCTTGAGCCGTGTCGTCGGGACATCCTTGATCGCGACGATCGCGCCGCGCAGCGACGGCACCGCCTCGATCCGCGCATTGGGGGCGGCGGTCAGGACGGCGCTGCGGAAGGTGGCGGCTTCCTCGGCAGGGACGTCGGCGGCGAAGAAGCGGGGCGCGCGTGCGGGGGCGCTGCCGGCGAGTTCGGCGGACAGGCTGGCGTCGATGACCGTCAGCGCGACGAACAGCGAGAAGCCGAGCCCGAGCGCGACGACCAGCCGGTCGGTCGCGGCACCGGGGCGGTGGAGGTTGGCGAGCGCCAGTCGCGGCAGCGGCGCACGCGGCCGGGGCAGTCGTGCGAGCAGGCGGCGCAGCGCGATCCCGACGATCCACAGCAGCAGCACCAGCCCGGCGATCGCGGCGACGAAGCCGGCGGCGAGCACATGGTCGGCCGCCGACCAGACCGCCAGCCCGACCAACGCCCCGAGCAACGCGGCCATCGGCGCGAGCACGCGCCACGACGGGCGGCCGGTGTCGGCCAGCGCGTCGCGCAACAAGGTAGCGGCGGGGACCCGGCGTGCTTGCGCAAGCGCGGGGAGCGCGAACAGCCACGCCACCAACGTGCCGAGCATGGCGGCGGTGACGAGCGGGAGCGGGTAGAGCGCCAGCCGCGGCGTGATCGGCAGCGCCTCGCCCGCGACCCGCGCCACGATCCACGGCACCGCCGCGCCGAGCGCCAGCCCGGGCAGCATCCCGGCCGCGCCGACCAGCGCCAGCTCGATCAGGAACAGCCGGGCGATCAGCGTCGAGCGTGCGCCGAGCACCTTGAGCGTCGCGACCATCTTCGTGCGCGCGGCGAGATAGGCGGTCACCCCGCTGCCGACCCCGACCCCGGCGATCGCAAGCGCGGCGAGCCCGACGAGCAGCAGGAATTGTCCGAGCGTCGCGATCCCGCCGCGCAGCCCGCGCCCGGCGTTCTCGGTGGTGCGCGGGGTCCAGCCGGCGCCGGGAAAGCGCGCGGCAAGCCGCTTGCCGGTCGCCTCGGCGCGGGCGGGATCGGGGAGCGCGATGCGATAGCCGCTGCGATACAGGCTGCCGGGCTGGAGCAGCGCGCTCGCGTCGAGCCCGGCCATGTCGACCAGCGCCGGGCTGCCTAGCGAGAAGCCCGCGCCGAGCCGGTCGGGTTCCTCCGCGATCAGCCCGATGACCCGGAACGGCTGCGTGCCGAGCCGGATCGTGTCGCCGACGCGCGCGCCGAGCCGGTCGGCGAGCGCGGGCGCGATCGCGACCTGCGCGCCATGCGGGCGCGTGGCGAGCGCGCCGGGCGCGAGCCGGAAGCCCCCGACCAGCGGCCAGCGATCGTCGACGCCGCGCAACTCGACCAATGTGTCCTGCTCGCCCTTGTGCGCCATCGCCCGCAGCGACACGACCTCCGCGACCGGGCCGGCGGCGGTGAAGGCGGCCAGCTCGGCCGGCGTGGCGCGGCGTTGCGAGACGACCAGCTCGACATCGCCGCCCAGCATCGCGCGGCCCTGCGCATCGAGCGCGGCGAGCATCGCGGCGGACAGGCTGCCGATCCCGGCCAGCGCGGCGGTGCCGAGGAACAGGCACATCGCAAGCAACAGCAACCCGCGTCCGCCGCGGCGCAGGTCGCGGAAGGCGAGGGTGGCAGCAATGCTCACGCGCGCGGCGTATCGGTGACGATGCGGCCGTCGGCCAGCTCGACGACGCGCGCGCAGCGCGCCGCGAGCGCGGGGTCGTGGGTGATGACCAGCATCGTCGTTCCCCCGCTCGCAGCGCGCGCGAACAGCAGGTCCATGATCGCTGCGCCGGTGGTGGTGTCGAGATTGCCGGTCGGCTCGTCGGCGAACAGCAGCGCGGGCCGTCCGACCAAGGCACGCGCGATTGCGACGCGCTGTTGCTCGCCGCCGGAGAGCTGCGCGGGATAATGGCCGGTGCGCGCCGCGAGTCCGACCGCCGCCAGTTCGGCACGCGCGCGGTCGAAGGCGTCGGGTTCGCCGGCAAGCTCCAGAGGCACCGCGACATTTTCGAGCGCGGTCATCGTCGGGAGCAGGTGGAAGGCCTGCAACACGATCCCGATCCGCCCGCGTCGCGCGACCGCCAGCGCATCCTCGTCGAGCGCGGTGAAGTCGAGCCCGACCACCTCGACCTCACCCGCGCTGGGCCGCTCCAGCCCGGCGAGCACCGCCATCAGCGACGACTTGCCCGATCCCGACGCGCCGAGCAGCGCGACGGTCTCGCCGGTCTCGACCGTCAGGTCGATGCCGTGGAGGATGTCGACGCGCGCGGGCGGCTTGCCGAGAGCGAGGCGCACGTTGCGCGCGCGGATTGGTACGCTATCTGAAGCGGATGGAAGGCCGGTCACGAACACGTCGATACGGAGGGTGGTGGTGGCTTGTCCATCCGATCCTGCTGCTGTTGCTCGCCGCGCCGGCCGCGGCCGACCCGCGCGCACCGCTGATATGGGCGTTCGGCGACAGTTTGACGGCGGGCTATGGCCTGCCGCCGGCGCAGGGCTTTCCCGCGCAGTTGCAGGCCGAGTTGCGGCGGCAGGGCGTGGCGGCGACGGTGCGCAACGGCGGGGTGGCGGGCGACACCGCGGCGCAGGGGCGCGCGCGGCTGCGCTGGGGGCTGCGCGGGCTGAAGGCGCGGCCCGATCTGGTGATCGTCGAGCTGGGTGCGAACGACATGCTGCGCGGGCTGCCTGTCGCGCAGGCGCAGGCGAACCTCGACCGCATCCTGACCGAGTTGCGCGCGCGGAACATTCCGGTGCTGCTCGCCGGGATGCGCGCCGCGCCGAACATGGGCGGCGATTATGCGCGCGCGTTCGAAGGCATGTATCCGGCGCTGGCGAAGAAGCATCGCGTGGCGCTGTATCCGTTCTTCCTCGACGGCGTGGCGGGGCGGCGGGCGCTGTTCCAGGCGGACGGGCTGCACCCCGATCCGCGCGGGGTCGCGATCATCGTCCGGCGGATCGTGCCGGCGGTGCGGCGCGCGCTAAAATAGCGGGGATCGCTTGGGCGGTCGGTCGGTTGGTGGCGGGCAAGGAGATGCGACCATGATGACCGACCCCGAGACGCACGACGACGAGGATCAGGCGCAGGCGATGGAAGAGGCGCAGGAAGAAGCCGCCGAGGAACGCGAGGAAGAGGGCGGGTATCAGTAGGTACGTCGACCTCGTTCCGTCGCCCCGGACCCTTCGACAAGCTCAGGAGAGCCTTGATCCGGGGCCCCGCTACTTCTTTCATGTGGAAAGAAAAAGCGGGATCCCGGATCAAGTCCGGGATGACGATAGGTTGGTGAGATCGTCCGGGGTGTTGATGTTGGCGAGCACCACGGCCGGCAAGACCGCCGCCGCCCCGATCGTCTCCGCCCAGCAGCGGATCGCGTGGGGCTTGTCGGCGAGCAGGTGCGCGAGCAGCGCCGCCGCGAGAGAGGCAGGCCATAGGCCGACGGTCGGCGCTTCCGCCGCATAAGCCGGTGCGGCGGTGCGGAGCGCGGCGATGATCTCATCAGGCAGGAAGGGCGTGTCGCAGGCGGTGGTGAGCACCGCATCGAAGCCGTGATCGGCCGCATAGGCGAGCGCCCCCGCGATACCGCCGAGCGGTCCCAAATCGGAGAGCGGCAGGTCGGGAATGCAGGTGACCGGCGCCTCGGTGCGGCCGACGACGACGACCGTGTCGCAATGCGGGGTGAGGCTGGCGATCGCATGATCGAGCAGCGCGCGTCCGTCGAGGGCGGCCAGCGCCTTGTCGCTGCCGAACCGGGTCGCGCGGCCACCGGCGAGAACGGCGCCCAGCACTTTCATGAGGCGGAGAAAAGCGGCGATCCGCCCCCCGTCAGAGGGGCGGTATGCCGATGGGTCAGAGCGTGGTGAACACGACGCCGACCACCAGCGCCTGAGCCGCGAGAACCAGCACGGTGCTGGCCGCGGTTTCGAACATACGCATGGGGTTGGTCTCCGTTTGCCGGGTCATACCGGCGAACGGGCAAATGGAGTTTATTGCTCACTCGCGCAATAATCGAACAACGCATTCGCACTTGCACAAATTGCATCGTTGGAAGTGATTGAAAGTTAACCGTCACATCGGTTGGCCGGTTCGGTGCTGATCCCTGCTCCGTCGCCCGCGGACCCTTCGACAAGCTCAGGAGAGCCTTGATCCGGGGCCGCGCTTCTTCATCGTGTCGGTGAGAAAAGCGGGTTCCCGGATCAAGTTCGGGATGACGATCAGCGTCAGCCGCCGAACACGCGGTCGAAGATCGTGTCGACATGGCGGTAGTGATAGCCGAGGTCGAACTTCTCGTCGATCTCGGCGGTCGACAGCGCGGCGGTGACTTCGGGGTCGGCCTTGAGCAGCTCCTGCAACGACAATTGGCCGTCCGACTCCCACACTTTCATCGCGTTACGCTGGACGAGGCGATAGGCGTCCTCGCGGCTGACGCCGGCCTGCGTCAGCGCGAGCAGCACGCGCTGCGAATGGACCAACCCGCCCATCCGGTCGAGGTTCTTCTGCATTCGCTCGGGATAGACGAGCAATTTGTCGACCACCCCGGTGAGCCGCGCGAGCGCGAAATCGAGCGTGATCGTCGCGTCCGGGCCGATGTAGCGCTCCACCGAGGAGTGCGAAATGTCGCGTTCGTGCCACAAGGCGACGTTCTCGAGGGCCGGCGTGACGTAACCGCGCACCATCCGGGCCAGGCCGGTGAGGTTTTCGGTCAGCACCGGGTTGCGCTTGTGCGGCATCGCCGACGAACCCTTCTGCCCCGGGGAGAAATATTCCTCGGCTTCGAGCACCTCGGTGCGCTGAAGATGACGGACTTCGGTGGCGAGGCGCTCGATCGAGCTGGCGATCACGCCCAGCGTCGCGAAATACATGGCGTGCCGGTCGCGCGGGATGACCTGCGTCGAGACGGGCTCGATCGCCAGCCCGAGCTTGGCGGCGACATGCGCCTCGACGCGCGGGTCGACGTTGGCGAAGGTGCCGACCGCGCCCGAGATCGCGGCGGTGGCGATGTCCTCGCGCGCCATCGCGAGCCGGGCGCGATTGCGGCGGAATTCGGCATGCGCCTGCGCCAGCTTGAGCCCGAAGGTGACCGGCTCGGCATGGATGCCGTGGCTGCGCCCGATCGTCGGGGTCAGCTTGTGCTCCTTGGCGCGGCGCTCCAGCACCTCAAGCAGCCGGTCGATGTCGGCGAGCAGGATGTCCGAGGCGCGCGCGAGCTGCACCGACAGGGTGGTGTCGAGCACGTCCGACGAGGTCATCCCCTGGTGCATGAAGCGCGCCTCGTCGCCGACCTGCTCCGCGACCCAGGTCAGGAAGGCGATGACGTCATGCTTGGTCACCGCTTCGATCGCGTCGATCGCGGCGACGTCGATCCGCGGGTTGGTCGCCCACCATTTCCACAGTGCCTCGGCGGCGCTCTTCGGGACCACGCCCAGTTCGGCCAGCGCGTCGGTGGCGTGCGCCTCGATCTCGAACCAGATGCGATAGCGCGCCTCCGGCTCCCAGATCGCAGCCATGTCGGGGCGGGAGTAGCGGGGGATCATGCGCGCGGTCCTTCAAGGAATAAGGGAGTCGGCGCGCGGTTAGCAGCGTGGGCGCGGACGGGCAAATTCGGGTGGGGCGTCGGTGCGAGCGGAGCGAGGCAGTCCTGCCAGCCTGGTGTACGCCGGCAGGCCGGACAGCGTGGCGGTGGTCGCGGTCGGCGCTTCCTCCACCGGCCGGCGGTGCCGGCGCGCGCCTCGATCTGTGCGGCGAGCGTGCACGGCACGGTCGGATCGACACGGGCGGCGTCTTCATCGACTGGAAACCTGCACCTGCCATGGCCGCGACCATGTATTCGTTGCAATTCGATCCCACGGCGGACCTGCTGGAGATCCGCTGGCACCGGACGTTCACCCCCGCCGACGTTTTGGCCTACAAGCACGAGTTGATGCGCCGCTTTCTGGACGAACGCGTCCGGCCCGGTCACCGCCTGATGATCGACATGAGCGCGTGCGGCGCGCAGATGCAGGAGACGCTGGCGGCGCTGGCGGAGCACATGCGGCCGTTTCCGAGGGCGAGCCGCATCGCGATGGTGGCGGTCTCCCCGGTGCTGCGCGCGCAGGTGCGTCGCGTGATGAAGCAGCCATATATGACGCTGTTCGACGATGCGCAGGCGGCGCGTGCGTGGCTGATGGACCCCGCGGCCGCCTGAAGCCTGCCTCCCGTTCGAGCGTCGCGCGCCCGGCCCCGGATTGCTTCGCTACGCTCGCGACGAGTCGGCGTTGTTTTCAACCCGGTCACCCATCCTGTTCGTCGCCCCGGACCCTTGGACAAGCTCAGGAGAGCCTTGATCCGGGGCCCCGCTTCTTCTTGCCGTCAGAAGGAAGAAGAAGCGGGATCCCGGATCAAGTCCGGGATGACGGAAGCGGAGAGGTGCCGGATCCAGGTCGGTCGGGATTAAACCAACCGGATCGTCCTGCCCTCGCGTGCGGAGCGGTAGATCGCTTCGACGATCCGCATGTCGCGCAGGCCCTCTTCGCCCGACACGATCGGTTCGCGTCCGTCGATCACGCATTGCGACAGATGGTCGAGCTGCCCGGCGAACTGCGTCTTGCCGGGTCCGGGCGGGGGCGTGACTTCCTGTTCGCGTCCGTCGCGGCCGGTCCATAGATGGTTGCCGTCGTAGCGGGTGGCGGGTTCCAGCTCGACGCGGCCCTTGCTGCCCATCAGCAGGATGTGGTTCTGGTTGGCCGAATACATCGACTGGCAGCCCGCGATCGCGCCGGAGGGGAATTCGAGCGTCCACTCGATCATGTCCTCGACCTCGCGGAAGCGCGGGTCGTTGCGGTCGGTCGACTCGCGCGCGGTGACCGCGATCGGCTCCTCGCCGGTCATGTAGCGCGCGGCTTGCAGGCTGTAGACCCCCATGTCCATCAGCGAGCCGCCGCCCGCTAACGCCTTTTTCAACCGCCACGCATCCGGATTGCCGGCGGTGAAGCCGTGTTCGGAGCGGACGTAACGGATCTTGCCGGTGTCGGGCTGCTTGGCGAGCCGCATCGCGGCGATGTTCGTCGCCTCGAAATGACAGCGATAGCCGATCATCAGCTTGCGGTTGGCGGCCTTGCACGCCGCGATCATCGCCTCGCATTCGGCGACCGACACCGCCATCGGCTTCTCGCACATCACATGCTTGCCGGCCTTGGCAGCGCGGATCGTGTACTCGGCGTGCATCGAATTGGGCAGGCAGACATAGACGATGTCAACGTCCGGATTGTCGCGGATGCTGTCGAAATTGGCGTAGGAATAGATCGCCTTGTCCGACAGGCCATATTCTGCGGCGACCTTCTTCGCCTTCGCCGGGTCGCCGCTGACCACTGCCGCCAGCCGGCTGTGCGCGCAATTCTTGAACTCGGGAATGATTCGCCCGAGGCCGTAGCCGCCGAGCCCGACGATCGCATAGCCGAGCTTGCGCTGCGACGACTGCGCGCAGGCGCCACCCGCGGCCAGCAACGGCGCGGCCGCGATAAGCGTGCGGCGTCCGATCTCCATCCTCACCTCCCTGTCTTTTCGCCCGTCAGGCTGCGGGGCGGGAGCCGCATTGTCAACGCGGTCTATTTCAATGACATAGGTAAGCCCGCCACCAGCAGGTCGACGCGATCGGCGGCGGCGGCGACGCGCTGGTTGACCCGGCCCGCCACATCGCGGAAGCGCCGCGCGAGCGCGTTGTCGGGGACGATCCCCCAGCCGACTTCATTCGACACCAGCACGATCCGTGCCGCCGATCCCGTCAGCGCGGCGACCAGTGCGTCGGTCGCGGCCTCGATATCGGCCTCGGCGAGCAGCAGGTTCGAGGTCCAGAGCGTAAGGCAATCGACCAGCAGCACGCCGTCCGCGACCGCCGCGATCGTCTCGGGCAGCGCGAGCGGTGCCTCGATCGTCTGCCACGCGTCGCTTCGGTCGGCGCGGTGTTGGGCGATCCGCTCCGCCATCTCGGCATCGAACGCCTGTGCGGTAGCGACGAAGCGCCACGGCGCGGCGCACGCCTCGACCAACGCCTGCGCATGGCGGCTCTTGCCTGAGCGCGCGCCGCCCAGCACCAGCCGAATCTGCCAGGGATCGTCGGTCATCTTGGTCCTTGCCTGTCGATACGCGATTGCCGATGGAGCCGGCCTTGCCGCAATTCGAGGTTTATGTCGCGCGATCTGACCTTTCATGGCGGCCGTATCGAGGCCGCGGCCCGGCTGTATCCCGATGCGCCGCGCCCGTGGCTGGACCTGTCGACCGGGATCAATCCCTATGCGTGGACACCGCCAGCCGGGCTGGCGGTCGATCAGCACCGGCTGCCCTCCGGGGAAGCGCTGGCGGGGTTGCTGGCGGCGGCGAAGGCGGCGTTCGGCTTTGCTGGGGCGCTGGCGGCGGTGCCTGGGAGCGAGTTGGCGCTGCGGATGCTGGCGACGCTCGATCTGCCGCGGCCGTGGCATGTGGTAACGCCCTGCTATCGCACGCATCGCGACGCCTTGCCGGGGGCGGAGGTGATTGCGGCGGAGCGGATCGGCGAGGTTGCCGCGGGCGGCGGAACGGTGTTGCTCGCCAACCCGAACAACCCCGACGGGCGGCTGATCGCGCCCGACGTGTTGCTGTCGGTGGCGCGGACGCTGGGTGCGCGGGGCGGGATGCTGATCGTCGACGAGGCATTTGCGGATGCGGTGGCGGGGACGAGCGTGCTGCCGCTGCTGCGCGCGGACGATCCGGTCGTGGTGCTGCGGTCGTTCGGGAAGTTCTATGGGCTGGCCGGAGTGCGGCTCGGATTCGTGGGCGGCTCGCGATCGGTAGTGGCGCGGGTCGCGGCGCTGCTGGGTGACTGGCCGGTGTCGGCAACCGCGCTGGCCTATGGCGCGGCGGCGTATCGCGACGTCGCATGGGCGGAGCGGATGCGGTTGCGGCTGGTGGCGGAGGCGGTGAAGCTCGATGCCCTGCTCGCCGGAAAAGGGATGATCGCGCGGGGAGCGTGTCCGCTGTTCCGGCTGGTCGAGGGCGAAGGCGCGGGTGCGATGTTCGAGCGGCTCGCCGCCGCCGGTATCCTGACGCGACCATTCGAGGAGCGGCCGGACCGGCTGCGGTTCGGCCTGCCGGGTGCCGAGATCGACCGGTTGCAAGCCGCTTTGGCTGACAATGGCTGAGCCGGTCGCGCTGGCGGCGCTGGCGATCGACGTCGCGGTCGGATGGCCGGCGTGGCTCTACGCGCGGATCGGGCACCCGGTCGGCGGGATCGCGCGGGTAATCGGCGTCCTGGAGAGCCGCTGGAACCGGCCGGGGTTGCCGCGTCGGCTACTCGGCATCGTGACCATCGCGATCGTGGTGGCCTCGACCGCGCTCGTCGCAATGCTTGCCGAACGCGGGGTGCGGGGGCTTGGGCTCGGCTGGGGCGGGGTGGCGCTGCTGGCGTGGCCGGGGCTGGCGCAGCGGAGCCTCTACGAGCATGTCCGGCCGGTCGCGACGGCGCTCGCGCGCGGCGATCTACCCACGGCGCGGCGCGCGGTGGCGATGATTGTCGGGCGCGACACCGCGGCGCTGGATGACGCGGGGGTCGCGCGCGCGGCGATCGAAAGTCTCGCGGAGAGCTTTTGCGACGGCATCGCCGCGCCGCTGTTCTGGTTGCTGGTCGGGGGCTTACCCGGATTGTGGGCGTATAAGGCAATCAATACCGCCGACAGCCTGATCGGGCATCGCGAGGACCGCTGGCGCGACTTCGGCTGGGCGGCGGCGCGCTTGGACGACCTCGCCAACTGGATCCCGGCGCGCGTCGGGGCGGTGCTGATCTGCGTGGCCGGCGGCGGGGGCTGGCGGGTGATGTGGCGCGATGCGCGCAACCATGCCTCGCCCAACGCGGGCTGGACCGAAGCGGCGATGGCGGGGGTGCTCCGGCTGCGGCTCGCAGGGCCAATCGCCTATGACGGCGTGGTCGCGGACAAGCCGTGGATCGGCGACGGGCGGCTGACGGCGAGCGCGGATGATGTGCGGCGGGCGTTGGCGGTCTACGGCCGCGCGTGCGCATTGTTGTGGGTTCTGGCGGGGATAGCGGCATGGGCAAGCTGATGCTGCAGGGGACCGGCTCCGATGTCGGCAAGTCGGTGCTGGTCGCAGGGCTGTGCCGCGCCTATGCCAATCGCGGGCTGACGGTGCGCCCGTTCAAACCACAGAATATGTCCACCAATGCGGCCGTTACCGCGGAGGGCGGCGAGATCGGGCGCGCGCAGGCGACGCAGGCGATCGCCGCGCGGGTCGCGCCGCATGTCGACATGAACCCGGTGCTGCTCAAGCCGCAGGGCGACCGGACCTCGCAACTGATCGTGCGCGGGCGGATGCGCGGCACGCTGGCGGCGGCGCGGTGGCGCGAGGGGCGGGAGGGGTTGCTGGGCGAGGTGCTGGAGAGCTTCAGCGCGCTGGAACGGCAGGCCGATCTGGTGCTGATCGAGGGGGCGGGATCGCCGGCCGAGATCAACCTGCGCGCCGGAGATATCGCGAACATGGGCTTTGCGCGCGCCGCCGGGGTGCCGGTGGTGCTGGTCGGCGATATCGATCGCGGTGGGGTGATCGCCTCGCTGGTCGGGACGCGCGCGGTGCTCGACGCCGAGGATGCGGCGATGGTGCGCGGGTTCATCATCAATCGCTTCCGCGGCGATCCGGCGCTGTTCGACGACGGTTATCGCGCGATCGAACAGCGCAGCGGGTGGCGCGGCTTCGGCGTCGTGCCGTGGCTGGCGGAGGCGGCACGGCTGCCGAGCGAGGATGCGGTGGTGCTGGAGCGACCGCGCACGCGGCCGGGCGGGCGGGTGCTGGTGGCGTGTCCGGTGACGCGGCACATCGCCAATTTCGACGACCTCGATCCGCTGCGGCTCGATCCCGCGATCGAGGTGGCGATGATTCCGCCGGGCGCTCCGTTACCTGCGGAGGCGGCGCTGGTGGTGCTGCCCGGATCGAAGGCGACGATCGCCGACCTCGCCTTCGTGCGCGAACAGGGCTGGGACATCGACCTGATCGCGCATCGGCGCCGGGGCGGGGCGGTGCTGGGGCTGTGCGGCGGGTATCAGATGCTGGGGCGGACGGTCGCCGATCCGCTGGGGCTGGAGGGGCCGGCGGGGAGCGTGGCGGGGCTGGGATTGCTGGCGGTCGATACCGTGCTTGGTGGCGACAAGATGCTGCGCGAGGTGCGCGGGGTGGCGCGCGGGGCGGCGTTCGAGGGGTATGAGATGCACCTCGGTGCGACGACCGGCCCCGATACGGTGCGGCCGGTGGCGCACTATGACGACGGGCGGCGCGATGGCGCAACGAGCGCCGACGGACTGGTCGCGGGCACCTATGTCCACGGGCTGTTCGGGCTGGCGGCGCAGCGGCGCGCGTGGTTGGCGGCGGCGGGGGCCGGGCCGGATCATGCCGCCTCGGTCGATGCCGCGCTGGACGCGATCGCAGACGCGTTGGAGCGGCACCTGGATCTGGACGCGCTGCTGGCGGTCGCGCGCGGGTCAGCCGCAGAGTAGCGCGGCGAGCAGCGCGCTTTCGACGAGTTCGATCCCCGCGCCGTGCGCATCGCCGTTGACCCCACCGAGCCGGTGGCGGCACCACACGCCATAGGCCGCGACGATCAACGGTGCCGCGAGCAGCGGCGGGGCAGCGATCACCGCCAGCGCGAGCAGCGCGAGCCAGCCGCCCAGGTCGCGCGCGCGGACCGCACTCGCCACCTGCGCGCCGAGGCCGCTGCCGAGCGGGGGCAGCCAGCGCGCCCATCCAAGGGGGGCGATCCGTGCGACGACGGGGATGAGCGCCACCCGCCAATCGCCGGCCAGCGCGTGGAGCAGGACGAGCTTGGCGAGGAGCTGAAGCGCGATCGCGACGACCGCGAAGCTGCCGACATGCGGATCGCGCATCACCGCGAGCAACCGCGTGCGGTCGCCGTGCGCGGCACCGACGCCGTCCGCGACATCGCCGAGCCCGTCGAGATGGAGCGCGCCGGTCACCGCGACCCACATGACCAGCCCGGCGAGCGCGCCGGTCCACGGATCGTGCCGCGCGCCGAGCCACGCCGCGCCCGCGACCACCGCGCCGATCACCGCGCCGACCAGCGGATAATAGCGGATCGCCGCCGCGAAATCCTGCGGCGTGCCAGTGGTGCGCGGCACGGGCAGGCGGGTCAGGAAGGCGAAGGCGAGCCAGAGGCGGGTCATGGGTTCAGTCCGGTCGCGCTGACTTGCGCTGCGGGCGGGCGACGCCTTAGCCTGCGTTGCCGGCGACTACATCTGTAATCGGCTTTTGACGTCCTTAGGCAAGCTGTCAAGTGCATTAGCGATCGCAGTCCTGGCTTCGGCGCGGGAAGGGGCAAGCGAGGCCGTTGCCGTTCTTGATCCCGACGGAAACGTCCGCGCCGCCAGGCAGACCTTCGTCTGAAAGAACGCGAGGGCTATGGCTTCGGACAGATGGTTGCGAGAAACCTCGGCATCAGACCTGTGGTACGCAGGGCCGGCATATAGGCCGCTGCCTCGCAGGACGCGCGGCTGCCCTCGGCCGCATCGCATTGTGCAATGCCGCCATCGGCGTTTCGGGGAAGTGCCCGGTCGAGGCGTTGGCGATCGGTCGCCGTCAGCTTGGCTCTGAAATCATCAAGACGCTGGAGCGTGTCCGCTGGCGGCTGCTTCGCGAGGCTCGATTTGGAACAGGCGGCTGGGCGCTCGGCCGGCGGGCTGGAGGGGTGCATTGCCGCCATCATTATCATCGCGCTCAGCATGGCCGTTCTCCAGGGGCGTAGATATGATACGCCAAGAGCCGTTTTCCGATCAACGATCGTCTTCGCGAAGGCGAATCGGGCGTGTCCGGAATGATAGCGCAGCGACCCCGGCTGCAGCGGTGAGCCGGACCGACTTGAGTCGGCGGTTACGTCGTCAGCCGGACGATTTGCGCGGTGTCGGGCCACAGCCGCAGCGTCAGCAAGGCGGCGCAGGGCAGGTCGAACGCCCACACCTGCCTCGCGTCGAACCCGCAGGCGCTGGCGAGCGCGGCGCGGATCGCGCCGCCGTGGGTGACGACCAGCGTGGCGTCGGGAAGGTCCGCCAGCGCGTCCGTCACGCGCGCGACCAGCGTCGACCAGCGCTCACCTTCCGGAGGCGGGTGGCGATCGGGGTCGCGCCAGAAGGCCGCCAGCGCGTCGGCGGGGAGCGTGGCCGGATCGCACCCGTCCCATGCGCCGAAATCGAGTTCGCGCCAGCGCGCATCGTGGCGGACCGGCGCGCCGAGCGCGGCGGCGCAATCGGCGGCGCGTGACAGATCGGAGCTGACCACCTGCGTGAACGCCACCCCGGCGGCGACGCGGACGCAATCGGCGATGCCTTGCGGCGTCACCGCGACGTCGACGTGTCCGAGCAACAGCCCCGGCTGCACCGTCGCGCCGTGGCGCAGCAGGTGGACGGTGCGCGCGGCGCTCACGCCTCCGCCACCCCCGCCTGATCGAAGGTCGCCATCTGGTCGTGCGCGGCCAGCGCGGCGCGGACGAGGCTGGCGGCGACCGCCGCGCCGCTCGCCTCGCCCAGCCGCATGTCGAGGTGGAGCAGCGGCGCAAGCCCGAGCCGGTCGAGCAGCCGGGTATGACCCGGTTCGGCCGAGACATGTCCCGCAAGGCAATGGTCGACGATCCGCGGGCGCGCGGCGGCGAGCGGGGCGAGCGCGGCGCCGACGATGAAGCCGTCGAGCAGCACCGGGATCCGCGCGTGGCGCGCGGCAAGTATCGCGCCCGCGATCGCCGCGATCTCGCGCCCGCCCAGCCGGCGGAGGCGCTCGAACGGGGTGGTCGCATCGGCATGACGAGCGAGCGCGGCGTCGACCGCGGCGACCTTGGCGGCGAGCGCCGCGCCGTGGACACCGGTGCCGGGGCCGACCCAGTCCGCGCCGGTGCCGCCGAAGCTGGCGGCGCACAGCGCGGCGGCGGGGGTGGTGTTGCCGATCCCCATGTCGCCGGGGATCAGCAGGTCGGTGCCCGGTCGCACCGCCGCCGCGCCGGCATCGAGCGCGTCGAGGCATTCGGCCTCGCTCATCGCGGGCATCTGCGTGATGTCGCCGGTCGGCTGGTCGAGCGCGAGCGGCACGACGGTCAGCGACAGGCCGGCGGCGGCGGCGAGCGCGTTGATCGCCGCGCCGCCCTCGCGAAAGTTGGCGACCATCTGTGTGGTCACGGCAGGGGGAAAGGCGCTGACCCCTCGCGCGGCGACGCCGTGGTTGCCCGCGAAGATCACCACGCGGCCGTCGTCGAGCCGCGGGCGGGAGTCGCGCTGCCATGCCGCCATGAACAAAGCGATCTCTTCGAGGCGGCCGAGCGACCCGGCGGGCTTGGTCAGTCGCGCCTGTCGCGCCGCCGCCGCCGCGCGCACCGCCGCGTCGGGCGCAGGAAGCTCCGCGAGCGCGGCATCGAACGCGGCGACGCTGTCGAAGCGCATTATGCCACCACCTGACCGGCGGGCGGCACGCGGACGATGAAATGGCCCTTCACGCCGTCGGGCCAGAGCGCATAGGGGACCTGTCCGGTGGCGCTTTCGACATAATGGCGCATGAAGGTCATGATCGCGTTCGCGGCACTCTCGTCGGGGGTGAAGCCGCCGAGCACATAGCCGATCTTGCCGGGCGCGCGCAGGTGGATCGTGCAATGCCGGTCGCAGGCGAAGAGGCAGGGCATTTCCTGCACGGCGATGTTTTCTAGGATCGGATCGCGCGACTGGACCGAGCGGAGCGCGGCGGCGAGCGCCGCGCCGCCGCGGCGGCCGTCCGCGCCGTCGCGGGTGGTGGCGGAGTGGCGGCAGCTGTTGCAGGCGACGACGGCGGGGCCGTCGGGGACGGGAATGAGGGTCATGGCAGCGGCCTTCGGGTGGCGTGGCTCCGGTGGAGGGCCGTCATTGCGAGCGGAGCGAAGCGATCCAGGGCGTCCTGGTCCGGCTCTGGATCGCTTCGCTCCGCTCGCAATGACGGACGTCTATTCACCCCGTCATCCCGGACTTGATCCGGGATCCCGCTTCTTCGCTCGCTCTCCAAGAAGAAGCGGGGCCCCGGATCAAGTCCGGGGCGACGGAGGGGAAGGGGCCGTCTGTTCACCACGGGGCGATCAGAAACGCCCGCGCAGGCCGGCGTAGACGCTGCGGCCGAGCGTGCCGTAGCGGGCGATCGTCTCGTAGCGCTCGTCGAACAGATTCTCGACGCGCGCGAAGAGCCGGACGGTCGACGACAGCGGCAGCTCGCCGCGCAGGTCGACCAGCGTATAGCCATCGAGCCGCGTGGCGTTGCTGGCGTTATCGAACGACTTGCCCGCGAAGCGCGCCGCGACGCCGAGCGAGCCGGCCTCGGCGAACGTATAGGTCGCCGAGACGTTGGCGGTGTCGCGCGGGCGGCGCGGCAGCCAGTTGCCGAAGGTGCGGCCCGGCGAGCGGTCCTCCGACAGCACCCAGCTGTAATTGCCGTCGAGGCTGAGGTGCTCGCCGATCTGCGCGCGCGCGACCGCCTCGACGCCGCGGGCGAAGGCGCGCGCGACATTCTGGTAATAACCGAAACGCTGCTCGGTAGTCGACCCCGGCACGAGGCAGAGCGGATCGGTATTGCCTGGGTTGCAGCCGGTGTAGACGATCTGGTCGCGGCTGCGGCGCTCGAAATAGGTGCCGCCGAGCGCGAAGCGCCCGTCCATGAAGCGCTGCTCGGCGCCGGCTTCCCAGCCCTTGGCACGCTCGGGGTTGAGCGCCTGATTGCCGTATTCCGAAAACAGCTGGTACAGGGTCGGGGCCTTGAAGCCCTCGCTGTAGCTGGCGCGCAGCACGGTGCCGGTCGGCAGCACCCAGTTGGCGCCGCCCGCGAACAGCGTCTGCGTGCCGAAGCGGCTGTGATCGTCATGACGCACGCCGCCGTTCAGGGTCAGCCCGTCGAGCGGCGAGACGTTGAGCTGGCCGTAGAAGCTGGTCAGCTCGGCGCGGCCGCGCGCGGGGGTGCCGAGCGCGTATGGCGGCACGAAGTCCGAGGAGGCGGTGCTGAAGCGGCTGACCTCATTTTCGACGCCGAACACCGCGTCGACGCCCTTGGTCACCGCGAGCGTGCCCTGATATTCGAGGCGGTGGTTGCGGCCGAGCGCGGCGAAGGTCTGCGTCTGCTCGACCTGGTCGGGGTTGTAATTGTCGCGGTCGGTGTCGGTATAGCCATAGCCGAAGCGATTGCGGAGCCGCGCGTCGAACAGGTCGATGTTGAGGCCGGCATAGCCGACGAATTCGCGGGTCAGGCCATATTCGGGAGTGTCGCCGCTGAAGCCGTCGAAGTCGTTGCGGCCGTTGGCGTAGGAGCCGCGCAGGTCGGCGCTGATGCCGGGCGCGATCGTCAGCACCGCGCGGCCTTGCACGTTCTGGTTGGTGTAGCCGTCACGCTCGATGCCGGCCTTGAGCGCGGAGATGCCGTCGGTGGTGAAGGTCTGCGCGCCGACGCGCCACGCGAGCGGGCCGGTGGTGCCGCCGAGCGCGGCGCGTGCGCTTACCGTCTCGCGCGAGCCGCCCTCGAGGTCGATGCTGCCTTCGAGCGCGGCGGTCGGCAGCGGCGTGACGATGTTGACGACGCCGCCGATCGCCTGGCTGCCCCACAGGATCGACTGCGGCCCGCGCAGCACCTCGATCCGTGCCGCGTCGCCGATCAGCAGGTTGGCGAAATTATAGCCGCCGCCGGGCGAGGACGGGTCGTTGATCTTCACCCCGTCGATGACGACGACGGTCTGGTCCGACTCGGCGCCACGGATGCGCAGCGAGGTGCTGGTGCCATAGCCGCCGTTGCGCGACAGCGAGACGCCGGGGGTGCGCAGCAGCAGGTCGGCGACCGACAGGTCCTGCGCGCGGTCGATCGCGGTCTTGTCGAGCACGGTGACCGAGGCGGTGACGCGATCGGCCTCGACCGGCGCGCGGTTGGCGGCGACGACGATGTCGGCGCCGGTGTCGGGCGCGGCGGCGTCGGGGCGCGGCGCTTCCTGCGCGAGCGCGGCGGTGGAGCAGAGCAGCAGCGGAAGGGCGGCGAGACGATGGAACATTGACGGTAACCCCTTGTGACGACGTGAAGCCGAAGGCGTGCCGCCGCGCGCGAGCTTCCTCGCGGCGTCGACCGCCCACGGCGGCGATTATCGTCACGCTGGGTCCGTCCGCTGGCGTTGCGCCGTGCGGCCTTCCCGTCCGTTCGGCGCACCCTGGCCGAGCGAAGGACGATCACGAACAGGCAGGTCTCCTGGCTCACGGGTCATCGCCGATGCGCGCCGCCTTCTCAGCCCGGTGAAAGGCCAATGGCGTGAGGCGCGCGGGCTCGCCGCTTACAGTTGCAGGGGCAGCCGGGGTTCACCCGTTCCCTTTTGATCCCCGGTCAGGGGGAACCTGTCGCGGCGCGCGCCCTAGCCGGGGGCGGGGCGTGGGTCAATCGGCCCCATCGTCGCCCCGGACCCTTCGGCAAGCTCAGGAGAGCCTTGATCCGGGGTCCCGCTTTCGACCAGTCGTACAAGAAGAAGCGGGGCCCCGGCTCAACGCCGGGGCGACGGCAGGTCAGAACTCCACGCCCGCCTGCGCCTTCACGCCGGCGCGGAAAGGGTGTTTGACCTGCGTCATCTCGGTGACCAGATCGGCGGCCGCGATCAGCGCGTCGGGGGCGTTGCGGCCGGTGACGACCAGATGCTTCATCGGTGCGCGCGCGGTCGCCACCGCCACCACCTCGTCGACCGGCAGATAATCGTAGCGCAGCACGATGTTCAGCTCGTCGGCGATCACCATCGCGATGTCGGGGTCGGCGAGCATCCGCTGCACCTCGTCCCACGCCGCGCGGGCACTCGCCACGTCGGCAGCGCGGTCCTGCGTGTCCCAGGTGAAGCCATCGCCCATCGTGCGGAACTCGATCAGCTCGGGGAAGGCGTCGAAGATCGCCTTCTCGCCGGTGGTCATCGCGCCCTTCACGAACTGGACGACGCCGACCTTCATCCCGTGCCCCATCGCGCGCACCGCCATGCCGAAGGCGGCGGTCGACTTGCCCTTGCCCGCGCCGGTGTGGACGATCAGCAGGCCCTTCTCGACGGTCTTGCCCTCCATCATCACACGGCGCGCGGCCTGCACGCGGCGCATCTTGTCGTTATGGCGGGCGTCGCGATCGTCGGTCATGCGCCGCTGGGTAGCGGCAAGATCACGCCTCGGCCAGCACCGCCGCGATCTCGGCGACCGACACGCCGAACACCGCCGCCAGCGCCTCGGGCGTCGCGCCGCGCGCGGCGAGCGTGCGGATGCGCGACGGGTCCTTGTCGGTGGCATAGTGACGGGTGTCGCGCTCGGTGCGTTGCTCGCCGGTGCGGGCGAGCGCGCCGGTGCTCTGACGACGGCGCGGGCGCGCGCCGCGTTCCTCGGCGAGCGTGGCGCGGCGCTGTTCCTCTTCGACACGGCGGGCGGTGCGCGCTTCCTCGCGCTGCCGCGACGCCGCCTCGCGGTCGACCGCGCGCTGTTCGGTGCGGGCGAGCGCGCTGGCGACCCGCTCCTGCGCGCGCCGCTCGCGCTCCTCGGCGCGGCGTGCCGCGCGCTCTTCCCAGTCGTTCATCGAGGGCCCTCATCGAAAGCGCGGCGTCAAAGCGCCGCGCGTCGATCAGGTCAAGTCAGCGCACGTCCTCGACCTGATCGAGATAGGCGCCATACCCTTCCGCCTCCATTTCCTCGCGCGGCACGAAGCGCAGCGCGGCGGAGTTGATGCAATAGCGCAGGCCGCCGCGATCGCGCGGCCCGTCCTCGAAGACATGGCCGAGGTGGCTGTCGGCCCCCGCCGAGCGCACCTCGGTGCGGACCATGCCGTGCGTGGCGTCGTGCAGTTCGGTGACGCGCGCGGCGTCGATCGGGCGCGTGAAGCTCGGCCAGCCGCAATGCGACTCATATTTGTCGGTCGAGGCGAACAGCGGCTCGCCGGAGACGATGTCGACATAGATGCCGGCGCGCTTGTTGCCGAGATATTCGCCGGTGCCGGGGCGTTCGGTGCCGCTCTGCTGCGTCACGTAGAATTGCTCCGGCGTCAGCTTCGCCAGTGCCTCTTCGGTCTTGGTATATTCGGTCATGCTCGTTCCTTTACAGCGGCGGAGCGGGGGATCGTCGCATAAGTAAGAAGCCGGGGCGTCGGTTTCACGGGGCGCCGATTCCGATCGGTTTACGGCCGAGTGGATCGGAAACGGACCCATCGACCGAAGGCGGCCTCGCCCGCTGCCGGCGGGTGCTGGGTGCGGCGCGATGCGCGCGAGCATGGCCCGGGCGGGAAGGCCAGCCCCGCGCTGCCCCATTTCCGGCGATCGGCGCGGCAATCGCCGCCATTCCTGCGGCGTCGTCGCGTTGACCGGCGGGCGGCGATCCGGTCCCCTAAGGCTCGAAATCGGGGGAGCCGGGGGCATGTCAGGGCTGGTGGACGCTGCCGCGGCGATGATGCGCATGTCATCGCAGCGGATCGACAATGCCGCGCAGAACGTGGCGAACGTATCGACGCCGGGCTACAAGCGGCAGGTGCGCAGCAGCGCGGCAATGAGCGAGCTGTTCGACGCCACGCTGGCGCGGATGCGCGTCGACCTGCGCGACGGCAAGCTGACCGAGACGGCACGCCCGTTCGATCTGGCGATCAGCGGCGACGGCTTCTTCGCGCTGCGCGCGGACGAGCGGATCGTCTATTCGCGCCAAGGTGCGTTCACGCTGGACCGCGACGGGCATCTGGTCAGCCCGCAAGGTTACGTCCTGCAACAGCGCGGTGGCGGCGACCTGACGATCGACGCCCGCGCGGCGACGGTATCCGCCGACGGGACGGTGCTGGACGGGACGCGGCCGATCGGGCGCGTCGCGGTCGTCAGGCAGCGCGCGGCCGCCGATCTGGTCGCGATCGACGGCGGCGTCTTCGCGATCGCGGAGGGAGCGGCCGAGACGATCGACACGCCGCTGGTGCGCGCGGGCGCGCTGGAGGCGTCGAACGTCTCGCTGGGCGACGAGATGGTCGGGATAATGGGCGCGATGCGCAGCGCCGAAACGGGCGCGCGGCTGATCCAGGTCTATGACGAATTGCTGGGCAAGGCGATCACCGCCTTCGGGCAGGCCGCGCGATGAGCGACGCCTTCTACGTCGGCGCGGTCGGGCTGAAGGCGCAGGAGCGCGCGCTCGACGTGATCTCGAACAACATCGCCAATGCCAATACGCCGGCATTCAAGCGCGCCGATGTGCGCTTCGCCTCGATCATCGCGACGCGCGGCGACCCGGACGTGCCGAGCGCAACGCTGACCGATCCGTTCGCGGCGGCCGGGGTGATGGCGCAGGCGGCGGCGGCGATCGACGAGGGCGGCGATCTGCAGGCGACCGGGCACGACATGGACGTGGCGGTGCAGGGGCGCGGCTTCATCGAGCTGATGGGGCCGGGCGGGCAGACGTTGTTGTGGCGCGGCGGCGCGCTGAAGATCGGCGAGGACGGGATGCTGGCGGCGGCGGCGAGCGGCTATCCGCTGAAGGCCGCGATCACCGTGCCGCAGGACGCGGGCCGCCTGACGATCGGCGGTGACGGGATGGTGCGCGCGGTGACCGGCACCGACGCCGCGCCGGTCGAGGTCGGGCAGATCATGCTGGTGACGCCCGAGGACATCGGGGCGCTCGGCGCGCTCGACGGCGGGCTGTACCGGGTCGAAGACGAGGGCCGGCTGCGCGCCGCCGCGCCGGGCGAGGACGGGACGGGCACGTTGGTGCAGGGCTCGGTCGAACGTTCGAACGTCGAGATGTCGAGCGAGATGGTGCAGTTGATGCTCGTTCAGCGCGCCTATGCCGCCAATGCGCAGATCGTGCAGGCGGCCGACCAGTTGATGGCGATCGCCAACGGGCTGCGCCGGTCGTGATCGACGTGACGCCGGTGGCGGTGCGCCTGCCCGATGCGACGATCCGGGTGCGCGACGTGCGGCCCGAGGTGCGCGGGGCGGCGGGGGCGGTGGCGATCGCGCGGCTGCCCGCCGGACGAAGCGAAATCGTGCTGAGCGGGGCGGCGCTGGCGGCACTGATGCGTCGTGCGGTGCCGGGCGTGTCGGCGCAGTCGGTGCAGGCGACGCGCTTTCGGCGGACGATCGCGGCGCGGGTTCCTGCGCCGTCGTTCGTGCCTGAACGGCCGGCGGTGACGGCGGGCGAGGCGCTGACGCTTGTCGCGCGCAACGGCGTGGTGACGGTGGAGCGCCGCGTCACCGCGCTCCAGCCGGCGCGGGCCGGCGGGCGGGTCTTCGTGCGTGACGGCGCGGGGCGGGTGTTCGCCGCGCCGGTGCAGAGTGAAGCGCGATGATCGCGATCCTGTGCCTGCTTGCCGCGCCGCTGGCGGAGGACATCTATCGCCCCGGCAATTGGTCGGCGATGGGCAGCGATCGCAAGGCGAGCGTCGCGGGCGATCTGCTGACCGTGCTCGTCTACGAGACGGCGGAATCCAGCAATGCGACGCGCAGTGACTCGAAGCGGAGCACGCAGCTTGGAGGGCAGATCGCGGGTGGCGGGGTCGACGAGCGCGGCGCGCTGCAATTCGGCGGCGGGCATAGCGGCGGCGGCGCGGTGACGCGCAGCGACCGGCTGGTCGCGCAGATCACGGTCAGCGTGCAGCGCGTGCTGGCCAACGGTGACCTGTGGGTCGCGGGGCGGCAGGCGATGCGGCTGAACGGCGAGGCGTCGACGATCGGGATCGAGGGGCGGGTGCGGCCCGAAGACGTGCGCGGCGACAATCGCGTGCTGTCGTCCCGGATCGCGGATGCGCGGATCCTGTACGACGGCAAGGGCTTCGTCGCGGGGAGCGCGAAGCCGGGACCTGTGCAGCGGCTGTTCCGCTGGCTGGGGCTCGCCTGAGCGATGGCGCGGATCGTTCCTCTCGCACTGGCGGCGCTGCTGGTGACGGCGGCCCCCGCGTCGGCGACGCCGGTGCCGCTGAGCGGGCTGGGCCGGTTCCATGGTTGGCGCGACAATGCGCTGATCGGCTATGGCCTCGTCACCGGACTGGCGGGATCGGGCGACACGCGGCGCAACGCGGTGACGCGGCAGACCTTGCGCAACGTGCTCCAGCGGCTGGACACCACCGTCGCCGACGAGGAGATCAACAGCCGCAACGTCGCGGTGGTGATCGTCACCGCGACGTTGCCCGCCTCCGCCAATGTCGGTGACCGGTTGACGATCGCGGTGTCGTCGGTCGGCGATGCGCGCAGTCTGGCGGGGGGTACGCTGTTGATGACGCCGCTGCTGGGGCCGGACCAGCGGACCTATGCGCTGGCGCAGGGACCGGTGCTGGCGGGCGGATACGACTTCAAGAACGACCTGAACCGCACGCAGCGCAATTTCCCGACGACCGCGATCCTGGAGGGCGGCGCAACCGTCGAGACCGCGGTCGACGCGCAATTGCTGGGGAGCGACGGCAGCGTCGGCTTCGTGCTGAGCGAGCCGAGTTTCGAGGGCGCGACGCGGATCGCGGCGGCGGTCAACGACCGGCTGGGCGGCGGAGTGGCCAGCGTGCGCAACGCCGACGAGGTGCGGATCGCCTTCCACGGCGACCGCGCGCAGTTCGCCGGCTTCATGGCGCGGCTGGAGCAGGTGGCGGTCGAGCCAGTGCGTATCCCGCGCGTCGTCATCAACGAACGCACCGGCACGATCGTGGCGGGCGGCGACGTGCGGATCAGCAGCGTGGTGATCGCGCAGGGCGACCTGAAGGTGACGATCACCGGCGAGCGCAGCGCGTCGCAGCCCGGCTTCCTGAACGGCTTCGCCAGCGATTTCGACAATGTCGGCAGCCTGGTGGTGACCAACAGCAAGCTGACCGTGGAGGACCGCGCGCATGACACCGTCGTCAGCTTCCCGAACACCACGGTCGCCGATCTGGTGCAGGGGCTGTCGCGCGCGCGGGTCGATACGCGCGGCATCATCAGCGTGTTGCAGGCGATCAAGGCGGGCGGGGCGCTGCACGCCGCCATCCTGGTGCAATAGGGGAGACGAAGCGGTGGAACCGATCTCGGCGGCGTTGCTCGCCAAATCGCTCGACGGGCTGGCGATGCGGATGGACGTGACCGCGGCGAACATCGCCAATGCGGGATCGCCCGGCTTTCGCGCCTCGCGGGTGACGTTCGAGGATAGCCTGCGCAGTGCGGCGGCGCACGGGCCGGCGGCGATCGCCGCAGTGACGCCGCGTATCGAGGCGGCGGCGGTGGCGCGCTTCGCCGACGAGCCGCGCACCGACCTCGACCTCGATACCGCAGCGGCGACCGCCGGGCGCTATTCGGCGATGGTCGAGATCATGGCGCGCGAACTGGACATCGCGCGCACCGCGATCGCCGGAGGCCGGTGATGAGCGAGGCGATGGCGATCAGCCGTTCCGGGCTGGATGTCGAATGGCAGCGGCTCCAGATCATCGCGCAGAACCTGGCGAACATGAACACCAGCCGCACCGCGTCCGGCGCGCCGTATCGCGCGATGCGCGTGATCTCCGGGCCGGACGCGACCTTCGCCAACGCGCTGGCGCGGTCGGGCGGGGCGCGGGGCGTGAAGGTGCTGGGGGTCGAGGCCGTGCCGGGCGCGCGGCGGCGGGTGTATGATCCGACCGATCCGGCGGCGGGGGTGGATGGCTTCGTCGACCTGCCCGCGATCGATCAGGCGGGCGAGATGACGCTGCTGATCCGAGCGTCGCGTGCCTATGAGGCGAACCTCGCCGCGCTGTCGATCGAGCGGCAGATGTATGCCCGCGCGCTCGAACTGGGGCGGGCATGATGGCGCCGGTGGGAGCGATCGAGGGCGTGCTGGCGACGCCGCCGGTGCTGACGACGCTGGGCACCCAGCCGCCGGTGGCGGCGCCGGGCGGGCCGGGGTTCGCCGACCTGCTCGCCGCGGGGATGCGCGGGGTGGAGAGCAAGGTGGCGGCGGCGGATGATCTGGTGCGGCGCTTCACGCTGGAGGACGGCGTGCCGGTGCATCAGGTGACCTTCGCGCTGGCGGAGGCGCGGCTATCGGTCGAACTGGCGATGCAGGTGCGCGGGCGATTGCTCGACGGCTATCGCGAACTGATGACGATGCAGTTGTGAGCGACGATCCCGCCCCCGCGCGGCGACCCTCGCCAAGGGTGATCGCGATCCTGTTCGCGCTGCTCTTCGGCGCGCTGGCGATCGGCTATTTCCTGTTCCTGTGCGTCGGGTACGTGCCGGTGTTCACACAGCTTCGCCCCGGCGACGTCGCGGCGGTGGTCGCGCAGCTCGATGCCAAGGACATCGCCTATCGGCTGGCGGACGGCGGCACCAGCGTGCTGGTGCGCGAGGATCAGGCCGATGGCGCGCGGGTGGCGGTGGCGGGATCGGATGTCGCGCTGAAGGGCGGGGTCGGGTTCGAGCTGTTCAACAAGTCCGACATGGGGCTGACCGACTTCGCGCAGCGCATCAACTATCAGCGCGCGTTGCAGGGCGAGCTGGAACGCTCGATCATGCTGATCGCGGAGGTGGAGAGCGCGCGCGTGCATCTGGCGGTGCCCGAGCGCACGATCTTTCGCGCCGAACGTCGCAACGCCAAGGCGGCGGTGGAACTGGTCATCAAGCCCGGGCGCAGCTTCGACGCGACCCGCGTGGCCGGGGTGCAGCAGCTCGTCGCCTTTGCGGTGCCGGATCTGACCGCGGGGGATGTGGTGGTGCTGGACGGCAGCGGGCGCGTGCTGAGCGCGAGCGCCACCGATGCGCCCGATCTCTCGCCCGAGGCGGAGGAGCAGCGCAGCGTGCGCGGTTATTACCGGGCGCGGGTGCGCGCGGCGCTGACGCAGGCGCTGCCGGGAGTCGAAGCCGACGTCACGGTCGCGGCGCTGGGCGACGGCGCGGCGGGATGGAGCGAGGGCGAGGCGCGACGCAATTTCCGGCTGCGCGTGATCGTCGCGACTCCGGCACCGCTGAATGGCGAGGATGCCGCCGTCGCGCGCGAGACGATCGCGCGCGCGGTGGCGCTGGACGAGACCGCCGGAGACGAACTGGTGTTCCGCGTCGGCGTCGGGCCTTCACCGGTGGTGGCAGCGGCGGCGGGGACCGTGGCCGCGCCCGCTCCCGACGCGAACGCGCCGGCCCGGGCGTCGATCGACTGGACGCCGGTCGGCATCGCGTTCGGTGCGCTGCTGGTGCTGGGGGGCGGTATGGCGGTGGTGCGGCGGCGTCGGGCGCGACGGTTGAGCGATGGCGAGCGCGCGGCGATGGTCGCGCGGGTGCGGGCCGCGCTGGCCCCCGGCGATGCGGCGGCCTGAGATGCTGGGCGCGCTCGTGAAGGAACTGGCGGCGCTGCCGCGCAGCGATCGGGAGGCGATCCTCGCGGCGCTCGACGAGTCCGAGCGCGAGCGCGTGCGGGCGGCGTTGCGGGACGATCTGCCCGAGCCCGCAGGGCCTCACTCGGTGTGGATGACCGCGCTGATCGCCGCGGCGGACAGGGCCGAGGACGGCATGACCGCCGCGGCGCGGGCGGCGCTGCTGGCGGCGACCGGGCGCGTCGCGCAGGGCGAGCGGACGGCGGGGCGATCGCTGTTGCAGGCGGCGGGTAGCGCCTTTGCGGCGGGGCATGGGCGATGAGCGGGCTGATCAAACACGAACTCGCCGGGCTGGCGGTGGACCGCCTGCCGCGCGGTGCGGTGGTGGAGCGGGTGGCGGCGCGCGATCCATCGGTGGTGGCCCTGGAGGAGCGCGTCGCGGCGCTCGAGGCACTGCTGGCGGCCGAGCGGCTCGCCGCGGAGCGCGCGGCGACGGCGGCGCGGGAGGCGATCGCCGAGGCGCGACGCGCCGGCCGGAGCGAGGCGGTCGCCGACGAACAGCGGCGCCTGCAGCTGCTCACGGAGGGAATTGCAGCGGCGGAGGCAGCGTGGCGCGAGCGGCTGGATGCTACCGACCGGCTGGCGGCGCAATTGGCGGCACTGGTGCTGTCGCGAATGTTCGGCGCCTGCGACGATTGGGCGGAGCCGGTCATGCGCGCGCTGGCGGAGCAGGTCGTGAAGATCGGCGCGCACGCGATCGTGGCGGTGACGGTCAGCGCAGGCGACTTCGCCGACGACGCGGCGCTCGCCGCGGCGGTCGCGCTGCCCGCCGCGACCGTGACGCGCGACGCCGCGCTGCCGGCGGGGGCGTGCCGGATCGCGCTACGGCTGGGGCGGGTCGAGATCGATCCCGCGCGGCAATGGGCGGCGTTCGAGGCTGCGCTTCGCGAACTCGGGGGGGCGGCATGACGCAGCACGCGTTCCTCGACCGGCTGGCGGACGTGCGCAGCGTGGTGGCGTTCGGGCGCGTCGATGCCGTCGGCGCCGGGCATCTCCATGCCGATGGGCCGGAGGTGGCGCTGGGCACGCTCTGCACGGTCGATGCCGGGCGTGGGCGGGCGGTGGTTGCCGAGGTGGTGGCGGCGCGCGACGACGGCATCACGTTGGTGCCGCTGGAGAGCGCAGGGGCATTGCGGCTGGGCGCACGGGTGACGGCGGCGCTCGGCCAGGGTGGATGGCCGGTCGGTGACGGGTTCGCCGGGCGCGCGGTCGATGCCCTGGGGCGGCCGATCGACGGGGGCGGCGCGATCGCCGCCGCGGCTCGCACGACGGGGAGCGGCCCGGCGGCGCTCGACCGGATCAATCCTTCGCAGGTGCTCGTCACCGGCATCCGCGCGATCGACGGATTGCTGACACTGGGCTTCGGGCAGCGCGTCGGCGTGTTCGCGGCGAGCGGCGTGGGCAAGACCAGCCTGGTCGAACAACTCGCGCGGCAGATCGAGTGCGACCGCTGCATCCTCTGCCTGGTCGGCGAGCGCGGGCGCGAGGTGTCGGGGCTGTGGGAGATGACCGCCGCCCGGCGCGCGCGGTTCACGTTGGTCGCGGCGACCTCGGACGAGAGCCCGGTGATGCGGGCGCGGGCGGTCGAGCAGGCGTTGGCGCTGGCCGATTACTGGCGCGGGCGCGGCGAGCATGTGCTGCTGTTCATCGACTCGGTCACGCGGCTGGCGATGGCGCTGCGCGAGATCGGGCTGGCGGCGGGTGAGCCGCCTACCGTGCGCGCCTATACCCCGAACGTCTTCGCGGCCTTGCCACAGGTGGTGGAACGCTGCGGCGCGGTGCGCGGGCAGGGCGCGATCACTGCGATCATGACGGTGCTGGCCGAAACCGACGAGGTCGATGATCCGATCGTCGAGGTGATGAAGTCGCTGCTCGACGGGCACATCATCCTGTCGCGCGCGCTGGCCGATCAGGGGCATTTCCCGGCGATCGACGTGACGCGCAGCGTCAGCCGGCAGGCGGCAAGGCTGGTGGCGCCCGATCATGCGGCGGCGATGCGGACGATCGTCGCGCTGCTCGCCGATCACGAGGAAAACCGGCTGATGATCGAGACGGGCGTGTATCGCGCCGGATCGAACGCGCGCATCGACCGCGCCGTGGCGGCGCGCGAGCGGCTGGCGGGGTTCCTGCGGCAAGGTGCCGATGAAGTGGTGGCGTTCGCGGCGACGATGCAGGCGGTCAAGGCGGGGGCGGCATGACGGCGCGGGGGCAGCGCCACCGCCTGCGCGCGGTGCAGCGGTTGCAGGCGGTCGCGTGCGATCTGGCGGTGCGCGACCATGCCGCCGCGGGACAGGCAGTGGCCGACGCAGAAGCGGCGGTGACGCAGGCGGCGGCGACGGCGCAGGCTGGCGCGGCGGATTGGTATCGGGCGCGGGCAGGCGGCTGCTTCGATTCGCAGCGCGACATGGTGCTGGCGGCGGCGCTGCTGACGGCCGAGGAGCGGGTGGCAGCGCGCGGGGACGACGTGGCGCGCGCGCAGGCGGCGCTGTCACGCGCGACGGACGGCTGGCGTGCGGCCGAGGGGCGGCGGCGTGCCGCTGACGCAATGGCGCGGCGGCTGCGGCAACAGGAGACGCGGGCGCAGGAAGAGGCGGTGGCCGATCTGATGTTGACGCGGCTGCTGCACCGGAGGCGGGGATGATGCGGGTCGATCAGAACATGGTCGCGGCCGGGCGCATGGCGGCGGCCGTGCCGCCGGTCGACGGCGCGGTGGCGGACGGGCGATCGTTCGCCGACTGGCTGGCAAGCGCCGGGCCGGATGACGGGCTGACCGACGATGCGGAGCGACCGTTCTCGAACGGCACGATGCGCGCGGCGGCGCAGCGGTTCGATGCGGAGGGCTTGCTGGAGACGGGAACGGTGCCGGCAGCCGGGGGAGCGAACGTCGAGGTGCTGGAGACGGCGGATGCCGTACAGGTCGCCCCGCCCCCGGCGGTCGCGCCCGCGGTCGCGACGGTCGCTGCTCTTGCGATCTATGCGGCGCTACCTTCGTCACCGATCCCGAGCGCGACGGTGCGGGAGGATCATGCCGCGGCCACGCTTCCGACCATGCCGGTGACCTCTGCGACGCATAGCGTGCCGGTAGCGCGCACGGGCATGGCGACGCCGATGGTGACGGCCCAACCGCTGCGCTTCGCCGCAATCGCGTCCGAGCCGGCCGCCACCGTGCGGCGAACGCGCGAGCCGGCCACGCCTGCCGTGCAGGTCACGCTGACCGAGGCCGAGAACGGCGTCACCGTCGCGATCGCCGGCGATGTCGCGCGCGAGGAGGAGGCGGGGGTGCAGCAGGCGGTGCGGCGGCTGCTCGCGCGACACGGGCTGACGCTCGGCGACATGCGGTTCGTGCGCCGGGTCGGCGGCGGGCGACAACTGGGGGAGAGATGATGCAGGCGATTTCCGCGACCACGCCGGTCGGCACCAGTGGCGCGAGCAGCGGGACCACGCAGGCGGCGGCGACCAACGCGTTCGGGCTCGGCTTCGATTCGCTGCTGAAGATCATCCTGACGCAGCTCACCTATCAAGACCCGCTGAAGCCGATGGACAATTTCCAGTTCGTCTCGCAGCTCGCGCAATTCTCGCAGATCCAGATCGGGCAGACCGGCAATGACCGGCTCGCCTCCCTGGTCGCGGCGCAGGCGACGATGCAGGCGGCCGGGCTGTTCGGGCGGACGATCGACCTGCTGGCGGACGGCGCGACGGTGAGCGGCAAGGTGACCGCGGTGGCGCTGGCATCGGGCGAACCGAAGCTGACGATCGAGACCGACGACAAGCGCACGATCGCCGGGCTGGCGCTCGGCAGCGTCTCGCAGATCCGGTAGAAGGGAAACAATCGATGTTCGGCTCGATCTATATCGGCCTCAGCGGGCTTGCCGCCTATTCGCGCGGGCTTCAGCAGATCAGCAACAACGTCGCCAACCTGAACGCGCAAGGGTTCAAGGGCTCGACCGTCTCCTTCGAGAACGTGCTGGGGGCGAGCGGCGGGTCGCGCGACGGCACCAGCACCGCGGGCGGCAGCGGGGTGCGCGGCGCGGCGAGCCGGCTCGACTTCAAGCAGGGCGAGCTGAAGCAGACCGACCGCGACCTTGATCTGGCGATCCAGGGCAATGGCTTGCTGATGCTGCTGCGCGGTGACGAGGTCGCCTATACGCGCACCGGCAGCTTCGAGGTCGACCGGCAGGGGCGGATCGTGCTGTCGGGCACCGAATATCAGCTCGCGACGCGCGATGCCTCGGGGCTCGCCAGGCCGGTGTCGGTCGATCTGTCGCGCACCAGCGCGCCGAAGGCGACGGGCAAGGTGACGTTCGCGGACAATCTGTCCGCCGATCTCGACACCGCCAAGCCGCTCGCGATCGGCGACATCGCGGTCTACGACGCCAGCGGCGGCAAGCATGTGTGGACCGCGACCTTCACGCGCGAGACGAGCGGCACCGGCACGGCGCGCAACTGGTCGGTCAAGGTGACCGACGACAAGGGCGCGACGATCGATACCAAGACGCTGACGTTCAACGGCGGCATCGTCGATCCGGCGACCGCGAAGCTCGACTTTACCGACGCGGGCTCGGGCGCGACGGTGAGCTTCGATTTCCCTAGCGGGGTCACGTCGTTTGCCGGCGGATCGGTGTCGACGCTGCGGGTCGCCGCATCGGACGGCTATGAGACCGGGACCTACACGACGCTGGGCATCAACGCCGCGGGCGAGATCGAGATCGGTTACTCCAATGCGCAAAAGCAGGCGCTGGGCAAGGTCGCGATCGTCGACTTCCGCAACAGCGCCGACTTGCAGCAGCGGGCCGGCGGTCTGTTCAGCGCGAACGCCGATGCGACGCGCGAGGTGCTGGCCAGCGGCGATCCGCGCGTCGGGACGATCCAGTCGCGGCGGCTGGAAGCGTCGAACGTCGACCTGACGCTCGAATTCTCCGACCTGATCCTGGTCCAGCGCGGCTTTCAGGCGTCGTCGCAGATCATCAGCGTGTCGAACGAGATGATCCAGCAATTGTTCGGCATCCGCGGGCAGGGTTGACGATGGCGACGGCCTGGGAGCCCTGGTTGCCGGCGGCGGCGATCGCGCGGGCGGTCGACGACGTGCCGGTGCGGCGCGTGGTCGCGGAATGGGCGGCGGCGTGGTTCGTCGGCGCGTCGCCGAAGGTGCGCCCCGCCAGCGGGCCGGTGGAGATGCCGGTGGCCGGGACGTCGTGGGCGAGCGAGGGACTCGTGCTGACGATCGGCGCGGAGATGGACGAGGTCCTCGGCGATTTGGTGTTCGGCGCGATTCCGCCGGACGCGACCACGGGCGATCGGACCGCGATCGCGTCGGTGGTCGCGGCGTGTCTCGGCGACCTTCGCGCGCGATTGGCGAAGGCGATCGGGAGCGGGGCGGCGTGGGCGGGTGACGTCGAACCCGCGCGGCGCTGGCAATGGCGCGTCGATGTCGGACGGGCGGCGGCGCTGCATGTCGCGGTCGAAGAGGCATGGATCGTCCGGCGTGCGTGTGCCGCGTTGCCCCAGGCCGCGGCCGTCCCGCTCGTGCCGCTCGCCGATGCGCTGGCGTCGCAGCGCATCGACGTCGCGGCGCTCGTCGGTCGATCGCGGCTGACCACCGTGGAGCTGGCGCAACTGGCGGATGGCGATGTCGTGGTGCTCGACCGCGCGCTCGACGCCGCCGCGCCGCTGGCGGTCGACGGCGTCGCCGGTCCGCTGCGCTGCGCGATCGTCGAGCATGACGATCATCTGACCCTGACCCTTGTCGATCGAGAGGCCCTGTGACCGCACCGACCGAAACTCATGATGCCGTGGCGCGGACGCTGGCCGCGCGGATGATCGACCATGTCGAGGTCGAGCTGGAGGCGTTCGTCGGCGCGGCGCGGATGACCATCGCCGAGCTGGCGGCGCTCGTCCCCGAGGCGGTGGTGGCGCTGGAGGCCCCGCTCAACCGCGCCGTCGAGCTGCGGCTGAACGGCGCGGCGGTGGCGTGCGGCGAGCTGGTGGCGGTCGGCGACCGGTTCGGCGTGCGGCTGACCGAGATCGCGCCGTGATCGCGGCGGCAGCCAGCGCTGCGACGCGGCTGGGCGGCGGTGGTGCGCCCGACATCCCGCTCGGGCGGATCGTGCTGGCGTTCCTGCTGTGCATCGCCGTCGCGGCGCTGGCGATCCTGTTGCTGCGACAACGCGGTGCGCCGCTCGCATGGCGGCGGCTTGGCGAGGCGCGTGGCGCGATCGAGATCGGTGAGGTCCGCCGGCTGACGCTGCACGCCGACATCGGCGTCGTGCGGCACGCCGGGCGCGAATATCTGGTGCTGGTGCAGGCGGGCGCGGCATCCGTTCTGCGCGAGCGCGACGTCGAGGGATCGGGCGCGTGATGCTGGCGATGGCGGTAGCGACGGCGGTCGACATGCCGGCGGGCACGTCGGACGTGATGCGCACGACGATCATGCTGACGATGCTGGCGATCCTGCCGGCGGTGCTGATCAGCATGACCAGCTTCGTGCGGATCGTCATCACGCTGTCGATGGTGCGTCATGCGTTCGGGATGCCCGAGACGCCGCCCAATCCGGTGCTGGTCAGCCTCGCCTTGTTCCTCACCGCCTTCTCGATGACGCCGACGCTGACCGCGCTCAACGATCGTGCGGTGCAGCCGTTTCTGGCGCGGCAGATCGACCTGCGCGACGCCTATGTGCGCGGATCGGCACCGTTGCGCGACTTCATGCTGGCGCAAACGCGCGACAGCGACATCGCCGCGATCTATGCCGTCGCGCATGTGCCGGTGCCGGCGCGGCCCGAACAGGTCGAGCTGCTGAAACTCGCGCCCGCGTTCATCATGAACGAGCTGCGCGTGTCGTTCACGATCGGCTTCGTCATCCTGCTGCCGTTCCTGCTGATCGATCTGGTCATCTCGGCGATCCTGCTGGCGCTGGGGATGATGATGGTGCCCCCGGCGACGATCTCGCTGCCGATCAAGCTGTTGATGTTCGTGCTGATCGACGGATGGAGCCTCGTCATCCAGGGCGTGCTCGGCAGCTTCAGGTGAAGCGGCGGCGCGCGACCGGGCTGGACGTAGTGCTCGATCCGCAGCGCGCGGAGGCGTCGCTGTGGCGGCGCGCACGGTTTGAGGCGGACGTCGGATCGCGCGAGACGTTGTTCAACCGCTACGTGCTGCTCGCGCGCTCGGTGGCGGCGCGGCATTTCCGGCGGCGGCGCGCGGTGGAGCGCGGCGATCTGGAGCAACTCGCCTATGAGGGACTGTTGCAGGCGATCGACCGCTTCGATCCGCTGCAGGGCGTGCCGTTCGGGGCCTATGCGCGGCCGCGGATCGCGGGCAATGTCGCCGACGGCGCGACACGGATGACCGAGATCGAGGCGCAAGTGAGCCGCCGCTACCGGATGCAGCAGGAACGGCTGCGGACGCTGAAGATCGACGGCGGGGGCGATGCGCTGACCACGCTCGCCGATCTGGTCGTCGATCTGGCGATCGGGTTGATGCTGGAGGGGACCGGGATGCTGGCGGCCGAGGATGAGGCCGATGCGCGGCCCGGCGCCTATGAAGGGCTGGCTTGGCGGCAGACGCAGGCGGCGTTGACGGCGGCGCTGGACCGGCTGCCGCAGGGCGAGCAGACCGTGATCCGCCAGCATTATCAGACCGGCATGAGCTTCGCGCATATCGCCGAGCTGTTGCGGCTGAGCCGCGGACGCGTCTCGCAATTGCATCGCAGCGCGGTCGAGCGGCTGCGGCGCTGGTTGCGGCACCATCAAGGATGAAGGGAATGACGTTGCTGAGCGATGCGCGGATGCAGGAAGTGGTCGATGCGGTGGCGGCGTCAGACGATGCCGATCTGGCGATCGTCGACCGCGCCCTGGCCGAGGCACCCGACGATCCGCGGCTGCACTTCCTGCGCGGGTCGGTGCTGGCCGGGATCGGGCGGCCGATCGAGGCTTTGGCGTCGTTGAAGCAGGCGGTGGCGCTCGCCCCGGATTTCGCGATCGCGCGGTTTCAATTGGGCTTCTTCCAGTTGACCTCGGGCGAGGCGGCGGAAGCGTTGTCGACCTGGGGGCCGCTCGCGCTCTTGCCGGAGGAGCATTATCTGCGGATCTTCGTCGGCGGGCTGACGTACCTGATCCGCGACGAGTTCGTGGCCGCCGTGGCGGAGCTGCGGCGCGGGATGGCGGCCAATGTCGAGAACCCGCCGCTCAACCGCGACATCCAGTTGATCGTCGATCGCGTGACCGACATTCCCGCCCCCGCCGCGGCACCGGAGGAGGCCAGTTCCGCGACCAGCCTGCTGCTCGGGCAGTTCGGCAGCGCGCGGGTGCATTGACGTGATGCCGATCGGGATCACCGACCGCGTCCTGCTGATCCTGCGCGAGCGGTTGCGGCGCAGCGAGCGCGCGCCGACACGCGGCACGGCGCAAGTGGGGGAGCGCGCCGCGTCGCCGCAGGAGCGGATGGAAGCGCTGGCAACGATCCGCGACCTGCCCGACCGCGATTTTCGCCGTGCGGTGGTGCGCGGCCTGCTGGGCGAGCGGCTGGGCGAGGCGCTGGCCGCCGATCCGGCCTTCGATGCGATGAGCGCGGAGGTCTTGCGGATCGTCGAGGGATCGGACGAGGCGCGCGCGGTGCTCGACCGCGCGGTGGAGGAACTGCGCGCGCGGTAGGCTTAGTCCCCACCGTCGCCCCTGCGAAGGCAGGGGCCCATGTCTGTCGAATGTGTCGGTCAGGCGGACACATAAGCCGTCGTTATCGTGTCAGATGATCCGCGGCACGACACAGACATAGGCCCATGCCTGCGCCGGGGCGACGTTATCGAGTGGCGAATGCCGAGCGCCATTCGGGGCGCACGATCGCCAGCAGCGCCGGGGTGACCGGCACCGTCATCTCGTACATTCCCTCGGCATACGACCCGGCGACATATTGCCCGGCGACCAGCCCGATGCGGTCGATCGCGCGGCGGTCGGTCGAGCCGAGCAGCACGATCAGGTCGGAGATCGGCGGGCAGGGGAAGATGTCGTCGCTGCCCGGATCGCTCCCCAGCCGCCGGTGCCGCTCGCCCTTCAGCCACGCGCACCAGCCTGGCCCGAGCACCCGCTGCATCGCGGCCGGCGAGTCGAACATCGCGCGCGGATCGACCAGCCGTGCTTTCGCCTTGTCCCACACCAGCGGTTCCAGCGCGGTGTTGCCATGCGCGCCGCCGGTGAAGCGATAGGTTTCGCCGGACAGGCTCAGCAGCCGCGGCGTCTCGGTGACGACCTTCCACTCGCGGTTCGCACTGTCCTGACGGAACGGATAGCCATCCTTGAGCGCGTCGCGGCGACTGGCCGCCGCCATCTTCGCGGTGCGCGTCCGCAGCCACGCCCGGTCCTCCTCCAGCCAGCGGCGCAAGGGCGCGATCCGCGCGGCGGCGGCGGGGTAGATGTACGAGAAATCGAGCGCGGCGGTCTTTACCGCGACCTTTGTCTGCGCCGTGGCGGGGACCGCCGATACCAGCAAGATCAACCCCATCACCCGCCGCATGACATCCCTCGCCAAAGCCGTGCCGCTTCCATATGGCAGCGGACATGAACCGACGCCATCTCACCGCCGCGATCGTGGCGCTCGCCGGCCTAGCGACGACGCTCCCCGCCGGGGCCGACGCGCTGATCGACAACGTCAACGGCCTGACGCTCAACCGCGACCGGCAGGTGGTGCGCTTCAAGGCGATGGTGATCGACGCGCAAGGGCGGGTCGTTCGCCTGATCGCCCCCGACGAACAACCGCCCAAACCGACCAAGAAGAACCCCGGCCCGCGCTACGACTGGCGCGCCGACATGAAGGGGCGCGTGCTGGTGCCCGGCATGATCGACGCGCACGGCCATGTCATCGAACTGGGGCTGGCGGCGCTGACGCTCGACCTGTCGGACACGCGCTCGCTCGACGAGGCGAAGGCGAAGATCGCGGAATACGCGCGCGCCAACCCGGACCGGCAGTGGATTATCGGGCGCGGCTGGAACCAGGAGGTGTGGCAGCTCGGGCGCTTCCCGACCGCCGCCGATCTCGACGCGGTGGTCGGCGATCGTCCGGTGTGGCTGGCGCGCGCCGACGGCCATGCCGGCTGGGCGAACAGCGCCGCGCTCAAGCTGGCCGGCGTCACCGCCGCGACGCAGGCCCCGGCGGGCGGGCGGGTCGAGAAGCCGCTCGGCGTGCTGGTCGACCGCGCCAAGGAACTGGTCGAGCGCGTCGTGCCGAAGGTCAGCCCCAAGGACCGTACCGCCGCCTTCCTCAAGGCGCAGCAGATTCTGCTCGGCTACGGCGTCACCGCGATCGCCGACATGGGGACCAGCGTCGACGACTGGATGACCTATCGCCGGATGGGCGACATCAACGCGCTGCGCGTCCGCATCATGTCCTACGGGCTCGGGATCGATACCGCGGTGACGATCGGCGGCACCGGCCCGACGCCGTGGCTGTACGACGACCGGCTGCGGCTGGAGGGCGTCAAGCTCTACGCCGATGGCGCGCTCGGCTCGCGCGGCGCGTGGCTGAAGGCCGATTACGCCGACGCGCCGGGGCAGCGCGGGCTGGGCTTCCTCGCCGACGACCAGTTGCAGAACATCATGAGCCGCGCGGCGATGGACGGCTATCAGGTCGCGGTCCATGCGATCGGCGACCGCGCCGATCGCCAGGTGCTCGATGCGATCGCCGAACTATCGGAGACCTACAAGGGCGACCGCCGCTGGCGGATCGAACATGCGCAGATCGTCGATCCGGTCGATATGGCGGCGTTCGGCAAGTACCATATCGTCGCCTCGATGCAGCCGACCCACCAGACCAGCGACCGCCTGATGGCGGAGGCGCGGCTCGGGCAGGCGCGGCTGGCGGGCGCCTATGCGTGGAAGACGTTGCTCGATGACGGCGCGACACTGGCCTTCGGCTCCGACGCGCCGGTCGAGAAGCCCGATCCGTGGGCGGGCTGGGCGGCGGCGTTCACGCGCACCGATGCCGAGGGGCAGCCGGTCGGCGGCTGGCACCCCGAACAGGCGGTGTCGCGCGAACAGGCGTGGTGGGCGTACACCGGCGGCGCGAGCTATGCCGGGTTCGCCGAGCAGAAGTTCGGGACGCTGGCGCCGGGACAGCGCGCCGACTTCCTGTTGCTCGACCGCGACCCGCTGACCGCGACGCCGGCGGATTTGCGCCAGACCAAGGTGCTGGAGACATGGATCGGCGGTGCGAGGGCGTGGGAGCGGAAGTAACTCACGTCGTTCGACAGTTTACGTCGCCGATCGTTTGCCCGTCGCCCCGGATCCTTCGACAAGCTCAGGAGAGCCTCGATCCGGGGCCCGCTTCCTTTTGGCGCGTCGAGCCGACGTAACTTTTTCCGTCATTGCGAGCGTAGCGAAGCAATCCAGGGCCGGACCAGGACGCTCTGGATTGCTTCGCTACGCTCGCAATGACGACTTTCGGGCATTTTGCCTCAGCCACCGCCAGGAAAAGCGGGGCCTCGGATCAAGGCTCTCCTGAGCTTGTCGAAGGATCCGGGGCGACGGCGGTGGTGCGGCGTCCCCCGATCACGTCCGTGGCGACGGCGATTGGGCCCGTACGCCCCCTCAGAACTCCGACCAATCCTCCTGCACCGCCACCGCCGCGCTGCCACGGCTGCGCGCGCTGGCGGCGATCCGGGCACCGGCCGCGGCGGCGCGCGCCTGCATCTGGTGGACCGGCGATGCGGTCGGTGCGGCATAACCCGCCGCGCCTGCCGCCAGCCGGAAGCGCCCGACCTCGCGCGCCATCACGTCGGTTTCCTCGACCAGGCTGCGCGCCGCCGCCGTCGCTTCCTCGACCATCGCGGCATTCTGCTGGGTCACCCCGTCCATCTCCGACACGGCGGTGTTGACCTGCTGCAGCCCGGTCGCCTGCTGTTCCGCGGCCGAGGCGATGTTGCCGACCAGCGTGCTGATCTCGCCGATCCGCGACGTGATCCGCTGCAACGCTGCGCCCGCCTCGGCGACCAGCCCGACGCCCAGATCGACCTGCTCGGTGGAGGCGGTGATCTTGCTCTTCACGTCCTTCGCCGCGTCGGCCGAGCGCTGCGCCAGCGCGCGCACCTCGCTGGCGACCACCGCAAAGCCCTTGCCCGCGTCGCCCGCACGCGCCGCCTCGACGCCCGCGTTCAGCGCCAGCAAATTGGTCTGGAAGGCGATGCCGTCGATCACCGCGATGATCTCGCTGATTTCGCTCGACGAGCGTTCGATGCCGTTCATCGCCTCGACCGCGCGGCGCACCACGTCGCCCGACGCCTCGGCATCGCGGCGCGTCTCGACGACCACCGCATCGGCGCGCGAGGCGGTTTCGGCGGTTTCCTTCACCGTCGTCGTGATCTCGTGCATCGCGGCGGCGGTTTCCTCCAGCGAGGCGGCCTGCTGCTCGGTGCGCTGCGACAGATCGTCCGACGCCTGACGGATGTCGTTGGCGCCGTTGGTGATGCCCGTCGCGCTGGTCGTCACCGCCGCCATCGCCGCCGACACCGCCGTCATCGCCTCGTTGAAGTCGGTCTTCAGCTTGGCGAACGGCCCGGTCAGCTCGGCATCGATCCGTGCGGTCAGGTCGCCCTGCGCCAGCGCGCTCAGCCCGCGACCGATATTGTCGACGATCAACGCCGTCTGCTCCGCCTTGGCGCGTTCGGCGGCGGCGAGCTGGTTGCGGAACTGCACCATCACCTTGGCGAGCTGCCCGACCTCGTCGGCACGCTCGTCCACCGCGACCTGCGCGTTCAGGTCGCCCCCGGCCAGCTTGCCGAGCGCCTCAGTCATCGCCTTGATCGGCGTGGCGATGCCGCGGATCAGCGCCATGAGCAGCAGCCCGGCGAGCACCAGCGCCGCGACGACCAGCCCCACCGCCAGCGCGCGCGAGAAGGTGTAGAGCGCGTTCGCCTCGTCCATCTCCTTTTCCATCAGCTTGACCTGGATGTCCTGCGACGTCGACGCTTCGGCATTGGCCTGGTCGAAGATCGGCTGACTGGCGCGGAACGCCTGGGTCGCCTGTTCATTCAGATTGGACTCGCCCAGCCGGCGCGTCATCTCGGAACGGCTGACGAACGCGGTCCAGAGCTGGCGGAATTTCGTCAGCGAGGCGCGTGCCTCCGGTGCGACCAGCGCCTTGTCGAGATAGGCGACGTTCTTGGCGATCAGCCCCAGCTTTGCCGAGGCCATCTGATCGGCCTCGCGGATCTTGTCGGGTTCGGTCGACAGGATCACCGTCGCCTCGGCAATGCGATAATCGGACGTGGCGGTGTTAATCGTCGCGATCGCCACCAGCTTGTCGCGGCGGTCCTTGCCCAGCACCTCGGTCGCGTGGTTCAGTCTGTCCTGCGTCCACAGCGACATGCCGGCCATCGCCACCAGGGCGAGCGCAAGAATACCGAACGCGAGCAGCAGTTTGCGGCCAATCGCAAGATTCTTCATCACCACGGCCTTTATGGAATCGTATCTGGTTAGGCCCAGCGTTACCGCGCACTGCTTGACATCGCGTTAAGATAGGTGCGGATCGGCCCTATATGACGCGGTAGGGCACGATGCCGCGCACGTCGGCCTCGACCGCGATCGCGCGATCGGTCGGCGGAAAGGCGCGCTGGTCGCAATCGGTGCGCGGGCAGAGGCGGCAGCTGATCCCGATCGGGGTCGCGGTGCGCAGGTCGACCGCATCGGCATAGACGAAGTCGGCGGCATGGGTCGCCTCGCATCCCAAGGCCACCGCATAGCGGCGCGGCGCGCGCGCGAAGCGGCCCGACGGCTTCACCAACCCCTTCGCCATCGAGACGTAGCGGACGCCATCGGGCGTCTCGGCATGTTGCACCAGGATGCGGTCGGGGATCGCGACCGCTTCATGGACGTGCCACAGCGGGCAGGCGCCGCCGAAGCGCGCGAATTGCAGCCGGGTGGCGGAATGGCGCTTGGTGATGTTGCCCGCCATGTCGACGCGGCAGAAATAGAAAGGGATGCCCTCCGCACCGGGGCGTTGCAGCGTCGATAGCCGGTGACACGCCTGTTCGAAGCTGGTGCCGAACCGCCGCGACAGCCGGTCGATATCGTGCCGCAGCGCACGCGCCGCCTCGCGGAACGCGTGATACGGCATCAGCATCGCACCCGCCGCGTAATTGGCGAGTCCGATCGCGAGCAGCCGCCGCGCCTCCGGCTGGGCGAGCCCGGACGCCGCGACGATCTCGGCGATCGGCCCGGCGAAGGCGAGCGCGGCGATGCGGTGCGCGATCAGGAAGCGGCGGCTTTCCGGCGGCAACGCGGCGTTGAGGCGCAGCATCCCGCCGTCGAACCGCGCCAGCGGCGCGTCCTCGCGCGCTTCGTCGAGCAAGGTCACGCCTTGCGCCGCCAGGGCGGTGTCGATCGGCGTCGCTTGATGCGCCTGTGCCCATTGCTCGGCGGCGCGGTCGAGCGGGTCGATGTAATTGCCCGCTTCGTGGAACCAGTCGCGCACCGCCTCCCACGGCAGCCGCGCGCCGACTCCGGCGGTCAGCGCTTCCTCGGCGAGCGCGACGCGTTCCTCCGCGGCACGCTTGGCGGCGTGGAGCGCGATCAGCCGGTCGGCGAGCGCCGGGCGCTCCTCCGCCAGTCGCGCGACGTCTTCGGGGGGCAACGGCGCGACCGCCGGATCGGCGAGCGCCTCGCGCAATGCCACCAGCCGCCGCGCCGGCACCGTACCCTCGATGTCGGCGAGCGCGGCGGGGAAATGCTGCGCCAGCGCCGCGCTCACCGCGGCGGTCAGCGGACGTTCGTCGCTTTCGAGCTGCGACAGATAGCTGACCGACAAGCCCAGCCGCGCGGCCATCGCACGCTGGTTGAGCTGCGCTGCCCCCCGCAACGCGCGGAGCTGCGCACCGGCGTAGAGCCGCGCCTTCACGCTCCGTCGCCTCCGCGCCCGTCGCCCCTGCGCAGGCAGGGGCCCATGTCTGTATCGTGCTCACGGACCGTGGACACACGCGCGTCCCTCGCCGTGACAGTGGCATCGCAGCACGACACAGTCATAGGCTCCTGCCTACGCAGGAGCGACGGGAGTTCGCAACTCCCCGCTTCGCAAGTTCGCAACTTCACATTTGCCCCGCCGCCGCCCGCCGGGCACAACGCCGTCCGCGTCCGGGAGAGAAGAATGTCATCGACGATCGCCGAACTCGAGAACCGCCGCGCCGCGGCCCGCGCCGGTGGCGGGCAGAAGCGCGTCGACGCGCAGCACGCCAAGGGCAAGCTGACCGCGCGCGAACGGCTCGACGTGTTGCTCGACGAGGGCAGCTTCGAGGAGCTCGACATGTTCGTCGAGCACAATTGCACCGACTTCGGGATGCAGGAGCAGATCGTCCCCGGTGACGGCGTCGTTACCGGATCGGGGACGATCAACGGCCGGCTGGTGTTCGTCTTCTCGCAGGACTTCACCGTCTTCGGCGGCTCGCTTTCCGAGCGCCACGCGCAGAAGATCTGCAAGATCATGGACATGGCGCTCAAGGTCGGCGCACCGGTGATCGGGTTGAACGATTCGGGCGGCGCGCGCATCCAGGAGGGCGTCGCATCGCTCGGCGGCTATGCCGAGGTGTTCCAGCGCAACGTGCTGGCCAGCGGCGTCGTCCCGCAGCTCAGCCTCATCATGGGGCCGTGCGCGGGCGGGGCGGTCTATTCGCCGGCGATGACCGACTTCATCTTCATGGTGAAGGATTCGAGCTACATGTTCGTCACCGGCCCCGACGTGGTGAAGACCGTCACCAACGAGGTCGTCAGCCAGGAGGCGCTGGGCGGCGCGGTGACGCACACCACCAAGACCAGCGTCGCCGATGTCGCGTTCGACAACGATATCGAGGCGCTGCTCGCGGCGCGCGACTTCGTCGACTTCCTGCCGTCCTCCAACCGCGAGGGGGTACCCGAGCGACCGACCGACGATCCGTGGGACCGCGCCGAGCCCGGCCTCGACACGCTGATCCCCGCCAACGCCAACCAGCCGTACGACATGCACGAACTGCTCGCGAAGGTGGTCGACGAGGGCGACTTCTTCGAGATCCAGCCCGCGCACGGTGCGAACATCATCTGCGGCTTCGGGCGCATCGAAGGGCGCACCGTCGGCTTCGTAGCAAACCAACCGATGGTCTTGGCCGGCGTTCTGGACATCAATTCCAGTCGAAAAGCGGCACGCTTCGTGCGATTCTGCGATGCGTTCGAGATCCCGATCGTCACCTTCGTGGATGTTCCCGGCTTCCTGCCCGGCACCGCGCAGGAGCATAACGGCATCATCAAGCACGGTGCGAAGCTGCTGTTCGCCTATGCCGAGGCGACCGTGCCGAAGATCACCGTCATCACCCGCAAGGCCTATGGCGGGGCGTATGACGTCATGGCGTCCAAGCACTTACGCGGCGATCTGAACTATGCGTGGCCGACCGCCGAGATCGCGGTGATGGGCGCGAAGGGCGCGGTCGAGATCATCTTCCGCGGCCGCACCCCCGAGGAGATCGCCGAGCGCACCGCGGAATATGAAGCGCGCTTCGCCAACCCCTTCGTCGCGGCGAGCAAGGGCTTCATCGACGAAGTGATCCAGCCCCACTCCACCCGCCGCCGCATCGCGCTCGGCCTGCGCAAGCTGCGCAACAAGGCGCTGGAGAACCCGTGGAGGAAGCATGACAATATTCCGCTCTAAGTTCCGTCATTGCGAGCGAAGCGAAGCAATCCAGGGCGTGGCGCGGAACACTGGATGGCGTCGCTACGCTCGCAATGACGAGGTTGTGGCGTGAAGCAGCCCGCGGTCTACATCATGGCGAGCGGCCGAAACGGCACGCTCTATGCCGGCGTAACCTCGAACCTCGCGCAACGCGTGTGGCAGCATCGTGAAGGCGTCGTGGAAGGCTTCACGCAGCAATATGGCTGCAAGTTGCTGGTCTGGTTCGAGATCGCCGACACGATGGAAGTCGCGATCACCCGCGAGAAGCAGATCAAAAGCGGATCACGCACCAAGAAGATCGCGTTGATCGAGGCAATGAACCCGCATTGGCACGACCTCTACGAACAGATCGCCCATGGATGACGACATGACACACACCCATTCCGTCATTGCGAGCGTAGCGAAGCAATCCAGGGCGTCTCGCGGAACACTGGATTGCTTCGCTACGCTCGCAATGACGAGGGGGGCACGATGACCCTCGGCCGCCTCAACCACGTCGGCATCGCCACCCCGTCGATCGCCCGCGCGGTCGAGACCTATCGCACGCTGCTCGGCGCGAAAGCGATCGGCGAACCGTTCGACCTGCCCGCGCAGGGCGTGAAGGTCTGCTTCATCGACGCGCCCAACACGCAGATCGAACTGATTGAACCCTATGACGACACGTCCCCGATCGCCGGCTTCCTAAAGAAGAACCCGATCGGCGGGCAGCATCACGTCTGTTTCGAGGTCTCCGACATCCACGCCGCGGTCGCCGACCTCAAGGGCAAAGGCGCGACGATCCTCGGCGAACCGCGGATCGGTGCGCATGGCACGCCGATCGTCTTCGTCCACCCGCGCGACATGGGCGGGGTGCTGGTCGAACTGATGGAAACGCCGCAGGAGGGCGCGCATTGAGCTACGAGACGATCACCTTCGACCTTACCGACCGCGTCGCGACGCTCGCGATCGACCGGCCCGCGCGGATGAACGCGCTCACCCCGCGCGTCTTCACCGAACTCACCGCCGCGATCGATGCCGCACTCGAACAGGGCGCGCGCGCGATCGTGCTGACCGGCACCGGTGGTGCGTTTTGCTCCGGCGCGGACCTTGTGGGAGACGGCGGAGCGCCGATGCCGCGCGATCTCGGCGAGTCGCTCGATACCAGCTACAATCCGTTCGTCCGCAAGGTCGCCGCGCTCGACGTGCCGTTCCTCACCGCGATCAACGGCCCGGCGGTCGGCGCGGGGCTCGGGCTGGCGTTGCTCGGCGACATCAGCGTCATGGCGCGCTCGGCCTATGTGCTGCTCGCGTTCGTCAACATCGGGCTGGTCCCCGACGCCGGCGCGACGTGGCTGGTCGCCAAGGCGGCGGGGCGCACCAAGGCGCTGGAGATGGCGCTGCTCGGCGAGCGCGTGTCAGCCGACGAGGCGCTCGCCGCCGGGCTGGTGACGCGTGTCGTCGACGACGCGCAGGTGCTCGCCGAAACCCGGAAGCTCGCGGCGAAGCTCGCCGCCGGGCCATCGGTGGCGATCGGGATGATCCGCAAGCAGGTCGCCGCTGCGCTGTCGCTCGATCTCGACCAGTCGCTGGCGCTCGAACGCGAAAACCAGACCCGCGCCGGCCACACAAGCGACTTCGCCGAGGCGGTCCGCGCGTTCGGCGAGAAGCGCAAGCCGGTGTTCGAGGGCCGCTGAACATGGCCGAAGAGCGCAACCTCGGCGAGGACAGCGGCGCGGCGGCGGCGATCGGCACGCCCGCGCCGACCGGCACCGAAAGCTGGGCCACCGCTGCCGCGAAGGAAGTGAAAGGCCGCGACCTGACGTGGCACACCCCCGAGGGGATCGACGTCAAGCCGCTCTACACCGCCGCCGATGTGGAGGGCTGGGACCCCGGCCTGCCCGGCTTCGCGCCGTTCGCGCGCGGGGTGCGTGCGTCGATGTACGCCGGCCGGCCGTGGACGATCCGCCAATATGCCGGTTTCTCGACCGCCGAGGAATCGAACGCTTTCTACCACCGCAACCTCAAGGCGGGGCAGAAGGGGCTGTCGGTCGCGTTCGATCTCGCCACGCATCGCGGCTATGACAGCGACCATCCGCGCGTCACCGGCGACGTCGGCAAGGCCGGGGTGGCGATCGACACCGTGGAGGACATGAAGATCCTGTTCGACGGCATCCCGCTCGATCAGATGTCGGTCAGCATGACGATGAACGGCGCGGTGATCCCGATCCTCGCTTTCTTCATCGTCGCGGGCGAGGAACAGGGCGTCGAGCGTAAGTTGCTCGACGGGACCATCCAGAACGACATCCTCAAGGAGTTCATGGTCCGCAACACCTATATCTACCCGCCCGAACCGTCGATGCGGATCATTTCCGACATCTTCGCTTATACCTCGGCGGAGATGCCCAAGTTCAATAGCATCTCGATCTCCGGCTATCACATGCAGGAGGCCGGGGCGACGCAGGTACAGGAGCTGGCCTTCACCATCGCCGATGGCATGGAATATGTGAAATACGGTGTCGCGTCCGGGCTCGACATCGACAAATTCGCCGGGCGGCTGAGCTTCTTCTTCGCGATCGGCATGAACTTCTTCATGGAGATCGCCAAGCTGCGCGCCGCCCGCGTGCTGTGGCATCGGGTAATGACCCAGCTCGGCGCGAAGGACGAACGCAGCAAGATGCTGCGCACGCATTGCCAGACCAGCGGCGTCTCGCTGACCGAGCAGGACCCGTACAACAACGTCATGCGCACGACGATCGAGGCGATGGCGGCGATGCTCGGCGGCACGCAGTCGCTCCACACCAATGCGCTCGACGAGGCGATCGCGCTGCCGACCGACTTCTCGGCGCGGATCGCGCGCAACACGCAATTGGTGATCCAGGAAGAGACCGGGATGACCAATGTCGTCGATCCGCTCGGCGGCAGCTATTATGTCGAGGCGCTGACCAAGCGGCTGGTCGACGACGCCTGGGCGATCATCGAGCGTGTCGAACGCGAGGGCGGGATGGCCAGGGCGGTCGCGGCGGGCTGGCCCAAGGCGATGATCGAGGAGGCGAGCGCCGCCCGCGCCGCGCGCGTCGATCGCGGCGAGGACGTGATCGTCGGGGTCAACAAGTACCGAAAGGACAATGAGGATCCGGTCGAGATTCTCGCGATCGACAATCATGCGGTGCGCGACGCGCAGGTCCGCCGCATCCGGCAGGTCAAGACGGCCCGCGACGACGCGGCGGCGCGCGCCGCGCTCGATGCCTTGCGCGATGGCGCGCGCGGCGACGCCAACCTGCTCGCGCTCGCGGTCGAGTGCGCGCGCGCGCGCGCCACGCTCGGCGAGATTTCCTCGGCGATGGAGGATGTCTTCGGCCGCTACGGCACGCAGCCGACGCCGGTGAAGGGCGTCTATGGCGGGGCCTATGTCGACGACGCGCGCTGGGCGCGGCTGGAGGACGGCGTCGCCGCGACCGAGCGCCGGCTCGGTCGCAAACCGCGGATGCTGGTCGCCAAGATGGGGCAGGACGGGCACGACCGCGGCGCCAATCTGGTCAGCAGCATGTTCGGCGATCTCGGGTTCGAGATCGTGCCCGGACCGCTGTTCCAGACCCCGGAGGAGGCGGCGGTGCTGGCGCTGGCCAAGGACGTCGACATCGTCGGCGCGTCGAGCCTCGCGGCCGGGCACAAGACGCTGATCCCCGAGCTGATCGGCCATCTGCGCGACGCCGGGCGGGCGGACATCAAGGTGATCGCGGGCGGGGTGATCCCCGCGCAGGACTATCAGGCGCTGTTCGACGCCGGCGTGCAGGCGATCTTCGGGCCGGGGACCAACCTCATCACCGCGGCGGAAGAAGTGTTACGACTGCTCGGCCACAACATGCCCCCGCAGGGAGAAGCGGCGTGATGACGTTGTTCCGCCCTCACCCCATCTTCTCCCGTCACCCCGGCGAAGGCCGGGGTCCAGTAGCGGGCGGCCCGCGAAATGCGGCAAGGTCCCCCATCTGGACCCCGGCCTTCGCCGGGGTGACGGGGATGGTGTCGGTGTTTGCGATGGCCCTGCTTTCCACCCCCGCCACCGCCCAGACGCAGGCGGACATGAACGCGCAGGCCGCCGCCAGCTACAAGACCGCCGACGCGGCGATGAACGCGCAATGGCCGCGCACCTATGCCGCGATGAAGCGCCGCGACGCCACCGCGCGTGACGGCTTCGGCTATGCCGCGGCGACGCTCGCCAGCCAGCGCGCCTGGCTGACGTTCCGCGACAAACAGTGCACGATCGAAGGCGGCGAGTTCGCCGGTGGCTTGCTCCAGCCGATGGCACGCTTGCAGTGTCTGGCGCGGCTGACCAAGGAGCGCACCACGCAATTGAAGGACCTGATGTGGCAACGCTGACCGAGACGACGACCCGCAACGACTGGACGCGCGAGGAGATCGCCGACCTGTTCGACCTGCCGTTCGACGAATTGATGTACCGCGCGCAGACCGTCCACCGCGCGCATCACGCGCCGTCGGAGGTGCAGCTCTGCACGCTCCTGTCGATCAAGACCGGCGGCTGCCCGGAGGATTGCGGCTATTGCTCGCAGTCGGTCGCGGCGGAGAGCGGGGTTAAGGCGACCAAGCTGATGGACGTGCAGGCCGTGCTCCAGCGCGCCGCCGAGGCGAAGGACGCCGGCTCGCAGCGTTTCTGCATGGGCGCGGCGTGGCGCAACCCCAAGGACCGCGACATGAACGCGATCATCCAGATGATCGAGGGGGTGCGCGGCATGGGGATGGAAACCTGCATGACGCTGGGGATGCTGACGCCGGAACAGGCGCAGCGGCTGGGTGAGGCAGGGCTCGATTACTACAACCACAATATCGACACCTCGCCCGAGCGTTACGGCGACGTCATCACCACGCGCACCTTCGGCGAGCGGCTGGATACGCTCGAGAACGTCCGCTCGGCGGGGATCAACGTCTGCTGCGGCGGCATCGTCGGGATGGGCGAGACGAGGCAAGACCGCGTCGGCTTCGTCCACGCGCTCGCGACGCTGCCTCGCCACCCGGAGAGCGTGCCGGTCAACGCGCTGGTGCCGGTCAAGGGCACGGTGCTCGGCGACATGCTCGCCGACACGCCGCTCGCGAAGATCGACGACATCGAATTCGTCCGCACCGTCGCGGTCGCGCGGATCACGATGCCGCTCAGCATGGTGCGGCTTTCGGCCGGGCGCGAGAGCATGGGCGAGGCGACGCAGGCCCTGTGCTTCATGGCGGGTGCGAACTCGATCTTCACCGGCGACAAATTGCTGACCGCCGGCAACCGCGGCGACAGCGCCGACGCGGCGCTGTTCGCGAAGCTGGGCGTGCGTCCGATGGAAGCGCCCGAACCGATGCGCGTGTGCGAGGCGGCGGAGTGAACCACCGTCGCCCCTGCGCAGGCAGGGGCCCATGTCTGTGCCGTCATCCGGTGCCGGCTGACACAGGCACGTCGCTTCTGTGTCAAACCGCCCGCTTCATTCGACAGACATAGGCCCCTGCGCAGGCAGGGGCGACGAAGAACGAAAACAGGAGAGGCCGTTGTTCAAGAAGATCCTGGTCGCCAACCGCGGCGAGATCGCGTGCCGGGTGTTCCGCACCGCCAAGAAGATGGGCATCGCCACCGTCGCGGTCTATTCGGACGCCGACGCGCGCAGCCCGCACGTGCTGATGGCGGACGAGGCGGTGCGGCTCGGGCCGGCCCCGGCGGCGGACAGCTATCTCAAGGCCGAGCTGATCCTGCTCGCCGCCAAGGAAACCGGCGCGGACTGCATCCACCCCGGCTACGGCTTCCTCTCCGAACGCGAGAGCTTCGCGCGCGCTTGCGCCGAAGCCGGGATCGCCTTCGTCGGCCCGCCGCCGAACGCGATCGCCGCGATGGGCGACAAGATCGAATCGAAGAAGCTCGCCAAGGCGGCGGGGGTCAACGTCGTCCCCGGCTATCTCGGCGAGATCGCTGACACCGACGAGGCGGTGCGGATCGCCGCGGAGATCGGCTTCCCGGTGATGATGAAGGCCAGCGCGGGCGGCGGCGGCAAGGGGATGCGGCTGGCGTGGTCCGAACAGGACGTTCGCGACGGCTTCGAGGCGACCAAGCGGGAAGGGCTGGCGAGCTTCGGCGACGACCGCGTGTTCATCGAGAAGTTCATCGAGAGCCCGCGCCACATCGAGATCCAGCTGCTCGGCGACCAGCACAGCAACATCGTCTACCTCAACGAACGCGAATGCTCGATCCAGCGCCGTCACCAGAAGGTGGTCGAGGAAGCGCCATCGCCGTTCGTGACCCCGCAGATGCGCCGCGCGATGGGCGAGCAGGCGGTCGCGCTTGCGCGCGCGGTCGGTTATTACAGCGCGGGCACGGTCGAGCTGATCGTCTCCGGGGCGGACACGACCGGCGAGAGCTTCTACTTTCTCGAAATGAACACCCGGCTGCAGGTCGAGCATCCGGTGACCGAGGAGATCACCGGGCTCGATCTGGTCGAACAGATGATCCGCGTCGCCGCGGGTGAGCGGCTGTCGTTCGGGCAGGACGATGTGCGGCTCGACGGCTGGTCGATCGAAAATCGCGTCTACGCCGAAGACCCGTATCGTGGCTTTCTGCCCAGCATCGGCCGGCTGGTCCGCTATGCGCCGCCAAGCCCCTCCCCCTCGGGGGAGGGGTTGGGGTGGGGCCTGTCCGCGAATGCCGGTCTCGGTGAGACGTCCCCCACCCCCAACCCCTCCCCTGAAGGGGAGGGGCTTGCCCGCATCCGCGTCGACGATGGCGTTGCCGAAGGCGGCGAGGTCAGCATGTTCTACGACCCGATGATCGCCAAGCTGGTGACCTGGGCCCCGACCCGCGAGGCGGCGATCGACGCGCAGGTCGCCGCGCTCGACGCGTTCACGATCGAGGGGCCGGGCACCAACCTCCACTTCCTGTCGGCGCTGATGCAGCACCCGCGCTTCCGCGCGGGCGAGATCACCACCGGCTTCATCGCCGAGGAATATCCTGACGGCTTCCACGGCGCGCCCGCCACGCCGGCGCTCAAGACGACGCTTGCCGCGGTCGGCGCGGTCGCGGCGCACGCGCAGGTGACCCGCGCGCGGCTGGTCGACGGGCAACTCGGTCACGTCCTGACGGCGCCCGCCGACTGGGTCGCTCGCGTCGACGGCCACGATCATCAGGTGACGATCCGCGATGGCCACGTGACGGTCGACGGCACCCCGCTCGACGCGACGATCGGATACACCCCCGGCGCACGCATCGCGCAGGTCGACGGCGACGATCCGCTGACCGTCGCGATCGCCAAGGGTCGCGACGGCTTCACGCTCACCGCGCGCGGCGCGTCCCACAAGGTCCGCGTCCTCCCCGCGCATGTCGCGCCCTATGCCGCGCACCTGATCGAGAAGGTCCCGCCCGACCTGTCGAAGTTCCTGATCGCGCCAATGCCGGGGCTGCTCGTCCGCCTCGACGTGGCGGCCGGCGACCGGGTCGAGGCCGGGCAGGCGCTGGCGGTGGTCGAGGCGATGAAGATGGAGAACATCCTCCGCGCCGAAAAGTCCGGCACCGTGGCTTCGGTGCAGGCGCAGGCAGGCGACAGTCTCGCGGTCGATCAGGTCATTCTCGAGCTGGAATGATGCCGCCGCGACATATCGCGACATATTAGCGCTGGACGCGCGCCTTATGCGTGCGTCATGCACGACGACATGAGGCGCGTTCTTCTCTGCACGACGATGGCGCTGGCGATGGCCGGCTGCACCGTCGGCCCCGATTATCGTCCGCCCGCCGCCACCGAGCTGGCGGTGCCCGCCGGCTATTCGGTGCGCGCCGCGCCGACGCCCGAGGATCTGACGCGCTGGTGGCAGCGGTTCGACGATCCGGTGCTCGGGCAATTGGTCGAGCAGGCGTCGGCCGCGAACACCGATGTCGCGCAGGCGGTGGCGCGGCTGCGGCAGGCGCGCGAGGCGCTGGTGCAGAGCCGCGCCGACCTGCTCCCGACGCTCAGCGGCAACACCGGCTACAGTCGGTCAGAGACGCTGCGCGGCGGCGGCCAGACGATCACGCTCCCCGACGGCACGGTCCAGAACATTGGCGGTGGTGGCGGCGCGAACAATTTCTCGATCGGCGGCAGCGCCTCCTACCAGCTCGGGCTGTTCGGCGAGGTGCGCCGCACGATCGAGGCGAGCCGCGCGCAATATGAGGCGTCGGGGTTCGACTACGCCGCCGCGCTGCTGACCGTCCAGCAGGAGACCGCGCGCAACTACATCCTCGCGCGCCTCTACCAGCAGCAGCTCGCCAACGCCCGCGCCAGCCTGGCGTTGCAGGAGGACAACCTCGAGATCGCGGGCTTCCGCCTTCAGGCCGGGCTCGTCTCGTCGCTCGATCAGGAACAGGCGCGGCAGCAGCGCGCGCAGACCGCCGCGACGATCCCGACGCTCGAACAGCAATATAACGCCGCCGTCTCGCGGCTCGGCGTGCTCACCGCGCAGGCGCCCGGCGCGCTCAAGCCGTTGCTGGCCGAGGTGCGCGCGATCCCGACCGGCACGCCACCCGCCGGGATCGGCATCCCCGCCGATGTTCTGCGCCAGCGCCCCGACGTGCGCGCCGCCGAGCGCGCGCTCGCCGCCGCCACCGCGCAGATCGGCGTCGCACAGGCCGCGCTCTATCCGAACTTCACATTCAGCGGGAACATCAACGCGCGCGCCAACACCATCGGCACGCTGCTCGACACTGTCACCGGCGGCTTGTTCGCGGGGCTGACGCAGGCGATCTTCAACGGCGGGCGGCTGCGCAGTCAGGTGCGCGGGCAGGAGGCCGCCGCCGACGCCGCGCTCGCCGCCTACAAGGGCACCGTCCTGACCGCGCTGGAGGATGTCGAGAATGCCGTCGTCGCGCTCGACACCGCCGACCGCCGCGAGCGCGAGCTGGCGGTCGCCTATGAGGCCGCTGGCAACGCCGCCTTGCTGTCGCGCGAACAATATCGCAGCGGGCTGAGCGACTTCACGACGCTCAGCCAGCAGGAGGCGACGCTGCTCACCACCCGCAACAGCGCGGCGCAGGCGCGCGCCGACGAGGCGACCGCGCTGGTCCAGCTCTTCGCCGCGCTCGGCGGCGGCTGGGACAGTACGACCGTGCCGACCGCCCCGCCGCGCGTCGCCCCCGCGCCGACGCTCGCCCAACCCGCCCCGACGCCAGCCCCTACGGACGGAAATCCCTGATGGCCGACCCCAATCTCGACGATTTCCTCGGTGTGAAGCCGCAGCCGGCGTGGCGGCGCTGGGGCAAATGGCTGCTGGTGCTCGCCGCCATCGTGCTGGTCGGGCTGCTGCTGTCGCGCTGCGTGTTCGGCGATCCCGACAAGGTCGATTACGCGACCACGCCGGTCACGCGCGGGCGGCTGACCGTCTCGGTCTCCGCGACCGGCAAGCTCGCGCCGACCAATCAGGTCACGGTCGGCTCGCAACTGTCGGGGCTCGTCACCAAGGTGGTGGTCGACGTCAACGACCGCGTCGCCGCCGGCCAGCCGCTCGCGCTGATCGACCCCGAACAGATCGACGACCAGATCAACGCCGCCAAGGCGACGCTCGCCGCCAATGAGGCGCAGGTCGCGCAGGCGCGCGCGACGCTGGCCGAATCGCAGGCGCAGCTCGCGCGGCTCAACGAGGTCTACCGGCTGTCGAAGGGTCGCGTGCCGTCGAAGACCGAGCTTCAGACCGGGCAGGCCGATGCGCAGCGCGCCCGCGCCGCGCTCAACGTCGCCGAGGCGAACGTCACCGCCGCGCGCGCGCAATTGTCGCAGCAGCAGACGCAGCGCGCGCGTGCGATCATCCGCTCGCCGGTCAACGGCGTGGTGCTCGCCCGGCAGGTCGATCCCGGCCAGACCGTCGCGGCGTCGTTCAACACCCCGACCTTGTTCGTCATCGCCGAGGACCTGACGCGCATGAAGCTGGAGGTGGCGATCGACGAGGCCGACGTCGGCGAGGTGCGGGTCGGGCAGAAGGCGACCTTCACCGTCGACGCCTTCCCCGGCAAGACCTTCCCGGCGGCGATCACCCGCGTCGATCTCGGCTCGAACCTGACCGTCAGCAACGCGACCTCCTCGTCGTCGAGCAGCACCGGCACCACCAGCACGACCGGGCAGGTGGTGTCCTATGCCGCCGACCTGACCGTCGCCAACCCGACGTTGCAGCTGCGGCCCGGCATGACCGCGACCGCCGACATCGTCACCGCCGACCGCCAGAACGTGCTGCTCGTCCCCAACGCCGCCTTCCGCTTCAAGCCGAGCGCGAGCGGCGGCAAGCGCGGCGGGATCACCGGCACGATCCTCGCCGGGCCGCCGCGCCGCAACGCCGCGCAACGCAGCGCCACGCTCGGGCGTGGCGCGACGCAGACCGTCTACGTCAAGGGCGCGGACGGCACGCCGCAGCCGGTGCAGGTGACCACCGGCGACACCAACGGCACGCTGACCGAGGTGACCGCTGGCGCGCTCCAGCCGGGGCAGCAGGTCATCACCGGGCAGCTCGCGGCGGGCGAGAGCGCGGGCGGTGCTGGTGGCGCGGCGAAGGGTGGCCGGTCGCGTGGCCAGTGAGGCCGCGCCCCTGATCGCGTTGCGCGACGTGACCAAGGTCTATGGTCAGGGCGCGACGCAGTTTCAGGCGCTCAAGGGCGTCGACCTCGATATCGCGGCGGGCGATTTCGTCGCGGTGATGGGGCCGTCGGGGTCGGGCAAGTCGACGACGATGAACATCCTCGGCTGCCTCGACGTGCCCTCGGCCGGGACGTTCCTGTTCCGCGGGCATCATGTCGAGACGCTCGACCGCGACGAGCGCGCCTTGCTCCGCCGCCGCTACCTCGGCTTCGTCTTTCAGGGCTTCAACCTGCTCAGCCGCACCACCGCGCTCGAGAATGTCGAACTGCCGCTCCTCTATCGCGGCGACCAGAAGCGCGCGCGCCGTGCGACCGCGATGGCGGCGCTCGAGAAGGTCGGGCTCGACCGCTGGTGGGATCACACCCCCGCCGAACTGTCGGGCGGCCAGCAGCAGCGCGTCGCGATCGCGCGCGCGATCGTCACCCGCCCCGACGTGCTGCTCGCCGACGAGCCAACCGGCAATCTCGATTCGGAGCGCTCGGTCGAGATCATGGAATTGCTGACCGACCTCAATCGCGAGAGTGGGATCACCGTCCTGATGGTCACCCACGAACCCGACATGGCCGCCTTCGCGCGCACCGTCGTCCACTTCAAGGACGGTCTGGTCGAGCGGATCGAGACGCAGCACGCGCAGGGGGAGAAGGTGTCGTGAACCTCCTGCCTTCCCCCTCCCGTCGTCCCGGACTTGATCCGGGACCCCGCTTCTTCTGTTTCGCGCCGGCAGGAGCGGGGCCCCGGATCAAGTCCGGGGCGACGAAGTTGGTGGACCGCGGCGTTCCTTCATCAAAGCTGACCCGGCATTCGCCTCCGCCGCTCGCAATGACGGGGCGATAACATGTTCGGCACCACGCTCCTCCTCGCGCTGCGCTCGATCCGCCGCCACATCCTGCGCTCGTTCCTGACGATCCTCGGGATCGTCATCGGCGTCGGCGCGGTGGTGACGATGGTGACGCTCGGCAAGGCGACCACCGCCGCGGTGCAGTCGCAGATCGCCGCGCTCGGCACCAACATCCTCCAGATCCGTCCCGGTCAGGGCTTCGGCCGTGGCGGCGGCGGGCCGCGTCCGCCCGACTTCACGCCGGAGGACGTCACCGCGATCGCAACACAGATCGCCGGCGTCACCGCGGTCGCTCCGCAGGCGCAGGCCAGCGCGACCGCGATCTACGAAGGCGCGAACTGGTCGACGACGATCAACGGCACCACCGCCGCCTATTTCCAGGTCCAGCCATGGCCGCTCGCCAGCGGGCGCTACTGGACCACGCCCGAGGAACAGGCGGGCAAGGCGGTGTGCATCATCGGCAATACCGTCCGCCAGAACCTGTTCCGCGGCGGTGAGGCGGTCGGCGAGCGCTTCCGGCTCGGCGACGTCAGCTGCGACGTGATCGGGACGCTCAGCACGCGCGGGCAGGCCGGGTTCGGCGGCGATCAGGACGACGTCGTCATCATGCCGATCAAGGCGGTGCAGCGCCGCTTCACCGGCAGCCGCGACATCCGGCTGATGCTGGTCGGCGTCGACCAGCGCTACCAGACCGCCGGGGTGCAGTCCGCGATCACCGACCTGCTGCGCGAGCGCCGCACGATCACCGACGGGCGCGAGGACAATTTCAACATCTTCGACACCAAGCAGATCAGCGACACGCTGACCGGCACCACCACCGCGCTGACGCGGATCGTCGCGGCGGTGGCGGCGATCAGCCTGGTGGTCGGCGGGATCGGGATCATGAACATCATGCTGGTCAGCGTCACCGAACGCACGCGCGAGATCGGCATACGGCTCGCGATCGGCGCGGTCGCCAACGAGGTGCTGCTGCAATTCCTCGTCGAGGCGGTGGTGCTGTCATGCCTCGGCGGGCTGATCGGGCTGGTGATCGCGCAGGCGGTGATCGCCGGGCTGACCCCGCTGCTCGACGTGCCGTGGACCTTCGACCCGCAGATCAACATGATCGCGTTCGCGATCTCGGCAGTGATCGGCGTCGTCTTCGGCTACTTCCCGGCGCGCCGCGCCGCGGCGCTCAACCCGATCGACGCGCTCCGCCACGAGTGAAGCCCTTCCCTGAAGGGGATCGTTGCAAAACTGGTAGGGCAGGGATCGTGGAATGTTGGGCGGGCGTGGCATTTGCAAGGCATGAATCGACCGTCACCGCGCCTTTGTCGATGGCGATCTATGCCGGCTTCAGACGATGCGCAGTGCGATGATCATGTTGTAGGCGAGGGCGATGAGGATGCTTTCGTGGCGGTTTTCGAAGCGCCGCTGTAGCGGACGTGGTCAAAGCCTCGCGATCGTTTGAGGGTGGCAAATCCCCCTCGACATGGGCGCGGATCCGCGCGATCAGGCGGTTGTGGTGCCGCTGCCAGCGGGTCAGCGGCGAGTCGCCACCCCGGACTTGTGCATGATCCGGCTTGATGCCCTGCTCGCGCAAGCACCGGCGGCAAGCGCGTTTCGCATAGGCCTTGTCCGCATAGACCACTGCTTTGTCACCGCAGACCAGATCGGCGGCAGGCACCGTATCGTTGACGTTGGCCGGCGTCAGCGCCATCGGCGGATCAGCCGGCTGCCATGATCCACCCCGACATGCAGCTTGTAGCCGTAATGCCCGCCCGGCCGCCGGCCCTCGCGACGTTTGGCCGCTCCGTCCTCGACCGGCACGCGACGACCATCGCCCGATCCGGGGCGGAACGGCTTTGTCACCAGCGATGCATCGATCATCGTGCCACGCTTCAGGATCAGCCCGCGTCATTGCAGTTGCTGCTCGATGGCCGCGAACAGCGCCTCGCCCAGTCCGAGCTGCGTCAGCCAGTTGCGAAACCGGCAGCTGGTGCTGCGGTCCGGCGGCTTACCCTATAGCGACAGGTCGACGAAGCGCCGAACGGCACCCGGTCATCCGGCGCTTCCTCCAGCCCCCTGTCCGACAGGTCGTACATTCGCTTTACCAACAATTCCTTGATCAACAACGGCGGGCAACCGGCGCGCGCGGGCCGTACTGCCAACGACAGTCCGTCCAGCGGATTCAATCGACCTCACGCTCCAACCGCTCCAGCCACACGTTCCGCCCTAAGCGCAGCGATACTAACCCAGCGGCCGAGCAACCCTGGTCCATCGAACCATCCCTTCGATGATCTCTATGAGCCAGCCCCTCGGTTCTTTTGCAACGACCCCTTTATGGGGAGGGGCTTCCCCCGCTTCACCCCTCAATCTGATTCCCGCCGTGGCTGGAGGCCAGCGCGGCATTGGCGCGGGCGGCGATCAGCGAGCTTTCCTGCCCGCCCGCCGCGCCGGTCGCGATCCCGGCGGAGGCGGTGACGGTGCCGATCGGCTCGCCCGAGCCGCGCAGCCGCAGCCGGCGCGCCGCGAACGACTCCAGCGCCTGCTCGGTCAGCAGCCGTACCGTGCTGCTCGGCAGGCCGCGGGTGATGAAGACGAATTCGTTGCCGCTCCAGCGGATCAGCTCCTCCTCCGCGAACGTCTGTTGCAGCGTTGCCGCAAAGGCGTTGAGGATGTTGTCGCCCACCGCGCGGCCGTAGCGATCGTTGATCGCTTCCAGCGCGTCGACGCTGAACGCGACCACGACATGCTGCTCGCCGCCCGCGCCCGCGCGCGCCATCACGTCGCGCGCGCCGCTGCGATTGAGCGCCTGCGTCAGATTGTCGCGATCCTCGCTCTCCGGCGGCGGGGCGGGGACGATATTGTCGCGGAGCTGGACTACCTCGCTGCGCAGCGCCGCCAGCTCGCGCTCGGCATCGGACAGGCGATCGATGAAATCGGTGGCGGCGGCGGGCAGCGCGGCACTCTGACCGCCGCCCGCCTGTTCGACCATCGCGCCCATGTCGCGGCCGAGCGCCTCGGTCAGATGATGCGCGTCGCTGGTCAGCGTGCCGAGTTCCTGCGCCTGACGCATTACGGTGCGCTCGCGGCGGTCGAGCGTCTGTTCGCGCGGCGGCGAGAGATAGCGTTCGACAAGCGACTGGACGATCGCCGTGGTCAGGCGCAGCCCACCATCGGTCTGTACCGCCACCGCTTCGGACAGTTTCGAGCCGGGGGCGCCGATCACCGCCAGCGCGAATTCGTAATGCGATGGCGAGGGATCGAGCTGATGCAGTTCGAGGAAGTTGAGCGCGCGGCGCGCGCGGTCGAACGATGTCCTCATCACCCCTTCTTCCGCTGCCGTCGCTTCAGCCCTCTATTCGGCAACGTGATTAAAACCGCGTAAATGCGGCGCGCGATCACACCGGCGCGGCGTCGGCGCCCGCGCCGTAGTGATGCCAGGTGAAGATCGCCGCCGCGCCGCGATAGGGTCGCCACGGCTCGGCCAGCGCGCGGGTCAGCTTTTCGCTGGGGCGTTCGGGGTGGCCGAGGATGCGCCCGGTCTCGATCTGCACCGCCAGATCGCCCGCCGGCCAGATGTCCGGGCGGCCTTCCGCGAACAGCAGATACACCTCCGCCGACCAGCGCCCGATCCCCTTCACGCGGACGAGCTGCGCGATCGCTTCCTCATCGTCGGCGGGCAGGTTGCCGAGATCGAGCCGCCCGCTCAGCACTTCGTCGGCAAGGCTGCGGGCATAGCCGGTCTTCTGGCGCGAGAAACCGCAGGCGCGGAGCATGTCGTCGTCCAGCTTCGCCACCACCGCCGGATCGGTGGGGTCGCCCAGCGCCTCCAGCTTGCGCCACACCGCGTCGGCGGCCTTCACGCTCACCTGTTGCCCGACGATCGTGCGCAGCAACGTGGCATAGCCGCGCGCGCGGATCCGCGGGGCCGGGTAGCCGACCCGCTCCAGCGCGGCGGCGAAGGCGGGCTCGCGCGCGGCGAGCGCGTCGAGCCCGGCGTTGAGGTCGGCGGCGCTCAGCCCCATTGCGCGGGCCATGGCTTGCCGCCATGGGCGGGGCGATTATCGGTGGAGTTCATATGGCCAAGCTTATCGTCGAGACCCGCAACGGGGAAGAACGCGAACTCGAGGGGCAGGCGGGTTTTTCGGTGATGGAGGTGATCCGCGACGGCGGGATCGACGAGGTGCTGGCGCTGTGCGGCGGCTGTTGCAGCTGCGCGACCTGCCACGTCCATGTCGATCCGGCGTTCGCCGACAAGCTGCCGCCGATGAGCGAGGACGAAAACGACCTGCTCGACGCGGCGGCGGACCGCGACGCGACCTCGCGGCTGTCGTGCCAGATCGAGTTCGGCCCGGCGCTCGACGGCCTGCGCGTGCGGATCGCCGCGGAGGATTGAGCGCACCACCGTCATCCCCGCCTGCGCGGGGATGACGGCGGACGTCAGCGCACCGTCACCGCGTAAAGCGCGATCGCGGCGGCGTTCGAGACGTTGAGACTCTCGACCTTGGCCGAGATCGGCAGCTTCGCCAGTTCGTCGCAATGCGTCTCGGTGTTCTGGCGCATCCCTTCGCCCTCCGCGCCCAGCACGATCGCGATGCGGCGGCTGGGGCCGATGTCGGCGAGCGATTGCGGCAGGGTCTGCGTCGCATGGCCGGTCAGCCCGATCCGCCAACTGCCCGCCTCGGCCATTTCCTCCAGCGCGCGGGCGAGATTGACGACACGCACCCACGGCACCGTCTCCAGCGCGCCGCTTGCCGCGCGCGCCAGCGCCCCCGATTCGGGCGGCGCGTGGCGGTCCTGCGTGACGATGCCGAGCGCGTCGAACGCCGCTGCCGAGCGCAGGATCGCGCCGACATTGTGCGGATCGGTCACCTGATCCAGCACCACCAGCGGGCGCGGGCGCTCGGGATCGTCGGTGCTGCCCTGTTCGAGCAGGTCGCCCAGCCACACGTCCTCGAGCGGATCGACCTCCGCCACCAATCCCTGGTGCGGCGCGTCCGACGGCACCAGCCGGCCGAGATCGGCGGCATCGGCATAGACGACCGGTAGCACCGGCGGCAGGTTCAGCGACGACAGCGCCTCGCGCGTGCCCCAGATCTTGCGCACCGTCCGCTCGGGATTGGCGAGCGCGGCGGTGACCGCGTGGCGGCCCCACAGGCGGGGACGGTTGCCCTGCGTCTGGCTCGGGCGATGACCGCGGCGCGCCATCAGCGGCGACCCGTGCAGGGAGGGACGGCAGTGGATGAAAGGCGCATGACGGGTCGGGTCCGTGATTGTCGATGAAGGTGCGAGCGGGCGCGGACGCTATGCGCGGCGGCGGCGCGGTGCAACCATTCAGCAAATTGTTGCGGCATCGCGACACAGGCGTTGACAGGCCGCCGATGCGCGGGCATTGGGCGCCCTCGCTTTGACAGCGCCGCTCGTGGAAGGGTGGCCGAGTGGTTAAAGGCAGCAGACTGTAAATCTGCCCACGCAAGTGTACGCTGGTTCGAATCCAGCCCCTTCCACCATCCGCAGCCCGGCGATCGCATTCGTCCGGCTCGCCGCCGCCGCAGTCCTCGCTCAATAATCTGACAATTGTGCAAAACGGCTCCCCGGCCGGTTTTTGCTTACAGCTTCGCCGTGATCGGCGGCGTCGCGCTTGGCGTCGGTCACCCTCTTGGTTAATGCGAGCGACGGGGCGGGCGGACTTATTCCGTCACAAACCAGTAACATACAGAGTCGTGTCAACAACGGGTTCCTGTCGCATGTCGCTCGACATGCGGCCCTGGCGTCATGCAACTTATTTCGGGGAAAAGAACATGCGTAAGATCTTGTGGGCAGCCGCCGCGCTGTCGTCGCTTGTTGCCGCCACGCCGGCCTTTGCCGTCGGCGGGCTGAGCTTCATCATCGACGGTGATACGTTCAGCCAGCCGTACAGCATCACCAACACGTCGACCGCCGGCGAAAAGGTCGTCAGCTTCGGCTTCGACCTGTCCAGCACCAACTTCGTCTTCGACACGAAGACCGGCGGCGTGCCGAACTCCTCGGTCGGGGTGCCGTTCACGCCGCGCAACAACACCGATACGCTGACCGGGCTCGTGAAGCCGGTGACGGTCGCCGATGGGGCGACCTTCTTCCAGATCGACTTCACCAACTTCACCGTCGGCAAGACCTTCTCGTGGGACATCGACGTCGATTCGTCGAAGTCGAACGGGAACGTCACGGTCTATGGTAATGAGCTGATCGGCGCGAAGGCGTTCGTCGACTTCAGCAACGACCTGCGCGCCAATGGCGTCCTGCAGGCGGTCAGCGGCAAGCCGCGCGCGTCGGCGTTCAGCGTCGTGACGGTCACGCCGACCCCGGCGGTGCCGGAACCGGCCACCTGGGCGATGATGATCCTGGGCTTCGGCGTGGTCGGCTATGCGCTGCGTCGGCGCGCCGTCGCGCTGCCGCAGGTCGCCTGAACCCAGCCCCGCACCCCTGTCGGCATCACGGGGGCCGGCGGGGGTGGACGTCGGTGAGGGTCGAAAAACGGAGATGGGCGCACCGGTCGGCGCGCCCATCCTTTCTTCATGCCTGAATCGGCGCGGGATCAGACGAGGCTGACGCGCGCGGCGCGACGCTGGCGACGCAGCGCGACGCCCACCACGCCGATGCCGACGATCATCATCGCCCAGGTCGAGGGTTCGGGCACGGCTGGCGCCGCGGTCACCTTCAGCGACTTCAACTGCATGTAGTCATAGCCGCCATAGGCCAGCAACGTGAAGGTCCGCGCTGCCGACGGCCCGTTCTTGGTCGCGTCCGCCTTCGCGAGCGGGGTGAAGGTGAGATCGCCGGCGAGCGCGCCGCTATCGGGCTGACCGAAGTCGTGGGTGGCATCGACCCGCTGCCCGACCAGTTCCTTGCCGAGATCGAGCGTCGTCGGAAGGTAGAACTCCAGATCGATGAAGTCGGCGGTCGTGAAGGTGCCGTTGCCCCATTTCGCACCGCTCACCGTCAGGACGAGGTTGCTGACCGCGGACCATTTCGCGCGGGTCAGGGGCGTGCTTCCGGCATTCAGGCGCGCCAGTTCGGCGTCGTCGATGTCGAAGGAACCAGTTGCCGTTGCGTTGCTGAGCAGGATGCCCTGATAAACGAAGTCCAGCGTGGCGGCCTGCGCCGACGCGCCGGCCAGCGAGAGCGAACAAAAGGCGGCAAGGCCAGCCAGTTTCTTCAAGAACTTCATTGTTGCGATCCTCCTGTTTTGTCCGTCCACCGAACGGCCGGGCTGATATGAAGGCCGAGAATGTGTCGCAAACATCGGGCGGGCCGCTTCTGTCCAATTCTGGAACTGACACTATAGTCAATAACGGTAAGCGCCTGTTTTACTGGCGGACATCGTTCGCCAAAGTGGGTAGGTCACAAATTTGTCTCCGGAATTTCATCCAAGATGCCATGTTCGACGTCGTCGACGTGCCGATCTCGGCCGCTGTTGCTTGTGACGACTTGCTGACCAACGTGCCGCTGACGTTACGTCAACCTTCGATTCGCGCGTTCGGGATTGTGCGACGACGCCGTGTCAAGAAGGGGGGCTGGCGAGGTGGTCGGCTGCCCTCGAAAACCGGCGGTGACGCGACATTGACCTGAATTCTTGATCTTCCACACCGGTCCTTAATCACATCTGCTGCAAAGCCGTCCCGGCAAGGGGGCGTGGATACCGGTGCTGTTGACGATCAAGACGGAGGATGCGCGGCTCGGCATGTTCGTGCACGGCGTGGCGGGCGGGTGGATCGCCAGCCCGTTCTGGCGCCGTCACTTCGTCCTGACCAAGCCCAGCGAACTCGCCAAATTGCGCGAGGCCGGCATCGCCGAGATCGAGATCGACCTGTCGAAAGGGATCGGCCCGGCGGCCGCGCCCGCGCCGCTGGTGCCGATCGACCTGGACGACATCGCCGAAGACATTGCGCTGCCCGATCCGGAACCCCCGCAGCAATCGCCCCGGCGCCGCCGTGGACCGGCCTCCGCCGAACAGCGCGCGCAAGCGGTCGTCGACGCCTCGAAGGTGGTGGTGAAGGCGATGTTCGACGAGGTGCGGCTGGGCAAGGCGATGAACGTCAATGCCCTGACCCCCGTCGCCGACCAGATCGTCGAATCGGTGACGCGTGATGCAGTCGCGATGCTGAACGTCACGCGGCTGAAGACCAAGGACGAATATACCTACGTCCATTCGATCGCGGTCGCCGCGCTGCTGATCCACTTCGCGCAGACGATGAAGCTGCCGGAGGAAGAGGTCAGTGCGCTCGGGCTCGCCGGTCTGCTCCACGACATCGGCAAGATGGCGGTGCCCAAGGCGCTGCTCGACAAGCCCGGCAAGCTGGAACCGCCGGAAATGGCGGTGCTGCGTCACCACCCGGAAAAGGGCCATGCATTGCTGAGCGCCGGCCCGCCGCTGCCCGAGGTGGTGCTCGACGTATGCCTGCATCATCATGAGCGGTATGACGGGCGGGGCTATCCCAAGGGACTGACCGGGGATCAATTGTCGCTCGCGGCGCGGATGAGTTCGATCTGCGACGTCTATGACGCGATCACCTCGCAGCGGCCCTACAAGCGGCCGTGGTCGCCCAGTGAGGCGCTGTCGCGGATGCGGTCGTGGAGCGGGCATTTCGACACCGAGCTGCTCGATCGCTTCATCGAGAGCATCGGCATCCACCCGGTCGGCGGGCTGGTGCGGCTGCAATCGAGCCGGCTGGCGATGGTGATCGTGGGCAATGACCGCGATCCGACCCAACCGTGCGTGCGCGTCTTCTACGACATCCCCGCGCAGCGCTTCATCGCCCCCCATGACCTGATCGCGACGATCGCGGTCGATCCGATCCACCGTGCCGAATGCGGCCAGCGTTGGTTCGGCGAGCGGTGGGAAACGCTCGCCGCCGAGATCCTCGAAGGCCGCCTGTCGCCGGCCGAATCCTTCATGCCCTCATCCTCTACGCCGAAGGGAGTCCTGTCGTGAGCGCGTCGTCCTCGATCCCGGTGGCGGCGCGGCGCCGTCGCCGTGTACTTGGCTGGTTCGGCGGCGAGGAGGAGGCGACGCCTCCACCGGCGCCCGCGTCGCGGACGCTCGCGCAACAGCGCGCCACCGTGCTGCGCCGGCTGTTCGACGATATCGGCACGTTGATCTTCTCGCACGCGCTCACCCCTTCGCCCTGCGCCTATGGCGTGCTGCACGCTTATGTCTCGGGCGAGGACCCGGGGACGGGCGAGGCGGTCGCCGAAGAATTGCGCAGCGGGCAGGGGTTGAACGACGCCAGCATCGCCCGGATTGCGGCGCGCAACGACGCCGCGCAGGCCGGCGCGCTCAGCAGGATCGCCGACGCGCTGGAGGCGCGGATCGGCGACTGCCTGGCCGCGGTCGGCGAATCGCGTGGCAGCGCGGAGACGTTCGGCAACGCGCTTCATGTCGAGGCCGGGCGGCTGAGCAGCGATCCGCAGGCCACGATCAAGCGGATCATCGGCTTGACCGAGGCCGCGGTCGAGGCGGCGCGGCTGGTCGAAGGGCAGTTGCAGCGCGCGCGCGAGGAGGCCGATACGCTGCGCAACGACCTGCACCGCGCGCGTCAGGCCGCCGAGCACGACCATCTGACCGGGTTGCCCAACCGTCGCAATTTCGAGCAGCGGCTGCGCGAGGTCGCGGGTGGCACGGCGGCGGTCGCGCTGATCGACATCGACGATTTCAAGCAGGTCAACGATCGCTTCGGCCACCCTGCGGGCGACCGGGTGCTAAAGTTCGTCGCCGCCTTCGTGCGGGCGGGGCTGCCGCGCGAGGTGTTGGTAGCGCGCTATGGCGGTGAGGAATTCGCCCTGCTCTTCGGTAACATGTCGGTGGATCAGGCGGTCGCGGCGCTGGACGAGGTGCGCCAGCGTCTGTCGCAACGCTCGCTGGTCCACCAGGAAAGCGGCGCGCCGATCGGCCACATCACCTTCTCCGCCGGCGTCGCGATCGCCGGGCGCGAAGATGCGCTGACCGCCGCCGACCTGGCGCTTTACGCGGCCAAGAACCGCGGCAAGAATCAGGTGGCGCGCGCCGATCCGTAAGGTCGCGTCATCACGAGCGGAGCGGCGCGCTCAGGGTCGGATCGTGACCCCCTCGATCGCCCCGCTACGCTCGCCATGACGGATCAAGCTGACGTCGGGTGGTCGCTCCTCGATCAGGTCGTTCGTCCGTCGCCCCGGACTCGATCCGGGGTCCGGCTTCTTCTTGGCGGCCAAGCTCAAGCGCGATCCGCGACCAAGCCTGACCCGAGCTTCGCCGAAGCGTCGGGATGACCGGATTCGACGGCGGGCGGCGAACGCCGATCGGCTCTGCCATCCCGTTCGACGCGCGTCGCGCTACCGCGCCGCATCCGCGACGCGCGCCCAGGCGGCGATTTCGTCGTCATAGTGGCGCAGCACGCGCAGGTCGCCCGCCCGCGCCTGCGCCAGATCGACCTCGGCGACGCCTTCCCACTCCCAGGTGGCGTTGCCGTGCAGCGTCACCATCGCCGCCTCGGTCGCGCGCGCACGCACCAGTCCGCCCCGGTTGAGCACCGTGACCTGATGGTCGTAGGCAATCCGCCCGGTCAGACAGGCGGCATAGGTCGAGGCTGCCATGGCGCTGCCGCAGCTATCGGTCAGCCCGACTCCGCGCTCGAAGGTGCGCACGAACAATGTGTCGGCGTCGCGCACCTCCACGAACGAGACGTTGGCGCGATTGGGCAGCCAGGCGGGGGCCGCCTCGCAGATCGCGCCGATCGCGACCAGCTCGGCTTCGTCGACCACGTCCACGAACGTCACCAGATGGGGGTTGGGCATCGCCACCGCGGTGAAGCGGCGCGAGCCCGGCAGCGTCGCGAGCGGCGCGTCCACCAGCCGCTCGCCCGCGCCGGTCAGCGGCCAGTGCGCGAGATCGAGCGTCGCCGGACCGGCGGTTTCTTCGACGGTATACACCGCCTCGGCGAGCGGCGCGGCGAACGCCACCGCGGCGTGGCTGGTCTTCAGCCGGGTGGTGGCATGGTCGATCCCCAATGCCTCGAACCCGGCGCGCGCGACGCAGCGCAGTCCGTTCAGGCAGGTCTCCGCCTCCGATCCGTCGCTGTTGAACATCCGCATCCCGAATGCCGCCCCGGCGTCGCCCGCGGTCAGCACCAGCAGCCCGTCGCCGCCGACCGGCCCCGAGCGATCGGCGAGCGCCCGCGCGAGCTGTGCCCAGTCCGGCTCCGAGAGCGTGAGGGCGCGGCCGTCGATCAGCGGAAAGTCGTTGCCCGAGCCGTGGCACTTGGTGAAGCGTATCTGCATCCGCCCTATCTGCTGACGCGCGGGCGCTGCGGCAAGTGGGTCAGGGCAGGCGATAATGGTCCGCGAGCCGATCGAGCGCGAGCGTCAGCACCAGCCGTCCGCTGCGCGTCGGCCAGCCGAGCGCGCGCTCGCTTTCGGGCAGCGACTCGCCCGCACAGACCACGCGCCACAACACGTCGGACAGGCCCGGGCCGACCGCGCCGACCGCCGCGTCGAAGCGACGTTTGGCGGCGAGTTGCGCCGCCGCCGGTTCGAGGCGCTCGCCCGTGCCGCCGTCGACGCGCGGCGCCCAGCGCATCGTCACCGTGGCGCCGAGTGCGGCCCGCTCGTGATCGGCCTGCAACCGCTCGCCCGCCTCGTTCTGGCGCGCGCTCACGAGCTGCCGCGCGGCGAGCCACGCCAGCGACGATTCGCGGCGGTTGACGGTCACGCGCCGCTCGCCGCCGGTTCCCCGGCGGCCGTGCGCGTCGATCGTCTGCTCCACCAGTTCCTGCATCATGTGTTCCTTACCTGCATTACGCCAACGGGCTCGCAGATGTTGGAGGATGTAGGACAGCGGTTTCACATGCGGACTGCTCCCGCGGCACGGACGGCGGCGAGCGTGGGCCAGCCGTTCACCGCCATCAACAGATCGGCCTCCGCCAGCACGCATTTCAGCACATGTGCGCACCCCGCTGCGCCACCGAGCGCCAGTCCGTAGCAATAGGGGCGCCCAAGACCGACGAAATCGGCACCAAGCGCAACCGCCTTGATCAAATCGGTGCCCGAACGCACGCCGCTGTCGAACAAAACCGGCACCCGACCGTCCACGGCCGCTGCGATGGCGGGCAAAAGATCGATCGCCGCGATCCCGCCGTTCGCTTGTCGGCCACCGTGATTGGAAACATAGACACCATCGACGCCCAGATCGATCGCCCGGCGCGCGTCGTCGGGGTGGCAAATGCCCTTCAGGACGATCGGCAAGCGGGTCAGCGAGCGCAACCACGCCATGTCGTCCCATGTCAGAACGCGCCCGAACGTCGCCGCCCAGGTCGCGACCGCCGCCTGCGGATCCTCCTCGGGCGGGCGGGTCAGCAAGGCGCGGAATGCCGGGTCGCTGAAGTAATTCGCGAGCACAAGTCCACGCAATTGCGGGAAATTCCCGGTGTTGAGGTCACGCGGCCGCCACCCGGTCACCCAGGTGTCGAGCGTCACGACGAGCGCCGCATAGCCCGCCGCCTCGGCACGTGCGACGATGCTGGCCGCGACATCGGCGTTGCGGGACGTATATAGCTGGAACAGCGCAGGAACCTCCCCGCACGCCCCGCGCACGTCCTCCAGTGCATCGTTGGCGAGCGTCGAGGCGCAGAACGGCACGCCCGTCTCCGCCGACGCCTTAGCCGCCGCGAGATCGCCATGCCCGTCATCGGTGCAGATACCGTTGACGCCGATCGGGGCCATGAACAGCGGGGAGGGGAGCGCGTGGCCGAACAATGTCGTGGATAAATCGCGGGTTGCGGTATCGACCATCATCCGCGGCACCATCCCCCAACGCGAAAAGGCGGTGGCGTTGACGTTCTGGGTGTATTCGTCGCCGCATCCGCCCTGCACGTAATCGCGCACCGAGGGCGGCCAATGCGCCTCGGCGCGCGCGCGCAGCCCGGCATGGTCGACCGGCCATTCGGGCACGATCCCCGACAGGCCCGCGAAATAGATCGCGTTCTGATAGTCGCCGTATTGCGGCATGATCCTCTCCGTATGGCGGCGGAGAGTGCCGGGCGGCGGCAGGGTTGTCGATGGGGTTGCGGTGGGTGGAGCGTTGGAAAGGTGGGAGATTTTGTCCGTCCTGACACATGCATGTCAGGGGTGGTGCGGCGTCGCGCGGGACGGGAGAGACATGGGCCCCTGCCTTCGCAGGGGCGACGGCGGCCCACGAACCGTCGCCCCTGCGCAGGCAGGGGCCCATGTCTGTCGCCTTCGTCAATCCGGCCGCCCCATGCTCCGACGCGCCTGTGTCCACAGCAGACGCGAAAAAGCCGGCGCACTCTCGCGAGTACGCCGGCTTTTCTCACCACGTCGGTTGCGGCGGGCTTACGCCCCCGCGACTTCCGCGGTGTCGACCTTGATGCCCGGGCCCATCGTCGAGCTGACGGCGACCTTGCGGACATACTTGCCCTTGGCGCCCGACGGCTTGGCCTTCACCACCGCGTCGACCAGCGCGTCGAAGTTGCGACGCAGGTCTTCCTGCGCGAACGACGCCTTGCCGATGCCCGAGTGGATGATGCCGGCCTTCTCGACGCGATACTCGACCTGACCGCCCTTGGCCGCCTTGACGGCTTCCGCGACGTTCATGGTCACCGTGCCCAGCTTCGGGTTCGGCATCAGGCCCTTCGGACCCAGCACCTTACCGAGGCGACCGACGACGCCCATCATGTCCGGGGTCGCGATGCAGCGATCGAAGTCGATCGTGCCGCCCTGGATGGTCTCCATCAGGTCTTCGGCACCGACGACGTCGGCCCCTGCGGCGCGCGCCTCGTCGGCCTTCGCGCCGCGCGCGAACACGCCGACGCGCACCGTCTTGCCGGTGCCGGCCGGGAGCGTGACGACGCCACGGACCATCTGGTCGGCGTGACGCGGATCGACGCCGAGGTTCAGCGCGACCTCGATCGTCTCGTCGAACTTCGAGGTCGCCCCCGACTTCGCCAGCGCGATCGCCTCGTCGACGCCGTGCAGCTTCTCACGATCGATCGTGATGGCCTTCTGCTTCTTGGTCAGCTTCGCCATGATCTCAGCCCTCCACCACTTCGAGGCCCATCGCGCGGGCCGAGCCTTCGATGATCTTGGTCGCCGCGTCGATGTCGTTGGCGTTCAGATCCTTCATCTTCGTCTGCGCGATCTCGGCCAGCTGCGACCGCTTGATCTTGCCCGCCGACACCTTGCCCGGCTCCTTCGAGCCCGACTTCAGGTTCGCCGCCTTCTTGATGAGGAAGGTCGCCGGCGGCGTCTTCGTCACGAACGAGAAGGAACGGTCGGCATAGACGGTGATGACGGTGGGGAGGGGCGCGCCCTTCTCCATCTCGCCAGTCTGTGCGTTGAACGCCTTGCAGAATTCCATGATGTTCACGCCGCGCTGACCCAGCGCCGGACCGATCGGCGGGGAGGGGTTGGCGGAACCGGCCGGGACCTGCAGCTTGATATAGCCTGTGATCTTCTTTGCCATGCGTCTCACTCTGTTACGGGGCGCGTCGTCGCCGTTGCGCCCGGTTCAAGTCTAGCGGTTCGTCCGGGCGCCGCCGTGGCGACACCCTCCCGCACGTTCCAGGTCGATGATGACAGGGAAGCGTGGGCCGATAGCGGATCGCCCCCGATAGCGCAACCGCCCTGTCACCTCCGCGCCACGCATTGGCACCGATTCGGTCTAACATTCATTAATCCAGAGCAGGCGGCGTTGCCCGACCGCTATTGGTTGTCGTAGCGACGAACCATGGCCAGAGCGATTCCACGAACGGGCGCATCCCTCGGCGGCGCACCGCTGTCGCTGAGTCGCACCCCTTGTGCGGCGCTGGCCGAGCATATCGCGCGCTTCTTCGTGACGGTCATCGAGCGGCCCGACGATGCGTTGCTCGACGATTTCCTGCTGCACGAAAACGCGTACGTTCGCGTGCCGCTGGTCGGCTCGTGGGAGACGCTCGTCGACGATCGATGGGTCGGCTATGAAGGGCCGATGCTGTTCGGCGCGCAGGAGCGACGCTTTTCGGTGCGGTGTCGCGGCCCGGTCGTCGCGGCGGGGTTCATGATCCGCCCCGGCGGGTGGTTCTCGTTCTGCGAGGAGCCCGCCGACCGGATGGCCGACCGGCTCACCCCGATCGGGGGCGACTGGGGCGCCGCGCTGCGCTGGGCGACCGAGGACGTCTACGATCACGAACAGACGTTCGCGCGAATGGAGCAGGTGGTGCTCGAACGGGTGATCGTGCGCGCGACCCCCGCGGATGCGGTCAGCGCCGCGTTCGAGCGGATCGCCCGAATCGATCCGGTTCGTCCGGTCGCCGATATCGCGGCGGAGTTCGGCATGTCGGGCCGGCGGCTCGACCGCACGGTACGGGCGCACTTCGGCCACTTGCCCAAGACGGTGCTTCGCCGCAGCCGCTTTCTGGACATGGCGGCGGTGATGCGAGGGTTGGCGGTGCCGACCGCCGACGAACTGGCCGAGTTGCGCTTCTACGACGCTTCGCATCTGAACCGCGAGTTCCGGCAGTTCGTGGGCATGACCCCGGCGCAGTTTCGCCGCTCGCAGACGATGCTGTTCACGCCCGGGCTGGAAGTGCGCCAGCAGCGCAAGCGCGTCGACCTCGCCCCGCATGTCGTCGCGGCGCCGTGGCGCGACGAAGCGGGGGCGGGTGAAGGCGGCAGCGATCGCGCGGGGGGCGTGACGGAGAAGTCGTCATTGCGAGCGTAGCGAGGCAATCCAGGGCGTCCTGGTCTGGCCCTGGATTGCTTCGCTACGCTCGCAATGACGGATATAGTATGGCGTCGCCCCGGATCACCAAGCCCCAGAGCGACGAAGGCCGGCTTACTTGCTGCGCTCGACCTGTTCGAAGTCGAGTTCGACCGGCGTCGCGCGGCCGAAGATGCTGACCGACACCTTGACCTTCGACTTGTCGAAATCGAGTTCCTCGACGGTGCCGTTGAAGCTGGCGAACGGGCCTTCCAGCACCTTGACCGCGTCGCCGATCTCGTAATCAACCTTGACCTTGGTCTTCGGCGCGGCGGCGGCCTCTTCCTTCGAGTTGAGCATCCGCGCCGCCTCGGCATCCGAGATCGGCTGCGGCTTGCCCGACGAGCCGAGGAAGCCGGTGACCTTGGGCGTGTTCTTGACCAGGTGATAGACGTCGTCGTTCATCGCCAGCTTGGCGAGGACATAGCCCGGCATGAACTTGCGCTCGACCGCGATCTTCTTGCCGCGCCGCGCCTCGGTGACCGTCTCGGTCGGCACCTCGATCTGCTCGACCAGCTGTTCGAGGCCCATCCGCGTGGCCTCCGACATGATCGAATCGCGGACCTTGCCCTCGAAGCCCGAGTAGGCGTGGATGATGTACCAGCGCGCCATCTTTTGGAATTCCGTCCTTACTGCGCCAGGCTCAGCAACGCCTTCACGACGGCGTTGAAGATCGAATCGACCGAGAGGAAGAACAGCGCGAGCACCGTTGTCATGATGACGACCATCACGCCGGTCATCACCGTCTCGCGCCCGGTCGGCCAGACGACCTTGGCGGTCTCGGTCCGCACCTGACGGATGAATTCGATCGGGGTCGTCTTCGCCACGAAACTGCGCCCTCGTTGAGCCCGGCCCGATTGAGCCTGAAAATGAAGTCCCGGCATAGGATCGCTACCGCTGCCCGGTCCGAAACCGGGAAGCGGTTGGCAAGCCGTCCGCGCTGTCGGATGAGGTAAGGGACATAAGGTCGTGCACGACAAAAGGCAAGCGGGGCAGGGTGGTGGCCCGGCGCCGGGCGACGCGCACGAAAAAGGGCCGGACGCGATGCGTCCGGCCCCTTCGCAAGATCATCGCACGCCGCCGTTATGGCAGCGCGCGCGTCCGATCAGTTGCTGTCGGAATCGTCGTCGTTGTCGTTGACGATCGCGATCACGCCGATCGCCGCAATGCCGGCGGCGATGATGGCGCCGAACAGGCCGGCACCGGCCAGCTCGCTCTTCTTGGCCGACGGCGACGCGGCGCGCGACTGCGCAACCGACAGGCTGGCGGCCGGGTTGCTGGTCGCGGCGAGCGCCGGGGTGGCGATGAGGCTGAGCGCAGCGGCGCCGGCGAGGATCGAACGCATGGTAGAACTCCCTTGAGTGGCTTTAACCCAGATCGCGCTATGGCGCTGTGCGGCACAACACGCAAGCCGCGTATTGGCTCCAGGTTTACAAAAGGTTTCTGGCAGGAGTGGAGGGACTCGAACCCACGGCCCTCGGTTTTGGAGACCGATGCTCTACCAACTGAGCTACACTCCTGTGCGGGCTGCGCTGTTGAACGTATCCGCCGCGTTCGTCAAGCGATTGCTGGCGCGCGTTCAGGCCGCATGTGTCTGAAGATGGCGCATCGCCAGCGCGCGGGCCTCGATCACCGGCAACGGGCGACCGAAATAATAGCCCTGGATACTGCGGCAGCCCAGTTCCTGCACCAGCCGCAATTCGCTTTCGGTTTCCACCCCTTCGGCGGTGGTGGTCATATCGAGGCTGTCGGCCATCGCCACCACGGCGCGGATGATCGCGATCGCCTCGGCCCGGCCCGCCGCGGCGGTCTGGACGAAGCTGCGGTCGATCTTGATCGAGGAGAAGCGCGTCGAGCTGAGATAGCCCAGCGACGAATAGCCGGTCCCGAAATCGTCGAGGCTGAGCCCGACGCCCAGCGCCAATATGTCGCCGAGCACGCGCGTCGCGCCGGTGCCTTCGCGCAGGAACACGCTTTCGGTCACTTCCAGTTCCAGCCGCCGCGGTGGCAGGCCGCTGTCGGAGAGCGCTTCGGCGACGACGGTGACGAAATGCGGATTGTGGAGCTGCTCGGGCGAGACGTTGACCGCGACATGCACGCCGTCCGGCCATGCCGCCGCCTCGGCACAGGCGGTGCGCACCACCCATTCGCCGATCGGCGCGATCAGCCGCGCCTCCTCGGCGATCGGGATGAACTTGGACGGCGGGATCTGCCCGAAGCCGGGGGTGATGCCAGCGCAGCAGCGCCTCGAACCCGCGCAGCGTGCCGGTGCGCGCATCGACGACGGGCTGATAGGCGAGCGACAATTCCTCGTTGGCCAGCGCCTGGCGCAGCGCCATCTCGAGCACGCGGCGCTCCTCCGCCTCGGCATGGAGCTGCGGCTCGTAGGCGTGGAAGACGCCGCCGCCCTGGTCCTTGGAGCGATAGAGCGCCAGATCGGCGGAGCGGATCAGCGTCTCGGCGCTGCGCCCGTCGCGCGGCGACGTCGCGACGCCGACCGACGCGCCGATGTAGAGCGTATGCTGGTCGACCTCATAGGGACGCGACAGCGTGTCGATGATCGCGCGAGCCAGCCGCTCGACGCGTAGCGGATCGGCCGCGTCGCGCACTACCACCGCAAACTCGTCACCGCCCAGTCGCCCGACGATCTCGCGATCGGCGAGCAATGTCGCGAGCCGTTCCGATACCTTGCCGAGCAACCGGTCGCCGACCGGATGGCCGAGCGTGTCGTTGACCGCCTTGAAGCGATCGAGGTCGATCATCATCAGCGCGCACCGCGTCCGCTCGCGCTCGGCATTGGCGACGGCATCGGCAAGCGCTTCGTTCACTGACAGACGGTTGGGCAGCCCGGTCAGCGTGTCGAACCGCGCCAGCCGCGCGATCTTCTCCGCCGAGGCGCGCTCCTCGGTCACGTCGGAGGCGACGCCGCGGAACCCGCCGAAATGGCCGTCGGCATCCCGGCGGGGCGAGGCGGCGATCCGCCACCAGCGCTGTTCGCCGCGCACCACCACGGGCAGGTTCAGGTCGCGGATCGCTTCGCGATTGCGCAACCGGGTCGCGAGATCGCGCAGCACCGGCGCGACCTGTCCGCTGTCCCAGCCGGTGCCCGCGAGCACTTCCAGCAGCGGTCGTCCCGCCAGTTGCTCGCGCTCCACCCCGCAGGCGGCCGCGAAGCGCGCGCTCGGGTCGAGGATGCGGCGGGATGCATCGGTCTGCCACAGCCAGTCGGGCGAGGATTCGTCGAAGTCGCGCAGCAGCAAGCCGATCGTGCCGTCCCGCTCCATCAGTGTCACCGCCGCGGCGTGCAGCATCGCATGCGCGCGCGCCCGGTCGAAGGTGCTGAGACACAGCAGCGAGGCATAGAGCAGATCGGCGAGCGCGGCGGCGAGATGACCGGTGGCGAGCAGGGTGAGCGCCGCCGTCAGCGTCGTGGTCGCGATGAAGGTGATCGTCATCAGCGGCAGCGACACCATCGCCACGGCATAGACCGTCATGAGCACCGCCAGCACCAGATGCGTCGCGAGCGCGGTCGTGACGTGAAGGTGGGTGCCGAACATGACCGGGACGACGCTCCAGGCCAGCGCCAGCGCCGCGCCCTCCAGTACCGGCGGACGCATCGCGGCGAGATCGGCATAGCCCCCGGCGCGCCCCCGGCAGCGCAGCCGGCGCGCCGTCGCGCCGACCGCCAGCGCGCCGACCACCACTGCCCAGAGCGTCAGCCACGGCATCGGGACGCAATAATCGAGGATCATCACCACCAGCGCGGCGCCGGTGAGATGCGCCGTCAGCAGCAACAGGGCGCGTTGCCGCGCCGCCAGCAATTGCGCCGCGCGAATCCGCCCCCACAGATCGGGATCATCGCCGTTGCTCAGCCCGAACAGCGCGGACGGCGGCGGTTGATGCGCGAGCGGGAAGGGGGATGAGGCTGTCACCCGCCCGTCTTAGGCGCGCTCTGGTTGACGAAGCGTTGCCCGGCATCGTTTTGCCGCGCGGCCGGCAGCGGGGTGCCGCTGTTGATAATCTTCAGAGAATTCAAAGGTAAGGGCGTGCTATGCACTGATGCCGGGACGCGACGCCCGCCCCGAAATATTTGCGGGTCGCCGCCACACACGCCGCCGCCCCGCATCGAATCCGGCGCGACGAGAAGCAAGGACGACGATCCGGCGCGGCACCCGTTACCGGGACGACGGCCGAACCCGGTCAGGCCGCCAGATCGTAGGGCTTGATCTCGCCGGCCAGATAGAGGTTGCGCGCCTTGGCGCGGCTCAGCTTGCCCGAGCTGGTGCGCGGCAGCGTGCGCGGCGGGATCAGTTCGACCACGCAGTTCATGCCGGTCACCGAGCGAACGCGGTCGCGGATCTCATCGCGCAGGCGGACGCGCTCGGCCTCGTCCGAGCTGCGGCACTGCACCAGCACCGCCGGGGTCTCCTCACCACCGGGTGCGGTGATCGCGAAGGCGGCGATGTCGCCGGCCTTGAAGCCGGGCAATTGCTCGACCGCCCATTCGATGTCCTGCGGCCAGTGATTGCGGCCGTTGATGATGATCATGTCCTTGGCGCGGCCGACGATGAAGATATAGCCGTCCGACATGTACCCCATGTCGCCGGTGTCGAGCCAACCATCGACCAGGCACGCGTCGGTCGAGGCCTGATCGCGGAAATAGCCGACCATCACGCTCGGCCCGCGGCACCAGACCTTGCCGATCGCGCCGTCGGGCAGCGGGGTGCCGTCCTCCTCGCGGATCTGGATCTCCATGTCGCGCACCGCCTTGCCGCAGTTCACGATCGCGCGGTAGCGCTGCGGGCGGTCCTCGCCGTGATGCATTCCCGACAGTTCGGTTTCCTCGACCAGCTCGACGCGGATCCCTTCGCCTGGCGGCATCAGCGAGACGGCCAGCGTCGCCTCGGCAAGGCCGTAGCTGGGCAGGAAGGCGGTCGCCTGGAAGCCGGCGTCGGCGAAGGCGTCGACGAACGCCTGCATCACGTCGGGGCGGATCATATCGGCACCGTTGCCCGCCACGCGCCAGCGCGACAGGTCGAAGCGATCCGACGCCTTGGTCTGCGACGAGATACGACGCGCGCAGATGTCATAGCCGAACGTCGGCGAATAGCTGAGCGAGGTGCCCTTGTTCCGGCTGATGAGGTCGAGCCACGACAGCGGGCGGCGCGCGAAATCCTCGGTCTTCAGATAATCGGTCGACACCTGATTGGCGAGCGGCGACAGGAAGCAGCCGACCAGCCCCATGTCGTGATACCAGGGCAGCCACGAAATGCAGCGATCGGTTTCCGCGATCTGCATCCCGTGCGCATGAGCGGCGAGGTTGCTGAGCAAGGCGCGGTGCGTCACCGCGACGCCGTGCGGGAAGCGCGTCGAGCCGCTGGAATATTGCAGGTAGCAGACGTCGTCGGCGCTGGCGGCGGGCAGTTCGGCGGCCGGGGCGGTGCGCGTCGCGAACTCGGTCCAGTCGACCCCGACGACGCCCGATGCCTCGGCGGCGGCGCCGGCCAGTTGCGCCAGTTCGGCCGGGTAGATCAGCAGCTTCGGATCGCAGCTCGCCAGCTGGACGCGCAGCTGGTCGATATAGGATTCGCGCCCGCCGAACGAGGTCGGCAGTGGCAACGGCACCGGCCATGCGCCGGCCAGCACCGCGCCGAAGAACAGCGCGCCGAACTCCGCGCTCGTCTCCGCGACCAGCGCGACACGATCGCCCACGCCGACGCCCGCGGCGATCAGGCGCAGGGCCGCGTCATGCGCGTCGTCGCGCAGCTGCGCGAAGGGATAGGCGCGCACCAGCGTGCCGCGCGCATCGTGGAAGTTCAGCCCGCGTACCCCGCTGGCGGCGTAATCGAGTGCCTCGCCCAGCGTGGTGAAATCCGAGAAGCGGCGCGGCAGCCGGTCCTCGGTCGGGGTGGCCGTCGGCGCAACCGTCGCGGGAGCGGTCATCGTGGCGGGGTCGATCGTCATCCTGTGTTCCTGTCGCACCTGTCACGCGTGCGCAATGGTTGAGCGGCAAAAATGGCGGTTTGCCGGATGTGTTAAAATTTTGAGCATCAGAATCTACGGTCAGTGTGGCACAATCAAGGCGTGGCCTTGACATCATCCTCCACGCGCGGACCGCGCCGTAACCCGCCGCCACTCGATGCCGGCGCGCTGGAGCGGCTCGCGTTGCGCTATGTCGAGCGGTTCGCGACGTCGCGCGGCAAGCTCTCCGACTATCTTGCCCGCAAGATCCGCGAGCGCGGCTGGGACGGCGCCCCGGTCGATCCGCGCGACGTGGCGCAGCGGATGGCCGACGCCGGCTATGTCGACGATCGCAGTTTCGCCGAGCAGAAGGGCGCCGCGCTGGCACGACGAGGATATGGAGCCCGCCGCGTCGCCGACACGCTGCGCGCTGCCGGACTGGAGGAAGAGGATCGCGCCCCGGTGCTGGAAGAAGCGCGTGCCACCGCGCTCGAAAGCGCGCTGCGGCTGGCGCGGCGCAAGCGGATCGGGCCGTTCGCTGCGGTGCGCGCCGATTCCCGCGAACGCGAGCGTCATCTCGCCGCCCTGTTGCGGGCCGGACATGATCCGGGAACCGCGCGGCGCGTGGTGGACAGCGCACCCGGCGACATTCCAGAACTAGACTGACATATCCCGGCTTGCTTTCGATCATGGTGCAGTGCACCGATGTGAACCGGGGATGAAGAGAGGGGCAGGACGCGACGTGCACGATGGGCCCGGCACACCGAGCGGCGGCGTGGAAGCGCGCGCCGAGACGAGCGAGGGTGGCCCGCCGCCGATCGCGCTGACGGGCGTGCTGAAATGGTTCGACGCCACCCGCGGCTTCGGCTTCATCGTCCCCGACGATTCGACGATGGGCGACGTGCTGCTGCATTTCAGCGTGCTGCAGGCCTATGGCCGCCGCACCCTGCCCGAAGGGACGCGCTTGCAGGGGCTGGCAGCGCAAGGCCCGCGTGGATGGCAGGCGGTCGAGATTTCCGCGCTCGATCTTGCCGCCGCGACCGAGACGGTGCGCGACCGTGATCGCGAGCGGCTGTCGCCGGAGGTCGCATCCGACGATGCCGCGGCACAGGCGCAGTGGGAAGACGTCAGCGTCAAATGGTTCAACCGGATCAAGGGCTACGGCTTTCTCGTCGCGCTGGCGCGGCCGGGCGATATCTTCGTGCATATGGAAACGTTGCGCCGCGCCGGGATCGCGGATGTCGAGCCCGAGCAGCGGCTGCGCGCGCGCGTGGTGCAGGGGCGAAAGGGGCCGCTCGCGGTCGGCGTCGCCGCACCCGAGTGACAGCGGAATGCCACGGGGCATTGAACGGGCGCGCGCACGCGGGTAAGCGAGGCGCCACGATGGGCATCAATCTCAACCCCTTCACCTGGTGGAACGGCGCAAGCTGGGGCACCATCCTCTATGGCCTGCGGGGCAAGCGTCAGGTGGGCGAGGATTATCTCGGCAACACCTATTGGGAGGGCGGCCGCGACACCGCGGGCGAACCGCGCCGCTGGGTGATCTATTCGGGCGCCAACGACGTCAGCCGCGTGCCGCCGGAATGGTTCAGCTGGCTCCACCGGCAGGTGGACGGCGTGCCGACCGACGTGCTGCCGCCACCGCGGCCGTGGGAGAAACCCGCCGTGCCGAACATGACCGGCACCGCCTTCGCCTATCGCCCGCAGGGCGCGCTGGAGAAGGGCGGCAACCGCGCCGCCGCGACCGGCGATTATGAGGCGTGGAGCCCCGACGCGTGAAGCGCGCGCTCGCGATCGGCGGGCTGGTGGTGGTGGCAGCGGCGGGGGTGACCTGGGCAGGGCTGAGCCTGCGCTCCGACCCGCAGGCGCCGACGCCCGACGCGCCGATCGTGAGCAAGGCGGTGCCCGACACGCTGCCCGACGCCGCGCCGACGCCGGCCGCCGATGAGGTGCAGGCGGATACGCAGGATACGCCCGTCGATTCCGGCACGACCCCGATGGCGCAGCGCGTCGCGGTGCTGGGGCTGCTCAACAAGCGTAATGGCGTCAGCCGCGAACTGTCGCTGCGTCCCGGACAGGCGGGGCGGGTCGGCGACGTGATCGTGCGGCTGCGCGCCTGCGAGAAGACCGCGCCCTGGGAGCCGGAGCAACTGACCGGCGCCTTCGTGCAACTCGACGTCCGCGGTGCCGACGCGCATTGGCGGCGCGTCTTCTCGGGCTGGCTCTACAAAGAGCGTCCGGCGCTCAACGTCGTGATCCATCCGGTCTATGACGTCTGGCCAAGGAGCTGCACCACGACATTCCCCGGTACCGCGCCGTCGGTCCCGGCCGCCGCGTCGAGCGCGAAGAAGTCGCCCGCACCGTCGTCGTCGACCGCAACGGCGGACGACGACGGCGCTGCCGACGAACCGGTCGAGGAAAGCGCCGCATCCAGCAACGCCATGTAATCGGCGCGATCGATCTCCTGCGCGCCAAGCGAGGCGAGGTGTGCGGTCATGAACTGGCAGTCGAGCAGCGAAAAGCCGCCCGCGCGCAATCTGGCCACCAGCGACGCGATCGCGACTTTCGAGGCGTTGGGCGCGCGGCTGACCATGCTCTCGCCAAAAAAGGCGCGGCCGAGTGCAAGGCCGTAGAGGCCACCGACCAGCCGGTCCCCGTCCCAGCACTCGACCGAATGCGCGTGGCCCAGCGCATGGAGGCGCAAGAACGCCTCTTCGATCATTGCGTTGATCCATGTGTCGGGGCGATCCTCGGCCGCCTCCGCACAGAGCTTGATGATTCGGGGGAAGTCGCGGTCGACGGTCACCCGAAAGCGGTCGGCAGCGATCACGCGTCGCAGCGAGCGCGACAGGTGGAAAGCATCGAGCGGTAGGATGGCGCGGCGGCGCGGCTCCACCCAATAGATGCTGGCGGCATCGCGGCTGTCGGCCATCGGGAAGACGCCGACCGAATAGGCGCCGAGCAACAGCCCCGGATCGAGGGTCCCCGTGCCGCTCAAGCGCGACGCTGCTCGATCGCTCGCCATAGTTGTGCGAAGGCCACCGCGGCCGGGCTCCGCGGCGCCGCGAGGCCGGTTGGCAGCCGCTGCGCCGTGGCATTCTCGACCGCGCTGGCCATCGGGATCACCGGCCAGTCGGGATTGCGCGCGATCGCCTCCGCATGAAGCGCGCGGCGGCGGTCGACCATCATGTGCACGGGGAAGATCGGCACCTGCCCGCCGAATTCGCGATCGAGCGTCGCAAACGCCTGTTGCGAGAAAGCCGAGGGCACGACCGGCACCACCAGCAGGTCGGCGGCGCGCACCACCTGGTCTGAGGTCTCGGTCAACCCCGGCGGGCAATCGAGCACCACCGTGTCGTGATCGCCCAGCTCGCCCACCAGCTTGCGCAAGCGGCGCTTCTTGTCGAGTTCGCGCAACTGATGGTTCAGGTCGCGCAGCGACGCATCCGCCGGCAGCAGGTCGAGCCGGTCGAATGCGGTCTTGGCGATCAGCTTGCCCGGCGACACGCCCTTGGCGAACAGCGCGCCGGCGCGGTCGTGCGCGCGGCCGTCGCCGAGCGTCCAGGTCGCCGAGCCTTGCGGATCGAGGTCCCACAGCAAGGTGCGACGCGCCGACAGCGTCGCTGCGCACCAGGCGAGATTGATCGCCAGCGTCGTTTTGCCGACGCCGCCCTTCACGCTGTAAATCGCCACCGTCGTCATGCGCGCGACGCTACGGTCCGGCCGGACACAGGGCAAGGAAGATGATGCAGATGAGGTTCACGGCGCGCCACCGTGGGTCAGGTACTGCACGGTGAAGTGTCGTTCGGCCGTAGCTCGACGCCGAACCGTCACCGCGGGCTTGATCCGGGGTCCCGGGCCGAGCCCGGGACGACAAGAGGAAGTAAGTGGATGACCCTTACGAGTGGCAGACCAGCTCGGGCTTGCCCGGACGGGTCAGCTTCACCTCGCTGGTGGTGCCGGTCATCTTCCAGCCGCCCTCGGCGGTCAGCGGGTCGCCGGCCTTTTCGGCCTTCAGCATGGTGGGGGTGCCGCCCTTTTCGGTGCGGACCACCGCCTGCTTGTCGCCATCGAAGAAGGTGACATAGGCCAGGCTCTGATCCTTGCAGCGCATGGTCTTGTCGGCCTTGATCGCGGGCGGCAGCTCGACCGGCGCCGCATTGGCGAGCGTCGAGGCCATCGGATCGGGGTTGCTGTCCAGCACCTGCGGCGAGGACGGTTCGGAATTGCAAGCCGACAGCGCCAGCAGGGCGGCGGCCACCGAGAGGGGGAGGAGCTTCTGCATAGTAAGCGCCGCTTCGCCGATGCAGTTTACTCCGTCAAGTCACGGTTTGTTGCGGTGCATCAGCGCGGGGGTCATTCGTGGAATTCGTCCATGTCCGGAATGCGTCCGAACGCAATCTTCGTGCCCACCCGGTCCAGCCGCCCGCCATGCATCGCCCCGACCGACACGGCATGGCGGCCGAATCGCTCGTTGATCCGGTCCATCGCGCGGCTGAGCGCCAATCCGCGCGTCTCGCGCGCCAGCGGATCGTCGGCAGGCAGATGCGCGAACAGCGAATGTTGCTCGGCGGTGACCGGCTCGATTTCGGCCAGCGTCACCCCGATCATCCGGCATCCGCTGCGGTGCACCACTTCCTGCGCCCGCAGCCGCGGAAGCAAGGTGTCGAGCACCGAGAGCACCGCGAAACTGTCCTGTGTCGCTGGCAGCTTCGCGGAAGTGCGCCACACGCTCTTGTCGTCCTCGAACCGTGCGTGGAGCACCAGCAGCCGCGCGCGATACGCCTTGCGGCGCAACCGGCTGGCCGCCTTCAGCGCCAGCCGCCGCGCGGTCAGCCGCACCGCGCCATAGCCGCGTTTGCCGGGTGACAGGACGTGGCTGTGACCGATCGTGCGGCTTTGCGTCGCCTTCTCGGCCAGATCGACGCCGTGGAGCAGATACCAGAGCCGGTCGCCGTTGGTGCCGCCCCAGGCATGGCCGGCGTCGCGCGGGCGGCGCGCGAGCAATTGCTCGATGTCGTTGATGCCGTCGCGCGCCAGCCGCCGCTCCATCTTCGCGCCGATCCCGCTGATGTCGCGCAGTGACAGGCGGTAGAGGGCGTGCGGCAGATCGGCGGCCTCGAACACCACCAGCCCGTCGGGCTTGTGCAGGTCGGACGCGAGCTTGGCGAGCAACCGGTTGGGCGCGATCCCGACCGATGAGGTCAGGCACCCGCCGACCTTCTCGCGGATGCCGCGCTTGATCCGAATCGCCAGCGCCTCGGCGTGCGTGCGGTCGTTCTCGTTGTCGAGCAGCCGGCACGCGACTTCGTCGATCGAACAGACCTTCGTCACCGGAATATGCCGCTCGATCTCGGCGATGATCGCATGGTGGAATTCGACGTAGCGCTCGTGCCGTGCGGGCGTGACGACCAGTTCGCGGCAGCGTTGCTTCGCCTCCCATACCGGCGTGCCCGTCGAGATGCCGAAGCGCTTGGCCTCCACCGACGCGGCGATCGCGACGGTCGTGTCGGTGCCGACCGGCGCGACGATGATCGGCCGCCCGCGCAGGCTGGGCTGCAACTGCTGCTCGACGCTCGCAAAATAGCTGTTCAGGTCGAGGAACAGCCAGCGCAGCGGACGGGGTGGCAGGTCGGGCATCGGCGACTCGATGGCTGAAACATATCAGGAACATGGCAGATCGTGGGGTAATTGGCGAGCGGCGCGAAGGCGGGAGTGGGTGGCCGATAGTTTCAATCGCTTGCGCATCGACCGGCCCGCCCGCATCTACGCGGTCATGCATACCACTACCGACACGCTGGCTCTGATCGGCAACACGCCGCTCGTCCGTCTGAAGGGGCCGAGCGAGGCGACCGGCTGCGACATCTTCGGGAAATGTGAATTCGCCAATCCGGGTGCGAGCGTGAAGGATCGCGCCGCCTTGTTCATCGTCAACGATGCCGAGGAGCGCGGCGTGCTGGCCCCCGGTGGCACGATCGTCGAGGGAACGGCGGGCAATACCGGGATCGGGTTGGCGCTGGTCGCCAATGCGAAGGGCTATCGGACCATCATCGTGATGCCCGATACCCAATCCAAGGAGAAAATGGACACGTTGCGCGCGCTCGGTGCCGAGCTGGTGACGGTTCCGGCCGCGCCATATTCGTCTTCGGCGCATTTCGTCCACACATCGCGCCGGATCGCGGAGGAGACGCCGGGCGCGATCTGGGCCAACCAGTTCGACAACATCGCCAACCGCCGCGCGCACATCGTCGGTACCGCCGAGGAGATCTGGACGCAGATGGACGGTCGGATCGACGGCTTCACCTGCGCGGTCGGCACCGGCGGCACGTTCGCGGGCGTCGGGCTGGGGTTGAAGGCGCACGATCCCGACGTGTGCATCGCGCTCAGCGACCCGCACGGCGCGGCGCTCTACGAATATTATGCGTGCGGCGAGCTGCGCGCCGAGGGTTCGTCGGTCGCCGAAGGGATCGGGCAGGGGCGGATCACCGCCAATCTTGAGGGCGCCCCGGTCGACGCGCAATTCCGTATCCCCGATCAGGAGGGGCTGGACTGGACCGATCGGCTGCTGCGCGAGGAAGGGCTGTGCCTGGGCCTGTCGTCGGGGATCAATGTTGCGGGTGCGGTGCGGCTGGCGCGGCAGCTCGGGCCGGGCAAGCGAATCGCGACGATCCTGTGCGACACCGGCTTTCGTTATCTCTCGACGCTCTACGATCCGGCGTGGCTGGCATCGAAGGGGCTGGTGCGCGGAGCGGCGTTAACGAATTGATCGACACTCGCGCGACGATCGGTTAGAAATGCGCGACCGATGAAGGCTCCTCTCAAAGATAAAGCCGCCGTCGAACGGCAACAGGCGGAACAGACCCGGCAGCGCGTGCGCGTCGGCATGATCGGTCTGGCGGCGGTCGTGCTGTTGATCGGGCTGGCGAGCGCGATCTTTTCTTCGGTCAATCAGCAGCAACCCGTCAGCGTGACGGGTGCCGCCCAACCGGAACTGGTCGCCAACATGAGCGCGCCTGCCTCCGCCCCCACGGCGGCGCCCACCAACGAGCCGCTCGCCGAAATGGGCGTGACGCCCGGCGCCGCGCCGACCCCCTCTACCGTCGAGCCGCAACCGCAGGCCCCCGCGCAGCCCACGTCCGACGCGTCGTCGACCAACGGCATGTTGTGATCGGCACGCCGCGGCCCGTGTCCGCGGCGATCCTTAAGCCGATTCGAATCAACTTGCCCGTTCCCATGTCCCGGCGGTCGCCAATTCCATGCCGTGCGCGCCGCACGGCCGCGGGGATTCGCCGGGGAAATCCGGGGAAGAGGTGCCCGAACACGGAAAAACCCGGGTCAGGCGGGTGTCTCGGGGCCGTTTTGGCATCGGCACGCGCGCACGCTCCGCCGTGGTTTTCGGCCATATTCCGGCAATCGCGGGGCTGATCCCCGGATTTCCCCGAATATCCCTTCTCATCCCGTTTTAACCCTGATACGTAAGCTCGACGACATTGGGGGCAGAACCACTGTTGTTTGCTGACGGCAACGTCGGCGCGCGGCGAGGGCTGTGCGCCGGGCAGGATGGTTGTGCGCTCCGGGTGCGAGGTGGGCGTGGTCGACAGGGTGGATTATCAGGGAAAGGGGCTTGGTCTTGTCGACGACAAGGGCCGGGTCGCGATTCCGAACACCTTGCGCGCAACGCTCGCCAAGAACGCCCCGCGCGAGGACGGCAAGGATGGCGGCACCGTCATCATCGCCCCGCACCCCGAACATCGCTGCCTGATCGCCTATGATCCCGGCTTCGTGCCGTTCTGGAAGGCGAAGCTGGAGGCGCTCGACGCCGCGCAATTCGCGACCAGCGGGCGCACCGACTATAACATCCTCGACCGCGCCGGCGGCGCCGAGCCCCTGCCGTTCGACGGCTCGGGCCGCTTCATCATGCCGACGTTCGAGCGCCGCTACGCCCGCATTCAGGGGGCGGCGGTCTTCCTCGGCGCGTTCAACTGGATCACGATCTGGGCACCCAACGTGCTGATCGAGACCCCGGGGATCGACCCCTTCCTCAAGGAGTATGTGGAATTCACCTGCGAGGACAAGGGGATACCCCTGTCATGAGCAGCGCCGCCGCCCCGCACATCCCCGTCCTGCTCGACGAAGTCGTCGCCGCGCTCGCCCCTGCCCCCGGCGAGCGCCACGTTGATGCGACCTTCGGTGCCGGCGGTTACACCCGCGCGATCCTCGCCACCGGCGCGACGGTGATCGCGTTCGATCGCGACCCGGATGCGATCGCCAACGGCCGCGCGCTGGAGGAAGACGCGGCGCTGACGCTCGTCCCCGCCACCTTCTCCGCGCTCGAATCGGAACTGGCGGCGCGCGACGCGGTGCCGGTCGATGGCGTGACGATGGACATCGGCGTGTCGTCGATGCAGCTCGATCAGGCGGAGCGTGGGTTCTCGTTCCAGTCGGACGGTCCGCTCGACATGCGGATGAGTCAGGAAGGCATGTCGGCCGCCGACTTCCTGAACGAAGCCGAGGAAGAGCAGATCGCCGACGTGCTCTATCGCTATGGCGAGGAGCCCAAATCGCGGCGGATCGCGCGCGCGGTGGTCGCGGCGCGCCCGCTCACCACGACCGCGCAATTCGCGAATGTGGTCCGCAAGGCGCTCGGCCATCGCCCGCACGACAAGAAGGACCCGGCGACACGCGCCTTCCAGGCGGTGCGCATCCATATCAACGGCGAGCTGGACGAGCTGACGCAAGGGCTGGAGGCCGCCGAGCGCGTGCTGAAGCCCGGCGGGCGGCTGGCGATCGTCACCTTCCACTCGCTGGAGGATCGCATCGTCAAGCGCTTCCTGCGCGACCGCTCGGGCGCTGCCCCCGGTGGGTCGCGGCACATGCCGGTCACCGCGCCAATGCGCGAACCGACCTTCGAGATCACCGCCCGCGCGATCCGCGCGGGCGAAGCGGAGCTGGCCGCCAACCCGCGCGCCCGCTCCGCCACACTTCGCACTGCCCGGCGTACCGGGGCGGCACCTTGGCGTTTGGAGGCGTAACGATGGCGGCGATATATCGGTTGAAGGGGCTCGGGTGGCTGACCGGCTGCGCGATCGTGGCGATCGGCTTCTATCTCGTGTCGTCGCAGGTCGCGGCCGAGCGCAAGCGGCTGGAGCAGGTCGACCGCCGCATCCTGAGCGCCGAACGCGACATCCGCGCGCTGGAAACCGAGTTCGACGTGCGCGCCAACCTCGCGCAGCTCGAGCGCTGGAACGGCAACACGCTGGCGCTGACGGTGCCGACCGCGCAGCAGTTCGTCCGCGACGAGCGCGCGCTGGCGGCGCTGTCGCCGGTGCAGGGCCTGCCCGCGCCGGGCCGCGACGTGCAGATCCAGACCGCGCAGCTGATCGTCCCCCGCCGCGCCCGTCGCCACCGTCATCCCCGCGGTCGCCACCGCCAGCGCCACGACCACGCCCGCCGTCGTGAAGGTCGCCGCGGTGCAGGTCGCCGCCGCGACGCCGGTCACCGTCACCAAGGTCGCTGCCCGCGCGGCCGCCGCGCCGGTCAAGGTCGCCAAGGTCGCGATGCTCGATCGCGGGCTGCTCAGCGACAACACGATCGGTGACCTGCTGAGCGGCGCGCGCGCCGAACGGAGCCGCTTGCGGTGACCACCCTGGTCGCCCGACCGCTTCGCGCCGGCCGCTCGGGCGACCAGCGCCAGCAATTGCTGGCGACGCAACACCTGCGCCTGATGATGCTGATGCTGCTGTTCGCGGCGGCGGTGCTGATCGTGATCGGGCGGTTGGCGATGCTCGGGCTGACCGAAGGCGGCGAGCGCGGCAACGCGCCGGTGCTGGCCGCACCGCGCGGCGATATCGTCGACCGCAACGGCGCGCCGCTGGCGCGCACGATCGACGCCTGGACGATCGGCGTCCACCCGAAGAAGCTGCTCGGTGACCCTTCGCAGATCGCGCAGAAGCTCGCCGACCTGATGCCCGATCGTGGCGATCAGGCGTGGTTCTATGCGCAGATCACGCGCCCGGTCAGCTTCACCTATCTCAACCGCCGCGCCAGCCCGGCGCTGGTCGAGGCGGTCAATGCGATCGGCGAGCCCGGCATCGTCTTCGAGCGCGAGACGCAGCGGCTGTACCCGCAATCGACGCTCGGCGCGCATGTGCTCGGCTTCATCAGCGGCGGCCACGGGATGAGCGGGATCGAGCGCGCGCTTGATGAGCGGCTCACCAACCCGGCCACCATCAACCAGCCGGTCACGCTGTCGATCGACACGCGCGTGCAGGCCGCGATGGAGAGCGAGCTGGGCCGCGCGATGACCACCTTCTCCGCGCGCGGTGGCGGCGGCATCGTGCTCGACGTCCACACCGGCGAGGTGGTGGCGATGGTGTCGCTGCCGACCTTCAACCCGAACCGCGTCGGCATGTCGGGCAGCGAGCAGCTCCGCAACATCACCACGCAGAGCGTGTTCGAACTGGGCTCGACCTTCAAGCCGATCACCATGGCGGCGGCGATCGACAATGGCGTCGTCACCTCGATGGAGCGGCGCTTCGACGCCACGCATCCGCTGCAGGTCGGGCGATTCACGATCCATGACGAGCGCGGCGATCCCAAGCGCTGGCTGAACATGGCGGAGACGCTGATCTATTCCTCGAACGTCGCCACCGCGCGCGTCGCCGACGAGGTCGGGCCGGAGCGGATGCAGGCGATGTTCAAGAAGCTGGGCTTCGACACCCGCCCGGACATCGAGATCCGCGAGAAGGGTCGCCCGCTGTGGCCGACCTTCTGGGCGCGCACCACGACGATGACCACCGCTTATGGCCATGGCATCGCGGTGACGCCGCTGCACCTCGCCAATGCCTATGCCGCGCTGGTCAATGGCGGGACGTGGCGCCCGGCGACCTTGCTCAAGGTCCAGCCGGGCCATGAGGTCGCAGGGCGGCGCGTGATCAGCGAGGCGACCAGCGCGCGGATGCGCCAGATGCTGCGGCTGATCGTGTTGCGCGGCACCGGCCGCAAGGGCGACGCGCCGGGCTACCGGGTCGGCGGCAAGACCGGCACCGCGGAGGCGGCGGTGGCGGGCGGCTACGACCGGTCGCGCAATGTCGCGACCTTCGCGGCGGCTTTTCCGATGGATGCGCCGCGCTATGTGGTGGTCGCGATGCTCGACTCGCCGCTGGGGACCAAGGAGACCTTCGGGTGGAAGACCGCCGCGTGGAACGCCGCTCCGGTCGTCGGTCGCACGATCGCGCGCGTCGGCGCGATCCTGGGCGTGACCCCCGACGACAATCGCGACATCGACGTGTCGGACATCGTTCCCACCTTGTGGGAGGACCCCGATCGCGCGCCGAAGAGCGGTGGGCAGTGAGGACGCGGGCATGAAGCTGTCGCAACTGGTCGAGGGCGGCGGCGAGCAGGCTGTCACCGGTTTCGCGATCGATCACCGCAAGGTCGCGCCCGGCACGATCTTCGGCGCGTTCGAGGGCGCGCGGGTGAACGGCGAGGATTATATCCCCGCCGCGATCGAGGCGGGTGCGGTGGCGGTCGTCGCGCGACCGCAGGCGCAGGTCGAGGGCGCGCTCCACATCCGCGACTATAATCCACGCGAATGTTTCGCACGGCTGGCGGCGCGCTTCTTCGCGCCCTTCCCGGAGACGGCGGTCGCGGTCACCGGCACCAACGGCAAAACCTCGACCGTCGAGATGACGCGGCAGCTCTGGCGCATGGCGGGGCATCATGCGGCGTCGATCGGCACGCTGGGGGTTGCGACCGCCGATGAGCGCGTCGTGACCGGCTTGACCACCCCCGATGTCGTGACCTTCCTGTCGAACGTCGCCGGGCTGGCGCGCGAGGGCGTCACGCATGTCGCGTTCGAGGCGTCGAGCCACGGGCTCAGCCAGTATCGCACCGAGGGATTGCCGGTGCGTGCGGCGGCCTTCACCAATCTCAGCCGCGACCACCTAGACTATCATGGCGATATGGCGGCCTATTTCACCGCCAAGCTGCGGCTGTTCGCGCAGGTGCTGGCGGACGGCGGCACCGCGGTGGTGTGGGTCGACGATCCGAATTCGGAGCGCGTGATCGATATCGCGCGCGAGCGTGGCAATCGCGTCTTCACGGTCGGCGAGCATGGCGACGACCTGCGGCTGGTCGCGCGCGCGCCGACCTTGCTTGGGCAGGGGCTGACGATCCGCGCCGACGGCGTCGACCACCGCGTCACGCTGCCGCTGATCGGCGGCTATCAGGCCGCGAACGCGCTGGTCGCCGCCGGGCTGGTGATCGCGACCGGCGGCGATGTCGCGCAGACGCTTGCCGGCCTTGCGCGGTTGCAGCCGGTGCGCGGGCGGTTGGAGCGGGCGGCGATCACCGCGGGCGGGGTGCCGGTCTATGTCGACTATGCGCACACACCCGACGCGATCGAGGCGGCGTGCGCCGCGCTGCGCCCGCATGTCGAGGGGCGGCTGATCCTCGTCTTCGGTGCGGGCGGCGACCGCGACGCGGGCAAGCGCGTGCCGATGGGACAGGTCGCGGTGGCGAGCGCCGAGGTGGTGATCGTCACCGACGACAATCCCCGTACCGAGGACCCGGCGGCGATCCGCCGCTCGGTCCTCGAAGGCGCGCCCGGTGCGCGCGAGATCGGCGACCGTCGCGCCGCGATCGCCGCGGCGGTCGCAGAGGCGCGCGCCGGGGACATCGTGCTGATCGCGGGCAAGGGCCACGAACAGGGGCAGATCGTCGGCGACCTCGTGCTGCCGTTCGACGACGTGACGGTCGCGCGCGAGGTGGCGGCGTGACGCTCTGGACCGCCGCCGAGATCGCCGCCGCCACCGGCGGCACCGCCGCCGCCGACTTTGTCGTCGATGGGGTCGCGTTCGATTCGCGCGAGGTCGGTGAGCGCGACCTGTTCATTGCGCTGACCGGTGAGACGACCGACGGCCACCGCTTCCTCGACCAGGCGTTCGCGCAGGGCGCGGGCGGCGCGATCGTGTCGCAGTCGACCGCGCATCCTGCGGTGCGGGTCGATAACACCTTCACGGCGCTCGAAGATCTTGCTCGCGCGGCGCGCGCGCGGGTGGCGGGCAAGGTGATCGGGGTCACCGGTTCGGTCGGCAAGACCTCGACCAAGGAGGCGCTGTTCGCGGCGCTCGACCGCGCGCCGGGCGTGCGCGCGCATCGCTCGGTCAAGAGCTACAACAACCATACCGGCGTCCCGCTCAGCCTCGCGCGGATGCCGGCCGACACCGATTTCGCGGTGCTGGAAATGGGGATGAACCATCCCGGCGAGCTGGCGCATCTAACCACATTGGTGCGCCCGCATGTCGCCTTGGTGACCGCGATCGCACCCGCGCATACCGAATTCTTCCCCGACGAAAGCGCGATTGCGGACGCCAAGGGCGAGATTTTTCGCGGTCTGGAGCCCGGCGGGACCGCGATCGTGCCGTTCGACAGCCCGCATCGTGACCGGTTGATCGAGGCGGCGAAGCCCTATGCGGGCCGGATCGTCACGTTCGGGCTCACGCGCGAGGCCGATGTGTGCGCAAGCGATGCGATGGTGGTGCGCGGTGGTGGCACGTTCGTCAGCGCGCGCGTCGGCGGGCGCGACCTGAGCTTCACGATCGCGCAGCCGGGACGGCATTGGGTATCGAACGCGCTCGCCGTGCTGGCGGTGGCGGATGCGGTCGGGGCCGATCTGGCGCTGGCCGGGCTCGCGCTGGGCGAGCTGGGCGGGTTGCCGGGACGCGGCGCGCGGCTGACGGTGCGCGTCGGCGACGGCGAAGCGACCGTGATCGACGAAAGCTACAACGCCAACCCCGCCTCGATGCGCGCGACGCTGGCGGTGCTGGCGCAGGCGGGCGGGCGGCACGTCGCGGTGCTCGGCGAGATGCGCGAGCTGGGCGAGGGCTCGGCGGACTTCCATGCCGGGCTGGCCGACGAGGTCGTCGCCGCGCGCGTCGAAACGGCCGTGCTGGTCGGCGAGGCGATGCGCCCGCTGGCCGCAGCGCTTGAGGGGCGGGTCGAATTCGTCCATGTGCCCGATGCCGGCCAAGCGCTAGAGCGCTTGCGGACGCTGATCCGGGCGGGCGATACCCTGCTCGTCAAGGGATCGAACGGCGTCGGCCTGTCGCGACTGGTCAGCGGCCTTGCCAACGGGATGAGTTGAGTTGCTGTACTGGATCGCCGAACAACTCGGTTTCGCGGGCGGGTTCAACCTGATCCGCTATCAGACGTTTCGTGCGGGCGCGGCGGTCGCGACCGCCTTGTTCATCGGCCTGATCATCGGGCCGCGCTTCATCGGCTGGCTGCGCGTCCGGCAGGGCAAGGGGCAGCCGATCCGCGCCGACGGCCCGCAGACGCATCTCGCCAAGCGCGGGACGCCGACGATGGGCGGGCTGATGATCCTCACCAGCCTGGTGCTGTCGGTGCTGATCTGGATGGACCTGCGCAACCCGTTCGTCTGGGCGTGTCTGTTCGTCACGCTCGGCTTCGGCGCGATCGGCTTCCTCGACGATTATGACAAGGTGCGGAAGGCCAGCACCGCGGGCGTGTCCGGGCGGGTCCGGCTGTTGCTGGAATTCGCCATCGCGGGCGTGGCGGCGTGGATCGTGATGCAGGAGAATGGCTCCGGCCTCTATTTCCCGTTCACCAGCCGCTATTTCGTCGACCTCGGCTACTTCTATCCCGTCTTCGCCGCGTTCACGATCGTCGCGTTCGGCAATGCGGTGAACCTGACCGACGGGCTCGACGGGCTGGCGACGATGCCGGTCATCATCGCCAGCGTCGCGTTCATGCTGATCGTCTATCTGGCGGGTAACGTGAAGTTCGCCGATTACCTCGGCATCCCGCACGTCCCGCGCGCGGGCGAGCTGGCGATCTTCTGCGGCGCGGTGATCGGCGGCGGGCTGGCGTTCCTGTGGTACAATGCGCCCCCGGCAGCGGTGTTCATGGGCGACACCGGCAGCCTCGCGCTGGGCGGCGCGCTCGGCACGATCGCGGTGGTCGCGCATCATGAGATCGTGCTGGGGATCATCGGCGGGCTGTTCGTGGTCGAGGCGCTGTCGGTCATCATCCAGGTGTTCTGGTACAAGCGCACCGGCAAGCGCATCTTCCGCATGGCGCCGATCCACCATCATTTCGAGCAATTGGGGTGGAGCGAACCGACGGTGGTGATCCGCTTCTGGATCATCTCGCTGGTGCTGGCGCTGGCCGGGCTGTCGACGTTGAAGCTGCGATGATCGTTTCCGGCGCCTTCGCGGGGAAACATTATGCGGTGCTCGGGCTGGCACGCTCGGGCGCCGCGACCGTTCGTGCGCTCGTTGCTGCGGGCGCGCGGGTGACGGCGTGGGATAGTGATGCGGAGAAGCGGGCGGCCCTTACTCCCTCTCCCCTTGGGGGAGAGGGTTGGGGTGAGGGGCTGGAGCCTCGCAGAGAGGGTGGTCTCGGTGAGACACCGGCCCCTCACCCAACCCTCTCCCCAGAGGGGAGAGGGCTAGAGGTAATCGACCTCGACGAATTCGACCTCGCCACCGTCGACTCGCTCGTCGTCTCACCCGGCGTGCCGCTCAATACGCACCCGCTAGCGGCGAAGGCTCACGAGACGGGCGTGCCGATCATCGGCGACATCGAACTCTTCGCGCAGGCCCGCGCGGACCTCCCAGCGCACAAGGTCGTCGGGATCACCGGCACCAACGGCAAGTCGACCACCACCGCGCTGATCCACCATATCCTCGACACCGCCGGCATCCCCGCGCGGATGGGCGGCAATATCGGGCTGCCGATCCTCGCACAGGAGCCGTTGCCGGAAGGCGGGGTCTATGTGCTCGAACTGTCCAGCTACCAGATCGACCTGACGCAGACGCTCGACTGCGACGTCGCGGTGCTGCTCAACGTCACCCCCGATCATCTCGACCGCTACGACGGCTTCGACGCCTATGCCGCCAGCAAAGCGCGGCTGTTCGCGATGCAGTCGCCCGCGCATGTCGCGATCGTCGATTACGAGGCCGAGGCGGAGCTTGAGGTGCTCGCCGACGCGCCCGTAGGGCTCAACGTCCGCTTCATCGACGGCGTGCCGCTGCCCGGCGAGCAGTCGCGCTGGCCGTCGCTGCAAGGCCCGCACAACGAACAGAATGCCAAGGCCGCGGTCGCGGTCGCCGAGGCGCTGGGGGTCGACCCCGAGACGATCGAACGCGCGCTCGAAACCTTCACCGGGCTGCCGCACCGTATGGAGCGGATCGCGACGCTGAACGGCGTGGCGTGGATCAACGACAGCAAGGCGACCAATCCCGAAAGCGCCGCGCCCGCGCTCGCCGCCTTCCCGCGCATCCACTGGATCCTCGGCGGCAAGGTGAAGGGCGACGATCTCGATGCGTGCCTGCCGCATCTCGGCAATGTCGTGCGCGCCTATACGATCGGCGAGGGTGGCCCGCGCTTCGCCGCGGTGCTGCGCGGGCAGGTGCCCGTCGCCGAGGTCGAGACGCTGGAGCGCGCGGTGAAGCTGGCGGCGCAGGAGGCGGAGCGCGGCGACGTCGTGCTGCTGTCGCCCGCCGCCGCCTCGTTCGACCAGTTCCGCGATTTCGAGCAGCGGGGCGCGGCGTTCCGCGCGGCGGTGGAGGAGCTGGCATGAGCGCGACCCGAACCGAGCCGGCGCGTCCCGGCGTGTCGCTGCGCAACCGCGGCGGGCGCGGCGATCCCTCGCCGCTGGGGACGTGGTTCTGGGACATCGACCGCGTGTTGCTGCTGCTCGCCTTGTTCCTGATCGCGATCGGGCTGATCGCGGTCGCCGCCGGCTCGCCGGTCAGCGCGACGCGCTATTCGGGCGAGCATCTGCACTTTGCGCCGCTGCATTATTTCTGGCGGCAGGTGATGTGGGTGGCGGTGTCGCTGCCGGTGCTGTTCGGCGTCTCGATGCTCCCGCTGACGATGGCGCGGCGCATGTCGCTGATCGGCGCGGCGGTGTGCGTCGCGTTGATGGTGCTGGTGCCGTTCGTCGGGGTCAGCGTCAACGGCGCGCGGCGCTGGGTCGGGTTCGGGTTCGCGCAGTTCCAGCCGTCCGAATTCCTCAAGCCGTTCTTCGTCGTGACGGTCGCGTGGCTCTTGTCGTTCAAGTCGCGCGATGCCGAGCTGCCGGTGACCGCGATCACCGCCGCGCTGACCGGATTGATCGCGATGCTGCTGATGTTGCAGCCCGATTTCGGGCAGACGGTGATCTTCTGCATCATCTGGCTGGCGCTGGTGACGATCGCGGGAACGCCGACGCGGGTGATCCTGGGTTTCCTGTCGATGGTGCCGGTCGCGCTGGTCGCGGCCTATCTGTTCTACAGCACCGCGCGCAAGCGGATCGACGCCTTCCTGTTTCCCGGCGTCGAGGGCGAGGGCGCGGCGGATCACTTCCAGACCAATGCCGCGCACAACACGCTGACCTCGGGTGGCTGGTTCGGGACCGGGCCGGGCGCGGGGACGGTCAAATACGGGCTGCCCGAGGCGCATACCGACTATATCTTCTCGGTGATCGGCGAGGAGTTCGGGCTGCTGGCGTGCATGATCGTCGGGCTGGCGTTCCTCGCGATCGTGGTGCGGGTGTTCGTCAAGCTGCTCGACGAACAGGATCCGTTCCGGCTGCTCGCCGCCTCGGGGCTGGCGGTGCAGTTCGGCGCGCAGGCGCTGATCTCGATGGCGGTCAACACCGGGCTCGCGCCGTCGAAGGGGATGACGCTGCCGTTCATCAGCTATGGCGGGTCGTCGATGGTCGCGCTGTCGATGGGAATGGGGCTGTTGCTCGCCTTCACGCGGCGCAACCCGTTCCTGCTGCGCAGTCCGTATATCGCGCAGCAACGCTGGAGCGCCGAATGACGCAGGTCCGCGATTTCCGCCCCCGCCATTACGTGCTCGCCGCCGGCGGGACCGGCGGGCATATGGTGCCGGCCGCCGCGCTCGCCGCCGAGCTGATGAAGCGCGGCCACCGCGTTGCCTTAGTCAGCGATGCGCGCGGGGTGCGCTTCCCGGGGCTGTTCGAGGGCGTGCAGACGCATGTCATTCCCGCCGGGCGCTTCGCGGGTGGGCCGCTCGGCTGGGCCAAGGCGGCGCGGCTGATGGTGCAGGGGCGGGCGATGGCGCGCGACCTGTACCGCACGTTCAAGCCGGCGGCGGTGATCGGGTTCGGCGGCTATCCGGCTTTCCCGGCGCTGTCGGCGGCGTTCGCCGAGAAGATTCCGACCGCGATCCACGAACAGAATGCGGTGCTGGGGCGCGTCAACCGGCTGGTGGCGGGGCGCGTCGACGCGATCGCGACCAGCTATGCCGAGACCGAGCGGCTCAATCCGCGCCACCGCGCCAAGGCGCATCTGATCGGCAACCCGGTGCGCGAGAGCGTGCTGGCGTTGCGCGCCAAACCCTATCCGGTGCCGGACGAGGACGGCATCTTCCGCGTGCTGGTGACCGGCGGCAGCCAGGGCGCGTCAGTGCTGAGCCAGGTGGTGCCCGACGGGCTGGCGCTGCTGCCGGTCGCGTTCCGTCGCCGCTTGCAGGTGACGCATCAGGCGCGGATCGAGGACATCGACGCGGTGCGCGAGAGATACGCCAGCCTCGACATCGCCGCCGATCTCGCCACCTATCTGCCCGATTTGCCCGAGCAATTGGGCTGGTCGCATCTCGTCATCGCGCGCGCCGGTGCGTCGACGATCGCCGAGCTGACCGCCGCCGGTCGCCCGGCGATCCTTGTGCCACTGCCCTCGGCGACCGACGACCACCAGACCGCCAATGCGCGCGAGATCACCGCCGCGGGCGGCGCGCGCACGATCCAGCAGACCGCCTTCACGCCGACGGAACTCGCCAAGCAGATGCAGAAACTCGGACTCGACCCCGAAGCGCTCGGCAATGCCGCCACCCGCGCGCGGGCGTGCGGTGCGCCTAATGCCGTCACCGACCTCGCCGATCTGGTCGAAAGCCTCGACGCGCCGCGCGCGCGGGTGATGGTCGGCAAGGCGCACACGCGGAAGGCGTTCGCATGAAGGGGGTCGCCACCGACATCGGTACGATCCACTTCGTCGGGATCGGCGGGATCGGCATGTCGGGCATCGCCGAGGTGATGCACAATCTCGGCTACAGGGTGCAAGGCTCCGACGTCGCCGAGGGCTATGTGATCGAGGGACTGCGCGCGCGCGGCATCGCCGTGACGATCGGGCACGACGCCGCCAATGTCGAGGGCGTGGCGGTGGTCGTGACCTCGACCGCGGTGAAGCGCGGCAACCCCGAGGTCGAGGCGGCGCTGCGCAACCGGATACCGGTCGTGCGCCGCGCCGAGATGCTCGCCGAGCTGATGCGGCTGAAGTCGACCGTCGCGGTCGCGGGCACGCACGGCAAGACCACGACGACCTCGATGGTCGCGGCGCTGCTCGATGCTGGCGGGGTCGACCCGACCGTCATCAACGGCGGGATCATCAACAGCTATGGCTCGAACGCCCGGCTCGGGGCGAGCGACTGGATGGTGGTCGAGGCCGACGAGAGCGACGGCAGCTTCCTGCGGCTCGACGGCACGATCGCGGTTGTCACCAACATCGATCCCGAGCATCTCGACCATTATGGCAGCTTCGACCGCGCCAAGGACGCCTATGTCGAGTTCGTCGAGAACGTGCCCTTCTACGGCGCGGCGCTGTTGTGCCTCGACCACCCCGAGGTGCAGGCACTGATCCCGCGCGTCCGCGACCGGCGGATCGTCACTTATGGCTTCGCGGCGTCGGCGGATGTGCGCGGGGTCAATGTCACGCCCTATCCGGGCGGCAACCGCTTCGAGGCGCTGATCCGCGCGCGGGACGGCGCGGTGCGCTCGATCGAGGGGATCGACCTGCCGATGCCGGGGCGGCACAACGTTCAGAACGCGCTCGCCGCGATCGGCGTCGCGCTCGAGCTGGGGATCGACGACGCCACGATCCAGAAGGGCTTCGAGCGCTTCTCGGGGGTCAAGCGGCGCTTCACCAAGGTCGGCGAGGTCCATGGTGCGACGATCATCGACGATTACGGCCACCATCCGGTCGAGATTCGCGCGGTGCTCGCCGCGGCGCGCGAGAGTGCGCAGGGGCGCGTGATCGCGGTCGTGCAGCCGCATCGCTACTCGCGGCTCGGCAATCTGATGGAGGACTTCCGCGGCGCGTTCAACGACGCCGATCAGGTCTATGTCACCCCGGTCTATGCCGCGGGCGAGGCGCCGGTGCCCGGTGTCGACGCCGAGGCGCTGGTCGCGGGGTTGCAGGAGCGCGGGCATCGTCAGGCGGCGGTGGTGGCGGACGCCGCCGCGCTGGCTGCGGTGCTGGCGGACGAATTGCGCGCAGGCGATCAGGTGATCTGCCTCGGCGCGGGCGACATCACCAAATGGGCGGCCGGGCTCGCCGCCGCGATCGGGGAACGCGCATGACCAACTGGTTCGACGCCGCGATCAACTGGCAGAAGCAATTGCTCGACACGCAGCGCCGCGCGCTGGAGGCCGGTCGCCACGCCACCGACGCGGGCGCGGCGCTGATCGCGGCGCAGGAGGCGACGCGGCGCGCGGGCGAGGCGAACGTGGCGGCGTGGCAGGCATGGGCGCAATTGTGGCGGGCCGGGCCGTGGTGAACGCGCTTCCCGAGGTTCGCGGGCGGCTGACCCCGCACGCGCCGCTGGCACCGCTCGTCTGGTTCAAGGCGGGCGGGGCGGCGGAATGGCTGTTCGAGCCCGCCGATGCGGACGACCTGTGCGCGTTCCTTGCGGCGCTCGATCCGGCGGTGCCGGTGATGGCGCTGGGGCTCGGCTCGAATTTGATCGTGCGCGATGGCGGGGTGCCCGGCGTCGTGGTCCGGCTCGGCAAGCCGTTCGCGACCGCGACCGCGCTCGACGACGTGACGCTGCGCTGCGGCGGCGGGGCGAGCGGCATCCTTGTGTCCTCGACCGCGCGCGATGCGGGCGTCGCCGGGCTGGAGTTCCTGCGCTCGATCCCCGGCACGGTCGGCGGGTTCGTGCGGATGAATGGCGGCGCGTACGGGCGCGAGACCGCCGACGTGCTGGTCGAAGCCGAGGTGGTGTTGCGCACGGGCGAGCGGCGGACGCTGGCGGCGGGTGAGCTTGGCTATACCTATCGGCATTCTGATTTGCCCGACGGCGCGGTGGTGATCGCCGCGACCTTCCGTGGTGCGGCCGGTGAGCCCGCCGCGATTCAGGCCGAGATGGACCGGATCGCCGCCGCGCGCGAGGCGTCGCAGCCGTTGCGGTCGAAGACGGGTGGGTCGACGTTCAAGAACCCCGACGGGCACAAGGCGTGGGCGCTGGTCGATGAGGCCGGGTGTCGCGGGCTGCGGCGCGGCGATGCGCAGGTGAGCGAGAAGCACACGAATTTTCTGCTTAACCTCGGTGCTGCGAGCAGCGCGGATATTGAGGCGCTGGGTGAGGATGTCCGGGCGCGCGTGAAGGCGGCGAGCGGCGTGGAGTTGGAATGGGAGATTCAGCGGGTGGGTTTGGTGTGTGACGAGAGCCCCCGCCCCTTCGGGGAGGGGGTTGGGGGAGGGGCCGGTGTCTCACCGAGCCCGACCTCTCTGCGAGACACCGACCCCTCACCCCAGCCCTCTCCCCAGAGGGGAGAGGGAGTATGAGCCTTCACATCGCCGTCCTCATGGGCGGCTGGTCGGCCGAGCGCGAGGTGTCGCTCTCCTCCGGTAACGGCGTCGCCGACGCACTCGAGTCGCTCGGTCACCGCGTCACGCGCATCGACATGGGGCGCGACGTGGCCGCTAAACTGGCCGACGCCGCACCTGATCTCGTCTTCAACGCGCTCCACGGCACGCCCGGCGAGGACGGCAGCGTGCAAGGTCTGATGGACCTCATGGGCCTGCGCTACACGCATTCCGGGCTCGCCACCTCGGTGATCGCGATCGACAAGGTGCTGACCAAGCAGGTGCTGGTCCCCGCCGGCATCCCGATGCCCGGTGGTCGAATCGTGAAAAGCGCCGACGTCCACGACGCCGATCCGCTGCCGCGCCCCTATGTGCTGAAACCGGTCAACGAAGGCTCGTCGGTCGGCGTCGCGATCGTCACCGATCAGGGCAATTACGGCAACCCGATCGCGCGTGACGCGACCGGGCCGTGGCAGGAGTTCGACGAGCTGCTCGCCGAACCCTATGTCCGCGGGCGCGAGTTGACCACCGCCGTGCTCGGCGACCGGGCGCTGGGCGTCACCGAGCTGCGCCCGAAGTCGGGCTGGTACGATTACGACGCCAAATATACCGACGGGATGACCGACCATATCTTCCCGGCCGAGATCCCCGACGACATCACGCAGGCGTGCATGGCGCTGGCGTTGCAGGCGCATCGCGTGCTCGGCTGCCGCGGCACCAGCCGTTCGGACTTCCGCTGGGATGACGAGCGCGGCGTCGACGGGCTGTTCCTGCTGGAAGTGAACACCCAGCCGGGGATGACCCCGCTGAGCCTCGTCCCCGAACAGGCGCGGCATACCGGCATGAGCTACCCGCAGCTGGTGCAGGCGATCGTCGACGAGGCGATGGTCGGGGCGAGGGGATCATGAGCCGCACGATCAAGCGCGGCGCCGCCCCGCCGGGGCGCCGCCCGACCCCCAACCGCCGGCGCATGCCCAAGGCGTCGTTCGGCGACCGGCTGCTCGCGAAGATGCCGATCAGCGAGGACGCGCTGCGCAAGGCGGTGACGTGGACGGTGCTGGGCGGGGTCGGGGTCGCGACGTTGTTCGTCGCCAATCTGTTGGGCGTTCCGCAGGCGATCGGCGCGGGCGTCGCCGAGGCGGCGGGGCGCGCCGGGCTGCGCGTCGAGCAGGTCGACATCACCGGGCTGAAGCGGATGGATCGCGAGACGGTCTATGCGGTCGCGCTGGAGGACCAGTCGTCGCGCGCGATGCTGCGCGTCGATCTGGAGCGCGTCCGCGAACGGTTGCTCGCTTATGGCTGGATCGCCGACGCCTATGTCGCGCGGCGGATGCCCGACCGGCTGGTGATCCACATCACCGAGCGCGAGCCGGCGGCGATCTGGCAGGACAAGGGGCAGTTGACGCTGATCGACGCGACCGGGCGGCTGCTCGCGCCGGTCGCGCCGACGCATATGCCCGACCTGCCGCTGGTGATCGGCCCCGGCGCGAACCAGCAGGAGCCGGGCTATCAGGCGCTGCTCGCCGCCGCCCCCGCGCTGCGCCCGCGCATCCGCGCCGCGACCTGGGTCGGCAACCGCCGCTGGGACCTGACCTTCACCACCGGCGAGACGCTGGCGCTGCCGCAGGACGGCGCGCCGCAGGCGCTGATCAAGTTCGCGCAGATGGACGGTGCGGACCCGTTGCTCGGCAAGGGCTGGCTGCGTTTCGACCTGCGCGATCCTGCCAAGATGTACGCGCGCCGCGCCGGGCAGGACAAGCAACAGGTCGCGGACGACGGCCGCAACGACCCGCCCGCCGATGCCGCGGCGGCGACGGGCAACAACGTGATCGGCGACAATGACCGAACGATCGAGGCGCGCGCCGGGGAAGCGCTGCGTTCCGGCGAAGCATGAGGGGGTAGAGCGATGGCGAAGGTGGCACCCGACGGCCTGATTACCGCGCTGGACATCGGATCGTCCAAGGTATCGGCGATGATCGCGCAGAAAGGCGATGGCGGCGAACTCAACGTGCTCGGCACCGGCCAGCGCGAGAGTCGCGGCGTCAAGCGCGGCTATATCGCCGACATGGACGCCACCGAGGTCGCGGTGCGCGAGGCGGTGGAGCAGGCGGAGCGGATCGCGGGCTTCAACATCGAGAACGTCTGGGCGGGCTTCTCGGCGGGCGGGCTGGTCAGCGACGAGGCGTTCATCGAAGCCGAACTGGGCGGGATGCGCATCGAACAGGCCGATATCGACGCCTTGCTCCACGAAGGGCGGCAGTCGATCGATCCGCAGGGACGGATGGTGCTCCACGCGCAACCCGCGCTGTACACGCTCGACGGGCTGACCGGGGTCAAGAAGCCGCTCGGGCTACACGCCGACCGGCTCGGCGTGCATATCCATGTCATCGCCGCCGATGGGTCGCCGGTGCGCAACCTCGACCTGTGCGTGCGATCGGCGCATTTGGAGGTGAAGTCGATCATCGCCTCGCCGGTCGCCACGGGCCTCGCCTGCCTCACCAGCGAGGAGCGAGATCTGGGCGTCGCCTTGGTCGAGATCGGGGCGGGGATCACCAACGTCTCGCTGTTCGCGGGGTCGATGTTGGTCGGGCTTAAATCGATCCCGTTCGGCGCGGCGGACATCACCGACGACATCGCTTCCGCCTTCGGCACCACGCGGTTGCAGGCCGAGCGGATCAAATGCTTCCACGGCTCGGCCAATGCGTCCCCGCGCGACAATCACGAGATGGTCACCATCCGCGAGCGGACGCAGGAGGAGGATTCGGAGGCGCTGCAGATCACCAAGGCGGCGCTGATCGCGGTGATCCGCCAGCGGCTGGAGCATCTGGTCGGCGAGATTCAGGCGGCGCTGAAGGAACTCAAGTTCGAGGGGCCGGTTGGTCGGCAGGTGGTGCTGACCGGCGGCGGCGCCGAGTTGAAGGGCATCGCCGATTATGCGCAGCAGGCGCTGGGCCGGTCGGTGCGGATCGGTCGCCCGCGCGGGCTGACCGGGCTGCCGGAGGCGCACGCCGGCCCGGGTTTCGCGACCCTGGCGGGGCTTGCGTTCTTCGCGGCCAGCGACCCCATCGACCTGCGCGGCCTCGCGCCGACGCAGCAGATGGTCCACCGTCAACGCGGGCTGCGGGGCTTCTGGAAGCTCGTTCAGGCCGCGAAGGCGAATTATTGACGCGACAACAGGGCGGTTGACGGTGTTTCCTCTTTCACCGCGCGCCCGCATGTTGCACATCGGTGTAAACGGCCCGTTATGAACCATGCGATGCGGGCGGACGGAGTATAGTTGCGATGAGCATCGAATTCATCACGCCCGATCTCGACGACCTGACCCCGCGGATCACCGTGATCGGCGTCGGCGGGGCTGGCGGCAATGCGATCGCGAACATGATGCGCGCGGACGTGCAGGGCGTGAACTTCCTGGTCGCGAACACCGACGCGCAGGCGCTCAAGCAGTCCGAGGCGGAGCAGAAGATCCAGCTCGGCGCGAAGATCACGCAGGGGCTGGGCGCGGGCAGCCGTCCGGAGATCGGCCGCGCCGCTGCCGAAGAGACGATCGAGGAACTGGGCCGGCTGCTCGAGGGCAGCCACATGTGCTTCATCGCCGCGGGCATGGGCGGCGGCACCGGCACCGGCGCGGCCCCGGTCATCGCCAAGGCGGCGCGTGACATGGGCATCCTGACGGTCGGCGTCGTGACCAAGCCGTTCAGCTTCGAGGGCAATCGCCGTTCGAAGTCGGCCGAGGCGGGTATCGAGGAGCTGCAGAAGTTCGTCGACACGCTGATCGTGATCCCGAACCAGAACCTGTTCCTGGTCGCCAATGCGAATACCACGTTCAAGCAGGCGTTCGAAATGGCCGACGAGGTGCTGCAGCAGGGCGTGCGCGGCATCACCGACCTGATGGTCATGCCCGGCCTCATCAACCTCGACTTCGCCGACGTCCGCTCGGTGATGCAGGAGATGGGCAAGGCGATGATGGGCACCGGCGAGGCGGAAGGCGACGACCGCGCGCTGATCGCGGCGCAGAAGGCGATCGCCAACCCGTTGCTCGACGGCGTGTCGATGCAGGGCGCGAAGGGCGTGATCGTCTCGATCACCGGCGGCGACGACATGCGCCTGCTCGAGGTCGACGAGGCCGCCAACCACATCCGCGAGCTGGTCGACCCGGACGCGAACATCATCTGGGGCTCGGCGTTCAACCCCGAGCTGGAAGGCAAGATCCGCGTCTCGGTCGTCGCGACCGGGATCGAGAGCACCGGTCAGGCGGCCGCGCCGGCCGCCGCCAGCGCGCCTTCGGAGCCGCCGCGCACCTTCAGCTTCTCCGCACCGCGCCGCACCGACGCCGCACCCGCGGCACCGGTCGCCGCCGCCCCGGCGCCGACGCCCGCGCCGCAACCGGTCGCCTATGAGCCGACCCCGGCCGTCCCGCCGCAGCAGCCGAGCGGCGCCGCCGCGGGTGCGATGGCCGAGGGCGTGCCGCCGGCCAACGGCGGTGTCGGCGTCGATCCGTCGCCCGCGCGTCCGGCCGAGGACGAGCTGGTGCTGGGCGCCGAGTCGCTGGTGCCCGCACCCGCCGCGACTCCGCCGGCCGGCGAGGCGCAGCGCCGCCGCTTCCTGTCGCCCGGCACGCCCGAGGAGGAGACGCCGGCTCCGGCCGCGCCGCGCGTCAAGCTGGGCGGGACGCTGTTCGAGCGGATGCAGAACGCCACCCGCAATGCCGGCGGCCGCGCGGTCGAGGAAGAGGGACGCGAGCCCGGCGATCTGCCGCGCTTCCTGCACCGCCAGAACAACCAGTAATCGTACCGGCTGGCGGTGCGCGGATCGACCGCGCGCCGCCGCTCAGGCTCGCTTCGTCGCAGGCGGGCGTGCCATGTCATTGCCGGTTCATGCCCGAGCGGCTCTATGGCGCGATGACCATTCGTCCGTCCGCTCCTGTCGCCACCGCGTCGGCGGGGATCGACGCGATGGCCGGCGCTTTCCTCTTGTCCGATCCGTCCGGCTGCTCGCGGCACCGGGGCGGGGAGCTTCACGCATGAACCATGTTCCTCGATCGCGATCGGGGCGTTTCCATGTCGCCGGCTGGCTCGCGCTGGCGCTGTCGAGCGTCGCGCCCGCCGGGATCGCTGCCGCGCAGGAGGTGGTCGCCGCGCCCAACCCCGATGCCGACCGGCTCGCCGCGGTCGTGCGCACGCTCGGTGCCGCCCCGCGCGACCTGTCGGCGTTGATCGAGGCCGGCGACCTGTCGTTCACCCTGGGCGACGCGACCGCCGCCGCCGCCTTCTACAAGCGCGCCGAGGCGATCGATCCCAACAACGGCCGTGTTAAGGCGGGCATCGCGCGCATCCTCGTCAACGGCGAACGGCCGGGCGAGGCGCTCCGCTATTTCGAGCAGGCGCAGCGCCACGGCGCGCCCATGCCGCAATATGCCGACGACCGCGGCCTCGCCTACGATCTGATCGGCGAGCAGGAGCGTGCGCAGCAGGAGTATCGCCTGGCGCTCACGCAGGGCGGGCGCGAGGCGAGCAGGGAGGATGAGATCCGCCGCCGCTACGCGCTGTCGCTCGGTATTTCGGGGCGGCAGGAAGAGGCGCTGGCGCAAATCGAGCCGTTGCTGCGCCGTCAGGACCGTGGTGCGTGGCGCGCGCGCGCCTTCATCCTCGCGATGAATGGCGACGTGGCTGGGGCCAACAAGATCGCGACCAGCATGATGCCGCGTGGCATGGCAGGCGGGCTTGCGGCGTTCTTTCAGCGGCTGCCGACGCTATCGCCGGTCGACCGCGCCTTTGCGGTCCATTTCGGCGAAGTGACGCCGACCCCCGCCCGGCTTGCCGATGCGCGCATGGTGCCCCCTCTCGCCCCGCTGACCGGCGCGCCGGCCCGCACGCAGGTCGCTGCGGTTGCGCTGACCGTCCAGCCGCTGCCGGCTCCGCAGAAGAAGTTGTCGCGCAGCGAGCAGCGCCGTCGCGATCGTGCCGAGGCGCAACTGGCGGCGGCGAACACGCGCGCCCCGGTCCCCGCCACGACATCTGCCGTCGCCACACCGCAGCCGACGACCCGCACGACCGTGCCCACGTCCGCGCCACAGGTCGCGCAGGCGCCGATCACGACGCCGCAGCCGCAGCCGCAGCCGCAGCCACAGCCGCAGCCGCAGGCGTCGACGCCCGCGCCGGTCGCGGTGGCGCCGAGCCAGCCGCTGCCGACGCGCACGGCGTCGCCGCCGCCGCAGCTCGCCGCCGCGAACACGACGCCGCCGCGCCCGGCGGTGACACGTCGCGCCCCGCCGCTGCGGGTCAGTCCGCCGCGGATCAGCGAGGATTCGATCCTTGCACGGATCGTCGCGGGCATCTCCGTCCCGGCCGCCGAACTCGGCGTCGCGCCGATGCCGGGGTCGCAGCGCGTCCCGGTCGTCGCCGCGCCACCGGCGCCGACGGCCGCGACGCTGGACGAAGCCGCGCGCACCGCCGAACGCAACGCCGCCGCCGACGAGCAGAAGCGCACCAAGCTGGCCGCCGCCAAGCGCGTGTCGGAGAAGGCGGTGGTTGCGGTCGAGGCGGCGGATGACAAGCCCGCCGCCAAGCCGACCGCCAAACCGGTCGACCGCAAGGCGCGCGCCAAGGAGCTTGCCGCTGAAAAGGCCAAGAAGGAGGCGGCCGCCAAGGAAGCCGCCGAGAAGAAGGCCGCGCGTGCCGAGCCGGCGCGCATATGGGTGCAGGTCGCCAGCGGCGCGAACGAGGGTGATCTGCCCAAGGCGTGGAAGAACGTGCAGGGCAAGGCCGACGCGCTCGCCGGCAAGCGCGCCTATACCGTCTCGAACCGCGCCACCAACCGGCTGGTCACCGGGCCGTACAAGACCGAGGCCGAGGCGCGCGCGATGGTCAACACGCTTAAGAAGCAGGGATTGTCCGCCTTCACCTTCACCAGCGAGGCCGGGCAGAAGATGACCAGGCTGGGCGGCAAGTAACATGGCCGCGCTCGCGCCGTGGGCGGCCGATCCGGCGCGGAGCCGCGGTCGGCTGCACCCCGAGGAAAGCGCCGACCGCGGCCCGCGCGACGCCTTCCAGCGCGACCGCGACCGGATCATCCACTCGATCAGCTTCCGGCGACTGCGCCACAAGACGCAGGTCTTCCTCGCGCCCGATGGCGATCATTTCCGGGTCCGCCTGACCCACAGTCTCGAGGTCGCGCAGATCGGCCGGACGATCGCGCGTGTGCTCGGGCTCAACGAGGATCTGACCGAGGCACTGTGTCTCGCGCACGACATCGGCCACCCGCCGTTCGGCCATGCCGGCGAGGATGCGCTGCGACAGGCGATGGGCGCGGCGGGCGGGTTCGATCACAACGGGCATACGCTGCGCACGCTGATGCGGATCGAGCGGCCGTATCCGCGCTGGCCGGGCCTCAACCTGACGTGGGAGACGCTGGAGGGGCTCGCCAAGCACAACGGCCCGATCGCCGTGCCGGCCTGGGCGTTGGCGGAGGCGGATGCCGAGGCCGCGCTGGAGCTGACCAGCCATGCCTCGCTGGAGGCGCAGGTCGCGGCGCTGGCCGACGACATCGCCTATGACAATCACGACATCGACGACGGTCTGCGCGCCGGGCTGCTGACGCTCGAGCAGATCGAGGCGGTGCCGCTGGTGGCGGACGGCTGGCGGCGCGTGGCGGCGCGCTTCCCCGACCTGCCGCGCGACCGGCTGACGGGCGAGCTGATCCGCAGCCAGATCGGGGCGATGGTCAACGACCTGATCGCCGAGTCGCGCACGCGGATCGCGGCGGCGGGGGGTGGGAAGCGTCGAGGATGTGCGCGCGGCGGGGCGGGCGCTGATCGGCTTCTCGCCCGCGATGGCGGCGGCGGAGCGCGAGCTGAAGCGCTTCATGTACGCCAATCTCTACCATCACCCGCGGCAGCTTGCGGCAGCGGGCGCGGCACAGCGCGTGGTGTCGGGGCTGTTCGCCGCCTATCGCGACGATCCGCGGCGGCTGCCGGAGGAATGGCGCGCTCGGTTGCCGGAGAGCGAGCCGGGGATTAGCCGGCATATCGCCGACTTCATCGCGGGGATGACCGACCGGTACGCGATCTCGCGCTATCGCGAGATAGTGGGTGAGATCGATCTGCCCGAGGGCTTTTGACCGACCGACATCATTGCGAGCGTAGCGAAGCAAACCAGGGCCGGATCAGGACGCCCTGGATTGCTTCGCTACGCTCGCAATGACGAACCTTTCGTCGTCCCGGACTTGATCCGGGACCCTGCTTCTTCTTCCGACCGTCGCCAGTAGAAGCGGGATCCCGGGTCAAGCCCGGGATGACGGGCTATTTCAGCTATCCGCCTCCCGGGTCACACCCCGGGGCGACGGGTAGATCAGTTCGCCGCGACCGCCACCGGCGCCAGCGGGCGGGTGGTTCGGAACGACACGTCGCGGCCATTGGCCTGACCCGAAACGCGCGTGCCCTTGACGGTCAGGCGGAAGCGGCCGTTGCTGCTGCCGACCTCATGGCCCTGGATCAGGGTGGTGCCGTCCTGGTTCGGGGTCAGCGAATAGACATAGGTGTGCCCGTCGCGGCTGAAGCTGCGCTCCGTGGTGGCGGCAGCGGCAACGGCGGGGACCAGCGCGGCGGCGGTCAGGACGAGAGCGATCGAGGAGCGCATGTGACGTTTCCCTGTCTGGAGATGATGCGCTGCAACATCCATGCTGCGCTGCAACAGCGCAATTGTCCGTGTCGCATTCGTCGTTGCGGCCGCTGCAATTAGGGGCGGCGTCACGCATTTTGCGTCCACGCCGCCCTTGGGCTAAGCGGCGCGCATGACGCTCTTCACCCGTTTCACCGCCCATGTCGACGCCGCGCTCGACGCGCTGACCGCCGCCGGCACGCTCCCCGCCGACCTCGACCGCCGCAACGTCACGGTCGAGCCGCCGCGCGACGCGACCCACGGCGATCTGGCGACCAACGCCGCGATGGTGCTCGCCAAGCCGGCGGGCACCAACCCGCGCGCGCTGGCCGAGGCGCTGGCGGGCGAATTGCGCGCGCTGCCCGAGGTCGCCGAGGTGTCGGTGGCCGGACCGGGGTTCATCAACCTGCGGCTCCACGACGACGTGTGGCGCAAGGAGATCGCGACGATCGTCGGCGAGGGCGGCGACTATGGCCGCTCGACGCGCGGGCAGGGCGTGTCGGTGAACATCGAATATGTTTCCGCCAATCCGACCGGGCCGATGCACATGGGGCATTGCCGCGGCGCGGTGGTCGGCGACGCGCTCGCCAGCCTGCTCGAATTCGCCGGGCACAAGGTGATCCGCGAATATTACGTCAACGACGCCGGCGGGCAGGTCGACGTGCTCGCCCGCTCGGCGCACCTGCGGTATCGCGAGGCGCTGGGCGAGGACGTCGGCGCGATCCCGGAGGGGCTGTATCCGGGCGATTATCTGATCCCGGTCGGGCAGGCGCTGGCGCAGGAATTCGGCGACCGTTACGCCGCCGCGCCCGAGTCCGAGTGGCTGGCGCTGTTCCGGGCCCGTGCGGTGGCGGCGATGCTGGTGCTTATCAAGGACGATCTCGCGCTGCTCGGCATCCACCACGACATCTTCTCGTCGGAAGCGGAGTTGCAGGCGGCGAAAAAGCCCGAGGCCGCCGAGGCAGTGCTGCGCGCGCGCGACCTGATCTACGACGGCGTGCTCGAAGCGCCCAAGGGCGAGACGCCCGAGGATTGGGAGCCGGTCGAGCTGCCGCTGTTCCGCTCGACCAAGTTCGGCGACGATCAGGATCGCCCGATCCGCAAGTCGAACGGCAGCTGGACCTATTTCGGCGCCGACATGGCCTATCACTTCCAAAAGGCCGAAGGCGCCGACCAGCTGATCGACATCTGGGGCGCCGACCATGCCGGCACCGTCAAGCGCATCCAGGCCGCGGTCGCCGCGCTGACCGAGGGCAAGACGCGCTTCGACGTCAAGCTGGTCCAGATGGTGCGGCTGCTGCGCGGCGGCGAGCCGGTCAAGATGTCGAAGCGCGCCGGCAATTTCGTGACGCTGGCCGATGTCGTGCGCGAGGTCGGCAAGGACGTGGTGCGCTTCACGATGCTGACGCGCCGCTCGGACGCGCAGATGGATTTCGACTTCGCCAAGGTGGTCGAGGCGTCGAAAGAAAACCCGGTTTTCTACGTGCAATATGCGCACGCCCGCGTCCATTCGCTCCACCGCCGCGCCGCCGAGGCGGGGATTTCGGCCGAGGGTGCCGACCTGTCCCGGCTTGATACGGAAGAACTGGCGCTGGTGCGGCTCGCCAGCCAGTTCCCGCGCGTGGTGGAGACGGCGGCTGCGGCGCGCGAGCCGCATCGCATCGCCTTTTATCTCTATGATCTGGCTGCTGAATTTCACTCGCTGTGGAATGCCGGCAACGATCGGCCGGACCGGCGCTTCCTGGTGCCCGACGATCACGCCGTCACCGCGGCACGGCTGGCGCTCGCCGCCGCGATCGGCCAGATCATCCGAAACGGCCTCGCCATCATGGGGGTAGAGGCGGTGGCGGAGATGCACTGATGCGCGAGGGGGAGCCGATCGGCAGGATGAGCGACGCAGATCGTTTGCCGTGGCTCGATACCGTCGAGGCCGACGATCCCTATGCGGTGCCGGTCGGGCGGATCGTCGCCTTGGTCGCGGTCGGCCTGCTGGTGCTCGGTGCGATCCTGTTCGGCCTGTACCGCTGGCAGTTCGCGGGCAGCGGCGGCGACGGGCGGCTGATCGCCGCACCGCCCGGCGACTACAAGATCCGCCCCGACGAACCCGGCGGGATGAAGGTGATCGGCGAGGGCGATTCGGCGATCGCCGCCAGCGCCGGCAGCCACACCGACGCCGCGATCGATCTGGCACAGGTGCCCGAGGCGCCGGTGGCCCGCGCGACCGCGCCGGTGCCGAGCCCCAGCGCGACCGCAAACGGTGCGCCGACCGCCAGCGTCGCGGTGCCGCAGGCCGCCGCGCCGCTGCGCGCGCAACGCCCGGTCAGCGCGCCCGCGACGCAGGTGTCGGGCGCGGCCTCGGGCGGGACGATGGTCCAGCTCGGCGCTTTCCCCAGCCAGGCGGTCGCAAACGGCGCGTGGAGCCAGATCGCGCGCCGCTTCGGCTATGTCGCGACGCTGGAGAAGGTCGTGCAGCCCGCGGTGGTCAAGGGCCGCACCGTCTACAGGCTGCGCGTCAACGCCGGCAGCGGCGCGGCCGCGGCCGAATTGTGCGCGCGGCTGAAGCTGGCCGGCGAGGGCTGTTTCGTTACCGGATGAGGCGGAAGATGCCGCGATCGGGGAGCCGCACCGAGAAGGTGTAATGCACGCCGATCGCGAGCTGTAGCTGGTTCGCCGAATCGGCGCGGCGGATGATCGGCGAATCGGCGGCATCCCCGACCAGCCGTTCGTAGGTCGCGTTCGCCTCGACCCCCCAGTGGCGCGAAATCTCCTTCGACGCGCTGCCGGTCAGCGCGACCGAACGCAGCCCGGCCTTGGGGGTGTAGCGCGTCAGCCCGGTCGCCGCGGCGGCGCGATCGTCGACCCCGAACCACGCGCGCTGATACCGCCCGTCGCCGAGCAGTACGCGCGGCCCCAGCGACACCAGCCAGTCATCACCATCGCGGCGGACGTAATCCATGCCCAGCTGGCTGATCCAGCCCTTGTGGCCGTTGACGCCCTTGCGCACTTCGCCGCGCCAGCGGACCTGATCGCCGGTCCATGTCTCGATCGAGCCGCCCAGTTCCAGCGTCCGCCCGACGCCCGGCAAGCCGGGGACGAGATCGTTGCCGCGCCGCCGCCCTTCACGGCGCAGCGCGATCGCATATTCGGTGCGCCCGCGCCGGAGCAGCGTCAGGTTGGTGCCGTCGTCGGGCGCGCCGAACGCGAACGGCGTGTCGCCACGCGTCCGGGAGAGGCTGAACCACGGGCTCAGCCGCCGCTGGTCGTCGCCCGGGAACCACGGCTGCCACTGCGGCCCGACGGCGACCTGCACGCGCATCGGGACGCGCGGCGGGGGAACGTCCTCCGGGGTGGTGGATTGCAACGCGCCCGGATCGGCCGGCGGCGGCGCGTCCTGCGCCAGCGCGGCATGGGGCAGGGCAGCGACCATGAGGCAAGCCAGGCAACCCGAAACGCGCATCGTCTTCTCCTGCAATCGCGCCCATAGCTAGGCCGGACGCGCGGACTTCCAAAGTCATTTCCTCCACGCTGCGTTCCGCCCTAGAAGCGCGGGCATGAAGCCTGTGATCTTCGGCCTGTCCGGCCCCGTCCTCACCGCGGCGGAACGCGCCTTCTTCCACGCGGTACGCCCCGCCGGCTACATCCTGTTCCGGCGCAACGTCGAGACGCGCGCGCAGCTGCGCGCGCTCACCGATTCGCTGCGCGAACTGGAAGGGCGCGACGATGTCGCGATCCTCGTTGATCAGGAGGGCGGACGCGTCGCGCGGTTGGGGCCGCCGGAATGGCCGGCGTTTCCGGCCGGACCCGACTTCGACCGGCTTTACGAACTGGCGCCGATGTCGGGGATCGAGGCGGCGCGCGCCAACGGCCACGCACTGGGGCTGATGCTGTCGGAGGTCGGGATCACCGTCGACTGCCACCCGATCCTTGATGTCGCACGTCCCGAGACGACCCAGGCGATCACCTGCCGCGCGTTCGGGCACGAGCCGATGCGCGTCGGGGCGATGGGGCGTGCGACGCTGGAGGGGCTGGCGGCCGGCGGCGTGGTCGGGGTCGTCAAGCACATGCCCGGGCATGGCCGCGCGCTGGTCGACACGCATTACCATCTCCCGACCGTCACCGCCTCGGCCGCCGAGCTGGAGGAGGATCTCGCGCCGTTCCGCGCGCTGGCGCACGCGCCGATGGGGATGACCAGCCATATCGTCTATCAGGCATGGGATGCCGAGCGGCCCGCGACGCTGTCGCCGGTGGTGATCGAGGAGGTGATCCGCGGGCGGATCGGCTTCGACGGGCTGTTGATGACCGACGACATCGACATGAAGGCGCTGTCGGGCTCGGCGGGCGACAAGGCCGCGGGGGCGATCGCGGCGGGGTGCGACGTGGTGCTCGACTGCTGGGCGCGGATGGCCGAGATGGAGGAGATCGCCGCACGGCTGGGGGAGATCACGCCAGCGGCGCGGGCGCGGCTCGACCGGGCGATGGCGGGGCGGATGGCGGCGACGGGCGAGATGGCGGCGCTGCTTGACAAGCGCGACCGGTTGCTGGGGTTGGTCGAGGGGCAAGCTGAGCTGTCTCCCCAAACTTAGTTTATCCGTCGCCCCGGACTTGATCCGGGGCCCCGCTTCTTCAGGCGAACCGCTCGAACAGATCGAGCCAGTCGGGATTGTCGCGCTCGATCAACGCGAACTTCCACTCGCGGTGCCAGCGTTTTAGGCGTTTCTCATGCGCGATGCAGGCGTCGATCTGCTCGCTGGACTCGGCTCAGACCAGCCGGGTCAAACCGTATTGAGCGCAGAACGCCGAGCCTCTTCCGGCTCGATGCTGTGCGACCCGCGCGATCAGGTCAGCCGTCACGCCGACGTACATCGTGCCGCGATACCGATCGGCCATGATATAGACCCACCCGCCAGCCATGCGGGGAGGGGAGAAGAAGCGGGGCCCCGGGTCAAGCCCGGGGCGACGCAGATTGGGGAGAGTAACCAACAAAAGTTGCGGGAGGCTACCTCACCCCTGCTTGGCCAGCCACTCCTCCAGCCACTTGATCGTGTACGCCCCCTCGCGGAACTCGGGGTCATCCAGCAGCGCCTGATGGAGCGGGATGGTGGTCTTCATCCCCTCGATCACGAACTCTTCCAGCGCGCGGCGCAGCCGGCGCAGCGCGCCCTCGCGGGTGGTGCCGTAGACGATCAGCTTGGCGATCATGCTGTCGTAATACGGCGGCACCTTATAGCCCGCGTAGAGCCCCGAATCGACGCGGACGTGCATCCCGCCCGGCGCGTGGTATTGCTTCACCAGCCCCGGCGACGGCGCGAAGGTGCGCGGGTCCTCGGCGTTGATGCGGCATTCGATCGCATGGCCGCGGAACACCACGTCTTCCTGCCGCAGCGTCAGCGGATGCCCCTCGGCGATGCGGATCTGCTCGCGGACGAGATCCAGCCCGGTGATCGCCTCGGTCACCGGATGCTCGACCTGCAGCCGGGTGTTCATCTCGATGAAGTAGAACTCGCCGTTCTCCCACAGGAACTCGATCGTCCCCGCGCCGCGATAGCCCATGTCGGCCATCGCCCTGGCGACGATCCCGCCCATCCGCTCGCGCTCGTCGGCGGTGATGACCGGGGAGGGGGCCTCCTCGACGACCTTCTGGTGGCGGCGCTGGAGCGAGCAGTCGCGCTCGCCGAGGTGGATGGCGTTGCCGTTGCCGTCGCCGAACACCTGGAACTCGATGTGCCGCGGATTGCCGAGGTACTTTTCCATGTAGACGGTCGCGTCGCCGAACGCCGCCTTCGCCTCGCTACCCGCCTGCTGCATCAGCGTCTCGAGCTGATCCGCCGACTGGCACACCTTCATGCCGCGCCCGCCGCCGCCGCTGGCAGCCTTGATGATGACCGGATAGCCGATCTGCTCGGCGAGCGCCTGCGCCTCGGCGACGTCATGAATCGCGCCGTCCGAGCCGGGCACCAGCGGCAGCCCGAGCGCGCCGGCGGTGCGCTTGGCCTCGACCTTGTCGCCCATCACGCGGATATGCTCGGGCTTCGGCCCGACGAAGATCAGGTTATGCAGCTCGACGATCTCGGCGAACTTGGCGTTCTCGCTGAGAAAGCCATAGCCGGGGTGGATCGCGTCGGCGCCGCTGATCTCGGCGGCCGAGATGATGTTCGGAATGTTGAGATAGCTGTCGGCCGCGGCCGGCGGCCCGATGCAGATCGCCTCGTCCGCGAGCCGGACGTGCATCGCATCCGCGTCGGCGGTCGAGTGGACCGCGACAGTCTTGATGCCCATTTCGTGGCACGCGCGGTGGATGCGCAGCGCGATCTCGCCACGATTGGCGATCAGCAGTTTCTTGATCTGCGGCATCCGCTTACTCGACCACCACCAACGGCTGGTCGAACTCGACCGGCTGGCCGTTGTCGACCAGGATCGCCTTGACGACGCCCGCCGACGGCGCGGTGATCGGGTTCATCACCTTCATCGCCTCGACGATCAGCAGCGTGTCGCCGGCCGCGACGCTCTGGCCGACGCTGGCGAACGGCTTGGCGCCCGGCTCGGCGGCGAGATAGACGGTGCCGACCATCGGCGAGCGCACCGCATTGGCGTCCGACGCCGCCGACGGCCCGGCGACATCGACCTGCGGCGCGGCCGCGGCCGGCGCGGGCGCGGCTGGCGCGGGGGCATAATGCAGCGCGGGCGCGGCGTTGACCGCCGCCGCCTTGCGCGCGACGCGGATCTTGCGATCGCCGTCCTCGACCTCGATCTCGGTCAGCTGCGTGGTGTCGAGCAGCTCGGCGAGCTGGCGCACCAGATCGACATCGACCTGCATCGCGCCGCTATTGTGTGAAATGTCAGCCATTGAACCCCGATTATCCCTGACCTTTGGCGGCGGCTCCTGTCAGAAGCGGGCCGCGGCTTCAAGCGCGAGCTGGTACGACAGTGCGCCGAAGCCGGCAATGCTGCCCTTCGCCGCGCGCCCGACGAACGACGTGTGACGGAATTCCTCGCGCGTGTGCGGGTTCGACAGATGCACCTCGATTACCGGCGTCCTGATGGCCTTGATCGCGTCGTGGATCGCGATCGACGTGTGCGTGAACGCCCCGGCGTTGAGCAGCACCGCGTGCGCGTCATGCGCCTGCGCCTCGTGCAGCCAGTCGACCAGATGGCCTTCGTGGTTCGACTGGCGCATGTCGATCGTCAGCCCCAGCTCGCGCGCGCGATCCTCCAGCGCGCCGGCGATATCGTCCAGCGTGTCATGGCCATAGATATCGGGCTCGCGCACGCCGAGCAGGTTCAGGTTCGGTCCGTTGAGGACATAGACGGTGTCGGTCATCGCCGCGCATCATCGCACCCGGCGCGACGGCGCGCAACGTTGCCCCGCGGCTCCCGCGGTCCTAGATGACCGGCATGGCACATACTGACGGCACCATCACCATTTCCGTGAACGGCGAGCACAAGCGCGTGACCGCCGGGATCACCCTCGCCGAGCTGGCGGAGTCGCTTGGGCTGGTCCCCGAGAAGGTGGCGGTGGAACGCAACCTTGAGGTCGTGCCGCGCTCGACGCTGACGCAGGTGGTGGTCGAGGATGGCGACGAGCTGGAGATCGTCCACTTCGTCGGCGGCGGCGACCATGTGCAGCCGATCACCGACGATACGTGGACGGTCGCGGGCCGCACCTTCCGCTCGCGGCTGATCGTCGGCACCGGCAAGTACAAGGATTTCGCACAGAACGCCGCCGCGGTGGAGGCGTCCGGTGCCGAGATCGTCACGGTCGCGGTGCGGCGCGTCAACGTCAGCGATCCGAACGCGCCGATGCTGACCGACTATATCGACCCGAAGAAAGTCACCTATCTTCCCAACACCGCCGGCTGCTTCTCGGCGGAGGATGCGATCCGCACGCTGCGGCTGGCGCGCGAGGCGGGCGGCTGGGATCTGGTGAAGCTCGAGGTGCTGGGCGAGGCGCGCACGCTCTATCCGAACATGCGCGAAACGCTGAAGGCGACCGAGGTGCTGGTCCGCGAGGGCTTCAAGCCGATGGTCTATTGCGTCGACGATCCGATCGCCGCCAAGCAGCTCGAGGAGGCGGGTGCAGTGGCGATCATGCCGCTCGGCGCGCCGATCGGCTCGGGGCTCGGCATCCAGAACCAGGTGACGATCCGGCTGATCGTTGAGGGCGCGACCGTGCCGGTGCTGGTCGATGCGGGCGTAGGGCAGGCGAGCGATGCGGCGGTGGCCATGGAGCTGGGCTGCGACGGCGTCTTGATGAACACCGCGATCGCCGAGGCGAAGGACCCGGTGCTGATGGCGGCGGCGATGAGGGCGGCGGTCGAGGGTGGGCGGATGAGCTACCGCGCCGGCCGGATGGGCAAGCGCCGCTATGCTGACCCGTCGAGCCCGTTGTCGGGATTGATCTAGGGTAAGGATTCTCCCGCCGTTACGGAACCGCGTCGTTGCACCACCGTTCTGTCGTCACAGGGTTTCGCACAAGGAGATTGACGATGGGCGAGCTGACCGACAAGATCAAGGGCAATGTCAACGAAGCGATCGGCAAGGTGAAGGAAGCCGTCGGCAACCACAACCATGACGCTGACCTCGCCGCGGAAGGCAAGGCGCAGCAGGCCGAAGGCAAGGGCGAGCAGTTCAAGGGCAAGGTCAAGGGCGCGCTCGGCGACGACATCTGATCGGGCTCACGCTCGACATGAACAAGAGGCCGCTTCGTGAACAACGAGGCGGCCTTTTTTCTTCGTCATCCGGACCCTTCGACAAGCTCAGGAGAGCCTTGATCCCGGATCCGGCTTCTTCTTGCTGAGGCCGAAGCAAAGCGGGGCCCCGGATCAAGGCTCTCCTGAGCTTGTCGAAGGGTTCGGGGCGACGGCGCGTATTTACGTCATTGCGAGCGTAGCGAAGCAATCCAGAGCCGGATCAGGACGCCCTGGATTGCTTCGCTACGCTCGCAATGACGGTGGGGCGCTACCCCCGCCCACTCCACAAGCCGACGCCGATCCCCACCGCCGCGATCGCCAGCACCGTCGCCACGATCATCAACAACCCGTCGCGCACGGCGATCGCCAGCCCGAACGCCGCGATCGCCAGCATCGGCGCGGTGGTCGCGAGCGGCAGCAACTCCAGCGGCGGCACCGCGCACGCCAGCGCGATCACGCCGAACGCCGCGGCGCGCACGAACGGCCCGCGCGTCAGCGCCGGCAACCGCCCGTGGAACCAGCGATCCATGAACCGCGCCACGCCACGCGTCTTGTCGACCGCCTTGCGCACCTTGTCCGACGACACCGCGCGTCGCCGCACGAAGCCGGGCAGCCAGAGGTGCTTGCGTCCCAGCGCCATCTGCACCGCGATCAGCATGATGACTGCGGCCATCGCGGTCGGCAGGCCGGGAATGCTGCCGATCGGGGAGATGTCGATCAGCGGCATGACGATCAGGAACGGCCCGAAGCCGCGTGCGCCCAGCGCCTCGACGACATCGCCGACCGCGACCTCGTCCTTTTTGTCGGCGAGATCGTCGATCGCGTCGAGGATGTCGCCGACACTATGGGGTTCGTCTGCCATCGCCGATCAACCGACCAGCGCAGCGCAGGTTGCGGAACAAGCGCCGGACGCCGGACCTCCGTCATTGCGAGCGTAGCGAAGCAATCCAGGGCGTCCTGATCCCACCCCGCTCATTAACGCTATGCCCGCAATGAAGAATCGTTACCGAAACCCGGCCTTCTGCGACCCCCGCGCCGGAAACGCGCCTTACGCCTGCGGCGCCGCCGCCGCGCCCGCCTTCTGGAACAGCTCGCCCAGCTCGCCGGCCTCGTACATCTCCATCATGATGTCCGATCCGCCGACGAACTCGCCGGCGACATAGAGCTGCGGGATGGTCGGCCAGTCCGAATAGCCCTTGATGCCCTGCCGGATCGCCTGATCCTGCAGCACGTCGACGCTCTCGAACTGCACGCCCAGCCGCTCGAGGATCGCCACCGCGCGGCTCGAAAAGCCGCATTGCGGGAACAGCGGCGAGCCCTTCATGAACAGCACCACCGGGTTGCTCTTCACCAGCGCGTCGATGCGGGCGTTGGTATCGTCGGTCATATCGTCTTCCTTGCGAATGCGGTGGCGCGTCTCGCGCTTACTTCGGAACGGCGGTCGTCAACTGCAAGGCGTGGAGCACGCCGCCCATCCGCCCGCCCAGCGCGGCATAGACCGCCTGATGCTGTTTGACGCGCGGCATCCCTGCGAACGACGCCGACACGACCCGCGCCGACCAGTGATCGCCGTCGCCGGCCAGATCGGTCATCTCGACCTCGGCATCGGGGATGCCGGCCTTGATGAGCGCGGCGATGTCGCTTCCTTCCATCGGCATCGGCGTTACTCCGGCTGCATCAGCTGGCGGCGCGCCTCGACGGTCTGGTCCGCCAGCGCCTGCCGCACCGCCGCCTCGTCGACCTCGACGTTCGCCGCGGTCAGGTCGCCATAGATTTTGCGAACGACGTCCTCGTCGCCGGCTTCCTCGAAATCGGCCTGCACCACCGCCTTGGCATAAGCGTCTGTTTCGGCGGGAGTCAGTTGCATCAGCTGCGCCGCCCATTGCCCGACCAGCCGGTTGCGGCGTGCGATGATGCGGAACGCCACTTCCTCGTCGCGGGCGAACTTGGCCTCGAATGCGCGCTCACGATCGTCGAAAAGGGTCATGCTGGCTCCACTGCTCTGTTCACAGTGGATAGTGCGCGGACCGCTGCGGCGCAACGTGACTCAATCCGCGACGCGCACCACCAGCTTGCCGATCGCGCTGCGCTGACCCAATCGGGCGATCGCGGTGCCGCCTTGTTCGAGCGGGAACACCTCGGTGACGCGCGGCGCGATCCGCCCCGCTTCCCACAAGTCGAGCAGATGCAGGATGTGCGCGCGATTGGCGGCCGGCTCCCGCCCGGCGAACGCGCCCCAGAACACCCCGCACACGTCGCAGCTCTTGAGCAACGTCAGGTTGAGCGGCAGCTTCGGGATACCGGCGGGAAAGCCGACCACCAGATAGCGCCCCTCCCAGCCGATCGCGCGCAGCGCCGGCTCGGCATAATCGCCGCCGACCGCGTCGTAGATCACCTGAAAGCCGTGCGCGCCGCCGGCCTGCTTGAACCGCTCCGCCAACGCCTTGGACGCCGGCTTGTCGAACGGCGCATGTGAATAGACGATCACCTCGTCGGCACCGGCGTCGCGCACCGCCTGCGCCTTGTCCTCGCTCGACACCGCACCGACCACCTGCGCGCCGAACGCCTTGGCCAGCTCGACCGCCGCCAGCCCGACCCCGCCCGCCGCGCCGAGCACCAGCACGCGGTCGCCTGCCTTCACGCGCCCGCGATCGACCAGCGCATGGATGCTGGTGGCATAGGTGAGCAGCAGCGCCGCGCCCTCCTCGAACCCGCGTCCGTCGGGCAGCGGATAGAGCGCATCGGCGGAGACGGCGCGTCGTTCGGCGAGTCCGCCCATCAGCACCGTGCCTATCACGCGGTCGCCGACGCGCCATTGCGTGACGCCCGCGCCGACCTCGGCGACGATGCCGGCGATGTCACCGCCGGGCGCGAAGGGGCGGGGCGGCTGGAACTGGTAGCGATCCTCGATCACCAGCACGTCGGGATAGTTGATCGAACACGCCTTGACCGCGACCACCACCTCGCCCGGACCGGGGGCGGGATCGGGCAGCTCGCCGACTTCCAGAGTTTCAGGTCCGCCCGGCGCCCTCGACAGCAAAGCCCGCATCCACCCGCTCTCCCTTGATCCAGGGCCGCTCGTCGTCGAGCCGCTCCTCGAATTTCGAAATCGCGGTATCCTTTGCCAGTGTCAGCCCGACCTCGTCCAGCCCTTCCATCAGGCAGCGGCGACGAAAGGCGTCGAGTTCGAAGGGAAAGCGGTCCTGATAGGGGGTGGTGACGGTCATCGTCTCCAGATCGACCGTGACGGGATCGGTCTTCGCCACCTCGATCAGCCGGTCGACCGCCTCCTGCGGCAACACGACCGGGACGATGCCGTTCTTGAACGCATTGCCCGAGAAGATGTCGGAGAAGCTCGGCGCGATCACCGCCTTGATGCCCATGTCGCCCAACGCCCAGGCGGCATGTTCACGGCTCGACCCGCAGCCGAAATTGTCGCCCGCGATCAGGATCGGCGCACCGGCATAGGCAGGATCGTCGAAGATGTTGCCGGGCTGCGCGCGCACCGTCTCGAACGCGCCCTTGCCCAGCCCTGACCGCTTGATCGTCTTCAGCCAATGCGCCGGGATGATGACGTCGGTGTCGATATTCTTGGCACCCCAAGGGTAAGCGGTGCCCGAAACGCGCGTGACCGGCTCCATCAGCGTGCCGGACGGCTAGCCGGGATCGCGGGGCGCGCGAATCGCGGCATAAGCGGCGACGCCGCTCAATACCGAGCCGGCGATCAGGAAAACGAATACCTTCTTCATGACGCGTCCCCTTGTCCTCAGCCCATCAGTTCGCGCACGTCGGCGAGCCGTCCGGTGACCGCCGCCGCCGCCGCCATTGCCGGCGACAACAAATGGGTGCGGGCGCCAGGTCCCTGACGTCCCACGAAATTCCTGTTGCTGGTTGACGCGCAGCGCTCGCCCGGCGGCACCTTGTCGGGATTCATCGCCAGACACATCGAGCAGCCCGGCTCGCGCCACTCGAACCCGGCCTCGGTGAAGATGCGGTCGAGCCCCTCGGCCTCGGCCTGCCGCTTGACCAGTCCCGAGCCGGGCACGACCATCGCGCGCACGCCGTCCGCGACATGCCGGCCGCTCGCCACCCCGGCGGCGGCGCGGAGATCCTCGATCCGGCTGTTGGTGCAGCTGCCGATGAAGACGTGCTGGACGGCGACGTCCTGCATCCGCATCCCCGGGGTCAGCCCCATGTAATCGAGCGACTTCTGCGCCGCCTCGCGTTTCGACGGATCGGCGAAGCTGTCGGGGGCGGGGACGAAGCCGGTGATCGGCACGACGTCTTCGGGGCTGGTGCCCCAGGTCAGCGACGGCGCGATGTCGGCGGCGTTCAGCACCACGCGCTTGTCGTAGCGCGCCCCCGCGTCGCTCGGCAGCGTCCGCCACCACGCGACCGCTTTGTCCCAGTCCGCGCCCTGCGGCGCGAGCGGCCGGCCCTTCAGATAGGCGAAGGTCGTCTCGTCGGGCGCGATCATCCCGGCGCGCGCGCCGCCCTCGATCGACATGTTGGCGATCGTCAGCCGCCCCTCGACCGACAGGTTGCGGATCACCTCGCCGGTGAACTCGATCACATGCCCGGTGCCGCCCGCCGCGCCGATCTTGCCGATGATCGCCAGCACGACATCCTTCGCGCTGACCCCGAAGCCGAGCGTACCGTCGACGCGCACTTCCATCGTCTTCGACGGCGACAGGATCAGCGTCTGGGTGGCCAGCACATGCTCGACCTCGCTGGTGCCGATCCCGAACGCGAGCGCGCCCAGCGCACCATGCGCCGAGGTATGGCTGTCGCCGCACACCATCGTCGTGCCCGGCAGCGTAAAGCCCTGTTCCGGCCCGACGACATGGACGATGCCCTGCTTGGCCGACAGCGCGTCGATATAAGGCACGCCGAACGCGGCGACGTTCTGGCGCAGCGCCGCAAGCTGCTCCGCGCCCTCGCGGTCAGCGATCGGCAACTCGTGCCCGTTCGCATCGACGCGCGGCGTCGTCGGCAGATTGTGATCGGGCACCGCGAGCGTCAGGTCGGGGCGCCGCACCCGTCGCCCGGCGGCGCGCAGCCCCTCGAACGCCTGCGGGCTGGTCACCTCATGGACGAGGTGCCGGTCGATATAGATCAGGCAGGAACCATCGTCGCGACGCTCGACCACGTGAGCGTCCCAAACCTTCTCGTACAATGTGCGGGGAGCGGAGGACATGATCCGCGGCTGTTAACCGAAAAGCATCGTCGATCCAAGTTCAGGCGTAACAAAATGGCGTGCGGAGGGCGGTCGCGTCGGCCACATCCGTCATTGCGAGCGTAGCGAAGCAATCCAGAGCCGGACCAGGACGCCCTGGATTGCTTCGCTACGCTCGCAATGACGACATGAAGAGCCGCCTTTCCAATTTCTTACGACGGCAGCGCTCGAAGATCCTCGGTCACGACGCCGACCGCCGCGACCTCCGCCTCATGCGAGTCCTCGCGGAACGTCTCCGCCAAAGCAGCATCTTCCCACGCGCGCATCGCCGGTTGCTCCAGCATCCTCGCGACCCACCCTGCGCCGGTCGCGCCAACGTCGATGCCATAGGTCCGTACCCGGAACACCACCGGTGCAAAGAACGCATCGACCGCGCCGAACCGATCCCCCGCAAGAAACGGCCCGCCGAACCGCGTCAGCCCCTCAGCCCATAACTCCGCCAGCCGCGTGACGTCGCGCGCGAGTCGCGGCGAGGTGGCGTGCGGTGTCACGCGCTGCGCGACCGTCATCGTCCGTTCGCCCCGCAGCGCGCCGAACCCGCCGTGCATCTCGGTCGCCGCGCACATCGCCCACGCCCGCGCGTCCGGGTCGGTCGGCCACACGCCGTCGTGCCGCTCGCCGAGATACAGCGCGATGCCGAGCGAATCCCACACGGTCCGCTCGCCATCGATCAGCACCGGCACCTGCCCGGTGGGCGAGAAAGCGCGGAACGCATCGTAATTGTCCATCGACGCGAACGGCTCGATGCGATCGTCAAACGGGATGCCGAGCACCGTCATCAGCACCCACGGCCGCAGCGACCAGCTCGAATAATTCCGGTTCGCGGTGATGAGCGTATAGGCCATCCGCGTCAGACCTCGTAACGCGCCGCCGTCTTCGCCGCGACCTCGTCCGCAGTCACGCCGGGCGCCAGCTCGACCAGCCGGAACGGCGAGTCGTGATCCGCGCGCTGGAACACCGCCAGATCGGTGACGATCATGTCCACGACGTTCTTGCCGGTCAGCGGCAGCGAACAGGCCGGCAGAAACTTCGGGCTGCCGTCCTTGGCGACATGCTCCATCACGACGATGATCTTCTTGACGCCCGCGACCAGATCCATCGCGCCGCCCATGCCCTTGATCATCTTGCCGGGGATCATCCAGTTGGCGATGTCGCCGCCCTCGGACACCTCCATCGCGCCCAGCACGGTCAGGTCGATATGCCCGCCGCGGATCATCGCGAAGCTCTGCTCGCTGCCGAAATAGGCCGAGGAGGGCAGCTCGCTGATCGTCTGCTTGCCGGCGTTGATCAGGTCGGGGTCGACCTCGTCGTCATAGGGGAACGGCCCGATCCCCAGCATCCCGTTCTCGGATTGCAGCGTGACCGTCATCCCCGCCGGGATGTTGTTCGCCACCAGCGTCGGGATGCCGATCCCGAGGTTGACGTAATAACCGTCTTTCAGTTCGCGCGCGGCGCGTGCCGCCATGCCGTTGCGATCCCAGCCCTTCGTTTCCTGCGACATCAGTTCAGGCTCCCGTCCTGGATGGTGGTGATCTCGGTCGCCTGCTCGCGCAATTGCGCGCTCAGCCCGGCGACGATCGCCTGCAACGCCTCGTCTTCGGTCATGCCATAAGTGCCGGCATAGGCGCGCGCGGCGTGGCGGATCGTGTCGGCCATCAGGTAACCGAACACCTCCGCATCGCCGAGCACGCGCGCGTCGATCCATACCGACGCCCCCGCACCATCGGTGATCCAGATCCGCGCGACCTCCGCCGACCGGTCGGTCAGCACGTCGCCATGCTCCAGCGAGATCGCGCCCTTGGGTTCGTCGGTCATGGCACGTCCTTCCAGCGTTTGTCGGCCGGGAAGGTCTCGTCCCAGCCGCTGCCGAGCCCGGTGCCGTAGACCGGGTTGGGCAGCACGAACCAGCCATTCCCCCAGCGCGCCTCGATCGGCGCGACCGCGGTCAGCATCCGCCGCCCGACCGCGGGGGCAGGGCCGGGCGGGTTGAACAGGTCCGCGAAGTCGCCGAGCTGGTCACCGGCCAGCGCGACGACGCAATATTTCGCCGCGATCGCCGCACGCCGCCCGTCCTTCCCCGACTTGCCGTCCGCGTCGCCCTTCAGGAACAGGGTCTCGCCATGCCGGAATTCGCCGAGCCCGGCGTTCGCCAGCGCCTGCGCGGTCGCCTCGGCATTGGTGATCGAGCGGTTGGTGTTGATGACCATCGTCACCCCCATCGCGCGCAGCGCGTGGAACGCCGCCACCGCGCCCGGCACCGCCGTCACGCGCGTCGCGCCGGCTTTCTCCCAACGCTCCCAGCGCTGCTGGTCGAAGCCGCGCGCGGTTTGCGCATCGTCATATTCATAGCCGAGGTTGAGCACCGCGGTCTCGTCCATGTCGAGCACCACCGCCGGCGGCAGCGTCCCGCACGGCACCGTCTCGGCACTCGCCGCGGTCGCGCCCGGCGCGAGCACCACCGACGCCGGCCAGCGCGGCAGCGTCCCCGCGGCGCGCTGCGACGGCAGCCGCCCGCGCCGGTCGCGCGCCGCGGTCAACACCTCGCGGACATAGCGGACCATGCCGTTATACGCCTGTTCCGACAGCGCCGCCGCCTCGCCCGAGCCGTAGAGCCACGCCATCGCCGGCGGCACCCCCGGCGGCGCGGGCGCGTCGACCGCCAGCGGCGACAGGGTCGGCCGCCCGAGCAGCACCTGCCGCTGCGCCGCGCATCCGCCGAGCGTCGCGGCGAGCGCCAGCAGGACGCCCGCGCGCTTCACGCCGCTTGCACGCGCGGGCGGGTGGTGCGGAACTCGATCTTCTTCTCGTAGGGCGCGCCGACGATCATCCGCTTCACATAGATGCCGGGCAGATGGATGTGATCGGGGTCGAGCGTGCCGACCGGCACCACTTCCTCGACCTCGGCGACGCAGATCTTGCCCGCGGTCGCCATCGGCTGGTTGAAGTTGCGCGCGGTCTTGCGGAAGATCAGGTTGCCGCTCTCGTCGGCCTTCCAGCCCTTGATGATCGACAGATCGGCGCGGATGCCGCGCTCGAGGATATATTCCTCGCCGTCGAAGACCTTCACTTCCTTGCCCTCGGCCACCTGCGTGCCGACGCCGGTCTTGGTGTAGAAGCCGGGGATGCCCGCGCCGCCCGCGCGGCACCGCTCCGCCAGCGTGCCCTGCGGGCAGAATTCCACCTCCAGCTCACCGGCGAGGAATTGGCGCTCGAACTCCTTGTTCTCGCCGACATAGGAAGAGATCATCTTCTTCACCTGCCGCGTGCGCAGCAGCTTGCCGAGCCCTTCGCCATCGACCCCGGCGTTGTTGCTCGCGATCGTCAGGTCCTTGGTGCCGGCGTCGCGGATCGCGTCGATCAGCCGCTCGGGGATGCCGCACAGCCCGAACCCGCCCGCGCAGATCGTCATCCCGTCGAACAGCAGCCCGTCCAGCGCGGCGGCGGCATCGTCATACACCTTGTTGACCACGGCTTGCCCACTCCCGTCCGGCCCTTAGATCGCGCGCGTCCACGGTGCCCCGTGTCGCACACCCTCGCTCCTTAGCGTCGCGCTTGGCGAAGGCAACGGCCGCGCGCGCCGCGTCCGTCATCCCGGACTTGATCCGGGATCCCGCTTCTTCCGCCCGGCCGCCGGCAAAAGAGCGGGGCCCCGGATCAAGTCCGGGGCGACGAGGTGAGGAGCGACAAGGTGAAGGGCGTCAGGTCGAGAGCCGCGGGGCGACGGCGTGGAAGGGCTAGACCACAACCCCCTTGCGAGTCATTCGCTACACGATAGGCTGCGCTTCCATGACAAGCCTCAGAACCGGCGGCCGCATCCTGGTCGACCAGCTCGTCGCACAAGGCTGCGACCGCGTGTTCACCGTGCCGGGGGAGAGCTTCCTCGCGGTGCTCGACGCGCTTCACGACACGCCCGCGATCGACGTGGTGACGTGCCGGCAGGAGGGCGGGGCGGCGTTCATGGCCTGTGCCGACGGCACGCTGACGCACCGCCCCGGTGTCGCCTTCGTCACGCGCGGGCCGGGCGCGACCAACGCCGCGATCGGCGTCCATGTCGCGCATCAGGATTCGCAGCCGCTGATCCTGTTCATCGGCGACGTCGACCGCGGCACCCGCGACCGCGAGGCGTTTCAGGAGATCGACTTCGCGGCGATGTTCGCGCCCATGTGCAAATGGGCGGCGCGGATCGACGATGCGCGCCGCATCCCGGAATATGTCGCGCGCGCCTATGCCACCGCGGTCAGCGGCCGGCCCGGGCCGGTGGTGCTGGCGCTCCCCGAGGACATGCTGCTCGATACGGTGGAGGCGACCGACCGCGCGCGCGTCGATCGCGTGTCGCAGGACGTCGACGCCGACACGCTCGACCGGCTGCGCGACCTGCTCGCAACCGCCGAGCGCCCGCTCGCGATCGTCGGCGGGGCGGGGTGGGACACCGCCGCGGCGGCCGCCTTCGCCGATTGGGCGACGCGCGCCGGCGTGCCGGTCGCCGCCGCCTTCCGCCGGCAGGACGCGATCGCCAACGACTGCCCGGCCTATGCCGGCAATCTCGGCTATGGCCCGAACCCGGCGCTGGTCGCACGCGTCCGCGACGCCGACCTGCTGCTGGTCGTCGGCGCGCGGCTCGGCGAGGCGACCACCGACGGCTATGCGCTCGTCACCCCCCGATCACCCCGGCCAGCGGCTGGTGCACGTCCACCCCGACCCGCAGGAGCTGCACCGCGTCTATGCCACCGATCTCGCGATCTGCGCCGGCATGGCGGAATTCGCCGAGGCGCTGGTCCCGCTCGACGGCGGCGCGCACCCGCACGCCGCCGAGGCGCGCCGCGATTACGAGGCCTGGACGGTGCCGCAGCCGCGCGACGGCGTCGCGCTCGATCTCGGCCCGTGCGTCGCGGCGATGCGCGACGCGCTGCCCGCCGATACGATCATCTGCAACGGCGCGGGCAATTTCTCGGGCTGGTGGCATCGCTACTGGCGCTATGCCGCGCCGGGGACGCAGCTCGCGCCGACCGCGGGCGCGATGGGCTATGGCCTGCCCGCGGCGGTCGCCGCAGCGCTGCGCCGGCCGGGGCGCAGCGTCGTCGCGGTCGCGGGCGACGGCGACTTCCTGATGAACGGGCAGGAACTGGCGACCGCGGTCCAGCATGACGCCGATTTGCTCGTGATCGTCGTCGACAACGGCACCTATGGCACGATCCGGATGCACCAGGAGCGCGAATATCCCGACCGCCCCGCCGCGACCCGGCTCCACAACCCCGATTTCGCCGCGCTCGCCCGTGCCTATGGCGCGACCGCCGAGACGGTCGAGCGCACCGCCGACTTCGCGCCCGCGCTCGACCGGCTGCGCGGCGCGTCGGGCGTGCGGCTGCTCCACTGCCGCACCGACATCGAACAGATCACCCCCGCGACCACGCTGACCGCGATCAAGCAGCGCAAGCTGTAAGAATAATCCCGCTCGCCAGCTATTGACTACAACCGTAATCGATATGATTACAGCTGTAGTCAATAGGCGTGACGAGGGAGCGAGTCGTGGTCGAACGGATCAGCGATGCCGAACATGCGGTCATGGAGGTGCTGTGGGACGAAAGCCCGCTCACCGCGCAGGACGTGGCCGAACGGGTGGACCCGGAGCGGGGCTGGAGCGCCGCCACCGTCAAGACGCTGCTCGGGCGGCTGCTCGGCAAGGAGGCGGTCCGCCACGAGGTCGATGGCCGGCGCTATCTCTACAGCCCGGCGGTGCGCCGCGAAGATTATGTCGCGCGTGAATCCGACCGGCTGATCGACCGGCTGTTCGGCGGCCGGCTGACCCCGCTGGTCGCGCACCTCGCGGAGCGCGACGCGCTCAGCGATCAGGACATCAACGAGATCGAAGCCTTGCTCAAGGCGCTCAAGCAATGATCGGCTGGGCAATCGAGGCGATGCTGGCATCGGCGCTGCTGATGCTGGCCGTCATGGTCCTGCGCCGACCGGTCCGCAATGCGTTCGGGGCGCGCGTCGCCTATGCGCTGTGGGCGCTGCCCGCGCTGCGGATGGTGATGCCGCCGCTGCCAGAGGGCTGGCGCGGCGAGGCGCTGCCGGTGCTGCCGACGCCCGAGCCGATCGTGATCATGCTCGGCGATCCGGTCGCGACGCTGCCGGTCGAGACGACCCACACCGCGCTTGGCTGGCCGCCGGTCGCGCTGGGGCTGTGGCTGGGCGGGGCGGCGGTGCTGCTCGCGTGGCAGGCGATAGGCTACCTCCGCTTCCGCTATAACGTGCTGCGGCTCGGGATCGCGGTCGACCGCGTCGGTTCGATCACCGTCGTGCAGAGCGCCGCCACCGACGGCCCGCTCGCCTTTGGCGTCTTCGACCGCGTCGTCGCCTTCCCGCGCGATTTCGCCGCGCGCTTCGACCCCGAGGAACGCGCGCTCGCGCTCGAACACGAGCTGGGCCACCACGCACGCGGCGATCTGGTCGCCAACTGGGTCGCGCTGGCGGTGCTCGCGCTGCACTGGTTCAACCCGCTGGCGTGGGTCGCTTTCCGCAAGTTCCGCGCCGATCAGGAAATGGCCAATGACGCGCGCGTACTGGCGCGCACCGGCGGCGCGGCGCGCCACGCTTATGGCTGCGCGATCGTCAAGGCCGCGCATGGCCGCGCGGTATCGCCGGCCTGCCACCTCAACACCGTGAAGGATCTGAAGGGGAGACTGAAGATGCTCGGCAAGAAGAAGGCCACGCGCACGCAGACCGCGGCCGGCAGCATGGCGATCGTGGCGCTGGCGCTCGGCGGCCTCGCCTTCACCGCCTCGGGCACGCAGGCCGCCGAGCGCGTCCGCGCCGGGATGGAGGATGCGACCGGCATCGAGATCCCGGAGATCCCCGAAATGCCGGAAACGCCCGAAATGCCGGACGTGCCTGCGATGCCGGATGCCCTTCCCGTGCCGGGAACCCGTCACATCGTCGTCCAGAAGCACAAGGACCGCGACACGACCGTCACCGTAACGGCCGACGGCCGCACTACCACCTACACCGGCGCGGCGGCCGAGCGGTATCTGGCCGCCCATCCGGCACCGGTGCCCCCGGCACCGCCCGCGCCGCCAGCTCCGCCCGTGCCTGCCACCGGGCCGGTCCCGCCGATGCCACCGGTCCCGCCGGTGCCCGGCGACGCCGACATCGCCGAGCTGAACGCGCACGCCGCCGAACTGGGCCGCAACGCCGCCCGGCTGGCCTCGATCGACGCCGCCCGCCTGCAACGGCAGGCCGCGCAGCTCCAGCGTCACGCCGCGCGCGACTCGGCCCGGCTCCAGCGTCAGGCCGCGGCGATGGCGCGCGAGGCGGCGCGGATCGACACCGCGCAACTGCGCCGCGACGCGCTGGAGACGCAGCGCCAGGCGCTCCGCGCCGCGCTGACCGGGCTGGAGCAGGCCCGCGCCGGGCTGACCGCCAACCGCAACCTGACCGACGCGCAACGCGCCGAGGCGATGGCGGCGATCGACGGCCAGCTCGCCAAATTGCGCCGCCGCGTCGCCGACCGCGACTGACCCTCTCCCCCCCAACGTCATCCCGGCCTTGAGCCGGGATCCCGCTTCTTTTTCCGGCTGCCAAGAAGAAGCGGGGCCCCGGCTGAACGCCGGGGCGACAATGAGTGGGGGAACCGCCCAACCCTTGCACCGGTCGCCTTCTGCCGCCATGTGAAGCACAGATGGCAGACGACCTCCCCACCGGCGTGGCGATGACGCTGGAACCGTTGGTGACGCGCGTTCTCGCCCCCAATGCCTCGGCCTACACCTATACCGGCACGCAGACGCACCTCGTCGGCACCACCGACCTCGCGATCATCGACCCCGGCCCCGCCGACGACGCGCACCACGCCGCGCTGCTCCGCGCGATCGCCGGCCGCCCGGTCCGCGCGATCCTCATCACGCACCACCACCGCGACCATTCTCCCGCCGCGCGCCGCCTCGCCACCGAAACCGGTGCGCCGATCGTCGGCTGCGCGCCGCTGGTGGTGCGCGACGCAGGCGAGCAGGCCGACGCCGCCTTCGACGCCGACTACGCCCCCGATCGCGTGCTGACCGACGGCGAGCAGGTCGCCGGCGATGGCTGGACGCTCAGCGCGCTCGCGACTCCCGGCCACACCGCCAACCATCTCGCCTTCGCCCTCGCCGAAACCAACGCGCTCTTTTCGGGTGATCATGTGATGGGCTGGGCGACCAGCGTCGTCTCGCCCCCGGATGGCGACATGGGCGACTATCTGGCCAGCCTCGAAAAGCTGCTGCTGCGCGACGACCGCATCTATTATCCCGGCCATGGCGAGGCGGTCGAGCGCCCGCAGCGGTTGGTGCGCGGGATGCTCGGCCACCGCAAGCAGCGCGAGGGGCAGATCCTCCGCCTGTTGCGGGAAGGGCCGCAGCCGATCGCGGCGATGGTCGCGCGCATGTATGTCGGGCTCGACGCGCGGTTAATGGGCGCGGCGTCGCGCTCGGTGCTCGCGCATCTGCTCGATCTCGCACGGCGCGGGCTGGTGACGGAGGAGGGGGATCTATGGCGGAGCATCTGACCGGGCTCGGCAAGCTGCTGGTATCGCTGGCGATCGCCACCGCGATCCTCGTCGCGACCTTCGTCGGCTATCGCTATGTCACCGAGAAATACACCGTCGCCACCGACGACAGCGGCGTTGCGGTCGCACGCGTCGTCGCCGGGCGGTTGTACGGCAGCAACGAGCTGCGCGTCAGCCATCTCTCCGGCACCGTCCAGTCGACCGCCTCGGCGTCAAGGATGTGGGGCTGGCTGAAATACGTCCGCGTCATCAAGGCGCCGTATGACGTCGACTATTTTGTCCCGCTCGGCAGCCTGCGCCCGCGCGACTTCCGCTATGACGAGCGCCGCCGCCGCCTGCTGGTCGAGGTGCCCGACGTGACGGTGGGCGCGCCCAACATCGACGAGAGCCGCGTGACGGTCGACACCACCACCGGCGTCCTGCCCCCGCGCGGCGCGATGGCCGAGCTGCAGAAGAAGGTGTCCGCGAAAGCGACCGACGTCGTCGCCGCCAAGGCGCGCGAGCCCGAGAACATGCGCAAGGCGCGCGAGAACGCCCGCGCCGCGCTGGAGCGCCTGTTCGAGGGGACGCTGGAGGCGGCCAATCTGCCGGTCAACGTCGAGGTGCGCTTCGCCGGCGAACCGCGCCCCGACAATCGCGACCAATGGGACCTGACGCGCTCGCTGGAGGAAGTGCTCGGCAACGCGCGGTAGGGCTGGGCGGCACGACCGGCCACTTGCCTCAACCCGTCATCCCGGACTTGATCCGGGATCCCGCTTCTTCTTCGGTGGACGACGGCCGAGAAGCGGGGCCCCGGATCAAGTCCCGGGCGACGAACGAGACGACATATATCCTGATCTGCGCGCTCGTGATCTGTGAGCGGTGTTCGACGTATCGCTCCGCTCCCCCATCGTTCCGCTTGATTGCGCCCCGCACACGGGCCATCTGCGCGCACATGGAACAGCCGACGAACCTGACGGGCCTCGACCTGCGCGCCGAGATCGACCGCCTCCGCAAGGAGCGCAACGCCGTGATCCTCGCGCATTATTACCAAAAGCCCGAGATCCAGGACCTCGCGGATTTCGTCGGCGACAGCCTCGACCTCAGCCGCAAGGCGCAGGCGACCGATGCCGACGTCATCGCCTTCTGCGGCGTGCGCTTCATGGCCGAGACGGCCAAAATCCTCTCTCCGCAGAAAACCGTGATCCTCCCCGACATGGACGCCGGGTGCAGTCTCGAAGACAGCTGCCCGCCCGAGCAGTTCGCGGCGTTCCGCGCGCAGCACCCCGATGCGATCGCGCTCACCTATATCAATTGCTCGGCGGCGGTGAAGGCGCTGAGCGACGTGATTGTCACCTCGTCCTCGGCCGAGACGATCCTCGCCAAGATCCCGCCCGAGCAGAAGATCATCTTCGGCCCCGACCGCAACCTCGGGGGCTATCTCGCGCGCAAGACCGGACGCGACCTGATCCTGTGGCCGGGCGTGTGCATCGTCCACGAGGCGTTCAGCGAAACCGAATTGCTCAAGCTGCGCGCGCAGCACCCGAATGCGCCGATCGCCGCGCACCCGGAATGTCCGGCGGTGATCCTCGACCACGCCGATTACGTCGGCTCGACGCGCGGCATTCTCGACTATGCGATGGCCATGCCGGGCGACACGCTGATCGTCGCCACCGAGCCGCACATCATCCACCAAATGGAAAAGGCGCTGCCGGGCAAGACCTTCATCGGCGCGCCGGGCGCGGACGGCAACTGCAACTGCAACATTTGCCCGTATATGGCGCTCAATACGATGGAGAAGCTCTACGTCGCGCTGCGTGACCTGACCCCGCGCATCGAAATGGACGAGGGGCTGCGCGTGCAGGCCAAGAAGAGCCTCGACGCGATGCTGGAAATGGCGAGCACCACGATCGGGCAAGGCGACCTCGGCCGCGCAAAGGTAACCGGCGACTGACCACGCGCCGTCGCCCCTGCGCAGGCAGGGGCCCATGTCTGTCTCGTGCCGCGCAACGCCGACCCGACAACCGGCGCGCCTGTGTCGACCCGCCCACCCGGACGACCCAGCCATAGGCCCCTGCCTCCGCAGGGGCGACGGCGTGAGGGCTAAGGTCTCCCGCCCCAACCCCGTCATCCCGGGCTCGACCCGGGATCCCGCTTTTTCCCTGCGCAACCGCGACAAACCGCATACCTCGCCGCAAACATCGACAAGGCTTTCCAAACCCCGGCAGCCAAGATTGACGCACCTTGTCAGTGCGTTTCGAACTGCACCCCGCCACCTCGGCTTCCGCTCTGCGCAACCATCGCCAACATCCGTGCCCCGCTTCCTATCCCCGACGCGCGCCGCTACGTTGGTCACCGATGAAACGTCTGATCCCGCTCGCGCTCGCCCCGATCGTCCTCGCCGCCGCCCCCGCCGCCGATCCGTACCTCTGGCTGGAGGACATCGAGGGCGCCCGCGCGCTCCAGCAGGTCAAGGCATGGAACGCCGAAACCGAGGCGCAACTCACCAAAAGCCTGCGCTACGAACAGGATCGCGCCCGTGCCAAGGCGATCCTCGACGACGAGGCGCAGATCGCCGACGCCGATGCGGTGCTCGGCAACCGCGTCACAAACCTCTGGCGCGACGCGAAAAATCCGCGCGGCCTGTGGCGCATCACGACGCTCGCCGACTATCAATCCGGCAAGCCGAAATGGCGCACGCTGATCGACGTCGACGCGCTCGGCAAGGCGGAGGGCAAGAGCTGGGTCTGGCACGGCGCGACCTGCCTCGAACCCGATTACGCACGTTGCCTCGTCCGGCTCAGCCCCGGCGGCACCGACGCGCAAGTCGTCCGTGAATTCGACCTGACCACCGGCCGCTTCGTCGACGACGGCTTCACGCTGCCCGAGGCAAAGAGCGACGTGGCCTGGGTGAACCGCGACACCTTGCTGGTCGCGACCGACTGGGGCGCAGGGTCGCTCACCACCTCCGGCTATCCGCGCATCGCAAAATTATGGAAGCGCGGCACGCCTTTAGCGGCAGCGACTACCGTCCACGAGTCTCCCGCGAGTGCGGTGCAGGTCGGCGCGGCGGCGTTCGTCGACGCCACGCGGCGCTGGCCGATGATCAGCGTCGGCCACACCTTCTTCGAGCGCGAGCTGCTGGTGCAGGGGGCCGATGGCGGGTTCATCCCGCTCGGGCTCCCGAAGGGCGCAGATGTCACCGACGTGATCGGCGGGCGCGTCATCGCGAAATTGAACAAGCCCGCGGAGGGCTTCCCGGCCGGTGCGCTGGTCGCCTGGTCGCTCCCCGACATCGTCGCCGGTCGCCGCCCCCAGGGCGAGCTGGTGATGGCGCCGGGCGCGACGCAGGCGATCGAGGAAGTTTCCGCCAGCGACAACGTCTTGTGGGTCAAATTGCTCGACGACGTGTCGGGCCGGCTGGTCGCGCTGCGCCGGCAGCCGGACGGGCGCTGGACGCCGACGCCGGTCGCGCTGCCCGGCAACAGCACGCTCCACCTCGGCGCGACCACCGGCAAGACCGACGAGGCGTTCGTAACGGTGGAGGGGATGCTCACCCCGCCGACGCTCTATGCTGTGCGGGTCGACGCGGCACCGCGCGCGGTGCAGGCGCTCCCGGCGCGGTTCGACGCGACGAAATACCAAGTGGTGCAGCGCTTTGCGACCTCGCGGGACGGGACGCGCGTGCCCTATTTCCTCGTCACCAAGAAGGGCGCGACCGCTCCGGCTCCGGCGCTGATCCATGCTTATGGCGGGTTCCGCAACGCGCAGACGCCCACGTACCTCACCGAACAGCCGTATCGCGCCGGGCCGCTTGCGCTGTTCTGGGTCGAGCAGGGCGGGGCCTATGTGCTCGCCAACCTGCGCGGCGGCGGCGAATACGGGCCGCGCTGGCATCAGGCCGGGCTGCGCGAGAAGCGCCAGAACGTGTTCGACGACCTCCATGCGGTCGGCGACGATCTGGTCCGCACCGGGGTGTCGACCAAAGGAAAGATCGCGATTTCAGGGCGTTCGAACGGCGGATTGCTGGTCGGGGTGGCGATGCAGCAGCGGCCGGACCTGTATGGCGCGGTGATCGCGGGGTCGCCGCTGGAGGATATGCAGCGTTATTCGCATCTATCCGCGGGGGCGTCGTGGATCGACGAATATGGCGATCCCGACAAGCCCGCCGACTGGGCGTTCATCCGCCGCTACTCACCCTATCAGAACGTCAGGGCCGGCGTCCGCTATCCGCCTGTGTTCTTTTATCTTTCGACCAAGGATGACCGGGTGCACCCCGGCCATGCGCGCAAGCTGGCGGCGTTGCTCAAGCAGAACGGGAACACCGTTTACTTCCATGAATATCTGGAGGGCGGCCATTCAGTCGGCGCCGACCACGCCGAGGATGCGCGGCGTGCGGCGCTGCTGGATGCGTTCCTGGGACGCGAGCTGATGCAGAAATAGCCTAGACGGTGCGCTCGTCGGCGAGCGTACAGGCGGTGCCGGTCTCGATCTGTACCGTCGTATGGCCGATCCCGAAGCGTTCGTGCAGCATCGCCTGCACGTCCGCGAGGAAAGGATCGCCCGGATGCCCGGTCGGGATCCGCAGATGCGCGGTCAGGCTCGGTTCGGTGGTCGACATCGGCCAGATGTGGAGGTCGTGCACCGCCTCGACGCCGGGCAGCGCGGCGAGCGCCTGCTTGACCCGGTCATAGTCGATCCCGCGCGGCACCGCCGACAGCGACATCTCCACCGTCTCGCGCAGCAGCCCCCACGTCTGCCAGAAGATCACCACCGCGATGACGAGGCTGACGAGCGGGTCGATCCACCCCGCGCCGGTCAGCCAGATCGCCACCCCCGCGGCGACCACGCCCGCCGAGACCAGCGCGTCGGCGAGCATGTGGAGATAGGCGCCGCGGACGTTGACGTCGCCCTTGCGCCCGCGCGCGAACAGCCAGGCGGTGACCGCGTTGACGACGATCCCGATCGCGGCGATCCCCGAGACGGTCAGGCCCGGCACGGCGGGTGCGGTGCCGAAGCGCTGCACCGCTTCGAGCGCGATCGCACCGATTGCGACCAGCAGCAGTAGTGCGTTGGCCAGCGCGGCGAGGATCGTCGATCCCTTCAGCCCGTAGGTGAAGCGCTTGGACGGGGCCGTCCGCGCCAAAGCCGCGCCGCCCCACGCCACCGCCAGCCCGAGCACGTCGGACAGGTTGTGCCCGGCATCGGCGAGCAGCGCGACCGAGTCGAACAGCCAGCCTGCGACGCCCTCCGCGACGACATAGACGAGGTTTAGCGCGATCCCGATCGCGAAGACATTGTCCCAGCGCTCGGGCGGGGTGGCATGTGCGTGGGAATGGCCGTGATCGTGGTCATGCCCGTGATCGTGGCCGTGGTGGTGATGGTGGTGCCCGTGACCCATGCGCGGCCTCTACCATCAGGTCGGGGCGGGTAACAGCACTAGAGCCGATCGACATGCACCGCGCTCCCCCCTCCTTCGTCATCCCGGACCCTTCGACAAGCTCAGGAGAGCCTTGATCCGGGATCCCGCTTTTGCTGCGGCTGCCGAGGAAGCGGGGCCCCGGATCAAGTCCGGGGCGACGAAGGAAGGAGGCTGACGATCAATCAATTGGCCGGTCAGCCATGAGATACTGAATGTCGATCGACCCTAGGTGACGTATGTCGGCGAAGGTCGGGGGACGGTCGCGAGGCGCAAGTGATATGCGTTGCGCCTCAACGGATAGGCTTTCCCAACTGGGCCCCGGCCTTCGCCGGGGTGACCGGTGTGCTTCGGGACACCTGCTGCCCCTCATCGTCATTGCGAGCGTAGCGAAGCAATCCAGGGCGTCCTGATCCGGCTCTGGATTGCTTCGCTGCGCTCGCAATGACGGATCTAGTTGACGCTGCCATCGCTAGAACAAGCGGGGCCTCGGGTCAGGTCGGGGGCGGCGACCGGAGCTAGCGCCGCGTGCCGAACCAGATGACGTGGGTCGCGCCCTTGCCGTTCTCGCGCGCACGGACCTTGACCTCGTCGACCGCGAAGCCGCTGTCGGCGAAGCGGCGCGCGAAGCGCGGGTCGGGCGCGGCCGACCAGACCGCCAGCACGCCGCCCGGCCGCAGGGCGGCACGCGCCACGGCCAGCCCGCGCGGGCCGTAAAGGCCATCGTTGGCGGGGCGGGTCAGTCCGTCGGGGCCGTTGTCGACGTCGAGCAGGATCGCGTCATAGCGCCCGCTGCCGGCTGCGATCGCCGCGCCGACATCGCCCATCTGAAGCGTGACGCGCGGATCGTCGAGGCAGCCGTCGGTCAGCGCCGCCATCGGCCCGCGCGCCCATTCGATGATGCCGGGGACCAGCTCGGCAACCGTGACCTGCGCCGCCGCACCCAGCCGGGCGAGCACTGCGCGGAGCGTGAAGCCCATGCCATAGCCGCCGATCAGCAGGTGCGGGGCGGGACGGTCGGCCAGCCGGTCGCACGTCATCGTGCCGAGCGCGACTTCCGAGCCGCTCATCCGCGTGCTCATCAGTTCGTTGCGCTCGAGCACGATCATGAAGTCGGCACCGCGACGGAACAGCCGCAACGGCGGCCCGTCCGGCACATCCGCCACCCCGAGCAGTTCGGGGCGGATCACTTCTTCTGGCGGGCCTTGCGCGCGGCGTAGCGGGCATCGCGCGCCGCTTTGAGTTCGGCGGCGGTCGGCAGCACCGGCGGGCGCTTGGCGGCAGCAGCAGCCTCTGCGGCGGCAGCGGCTTCGGCGGCGGCCTGCGCGCGCGCCTCTTCCTTGGCGGCCTTTTCGGCGGCGATCGCGGCCTTGCGCTGCTCGCGCTTCTCGGCCTCCGCCGCTTCCTTGGCCTCGCGCGCGGCGAGACGGGCGGCGACCTCTGCAGGATCGGGGGCGGCCTTGTTCTTCAACGCCTCGAGCGCGCGTGCCTTGGCGTCGCGGGCGGCGGCGGCGCGCTGGTTGAAGTCCGGGGCCTTGTAACCTGCCATGCTGCGAAATTCTCCTTGGGGACGATAACGCCGAAACCGGCGAAAAGCACAACGGCCCCGCATCGCTGCGGAGCCGTCGGGAAAGCCGATGAAGCGAAAGGCTACACCAGCCGCATCCGACTATACGAGCCGGGCGGCATGTGCGCAACCGCTTTATCCCGCGCTGTCCACCGCCCGCCGCCCGAGCGCGGGATCGTCGGTGAAGAACGAGTCGACGCCGAGCGCGATGTAGCGGCGCATTTCGGCCACGGATCCGGCGTCATGGCGCGCATCCGGCCCGGCGTTGCTGCGGAAGTCGGCGGCGAGGAAGCGGTTCTCGGGCCGGAAGGTCCAGGGGCAGACCTCCAGCCCGGCGGCGTGCGCGTCGGCGACCAGCGTCGTCGGCGTGCCGAGCCGTCCGTCGGCGGCGAGCGGGATCAGCATCCGCGTGTTCGGCGCGACGATGTCCGCATATCGGGCCATCTCGCGCAGCCCGGCGGGCGACACCATCGTGCGATAGTCGAGCGCACCGCCGGCCTTCATCACGTCGGCCGGCTTTTGCGCCGGATCGCCGATCAGCTGGACGAGCCGGAGGTTGCCGCCCTTCGGCCGCTTGCCGCGGACATACCGCAGGTTCGCGACCTCGAACGACTGCAACTGCACCGGCGCTCGGCGGGTATAGGCATGCGCGGCGAGCACTGCGAGGAAGCGGTCCTCGACGGGCAGGCCGATCCCGGCGAAATAGGTCGAGTGCTTCAACTCGGGCACCAGCCCGATCGTCCGCCCGCGCGCCGCCGCCTCGGCCGCGGCGAAGTCGATGACCTCGTCGAGGGAGACGATCTGGAACTGGCCGTCATAGCTGCGGCTTTCGGGGCGCACCGCGCCGAGCCGTTCCTTCGCGCGCAACGTCTTCAGTTCGGCGAGCGTGAAATCCTCGGTAAACCAGCCGGTCTGTTGCTCGCCGTCGATCGTCTTCGTCGTGCGGCGCGATGCGAATTCGGGATGATCGGCGACATCGGTCGTCTCGACGATGTTGTTCTCGTGCCGGGCGACCAGCACGCCGTCCTTCGTCGGGACCAGATCGGGCTCGATGAAGTCCGCGCCGTCCGCGATCGCCTTGGCATAGGCGCCGAGCGTATGTTCGGGGCGCGATGCCGAGGCGCCGCGGTGCGCGAACACCAGCGGCTTCTTGGCGGGCGACGCCGCGCCGGCGGTGGTGGCCACCCCCAGCGCGATCGCGGAGCCGAGCGCGGCGCGGCGCGTCATCACGCTCAGAAGCCTGCGCTGAGCGTGACGAACGCCTGACGCGGCGCGAGCGGGAAGAAATTGTACGTCCCCGATGCCGCGCCGACGCTGATCGTCGAATAGGCCTTCTTGTCGGTGATGTTGGTGACGTTGAGGCTGACGTTCAGCTTCTTCGCCAGCCCCTCGCCCGACAGCGGCATGTCGAAGCCGATCCGGCCCGACAGGGTGAAATAGCCCGGCACCTTCAGATCGTTCGTGAACGTGGCATAGCGACGACCGATATAGTCGCCGATCAATTGCAGCTCCACCCCGTCGCCGCTGAGCGTCGCCACGGTCTTGTTGAGCCAGTCGGGCGAGCCGGGGACCTTCTTGCCGGCGGTCGGCACGACGGTCTGCGCGGCGCCGACGGTGTAGTTATCGGCGTAGCGCGAGTTGTTGTACGACAGCGCATTGTAGAGCGAGAAACGGTCGCCGAAGCGCAAGGTCGCCGCCGCGTCGACGCCGTCGGTCTTCACGCTGCCGACGTTGGCGATGATCGGTGCGCCGCTGATGATCGCGGTGATCGTCGTGGTCGGGCTGATCGCGAGCAGCCGGTTCGAGAAGTCGACGTGATAGTAACTGATCTGGCCCTCGAACCCGGTCAGCGGCCCGAGATCGAGCGCGCGGCGGGTGCGGAGGCCGGCTTCGTAGGTCCAGCTCGTCTCCGGCTTGGTATTGTCCTTGAAGAATTCGAACAGCGTCTGGCTGCCGAGCGCGAACGGCGAGAGGCCGGCGGCGGCGCTGGTCTGGAACTGGCGAATGTTCTTCTGCGCGTTGACGAACAGCTGTTCGTGATCGGTCGCGTCCCACAGCACGCCGACCTGCGGCAGGAACCATTCGTCGGTGTTGATCCGCCCGACCGGCAGCTCGCGCGAGCCGGTGAACGAGCCGGGGATCGGCTGCACCGGCACGCGCTGGCGCGCATGCTGGAAGGTGCTCTTGAACCCGGCCTGAAGCGTCAGCGTGGGGAGGATCTTCCATGCGTCCTGGATGTGCGCCTGGATCTCGGTGACGCGGATCTCGCTGCCATATTGCGTGATGAGCGGGTTCGCGAGATCGAGCGGGCGCTCATAGGGCGAGGACGGATTGTTGACGTCGAGCGCATACCAGCGGCGATAGGCGGCCGAGCTTTGATGCTCGTACCAGCCGCCCAGCTCGATGGTGTGGTTGCCGAGTTCGGCGCGCAGCGTCGAGATGCCGCCGACGCGGTCGATGCGATATTCGGTGGTGCGCGTCGCGAGGCCGGAGCCGCCGAAGATCGTCGACAGCCGTGCGAGGTTCGCGGTCGAGGTTGGGCTGCTGCCCGCGACGCCGGGATAATAGAAGGAGAAGAGCTGCGGCAGCCCGGCGACGGTGATCGGGCCGGCGACGATCCCGACACCGTCATTGTGGTGGAAATACGCCTGGTTGGAGAAGGTCACGCGATCGGTGACGTTCCAGTCGTATTTGAGATAGCCGAGATAGTCGGTGCGGAGCGCGGCGCTGTAGTAATTGCTGTAGTTCGCGCCCGACGCCGCATAGCTGGCGGCGTTGTTGTACGGCAGCTGGTTGGCGAGATACGCCTGCATGCCCGCGAAGTTCGGGTAAAGGAACGGGCGGATGTACGGCTGGTACGTCTGCGTCGCGGAGACGACGGTCGCGTCCTCGTTGGGCTCGGCCTTGTCGGAATAGGCGAAATAGGCGGTCAGCTTGCCGATCGCGTCGTCGTGGACGAGCTTGGCATTGCCCTGCCAGCCCTTCTGATAGCCCTCGAAGTCCCAGGCGCGCGCGCGCTGGCGCACGCCCGAGATGTAGAAGCGGGTGTTCTGGCCGATGTCGCCGCTGTCGAGGCGGACGTAGCTGCGCGTCGCCTCGTAGCTGCCGACGGTCTGCGCCGCGGTGATGCCGAACGTCGGCTTGGGATCGCTGGTGAAGGTGTCGATCGTGCCGCCGAGGTTGCTGGTCGAGGCGGTGCCGAGATCGCCCGCGCCCGAGGCGAGGACGACGCGCCCGACATTCTCCGAGATCGTCGCGCGTTGCGGACTGAGGCCGTTGTAATTGCCGTATTGCTGGTCGCCGAGCGGGACGCCGTCGAGCGTATAGCCGAGCTGCTGCGCGTTGAAGCCGTGGACGAACAGCGAGATGTTCTGCTCGTTGTTGCCCCACGGATCGGCGGTCAGATAGGTGACGCCGGGCAATGTCTGGAGCGCCTTGAGCGGGCTGATGCCGGGCAGCACCTTCTGGATTTCGACGTTGGTGATCTGCGCCACCGCGCGCGTGGCGGTGCCGGTGACGATGATGTCGTCGCCCGTCTGCTCGGCCGTGGCGTCGTCGGTGGGGGCGGGGGTGGTTGCGCCGCTTTGCGCAGCGGCCGGCAGCGAGAGGACGAGCGCGAGCGGAGCGACGCCCGCCGTCAGGAGAGAACGCATCTGTTTATACTTTCGTGAAGGAAGGGGTCAGAGGCCGGTGCGCAGCGAGACGAAGAACTGGCGCGGTGCGCCCGCGAGCAGCGTCTGGTTGTCGCCGCTGCCGGTGAAGCCGTTCGAGCCGATCGTCGAGACGTAGCGCTTGTCGAGCAGGTTGGTGGCGCTGCCCTCGATGCGGACGCCGTGCAGCCCGCCGAGGTCGCCGATCGTGTAGCCGATCGTCGCATCGACCAGCACGCGGTCGCCGACCGACCGGTCGTTGGTGTAGGTGAAGTAGCGCTTGCTCATGTAATCGGCGCCGACGCGCACGAGGAAGCGGTCGTCGTCATAGACGATCTCGCCCTTGGCCATGTGGCGCGGGCTGTCGACGACGGTCTTGCCGCGCGTCGCGGTGATGAGCGCGCCGTTTGCGCCGAGCACATTGTCCTTATATTCGGAGTGATTGTACGAAAAGGAGGCGAAGATCGAGAGCGGGGGCGCGATCTTGTAGAGCGCGGTCGCCTCCGCGCCGTAATTCTCGACCCCGCCGACGTTCTGGAGCGTCACCGGATTGCCGACGATCCCGGCGCCGTTGGTATAGGCGAGCAGCCGGTTCGAGAAATCGACGTAATAGCCCGCGATCGAACCCTGGAACCCGCCGGCGCGGAAGCGAACGCCGGCCTCGGCGGTCTTCGATTTCTCCGGGCGCAACCGGCCGCGGATCGCGTCGAAGCCCTGCTGCGTGGTCGCGAACGGCGAGGCGCCGACCGCGGCGGAGACGAAGGCGCGCATGTTCTCGGTATAGGTGACGAACGCCTCGGCCGGGCCGAAGCCGTAGACCGCGCCGAGCTGCGGCAGGAACCAGTCGCGTGCCTCGATCTGGCCGCTGGCCAGCGCGCCCGTGGCGGTCAGCACGATCGGGGTCGCCTTGTTGGTGACCTCATAACCCTTCCACCCGCCGGTCAGCGTCAGCTGGCCGAGCGTCAGGCGGTCGCTGACATAATAGAGCTTGGTGTCGGTCTGGAAATCGACGTCGAATTGCGTCGCGAACGGGTTTTTCTGGAACGACAGCACGTTGCCGGAGAAGGTCGAGCCGGCCGCGACGCCGTAGAAGCGCCGCGCGTTGCGGAAGCTGTTCGATTCGTACCAGCCGCCGAGTTCGAGCGTGTTGGCACCGGTCTCCACCTTCAGCCGCACGATCGTGCCGCCACGGTTGATGTCATATTCGGTGGTGCGGATCGACAGCGGCGCGCCGCCGGGGGTGGCGAGGTACGGCGTCACCCACACGCCCTGTCCGTGGTTGTCGTGATAATAGCCGGTCACCGACAGCGTCACCGCCTCGGTGAGCGGGGCGTCGAGCGTGATCCCGGTCAGATAGTCGCGGCGCAGGCCGGCGGCGTCGTAATAAGCGTCGTCGACCGACGTGTAGGGCGACGGGAAGGTCAGCCCGGCATTCGGATAGGGCAGCGCCGCGGTCGCCGAGCCGGCGCGGGTCACCTGATTGTTGTAGATCTGCGCGAATTGCAGCGCCCGCGCATAATCTGGCGCGAGATTGTCGGCATCATAGCCCAGCCGCCGGATCATATCGAGGCTGAGGTCCTGATAGTCGTTTTCGCGTCGGTCCGAGAAATTGAAGAAGGCGCTGATCGACCCGCGCGCGCCGATGTCCTGCACCAGCTTGGCGTTCGCCTGATGCTGGCGCTGGACGCCGTCGCCCTTCCACTTGCCGGCCTCGAGATAGCCGTAGCTGAGATAGCCGCGCAGCCCGTTGCCGGTCAGGTCGCCGCTGTCGACGCGCACGAAGCCGCGGTACGTGTCGTTCGAGCCGTAGGTGCCCGACGCCGCGATCCCGAACGCGTCCGACGGGCGGCGCGAGGTGAATTGCAGCGTGCCGCCGAGGTTGGAGGTCGACGCCTCACCCAGCGCGCCCGCGCCCTGCGCGACGGTGGTGGTGCCGACGTTCTCCGAGATGATCGCGCGGCTGATGTGCAGGCCGTTGGCGTTGCCGTAGCTCATGTCACCGAGCGGGATGCCGTCGAGCGTGAAGCCGAGCTGGTTCTGGTTGAAGCCGCGCAGCGAGATGCGGCTCGACCATTCATAGGCCCCGAACGCGTCGGCGGACTGGAAATTGACGCCGGGCAGCTTGGCGAGCGCCTTGAGCGGAGTGGTGCCGGGGGTCTGGCGTTCGATGTCGACGGCGGTGATCGTCTGCACCTGCCGCGCCTGCCCGAAGCCGAGCACGACGACTTCGCTGCCCTGCGTGTCGGCGGGGGTGTCGATGGCAGGATCGGCGGCGGTCGCGGCGGGCGGCGTGTCGGCGGCGAGGGCCGGAGTGGCGGTCACGGCGAAGAGCGCACTGCCGGCAAGCAGCATCGAACGGAACATGGTCTTTCCCCTTGGTCGCCTGCGCCTTGGCGGCGCGGCGTTGAGGGTCCCTGCGCGCAAGTCGTTGCGAGCGCGTGACTATATGGTTGCCGATTCATTACCGTCGGCGGGCTTGCGACAATGCGGCCTGCCTCACCTCGTCATCCCGGACTTGATCCGGGATCCCGCTTCTTGCTTCCGTCGCGAAGAAGCGGGGCCCCGGATCAAGTCCGGGGCGACGAGCAATAGGCGCGGCGCTACGCCATGACGTTGCGGCCGCGCGCGACGGTGGCGGTGTGGCCGATCGTCCCGGCGGTGCTGCGCTTCGTGATCGTGTCGACCATGATCCAGTCGTTGCGGACGCGCTCGGCCTCGATCGTCAGCGCCATATAGCCGCGGCGCGACGTGTCGCACCATTTCAGCTCCGGGTTGGTGCGGACCAGATCGGCGGCGATGCGGCGCGGATCGTAGCCGGTGCCGCTCTCGAACCCCGGCGAGGTGACGCTGTGGCCGGCGAATTCGACCGCAGCGGCGTGGCCGTCCTGCGCGAGGTCATAGGCCCAGGCATTGTGGCTGTCGCCCGAGATCAACACCGTGTTGGCGCCGAGCTGCTGTGCCTTGCGCAGGAAGCGCGCGCGGGCGGCGGGGTAGCCGCCCCAATTGTCGAAGTTGAACGGCAGCCCCGCCTTCGCAGCGGCAATGCCCGCGGTAACGTAGCTGTTCTGCTTGCCGTTCATCCACGTCTCGGCATCGGCGGGCATCATCGTCTGCCCCATGATCGTGCCGAAGCCGACCACCTGCCAGCGCCGACCGCTGCGTACCGACGCGGCGAGCGCGTGGTCGAGCCAGCTTTCCTGCTGCCAGCCCATCATCGTCGCGCCGGGATCCTGCCACGCGCCGTCGCGGAACGCGCGCAGCGCGGCGGCGGGGTCGGCGGCCTTGAACAAGGCGTCGAGATCGGGCTGCTGCGTGCGCCCGAGCAGGCGAGTTTCGGTGCGGAACAAGGTGGCGAGCGCGCCGATGTCGTAGCTCTTCCACGGCTCGTCCGAGACCGGCATCCATTCGCGATACGCCTGGATCGAGGCGGCACGGCGCTGGTTCCAGTCGCCCTCGGTCGCAGGATCGTGGTTCTGCGCGCCGCCTTCCCAACTGTCGTTAACGCTTTCGTGATCGTCCCATTGCGCGATCATCGGCAGCCGAGCGTGGAGTGCCTGAAGATCGGCGTCGGCGCGATAGCTGGCGAAACGCTGGCGATAGTCGGCGAGGTGGACGGTTTCGCCGAGCGGCTGCGGCAGGCGGCCAGCGATCAACTCGGCGGTCTTTGGATAATGATCGGGCGCATATTCGTAGAAATAGTCGCCGAGGTGGATCGCGCAGTCGAGATCGTCGCGCGCGGCGGCATGGCCATAGGCGTTGAACCAGCCGTAGCCGAGGTTCGAGCAAGAGAAGATCGCCGCCCGCCATGGCCGCACGCCGTCGGCGGGCAGCGTGCGGGTGCGGCCGATCGCCGAGCGCGTGCCGTCGGGCGCGACGAAGCGGAACCAGTACCAGCGATCGGGGGCAAGGCCGTCGGCGGTGAGCTTGACGGTCCAGTCGCGCCACGGGCCGGTGATCTGCGCGCCGACGACGCGCGCGCCGGTCATGTCGGCCTGTTCGGCGATCTCGGCGGTGACCTCGCCCGCGCCCGCCATCACGCAGCGCGTCCAGAGCAGCACCGAGTCCGGCCCCGGTTCGCCGCTGGCCACCGAATGGGTGAAGCCGCGTGCGGCGTCGGCGTCGGCGGCGAACAGGGGTGCGGCGGTCAGCGCACCAACGCCGGCGAGCAGGGAGCGACGGGAGACGAGCACGGGCGAACCTCTTTTCTGTGCAGTCGGATCGCGGCGCGGATGGGCGCGGTTTGTGGAGGCTTGATGACAAACGGTGTCGCGCCGACCTTTTCGCGACCGGGCAGGGGCTTGGCGGCGATGCGGTGCGTTGCGCCACTTCCCGACATGACCCGAGGTGAACCGGCGTGCCCCGATTTCTGATCGCGCAGAGCGAAACTCCCGAGGAGCGTGAGGCGCGGCGCGCCCATACCGGGCAAAGCTCGGGCGAGAGTTATGCCGATACTCTGGCGCAGATGGTGCCCGATGCCGAGATCGCGATCTGCCAACCGGCCGACGACGACGCACCGGCGTTCGCGCCCGCGCAACTGGCGGCGTATGACGCAGTGTTCCTGACCGGATCGCCGCTCCACGTCTACGACGACACGCCCGAGGTACGCCGCCAACTCGCATTCATGCGCGCGGTGTTCGCGTCGGGCACGCCCTCGTTCGGATCGTGCGCCGGGCTACAGGTGGCGGTGGCGGCGGCGGGCGGCACCGTGCGCAAGATGCCCGAGCGGATGGAGGCCGGCTTCTCGCGCCGGATCGTCGCCACCGCGGAGGGACGAGACCACCCGCTGCTCGCCGGACGGCCTGCTACCTGGGATGCGCCCGCGGTGCATGGCGACGAGGTCGAGAGTTTGCCGCCGGGCGCGACGCGGCTGGCGGGCAATGCGGTGACGCACGTGCAGGCCGCCGAGATCCGCCACGACAAGGGCGTGTTCTGGGGCGTGCAATATCATCCCGAACTGTCGCTGGACGAGATCGCGATCGCGCTGCGGCGGCAGGCGGACGGGCTGGTCGAGGCGGGGCTGGCGGAGACCCAAGCCGAGGTCAAGGAGCGCGCCGACGTGATCGCGGCGCTGCACGAGACGCCGGAGCGGCGCTCGCTGCGGTGGCGGCTGGGGGTGGACGGCGAACTGGCGGACACCGACGCGCGGCGGCGGGAGATCGCGAACTTCCTTGCGGCACTGCCGACGATCGATCGGCGCGGCGCGCGGTGAAGGTTGCGAAGTTGGCGCCAAAGCGGGGTGGCGACGCAGGCGGACCGGCCGCTCGCTAGGCTGCGGGGCGCTCGCCGATGCCGCGGCAGCGGTCGGAGCAATATTTGACCTGTTCCCAGTCGCGCGCCCACTTCTTCCGCCACGCGAAGGGACGGTGACAGCTCGCGCAGACCTTCTCGGGCAGTTGCGGTTTCTTGTGCGCCATCGCCGCTGAACCCGTTTGGCGCCTACTGCGATCCGTGCCAGCGTGCTGGCCGAGTGGATTTGCGAGAGGATGCAGGATGATAGCCATGGATGCGATGCGGCCGGGGCGGCGCGCGGTGCTGGCGGGGATCGCGGGGGCGGGGCTGTGCGGCTTCGCCGATCCGGCGCCCGCGGTGACGCTGCGGCGGATGACGCCCGCCTTCGACCGGATCATCGCGCCGGGCACGCGCGTCGAGGTGATCGCGCGCGATATCCAATGGGCCGAGGGGCCGGTGTGGGTGCCGGATGGCGGCGGTTATCTGCTGTTCTCCGATCCGCCCGCCAACATCGTGCGGCGCTGGTCGCGCGGCGGCGGGGTGGCGACGTTCCTGTCGCCGTCGGGCGCGCCCGATCCCGACCGCACGGTCCTGCGCGAGCCGGGCGCGAACGGGCTGGCGCTCGATCGCGGCGGGCGGTTGCTGATCGCGAACAGCGGCGGGCGGTCGATCGATCGGGTCGACCTGAAATCCCGCCGTCGGACGGTGCTGGTCGATCGCTACAAGGGGAAGCGCTTCAACAGCCCCAACGACATGCACGTCGCGCGCGACGGCGCGATCTGGTTCACCGACCCGCCCTATGGCTTGGCGGGTGATGATCGCTCGCCGGCCAAGGAGCTGACGATCAACGGCGTCTATCGCTGGCGCGAGGGTGGGGAGGCGGTGTTGGTCGACGGTTCGCTGACCCGCCCGAACGGCATCGCGCTCTCGCCCGACGAGCGGCGGCTGTACGTCGCGGTCTCCGATCCCGACGATCCGCGCGTCATCGCCTACGACCTCGGACGCGATGGAATGCCGACCGCATCGCGCGTGCTGGTGTCGGCGAAGGCGGGACACGCGCAGGGCAAGCCGGGGCTGCCCGACGGGATGAAGGTCGCGCGCGACGGAACCCTGGTCTGTTCGATGCCGGGCGGGATCATGTTCCTGACCCCGGACGGCGAGCCGATCGGGCTGATCGAGACGACGACGCCGGCCGCCAATGCGGCGTTCGGAGAGGGCGGGGCAGCGCTGTACGTCACCAACAACCACGAGGTTCTGCGCATCGCGTTGCGGCCCGGATGGCAGCGTTGACAGACTGGGGTTGATCTCCCACTGAATCGGTGTACTTTGAGCGGGACGATGGCGCTCTGCCATCGACCATGAAGGGGATGTGCGTTGATGAAGAAGATCGTTGCGGGCATGTCCGCGGTGGCGCTGGCGCTCTCGCTGGCGGCGTGCGGATCGAAGACCGACACCGCCAATGACACCGCGCTGAATGCCGAGGTCGGCAACGACGTGGCGCTGAACGAGACGCTGCCGGCCGACGAGAACCTGTCGGATGCGGGCGCGCTGCCGCTCAACGCCACCGACGGCAACGTTGCGGGCGCCGCGACCACCAACGCGCTCTGATGAAATCGCGGGCGACCCGCCAAGGGGTCGCCCGCCACCTGTCACCGTCTGGAGTTGCTCCCTAGACGAAACTGGTCCGGTGTCCCCCAGCGGCGCCGGGCCTTTTGTCTGTCTTTGTCATCCCGGACGCTTCGACAGGCTCAGTAGAGCCTTGATCCGGGATCCCGCTTCTTTCTTTTTCCGAGCGTAGTGAAGAAGCGGGGCCCCGGATCAAGTCCGGGGCGACGGATCATGCATCTGGCGAGCGATCAGGCGGATGCGGATGCCGTGAGCAGCGCGTCTTCGCCGGGCGCGAGCGCCGGCTCGGTTTCCGCGATCCAGCCGCCGCCCAGCACCCGGTCGCCCGCGTACAGCACTGCCGCCTGCCCGGGGGCGACGCCATATTCCGGTGCGTCGAACACCAGCCGATCGCCCGCCATCCGTGCCGGTACCGGCCTGGCCATCGACCGCACCTTGGCGGTCAGTGGGCCGTCGAGCGGACCGAGGACGTTGAGGCGCTCGAGTCGGGCCGCCGCGACCGCCAGCGCGGCGCGCGGTCCGACCACCACGCGTCGCGCTTCCGCGTCCAGCCGGACGACATAGAGCGGTTCGGCGGTGCCGCCGATCTCCAGCCCGCGCCGCTGCCCGACCGTATAATGGACGAGTCCGCGATGCTCGCCGAGCTTGCGACCGGCGAGGTCGACGATGTCGCCGCCGGTCGCCGCCTCAGGGCGCAGCTTCTTGACCAACGACGCGTAATCGCCGTCGGGGACGAAGCAGATGTCCTGGCTGTCGGGCTTGTCGGCGACCAGCAGCGCGAGTTCGGCGGCGAGTTCGCGCACGCGCGGCTTCGGCAGGCCGCCGAGCGGGAAGCGCAGGAAATCGAGCTGTTCCTGCGTGGTGGCGAACAGGAAGTAGCTCTGATCGCGTGCCGGATCGGCGGCGCGGTGTAGCTCGGCCCCGGCCGCGCCCTCGACCCGGCGCACGTAATGGCCGGTGGCAAGGCAATCGGCGCCGAGATCGCGGGCCAGCGCGAGCAGATCGGTGAACTTCGGCCCCATGTTGCACTGGACGCACGGGATCGGAGTGCGGCCGGCGAGATATTCGTCGGCGAAGGCGTCGACCACGTTCGCGCGGAAGCTGCTCTCGTGATCGAAGACGTAGTGCGCGATCCCCAGCTTGTCGCAGACCGCGCGCGCGTCGCGAATGTCGCGCCCCGCGCAGCACGCGCCGGCGCGCTTCGTCGCCTCGCCATGATCGTAGAGCTGGAGCGTGACGCCGATCACCTCCGCGCCCGGTTGACGCGCGGCGAGCGCCGCCACCACCGAACTGTCGACCCCGCCCGACATCGCCACGACGATGCGGCGCGCACCGGGCGCGAGCTGGAATTCACCGCTGTCCATGATGGCGGGCATCATACAGCCACGGACCGTCCGGCGTAAACCGAAATGAACGAACCGTTTCTCTTGGCTTTACCGGGCTTTCAGACCGGTGCGGCTATGTCGGGGGTATGACAGCCGAAACTCCCCCCGCCGACGTGCCGCTGCTGTGCAGTCTGCGCGCGCGCCAGCTTTCCTCGCGGACCGCGCAGGTCGCGCGCGCTCTCGACGATCCGGCCCGCCCGACCGGGGGGGCCTTCAACGCCCATGCGGCGGCGGCGCTCAACAATTGGAAGCAGCCGTGAAGAGCTCGTTTACCGCACCGCTTTAGGGGCCGTTCAATCCATCGCCGTTACGCGAAAGTCACGACATGGAGATGGGGTCGCGGCCCCGAACCGAGGTTTGGAATGATCGAACAACAGAACACAAGTCGCCCTGCCAAGGTCATCGGTCCGCTGGGGGAACCGTTGACGCTCGACACGCTGCCGCCGTCGAACACCACCCGCTGGGTCGTGCGCCGGAAGGCCGAGGTGGTCGCAGCGGTCAACGGTGGATTGCTGAGCGTCGACGACGTCTGCACGCGCTACGGCCTGACGGTGGAGGAATTCGCCGGCTGGCAGCGGGCGATCGATCGTTCGGGGATGCCGGGGCTGCGGGTGACCCGCATCCAGCATTACAAGTCGCTGTACGAACGACAGCAGAAGTTCTGAGCCACGACGGCGCGTCCCGCCCCGGCACAGGCGAGCGGGACCCCGGAGAAAAACCTTGCGACAATATGGATTACGCGGCCGGAACAATGTGACGGTCTCGTGAGTAATTCCCGCCAGAGCAGCCACTCCGGGCGCATCTGAGGGGAGTTCTATCATGGGTATCATTCTCTGGCTTATCATCGGCGGTGTCATTGGCTGGCTGGCCAGCATGATCATGCGCACCGACGCACAGCAGGGTATCTTTCTGAACATCGTCGTCGGCGTGGTCGGCGCCTTCATCGGCGGCCTTATCTTCTCTGGCGGTTCGATCAACAACGCGCCGCTGACGATCTATTCCTTCCTCGTCTCGCTGCTGGGTGCGGTCGTCCTTCTGGCGATCGTCAATCTGGCCCGTCGCGGTCGCGTGCGTTAATCGCACGAACGACCCAGGTCTGACGACAAGGCGGCCGCCCGGTGATCCGGGCGGCCGCTTTTGTTTTGTGAGGTTCGAGGGAACGTGTGCGCGCATGCTTTCGTCGCCCCGGACCTGATCCGGGGCCCCGCTTCTTCTTGCCGGGAGAAGAAGGAAGCGGGATCCCGGATCAAGTCCGGGATGACGTAGTGGCGATTACTTCAGCAGGAAGCGGACGTTGACGCTGGCGGTGACGTCGGTTTCGCCGGGCAAGACGACGGTTTCCGCGTCGGACTGGACGGCCGCGCGCGCCATCATCGGCATCGGACGGGGGCGGTCGCCGCCGTTCTCGCCGGCTTCGTTGATCGCCACGATCCGGGCCACCGACATCCCCGCCGCCTTCGCATATAGTTCGGCGCGTGCGCGTGCCTTGGCGATCGCCTGCGTCCGCGCCTCGTCGAGCGCCGCCTCGGGATCGGAGAGCGACAGGTTCGGTCCGTCGATCTGGTTGGCCCCGGCGCGCACCAGCGCATCCAGCACCGCGCCGGCCCTGGCGATGTCGCGGAAGCGGATCGCGACCGAATTGCTCGCCTGATAACCGGTGATGACCGGCGGCTTGCCGTCCTGATAGCGATATTGCGGCGACAGCGCGACGTTGCTGGTCGACAGGTCGCGCGCCGCTAGCCCGGCGGCCTTCAGTGCCTTGACCACCGCGTCCATCCGCTGCGCATTCTCCGCCAGCGCGGCGGCGGCGACCGGCGCCTGGGTCACCACGCCGGCGGTGATCGTCGCGAGGTCCGGCGTGCGCGAGACGCGGCCCGTGGCGGTGACGTCGAGCACGGTACCGTCAGGGACGACCGTCGCCATCGGCAGCGCGACCTGCGCCGCGGCCGGTACCGCCACGACACCGGCGGCGGCCATCGCCAGCAAGGGCAACATTCGGTTCATGCAGAAAAAACTCCCTTGATCCAGGTGAGAACGCCTCTGCCCTGATGCGTCGGAATGCAAGATGAACGGGACAGGCCGTTGTATTCACGATAAGAGCCTGCCGCCGCGCGCCGCTTGTCACGGTGACGTAGGCGTGTAATACACGCCGGGGCGCGAAAGGGGAATCATGACGTACCAGGGCGGGGAGATGCAGGGCGAACAGCTGGTGCTGGAGGATCGTTCGCCACGCACGCGGCGTCGCTGGTTGCTGATCGGCGGGCTGGTGGCGCTGATCGCCGCCGGTATCGCCTGGTATGTGCTCCGTCCCAAGGGAGAGGAAGCACCGCCCGCCACCGCTTCCAGCCAGGCGCCGGCGGTGACGGTGATCGTGCCGGGCGCGCAGTCGGTCGCGCGGATCATCAGCGCGACGGGCACGCTGGCCGCGACGCGCGAAATGCCGGTCGGCGTCGCGGGCGAGGGCGGGATGGTCAGCCGCGTGCTGGTCGAGCCCGGCCAGTGGGTGCGCGCCGGGCAGGTGCTGGCGACGATCGACCGCTCGGTGCAGGCGCAGACCGCGCAGTCGCTGGCGGCGCAGATCAACGTCGCCAAATCCGACCTGACGCTGGCGCAGGCCGAGCTGGAGCGTGCACAGAGCCTCGTCGATCGCGGCTTCATCTCCAAGGCCGACGTCCAGCGCCGCATCGCGACCCGCGACGCGGCGCGTGCGCGCCTCCAGGTGGCGCAGGCGACCTTGTCCGAGCAGCGCGCGCGCAACGCACGGCTTGACATCCGCGCGCCGGCCGCCGGGCTGATCCTGACGCGCGGCGTCGAGCCGGGGCAGATCGTCAGCTCCGGCTCGGGGATGCTGTTCCGCATGGCCAAGGGCGGCGAGATGGAGATGCGCGCGCAGCTCGCCGAGGGCGATTTGCAGGTGGTGCGCGTCGGCTCGCCCGCGAAGGTGGTGCCGGTCGGCGACACGCGCGCCTTCCCCGGCAGCGTCTGGCAGGTCGCGCCGGTGATCGACCCGCAGACGCGGCAGGGGATCGCGCGCATCAAGCTGTCCTACGATCCCGCGCTGCGCCCCGGCGGCTTCGCGAGCGCGACGATCACCGCGGGCGGCGCGCGCCAGCCCGAGCTGCCGCAGTCGGCGTTGCTGAGTGACGAGAAGGGCAATTACGTCTATATCGTCGACGCGCAAAACAAGGTCGAGCGGCGCGCGGTGACGCTGGGTACCGTCGCCGACGATCGCGTCGCGATCGCCAGCGGCCTCAACGGCGACGAGCGGGTCGTGCAATCGGCCGGCGCGTTCCTGAACCCCGGCCAGACGGTGCGTCCGCAACGCGCCAAGCCGACCGCGACGCGGTAAGAGGACGCACGTCATGGGCTTTCGCAACATCTCCGCCTGGTCGATCCGCAACCCGGTGCCGTCGATCGTCCTGTTCCTGATGCTGACGGTCGCGGGGATCGTCAGCTTCGTGCGGATGGACATCAACGAACAGCCCGACATCGACTTTCCGATCGTCTCGATCGACATCACCCAGCCGGGCGCGGCGCCCAGCGAGCTGGAGACGCAGGTCACGCAGCGCGTCGAGGCGGCGGTGCGCTCGCTGGAAGGGATCGACGAAATTCAGTCGTTCGTGTCCGAGGGCACGTCGACGACGATCGTCCAGCTCGACATCGGCACGCCGATCGACCGTGCGGTAAACGAGGCGCGCGACGCGATCACGCAGATCCGCGGCAACCTGCCCGAGGGGATTCTCGAGCCGCAGGTCGCGCGGGTGAAGATCAACGACAACGACCTCGGCAGCTATACTGCGGTCGGTACCGACATGACGCTGGAACAGCTCAGCTGGTACATCGACAACACCGTCACCAAGGAGCTGATGTCGGTGCCCGGCATGGGCGGGGTGACGCGCAACGGCGGGGTTAGCCGCGAGATCCGCGTGATCCTCGACCCCGCGCGGCTCGCCGCGCAGGGGCTGACCGCCAGCCAGATCAACGCGCAATTGCGGCAGGTGAACCTCAACGCGCCGGGCGGCCGCGCCGAGATCGCAGGCGCCGAGCAATCGGTGCGCGTGCTGGGCAATGCGCATACCGCCTATGAGCTGGGCCAGTTGCAGATCAACGTCGGCAACGGCCGCACGGTGCGGCTGTCCGACGTCGCGACGGTGCGCGACCTGTATGCCGAGCAGCGGTCCGCCGCGTCGGTCGACGGGCGGCAGGCGCTGTCGTTCGATTTCACGCGCGCCAAGGGCTATTCGGACGTCACCGTCTTCCGCGAGGCGAAGGCCAAGCTGGAGGCGCTGGAGAAGCGCAACCCGCAGGTGCGCTTCAAGATGCGGCTCGACGGGTCGAAATATCCGCTGGAGCAGTTCAAGACCGCGATCCATGCGATGATCGAGGGCGCGATCCTGGCGGTGATCGTCGTGTTCCTGTTCCTGCGCGACTGGCGCGCGACGATCATCTCGGCGCTGGCGATCCCGCTGTCGGCGATCCCGGCATTCTGGTTCATGGACCTGATGGGCTTCACGCTCAACAACATGACGATGCTGGCGCTCAGCCTGGTGGCGGGCGTGCTGGTCGACGACGCGATCGTCGAGATCGAGAACATCGTCCGCCACATGCGGATGGGCAAGAGCGCGTATCAGGCGTCGATCGACGCCGCCGACGAAATCGGGCTGGCGGTGCTGGCGACGACGATGGCGATCGTCGCGGTGTTCCTGCCGGTCGGGCTGATGCCGGGGATCGCCGGGCAGTTCTTCAAGAATTTCGGGCTGACCGTCGTCGCGGCGGTGCTGATGAGTCTCGCGGTGGCGCGGCTTATCACCCCGATGGTCGCGGCGTACTTCCTGAAGGCCGGCGGGCATGTCGAACATGGCGGCGGCTGGCTGCTGAATACGTATCAGAAGCTGCTGATCTGGACGCTCGACGGCACCCGCGCGGCGCGCGCACGCGCCAAGGGCGGGGTGCACCGCGTCGTCGGTTACTGGCGCGATCATCGCGTGTGGATGATCGGCGCGGGCGTGCTGGCGTTCGTGGCGACGATCGCGATGTTCGCGACCTCGCCGCTGACCTTCCAGCCGGCCCGCGACATGCCGCGCTCGACGGTGACGATCACGATGCCGCCGGGCAGCACGCTCCAGACGACGCAGGGCGTGGTCGATCAGGTCTATGCCGTGCTCAGCAAGCAGCCCGAGGTGGAGAGCATCTACACCCGGACGCTGGTCGGATCGGGCCGCGTCACCGCGCAGCTGCGTGAGAAGCGCACCAAGACCTCGACCGAGTTCGAGCGCGCGCTGGCGCCGGAGCTGGCGAAGATCGCCGACGCGCGCGTCAACTTCCAGTCGCAATTCGGCTGGGGCGACAACAACCGCGACGTCTCGATCACGCTGGGTGGCGACGATCCGGTCGTGCTGCGGCAGGCCGCCGACCGGCTGGTCAAGGAGATGGGGACGGTGCCGGGGCTGCTCGCGCCGCGCATCGCGGGCGATCTCAACCGGCCGGAGATCATCATCAAGCCGCGGCTCGACCTCGCCGCCAGCCTGGGGGTGACGACCTCGGCGCTGTCGAACGCGATCCGCATCGCGACGATCGGCGACATCGACCAGAACAGCGCGCGCTTCTCGCTCAACGACCGGCAGATCCCGATCCGCGTCGCGCTGGAGCAGAGTTCGCGCTCGCGGCTGGCGACGATCCAGAACCTGCCGGTGCAGACGCTGACCGGCGGCTCGGTGCCGCTGAGCGTGGTCGCGGAGATCGGCTTCGGCTCGGGTCCGACGCGTATCCAGCGCATCAACCAGCAACGCCAGCTGACGATCGGCGCCGACCTGAGCCCGGGGCAGACGATCAGCGTGATGCTGCCCAAGGTGAAGCAGCTGCCGGCAATGAAGAACCTGCCGCTGGGCGTGGGCGAGCTGAACGTCGGTCAGGCCAAGTGGCAGATGGAGATGCTCCAGAACTTCGTCGTCGCGGTCGTCGCGGGCGTGTTCCTGGTCTTCTCGGTGCTGGTGCTGCTGTACCGTCGCCTGCTGCCGCCGCTGGTCAACATGGCGTCGCTGACGCTGGCGCCGCTCGGCGGACTGATCGCGCTGCGGCTGACCGGCAATCCGCTGTCGATGCCGGTGTTCATCGGCCTGCTGATGCTGCTGGGGATCGTTGCCAAGAACTCGATCCTGCTGATCGACTTCGCCTTGGAGGAGATGCAGGCGGGCGTGCCGTCCTATGATGCGATCGTCGATGCCGGGCACAAGCGCGCGCAGCCGATCGTGATGACCACCGTCGCGATGGTCGCGGGGATGGTGCCGACCGCCTTGTCGCTGTCGGGCGACGGGGCATCGCGCGCGCCGATGGGGATCGTGGTGATCGGCGGGCTGATCGTCTCGACCTTGCTGACGCTGCTGATCGTGCCCGCGGCGTTTTCGCTGGCGATCGGGGTCGAGCGGCGGGTCGGGCCGTGGCTGGGGCGGCGGTTGCTGACCTATCGTCCGGGGGACGAGGGTCCGGTGATCGAGCACTCGCCGCAGGATGCGATCGGCGCGCCGCACGGGCGGATCCCGTTCCGGGGTGAGGGGTCGCATCCGGCGGAGTGAGGGACGGCTGACCTGACACATGCAAGTTGTGGGTGTCGGCCGGCTGCCGACACATTCGACGGACATGGGCGCCTGCCTGCGCAGGGGCGACGGGCAGGGCGGGTTCGTCATTGTGGGCGTCGCTTGAACTTCGCGGGCGATCGGGGATTGTTACGGGGATGATCGTCCGCGCCGCCCCTCCGCCCGCCGCCCTCGTCAGGATGCGGCGCGTCGCGGGGCTGTTGCTGGTGGCGATGGCGGTGGCGTTCTTCGCGTCGCGCGCGCTGGAGCCGCGGCATCCGGGCTGGGGATTCGTCCGCGCCTTTGCCGAGGCGGCGATGGTCGGCGGGCTGGCGGACTGGTTCGCGGTGACCGCATTGTTCCGCCATCCGCTCGGGCTGCCGATCCCGCATACCGCGATCATCCCGCGCAACAAGGACCGGATCGGCGACCAGCTCGCGCAGTTCCTGCGCGAATATTTCCTGATTCCCGCGGTGGTCGCGCGGCGGATGCAGCGGATCGACGTCGCCGCGGCGGCGGGGCGGTGGCTCGCCAACCCGCGCGGGGCGGGGGGCAGCCGGCTGACGCGCGGCATCTCGCGGCTGGCGACCGAGGTGTTGCAGGCGCTCGATCAGGAACGGCTGGGCGGGATGGTGCGCGCGATGATGGTGACGCGCGTCCGCGAGACCGAATTGTCGCCGATGCTGGGCCGCGCGCTGGCGGCGGCGATGGCGGAGGAGCGGCATCGCCCGGTGATCGACGCGCTGGTGCGCTGGATGCGCGGGGCGCTGGGGTCGAACGAGCATCTGATCCGCGCGATGGTCCACGACCGCGCCGGCACGGTGCTGCGCTGGACCGGGCTGGACGAGACGCTGGCCAACAAGATCATCGACGGGCTCGACAAACTGGTCGCGGAGATGGCCGATAACCCCGAACATCCGCTGCGGCTAAAGGTCGAGGAAGCGATGGCGAGCGTCGCCGAGCGGCTCCAGCACGATCCCGAGATGCGCGCGCGCGTCGAGACGGTGAAGATCGAGCTGCTTGAAAATCCGGCGATGCAGGACTGGATCAACGGGCTGTGGGAGCAGGCGCGCGCCGCGATGCTGCGCGCCGCGCGCGATCCCGACGCGTTGATGGCCGGCAAGCTGGGCGAGGCGCTGCACCAATTGGGCGCGACCTTGCAGGACGATCCGCGGCTGGGACGGATCATCAACCGCTTCGTGCGGCGCGCGGCGGTGGGCGCGGCGGCCGATTATGGCGATGCGATCGTGCGGCTGGTCTCGGAGACGGTGCGCGGCTGGGATGCCCAGACCGTGACGCAGCGACTCGAAAATGCGGTCGGCAAGGATCTGCAGTTCATCCGCATCAACGGGACGCTGGTCGGCGGGCTGGTCGGGGTGGTAATACACAGTGTCGACGTACTTTTGTGAGTGAACGATCACAAAAGTGGTACGCGCGCGGAACGATTGCCGTGCTGGGCGCTTGTGACGTCATGAGCTTTGCCGCATGGATCGACCGATGAGTGCGGCTGCCGACTTCAGCATGGATCATGACGGTGCCTCGGGCGCCGGCGGGCAGGTGGTGCGCGTGACCGGCGACCTGTCGCTTGCGCGGCTGGGCGATCTGCCGAGCCGGCTCGAGAAGCAGGGCGGGCAGGTGGCGGTCGTCGACCTGTCCGCGGTCGAGCGGATCGACACGATCGGCGCATGGGTGATCCATCGCTTCGCGCGCGAACACGGTGCGCGGATCGAGGGGCTGAGCGGCGACGGGCAGAATCTGCTGGAGCAGGTGCAGGCCGCCGACCAGCCGGTGCAGATGCGGCCGCAGTCGCGCTCGCCGTTCCGCCGGGTGCTGGCGGAGATCGGCGAATCGACCGCCAATTCGGCGCGCACCGCGCTGGGCCTGCTCGGCTTCATGGGCGCGACGGTGATCGCGTTCGGCGGGATCATCCGTCACCCCAGCCGCTTCCGGTTCAACGCGACGGTGCAGCGCTTCGAGGTGGTCGGCGTCTCTGCACTGGCGATCATCGGGTTGATGAGCTTCCTGATCGGCGTGGTGATCGCGCAGCAGGGCGCGGTGCAGTTGCGCCAGTTCGGCGCCGAGGCGTTCACGATCAATCTCGTCGGCCGCATCTCGATGCGTGAGCTGGGCGTGCTGATGACCGCGATCATGGTCGCGGGGCGATCCGGATCGGCCTTTGCGGCGCAGCTCGGTACGATGAAGCTGACCGAGGAGATCGATGCGATGCGCACGATCGGCGTCTCGCCGATGGAGGCGCTGGTGCTGCCGCGCACGATCGCCGCGATCGTGCTGATGCCGCTGCTCGGTTTCTACGCCGCGATCCTGTCGGTGTTCGGCGGCTGCCTGTTGTGCTGGTTCGCGCTCGACATCCCGCCGATCGCGTTCGTTGCGCGAATCCGCGAAGTGGTGCCGATCACCGACGTGTTCGTCGGGTTGATCAAGGCGCCCGTCTTCGGCGCGATCATCGCCGTCGCCGGCTGCTTCCAGGGAATGCAGGTGAAGGGCGATGCCGAGCAGGTCGGTTTGAAGACCACCTCGGCGGTGGTGCAGGCGATCTTCATGGTGATCGTGGTCGACGCGTTCTTCGCGGTGTTCTTCGAACAGATCGGCTGGATTTGATGCCGCAGCATAACGCCAGCCGCCCCGACGACGCGCCGATCATCAAGGTGACCGGACTGCGCAACGAATTCGGCGACCAGCTCATCCACGACAACCTCGATCTCGAGGTGCGGCGTGGCGAAATCCTGGGCGTGGTCGGCGGGTCGGGGACCGGCAAGTCGGTGCTGATGCGCTCGATCATCGGGCTGCAATCGCCGAGCCGCGGCGAGGTCGAGGTGTTCGGCGAGCCGACGCTCGATCGCAGCGAGCTGGAGACGGTCGAGATCCGCAAGCGCTGGGGCGTGCTGTTCCAGGGCGGTGCGTTGTTCTCGACGCTGACCGTCGCCGAGAACGTGCAGGTGCCGCTGCGCGAGTTCTACCCGGACCTCGACCTCGCGCTGCTCGACGAAATCGCGTCGTACAAGGTGGTGATGACCGGGCTGCCGGCGGATGCCGGGCCGAAGTTTCCCGCCGAGCTGTCGGGCGGCATGAAGAAGCGGGCCGGGCTGGCGCGCGCGCTGGCGCTCGATCCGGAACTGCTGTTCCTCGACGAGCCGACTGCCGGGCTCGACCCGATCGGTGCGGCGGCATTCGACGATCTGACCAAGGCGCTCCAGAAGACGCTGGGGCTGACCGTCTTCCTGATCACCCACGATCTCGACACGCTCTACGCGATCTGCGACCGCGTCGCGGTGCTGGCCGACAAGCGCGTGATCGCCGTGGGGACGATCGAGGAGTTGCTGGCGCTGGACCATCCGTGGATCCAGGAATATTTCAACGGGCCGCGCGGCCGGGCGGCGGTCGCCTCGCAGGAGCGCAGTGCCGCGCACGACGCCGCCGCGCATCCGACCGAGGTGACGCAGCTGCAAAGCGGGCAGCGCTCGCAGGGCGGCATGGCGGACGATTATGCGCGCGGCGCGGAAACGGTCGAGCACGGCAGGTCGGCCGGCGCCACCGGGTCGAGCGAGAGGGGCTGAGAGATGGAAACGCGTTCGAACCATGTCCTCGTCGGCGCGGTGGTGCTGATCCTGCTGGCACTGGTGGCGGTGTTCACGGTGTGGATCGCGCGGATCGGCGGCGCGGAAGAGCGTGATTACGACATCTTCTTCCGCCAGGCGGTCGACGGGCTGGCCAAGGGGTCGTCGGTCACCTTTTCGGGCGTGCCGTCCGGGCAGGTGAAGAGCATTTCGCTGTGGAAGCCCGACCCGCAATATGTGCGCGTGCGGATCAGCGTGAACAACGACACACCGATCCTGCGCGGCACCACCGCGACGATCCAGGGCAGCTTCACCGGCACCAGCACCGTCAGCCTCGACGGCGCGATCAAGGGCGCGCAGCCGATCACCTGCCCCGAAGGCGACGCCGCCAAGAGCGTCTGCCCGCTGGGCGTGCCGGTGATCCCGACCAAGACCGGCGGGATCGGCGCGATCCTCAATTCCGCGCCGCAGCTGCTGGAGCGGCTGTCGACGCTGACCGAGCGGCTGACGGGGATGCTGAGCGACCGCAACCAGGCGTCGATCGCGGGCATCCTCGACAACACAAACCGGCTGACCGACGCGCTCGCCGATCGCGGGCCGGAGATCGCCGCGACGCTGGCGCAGACGCGGATCGCGATCCAGCAGGCGGGCAATGCCGCCGAGCAGATCGGCGCGCTGGCGCAGACCACCAACGGCGTGCTGGCGAACGACGTCCAGCCGGCGATGGCCAATCTCAACAAGGCGATCACCTCGGCGCAGGCGAGCGCGGACACGCTCAATGCCGCGATCGGCGACGCGCGGCCGGGGCTGACGACGTTCAGCAAGCAGACGATCCCGCAGGTCAACCAGCTGGTGCGCGACCTGCGCGTGACCGCCGCGTCGCTGAAGTCGATCAGCGAGCGGGTGGAGCAGGGTGGCGCCAGCTCGCTGGTGGGGCAGCCGGCGCTGCCGGACTATAAGGGGAAGTGACCGTGCGTGCTTTGGCGAACAAGCTCCTGATCGTCGCGGCGCTGGTGCCGCTGGCCGGCTGCATCCGCTTCGGCGCGACGCCGCCGCCCTCGCTGCTGACGATTGCCCCTCAGGCGCAGCCGGCGGCGGGCGCGGTGCAGAATTCGGCGACCGGGCGCGCGATCGTGATCGAGGTGCCCGCGGTACCGCAGTCGATCGCGGGGACGCGCGTGCCGGTGCAGGCCACCGATACATCGCTCGCCTATGTGAAGGACGCGCAATGGGCCGAGCCGCCGGCTCGGTTGTTCGCACGGCTGCTGTCGGACACGCTGACCGCGCGTGCCCAGATGGTGGTGCTGTCGCCGGCGCAGTCGTTCGACGCGCCGAGTGCGACGCTGGGTGGCGAACTGCGGACCTTCGGCGTCGATGCGGTGCAGCGGCAGGCGGTGGTGACCTATGATGCGTCGTTTACCCCTGCGGGCAAGCCGACCGTCGAGAAGCGCCGCTTCGAGGCGCGGGTGCCGGTTGCCACGATCGACGCGGCGCAGTCGGGGGCGGCGCTGAGTCAGGCGGCCAATCAGGTGGCGCAGCAGGTGTCGGATTGGGTCGGCGGACAGCGCTAGCTGGCGGCGGGGCGGTCGACGGCGAGGTCTTTGCAGGCGCCTGATTACCGACACGAGCGTCATTGCGAGCGCAGCGAAGCAATCCAGGGCCGGATCAGGACGCCCTGAATCGCTTCGCTGCGCTCGCAATGACGGGCTGGTGGCCTGCCGCTTCTCGGTTTGTGTAGGCGCTTCTTTGTAACCGTTGGCGCAGGCGGTTCAGCAGCGACTGGTTTGGACGAGTACGCTGTTCACCAGACGTGCCGTGAAGAAGCGGGATCCCGGGTCAAGCCCGGGATGACGTTGGGGGTGGCGGGACGCCTCCCGGACTGGTTCGCCCGTTGGCCCCATCTGCCGCGACTACGGCACGCGCCGTACCTCCAGCGGCACCTCGCACACCTCGATCCCGCCACCGCCGATCGTCGGTGCCGGTGGGTTCTCACGGCGGCGGATCATTTCCGCGAAGCGCGGATTGTCGGCGGCGCGATACTGGAAGCGCGGGCGCTCGGCGGCGGGGATGTCGCTCGCCAGCCGCATGGTTACGATCGGCGTGCGCTCGGCCGGGTCGGCGTAGAAGCCCATCGGCGCATTGCTGCGCGGAAGCGACGACAGATATTGCATGCCGGCGATGATCCGCCCGACCAGCGCATAATTGCGATCGAGCCGCCGCGCCGACTGGCCGATCGGCGTCGACATCTCCGCGCCCGAACCGGTCATCGGATCGGCGTCACGCGCGACATTGACCATGCCGTAGCAATGCGTCAGCCACGCATGGCCGCGTCCGTCGCTGGCGACCGGCCAGCCATCGGCGGTGATCCCCGATACGGCCGAATGCGGGTCCGGCCGCGCGAGCGTTTGAGCAGGGGCGAAGCGCGCGATCTCGAATTCGGGGGCCTGACGCGCGGGCACGCCGGGGGGCAGCGGCTTCTTCTCGCTGGGGTCGCCCCATTGCGCGACCCAATTTTCCTGCACGCGATAGACGCTGAGCCCGTCCCACCAATGCGCCGCGGCGAGCCGCCGGATACTCGCGACATGCAACGGGGCGTAGGCGGCCGCCAACCGGATCACGACCGTCCGGTTTCCGGCGAGTTGCATCACCAGCAGTTCGTCGTCCGGGATCATGCGCCAGTCTTCGGCGACCGGCTCATGCGGCGCAGGCGCGGCAGCGGCGGCGGGTGCCTGGGCGAGCAGAAGGAGAGCGGCGAGCGTCGACATGGCCGCAACGTGACGCATCGCTCGACCCGAGGCAATCGCCACGCTTGCGCAATATGGCGACACGCACTAGGGCCGCCGTTCCAAGGCATGCGGAGCGGTGGCCGAGTGGTCGAAGGCGCTCGCCTGGAAAGTGAGTATACGGCAAAACCGTATCGAGGGTTCGAATCCCTCCCGCTCCGCCACTTCGGTCCCCGGCTGGGCACGCCGATTGCCGCCGATTTCCCTCCCTGCGCTGCCACGAGCGTCCTGAGGAGGTCGCTTTTCGATCCCATGATGCGGACCTCGTCGTCGCCGACCTCGACGCGCTGGGCGAGCGCGCGCAGATGATCCCGCCGATAGCCGCCTCCGTCGAGGCGCATCCGTTCGCGCGCGGCCTGTGAGAGCCGGCTGACCATCTCCGGCGTGATCGCCCGCTCGCCGGTGCTCTCCAGCATCGCCTGCGCGCGGTCGGCATCGACGCGCGACTGGTCGCGGATGACCTTGAGGCCGGCGATGCGCTCCTTCAGCGCCGGGTCGTCGAGGTCAGCGACGCCCGCCTCGATCGCGTCGTAGAGGCGCTTGAGGCGCAGCTCCGATTCGGCGGCACGGCGGTTCAGCTCGGCGATGTGGACGCGGCGGCGCTCGGACTGTTCCTCGCGACGGCCGAGGATCGTCTCCAGCAGTTCCTCCAGCCGCTCGGGATCGAGCAGCCGGTCCTCGATGTGGCCGGCAACGAGGCCGTCGAGCTTGTCCATCGGGATCGCGCGGCCCTTGCAGCCGGTCTCGCCCTGCCGCGCCTTGATCGAGCAGGCATAGTAGCGGTAGCGCCCGCCCTTGCCGGTGCGGATGGTCATCGCGCCCCCGCAATTGCCGCAGAAGCAGATGCCGGTCAGCAGCGTCGGGCCGATGACGACGCGGTGCGGCAGCGCGGTCTTCTGGTTGCGCGCCTTCATCAGCGCCTGCACGGCGTCGAAGGTCGCGCGCTCGATCAGCGGAGGCACTTCCACCGTCACCACCTCGGCATCGGGCTTCTTCTCCTTGGTCTTGGAGCGACGGTTGAACTCGTGCTCGCCGATATAGGTGCGGCGCGTGAGGATGCGGTGGACCTGGCCGATGCCCCAGCGCCCGCCGTCGCGGGTGAAGATGCCGCGGGCGTTCAGGTGCTTGACGATCGCCTTGACGCCCATCTGGCTGTGATCGGCCTCGGCGCCGAGCGCGAGGCGGTAGATCAGGCGAATCGTGTCGGCGTGCAGCGGGTCGATCTCAAGCTTCTTCTTGGTCTTGGCACCCCGCTGCTCGGCCGCGACGGTGCGGTAGCCGATCGGCGGCAGCGAGCCGTTCCAGAAGCCCTGCCGGGCGTTCTCCTTCAAGGCGCGCAGGACGTGCTTGGCGTTCTCCTTCGACTGATACTCGTCGAACAGCGCCATGATCTGGCGCATCATGACGTGCATGGGGTCGTCACCCATCTCCTGCGTGATCGAGACGAGGCGCACGCCGTTCTTCGCCAGCTTCCTGACGTAGAACTCCAGCTCGAAGTGATCGCGAAAGAATCGGCTGAACGAGTGGACCACGACGACATCGAACGGCGCGGGCTTGGATGTGCCCGCCTCGATCATGCGCTGGAACTCGGGGCGGCGGTCGTTGGTGGCCGAGGCGCCCGCCTCGACGAAGGTGTCGACCAGTCGGTAACCGCGCGAGGTGCAGTACGCCTCGCCCTGCCGCTTCTGGTCCGGGATCGAGACGTCGTGTTCGGCCTGCCGGACGGTCGAGACGCGCAGGTAGAGCGCGGCGCGCTGGACGATGACGGGCGTCTCGGCGTTCACGGCCGGTCTCCTTGCTTGTCGGATGTCGAGGTCAGTTCCAGCGTCAGCACGACGCGGTCGGGGATGACCTTGGGGGCGAGCTTGCGCCCGCTGCGTTCCATGCGGACGATGCCGTGGGCGATCATGGCTTTCAGCGTCCGCGACAGGTTGGGCTTGGCGCGCCCGGTCAACGCGACGAGCGCGTCGAGCGACTCCGGCTCGCGTTCGGCGATGAGGCGGAGCATGTCGCGGTTGGCGGCGGAAAGGATGCGCGCGAAGGATTCGGTCGAGCCGAACCAGACCGCCGGCTCGCCCCGCGCCGGCTGCTCTTCGCCGCGCATGATGCGCTTGCCCCGCGCCTTCATCTCGTCGGTGTCGGCGATGCCGATCGTCAGCGTCGTCACGGTGCGCATATCTCCCGTCCTGGCAACCGCCGGGCCGGGCGCGAGCGTCAGGCGGGCCGGATGCTATCCACGATCATTATCACCAATAGACAACATCATCCAGGGAAATGATGGGGGCGGCTGGCGCGTGTCGCGCGATCCTATCGACCGGATGGTCCGAACAACTCGTCGAAGAGGTCGGCGAACCAGCGCTCGAACACCTCGATCTCCGCCTCGGTGATCGGCACCCGCTCGGGCCAGTCGTCGGTGACGCGCCACGTCTTCGCCTCGGCGGCGGGCGCTGGCCCCCGCCGTGGGTCCGGCTCGACGGCATAATAGTCGTAGAGATCGTCGGGCAGGATGCCGGCGGCATCGCCAGCGCGGCGAGTGGAGCGAGGGTGACGGTCGGACACGGACGTCGATGAAGTCTCCTGTGGTTCGTCGCGGCACTGTCCCGCCCCACGATCCTGCCGCCTCGTTCCCCGCGGTGAAGTGGGCGTGACGCGATACCTCGATCGCGTCAGCCGATCGCAGTGTCGGACGTGCCGTCGGCGCGCCGCGCCTTCGCGAAGGCGCGATCGGTCGCCATAAACCGTTCGAGCATGGGCGCGATCAGCCGTGTGGGATCGGCGGCGGGCTGGCCGCTCTCGCGAGCGAGCACATCGGCATAGGCGGTAAGGTCGCGGTGCAGGTGCGCCGGCAGTTCCAGCGTGACCTTCACGGGCTTATCGTCTGCGATGGGACCGAGCTTCAGCTTCGTCATGTGTCAGTTCCGATAAGGTTCGAGGACGAGGTCGCGGGTGACGATCACGCGGACCGGGAAGCCGGGGCGGATGGCCAACGTCGGTGCGATGTCGAGCTGGCGGCCGACCACCTGCCGGCCGGTCTGGCTGATCCCGTCCGACGCGCCCTGGCGCAGCGCGCGAACGAAGTCGCCCTGCTCGCCCGAGCTGCCGGCCTGCGCCCCGACCGACAGCAGCGTGGAGAGGCCGGCGGCCTTGGCGAGATCCCACCAGTGGTGGTCAACGCCGTCCTCCAGCCCGGCATAGCCCTGCGCGTCGGCACCGGGCTGGCGCTCCAGCACAATCGAGCGGCCGTTGGGGAAGATCAGCCGCGTCCATGCGAGCAGCACCCGGCGCTGGCCGAAGCCGACGCCGCTGTCGTACTGGCCGATCAGCCGCGTGCCCTGCGGGATCAGCAGCAGGCGTCCGGTCGGGCTGTCGTAGACGTTCTCGGTCACCTGCGCGACGATCTGGCCGGGCAGGTCCGAGCGGATGCCGGTGACGAGCGCGGCGGAGATCACCGCGCCGGCCTGCACGACGAAAGGTGATGGCGGTGCCGTCACGCGGTCGGGCGCGCCAGTGCGCCGGTCGGCGGGCTGGTTGAGGAAGGCGAGCTGCCGGTCTTGCGCGGTGGGCGTGGCCGTCCGGCCGGGTGCTCCCATGCCGGCGAGGTTCGGCATCCCGTCGCCGGGCACGCCGCTCGCCGCCGCAGTCTGTGCGCCCGCCTGGAAGAACACCCGGCTGGTGCGCGCCGCCTCCAGCTCCTGCCGACGCCGTTCCAGTTCCTGGCGGCGACGCTCAGCTTCGGGATCGGGCGCGGCGGGTCCAGCAGGCGCGTCGATCCCCGAAACGGGTACGGGCTGGCCGCGGGTCTGCGCGTCAAGGATCGGGCGGCCGAGATCGCCGGGCAGCGGTGGGCCGAGCACCCGGCCGGTGTAATCTTTCGGCAGCGCGTTGAGGCCGTCCGGCGTAGAGCGCCCATCGGTCGCGTAGACCTCTTCGGCCGGTTTACCGCCTTGCTGGACTTGGAGCGCGTAGATCAGCGCGCCGCCGAGACCGACGCCGGCGACGCTGCCGAGCACCGCCAGCGCCTTGCGCGACAGTCGGGTGACGCGCGGCGGCTCCGGCCGCAGCCGCATCGGCGCGACCGGCTCGCCGGTCAGCGGTCGGACATCGTCGTCGGCTTCCGGCAGGCTCGGCGCGCTCTTCTCGGGATCGACGCCGGTCATGACGACGGCCTCCCATCGGTGCGGAGGATGCGGACGGTCTGCTGGCGGTCGCCCTTGCCGAGGCGCAGCTCGGCGGCGCCGAACAGGCGGTCGACGATGAGCACATTGCGGTGGACGCGGCTGTTGACGATCTCCGGCTCGCCTTCGGAGCCGACGACGAACAGCGGCGGCATCTCGCCCTGGACGATGCCGCGCGGGAACTCGACGTAGACGCGCCGCCCGTCGTCGTAGACCGCGATCGGTCGCCACGGCGGAGCGTCGCCGGTCAGGGCGTAGCGATAGGTGCGCTCGGCGGCGGCCGGTATGATCGGCGTGGCTGGCACAGCGGCTTGTTGCGAAGGCGGCGGGACCGGATAGCTCCACGCGACCGAGGGCATGTAGGGCCGTTCGCCCGCGTGCAGCTCGATCAGATAAAGACGCCGGTCGGTGGTGATGACGAGGTTGGTGGAAAGGTCCGCCCGCGTCGGCTTGACGAGGACGTGGACGCGGCGGGTGTCACCCGCGCCGCTCTCGGTGTCGCCGATGATCCATCGCGCGGTGTCGCCCGCCGCGATCGGACCGGCGCCGGTGAGGCTCTCGCCCGGTTCGAGCGCGATGTCGGTGATCTGCCCGACTGCGGCGTAGACCTGGTAGAGCGCGCCCTCGCTCCACGGATAGACCTGGATAGCGTTGTAATAGCCTTCGCGGCGCGGCTGGACGCGGGCGGCGGCGTTGGCGTTCTCGACGCGCGCGGTCGAGGTTCCGGCAGCTTGTCCGCCCCGTGCCGGCGTCCACGGCGGCGGGACATGCAACGGCCGGGGCCGCGATGGTACGGCGAGCATCGGCACGGGCGGCAGCGGCGGCACCTCGGCATCGTAGCTGATCTCGGGCGGCTTCTGCGTCGTGGCGCAACCGGCGAGCATCGTCGCGGCGGACAGTGCCGCCGGAACGGACGTGAGGCGCAGGATCACTGGCCCAGCTCCTTCGACCAGTTGATCGCGTTGACGTAGATGCCAAGTGGGTTCTTGCGCAGCGCCTCGGCATCACGCGGCGGCTGGACGACGACGGTGAGGATCGCGGTCCAGCGGGAGGTCTCGGCGAGACTGCCGTCCTGGTAGCGCCGCTCGGTCCAAGCGACGCGGAAAGAGTCCGGCGAGGCGCGGATGACCGACGACACGTCGACGGCGATCTGCTGCTTGCCGACCTTCGCGAACGGGTCGTTGGCGCGGGCATAGTCGTTGAGCGCCTGCGCGCCGGTCGCGGTCGTGAAGTCGTAGGCGCGCAGCCAGTTCTGCCGCACGACGATCGCATCTGCCGGGATGCTGCGGACCTCCTCGACGAACCGCGCGAGGTGGAACGCGATCTGCGGATCGGTCGGGCGGTAGCCTTCGCTGGCGGGCGCCACGGCCTGCGCCTGACCGAGCTTGTCGACCTGCACCACCCACGGCACGATCGAGCCACTGGCACCCTGCCAGACCAGCGCGGTCGACAGACCGGCGGACAGCGCCAGCGAGCCGAACGCCATCAGCCGCCAGTTGCGCGCCTGGACGCGGGCCGAGCCGATGCGGTCGTCCCACACCTGGGCGGCGCGCTGGTAGGGGGTCTCGGGCTGCGGGGTCTTGCCGTAATGCGCGGCGGGTCGTTTGAAGATGCTCATCGGCGGTCGCCTTGGTCGAGGGAGATGGAAGAGCCGCCGCCATGCGCGTCGCCGGATCGCACGGCGTGCGCGGCGGCCTGGACACCGTGGGTGAGCTGCTGGGAGCGCTTCATGCGCTTCGCCCATGCGGGTTGGGTTCCCGCCGCTGGAGTTGCAGGAGCCGCGCCGTCATCGCCCGGCGCGGCGTCGCCGCTCACGGCACGGCTACCGGACTGGAAGCTGGACCGGAGGCTGTCGGCCGCACGGCCGGCGGCGCGCTTCAGCGGCGAGACGGCCGCCTTTCCGCCCGCGCTGGCCACGTTGCCGAGACCGGAAGCGACGCCGGCCATGCCGGACTGTCCAGCCGCACCGGCCTGATAGGCGGTGGATGCGCCACCGGCGAGCGCCGCTCCGCCACGGGCAGCAGCGGCGGCACCACCCGCCAGCGCAGCGCCGCCGGACGCGACCGCGCCAATCGCGGCGCCACCGGCGGCGACCATGCCGCCGGCCGCCAGCCCGGTGCCGATCGCAGCACCCGCGCCGAGCTGTGGACCGCCGGAGACGAGACCGTTGGCGATGCCGGGACCGAAGATGCCGAGGCCCAGCAGCGACAGCGCGGCGAGCACGATCGCCATCGCGTCGTCGATGGTCGGCGTCCGCCCGCCGAAGCCGGCGGTGAACTGCGAGAACAAGGTCGATCCGATCCCGACGATGACGGCGAGCACGAGCACCTTGATGCCGGACGAGATGACGTTGCCGAGGACGCGCTCGGCCATGAAGGCGGTCTTGCCGAACAGGCCGAACGGGATGAGCACGAAGCCGGCGAGCGTCGTCAGCTTGAACTCGATCAGCGTGACGAAAAGCTGGACGGCGAGAATGAAGAAGGCGAGCAGGATCAGCGCCCATGCGAAGAGCAGGCAGGCGATCTGGATGAAGTTCTCGAAGAACGACCAATAGCCCATCAGCCCGGAGATCGAGTCGAGCAGCGGCCGTCCGGCATCGAGGCCGGTCTGCGCCACCTTGCCGGGCCGCATGAGGTCGGCGGCGGAGAAGCCGGTGCCGGATGCCTTGAGCCCCAGCCCGGCGAAGCTGTCGAAGACGATCCGGGCGAGATTGTTCCAGTTGCCGATGATGTACGCGAACACGCCGACGAACAGCGTTTTCTTGATGAGGCGGCCGACGATGTCGTCCTCGCCGCCCATCGACCAGAACAGCGCGGCCAGTGTCACGTCGATGACGATCAGCGTGGTGGCGATGAAGGCGACCTCGCCGCCGAGCAGACCGAAGCCTGAGTCGATGTAGCGGGTGAAGACGCCGAGGAAGCTGTCGATGACGCCGGTGCTGCCCATCGTCAGCGCGCCCCGGACGCGGGCGACGTGCCGAGGAAACGGGCGCGGTTGTCGGCCCACGTCTTCAAGCACGTCGCATCGCTTGTCGCGGCCTCGCCCATGAACCGGCAACGTGCAAGCGCCTCGCGCATCGGGTCGGCGGGCGCGGTGGTGACCTCCACGGTCACCGGCACGACCGGTTTCTCCTCGCGCGTCATCTCGATCGCGGCGGCGGTGATGGCGATGCCGGCGAACGCGGCGGCACCGATGCGGGCAAGCGTCTTCGCCTCCATAAAGCGCCTCAGTTGCCGGGGTTGAACATGCGGGCGTTGCCGGGCTGGTAGCCTGCGCCCGGCGCGAGGAAGCGGCGGCGCTGTTCGCGGCCCTGCTCGGCCGCCGCCGCACGCTCGGCGTCGGACAGCGCCTGCGCGCGACCGTTCGCGGCCATCATCGCGGTGAGGTCTGCGAGCTGTTGCGCCTGGAGCGCAAGGAGCTGGTTGCCGGCCTGCGTTGCCTGAAGCGCGCCGGTCGCGCCTTGACTGCGGGTTACGAGGTTCGCCATCTCGGCGCGGTTGGTGTCGATATTGCCGACGACGCCGGCCTGCACGCGCATCGCGTCCTGCAAGCCACCGACCGTGTTCTGCCATCGGCTCCGCGCGTCGGTGACGAGCTGCCTGTCGGACACCGACATCGACGCGCTGCCGTATTGCCGCTGGAACGCCTGGTCGATCGACCGCACGTCGAAGGCAATATTCTGCGCCTGCTGGAGTAGCGCCTGTGTGCGGCGGACATTCTGCTGGAGCTGCTGGAGCGAGGAGTACGGCAGGCTGGCGAGGTTACGCGCCTGATTGACCAGCATCGTCGCCTCGTTCTGGAGGCTGGTGATCTGTTGGTTGACCTGCTGGAGCGTGCGCGCGGCCTGGAGGACGTTCTGCGCGTAGTTCGACGGGTCGAACACCGTCCACTGTGCCGCAGCGGGCGTCGCCAGCATCGGCGACAGCGGCACGGACAGGATGGTCGCGGCGACGAGTGCCGCGCGGCTACGGCGCAGGGTCATGATGATGTCTCCAGATTGGTGAGGTCGGGGATCAGGTCGGCCGCCCAGCCAACGCCGCGGTGGCGCAGCCAGGCGGCAAGGAAACCGGCGCGGCTGTGCTCGGCGACGATCGCGGCGATGGCCTGCTGGTCGATGCGCGAGGATGCGGCGCACAGCACCAGCGCCACGTCGGACAGGCCCAAGCTCGAACAGCCGGTTGCCGTGGCGCGACTGGCAGTAGTAGTCGCGCTTGGGCGTCGCCCGCGCGAGGATCTCGATCTGCCGGTCGTTGAGACCGAACCGCCGGTAGATGGCGGTGATCTGCGGCTCGATCGCGCGCTCGTTGGGCAGAAGCAGCCGGGTCTGGCAACTCTCGATGATGGCGGGCGCGATGGCGCTGCCGTCGATGTCGCTGAGCGATTGCGTGGCGAAGATGACGGAGGCGTTCTTCTTGCGCAGCGTCTTCAGCCATTCTCGGAGCTGGCCGGCGAAGCCCCTCGTCGTCGAGCGCGAGCCACCCCTCGTCGACGATGATAAGCGTCGGCGCACCGTCGAGCCTGTCCTCGATCCGGTGGAACAGGTAGGCGAGCACGGCGGGCGCGGCGTCGGTGCCGATCAGCCCCTCGGTCTCGAACGCCTGGACAGTCGCGCTGCCGAGATGTT
>NZ_JAQIJA010000006.1:0-783312 GCF_036946485.1 Sphingomonas phyllosphaerae
GGACTGACGGTAGAATGGGTGCTCGACACTCACCCCCATGCCGATCATTTCTCGGCCGCGCCCTACATCGCGGGCAAGACCGGGGGCCGGACCGCGATCGGCGCGAAGGTCGTCGATGTGCAGAAGCTCTGGCAGACGATCTACTGTCTGACCGACCTGCCCGTCGACGGCAGCCAGTGGGACACGCTGTTCGCCGATGGCGAGGCGTTCCAGATCGGCTCGCTCGACGCCCGCGTGATGTTGTCGCCGGGGCATACGCTCGCCTCGATCACCTACGTCGTCGGCGACGCCGCGTTCGTCCATGACACGCTGATGGTGCCCGACAGCGGCACCAGCCGCGCCGACTTCCCGGGCGGCGACGCGGGCGCGCTGTGGCGTTCGATCCGGACGATCCTCGACCTGCCGCCCGAGACCGCGACCTATGTCGGTCACGACTACGGCAAGGACAGGCGCGAGGTGGTCGGCCGATCGACCGTGGCGGACCAGCGTCGCGACAACATCCATGTGCATGACGGCATCGACGAGGCGACGTTCGTCGCCACCCGTGAGAAGCGCGACGCGACCCTGCCGCTCCCGGACCTGATGCTCGCTGCGCTCCAGGTGAATATCCGCGGCGGCCGCCTGCCGGAAGCGGAAGCTTGCGGCACAGCGTTCCTCAAGGTGCCGCTCAACCACTTCGGCGCGGTCAAATGACCGAACCGCTACCCACCCACGCCCGGCGACGATGGCGATGCTCAGCGTATTATTTTCGGCATTACCGCCGCGCTGCTCGTCCTCGTCGTCACCTACAAGGTCGGTCAGTCTGACGCGCCAGTGCGGGCACCGGACGAGGCGGCAGCGGACGCCAGCTTCTCCCCCACCGGCGGAAAGCACCATCCCTGCCGGGCCGGACGGCGACGCCATCCGTCGCGGTCGCCTGATCTTTACCGCCACCTCGGCCGATGCGGCCAGTACGTCGGCAACGGCCTGACATGCAGCAACTGCCACCTCGATGCCGGGCGCAAGGCGGATGCCTCGCCGATGTGGGCGGCCTGGGTCGGCTACCCGGCCTATCGCGCGAAGAACGGCCGGATGAACACGATGGAGGACCGCATCCGCGACTGCTTTCTCTACTCGATGAACGCGCCCGCCTCGAAGGCCGGCACCCCGCCGCCCTACGGCGACGATATCTACCGCGATCTCCAGAGCTACTTCGCCTGGCTCGCGACCGGCGCGCCGTCTGGCAAGCTGCTGCCCGGTCGCGGGTTCGTGAAGCTCGCCGCCACTCCGCTTGGGCACGATCCGGCTCGCGGCGCGACAGTGTTCGCCGGCCAGTGCGCTTCGTGCCACAGCGCGAACGGGCAAGGAGAGGCGAACCCGGACGGCACCTACACTATCCCGCCGCTATGGGGGCCACGCTCCTACAACTGGGGCGCGGGCATGACCGGGGTGGCGTCCGCGGCCGGGTTCATCAAGGCCAACATGCCTTATGGTCAGGGCAACACCCTGACGGACCAGCAGGCGTGGGACGTCGGCGCATATGTCGATAGCCGCGAGCGCCCGCGTGATCCGCGGCAGTCCGCTACGGTCGCAGAGGCCCGGGAGCAGTTTCACGCCAAAGGCGATTATTACGATCAGACGGTCGACGGGAAAGTGCTCGGAGGAAGCTGACCGGATTTCTCTGGCCGCGATCGTGCTGCCCGGACTGGGGAATGACCGGGAACGGTCGGGCCTTACGGAAAATGATCGAATTTCGGGAATGATCGGCGGTGGCGAGCATTCCGAGGGGTTAACGTTACGACCTTGATTTCACGGTCGCCCGATCGGCTATCCGTGCTCGGCGCTGGCGGATTTTCCACGGCACTGCGACCATGACAAACACCATCAAGCCGACAAAAATCCAAACCTGATCGTTCATGCCCTGCAACCACGCGATGCAGATGACGCAAGGCACCGCGATTATCGGCGTGATCTTGGTAGACCACCAAAGGACCGCCCCCCACCCTGGCCGATCCCAGACGCTCTTATCGAAGTTGAGCAGTATGAGCGTTGCCAAGACCTTCGCACCTAGTGTGACAGCCACGATCCAACTCAGAAGATCGAGTAACGTGGAAAAGCCGAACGTCATCATTGAAGGATGATGCAACGGCGGGAGGTGTGTAATAAGGTGTCGCCTTCGCTATGCGCCGTCGCTCTCCCGCGCTTCCCGATTGGGAACCCTGCCAGGGAAACACGCCACTTCAGCGCGGCGAACAGACGGGCTTGCCGGCGGGATCGAGCAGCGGTTCCCGTTTCACCTGCCCGGCAGGCGTCGTCCCCCGATAGACGGCGCATCCATTCGCATCGCGCTCGATGCGGGCATCCCGATAGCGGAATCGTGCTTCCGCGGCCTGGAAGGCCGTGACCTCGGCGCTGGGGAGCGCGTCGTTGCCATAGGGGTGCTGGGCGGGCAGCATGTCGTTGCCGTAGGGACGCCCGGCGGGACGGTTCGTCGCGCAGGCAGACAGCGCCGCAATCATGGCGAGAGGCAGGACGGACTTCATGGTTTCTCCATATCGTGGATGCCGGAAACGCTGACGGCGCTTGGATATATCCTGCCCGGACGGCGATCGGGTAACGGACGGTCACGGCCGCGCGCCCAGCGCCGCCATCATGCCGGGCGCCGGCACGCAGCGCTCGGCTTCGATGTAGGCGAGCAGCGCCGTGATGCCGCGGTCGAACACCTGCGGCTGCGGCGCCCGGCGGAACACGCCGCCCGTGACCCACGGCGCGACCTGTTTCCACGCCGCGGGCATGTCGAGCGCGCAAGGGGCGGGCTTGCCGTTGGCGGCGCGCTTCCAGCTCCAGTAAGTCCAGCCGACCACGCCGGGCGTCGCCTCGATCATGCGGATCGTCTGCGCGGTGGTGGCGTCGTCGGCCATGCCGAACTCGCCGACCCACACCGGCGCGTTCAGGCGGCGTGACGCCTCGGCGGCGGCGGACAGCCGCTCGGCGCGGCGATCGAACGGGAACGTATAGATGTGGGTCGAATAGCCGACGTTGCGCCCTAGCGGCCGCGTGAACACCGACAGGTCCGAGCCGAGCCTGTTGCCCTCCACCCAGATGATGTGGTCGCGGTCGACCCGGCGGATCGCGGCGATGAGTTCGCGATAGGCGGCGACCAAAGCCGCCCCCGAGGGCGCACTGGGCTCGTTGATGAGGTCGTAGCCCGCGACGGTGTCGTCGCCGGCATAGCGCCGCGCCACCTCGGTCCAGAGCGCCACCAGCCGCATCTGGTGGCGGCGATCCTTCCAATAATCCGCCTTGCCGAGCGTGGTGTCGGCGGTGAGGAGGCCGGCCTGCGCGCCGGGCACGGCATGCATGTCGAGGATGACCTTGAGGCCATGCCCCCTGGCCCAGCCGAGCAGCCGGTCGATATGCCGGAAACCCTGGCCGTCGCAGGCCAGACAGTCGTTGTCGGTGACGAGGCTGCGCCAATTGATCGGCAGGCGAATGACGGTGAAACCGGCGCGCGCCATCGCGGCGATGTCGCCCTCCTTGATGAAGGCGTCCTGATAGCGGCGGTGGAAGCGGCGCGCCGCGTTCGAACCGGATACCTGCGCGACGCGATCGAGTATCACGCTCTCGCCGCCGATCAGCGTGCCGCCGAACATCCAGCCTTCCCACAGCAGCCAGTTGCCGACGTTGACGCCGCGCAGCGCGACCGGCCGGCCGGCACCGTCGACCACGGCGGTTCCCTCGATCTGCCAGGGCCGGGCCGAGGCGGCGGCGGGCGCCGCCAGCAGGATCGCGCCGGTGATCAGGGCAGCTATACGACAAGTCTTCATATCGACCTCCGTCGCCATTATATGAGCAGTCATGAACCATAAAGCAATGGGCGAGGAAAGGCGATCCCGCGATCTGCGCGTCCGGCGCACCCGCCGGCGGCTTCGCGAGGCATTGGTCACGCTGCTCGCCGACCACGAATTGTCCGCCATCACCGCGCGAATGGTCGCCGACCGGTCGGGCGTGGGCTATGCGACCTTCTTCCGCCATCATGCCGACGTCGAGGCGCTGCTGTCGGACGTCGCCGCGACGCTGATCGCCGAACTGGCGCCGCCGATGCTGGCGCTGGGGGCGGCCGGCGACGTCCGCGGCATCGTCGACGCCATCGTGCGCTTCGTCGACGCCAACCGCACGACCTGCACGGCGCTGCTGGTGGCCGCCGCCGACGCCACCCGCCGCGATCTGCTCCGCCTGGCGCTCGCGGCGGCCGAACAGGGCACCGCGCCGGTGCCCGCCTGGCTGCCCCGCCCGCTGGCGCTGATCCATCAGGTGAGCGCCACATTCACCGCGGTCGGCTGGTGGCTCGAACATGCGCCGTCGCTGCCGGTCGCCGAGGCCGGCGAGATCATCTATCACCTGGCGTTCGAGCCCACGGCACCCGCAATGCCACCGGGGTAACCATGCCCGGATTCCGGTCATCGACACGCAGCATGAGGAATAGCCGGTACGACGATCACGACTTTCGAGGCATTCCCACAAGGATGGTAAATCGGGAAGCTGCGCGAAGCGTACCGACAAACAGCACGTCTGGACGATACCTAGGTGGATACATAGGTTATCATAGGAGGGCCGAGCGAACGGTTGAATAATTAGCGCGGAGTTACGATGGCTGGACAGACGAAACGCGATGCGGAACTGCTGGCTCTGATACGTGAGGCTGATCGCCTTAAAGTGCTGCGGATCAATCATCAGGGCCGGCTTGTCAGCATGACCAAGGCTAACGAGCTGCATGTCGAAGTCCTGGCTGGTGCCTTGCTCTGCGCTGTTGAAGCGGACGATGTAACGAAGGAAGGGTGGCGCTAAAGGGGCGCAGAGTTCTTTCGCGAACGTGAGCGCCGACGTTCTAGCGTGCAGCCCTCAGACGGGTAGACGGGGCGCTCGAATTACGCCGCTTCTGATATTGCAGCCTGTTCGGCCTCGATGCAGGCAAGCGCCAGCACCATAACCATGCGATCACCAAGCATGACGATGCCTTCGATCGCATCGCGGGTACGCGGATCGCCGCAGTCGGGGGGCGGCTGCATGGTGTCGCGGTCGACCATGACGATGTCGCTGACCGCATCGACGATCAGTCCCTGAAGCTGGCTCCCGAGCTGCACGACGATGATGACGTGGCGCGATGATGGCGTGGTCGCGCCCCAACCTAGGAGCATCTTGAGGTCGAGCACGGGCAGCACGACACCACGCAGGTTGACGACGCCGCAGACGTGGGCCGCCGTGTTGGGAAGCGGGGTCGCCGCCGACCAGGCGCGGATCTCGCGGATCGCCATGGCGTCCACGCCGAGCATCTGGTCGTCGAGCTGGAAGGTGATGAGCTGCTGGGTCATGATGTGCCCCTTCAGAACTCGGACCAATCGTCGGCAATCGCGGTGTTGCCCACTGTCCGTGGCACCGGCTTCACGATCCGACGCGCGGCCGACGCGGCGCGGTCCTGAAGCTGGTGGACAGGCGAGGCGACTGCGACCGGTGCATCGCCGGTGCGGAAACGCGCGATTTGGCGGGTGAGCCCGTCCGCCTCGGCGGCGAGGCTGCGAGCGGCTGCGGTCGCCTCCTCGACCATGGCGGCGTTCTGCTGGGTCACGCCGTCCATCTCGGCGACGGCGGTGTTGACCTGCTGAAGCCCGGTCGCCTGCTGCTCGGTCGCCCCCGTGATCTCGCCGACCAGAACGCTGACCTCGCCGATCTTGCCGATGATGTCGTTGAGCGCCGTACCCGTCTCGCCGACGAGCCTTACGCCTGCGGTCACCTCATCGGCCCGATCTTCCACCGGTACCGTCACATCCATCCGGCCCTTGCCAAGTTCGCCAAGGGCTGCGGTCATCGCCGAGACGGGCTTGGCGACCTGCCGAACCAGCGTCATCAGGATCATGCCCAGTGCTACGAAGCACGCGAGCACCGCGCCGATCAGGAGCAGCCGGGCATGCGCATAAGCCGCATCGCCCTGGTCGCCCGCGGCCGTGGCCATATCCGCCTCAAACTTCGCCAGATCGCCCGCCGTCCTGGACGCATCATCGAAAGTCTGCTGCGATTTGCCGCGCATCAATGCGGTCGCCTCGGCGTTCTTGTTCTGGCGCGAAAGGGCGAGCAGCGCCTGATCTTGCTGAAGATAGGCATTCCACTGCGAGCGGAACTTGCCAAGCAGGGCACGGGCTTCCGGACGACGAAGTTTCTCGTCAAGAGCCTTGAAGTCCCTATTGAACCGCCCCGGGTTTGCCGGAGGCCATGGGTTGTGAGTTACGCTGCCATACCGATGATGTCCGCGGCAGCATAATATCCCTCTTCGGCTTCGGCAGGCGGGATGTTGCCGATGGGTTCCAGCAGCCGGCGATGGTTGAACCAGTCTACCCATTCGAGCGTGGCGTATTCGACGGCTTCAAAGCTGCGCCACGGTCCATGCCTGTGGATCACCTCGGCCTTGTAGAGGCCGTTGATCGTCTCGGCCAAAGCGTTGTCGTAGCTGTCGCCGACGCTGCCAACCGATGGCTCTAACCCGGCTTCGGCGAGGCGCTCGGTGTACTTGATGGACACGTATTGCGACCCCCGGTCGCTGTGATGGATGAGACCGCCCCGATGGGCCGGCCGGCGATCATGGAGAGCCTGCTCCAGGGCATCGAGGACAAAGCTGGCATGCGCCGTTCTGCTCGCCCGCCACCCCACGATCCGCCTGGCGTAGGTGTCTATGACGAAGGCGACGTAGAGGGAAGCCCGCCCAGGTCGCGACGTAGGTGAAATCCGACACCCACAGCATGTTCGGCGCTGGCGTGTAGAACCTGCGGTTGACGTGATCCAGCGGGCACGGCGCTGCCTTGTCGCTCATCGTCGTGCGAACCGGCTTGCCCCGGATCACGCCCTGTAGACCCATATCGCGCATCAGCCGCTCGATGGTGCAGCGGGCGACCGGGAAGCCCTCGCGCATCATCTGCCGCCAGACCTTGCGGACGCCGTAGACCGCGAAGTTCTCAGCGAACAGGATTCATCCGCATGATTCCGTCCGGCAGCGGCGCGCGGCGACGTGGCCGCTGGCGCTTTCGGAGCGCGTGCCGTCGCTGAAGATGCTCGCCGGGCCGGACGTGCCGGCGCGTTCGCCGCAGGTCGCTCTGAGCTGGTGCATGTCCTGGAGAATCGGCCAGAGCTGCATCCCATAGCCCCCCATCAGCCCCATCGCGCGCTCCACTGGATCGAGGCGGCCGAGCGCGGTGCCGGATCGCTCCTTCAGGTCCGCGAACCGGAAGTCCGACGCGGACGTGCTGTCCACGATGCGCGGGCTGTCGAGAAAGTGGGTGTGGCACTTAGCCGATGCCAGCACGCCCGCGGCCTCGCGATCAGACTTGCGGAGCTGATGGTTGGCGACGCGCGCGTCAGCAGCGCCTATAACGGCCCGATCCGGATCGTCATCAGATGTGATCTCCACGCAACATAGTTGCAAAAACTGGTTCGCGTTGAACTGAATCAGGATGAGCCGGGTTGTGCCCACCACGAAGGGGAAACGACAGGAGGAGACATGCGGCATGTCTTGGTGATCGAAGACCAGTTTTTGTTGGCGCAATGCTACAAAGACCTCGCGATCTACGCGGGCGCGTCTTCCGTTGAGATCGTCGCCGACGAGGCGGCGGCAATCGAGGCGGCGAGGCACCATCCTCCAACCGTCATCATTTCCGATGTAGACTTGGAGAAGGGCGGGCGCGGGCCAGATGCTGTCGCGCGCATCCATGCATTGTGCGGCACGGTGCCGGCAATTTTCGTCACCGGCAATCCCGAAGACCCTGACGCGCGGGCGCTAGCGACGGCGATCCTCACGAAGCCGTGCACCGCCGACCAATTCGCGCGGACCTTCAACACGATCGCGGCCGATCGCTGGAGCGGTCGTGGCGCGTCGAACCGTTCAGCCGGCCGCGGTATGCGAAGGGGCGATGCTGACGCCGGCTGAGATGCGCCTTGTCACCAGCGGCGCTCGGCAATCTGGTGCGCTTCCAACTCATGCCCGGCCACCGATATAACAGTGTCGAAGTGCCGACCCTGATCGACAGTATCGCCTTCGCCGGGCTGATTCCCGATAAGGCTTTCGATAACAACGCTCTCGTCGCCGAACTCAACGATCGCGGCGCACGGATCGTCATCTCGCAGCATCCTGCCCGCGCGCAGAATGCGGCAATCCGGAGCAAGGCTGACGTGGAACAGCGGCTCACACTGCCGCTCGCCCAGGCTTCGTCGGCTTCCGGGCCGGAAGTGATGACCGACCCGCCAGGACGGACCAGTGCCGCAAAATGCGGGATCATGGCCCGCTGATCGTCGCAACCGAGATGGAAGAAGCTATGCTAGGCGATGATGCCGTTGAACCGGGCGGGGAAATCGAAGCGTCGCATATCGTTCACCAGCCAAGTGCCTTGGGACAATGTCCACGCCGGTGACGGCGAATCCGTGGCGCAGTAGCTTGGCGTCCAGCGAGCCAGGCCAAAGCCGTGCGTTTGTAGAGCGGGATGATGGCACTTGCGCCAGCGATCGGATCATTCACGTTTTCGGTCGCCGGGGCTCGCACGACGCGCCGGTCAAGCACCTGTTGTTGGCCGCTGATCTGGCCCCCGTTTCACCGGACGGGTTCAAGCGGTTGCAGAAACCAATGCGCGATGTTCGCGCGGTGAACGCATTTTGAGTCCTGAATGGGGGTGGTTGTCGTTATAGTCCTCGATCCATCCGGCAAGGGATGTCAACGCGGTGGGAGCATCCGGCAGCGGCGAGACGCGGACGTAATCGCGTTTGAGGGTATGGACGAAGGCCTCCGAGATGCCGTTGGACTGCGGGCTGCGGACAGGGGTGAAGCAGGGCTTGAGACCGAGTTGCCGGGCAAAGGTGCGTGTTTCGCGGGCGGTATAGGCCGAGCCGTTATCGGACAGCATCTCGACCGGCACGGGCGCGCGCATGGTGCCGAAGCGGGTTTCCACGGCTTCCAGCATGATGTCGCGCACGTCCGAACCGCTGATGCCCGCATTGGCGACCGCACGCCAGGTGATGATCTCGCGGTCATGGGCGTCGATGATGAAGGCGCCGCGCACGACCTCGCCGTTCCAGCAGGTGAGCTCGAAGCCGTCCGAGCACCAGCGCAGGTTTGAGCGGATCGTCACCACGACGCCGTCATGGCCATGGTCGGCCCGCTCGGTGTAGCGCCGCGCCAGCAGCAGGCGATCCGCCGCCATGATGCGATAGACGCGCTTGTGATTGACCGGCGCCAGTCCTTCGGCGCGCTGCTGTCGATTGAGGACCGCCGCGATGCGGCGGTAGCCGTATGTTGGCCGCTGCGCGGCGATTCTGGCGGATGCGGGGCAGCAGATCCGCGTCGCCGGCCCTGGTGTACGGCCCGCGGACCCGGGTGCTGCCGGCCAGGCGGTCGTACACGGTTGAGCGACCGACGCCGAGCGTGCTGGCGACCAGGCTCACCGGATGCTCTCCGGCAGCTGCGAGTGCATGAGCAAGCTCGCTTTTTTTGGGCGCGAGCGCTCCAGCGCTTCCTTCAGTATCTCGACCTCCAGCGTCTTGCGACCGAGCTGGCGCTCCAGTTCGCGGATGCGGGTCGCCGTGAAATCGGTGCGGCCGTTGCGAACATCGTCGATCAGCGACTTCAGAGATTCGCGACCAGCGATGTTGAGGCCGCTGCGCCCCTCATCAGCATAGGTGCGCACGATGTCGAACCCACGCCGCGCTGCATATTCGCTGATCGCGTCTGCCTGATTCTCGGTCGAGTAGCGTTGATGATCGGTGGACATGCGAACGTAGCGAGCGGCCCGCGTCTTAGCCGGCGGCCCACTATCAAAACCTTCAGACCGCTCCGCTGCTGCCACGAGAATGTAGCTCTGCTGTGTTGGATTAGGCCAGCCGTATCCCGTGCAAGAGGGGATGTCTTGGACCATGAAGGCGCGAACTTTTCAGTCCCACCGTGACGGGGCGCCACATTCGACGCTCGATGCCGCGATGTTCGCGCGCGAGATCGCCGCGGCGCTCGCCGTCGAATTTGGCGACCGGCCGCATAAGGTGAAGGAGCTTGCTCGGATTACAGGTTGCAACGAGCGCACCGTCAAGAACTGGTTCCAGGCGCGCAATAGCCCCAGCGGCGAGTGCCTCGTCACTTTGATGCGCCATTCCGACCAGGTGCTTCGGCTTGTCCTCCGCTACGCGGACCGCGACGATCTTCTCCGAGTGATTGACGTTTCCGAGGCGAAGGCACGGCTTGCCGAGGCCGTGACTACCTTGGACGGCCTATTAGACGGTCGCGAAGAGGGATTTAGAGGGGAATAGCGTAGACATAGTGCTCATCCGGGTCTGGCGCGGCCCGCCACCCGGTCCTGTCTCATCGCCTCAGAGCGACGTCTCTCAAGAATTTCCGCGGGAAACTGGGCCGTTCTCACGCGACCCCGTACCGCCGAGAATTGCCTGATAACCGACCTTCCGGGAAGGACAGGGCGCTTTCTCCGCGCCGCCGGGGGGCAGTACCAAGACCACTGATCCGCTGTTTGCCCGTGCTCCCTGTTCGGCGATGGTGTCGGTAATCGGCACCGACCGAGCTCAATCCATCAGCCTTCCTCCGCGCGCTTTACGCCGGTACAAGGTGCTGCGATCGGAATTCTGTGTTCCCTGATCTTGAGCGATTAACAGGGAATAGGCGCCGGGAACAGGCGACGTGCTCATCTCCGCGCCGTCAAAACGCGAGCTTTTCCGCGGCTTCCAAAGTCAAATTCCCTGCTGTCGATAACAGGGAATTGCGTGGGCCGAACAGGGAAGAAAGTCGATGCAAGAAGGGAGCGGCGTATCCAAAGCAGAGATTTGGTCGGAAGAGGTGAACCTAACTGTTCGTAAGTGCAAGCGATTGACAACAAAAGTAATACGTCATTATCGCTCGCTCGCCCTGATTGCCTTTTCATCTTGGTGGTGGCATAAGGGGCGCTGGAGTTGAACCTCCGCCCGAGCAGCATCGCCTAACGGTACAGCAGCATCCGGGATCACTTTGGGATGCATGGCGAACAGCTTGCATCCCGCCTGCTGAACAACCGACCGGTTGGGCAGGCGAGTGATCGCGCCTGTCTGCTGACGCCCGGTCCTCGTCCCGTCCTTCCGCCATACATGAAGGACGAACCATGAAGACCTCACCTCGCTCTCGCAAAGGTACCGGCGCTGCTGCAGATGATGCCGCGCTACGCGATCTGTCGCGAGCCATCGAACAGCGGCTCGGACCCATCGAATATCGCCGGCTGAAGGACGTCATCCCCTATGCGGGGAATCCGCGCCAGCATCCCGAACGCCAAATCGTGCAGCTCATTGCGTCGATACGCCAGTTCGGCTTCACCATGCCGCTTCTCGTCGTGGAGGCCGGCGAACTCATCTGCGGCCATGCCCGGCTTGAGGCTGCCCGCCGTCTTGGCATGGAGGACGTGCCGGTGCTGGTGGCTCGTTGCTGGAGCAAGGCGCAGATCAAGGCCTATCGCCTCGCCGACAATCAACTCGCGCGCGCGGCGACGTGGGATGAAGACCTGCTGCGCCTCGAGATTGCAAGCATCATCGAGTTGGACGAGACACCCATCGAGATCCTCGGCTGGTCGACAGGCGAGATCGACGTGCTGTTGGACGGGGCAGGGGTCGGGGACGATCCCTCCGACCCGGATTATGCGCTGCCCGAGCCGCCGACCACGCCGGTGGCGCAGCCCGGCGATCTTTGGCTGCTCGGCCGCCATCGCCTGCTATGCGCGTCATCGCTTGAGCCATCAAGTTGGGAGCGGTTGATGGCCGGCAACGTCGCAGCCATGATCCTGACCGATGCCCCGTACAATGTCCGCGTCAACGGTCATGTCTCAGGCGGTGGCCAGCATGCCGAGTTCGCGATGGCATCCGGCGAGATGAGCGAGGCCGAGTTCATCCGCTTCAACGTGTCGTATCTCGCCAATATGGCAGCGCATCTGAAGGATGGCGGGATCGCCATGGCGTTCATGGACCATCACCATCTGTTCGAACTGATGACGGCGGCGCGCGAGGTCGGGTTCAAACACCTCAACCTGTGCGTCTGGGCGAAGACGAACGGCGGCATGGGCAGCCTGTATCGTAGCCAGCATGAGCTCGTGATGGTGTTAAAACACGGCACGGCCCCGCACACCAACATGGTGGAACTCGGAAGGCATGGCCGCTACCGAACCAACGTCTGGAGTTGCGCTGGCGCCAATGCGTTCGGTGCGTCACGCGACGCTGACCTTGCCGATCATCCGACGGTCAAACCGGTGGCGTTGCTTTCCGAAGCGATCCGCGACGTGACCCGGCATGGCGAGATCGTGATCGATGCGTTTTCGGGCTCGGGCAGTACGATCCTCGCCTGCGAACGCACCAAGCGCGTGGGCTACGCCGTCGAGATCGAGCCCAGGTACATCGACGTCGCCATCCGGCGCTGGGAGGCGATGACCGGCGGCAAGGCCTTACTCGAGACCAGCAGCGAAACCTTCGATGCCACGGCGCAGCGGCGCGCGAACGAACGGCTCGTCACTGCCTGACATTAACCGATGTGCAGCCGGTCGTGCCCCAGCAAGACGGCGGGCACGATTGTCATCGCTTCAATGATGGACGATAAATCATGCCCGAACTCTTGCATTCGCACGCCATTACTGCGGCTAACCCCGTTCCAATGAACCGCCCGGACATCGTTGCGCGCATCCGCACGCGGCAATCTCCTGTCGCGGCGCCGCGGCCATCCAACGATGTTCCGGCGCAACCCGCTGTCGCCAAGGCTCAAGGTGCACAGCCGGCAGATACTGCAGCCGGCAGCCACGCCGGTGAAAGCTACGAGGTCGGTTACAAAATGCCTCCGAAGGAGACCCGCTTTAAAAAGGGCCGCTCGGGCAATCCGAAGGGCCGCCCCAAAGGGGCTCGTGGTGTCGATGCGGTGCTGAAGGAGATCATGAACGAGAAGATCGCGGTCAAGACTGCGGGCGGGCGTCAGACAATGCGCCGCAAGGTCGCCATGTTGCACCGCGCCGTCGATCTCGCGCTCGCTGGTAACACGCGCATGATGGAACTCATCTTGCGCCGGTTGGACAGCGCCGAGACGCGCGAGCTTGCTGACGTGATCCGCAACGATGCAACGACGGCGTCTGCGGCTGCTGCCGTTACATCTTCGCAGCCGCCGGTCGACTTCGACGAACACGACGAGGCCATCCTTTCAGCGCTGCGCGATATGGTTGCTGCTGAGCAGGGGACGCCGTCATGACGCGGCTGAACGATCTCCATGCCGCCGGCATGCGGCAATATTTGCCGCTATTTCTCATGCGGGTCTACGGCGACCTCCATGCGGGCGCCGAGCCGCTGACGCTCTCTTGGTATTTGCGGGCGATCACCCATGCACTGAGCGATGCATGCGAGACGTCGGGTGCCCGGCTTGTGATCACCGTACCGCCGCGGCATCTCAAATCCATCGCAGCGTCGGTTGCACTGGTCGCCTGGCTGCTTGGCCGGGATCCGACGCGGCGGGTCATGGTCGCAACCTACAGCCAGGACCTCGCCCGCCTCCACGCGACCCAGTGCCGCGCGATCATGCAGACGGACTGGTATCGGAAGCTCTTTCCAGGAACGGTCATCGCCGATGACGGCAACCGCATGCTCGAGATCGTCACCACCAAAGGCGGCAGCCGCAAGGCCGTCTCGGTGGGCGGCAGCGTCACCGGCCACGGTGCGGACGTCATCATCGTCGATGACTGCCTGAAGGCGGATGATGCACGCAGCGCTGCCAAGCGCGAGGAGGCAAAAGACTGGTTCAACGGCACGCTCGCAACGCGACTTAATACACCTGGCGGCGGCGCCATCATCTCGATCTCGCAGCGCCTGCATGAAGATGATCTTGCCGCGCACCTGCTCGACAAGGGCTACGCGCATCTCTGCCTGCCGGCCATCGCGGAGCGCGACGAACACCTCGCTATCGGCAAAGGCGTGTTCCACCATCGCCGCGTCGAGGAGTTGCTTGACCGGCCAGGCCTGACCCGGGAAATGCTCGATGCCCAGCGGCGCAACCTCGGCCCGCAGGTGTTCTCCTCGCAATACCAGCAAAACCCGGTCGTGCCCGAGGGCAATGTCGTCCAGCTCCACTGGTTCGGAAGCTATGAGGGTGAGATTGATCGCAACCGCTGCTTCAAAGTCGTGCAGAGCTGGGACACGGCGCTGAGCGATGCGCCGGGTGCAGACTATTCCGTCTGCACCACCTGGGGATATCTCCATGCTAAATGGCATCTTCTCCACGTGCTGCGCCAGCGGCTCGCCTATCCCGATCTCCGACGTGCGGTGCTGCGGATGAACCGGCAGTGGCAACCAGACGAGGTCATCATCGAGGATGCCGGTACCGGCAAAGCGCTTTGGCAGGAATTCCGGGCCGGTGGCGAACTGCGCCCGATCATGTGGAATATGACGCAGGACAAGGAAAGTCGCCTTGTCGGTGTCACCGCCCAGCTTGAGGCAGGCTTGTGTGTGTTGCCGACCGATGCGCCCTGGCTGGAGGACTTCCGCCGCGAAGTGCAAGCCTTTCCCCATGGCCGTCACGACGACCAAGTTGATAGCATGACCCAGTTCCTCGAATATCATATCCGCAAGTCCCGCTTGCTTCTCGTCGAGCGGGACGAAACCGGGCGACCATTGCGCATCAACAGACCGAGCCGGATCACCCGACGTTGAGCCTGCCGCTGGTCAGCTGTTGTCGGATCCGCCGCGCGGCAGGCCGTCCGGGTAGGTTTCGCCAAAGGGCCGCCATTGCGCGGCAGGATCCATTGTCAGATACTCGAACCACAGGTCCCCGGTCCCATGGGCGTGGACCAACGCGCGCCATGGCTCGGGTCGTTCGAAGCGCTCGTGCAGCAGACGATGGCACGAGCGGCAGACATGATAGGCAAGCAGCGGCTGACTATAGTCCTCGTCGTGCAGCCACACTGGGTTTTCGGAGCCGGGTGCCGGCGTGCAGCGGCAGATCAAGCAGGTAGCGGGTCTTGGTATCGCCCCAGTACGAATGGCGTCGCGCTGAATTTGCAGCGTGGCAATCCGCTGTTCCGGGCTCCAGCCATTGTACCAGCCCATCTGTTGACGTGGGTTCAACGAGCGCGCTCGACAATGAGGCGGCGGCCGGTGGCGGTATCAAGGTCGAGACGGGGTACGTCGCTCTCCAGTACCCTGGCCATCGCCGGTCCTATGCCGCCGAGCACAATGCCGTTGACGCGGGTGATGACCATGCCGGGCGCGAGGCCGGCACGCTCACCAGGGCCACCGGCCACCGCCGCAACAACATAAGCGCCCTCCGGCATGCTCCTGATCGTGAGTCCCAGTGCGGTTACGGATAAGTCCGGGGATACGTCCATCAGCTTTGCGGGTGGCAGCATGCCTTTTTGGACCAGCGCCTCGCACATCACGTTGACGAGACTGTTGCTCTCCCTGCCGCTAATGTCGACCGTCTTCGCCGCGTCATGGTCAATGACCACCACGAAGTTGACGACCGGATAGCGGTCCTCAACCGGGCTGGCGGCACGCAGACGACCGCAGGACAGGTAGCCAGGGAAGCGCCCCTTGTGGCGCCATCCGCCCTCCATGTAGCCGTTCGGCCATTCGATCGACCAATTGCCTACGGCGGGCAGTCTGCTGCGGATTTTGGGATCTGCAAGCCGGGCGCGCACTGCCGTCTCGCCAAGTTCCTTGTAGCGGGTCCAGTCCGGCTTAGGGCCATAAACATATATGTCTCTGGCTATCGCGGGCGTTGCCAGGGCAAGCCACGACAGCGCCGCGAGGACTGAAGAGCGGCTCATGGCTTGCTCCCCAGCTTGATGATTCTGCCACCGACAAGGGCCAGCGCCGCATTGCCGCCGGCTGCGTCCATGACCTTCAGCATCGCATCGCCCATGCCGGCAAGCGGGATGGCATTGACACTGGTGATGACCATGCCGGGGGTGAGCGCTGCAGCGGCGGCCGGCGAGCCGGGCGCAACAGCGGTGATATAGGCGCCATCGGGCATTGCGCGGAGGGTCAGACCCGACGCATTGCTGGTCGTAGCTGCGGGGCTGCTGCCGGCAGCGGATAAGGCCGTGGTGTTGGCCGCTTCGGGCAGGCGAGGCAGTAGCCCTGCCGCCACTGCCTTGTTGCAGCTTTCTGCGATCATACCGCCGGCACGGGTGTCGAGTTCGGCGAAGATTACCCGGTCATAGTCGATGACCGTTACAAAGGTGACCGCGCCGGCATATCCGCCCATCCGGTTGCGGGCGTTGACCGTCCCGCAGGCGACGTAGCCTGCGACCCGGCCTTGCAGGAACGGCTTCCATTCGCCCTTATGATATTGGCCGAGCCAAGTGATACGCGCAGACTCCGGGTCGACCAGCCGGCGTGCGATGTCGGCTTCGGCGATGGTGCGATATTGCTCCCACGTCGGGGCTGGGCCGTAGAGATGCTCGACCTTGTCCCTGGCGATGACGGGCGCGGCGATGAGCGTCAGCGCTGCCCCAAGCAGCAGATGCGGTGTCCGCGTCATGCCGCGAGCTCCCGCTCGGCCCCGAGCAGCCGGGGCCGCAGGCTGTTGACCATCTGGTTGGCGATACGCGCCATCCAGTTGCGTTGCTCGGCCTCTGCCGCGTCATCCCAAGGCGCAGGCGAGGATGTCGTCAGGACGATCTCCGGTGCATCGCCGAACCGCCAATCGGGGGGAGCGAGGCCCTGCCGGGTGAATTCCGCGTCGATGCCCTCGCGTTCTGCTGCCAGGCCTTCGAACAGTGCCCGGCCTTCGGCGTTCGGAAAGCGGACCTGGGCGCCGATGTCGCCCGCGCTGCTGCTGCGATAGACGTTGACGTAGAGGCCTTGCGGCAGCGGCACCCGTATCCAGCCGGTGCCGCCGCTGCGGGCGGGCGGCTGTCCGGGGTCGTCGAAGCGCATCTGACCAAGCAGGCGGTCGACGAAATTGCGCCATCTCGCGCTCGCATCGCTAGCGACGCGCGGCAGCGGCGAGGCGGCGCGAACGTTTTCGGTGGGAATCACCGCGGTGTCTTCGATGGTGATGCCGGCCACCTCGCTGCGGATCACGTGGCGCTCGATGACCGTCGTTTGGGCGAGCAGCCGCGCTTGCATGATGAGATGTTCGGTGCCGGCGGCATCAATGTGGCGGTATTCGGCCATCTCGATGAGGCCGAAGTCGAATGCGAGGCCAGGCTGATTGCGGAGATATTCACCGATGCGCTTCGTGCCCTCGGCGATGCCGTCGCCGACGACGAGCAGGAGGAAGCGCCCGGCGGCAAGATCACGGGCAACCCGGTCGACGAAGTCGGCTTCCGGCAAATTGCCCCTGGCCTCCTGTGCCAGCGTGTAAAGAACGTTGCCCTGGCGGCGGGTGGCGATACTGACCTGTCGCTGCAAATCCTCGTAGCTGAAGCGGGCAAGCTCGCGGGCATAGTCGAGGATCTGACCGACGACCTCTCGGCGAGCTTGCGGGTTGCGCCAGAGCTTGCACTCGACGACGACCAGCCGGCCGTTCTCGTCGATCAGGAGGACGTCGACGAAGCCGACGCCGGGAATGGCGAGCTCGCGGGTGACGGTGGTGAGCCGCCCGTAGCTTCGATCGAGATCGTGGACCGGAAGCAGCCCGGGATGCGCAGCGATAAGGTCGCGCAACGTCGCCTCGCGTCGCGCTTCGCCTGGCGGCACGCGGTGCACCACCTGCGTTGCGTCATCGTCTATCAAAACCAGCGTCATGGCGCATGTCTCCCTGTCGGGTGCGCCGCTTTCGCCGATGGCTTCCTCGTCGCACCTATGTCCTCTCGGAGCGACGGCCCGAAGCCGGATGTTGGAAACCTGTTACGCACAGGCGCATGCGCCTTTACCGTTGCCGGCTGGACATGCGCGCATGCCACCCGGCCCCGACAATGGTCGTGACCGAGCATGCGTAAAGGGGTTTCCACGCCCCACCCCCCGGCTTTCACGAGGGGCAGGACCGTGATTGCTCTGGTTGCGCCAGCAGGCAAGTGGAATGTGGGCAGATGCTGCGGAAAAGGACGGCAGGCGCGGACAAGCAGGCGGTCGCACGAATGACAATGCCGCTCGCGGGCGGACGGCATCGTGTCGGACAGCGAAAAGGATCTTAGGCCGATTGCGCGCGCCCGCAGATTGGACGTTGGCTCCTTATCGGCGCGCGCCCGTCGGCAACAGCAATGCCTTCTGCGCCTGCCAGTCGGTCGGCAGCGGATCGCCGAGCGTGAGGCTGGCAACCGTCACGCCCGCACGCTGCCGTCCAACGAGAATGGCCGCAGTGACCGCGGGCGCTAGGAAGGCGAGGCGAACCACGCGGCTGAGATAGGACGGGGTGACGCCCTCCTGGGCCGCCAGCGCGCTCGTGTTGATCGTGCCAGTTCGCAACGTCGCCCACCATCCGCGTGCCTGGATAAGCAAGCGGATTAGGGTCGGGTCGGGTTTGCCGGCCGGGACCGCGCCACTGTCCTGTACAAGCCGGAGCGCTCGACCTGACCGGGTGAGGCGGGCCGGACAATGCAGTTCGATCATGTCGGCGGCCTGCGGATAGCGGTCGGCTTCCAGGGTTGCGGCCAGGGCAACGCCGTCGATGATGATCGTGACCTCGCTGGTCGTCACCTTTACCTGCCGCACGAGCTTTTGCAGGGCAGGGGAGCGGCGTTCGCTGAGCGAGCCCGCGACAGCCTCGCAGCGCCGATGAAGCGGCGCGATATCGTCTGCGCCGAAGTCGAGCTCGGCGATCGCGGCCAGCGCTAACGGGTCGCTGAACATCGCAGATGTTTGTTCGACGATGAGGGGTTCGATCTCACGCGCGGGCAGACGAAGGCCGGTATCGTTGAGCCCCCGGTGCAAAGCTCGGCTGACGTAATAGCGGTGCCTGACCTTGCCCTTGTTGGCGTGTGTCGCGATCAGCGGTTCGCCGGCAGCGTCGACGATCTTACCGGCTAGCAGGCTGGGGCTTGCCGCGCGGACCCGGGTCCGGTGGCCCTGGACGTTGCCAGCGAGCAACTCCTGCACTGCCTCAAAGTTGGCGATGTCGATGATGGCGTCATGTTGACCGGGGTACACGTTTCCTTTGTGAGGGATGCGGCCGGTGTAGATGACGTTTTTGAGAATTGCGTAAAGGTCTCCGCGGCTGAACTCGCGCCCGCCGACCGGCTTGCCGCCAAGCGTCACGCGTTTGGGCAGCATGATCCGCTCGGCCCGGACTTCCGCCTCCAGGGCCGGTACGCTGCCGACCCGCAGGTATCGCGCGAAGATGTCGCGGATGAGGGCGGCCTCCTCGGGAATGATCGTCAAGCTGCGGTCACGCGGCGCATAGCCCAGAGGCGGATTGCCGCCCATCCACATGCCACGCGCTTTGGAGGCGGCGATCTTGTCGCGGATGCGCTCGGCGGTCACTTCGCGCTCGAATTGCGCAAACGAAAGCAGCATGTTGAGCGTCAGCCGCCCCATGCTTGTCGTGGTGTTGAACGACTGCGTCACCGAGACGAAGCTCGTGCCCGCCGCATCGAACGTTTCGACGAGCTTGGCGAAGTCGAACAGCGAGCGGGTCAGGCGATCGACCTTGTAGACGACGATGATGTCGACGCGTCCCGCCGCCACCTCGGCGAGTAGCCGCTGCAGCGCCGGGCGCTCAAGCGTACCGCCGGACAGGCCGCCATCGTCATAGATGTCGGGAAGGGCGGTCCAGCCCTCGCTCGCCTGACTGAGGATATAGGCAGCGCAAGCCTCGCGCTGCGCATCGAGGCTGTTGAAGCTCTGCTCTAACCCCTCGTCGGACGATTTGCGCGTGTAGATCGCACAGCGCACCGTTTTCATGCCGCCACCACCTTCTTGAGACCGAAAAAGGCGGGCCCCGACCACCGTGTGCCGGTGATGGCGCGGGCCACCTCGCTGAGCGAACGCCACTCGCGCCCATCCCAGCGGATGACCTCATCCTCGCCGACTTCGACGACATGCACCTGACCCTGCCATTCGCGCACCAGCCGCATGCCGGCACGAGGGCATGCGGTGCGAGTGCGCCCGCGGGCGAGCTGTTCGAGCGCCTGGGTGGTCGCGCGCGTCAGCCCGCCCTCGCGCCGCGCCTGGATTTCCCAGGCGAGCGCGAGGCGCAGCATGTTGGTGCCGACCTTCGGCACGGGCGTGCCGACCAGCCGTGTCCAGCGGACACGCAGGTCGCCGAGCGCGAGCGCATCGAGCGCGGCGACCTCGTCGGTGACCGTCATCACGCCGCCTCGACGATACGGTAACAGGTCGTGCCGTCACGCTTGCCCTTGGTGATGGTGTGACCCTTCTTGCGTAGGCCGGTCAGCGCGGCACGCGTCGTGTGCGGGAGCCACCCGGTCTCGGCGATGAGGTCGGGAAGGGTCGCGCCGTCGGGGCGGGTGAGCAGTGCAATGACCGCGGCCGTCTTGCTCGATGCGCGTGACGCCCGCGGCGCGTCTTGCGCAGCCGTGATATTAGCCGCCTTCTTGTCAGCCTCTGCCGCGCCCGCAGCCGCTTGGTCCGCAAGGTCAATACCGATGGCAGCGCCACCGGCGGGCGTGATAAACACGCCATTGGCCATGTCGTCTCCGCTGCGACGCGCCGCGGCGAGGTCGTTCGTCTCACGCTCTGCAGCAAGGCCATGTTTGATGAGCGCGGTTATCGCCTTCGCCGTGCCGCCGCCAGGCTTAAGCGAAGTGGGCAGGGGCAGCAGGCTGCCGCTGTCCCGCTGCGCGGCGGTGCTGAGCAGGACGCGCTGGGTGTCGCTGAGATTGGTCATGATGCTGGTCCTTCGTGTGCGGAGCAGCGCCGTGCCGCTCCCACCAGCCACAGCCCCGGCGAGAGGCTCATCCGGGGCAGGCAGGCGAACCACCCGCCGGTCGTCCTGTATCGCTGCTGTCGCTCCGATGCCGCCGGAAGTCGACCGGTCGTGAAGTGCTTTCCTCGGAATTCAATTGGTGGATTCTGGTGGGAACCAGCCAGTCCGGTTACGGGTGCTTAGAGGGCTAGGCGGACGCTTGTTCATCCGAACAGCAACGACAGCTATGCGCTCCAAAAGTGGTCTTTAACCCACCGCGTCTTCGGTCTCGAAAGCAGACAGGGCCCCTCTTACACGCCCGTTGTCGCAGCGCGTCGCCTGTCATCACCAAAGACGCTGCGTGAAAAATCAGCCGATCCGGTGTGAACTAGCGCGTCTATCTGGCTGCGCCCTGAAAAGATGCTAGGCTCATCTCCAGCAGGGGGATGTGGCATGGTTGGATACGAGTGCCCGAAACAGACTGTATCATCGACGTCGCGATTGCGCTTGTGCCGCGCATTGCTGACCTTCGCTGAGACTTCATTCTGTGCGGCGGAGAGATGATGCAGTCCGTACCCATCACGCGTCACTTTACGGCCCTCCCTTCGCCTTATCAGAATGAGGATGTGCCGCTTGAGGACATGTGGCCCAGCTTGTCGCATGGCGGACGCAAGCGGTGGGACACGCTGCTGGAGGAATATCGCGTCGTCATCCTGGCCGATGCAGGGGCAGGCAAGACCCATGAGCTTCGAACCACCGCCGAGCGCCTCGTTGACGCCAACAAGCCGGCGTTCTTTCTTAGGCTCGAGGATCTCGGCTCGAACTTCAGCCAAGCTTTTGAAATCGGCACTGCCGAGAGTTTCGACAGGTGGTTGGCTGGGACCAGCGAAGCATGGTTCTTTCTCGATTCTGTCGATGAGCTGCGCCTGTCGGAGCCTCGCGCCTTTGAGGCGGCGATCCGACTATTTGCGGCTCGGCTGCAAGGCGCGCTCCAGCGAGCCCATATCTACATCACCAGCCGACCCTATGCTTGGCGCGCGTCCCTCGATCGCGCGCTCATCACAGAAATTTTTCCCCACCAGCCTTTGCTCGAGCAGGGACTCGGCAGCGTCGAGGACGACCAACTCGACGGCGCGGAGGGGCTAACTGGCGGCGCCGTTGCGCCGGTAGAACGCGCGCCGGCGTCCAGGTCGGACGGCAATGAGGACGAGATATCGGACGATGCCGACGGCTCCCGATCCGGCTTGTCAGTCTATCTGCTTGCGCCGCTCAACGACATCGACATTCGTCAATTTGCCGCCGCGAGCGGCATAACTGACCGCGACGCTTTCCTGGCGGCCCTGGAACACAGAAATCTCCTTCCGCTGGCACGCGCGCCGTTCGACCTAGGCGACCTGATCGCCACTTGGAAAGCGAACGGCGCGCTGGGTAATCGTCTCGAGGTTTTGCAGGGCAGCGTTTCGCGGTTGCTGGCGGCGAACTTTTCCGATGCCGACCGTGAACCGGCTCACGCGGCGGTGCGACTGCTGGCCGTGGCAGCGAGCTTGACGGGTTTGTCCAGCATCCGATTGCCCGGTGTCGGTAGCGTCCAGGCGATCGATGCCGAGCCTCTGCTGGTCGGATGGAACACTCGCCGGATTGAGCAACTTCTGACAAGCGGCGTGTTTGGGGACCCGATCTTTGGCGAAGTCCGTTTCCGCCACCGTGAAGTCCGCGACCTTCTCGCCGCAGAATGGGCGGAGACAGTATTCGGTCGCAGCGCGGGGCGCGCCGAGATCGAGCGGCTGATCTATGCTGCTCCCTATGGCGTCGACATTCTCACTCCCCGCTTGAGGCCGCTCCTGCCGTGGCTGATCGTGTTCGACGCCGTGGTTCGCGACCGCGTCCTGACGGCGCATCCTGCAGTCGCCATCGAAGGCGGGGATCCGGCGAGCTTGCCGCTAGCGCCACGCCAGGCGCTGCTTTCGACGCTGATGGAGCATGTGGTCGATCCCGCATCACTCCTTAGAGGCCTCGACAATGCCGCGATCGCCCGCATCGCGCAGGCTGATCTCGAAGACTTCGTTCTCGCACTGGTCGAGAAATATCTGGCCAACGATGACGCCATCTTTGTCCTCGGGCGACTGGTCTGGCAAGGCAGGCTAGCCGCATGCCTTCCTCCGTTGATCGAAGTGGCGACTGATTCGGACCGCGGCATTTACGCGCGGCTGGTGTCGATCCGCGCGGTGATGACGATCGGCACGCGCGACCAGATCCACCTGCTCTGGGATGCAATCAATACTGGTTCGTCGGCCATTCCGCGGCGACTGCTGGCCGAACTCGCCGAAAATGCAGCGGTTGAGAACCAGACGGTCGCTCTTTTGCTTGCATCGATCGAGCGCCTCGAACCCCATCAGCAATTCGAGGCGACGGGCTTGACGCAGGCCGTTAATCGCTTCGTGGAGCACGCCGAAGTGGATGGAACGGATGAGTCTGGCGGTGCCCTTGGCCTGCTGATCAAGGGGCTGCAGTCCCTGTTCGAGCAGCCACCCTATGTGGAGCGCGGGGAGTGCCACGTCTCGAAAGAATATCAGTGGCTGATGAGTCCGGCGCTTCACGTCGTGGAGCGGCTGATTGAAGCCCGCTCGCCGGCCGCGCTGTCCGCTGATTCGCTAGCGATTCTTGCCGGGGTGCCAGCGCTGCGCTTTTGGCGGCAGGACGATTATCAGGACCGTAAGTCGAAGGTCGACGTCCTGGTCCCGGGCTGGCTTGAGCTCAACGACGCTCTGTTCTGGCATACCGTCGACGCCTACCGGGCCGCCAAGCAAGCCTCGGGCGGGCAGTTGACCGACGACTGGCCGATCACGTTCATCGGGCATTTCTGGAGTTTCGACGCAGCGAGCTTCGCACGGACATTAGCGTGGGTAACGACGCGCGACGATGGCGACGATAAATTGGTAGCCCTCGCCCGCAGCTTCACGACGTTCGCGCAGAATGAGCGACCAGATGCGTGGCTGACCGCGATGCGCGATGCTGTTGCCGGCGATGCATCGCTTGGTGCGGCTCTGGCGATCAAGCTCGATCCGCCAGAGTCGGAGACGTTTCGCGAGCACCGGAAGTGGGAGCGCAACCACAAGCGCGAGCTTGCCAAGCGCGATCGCCGCGACAAGCGCGACAAGGGGACCTTTGTCGCGGAAATCACCGCCAATCCCGCCATGGTCCGCAATCCGCCCGGCGTAAAGCGCGGACAATTTGCACGCATCCACTATAATCTGCTGCGCGAGATCGAAGGTGAGGGATTGCGCCAGAACCGGGCGCAGGGCGCCGACTGGCAGGCGCTGGTCCCGCAATATGGTCGCGAGGTTGCCAAGGCCTATCGCGACGCCGCGATTGCCTATTGGCGCGGCTACAAGCCGGGTCTGCGATCGGAGGGGAACGATATTAACCAGATCCCCTACGCCCTGATCTTCGCGATGGCCGGGCTCGACATCGAACTCTCGCGAATGGGCGCGGCGGCGGCGCTCACTGCAGCCCATGCGCGGCGCGCCTTTCGATACGTCATGTGGGAACTGAACGGCTTTCCGCGTTGGTTCGAGGCCCTTTACCGCGCGCGACCGAGGATCGGCTTCGACTTTCTTTGGGCCGAGATCCTTTGGGAACTCCGCAACACCCCGCCCAACGAGACGCTTCACTATGCACTGAGTGACCTCGTCTATTATGCGCCCTGGCTGCACCGGGAATTCGGCGACGCATTGCTCAACTGGCTCCGGTCCAACCAGGCTCCCAGCCTGACAACGCTGCGCCACGTGCGAACGATCATCATGAGCGGCAAGGGCGCGAGCGACGCCGACGTCGCACTGCTCGCGCGACAAAAGCTTGGCGACCCTGAAACGCCGGACGACCAGAAGCCAACATGGTACGCGATGTGGGTCGACAGCGAGCCGGGAGCCGCGATTGCTTCGCTGGGCGATCTGTTTCGAGCGGGAACACTGGCCGATCACCTCCAGTTCGCGATGGCGTTCATCGTCGCGCTGCTCGGCGGACGCGATGATGGGAGTGCGGCGAATGGGTTTGGCAATTACAAATCACCTACCTATCTCAAGCAGCTCTATTTGATGATGCATCACGAGATTCCGGTCGAAAACGATCTTCGACGTGCTGGCACCGGCGTGTTCTCGCCAATCTTGCGCGACGACGCCCAGGACGCGCGCGAGCGGCTTTTCGAGCTCCTCAACGAAATCAGCGGGGCCGTCTCCTATGATGCGATCCTTGAGCTCGCCGAGACCCATCCCGCCGTTCGATACCGAATGTCGATGGCCGCCGCAGCGTATGCCCATGCGGTCGCGGACGGTGATATTGCAGCATGGAAGCCGGGTGAAGTCGTCGCCTTCGCCCGCCGCATCGAGGCGTTACCCGTGCTGACAGGAGGGGCAAGTGCAGCAGATTGACCGTCCGGACGAACCCCCCGCCGCTCTCATGTCACGCGCAGCGCAATCGGGTCGGGAACGAATGCGCGAATTCTTTTCGCTTCCGGCAAAGCGACGCGCGCAGACACCGGTTCCGCCGCCGGGCCTGCGCAGCGACGATAGCGATCTTGTCACCGCGCTGGCTCGAATGTCGTACGGCCGCTGCGCTTTCTGCGAGGCTGAGGACGAGCTAGTTGCCCATCGTTTGCGGCCCGCCGGAAACGCGTTGCCGCAACGCGAGGACAGCCGGAACACGAGCCATCTCTATTATTTGTGGCTCGGCGATGCTTGGCAGAATTTTTTTCCGATCTGCCGCGGCTGCATACCAAAAGAGCCACAATTTCCTGTTGCGGGGGAGCGCGCCAAGCTTCCTCAAGGACCCCAGCTTAACAATTATCTGGAACGCGGCGGTGGTGTGTGGCCGTCCTACCCGCCGAAGGAGGAGCCGCTGCTGCTCGATCCGGTCAGCGACACGGGCTTCGAGCGACATCTCATCCCCAAGCTGAACGGCGAAATCGTCGGAGAATCGCGGCGGGGCGAGCTCACGACGGTCATCTATGAGCTAAACCGCGACGATCGAAAGGGCCAGCGCTACCAAACCTATGCCGCGCGGATCGACCGGCTCCTGTCAATGGTCCGCAATGAGCCAGAGGAAACGCAGGGCAATGACTGGCAGCACCTGTTCGATTTCCAGAGGATGGAATTCGGCGGCAGCTGGTTCCTGATGCTGCGGCGTATCGCGCGCTGGGTCGGCGGATCGAGGGGCGTGAAATGGCGCACGTCGCGTGCCCATATTCGGACCTTCTTCTTGAAGCTGTCTGCGACAAGTGATGCGCCCGATCGCGTGCGCGACGCGCTTGCCGCGATCGCGCGTGAGGATGAAGGCTTGCGCGCGGGTCGGTGGCGGCTAGCTGCGATCTATTCGCTGCGGACGCCCATCGCCGCAGTGGAGATCTCCAATTTTAAAGCGATCGAGAGGCTCCAACTCCGATTCACCGCACCGCCACCACCCGATCTCGATATGCCGGGACCAACGGCGCCATCACTCGTCATTCTCGGCGAGAACGCCACCGGCAAGAGCTCAATTCTCGAAGCCATTGCTCTTGCGCTGACCAGCGGGCCGGCGCGCACCGCGCTCGAATTGCCTTGGTCGCAGCTTGTGCTCGATGCCTCGCAAATGGGGGGAGACCGTAAGACGAGTCCTAAGCGCGCGGATATCAAGGTCACCCTGGTCAACAACCAGTCTATCAGTCTGACAATCGATCAGGGCTCGCCGATTGTGAGAAGCGAGTTCGGCAATCAACAGGTTCCGGTATTCGCCTATGGTGCGTTCCGCCGATATCTTATCCAGTCACGCCGTTCCGCGCCTCACAAGCACATCCGCAACCTGTTCGACGGGAGCACGCTGTCCAACCCCGAGCCGTGGCTCAAAAGCCTGCCCGCGGACACTTTCAATCTGGTGATCCGGACGCTCCACGACTTGCTGTCGATCGAGGGCGCATTCGATGTGATCCAGAAAGTCGGCAGCCAGCTGCGGATGGTCACCTCGATCACCGATCCCGATGGCCAGGTGCGCTACAACAAGGCACCGCTGCAATCGGTATCGTCGGGCTACCGATCAATGCTGGCCATGGTGTGCGACATCATGCGTGGTCTGCTGGACCCGCAAGTCTATGAGAAGTTCGAGAGCTTCGAGACCGCGCAGGGCATCGTGCTCATCGATGAGATCGAGGCCCATCTGCATCCACGCTGGAAAGTCCAGGTGATGACCAGCCTGCGCAAAGCCTTGCCGGGAATGACTTTCATCGTCACCACGCACGATCCGCTGTGCCTGCGCGGCATGAGCAACGGGGAAGTCTGCGTCCTCCAGCGCGTGGCGTCGAATGACAGCGACCAGGCAAGCAATCTGCCGATCCTCGTTGAACAGATGGCGGGCCTGCCGGAAGTCGCCAACATGCGCATCGAGCAGCTGCTGACCTCGGATTTCTTCCAGCTACTGTCGAGCGATGACGCAAGTTCCGATCGCCGGCTCGCGCACATCGCCGAGTTGATCCGAAGCAGGGAAGACAAGAGCCTGCAGGGCACGGATGCCGTGGTCCTTCAGAAATTCGAAGAGGACATCGCAATGGCGCTGCCGGTGGGCTCCAGCGAAGTCCATCAACTCGTGCAAGGCGCGGTAGCAGAGTATCTGCAGAAGCGCCGTGATGCGAGCAGCAAGACATTGGCAAAACTGCGAGACGACGCGAAGGCCGAGATCCTGCGCGCGCTCGAGACGCTCTAACCGTGCGCAAGGTCGCACGCGATGCGGTGCATGCCCCTAAGTCCCTCCTGCCAGGGGAGGCGGGACCGAAGGAATTGCTTGCCGCCGTGGAGCATCGCGGCAAACCACAACCGAAAAAGGCGTTCGAATATAAGGCATATAAGCGTGCTGATGTCCGGCGCGCGCTTGAACAGCTCTTCCACGGCAAATGCGCTTACTGCGAAACATCCTACTCCGCGACCGCGCCAGTCGATATCGAACATTATCGCCCGAAGGGCGCGGTTGCGGAGGATCCGGCGCATGGCGGCTATTGGTGGGTCGCCATGGACTGGGACAATCTCCTACCCAGTTGCATCGACTGTAACCGGAAGCGCGGGCAGCGGATCTTCGAGGTCTCTACCAACCTCGAAGAACTTGCGCGCACCTCCAAACCGATCAGCGGTCAAGCTGGCAAAAAGGATAGTTTTCCACTCGCCGGCTCGGGTGCGCGGGCAGTCTACAACGCAATGGACTTCAGCGACGAACATGCCCTTCTGCTGAACCCGTGTCGCGACGACCCGGCCAGTAGCCTAGCCTATAGCTTTGATCCCAAATACCCCGCCGGGTTAATACTTCCTGCTGGCGACCAGCCTCACGCCGAGCGCGGCGCTGTGTCGATCCAGGTCTACGGTCTCAACCGCCAGAAGCTGGTCGAGGATCGCACGCGGTTGTTGCGCCGTCTTGAATATCTCGGGGACATGGTGATCGATCTGGCCTCGTCGATCCAGGAACTGGAAGACCCCGCAGTCGCAGCGACGCTCGCCGGAACACCCGCCGCGGGTGTCGCCGCCCGCCTAAGACTTCTCCGGGATCGCACCCTCGCCGAGATCAAGGCCACGACCGCCGATGACGCGCCATATTCGTCCATGGCGAGAGCCTGGTTCGGCCGGTTCAAGACGCAGTTCTTGACGGCGTGACGTTCATCCTGCATCCACTTGCCAAAGATTCCGGTAAGCATCGGATCGAGGCGGTGAACCTGGCGCCAAATTTCATCGATCATGAGCTGCGATGATCGTGCGCGCTTGCCGTCACGCATCGGCGTGCCAAACTGTCGCGCATAGAGGCCTTGCGCCACGAGTGATCTCAATGACCGCTTGAGCGATAGTGCCGTTAAAACCGGTTAGTCCGCTGCCGCCTCAGTTCAGCCGTGACGCAGCATCTGAGCGATTGACCGATTTTGGGCGGCGCTCAAACGGCCGTGAATGACGGCTTGTGGGTCTTTTGAGTGGATGGGCGGCCTTCCGAACCGGTTTCGAACAGCCTCTTCAAAACTCGAGCATCACGGCGTCATCGCGGACCGTCCCGCCCCTGGCCTCGCGATCCACGATCACGACGCGGGCATGCGCGCGATGGAAGCGACGGAAATCGGCAGCAGCCGCGCGGTCGGCGAAGACTACTGCGGTCTGCGCATCGGCGGGCGCAGTCAGTGTCCCCGGTGGCGGACCCTCGTGCCAGCCGTTTGAGAGCGCCCAGTCCGAGACGATGGAAGAGAAACTGCGTCCAACGTATTCGAACCCGCTACCCCTTTCGGGGATCATGGCTCCGGTGATCCCGCATTCCACGCGGCCCGTACCATCCGCGTGAAGCGCGAAGTATTCGATGCGGGCGCTCTCCAGATCGTCGCGCACGAGCTCGCGGCAGGCGTCAGTCAGCTGACTGGAGAGAGGACGTGGGGCGCCTGCCACCGCTCTTATGAAGCTAAAGTCGGTCTCGGTCCCATCCGTCCGGATGATCCAAAACCCGAGGGTGTGGCCGCCGTTGGTAAAGTTCCTCCGAACTTCGAAGCGTCGGACGCCGACACCCTCCTTCGCTGGGCCGTCGGCGACCAAAAGATCGTGCCGTCGAATTAGGGCGAGCAGATCGTCATGATCCGTTTCGGCGGTGACAGTCCCTCCGACGGGATATCGGTCCCGGATTTCCCTGAAATAGATCTCCGCGGCCTTCTGGGACGGCCACATGCGGCCGTTGTCGAGACTTACAGACTTCTTCGGCATCGCGACCCAACTTGGTTAACGTCCCAGCACCATAGCCGCCTTGACGGGATCATCAAACGATCGGCATCATGCGCTTAGGTGGTGAACCGCCTACCGGTCGGAAACTCGCCTTTATGCCATTCGACAGCTTGATCGATCCAGCGACGGCCTCCGATGCAGGGGGAGTTGCCGGACGACGCGGGCAGAAGCACCAGGACCACGTCGCAGCGAGCTACGTCATCGCGATGCTATCGGATCCGGGCATTGCGCAGATCGAATGCGAGACGGCCGACGACATAACCATCCGCCGCTCGGCTGCCGACGGCGGGACCGACAATGAATATGTGCAGGTAAAGACGACCGACAATGAGGACAAGTGGACGGCGACGGCGCTCCTGGCGCGCGAGGATGGCAGGGAGGGGAGCTCGATCGCCGAACGCTCGCTTGCCTGCGACGCCCACCCGGGCGAACCGTCGTTCCGCATAGTCACGAATCGGGAGCCGAGGGGCAACCTTGCCTCGTTCAAGAGGCCTCCTGGTTCGAGGTCCCCCACCGACGCGGCCCTCCAGGCCGCCAGCGCATCAATCGCCAAGAGGTATCCCAGCTTCAGGTCTATCAACGGCCGTAGCCTCGGCGACTGGTGCGACAGGCTCCTGTGGGAGGTGGAGCCGGATCTCGCGAGGCTTGCAGACCGGAACACGCTGGAACTGCACAAGCTCGCGAACAAGCAGGGCGAGCGACCGAGCACCGTCGACGTGGAGGCGGCCTACGGACAGCTGCTGAACATTGTGATCGACGCGGGCGATGCGTCCCGCGTCCTCACACCCGAACGCAAGCGCATCTCCCGGGAGGCTGCCCGGGCATGGTGGCGAGGTCGCATCGCCGCCTTCGCGGCGGAGACGCGGAGGACCGTCAAGGTCTACCGCGTGAGAACGGACGAGTTCTTCTCCCGCTTCATGCTCTCCGACGAGAGCGCCATCAGCCGCACGCTCGCTGCCTACGACGTCGAATACGACGGCGAGCGCTGGCGCTCCGAGGAACTCGTCCGCCACCTCATCGACTGGATACCCGAGGTGGTGCTTCCGCCCGAGATTCTGGCGACCTTCGACCACCTGTCCGCGCGCGCCGTTCTGTCACGGGCGATTAGGGCCTGCGACGCGCGGGGCGCGCTGCCGACGCAGGAGCTACTGACCGAGCTGATGCTCCATGCCATCCTCAGGCACCACCACGGTTCGGAGCCGATCGCCTGTAAGATATTCCACATGAGCGGAGGCCTGATGACGTTCGGAAGCGCGCACATTGTCTTCGATGATGCCGGCGACCAGCTTTGGCTGGGACAGACCAGGGTCACCGTCGCGGCGGACAGGGCCGCCCTTCCGTCCGCCGTGGCCGCGAGCCTCAAGGCCTCCCTCGATCGGAACGTGCTCAGGGAGGAACGGGAGATCATACTTCAGCTGCGCCACCCCGCCCATCTTAGCGATCACGAGCTCGGCAGATCCATGGCGGCGCACGGCAGGGTCGACGACCTACTGGCCGTCCTCCACGTTCCCCTGTTGATCGCCTACGACAGCGCGACCCTAGGCCGCGGCTTCTCGGCGGATTACCTCGAAGGGCTGCGTGCCGAGGCCGAAGGCATATACGAGAAGCTAAAGGCGGAACTCCACGTCGACTTCGGGGATGTCCGCATCCACATCTTCCTGATCCCCGTCGAGTGCGCCGCCACGCTCGCCCGGGCGTTCGAGACGGCCCTGAGAGCCGGTCGATGACCCCCGAGGAAGCAAGGGGGGCGCTAGCCGGCGACCGCATCTCTCCCGAAGACACCTTCGGAGTGCTCCGGACGATCAGCGCGCTGGCGAACGACAGCGGCCGGCAGTCCACCGCGAGAGACCTCGTGATCCGAGCGCTCGCGATAAGAGATCGAATTCGACCGGACTTCATCCCGCTCCTCGACAGCCTCGTCCGCGTCGTCGGCCTGATTCCCTACGCCGATCCGGAGCAGAACCGGTCCATCGACGACTTCTACGTGCTGGAGGCCCATCGTGCGCCTGTTCCGGACGGCGACCTGCTGTTCCATACCCTACAGCTGCAGATCTTCCACGACCTCCTGCGCAGGCGCAACGTGGTCCTCAGCGCGACGACAAGCGTCGGGAAGAGCCTCGTCGTGGACGCCGTCATCGCCACGGGCCGCTTTCGGCACATCGCGATCATCGTGCCGACGATCGCGCTAATCGACGAGACGCGTCGTCGACTGGGGGGACGCTTCGCGGCGAGCCATGATATCATCACCCATCCCAGCCAGACTCCGGATCCCCACCGACCGGCCGTCTTCGTGCTGACCCAAGAACGCGCGCTGGCCCGAGACGACCTGGGATCGGTCGAGTTCTTCGTCATCGACGAGTTCTACAAGCTGATCGTCGGTGACAAGGACCCGGATCGCGCCGTGGACCTCAATCTGATCTTCGCGCGGCTGGCGGGACAGGGAGCGCAGTTCTACCTCATCGGTCCGACGGTCGGCGCGGTGGTCGGCATAGCCGCCCGCTACAATCCCGTATTCGTTCCATCCGAATTCTCGACCGTCGCGCTCGACATCGTCGAATTCAGCTATCCGGACAACAGCGACGAGCGGAAGGACAAGCTGATCGAGCTGTGCTCCGACCTCGAGAGTCCGACGCTGATCTACTGTCAGTCCCCGCCGCGGGCCAGCCTGCTCGCCGAGCATCTGCTCGCGCACGGCTCCTTCGAGCTGAGCGAGGCGACCGCCGACGCCGTGGACTGGCTGCGGCGCGAATATCCGGGCGAGTGGATACTAACTAGGGCGCTCGAACGAGGTCTCGGAATACATCACGGGAACGTCCCCCGCGCAATCCAGCAATACATGGTTCGCGCCTTCGACGCGGGCGACATCCGGCACATCATCTGCACGTCGACCCTCATCGAGGGTATCAACACCGTGGCGGAGAACGTCATCGTTTACGATCGTCGGGTGAAGACGACCGGTTTCGACAACTTCACGTTCCGCAACATCGCAGGACGTGCCGGCCGCATGCGTCGATACTTCATCGGCAAGGTGTTCGTTCTGGAAGCCGCTCCCGCCGACGAGGCGCTATCCGTCGACGTCGCCGTCGGCCGACAGGACGAGAACACCCCCGCCTCCCTCATCCTGGAACTACCGGAGGAGGAGCTGACGCCGGTATCGAAGGCGCGCGTCGGCGAAATCATCGCGTCGAGCCCTCTCTCCATCCAGACCCTCCGTCTGAACCGGCACATTGAGCTCGGACGGCAATACGCCCTCCACGACGTAATTTCGAGAGACATCGTCCTGCTCGAGGACGCGCTCGTCTGGTCCGGAATGCCCCAGCCCTTCCAGCTGAGGATGGTCTGTGAACTCATACACGACCACCTCGATGGGGCCGCGCTGAGCCAATACGGCATCAAGAGCGGGAAGGCGCTCAAGGCGGAGCTCGACAGGCTCCGCGTCGCGAAGACCTTTCGCTCCTACATTGATCACCGCTTGGAGAACAAATCTGAATATCAGACGACAAGCGAGTCCGTCGAGAAGACTTTGCAGTTCATGCGGCGGTACGTCGGCTACACGTTTCCTCGCAGTTTGATGGCAATCAGTCACATACAGGCAGAAGTGCTGACGCGCGCCGGGCGGACGACGGTGGGAGACTACAACCTGCTGGCCTCTCGAGCGGGGAGCCTGTTCATGAACGCGAACGCCTTCGCGCTGGACGAGTACGGAGTCCCCCCGGAAACCGCGCGGAAGCTGGCCGCCGCCGGGGGCGACCCCGAGACGCTGAACGACGCCCTGGTGCTCGCCGTTGCAGCTTTACGTCTACCCGGGATCGATCTGCATCCCTTTGAACGCGAGATTATCACCGATCTTCAAAAGACGCTTTCACCAAGACAGGTGGCCAAGTAAGATCAGAATAGGCGCGGAGCGTCCCGGGGAAGGGCCAACGTCGCTGAAGCGGTCGGGGTACCGATCATTGCGAGTGGGATTTGACGGCGCCCGATGCCGTATCTCGAGCAACATGCTCTCCTGCTCACATACCATATTTTTGGATCGCGACTGCGTTGCTGAGGGAGACTGCCCCTAATGGATCAGCTCGGATCCGCCGCTAGCGACGAGCGGTTTGGCGGTTGCCCCGAGTAGATGAATGGGCGTCCGGTTCTGGGAAGGGGCTAAGCCGCGCTCGGCGTCCGGGTGTGGGTCTCCTAGGCCGTTACCGCGGGCGGCGGACGACGGCCTCTTCCCGGCTCATCGTAAGATGATCAGACCAGGAGGCATCAGGAAACCGAGCCTGCATTTCCCGTGCTTCCGACCTCCCCAACCGCGACGCGGCTCCGTTTTATCGAGAAGCTTTGGGGAAGGCTGCAAGCTTCGGAGTACCGGTCCAGATTGTAGGGGAAGTCGCCGATCAACCGCTGTCTGGGCGCCTCGGCGGGGAACTGGCGGTCGAGGATGTTGTCGGCAACGACCGACCGCAAACCACCGTGCTTGAGCAGGCCACGACGTCGCGGACGCGCCCTCAGGCCATGCATGCGCATCGGTCGTTTGATGCGGTATCAGGCCAGCCTGAACATAGGAATCTGCAAGCTTTAAGGCATCTACCAGCTCAAGAATGATGGTCATGATGGCGCCGAACTAGCAAGATGCTGTTGCGGCGGTTGAGGGAGGACTGTTCGAAGTTCATGCCAGTGGCGATAGCGGAGGGCACGCACGAGCGCTTCATCAACTGCTGATAGGTGCAGGCCCGGTGACAAGCGGATAAGATTTTTAGCGGCCTGTTTGAGCCGCGCTAGGTGTGCGTGACAGGCGGGGGGCGGCGGTGGCTTGGGCAAGGTTTTGCTGGTTGATGAAGGTGTTTCGTGCGGTGAGATGCTCGTCGCGTGTCGCTTCCTGAGCCGATAGGACGGGTGTTACGCACGCATCGGTGTCGCGGAACAGCTGTATCCAGTGGTCACGGGGAGCGGTCAGGAACGTGTTTTCGAGCGTTTCGGTCGTCTTCGGCCAATCCTGTTCGCGTTGGGACAGGCCGGTGTCGGTCAGGCCTAGAATGTCGAGCAGTTGCGACCAGAACGCCGGTTCGATCGCGCCCACGGCGACCTCGCGATCGTCCGCGCATTTGTAGGTGCGATAGAAGGGTGCGCTGCCGCCGAGCATGTTGTGCGCGCGGTCGAGCGAGAGGCGGCCGGACGGCAGCAGGCCGGTGAACATCGTCATGAGGTGGCTGACCCCGTCGACAATCGCGGCGTCGACCACCTGTCCTTGCCCGGATCGCTCCCGCTCCCACAAGGCGGCGAGGATGCCGAAGGCGAGGAACATCGATCCGCCGCCGAAATCGCCGACCAGGTTGAGCGGCGGAATCGCGCGGCGGCCCGGTTCGCCGATCGCGTCCAGTGCGCCGGTCAGCGCGATGTAGTTGATGTCGTGCCCGGCGCGGCGCGCCAGCGGACCGTCCTGTCCCCAGCCGGTCATCCGGCCATAGACCAGCGCAGGATTGCGTGCGAGCACCACCTCCGGGCCGAGGCCGAGCCGTTCCATGACGCCGGGCCGGAACCCCTCGATGACCACGTCGGCACGGTCACACTGGTCGAGCGCGGCGGTGCGTCCGGCGTCGGTGCGGATGTCGAGCGTCATTGTGATGCGCCCGCGATCCATGATCGGGTTGGGCCAGCCGTTGCCGCCTTCGCGATCGATGCGGATCACCTCGGCGCCATGATCGGCGAGCATCATCGCGCAATGCGGGCCCGGCCCGATGCCGGCGAACTCGACCACGCGCAGCCCGGTGAGCGCGCCCATCTCAGGCAGCCGCGCGGAAGCCGGAGAGCCGCGCGGCGATGATCGCCTCCGCCTCGCCGACGATCCGCTCGATCAGCTCGCGACAGGTGGGCACGTCGTGGATCAGCCCCTGCACCTGTCCGGCCCAGACCAGCCCGGCATCGAGATCGCCGGTCTCCAGCGCGATGCGGCCCTTCGCACCCGATACGAGGGGGCGAATGTCCTCGAACACCGCCTCGGGTTGCGAGGAAATTGCGACCACCTTGTCGGACACGCTCGTCCTCGCGACGCGCCCGGTATTGTGGAAGCGGCGGAAGATCAGGTTCGTCGCACGCTCGTCATTGGCGACAATCAGCTGCTTGACCGCGTCGTGGATCGGCGCCTCGACCGTCGCGCAGAAGCGCGTCCCCATGTTGATCCCCTCCGCACCCAGCGCGAGCGCCGCGACCAGCCCGCGCCCATCGCCGAACCCGCCGCTGGCCAGCATCGGTACCGTCACCTTGTCCGCGGCGGCAGGGATCAGGATCAGCCCCGGAATATCGTCCTCGCCGGGATGGCCGGCGCATTCGAAACCGTCGATCGAGATCGCGTCGACGCCCATCCGCTCCGCCGACAATGCGTGGCGGACGGCTGTGCATTTGTGGATCACGGTCAGCCCGTGCGCCTTGAAATGCTCGACATGCTCCTGCGGACGATGTCCGGCGGTTTCGACGATGGTGACGCCCATGTCGATGATCGCCTGCCGGTATTCGGCATAGGGCGGGGGGCTGACCGAGGGGAGGATGGTCAGGTTCACGCCGAACGGCTTGTCGGTGAGCGTCCGGCAGCGCGCGATCTCACGACGCAAATCGTCAGGGGTCGGCTGGGTCAGCGCTGTCAGGATGCCCAGCCCGCCGGCGTTCGAGACCGCGGCAGCGAGTTCGGCGCGCCCGACCCACATCATCCCGCCCTGAACGATCGGATGTTCGATCCCGAGCAGCTCGGTAATGCGTGTCCGCAGCGCCATCACAGCGCCTCGACGATGGTCACGTTGGCGATCCCGCCGCCTTCGCACATCGTTTGCAGGCCGTAGCGCTTGCCACGGGCACGGAGCGCGTGGATCAGCGTCGTCATCAGCTTGGTGCCGCTTGCACCCAGCGGATGGCCGAGCGCGATCGCGCCGCCGTTGACGTTCAGCCTCGCCGGGTCCGCGCCGACGTGCCCGGCCCAAGCGAGCGGCACCGGCGCGAACGCTTCATTCACCTCGTAGAGGTCGATCGCATCGATCGACAGCCCGCTCTTCTTGAGCGCCTTGTCGGTGGCGAACAGCGGCTCCTCCAGCATGATGACCGGGTCGCCCGCGGTGACGGTCATGTCGACGATCCGCGCGATCGGGGTCAGGCCGTGTTCCTTGAGCGCGCGCTCGCTGACGACCAGCACGCCGCTCGCCCCGTCGCAGATCTGGCTGGCGTTGGCGGCGGAGATGACGCCGCCCTCCGCCAGCAGCTTCACCGCGCCAATGCTCTCCAGCGTCGCGTCGTAGCGGATGCCCTCGTCGCGGACGTGCGGTTCGCCATCGACCAGCACCGGGACGATCTCCGCATCGAACGCGCCCGCCTCGGTCGCGGCGGCGGCGCGGCGGTGGCTTTCCAGCGCGAAGCGGTCGAGCGCGACGCGGTCGAAGCCGTGCTTTCGCGCGATCATCTCCGCGCCCTTGAACTGGCTGAATTCCGCGATGCCGAAGCGTGCGGCGATGCTTTCGCTGACCGGGCCGATGCCGATCCCTTCCTTCTGGTGAAGCGACAGGTTCGAGAACATCGGCACGCGCGACATGCTCTCCGCGCCCGCCGCGATCACCACGTCCTGCGTGCCCGACATGACCGCCTGCGCAGCGAAGTGGATCGCCTGTTGCGACGATCCGCACTGGCGGTCGATCGTTACGGCGGGAACGCTGTCGGGCAGTTTCGAGGCGAAGACGACGTTGCGCCCGAACGCGAAGGACTGCTCCCCGGCCTGCGTGACGCAGCCGAGGATCACGTCGTCGATCGCCGCCGGGTCGATGCCGGTGCGATCGACCAACGCGTCGAGCACCGCCGCGCCGAGATCGGCGGGGTGGACGCCAGCCAGCCGGCCGTTGCGGCGGCCCCCGGCGGTTCGGACGGCATCGACGATATAGGCTTCGGCCATCGGATCAGGCTCCTTCGAACGAGGGTTTGCGGCGCGCGAGCAGGGCGGCGATGCCCTCGCGCGCTTCGGCTTGGTCGCCGGCGACGGCGATGGTCGCGGCTTCGCGATCGAGATGATCGGAGAAGGTGGCGGTGGCGCCGTCGAGGATCAGGGCGCGCGCCGCGCCGATCGCCGCGGTCGGTGCCGCCACCAGCCGCGCAGCGAAGTCGGCCACGACGATGTCGAGGTTGGCGTCGTCGGCGAGGCAGGTGACCATGTCCAGCTGCGCTGCCTCTTCCGCCGAAACACGCTGGTTCGTGAGGATCATCGCCTGCGCGCGGCGCAGACCGACGATGCGCGGGAGCAGCCAGCTCATCCCGCCATCGGGCGTCAGGCCGATCGCGGTATAGGCGGCGGTAAAATGTGCGGAGCGTGCCGCGATCACCACGTCGCCGAGCAGCGCCAGACTGAGGCCCGCCCCGGCGGCGGGGCCGTTGACCGCCACGATCAGCGGCTTGGGCATCGTGGCCAATGTCCTGAGCGCGCTGTGGAGCGTGTCGGCCAGCGCGCGCAGGAACGCGTTGGCCGCATCGCCCGCCGCGGCCATCGCGGAGACGTCACCGCCCGCGCAGAACAGTCGGCCAGCGCCGGTCAGCACGACGCAGCGGATCGCGGGGTCGGCGGCGACGTCCGCCGCGACCTCGGCAAGCCGGTCCGCCAGCGCGGGATCGATGGCGTTGCCGCTTTCGGGACGGTTCAGCACGATGCGCGCGACCGCGCCGTCGCGGTGCAGGAGGACGGTGGTCATCGACAGGCCTCCATCGCGTCAAGGGCCAGACGGGCGACCTGCGGAAAGCTGGCGGCGCGGTTGCGTGCGTGCGCGGAGGCGGCGGTGCCGCGGATTACGCGGCCCTTGATCCCGTGGAAGATTGCCGCCAGCCGGAAGAAGTTGAACGCGACGTAGAAGTCGTAGTCCGGGATCGCCGCGCGCCCGGTGCGCGCGCAATAGGCCGCGATATAGTCCTGCTCGGTCGGGATGCCGAGCGCGGCGATGTCGGCGCCTGCAAGCCCCGCGACGATCTCGGGCGGCATCCGGTACATCATCGCGTGATAGGCGAAGTCGGCGAGCGGATGGCCGAGCGTCGACAATTCCCAGTCGAGCACCGCGAGGATGCGCGGTTCGGTCGGGTGGAAGATCATGTTGTCGCAGCGGAAATCGCCATGGACGATCCGCGTTTCGTCGTCGGTCGGGATGTTCGCAGGCAGCCACTCGACCAGCGCGTCCATCGCGGGGTCGCACCCGGCGTCGGTGTCTTCGCGATACTGCCGGGACCAGCGCGCGATCTGCCGTGCGAAGTAGTTGCCGGGGCGGCCGTAATCGCCGAGCCCGACCGCTTCGTAATCGACGCCGTGCAGCGCCGCGAGCGTGGCGTTCATCGCGTCGAAACAGGCGGCGCGATGCTCCCGCGACACGTCGGGGAAGGTGGCGTCCCAGAAGATGCGGCCCTCGACCAGTCCCATGACGAAGAAGGGCGTGCCGATCACGTCGTCGTCTGCGCAGACGCCATGGATCGGCGCGACCGGGACAATCGTCTTCGCCAGTGCGGTGAGGATGCGCGCCTCACGCAGCACGTCGTGCGCGCCCTTCAGCAGCGAACCGGGCGGCTTGCGGCGCAGCACATAGGCGGCGGTCGGGGTGTGCAGCCGATAGGTCGGGTTGGACTGGCCGCCCTTGAATTGCTCGACCGTCAGCGGCCCTGCGAAGCCCACGACATGCTCCGCCATCCACGCGGCGAGCGCGGCTTCGTCGAAGCGATGCGCGTCGCGGACCGCGGTAGTGCCGGCGTTGGCGGCCTGGCTGAGCGCGCCGGTCATCGCCCGGTCCATGCGGGGGTGCGCTTTTCCGCGAACGCCGCCGGTCCCTCCACCGCGTCCTGCGACGTCATCATCGCGGCGATGGCGGGATACTCCCATTGCTCGCGCAGGAAACGTTCGGCTGGGGTGTCGAGCCCGCGCAATACCGCTTCCTTGGTGGCGCGCACCGCCATCGGGCTGCACGCGAGGATCTCGGTTGCCCAGCGCCGCGCCGCCGCCAGCATGTCGCCATCGACGACCTCGTTGACGAAGCCGAGCCGCTGGCCTTCCTCCGCGCCGACGCGTCGCCCGGTCAGCATCATCCCCATCGCATTCTTGAGGCCGACGACGCGGGGCAGCCGCTGCAACCCGCCCGCCAGTGCCGCCAGCCCGACGCGTGGCTCGGGCAGCGCGAACGACGCCGAGCGTGCCGCGACGATCAGGTCGCAGGCCAGCGCGATCTCGAACCCGCCGCCCATCGCGACGCCGTTGACCGCGGCGATCACCGGCTTGGCCATGTCGAAGCGCGCGGTCAGCCCGGCGAAGCCGGTCGCCGGGGTCGACATCCCGCCGCCCGACGCCTGCTGCTTCAGGTCGTGGCCGGCGCAGAACGCCTTCTCGCCCGCGCCGGTGATGATCGCGACCCATTGTTCGGGATCGGCGGCGAAGGCGTCGAACGCGGCGGCGAGTTCGTCATGTGCAGCGGCGTTCAGCGCGTTGTGCGCTTCCGGCCGGTCGATCGTGACGATCGTCAGCCGCCCCTCGCGCGTGACCTTGATGTAGCGGTACGTCATTTCGCGTCCTTCCGGTCGCGCTTGATCTTCTTGGCGAGGCTCCATTTGTGGACCTCGGTCGGGCCGTCGTAGATGCGGAAGGCGCGGATTTCGCGAAACACCTGCTCGACGATCGTGTCGCCCGTTACGCCCGTACCGCCCATCACCTGGACGCAGCGATCCGCGACGCGCATCAGCGCCTCCGACACCGCGACCTTGGCCATCGAGCTTTCCGCGCCGCCGTTCGCGCCGCCGTCGAGCACGTCGGCGCACCAGTCGACCATCAGCTCGGCCTGTTTCAGGTCGATCAGATTGTCGGCCAGCATGAAGCCGGCGCCCTCGTGGTCGATCAGCGGCTTGCCGAACGCGTGGCGCCGGCACGCGTAATCGGTCGCGATCTCGTTCGCGCGGACGCACGCCCCCAGCCAGCGCATGCAATGCGACAGCCGGGCGGGGGCGAGGCGGATCTGCGCGTACTTGAAGCCCTCGCCGCTGTGCCCCAGGATCTGGTCGGCGGGGACGCGGAGGTTGTCGATGCGTACCACCGCATGGCCGCCGGGCATCGAGTTGTCGATCGTGTCCAGCACGCGTTCGATCACGATCGCCGGATCGGGCAGGTCGACCAGGAACATGCACGCGCCGTCATTCGACTTCGCCATGACGATCCCTATCGCCGCGCCGTCCGCGCCGGTGATGAACGCCTTGCGCCCGTCGACGACCCAGTGATTGCCATCAAGCGTGGCGGTGGTCTGCATCATCGACGGGTCGGAGCCGGCACCGCCGTCCTCGGCGGGTTCGGTCATGAAGAACGCCGACCGCGCCTCGCCGCGCACCAGCGGGTCGAGGAAGCGGCGCTTCTGTTCCGGCGTGCCGACCTTGCCGAGCAGGTACATATTGCCCTCGTCGGGCGCGGCGGTGTTGACCGCCAGCGGGCCGAGTGGCGACAGGCCGGACTGGCGCAGGACATATGCCGTCTCGCGCTGCGTCAGGTGCGTGCCGTCGGGCAGGATGTGCGGGGTCAGCACCCCCGCCGCGCGCGCCTTCTCGCGCAGTTCGGTGACCAGTTCATCGCTCGGCCCGTGTGCGGTGCGGCGCGGGTCGTGTTCGTAGGACACGACCACTTCGCGCACGAACGCCGCGACCCGCGCGCCGATTTCCTCCGCGCGCGCGCTCATCGCGGCGCCATGCGGATCGCGCCGTCCAGCCGGATCGTCTCGCCGTTGAGCATCGGGTTGGTGACGATCGCCTCGACCAGCCGCGCATATTCGTCGGGCTGCCCGAGCCGCGAGGGGAAGGGCACCTGCGCGCCGAGCGAGTCCTGCGCCTCCTGCGGCAGCGTCGCGAGTAGCGGCGTCCAGAAGATGCCCGGCGCGATCGTCATCACGCGAATGCCGTAGCGCGCCAGCTCACGCGCGATCGGCAGCGTCATGCCGACCACGCCGCCCTTCGACGCGGCGTAGGCGGCCTGGCCGATCTGCCCGTCATAGGCCGCGACCGAGGCGGTGTTGACGACCACGCCGCGTTCCTCGCCGACCGGATCGGCGGCGTGCAGCGCGGCGGCGAACTTCGACAGCACGTTGAAGGTGCCGAGCAGGTTGATGGTCATGATCTTCGCGAACGACGCGAGCGGAAGCGGCTGGCCCTCGCGATCGATCACCTTCGCAGGCTGTCCGATCCCGGCGCAATTGACGAGGATGCGGGCCTTGCCGTTGACCGCCTCGGCCTCCGCGATGGCGTTCGCGACCGCGTCTTCGTCGGTCACGTCGACGCGCACGAAGTGGCCGCCGATCTCCGTCGCCAGCGCCTCGCCCATGTCGGCGTTCAGGTCGAAGATCGCGACCTTCGACCCGGCCGCGGCGAGTCGCCTCGCGGTGCCGCCGCCCAGCCCCGAAGCGCCGCCGGTGACGATGGCGGCCATGCCCTCAATCCGCATATCCCACTCTCTCCTGTATATTTTCGTTCGTCAGAGGCCGCGTGCGATCACCATTCGCTGGATGTCCGACGTGCCCTCGTAGATCTGGCAGACGCGCACATCGCGGTAGATCTTGGCGAGGCCATATTCCTCGAGATAACCGTAGCCGCCGAGCGTCTGGATCGCGCCCGAGACGATCGCCTCCGCCGCTTCGGACGCGAACAGCTTCGCCATCGACGCCGCCTGTAGCGCGGGTTGCCCGGCATCCTTCAGCGCGGCGGCGTGCAGCACCATCAGCCGTGCCGCCTCCAGCCGCGTGGCGAGATCGGCTAGCCGGAAGCCGACCGCCTGATGCTCGATGATCGGCTTGCCGAAACTCGCCCGGTCGCGCGCATAATCGATCGCAATGTCGAGCGCCGCCTGCGCCATCCCGACCGACTGCGCGGCGATGCCGATCCGCCCCGCCTCCAGATTGGACAGCGCGATCGCATAGCCGCGCCGCTCCGCGCCGAGCAGCGCGTCGTCGGGGACCATGCAGGCGTCGAAGCGCAAGGCGCAGGTGTCCGACGCGGCCTGTCCCAATTTGTGCTCGACCTTGTCGACCGAATAGCCTGGCGTGTCGGTCGGCACGAGGAACGCCGACATGCCCTTGCGCCCCGCCGCGGGGTCGGTGACCGCGATCACCATCGCCACCTTGGCGATCCGCCCCGAGGTGATGAACTGTTTCGCGCCATCGAGTTGCCAGCCGCCCGCGACCCGCGTCGCGCGGGTGCGCAGCGCGGCGGCGTCCGACCCGGCATCCGCCTCGGTGAGCGCAAACGCCCCGATGGCGTCGCCGGCGATCAGCGGGGGCAGCCAGCGCTCGCGTTGCGCGGGGGAGGCGTCCTTGAGCAGCCCCGACACCATGATCGAATTCTGGATCGACACGATCGTCGACAGCGCGCCGTCGGCGGCGGCGATCTCGATCAGCGCGAGCGCATAGGACACGTAATCCGCCGCCGCGCCGCCCAGCTCGGCAGGCGCGGTCATTCCCAGCAACCCCATCGCGCCCAGTTCGCGGAACAGCTCGGGCGGGAAGCCGCCCGCTGCCTCATAGGCGGCGCCGTGCGGGCGCACCTGTTCCTGCGCGAAGCTGCGCACCGTGTCGCGGATGGCGGTCTGGGTCTCGGAAAGAATCATCTACCGTTCCGACTAAATGCTACTGATGAGTAGGTTGCGTTCCCGCGGGTCGGGTGTCAATAGTCCGGCATGGCCAAAACGATGCCCGCCGAGCCGCCATCGCCGTTCCCCGACCGTGCGCAGCGGCTTGCCAGCCGCGCGGCGAAGCGCGACGCGCTGTTGCTGGCGGCGGTCAGGATGTTCAACGAACACGGCTTTCACGCGACGTCGCTCGATGATGTCGCGGCCAGCCTGGGCGTGTCGAAACCGACAATCTACCACCACCTCGGCAACAAGGATCAGGTGCTGCTGGAATGCGTGTCGATCGGGTTGGGGCAGTTGCGTGAGGCGGCGGCGGTCGCGGCGGCGGAGCCGGGGCGGGGGATCGACCGCCTGCGCGACTTCCTGATCCGTTATGCGCGGATCAACATGGACGATTTCGGACGCTGCGTGATCCGCACCGGCGACGAGGCGCTGTCGCCCGACAGTGCAGCGCGCTTCCGCAGCCTGAAGCGTGAGATCGACGATGCGCTGCGCGACCTGATCGCGGCGGGGATCGCGGACGGATCGGTCGTGGCGGATGATCCGAAGTTGCTGGCGTTCGCGCTGGCTGGCGCGCTCAACTGGCCCGCGCGCTGGTTCGTGCCCGGCGGTACGCTGGGCGCGACCGAGGTGGCGGAGCGGATGGTCGCGATGTTGATCGAGGGGGTCGCGCCGCGCTGACGATTGTTCGTCGCGCGCGCCGATTTCGACATTTCTTGCGCGGCGATTGCCGCCGGTCCGCACGCGTGGTTCCTCCGGGTACAAAATACGATGGAGAGGACAGATGCACCCGGCTGAACATGCCGTCCGGTGGCCGGACAAGGCGGCGGTCGTCATGGCCGAGAGCGGCGATCGCCTGAGCTATCGGCAACTCGACGAACGATCGAATGCCAGTGCGTGGCAGTTGCGCAGCCTGGGGCTGAAGCACGGCGACGTCGTCGCGACGCTGTTCGCCAACGCGCCGGAGGTGTTCGTGTTCGGCTGGGCCGCGCAGCGCACCGGGCTGTACCAGACCGCAATCTCGAACAAGCTGAGCGCGCGCGATATCGCCTATATCCTTGGTGACTCGGGGGCGAAGTTGCTGGTCGTATCGCCCACCTGCCGCGATCTGGCGCGCGAGGCGCTGGCCGGGCATCCCGAACTGGCGGCGTTCGTGTGGGACGGTGGTTACGACCGGTTCGGCGACTGGTCCGCGGCGGTGGCGGGGCATCCGGTTACCCCGATCGCCGACGAGAGTGCGGGGACCGACCTGCTCTACTCGTCGGGCACCACCGGGCGGCCGAAGGGCGTGATGCCCGAACTTCCCGACGGGCCGATCGCGCACGAAACGCCGCTGACGCGGATGGGGGCGGGGTTGTACGGCATGGATGCGGGGACGGTCTATCTGTCGACCTCGCCGCTCTACCACGCCGCGCCGCTGCGCTGGGCGATGACGGTGCAGCGGCTGGGCGGCACGGCGATCGTCATGGAGCGGTTCGAGCCGGAGGCGACGCTGGCGCTGATCGAGCGGCACTGCGTCACCCACGCCACGTTCGTGCCGACGCATTTCGTGCGGATGCTGAAACTGCCGGAGGAGGTGCGTGCGCGTTACGATCTGTCCTCGCTGCGGGCGGTCGTCCATGCCGCCGCGCCGTGCCCGGTGCCGGTCAAGCGGGCGATGATCGACTGGGTCGGGCCGATCCTCCACGAATATTATTCCGGGACCGAGAGTTGCGGCATCACCGCGCTGTCGAGCGAGGAATGGCTGCGCAAGCCGGGATCGGTAGGACGCGCGGTGCTGGGCACGTTGCATATCACCGACGATGACGGGAACGAGCTGCCGGTCGGGGCGACCGGCGACGTCTATTTCGGCGATGGGCCAGCCTTTCGCTATCTCAACGATCCCGCAAAGACCGCCGCGGCGCACGACCATCGCGGCTGGGCGACGCTGGGCGACGTCGGGCATGTCGACGAGGACGGCTATCTGTTCCTGTCTGATCGCAAGAGCTTCATGATCATCTCCGGCGGGGTGAACATCTACCCGCAGGAGATCGAGAATCTGCTCGTCACCCATCCGGCGGTCGCGGACGTCGCGGTGATTGGCGTGCCGTGCGAGGAGATGGGGGAGATGGTGCTGGCGGTGGTGCAGCCTGCGCCGGGTGTCGTGGCCGATGACGCGCTGGCTGCGGAGTTGCGGGCGTTTGCGCGGGTGGCGCTGGGGGGCGTGAAGACGCCGCGGCGGGTTGACTTCGTCGCCGAGCTGCCGCGTGAGCCGACTGGGAAATTGGTCAAGCGCACGCTGCGGGAGCGTTATCTGCGCCCGCAATGACGTGAAGTCAGGTGGTCGCGAGCTCCTTTAGCGTGCGGGTCTTGTTCGCCAGCACCTCCGCTGAAATGCGCGCGCCAGCGATCACCAGCGCGCGTCCCTGCACGTAATCGCGAACCGCATTGACCGCGTCGATCGCGATCACCCGGCCCTCGCGCAGATAGACGATCGAGAAGCTGCGCTCCGCCGGCACCCCGCGCACCACCGCCTGGTCGAAGCCCGACGACAGCCCGACCGTCTGTAGCTTCAGGTCGTACTGGTTCGACCAGAACCACGGCACCGCGTCATACGCCGCCTCGCGCCCGATGATCGCGCGTGCGGCGACAGTAGCCTGGTCGGTGGCGTTCTGCACGGATTCGAGACGGATCGTCGCGCCGTCTGCAAAGCGGTTCGCATGCGCGGCGCAGTCGCCGATCGCATAGACATGCGGCAGGGTGGTGCGACAGCAGGCGTCGACCGCAACGCCGTTTCCGGTTGCCGCGCCCGCATCGGCCAGCGGCGCGATCGCGGGGACGATGCCGATGCCGACGATCACCATATCGGCGCGCAGCACCTCGCCGCTCGCCAGCCGGACGCCGGTGACGCGGGTCTCGCCCTCGATACATCGCACCGCCGCGCCGAGCAGCACGCGCACGCCATGCGCGCGGTGTTCGCCCTCGTAGAAGCGCGACAGCGGTTCGCCCGCGACCCGCGCCAGCACACGGTCGAGCGCCTCGACCAGCGTCACCGACTTGCCGAATTTGGTCAGTGCCGCCGCCGCCTCCAGCCCGATATAGCCGCCGCCGACGATCACGACGTCGCGGGCGTCGGGCAGCTCCGCGAGCAGCCGGTCGACGTCCGCGCGCGTGCGGACGGCATGGAGGCCCGCCAGATGATGCCCCTCGCAAGTCAGCCGCCGCGGCTCGCCTCCGGTCGCCCAGATCAGGTCGCCATAGCCGATCACCTGCCCGTCGTCGGTGTGGACCGTCATCGCGGTGGGATCGACCGCCACGACGCGCGTGCCGGGCAACATGGTGACCTGTCGCTCTTCCCAGAAAGCGGCGGGGCGGATCAGGATGCGGTCGAACGGCTTGTCGCCGGCCAGATATTCCTTCGACAATGGCGGGCGTTCGTAGGGCAGGTCGGGCTCGGCACCGACGATCGCGATCGTGCCGGCGAACTTCTCCTGTCGCAGCGCGATCGCCGCCGCGGCCCCGGCGTGGCCGCCGCCGACGATCACGACGTCGAAGCGAGTATCGGTCATGGGATCAGCACCACCTTGACGCAATCGCCGCGCTTCTGCGCGTCGATCGCCGCGTTGATCTCGGCCAGCGGGAAGGTCGTGACCAGCCGGTCGAACGGGAAACGCCCGGCGCGATGTGCCGCGATCAGCTCAAGGATGAAGGTCTGCGGATCGCTGTCGCCCTCCATGATTCCGACCACGCGCTGGCCGTAGGTGATCATGCCCGCGATGTTGATCGCGACGGCGTCCTCCGCCTTGGGCGGCACGCCGACCAGCCCGAGCATCCCGCGCGGGGCGAGCGCAGCCAGCGCCGCCTCGATCGCGGCGACCCGCCCGCTGGTATCGAAGGCGAAGTCGACGCCGCCGGGCAGGATCGCGCGGATTGCTGCGGTGACGTCGCCTGCCGCCGGATCGACGACATGCGTCGCGCCGAGGTCGAGCGCGAGTTGTCGGCGCGCGGCGACCGGTTCGACCAGCACGATCGTCGCGCAGTCGCGGATCACTGCGCCCATCACCGCCGCGAGCCCGACCGGCCCGCCGCCGACGATCGCGATCGACGATCCCGCCGGGCACGCCATCGACCGCATTACGCCGCCCGCGCCGGTCTGGAACCCACAGCCCAGCGGGCCGAGGATCTCCAGCGGTGCATCGGGGTCGACGACCTTCACGACGTTGCGCGCCCGCACGACGGTGTACGCGGCGAAGCTCGACTGGCCGAAGAAGTGCGAGGACACCGGCGTGCCGCCAGCCGAGAAGGCCGTCGACCCGTCCTCCAGCCGCCCGCCGGCATAATTGAGTGGCGGGAAGTCGCTGCAATAACTGGGCAGCCCGTCGTCGCACCGCGCGCAATGCCCGCAGCTGGAGAAGCCCAGCACCACGCGGTCGCCCGGCTGCAATCCCGACACCTCCGCGCCGACCGCCTCGATGACCCCGGCGCCCTCATGCCCCAGCACCGCGGGGAGCGGATAGGGGACGAACTGGTCGCGGAACACCAGATCGGTGTGGCACAGCCCGACGCCGACGATGCGGACCAGCACCTCGTCCGCGCGCGGCGCCGCGACGTCGAGCGTCTCGATCGTGAAATCGGCATGCGGCTGACGCGCGACGGCGGCGATGGTCTGCATGAACGTCCCCTATTGGATGGTCTGTCGCCAGCCGCTCGGCGTCTGGCCGGCATATTGGCGGAAGGCACGGGTGAAATGGCTCTGGCTGGTGAAACCGAGCTGGTCGGCGATCGCGGCGATCGACAGGTCGGACGCGCCGAGCAGGTCCTGCGCCCGTTCCAGCCGCGCCTTCATCACATATTGATGCGGCGTGATGCCGGTCGCCTTCTTGAAGACGCGGCAGAAATGCGAGGAGGTGAGGCCGGCGCGCGCGGCGAGCGCCTCCAGCGTGTGCGGCTCTTCCGGCCGCGCGAGGATCTCGTTCATGATCTGGTGCATGCGATAGGCGGAGAAATCGGCGCTGGGGAAGGCGTGATCCCCGCTCGGCGTCGTGCCGCGTAGCGTGTGCGCCTTCAGCGCGTCGAGCAGCGTGCCGATATACGACACGCGCTCCTGCGTCGGGGCGGCATAGAGTTCGCCGAGGATCTGCCGCGTGAGCGCGATGCCGAGCGGATCGGCGAAGGCGAAGCGCATAGCGCGGAATTGATCGACCGCGCTCTGCTGCGTCAGCTCGGCGACCGGCACCGACACGGTCACGACGTCCAGCTCGCCATCGATCCGCCAGCCGGTGCTGACCCCCGCCGGCACGATCGTCGCGCAGCCGGGGATCGAGCGCGACTGGCTCCAGTGATCCGCCTCCCACAAGCGGGTGTCGGGCTTTCCGCCGACATGCACGACGAAGACCGGATCGACCAAAGCGGGCAGTTCGTAGCTGCCGATGAACTGCCGCCAGCGTGCGAATTGCCACGCGCCGATGTTCACGCTGCGGTCGGGCGCGCGGCCCAGCGTCCTGGTGATGATGTTTTCGTTGCTGGGCACCGCCGACACCTCCCTCTCCCTTATGCAGGCCGCAGGATGACGTCGAGGTTCTTCAGGCCGTTGATGAAGTTCGACCGGAACCGTCGCGGCGGCGCTTGCACCTCGAACGACGTAACACGGTCGGCCAGCATGTCGAAGGCGATCCGCAGCTGCATTTCGGCCAGCCGCGAACCGACGCAGACATGCTGGCCCGCGCCGAAGCCGACATGCTGCGCGCCCTTGCGGCGGACGTCGAAACGGTCGGCGTCCGGGAACACGTTTTCGTCGCGATTGGCGGAGATGTACCACAGCACGACCTTGTCGCCCTTCGCGATCTCCTGCCCGCCCACTATCGCGTCGGCCATCGCGGTGCGGCGCATGTGCATGACCGGGCTGGCGTAGCGGACCATTTCGGGCGCGGCGGTCTTCAACACGTCGCGGTCGGTGCGGACCGCCTGCCATTGTTCGGGGTGCGCGGAGAAGGCGGCGACGCTGTGGCTCAGCGAGTTGCGCGTCGTCTCGTTGCCGCCGACCAGCACCAGGATCAGATTACCGATGAAGTCGCGGAACGGCACCGGCACGCCATCGATCTCGGCATTGGCGAGCAGCGAGGCGATGTCGGACGTCGGCTCCGCACGTCGCGCCTCGAACAATTCCTGTCCGAAGGCGAAGAACTCGCCCAGCGTGGTGGCCATCGCCTCCGGGCTCTGGCGGAACTCCGGGTCGTCCTCGCCGACGAAGGCGTTGGTCCAGTCGTACAGCTTCGGCCACAGGTCGATCGACACGCCCAGCAATTCGGCGAGCGTCATCAACGGCAGTGGCGCGGAGAGCAACGGGACGAGGTCGACCGGCTCGCCCAGCGGGATCTCCGCCACCAGCCGCGTGACGCGTTCGCGGATCCGCGTCTCGATATCGCCGAGCCGCGCGGGCGACAGCGCCGGCATCACGAACTTGCGATAGCGGGTGTGTACCGGCGGATCGCGGGAGATGAACGGGATGCCGATCGCCGAGTCGCCGGCGCCGGTCAGCCCGACCTCGTTTTCGTTGAAGATGCGGTGGCCACCATTCTCGTAGGCGGAGGAGAACAGGAGCGGCTGGCGCGATACCTCGACGATATCGGCGTGGCGCATCACCGACCAGAAGCCGGCGCCGTCGGCTTCGGGGTTCCAGTGGACGGGATCGTCGCGGCGCAACTCGGCGAACACGTCCCACGGCACCCCGGCTTCGTAGAGCGCAGGGTCCTTCAGGTCGGGCGTCAGGATCGTGGCCATCAGAACGCCACCCGGATCGAGCCGCCATAGGTCCGCGGCGTGGAGGGGATCAGGAAGTTGTACGGGAAGCCCGCGCCGCGCAGGTCGAGGCCATAGGCATAGATGCGCGCATTCAGCAGGTTGTTGGCAAACGCCTTGAAGGTGAAGCGCCCGGTAGTCAGCGCTGCGGTGAGGTTGACCTTGGCATAGCCTTCCTGCTGCAATTCGCTGTTCCGCTGCCCGGTGCCGGCGGCGTTGATGTCGTTGAACGGCGAGAAATATTGCCGCGAGAAGTATGCGACGCTCGGCGAGATCGTCAGCCCGTCGTTGCCGTTCCTGAACAGCGACAGGTCGAACCCGCCCTGCGCGGTGAAGCGCGGCGCGAACGGCAGGTCGTTGCCGTCGAGCACGGTGTTCTGGAGGGTCAGCGACTTGTAGGTCGAGTGCAGGTAACCCGCCGCGGCGGTGACCGCGATGGCGGGCGACAGTCGCCAGCGTGCCTCGGCTTCGGCGCCGTACACTTGCGCCTTGGGCGCGTTGACCAGGAACGACACCGGGCCGGGGCGCGTGTCCTGCACCTGCTGGTTGCTGTAATCGTAGTAGAAGCCCGCCGCGCTGAGCGTCAGCGCATTGTCGAAGTAACGGCCCTTCAGCCCGACCTCGTACGCGTTCACCCGTTCGGGCGCGATGTAGTTGATGCCCGCCGACGAGGTATAGCCACCGCCGTTGAACGCGCCGGAGCGATAGCCGCGATTGTAGCTGGCATAGAGCAGCGTCCCGTTGTCGAACGTATAGGCCAGCGACACGCGCCCGGTCAGCGCATTGTTGCGTCCGTCGAGATCGAAGCGCGCATTCGGATCGTAGGCGCAGGTGCCCGCGACGCCGGGGCAGGGGACGGTGGTCGCCAGCGGGGTCTGTGGTCCGCCGATATCGCCCGCGAACAGATATGCCTGTCCATCGCGATACTGGCTGCGATCCCACGTATAGCGCGCGCCGAGCGTCAGGGTGAGCTTCTCGGTCAGGTCGTAGTCGCCCTGCGCGAACACCGCGTACGAGCGTCGCACCTGCCGGTAATGCTGGAAGAAGCCGCCGTTCACCCCCGGCCCCAGCGCCTGCCCGATGTTGAAGGTGTTGTCGGTGGTGACGGTGTCGCGACCGTAGAAGACGCCGCCGACCGCCTTCAGCCGGTCGCCGCTGTAGTTCAGCCGTGCTTCCTCGCTGAACTGCCCGAACTTCGACTGCCAGTTGATGTCCAGCACGTCGAGCGGCGAGCCGTCGGCGGCCTGTTGCAGGTTCTGGCGCCCGCCGTCGCCCGAGGTGATCGAGGTCAGCGTCAGCGTCGGCGACAGTTCGTAGGCGATCGTCGCCGACGCGCCATACGCCTGTGTGCGGTTCAGCCCGATGCGGTTTTCGTCGACCTGAAAGAAGCCGAGTCCGGTGCGATACGCCTCGATCCCGTGCACCGCGGCCTGCGTTCCGCGGTCGCGCCCGCCATAGGCCTTGATCTTGATGTCGAGCGGCCCGTCGCCGGGGCGGATGCGCAGCGTCGCGCGGCCCTGCAACGTGTCCTGCGAATTGGGGTCGCGCCCGCCGCGGAAGACGTTGTCGATCTGCCCGTCGCCCTTCGCGTAATTGGCGGCGACGCGCAGCCCGAGCTGATCCTCGACCATCGTCGTCTCGATCGCACCCTGCGCGGTGAAGGTGTTGAAATTGCCGTAGCCGGCCTCGGCATAGCCTTCGTTGCCGTGCAGCGTCGGCGACTTGGTGATGAAGTTGATCGCGCCGCCGGTGGTGTTGCGCCCGAACAACGTCCCCTGTGGGCCGCGCAGCACCTCGACGCGCTCCAGATCGAACAGCCCCATGCCGTGCGCGGTGCGGCTGGCGAGATAGACGTCGTCGACATAGACGCCGATCGGCGATGCCTGATTGGAATTATACTCGTTCGCGACGCTGATCCCGCGGAGCGAAAAGTTCGGCTGCGTCGCGCCATACGGGCTGCTGACCTGAAGGTTCGGTACCGCGGCGGCGAGGTTGGCGGAATTGGTGATGCCCTTGGTCGTGAGCGTGTTGCCGCCGATCGCCGAGATCGCGATCGGCACCGACAGGATCGATTGTTCGCGGCGCTGCGCGGTGACGATGATGTCCCCCTCGGCGCCGGGCTGATCGGGGGCCGGGCTCCGTTCGGTGGCGGCGGGTTCCGCCGTCTGCGCCAGGGCGAGCGCAGGAAATGCACAGGCTGCTCCTGCGAGCAGCGCCGCGGTGATCTTGGCCATGTCAGCCTCTCCTATGGTGGGGAGGCTCTGTGCCGGCCTCTTCCCTGTCATGGGGTGTAGCGCGTCGGGGGCGCGGCTGCTTTGCACCGCCTTGCGCGGCTTTTTGACAAATCCTGCGCGCGGTGAGGGGCGCGCGGCGATTTCTGCTAGCGGAATGGCGACGCGTTCCGCGATGGACGGAGGCGCAGCGCAGGAGAGCGAGATGGGTTTCGACGGTCCGTTCACGATGACGATCGGCGGTCGGGCGGTGGCGGGCGACGCCACGTTCGACGTGGTCAATCCCGCGACCGAGGCGGTGATCGGCGCTGCCCCCGACGCGACCCGCGCGCAACTGGACAACGCGGTCGCCGCCGCGCGTGCTGCGTTTCCCGGCTGGGCCGCAACCCCAATCGCAGAGCGCCGCGCGCTGATCGACCGGCTCGGCGATGCGGTGATGGCGGAGATCGACGGGTTCAAGCGGCTGCTGACCGCCGAGCAGGGCAAGCCGCACGCCGATGCGCAGAACGAGATCGGCGGCGCGGCGCTGTGGCTGAAGGGGGCGGCGACGCTCGACCTGCCCGTCACCGTCAACGAGGATTCCGCGGACCGCTACAGTGAGACGCGACACGTCCCGATCGGCGTGGTCGGGGCGATCGCGCCGTGGAATTTCCCGATAGTGCTGGCGATGTTCAAGGTCGGGCCGGCGTTGCTGGCGGGCAATACGATGGTGCTGAAACCGTCGCCGTTCACCCCGCTGACCACGCTGAAGTTCGGCGAGCTGGCGGCGACGATCCTGCCGCCGGGTGTGTTGAACGTCATCAGCGGTGGCGATGCGCTGGGGCCGTGGCTGACCGAACATCCCGGCATCGACAAGGTCAGCTTCACCGGATCGACCGCCACCGGACGACGCGTGATGCAGAGCGCGTCGGCGACGCTGAAGCGGGTGACGCTGGAACTGGGCGGCAACGACCCCGCGATCGTCCTGCCCGACGCCGATGTCGCGGCGGTGGCGGAGAAACTGTTCTGGGCGGCGTTCGCGAATAACGGCCAGATCTGTATCGCGACGAAGCGGATGTACGTCCACGAGGATATCTACGAGCCGCTGAAGGAGGCGCTGGTCGCCTATGCCGCGACGGTGAAGGTCGGGGATGGATCGGAGCAGGGGACGCGGCTCGGCCCGATCAACAACCGTCCGCAATATGAGCGCGTACTCGACCTGATCCGTGATGCGAAGGAACGCGGCTACACCTTCCTGACCGGCGGGGAGGCGAGCGGGACGCCGGGCTATTTCGTGCCGGTCACGATCATCGACAATCCGCCCGAGGACAGCCGGATCGTGCAGGAGGAACAGTTCGGCCCGGTCCTGCCGCTCCTGAAGTTCCGCGACGTCGAGGATGCGATCGCGCGCGCCAACGCCAGCGATTACGGGCTCGGCGCGTCGGTGTGGGGCAGCGACGAGGATGCCGCCTTCGCGGTGGCGGAGCGGATCGCCAGCGGTACCGTCTGGGTCAACGAGACGCAGCATTTGACCCCGCTCGCGGCGTTCGGTGGCGTCAAGCAATCGGGCGTCGGGGTCGAGGGCGGTGTCGAGGGGCTGCTGGAATATACGAACGTGAAGACGCTGGTTCGCCGACGCCAGTGAGGTGGCTCGACGTACGGTTTTCCGTCCGTCGACGTCGACACGCCCGCCTGATCTAATCGCCCCGCTTCAAGGAGGGTGCGACGATGCGGTTCGGCGGCAAGGTGGTGATCGTGACCGGCGGTGGGTCGGGGATCGGAGAGGCGACCGTCCGGCGGTTCGCGGGTGAAGGCGCCTCGGTGGTAGTCGGCGATGTGCGCGCCGAGGCGATGACCCGCGTGCTGGGCGAGCTAGGCGACGATCGTCATCTCGGCGTGGTCGTCGATGTGATCGACCCCGCCGCGATCGAGCGGATGATCGAACAGGCGGTCGCGCGGTTTGGGCGGATCGATACGCTGGTCAACAATGCCGGCATGGGATCGTTCGGGCGCGTGACCGAGATCGACATGGCGCATTGGGACGAGGTGATGCGCGTCGACGTCGCCTCGGTCTTCTGGGCCAGCCGACAGGCGATCCCGCATCTGGCGCGTACCGGCGGGTCGATCGTCAACGTCGCCTCCGCCTCTGGCATGGCCGCCGATTACGGGTTCGCGGCGTATAATGCGGCGAAGGCGGCGGTGCTGAACCTGACGCGTGCGATGGCGATCGACCATGCGCCGCAGGTGCGCGTCAATGCGGTCAGTCCGGGCTTGACCGCGACCCCGCTCGCCACCGGGCTGACCGGCAACCCGGCGGTGATGGCGGCGTATGACGGCGTGTTGCCGATGGGGCGGCCGGCGGCGCCCGCGGAGATCGCGGCGACGATCGCCTTCCTCGCCTCCGACGACGCCGCTTATGTGAACGGCCATAATCTGGTCGTCGACGGCGGGATGACCGCGCACACCGGGCAGCCGAACTTTACGCGGCTGCTGGGCGAAGCGAGCCATCTGGCGGGCGCGGAGAGCGCCGTTCGTCGTTAATGCAGCCGCGCCGTATCGGTGCCGACCATCGCCGCGACCAGTGCCGAGCGGTTGTGGATCGACAATTTGGCGTAGATCCGGCGCAGGTGGTTTTCGACCGTATGTTCGGCCAGCCCGACCAGATAGGCGATCTCCTTGTTCTGTTTGCCCTGGCAGACGAGGGTCGCGATCTCCGCCTCGCGCGGGGACAGGCGGCCGAGTACCGCAGGCGCGGCGTCGGTGCGGTCGAAGTAACCGGCGCGCAGGCTGTTGAGGCCGTTGGCGTGACGCAGGACGTCGCGCAACATGAAGCTGCCGACCATGTCCTGCAGGCGGCGGGTCAGTGCGTCGAGCCGCGCCGCCGCGCCGCCATCAGGCGGCATCGCGGAGCGCCGGTAGTGATAGCCGATCGTGGCGTAGAGCCCGGACAGCAGCCGCCGCGTCGAGGCGCCGACGACATGGATGTCGTGTTCGTACATGAAGTGCCAGTAACGCGCCGGCGTCGCGCCCGACCGTAAACGGTCATCCTGTGCGAGCAGCACGCCGTCATAATCGGCGAGATCGTCGCGTTCCTTGATGGTCGGGTGCGTGAAGGGATCGTCGTGGAAGATCGTGTGCCGTTCGTAACGGTCCTTCGTCTCCGCGGAGATGTTGTGGTGGAACAGGTGCGACAGGCGCGGGGCGGCGCCGGTGCGGTCGCACAGGAAGATCGACGCGCTGTGCAGGCCGCAGCTGTCGATGATGTGGCGGGCGAAATCGCGCACGTCGCCCGGCAAGGTCGCTTCCATCGCACTCTCCTTCGCATCGCCCGTTATGGCCGGGTCGATGGCTAGCGTCGCAGCCTAGCGCGATTGTCGGCACGCGGCCAGCGTCACCGTGCGGCGCCGTTGACGGATTCCCGTCAACGGCTCGTGCCGCCGCGACTTACGGATATCCGTCCGTGCCCGCCCGGCGCCCACTCCGATAGCATCGCGACCAGAAACGAACGGGAAGAGGATCGACGATGGCGGAGGCGGATCATATCCACGCGGCGACGGACGGCGGCACGGCGGTGGCCCGCGCCATGTCGGCGGCGGGCGTGACGACGATCTTCGCGCTGCATGGCGGGCATCTGGACGCGGCGTTCAAGGGGTTCCTCGACGAAGGCATCACGCTGGTCGATACGCGGCACGAGGCGTGCGCGGGCCATGCCGCGGAGGGCTGGGCTCGCGTTACTGGCGGGCTGGGCGTATGCATGATCACCGCCGGGCCGGGCTTCACCAATGCGCTGACCTCAATGGCGAACGCGCGGCTGGACGGGGTGCCGGTGCTGTTCATGGCGGGCGCGCCGCCGCTGCGCGAGGAGGCGCTCAACGTCCTTCAAGGCGGGGTCGACCAGATCGCGATGGCGCGCCCGGTCGTGAAGCACGCCGTCCGCATCACCGACCCCGATCGTATCGCGGACCAGATCGCCAACGCGATCACGATCGCGCTGGGCGGGCGTCCCGGCCCGGTGTTCGTCGAGTTGCCGATCGATGTACTGGCTCGCCCGGCGCGGCTGCCCGCGGTGCTGCCGCGCCCGGTCACCGCGGCACCGACCGCGCCGTTGCCTGCACAGGTCGAGCAGGTCGTGCAGCTGCTGGAGCAGGCAAAGCGCCCGGTCGCGATCCTCGGATCGCTGGCGCGGTATCAGGCGACGCCAGCGCAGGCCGCGGCGTTCCTCGACACGCTCGGCATCCCGGTGGTGCAGTCGAGCCGCGCGCTCGGCCTCGTCGATCCGGCGCATCCCGGCTACGCGCACGATCCGGGCGCGATCGCCGCCGCGACGGCGGGCGGCGAGGCGCCCGACCTGATCCTGATGCTCGGTTCGCGTTTCGGGCTGTTCCTCGCCGGACGCACGCGCGCCTTCTTCCCGGACGATGCGACGATCGTGCAGGTCCATGCCGATGCCGCGGAATTCGGCCTGATCCACGCCCCCGCGCTGGCGACGACCGCGCATGTCGGGGCGTTCATGGATGCGGTGGCGGCGGCGTGGGACCGGTCCGCGGACCGCTTCCACGACTGGCGCGACACGATGCGCCGCGCGTCGCAGGCGATCGGCGGCGAGTTCAGCGAGGAGACGCGCTCGGGCAAGCTCAACCCCTATTTCGCGGCGCGCGCTGCGGTGGATGGCGCGCCCGCCGACACCAGCTTCGTGCTGGAGGGCGGCGAGGCCGGGTTGTGGGCGGGGTATCATGCGCGCGTCGCGCATCCCGGCGGGGTGTTGACGTTCGGGCAACTCGGCGCGCTCGGCACCGGCTTCGGTTTCGCGCTGGGTGCGGCCTACGCGCGGCCGGGCAAGCCGGTGGTGCAGATTACCGGCGACGGCGCGGTCGGTTTCCACTTGCAGGAATTCGAGACGATGGTGCGGCAGCGGTTGCCGATCGTCACCGTGGTGCTCAACAACAGCTGCTGGGGGCAGTCGATCCACGGGCAGCAGATCCTGTACGGCGAGAATTACAGCTGCATCTCGGTGCTGGGCGACATCAAGTATCACGAGATCGCACAGGGGTTCGGCTGTTACGGCGAGCGGGTGACGACGCTGGACGAGATCGGGCCGGCGATCGCGCGCGCGTTCGCCTCCGGCAAGCCGGGCTGCATCGACGTCACGGTCGACGCCGACCTCGTGCTGCCGATGACTGCCGCGATGCTGGGCGAGGCCGCGCCGGGCGAGGTGATGGTGCCCTATTACGAGAACTTCAAACTGTGAGGGCGGCGGTCCTGCATGGCGGGCGGATCACGCTGGAGGACGTCGCCGAACCGGTGCCTGCGCCCGGCCTGGTGCTTGCCGCGCCGCTGGCGTGCGGGGTGTGCGGGAGCGACCTGCACGCGCGCGATCACGCACCGCATTTGTGCGACCTGCTCCACCGTGCCGGCTTCCGCGGCTTCATGGACCCGGCGCAGCCGGTGGTGATGGGGCATGAATTCTGCGCCGAACTGCTCGAACCCGCAGCGGGGCTGCCGCGCGGGGCGCGGGTCGTGTCGCAGCCGTTTCTGGTCGATGCGCAGGGTGTCGCGCTGATCGGTTTCTCCAACCGCTACAATGGTGCGTTCGCGGAGCGGATGGTGTTGCAGGAGGATGCGCTGCTCGGCGTTCCCGACCACGTTCCGACCGATATCGCGGCGCTGACCGAGCCGCTGGCGGTCGCGGTCCATGCCGTGGCGGAGGCGGGCGTCGACGAACGGTGCGTGTTCGCGGTGCATGGCTGCGGCCCGGTCGGGCTGTTCGTGATCGCGCGGTTGCGGGCGCTGGGGCTGGGGCCGGTGCTGGCGGTCGATCTGGTCGCGTCGCGGCGCGCGATGGCGGAGCGGATGGGCGCGGACGCGGTGCTGTCGCCCGATGGCGATGCGGTGACGCGCTGGTGGGCGGCGCAGGGCCTCCACGCCGGATTGTCGGACAGCGTGGCGCGCGGCACGGGCGGGCGGCGCGCGGTGATCTTCGAGTGCGTCGGCAGGCCGGGAATGCTCGCCGCGCTGGCGGAAGGCGCGCCGATCGGCGCGACGATCGCAGTGGCGGGCGTGTGCATGCAGAGCGACGCCATCGAGCCGGCACTGCTGATCCAGAAGTCGATCCAGTTACGGTTCGTCTTTGCCTATTCCGCCGACGAGTTCCGCGCGGCGTTCGACATGATCGTCGCCGATCCCGCCGCGCTGGCGCCGATGGTGACCGGCGCGGTGACGATCGCCGCGGTCGATACCGCCTTCGCCGCGCTGACCGCGGGTGGCGAACAGATCAAGATGATGGTCCGCCCGGCCTGAGCCGGCGACCGCGAGGAGAGAGAGATGCGCGAAGCGTTGCAATTCTACATCGATGGCCGCTGGGTAGCGCCGCATGGGTCGACGGTGATCGACGTGATCGACCCCGCCGACGCCGGGGTGGCGGGGCGCGTCGCGATTGGTGATGCCGCCGACGTCGACGTGGCGGTCGCCGCCGCGCGGCGCGCGTTCGATGGCTTCTCGCGCACCAGCGTCACGGAGCGCGCCGAGCTGCTCGATGCGATCATCGCGGCCTATCAGAAGCGCGCGGGCGATTTCGCCGATGCGGTGACCGCGGAGATGGGCGCGCCCGCGTGGCTGGCGAGTGCGGCGCAGGTGCCGATCGGGCTGGCGCATCTTCAGGTCGCGCGGCAGCTGCTCGATGATTATGCTTTCTCCGAGCAGCGCGGTGCGACGCTGCTGGTCAAGGAACCGGTCGGCGTTTGCGGGTTCATCACGCCGTGGAACTGGCCGCTGAACCAGATCGCGTGCAAGGTCGCGCCGGCGCTGGCGGTCGGGTGCACGATGGTGCTGAAGCCATCGGAGGTCGCGCCGTTCACCGGGCATATCTTTGCCGAGGTGCTGGCGGAGGCAGGGGTGCCCGCCGGGGTCTTCAACCTCGTCCATGGCGACGGGCCGGGAGTCGGAGCGGCGCTGTCGTCGCATCCCGAGGTCGACATGGTGTCCTTCACCGGCTCGACCCGCGCCGGGGTGGAGGTGGCGCGCGCCGCCGCGCCGACCGTCAAGCGCGTGCATCAGGAGCTGGGCGGCAAGTCCGCCAATATCGTACTGCCCTCCGCCGATCTGGAACAGGCGGTGACCGGCGGGGTCGGTGCGATGATGGTCAATTCCGGCCAGTCGTGCAACGCGCCGTCGCGGATGCTGGTCCCAGCCGCCGCGATGCCGCGCGCGAAGGAGATCGCGGCGGAAGCGGCGGCGACGCACAACGTCGGCGCGCCGTCCAGCAATGCGAAACTCGGCCCGGTGGTCAGCGGCGTGCAATGGGACAAGATCCAGCGGCTGATCCAGGCGGGCATCGACGAGGGCGCAACATTGGTGGCGGGCGGCCCCGGCCGGCCCGAGGGGCTGGAGCAGGGCTTCTACGTCCGCCCGACCGTGTTCGCCGACGTCACCAACGACATGGAGATCGCCCGCGAGGAAATCTTCGGACCGGTGCTGACGATCCTCGGCTATGACGATGTGGAACAGGCGATCGGGATCGCCAACGACACGCCCTACGGCCTGGCGGCCTATGTGCAGGGGGAGCAGCAGGAGGCGCAGGCGGTCGCGGCGCGGCTGCGCGCGGGGCAGGTGTATCTCAACTATCCCGAGCTGGACATGACCGCGCCGTTCGGCGGCTACAAGCAATCGGGCAACGGCCGCGAATGGGGCGCGCATGCCTTTGGCGAGTTCCTGGAGGTGAAGGCGGTGATGGGCGTCGCGGCTGCGGATCGCTGAGATGACGGCGACGCTGCCCGGCCTGCTGGCGGCGGCGGTCGCCGTCGATCCGCAGGCGCCCGCGATCCTGTACCGCGACGAACGGCTGTCGTTTGCCGATCTCGACCGGCGCAGCGCCGCCTTCGCGGGTGCGTTGCAACGGGCGGGGGTGGGGGCGGGCGAGCGGATGTTCCTGTGCCTGCAGAACGTGCCCGAGTTCGTCGTCGCGCTGCTCGGCGCGGCGCGGGCGGGGGTGGTGACGGTGCCGCTTAACCCGATGTATCGGCGACCGGAGATCGAGAAGCTCGCCGCCGATTGCACCCCGCGCGCGATCGTCGCGGAGGTCGATCATGCGCGCGACGTGCTGGGCGATGCGCTGCCGGGGTTGCATCGCTTCACCGTCGGCGAGGGCGGGACGTTTCCCGCTGATGGCGAGGCGGGGGCGGATGTGCCGGCCGATCCGCTGATGCTGGTCTATACCTCCGGCACGACCGGGCGACCGAAGGGGGCGGTGATAGACCACGGCCACCTGCTTGCGGGGGCGTCCTTCTACCGCGAGGCCGCAGCGCTGCGCCCCGGTGAGCCGATCCTTGCCGCGGCGCCGCTGTTCCATGTCACCGGCCTCAGCGGCCATATCGGTGCAGCGCTCGCCGCGCGTGCGCCGCTGATCCTGTGCTACCGCTTTCAGCCCGAGAATGTGCTCGACGCGATCGAGCGGCATCGCCCGGTCTTCACCGTCGCGGCGATCACTGCGCTGGCCGCGCTGATCGACTCGCCCGCGTTCGCGCCGGCGCGGGCGGCGAGTTTGCGGACGATCTTCTCCGGTGGTGCGCCGGTCGCGCCCGCGCTGCGTGAGCGTGTTCGGGCGGCGACCGGGGTGATGCTGCGCAACGTCTATGGCCTGACCGAGACGGTCGCGCCGGTGGTCGCCGCGCCGGCCGATCCGCCGACGCCGGTCGATCGCGCGACCGGGGCGCTGTCGGTGGGCAAGGCGGTGGCGGGGGTAACACTGCGGGTGGTCGACGACGCCGGCGATGACGCGGCACCGGGCGAGGCGGGCGAGATCGTCGTGGCGGGGCCGAGCGTCGTCTCCCGATATTGGCGCGCGCCCGAAGCGACCGCCGAGGCGATGCGGCCCGACGGCTTCCGTACCGGCGATGTCGGGGTGCTGACGGACGGCTGGCTGTTCCTCGTCGATCGCAAGAAGGACATGATCGTCGCGTCGGGCTTCAAGGTGTGGCCGCGCGAGGTGGAGGATGTGCTGTACGCGCATCCGGCGATCCGCGAGGCGGCGGTCGTCGGCGTGCCCGATCCCTATCGCGGCGAGACGGTGAAGGCGGTGGTCAGCCTGCGCCCCGGCATGTCGCTGAACGAGGGCGAACTGGTCGCCTTCTGTCGCGAGCGGCTGGCGGCGTACAAGGTGCCGCGGCTGGTGGCATTCGTGGCGGCGCTGCCCAAGACCGCCACGGGCAAGATCCTGCGCCGCGAGCTGCGCGACTGACGCGGGCCACGACGCGGGCCACGACGCGGTTACGGATATCCGCTTATCGACGCCAACCGGGCCGCCCCATAGCCTCACCCCATCAGAGCCGAACGATCGGCCATATGCAGGAGAGGGCGGTATGATGTCGCGTTATTATCTGGGTGCGGCGGCGCTGGCGATACTGGCGCACGGCGGACACGCGCAGGCGCAGGTCGCCGCCACCACCGACACGCCCCCCGCCGACGCGGCGACTGGGCAGGCGCCCGACGACAGGGCCACGCAACAGGCCGGCGACATCATCGTCACCGCGCAACGTCGTTCGGAATCGCTGCTGAAGGTGCCGGTGGCGGTCACCGCGATCTCGCAGGACGATCTCGCCCGGCGCGGCATCGCCAACACCGCGCAGCTGACCGGCACCGTCCCGTCGCTTCAGGTCAACAGCCCGTATGGCGACTCGCAACCGAACTTCACGATCCGCGGGATCGGCGTCGCCAACGAACACAATCCCAATCAGGCTTCGCCGGTCGGCGTCTATTTCGACGACGCCTATATCGCGGCGCGCGCGGCGCACGGGCTGCAACTCTACGATCTTCAGCGGATCGAGGTGCTGCGCGGGCCGCAGGGGACGCTTTACGGGCGCAACACCACCGGCGGCGCGATCAACTTCATCTCGCGGCGTCCCGACCTCGAAGGATCGAGCGGCAATATTCAGGTCGGCTACGCCAATTACGACACCTTCACCGCGCAAGGGGCGGTGGAGACGACGCTGGCGAAGGACGTCGCCGGCCTGCGCCTGTCGTTCAACTATGCGAAGGGCGACGGCTATATCCGTAACATCGCGAGCGGCCAGCCCGACCTCAATTCGACGGACACGCTTGCGGGCCGCGCGATCCTGCGCGTGAAGCCGACCGAGCGGCTCGATATCGTCATCAAGGGCACTTACGGACGCACCAACCCGACGCAGGCGGCGGTGTTCAACCGCGGTACCGGGGCGGACGGGTTCAACCCGGTGCTGAACACCAGCCGCGCGGAGAAGGGGCTCGGCTTCTTCGAGGTCGACAGCCAGCGTGTAGGCCGCAGCTATATCAAGGCCTATGGCACCGAGGCGCTGATCAAATACACGCTGTCGGATGCGGTCGAGCTGACCTCGCTGACGTCATACGACCATCTGACGCAGAAGTTCACGCAGGAGGGCACCGGGCTGGAATCCCCGACGTTCCGCCAGCCGCTGGACACGCTGTACGGCAACGTCTTCGACATGTTCAATCAGGAGCTCCGCGTCGCCTATTCCAACGACCGCACGAACGTGCAGGCGGGGGTTTACTACGGTTACGACATGGACGCGTCGGACAGCTATTACTGGTTGCTCGACGGTGCCGCGATGATCCGTCAGCGCTACGACCAGATCCGGCGGTCCTATGCGGCGTTCGCGCAAGGCGACCAGAAGTTCGGCTCGCATGTGTCGGTGACGTTGGGGCTGCGCTACACCAAGGATCAGGGGCGGTATCAGGATTATGCGGCCTATGCGGTGCCGCAGCGCGCCTTTACCGGGACGCGCGACACCAGCGTGTTCGCGCCCGCGAGTGGCACGTTCTTCCTCGGCGGCTATGATACGGGGAGCGCGCGGATCACGTCGGGACCGACGCTGAAGCTGGACAGCGACGCGCTGACCGGGCGTGCGGCGATCAACTATAGCTTCGATAGCGGCCAGATCCTCTATGCCAGCTACAGCCGCGGTTACCGTGCGGCGGCGTTCTGCGGGCAGTGCTTCACCGGGCCGATCAACACGACCAAGCCGGAGCAGGTCGACGCGTACGAGATCGGCGCGAAGGGTCGGACGCTGAACGATCTGCTGTCGCTGTCCGTGTCCGCGTTCCTGATGAAATACCGCAACCAGCAGATCAACGAGCAGATCGGCGCGGAGACGATCCTGCGCAACGTCGACAAGAGCAAGATGCAGGGCGTCGAGATCGAGGCGAACCTGGCGCCGAGCAGCGACCTGCGGATCAATGCCTCCGCCTCGTTCCTCGACGCGCGTTATCAGGAACTGCGGCTGTCGGCGGGCGACCTGACGGGACGGCGGCTGCCGTATGCGCCCCGCTTCTCCGCAACCGGATCGGTCGACTGGACGCTGGCGCGCACGGGGGCGGGCCGGTTCCTGTTCACGCCGTCGTTTGTCTACACCGGGCTGGTATATTTTACGCCCTACAACCGCGTAGCCGGCAACGGGAACCTGCGGCAGGACGCCAATACGAAAGTCAACGCGCAGCTCAGCTACGAAACGGAGCGCTACACGGTGCGTGGCTGGGTGACGAACCTGACCAACGCGAAGACATTCGCCGACGGCCTCGACCTGCGCGCCTCGTTCGGCTTCGACTATCTGATCCAGAGCGCACCACGCACCTATGGAGCAAGTGTCGCCTTTCGTTTCTGAGGGGCGGCCTCGACAGACGCCACGTCCCTCGATTTCGCGACAGCCGATGATGTCGGGCGAAACATCAAAGCTCGACAATTGGGGATATGTGACATCGTCCGGTGCGGGGCCGGGCAACCGCCGTCCGGTTCTGACGCCGATCCGTTAACTACCGTTTCAAACGCGTTCACCAGTGTCAGAAGTTCGCGTCCGATCGTCTACGTGGCGGTAACTAGGTGTTTGATCCCACGGTTTGATGGTGCGATCCTTTCGTTCGAATGGAAGGATGCCGTATGGGACAGGTACGTCACGGGTGCGCCACGACTACGCACGCTGTCCGAGCAGCAATACAGCGATCGCAAGCTTCGCTCGCGACGCTGAGCCGTGAGCTGGGGATCAACCCCAAGACGGTGGCGAAGTGGCGTAAGAGGGCAACCGTCGAGGATCTGAAGACCGGGCCGAAGGCCCCTCATTCAACGACCCTGACCGAGGCGGAGGAGGCAATGGTGGTGGCGTTCCGTCGCCACACACTGCTGCCGCTCGACGACTGCCTCTACGCATTGCAGCCGTCGCTACCGCACCTGACCCGGTCAGCGCTGCACCGTTGCCTTCAGCGGCACGGCATCTCACGGCTACCGGATGTCGAGGGCGACAAGCCCAAGCGTCAGCGCTTCAAGCGTTATCCGATTGGTTTCTTCCACATTGATATCGCCGAGGTGCAGACTGCCGAAGGCAAGCTCTATCTGTTCGTTGGCATAGACCGCACCAGCAAGTTCGCGGTCACCCAGCTGGTCGACAAGGCCGATAGGCGTACAGCATGGGAGTTCCTCGAACACCTGCTGAAGACCGTGCCGTACCGGATACACACGATCCTGACCGATAATGGCATTCAGTTCGCCGAGCAGCCGCGCAACCGGAACACCGCCTGGTCGCGCCAGATGCGCTTCGACATGATCTGCGAGGCAAACGGCATCGAGCATCGCCTCACCAAGCCGAACCATCCTTGGACCAACGGACAAGTCGAGCGGATGAACCGCACCATCAAGGAGGCGACCGTCAAACGCTTCCACTACGAGAGCCACGACCAGCTCCGGACGCACCTCGCCGACTTCATGGCCGCCTACAACTTTGCCCGCCGGCTCAAGACGCTCAGCGGCCTCACACCCTACGAATATATCGCCAAGATCTGGACGTCAGAGCTAGACCGGTTCATCGTCGACCCGATCCACCAGATGCCGGGACTGAACACGTAGCAGGCAAACGACGTCTGACCTCGGGAAATACCAAGCAAGCTCGCGGTACTGACAGCGAAGCCCGTAAAACTCGAATGACCGGAAGTCCCAGCCCCGCGCCGCTCGGGAGCAAGCCGGTACATTGGTTTGTCGGCATCCAGCCCTGCATCCCGCGCCGGCGATCGCGCAACGAGCCGGTCAGATACGACAAGCACCGCTACCGGCGCCGCGAACCGGCTCATTGACAATTATTTGGTATACGATCAGCTTCGCTTGATGAGCAAAGCTATTCGCCGTACAATGACGATCGTGATCGCATTGGCTTTCGCTTTCGCTACGCCCGCGATCGCTCGACCGCGCACGCCTCTCGCCCGCGTCGTCGCTGAATGGCGCGCCATGATTGTGCGAATGACCGCCACGCGCGTTCCTGACTTTTCTCCCGCTGCGCAAAAAATTGGGGGACAACGGCTGGCGATCGTCCGCGCCAAGCTGGCGGCAATTGACCGGCGGAGTCTGACGCCTGCCGAACAAATCGATGAAGACCTGATCGAAGCCGAGATGAGCGGACTCGACTTCCAGCTGCGCGTGCTCCGCCCGTGGGCACGTGATCCAGGCTATTACGCGACCGTCTGGTCCGAACAGAGCGACGTACCGGCGCATGAGGGGCCGAACGCTCCGGTGATTGACTTGTGGCGATACGCGTATCCGCTGTCCGCGCACGACTCGACACGGCTGTCGAAGCAACTCGCGGCGATTCCCGCGCTTCTTGACGCGGCGCGCGTCAATCTCGCCGGCAGCCAGGCGCATGATCTGTTTGCGTATGGCGCGCGCGCTTTTCACGATCAGGCGGACGTACTAGCGCAGCTCGAAGCCGGGACACTCGAGCTGCGGTCGCTCGAAGGTCGCCGTCGCGCTGATCTGTCAGGGGAGCGCCAGCGTCTACGCCCGGTGATCCGCGCCGCGCGGGTGGCCACCGAGAGGTTCGCCGCCTGGATCGAGGCAGAAGCGCCGCGGCGCACTGGTCCGTCGGGGATCGGACGCGCCGATTACGACTGGGCCGCGCGCCACGTCTATCTCTCTCCCTATGACTGGGCAGCGCAAGAGATCTTGCTCAAGCGCGAATTGTCGCGTGCCTGGGCGGGGCTTGCGTTGGAGGAAGTGCGCAATCGGACGCTGCCGCCGCTGGCGATGCCGCAGAGCGCAAACGCGTTCAATCAGGCGTCACTAGCCAAAGCCGAACGCTTCACGCAATTCCTGATCGATCGTGGCATGGTACCCGATCGTCCCTGGTATCGCGCCGCCATACCGGCTCAACTGGTAAAATGGCGCCCTCCCACGGAGCGCGACTTCTTCGGCCATGTCGTCGCGCAGGACCCACTGCCGCTCTACAGCCATTTCTATCACTGGATCGAGCTGGCGCGGATGGCGCACGAACCGCATCCTGATCCGGTCCGTCAGGGACCGTTGCCCTTCAACATCTGGCAGGATCGCTCCGAAGGTGTCGCCACCGCGATGGAGGAACTGGCGATGCAGGCCGGGCTCTACGACGATCTTCCGCGCGGGCGCGAACTGGTGTGGATCATGCTCGCCAACCGAGCCGCGCGCGGCCTCGCCTCGCTCTACGTACAGGACAATCGCATGACGCTGGCGGAGGCGGGGCGTTTCCACGCGCGCTGGACGCCGCGCGGCTGGTCCGACCCCGATAGCCGCCTCGTCGGCTTCGAGCAGCTCCTTTACCTGCGGCAGCCGGGTTACGGTGCGAGCTACATCGTCGGCAAGATCCAGCTCGACGACCTGCTTGCCCGCCAGTCCGAACGCGCCAGCCGCGCCGGCCGCCCGTTCGACGCCGCCGCCACGCTCGCCGCCCTTGCGCAACCGGGCATCATGCCGTTGTCGCTGGTCGAACGCGCGTTGGATGCCGAGGAACACGCCAACTAAGATTCGGGAAAGGCGGCCCGTAAAGAGGTGCGCCCCCGATAACCGCAGCAGGAACAGGGAAAACGAACGACGAAGGGGACAGTCGACATGATCAGGAAAAGTCACAACGTGCGGCGGCACGCCATTATCGGCGTCGCGTGGTGCGCCATGCTGGCCGCGCTTCCGGCTGGTGCACAGACCGCCGCGGATCCGGCCAATGATCCGGGCGAGGGCGAGACGGTCGTCGTCACCGGTTCGCGCATCCGCCAGAACCCGCTCGCGCAAGCTGCGCCGATCACGTCGATCGAAGGCGCCGATATCGCGCGGACCGGGCTGTCGTCTATTGCCGATGTGTTGCAACGCCTGCCCGGCGCGGCGGGTGGCCTCAATTCGCGCTTCAATCGCTCGGGCAACAACGGAAACCCGCCCGATGGCGGTGGCGTGGGGGCTGGATCGTCGGAGATCGACCTGCGCTATCTCGGCAGCCGCCGGACGCTGGTGCTGGTCGATGGTTTGCGCTTCATCAATGGCAGCGCGGCCAGCGGCGTGCCCGGTGCGGTCGATCTCAATGCGATTCCCGACAGCATGATCGAGCGCGTCGAGGTGCTGCGCGACGGTGCATCGACCATCTACGGGTCCGATGCGATCGCCGGCGTCGTCAATATCATCACCAAGAAACGTCAGAACGGCTTCGTCGCCTCGGCTCAGGGCGGCGCCTATCCGCAGGGTGACGGCGTCACGCAGAATTATCAGCTCAGCTGGGGCCATCGCGACGAGGAAGCGGGCATCTCGTTCGTGGCCGGCGCGAATTACATCAAGCAGGGTTCGGTGTTCGCGGGCGACCGCAGTCACTACGCCTTTCCAGATCCCGGCGCGACCGCCTGCACGACCAGTTGCAGCTCAGGCACCCCCAATGGCCGCTTCCTTATCAACAATCCGGTCACCGGCGCGGGGATGAACCTCACGCTGAAGTCGAACCCGCTGACCCGCCCACGCTTCGATCCCGCCGATCCGACGGGCGCGAGTAGCGATTTCAAGGCGTTCACGGTCGCCGATCGTTTCAACTTCCGCCCCTATAATTATCTGCTCACCCCGCAGGAACGGTTCGGCGCCTTCGTTAACTTCCAAGGCGATCTCGGAGAGAACGTCCGGCTGACGACGCGGATGATCTACAATCGTCGCACGTCGGACAATCAGGCGGCCCCGCTGCCGCTGTTCGTCGGCCCCGACGCGGGCAACGGCAATCTGCTCGACACGATTTCGATCGATGCCACCAACCCGTACAATCCTTTTGGCGTGACACTGGCGACGGGTAATGCCGGATTGCCGCGCAATTACGACTTTATCGGACGGCGCTTTGTCGAGAATGGCCCGCGGCATTACAGCCAGAAGGTCGAGACAATGTACGTCGGATCGACCCTCGACGGGAAGGTCCAGGTCGGCAACGGGACATGGTATTGGGACGCCAACGTCATCTATGCGGCAAACACGGCCAAGCAGGTGGTGCAGGGCAACGTCAACGCCGCCAATCTTGCGCGCGCGCTCGGTCCGGTCGCCGACTGCACCGGGGCATGCGTGCCGTTCAACATCTTCGGCGGCGAAGGCTCGATCACGCAGGCGATGATCGATTACGTCACCTTCCGGCAGCGCGACCGCAGCGAGCAGTCGATGGTGGACGCCACCTTCAACGTCACCGGTACGCTCTTTGAATTGCCGGCGGGGCCGCTTGGGCTGGCGGCCGGTTACGAATATCGTCGCCAGTCCGGCTCGTTCACCCCCGATCCGATCGTTGCCGCAGGGCTCGGCTCTGACATTCCCGCGCAGGCGACGCAGGGCAGCTTGGACGTCAACGAAGTTTACGGCGAGCTGAGCATCCCCGTGCTCAAGGATGTGCCGTTCTTCCAGTTACTCGAAGGATCGTTCGCGGCGCGCTATTCGGATTATTCGACCAGCGGCAGCCGCACGACGATGAAGGCGGGCGTAAGCTGGAAGCCAATCGACGACCTGCGCCTGCGCGGCACATGGGCCCAAGGTTTCCGTGCCCCTTCCATTGGCGAGCTGTTCGGCACCCCGTCGCGCTTCGACGGCGGCGTGATCGATCCGTGTTCCGCAGACGCGAGCGGCACGTCGGCGACGGTGCGGCAGAATTGTACCGCACAGGGCGTTCCTGCCGGCTATGTGCAGACCAATCAGCAGTTGCCGATCCTCACCGGCGGTAATCGCGCGCTGAAGGCGGAAACCTCGGAAAGCTGGATCGTCGGCGGCGTTTACAGCCCGTCGTGGGCCAGCGGCGTCGGTCGCCTGTCGCTCGAAGTCGATTATTACACGATCAAGGTCGACAATGCGATCTCGTCGATCGGCGCCGACGTTCTGCTCGCGAATTGCACGCAGACCAATGACCCGATCGCATGCGGTGCGATCACGCGTTCCACGTCGGGCGCGATCACGCAGATCCGCGGGCTGCTCCAGAACATCGCCTCGCTCAAGAGCGAAGGTCTGGACGCGATCCTGACGTGGCGCTCTCCCTCGGTCGGGGCGGGGACGTTTGGCTTGCTATGGTCGAACAACTTCCTGTTCGAGTATTCGACCACGCTGCCGACCGCGACGGGTAGCCAGACCGTACGCCGTCAGGGGACGGAGCGCGGCGATCAGGCGTATCCGCGCTTCAAGAGCAATGCGACGATTGACTGGTCCAGTCCGTCGTTCATGGCGTCGATCACCGGCCGCTATATCGGGCGGGTGATCGAGCCGGCGTATGACGACAACGTCATGCGTCCGACGCTCTATCTCGACGCGCAAATCGGCTGGACGCCGGGTATGTGGGACGATCGCATGACGCTGACGCTGGGCGTCAACAATATCCTCGGCAAGCGCGCGCCTGACTGCCTTAGCTGTGGCGGGTTCGATCCGACCACTTACGATCTGCCCGATCAGTTCGGCTATGCGCGGATCGCGGTGAAGTTCTGACAATTACGAGCGGGTGATCGCAAGATCACCCGCTCACTGCCCATCTCTGAGGAGGGCTCCGTCAAATCAACGTGGCAGCGCCACGGGTGCCTGATACGATCCTCATATGCCCCGCAAGTCCAGAGCCAAGCCCCATTCCCCTTTCCTCCGCTTCAACTCGTCGCCTGAGGTGATCCGGCTGGTGGTGCTGATGTACGTCCGCTTCCCACTGTCGCTGCGGAACGTAGAGGACCTGCTGTTCGAGCGCGGGATCGACATCTGCCATGAGACGGTCAGGCTGTGGTGGAACAGGTTCGGCCCGTTGTTCGCCGGTGACATTCGCCGCCAGCGCGTGAGCCGGATGCGCGGCTTTCGTCACTGGCGCTGGCACCTGGACGAAATGTACGTGAAGTTGAACGGCGAGATGGTCTATCTGTGGCGGGCGGTAGATCACGAGGGTGAGGTGCTGGAAAGCTACGTCACCAGAACCCGCGACAAGGCAGCGGCGCTCGCGTTCATGAAGAAGGCGTTGAAGCGCCACGGCTCACCGGAAGCGATCACCACCGATGGTCTGCACAGCTACCGCGCCGCCATGAACGAACTCGGCAATGCCGAGAAGCAGGAAGTTGGCCGCTGGGCGAACAACCGTGTGGAAAATAGCCACCTGCCATTCCGACGACGAGAGCGGGCGATGCAGCGGTTCCGGCAAATGAAGACGCTGCAGAAGTTCGCATCCGTCCACGCCAACGTCCACAACCACTTCAGCCTGGAACGCCACCTCACCGATCGACAAACCTACCGGGAACGACGATCCGCCGCCTTGGCCGAATGGCAGGCACTCGTCAGCTGAACGTCGCCGTCAAAGACCGAGGTGCATCGTGTAGGGAGCGGTTCGCATTAGACTGACAGCACCGGTCCACGCGCTCACCGACGTCATCGGCCGTCCCTATGCGCTGATGCTGACGCCTGGCAACGTCAGTGATGTGAACGACTCCGACCGCTGCGCCGCTTGGCGTGAGCGATCACGTGCCCGCAACGAACGCTTCCGGTTCCGCGTAGCAACGCCGACCAATGCGAGGCCCACAATCATCATGGCCCAAGTGCCCGGTTCGGGGACCGCCGCGATTGAGACGCCAGATAGCGCGATGTTCGTCCCTGCGCCAAGCATCAGCAATCCACCAGACGTCGAAAACGGCTGTGTCTGCGCGTCAGTATAGAAACGATTGCCAATGCTGTAGTCGAAGCGCACGAGACCCTTGGTCGCATCAGGATCAACGATGCCGGCAAGGTGTGACAGCGGCGCGATGAAGAACATCGCCGCTTCGGTCACCTGATGATACTTGCCGTCCAGCGTCACAGACAGCGAGGTCAGGCGGTACTGATACTCGTCGAACACCTCGTCCGGCGTGCTGCTTTCCGAAGTGCCGGTAAATGTAAGAGTGCGACCGTTGAATGACCGGCCATCAAAGCTGCCGTCGAAATCGCCGACTATGCTCAGATTGATGACGGCCGCCGCAGCAGGTGTGCCGAACGTGAGAAGCGCGATCAGCGTTGCGACCAGCATTGTGATGCGGGGCATACGAGTTGTCCTGTCGATGAAGGGATGAGTGTGGGCGCAGAGGTGCTTCAAGCGCACGGGCGACCGCTGTCCTTGTTACCGGCAAGCGTGAAGTTGGTGGTCCATGCACCGGGCTGGCTCGACGGATCGCAGGCTTCGGCAGATCCGGTGCGTGGTGTCGCGCCCTCAATCTTGACCCGATATGGATAGCGCGTTCCGCGTACTGGCTGATTGTTTTCCTGCCAGCCAAGCGTTTCATAGGTATAAGGTGTCGCCGTCACGGCGAGGTACAGCTTCGATCCGGCGGGCGGCAACATGGTGACAGTTGCGCTGGTTTTGCCGACGACGGCGGTTAGTGGCGCGTAGCTCGGCGTGCCATTCGCGTCGACGCCGACGAGCGTGAAGCGCCATGCGGCCTGATTGGTGATGGTGCCGCCGGTAAGGATCACCTTCACCTGCTGCCCGGACGGGGTCAGCGGAACGATGTGCGTGCCCCATTGCAGCAGCGGCCTCTGGGCAGGTGGCGCGAAGATCGTCGGATCGGTGCTTGTCGCGACGGGGGCAAGCGGCGTGTAGAAGTGGGGGAGCCATGTAGTGGTACGGGTCGCGCGCAACTGGTCGAGCATGGCGCGCTGGTTGAAGAAGTCCATTGCAACGAGGCGCGCACCGTACCAGCCCGCATCGTCGGCAAACGAGGCAAAACCGTTCGGATAGATGCCGACAGCCTTCGCGAGCCGGACGAACGCCGGTAGGTAATCTTCTTGTGTCGCGCCGTCGGCATTCCGTAGGTTGCGCTGCCAGGTACCGAGCACAAGCGAGCGCGTGGCGTCCTTCTCGTATAGGTAGGTCATGATCGGCGTGGCCCCGTAGCGCGCGGGTGAGAAAAGAAAACCGTTCTCCAACTGGTTCAGGTAATCCGCCGAAGACGCATTGAACGCCGGGTTTACCGCGAATGCGTTCCACTCGGCGCCGGTTTCCCAGATCATCCCGGCGTCGCCCTTGTCACGGAAGCCGCCCGTGTAGAATTGGATCATGTGACCGAATTCGTGCGTCAGGACGTTCGATCCCTTGGCCACGGCCCACGCCGATACGCCCATGGTCTCAGCAGCGCTCGCCCCGCACCCTTCAAGATCGTCGTACCCTTCGATGGGCCGTCCCGTACCGCACAGGAAGACGTCGAGCTTGTGACGCGTCGAGGCCGCCGCATACGGCATCGGCGCTTCCACTATGTCGCGATTGATGAGCCATTGTTTCTCAAGCCACTCACCTGTTTCGCGTACCACTTGGTCGATCGAGCGGCCCTGCTGTGCGATGGTCCGGTAGAATTCCCCTTCCGTTTTCTTGCCGTACCAGATCGCGAAATGTTGCGTGGTGCGGACTGCCAGGGTGCCGGCGCTGATCAGCTCTGGTGAGGTCTCGCCATCGCGGTACTTAATGTCGTAATTCGCGGCGTCCGGTGCAGACGGCCGACGCGCCTGTTCGGCGTTGATGATCGCGCGATCGGCATCGATGAACGACTCGGCGCGGAACTGACGGCGGCATCCATCTGCCAACTCCAGGATCACCGTCTGTCGCGCCTCGCCGTAATCCTCGCTATATGCCTGTACTAGCCGTGCCGAGAACGGCGCTCCGGTGACCGTGCCGGGCGTCTCGAGTGGCCGTTCCGCCTCCTGCGTCGCGCGGGGCGTCCAGGTGCGCAGGTCGGCACGCCCCCACGGATTGCGTGCGGAGCGGCTTTGGCAACTAAGCGTAGCCGATTGCGTAGGCGCCCGTGTGTAGGATTGAAGGTCGGCCGTTGCGCTCGGCGCTTGTGTATCGTTGCCGCCCTCGCCGCAACCGGCCAGCGAGGCGAACAACACCGTTACGCTCACGAGTGTGCGTACCTTCATGTTTCAATCTCCCTATAAGATCGTGGTGGCTGCTCTTGGACAGCTCTCGTTGGCTAGTTATGGAATGGCAAATGGGTCGGCACCGTGCAGCCGCTACGATCGGTTAATATCTGACGCGGATGCTGACCTGGACGGTGCGGGCCATCTGGCGGAGCCCGACCGGCAAATCCGGATACAACGCGTAGCGGAAGCGATCATTGTTCCGCAGCAGATTGGTGCCCTCAATGCTTAGCGTTACGAACGGAAATGGTGTATAGTTGAAGGCAGCATCTAGGCGCTGCGTCGGCAGCCCTTCCTGTACCCAGCCGGGATTGACCACGTCGACGTTGGTGCGCACCTCGGAACGCCAGTTGTAAGCGACGCGCGCGCTGATCTTTTTGCTGTCATAGAACAGGATCGCGTTAGTAGTGTAGCGCGGTGTAAACGACGCGGGCGTGCTCGTGAACTCGGTCCGTTCCTCGTTGGGCACCTCCAAGGTCGCAGTGGGGATGAAGGTGCCGTTCAGGCTGACGCCAAAGTTCTTCAGCAGCCCCGGCAGAAAGAAGAACGGCGTGGTGACCGCGCCTTCGAGTCCGAATACCTCGCCCGGACCGGCGTTCCGCTCCTTGAACACGCGCCGGACCTGTCCGCCGAGCTGCGCGACGGGCTCGAGTGCTGCGGTGTAGTAAATGAAGCCGCTCTGCTTCTTGTAGAATGCCCCCAGTGAGACGGCGGTGCCCGCACGCGGATACCACTCCAAAACCGCATTGTAGTTGTTGTCGCGGAACGGCTTCAGGTCCGGATTGCCGGCGAAGATGTTGTCGTTGGGATTGCTCTGGTTGACGACGATAAAGCTGCGCAGCGCGTAGAAGTTGGGGCGTTGAATGTTCAGGTTGTAGGTTGTTCGTAGCTGAAGCTTCTGGGTGAAGTGCCATGTTAACCCGGCCGAGGGCATGATGTCGATGAAATTGCCTGGCGTCGATTCCTCCTCCAGCACCTCGCGGCAGCAGGAACCCGGAATTTGATTGCCGGCATCGTCGAGCAGTGGGAGGAGGTTGTAGCGCGTGCCGCCGGACAGGCCCCACGTATTGACGTAGCGAGCACCGGCGAAGCCATCGACCGGGAAGCCGACGTTGAACGCGAAGTTGCCCATCGCATAGAAGGCAAAGGTGTTTTCCTTGAAAACGCCGATCTGCCCGCGATCCGAGAACGGCCGGTCCGGGGTGTAGAAGTCCGCGAGGCTGGCGCTGGCGCCCGGACCGCCCTTGTTCGGGTTGAGCGCAATCACCTGCGGGCGGACCTGGTTCCAACGATCGTAGAGCAGATCGGAGTTGATCGTCGCCCACGAAAGATTGTCGACCCCGCGTATTGCAGGGGTGGCGATCCGGCTATCGACGCCCTGTAAGGCACTGAGCGCCGGGCGGTTGCCGTCGCTCCAGATCGCATCGCGATAGCCGTAGCCACTGGCGTCGTCGCGCTTCTGGAAACGCGAGCCGATCTTCAAGGTACGGAAGAACCCGTCCTTGTCGACGTCGATCTCGGCATCAAGGCTGCTGATGTATAGGTCACTCCGGAACTTGTTGTACCGATCGGTGAACCGATCCACGACGAGCTGCGACGGATCGGTCTCATCGACGCCGACGAAGTCGAAGCGCGGTCCCCCGCCCGGGATCGACGGCGAGGCGAAGTCGACGGTAGCCTGCTTGGCGTTGAGGAACCGCAGATAGCTGTCGACCGCGAATTCGTCGCGGCGGTTGCGCTGATATTGTGCGGTGAAGTCGAGCCGGACACCCTCAGGTGCCCAATGTGCCTCGAAGTTTCCGATATAGGTATCGTCCGTGCCGCGGTTCTGATTGGCTAACACGCCGCCGGGGAGCCCCGATTGGGGGCCGAGCGTCTCCGGCAGCGAGCCCGGCACGTCCGGGTTAGCGGGGCGGGGCACGCGGGTGAGCGTGTAGGAGCGGATCGCGCCCGACGGCAATACCTGTACGTTCGATGGGATCGGGTCCCCCTCACGCGTCTGCAGGTCGAGGCCATCGTAGCGCGACTGGAAGCGTGCGCCGAAATACTGCCCCTCCAGCACCAGCGACAGTTCGCTGGTCGGCTTCCATTGCAGTGCGGCGGACAACGCGCGCTGGGTCCGCTTGCCCGTATCGACGCCATACTGGATGCGGTAGGGCGCGATCGCGGTGTCACGGATCGCAGCCGGCAGTGCCGCCTGCGCCGCACCGAAGAACGTCGACGGCGACTCGTTGATGATCGACGATTCGTTCCAGAACGTCTTCGTGTACGACGCGTTGACCAGGAACCCGATGTCGCCGATGCCGCTTTCAAAATTGCCGCCGATCAGCAGGCTGCCGTAAGGCGAGATCTTGTCGGTTCGATCATCGTACAGGCCACGGAGGCTGCCCGCCGCAGTGATGCCGCGCTTGAGGTCGAGGGGGCGCCGCAACTCGACGTTGACCGTCCCGCCGACGCCGCCTTCGGCCTGTGACGGGTCACGGCTTTTGTAGACGTCGATCGACTTGATCAGCTCGGCGGGAATGTCGGACAGCGACAGCGCGCGCCCGTCGCCGACCGCCACGTCGTTGCCGTTGACCGTCGTCTGGACGCCTTCGAGCCCACGGATCGTCACGCTGCCGCCCTGGCCCTGGCTGCGGGTGATGTTCACGCCGGGGACGCGCGCCACTGCCTCGGGCACGTTGTTGTCCGGAAGTTTGCCCGCGTCCTCCGCGACGACCGAATCTACTACGTTTCGTGAGTTGCGCTTGCGATCGACGGCATCTTCGATGCTTTTGCGCACGCCGACAACTACGACGTCGCTGTTGGCGACGGGTTGCTTGATCTCGGCTTCGGCGCCGTCGTCCTTCGTCGCCGGCGGCTGTACGGCGAGCTCCTGTCCTGCAGTTGTCTGCGCGGTGGCGCCAGTATCGGTGGCAATTATGAGCGCTGCCGACGCTACTCCCCGAAGCAGCACAGATCTGATTCGCATCTTCTTCCCCCTCTTATTTCGTATACAGTATGAGTAAAGAAAAGCAGGTCAAGAAATAAGTTGTGCGAACTACAAGTGTGAGCGCTCACATCTAGCAAAATTCTGCGTTGTAATAGTCGTACTAATGCATGGGACGACATCGTGACGCGAACGAGATCGAGGAAAAGCCGGTATGAGGAGCTTGGCCATGTACCGTCCTTCAGCGATGGGTTGTTGCTGATGAGCGTTCCGCAGTCTGACCAACCAAAGAGAGGTAGGCTTTGGTACGGGTCCGCTATTCTGGCCATCGCGCTCTCGTCCATCGCCCTCGTCGGGGCCTCGGTGCCGGAACATGGCCATGCCGGGCACCGTCAAACCAAATGTACCGGCTGGTAATCGGGTTAGGGTGGGGTAGGGCGGGGTCATGCCCCGCCCGCGCAAGCCTCCCTCGCCGTTTCGCTACTTCAACTCGTCGCCAGAGGTGATCCGGCTGGTAGTGCTGATGTACGTGCGCTTTCCGCTGAGCCTGCGGAACGTCGAGGACCTGCTGTTCGAGCGCGGCATCGACATCTGCCACGAGACGGTCAGGCTGTGGTGGAACAGGTTCGGTCCGCTGTTCGCCGGTGACATCCGGCGCCAGCGGGTGAGCCGGATGCGTGGGTTTCGTCACTGGCGCTGGCACATGGACGAGATGTACGTGAAGCTGAATGGCGAGATGGTCTACCTCTGGCGAGCGGTCGATCACGAGGGTGAGGTGCTGGAAAGCTACGTCACCCGCACCCGCGACAAGACAGCAGCGCTCGCGTTCATGAAGAAGGCGCTGAAGCGACACGGCTCGCCCGAGGCGATCACGACTGATGGTCTGCGCAGCTACCGTGCCGCCATGAACGAGCTTGGCAACGCCGAAAAGCAGGAGGTAGGCCGCTGGGCGAACAACCGAGCGGAAAACAGCCATCTGCCGTTCCGAAGGCGGGAGAGGGCGATGCAGCGCTTCCGGCAGATGAAGACGCTGCAGAAGTTCGCATCTGTCCACGCCAACGTCCACAATCACTTCAGCCTGGAACGCCACCTCATCGATCGACAAACCTACCGGGAGCGACGCTCCGCCGCACTGGCGGAGTGGCGGACGCTTGTCGGCTAAACGTCGCCGTCAAAGACCGAGATGCATCGTGTGGAGAGCGGTTCGCATTAGACTGACAGCACCCGTCCGCGCGGAGCTTTTGCAGAAAGTCGGCCGAGTAGCGATGCGGTTCGGCATCGACGAGGCGGTGATGCGACGCGCAGAGAAGAATGAGGTTCGCCGTGCCCGGCCCCGTCGGGCGAGCCGGATCGTACCGTGGCCCTCCGGCGGAAACCGCGCGGATGTGCGCGACATCGAGATAGCTGCGGTGCTCGCAGCCCGGAAAGGCGCAGTAGTTGCCTGCCTGCTCCAAAATCGCGCGGGTGGGCGCCTGCTCCCGCGTTCCGGCACGTAGGAGCGGGCCTTTACTTGAATTCTCAATCGTCATCCATATTGTATAGCCCGGCTTCAACGAAGATAAACGCCAAGGTAAGCAACCGCCCCGAATGTTAGCAAGGCGGCTCGGCTCGCCCAGGACCTGCCAGAGCACCCACGGCCGGGCTCGATCGGCCCATGAGATCAGAGGGGCACGCGCTGAACGTCGGCATTTGATAAGACCCGTCGTTCGCCACGTCTCCGTTAAACGGCAGAAATGTCCCAGATGTCGTCATTCCACGGTTGCCGCTCGAGACGCCGACCGGACCTGAACGAATGTCTGAAGTTGGGAGGCGGGAAGGGGATCCCGAACGTCTGCAACTGGGTCTTCGAACTTTGTATCAGGCAGCTCGCATACTGGATAAAAGAATGCCCGCTTTCACCCTCTGTTGGGTCACAGCGTCAACTCAGTTAGCTCAACGCCGTGCGGTCACCGCGACTAACCGGATACTCCGGTCGGGGCCGAGGACAGGCACGACCGGAACGATGTCCACGCTTACAGATCGATCCCCGCCGCTATGGCCTCCAGACGGTGAATTCGCACGCGTAGGTCTGCCACGGCGATAAGATCGGTACTCGTCTTCTGCTCACGGACTAGTTCGTTAGGCGGGCACCGGGCTTGGCAGTTGCGACCCCCGTACCACCCCGCCGCAAAAGACACAGCCAGAGCGAATGTAACGATATTGCCGCCGATGACGATGATAACGGGTGCAAGCTCCATGAGTGCGTACCTCTCTATTCGTAGCGAAGTGCAGTGATCGGCTTGGCGCGTGCGACTCGCGTCGCGTGGCCGGCGACCGTCACGATCGCGATTACAAGCGCCAGCGCGCCGGCCAGAATAAACGGCAGCGGCGTCAGCGCGATGCGGTCGTCGAACCCGTTCAGCCAGTTGCGCATCGCCCAATAGCCGAGTGGCCACGCGATGATGTTGGCGATCAGCACGGGCTTGGAGAACTGCCACACCAGCAACCGCACTATGTCACGCGTTCGGGCGCCCAGAACCTTGCGGATGCCGATCTCCTTGGTGCGGCGCTCGGCCGTGAAGGCCGCGAGCCCGAACAGGCCGAGACAACCGATCAGCACCGCCAGCAGCGCGAAGCCGGCGAACATCGTGCCGAGCGCTTGGTCGGCCTGATAGAGCTCGGCTGCCGCGTCGTCGGCGAACTGCGCCTCGAACGGTACGTTCGGCACCACCCGCTTCCACGCCAAGCCGACCCGCGTCATCACGGCCGCCGGGTCAGGATCGGCAAAGCGCACCGTCAGGAAGCTCAGATTGGCGTCGGTATGGTAAAACGCCGTGGCATCGAGCGGTTCGCGTACGCCGCGGAAGCGCGGGTCCGCCACCACGCCGACGATCGTCGCAGGCTGAGCAATATCGTTGAAGCCGCTTATGCCCAGACCCACCGTCTTGCCGATTGCGGCCGCTGGGGAAGCGACGCCCAGCTTGGGGAGCGCGGAGGCGGTAACGACAATGGTCATCCCCCGCTCGAACAGCCTCTGGCTGGCCTCGGGATCGTCGATCATCGTCGCATCGTCGAGCGCGCGGCTCCGCGATAGCGTGCGGCCGGCGAGCAGGCGCATCCCCATCGTCTCGAAAAAACCATAGCCCACGCGATAGACGCCGATGCTGTCCGCAGGCCGCCCCGGCTGCACCAGGCTGGTCGAGGATCGCATCGGTGTGTTCATCGCGATCGACGTCAGCGCGACCTGCTCGACGCCCTTCACCCGGCCGATCTCCTGCTCGAGCGCGGCGATCGATGGTGTCACCTGCGCGCGGGTCATGTTGGCGACCTGGATGATGCCCTCGCGGCGGAAACCCGGATCGGCCGACACCGTATGGCGCATCTGGGCAAAGACGATCGCGGTCGCGGCGATCAGGCCGATTGAGATCGCGAACTGGCAGACGACCAGCGCGTTGCGCAACCGGCCCGATCCGGGGGTGTCGGCGGCCGAGCGGTTGGCCTTCAGCACCTGCGCCGGCTGGAACCGCGTCAAGTAGAAAGCCGGGTAGAGCCCACCGACCAGCCCGACCAGCAAGGTCAGCCCGATCGCCGGCCACAGAATGCCGTCCGCGCCTACATAGTGCAGTGGGATACCGGCATCCAAGAACTGGCGTAGCCAGGGCAAACCCAGCTCGACCAGGCCGAGTCCGACCACGGTCGCCATCGTCGCGACGATCAGCGATTCGACCAGAAATTGCGTGACCAGCTGCCGCCGCGACGCGCCCAGCACCTTGCGTAGCGCCACTTCGCGCGCGCGCTGCGAGGCGCGGGCGGTGGCCAGATTGGTGAAATTCACGCACGCCATGAACAGGATCAGCACGGCCAGGATCGAAAAGGTCGTGATCGTCGTCCACGACATGCCGTTGCCGGCCGGACCGCAACACGCGCCGCTCAGGTGGATGTCGGGCAGCGCGATCAGTCGGAACTTGGCGTTTTCGGCCTGGCGCACAAGCTTGCCGTCGACCGTCTCCTTAGGCGCATTGCGGTCGGCCCAGGCCTGCATCTGCGCGTTGATCGGCGCGATGTCGGTGCCGGGGCGCAGGCGGACGTAATTGTAGCCGTTGGTCCAGCCCCAGTTGGCGTCTTCACCCGGCGACAGGCGATCGGCGGTGAACAGCGCGAAGATGGACGCCTGGTTGTGCGAGTTTCGCGGCGCATCGGCGACGACGGCAGTCACCCGGTAGCTGATCTGCTGGTCGCGCTTCAGCACGGTCAGCGTCCGCCCGACCGCATCGGTGGTGCCGAACAGGGTCTTCGCGCGCGTGGCATCAACGACCAGACTGTTCGCGTCGCGCAGCGCGGTCGCGGCCTCACCGCGGAGGAAGCGTTGCGGGAAGACCGTGAAATAGGCCGGACCGACCAGACTCACCTCGGTGCGTAGCGGCTGGCCGCGTTCCAGCGCGATCATCGATGTGTTCTGTAGATAGGTCGCCGCCACGACCTGCGGAAAGTCCTTCACCATCGCCGGGCCGGTCGCATAGGGCGTGCTCTGCTGCGTCGCGTCCTCGCCGTTGCGCAGGGCGACGAACGTCTCCTGAAGCTGATAGACGTCGCTGCCGCTGGGCACCGCGCGGTCGTAGGACAGCTGGTCGCGAACGAAGAGCATGATCAGCATGGCGGCGGCCAGGCCCAGCGCCAGGCCAAACACGGTAATCACCGCATAGGTGCGGTTCTTCAGCAGCGCACGTGCGCCGGTGGTCAGATAGTTGCGCCACATGGCGGACATCTCCCCTGGATCAGGCTGCGCGGCGGGTCTGGACGAGGACGCGGCCGTCGAGCATCTCGACGGTACGCCCGGCATAGGCGGCATGCGCGGGCGAGTGGGTGACCATCGCGATCGTCGCGCCTTCCTCGTTCAGCGTGCGCAGCATCCGCATGACTTCCTCGCCGTGCGCGGTATCGAGGTTGCCGGTCGGTTCGTCGGCGAGGATCAGCTTGGGCTCGCCGACGACCGCGCGGGCGACCGCGACGCGCTGCTGTTGGCCACCCGACAGCTGGCTGGGCCGGTGCCGTGCGCGATGGGCGATGCCGACCTTGTCCATCACCGCATCAACCCGCTCACGCCGCTTAGCTGCCGGGATGGAGTGGTAGAGCAGCGCAAGCTCGATATTCTCGCGCACGGTCAGCTCGTCGACCAGGTTGAAGTTCTGGAAGATGAAGCCGATCGCCGATTTGCGGATGTCGGACAGCGCCGCTTCGCCCAGCGTCGCGACTTCCTGCCCGTCGAACAGGTACGAACCTGAGGTCGGGCTGTCGAGCATCCCGATGATGTTGAGCAGCGTCGACTTGCCACAGCCCGACGGGCCCATAATCGCGACGAATTCGCCGCGCGCGATGTCGAGGTCGACGCCGTCGAGCGCGGAGGTCTCCACCGTGTCGGTGCGGTAGACGCGTGAGAGATCGGTCATGCAAAGCATCGGCGAAAACCCTTTTAGTCGGCGGAAAGATCGAGCCGCGTCTTGTCGACGAGCCCGGTATAGGGAGAAGTGATGACGCGTTCACCGCGGTCGAGCCCATCGAGAACCTCGATGAAATCGCTGTTGCGGCGGCCGAGACGTACGGAGCGCTTCTCGGCCGAGCGGCCATCGGACGCGACCACGAAGACCCAGGCGCCGCCTGTATCGTTATAGTAGGCGCCGTTGGGAATGAGGCGCGCCGGCGACGGGTCGCTGAGCGTCAGCTTCGCCTGCATCGTCTGCCCGCGCTGTAGCGCCGACGGCTCGCCGTTGGTGAAGACCAGATCGATCTCAAACGTGCCGTTCTTCACCTGCGGATAGATTTTGGCGACCTTCATCGCGAAGCTCTTGCTGTTCCACTCGATCGTGGCGGTCTGGCCGATCGCGACGCGGCCGAGATAATATTCGTCGACCGCGGCGACCAGCTTGGACCGGCCGACGCTGTCGATCTGGCCGATCCGAGCGCCGCGCGCCATCGACTGGCCGAGCTGGACCTGAAACGCGGTGAGCTGGCCGGAGACCGGCGCGCGAAGGTTCAGCGCGTCAAGACTGCCGCGCGCGATGTCGAGGCTGGCGTTGAGCGACTGGGCGGAGCTACGCAGCTGCGTGAGCTGGCTGCTCTGCAACCGCTCGTTGGTCGCCTGCGCGGTGCGCAGCACCGTTTCGCGCCGGCGCTGATAGGCATAGTCGTCGGCGGTGTCCTTGAAGGTGCGGCCCGCAACGAAGCCCTTGGCGGCGAGCGGCGCCTGCACCTCGTACAGGCGGCGCGCCTTGGTTGCGGCAAGATCGGCCTCGATCCGGTCGCGCTCGTTCTGGTTGCGGGTCTGAGCCAGCGCCAGTTCCTGGCTGCGCATCGAATTGATCTGCTGGGTCACTTCGGTCTGACGCGCGAGAACCGACAGTTGCAGATCGGCGTTCGACAGCACCGCCAGCAGCTGGCCTTTCATCACGGTCGCGCCGTCCTCGACCAGGATGCGGTCGACGCGGCCGCCCTCTACAGCGTCCAGGAACACGGTGACGAGCGGGGGTCACGCGGGCACGCAGCGGCAGGAAATCCTCGAACCGCCCGTCGGTGACGGGGGAGATGGTAAGGCGGGACGCCGCGATCCGGCGGCTGTCGGCGGCTGGGGCCGCGACGTAGATACCGGCCAGGGCCAGCGCGACGACCACCACCAGCGCAGCGATCTTTATCGAGCGCGGCAGGCCGCGACGGGCGACGACACGATCCATGCCGTGCCCGCTGACCGCGCGGGGTGCGTCGTCCATCGTCATCGCTCCGTCCATTGATCGGCCTCCCATCCAGCGGGTCGCAAGCCCCGTGCCAGTTGTGCGCAGGAGCGGGGGTGTGCGCTTGGGGCGCGCTGACTGTGCGGGTCCGCACAGTAGGCCGTGCGCCTCCGCACGCTTCAGCGCGCAGCGATCGCGGTGACGGCGGGTGCAGAAGCCTGTGCGGGGACGGGAAGGACCGTCACATAGACGAGGAGCAGCCCGCTCGAGACGATCGCTGAGGTCATATAGGCAGTGCGGGCGAGCAGGGTGGCGAGCATGATGGAAATCCTTTCGACCGGCGGGATGCCGACGTCCTTTCCTTCAGCAGCGATCGTGCCAGTTTAAAAAACATAGCGATTACATGTACCTGCCGGATTGGCGCTGGCGGACCGCCGCCCACTGCGTTCGCGACCGCACGGGCCGCCGTGCGATGCCGCACATCTTGCGCCGTCGAAGCTGGCACGATTTCTGTTTAGTAGCATCCGAACGACGTTCCTGAGCGGAGCCGCAATGCCCTCGTCCCGACCCTATGCCCTGGCGCTCGTCATCGACGACGACCCAGATATCCTCGTCGCCGCACAGATGCTGCTGCACGACCTGTTCGACGAGGTGGTCACTGCCGCCTCGCCCGACGCGGCGATGGCCAGCGTCGCGCGGTCGCCCGACGTGATCCTGCTCGACGGAAATTTCGCGCGCGGCGCGACCAACGCTGCGGAAGGGTTCCGCTGTCTGGACGCGATCCTGGAGGTCGATCCCGACGCGGCGGTCGTGCTCATCACCGCGCACAGTGGTGTGCAGGTGGCCGTAGAGGCGATGAAGCGCGGCGCGACCGATTTCGTGTCCAAGCCCTGGAGCCACGACCGGCTGCTGACGACCGTGCGGACTGCCGCCAATCTGCGCCAGTCGCGCCGTCAGGCCGGTCGCGGCGAGGGTATGCGGACGGAAGGCGCCGCCGCTGCGCCGACCGCCGCCGCACTGGCGTTGCTGGGCGACAGTCCAGCGATGCGCCGCGTCCAGTCGTTGATCGCGCGCGCGGGACCGACCCAGGCCAATGTCATGATCCTGGGCGAGAACGGCACCGGCAAGGAGCTCGTCGCCCGCGCGATCCACGCCGCCTCGCGCCGCGCCGCCGCGCCGCTTGTGACGGTCGATCTGGGCGCGGTGGCCGAGACGCTGTTCGACAGCGAGTTGTTCGGCCATGTGAAGGGTGCCTTCACCGACGCGCGCGGCGACAGCATCGGGCGGCTGCGCGCGGCGGCTGGCGGCACGCTGTTCCTCGACGAGGTCGGCAATCTGCCGCTCCACCTCCAGCCCAAGCTGCTGACCGCGTTGGAGCAGCGTCGCGTGACTCCGGTCGGATCGAGCCGGTCGGAGGTGATCGACGTCCGCGTGATCGCCGCCACCAACCTCGATCACGCACGGCTCGCCGACGACCGCGTGTTCCGCCAGGACCTGTTGTTCCGCCTGAATACGGTGGAAATCGAATTGCCGCCGCTGCGCGAGCGGCGCGAGGACATTCCCGCGCTGCTCGCGCATTATCTGCGCCACTATGAACAGCGCTATGCGGCACCCGAGCGCTTGCTGCCTTCCGAGGTGCTGGCGGTACTGGTCGCGCACGACTGGCCGGGCAACGTCCGCGCGTTGCGCCACGCTGCGGAACGCGCGGTGATCCTGGCCCCCGGCGACGCCTATCAGATCGACGATTTCCCGTTGGGGCGCGGCGGGGCGGCAACACCGATGGTCGCCGCCCCGCCGCCGACGCAGGCGTCGTCCGGGCTCAACCTCGAACGACTGGAACGCGAGACGGTGGAGGCGGCGCTGCGCAAGCACAGCTATAATATCTCCCACGCCGCGACCGAACTCGGCCTGTCGCGCTTCGCCCTCTATCGCCGGATGGAGAAGCATGGCCTCTGACCGTCATCTGCCTGGCCTGCTGGCGCATCTGGCCGCGATCGCAGTTGCCTGGGGCGGGGTGTCGTGGGTTTGGGCACGGCCCGACAGCTTGATCCTACTGCTGATCCTGGCCCTCGTGCTGATCGGGCTGGTCGTATCGCTACTGCGGTTTCTCGGTCGCCACGACCGCGACCTGATGCGCTTCGTCGAGGCGGTCGGGCATGGCGACCTGTCGCAACGCTTCGGCCCCGGCCCGGTCGCCGAGGCGCTCGACCGTGCCACCGCGCGCCTGCGCGACGAGCGGCAACTGGCGGGTGAGGATGTCCGCTTCCAGCGCGCCCTGGTCGAGAAGACGCCGGTGCCGCTGATCACCGTCGATGGCGAGGGCATGGTGCGGCTGCTGAACCAGGCCGCGCGGGCGCTGTTCCGGGACGGTGACGGACAACGGATCACGGCGCTGGCGGGCGCGGACTCGCCACTGGCGCTCGCCTGCGATCCGGCGACGGGCAGGCTGGGGCGCACGTTGCTGTCGTTCGACACGCCGACTGGCCACCACCGTGCGATCGTGACCATTACCGACGTCATCCGACCGCAGGCGCCCGTCCGCTTGGTCGCCATCGCCCCAATCGGTGGCGAGCTTGATGCCGCCGAAGTCGCAGCGCAGGCGGATCTGGTGCGCGTGCTGACGCACGAGATCATGAATTCGATGACTCCCATCACGTCGCTTGCCCAATCGGCGTCGACGCTGATGGGGCGGATCGCCGCACCCGACGATGCCGTCCGCAATGCCCGGCGCGCGATCGACATCGTCGCCGACCGGGCGGGGGGGGCTGCTCGGCTTCGTCGCCAGCTATCGCCGCTATGCGACATTGCCGCTGGTCGCGCGTCGCCGTTTTGATGCCGCCGCCTGGGCACAATCGGTTATCGACCTGTTCCGTGAGGCGAGCTTCGGGGGGTTGGTCGAGGTCGAACTGGCGGTGCGGCCCGAGGGGCTGCTGATCAACGCTGATCCCGAATTGCTTCTGCAGGCGGTGCTGAATCTGCTCAAGAACGCCGCCGAAGCCGGTGCCGACCGGGCGGCGCTGGGGATCGAGGAGATCGCAGACCGCGTCGTGATCCTGGTTCAGGACAACGGACCAGGCATCGCCGAAGACGTGCGCGCTGACATGTTCCTGCCCTTCTTCACCAGCAAGCCGACCGGGACCGGCATCGGCCTGTCGCTCGCACGGCAGGTTGCGGTGGCGCATGGCGGTACGATCACCGCTGCAAATGCCCCGGTAGGTGGCGCGATCCTGCGGCTGGAGCTGTGGCGCGATTGAGCAGAATGGCTGGCACAAAGACCTCACACACCGGCGCCTTTAATGGCGGGGCGACCGGAATCGACATCCGTGTGGAAAGGTCACACAGGATCGAATGGCGCTCGACGTGCCGATTGGCTGCTACTCGCCGATGCAGATCGCGGGTGAACGAGCGTCCGCTTCTGGGATGTCGATAGGACGGACCGAACGTCCACTTGTGGGTCGCGCCGGACCAAAACAACGCCAGGTATGTTGGAGATAGGCTTGAAACCATAGCCTATCCGCATGGCGATCCCGCATACCCTCACTTGCCTGTTGCAGATGTTCGCCGGGGAATGAAGTTGAGCGCGACGAACACAATGCCTGCCGCCAGCATTACCACTCCGCACCACAGCACAGGACCAAACACCCAGCCACGTGCCGCCACGGCGCTACCCAAAGCAACGGCCAGAGCGACCCATGCGCCTGCGCGCCATCCGGCTTTGGTCGCGGATGCAAGCCGCCGCCCCGTCAAGCGCTGTTGGTGGTCATCGGTGGCGAAGCCGAGGCACCCGAACGCCAGCACCGCTAGGATAAGGGTCAGCCATGTCATGCCACTGCCTCCAACTTAGACAGAGCATCTGCTCTTGTACGGGCAAGGCGACCCGCGCGGACGGGCGGGCGGTAACGCGCCACACGACGGGCGAGCCAGAGGAATGCGACAGCGAAGACGATCATGGTGAGATCGACGCTCAGGGGCAGCAGGTCGCCCGCGCTGATCGAGCTGACGGCATTCCACCGTGTGCCGAACACGTTGTAGATCGGCAGCGCGGCCAAAAGCATGCCGGTCGCCCCGAACAGGATTGGCCAGACCGCGGAAGGTCGCCTCAGCAGCGACAGGATCACCGCGCCGCCCCAGGCGATGAATAGGACATGGACTTCCCATTGTGACCTTCCGGGCAGAGCTGCCGGCAGCAACCGGTTCGCCCAGAACAGCCCTGCGATGCCGAGCGGGAATCCGCCGATAACCGCGACGTTGAGGCGCTCGACCATGCGGAAGCCGAGATGCGGGCGGGCGGGATCAGGAAGCTTCTCGCGACGCTTTACCGTCCATAGCACCAATCCGCTGGCCACCATCAGTGTCCCCGCGACGCCGCAGAGGAAGTAGATCCAGCGTAGCAGGAGGTCGGCGAACCGGCCCGCATGCAGTCCGATCATCACGCCGGCGGTCGCCGCTGCCCCGCCGGGCGGTGGCGATCGCCAGACGGGCGTGGCATTGGTTCCATCATAGGTGATCGACGGTGCCCGCGTATTGAGCAGCGAGGCTGGCGTGCGATGGAGGGTGACGCGCGCGGCGGCATCGCCGGGCTGGCTCACCTGGATGGCGCCGATCGGACCGCCGAGCCGACGTTCCGCATCTGTGGCGATCGCCGACAACGGTAGGATCGGTACCGGCTGCCCCGTGCGCTCCACCACCGGCGCTTCGGGAAACAGGTCGGCGAATATCGTGGTTTCGTCGGCATAATTGGCGACGGTCGCCCAAGGCATCAGCAAGGCCATCAGGGTGACGATGCCGGTATAGGTTATCATCAGGTGGAAGGGCAGGGCGAGCACCGCGGTGGCATTGTGTCCGTCGAGCCAGGACCGCTGGCCCTTGCGCCGGCGCAACGTGAAGAAATCGCGGAAGATCTTCTTGTGTGTGACGATGCCTGTGAGGATCGCGACCAGCATCATCACCGCGGCGACGCCGACCAGCCATCGCGACCAGACGACCGGAAGATAATAGAGATCGAAGTGGAAGCGGTAGAAGAACTCGCCCCCGCGGGTGTCGCGAGCGTGCGTCGGCATGCCGTCGGCGCCGATCAGCGCCTGATTGTCGCGCCGGCCGCGTCCCCCGCCGCGGCGGCCGCCATGCTCGCCCTTCTTCGGCTGCGGCTGCCAGGAGACCTGAGCCCCGGGCATGGCAGGACTGGGCATGGTGATGAACCAACTCTTCGCGTCGGGCGCCTTCTTCGCTAGGAAGCGTTGCGCCCCGTCGAGGACCCGCATCGGCTGTTCGATGCGCGCCAGTTCGGGCCGCATGTAGCGGTTGAGCGCCTCGCGCCAGAAGGCGAGGGTCCCCGTCACGAACACCAGGAACAGGACCCAGCCGAGCAACAGGCCCGACCAGGTATGCAGCGTCGACTGCGACTGCCGAAGGCCTTTGCTCATACCCGCCCCGCCGTCGCGATCGACCAATAGACGATCCCGCCGGCGACGAGGCCGGTGCAACCGAGGACCCAGGTCGCCCGCCAGCCGCTGCGCGCGCCATAAGCGTACATCGCGAACAGCGCGCATAGCAGCAGGGCGACCAGCGTACCGGTTACCGTCGCCTCCGACCGGGGCATCGGCAACACCCGTGCCAGCGCCGCCGCCCACAGGCTGGCGACGGCGTAGCCGAGCGGCACGGCGGCGATCAGGCGCAGGGTATTGTCGCCACGCCGTCGCCACAGCACGGCCCTACCGGTTGCCGGCGGGATCATGGGTAGGCGAACCGCAGCGTCGCGAACACCGTTCGCGGCGTGCCATAATAATTGCCGCGGCCGGTAGAAGAGATGCGCGCGTAATAGGTCTTGTCGAGAACATTGGCGACGTTGACCGAAAGCGACAGTTGCTCGCTGACCTTATAGCCAGCGCGCAGGTCGACGACCGCATAGGCCGGCTGGCGGACCACCGACGAGATCGACCGCCCGTTGGGCGTGGCGGCGGTGACCGGCACGACGATCGACGGGGTGCCGCCGGAGGTTTCGCTGAACCAAGTGACGCCACCGCCGACGCTTGCACCTTGCAGCGCCCCGTCGCGGACGGTGTAGTTGGTGAACGCCTTGATCATGTGCTTGGGGATGATCGGCGTCAGCGACAGGCCCTCATACTGGGGCTGCGTGTCCTCGAGATATTTGGTGCGGGTAAAGGTGTAGCCGCCGTTGACGCGCCATCCCGGCAGGATCTCGCCTGTCGCCTCCGCCTCAATACCGCGGGCACGGACCTTGCCGACCTGGAGGTAGACGGTGGTCAGTTCCGGCGGATTGAAGATGCGATTGGTCTGCTCGATCTGGTAGACGGCCGCCGACAGCAGCAGCCGATCGTTCATCAGCGCCAGCTTGCTGCCGATCTCATACTGGCCACCGATCAGCGGTTGGACCTTGCCGCCATCGTCGCGGACGCGGTTGGCGGGCGCGGCCTGCGGCGTGAAGCTGTCGGCATAGCTGCCATAGATGTTCAGATTCGGCGTCACGTCCCAGACGATGCCCGCATAGGGCGTGAACCGGTTGTCGATATTCTGCGGCTGGCCCCGCGCGGGGGTCGGGAGCAGCGTGTCGATCGTCTGCTCCCACCAGGTCAGGCGACCGCCTCCGACTAGCGTAAGGCCGGCGACCGGTTGCAGGCGCAGCTGGCCGTACATGCCATATTGTTCGATGACGGTGTTGGTGCCGCCGTAGCTCTGGAGAACGCAATTGGCCGGCGCGGGGGTGACGGGTGTCGTCTGGTTGGGGCAGATCGCGTTCGTCCCCTGCACCGGGTAATAAGGCGAGGCGGCATACGGGTTGAGCGGCGGTTCCGTCGGCGACACGGGATTGAAGACGTTGATCCGCGCATAGCCGCTGAGGCGGGTATAATAGCTGTCGTAATCCTGCGCCTGGTAATCGGCGCCTAGGATCAGCGTCTGGTCCCGTCCGAACAGCGGAAAGCTGCCGACCCCGTTGACGTCGAACGACCGCGTCTTGGAAAAGCTGTCGCCGCGATAAGCGATCTGCGTCGTCGTGCCGTTGTTGGCGAGCGCCGGCGTCACCGCATTCGCAGCCGTGGTGATCGCCGCATTCCCGACATAGCTGTAGATGTCGATGCGATCGACGCCGGTGAACAGGCCCGTTGCACGCAGCGTCCAGCGGTCGCTGATCCGGTGCGCGATTTCGGCGAAGCCCGTCCAGGTCTTCGATTCGAACCGGTTCCAATCGGCACCCAGATACGTCGAACGGCGGACGTCGAGCAGTCGGCCTTCGTTGCCCGCGCTATCGCCGGCATAGCCCGGCAGCCCCGACTGGATCGACGGACGGAAACGGTCGTAGGAGCCACCGACGGTGACCGTGGTGTGATCGCCGATCTCGACGCTGCCCACGGCGAATGCGTTGACGCGGTTGCGATGGGCGTAGTCGAAGAACTGATCCTGGTCCTGCGCCATCACGCCCATGCGGACGCCGGCCCGGTCGCCGAGGGGGGCGGACATATCGAGTTCGAGCCGAAGGTTGTCGTAGCTGCCGTAGCCGGCGGAGCCTTGCAGTTTGAATGCGTCAAGCGGCCGCTTGCGGACGAGATTGATGCTACCAGAGGGATTGCCCGAGCCGCTGAACAGTCCGGCAGGGCCCCGCAGAACCTCGATGCGGTCATAGGCGAAGAGGTCCGGCACCACGCCGGGGAAGTTGAAGGACAGCGTCGGGACGCCATCGACGAGATAGTTGGAGATAGCGAACCCGCGCGAGAAATAGGACGGGTCTTCGCTGCCGATGCCGTTGACGGTGATGCCGTTGGTCGCGGTCAGCGCGTCTTCCAGCGTGAACAGGTTCTGCGCCTCGATCTGTTCGCGTTCGATCACGGTGACGGTGTTGGCGACGTCCTTCAATGGCGTGACCGTCTTGCCGACCTCGCGGCCATAGCTCTTGCCGACGACGACGATTTCGCTCTGGTTGTGCTCGTCGCGCTCGCCGGTCCGGACCTCATCGGTCGCCACCGGTTCGGCATCGACCGGATGAGCGGCTGCGCCCACAGGCTCGTCCTTGCCCATCGCGAATGCACACGTAGGCGCCATCGCCACCACGGCCGTGGTGGCGAGCAGCATCGTCGAAAAACGCACTGTCACTTCCCCTTTGATTCCAGAGTCAGCTAACAGGATCGCGACTGCAAGTCACTAGCAATAATGTGTCGTTGCGTTGCGGTACGCTTGCTGATCCATGAGGCGAGCCACGATCACCATCAATGATCGCCGGCCTAAGGCGCAAAGCGCCACCCCAAAATTCCTCCTCTCCGCCAGGCAAACGATGCCTAGGCAACCATCACAGCGGACGGTGCGAATTGGCCCAAAACGAATTTGGCAGACTGGCAATTTTCGCCGCCGCCAAAATGAACGAATGGCTGAATGTGGGAGCGGGAAAGTCAGCCGCGAATGACCGCATTTGGGTCGTTTCACCCCTTGGATCATTCAAGCATCTCGAGCAATGTAGGGGTGAGCAACTCGTTGACCATGCCCCTTTTGCGCACGACGATCCTTGCGGCCACCCCCAAGGTGTTGATGAGGCTGTCGTCGGGGTAGGCGACGGTGATCGCGGTGGCGAGCGCGTCCGCCAGCGCTGCCGAGGTGGAAATAACGCTGACGGAGGTCACCCCATTGGTGACCGGATAGCCGTTGCGCGGATCGATCGTATGCTCGCCGCGCCGGTAGTCGCCGGAAGTCGCCACGGCACAGCGGTGCAGGGCCAGCCGGAGCCAGGGCGCATCGAGCGATGGCGGTTGCTCCAGATCGACCCACCATGGATCGCCATCGGGCTTGAGGCCACGCCCAACCAACTCGCCGCCGATCTCGACGAGGCAGTTGTCGATACCGTGGAGCGCCAGCAGGTCCGCGATCGCGTCGACGGCATAGCCCTTCGCGATGCCCGACAGGTCGAGTGCCAAGCCGCCCGGCTGGCGCAGGCACGCACGCGCATCGTCCCATTTCAGCTGCCTCCAGCCGGACTCGGTCAGGGCCTCATGGACCCGAGCAGCATCGGGGGCGGGGCGGGGCCCCGGGGGGCCGAAGCCCCACTCGTCCACCAGCCGACCGATCGCCGGATCGAACGCACCGCCGCTGGCATAGGCGACCCGGAGCGAAAGACGGATAACCGCCGCCAGATCGTGCGGCAGCGCGACGATCGTGCCGGGGGCGGCCGTGTTGAACCGGCATAGCGCCGAGCTGCTGTCCCAATGGCTCAACTGGCCGACGAGCTCGTCCAGTCGCGCCTCGATCGCGGTTTGCAGCGCCGCGATATCCCAACCCGGCGGGATCGCGCACCGGACAGACCAGCTGGTGCCCATGGTCGGCCCGCCGAGCGTCGTCACCCGTGCCCAGCGATCACGGGTCGCCAGCGTCGCGGCGTCCGGTAGGACGGGCAGGGCGATCCGCGGCGGCGTCAGGGCGTCATCACCTCCAGCGTGGTCGTGTAGCTCATGCGGCGCGCCGTCGCGCGCGGTGCGCTGGCCTTGCCGTCCTCATGGCTGGCGTTGAGCCAGTACATGCCCGCCTGCGGCCATTCCACGGCCAGGATCCCGTCCGCGCCGGTCGTCAGCTCGCGCGCGCCCTCGGCGTTGCGATAGCGCTTGCCGCCGGGTACCACCGTCACCTTCAGGCCCGGCGCGGGTCGCCCGTCGACGAGGAAGCGGAAGCGGGCGGTGTCGCCCGCCACCAGCTCGTCGGGATGAGTGACGTAATCGATCTCCAGCCCCTTGCCGGACGGCTTCAGGACCGTGCGCGTCGGCTCCCCGGCGGTGACGAAGATCTCGTTGCGGTTGTTCGTTTCGGTCAGCTTCACGTCGGTCGCGTCCGCCGGAATGTCGGCGACGGTCAACGGCGGGCGGCGGACGCCATCCGGCCCCGGCGGCCCGCCGCGCCCGCCCACGCGCTTCTCCTCGCCGTTCACCTTGAAGCTGCCGATCAGCCCCGACATTTCGGTGCCGATCTTCCACGTGCCCGGCTTGTCCAGCTTAACATCCATGACCGAGCGGTAGCGACCGGTGGCGCCGTTCTGTACCTGCCCCGGCGCGCCATCGGGTTGCCACACCTTCACCTGCTCCCACCGACCGGGCTGATGATCGGCATAGAACAAGTCGTTCGATGCCGCGAAGTCGATCGAGACCCAACCGTCGGCGCCGGAGAAGACGGTCCCGGACGGCAACAGCCACAGGCGGTGCGCGAACACGCCCGCGGGAAGGGAGAGCAAGGCAGCGGCGGCGAGCAGCCGCGGGGCAAAACGGGACATGGTCGACTCCTTCGGACGGGATTCAGCGCGCGGCCACGGTGACAGCACCGAGTTCGTGCGAGCCGCCGGCGCGCGCGGCCCGGGCGGGCACCGCCAATGGCACCTGCACCAGCTCGCGCCCGCCGGTTTCGCGCGCCGCCTCGACGTTCAGCGTATATTGGCCGGGGCGCAGATCGGCGGGCAGCGGGATGTGGTAGGTGCCCGGCGCGCGGGTCGCCCCGCTGACGCCGTCGGCCGGCAGACTCAGGCTGCGGCCACCCTTTCGCCACCATGCGCGCAGATCGGCCAGCCATTTGGTGCCCGGCTCGGCCCCCGCCTTGCGCACGTCGTACCACAGCGCGAGCGTCCGCGCCGGGCCGCCCGTGGTCGGCTCGACCCAGATCGCGACATAGGGGCGGTGATATTCGGCAACCGCCAACCGCGGGATCGTGATGTCGATCGTCCCGGCAGCGGACGCAGGACCGGCAGCGACGGTCGCGCCGCCGAGCACAGCAAGGGAAAGGATGCGCATCGAAAAGCTCCCGTGGTCAGTGGATTAGGAAAATGGCGACGAGGACGGGCAGCGCGACGCCGGCGGCGACCAGCGGCCATGTCGTGGGTCGACGCCGCGCATGGAGTTGCAGCAGCAGCAGCCCGGTGACGGAAAACAGCACGCAGGCGATCGCGACGACGTCGATGAACCAGAACCATGCCGCCCCGGCATTGCGGCCCTTATGCAGATCGTTGAGATAGCTGATCCAGCCGCGATCGGTGGTCTCCGCGCGGATCGTGCCGCTTGCGCGATCGATGCTGACCCAGGCGTCGCCGCCGGGACGAGGCAGCGCGACATAGGCCTCGCTGTCCGACCATTCGACGGCGCGACCCGCGACATCAACGCCGACGCGCGCGCGCACGGCGGTGGCGACGGATGCCGGCAACGCGGCGTCAGCGCGCGCGGCGGGCGCAAGCATCCCGATCAGCGACGCGGGCAGCTTCCCCGTCGCCTCCGCGATGACCGGGTCCGCGGAGATGGAGCCGGCGTGGTTCAGCGTCACGCCGGTGATCGCAAACAACAGCATCGCTGCCAGCGCGACGGCCGCGCTGACCCAGTGCCAGGCAATGATCTGCCTGGCCCACCATGCGCGACGGTTCGGCGCTCGCTTGCGCGATGTCGCGGCGGCGAGCCGCCCCGCGTCGGTCTTCACATTTCCGTCCGGCATGTACCCCTCGCGAGCACCAGTACTGCGACCCAGTCGCAGTAGCAAGGGGCACTTTAAGCAAGGACAGAGTTGCGGGCCCGAGGGTAAATTGCGAGCGAAAATAAGGGGCTAGCTAGGCCGGCAACTTTTGCCCGTTTGCGACATCTTTTTGCCGAAGGTGATCGCGTTTGACGAACATCGCCCGACGCCGCAACAGCCCGCAAATGCTAGTCAATCGCATCAAGGGGTAGAGATGCGCGTGAATGTGAAGGCGGGTGGGTGGGCGATCGGGTCGACCTTGGCCTTGTCGCTTGTGTTGGGCACCGGCACGGCGATGGCGCAGGTCCAGGTCGGAAGCAGCGACAACCGCGACGCCGACGCGCCGGGAAGCGAGGTGGTCGTGACCGCCGCGGGCTACGAACAACGGATCATCGAGGCGCCGGCCAGTATCACCGTGCTCGACCGCGCGAACCTGGAGGAAAAGCGCTTCGGCAGTCTGGCCGAGGCGTTGCAGGACGTGCAGGGGATCGACGTCGGCGGGGAGGCCGGCAAGACCGGCGGACTCAACATCTCGATCCGCGGCATGCCGAGCGACTATACGCTCGTCCTGCTCGACGGCCGCCGTCAGAACGCACCGGGCGGTGTTACGCCCAACGGGTTCGGCGAGACATCGACCAGCTTCCTGCCACCCTTCTCCGCGATCGACCGGATCGAGGTGGTGCGCGGCCCGATGTCGACGCTGTACGGATCGGACGCGATGGGCGGCGTCATCAACATCATCACCCGCAAGGTCGGCGACCGCTGGGTCGGCACCGCGACTGCCGAAAGCACTGTCCAGGGCGACGAGCGGTTCGGGAACATCCAATCGGTCAACGGCTTCGCGCAGGGCCCGCTCGTGCGCGACCTGCTAGGGCTGACGCTGCGAGGCAGCGTGTTCCACCGCGAGGGTTCGGACATTCCGATCCCGGGCGATCCGGCGCTGACGCTCGGCCGCAACCCCGTGCGCTCCGACATCTACAATTACGGCGGCCGCCTGTCGCTGACCCCGCATGCCGACCACGACCTGTGGATCGAATTCGATCGCAACGAGCAAGCCTATGACAACAGCGACGGGCAGCTCGGCACGCTGGGATCGGGCGGCTATGCGCCCGAGCAGCGCTTCAATCGCTCCAACTACGTCATCGCGCATAGCTGGCGGACCAGCCTCGGCACGCTCGATACGACGCTGACGCGCAATGAAACCGAGACGATCGGACGGCTGATCCCGAACGGCACGCCGGGCAAGGCACCGGGCAGCCCGCGCACGCTGGAAGCGCGCAACGATATCGTCGACACCCGCTTCGCCGGCAAGCAGGGTGCGGTCGCGTTCACGCTGGGCGGGCAATATTGGCGCGCGCGCATGGTGGAGGGGGTGGCACCCGAACCGTTCGCCTTCACGCAATGGGCCGGGTTCGCCGAAGCCACGCTGACGATCCGCGACGGCTTCAATCTAACGGGCGGCGTACGCTACGACGACCATTCGACCTTCGGCAGCAAATGGTCGCCACGTGCCTATGCAGTCTGGAACATCAACGATGCGTTGACCCTGAAGGGCGGGGTCAGCCGTGGCTTCAAGACCCCACGCGTCGAACAGATCGCCGAGGGCATCATCGGGTTCGGCGGTCAGGGGCGCATCCCGCTGCTCGGCACGCCGAACCTCGTGCCCGAAGTGAGCACCAGCTACGAAGGCGGGATCTATTATGACGCGAACGGCTTCGTCAGCGGCAACGTGACGCTGTTCAACAACGACTTCACCGACAAGATCGCCGCCGGTCCGGGCATCCCCAATTGCCGGTTCGCGGGCAACCCCGACCGGCCGGGCTGTCTGGACGTCGGCCCGTTCCCGGCGGTCGATCTCTTCAGTCAATCGATCAATATCGACAAGGCGCGCACCCGCGGGATCGAGGCGGCCAGCCGCTTCGCGCTGGGCCGCGCCGTGTCGCTGGTGCTCAACTACACTTATACAGAGACGGAGCAGTTGAGCGGCGCCGGGCGCGGGGAGCCGCTGGTCGGCGTGCCGCGCCACATGGCCAACGGCAATCTTCGCTGGCGTTTGTCGGAGCGCGCGAACCTGTGGACACGCGCCGAGATTCGTTCGAGCCGTTATCGCGGCGACAACGACCAGCAACGCGCGCTCGGCGATTTCCGCGCCTACCAGCTATTCCACGTCGGCGGCTCGTATCAGGTAACGCCGACGTTCCGTCTGTCGGCGGCGGTCTACAACGTCCTGGATACGGATTACGCGGTCTACGAACCGTATCGCAGCGGGGCGAACACCGTCTTCACCCCCGCCTATGCGATCAATCAGGAGGGGCGCAGGCTTTGGCTGGCGGCCAACGTCGACTTCTAGGCGGCGATGCCCGGGGCTTCGGACCGGCCGGACGGATACGCATGTCGTCATCCGACCTCGAGGGCCAGCGTCGTCGTGTAGCTGGCGTAGCCTCCCGAGGTATTCGGGGTAGCGGGGCGATGGCGTACCAGCACCAGGTAACGCCCCGGGTCGGGCGGCGTGACCACCACGGTGCCGGCGGCGTCGCTGGTCACCTGACCGACCTGCTTGCGCCCGTCGTACAGGCCGGCCTCGCGGAACATCGTCACCGTCCGGCCGACGAGCGGCTTGCCATCATAGAGGATCTCGAAGCGCGCGACATCACGTGCGGACAGCGCGGTCGGATCGGTCAGGGGGCGGATCTCCAGCGCTTTCCCGCGTGGCGTGAACGCGCCCTTCGCGCCGGGGCGGCCCCGCACGACATAGCTGTCGGCCAGGGTCATGCTGCGCACGTCGACCAGCGTCACACCCGTCGGCGGAGCGGCGCCTTCGCCGACCATCACCCAGTCATCGCCCTTGCGGTACATCTTGCCCGATCGCCCGGCACGCTGCCCGGACGACAGCCGGTAAATGCCGTCCGACGGTAGCGATGCCTGCGCGATCGTCCGGTCGCCGGCAAGTGCCGGTGCGGCGAGGCGGGTGGTCCGACCGTCCGGTGCCGTGATCTCGAACGGTGCATCGCGCATCGCGATCTCGGGTCGGAACGCATCCTCGGTGAAGGACGCCTCCAGCGTGATCTGCGTACGGCTGCCGGCGTCGAATAGTGCCGGCAACACGTAGGGCATGTGCGCCGATGCGCGGGTTGCAATCGACATGCCGACGAACAGCATGACCGCTGCGCCCGCTCCGCACATCAATCGGTTCCTCATCATCATCATCTCCAACCTTGCTAACGCTAGTGACTCGCATTACTGGACGGGCACAAGAAGGGGAAGCGGTAATGACATCTGCATTTCTGCTGCGCGGCGCTGCCGTCGCGGCATTGGGTTCCTGCGTCATGCCCATTGCTGCGGCTGCGGGACCGACGGTTCAGCCGGCGGCGGATCGCGTCGATCGGGGTGATGCCGCGACGGAGGATACGGGCGAGGCCCAGGTTGTCACCGTGACGGCGACGCGCGGCGAGAAGTCGGTCGACGACGTGCCGCAGACGGTGTCGGTGGTGGACGCGGTGGCCATCGCCGATCGGCTGATGACGGACGTCAAGGATCTGGTCCGCTACGAACCCGGTGTTGCCGTGCGGCGTGCGCCGGCGCGGTTCACGGCTGCCGGCGCATCGACCGGCCGCGATCGCGACAGCGGCTTCAATATCCGCGGTCTGGAGGGCAATCGCGTCCTCATCACCGTCGACGGCGTGCGCGTGCCCGATGCCTTCAGCTTCGGCGCGCAGTCGGTCGGGCGCGGCGACTATGTCGACCTCGATCTGCTGAAGTCGGTCGAGATCCTGCGCGGTCCGGCGTCCGCGCTGTACGGCAGCGATGGCGTGGCTGGTGCGGTCAGCTTCATCACCAAGGATCCGCAGGACTTCCTGCGTGGCGACCGGCTGGTCGGCGGCGGCGCGCGGCTCGGCTACGATGCATCCGACGACAGCTGGACCAAGGGCTTCGTCGTCGCCGGGCGACAGGGCGACCTGCAGGCGATGGTCGCCTATACCCGCCGCGATGGTCACGAACTGGAGAACAAGGGGGCGAACGACAGCGCCAACACCGATCGCACCACGCCGAACCCGCAGGACATCGCCTCCAATGCGCTGCTGGGACGGCTGGTCTGGTCGCCCGGTGACGCCAGCCGGATACGCCTGACCTACGAACGCTTCGATTCGGCGGTCGCGACGAACGTGCTGAGCGCGATCGCCAAGGCGCCGGCTACGGGCAGCCTTGCTGCCACGGCGGTGCTCGGCCTTCAGGCGCGCGATACGACGGTCCGCGATCGCGGCACGATCGATTATCGCTATGTCGGCGATGGTATCGTGAGCGGCGTGCGCGCCGCGGCCTTCTACCAGAAGAGCGGCACCGTGCAGACCGGCTGGGAAGACCGGGTCGGCACCGACCGCATCCGCCTCAACCGCTTCGACAACGAGGTGCATGGCGGCACCTTGCAGTTGGAGAGCCGCGTCGCGACCGGCGTGGTCACGCACCTGTTCGCCTATGGCGCCGACTATTCCCGGACGCGGCAGACCGGCGTGCGCGACGGGACGGTGCCGCCCGCCGGCGAAACCTACCCGACGCGGGCGTTTCCCACCACCGATTACGAGCTGTTCGGGGTGTTCGCGCAGGACGAGGTCAGGGTCGCGGACGGGCTGCTCACGCTGTTCCCGGCGATCCGCTACGATCATTACAAGCTCGATCCGAAGCGCGATCCGCTGTTCACGACCTTCGTGCCGCGCGGCCAGCGCGGTTCGCGCGTCACGCCGCGCATCGGCGCCGTCGCCAGGTTGACGGACGGCGTCCGGCTGTTCGCCAATTACGGTCAGGGATTCAAGCCGCCCGAGCCGAACCAGATCAACAACGGCTTCGCCAACGTCGTCGCGAACTATCGGTCGATCCCCAATCCCGACCTGAAGCCGGAGACGAGCAACAGCATCGAGGGCGGCATCCGCCTGAGCGGCGCGCGCTGGTCGCTGAGCGGTACGGCCTTCAGCAGCCGGTTCCGCAACTTCATCGATCAGGTGCAGGTTTCCGGGGCGTTCACCGCGGCCAACCCGGCGGTCTATCGATATATCAACCGCGGCCGCGTGAAGATCGAGGGGCTGGAGGCAAAGGGCGAGGCGCGGCTGCCGGTCGGCATCGGGGTGCGGGCCGCCGCTTCCTACGCCCGCGGCAGGATGTGGACCGATGGCGTCGCGGGCGCGCAGCCGCTGGACAGCGTCGAGCCGGTCAAGGTCGTCGCGGGCTTGTTCTACCAGCCGGACGACGGGCCGTTCCGCGCCGAATTCGTCGCGACGCATTCCGCGGGCAAGGATCCGTCCTACACCAACAACAGCTGCAACGTCGCCGCGCGACCGGCGACAGCGACCATGCCGGCAGTACCCGGTACATCGTGCTTCACGCCCGACGGCTTCTGGGTGTTCGACGCCACCGCCTCGCTGCGCATCCACGACGCGGCGACGATCCGGGTGGGCGTCTTCAACATCACCGACAAACGCTATTTCTGGTGGAGCGACGTGCGGGGGCTCACCTCCACGTCGGTCGTCCGCGACGCCTATTCGCAGCCGGGGCGCAATGCCGGCGCCTCCCTGTCTCTCGCCTTTTGAGGTCCACCCCCATGAACCGCTCGTACATGCTCTTCGTCCTCACCGGTCTCGCCGCGTCGATCGCGGCGCCCGTCGCGGCACAGGTTACCCCCGCTGCGATCGTGCGCCATGGCGACCAGGCGCGCGATCACGCCGCCATCATGAAGATGGCGGGAACCTTCAAGGTCACCTTCGACATGCGCGAGACGACACCGCTGGTCGCCGGCTACACGCCCTATCCGGCCAAGGTCAGCGGCGGGCACGAAGTGGTGCGCGCGATCGTCGACACGCCCGATCATGTCGTCCTCCAGCATCTGCTCGTGGTGGACGATGGCAACGGCAAGACGATGGTCGTCAAGCACTGGCGACAGGATTGGAGCTACCAGCCGTCGACGGTGCTGGTCTATGTCGGTCCGGGACGCTGGGTGTCGCGTAACGTGCCGGTGGCGGAGCGCCGGGGCGCCTGGTCGCAGACGGTGTGGCAGACCGACGATTCGCCGCGATACGGCGGGGTCGGCCGGTGGCGCTACGATGACGGCGCCACGCGCTGGACCAGCGACGAAACCCGCCGCCCGCTGGCGCGCCGCGACGCCACGCGATCGCCGCCCTACGACCATTATGTCGGGACCAATCGCCACGTCCTGACGCCGGCCGGCTGGGTGCACGAGCAGGACAATGCCAAGATCGGGGTACGGGACGGACGCCCGGCGACCTTCGTCCACGAATATGTCGTCAACACCTACGTTCCCGCCAGCGACTTTCCGATCAAGGCCGCCGAAGATTATTGGTCGAAAACTAGGGATTATTGGGCGGCGGTCCGCACCGAGTGGGATGCTGCGATCGGCCGGCAATCCGGTCTTGCGCTCGGCGAGGTCGCCGATGTCGGTTCGTCGACCGCGCATGAGCTGATGCTGCTGGCGGACGATATCATCTCGGGTCAGGCGACGCCGGCAGCGGCAGCGGCGGAGGCACGTGGATTGATCCAGAAGGGCGCCCGGCCGGCGCGCTGACGCACGGCGCCAGCGTCTTCGCCGATGGTCTACTCGTGAGATGAACCAACGTCTGCTATCGGAAAGCTGATAGAGCGAGCTGAACGGCCGGTTATGGGTCGTGGCGGCAGAAGGGGCAGGGCGGCCGCTCTCGCCCAATTGCGGACGCCCGGGCAGATGATCATAGTTAGGGCATGGAGACTAAACGAGGCGGTGTGACACTGCGCGAGTTGCAGCAGCAGCAAGATTCTGACCCAGCTTATCAAGCGGTGCGCCGCGCAAGAGATAGTGAGCTTGCCGAGATTGCCGAGCTCCGGAAGCGGGAACAGCAACCGCTTCTGAACGACCTATCGGCGGCTGGAATAATGGTCGCTTCGGTGTCTGAACTATGCAGCCTTCCCGACCCAGACGCGTGCATATATCCGATCCTGCTAGACCATCTAACCAAGCCAACCCCCCCGTGGCTGCTTGAATGGATCGGCCGCGCGTTCGGGCGCAAAACAGCGCGGTCCTTAGTTTGGGATACCCTCATCAATCTCGTCAAAGCCCACTCCCTCGAAGAGCGCGCTTCCGTTGGCGTGATGGCGGCGATCTCTGACATGGCCCAGCCGCGGGACATTGAGGTGTTAATCGATTTGCTCTCTGATCACTCCATCGGTCCCAGCCGAGTATTCCTCGTCAGCAATCTGATGCGGTCGAAAAGGCCCGTAGCTCGAGCCGCCTTATTGCAGCTCCAGGACGATCCTGACCTCACGATCGAGATAAAAGCGCGCCTTGCTCACAGCCGAAGCTAACGTCGGCTTTCCACCACGTCCCGACGGTTGGCGCGGGCATCGGAAGCGGCGCGGCCGCAAACGCCCAGTTCCGGACATGCCTAAGATTGGCTCACGTGATATCCCATGTGCCATGCGAGCAGCTCTCGATGCACATATTGACGCCCTAACGATCAGGAACGGGCTTTTGTAGCCAGCGTGCGCGAGGATGGTTGCCACGCGCCGGCATGAAGCGGAATGGTTCGTTCCGACCGCGGTTTAGATTGACCAGGCCCGTACAAAACCCCCAGAATGAAGCTACGTTTACGCGGAGCTTCCGCAAAGGCGACGGGGTCTACTATCTTGATTTTACGACGAACCCGCACCTCAGTGGTAGCAAGCTTTATAGCTGTGGCTGGGTCACCTGGGTGGTTGGAGAGCAGGCATCCCGATCTGAAGGTTGGTCAGGGCCGAGCACCTGCTTCGGTGCAGGCTGTACGTTCCGATGATAAAGCTGCTCAATATCGACTAGCTGAACTGTACAAACGGGGTGAGGGTCTGCCCCAGGACGCCCATCGCGCGGAGAAGCGTCTTCGTGCGGCTGCTACCGATGAAGGTGGCGCTAAGACAATCTTTGTACCGCAACCTGGTGGTGCGATTGTGGCTATTAGATTAGGGTGTTTGATCCCAGGGTTTGATGGTGCGATCCTTTCGTTGGAATGGAAGGAGGCCGTATGGGACAGGTACGTCATGGGTGCGCCACGACCACGCACGCCGTCCGAGCAGCAATACAGCGATCGCAAGCTTCGCTCGCGACGTTGAGCCGTGAGCTGGGGATCAATCCCAAGACCGTGGCCAAATGGCGGAAGCGGGCCACGGTAGAGGATCTAAAAACCGGGCCGAAGGCCCCCCATTCCACCACCTTGTCTGAGGCCGAAGAGGCGATGATTGTGGCGTTCCGCCGGCACACGCTGCTGCCGCTCGACGACTGTCTCTATGCGTTGCAGCCGTCGCTCCCGCACCTGACGCGCTCAGCGTTGCATCGTTGCCTGCAGCGGCATGGGATCTCCCGCCTGCCGGACGTCGAAGGCGACAAACCGAAGCGGCAACGCTTCAAGCGTTATCCGATTGGTTTCTTCCACATCGATATCGCCGAGGTGCAGACTGCCGAAGGCAAGCTCTACCTGTTTGTTGGCATTGACCGCACCAGCAAGTTCGCCGTCACGCAACTGGTCGACAAGGCCGATCGCCGGACAGCGTGGGAGTTCCTCGAACACCTGCTGAAAGCCGTACCCTACCGCATCCACACGATCCTGACTGATAACGGCATTCAGTTCGCCGAGCAGCCACGCAACCGCAACACCGCCTGGTCCCGCCAGATGCGCTTCGACATGATCTGCGAGGCCAACGACATCGAGCACCGGCTCACCAAGCCGAACCATCCATGGACCAACGGGCAGGTCGAACGGATGAACCGCACCATCAAGGAGACGACCGTCAAACGCTTCCACTACGAAAGCCACGACCAGCTGCGGACGCATCTCGCCGATTTCATGGGCGACGGCGCGAGATCGTCGCGCACGTCCAGGCGTCCCATGGCGTCAGCGAGCGGCGTAGCTGCCTCGCGCTCGGCGTCGACCGCTCGTCGGTGCGGTACGTGTCGCACAAGCCTGACCAGGCACCGCTGCGGTTGCGCATCCACGATCTGGCGGCGACACGGGTGCGCTACGGCTATTTCCGGATCTACATCCTGCTGCGCAGGGAAGGCTGGCTGGTGAACCACAAGCGCGTCTATCGGCTCTACCGGGAAGATGGGCTGAGCCTCCGGCTCAAACGTCCTCGGCGCAACGTCAGCGCTGCGAACCGCGAACGCCAGCCCGCAGCGTCGGCGCCTAACGAGATGTGGTCGATGGACTTCGTCTCGGATGCCTTGTTCGATGGCCGACGGCTGCGGGCGCTGACGGTGGTCGATGCCTTCACCCGTGAAGCGCTGGCGATCGATGTCGACCAGGGCATCAAGGGTGAACAGGTCGTGGCGGCAATGACGCGGATTTCGGCGACACGTGGTGCGCCCAAGACCATCCGGGTCGACAATGGTCCGGAGTTCATCTCGAAAGCACTAGATCGATGGGCGTACGAGAATGGCGTCACGCTCGACTTCTCGCGGCCGGGCAAACCGACCGACAACGCCTTTGTGGAGTCGTTCAACGGCCGCCTGCGTGACGAATGCCTGAACAGCCACTGGTTCCTGTCACTGGCGGACGCAAGAACCAAGATCGAGGCCTGGCGGCGGGACTATAACGAGAGCCGTCCTCACACGGCGCTTGGCTGGCTGACGCCAGCCGAATATGCTGCATCCGCCGGGGTTAACCCCGGCGGATGCAGTCCGGAAGCTCGCATCACACCCGGATGAGAAACTGGGGGACCGTCAGACAAGCATATCCTGCAGGACGTGCTCGCAAAAAAGCTCTGACGCCTGGGCGACGGCGCGAGATCGTCGCGCACGTCCAGGCGTCCCATGGCGTCAGCGAGCGGCGTAGCTGCCTCGCGCTCGGCGTCGACCGCTCGTCGGTGCGGTACGTGTCGCACAAGCCTGACCAGGCACCGCTGCGGTTGCGCATCCACGATCTGGCGGCGACACGGGTGCGCTACGGCTATTTCCGGATCTACATCCTGCTGCGCAGGGAAGGCTGGCTGGTGAACCACAAGCGCGTCTATCGGCTCTACCGGGAAGATGGGCTGAGCCTCCGGCTCAAACGTCCTCGGCGCAACGTCAGCGCTGCGAACCGCGAACGCCAGCCCGCAGCGTCGGCGCCTAACGAGATGTGGTCGATGGACTTCGTCTCGGATGCCTTGTTCGATGGCCGACGGCTGCGGGCGCTGACGGTGGTCGATGCCTTCACCCGTGAAGCGCTGGCGATCGATGTCGACCAGGGCATCAAGGGTGAACAGGTCGTGGCGGCAATGACGCGGATTTCGGCGACACGTGGTGCGCCCAAGACCATCCGGGTCGACAATGGTCCGGAGTTCATCTCGAAAGCACTAGATCGATGGGCGTACGAGAATGGCGTCACGCTCGACTTCTCGCGGCCGGGCAAACCGACCGACAACGCCTTTGTGGAGTCGTTCAACGGCCGCCTGCGTGACGAATGCCTGAACAGCCACTGGTTCCTGTCACTGGCGGACGCAAGAACCAAGATCGAGGCCTGGCGGCGGGACTATAACGAGAGCCGTCCTCACACGGCGCTTGGCTGGCTGACGCCAGCCGAATATGCTGCATCCGCCGGGGTTAACCCCGGCGGATGCAGTCCGGAAGCTCGCATCACACCCGGATGAGAAACTGGGGGACCGTCATGCAGTCCGGAAGCTCGCATCACACCCGGATGAGAAACTGGGGGACCGTCATGCAGTCCGGAAGCTCGCATCACACCCGGATGAGAAACTGGGGGACCGTCAATGGTGAAGGCAGGCTCCTGCTCAGAGTGGATCAACCGCAGGATCGTATTCTGGGAAAGAAGCATCGCCTTAAATTGGACAGTGATCCCGCTTTTTACGGGTTTAGTTGTCAGCTGCTTCACCATTAGCGAGTGGGCCGGAGTCGGCGAGGCGGCTCTTCATGCACAAGCGCGAACAATCGAAGGACACTTGCAAACCTCGGGAAAACGAGATCGGTACTTACGCTTAGTTTCGCCATCAGGTGAGCGCGTTAATGTGAGTTGCGGCGCCTATTACAACGCAGGATCGTGCGTACTACCTTCGGTTTTACCCAAGGTTCGCAGTGTCGACGTTTTCGAATTCGCCGGCACGAACGTGATACTGGCAGCACGCGATAGTTCAGGAAAGGTTCTGCTATCGCCGGCCCAACGCGTGGGTCAACTACGCGGCTTGGCCGAGAATGCGCGATCCGACAGTTGGCTAGGAAAATTTGTGCTGGGTGTCTTGCTTGGCCTGATTGTAGCGATAGGCCGACATTTGTTTTTCATTCGTCGGCGGCTTCGCGGATGGACCGGCTGATCAGCGCGTTTTTTGGCGGACCTTCCGCTAACCACCACGTCGCGAAGTCCGCGACCGGGGGCGGACACCCAAGAGCGGCCGGGCGGCAGTCGCCCACTTGCGGACACTCCGCTCGGCTGACACGCTACGCCGATGCCTACCCTGTTTGTGGAAGCGGACGAGCCGCTGCTCGTCTTTCCATCGGTTGAAATAGCGCAACGCTACCTCGAAGCGAGTGACGTGCGGAACGGCGTCTACTCTCGCGCTTTCGGGCCATCGGGCGAGCAGTTTACGGTAACAGCCGCCGACGACCTGGTGGTCATTCAGTCGTTGCATGCGCCACCCGATTCGTCTGGATTAGAAAATCTGTTGAGGCGCGGACTTGCGGAGGTCGGCGAACTAGCACCGACGTCGGCAACCCTAGCTGAGTTAGTCGCCGCAGCGGAAGTGTTCTGGGTTGAACGCGATCCTCTTGGAGAGCGCTTCTCCAAGGCGATCCCAAGGTGGGGCTGTTTCGTAGTTGCGGTCAGCCTTGTGGCCCTGTGGGCATTTCTGTGACGCTAACCGGACCGGCGAATTTCCCACAAGCGGCAGGTCCGCTTACGCCCAAAAGCGGCCGCCGGGAGCGAAGTCGCTTGTTCGATAGCAGGCGTTCGGTCAGCTTGGTTCTTCGTGAGGCGGAGAGCTTAGATGCATGCGGTGATAGTTGCGGGTGTAGTCGCCCTTGTGACCGCCGGATGGTCTCTCCTCAATCGGAGGCGGGCCCCGCTCCGGGCATCAGGTGACGATGGTACCATCTCACCTGGCAAGGTCAGCGCTGCTCTCGTTACCTCGCTGGGCGTGGGAGCGCTCTGGGCAGGTGCGCATACCGCCGCGGCCGGCGATCTGAAAGGGGGGTTATCTTGGGCGGCTGCAGGCGCCCTGTTGATCGTCTTCATGGCCCCATCTCTAACCCACAGACATGACATGAACTGGACCGACGAAGGCGTGCAGGGACCATCGCGACTGTTTGGGCCAAGCCTTTGGCTGAGCAGGACCTCGATTGCGTGGCATGACATCGGCGCTGTCGGCGCGACGATCACGAGCTATTGGTTCATCCAGTCGATTGACGGTCGGAGGATCTACTGGAGTTATCTATACCCCGGTTATGGCTCTTTCACGAGGTGCCTTAGGAAGAAGCGACCTGACCTGAGCATACCATCAGACCTCGGTTGATCGGCGAGCCCGGACGATTGTGCGCAAGCTTGGCCGGAAACGCTCAGTCGCAGTCGCCTCGACTTGCCGCCAAGCTATCTTCGTAGAGGTGCCGGATGACGGATGACTGGATTACCGCAGGTATTGGCGCATGGCTCGGCAACAGGCGGTTTCGGGCATGGTTCAAGCGTCATCCGTCGGCCGCTTGGATCTTCTTCGTCTGCGGCACTGTTGCCGCCATTTCAGTGCTGATCGTCCTACAATGAGCGACCGCTTTCCACCACCAACCACCATTTCTCCCTCGCGTACTGCAAACAATTGCCTGTCAGGTGATCCACTCGCGATGGTGTTCCATCATGCTTTGGGAGGCCCACTCCTCAAGTGTATCGAAAAGGCTAGTCGCCGACCACGCCGGATCGGGCTCTTCGCCCCGCGCCCAAGTCAGATGAACCTCGGCCAATCTGCCGTCAGAAAGCTTGAGGAGCGCCTCATCACGGTCAAAGCGTCGCGCCACAAGCTCACCCGAAAGGCCTTTTAAGATGTGCCGGGGGCAGACCTCACGGACAAGCTGACGCTCCCAAGTGGCTTGATACTTGGCCTTTTTCTGCTCAGGCAAATCCAAATCTGCGATTGCCACCTACGGCTCGAGCCACTCCATAAGTCCGCCTTTTGGAGAAGCGGTTCGTCAGAGTCTATGTCCGCATTCCACCAGAGGCGGCTTTTCAACTCTCACGGCGCAAAACTCTGAATTCAGGGATCACTGCCATACCGACGCTGTAGGGTGACGGTGAAGGAGGTACCAGCCGAGGCTTGCCCCGAAGGAGACGAACAGAGGCGGAGGTATCCTCCGCCGCGGTCGCATTGGCAAAGTGATCAGTAGCGCTCCGATGCGTGATCCATATCAGCCTTGCGCGCGTCCGAAGGCCCTCTACTCTGGTACATTAATGTGTGGGGGACGTATGAAATCACGTTGGATCATCAAGGCATTCGTAATGCTGGCCTTGCCGGCGGGTGGGCTGGCGCAGCAGGCATTTCCATGCGCGATCCTTGGAAAAACTGAGGCGCGGATCTTCGAGGGTTTCGAACCTGCGAGTGAACCAAAAGGTAACTTGAAGCCCATCAAGGTGCGAAAGGGTGCTGTGCTCGGCGAGGAGAAGCGAGCAATCAGGACTGGATGGATGATGATCGACCCGCCGTCCTCCAGCACCAAGTCGTCGCTCAGCCCGATGGCGTTTGCGCCTTACATGATCGGAAGCCAAACGCACCTCTGTACCTCGATGTTTCGCTCAGAAGTGTTCGGCCAAACTGAAGATCAGAACAACTATCTACTCCGCTGCGTGCTTGATGCCGATAAGGATGGCCGGTATGACCATTTTCATCGCTACGCAGAGTTAGTTTCGACAAATTTGCGCACTGGCAAGTCGGAGAAGGGCAAGGGCGTCGAACAGTCCGACAATGCCTTACCTCAAGCCTTCCGTCTCGTCACTTTGGCAGACGGCGCTGCAATTCCCAACGCTGCTTTTGAGCCACGAGTCGTGCAGCGCCTTGCAATTCAGATGGTCAGCAAAGACGAGATGATCGTTGGACTGGCGTCAGATGTCTCGATTCTGCCAGACGCCTTTGACGCGCGTCGAAACGAAGCGGCCCAACGTATAACGATCCCGTTGCGCGATGGGGCCGAGGGCAAAATCGGTGGATGGGAGGTCACTGTTCAACAAGCAGGTGGCGGATGGACGGCAACGGCGCACGCCAATCCCTCGATCCCTCCGGCTACATTCACCTGTGACGGTGCCGTTGTCGTCACGGGAGATGCGTACACAGTGGTCGGCCCAGGCGGCTCTAGAACGCTGAGCTTGACGCAGGCTTTAGCAGCCGCAGCACAGTAGGTATTATCAGAGGTAGTCGGAGGGGGGGGCGGCGCATTGGCGCCGCGAGGCCTGCTTTCGCTGGTCAGGCATCGCGAAGACGCACTCCCGCACCGCCTGCCAACGACGCTTCCCCTTGCGCGATTAACGTCGAGCCGGCCTCCTTCGATCACTGTGAGGGCTGAACGGACCTTGGCCGCGCTTGATCCCTGTCAGCTGACATGGGGCCCGCACGCAGTCGCGCCCGCTATGACAGCGTAGGGCTTCGTCAAACCAAATGCACCTGCTGGTAACCGGAGGAGGGTAGGGCAGGGACATGCCCCGCCCGCGCAAGCCAGCCTCGCCGTTCCGCTACTTTAACTCGTCGCCCGAGGTGATCCGGCTGGTGGTGCTGATGTACGTGCGATTTCCGCTCAGCCTGCGGAACGTTGAGGATCTGCTGTTCGAGCGCGGGATCGACATCTGCCATGAGACGGTGCGGCTGTGGTGGAACAGGTTTGGACCGCTGTTCGCCGGTGACATTCGCCGCCAGCGGGTGAGCCGGATGCGCGGCTTTCGTCACTGGCGCTGGCACCTGGACGAGATGTACGTGAAGCTGAACGGTGAGATGGTCTACCTGTGGCGAGCAGTGGATCATGAGGGTGAGGTGCTGGAAAGCTACGTGACCCGCACCCGCAACAAGGCAGCCGCACTCGCGTTCATGAAGAAGGCGCTGAAGCGCCACGGCTCGCCCGAGGCGATCACCACCGATGGTCTGCGCAGCTACCGTGCCGCAATGAACGACCTCGGTAACGCCGAGAAGCAGGAGGTGGGTCGCTGGGCGAACAACCGGGTGGAGAACAGCCACCTGCCATTCCGACGACGAGAGCGGGCGATGCAGCGCTTCCGGCAGATGAAGACGCTGCAGAAGTTCGCTTCCGTCCACGCCAACATTCACAACCACTTCAGCCTGGAACGCCACCTCATCGATCGACAGACCTTCCGTGAACGACGCTCCGCCGCGCTGGCGGAGTGGCAGGCGCTCGTCAGATGACCGTGGCCGTCAAAGACCCAAATGCATCGTGTGGAGAGCGGTTCGCATTAGACTGACAGCACCCCGGTGAGCCATCGATGCCGCGGCCCTCGATCGCCGTGAAGCCGAGCGCCCTGGCGTGCCGCACAGCCTCGATCAGCAAGGTGCCGCAGGCGCAGTCTGCGTCGACGATGCGGACGGAATGACGCCCTCGCTCGTGCAGAGCAGCAAGCGCGGCGCAGAGGTCAGTCCAGCGCGCATCATTGTGTGCGGCACGACTGCCCAGGATCGTGGCCGGGGTGACCGGTGATGCGGACGACAGACGATCGGCCGTGACGAACGGCTTCAGTTTCAGTGTCATGGGAAATCCTCAGGCGGCGCGGCGTAGCGCGTGCTCGGCCGGGCTCACCGGCTCGAAGGAGATGAGCGGAACCAGCGGTGCCGAAACAATCTCAAGGCTCGCGTGGTAGATCTGCCGCTCCGCTTCGGCGAAGCTGAGCGCTGCGCCGCGTGAGACGAAACGGCCTTCCATCTTTCTTCCGCTATCCTGCACGAGCCAGTGGCCCGCCTTGTCCTGACCGACGTAGATGATCGTCCCGCGTTCGTCGGGCTCCGGGTTGGGTTCGGACGACATATCGCCTTTGCGACCTTCGATGACCGAGCGTCCAGCGCCCGCTCATTGGAGGTACGAGGCCCCGCATAGTGTTTCGAGATCGATTCCGGGAAAGTGCATAGTGCGCGCGTAGGCTTGGCAACGGCTCGTCGCATTCAGGCTAATGTGCGTGTGAGCTACAACCAACGCGCCTTGCGGAAGCGCCAGTAGAGCGCCGAACAGATCGTCAGGATCACGCCGATTGTTATAGGGTAACCGTATCGGCTCCGCAGCTCGGGCATGTGCTCGAAGTTCATCCCGTAAATGCCGGCGATGGCCGTTGGCACTGCCAGGATCGCTGCCCAGGCTGCAAGCTGGCGTGTGATCGTGCCGGTGCGCTGCTGCTCGATAAGATTGCTGAACTCGAACACCGATGACAGCAGATCACGCAAGCCGCTCGCCATCGTCTCGACCCTGCGGACGTGATCCAGCACATCGCGGAAGTACAGCCGAGCCTCGGCATCGACGCACGGCAATTCGTTCTTGGATAGCTTGCGGGCAACCTCCTCCATAGGCACCAGAATGCGATCGAAGCGCATCAGCTCACGTCGCAGCGAAAAGATGCGAGCGATCTCGGCGCGATCGAGGAAGGTGTCGAGCATCCGCTGCTCCATGCTCGCGACTTCCTCCTCGAGGGCGGTCATCAGCGGCAGATAGCCGTCGACGATGAAGTCGAGGATGGCATGGAGGACATAGTCGCCACCCTTTCCCAGCAGGTCGGGTGCGGCCTCCAGATGCTCGCGCAGCGGCTTGTAGGATCTTGTCGAGCCCTGCCGTACGGTGATGATATGGCTGTGTCCAAGGAAGGCGGCCGTCTGCCCGTAGACGATGTGCCCGTCGCACAGATGGGCGGTCCGGCCGATGACGAACAGCTGATCGCCGTAGACGTCGACCTTCGGCAGCTGCCCGTCCTTCAGCGCATCCTCGACCGCAAGCGGGTGAAGATTGTAGAGGCGCTGCAGCGTTTCGATCTCGTCGGCACACGGATCGGTCAGCCCGATCCAGACGAACTCCGATCGGTCGCAGGGGCAATCAACCCGTTCGTCGATCGCGATCTCGCGAACACGGCGGCCATGGCGGTACAGATAGGCGGCGATGACAGGCATGGGTTTCCTGATCAGCGCCGAGGAGCTGATGTCCAGTCGATGAGGGTCCGTTCTGAATTCCGAGCATCGGATCTGGCCACCAATCGGGCATGCCGCGACAGTCCCATCTGGTGCCGCGCCTGCATCATCGAAGCGCCATGCCGCGTATCGAACGCCCGGCCCTGTGGTGCGATCGGAGCCCCTAGGCGCGATCGGAACGCGCTTCGGGCACGCTGCTCCGCACTTCGGAGGCGAGAAGGCGCCGGCTTGAACAGCATGGCGCCATGGACCAGAAGCAGCATGCCGGTGCTGGCGAGGATGAACGTCAGCAGGGCAAGACCGAACTCGGCGGTCTGCGCAGGACCATGCCGCGCCGCCTCGGACACGCTGCGATGGACCAGCGTCGATCCGCCGGAACACCCAAGCAGTACGACACCAAGTAACCGCGGTGGGAGCTTACCCACGGGCCATGCTGCCTTTCAGCGTCCGATCGCAGACCAGGCTAAGCCGGCCCTCAATCCGGCGGGGAGTTCCTGCCGACATCGCGACCGAGATCGATGTTCGTCCACGCCGCTCCGCTTCGGCAAAACGCTGCGCTGGCTGTGCCGATGAGAAGCGGCCAAGGAGCATTCCGGCGCTCTCACGGACGGTCCAGTCACCATCAATGTCACGGCCTACGACCAGCATGGCCGGTTCCGGGATGTCCATCGCGATGCTACCTTCTGACGGAGGGAAGACGTTCAGGTCGGGGCGCCCCCGCCAGCGGGCGCTCACCTCGATTTCATCGAAAAGATGATGACCCAGAAGGGTAAGCGCGCTGCCGGCACTCGCGGCCACGAAGCCGACCGCGGCAATCCCGTAGGCAAGGACGCCGGCCTTCTGCGGTGGCACGTGCATGGCGACGAGCCGCGAAATTGCGGTGTAACTCACCCAGCAAAGAAGAAGTCCGGTGGCGCGCAGAACGATGTCGGCGCGCCGCGACCGATGCCACGCTACCATGCCACAACCCTCAATGTGGCAAACCAGTTATCGCCCTCGACATAGCATTTCGAGGTCGATTTCAGCTAATTACATAGCACCCGCATAGTGCTGAAATTATGCCCGCGCCACCGCATCGCAGGCTGCTGAGCGTGATGTGGCCCGGAGAAGATCGCCGATGTGCCAAGAAGGCAGAGCATCGTGCCGGAATATGTCCGTGATCCGCGCGGGCAAGCCGAGGCCGAGCACCTGCTCCGATGCACCATGAATAAACGGCAGAAATTGGTAAGCTGAAGAGAGGCAGCGAATGACCGGTTCTGGGTCTTAGGCCATCGCGCATGGAGCCGGAAATATCATAGCCCTGACACGCACGGTTAAAGGCAATTCGTCGGGCGCCGTCAGGACCTTACGCCGTATGTGGCCGTTGCGGTGTCCGCCATGTCGATCAATCGGACCGTCGCGGCGTGCCGTTCGTTGGCTTGGCCATGGCGACGATATCGACAGCAACGGCGACGGCCCGACCGAAGGCAGCATGGCGCCCGCGGCGGTTGCTGGTGACGCGCTCTGCGTTCCATTTCGCGCATGGCCGCGGAATCGTCGCGCGCGCCGAGGCGCAGGGCGTAGAGGTCGTCGCGCTCGCCGGCGATCGCCTCTCACTGGGGCTAACCGACGATCCGCGGCGCGCCTACGCGGAGGCGAAATCGACGCTAGCGGTGGTGGTCGCGCCACCGTCGAAACGGCGGTTGCAGCCGATCGCGCCCAGCGCCGACTGGCGGGTCGACCTTGCCGAAGGGTGCCCTGCGCATTGCAGCTATTGCTATCTCGCAGGGTCGCTGAAGGGGCCGCCGATCACCCGCGTCTACGCCAATCTCGACGAGATACTGGACGGGCTGCCGGCGTATCTGGGACAGGGCAGCATCACCTCGCGTAGCGAGGCGCGCGCGCACGAAGGCACGACGTTCGAGGCGTCCTGCTACACCGATCCGCTGGGTCTGGAGGCGATCACCGGATCGCTGTCGGCGGCGATCGCCTGGTTCGGCCGCTGGGAGGCGGCGGCGCAGTTGCGCTTCACCACGAAGTTCGCTGACGTCGGACCGCTGCTCGGCCTCGACCACCAGAAGCGCACGCGGATGCGGGCGTCGATCAATCCGGCGATGTTCGCCCGATTCGAGGGCGGTACGTCGCCCGGTGCCGCCCGGCTCGCGGCCTTGGCGGAAATGGCGCGTGCGGGATATCCGATCGGGCTGACGATCGCGCCGATCATCGCCGCCGAGGGCTGGGGCGAGGCCTATGGTGCTCTGCTTGTTGATGCAGCGACGGCGCTGGCCGGCATCGCGGGTGTCGACCTGACGATCGAACTCATCACGCATCGCTTTACACCCGGATCGAAGGCGGTGCTGGAGAGCTGGTATCCCGGCTCCGCGCTCGACATGGGTGCGGACAACCGGACGACAAAGCGCACCAAGTTCGGGACTGAAAAGCAGGTCTATGATGCGCCGACGATGCGATCACTTCGCCTGTTTTTCGAGGAAAGGATCGTGGCGCTGCTACCGGCGGCGCGCATCCTCTATTGGACATGACCGTCTTCTTCACCGCCGACACGCATTTCGGCGATCACCGCACGATCAACATCCACAAGCGGCCCTTCGCCAGCGTGGCCGAGATGGATGCCGAACTGATCGGTCGCTGGAACGCCGTCGTGGGCGTAGAGGATGTCGTCTGGCATCTGGGTGATGTCGCCCGGCGGCCGGCTGATGTCGCGGCGCTGCTCGCCCAGCTCAACGGAACCAAGCATCTGCTGCGGGGCAACAACGATCCCGACGCCACCGGCACCGCACCGGGCTGGGCGAGCGTCGGCGACTATGCCGAGATCGAGGTCGAAGGCCGTCCGCTCGTCCTGGGGCACTACGCCTTCCGCAGTTGGAACCGCCAGCACAAGGGCGCGCTCAACCTGCACGGCCACAGCCACGGCCGCCTGACACCGATGCCGCGCCAGTTTGACGTCGGCGTCGACGTGCGCGGTTTTCGGCCGGTGACGCTGGCGCAGCTCCTTGCGAAGTGAACAACCGTGCCGGCGGAGTGATAAGCCCCGCAACCAGCTTCGGTCGATCCGGCTGCGGGGCGGTTACGAGAAGCCGACCACCGCGTGCGGTACGTACGGCGTCTCCAGTCGGGCGATCTCGTCGTCCGACATGGCCAGGTCGAGCACCGCGATGGCGTCTAGGTGCCCCGGCTTGGACGCGCCGACGATCGGCGCAGACACTTCGGGCTTGGCCAGCACCCATGCGAGCGCAACCTGCGCACGAGACGCGTGAGGTAGATTTCTGATCTAAGCACGGGCTGCCGCATATCCGCTTTATGCAGGCTGGCCGGGTTGCTGGGCATAGCGCCCGTCGATACGCTTAGGCTCTAAACGCGCTGTTGAGCGGCGTGCGGGAGTCGAAGATGCTTCTTAGGCAGTTGAGCGCTGTTGCAGCGGCGTCAGTCGCAATGCTGTCTAGTGCAGTGGTCGCGACCGTGCCGGCACCTTTCCAGCCCGGCGATGCACCGAGGCCCGATTTACAGAGCTGGTCACCCGGCGACGTCCGTTGCGGCGACGTCGTGCTCCCAGCCAATGCCGTTAGGCGACCTTACACCGCGCTACGTTGGGACACCTCGGCCGCGCCGCCGCGAACCTATCGCTTCCGTCTGGATGCACATGGCGCGCCCTTCTCCATCGATGGTCCGGCGGGCACCTACGAGCCCAGCGTTTCAGACATCACGCCCTCTTTGGCGGCGACCCGGTTCACGGTGTCCGGCCCGCTAAACGGCTGCGAGGTAACCTACACCTCCAAGACGACGTCCTTCGGCGACGCTCCGATTGGGGACCTGATCTCCTACAGCATCACGCCGCAAAACGGGCCGCTGCCAGACGCGGGATGGGCGCGCATCAAGCCAGTAGGGGGCGACTGCGACCGAGAGCCAAGGGCACAATGGCTGCGCGCCGTGTCACCGGACTACATCCATCTCGGCGGTGAGCCTGGGGCACGGGACTGGAGCTTGGTGTCCTATGACCTGGACGCCAAGGGGCGGCCTACCTCGGTCCACACAGCGGAGAGCACCCGCAATCTGGCTTTGGACCGTGCGGCACTCAAAGCCATGGCTGATTCACGGCAGACGGAAGGTCCTCGGCGAGGCTGTCTTAATCCTTTCGTTCGGATTGCGACCCGACTCCCCGCGCCCGCAGAGGTGAACCTTGACACCCTTCGCCCAGCGGGTTCGACCTGCCCAAAGCAGCTATCTTGGAAGACGAAGCCGGCGCTCGTGTATCCAGACAATTGGCGTCGGCGCGCCATCGAGGGCTGGGCAGTGATCGCCTTCGACGTCGCTCCTTGGGGCGCGGTCGGCAATGCGCGTGTGCTCGCAGCCGAGCCGTCCAGCGAGTTTGGTATGGCGGCAACGCAGATCATCTCCGGAGCGAAGATGCCGGCTTCGCAAAGCGGTTACGCCGGTTGCATCGAGCGGGTAGAATATAAGATGGGACCGGGCACCCCCGAGCCTTCATCTCCCCCCAGAACAGCGACATGACACAAACGAAGACTCGGGTCAGGTTGCGGACATTGCCCTGACGCTAAGGTACGATGCTTGACGCACGAGAACGGTTGATGACAGAGGGTATCGTCGCCTTGCTCCGGGCATGGGCTCCGCCGCGGTCACCCGCTCTTCGTCAGGACGAACGCAATGAGGAAGCCGACGACGGCGATCAGACCCGAATAGTCGTGCGTCGCCTCCGTGGCTTCCGGGATCATGGTGTCGACCAGCATTGCGAGGATGGCACCCGCCGCGACCGCGGTAACGCCCGCGATCAGATCTGGACTACTGCCCGCCAAAGCGATGTTCCCGACCATGGCGGCGATGGCGGACGCGACAGCTATCCCGCCCCAAACGCTGAAGATATAGGCCGGCGATCGCCCCGCTGCCTTCATACCCGCAGCACTCGACAGCCCTTCCGGCACGTTCGAAAGGAAAACGGCGGCGACAGTTACCGCGCTGACGCCAGCGCCGCTGAGCAGGCTGATGCCGATCACGACCGACTCCGGTATGCCGTCCAGCAACGCACCAATCGCGATCGCTGCGCCAGAATCGCTTTTCGCGTCGGGTTGACTCTCGTGCGGGTTCGATCCCGAGCGTTTCCGATGCTTCGCGCCGCGACGAGACACGATGATGTTGGCGGCTGTGTAGACCACAGCGCCCCCGAGAAAACCGGTCGCGGTGGAATCGAAGCCGCCCCGATGGAATGCCTCTTCCATCAGATCAAACGCGACTGCTGAGATCAGGACGCCCGCGCCGATCGCCATGATGGAAGCAATCAGGCGCTGCGGCAGTTTTGCGAACCAGGCGATGGCAGCCCCAAGGACTAAGGCCGATCCACCGACAAGCCCCCAAAAACCAGCCGCCCAAACACCTGACATCGCACGCCTCCCTTGTGGCTGAGGTAACGTGATCAGAGGTCGGGCGCTCCGCGCGAGCCTCTAACAATTCGATGCATCGATCCCGATCTTCGGTCAGCGCCCGCCAACTCTCACGATCGCAGAACCGCCATGATCGCCTTGCTTATCCAAGTTGCCCTCGCGGCCCAATGCACCCCCGCGGACTACCTCTGCAATTTGGGTCGAGCACCCACTTACAGCGAGCAAGAGGCGGGCCGGATGGAAGTTCAGCGTCAGCAAGCGGAGCGGGAGCTAATCGACCGGCAGGTTGCCGCCACGAGGTCCGCGACTAATAGCCAGGCAGAGGCTGCGCGCGTGCTCCCGAACAGGGTTGACGGCCTAATCGCTGACGATCGCTGTGAGGCTGCCGCTGATGCGGCCCTTGTTGGCGGCGATGCAGGTATGGCTCAACAGGTTCGCACGCGCTGCAGGCGGTAACGGCTTCGTTGCGAAGCCCGCCGACGCATTGAGCAAGCGCCATATTAGACGCTTACCGGCGCCAAAAGTTATCTAGCATGTCGTGACAAATCGGGTGCCGCATCATGCCGCCATCAAACCGCCTCAGCGCGTTGCCGCCCGACTTCGAACATAAAAATGAACGAACGGCGGCAATTGGCAGGCGCATACGGTGCGTGGAACGTCCGAGTATGGGTCGACAAGCCTGCTGGGTCGCTCACAGCGGGCGTGACACTCTAGATCCAGCAGAAGGCAATTAGGACACCGTGCTGCGGGGCGGCGCTAGCCGTTTGTAGCCGTGGGCGGCTTAGCGAGATAGAATAGGGAGCAACCCACCCGAGAGGCAAGAATGAAGCTCAGCGCCCGCAATCAGATTTCCGGCACGATCGTCTCGATCACGCCGGGTGCCGTCAATGGCTCGATCAAGGTCGACATCGGAGGCGGCAACATCGTCACCGCCAGCATCACCGAGGAGGCGATCGCCGAGCTCGGCCTGGCAGAAGGCGAGACCGTCACGGTCATCGTCAAGGCCAGCGACGTGATGATCGGCAAGTAACATGAAGCTCGGCCCGCTCTGGCTCAAGATCCAGATCGCCTGCGGCGACGCCCTGGCGATGGGGCCGGGCAAGGCCGACCTGCTCGAAGCCATCATTACCGAGGGTTCGATCAGCGGCGCAGGTCGTGCCCTTGGCATGAGCTATCGCCGCGCCTGGCTGCTGGTGGACGAGATGAACCGCTGCTTCGACCCCGTGCTCGTCGAGACCCTGAAGGGCGGTGGGCGGGAGCGGGGCGCCAAGGTCAGCGCCGCTGGTCTCGAGGTGCTAAAGGCCTATCGCGAAATGGAGCGGGACGCCGTCAAGATCGCCGATCGCGCGGCCTATGCACGCCTCAGCGCGCATCTGCGTGCGGCACCGCTGGCGGTAGAGTGACACCACGATCCTCGATCAATCTCTATATACGATCGAATATACCGTCGATATACGCCCGAACATAGAGCGGTGACAGGGCCGTCAGTTGGGGTATCGTCGATGTCGAAGCGGTTCGCAGTCCTTCTGTGCGCAACAGTCATGTCCGCGATCAGCGCGCCAGCCTCGGCGCAGACCGCCGCAACCCCGAGCCGCGACGATGATCGAGATCAAGTCTCAAAGGATGGTTTGCCCGACGTCATCGTCACCGCGCGCCGCCGCGCGGAAAATGCGCAGCGCGTGCCCGCAGCATTGTCGGTGGTCGGCGGCGCGCTGATCGACCAGAGCTACACGGTCAACACACAGGGACTGACCACGCTCATCCCGACGCTCAACTACAGCTCGGCCAACCCGCGAAACACCGCCTTTACAATCCGCGGGCTGGGATCGAGCGTCGTCGCGGTCAGCCAGGCAAACGACGGTCTGGAGCCGGGCGTCGGCTTCTACGTCGACCAGGTCTACCACGCCCGGCCGGCCACCGCCGCGTTCGACTTCGCCGACATCGAGCAGGTCGAGGAATTGCGTGGACCGCAGGGCACGCTGTTCGGCAAGAACACGACGGCGGGCGCGCTCAACATCACCACCCGCGCGCCGAGCTTCACCCGCGAGGGCTTCGCCGAGTTGTCCTACGGCGAACATAATTTCGTACAGGCCCGCGGCTGGGCGTCAGGTCCGATCACCGACACGGTCGCCTATCGGATCTCTGGTGTCTCGACGCGGCGCGATGGCGTGCTCGATAACGTGCGCACCGGGCGCGCCGCCAACACGATCGGGACGCAGGCGGTGCGTGGGCAGCTGCTGTTCAAGCCTGACGACACGATCCAGTTGCGCGTCATCGCCGACTTCACCAACTTCCAGGCCTATTGCTGCGGACAGGTGTATCTCCGCACAGGCACGTCGCTGCGCACCGCCAATCGGCAATTCGGCGGGCCGAACGGGCTGGCCGCGCAGTTCGGCTATGCGCCGCCCAGCACCAACGTCTACGATCGCAAGACCGACATCGACGGCCCTCTCGGCGTCGATACCAACGAAGGCGGCGTTAGCGCGATCACCGACTGGAACCTCGGCCCGGTCACGCTGACATCGGTCAGCGCGTGGCGCTTCTGGAACTGGGATGCCGAGAATGATCGCGACTATACCGGTATCCCGGTCCAGCTGTCGCAGCACATCCCTTCGCGACAGGATCAGTACAGTCAGGAGCTACGGCTCGCGTCGAACGGCACCGGGCCGCTCTCCTATGTCGTCGGCCTCTATGGCTTTCGCCAGCGGCTGACCGGACGGCCGATCAGCATCTATGGCCCGGCCGCGGCGCGGTATCTGATCGGCGCGGTGACCGGCACGAACAACACGCCGGTCCCGTCCAATCTGCTCGACGGCTATGGACAGGACGGGCGCACCGACTTCCGCAGCCTGAGCTATGCCGCGTTCGGCGAGGTCAATTACCGCTTCTTTGATCGCCTGACCGCGACGGTGGGTCTGCGCTACACGCAGGAGGACAAGGACGGCTATTACACCACCACCGTTTCCGGCGGCCCGGCGACGACCAACGCCGCGCTGACCAGCGCGCGCCTTGGCGTGCTCCGCCCGCAGAGCTATGAAGCGCACGACAGCGATGGCAGCCTGTCAGGACGTGGGAACCTGGCGTGGCAGGTGACCGATCAGACGATGGCCTATGCCAGCTATGCGCGCGGCTTCAAATCAGGCGGGATCAACATGTCGGGCTTGCCGCTCGACAGCAACAACCGTCCGGTGCTGGCGACCGCCGTGGTGCGCCCCGAACGCAATGAGACCTATGAGACTGGCCTGAAGAACACGCTGTTCGACAACCGGCTGATCTTCAACATCGACGTCTTCTACACAAAGGTCCGCGACTTCCAGGCAACCGTGGTGGAAAACTCGCTGACGCAGACGGTGCAGCTGCGAGGCTACCTGTCTAACATCCCCGAGGTGACGGTGAAGGGGATCGAGGCCGATGTGACTGCGCTGATCCTGCCCGGGCTGAGCGCGCGCACCAGCTTCGCCTATTCGGAGGGCGAGTACACCAACTATCCCGCTGGTCCGTGCCCGCTGGAGGTGCAGACGGCCGCGACCACCCGGTGCAGCCTGACCGGACGCCGCCTTGCCTCGTTGCCGCGCTTCGCGCTTACCGCCGGTCTGGACTACGAGACGCCGGTGGGCGACGGGGCGCTCTTCATCCATGTCGACACCGCCTCGCGCAGCGGTTTCAACGGCGATCCCAGCCTATCGCGGTTCACCTACATCCGCGGTTACAATTTGACCAACGCCAACATCGGCTACCGCTTCCACGATGGGCTTGAGCTGATCGTCTGGGCACGCAACCTGATTGATGCCGACTACATCCAGAACCTGACGATCCAGGCGGGCAACTCGGGCCTGATCGTGGGCACGCCGAGCGACCCGCGCACCATCGGAGGGACAATCCGCTTTCGCATCTGATCTTTGTCCGGGAGGATGAACGAACGGCGGAAGTGGGGAAGCCGACGTTAGGTCACGAACGTTCGGTATTGGGTCAAAGCCGCTCGCGTAGCCCGCCGATGATCTGGCGTGCTGTATCCGCGACGACCTGCGCCGTGCCGCGATCCCCCTTGGCCATCGAGGACAGGAACGCCTTGGCCTGTTCCATTGTGACGTGCGGAGGCAGCGGGGCGACGTTGGCATCGGTCTTTACCTCGAGCACGACCGGGCGATCGGCGGCGAGCGCCTCGTCCCAGGCAGCGCCGATGCGATCGGGATCGTCGACAAAAATCCCCTTCAACCCCAGCAACTCGGCGAAGCGGGCATAGGGTACGTCAGGCAACGACTGTGTGGTCGGGAAGCGCCGATTGCCCTCCATTACGCGCTGCTCCCACGTCACCTCGTTCAGATCCTCGTTGTTGAAGACGCAGATCACCAGCCGCGGATCGGACCAGCGTTGCCAGTATTTCTGGATGGTGATCAGTTCGGCCATGTTGTTCATCTGCATCGCGCCGTCGCCGACCAGCGCGATGACCGGCTTCGTCGGATGCGCGAACTTGGCGGCGATCGCGTAGGGGACCGCCGCGCCCATCGAGGCGAGCCCGCCCGAGAGCGAGCCACGCTGCCCACGCTTCACCTGCCAGTCGCGCGCGTACCAGTTGGCGCAGGACCCGGAGTCCGACGTAACGATGGCATCGGCCGGTAGCCGCGGCGACATTTCATAGACGACGCGCTGCGGATTGACGGGGAAGGCATGGGCGAGCGCACGCCCCTTCAGCGTATCGTGCCAGGCGGTCATGCCTTGGGCGATCCCGTCCTGCCAGTCGCGGTCCTCCTGCTGCCGCAGCAACGGCAACAATGCGCGCAGCGTCTCGCCAGCGTCGCCGTGCAGGTTCACCTCGACCGGGTAGCGCAGCCCCAGCATCTCGGGCGCGATGTCGATCTGGACGGCGCGCGCCTGCCCGTCGGCTGGCAGAAACTCGGCCCAGGGAAAGCCCGTGCCAATCATCAGCAGCGTGTCGCAGCCTTCCATCATGTCCGACGACGGCTTGGTGCCGAGCAGGCCGATCGCGCCGGTGACGAAGGGCAGCTCGTCGGGCAGCACGTCCTTGCCGAGCAGCGCCTTGGCCACCCCGGCGCCCAGCCGCTCGGCGACCGCAACGACCTCGTCCGCCGCGTCGCGCGCGCCCGCGCCGATGACGATCGCGACCTTGCGGCCGGCGTTGAGTACCTCGGCCGCGCGGGCGAGATCGATGTCGTGGGGCACGATCCGCGGCTTTGCGTAGCCCGGACCCGATCGGGTGAAGCCGTGCGCGCGCTTCGGCTCCTCCCAAGGCATATCCTGCACGTCCTTCGGCAGCACCAGCACCGTGACGCCGTTCCTTGCGGTCGCGACCCGCAGCCCGCGATCGACGAGATGACGCAGCTGCGCCGGGACGGCGGCCTCCTGCACGAAGTCGGCGACGTCGGCGAACATTCGGTCGAGGTTCAACTCCTGCTGATAGCTGGCGCCGCGCACCGTCGTTTCCGCCTGACCGGCGATGGCGAGCACCGGAACGTGATCGCTTTTCGCATCGTAGAGGCCGGTGATAAGGTGCGTGGCACCTGGACCGCCGGTCGACAGGCAGACGCCGAGCTCGCCGGTGAACTTCGCATGTGCAGTGGCCATGAAAGCCGCCATTTCCTCGTGGCGCACCTGGATGAATTCGATCCCGGCGCCGGTTCCCTCGACCCTCTGGAGAGCGCCCAGCACGCCGTTGATGCCGTCGCCCGGATAGCCGTAGATGCGCGTGACGCCCCAGGCTTTCAGCCTCTCGACGAAGAAGTCGCTGGTGAGCTGCGCCATCGTCAATTCCTGTCGTTGATCGTTAGGCAACATGGAACGCGTCGATGGCGCTTGGGTTCGCTCGGCGGCTAGTGGCGATATCGAGGCGGTCAGTGAAACCGGGTGAGCCACGTAATGCGGAGCCTGGTCTGCTTGGCCAGGCATGCCGGATGGTTCGACATCTCGATCGTCCCCGCGCCTTCGCTGGTGTCAAGCGGGCACGCGCGGTCGCGCCGGATCAGCCAGGCGCGCTGCGACCTCCGCAGGGCTGCCTTGCGCGCGGCCGGAAGGCGCTTCATCGTCGATCGATAGAATCGTTCAGCCGAGCGTCGGCTCGTCGGTAATCAGCGACGAAGCACGCCGACATCGCCGAAGTGACTCCGCGCGCCGCTTCGCCGGTGTCAAGGCAGCGGCCCAGCTGGTCGAGCGCGGCAAGCGCCAGGACAAGTGCGATCATCAGCAACCTCCACTTTGTTGGCCAACGTGGCTGGCATCGGGAGGTTGCCGGTGTACGGCGGACGATCCCTTGCGTTCAGCCGGGCTGCGGAGATGCGGTGCATCGCCGGGTCGATGATCGATCCTACGCAACGAGCTGAGGATCGAGCAGACGTGCAACGGCTCCGCCAACTGCGGCGTGGTCGCTGGTCGAATCCGCCCAGGCGACGATGCCATCCGGGCGGAAGAGCAGCGCGGCAAGCCCCGGATCGAAGCGCATTCCGGCGATGGCGTAGTCGAGACGGGGAAATCCGCCGGCGATCTCGGCTAGGGAATCGGCGGGATCGAAGTCGACCAGCAGCGGCCGGCCGCTCCGCAGTGCCTCATTGAGCCTACGCCCATCCGCCAGCATCATGTCGGGGGCGCTGTGGCCGATGAGAGGATGGGTGGCAGCGAGCGACGCGTAATGCAGCCCGACGCCCCAAACGCGTCCGGCGAAATAGGTCGAGCCATCACAAGTATCCATCAGATCGCGAACGACGTCCCGCAGTGCCGCCGCGCCGGCATCCGGTCGGAGCAGCGGCACCTGCGCTCGCGACCAGTCGAGCACCTGTTCCGCCACCGGGCGGCGTTCCTGGCCGTAGCTTTCGAGCAGCGACGAAGGCCCTTTGCCGTGGATGACCGCGGCCAATTTCCAGCCGAGGTTCATCGCATCGCCGATGCCCAGATTGAGTCCTTGTCCGCCAAGCGGTGCGTGAACGTGTGCGGCGTCGCCGGCGAGGAGCACGCGCCCTTGCCGGTAGCTGGCCGCAATAAGCGCGCGATCGGTCCAGGTCGTGGCGAGCTCCACCGCGTCGACCACGACGTCGGTGCCGGAGACACGCCGCAGCACGGCCTGTACGTGATCGCAAGCAAGCGGTGTCGTGCGGTGGCTCGCGCCGCCGTCGAAGTCGATCATGGTGACGGTGCCAGGCGGCGCGTAGGTGTACATGCCCGTCGCGGTATGCTGGCGGCCGGGGCATAGCGGGTTCGTTTCGTCGAGGTGCAGCGCCATCGAATAGCCGGTAAATTCCGGCTCGGTCCCGGCGAAGCCGATCCCTGCCGCCTTGCGCACGGTGCTGCGGCCACCGTCGCAGCCGACCAGCCAGTCGGCCTGGTGCAAAACGCCGCCGGCATCGACCTGGACTCCGTCGAGGGACGCGGCCACGCGAGCGACGCCGCAATTGTAGAGGATCGCGACCCCCAACTGGCTCGCCCGCGCCGTCAGAACATGCTCGACATCCGCCATGGTGACGGCGAGCATCTCGGTCGCGCTGTCCGCGCGCCACGGCCACGCATCTTCATCCACCATGTCGCGGAAGAACTGCAGGCCGGCGAAGTGTCCCGCGGGGCGCCGCGCGCCGTCCACCCAGGGCACCGTGGCCGACGCGTCGCTTGCGCCCATGCGGGCTCGGAGCGGTTCGAGCAGGTCGCGGCGATCCAGGCTCTCCATCGTCGGCAGGTTCAGCCCGCGAAGGCCGAACGGCAGCCTCTTGAGCACAGACGCGTCGGCGTCGCCTTGCTCGAGCACCAGCACGCGACACCCGGCAAGTCCGAGTTCGCACGCCAGAAACAGGCCAACGGGCCCGGCGCCGGCGATAATGACGTCGTAGGTGGAACGGTGATCGGGTGACATGGCAACGGCTCCTTCAGTCGATTGTTCGACCGGAGCGTTCCTCAAACAGGCACCCTCGCAGACGAACGGCCGGGCGCCGCAACCGGCGTCCTCTGTTCGTCGTGGGGATCCTGGCTAAGGCCAAAGACCAGAGCTTCCGTTACCAGAAGGGCTTGGGCTGACCACACCAAGCCTGCCTTTTCCGACGATGTCAGCCTAGACGATCTTGATAGTCGGGGGAAGATAGGCCGACGCCTGGAAGCGGACACGGTGATAGCCTGTCGCGGCAAGTGTGGACCGACCGCTTCGCCGCGCCGAGCGGCAGCGAAAATGAGCGGCGGTTCCATGCGCATGTCAATCAACGGGGTACGATGAACGAATGTCCGCTTGCGGGGAGCGGCGAGCGTTATTTTGGCGACCGCTTCTGGGGCGATGCGGCCCAAAAGCTGCCGGACGTCGACGAAAATTGGATCACAGGTTCGAGACGAACCATAGGACGAACGCCGCCACTCCCACCACGATAAGCGCGAGGGCGGCACGTACCACCGGCGGATCCTGCCGTGCGATATCGACGGGCCAAGGGACCGTGAGGGCGCGCAAAGGAGCAACGAAGGCGGCAGCCGCGCCCGCTACCCGGAGCCAGTCAAGCGCAATCCAGCGCTGTGCCATCGCGATCGACTAAGCGTCAGTTATGGTGTTCTTCGACGAATGGATGCCGTGATAGTAGAGCGCAGCGTTCATCGGCCAGAATGCAATCACCGTCATGATGAGCAGGAGCAGGATGCCGACGGAGGGCAGACAAAGAAGCCAGCGATAGCGCCAGGGAGTTCGCCATCCAGCTACAAGCGCTCCAAATCAAGCGACGAGCATGGCTGCCGAGAACGGGATGAAGAACACGCCGGTATCGACTGGCCAAGCCTTGCCGTACGGCATCATCGCGAGAGACGCGGGCGGATGAGCGCTCCAGGCGCCGGCAAGGACGAGGAGGTCGAACAGCTTGGCCCCAAGCAAAGGTCCGCCTGTTAGAACGGCCAGCCAAAGGAATGCCCGTGTGATACGCGCTCTATTGTCCATTCTGTGGCCCCGCCCGAGTTCCAAACTATCCGCTTAGACGGATCATCGCCCCGACGCTGGCAGACTGCAATCCACCACTCCCTCCGTTCACGCCGCGCAGCAACGCGCAAACATCCTTCTTTCAATCCCGACGAATGGGCGGCCGAAGTTGCGGGCTGCTCGGAAGCCGCCGAACGGCGGATCACGGGTCAATTCAAGTAAACACCCAGATGATCTAAGGCTGCATCGACGGTTGCCGTGACGTCTGTCCGCGCGCGCATGATGGGCGGTGGCGGATCACCGACTGGCAGCGAAAGACGATCGCCAATCGTGTACATGAGGCGCAGACTGCCGTGTGTCTTGAACAGCGCCCATAGCGGCGCGAAGGCTGCATCGATCGCTGTCGCCTCGCTCGCATCGCCACCCTGCGCAGCGCGGGTCAAACGCAACGCCAGGTCTGGCAGTACACCGGCGACGGCGCTGTACCATGCGTCGCCCCCCGCCAGAAGTGAGGCAGCAGCGCCCCAATCACCGCTGTAGCCGATCGCGAATGTCTCTGGTGTCGTGGCGCGCAGCCGGGCCAGTTCGCCGGCATAGTCATCGTCCGCCGGCAGTGGCATCTTGATCGCAGCGATGCCGGGCACTGTCGCCAGATCAGCGATCAGCGCCTCGGAGAAGGTAAAGTGGGTGGTGCCGGGATTGTTGTAGATGCACAGCGGCAGCGCTGTGGCGCCAGCGACCGCCCGATAGTGCGCCGCAGCCTCGCCCTTGGTCAGCGCCGCATAGGAGACTGGCGCGAGCAGCAGCCCGGACGCCCCCGCACGCTCCGCGTCTCGCGCAAGATCAGTTGCCCAGCTCGTTCGAAGCGCGCCGATACCGACCATCAATGGCACACGACCACCCGTCGCCTCCATCGCCGCTGCGATAGCCCTGCCGCGCTGGACGCGATCGAGATAGGCGTAGATGCCCGTGCTGCCGAGCAGCCCGATCGAGTCCACACCCGCCGTAACCAAGCGGTCGACCAACGTGCCGAGGGCGGCAGTATCGACAATCCCGTCGGGATCGGCCGGGGTCAGCGGAAAGGCCGACAGGCCGGTGAAGAGCTTTGGCATGAGCAGGTCTTTCAGATCAGCGGACGGTCAGGAGCTTGAGGCCAGCACCGGCGAAAACCACCGCCAGCGTCCCCTCAATCCAACGGCGAGCGCGCGCGTAACCGCGCACCATCGGCGCGGTAGAGAACAGCAGCGCATAACCGCCGAATAGGACGACGCCTAGCGCTATGCAGCCCAGGAAGGCCGCCGCAACATGCCCCGTTGAAGCTCGCGCGCCGACACCGAGCGTCATGATCGCCAGCCAGGACAGCACGGACTTCGGGTTGCCGAGGTGCATCAGCACCCCACGCCGGTAAAGCGCCTTCGCACTCGGGCGCTCGGGCGGATCCGATACCGCAGCGTTATCGCCGCGCAGCGCCGACCGCGCAGACTTGGACGCCAGCCACAGGAGGTAGATGCCGCCCGCGATCTTCAGGATGACAAGCGCTTGCGCATAGCGCGCCAACAGCGCCGACAGGCCGGTCGCCGCGACCAGCCCCCACACGAACGACATGGTAATGACGCCCGCCGCCAGCGCCAGCGCCGGACGACGCCCCTGTCCCATCGCGACCGACATGATCGCCATCGTGCTTGGGCCAGGACTGCCCGCGGCGATCACATAGGCGACATAGACCAGCAGCAGCTCTTTCATCGTTTCCCCTTCATGGCGTCGCCAGCTTCATCATGACGAGGCCGCTCAGGATCAACAATGCCGAGACAAGCCGCATCGCGTTGGCCGGCTCGCCCAAAATCACGATGCCAACCGCGAAGGCACCGATTGCGCCGATCCCGGTCCAGACCATGTAAGCCGTGCCGAGTGGCAGCGTCCGCATCGACCATGACAAAAGCCCGAGGCTCAGGATCACGCCAGTTACCGCGATCATGCTCGCCCAGAACCGGGTGAAGCCATGCGACTGCTTCATCGCATAGGCCCACACCACCTCGAACAGACCGCCGACAAATAGGACCACCCACGCCATGACAAACTCCACACTGATGCTGCCGGGCCGTCCCGGTCTTGAGGCTCCAGGTGGAGGCGGGAACGTGGTCACCGCTCGGTGGTCGTCTTCGACTGTGTCATCGCCGGACACGCCCGGGTCAGGATTATACTGGCAGCGCGTGCAGCAGCAGCGACGCAGCCAATGTCAGCATGACGATGCCGACGAACGCATCCAGCACGCGCCACGCCGTAGGCCGCGCAAACACCGGCTTCAGGAGGCGCGCTCCGTAGCCAAGTGCTGCAAACCAGGTGAAGCTCGCGGTGGCCGCACCCGCCGCGAAGATCGGCCGGACAGCGGAGGCCTGTGTCGAGGCGGCGGTTCCCATCAGCAGCACCGTGTCGAGATAGACGTGCGGGTTGAGCAGCGTGAACGCCGCGGTTGCGGTCAGCGCCCGCCCCAGTGTTACGCTGGCGCTGTCACCGACCACCATCGCGTCTGGCGCTGCCATGCGTCGCAGTGCCTTAACCCCGTACCAACCGAGGAACGCGGCTCCGCCCAACGACAGGGCAAGCGTGAGCTGGGGAATGGCGGCCAGAAACGCGCCGACACCTGCGACGCCGGCGATGATGAGCAGGGCGTCAACGCTTCCGCAGAACAGCACGACAGGACCGACATGTTCCTGCCGCAGCCCTTGGCGCAGCACGAAGAGGTTTTGCGCACCGATCGCCATGATGAGTGCGGCTGACAGGGCGAAGCCGGTGAAGAAGGGGGTGACCGCGTTGACCATGCCCCTCAATGACTAGCCACGGCGGTTCAGTGAAGCTTGTTTGCCTTAACGGGATGAAGCACAACTTCATGATGTTGGATTATGCTTCGATCGCGGCGGTTGCCGCCATTGTTCGGGAAGGGACATTCGAGCGCGGCGCAGCCTCACTCGGCATCACCCCATCTGCCATTTCGCAGCGGGTGCGTGGCCTCGAGGAACGGCTTGGGGCAATCCTGATTGTGCGAGGTCAGCCGTGTGAACCCACCGAGCTGGGACGCACGCTTTGCGCCCACCTCGATCGGGTTCGCCTCCTTGAACATGACCTTGCGCCTTCACTCGGTCGTGGTGCGGCAGAGGCCGATGCACGGATGACGCTCCGGATCGCGGTGAATGCTGACAGTCTCTCTACCTGGTTTCCGGCCGCCATCGCGGCGTTCGATCCCGGATCGGGCATCACGCTTGAACTGACGCTCGACGACGAGGCACGGACGGCCGACCGGTTGCGCGCGAACGAAGTGCTAGCGGCCGTCACCGACGATCCCGAGCCGGTGCAGGGTTGCAAGACCATCGCGCTGGGCGCCCTGCAATATGTCGCCTGCGCAACGCCGGCGTTCGTCGACCGCTATTTCAATGATGGGGTGAATGCCGAAGCCCTCACCCGCGCACCGCACATGAGGTTCGATCGACACGATACCATGCAGGCGCGTTGGACGCGCGAGGCGCACGGCGTCGACCTCACCAGCCCGATCCATTGGGTGCCCTCAACCCACGGCATGCTCGATTTCATCCTTGCCGGTGTCGGATGGGGAATGAACCCAATGCAGCTCGTTGCCGACCATCTGTCGTCAGGGCGGCTTGTCGAGTTAGAACCTGCCTTGCGTCTCGACGTGAAGCTCTACTGGACGGTTGCCCGTCTCCACGCCGCGACGCTGCGCCGTTTGACCACGGCTATACGAGAGGCTGCAACAAGCGACCTGCAATGAAGCTTGGCTTCATTGGATAAACAAGGATGAGTTTAACTTATCCGGCTCTAAGGGCCAGATAGCGGATGACTCGGTATGGGCTGCACCCTGACCCGGAGTTTGCAATGTCTGCCACTACCTTCCGCACATCGAATAGCCGCGTCCAACCAGCGCCGTCGCGCAACGTGAAGCCGGACGGATTTAGGAAGACGATGTTGCGGACGTCAGAGGCCGCAGTCAGGCACAACTATGCAGCGCTGTGGCGCAATGACGCCCGCAAATGAGCATTTTCGTTGAAAGAGCCATCCATGTTTCCGCGCCCGATTATTGATCCGCTAATCTCGACGATCGCACCCGGCTTCAGAGCGGTCAGCCTGTTCGTTGATGCGCATGGCGTGGCCACGATGCCGCTCGACCCGGCGGTTCTCGCGGATGCGTGCCGTGTGGTTCAGGAAGGCGTGCCGACATGGGCGGAGGCGCACCTTTCAAGCTGGTCAGATGTCTATGCCGGGTTCGGGGCGAAGCCGAACCGCACGCCCTGTTCAGCGCAGGCGCTTCGCAAGCGGGTGCTGAAGGACGGTGCGCTGCCGACGATCAATCCCGTCGTCGACCTCTACAATGCCGTATCGCTTCGCTTCGCCGTGCCGGTGGGCGGCGAAAACATCGACGCCTATGTTGGCGCGCCTCGGCTCACGGTTGCGGATGGCACAGAGCAGTTCGACACGATCGCCAACGGCGCACCTGCGATTGAGTATCCTGCGCCCGGCGAGGTTGTCTGGCGCGACGACGTTGGCGTGACGTGCCGGCGCTGGAACTGGCGGCAGGGCACCCGCACCCGTCTTGATAGCTTTACCGGGCGAATGTGGTTCGTTCTCGAGACCCTGCATACCATGCCGATCGACGGGCTGAATGAGGCCGCGACGGCCCTTGAGGCAGGACTGCGGACGCTGATCCCCGGCTGCTTGATTACGCTCGATACTATAGCGACCGCAAAACCATTTCGAAAAAGCTTTCCTTTTTTGCAATGCCGAACGGAAGCAGGAAGGACCGAGGCTCAGTAGCTGCTCTGCTGCTAACATGAATGGATGGCAGAAGTTGGGGAGCCAAAACAAGGTCGCGGACGACCGCAACTGGGTCTGATCAAAATCAGCTGCATAGAGAGCCTAGGCCACAAGGCCGTCACCTTCGATCACAAGCGCGAGTCCAATGCGATTGTGCAGGCTGTCAGGCAAACGCACTTCAAGAGCGTCGGCCGAGCGCGTAAATGGCAGTGGATCTGAACTTCCCGGGAAGGTCACTTTGCTCACTGTGCCTCTGCCGATCGGATTACCACGTCCCAACAACGTCAGTCGGACAGCGCCATCAGCGGGCCAGCCCAGCACCAGGGCATGCACCGCAAGGTCGCGTTTCACGTAGCGTATATCTGTGGCAGTGTAGGTGGTGTCCTGCCCACCTTCGGAGAACGCGCCTCCTGCTCCGTGGCTCGATCCTTCTCCGTTTATGCGCCATGGTCTGGTGCCGTAGATCGCCTGGCCGAACGTCTGCATCCACACGGCAATCTCCTCGACGATCTGTCGTTCACGATCGTCGATTGTGCCATCACCGCGCAGCGGGACGCTGAGCATTAGGTTACCGTTCTTCGAGACGACGTCGCACAACGTGTGCAAAACCTTCGCTGGCGTTTTATACCGGTTCTCGCGGTAATATTGCTCGCCGTAGAACCAGTTGCCGAGGCAGGTCTCCGTCTGCCACGGGAAACGGTCGATGTAGCTCTTCTGTCCGCGCTCGACCACGTCAACAAGACCCATGCGCCGCTGGGGAGCCGTTTCCTTCGCCGTGACCACTCCCTCTAGGCGGCCATTATGCCACGCCATGTTGCGATTATAGAAGTAGGCCGCCATGTCGAGACCAGCCTGACCGAGCGGTAGATCGTGGTTGTCGAAATAGAGCATGTCGGGCCGGTATTTGTCGATCAGCTCGCGGCAGCGCAGCGACCACCGCCGCACGAACGCCGGGTCTCGCGGCGCGCCCTCATCCCAAAGTGCATCGGTTGCCGCATGCCACGCGTTTGCTTCCGCAAGTGATCCGATCCCGTCGGGCATTGCCATGCTGCGCCCAGTATACAGGTCCTGCGGGTCAAGCCCCTCCCACCATCGGCCGCGACCGTCCGATTGGCTTAGACGGAAGGCATCATAGCGCTGACCCTGTCGTGGGCCTTCCGGGTCATAGCCGTACGCGACCTGGTTCCAGTGCCAGGCGTGACCCGAGTGGTTGGAAACAGCGAAACGCAGTCCGCGGTCGCGCGCGAGCTTCTCCCATGTTCCAACGATATCCCGCTTCGGCCCCACCCTCGTCGAGTTCCAGGCATGATGCGACGAAGCGTAGCAATCGAAATTGTCGTGGTGGTTTGCGATCGCCATGAAATAGCGCGCTCCAGCTCGCTTGTAGAGATCAAGCAGTTCGGCAGGATCCCAGCGCTCGGCACGCCAACGGTGCTGGATATCCATGAAGCCGGTATCCGCGGGATGCCCGTAATGCTTGAGATGATGTTCGTAGGAGGGATGACCTTGCAAGTACATGTCGCGCGCGTACCAATCGTCTCCTACGCCCGGCACGGAAGCTGCACCCCAATGAGCCCAAATTCCGAATTTCGCGTCACGAAACCAGTCGGGTGCGCTGTAGCCGCTGGTGAGCGAGTCCCAATTGGCCTCGAAATGCCGGGGTGGCACGACCGTAACGGGCCGAAGCTCGCTTTGCCGAAATGGCCCACTGGCACGCACGGAAGCCGCCGACGTTGCGGCGGCTGTCAGCCCGCCGCGAAGAACTGTTCGCCTCGACATGTACATCGTTCTGTCTCCGGTTACCGCTCTAGCCTACGTTTGGCGATCGGGCACATGCACCGACAGTCGGCGGATGGGGTTGGCAGGCCGGTCGATCAAACTAGGTATACGTTTCGCTCGAGGAGGAACGGCCACTCGCACTTGGGCTCTGGCAACGTCTGGTGAGCGCGCCAAAACCGTCGATCGTTCAATGTGTCTCTTCATGGTGGATCGGAGTTGCCAGCGCGGCGGCGATCGCCTGCTCTGCCACAGGAGCCATACGCGCATACCCGGCGGCGAGCGGATGAACGCCGTCGTCTGTGTAGCGGGCGTCGAGCAGACCATTTCGATCGACAAGCGCCGCGTAATAATCGGCGTAGGCATAGCCGCGTCGCTCACAGAAGCTCCGTAGCCAGTCGTTCAAAGCGCGTAGCGTTGCCGGCTTGCGCTCGCGAACGACGTTCCGGGCGGAGGGTGTGTAATCGTTGACCGGCAGCAGCGATCCGAAGACCACCTTGACCCCATGTGCGTCCGCTAGGTCTGCCATGGCTTCCCAGTTGGTTTCAATTTGCTCCGGGGCTTCTTGCTGCAGGAAGCCTTGCACATCGTTGACGCCAGCCAGGATGACGACCGCCTCCGGCTGAAGCGCAATTACGTCCTGATGGAAGCGCAGGAGCATCTGCGCAGTCACTTGGCTGCCAATGCCCCGGTTGACATAGGGCCGGCGCGGAAAGCTTCGCGTTAGATCCCAGCGATCTGTGATTGAATCGCCAAGGAAAACGACCCGCCGCTCATCACGTAATGGTGGACCCAGCAGACGGTTGGCGGGCTGGTAGAGGTAGCGCTCTCCAAAATCGCGCATTAGGCTGGGTACCAGTCGTGCGCGGAAGGGGCCCAGCCATGGTCCCCAATCGCGTTCGGCCATCACCCGCCGATCTGCAGAGCTCTGGTATGGAGCGGGAGCTTCGGCATAAACCGGAGCGATCAACGTCAAAAACGCGGCGGCGCTAAGGCCCATTTTTGACCTCTGCACGTGTCGCCATGACCGCTTGCCAATCAGGCCGCCGACCATTCGCCTCTCCCGTCTCTGCTTCGCAGCGCAGGATCGCCGCAACACCCCGATAACGCTACCAAATTATGCTGGTAAAATACCATTTTATATTTCACAACCCTCGGCAGGGCTCGAGACAGGGTCGTTCGAGGAGGGAATTCGATATGGTCAACACCATCTTGCTGCGTCGGCGGTTTGCAGGCGCGTCGACTGCCGCGTTGCTCTTGGGCTCCGGCGTTCCGGCGTGGGCGCAGACTTTGCCGGCTGGTGCTTCTCAAAGCGGTGTCGTCTCGCCGAGCGGCGATCAGGGTAGCGGGAGCGAGGTGTCTGATGCCGGAGACGACGAGATTGTTGTCACAGGCACGAGGGCGAGTCTGTCGAGCGCCCAGGCAATCAAGCGCAATGCCGACCAGATCGTCGACTCCATCGTGGCCGAGGATATCGGCAAATTGCCCGACCGCAACGTCGCGGAAGCATTGCAACGCATCACCGGTGTGCAGATCCAGCGTAGCTTTGGCGAAGGCAGTTCGGTTGCAATCCGCGGTCTCAGCCAAGTCCGTACCGAGGTTAATGGTCGCGACATTTTCACGGCCAACAACGGCCGCACACTGAGCCTGGAGGACGTCCCCTCCGAACTGCTAGCCGGAATCGACGTGTACAAGAACCCATCGGCGAACCTGATCGAAGGCGGGATTGGCGGATTGATCAACCTGCGCACCCGCAAGCCGTTTGACTTTGACGGTTTCCGCCTGTCGGCAAGCGGCAGTAGCAATTATTACGACCTGTACGATACCACCAAGCCACAGGCGAACCTGTTAGTGTCCGATCGCTGGAACACTGGGATCGGCGAGATCGGCGTGATGGTCGATCTGGCATATCAGCAAACCGCGTTTCGGCAGGACCAGATTTCCAGCCAGCCAATGTTCCTGCTGCAGGACGGGCTGAATGCCGACGGCACGCTGGTCAACGCATCCGATCGACAGGTCGCAACCGGGCTGAACCGGCTCGGCACGCCGACCTATCTGGCGCACGGCGTTGGGATTGGCCAGTATCTGGGTGATCGTCGTCGCCTGGGCGTCGATGCCGCGGTGCAGTGGCGCCCAACCGATACGGTTGAGGTGACCGCCGAGTACATCCGCTCGGACTACAAGTTCCGCTACGGCGACTACAGCTTCTTCGCCTATACCGGCCTGAACCCGATCATCCCGGACTACACGCAGCCGTTCACCTATGACTCGGAGGGCAATTTCCGCAGCGGCACATTCGTTGACGTACCGGTCAACGCCAATACGAGCCTCGAAAGCCGCCGCTCCGTCACCAGCGACTACTCGCTGAATGTGAAGTGGCGTCCGTCAGATAGAGCCACGATCACTGCCGACGCGCAGTACATCAAAGGCACCACCGACGGCCAGCGCTCGATCGTGATCCTGGCGTCAAGCGCGGAGCGGCTCTACCATTCGGTCGCCGAAGATGGTCCGCCGACCTTCTTCATCACACCCGACGGCAACGCCGGCAACGGCAATGGACTGGTCACCGATCCAGCGAACTACGGAAGCGGCGCGGGATACCTCGACCACATCGACCGCTCGGTTGGCGACCAGTACAGCGCGCGTCTTGATGGCGAGTACAAGTTCGACGGTAGCTTCCTGAAATCTGTAGCGGCTGGCTTGCGCTATACCGATCGCTCGGCGACGACCGACAGCTCGACCTATGCCTATTACGGCCTGAACCGGCCGCTTGCCGCCGACTTGCTGGAACTCCGGCCGTTCCGCGGCAACCTGTACCGTGGCTTTCAAGGCGTTCCAGACGGTGCGATCTTCTTCAATCGGGGGGTCACGCTCGATTACGATCGTACACGTGCTGTACTTGCCGATTACGTCGATCCCTCACAGCGTCAGTCGTTGTTGGACGGCGTCGGCTACGGTCCTAACGACCGCAATGTACAAAGCGAGACAACCTACACCGCTTACGGTCTTGCGCGGTTCGGCACCACCGACTTCGCGCTGCCGTTCGACGGCAACCTTGGCGTGCGCGTCATCCGAACGCAGACCAGTTCTGCCGGCTTCCGCGGTGAATCTCCGCGCATCCAGACCGGCGTCGATACAACCACAGGTCTGCCGATCTTCGGCAACGGTCCGGTCACCTTCGTGCCTGTGGCGGTCGACTCCTCCTATACCAAGGTGCTGCCCAGCCTGAACCTGACATTTCACCTGACCGAGCCGCTGCAACTGCGCCTCGCGGCGTCCAAGGCGCTGACGCGTCCCGGCTTCGATCAGCTTAATCAGAACATCACGATCAACCAGAATGTCCCCACCAACGGCATTCCGACCGCTTCGTCGGGCAACGCCAACCTGCGCCCGCTTACCGCAGACCAGCTCGACGCCAGCCTCGAATACTATTTCTCGCGCACTGGCTCGCTGTACGCCGCAGCGTTCTACAAGAAGGTTGACGGCTTCATCACCAACGGTGTCTTCGACGAAAGCTACACTTTCGGCAACGAGACTGTGACCTATCAGGTAAGCCGTCCCGTCAATGGCGACGATGGCCGGATTAAGGGGTTCGAGGTTGGGGGCAACACCTTCTTCGACTTCTTACCGGGCTGGCTCTCGGGCTTCGGAGCGCAGGCCAACTTCACTTATGTCGACAGTAAGGCTCCGTCGCCGGATGCACAGGACACCTCCGGCGCAAGTCTTTCTGTGCCATTGGAGCAGCTGTCGAAGTACAGCTACAACCTCGTAGGAATCTACGACAAGGGGCCGCTATCGGCGCGCGTCGCGTATAACTGGCGATCGAAATATGTCGTGACGACGCGTGGTAACGGGTCTGGCAACCTGCCGATCTTCAACGATGCGCGCGGGCAACTGGACGCGTCGATCACCTATACCGTCGCACCGCATTTCGCGCTGACTGTCGATGGCACCAACCTGAGTAATTCTGAGAACCGAACCTATTACGGGGTCGCAAGCCGCCCGCAGTCTGCGGTTCTCAACGATCGGCGCATCAGTGTAACAGCTCGATTGACCTACTAAACGGGCAATTTATAGTTGTAGAGGGTAGAAGAGCTTGCCCTCTACCCCTCATCACCTGCAACAATTTTTATTTGGCGTTCCGCAAGGTCGTGTTTTCGGCCGGCCTTATGCGGCAGGTAGACGTCCTCAAAGACGGAGGATCGTCCGGTGTTTGATGATGGTGAACGAGCGTCCGCTTGGGAGATGAGGTTTAAGGCTCCCGATTTACCGGTTGTGAGTCGCCGTACTAATACCTGCACTAGAAGGGTGGTGTTGATACTGACCCGCCCCATCATCACCTCTTCTTATTTGTCGGACGGCTGAGGCAAAGCCGATCCAGCGGTCGTTTAAGCAACGCCGTCTCACGGCTTTAACTGCGGAGGGCGTCAGTTCTGCAATCGTTTGCTTGCATTGTCTCGACACTGGGAGACATTTAGGTGGGAGTTCCGCCATCTTGTCAGGCCAACCCTGCACAATCGTCTTGACCGATTGGCTAAGGTGTCATACAAAAGGCGGTGTTAGCGCTACCGGCGCGATAGAACCTGCTGGCACCAAGCAGGCGTTATTTGGAGGAGAGGCATCGTGCTCGTTAGCCATCATCGTACCGTTCGTCTTTCTCTGCGCGCTGCTGTGGCAGTTACTGCTCTCATTGCCGCCCATGCACAGGCGCAAAGTGCTGCCGCCTTGGGACCAGAAGGCCAGCAGCGTTCCCCAGCAACGCAGGTCGACACCGGCGCGAACTCCGATGCGCAAGTGCCGCAGAGTTCAGTGCAAAGCGTCGAACAGGCGACCGACACTGGCCAGCCTGCCAACGATATCGTGGTCACCGGCATCCGCGCCTCACTGCAGAGTGCGACCAATGCGAAACGGAATTCGGTCGGCTTCGGCGACTCGATCTTCGCGGAGGACATCGGCAAGCTGCCGGCGACCAACCTCGCCGAGACGTTGAACCGCATCCCAGGTGTGCGGCTGAACCGCGACATCAGTGGCGAGGGCACGCAGGTGTCGATCCGCGGTCTCGGACCCAGCTTCTCCAAGGTGCTGCTCAACGGCACGCAGTTCGCGGTCGCATCTGACGGCGGCACCAACGGCGGGCAGGGCGACAACCGCCAGGTCGATCTCGACTTCTTCCCCTCCGAGCTGTTCACGCGGCTCGACGTCGCGAAGTCCGCGACCGCCTCGACGCTGGAGGGTGGGATCGCCGGCACCGTCAACCTTCGCAACGCGCGGCCGTTCGACAAGCCGGGCACGCACGTCACGGTGGTGGCGCAGGGTGCCTATACCGACAGCAACGACAAGGTCGGGCCGCGGGGCGCGCTGGTCGCCAGCCACACCTTCGGCGATACGTTCGGTATCCTCGTCGGGGTGGCAGGCGTGCGGCAGAAGACGCGCATCGATGGCTACGACACCGTCGGCTTCACCGACGCCAACCTGGCGTGCGGCAGCGGGTGCAACGTCTCGCCGCCGGAGAGCAACGGCTTCAGCTTCGCCAGCACGACCCCGGCCAATGTCGGTCGCGGGCTGGTGACCGGCGCGCCCATCGACCTCACCGCCACCTCGGGGCTAACGCTGTCGCAACTGTCCAAGGCGATCCTGCCGCGGCTGGCCCGGCCGACGCTGACCGAGGGCACGCGCTCGCGGATTTCGGCGATCGCGTCGATGGAATGGCGCCCGTCCGACACATTTCACTTCGCGCTCGACGGCATCTACGCCAAATCTACCCGCGATTACGTACGCTCGAACATGAACTGGCAGGTCCGCAACTCCGGTCCGGGGACGTCGCCGCAATCGACCGGCGGCATGGTCCCGTTCGACGTCACTGTCGACCAGAACAACGTCGTCACCTCGGGCACGTTCGCCAATTCGTCGTTCTTCTCGGAAAACAGCCTGTTCAACCAGCGCACCGAATTCTGGAACGTCACGCCCAGCGCGTCGTGGCGCCCGACCGAGCGCGTCAAGGTCGACTTGTCGGCCAATTGGGGAAAGAGCAACTTCTTCCGCGAGCAGCCAACCTTCGCTTTCCAGACCGCGCCCAATTCGGGAGTGGAGGTCAGCTACGACAACACGACCGGCAGCCCGCAGCCGATCATTTCCGCCAACCGCGACCTCGGCGATCCCAATCTCGGCTGGCAATGGTATCGCGTGAACGTCCAGAACATCCGCCGCGAAACCGAGACCAAGGGCGCGCACCTCGATTTGTACGTCGGCGACGACCAGCTCAACTTCAAGGCGGGGGCCGCCTATGACGAGGCGCAGCGGAGCATCCGCGCGTTCGACAACACCAATGCCTATCAATTGTCAGTGTGCGGCAGCCCGTGCACGGGCAACACCGGGACGGTGCCGACCAGCGCATTGTCGCAATATCTGATGCGGACGCCGGTCACCAATTTCGGGCATCTGTCGGACGGCAAGTTTGGCGTCACCAGCTTCATCATGCCCGACTTCGATGCGTTGAAGCGCGCCACCAACTATGCATCCTTCCGCGACACTGCGCCCGAGGCGCGCGGTTCGGTGACCGGCGGCGCGACCGGCGACATCTACGAGACCGTCTGGGGCGGCTATGCCGAGATGAACGGCGTGTCCGAGATCTTCGGGCGCGAGCTGCACGCCAACGCCGGCGTCCGCTATACCTATACCCGCCAGAAGGTGGTCGGGCCGAGCCAGATCGGCACCGCGATCGTCGACATCACCGCGCGTTCCAATTACGTGCAGGTGCTGCCTTCGGCCAATTTCGCCTACGACCTGTTCGACAACCTCAAGCTGCGCTTCGCGGTGTCGAAGTCGATGACGCGCCCTGACGCCAACCTTGTGCTGCCCGGAGTCACCTTCTCGGACCCGAGCGCGCAGATCGCGAGCGCAGGCAACCCGGCGCTCGAGCCGTACACGTCGGACAATATCGACCTTGGCGGAGAATTTTACACGGGCGGTGCGGGCTATGTCGGCGTCTCGTTCTTCCGCAAGAACATCAAGGGCTTCACCGCGACGGTCCAGCAGCAGAGCCCGTTCGGCGACCTCAACATCCCGCTCGATGCGCTGCAATCAACGCAGCGGCAGGCGCTGCTCGACCGCGCCGCGGCGGCCGGCGTCGCTCCCGCGCAGGTGGCGATCACCGTCAACCGTCCGGTTAACCTCAACAACCTCACTATTCAGGGCGTTGAGGGGACGTGGAACCAGCCGCTCGACTTCCTCTTCAAGGGGCTGGGCTTCCAGGCGAATGGCACCCATATCACGCAGGATTCAGACAGCGGGCTGGTGGCGCCCGGGGTGCCCAAATGGGGCTATAACGTTCAGGGCTATTACGAGAATTACGGCCTCTCGCTCAGCCTGAATTACGTTTGGCAAGGCGCGGTGATCGCCGCCAACGCGCCGCAGAACAATCTGCCCCTCGGCCTGTTGGCTGATGCGCGGGGGCAACTCGACCTGTCGGCCGGCTATCAATTGCCGTTCCTGAACAAGGCGATGCGGCTGACGCTGGACGTGCTGAACATTACCAACGCGCCGATCCGCACCACCTTCGGCTACGATAATGCGGCGTACAGCGTCTATTATCCGGGGCGGCAGGTGCTCTTCGGCCTGCGCGCCAGCTTCTGATCGGATGCGGCACGTCGGCTTCCCGACCGAGGCCGGCGCTTTGCCGAAAACGCGACTTACTTGGGGAGCTGCGATGATCAGCCTGTTGTCCGCCGTCCGAATGATCCTGACCGGGCTCGCCTTGCTGGTAGGCACGGCGGCACACGCGCAGTCGGCGGGCACGCCGCACCTTGAGCGGCGCGGGAAGGCGACGCAGTTGATCGTCGACGACAAACCGTTCCTCGTTTTGGGCGGCGAACTGCATAACTCGAGCAGCAGCGATCTCGCTTACATGGCGCCGATTTGGCCGCGTATGAAGGCGATGAACCTGAATACCGTGCTTGCGCCCGTCGCCTGGGAGACGATCGAGCCGCGGGAGGGCCAGTTCGATTTTAGCAATGTCGATGGCCTGCTGAAGGGGGCACGAGCCCAGCACTTGCGCCTCGTGATTCTCTGGTTCGGGGCGTGGAAGAACACCTACTCAAGCTACGTGCCGGGATGGGTGAAGCGCGATCAGCCGCGCTTCGCCCGCGCGCAAACCAGCGACGGGCGCGGGACTGAGCGGCTCTCGCCCTTCTCGACCAATACGCGCGATGCCGATGCGCGAGCCTTTGCCAAACTGATGCGCCACCTGCGCGATGTCGACGGAACGCAGCACACCGTGTTGATGGTGCAGGTCGAGAATGAAGTTGGCGTGATCCCGGAATCCCGCGACCATTCGGCTGTGGCCGAGGCTGCGCTCGCCGCGCCTGTACCGGAAGCGATCGTGCGCTACCTCGCCGCGCATCGCACCACTTTGCACCCAACGCTGCGCACCGCATGGGAGAATGCCGGCGCCCGCACCGCAGGAACGTGGCGCGAAGTGTTTGGCGAGGCGGGCATAACGGATTCACTGTTCATGTCCTGGGCGTACGCCACCTTCATCGAGAAGGTGGCGGCGGCGGGAAAGGCGGAATATGTGCTCCCGATGTTCACCAATGCCGCGTTGATCCGACCTAATTACGAACCCGGCCAGTATAATTCGGGCGGTCCGCTGCCGTTCGCGATCGACATCTACAAGGCTGGTGCGCCGTCGCTCGACTTTCTGGCGCCGGACATTTATTTCGAGGATTACGGCAATTGGGCTTCGCAATATACTCGTGGCGACAATCCGTTGTTCGTGCCGGAGGCGCGCGGCGGGGCCGTCGGCGCCGCAAACGCTCTCTATAGTTTTGGTTCGCTGGCTGCGATCGGCTTTTCGCCTTTCGGGATCGATGGCGAGGGAGTCGTGCTGCAGGGCGACGCGAGTATCGGCCTGAGCGCCGCGGGTGAAGGCGATCCGGCTATGACGGCGCTTTATGGTCAGCTTGCATCGATAGCGCCGCTTATCCTCGAGAAGCAGGCGCAGGGGGGGCTAACGACCGTACTGATGGAAGGCGGAGCGCAGCGCGCCGGGCGCGGCCGTATCGGCGACTACATCGTCAACATGACGCGCGCCAGCGGCTCGAAGGGCGACGTCGACCAGAGCAGTCGCATCGCCGCAATGTTTCTGCAGAACGGCGCCGACGAGTTCCTGGTGATCGGCAGCGGCGACGCCCAACTCAGCTTCACCACCGATCGGCCGGGTGCTCCCATCGTCGGGGTGGAAAGTATCGACGAACAGTTCTTCCGGAACAATCAGGCGGTGACCGGGCGGCGACTGAACGGCGACGAAACCGGACAGGGGCAGTCGCTGCGATTGTTCTCGAAGGATGCCGCTGACAACAAGGCATACCGGGTCCGACTTTATCGTTATCGCTAGCCTTCGCTGAAGCGTATGCGCTATTAGGCAACGGATGGTCGAAGACGATGCAGGCCAGCGATGCGGTCACCTACATGCATGCGACTGCAGCGATTGCGATTTGCTTGCCTCCACGATCAATCTGGGTGCCGCAAAATTTTGTCGGCCGAGGCGAACGGCTTCGCGCGGGCAGTTGACATGGGCAGAAACAGCACATTGGCATCATGCCGGGCAAACGTCGCTGTGGGGGCTAGTGCTTCGCGTCAGTTACCCGGCGAGTTCGGACACGCCGGCACGCCGCGCGAAAACATGACGGCGTTCGTCCATCTTCAGCCTCGTTCGCTCGCGGGCGTCGTGCTCGGTCGCCAGGTAGAGGCTTTCCGTGACACGCTTCAGGTGATCTCGCATCGCCGCGCGGGCCCCGTCCGCGTTCCGGGCACGTAGCGCATCGAGAATGCGTCGATGATCCTCCACAGCGGGCTGGATCCCGAGCTGACGCGCGAGCGAGAAGAGGTAGCTGCATAGCGGGGAACTATATCGCTTGTCCCAAAGCGTTCGAACGACGCTCACGATGGCTTCGTTGCGCGTTGATCCGGCCAAAGTTAGATGGAACGCCCGATCAGCCCGTTCTCGAATAGTCTGATCCAAGTCGTTGTCCGCCATTTTCGAAAGCAGGCTTTCAAGCTCGGCCAACTCGTTCCGGTCAATTGTAGCGGTTGCTAAAGCCGCGGCCTCGCCTTCAAACAGGCGACGTGCCTCAGTGACTTCAAAGGGGCCGACATTATCAGTCAAGTACGACGCATCCGCTTCGCACTCAGTGGCGACCACATAAGCCCCGGCCTTGTGACGCATTTCAATAAGGCCACGCACTTCAAGTACAATAGTAGCTTCACGAACAGTGGGCCGGCTGACCCCAAAGCTATCCGCGATCTCACGCTCAGATGGTAGCCGGCTATTTACGGGATAGTGCCCCAACCTTATTGACTGTTCGAGACGTCTTGCGACATGCATATATAGGCGTTCAGGTTCGACCTTTGGCTGATCAGTCATTGGCGTCGCATCTTCCTACTTACTTTGAAGCGACTACTCTGGCAACTAGAGTGCCGCTCACATCTATATCGATCCCGTTGGCCTTACCATGCATGCTGACAATGCCACAAACGATCGTTCGCGACCAGCAACTGCATCGTCGGGAGATACGCGAAGATGTCAGCGGGTCCGAGATCGTCCCACGCAGACTGTATGACGCAAGGCCCTTGGATTGCTGTTCCTGAGTGATGCGATGCGCGTCGACGGTACGCTGACGGCTAATCGTTGTGATGAAGATGAACAAACGTCGGCTGTTGGGAAGCCCCGCAAACCGATCGAATGTCCAGAATTGGGTCAAGGCAGCAAAAGGCTGGGGCTTGGTGCGCTAGAGCCGGGACCACATTCATCGCGAACATCGAGTCTCGTACCATCGATCGATGGCAGGCGGGAATGACTCGGCTGGGCGACTTATCCGCTCCCGATCGTTGTACGGGCGAGGAGAAGCCTATCCATGTCCCGTCGCATCCTGATCACCGGCGCGAGCGTTGCCGGTAACACCGTCGCCTGGTGGCTGGGGCGCGCGGGCTTCGACGTCACGGTGGTCGAACGGACGCCTGCTTTCCGCGATGGTGGTCAGAACATCGACGTGCGTGGTGTCGGTCGCGAAGTGCTGCGCAGGATGGAGCTGGAGCAGGTGGCGCTCGAGCAGGGCACCGGCGAGGAGGGCACCGCTTGGGTCGAGGAGGACGGCAGAGTCGCGGCGCAGTTCCTCACCGCCGACACGGGCGCAGACGGGCCTACGGCCGAGATGGAGATTCTGCGCGGCGATCTGGCGCGACTGCTCTACGAACCCGCCAGGGAGCGAGCGACCTTCCGGTTCGGCGACAGCGTCGCGAGGGTCGAGCAGGACGGTGACGGCGCGACCGTGACCTTCGCGAGCGGAGCCGTCGAGCGATACGACGCGGTCGTCATCGCCGAGGGGGTGGGATCGAAAACGCGGGAGCTGGTCTTCCCGGGCGAGAACGAGCCACGCTGGATGGATCTGACGATCGCCTATTTCACCATCCCGCGCCGTCCCGACGACGACCATCTGTGGCGCTGGTACAATGCCCCCGGCGGCCGCAGCGTATCACTCCGTCCCGACCGGCACGGCACCGCGCGCGCCATGCTCTCGGTGCAGCAGCGGCCGGGCGGCGAGCAGGACTGGGACGTCGAGCGACAGAAGGCGTGGCTGCGCGACCGCTTCGCCGACGCGGGCTGGCAGAGCGACCGCGTGCTGGCCGGGATGGCGACGTCCGACGATTTCTACTTCGACGTGCTGCGCCAGGTGAGGATGCCGCGCTGGTCGAAGGGTCACATCGTGCTCACCGGCGACGCGGCATGGTGCGCGACGCCGATTGCCGGCTACGGCACGACGCTGGCGATCACCGGCGCCTACGTCTTGGCGCAGGAGCTGATCCGCTCGACCGACGTGCCGGCTGCCTTCGCAGCCTACGAGATGGCCATGCGGCCGATGGTCGAGGACGCGCAGGGCGTGCCGAGGATCGCGCCGCGGCTGGCGAATCCGCACAGCCGCCTGGGCATCCGGCTCCTCCACGGCGCGCTGAGCGTGGCGAGCCGCCCTGCCGTGCGCGGCGCCGTGGGCAAGCTGTTCGGTGGGCGCTCGAAGGACGTCGACCTCTCGCGCTACGACACGCCAGCGTCCGAGAGAATTCCGGCCCTCTCAAGAGCATTATCTCCGACGGGCCTGCCGCCCCTGCTGGCGCTAGGCGCGGTCGGCGTGGTGCTCGGTGCCAGCGCACTCGTCGGGCGGCGCAATGCGCCCGACCCGTCTCACCCCGGCATCCGTGGCTGGTACCGCCGGCTGGACAAGCCGGGCTACACGCCGCCCGACGCGGCATTTGGCGCGGTTTGGCCAGTGCTGGAAACCGGCCTAGCGGCTGGGGGCTACCGACTGCTGCGACAGCCGTCAGGGAGCGCGCGCAATGCGGCGGTTGGCCTCTGGCTGCTGAACACCGCCATGGTCGGCGGCTGGACGCGCCTGTTCTTCCGCGAGAAGCGGCTGGGCGCGAGCGCAGCCGCGTCCGGCGCGATGGTTGTCACAGGCGCAGCCTACGTCGCCACCGCGGCCAAGGTCGATCGGTTGGCCGCGGTAGCGGCGGTGCCGTTCGTCACCTGGCTCGGCTTCGCGACGCTGCTGGCCGAGCGCATCTGGCGCGACAATCCGGAGAAGGGTCGTTGAGTAGGGTCACGGTCTGGCACGACGGAAACTGCCCGCTCTGCCGTCGCGAGATCGCGCTGATGCGCAGGCTGGACCTTCGCGGCGACATCGAGTTCGTCGACGCGACCGGCCCGTCCACGTGCCCGCTCGACCGTACCGAGATGCTGGCGCGCTTTCACGCGCGAGAAGCGGATGGACCCCTGTTGTCGGGTGCGGCTGCCTTCGCCGCGATGTGGCGTGCCATCCCCGTGCTGCGGCCGCTCGGCGAGGCGGCCCGCAACCGGTTGATCCTTTCGGTGCTCGAACGCCTCTACCTCCGCTTCCTTCGCATGCGACCGCACCTGAAGGGGGGGCTGTCACGGCGGGAGGCGCGGGCATGAGGCCGACGCCCAATCCCGTCGCCCCCGGGCAGGAGAGCGTGTGGCGCTACCCCCGTCCCGCCATCGCCAAGCCGAGCGATCGGCATGTCCGCATCGACCATCGCGGCGTCGTCGTCGCCGACACGCGCGCGGCGATCCGCACGCTGGAGACCAGCCATCCACCGAGCTGGTACCTGCCGACCGCCGACCTCAATTCCGGACTGCTCCACCGTTCTGAGCGACGGTCGTTCTGCGAGTGGAAGGGCCACGCGGTCTACTGGCACCTGGCGGTCGGCGACGAGCTGCTGCGCGATGTGGGGTGGAGCTATCCGGAACCGACACAGGCCTTCTCGATCCTCCGCGATCACGTCGCCTTCTACGCCGGGCCGCTCGACCGATGCACGGTGGATGGCGAGCAGGTCCGCCCGCAGCCCGGCGGCTTCTACGGCGGATGGATCACGTCCGATCTCGCCGGACCGTTCAAGGGCGTGTCGGGCAGTATGGGATGGTGACGGCGGCTCTCCCTCCGGGCTTCATGACTGGCGCGAGGCGCCGCGCGTTCGCGTGATGAACGACCGCGTGCCGGTTCCCGACGGCAGCTATGTCCTGTGCTGGCTCCAGCAGGCGCTGCGGGCCCGCGACAACCCGGCGATCGACGCGAGTGTCCGCCTTGGCAACGCCCTTGACCTGCCCGTGCTGGTCTACCACGGCGTGCGCGAAGACTATCCCTACGCCTCCGACAGGCTGCACCGCTTCATCTTGGGCGCGAGCGTTGACCTCACCATCGGCTGCCGCGAGCGCGCGCTCGCATGCGTGCAGCACCTTGATCGCGCCGAGCGTCGAGAGAAAGGCCTCGTCTACCGCTTGGCCGCAGAGGCCGCAGCGGTCGTGCTGGAGGATCAGCCAACCTTCGTCGCTCGCTGGCAGGCGGAGCGCGTCGCTGCACGGGCGCAGGTGCCCGTCTATGCGGTTAACGCGGCCTGCCTGGTGCCGCCGGCGCTGATTGGCGACGAAGTCCGTGGTCGATCCGGCTTCCTCCGGCGGCACGAACCGGAGCGCGCCGCTTGGTCGGAGTGGAAGGACGAGCAGGCCAACGTGGCGCCGTATGCTGGCGAACTACCGTTCACGCCCGACCGGCTTGAGGAGCTCAACCTCGACGCACTGGTCGCGACCCTCACTATCGACCACTCGCTTTCCGTCAGCACGATGCATCCGCCCGGCCGTGCCGCGGCCGAGGAGCGGCTCGCGCGCCTGGTCACCGACGTGCTGCCCGGCTACGCCTCCGCACGCAACGATGCCACGCGGAGCGAAGGCGCGAGCGGCCTCTCGCCTTACCTCCACTTCGGCGTGCTCGGCCCCCGCGAAATCATGGCCGCGGTAAACGGCGCGATCGCCGGAGGACAGCACAAGCAGAAGTTCGCCGACGAGCTGCTCGGCTTTCGCGAGTGGTTCCACTACCAGGCGACGCAGCTGGCGGCACCAGAGCGGTACGACCGCATCGCGGGCTGGGCTCGTCAGACGCTGGCCGATCATGCTTGCGATACGCGATCCGAGCAGGAGACGCTCGCCGCCATGCTGGCGGGCGAAACGCGCGACGAGACGTGGAACGCGTGCCAGCGCCAGTTTCTCATTGACGGCTGGATGCACAACAACCTTCGAATGTACTGGTGCAAGCGGCTTATCGCATGGACGCCGACCCCGGAGGCGGCATGGGCGACCGCCTGCTACCTCAACGATCGTCTCAGCCTCGATGGCCGCGATCCGAGCACCTACGGCAACATCGCCGCGATGTTCGCCGGATCGCCGTCTGACCGCGAAAGAGAAATCTACGGTCGGGTGGCGAAGCGCGGCGATGGCTCCACGCGTAACAGGGTAGGCGGCGAGGCGTGGCTCGCAGCAGCGGCTTCGCGGCCGGCGCCGCAGCCGTCGATCCCTGCGCAGGTGCCGGTCGACCCGTACTTAACCGGTGAAGCGACCGTCTAAACTGTCAGGCACCCGGCGTCTCGGATCATGCATCTGGGACGGCTGAACGGATGTCTGCTTTCGGGAAAGTGGTTAGGGCCGCTGAATGTCGCCTTCTGGGTCAAATTGCTGCGACGTGACTCCACGGCTTGAGCAATTCGCCCGTGATGAATCTGGTACCCGCGGCATGGTCCGATCCCGAACATTGGGCGGGCGCAAGGGCCCACCTCACATTCATTAAGACAGCGGCGGTTGCCCGTTTGACGCGGTAAGGCCGCCATCGACCGGCAGATTCACACCCGTCACGAAATGCGCATCCTCGCTCGCCAGGAACGCGATCACCCCCGAGATGTCGGCGGGCTCGGCGCCGCGACCCATCGGGATGCGCTCTTCGAACTTGGCGATCAGCTCAGGCTGTTCCTTCATGCCCGCGGTCAGCGCGGTGTAGGTGAGCGACGGGTTGACCGCGTTGACGCGGACGCCGTGCTTCGCCTCGTCCATCGCTAGCGCACGGGTGAAGTTGCTCACCGCCCCCTTCGCCGCGCAGTAGAAGCTGTGGTTCCAGTCGCCGCCCAGCCCGGACACCGACGAGACGTTAACAATGCAGCCCTTCGACCGGCGCAAGTGCGCGATCGCCGCGCGGCTCATATGGACCACGCCGTACAGGTCAGTTTCGATGACCTTGGTGAATTCGGCGAAGTCGCCCTCGTCGACCTTGCCCAGATGATCGACGCCGGCGTCGTTGACCAGCACGTCGATCCGACTAAAGCGATCGACCGCAGCCTGGACGAGCGCCTCGCATGTCGCGCGGTCCGACACGTCGGTCTCGCGGGTTTCGACTGTGCCGTGCAGCTCGCCCGCCAACTTGTCGAGCGCGGCCTTGTCGATGTCGCCTAACACCAGCGCTGCGCCTTCCTCGGCGAAGCGGCGCGCCGCGCCCTCACCGATCCCCGAGGCGGCACCGGTAATGACGATGACCTTGTCGGAAAAGCGCGCCATCACGCGTTCTCCGCCTGAACGGTGTTCCTGCCTTCAAGCTTCATAACTGTCCTTTCATCATCAGCAGCACTGGCGTTCAGCTCAGGCTGGAATGTCTTGGATGGTGGCGGTGTTCGCAGCGGCGATGCCGTTTTTGCGGTGGCGGAAGTCACTTAGCGCCTGGTAGACCTGCATGCGTGCGCGCATCACGCCGCCCAGCGGGCGATGCACTTCCAGGCTATGGGCCGGGCGGAACGTCATCACCTCGTCGAAGTAGCGGACGCGATCGGGACTATATGCCGACTGCCGCGGCAGTCGGATCGTGGCGACGGTGCGGTACGCGCTTTCGTTCGTCGGCCAGTCGACGGAGGTGTCTTCGATGGGCTGCGTCCCGGCATCGGTCCATAACTGCGCCCGAAGCTCGAACACCGCATCGTTGCCCTCGAAGTAATCGACCGCGGCATGGCGAAAGCCATCCTCATCCTGATGCGGGTCGAGCTGCCAATCGGCGAGCGCCCGCTGCTCGGTTGAAACGGGAAAGGCCCCGATCTTGGCGACATGGTCGCCGAAGCGCACCGGGCACTGGCTGAAATATGCCTCGACCAACGGGTGGCTGAAGGGGTGGCCATAGAAGTCCAGCGTCGGGCTTGGACCCGCGCCGACCGCATCCAGTACCTTGTTGATGTTGCGGGCGACAGAGGCGGCCGCGCTCTTCACGCCCTCGTGCATGGGAACCGCCAAGCCTATCTTCTTGGCTTGCGAGAGAAAACCCGCGGCGGTCCCCGCAGGGAAGGTCGTGCCACTGGCGAGGACGAAGTTCTGCGTCGGTGCATCATGGCCGGGCAGCTTCGCGCCCTCGACGCCGAACACCTTGATCGACATGCCACGATGGGTCGAGACGCGATCGCCGAGCTTTTCACCGGGTCCTTGCGCGAAGCGGACGGCAACATCGAACGCGCCGGGTTCCGCGAATAGGCCCTGTGCGAGTTCGGGCGGCAACCCGGGCGCGACGATGAGCTGGCCGATCACGCAAGCCGTGCTCTTGGCATGGCTCGCCCGCACGGCGTGCCCGTCACGCTTTTCGACCGTCTGGCTCTCCTGGGTCATGCCCTGGATGATGCCGTCGATGTTCTCCTGTTCGTCGGGCTCTGGTGTTTCGATGTCGGGCGAATAGCGCAGGTAGGTCATGGGATGTCCGATCACTTGGCGGGCGCGAAGGAGAACAGTTGCGTCCTGATCGACGGCGGTGCGCCGGGCGTGAACCAGTTCGTGTCCTGGATATGACTGGCGGTGACGTACATCGTCCCGTCGCGCCCTTCGGAAAAGGTGTCGGGCCAGCGCAGGCGGCGATCGGTCAGCACCGTCTCGACGGTCGTGCCGTTCAGCCGCTTGATGGCATAGTCAGTGGGCGAGGTTAGGTAGAGCACGCCTGCCTTGCTCATCCATAGGCCATCAGCGACGTGGGTCTGCGCGACCGTCTTCACAGCTGCCGCCCTGTCGGCCTCACTGATGTCCGACCCCAGCTTGGCGGTGTCGATCGCGTACAGCGTCTTTCCGGTCAGCGCCTGGTAGTACAGCGTCTTGCCGTCTTTGGAGATCGCGATGCCATCGGCGGCGAAGGCTGGCTGGCGGCCATCGGGACGGACGAGCGGCTTGCCGTCGAGCGTGACCTTCACCGTCTTGTCGATCTGCGTCGAGGCGTGCCCGTCGAGCGCGCGGTGGCTCTTGCCGCTTTCCAGGTCGACGACGATGATCGCGCCGCGCGTGCCGCTGTCGGTGATGTAGCCGGTCTTGCCGTCAGGCGAGAAGCGGATGTCGTTGAGGTAGGTGCCCTGCAGGGCGACGTCGCCGGGGACCAGGATCGTCTTCGTCACCGTGTTCGATGCCAGATCGATGCGGACGAGTTTCGGGGCACCTTCGAGGATCTTCTCGTTGCCCGGCGCACCGGGATCCAGCACCCAGAGGTTGCCATGGCCATCGGGGACGATCGACTGCACGCAGACGAAATAGTCGCCGACTGGCAGTTCGTTGGCGCGGGCGTTGCGCCAACTGTTCCACTTGGCGTTGGGATAAGGGCGCAAGCTGCCGTCCTTCATTACCTCGGCAACCGAGATCGGTGCGTCGTCGGTCCAGCGGGGGAAGTTGACGAAACGACGGCCATCCTCGGTCACGGCGACGCCGGTCGCCTGATGGTCGAACTGCGCCACCTGCGTCAGCTGTGCGCTGCGTCCTTGGGCATGGGCGACGCCGGCTGCGGCAGCGGCAACCAGGCCGATGGCGGCAATCCCGGCGGCATAAGGTGCGGCTTTTTTAATGGTCAGGCTCCTGTCGATCGTATCGGTGAGCGCGGCGGGATCGCCGGCGAAGAGGGTAAGGAGGTGGCGCACCACCGCTTGTGGGTTCTCGCGCTGCGGAAAATGGCCGACCCCGGTCATGGTCATGCGCGCGAACGGGCCGGCGAATTTCGAGGGTACGTCTTCAGCAGTCGAGGGCGGATTCACGCCATCGGCATCGCCATGGATGTAGAGCGTCGGCAGCGACAAGGTCTTGGTCGCCTTGACCTTGTCCTCCAGCCAGGCGCTTCGTGGATCGGGTTCCGCTTCGTCCCAGCGTGCACGATAGCTATGGAGCGTCACGTCGACCCAGTCGAGATTGTCGAACGACCGGGCGACACGGTCGAATGTCACCTCGTCGAACCATCCCGGTGGCGACCAATTGACCCAATGCAGATGGGTGAACCCGCGCCGGTCTGCACGTATCGCTTCTGCCCCGCGCGCGGTCGCCATGAACCAGTGATACCATTGCCGCTGAGTCTGCTCGAATGGTGGCGTCGGCATGCCGCCGAGCCGGGGCGGGGTCGACAGCATCGCCATCCGCTCCACCCGATCGGGCCACCCGACCGCAAGCGCCTCGGCGGTGTTCGATCCCCAGTCGTGCCCGGCGACCATGAAGCAGTCGATGCCGAGCGCGTCGAGCAGCGCGATCATGTCGGTCGCCAGCATCGCGCTGTTGCCGGTGCGGGGGATATCGTCGTCAAGGAAGCGGGTGGCGCCGAACCCACGCAACGTAGGGACGATGACGCGGAACCCTTCCGCCGCCAGAGCGGACGCCACCTGATCCCACGTCGACGCATCATCCGGCCAGCCATGGATGAGGAGCAATGGTTGTCCCTGCTCCGCACCGTGAAGCGACACCTCCATGTTGAGGTCGCCAGCGGTAATCATCGGCATTCGTCAGCCTCCTGGCGGTTCAAACCTTTGCGGACGTTTCGTCGGCTCCGCCGCTTCACCTCTGGTGTGCAAACATCGACGCGACGGCGTTCAGAACGACCAAGCGCCCAATTCGCCTCCCAGCCGATCTGCCCACGGTCAGCGTCAAGGGACCGAACGCCACCTTCGCCGGTCAGGCGCGACCGCCAACTGGCTCGTGGTAGGGGCAGCCGTTTACGCGAGCGCGGAAGTCGGCGGAGTGGCGGTAGGTCTCGTTGCGTGCCCGATTGATGTTGCCGAGCGGCTGGTGCGCGGCAAGACCGGTCCAGATAGAGAAGCGCATTTCCTCGTTGATCTGCTGGAACTTGTCCTCAGTTAAACTGTCCTGCTTGGCCGCTCGGATCGTCGCTACGGTCTGGAATGGCGCATCTTCCTGCTTCCACTCGGTGGTGGGGTCCTCGATCGGCTGCTTGTCGAGGTCGCGGCACAGCTGCACACGCAGTTCCCACTCCATATCAAACACCTGCGTCTCGGAGCGGATCACGTCCCGGAGGGCGTCCGGGCGGCCGGCCGCGTCGATCGTGGTGTCGGTCTGATCGGTCAGATCCTTGGACACGGGGAAGACCGCGAATTTGGCGATGTAGTCGCCATAACGGAACGGCGTGACGCTGAAGTAGGTCTCTCCGAGCGGATCTGAGTTGGGCGCCCCGCCGAGCGTCTGTACCTTCGGGCTCTCGATACCGACCGCGCTCAGCACAGTGTTCACGCCGCGCAGCACCTTCGACATCGCCTCCTTGGTGCCCTCGAGCTTATCGGTCGTGCCTGCCAGGAGCTTCAGGTTGCCCAGGAACTGGTCTGCGGTCTTGTTCTGGAAGACCGGGCCGTTCACCATGACGAAGTCCTGCGTCTGTCCGTCGGCACCGGGCAGGCGCTCGCCTTCGACGTCTATGACCTTCAGTGCCAGACCACGCGGCAGGCTGATGGTGTCCGGCAGAGTGTCGCCGGCGTTGGTCGAGAAGCGCATGACGATCTTGTGCTCGCCCGGGGTGGCGAACATGCCTTGGGTCAGCTCAGGGGGAAGGCCGTCACGGACGGTGAGCGTCCCCTCGAGGAAGCCGTGCGCTTTGGCGTGGACCGAGCGGACGGCGTGATCATAGTCCTCCGCCGTCTTTTCGAGGATCTTGTCGAACGTCTGGTTGAGCTGCGCGATCGTCTCGGCCTCTTCCGACTTCACGTTCTCGACGTCGGTGGAGTAGCGGACTGGTGCTTGGGTCATGGTCGCAAATCCTATCGAACAGAGGAGGGGCGGCGACCGATAGGCCGCCGCTCCGTGGGCTCAACGCCGGGGCGCGGGCGTCGCGAACGCTGCTCGCAGTCGAGCAACCGCAAGGTCGTTCGCCTGCTTGGCGCCGTTCACGACCTTGGCCATGCCGAAGAACTCATGGGTCACGCCTGGATAAGTCTTGTGCTCGACCTTATCGCCCGCCGCCCGCAGCGCGGCCGCCAACGTCTCGCCATCCGAGCGCAGCGGATCGATCTGCGCGTTGATGATCGTCGTCGGCGGCAGACCACGCAGGTTGGCCGCGACCAGGTTCAGGCGCGGATCCTGTGCATCCGCCTTGCTCGTCTGGTAATAGTAGCCGAACCACGGCAGCATCGCGCCATTCAGCGGCTTGGCGTTCGCCGAGTCCCGCCGCGAGGGCAGCGTCATGCTGCTGTTCGCGATCGGATAGACCGACACGATATGTCGCGGCACTGTCAGGCCGTTGTCGCGCGCGTAGATCGCGGTCGCGACCGCGAGGTTGCCGCCGGCGCTCTCGCCGACCGTTGCGATCCGCGCAGGATCGCCGCCCCAGCTCGCCGCATTCTGCAGCGTCCAGCGATAGGCGGCGGCCGCATCGTCATGCTGCGCCGGAAACTTGAATTCGGGCGCATGGCGGTACTCGACCGACACGACGATCGCGTTCAGCGCCTTTGACATGGCCCGCGGCGCGGCATCGTAGGTATCGACGTCGGCGATGACCCAGCCGCCGCCGTGATAGTAGACGATGACCGGCATCGGCTTACCACCGGCGGGCGCGCTGGCCGGCTTGTAGATACGTGCGAACTGCTTGGGGTCGCTGCCGTACGGCAGGTCCTGCGTCGTCACCGACGGATCAGGCGCGGTCGACATTCCCTTCTTCTGCATCGCCGCCTTGGCGCCGTCCGCGGCGGAGGGCTGCATGCGGGCTTCTGCGGGCGTGAGCGTCTCGATCGGCTTGCCGCCGAGCGACGCGAGCGCGTCCAGGACCGTTTGCATGTCAGGCGCGGCCTTCGGGGGCTGCACGGATGTCGCGGGCGGCGGTGGAGGAGGAGGGGCGGTAATCGAGCGGGCTGACTGGGCCACAGCTGGAACGCCTGCGATCGCGGTCGACGCAGCGATCAGCAAGGAAATGGTTCTGCGCAAATATCCCTCCTGAAACTATCTGTTTCACAACCATCGGGCGACCTTCAGCGTTTCGGTACGAAAGTAGACCCAAGCGTTCGGACAGCGGGGTTGGGCAGTAGGGGCGACGGCATGGATGATATGGCTTCGATGGTAGATGAGACGCGCACGCCTAACGCGCTGCCGTGTGAAGCGAATTCGCTGCTAGGTCTTTTAAATGACGCTGACCGCGCCGCCCTTGTGCCGCATCTGGAACTGGTGCCGTTTCGCAACGGCGACATGATCGCGCGCGCCGGCGATGCGGCAGACAGCATCTGCTTCCCGTTGACCGGGATCGCTGCGATACTCGACTCGCTCGAGGGCGACCGCCGCTATGCGGTCGCGCTGGTCGGCAGCGAAGGGTTCATCGGTTGGCAGCTGATGCTCAGCAACGAGCGCTGGTCGCACGACGTGGTGATGCGGGCCGAACACGGCACGGCGATGAGGCTGTCGGCCACAGTGTTGCACGGGATCCTGGCCGAACGTCCGGAGATCCGAACAGTCCTGCTCCGCTTCGTCGACGTGGTCATGACCCAGATGTCCAGGACGATTGTCTCGTCGCTCGCGCACTCGATCGAACGGCGGATGGCGCGATGGATCCTGCTCTACCACGACCGCGTGCGCGAGGACGACATCTGCATGACGCACGAGGAGTTCAGGCTCATGCTCGGTGTCCGTCGTAGCAGCGTGACGGATGCACTCCACAAGCTCGAAGAGGATGAGGCTGTCCGCTCCGTACGCGGACGCGTCATCGTCCGCGATCGCGAGCGGCTGCTGCGGCTCGCTGGCGACACATACGGGTTTGCCGAGGCGGAGTATCGGCGCCTTCTCAGCCTTTGATCCTACAGATGCGTAGACGACGGCGCCTAGGGCGACCTCAGTTGCTGCTCGAACAGTCCGCATCGCCATCGGTTCGTCCTCAAAATTGGACGAGCAGTAGAGATTGAGATGAACGAATGGCCGCAGCTGGGAAGCGATAAATATGTCGCGAATGGCCGGGATTGGGTCAAAAACGATTACTAAGCCAGCCAGACGCGCTCAAGTGTCATCATCGGGAGACATGGCGTCAGAGCCTGCCGCAGCATGCCTCTGTGTATCACCCGTCTGCCTGCCGGGAAGACCGGCCCTCCGGCTGCAGACATGTGAGGCGGGCCGCCTCTCGCACCTGACGCATACGTCAGGGGTCAGTCGGTGCCATCGGCAGCGGGGATCAGCCTCTGCATCGCCGCAATCACCTCGTCGTGCCTGATCGGCTTCGGGTAAAACTCGGCTCGCTCGGGCAGGTCGACGCTTTCCCGTGTGAAATACGCCGCTGTCAGGATAATCTCGATTGGCGGCCAGCGCTTGCGGATGGCAGCGGCGATCTCGATACCCTTTCGGCTCCGCGGCATGTCGAGATCCATGTAGACGAGGCGGATGTCCAGCCGCTCCTCGAGAATGCGAATGGCCTCGGCGCTGCTCAGCGCCTCGACGGCCTCGAACCCTGCCTTCTCGACCATGCTGATCGCATCCAGGCGGAGGATCGGCTCGTCTTCGACCACCAACACCGGCCAGCGCTTGAAGGGCTGTGACTGTCCCATGATCTACGCCGGACCTTACGCTTCCTGGAGCTGATACAGCGGCGCTGTTGCCCGCACCGTCAGTCCGTCTTCTTCATAATCCTGCTCAACGCCTCCCGAGCCACTTAGACCCATCCGAATGATGCGGGAGCCGAAGCCCTTTCGGCTCGGCTGAACCGCCGGCGGACCGCCCCGCTCAACCCAGCACAGTTGGAGTGTCTGCTGATCGTCGATGTGGCACAACGTCCAGCTGAGGGTCACATGACCGGTCGGAACATTGAGCGCTCCATATTTCGCCGCGTTGGTCGCCAGCTCATGGAGCATCAGCGTGAGGGCCAGCGTCGCGCGGGGGCCGATGGTTACAGCCGGTCCATCGATGAGGAAGCGATCCTCGCCGAACGTCGCCAACGCACTATTCGCAACATCGGTGATCGTGGCGCTCGAGAAGCTGTCACGCGTCAGCACGGTGTTGGCCGAGGCAAGCGCGGAAAGCCGGGCGCCGAACGTCGCCACAGCTTCCTGATCTTCCACCTTGTCGAGCGTCTGATGAGCGATCGCCTGAACAACGCTGATGGTATTCTTGATCCGGTGCGCCAGCTCGCCGTTGAGCAGCTCCTGCTGCTCCCGAGCCCGGTGAAGCTCGGTGTAATCTCGCGACACCGACAGGATGCGAGCAACCTTGCCGTCGGAACCCGCTATGGGTGACACCGAGATCGACCAGTGCTTCGCCCGCCCGGCAACCGTATCGGCCGGCGCTTCAAAGTGGGTCGTCTCCCCACGCTTGGCGGCGTCCATCGCCCGCCGTGCCTGCTCAGGGCCATTCCCGTTCAAAAGCTCGGGCCAAGGGCAAGCGCGGATTGCGTTGAAGTCGCTGATGTCCATGGCCTCCATGCCGCGCTCGCTCATGAACGAGATGGTCCCGTCCAGCTCGATCACTTTGATGCAGTCGGTGGAGCTGGACAGAACGCCTGACAGAAAGGCCTCACGATCCAGAGCGCGGCGCTCGCTTTCCACCAGATCGCCGTTGAGCTGCCGTGCCCGGCGCATCGAGTCCCGAAGCGCTGCCACTAGAGCGACAAGCCCGAGCATGACGAGCAGGAACAGACCCGCAGCGACCCAGCCCTCAGGTGTCAGCCAATAGGGTTGCGACGAACTTCCGATCGAAAGAATGCCTGATACCGTAGAGAGGCCCGCCGCAAACAAGCCGGCGCGTCTTCCGGTGACGAGCGAGATGCCGATCGTCGCGGGGATGAAGAGCAGCCATGGCAAGCTGTCGGGGACGAAAAGCACCCGAGCCACCGCCACCGTCAGGATAACCAGAGCCGTAAGAAGATACTGCGCGGCAGCGGACAGCGGCCGGTCGAACGACCATGCGACGAGTCCGTCAATCAAGCTGGTGGGTCGCGACCGGGTCATCGTGTATCCAAAGCGCGGATGCAGCCCCAGCCGATCCCGGGGAGCCCGCTAACATAAGTCGGTTTGCCGCGAAATAGCCCGGTAGCACGACCACGAGCAATACAGGTCGGGCGATCGACGGGTGCGGCTCTGTTCGCTCGTGGCGCCTGTGGAGTTATATCCGCTCTCCGCCACGCCATCCGATCCCAAGAGCGTAGTCACGGGCACAGAGCGGCCGTTTGCTGAGATGAACGGACGTCCGCATGCGGGAAGCGCCTCAGCATCGCTGAATGACCAGCTATGGGTCTTCGTAGCGGCTGAGCCACCGATAGCGGCATGGTCGATCTTGGCCGCCCACTGTGCCGATCGCGCTTCCGAAACGCGCTGCCGGGGCAGTTACGACTTTCTCGTTTCTCCGTTTTCACGGGGCAGTTTCTGGAAAGATGCGTTTGGGAGCAGATTTCGGGAAAGTGGATCCCGAAGGCGTCCGCTAACACGATCGGCGCGGCGGTAATCCCGTCACCGGCTCCTAATCGGGAAAGTCGAGCTTCCGCTTGACCAAGCAGTTTCAGCCTCATCCACGGCTCTCGGCGGACGGCAAGGCAATGTCATCCGCCCGGATACGAGATAGTTGACAAAATCTGTTGTACCAATCGGTATAACAATGTACCAAGCGGTACATACGGGGCGGCGTCGGGGTGTTGAGGCATACCGGCGCATTGATGCCTGCCATACCGATCGCGATTTCGCGAACCGGCCATGGCCAATGTCGCAAAGGAGAGAAGATGTCCCGTCCGCCACTACCGCCGTTCACGCACGAAAGCGCCGTCGAAAAGGTTCGTCTTGCGGAGGATGGCTGGAACACGCGTGATGCGGCAAAGGTCGCCCTAGCCTACACCTCGGACACACGCTGGCGTAACCGGGTCGAGTTCGTCGCCAACCAAGAAGATGCCCGGGCATTCCTGACCCGCAAATGGAACAGGGAGCATGAATACCGGCTCATCAAGGAGCTGTGGGCCTTCACCGGTGACCGCATCGCCGTCCGCTACGCCTATGAGTGCTACGCCTATGAGTATCGCGATGACGGCGGGCAGTGGTTCCGCGCCTACGGGAATGAGAACTGGCACTTCGCCGAAGACGGTCTGATGGCGAACCGCCATGCCAGCATCAACGAAATGCCGATCGTCGAGGCAGAGCGCAAGTTCCACTGGTCGCTGGGCCGTCGACCGGATGATCACCCGTCGCTGAGCGACCTCGACCTGTGAGGGCAAAGCGCGTTCTCACCGATCGCGAAAGCGCGTTGCCCGCGCTCGCCGAGGCCTTTCGCGAGCATGGCTATGACGGCGCGAGCCTGGCCGTGCTCTCAAAGGCGACGGGGCTGGGCAAAGGCAGCCTCTACAACTTTTTCCCCGGTGGGAAGGAAGAGATGATGGCGGCGGTACTCGACGACATCGACCGCTGGTTCGCCGACGCGATCTTTCGGCCGCTGGAGGATATCTCCAGCCCGGCAAAGGCCATCGGGTTGATGTTCGATGTGGTCAGCGCCTACTTCCAGTCCGGCCGGCGGGTCTGCATCATCGGCAGCCTTGGTCTGAACGCCGCAGGGGAAGTCTTCGCGGCGAGGGTGAGGCAGTATTTCGCACGCTGGATCGGGGCTGTGGCCCGGTGCCTCGAACGGGGAAGCGTTCCGCCGGCTTTGGCTGTGGAACACGCCGAAGAGGCGATATCCGGAATCCAGGGGGCGATCGTCCTGACCCGCGCGCTCGGCGATGAAGCGGCCTTTGCACGGGTCGTCGATCGGCTTCGATCGTCGCTGCTGGACGCCCTTGATCGCAGCGGTTGAACAACGATGGCGCGCAACCGCGTGGTCCGATCCTGCCTCACGAGCTTGCGGGGGCCGGGTCTTGCCGATCGCCGGTCCGACAGCGCCGAGGAGGCATTCTTTTTATGGCACAAACTTTCCTGAAGACCATGTTCGGTCCGGGGTCGCGAGCCTTGCAGGCCCTTGACGGCTCGCGCGCATCCTATGCGCGGATGGAGGCGCAAGCGGGCGAGACGGACGTTCTAACCGACCGGGAAGCCGACTTTATCGCCCTGCGCGATAGCTTCTACATGGCCAGCATCAGCGAAGATGGTTGGCCCTATGTGCAGCATCGCGGAGGGCCACCGGGATTCTTGCGGCGGTTGTCCGGCAATAGGATCGGCTTCGCCGACTATCAGGGCAATCGGCAGTTCCTGTCGATAGCGAATGTCGCGCGCGACGATCGGGTATGCCTGTTCCTGATGGACTATCCGGCAAGGCGCAGGCTGAAGCTGATCGGCCATGCTCGCACGAGCGACGATCCCGAACAGGTCATCGCGCTGATGCCGCCGGGATATGCGGCCAAGGGCGAACGGGCATTCATGATCGACATCGTCGGGTTCGACTGGAACTGCCCGCAACACATCACCCCCCCGCTTCACGGACGCCCAGATCGAGGCGGCCACGCAACCGCTTCACGAAGAGATCGCGCGTCTTCGCGCCCGGATTTCCGCTGTGGAAGGATCATGACCATGACTGACAAACTGACGATCGGTGTTCACCATGTGGGGCTTACCGTGCCCGATCTCGAACAGGCGCGTGCGTTCTTCTGCGACGTGCTGGGCTTCGACGTGGTCGGCGGCAAGCCGGACTATCCTGCCATCTTCGTGTCGGACGGGCGGATCCTTCTCACGCTGTGGCGTGCTGCCGACCCGTCCGTGGCGCGTCCCTTTGACCGCCGGGCGAACATCGGACTGCACCATCTGTCGCTGGCGGTCGCAGACGATGCCGCTCTGGACGCGGCGTGGGCAAGGATGGGTGCGCATTCCGATGTCGTGGTCGACGTGGCCCCCGAACCGATGCAGCCCGGCTCCGCTACCCGGCACTTTCTCGTCTTCATCCCGGGCGGCATTCGACTGGAGTTCGCCACCCCCCTCGCGCCGGCTTGACGGCGTCGAAGCGGCAGAGTTGGCGGCTGCGGGCGATGCCCGATCCCAATTTCAGCGGTTCCGGAAGGCCGGGTGGTCCTCAGGTTCGGAGGGCGGATGCGATCATGCGGGCAAGCCCTTCGACATGCGCGCGATCCGACCGACCGCCCAGCACCGCCATACGCCAGTAGAGCGGTGCGGCGATGAAGTCTGCTGCCGTTTCGCGATCAATCGATGGCTTGATTTCGCCCCGCGCGATCGCCCGGTCGATCAAGCCGTCGATCCGCGCCCGGCGCATGTGCTGGAACGGCCGTATCGCCCGTTCGAGCGCCGGGGTCCGCTCCATCTCCGCATGAAGGTCCAGAAGGATGCACTTTATCTGGCGATGACGGAGTGCCCGGCGGATAGCGAAGAGGACTGCCTTCAGATCGTCCTCCAGCGATCCCTGCGCACCGACATCCGTGATCGTCAGGCCGACACGGGACAGCAGATCGCTGGCCATCGCGGCCTTGTCGGGCCAGCGCCGATAGAGCGCGGCCTTCCCAACGCTTGCCGAACGCGCGACGCGCTCCAGGCTAAGTCCTGAATAGCCCGTGCGTGCCCATTCCTGGAAAAAGGACCGCGCCAGTGCGTCGGTGACGGTGACCCGCATGACAGCCGCACCGCTTGGCACGCGCGACACTGACTTTCTATCGCCGGAACGGTTGCGTTCCATCGTGGATTTCCCAATTATGGCCGGAACAGTCGCGTTCCATCCGTTTCGAGGTAGTCTATGACCGAAAACATTCAAAGCTTCTCGTCCCTGTTGCGTGATGCGCTGGGCGGACGGATCGATCCCGATGCGAACGGCTTCGTCGAGATGATGGCCGACGACGGCGTGATGGAATTTCCCTATGCGCCCGCAGGCATGCCGACGAAGCTGGAGGGTCGCGCCGCCATCGCTGCGCATCTCGAGCGCATCGGCGGCATGATCGTGTTCGACCGCATGGGAACAGCCATCGTGCATCCATCGACCGATCCCGATCTGGTCGTCATCGAGTTCGAGGGGTTCGGACGCGGTGTGGCGACCGGCGAACCCTATGACCAGCGATACATATCTGTAATCCGCACGGTAGGGGGGCGGATCACACATTACCGCGACTACTGGAACCCGCTTGTCGTGTTGCGCGCCGTCAAGGGATCGGCGCCAGTCGATGCTTTTGGCGCTTTGGAGGCCGACCATGGCTGATCGTGTGTTGGTGACGGGCGGCACCGGCAAGACGGGGCGGTTGGTTGCGGACGGGCTTGTTTGGCGTGGGATCGATGCGCGGAGCGCGACCCGGCGACCCTTCTCCGCCGATCAGGTCCGGTTCGACTGGGCGGACGATACCACCCATGACGCGGCGTTGGATGGCGTATCATCGGTCTATCTCGTGGCCCCGACCGACCGGATCGACCATCTTGCCGCGATGCGCCCCTTTCTGGAACGGGCGGTGGCGCGAGTGCCCGGGCGACTGGTGCTGCTCAGCGCTTCGTCGCTCGATCGAAATGGCCCGATGATGGGAGAGGTTCACGGCTGGCTCGATGCCCATACGTCGCGCTGGACGGTGCTGCGCCCAAGCTGGTTCATGCAGAATCTGACGACGCAGCATCTGCCGTCGATTTTGGAGGACGGGTGCATCTACTCCGCGACGGCGGACGGACGCGTGCCGTTCATCGATGCCGCTGACATTGCGGCCGTGGCGGTCGCGGCGCTATGCGATTTGGTTCCGCCTTCCGGCGACCATGTGCTGACCGGACCCGAAGCGATGAGCTACGACGAGGTGGCGTCCGCGATCACCGAGGTGATCGGGCGGCCGGTGCGGCACTGTCGCCTGACGACACGGGAACTGGCGGCTCGCTACACTGCCTTCGGCCTGCCCGAGGATTATGCGACGACGCTGGCTCTGATGGACGAGACGATCGCGACCGGGGCCGAGGATCGCACGACCGGGGAGGTTGAGCGGATGACCGGTCGACCAGCGACGACGCTCGCAAGCTTCCTTACGGGACAGCGAGCCGTGCTGGGCAGCGCGGGTTTCTGATCGCACATGGGAAGGCATCGGATGGACCGAGGACCGGATTTCTTCTGAAACGAGGAGGAATGACGATGGCACCACAGGCGTATCGGATCGCGATCACGGATGCGGCGCTGACCGACCTGAAACGTCGCCTGATCGCGGCGCGCCTCGTCAATCCCATCGATCCGGACAGCAGCGACGACGGCACGAGCCTGAGGCTGATACGGCGTCTGGCGGATCGATGGATCGATGGCTTCGATTGGCGTGCGGTGGAAACACGGTTGAACCGGCTTCCCCAGTTCATCTCCCGCATCGATGGGCTGAACCTTCATTACGTACATCAGCGCGGTGTCGGCCCCGCACCCATGCCGCTCATCCTGACCCATGGATGGCCGGGATCCTTCATTGAGATGGAGCAGATGCTGCCGCTCCTCACCGATCCTGCAGCCCATGGGGGCGAGGCCGTGGATGCGTTCGACGTGGTCATACCATCGCTGCCGGGATACGGGCTGAGCCAGGCACCATCTTCAACCGGCGTGAGCGCCAAGACCATTGCAGGCTTGTGGGCGAAGCTGATGGCCGGTTTGGGCTATAGTCGCTATGGCGCGCATGGCGGCGACATTGGCGCGGGAGTGTCTATGTGGCTTGCACGGCAGTGGCCAGAGGCGCTGACCGGCATCCACGTCAATTATATTCCCGGCAGCTATTCTCCCCCTGTAGACGAGGAAACCGGGCCGATTACGTCGAATGAGCTGGCCTTCCTCGAACACGCGAGGACGTTTGCAGCGGAGAACGGCGCGTACGAGGCGTTGCAGAGCACCAGGCCACAGACCCTGGCCTATGCGCTATCCGACAGCCCGATCGGACTGGCCGCATGGATGGCCGAGAAGTTCGATGCCTGGAGCGACCATGATGGCAATCTTGAAGATGTGATCCCGCTGGATACGGTGATCACCAATATCGCCTTTTACTGGTTCTCCGGTACAATCGACGCCTCCCTGCGGCTCTACAAGGAAAACAGGCTTGAGCCGCTGGCGTTCATTGCCGGCGAAAGGGTGCCGGTGCCGTTGGGCGTGGCAGTCTTTCCGCGCGAGCTGCCGATGCCTCCCCGCAGCTGGGTCGAACGCGTATTCGACGTCCGGCGCTGGAGCATGATGCCCAAGGGAGGGCATTTTGCGGCGCTGGAGCAACCGGCGGCTCTCGCCGCAGACATACGCGCCTTCTTCAGACCACTCCGCTGACCAGCGCGACCGATCGGCTTGCCGATGGCAAACGCCCGGCATCACTGCGGGATCGGCGCGGGCTGGAAAGTCCCACATGACGCCACCTGGGACGCCTGAAGCCGTCCCGTTATTCGATCGTTTTTGGGACAGCCGAACGGCAGCGGGCAGCGCCGAGGCTCAGCACCTGCTCTGCTGCCAACATGAATGGATGGCAGAAGTTGGGGGCCAAAGAGAGGCCGCGAACGACCGCAAGTGGGTCTCTTCGTTCGAGCGCTCTTCAGTCAACCACCTCGTAATTCTCGCGTGAACGATTGTGCATCCTTGCCAAGCAGGCTCAGCGCGCTGCCGAGCAACTGGCTGTTCTCCCGGAAGCGATGGACGGAGGCGACGTTTTCCTCCGCCGCGGACGAGATCTGCTTGCTCGCCTCTGCCAGCCGGCGGCTACGCTCGCGCACGCTTTCCAGCAAAGCGTCCAGGTGACGGACCGAGGAGGTTTGACCGCGCGTCATCCCGACGACGTTCTGCGCGACCGTATCCAGGTCCGCGATCAGGCTATTGAGGCTGTCGGTGCCATCAACCACCGCCACGATCTGCTCCTGAACCGCGTCGATCTTGGCACGTGCGTCATTGGTGGACATGCTCGTACGGCTGGAAAGCGACTTGATCTCGGTCGCGACCACCGCGAAGCCCGTGCCGGCTGGCCCCGCGCGTGCGGCCTCGATCGTGGCGTTCAGCGCGAGCAGGTTCGTCTGCTGTGCGATCGCCTCAATCACGTCGACGATCTGCTCGATCGATTCCGCCTGCGCCTGGGTCCGCGCGACCGCGCTCTGCGCCTTTACCGCGTGTTCGTTTATCGAGCGGGCTGCCCGGCTTGTTCCCGCCACTTCTGTATCGATGCTGGTAAACGCGCACGCCATTCGCTGCGTCGCTTCGTTCGCCTCCCGCATCTCCTTGGTTAGCTGATGCGCGATCACGTCAAGATCCTGCGCGAGCTGTTGCTCCGCGCCGGCCGACGACAACAGGCTCTCGGCATGATGATCGAGATGCACCATCGCGCGCTGTGCTTCGCGAATTGCGCCTGCCACCCGGTCCTCGAAGGAACTGGCGAGCTGCGCCATGATCGCGCGGCGTTGCTGCTCCGCCTGTTCCTCGGCGTGGCGGATCGCCGCCGCGTTGCGCTGCTCACGCTCCTGTGCCTCGTCGCGCAACGCCGCCGCTTGTCGCTCGAGCTGTCGCGCCGTGTCGCGCTGCGTCTGGAATGTTTGCAACGCCGTGACCATCAGGCCGAACTCGTCGCGTCGATGATAAGAGGACAGGTCCAGATGGTCCTCACCATTCATGACCGCTCGGGTCGCACCGGCGATCTCGGTGATCGACCGCACCGTCGACCGGCTTATGACATAGGCGAAGCTCAGTCCGAGCAGGATCGCCACAGCCGACATGATCAGGATCAGCAAAATCGTGCTGCGCGTGGTGAACACCGCTTCGGCGGCGCTGGCGTCGGCATGGGCAACCCCAGCCGCGGACACCTGCCTGATCCGTCGCTCGACCAGCGCAGCATGGGCGCGAAAGGGTGCGATCATGGCGGCGGTGCTCCCGAAATCGAGCTCAAGCATCGACGTGATGACGCCGACGGTTTCGCGGTAGCGATCCAGCACGGCAACGGCGCGCGCGATCGTGTCGCGATCGGTCGGGTGCCCGGCGCGATAGCTGAGCAGATCGGCGCGCACCTGCGACAGGCCGTCCTGGATCTCCGCGGTATCGCGGGAGACGTCGAAGGTTGGGTTGGCGGCCTTCGCGACGAGCAGACGGTAGACGCGTGAATCGTTCGCGCCGAAGCGACGCTCAATCGCATTCAGCTGCCCGACGTCGTGCATGTCGCCGCGGACGATCCCGCTGACGCTGCGATCAGCGACCAGCAACGCGGCTGCACTGAGCGCCGCAACCGCGACGAACAGCCCCAGCATCAGCAGCGGCGTCGCCGCCACCTTGGTGGCCAGCGAGCGATCAGCGAGCCGGATGCGGCGTTCGATCCAGTCTGCCAGCGTTGGGATCATGTCAGATGCTCAGCCGCAGGCCGGCGCGAATGCGGCGATCCGCCGGGATCGGGGAGCCGGCGACCCCGCCCGCGAGCGTGAGGTTTTCGGCTGCCACATAGGCGGCAACGTGCTGAGAGAAGCGGTAGCCCAGCCGCGCATCGATCCCCAGCGCATCGCGGACGCGGAACAGCGCGAGCTGCTGTCCGGTCGTGAAGGCGAACTGGTGAGTCGTGGAGGTGTAGCGGGCCAGCATGCTCGTGTACCAGCGCGCGCCGGCATCATAGCCGAGCTCGAAATTGGCTTTGTGCTGCGGTGTCGTAAATCGCGGTGAGAAGGCCAGCGCGATCGGTGCCGCCAGGCTGCCGACCTGTTCGTCGGTGTGGGTCCACGTATAGTTGCTGCGCCACACCACGGCGCCGCGCGTGCCGGAGGCGGATAGCTCGACGCCATAGGTGTCGTAGTCACCGGCCACCTGGAAGCGGGCGACCGCCACCGGACCTGGCACGAAGTGGAACTCGAGCAGGTCCTGCAATCCGTCGCCCGGCGATGCGATCGCCTTGTCCGTGCGCGTGTAGAAGCCGGTCATATCCAGGCGCGCACTGCCCAGCGCATGCTCGTAGCCGATCTCGCCGCTCCATGTGCCGACCGGGTCGAGCGCGGGCGCGCCCGCCACGAAGACCGGGAAGGGCAGGGGCGTGGCGGTCACCAGCGGGATTCGGACCCCGAACGTGGTCAGCGACGGTAGTTGGTATCCGCGCCCGCCATTGACGCGCAGCCGTCCGCTCGTGCCCACCTGCACCAGCAGCGCAGCGTTGAGGCTGACGCGGCTGAACGCACGATCAAAGTCGTGCGGATCGTTGAAGGCCGGCTCCGCCACTGCGCCGCTCACCTTCAGCCACAGCCGATCGAGCCGCGCTGCGGTGGTAAGCGCGACACGGTCGCCGAAATGCAGGTCGAGCATTTCGTCGATCGACGCCACGTCATAACTGACCTTGTCGGCGAACTGCGCCTCGCCGGTGATCCGGTTGTTGCGATATTCGCTTCCCAGCCGGAAGACGTTGTTCTCGCCAAAGCGATAAAGTCCGGCCGCCTTGAGGGAGACGATGCGGTTGCCGATATCGAGCGTGGCTTTCGGCTGGTCCTTGACCGCGTCCACCCCGTAAGTGGCATCGAGCCAGTTGACGAAGCCGTTGAACGTCAGACCGCCCCAGCCGGTATCGCGCGACACGGTCGCATGCAGGTTGCCGCTGCGATAGTTCTGGTTGGAGAGGATCTGGCTGGGCAGATACTCCATCTGCTCGTTTGTGGCGTAACCGCCGCCGATCGCTGCCGTCAGCGGGCCGACCCGCGCGTAGAGTTCGCTGGCCACGTGCGAAGCGGCCACGTCCCGGATGCGCCCGGGGGGCAGCAGCGTGTCGGGAACGCGCCGCTCGTCCTCGCGCATGTGCTGTCCGGACAGCTTGACGCCGACGCCGGCCGCGATCGGTACCATCAGCGATCCGGCCAGTCGGGACCGGTCGTGATCGCCGATCGCGGCCACCGCCGTCGCAGCCAGCGTGTCGTGCGGCTTCTTGGTGATAATGTTGACAACGCCGCTCGCGGCGTTGAACCCGAAGAGCGCGCTGGCGGGCCCGCGCACCAACTCGATCTGCTGAATATCCTCGATCGGTACGCCCAGCAGGTTCCAGTCCGTCATGCCGTAATGGTCGAGATACACCTGGCGCCCGTCGACCAGCACCAGCAATCGCGCATTGTAGCTCTGCACGCCGCCGCGAACCGCGACGTCGCTTTGCCCCGCAGTCCAGCGGTTTACATCGATGCCGGCATATCCCTTGAGCAACCCTGGCACGTCATGCGCCGGCGAGCGAGCGATCTGCTCCGCGGTGATGATGACCGTGGAGGCCGGCACTTCGGAGGCACGTTGCGGCCGGCCGGTGACGCTGGTGGTCACCGGCTCGCCCATCACTCCCGCCAGGGCCGAATAATCGACGGTCTGGGCAGCCGCGGGAAGAGCGCCCGGAGTGAGCACGGCCAGGCCCAGCACCATGCGCAATAGGCGCATCATCAAATCTCCTTGACCAGCATCAGGAATGCCGATCCGAACTTGGCATCGACGGCGCGCGCGGCGGCGCGATTGACGGTGATCTGCACCCGCGGGCTCGTCGCGATCGCGACGACGCACCGGCCAGAGGTCACGCAGGACTGGTCGGAGGTGATCGTCACCGTATGCGCGCGCGTCGCCGCCTGCGCGATCTCATCCTGCTCCGCGCGCAGGCCGACGGTCACGAAGGCGACCTGCGCGCCGGGCAGTCCGGCGAGCGCGTTCGCCGTGATGCGCCTGGTACGAAGGCGTCCCTTGCTGGCGCCGATCGCCCGCTCGATTGCGGCCGCTTCTGCCACCGAATCGTCGTTGCCGGGCGCGAAGATGATCGCGGCCTGAATCGGTCCCGAGGGTGGCAGCTGGAGGAACGAAATGACCCGTGTCGCGACGGGCACATTGAGCTCCGCCGCCGTCGGGGCGGCGAGGCTCACAATCCCGATACTGGTGATGGTGATGAAAGAGGCGCGCACCTGTAAATTCCCGTCGTTGCGCTCACGGCCTACGGAGGGCGCCTCACCATTTGGTTAACAAGGGAATTTGTTGACCGCGGCGCTTGCAAGCTCGGGAGGCGCAAACCGACCGGGTCGGCAGCGGGAAGGCTCGGACTGCCGGCCGCTCTCAACATGCGAAGAACGCCGTTTCAAGCGCCCGCGCGGGCCCGGTCACCGCAGAACGCTACGAAAGGCCAGCGATTACAGGTTTTGTTTATGGGTGTGGATTAATCGGGTTTGCAGACGAGCACGGCGCCACGGGCTTGGAACTGATGGGAATGTCCGTGAAGCAAGGTCTATTGATCACCACCGTTTGCGTGCTGTCACTGTTCACGCCGGCCGCGTCGGCGACGCTCAACGTGCCGGTCGCGGCGCGCGTGCTGTCGTTCGTACAGCCAGCGCCGTCGGGGATCATCCCGGTCGCCATCGTCTATCAGGCGGGAAATGCCGATTCGGAATTCGAAGCGTCCGGGATGGAGCGCGCGCTATCGCGCAGCTCGGTCAGCGGACATGCGTCGATCCGCACGCGGCGAGTGCCAGTGTCGAACCTGGCGCAACTGTCGGGATCTCGCGCCGCCTTCGTCACCTCCGGACTGCACAATTACCAGAGTGATCTTGCCGAGGCCGCCAGCGCTCAGGCGATCCTGACGATAACGTCGGACACTGGCTGCGTGGTGGCGGGTCGATGCGTGGTGGGCATTTCCGAAGGCGCCAAGACACAGATCGTCGTGAGCAAGGAGGCCGCGCGGCGCAGCAGGATCCGCTTTGGCTCGGCGTTTCTCATGCTCGTCAAGGAAATCTGATCCGTGCGCCCACTCCATATTCTGCTGACCTCCACACTGGCGATGGTCGCGCCTGCCGCCGGGGTCGATGCGCAGATTGTAGACTATGCTGCCTTGAACGAGGCTTTCGGCGAGCCCATCACCACCAGCGTGACGGGCAAGCCGCAGCGCGCTTCGGAAGCGCCTGCCTCGGTCACCATCATCACCAGCGACGAGATAACGCGATCGCCGGCGAGGAACGTCCCCGATCTTCTAAAGGCGCAGGTGGGCGTCGACGTGAACCGCTGGACCGCCGGTCAAAGTGACGTAGCGATCCGCGGTGGTGTGCAGACCTATAATGCGCGGCTGCTGGTGCTCGTCGACGGGCGACAGGTGTATCTCGACCATTATGGCATGACGAACTGGAACCTGCTGGGGGTCCAGCTCGACGAGATCCAGCAGATCGAACTGGTGCGTGGGCCGGCAAGCGCCTTGTTCGGGTTCAACGCAGCGAGCGGTGTCGTCAATATCGTCACGAAACGTTCGGGCACCGACACACGCTTTGCCGCGCGCGCTGAGGGCGGAACGCACGGCTACGGGCGGCTGAGCGTGACGACCGAACTGCCCCTGACCCCCGACATCGGCTTACGCTTGTCGGCCGGGCATCAGGAGGAAGACGAACGCCGCATTCCGGCTCGCCTCTACCAGCCGCCTTTTACCCGCGGCGTCGGGGCAGACCAGCTCAGCGGGACGTTGTTCGTTCAGGCCGGAGCGCGGACGTCCATCGAGCTGAACGGTGGCCTTGGCGGTAACCGTCAGCTCGAGTTTCTTCCCAGTCAGATCCTCACCGAGCAGCGGTTCCGCAACCAGACGTTGGGCGCGCTCGTCAATCATGACACGTCGTGGGGCAGCCTGAGCGCGCGCAGCTACACGAACTGGCTGCAGGCCGATTATGGCATAACCACCCCGGTCACCGATCCGTACAGCGCCGTTGCGGACCTGCGTGCGAAGAACCGCATCTCCGTCAGCGCGGGCTCCGCTCTGGTGCGGCTGGGCGCGATCGGCAGCGCCCGGGTCGGCGTGGAATATCGCGACAACCAGCTATCGTCCGAGCGGCTGTATTCGAAGCGGATTGGCTACAGGGTCGCAGCGCTCAGCGGAATGCTCGATCTGCATCCGACCGACCGCGTCGCGCTGACCGGCGCGGCGCGGGTCGACAGGCTATGGCTGGAGCAGGGCGGGGCGATCCTTACCCCGCAGATCGACCCGGTCGCGGCCTATGACCGCACCATAACGCCGGTCAGCTTCAACGTCGCGGGTTCGGTGCAGATCGCCGACGCCGGTCGCTTGCGCATCAATGGCGGGCGCGGATTGCAGCTCCCGTCGCTGATCGACCTTGGTCTTCACGTCGCTATCCCTGCGCCTGACGTCCCGATACCGGTCTACCTCGTCGGCGATCCTCGCCTGTCGCCCGTCAAGGTCGACAGTCTGGAAGCGGGCTACTCGCAGGGCTTCGCCTCGGGGCTGCGCATGGATGTCACCTTGTTCTACACAAGGGTGGATCGGTTGATCGCTTCGCCCGGAGGCGCGGTCGATGTGACAGTGGCGTTCACGCCCGAACCCGTAGCCGTCGCCCGTTTCGCGAACGTCGGTGCCTACACCAGCCACGGTATCGAGCTGGCAGCGAGCGGTCGCATTCAATCCAGGATCGGCTGGTCGGCCAATTACAGCCTTGCCCGGATCGACGAAAACATCCCCGCAAACCGTGATGCGGCTTATTACGCGCTTTTCCCTAGAGCGGCGACGCCGCGCCACCGCGCTAACGTGACCGCGGATTACGCGGATGCCATATGGTCGGCCGCCGTGGTGACCCATCTGGCGACCTCCAGCCAACAGAGTAGCTTCCTGCCGGATACCAACCTCATCTCGATCGAGGTGCCAACATCAGTCAGCGTTGATGCGAAGCTGACACGTGCGGTCGGGACGCGGGCGGAGATCTATGTGGCCGGTGAGAACCTGACCGCGGCGCAAGGCGTCTATTCCTCGCCCATTCCCGCCGACCGCCGCATTCGCGTCGGCGTCAGCGCCCGGCTCTGAAGACCGCTGCTGGCGGTGATCGACCTTCAGGCGACGTGTGGCGATCATGCCAGATACGCCTCGGCCGCCTCCTGCGTGAGGAAGACATCCGAGTAGAGAGGATCGTGCGAGCGTTTCGTATGGTTCTTCCGGGCGGAATCGCGCACCACGACCGCGACGCGGTCATTCTTGCGATAAAGCACCGGCAAAACTCTCTCGATATGACCGGCGACTTCGGGCGGATGTGCCTCCGCCTTCCGCAGATCGATCATCAGGCGCACGCCCTGCGCGGTGCGGCGCTCTGCGACCAGCAACGTCGATAGCTCACGGAAGTGCTGCTGCGCTTCGGCCAGCGTCGCCAGGCCGCTGCCATGGACGAGAATATAGCTGGATCGCTTCTGGATCTGTAGCGGCATCAGAAGGACGCCCAATCTTCCTGCGCGGTCTGGCGCAGCGCAGTAATTCGCGCGGCTGAGTGCACGATCGCGAGCTTTGAATGGCGCCGGTTCGCAGCGTGGCGCTGCGGCACGGCCTGACGGCCGCTCTGCTCGGCAAGCGTGAACCGCGCGACTTCCGCTGCCAGGTTTTGCGCCTCGGATGCCAGGCTGCGCGTCGCCGCGGTCGCCTCTTCCACCATCGCCGCATTCTGCTGCGTCACGCCGTCCATCTCGGAGATGGCGGAATTGACCTGCTGGAGACCGATCGCCTGCTGCTCGGCTGAGGCGGCGATCGTCGAGACGATCGTGTTGATCTCCTCAACGCGGCCGATGATGCCGCGCAGCGCCGACCCGGTGGCGCTCACCAGCTCAACCCCGGCCTCGACCTGCACCGTCGAGGCGGCGATCCGCGCCTTGACGTCCTTGGCCGCATCCGCCGAGCGCTGCGCCAGCGCGCGCACCTCGGAGGCGACGACCGCAAAGCCCTTGCCGGCGTCCCCGGCGCGCGCCGCCTCGACGCCGGCATTGAGCGCCAGCAGGTTGGTCTGGAAGGCGATGCCGTCGATGACGCTGATGATCTCGCCGATCTCAACCGACGTGCGCTCGATTCCGTCCATCGCGGTCACCGCGCGCGCGACGATCTCACCGGACGAATGCGCCTCACCACGCGCCTGCAGCACCAGCGCGCTGGCCTTGTTCGCCCCCTCGGCGGTCTGGCGGACCGTGGCTGTGATCTCGTCCATCGCCGCGGCGGTTTCCTCGAGTGCCGCCGCCTGCTGCTCGGTCCGGCGCGACAGATCGTCTGACGCAGCGCGGATGTCAGCGCTCCCGCTGTTGATCCCGTCCGCAACCACCGACACGCTGTTCAGCGTCGAAGCCATTGCCGCCATCGCGGCGTTGAAGTCGTGGCGGACCGTCTCGAACTGCTCGGGCAGCGGCGCGTTGATCTGCAGCGTCAGGTCGCCTGACGCCATCCGTCCGAGCCCGGAGCCCAGCGCCTCGACCATCGCCTGCGAGTCCGCGGTGGCGCGCCGGATCGTCTCGGCATTGTCCCGGAAGACGCGCATCGCCCGGCTCATTCGCCCCACACAGTCGCGATGGTCGGAAAACAGGATGTCGGCGTCGAGATCGCCTGCCGCGAGCGCTTCCATCCGCATCACGGTCGTGACGTAGGGATCGCTGATCAGCTTGCCGCTGTACCAGGTCAGTAGAACGGGCAACGACGCCAGCGCCGAGCCGCCCAGCATGATACTCCACACCTCGGCAGACGGCGACATCGCCGCCATGTAGATCAGGCTGAGGCTCAGCGCCGCGACAAGGATCTGGAAGGCGATAACCACGCGGAATTTGACGCGGATCGGGGCGTTGTTTCGGAACCAGGCAATCATCTTCGTACTCCTACCGGCCGGCAGAACTAGCGAAGCTCAATAAATTTCCATTGCCGAAACGGTGCTTTGCAGTGATCTGTGTAATCGATTATAAAGATTAAGTGGTTGGGATGAAGTTTAGAGAAGATTAACCATTAGAACTGGCTGCAGGAGCGACATCCAGCGACATAAAGATCAAGACGTTTGTCTCAGTATTTACAATCTTTGTTCTTTTACAACCGAGAAAGTGGTTGTGAATGTTTTCAACGGTTAAGATAAGGTTGAAACCCACCAGTATCTACGGAGCAGTGGCGCAAATCCATGGTTTCTGGTTCTGCTCGTGATCATCCGAAGCGAGCAGGAGCGCCTTCAAGGGGGCATGATGCGGGTTCAGGCACGTTCGCCCTTTAATGCGCGCGAGAGGCAAAGAGGACCGAGGCAGGGCCTTTCGCCTCCATCCGCGGCGGCGCGTTTACCACGCGCCGGTCACAATTTTCTCGAACTGTTCAGCGCCTAAACAACGCCAACCGCTAGCCGTCGTGATGAAGATGAACAAACGTCGGCTGTTGGGAAGTCCTGCCCACCGATTAGCTTTCCGGCTGTGGGGCGTTTCGCCAAACTAATCAGTGCGTCGGAGCAGGTCCACCAAGTCCTGCTTCCAGAACCTCGCTGCGGTGTGGGTGCCGTGACCGCGGGTGTCAGCCGTCTCAGGGATGAGGCGAAATCGAGCATCTCTCATTCGGGCAACCGCGCGCTGCGGATAATCAAGGTTGCGCGGATTGATGAAGTCATCAGCCGAGTTCACCCAGGTGGTGGGCGTGGTGATCGCTGCCAGCAGCGGCCAGGGATCGTACGTACGCGACGCATCGACCAGATAAATCAGGTCGTTCGCGTCGGTGCCCGTGATCGATGCCGCCACCCGCTCGCGTGCAAATGCCTCGGCAGCTTCGCGCCGGGGGTATTGTGCCTGAAAGTAGAGGGGGGCGGCACCGGCAACGAACAGCAGGCTTGCGGCGGTGCGGAGCCCCTGCACAGGCGGAGTCCGGTATTCGCCGTCAGCCCATGCCGGGTCTGCCTTGATCCCATCGATCACTAGCGTGCGCCACATCCGGTTGAGGCCGGCGATCTCGACGGGCTCGCAGGCCAGCGGCATCAGCGCGCGTGCAAAGTCTGGGTGCGTCTCGCCCCAGACCAGGCTGTGCATGCAGCCCATCGACGTTCCCATGATGAGACGCATTCGTCGGATGCCGAGCCCGTCGTGCAGCAGTCGGTATTGCGCCTCAATCATGTCGTTATAGTCGTAGCGCGGGAAGCGCATGTGCAGGCCGTCCGATGGTTTGGTCGATTTGCCGTGGCCGATCGCATCGGGAAGGATGATCCAGTAACGTCTGATGTCCAGGGGCTGGCCAAGGCCGTAAAGCTCGTCCGCGAACTGCGGCGCCAGGAACTGGCGGCCCGTGCCCCCGGTGCCGTGCAGGATCATCACTGCATTGTCGATCTCACCCCTGCTGTTGCGGTGAGGCGATCCCAGCGTCGTGTAGTTGATGCTCAACTCCGGCAGGGACTCGCCCGAGCGGAAGCGAAAATCCCGGACGGTGAATTGTGCCTCGCGTGCCGGCCACTTCGACACGACCGCTGCCGGTTTGGACGCTGACGCGAGCGGAGGCGTCTGGGTTGCGGTGGCCTGAAGAAGCAGAAGCGGCAGGAGAGACAGCATGTCTTATCGTCGCGCTGCTCCGCCTTGGGTGCAAGCGGCCAATTCAAACCGACCCGCGGGCACCGTCAAACCAAATGCACCTGCTGGTAAACGGATGAGGCTGGGGTAGGGCGGGGGTCATGCCCCGCCCGCGTAAGCCAGCCTCACCGTTCCGCTACTTCAACTCCTCGCCGGAGGTGATCCGGCTGGTGGTGCTAATGTACGTGCGGTTTCCGCTCAGCCTGCGGAACGTCGAGGACCTGCTGTTCGAGCGCGGCATCGACATCTGCCACGAGACGGTCAGGCTGTGGTGGAACAGGTTCGGTCCGCTGTTCGCCGGTGACATCCGCCGCCAGCGGGTGAGCCGGATGCGCGGCTTTCGTCACTGGCGCTGGCACGTGGACGAAATGTACGTGAAGCTGAATGGCGAGATGGTCTACCTGTGACGGGCGGTGGATCATGAAGGCGAGGTGCTGGAAAGCTACGTCACCCGCACCCGCGACAAGGCAGCCGCGCTTGCCTTCATGAAGAAGGCGCTGAAGCGCCACGGCTCGCCCGAGGCGATCACCACCGACGGCTGCGCAGCTACCGTGCCGCCATGAACGAGCTTGGCAACGCCGGGAAGCAGGAGGTGGGTCGTTGGGCGAACAACCGGGTGGAGAATAGCCATCTGCCGTTCCGAAGGCGGGAGAGGGCGATGCAGCGCTTCCGGCAGATGAAGACGCTGCAGAAGTTCGCATCTGTCCACGCCAACGTCCACAATCACTTCAGCCTGGAACGCCACCTCATCGATCGACAAACCTACCGGGAGCGACGCTCCGCCGCACTGGCGGAGTGGCGGACGCTTGTCGGCTAAACGTCGCCGTCAAAGACCGAGATGCATCGTGTGGAGAGCGGTTCGCATTAGACTGACAGCACCGCCACTTCAACGCCTGACGCGGCTGGCCCAGCGCCGCTATTCTCTGTCAGTTCTGTGCGGGCAACAGCGTGTCATGAGCAGGCGGCGCTTCGATCCTATATCCGGATTTCGTCGTCACCAATCTCGCGCGCTGAGCGCAGGGGTGATCCCGTCGACACGGTGGGCATCCAAGCGCCTTAATGTGGCTGGACTGCTGCCGGTCGACTCTTCCCATTCTCCGGCGGCCGTGGGTTCGGCAGCGGGAGAGGAGGCGGTGTCTCGCCCAGGAGGTTGCGGACGAAATACTCGCGCAGCTTTCGCCAGAAATAGGGCTGGAACACGTTGTGTGACGTGTTCGGCAGGATCACGACATCGACGTCGCGGCGCCGGGCGATCAACTCGCTGGCCAAGCGGAAGCTTTCGACCACCGGCACGTTGTCGTCCACGTCGCCATGCACCAGCAGCAGCTTGCCGACCAGATTGCCCGCGACCGACATGTTGGAGTTGCGCTCCCATAGCTCGGGCGAGGCCAGGCCCATCGACACTTCGGGCCACCATGCCTTGTCGAGCCGCAGTTCGTGATTGCCGGCACCCGCCACCGCGACCTTGAAGAATTCCGGCCGGCGCAGGATGAAGCGCGCCGCGTCATAACCGCCTGCCGACATGCCGAACACGCCGACTCTGTCGAGATCGATATAGGGATATCGCGCGGCCATCTGACGGATCATCGCGATATGATCGTCCAGTCCGACCTCGCCCAAATTCTGATAGGCGGGCAGCCGGAAGGCCTGACCGCGACCGGAGGTGCCGCGGGCATCGATGCTGACGACGATCGCGCCGAGCTGCGCGACGCTCGCCGGGGCCGATCGCACCGTCGCCTGCCAGCTTTGCGGGACGATATGCGTCGTCGGCCCGGTATAGGCGAAATCGATGATCGGGTAACGACGGGCCGGATCGAAATTGGCCGGCCGCCAGATAATGCCGTAGAGCGGCGTCTTGCCGTCGGCGGCCACGCCGCGAAACGGCTCCGCCACGGTGAAGCCGGTTGCCGACAAGGCCGCCGGATCGGCTTGGCCAAGGGTGGCAACGATCCGCCCGTCGATCGCGGAGCGGAGCAGGGTGACGGTCGGCGTCGTCGGGCTCGACATGGTGTCGACGAACCAGCGCCCGTCGGGCGAGATCTGCGTATCGTGGTCGAGCGGCTCCGGCGTCAGCAGCCGCGGCTGCGATCCGTCGAGCGCCACGCGGTACAAGGCGCGGTAATAGGGGTTGCGATCCCGTTCGCGACCATTGCCGGTCAACAGCAAGGTGCGCGGCGTATCGGCGCGCGCCACGCCCGTCACTTCCCCTGGTCCCCGCGTCAGCGGCAAGCCGCCATCGGGATCGTCGGGCCGCACCAGATAGAGCTGTGCCCAGCCGCTCCGTTCCGAAACGACCAGTTCGCCGCCCAGATCGGGGGCCGGCCAGATCTGCGTGGCGGTGACGGTGACAAGCGGCTTGATCGCCTCGCGCGCGACGACGGTCGCCGCGCCGGTTTCGGGGTCGGCGTGAAAGACCTCCAGCTTGCCATAGCCGCGCTCGGTCCATTGCGACCGCACCAGATTGCCGTCCCAGCCGTAATAAGGCTCGGTCGGATAGAGCAGCGATTCGGCCGGCACCGCGAGCGGGACGAGCCGGGCGCGACGGCGTTTGAGCGCGCGTTCGACATCGACGGTATAGAGCGTCACCTGCGGCACCGCGGCGGCCCCGGCGAGCAGATAGATGTAGCGAAAGCTGCGCGGCAGCAGCCCGCCCGGATTTTCCTGCGTCATCGTCAGCGGGGCGACCCCGCGCGTGTCGAGCCGGAAGGTCGCGATCGAGCGGCCATCGGGCGACCAGCGCACCGACACCGGCATCTTCGGCTCTTCGGTTCCCTGCGTCAGGATCTCCGACAGCAGCGGCAGGGTACGCCCGTAAGGACGCTCCCGATCGCCATCGCTGGTCAGCGCCACCTCGCGGCCTGAACGCGTGTCACGCGCGACGAGATTATAGTTGCGCGCGAAGATCTCGAACCGACCGTCAGGGGAGCGTGCCCCGTCGCCCTGCGGCGGCCCGGCCGGCGCCTCCTTCAGCGTGCCGGCGTCGTCGAGCGTCCAGCGCTTGCCCATGAAGCCGAACTGGAACGTGCCGGCGGCATAATCCGGTGATTCGAGTTGCACGGCCCAGGGCGCAACCTCTTTGCCCGTGGCGTGCGACAAGAGCGTGGCGAGCGTGGCTTCGTGGGTGAGGATGCGCGACGATCCGGTGCGCAGGTCGAGCAGGCTGACGTCACGCTTGCCCAGAATGCCGGGGCGATAGATCAGCGCATGGCCGTCAGCGGTGAACACGGGTTGCAGATCGGCATTCAGCGACAGCCGCTCGTTGCCGATACCCAGCGCCTTGTCCGCCAGCTCGTAGCGTTCGGCGATCGTGGGTTGTAGGTGCGCGCCGGAGCCCGTCGGCTGCGCGAAGCCGCTCGCCTCGCCCGCGATGATGGCGAACGCTATCCGCGCGACCCAAACGCCAATACGCACCTGCTACCTCCCCGAATAATCATCGTATCATGTATACGGTGGACGAGGCTGGCAAGCGTCGTGTGCGGGCGGGCGCGGAGGCGCAGTTACGTGCAGCGGTTTGCGTCAGACGGGCGATCCCGCCTCAGCCCATGTGCGGAAAAGCTCGAGCCAGGCACGCGCCGGCTTGTCGGCCGCCTTGCGTATGCCGAAGCCGTGACCACCCTGCGCGAACAGATGGGTTTCGACCGACACGCCCGCGGCGCGCAACGCCGCCCGCATCTCCAATGTGTTGCCGACCGGAACGACATCGTCGTCCTCGGCATGGACGAGGAAGCAGGGCGGGGTATCGCGGGTGACGTTGTGCGCCGGCGTGTGCGCACGCTCCTGCGACGGTGCGGCATCGCTGCCGATCAGCAAGGTCCGCGACCCGGCGTGCGCGAGCGGCGCGCTCATCGACTGGACGGCGTAGATCGGCGCGGCACGGTCAGGGCGCGCGGACAGGCGGTCGGCGGCGTCAACCGGCGCATATGTCGCGGTGGCGAAGCGGGTGGCGAGATCGCCGCACACATGGCCGCCGGCGGAAAAGCCCATCGCCGTCACCTTGCCGGGATCGATGCCATACGCATCGGCGCGAGCGCGGATCAGGCGGATCGCACGCTGCGCATCGGACAAAGCGACATCGGGGCCGGCCGCCCAACCGTCGCCGGGCAGTCGGTAGAAGAGCACGAACACGGTATAGCCGCGCGCCGACAGCCACTGGCCGACCTCATACCCTTCCTTGTCGATCACGACCCAGCGGTAGCCACCGCCCGGCGTGACCAGCACCGCCGCGCCGTTGGGCGTGGCGGGACGGAACACGACCAGGCGCGGGCGGACGATGCCGTGTACCGCCCGGTCCGACTGGCGCGGATCGGTGCTGCGCTCGACGACGGTTTCGACCGGTGCGCGGGCCGGCATTCCGGGCGCGCCGCCGGGCCACAGGTCGATCGTTTCGCGTGGGTCACGCGCGCGCCCCGCCACGGTCGGCGGCGGCGTCTGCGCAGGGGCCGTTCCTCCGCCGATCACGGCGGCCAGCGTACCGACCAAAGCGTTGCGACGATCGATCGCCCTCATCGGCGCTCTCCTCACATCTTGAAGCGCGCGCCGAACAGGATCGTGCGCCCGAAATGATTGTATTCATAGTTCCGGTTGGCATCGAGATCGGTGTAGCGGCTGCGGTAATTGTCGGTGAGGTTGGTGCCTTCGAGCGACACCTCGACGTTCGGCGTGATCTTGTACCGGACCGAGGCGTCGACGTTGAGCGACGAGTTATAGCCTTCGAAGATGTTGCCGGTCCCCGATCCGCCGTCGATATACGGCCCGCGATAGCTGACCGAGCCGCGCGCGCTGAACCGCGCATCCTCGTAGTAGAGCGTGCCGTTGTACGCGCGCTTCGACAGGCCGTAGAGCGTCTCGGTGCGTGTCACCGCCACCAGCGCGCCGCCCGGTGTCACCGCCGGGCCGCTCTGCGTATAGCTGGCGTCCGATCCGATGAAGGTGGCGTTCGCGATTACGCCGAAGTTGCGCAGGAAGCCGGGCAGGAAGCGCAGCGCGGTCTGGAACGACAATTCCATGCCCTTCAGCGACGCGCCGGTGCCGTTGGTGACCGAGGTGATCTGCCACAACTGCCCCTCCGGGTTCGACGCCGCGGGCGAGCTGGGCGGGATGATCGAGGTCGGCAGCCCGGTCGAGGCATAGGTGCCGGTGGTGGTCACCGATACCGGGAAGCTGTCCACGGTCTTCTTGAACAGCGCCACCGACAGGATCGACTGCGGCGCGAAATACCATTCGGCGGCGAGGTCGTAGGAGGTGGCACGGAACGGATCGAGCTGCGGATTGCCGAAGCTGATCCGATAGTTGAACCCGTCGACCGAGCCGCCCGGGGTGAGGTTGCCGAGCGTCGGGCGGGTCATCACCTTCGACACCGCGCCGCGAACGATGATCTCTTCGGTCGGGAACAGCGCGACGTTGAGCGCGGGCAGCCAGTCGTCATAGCCGCGCCGCACCGTCACCGCGGTGCCGTTGTTGAGCCCGGTCGAGGTCTGTTCGGTGCGGACGTAGCGCATGCCGGCATTGGCGGCATAGCGCAGGCCGAGCAGCTCGCCCTTGATGTCGAATTCGAGATAGCCGCCCTTCACCTCCTCGACGACGTTGCGGATGTTGCCGACGTCGGGCGCGAGCGCGCGGTCGTAGAGGCCCGTATAATCCGCCGCCGCGGCGATGTTGGGGATCAGGAACGTCGTCGTCGTGCCCGACGGCTGACCCGCCTTGCCCAGCTCGAACGTCTCGCCGAGGTTGCCCGCCGGGAAGCCGTAGACCGCACCGGGCGCGAACACCTGCGACGAGGGCGAGCAGGTGACGGTGCCGAGCACCACATCGGGGGCGGCGGTCGTCTTGGTCGGGCAGACGGTCGCGTCACGGGTATAGGCGGTCGAATCGAATTCGAACCGGCGCCACACTCCGCCGACCTTCGCCTTGAAATTGTCGGTCACGTCCCATTCGGTGCGCAGTTGCGCCGTGCGGAACGTGTTGACGACGTCGGACGGTCGATCGCGTATTTCGGCGAGCTGGAAATTGGCCGGATCGGTGACGCTGGAGCCGAACGTCAGCTTCGGCTGCCACATGTCGGTATAGTCGTAGCTGTAATTCTGCGCGGTGCGGTTGTCGAAGACGAAGGTCGTCTCGACCGGGATCGTCGCCTCGGAGCGTGAAATGCCGCCGAGCAGCGTGAAGCGGAAGCGGTCGCCCAGATCCTGATCCCAGCTGCCGCCGATCTGGTAGAATTCGGTCTGCGACTTGCGGAAATAATGTTCGGTCCGCACCCACGCATCGTTGAGCGTCGCCGACGTCATGTTGCCGCGATCGTCGTAGGTCGGGTTGAGCAGGTCGATCGACCGCTCGTTCGAGCGCAGCAGCACCTCGCCCCATTTCTCCTCGCGATCCTCGCGGAAGCGCGAATACAGGCCGTCGATCGAGATCTTGGTCGCCTCGCTCGGCGCAAACTGGATGCTGCCGGTCACGCCGAGCCGCTCGCGATCGTGCAGCACCTCGCCATAGCGCGGGATGCGCGGGTGGAAGGCGAGCGCCGCCTGGTCGCACGCGGCGCTCGACCGGTAGGTGCCGCCGCTGTTGCGCACCGGCGTGGTGCCGGTGGCGCTGTTGTAGAAGCACGGCGTGCCGTTCACCGAATCGAAGCGCGCCTGCGCCCAGCGCACGGTGTTGTTGCCGAGTTCGAGGATGTTGGTCTTGCTGTACGCCGCCGACACGGCCGCGCCGAACGTGCCGGCCTCGTTCTTCCACGACAGCAGCCCGGCGACGCGCGGGCGGACCTTTTCGGACAAATCGTTGTAGCTGCCCTGTACCGAGCCGACGAGCGTCACCCCGGCCTTGCCGCCCAGCGGATTGCCGGTGTTGAGATCGACCACCGCGCCCAGCGACCCCTCGTCGAGCGATGCCTCGGCGGTCTTGTGGACGACGATCGAGTTGAAGAGTTCCGACGCGAAGACGTTGAAGTCGAAGGCACGATCGCGGTTGGAGCTGGCGCCGTCGGTCGAGGTGGCGACCGTCTCCATGCCGTTGACGCGCACGCGCGTGAATTGCGCGCCAAGCCCGCGGACGGTGATCGCCCGCCCTTCGCCCGCGTCGCGCTGGATCGAGATGCCGGGAATACGCTGGAGCGATTCGGCGAGGTTCTGGTCGGGGAATTTGGCGATGTCCTCGGCGACGATCGCATCGACCGCGCCGACCGACTCACGCTTGACGTTCAGCGCGGCGTCGAGCGACCGGCGAAACCCGGTGACGATGATGTCGGCGGCGGCGCCGTCCTCGATCGGTGCAGCGGTGATCGCAGCCGGATCGGCGGGGGTCGTCGCCTCCTGAGGTGCGACCGCGGTCTGGGCCGGGGCGGGATCGGTATGCGGTGGGTCGCCTGGCGCCGGGGTGGCGGGTATGGCCGCCGCCTGTGCGAACACCGGCGCGGGTACCGCCAACGCCAACGCGACCGCCGCCAGCGAACTGCCGCGCCGGTACAACGTGTGGCTGCGCTCGCCCATCGCGCGAAACTCGACCATTTCACCTCTCCCCTCTGGCATGGACGTGCACCGCCGATGCGCGCGCAAGCGCTCCGCTCGCCGGTTCGCCGGAGACGTGTCCTTTGGTCCGCGCCGTCGACGCAGGCAGACGATCCTCTCCAGCGATGAACCCATTTGCGGTTCAGCTTGCGGGCACTGTCCCTCATCAAGGTAACCGGTGTCAACCCGCTTTGTCGATCATGTGCAGGCTGGCCGAAAGATCATTTTTCCTTCGATCCCGAGGACCTGCGCGGAGCATTTGCGAAAGGCGGTGGTGCGCCGTCGCGCGCCTCAGACAGCGGCGTGCAAATCCTCGTCGCGCCGCCGCCCTGCGCGCAGGAACGGGATCAATCCCTCTGGCTGCTGCGCCATCCGCTCCCTGATCGAAAGCCAACTCGTCGCCTCCGCCACCCGGATGCCGGGCTCGACGAGGATGCGGCCGATGTCGGTGGCGAAATCGATGAAATAGGCAGGTTCGCCAAGTAGTTGCTCAAAACGCTGGCGCACCTCGGGGATCGGGGTTCCTCGCCAGTGGATCGCCAGATCGGCGCGCGCGCGGCTTACCCGGAACAGCAACCAGTGGAGATGCCCGAGCGCAACGAGCGGGTCGTCGCCGAGCCATCCAGCCGTGGCGGCCATCTCCTCGGCGTGAATGGCCCAGCCTTCGGGAAAGCCGACCGCATATTCCAGCCGTAGCGGATGGGGAGGCCTGCTGGCTTCCAGCGGCATCTGAAGCAAATGCCCGGGTAGCAGTTCGTGCGCGACCACGCTTGGCAAGGTCCAGCGTGGCCGCGCCGCGATGCGGCGGAGATCGACCACATAGGCGCCCGAGGCGGTCGGGGTCGGCAGTTGGCGAAAGCCCTGAACGCCGGCGGCCAGTTCCGAAGCAGTCATCCCGCGCACCGCTACGTCGAGCGGCCATGACGGGACATCCGGGACAATTCCACGCAACGTCGCGCGGATCGTCGCGAGCACGCCGTTCATGTCGTCCACCGCGGCCGCACGACCGCGGACATCGTCGGGATAGTGGTAGCGCGCGTCGCGCCACAATCGTCGGTACCGATCGCCGAGCACCCCGTTCCGATCGCCACGCGCGGCGAACAGCGCCTGCGCCCGCGTCATCAGTCGCGCCTCTTCGCGCGCGAGCAGGCGATCGGCAGCCACGGGCGACACCGCCACGCCGTGTCGCCGCAGCAGAAGCGCATACCACGCCGGACCGTGCGGCAAATGGAGCATCCCCGGCGGCGGTGCCTGTTCGCGCAGCGCCGCCAGCGCTCCGGCAAGCCGTTGGAGCGCGGCGGTGACCGCCGGCGCCGCGACGCGAGCGTGGATCGCAGCGACCGTATCGTCGAGCGCGGCGCGTGGCAGCATCACGCCTCGCTTTGCATCGGCGACCACCGCCTCCCGCTCGGCATCGATCGCCGCGGGATCGGTGGCGCGCTGCCAAATGCCGGTGCGCGCACTGACGCGATAGGGGCTGCGGCCCGGTGCGCCGATCGTCGCCAGCGCGGCATCGCAGGCGAGCCCGGCGCGTGCGGTCAGCAGGTCGAGCCTGGCGCTTTCGTCCAGCGCAGCGGGGTCGACCGGGTCGAGAAGCGCGCGTCCGACGCGTGGGGGCAGGGCGGCGGCGCGATCGAGAAGCGCGTGGAGTGACGCTTTGGTTACCGGTGTCTTTGCTGCCTCGAGCCGCGGCGCAAGCGTCGTCGCGAGCAATCCGGCCAGCGCCGCGCGTCGCGTGGGTGTGATCATTTCGGCAGCGGCACGCGATTGTTGGCGCGCGTCACCTCCGCCGCATCGCCGGTCAATGCCACCTCCACCGTCAGTTCCCGCGCCGCGGCCCCGCGCGGGATCGCGAGCGGCACGGTCGCGACGCGCGGACGAAGGTCGAGCGGGGCGGCGAGCGGCGGTATGGGGGCGCGCGCCACTTCGGTGCCGGCGCTATCGATCAGGCGCGCGATTCCGCCCGTCGTCGGCGCGCCGCCGAGGCTGTGGACGGTCACGATCGCGCGCGCGCCGCGTCGCACCACGTCGTCGGTGCCGATGCCGAGATCCGGCCGCGTCTCGACCGCGCGCGCCTCGTCGACGAGCGTCAGGTCGAGCACGGTCGTCACATGCGGCGCGAAACCGACCGGAACGCTGCTGCCGCGTTCCAGGGTTATCGTGGTCGGCGGGGCCTGCCAATTGACCGTGCGCCCGTCGTCGGTGCTGGTGCCGACCCGCATCGTCCAGCGGCCCGGCGCGACGTTCCACCCGGTCATCTGCGCCTGTCGCAACGCATCGGCGAGATTGTGGGCGATCACGCGGAAATGGCGCTGCGTCGCGTCGCGGACGAGAAGCGCGACATCGGTGCCGTCACCCGGCGCGGCGAAGCGCCAGCTGACGACGTGCCCCGGCCACGTCTGGTTGCGGCGCAAGGCGACGCCGCCTAGCCGCTCGCGCTGGAGCAGGCTGGTATCCATGTCGACGCGATCGGACCACCAATGGCCTTCGGTGAGCATGTACATGCGCTGCGTCTTCTCGGTCGCGCCCGCGGCGTGGAGCGCGGCGAGCGGGGCGGGATCGCCGCTGCGCTCGACCGCAGCCAGCGTCGCCAGTTCGCTGCCGCCAGTCAGCGCGGGCAGCCCCGGGATCAACGCGGGCGCCTCCGCGATCTCGCGGACGTCGCCTTTCGCGATCCGCGTCTCCCAAGGGCGCAGGAAGCGCGCGTCGCCCGAGAAACGCCATGCCGCCCACGCCGATTGCAGCGGAGTCGACGCTCCGCCGCCATCCCCGGCGCGCACCTGATCGGTCCGCCAGTTGATCTCGTTCGGATAGCGCCAGTGCCCGTTTGCGTCGCGCGTGCCATGCGCCATCCAGCCGTCGATCACGTCGGTGACGAGGCTGCGCGCGACGGGATTGGCGTTGTAGAGCCCGATCAGCAGCGGGGCATGCATCACCGTGAAGCTGTACGGTTTCTGCCACGCCCAGGGATCGTCGCGGTACATCGTCGTCGCGCCGTACCAGCTGGAGGCGAAATGCCGGTGCCCGGCGGGGTTGGTGAGGATCACCTTGTCCAGCCCGCGCACCGTCGCCATCAGCCGCTCGACCGCCCTGGGCTCGCCCCAGTTGAGATAGAGCCGCGCCGCATCGGCGTTCATTCCCTCTTCGTAGGCGTGCAGTTCGTCGGTGGTGATCGTCCCGAGCCCGTCGGTCATCATCCCGTTTTTGTAGACCGCATCGGACAGCGCGCGCAGCGAGGCGTTCAGCTTGTCGGGCATCACCCCCATCAGCGCGAGGCCCGGCCATTGCTGGACGAGGTCGGTGTCGTCGGACAGCCCGCCGCCGAAGTCGCCGTAAGGCACCTGCCGCTCGTCGATCCACCATTCGAAGAAGCGGCGGACCAGCTTCAGCTCCTCGACCTGCCGGAACGCCCATGCCGGGACGCCGGCCGGAACGGCGGGCAGCGTGACCGCGGGCAGGTTCTCGGGGCGATAGTCGATGTCCGCCCAATAGGCGCGCGCCTGCGGATGATCCGGATCGACGCGCAGCAGGTCCGAGATGTCGGTGTAGAGCCGGTCGTAGAGCGCGGCGCGACGAGAGGCGGTATGTTCCTCGACCAGGAACGCCCAATTGTCCTTCACCTGATGGAAGCGATCGGCGACATGCTCCTTCAGCGCCGCGGCGCGTGGCTTGAACACCAGCCGGACGCGCGCCCCCTTGAGGCTGTCGACCCCGAACGCCGGGTCGGCCGAGGCGATCGACAGCATCATCGGCTTGTCGGGCAGGATGCGGTCGCGCAGGTCGAGCCACAGCGTCCGCGCCTTGCCCGCCGGCACCGAAAGCTGGACGTCGATCAAGTCGCGTCCCGGCCACAGCGGATCGGCGACGCGGATGTCGAGCGGCACGGGCGCGCTGCCCGCCAGCGCGGGCACGTCGATCGCGACGCCGTCGAGCCCATCGTGGACGTTCTGCCAGCCGTAATCCCAGGCGCGCGCGAGCGGCTGGTCGGCGAAGGCGGCGCCGAAGCTCTGCGGGATCAGGACGTGGACGATCGGTGCCGCGCCGGCGACGCGTTCCGCAGCCTTGGTCTGCGCCCCCGCCGCGCCGACGGCGACCTTCTGTCCTTCGGTCGGCATCGCGATCAGGGTCGCGCGCTCGTCGGGCGCGTAGCGGCCCGCCAGATAGTGTCGCAGCGGCGCGAGGGCGGCCAGTTGCGGAGCCACCGCGGGGTCGATCGTATAGCTCAGCTGGAAGCTACCACCGGGCACGTCGCCGGCACCGATGTCATAGGCCCAAAGTTCCTGGATCGGCTGTTCGGGCATGATGTTGGCGAAGCTCAGCGTGCCGCCGGTGCGTCGCTCGACCCGCGCGACGCTGCGCACCACGCCTTGCGGCCGCGTCGCCAGCCGCGCACCGTTCCACGTCAGCGCGCCATAAGCGGCGCCGCGCAGTTCGATCTGGTTGAACGCCTCATCCGCGGGCACGGTCAGGTCGTAGCGGCCACCGCCTTCGACATAGGTGTTCCAGTCGGGCAGCGTGAAATAGTCGTTGCGGCCCGGCAGGCGCGAGCGATTGTAGACGCCCGGCCACGTCGTCTCGGCGATCCCGTCGACGCCTTTCCACATCCATTGTTTCTGGTCGCGCGCATCGGCGAATTCGACCTTGCGGACGCGCGTGACGGGATCGCGCACCAGCGGCGGGGTACCGGTATCCCAGCCGAAGCGATGCAGCCACGCCTGCCGCCGGCCGCTGGCGGTCGGCTCGGAAACCACCGGCTCGCGCCCCGCTGCCAGCGCGGCGGCGGCAGGGGCGTCGAGCATCCGGTCGTAGACGCGAATCTCGTCCAGGTCCGACCCGCGCATGAAATTGTAGCGGCTCTGCACCTGATGCGGCGACAGCACGCGTCCGGCCATGCCGAACTGGTCGAGCCCGGTGTCGAGGTCCGCCTTCTGGTCCTTGCGGGCCACTTCGCGTCCATCGACGAACAACCGCACCCCGATCGTCTCATCCCAGGCGAAGGCGATATGCGTCCAGTCGCTTGCGGCAGGCGGCTGGTCGATCCGCCACGACACGCGCACGCGCGACAGATTGGCGTCGGTGACGAAGGCGTCGAAGCCGTGGCCGTTCCAGTCGATGCGCAGGAACGCCATGTCCCAGCTCGAATGATCGGCGAAGGCGACGCGGAAGATGTTGAACGGCGTGGTGCCGACCGGCGTCCGCGCGCGCCAGAAGAACGCCAGCGTCCCGCGCTGTGCCCGGATGTTGCCGGGTGCCTTCCATGCGACATAGCCGTCGTCGGCCCAGCGCGCCGCACCGCCGATCCTGCCGTCCGGCACCACGTCCACCTTGGCGCGGAAGTTGGGCACCGGATCGCCGCCCGCGACCTCGGCCTCGAGCGTGCGATCGGCGGAGGCGCGGAACAGCAACCCGTCCTGCGCGACCGCCGGTGTCGCCACCAGTGACAGGAGCGAGGCGGCGGCGAGCAGCGTGGCGCGCGTCATCTCAGCGCGCATCCACCCGCGCCAGCCGCGGCGACAGCAGATGGACCAATGCGAGCGCGACGAAATAGGCGGAGCCCGCGATCGCGAACAGCACCGAGTAATTGTTGCCGGTGGCATCAAGGATATAGCCGGTGAACAGCGCCATCCCCATGCCGCCGATCGCGCCGATCGTCCCGCCGATCCCGACCACCGAGCCCACCGCGCCGCGCGGGAACATGTCCGACGGCAGCGCATAGAGGTTGGCCGAGAACGCCTGATGCGCCGCGGTTGCCAGCCCGATCACCGCCACGGCACCCCATACGCTGGAAATGCTTTGCGCGAAGAAGATCGGCAGCACGCAGGTCGCGCAAATCGCCATCGTCAGCTTGCGCGCGGCGTTCGCGCTCCACCCCTTGCCGATCAGCCGCGAGGACAACCATCCGCCCGCGATCGAACCGACGTCCGAGATCAGGTAGATCGCGGCCAAGGGCAGCCCGAAGGTCTTGAGATCCATATCGTAACGCTCGAACAGGTAGCCGGGCAGCCAGAACAGGAAGAACCACCAGATCGGATCGATGCAGAACTTGCCCAGCGCATAGGCCCAGGTCTCGCGATAGGTCGCGACGCGCCCCCACGACAGCGGCTCGACCGGATCGGCAGGGTCCTGATTGATGTAGGCCAGTTCGGCGGCGGTGACACGCGGATGCTGGTCGGGGCGACGATAGAGGGCGAGCCAGGCGATCAGCCAGACGATGCCGAACACGCCGGTGGCGTAGAAGGCAACCCGCCAGCTGAACGCGAGCACCAGCGCCGGCACCAGCAACGGTGTGAGGATCGCGCCGATGTTCGCCCCCGCGTTGAACAGCCCGATCGCATAGGCGCGCTCGCGCTGCGGGAACCACTCGGTCACCGCCTTGATCCCCGCCGGAAAGTTGCCCGCTTCGCCCACGCCCAGCCCGAAGCGCGCCATCGCGAAGGTCGTGACCGAGGTGGCGAGGCCGTGCGCCATGTGGCTGACCGTCCAGATCAGGATCGCGACCGTATAGCCGGCGCGCGCGCCCAGCGTGTCGACGATCTTCCCGAACCCGACATAACCGATCGCATAGGCGAGCTGGAACCAGAAGATGATCGTGGCGAAGTCGCTCTCGGTCCAACCGAATTCGGCCTGCAACGTCGGCTTGAGCACGCCGATCATCTGCCGGTCGACATAGTTGATCGCGGTCGCCGCGAACAGCAGCGCGCAGATCACCCAGCGATAGCGTCCGACCCGCTCGACCGTCCCGGAGATGGCTTCCTCGCCCGTCGACATGTCCCGTTCCTCTCCCGCGGCGGCGTTTGCCGTCTCGCCGCCTTCGGCTGCTTGTTGTTGTGCGTGCTAGCGTGCCACGATCGTGCAGCCGATGCGAAGCGAGGCGCCGAAGCGCGCCTCGATCCGGTCGCCCACCCGCACTTCATGTACGCCGGTGACAGCCCCGGTCGAAATCCATTGGCCCGGCAACAGCTTCAGCCCGCGCACCGCGGCATGTTCGAGCAGGAAGCGGACCGCACCGAACGGCCCGTCGAGCATCGTCGCCGTCGTGGCGGTGCCGATCGGCGTATCGTCGATCGACAGCGTGACCGGCCAATCGTCGAGCGTCGCATCCGCCCAGTCCGGGATCGCCGCGCCCACCACCAGCCCGTTGTTGTTGCCGAAATCGGAAATCGTGACCAGCGGGCCGTCGGCGTTGATCCCCGGATAGGGCGAACTGGCGATCTCGATCCCGACATGCACCGCGTCGATCATCGTGCGCGCTTCGTCGATCGACCAGCTCTTCTTCTCTGGCGGGGGCGCGGCGGACAGGCGCAGCAGGAACTCCGCTTCCGCCGCCGCGAAGCCCTCGGCGAACACCGGCATCGCGGCATTGTCGTCATGCGTCACTTGATCGGCGAAGATCGGACCGGTCAGCCGATTGCGCACCTCCAGCGGCGGATCGATCTTGCCGACCTTCCACCCCGCGACCGGCCGCGCGTCGAGCGCGATCGCTTCGTCCTGGATGCGGTAGGCCTCGTGCATCGTCAGTGGTTTGATGCCCGGATATACCGGCAGCGCGACCCCGTCGCGGCGCGCCGCGACGAAGCGTCGGGCGATGTCGTTGTCGGTCGATCGGTCGGCGATCACGCCATCCCCCCCATGTTTGATGTGTTGCGCCATGGCTATGGGAAACCGGTGTCAAAGGCAAGAGCAGTCAGGACGGTTTTGAGTGGCGGCGGGGGGAGGGGGGCGTTATCACCCGGCGATGCGCAAGACCGGACAGCCGACGATCAACGACGTGGCGCGGGTTGCGGGCGTGTCGAAAAAGACCGTCAGCCGCGTCATCAACCAATCGCCGCTCCTCAATCAGGAGACGCGCGCGAAGGTCGAGGCGGTGATCGGCGAACTGGGGTACATTCCCAATCCGCAGGCGCGCGCGCTGGCGTTGCGCCGCAACTTCCTGATCGGGCTGGTCCACGACAATCCGAACGCGCAGACGGTGATGAACGTCCAGCAGGGAATGCTGGAGGGATTGCGCGACACCGAATTCGAGATGGTCGTCCGCCCGCTCGATCGCGGCTCGGCGACGATGCTAGAGGATTTGCGCCACTTTCTGGAGCGGCAGCGGCTGTTTGGCGTGTTGTTGATGCCGCCGGTGAGCGAGAACGACTCGGTCGCGAAGCTGTGCGAGCAGATCGGCTGCCGGTACGTCCGCATGGGCTCGGCGGAACTCGACGATCCGCAGCATTCGGTAGCCTCCAACGATCGCGAGGCGGTGCGCGCCGCGACCGAGCATCTGCTGGGGCACGGCCACCGGCTGATCGGCTTCGTCGCCGGACCGCACGGCTTCCGGTCGGCGCGCGAGCGGAGGCTGGGGTTCGAGGAAGCAATCGCCGCCGCCGGGCTGAAACTGCCGCGCAGCCTGATCGCCGATGGCAATTACACCTTCGAGAGCGGGCTGAATGCCGGCGAGCGGCTGCTTGATCTGATGCCGCGGCCGACCGCGGTCTTCTCCTCGAACGACGAGATGGCCGCTGGTGTGATCCATGCCGCGCGCCAGCGCGGGCTTGACGTGCCGCGCGACCTGTCGGTCGTCGGGTTCGACGATACGCCGATCGCTGCGCATATCTGGCCGCCGTTGACGACGGTGCGCTGGCCGATCGCCTCGATGGCGCGCTCCGCCGCGCTCAAGCTGATCGCCGAAGAGGGCGAAAGCGAGGTTCGTGAGCCGTCGCTGTTCCCCTCGACGCTGATCCGTCGCGCCTCGGTCGCCACCCTCGCGAGCTGACACGTCCGCCGACGCCGGGACTTGCGTCATCATTTGACACCGGTTACCAATCAGGCGGACGCCGGGGAGAGGAGGCGTGCCGGCGACGCCAGCCATGCGTTTCGCCGTCGTTCTTCTCGACCGGCCATTCGATCGACTGAACGGAGCCGCCATGTTCGACCGCACCTATTACGCCACGCATCCCGACATGATGGAGTGCGTCTCCAACGACGAGCTGCGCGACCGTTACCTGATCGCCGGGCTGTTCCGTCCCGGCGAGGTCGTCCTCAATTACACCCACGCCGATCGCTTCGTGATCGGCGGCGTCGCGGTGGCGGGGGCGCCGGTCAGGCTGCCCGCGCAGGAAGAGCCCGCCTCGGCCAAGGGGCACCCGTTCCTCGAGCGCCGCGAAATGGCGGTGGTCAACGTCGGCGCGGCCGACGGCAGCGTCACGGTCGACGGCGAGACGTTCGCGCTCGCCAGCAAGGACTGCCTCTACGTCACGATGGGCGCGACCGACGTCGAGTTCGCGGGCGAGGGAGCGCGCTTCTATCTCGCCTCCTGCCCCGCGCACAAAGCGTTCGCGACCCGCAAGCTGGGCATCGCCGACGCCAACGCGCTGGATCGCGGCAGTCTGGAGGAATCGAACGAGCGCACGATCTACCAGCTCGTCATCCCCGGCGTCTGCGATTCGGCGCAACTGGTGATGGGGCTCACCGTGCTGAAGCCGGGCAGCGTGTGGAACACGATGCCGCCGCACGTCCATGAGCGCCGCTCGGAAATCTATTTCTACTTCGAGCTGGATGGTCCCAACGACCGCGTCATGCACTTCATGGGCGAGGGCGAGGCGATGCGGCACATCGTCATGGCCAATGAGGAAGCGGTGATCTCGCCGCCATGGTCGATCCACATGGGGGCGGGGACGAAGGCCTATGCCTTCATCTGGGCGATGGCCGGCGAGAATCAGGATTATACCGACATGAACGTGCTCGACATCTGTCAGCTGGCCTGAGGGGAGCGCACGATCATGACTCATCCCTTCGACCTGACCGGCAAGGTCGCGCTCGTCACCGGTGCCAACACCGGGATCGGGCAGGGCATCGCGCTGGCGCTCGCGGCGGCGGGGGCCGATCTCGCGGTCGTCGGCCATATTCCGCCCGAGGAAACGATCGCCAAGGCGCACGCGCTCGGGCGTCGCACGACCTTCATCGAGGCCGATCTGCTGTCGATCGAACCGGTCGCGCGGATCGTTGACACCGCCGTGGCCGAACTCGGCGCGGTCGACATCCTGGTCAACAACGCCGGGATCATCCGACGTGCGGACGCGACCGGCTTCTCCGAGCAGGACTGGGACGACGTGATGAACATTAACGTCAAGACCGTGTTCTTCCTCAGCCAGGCCGCGGGCCGCCACATGATCGCGCGCGGCAGCGGCAAGATCATCAACATCGCCTCGATGCTCAGCTTTCAGGGCGGGATTCGCGTGCCCAGCTACACCGCGTCGAAATCGGGAGTGGCGGGGATCACGAAGCTGCTCGCCAACGAATGGGCGGCCAAGGGCATCAACGTGAACGCGATCGCGCCCGGCTACATCGCCACCGACAATACCGCGCAGCTGCGCGCGGATGCCGATCGCTCGGCATCGATCCTCGCGCGGATTCCCGCCGACCGCTGGGGCACGCCCGAGGATCTCGGCGGGGCGGCGGTGTTCCTCGCCAGCCGCGCCGCGGATTACGTCAACGGGCACATTCTGGCGGTCGACGGGGGCTGGCTGGCGCGTTGACGCGGACGGGACGCCCGCGCGCAACGGCGTGCGGCCTGCCACAGGAGAGAGGGATCGCGATGGGCAGGTTGCTCGCGTTCGGCGAAGTGCTGCTTCGGCTCAGTCCGCCGGGGCGCGAGTTGTTGCTCCAGACGCCGCGTCTGGATGTATGGATCGGCGGCGCGGAGGCGAATGTCGTCACGCAACTCGCGCGGCTCGAACATGACGTGGGAATGGCGACGATCGTCCCCGACAACGATCTCGGCCGCGCCGCCGTCACGGCCTTGCGCGGCCACGGCGTCGACACCGCCGCGATCCAGACCGGTGGCGAGCGGATGGGGCTGTATTTCGTCACCGCCGGTGCCGGATCGCGCGCCAGCGAAGTGATCTACGACCGCGCCGGTTCGTCGTTCGCGCAAGCACCGGTCGCCGCCTGGAACTGGGACCGGCTGCTGGACGGAGTGGACCGGCTGCATCTTTCGGGGATCACGCCCGCGCTCGGCCCGGTGCCGGCGCAAAGCGCACTGGTTGCGGCAGAGGCGGCCGAGGCACGGGGCGTGGCGATCTCGTTCGACGGCAATTGGCGCGGCAAGTTGTGGCAGCGCTGGGATTCGGACCCGCGCGGCATCCTGACCGCGCTGGTGCGCAAGGCCGATCTGCTGTTCGGCAACCATCGCGACATCTCGTTGCTGCTGGGGCGTGACGATTTCTCGGGCGACGGAGCCGATCGCCGCCGTCACGCCGCGGAGGCGGCCTTCGCGGCATTCCCCAAGCTGCGCATGATCGCCTCGACCGCGCGGCAAGTCGAACACGCGGATCTGCATCGGCTATCGGCGCGGATCGATACGCGCGACGGCGCCGAGCAGACGGCGGAGATCGTGCTCGCGGGGATCGTCGACCGGATCGGCGGCGGCGACGCCTTCGCCGCCGGCGTGCTCCACGCAATGCGATCGGGGGGCGGGGCGGCGGAGGCGGCGCGCGCCGGGCTGGCGCTCGCCGCGCTCAAACATTCGCTGCCGGGGGATGCGGGGCTGTTCCGGCAGGCCGATCTGGAGGCGTGGCTTGATGGCGGGCTCGATGTCCGGCGCTGAGTGGAGTCGTCGCGCGGTGATCGCGGGCGCGGCTGGTCTTGCGGCGCTGCCGGCGCGGGCGCTTACCCCGCCGGTCGTCGATGCGCCCGCCGGCCGCTTCGTCGGCACCGCCGAGAGCGGCGTGCTGGCGTTCCGCGGCATTCGCTACGGCCGCGCCGAGCGGTTCCGGGCGCCGGTCGCGGTCGCGATGCCCGGCGAAATACGACCCGCCCAGACCTTCGGGCCGGTCTGCCCGCAAGCGACGCGGCTCGGTCCGCAGGACGAGGATTGCCTGTTCCTCAACGTCTGGACGGCTGCGGCGGATCGTCGCGCGGGCAAGCCGGTGCTCGTCTACATCCACGGCGGCGCCTATGCGACCGGCAGCGTCACCGATCCGATGAACGACGGCCACGCGCTGGCGGCGCGGGGCGACGTGGTGGTGGTGACGGTCAACCACCGGCTGAACGCCTTTGGCTATCTGTATCTCGCGCGGCTCGATCCGCGTTTCGCCGACAGTGGCAATGCCGGGCAGCTCGACCTGATGATCGCGTTGCGCTGGGTGCGCGACAATATCGCCGCTTTCGGGGGCGACCCGGGGCAGGTGACGGTGTTCGGCCAGTCGGGCGGCGGCGCGAAGATCGCGACCATGACCGCGATGCCTGCCGCGGCCGGACTGTTCCACCGCGCGATCACGATGAGCGGGCAGCAGGTCACCGCCTCCGGGCCGCTCCACGCGCACGACCGTGCGCGCGCCTTTCTGGCGAAGGCGGGAGTCGCCGAGCGGGACCTCGCGCCGTTGCTCGTGATGCCCGCCGCGCGGCTGGTCGAGGCCTTGAGTGCGACCGACCCGATCATGGGAGGCAACGTCTCGTTCGCGCCCGTGCTCGACATGCGGCATCTGTCGCGGCACCCGTTCTGGCCGGACGCGAGCCCGCAGGGGCTTTCGGTGCCGATGCTGCTCGGCAACGTCCGCGACGAGACGCGCGGCTTCATCTCGCCTGACGGCGCGCTGGTGCGCGGCCTCGACTGGGCGAACCTGCCCGACCGCATGGCGCGGGAGCTGCGTGTCGACATCCTGCCCGAATGGGTCGTCGCCGAATATCGCCGCCGCGAGCCCGGCTGGTCGCCCGCCGACGTGCTATGGGCCGCGACGACCGCGGGGCGAAGCTGGCGCGGGCAGGTGGAGGAAGCGGAGGCGCGCGCCCGCGCCGGGACGCCGGCGTGGGTCTATCAGCTCGATTTCGGATCGCCGATCGACCCGGTGCGCGGTGCCTTCCACACCCATGACATCCCGCTGGTGTTCGGCACGCTCGACGCCCCCGGCGCGAAGACCGGCACCGGACCCGCGGCACGGAAGGTGTCGCGTACGATGCAGGACGCCTTCGTCCGCTTTGCCACAACCGGAAGCGCGCCTTGGCCCGCCTACACGTTGCCGCGGCGCGCCACGATGATCTTCGATGTCGACAGCCATGTCGCCGACGATCCGCGCCGGTGGCAGCGCGAGTTGTTCGCACGCGTGCCCTATATCCAGCCGGGCAGTTGATGCGGCGTCACGACGTCAGAGGAGGTGCACGATGACCGGTATCAATCGCCGTGACGCATTCGGCCTCGCGCTGGCCGGCGGCAGCGCGACGATGCTTGGCACCGGGCCGGCGGATGCGACGCGGGGGGGCGATCAGACGTGGCGACGCGGCCACGATGGGCAGCGGATCGCCGATCTGGGCGACGGGCGCTTCCTGAATCCCCTGATCGGTGGCGATCGGCCCGATCCCGCCATCCTGAAGGATGGCGACGATTATTACATGACCTTCTCCAGCTTCGACAGCTATCCCGGTCTGACGATCTGGCATAGCCGCGACCTGCTGAACTGGGCCCCGCGCACCGCCGCGCTCACCCGCAACATCGGCGCGGTCTGGGCGGTCAGCCTCGAAAAGCACGCCGGCCGCTACTTCCTCTATATACCGGTGAAGGCGACGCCGAACGACATCTACGTCAGTTGGGCGGATCACATCGACGGTCCGTGGTCGGACCCGGTATCGCTCGGGCTCCACCGCCATATCGACCCATGCCATGCGGTCGGCGAGGATGGCTCGCGCTGGCTGTTCCTTTCCGGCGGCGACCGCATCCGCCTTGCGCCGGACGGTCTGTCGACGGTCGGCGCGGTCGAGCATGTCTACGACCCGTGGCGCTATCCCGACGATTGGGACGTCGAGGGCTTCAGCCCGGAAGGTCCGAAGATCCACCGCCGCGGCGACTGGTTCTACATGATCACCGCGGTCGGGGGCACCGCCGGGCCGCCGACCGGGCACATGGTGATCGTCGCGCGATCCCGCTCGATCCATGGTCCGTGGGAGAACGATCCCGGCAATCCGGTCGTCCGTACCGTATCGAACGAGGAGCGCTGGTGGTCGCGCGGCCATGCCAGCCTGGTGCAGGCACCGGATGGCGGCTGGTGGTCGGTCTATCACGGGTTCGAGAACGGTTTCTGGACGCTCGGCCGGCAGGTGCTGCTCGATCCGGTCCGCTGGACCGCCGATGGTTGGTTCCGGATGACCGGCGGCGATCTGTCGGCCCCGTTACCTGCGCCGCGCGGCGGCCGGAAAGGGCCGCATGGCCAGTCGCTGTCGGACGCGTTCGACCGCCCGTTGGCGCTGGGCACGAAGTGGAACTTCTTCCGCCCGCAGCCGGAGGAGGCCGCACGCGTCCGTACCGAGGCGGGTGCGCTGATCCTCCGCAGCACCGGCACCGCGCCATCCGACTCATCCCCGCTGCTGCTGATCGCGGGCGACCAGGCGTATCAATTCGATTGCGACATCGAGATCGCGCCGGGCACGACCGCCGGTCTGGTGTTGTTCTACGACGACCGCCTGTATTGCGGGCTGGGCTTCGACGAGCAGCGCTTCGTGACGCATCAATATGGAATCGAGCGCGGCCGTCCCGCCAATCCGCACGGGCGACGGATGCGGATCAGGATCGCCAACAAACGCCACATCGTCGCGATCCATACCTCGGGCGACGATGGTCGAAGCTGGCAGCGTTTCGACCGCGGCATGGAAGTCTCCGGCTATCATCACAACGTCCGGGGCGGGTTTCTGATGCTGCGCCCCGGTTTGTATGCCGCGGGCAAGGGTGAGGCGCGTTTTCGCGACTTCAGGTTCCGCGCGCTATGACTCGCCTGTTGAGGAGCGTCCAGAAGCGGGCGGACTAGCGAGTTTCGCCGCGATGTCGTCGCTAGCGCCGCGATGCGGTGGTCGGCGCGCGCCTTCCTCGTCAGAGGCATGTCGATCCACGGGCTTCCATCGGCGGGCAGGTAAAGTCGATGGTGAAGGCTTCACGCTTGAGTCAGTGCTGCTTGCGGTGACAGACGGTGATCCCTTCGGGCATCAGCGAGCCTTTATGTAGCGGTGCGCTGCCGTTGACGACATGGTCTGGACCTTGGCGCTACGCAGCGCGCCGCGTCGTGAACCCGCGTCGCGTGATCGCCCTCTATGCCAGCGTAATTCGGTTGCTTGGGCATTGCGCTCCACCTGCCCGCGCCGGTTTTCGTCGGCTACATCTACACGGCCATCCACATTTTATATCGGGGAAATCGAACAAAAGGTCACTAAGTATCAAAGGGTTGAAACAAAATTACTGTCATCGTAAAATACGATAATTATATTTGTCCGGCATTTGCAAACGTGCGATATAGCCTAGGTTAGCCGTGAGACGGCGACGACGTGAGGAGGGGTATATGCGGAAGCTGGAAGTGCGTTGGCTCATTGGTGCATCGATGGTGGCGATCACCGTCTGTGGATCGAGCGGAGTGGCCGGTGCGCAGGCGGGCGCAACCTCCGCGGCGCAGGGCGGCGTCAGTGTTGAACAGGGTGGCGGCGCGACTGGCACGCTGAACGCCTCTCAGGTCGGGCAACAGGACCAAGCGGAACAGGACGTCGTCGTAACCGGCGTCCGTGAATCGCTGCGCTCGGCGCAAGCGCTGAAGCGCAACGCCAGCCAGATCCTCGACTCGGTGCAGGCGACGGACATTGGCAAGCTGCCCGACGCCAACACCACCGAGGCGCTGCAACGCATCACCGGTGTGCAGATCCAGCGGCGCTACGGCGAGGGGGCGACCGACTTCGATCACCGCACGTCGCCGGCGATCACCGTTCGCGGGCTCACCCAAGTTCAGAACTTCCTCGATGGCCGCGCGGTCTATTCGGCATCGGGCGGTCGCGCCTTCGATCTGGAAGGCATCCCGCCCGAGCTGCTCGCCGGGATCGACGTCTACAAGAACGCCCCCGCCAACATCATTGAGGGCGGCGTCGGTGCAGCGGTGAACCTGCGCACGCGGCTGCCGTTCGATCAGGCCGGCCAGACGATCAGCGGCACCGTCCGCGGCAATTACTACGACCGTGTCGACAAGTTCGGCTATTCGGCGTCGGGGCTGTACAGCAACCGCTTCGACACCGGGATCGGCGAGATCGGTATCCTCGCCAATGCGGTCTATTCGACCAGCGCCTATCGCCAGGACGGCATCCTCGCCAACCCGCAGAACCCGATCCCCGCCGGATCGATCGCCGGCGCGCCCGCCAATGCCAAGGCGCCGATGGGGATGCAGGTCTATGACGATCTCGGCGACCGGCGCCGGCTGGGCGTCGCTGCCGCGATCCAGTGGCAGGCGGCGGACAATCTGCTCGTCACCGGCCAGTATCAGCTCGCCAAATACTGGTTCAACCGCCGCGGTGCCTATTATTACACCGTCAACGGCGGTTCGGAGTCCAACCCGCTGCCCGGCTCGACCTTCACGTTCAACAAGGACGGCTATGCGACATCGGGATCGCTGCAGCAGCAGAATTTCGAGACCGGCCGCTTCGACCAGCAATTGTGGAGCCAGAGCCAGAACTTCACGCTCGCCGCCGACTGGCAGGCGACCGAACGCGCCAAGGTCCATTTCGACGTCCAGTATCTGAAGAGCTATTACAACGCCGATCGCAACGGCCACGTCCTTACGCTGTTCACCGCCGCAGGCCAGAACACGCCGACCGGATCGCCGCACCCGTCGATCATCGACTTCGACCTGCGCGGCAGCCGTCCGCGCTGGGATGTGCGCGACAAGGCGCTGCTGACCAATCCCGCCAATTACGCGACGCCGTTCATCGCCGACGCGCTGCAACGCAACGACGCCGACACGCTCGCGCTTGCCTATGACATCGAATATGATCTCGAGGGCGGCTTCCTGCAGAAGCTGCGCGGTGGGGCGCGCTATTCGGACAATTCGATCGACCTGCGCGGCACCTGGAATGGCGTCTGCCTCTATGCGACCGGCCCCGATCCGTCGTGCTCGGCGAAGGACGGCACGGCGCTGATCCCGCTCAGCCGCAATCCACAGCTGGCAATGGCGGCACCGTCGCCGAACTTCTTCGACGGCAAGAGCGTGACCGGCGGGCTGCTCTATCCGGCGCTGCCCGGCGGCGGGGGCGTGACCGGCGACGTGTGGAAGCAGACCAAGGCGCTGTACGCGCTGTTCGGCGCCAAGACCAAGGACGCCTTCACCCCCGGCGATCTCAATGCGCAGACCGAAAAGACCTACACCGTCTGGGGCTCGACCGATTATGCGTTCGAGGCGGGCAGCATCCGCTTCGACGGCAATGCCGGCGTACGGCTGGTCAAGACCGACCTCACCTCGTTTGGGACGCAATTCAATTCCAACGGCACCACCTCGCCGCTGGCCGTCGACAAGAGCTACACCCGCGCGTTGCCCAGCGTGAACCTGCGCGCGCGGCTGACCGAAGAGTTCCAGATGCGCTTCGCCTATTCAAAGGGGCTGGCGCGACCGAACTTCGACCAATTGTCGACCAATCTCACGCTCAACAATGCCAACCAGGTCAATCCAATCACCGGTCGCCCGAGCGCCAGCTCCGGCAATCCGCGCCTAAATCCGATTGAGTCCAACAACTTCGACCTGACCGCCGAATGGTATTTCGCGCCGACCGGATCGGTGACCGGCGGGCTGTTCTACAAGAAGGTCGACGGGTTCCTGGCGAGCGGTACGCTGGTCCAGACGTTCCAGGGCCGCGCCTATGACGTCAGCACCGTGCTCAATTCGGGCAAGGGCACCGTCAAGGGCGCCGAGATCGGCTATCAGCAGTTCCTCGACTTCCTGCCCGGTCTGTTCAGCGGGTTCGGCGTGCAGGCCAATTACACCTATGTCGACTCGAACGTCACCAATCCGTTCGCGGTCGCCGGGTCCGGCCAGTCCTCGCAGCTGCCGCTCGAGAAACTGTCGAAGCACAATTACAATCTGATCGGGTTGTACGAGAAGGGGCCGCTGACCGCGCGGCTCGCCTATAACTGGCGGTCAAGCTACCTCGATCAGACGTTCGGGGCGGGCACCAACCAGCCGCAATATGCCAAGCCCTATGCGTCGCTCGACGCGTCGGTGAGCGTCAACCTCAACACCCATGTCGCGATCTCGGCTGATGCGGTGAACCTCACCAATCGCATGAACGTCACCTATATCGGGACGATCGGCCAGCCGCTGCAATATCAGCTCAACGACCGCCGCTTCGGCCTGTCGTTACGCGCGACCTATTGATGACCCCTGCCGGCCTTTCCTGATAGGGAGAGGCCGGCATTATCTCGAGGGAGGGGCGTCGGTGACGGTTCGGCATGATCTGGCATTTGCCCCAGGCGCGACCCTGACCGTGCACCATGTCGGCACGGAGCGGGAGCCGGTGCTCGTCGTCGACTGTGCGACGGGGCAGGTCGACGCGCTGCGTGCTTTCGCTGCCGATCGTGCCGCGTTCGTGCCGGCGGCCGAAGTCGGCAGCGGCTATCCCGGCCTGCTGGGTACCGCGCCGGTCGCCTATATCGACGCGATGGTGCACGGTATTTTGCCGTTGATCGCGACGCATTTCACTGGCTGCCCGGTTCGTCCGGTCCGCGCGCGAGGCAATTTCTCGCTCGTCACCACCACGCCGGAACGACTGACCGCGGATCAGCGCGTGCCGCATGTCGACACCGCCGATCGGCTGCAATTCGCGAGCGTTCACTTCCTGTCGCCGGATAATCGCGATGGCACCGCCTTCTTCCGTCATCGCGCGACCGGATTCGAGACGGTCGATGCCGAGCGGCTGCCGGTCTACCAAGCGGCGCGTGAACGTGATCCGGCTCCGCCGCGACGGTACTGCATCGGTGAGGACGACGGGTTCGAGGCAATCGAGACCATAGCGGCGTTGCCCGACCGGCTGATGCTCTACCGCGCGGCACTGCTCCATTCCGGATGGATCACGACGCTGCCCCACGGGGCGGCGGATCCGCGCCAAGGCCGGTTGACCGGCAATCTGTTCCTGCAATGCCGGATGGACGCATGACCGACAACACGCCGCTACAGCGTATCGCCATCGTGGGCGGCGGCACCGCCGGCTGGATGGCGGCGGCCGCGCTGGCGCGGGTTCTGGGGCCACATGGCCCTGCGATCACGCTGATCGAATCCGAGGAGATCGGCACCGTCGGCGTCGGCGAGGCGACGATCCCACCGATCCAGGCCTTCAACGCACTGCTCGGAATCGACGAGGCCGAGTTCGTCCGTGCGACGCAGGGCACATTCAAGCTCGGCATTGAGTTCGTCGACTGGCGGCGGCGCGGGCACCGCTATTTCCATCCGTTCGGCGTGTACGGCATCGACAAGGGCGCGGTGCCGTTCGAGGCGATGTGGCAGCGGTTGCACGTGGCGGGCGAGGCACAGCCGCTGGAGTCCTATTCGATCTGCGCGATCGCGGCGCGCGCCGGACGGTTCATGCCGCCGCAGCCCGGCAACACGCCGCTCGCACACATCGGCTATGCCTTTCATTTCGACGCCGCGCTCTACGCGCGCTTCCTGCGCGACAAGGCAGAAGCGGCCGGTGTTGTTCGACGCGAGGGGCGTGTCGTCGAAGTGATACGGAGCGGCTCGCGCGATTTCATCGCCGCGGTGGTTCTGGCGGACGGTTCACGCGTTGCGGCAGACCTCTTCATCGATTGCTCCGGATTTCGCGGGCTGTTGATCGCCGATGCGATGGGCGCAACGTTCGAGGATTGGGGCCATTGGCTGCCCAACGATCGTGCCGTCGCAATCCCCACCGCCAACACTGGTCCGTTGACACCCTATACACGCTCCACCGCGCAAAGTGCCGGCTGGCAATGGCGCATTCCGTTGCAGCATCGTGTCGGCAACGGTCACGTCTATGCCAGCCGGCATCTGTCCGACGACGAAGCGATCGCGACGCTCCTCGCGAATCTCGATGGCGAACCGCTTACCGAGCCGCGGCAACTCCGCTTCCGCACCGGTCGGGTGGATCGGTTCTGGATCGGCAATTGCGTCGCGCTAGGGCTGGCGAGCGGCTTTATGGAGCCGCTGGAATCGACCAGCATCCACCTGATCCAGGCCGGGATCGCCCGCATGCTCGAGATGCTGCCGACGCGCGCGTTCGAGCCTGCGGACACGCGCCGATATAATCGGTTGATGACCGCCGAGTTCGAGAGCATCCGCGACTTCCTCATCCTGCATTTTCATGCGACCGAGCGACGCGATACGGAATACTGGCGCAGGCTCGCCACGATGCCGATCCCGGAAGCGTTGTCCGAACGGCTGGCGATCTACGCGCGGACCGGCCGCGTGTATCGCGAGGGGGACGAGTTGTTCACAAAAACCAGTTGGCTGGCTGTCATGGACGGACAGGGGCGGACGGCCGACGGTTACGATCCGCTGGCGGCTGGGATGCCCCTAGACGAGGTGCGGGCGCGGTTGGAGCGGATCGCGGCCGTGACACACGCCGCGATCGGCCACATGCCCGCCCATGCCGATTTCATCGCGCGGCACTGCGCCGCTGTTTGAGTCGGGCGGTTCGACGTAAAGAAGAAAGTCCGCGCCTGATGTCGCGGCTTTCCCTGATGCCTCGTCTCTGCGTGATAATTCGATATAAAGTGTCGGAAATCGCCTTCTCGAAGCAAAACTCAAATACCGGATCGGCTATGAAAGGGTCAGTCGGAATCGCGTCGGCGCGTGAGATTGCAGCGTCAGCGTGCCGCCGTGCGCCAGCGCGATCTGCCGGGCGAGGCTGAGGCCGATGCCGGTGCCGTCCGGCTTGGTGGTGTGGAAGGGACGGAAAATGCGCGTGGCGGCGTCGGGCGGCACGCCCGCGCCCGCGTCCTCGATCTCGATCGTGAGACCGGTGGCGGTGATGTACATGCGCAGCGTTACTCTAGCGTCCGTATCGGAGTCGGCGGCCTCGGCGGCGTTCTGGAGCAGCGCCCATATGGCCTGATCCAGTTGATCACGGTCGAGTGGCCAGCACAGATCGTCCGCTACCTCGATCGACAGCGAAGCCGCTGGCCAACGGCCGATGAACAACCGCGCCAGATCGTCCGCCATCTCCCGCAATCGCACCAGTGCCCGCGTCGGCGCCGGTAACCGGGCGAGCGCCCGATACCCCTCGGTAAACCGCTGCAACCCCTCCGCACGCCGCGACAGGGTGCCGAGGATCTCGCGCAGCAAGTCGATGTCGACCACCGGACGTTCGATCGCCGCCGCTCCGCTATCGGCGAGCGAGACGATCGGGGAGAGGCCGTTGAGCAATTCGTGGCCCAGCACCTGGATCAGGTCGGCGGTAGCGCGTGCCTCGGCAACGCGCTCCTCCTGCTCGATGTCGATCAGCGCGGCGACATCGCCGCCACCCGTCACCGTCACCCGGTCGATCCGCCAACTGCGGCCTTCGTGGCGCAAGTGGGTAGCGCAGGGATCAGCCAGTTCGGTCGGCAAAGGAAGAACATGGTCGTCGGTCGCGAACAATTGCCGCGCGGCGCGATTGAGGGCTCGGCCGGTCGTGCCCTCAATCCCCAGCAGCGGGGTCGGCGCGGCGTCGAGCAGGACGCGCAGCACGATCGCCTGAGCGTCGGCACCGGCCGAAACGATCGGTGCCGCCGCGCCGCGGGGCCGGACCACCGTCGAATAGTTGAGCGCGGCGAGCCACAGGGAAACGAGGATGGCACCGGTCAGGAGACCCCATAGGCCGGCTTGCCAGGCGATCGTCGCGGCGATGCCGCAGGCGACGAGGCCGAGCGCCGCGCCGATCGCGACCCAGCGCCGCCTAGAGCCCATAGCGCGCCATGCGTCGATAAAGCGCGCCCCGGCTGAGGCCCAGGGCGGTGGCGGCGTGGGTGACGTTATGGCGATGTTCGCGGAGCGCGGCCTCGATCATCGCCCGCTCGGCATCGGTCAGGTCAAAGCGAATGTCGGGCGTGGCTTCGGTCGGGGTGGGGACGACGGGAGCGGGTGGGGCCAGCGCAGCGGCATCGATGACGCCGTCGTTCGAGAGCAGGACGGCGCGCTCGACCGCCAGCGCCAGTCCACGCACCTCGTCCGGCCAGGCCGCCGCGCGGATCGCTGTCTCGGCCGCTCCGGTCAGCCGTGCTTGCGGTCGTCCGAACCGCTCCGCGGCGGTGCGTGCGAAGTGCCGGGCGAGCAGGATGGCATCGTCGTCACGATCGCGCAGCGGCGGCACCGCCACTTCTACCGTCGCCAGCCGTCGCCGGAGTGCGGGCAGAAAGGGCGCGGTACTGTCGGCGATGGCGATGCAGCGCAGGTCTGCCGGGATGCGATCCAGCAATCGGGTCTGCGCGACGGGATCGAGCACGTCGGGGTGACGCAGGATGGCCGTGCCGCTCGCCCCGTCCAACCGGCTCCACGCGTCCATGTCGCGCAGATCGACCCGGGCGGGCGCGGTCGCGGCGCGGGGAGAGGCGGCGTGGATCGCCAGCGCGGTCAGCGTTCGGCCGCTGCCGGGCCGGCCGGTGATCGTGACGCCGGCTGGTACCGGGCCGATCCGGCGCACCAGATCGCGCAAGCCGTGCATCGCCGCACTGTCGCCGAGCAGGTGCGCCGGCGGCTCCCCGGTGGGCGCGGGCGCGGCAGCTGGGACGGCTGGTGCAGCTGTTCTGCCGCGCGCGATCGCCGCCTCCACCTTGGCGACAAGCTCGGCATTGCGCCACGGCTTCATCGCAAAGTCGCGCGCCCCCGCCTGCATCGCGGCCACCGCGATGCGGATGCCGCTGTGCGCGGTGATGACGACCACACAGGCGGCGGGATCGTCCGCCATGATCCTGGCGAGACACGCCAGCCCCTCTTCGCCGCTCGATTCGTTCGGGCCGAAGTTCATGTCGAGCAGGATCGCGTCGTAGCGGGCGAGCGCGAGCCGCGAGAACGCCTCCTCCGGCCCGGTCGCGGTGTCGAGCCGGTGGCCGGCGAGCCGAAAGGCGATCTCCATCGCGCGCGCCACCGCCGGATTGTCGTCCACCAGCAGGATCGTCGCCGGTCTTGACACATGCTGCGACTGTCCATCCACGGACACCATGTCCGGCTCCGGACGGTCGCTTGCCGAAGCATCTGATAAAAATCGTTCGTCATAGTGACTTAGGTTTTTCGACTGTTCCGGGCGACATTGTCCGCATGATGACCGAACAGCCCGTACACGCAACTGCTTCCGCCGGTGCCGCAATGGATCGCCGGATCGAGCGGTCTCCCAAGGCGTGGTGGCGACGGCGGGGCACGTTGGTGGCGGTGGCGATCGTCGTGGCGGCGATGCTGGTGTGGCGGTTCCTGCCGGCGAGCGGATCGACCGACATCGCGGCGACCGACATCGAAACCGGCTTGGTCGAGCGCGCACCCTTCGCCGACTATCTGCCGGTGCGCGCCACCGTCGCGCCGCGCATCACGACGCTGGTCGGCGTGCTGGCGGGCGGGCAGGTCGAGACGCTCTCGGTTCAGGATGGCGCGATGGTGGTGGCCGGCCAGCCGTTGGCGACGCTCGCCAATCCGACGCTGAAGCTGGACGTGCTGACGCGCGAGGCGCAGATCGCGAGCCAGTTGGGCAGCGTGGCAGGCGAGAATCTGGGGATCGAGCGCAACCGCCTCGATCGCGCCGGGCAGATCGCGCAGGCGAACTACGATCTCATCAAGGCGCGGCGCGAACTCGGCATCCGGCAGCAATTGCACGACCAGGGCTTTGTGGCAGACGCCGGGGTGAAGAGTTTCGCCGAAGAAGCCGCCTATCAGGAACGACGGCTCGCGCAGCTGCAATCGGGCGGTGCGGCGGAGGCGCGGATCACCGCGACGCAGGGGCGGCGGCTGGACGACACGCGTGGGCGGCTGGAGAGCAACCTGGCGGCGGTGCGCGCCGGGTTAGACGCGCTGGTGATCCGCGCACCGGCGAGTGGGCGACTGACCAACTTCGTCATCCAGCCCGGCCAGACGCTGAAGCCCGGCGACGCGGCGGGGCAGGTCGACAGCGAAGGATCGTGGAAGCTGGAGGCGGATGTCGACGAATATTTCCTCGGCCGCGTCGCGGTGGGGCAGAAGGCGTCGGCCGGCGAGATGCGCCTGACCGTGTCCAAGGTGTTGCCGGCCGTGAAGGACGGGCGGTTCCGCGTCGAGTTGACCTTCGACCGCGCACCGCCGGGCCTGAACCGTGGGCAAACGCTCGATATCCGCATCACATTGGGCAGCACGGCGCCGGCGCTGGTCGCACCGGTCGGCGGCTGGCTGGAATCGGGCGGTGGATCGTCGGTGTTCGTCCTCGACGCCGATGGCGCCCATGCCCGCCGCCGCACCGTGAAGACCGGACGGCGCAATCCCGAACAGGTCGAGATTCTGTCGGGCCTGCGCGTCGGCGAACGCATCGTCACCAGCAACACCGCCTCGATCAAAGGCGACATCATCAACATCTGTTGAAAGACCCTTTATGATCCGTCTCGAGAACATCCAGCGCCGCTACGTTTCCGACGATGTCGAAACCACCGCGCTCCACGACATCGACCTGCACGTCGAAGCGGGCGAGTTCGTCGCCATCATGGGGCCATCGGGCTGCGGCAAATCGACCTTGCTCAACACGCTGGGCACCGTCGATCGCCCGACCGGCGGCCGTTACCTGTTCGGCGACCGCGACCTCGCCGCGCTGGACGAGAAGGAGCTGGCGAAGTTCCGGGGCTCGACGCTCGGCTTCGTCTTTCAGAGCTTCAACCTGATCGACGAACTGACGATCGAGGAGAATGTCGCGCTCGGCCTCGCCTATCGCCGGGACGCAGGCGATCGGAAGGCGCGCGTCGCCGCGGCGATGGACAAGGTCGGCATCGCCCACCGCGCGCGCCACTATCCGCATCAATTGTCGGGCGGTCAGCAACAGCGCGCGGCAATCGCCCGCGCGATCGTCGGCGCCCCGAAACTGATCCTCGCCGACGAGCCGACCGGCAACCTGGACACCGCCAACGGGGAGCAGGTGATGAACATCCTGACCGGCCTGAACGACGAGGGGGCGACGATCGTGATGGTCACCCACTCGCCCAGCCATGCCGATCTGGCGAAGCGCCGCATCGACATGCTCGACGGCCGCATCGTCGCCAGCGCCATGCGCGCGATGTGATTGGGCCACGCCGATGAACCGCTTCGCCCTGCTGTCGCTCTACCGCTCGCTGACCCGCCACAAGCTCCATGCCGCGCTCAACATCGGCGGGCTGGCGGTGGGCATCGCGGTGTTCCTGGTGCTGTCGCTCTACGTCCGGTTCGAGACGAGCTTCGAGACGTGGCTGCCCAAGCATGACCAGATCTACCTTGTCCAGACGGTGTGGAAACTGCCGGGCAATCCGTACAACGGACCTCAACCCGAATCGATGGGCGGGTTGCTGGACGAGATGCGGCAGGACTTTCGGGTCGTCGGCACGCGCGTGAACGGCGGCGAGGGCGGTGGCAGCGTCATCCGCAATGGCATCGCCACCCGTGAGGATGTCGCGCAGGTCGACCCGAGCTTCTTCGACGTATTCGACCTGCCGATGGTCCGTGGCGACGGGCGGCTGGCGCTGTCGACGCCGACCGGCGCGCTCATCAGCGAAAGCCTTGCCCGCAAGTATTTCGGCAGCAGCGATCCGGTGGGCCAATCGATGACGATCAATGCCAACGGACCGCTTCGTTACCGTGTCGCCGGCGTCTTTCGCGATCTCCCGGCCAACACCGAACGCCATTTCACGATCCTCGTCCCGCTGCCGCGAACACCGCCCAATCCCCAATGGCTACATTGGGGCAGCACGGCGCTGTCTACCTATCTGCGGTTCGAGACGCCTGCCGCGGCACGTGCCTTCGAACAGAAGATGCCCGCCTTCATCGCGCGGCATGTCAGCAACGACATGGACCCGCATCATATCGGCCTCACGCTGCTTCCCATCGATCAGGCGCATCTGACGCCCGACATGGGAGAAGGGTCGCGGTTGACGGTGGTGACGCTTGGCCTGGTCGGGGTTCTGACCCTGTTGATCGCGATCGTGAACTACATCAACCTCGCCACCGCCCGTGCCGGACTGAGGGCGCGTGAGGTCGCGATGCGCAAGGTGCTGGGCGCCGATCGCGTCATGCTGATCCGGCAGTTTCTGGGCGAAGCGATGCTGACCGTGGCGATCGCCGCGCTGTTCGGGCTCATCATCGCCGAACTGGGATTGCCGATGGTCAATGCGGCCGGCGGCCTGTCGCTGACCGTTCCGTATCTGACCGTCGTGCCCGCGCTGGCGCTGCTGGTGCTGGTCGTCGGGATCGCCGCCGGCTTTTACCCGGCGGTCCTGCTGGCCCGCTTTCCCGCGGCATCGGTGCTGGCATCGGCGCGCTCGCCCGGGGGCGGGCGCGCGGGCACACGAACGCGCGAGGCGCTGGTGGTGGTGCAATTCGGTCTCGCCATCGCCTTCATGATCGGTACGGCGGTGCTGGTCGCACAGACCCGCTACGTTCGGCATGCGGATGTCGGATACGAACGACAAGGATTGCTGATCGTGGGCGGCCTTTCGGACGGCCAGATCGGCCCGGCGCGCGCGCGGGCAATCGTCGATGCGTTCCGCCGCGTGCCGGGCGTGGTGGACATCGGCATCTCCAATGCCGGGGTGGGCGGCAGCGGCACGTCCAGCAGCGACAATGTGCCGTTGCCGGGCGTTGCCGGCTTCGGACCGCTGCTCAACTGGGTCGACGTCGGTCACGGGTTCTTCTCGTCCTATGGCGTGAAGCCGCTCGCCGGGCGGCTGTTCGACGACGCGCACCGCGCCGACGACAACAGCAAGCGACCGGCGGGCACGGCCGCGAATATCATCATCAGCAACATGGCGGTGAAGTCGCTGGGCTTCGCGACGCCGCAGGACGCTATCGGCAAGACCGTGGGGGGCGACCGGCCCCGCACGATCATCGGCGTCGTGCCCGACCTGCGCTTCCGCTCGCCCCGCGATCCGCTGTTCCCGACCTATTATTACTACAGGTCCGATCAGCCGTCGTTCGTGACCGTCGCGTCGTTGCGCGTGACGGGTGATCCGCGGGAAGCGCTCGCCGGAGTGCGTGCGATCTGGCTGCGCATGGCGCCGCAGGTGCCCTTCTCCGGCAAGTCCGCCGATGCGCGACTGGAGCGCTATTACGAAGCCGACGAACGCGCCACCCGCCTCTTCGGGATCGGTGCCGGGCTCGCGGTGGTGATCGGCTGCGTGGGCCTGTGGGGGCTCGCCTCGTTCAATACGCAGCGGCGGATAAAGGAAATCGGCATCCGCAAGGCACTCGGCGCCTCGTCCACCGACATCGTGCGGCTGCTGGTCGGGCAGTTCCTGCGGCCGGTGCTGATCGCCAATCTCCTCGCCTGGCCGCTGGCGTTCGTCGCGATGCGGACATGGCTGGCGGGGTTCGACGACCGGATCGCACTGTCGCCTCTGTATTTCGTCGCCGCCAGCCTGCTTGCGCTGGCAATCGCGGTGCTGACCGTGCTCGGCCAGTCGCTGCGCGCCAGCCGCGCTGCCCCCGCCTGGGCGCTGCGTCATGACTAAGTGGCTGGTCTCCGTCGCCGCGCTATGCCTCGCGGTGCCCGTGTCGGCGGAAACGCTGCGCGAGGCGATCGCCGCGGCCTACGCCACTAATCCGCAACTCGCCGCCGCCCGCGCCCGGCAGGAGGCGCTGGAGGAGACACCCGAACAGGCGCGCGCGCTCGGGCGGCCGACGGTGTCCGCCAGCGGAAGCGGGGGATATGACCGGCTCGGCTATGGCAATGCCGGTGCTGCCTCGCTCACCGCGGCGCTGCCGATCTGGACCGGCGGTCGCGTGCGATCCGCGGTGCGCGCGGCCGGTGCGGACGTCGCCGCCGGGGCGGAGGCGCTGCGCGATACGGAGGCCGCGATCCTGCAGGGGGTCGTCGCCGCCTATGCCGACCTGCTGTTCAACCAGCAGGCCGTGGAGGTCGCGCGTGTCGGGATCGAGCGGCTGGATGCGCAGGTGGCGGAGGCGCGCTCGCGGTTCGAGTTGGGGCAGGCGACGCGGACCGACGTGGCGCAACTGGAGGCGCAGCGTGCGACGGTGGTCGCCAACCTCGCCGATGCGGAAGGGGCGCTGGCCACCGCCGCCGCCGCCTATCGCGCCGCCGTCGGTCGGGATGCGGGCGCGTTGTCCGCTGGCATTGCGGTGCCGGCCGCGCTGCCCGCCAGCCGTGATGAGGCGCGCCGCGCGGCGGAGGCCGGCAACCCGCTGCTCCTCCAGCAGCGCCGCATCGTCGAAGCATCGGCGGCACGCATCGATCAGGCGCGGGCGGAGCGGGCGCCGTCGCTCGACCTGGACGGCGGCTATGGTCGCGGTGCCCGCCTGACGGACGGCAACCTGCGCGGGTACGATGCGGCGGCGTCGCTCGGCGTGGCGCTGCGCGTGCCGCTGCTGACCGGCGGCCTCGTGCCATCGCGCATCCGCCAGGCCGAGGCCGTTACGCGCGCCGAGCGATTTCAGGCGGATGCCGCCGCGCGGGAAGCCATGCGCTCGGTCGATGCCGCCTGGGCATCGCTGACCGCGGCACAGGCACGGTTGCGCGCCAATATCGAGGGGCTCGCCGCGGCTGATCTGGCGCTGAAGGGCGTGCGCGCCGAATATGGCTTCGGCCTGCGTTCGACGATCGACATCCTCGTCGCGGATCAGAGCTTCCGTGGCGCACAACTCGCGGTGGCCTCGGCCCGCGCCGATGTGCTGGTGGCGCAGGCGGCGCTGCTACGCGCCACCGGTCGGCTGCGGCAGGACGCCTATGGATGATGGTGTGCCGTTTTCGGAGGGGGCGAGATGGGCCGGCGCACGCCGTCGACGCACTATGCCGGTCGCTCGGCCGCCAGTTCCTTGAGTGGCCGCGTCTTGTCGGCGAGCGCCTCGACCGGCGCCTGCGTCCCCGCGAGCACCAGCGCGCGACCCTGGACGTAGTCCCGGACCGCGTTGACCGCATCGATCGCGATGACGCGTCCCGCGCGCAGGTAGATCACCGAGAAGCTCCGTTCCTCGGGCCTCCCGCGCACGACCGCCTGATCGAAGCCGGACGCCAGCCCGACCGTCTGTAGTTTGAGGTCATATTGGTTCGACCAGAACCACGGCACCGCGTCGTACACGGCTTCCCGCCCGACGATCGTGCGTGCGACCACACTCGCCTGATCGTTCGCGTTCTGGACGGACTCGAGCCGGATCGTGGCGCCGTCCGCAAACCGGTTGCCGTGCGCGGCGCAGTCGCCGATGGCGTAGATGTCGGGCAGGGTGGTGCGGCAGCATTCGTCGACCACAACGCCGTTGCCGGTCACCGCCCCCGCCTTGGCCAGGGGCGCGACCGACGGAATGATGCCGATCCCGACGATCACCATGTCGGCGCGTAGCACCTCCCCGCTCGCCAGCCGCACGCCGCTGACGCGGGCGTCGCCCTCGATGCATTGCACCGCTGCGCCCAGCAGCACGCGCACGCCCTGCGCGCGATGCTCCGCCTCGTAGAAGCGCGACAGCGGCTCGCCCGCGACCCGTGCCAGCACGCGGTCCAGCGCCTCCACCAGCGTCACCGACTTGCCGAGCTTCGTCAGCGCCGCCGCTGCCTCCAGACCGATATAGCCGCCGCCGACGATCACCACGTCGCGCGTGTCGGGCAGTTCGGCCAGCAGCCGGTCGACGTCGGCGCGCGTGCGAACGGTGTGCAGCCCGTCGAGATGATGGCCGTCGCAGGTCAGCCGCCGTGGCTCGCCGCCGGTCGCCCAGATCAGCGTGCCATAACCGATCGTCCGTCCGTCGTCGGTGCGGATCGTCATCGCCGCCGCATCGGCCGCTTCCACGCGCGTGCCAAGCAGCATCGCGACCGCGCGTTCTTCCCAGAACGCGGCGGGACGGATCAGGATGCGCTCGAACGGCTTGTCGCCCGCCAGATATTCCTTGGACAGCGGCGGACGTTCGTAGGGAAGCTCGGGCTCTGCCCCGATGACGGCGATGGAGCCGGCGAACTTCTCCTGCCGCAGCGCGATCGCCGCCGCCGCCCCCGCATGGCCACCGCCGACGATCACGACATCATAACGGGCTTGGCTCATGGGATCGGCACCACCTTGACGCGATCGCCGGGCTGCCGCGCCGCGTTGAGTTCGGCCGGACGTCGGCCATCGGAGATCATGCCGGCCCTGCGCAGCACGTCGAGACGCGCGCAGCCCCCAAACCGGCGGGGAACAAGTATCGCGATCGCGTGCGGCGCGCATCCCGTCATCAGAGATACTTCAGCCAGGTGATGTCGCGCCGGCGCTTTTTCAGGCGCGAGAACCAGACGGTCGGAATATACAGCGGCACGATCAGCGCGACATACCACAGCAGCACCCAGCCATAGCTGCCGACCCCGAAGACGGTGCCCTGATTGGGGCCGTAGATCGCCAGCGCGCCGTGATACAGGACGCGCAACATCGTCAGGTGGAACAGATAGAAGAACATCGGCGCGGCCCCGAATACCGCCAGCGCGGGCAAGATCCGCGCCTCACCGAACCGCTCGCACAACATAAGCAGCAATGCGCCGGCACCGAGCGTCGGCAACAGGAACAGGAGTGACGGCGGATATTTGGTCATCGCGAAGAAGCTCATCGCGGTGCGCAGCGGATCGCCCGCGACCACGAACCACGGCTTGTCCCCATAGACGTTGATCGCGCGCAGCACCAGGAACGCAACCATCATCGTGACGCCCAGCCGCAGCAAGCGCCGCTGCCGCTCGCGGCTGTCGACGCCTGGCAGGAACCACGGGCCGATGCCGTAGCCGAGCAGCATCACGCCGATCCAGGCGAGCACCGGATAGGTGGTCTTTAATGTCAGCCCGATCGGCAGCACGATGGCGTCGCGCTGGTGCAGCAGCGCCCAGGGGATGAACAAGGCGTCGTCGGGCGCGAAACGGATCGTGTCGAGCAGGTTGTGCCCGCACACGATGACCAGCCCGATCGCGACCAGCGCGCGGTGCGGCAACCGGATCAGTGCCGCCAGTACGATCATGCACACACCGATGCACCAGATCACCTGCAGCCATAGGGTCGGCGCGGCGATCCCCCAATAAAGCTCGGAGAGATAGAGGATCTCGAACGCCATCAACACCAGACCGCGCGTGAGCAGATAATGCGTCGTCTCGGCCAGGCTGTGGTTGGCGCGATACAGATAGACACCCAGCCCGGTCAGTGCGACGAACACCGGCGCACAGATGCTCACCAGCAGCCGCGCCAGGAACAGCGCGACCGGCGCGATCCGCGCGTCGATCGGATCGGCGACGGGCACGTGGACGAACCACGTCTCGCGGACGTGATCCAGCAACATCACGACCATCACCAGACCGCGCAGCGCGTCGATGCTCTGCAGGCGCGGCCGCGTGGCGGCGGCCGGTTTGGCGGAGCGGCCTCTCGTCGAAATCGATGCGGCAGCGATTGTTGCGCCCATTCATGGTCCCTTGCTCGACGATCGGTGCCGCACGGATTCATGCGACAGAAGCGGCGATACAGGCTGGCCTGCAGCTTTCGCCGGACCACCGCGCTCATCGCCGCAGCGATGGCGGGCGGCAAGACCTTTTCGGGGACGCGTGACGATCCTCCGACAGATGCCAGAGCGCCAGCTCAGGAGGGTCGATCGACGGATGTCGTCGTGGCGCACGATCGTCGTTCCGCCAGGCGTCAGAACCAGGCGCGCACGCCCAGCGCCAGCGCGATGCCGCCGGTGCGTTCGCCGTCGCTGCGCGCATAGCGCGCCGTCGCGCCATAGCGCCGCTCCCACGACACGCCGACATAGGGTGCGACTTCGCGACGCAGCTCGTAGCGCAGGCGCACGCCGACCTCCGCCGACGACAGGCCCGCGCCGATGCGGCTGTCGGGCATGTCCTGCGCAGCGAGGTTCAGCTCGACGCGCGGTTGCAGGATCGCGCGTTGCGTGATCCGTTGATCGTACCACGCCTCGCCGCGCGCCAGCACGTCGCCCTTGTCGGAGAGGAACACCGCGCCCTCGACATCGAACCAGTAAGGTGCAAGGCCCTCGACGCCGACCACCGCATAGCTGCGCCGCGCGCCGGCCCCCAGATCCTGCCGCACGCCGGCTTGCAGGTTCCAGTAGGGATCGAGCGCCCTGGCATACAGCGCCTGCACTTCGGCGTCGTCGACGCGGTCGCCGAACCCGCCCTCGCCCTCGCTCTTGACGACCAGCCGGTCGATATCGCCGCCGAACCAGCCCTCGCCATCCCAGCGATAGCCGTCGCGGCCGCGCTGGACCTGCGCCTCGGCGAGATTGAAGATCACCTGGCTGAACCGCATCCCGCCGTGCATCGCGCGCATCGTGCGATCGGCCTGCGCCATCGCGGCCGGATCGTAGAAGCGCGCCGCTGCGCGGTCCGCGGGCGGGGCAGGGGGCGGGGCGTCGCCGGCCGGCTGGTCGGTGCCGGCGGGGGCGGCGACGTCCACTTCGGGCTTCGCCGCGGCCGGGGTGCAATGTCCCATGGCGGCGTGTTCGGGGGGGCAGGCGTCGGTGGCTGCTTCAGGGGCGGGCGCCGGCGTCGCGACCTTGCAGTGCCCCATTGCGGCATGTTCGGGTGAACAGGCGCCGGCCGGCGCGCTCATGTCCATTCCGTGCATGGTCTCCGCGGACGCCGCCGGTGCCGCGCGCCGCGCCGGTCGTTTGCGGACCGGGGCGGCAGGCTGGGGCTTCGCCGGCATCTGCATCCCCGGCATGTTCGCCATGTCGTGCATCTGCCCGCCCGCGAGCAGCGCCGACAGCGTCATCGCCAGCGCGCTCATGCGGCCGCCTCCGGCATATCGTCGGGGCGGACGGTGACGACCTGCATCATCCCGGCGTGCATGTGGTAGAGCAGGTGGCAATGGAACGCCCAGTCGCCGACCGCATCCGCGGTCAGGTCGAAGGTCGCGGTGCCGCCGGGGGCGACGTTGATCGTGTGCTTGCGCGGGCTGTGATCGCCATGCCCGGTCACCAGTTCGAAGAAGTGGCCGTGCAGGTGGATCGGGTGCGCCATCATCGTGTCGTTGACCAAGGTCACGCGCAAGCGCTCCCCGGCGCGGAACGGGATCGGTTCCTTGACCTCGTTCAGCTTCACGCCGTCGAACGCCCACATATAGCGTTCCATGTTGCCGGTCAGGTGGATGCGCAACTGCCGCGACGGTGCGCGCAGGTCCGGGTTCTTTTCCAGCGCGACCAGATCGCGATACACCAGCACGCGGTGCCCGGCGTCGGCCAGCCCCTGCGGCGGCTCGCCGGTGCGATCCATCGGCATCGGGGCGACCGTCTGCACCGTCGGCGTGCGTGGCAGGCCGGGTGCGTTGGCGAAGTCGCGCATCTTGTGGTCCATCGCCATCGGTGCGGCGTCGCCCGGCGTACAATGCCCCATCGCGGCATGTTCGGGCGCGCAGGCGGCGGAGCCGTGAGCGTGGCCCGTAGCGCCCATGTCGCCCATGCCCATGTCCTTCATCGTGGCCAGCGGACGGCGACGCAACGGGGGGACCGGCGCGGCCATCCCGACGTGTGGCGCGATCGTCGCGCGCGCCATGCCCGACCGGTCCCAGCTTTCCGCCACCAACGTATAGGCGCGCGGCTCCGCCGGTTCGACGATCACGTCATAGGTCTCCGCGACCGCGATCTGCAATTCGTCGACCGGCACGGGGCGCACGTTCTGCCCGTCGGCCTGCACGACGGTCATCTTCAGCCCCGGAATGCGCACGTTGAAGATCGTCATCGCCGCAGCATTGACGAAGCGCAGGCGCACGCGCTCGCTCGGCGCGAACAGCGCCGTCCAATTGTCGGCAGGGCCGTGGCCGTTGACGAGGTAGGTGTAGGTAGAGCCCGTCACGTCTGAGACGTCGGTGGGGTCCATCCGCATCTTGCCCCATGCCGCGCGCTGCCTGGCGGGCTGGTCGCGCCCGGCGAGCAGGCCGGCGAGCGTCTGCTTCTGATAGTTGAAGTAACCGCCCTGCTGTTTGAGCTTGCGGAAGATCGTGTGCGGATGCAGCGGGCTATGGTCCGACAGCACGATCACATGCTCGCGATCCGACGCGACGGGATCGGCGCCCTCCGGATCGATGACGATCGGGCCGTAATGCCCCATCTGTTCCTGCAGGCCGGAATGGCTGTGATACCAATAGGTCCCGGCCTGTACGACCGGGAATTCATAGGTGAAGCTGGACCGCGCCGCGATCCCGGGGAAGCTGATCCCCGGCACGCCGTCCATCTGGAACGGCACCAGCAGGCCGTGCCAGTGGATCGACGTTTCCTCGTCGAGCATGTTGTTCACCGTCAGCCGCGCGGTCTGGCCCTGCCGCAGCCGGATCAACGGGCCGGGCACGGTGCCGTTGATGCCGATCGTGTGGAGCGGCTTGCCGTCGATCATCGTCATCTGATGTGCTACCGTCAGCGCGATGTCGGTGCCCGATACGCTTGGCAGCGGGGTCGCGATCCCGGCGGACACCGGCTGTGCCCAGGCGGGGAACCACGGCAGCGCCGCCATGCCCCCGGCGAGGCCGGCGTCGCGGAAGAACTGGCGTCGGGTAAGGCGGGGCATGGCGTCGATCATGCCCTACATACGCGCGCCGCGCGCGATCCCCTCACGAAACCGTGCTGCGTGCCGACAGCGCCGCACGCGCACGGCGGATGCGCGTCTCGACCGCCTTGGCCGTGATCCCCAGCGCCTCGCCGGCCTCGGCATGGCTGAGTTCGTCGACGGTGCACAGCAGCAGCGGCTCGCGCAGCCCGGCGGGCAGTCGCGCGATGTCGGCCAGCGTCTGCGCCAGTTCGTCGCGGTCGATCGCCTGTGCCTCGACACCGGCCGTCGGATCGGGCACGCGCTCGCCCGCCTCGATCGGCAGCACCCGCGCCAGAAAGTGCCGCACACGTCGTCGTCGCTGCCAGTCCCGACACTTGTTGATCGCGATCCGCGCCAGCCATGCGCGCAGCGAGCGATCGGCGTCGAAGCGCGCCAGCGCGCCATGTGCGGCGACGAACGTCTCCTGCAACAGATCGAGCGCGTCCTCGGCGTCGCGGGTCTGCGCGACGATCAGGCGATAGAGCGGTTGCTTGTGGCGCGCCATCAGCGCGCCGAATGCCGCGCGCTGCCCGGCGCGGTGCAGCGCCACCAGCCCGGCATCGTCCAGCGCGTCGAGCCCGGCGCTCACGAAGCGGGGGTCAGCGCCCGCACCACGATCCGGTCGAAGGCCGCGGTCTGATCGGGCCGCAGCAACCGCCGCATCGCGAAGACATGCTCCAGCGTCGCCTTCTGCAGCGCGCCCATCGTGCGGTGCGACTGATCGACCGCCGCCGCCACCCCCGGCCCGTTGTCATGCTCCTGCTCGATCGCCGCCGCGAGCTGCGCGTTGTCGGCGCGCATCTGCGCCTCCAGGGCCCGGCGACGCACCGCGAAGCGCGCCTCCAGCACGTCGAGCGCGGCTTCCTGCTGCCGGTCGAGCGCGACCTCGCCGTGCAGCAGCGCATGGACTTCGGTGCCGTGCTGCATCCGCGTCGTCATCAGCCGGCAGCCGACCCATACCCCGGCCAATGCCGCCAGGAAGGCGAGCACCATCGTCAGCGCGAGGCGTCGCACGGTGTCGCTCATCGGCCGAGCAGCAAGGTGGAGGGGGCCAGCGCCGCATCGATGCCCAGCGGACCGGCGGCAAGCGCGGGTGGGGCCAGCATCGTGCCGCCCGCAAGTCCGATCGCCAACGCCACCGCCACCGAGCACATGCCCGCGGCCCGCCCGGCGCCGCGTTGGCGCGCCCGTTCGTCCAGCGTGGCGAACACCTCGGCCTCGATCCCGTCCAGTGCCGGCGGCCCGCGCAGCGCGGTCAGTCGGGTCAGTCCATGGTCGACGGGGTCGTGCATCGCTTGCTCCATCCTCATGCTGCCATACGCATGCGGTTGCGCAACCCCGCAGCTTTTTTTGGACAGGCTTTGATGCCCGCTGATTTTGCCCGGCTTGGAAGTCCGTCCCCGTCGGCGTAGGCGGAGCGCCCGAAATCGTATTGAAGCAGATGATTGTGGGTGATGGCATCCCGGCGAACATCACGTCGTTCGAACCGTCGCCCGGCGCGGCGTGACGTCGCGGCGGAGCGATGGCTCCTGCTCATCTTCGTCGTGGCCGCCCTCGCGATCGTGGCGAGTCTTCTGGATACGGACGCCATCGCGCCGGAATCGAAGCGCACCGGACAGATGACCATGGCGGAGGCGCGCACCTCCAACGCCAAGGTCCCCATCGTCGCCACAGCGCGCGTCAGCGCCGCGCCCTATCGCTTTCGCGGCGGCCCGGCCGAACGCGCGCAGGCGGTCGACTGCCTCGCCACGGCCGCCCTCTACGAGGTGGGCGACGACCCACGAGGGCAACGCGCGGTGATCCAGGTCGTTCTCAACCGTTCGCGTGCCCCCGGCTTTCCGCGCACGATCTGCGGCGTCGTCTACCAGGGGTTCGATCGCACGACGGGCTGCCAGTTCTCTTTCACCTGTGACGGATCGGTCAAACGGCGCACCAGACACTATGGCTGGGCGGCGGCGCGGCGGATCGCGAAAGGGGCGCTGGCCGGACGCGTCTTCGCGGGCGTGGGCCGCGCCACCCATTATCATGCCGACTGGATGGTGCCGTATTGGCGCGACACGATGACGAAGGTGGCGAAGGTGGGACCGCACCTGTTCTACGTGCGCGCCGCCTGAGCGCGGGCGCGCGTTTTCAGAAGAAATGCGCCGCCGCCACCACCATCGAGCAGCACACACCGGTATAACCGAAGAACCGCGTCCACCCGGAAGCAGGCGGACGGAGGAAGTCGCGGTACATCATTCCCGGCATCGTCGTGACTCCCCTTTATGCCGCGGACGCTTCGCACGGACGCGCGGCGGCGACCGCCACCGCGTCGGGCGCGCCGCCCGACCGGACGGCCTCGCCGATCAGCAGCAGCGTCGGGTCATCGTCGCTGATCGTCTGGACCAGGAAGGCGAGCGCCGAGAGCCGGCCGCGGATGCACCGTTCGTGCGGTAGCGAGGCGTTGACGACGATCAGCACCGGGGTCGAGGGATCGCGCCCCGCCGCCATCAGCCGCGTCGCCACCTCGCCCGCCGCGGCCCGGCCCATGTAGACGGCGAGCGTGCCGTCCGCCCGTGCCAGCGCCGGCCAGTTCAGATCGATCGGCTCGCCGTTGCGGGCGTGGGCCGTGACGAAGGTCAGCGATCGCGCAAGCCCCCGCAACGTCAAGGAAACGCCGCTCGACGCGGCGGCGGCACTGGCGGCGGTGATGCCGGGGCAGATGTGCACCGGAACGCCATGTGCCGAAAGATGCGCCGCTTCCTCCGCGGAGCGGCCGAAGATCGACGGATCGCCACCCTTCAGCCGCACCACGCGCCGCCCCGCTTTCGCGGCCGCCAGGATCAGGTCGTTAATCGTCTCCTGTGCCTTGGAATGACGGCCCGAGCGTTTGCCGACGGACAGGCATTCGGTGGTCGGGGCGGCCAGCGCCAGCACTTCCGGCCCGACCAGCGCATCGTAGAAGATGACGTCGGCGGCGCGGATCAGCCGCTCGGCCTTGCGGGTCAGCAGGTCCGGGTCGCCGGGGCCGGCACCGACCAGCCAGACCGTGCCGGGGGCGATTTCAACGGACGGCAGCATCGGCGATCTCCTGATGGTCGGTGACGAGGCGCGCGAGCGCGGGGCGGCACGAGCCGCAATTGGTACCGGCGCCGAGCGCCTTGCCGATCGCGGCGACGTCGGTCAGCCGCTGTTCGGCGATGGCGGCGACGATGGTCTTCATGCCGACATCGAAGCAGGCGCAGACGATCGGGCCGCGATCGACGGCTGCACCGGGTGCGCGGCCGGCAAGGACGGCAGGCCCGGCGGCTTCGCCCAACTGCCGGATCAGCCAGTCGCGCGGCGGCAGCGATCCGTCCCGCGCGAGGAACAGGCAGGCGGCGAGGCGTCCCTGTTCCAGCACGGCGGCGCGCCAGGTGCCGCGCGCCCGGTCCTGCGCCTCGACCCGCTCGCCGGATGGCAGCAACGCCTGCAACGCGGCGGGGTCGCCGTTGCCGGCCAGTTCGATCATCCACCCCGCCGGCACCGCGACACGCGTCGCCCAAAGGGCATCGGGCAGCGGCGGCGGCGCGCTGGTGCGCAGGATGGCGAAGGCGCGCCACTCCGTAGCGACCGAAGTGATGGCGGCGGGGGTCGCCTTGAAGCCGGGCTGCCCCGAATGCGGATCGACGAGCGGACGCGACAGCAGCCCGGTGCGGCCGCCTTTCGCGACATGGTCGGTCCAGTGGATCGGCACGAACAGCTCGCCCACGCGCTGCCCCTCGCTCAGCGCGACGCGGTAGAGGCTGGCGCCTTGCGGGGTGGCGACGCGCGCCAGCCCGCCGTCGACGAGGCCCAGCGCGTCGGCATCGGACGGGTGGACTTCGACCAGTGGCTCATCGCGGTGGCGCGCCAGCTTGGGGCTAAGCCCGGTGCGGGTCATCGTATGCCACTGGTCGCGATAGCGGCCGGTGTTGAGCGTCATCGGCCATTGCTTCAGCGGAGCGGCGATCGGGGCCGGCTGCGGCGTGACGAGCCGCGCCCGACCGGTCGGGGTCGGATAGCGGCCGTCGGCGAACGGCGTCCCGCCCCAGCGGAACGGCGTCATCGCGTCATAGCCGGCGTTGCTCGTCCCGGCGTGACCCGGCAGCGCGAACAGTCGCTCGCCGCCATTCTGATAGAGCGACAGGCGGGCATGTTCGCGCCAGATATCGGCGGGACGGTCATAGGCGAAGTGCGACGCCCACCCCATGCGCCGCGCCACCTGACTGACGATCCACCAATCGGGTTTCGCGTCGCCGGGCAGCGGCAGCACGGCGCGCTGGCGGCTGATCGTGCGGTCGGAATTGGTGACGGTGCCGTCTTTCTCGCCCCAGCCGGCGGCGGGCAGGCGGACATGCGCGTGATCGCTGGTGTCGGTCCGCGCGACGACGTCGGAGACGACGACGAACGGGCAGGCCGCCAGCGCGTCGCGCACGCGCGTCGCGTCGGGCATCGAGACGGCGGGGTTGGTCGCCATGATCCACAACGCCTTGATCCGCCCCTCGTCGACGGCGCGGAACAGGTCGACCGCCTTCAGTCCGGGCTTGGTCGCCATGGACGGCGCGGCCCAGAAGCGGCCGACGCGCGCGACGTTGTCGGGGGCGAAATCCATGTGCGCCGCCAGCGTCGTGGCGAGCCCGCCGACCTCGCGGCCGCCCATCGCATTGGGCTGGCCGGTGATCGAGAAGGGTGCCGCGCCCGGCTTGCCGATGCGCCCGGTCGCGAGATGGACGTTGAGGATCGCATTGACCTGATCGGTGCCGCGCAGCGACTGGTTGATCCCCTGGCTGAACACGGTGACGGTGCGCGGCGTCGCGGCGAACAGTTCGAAGAAGCGGTTGAGGTCGGCCGGCGGCACGTCGCAGGTGCGCGCGGTCGACCATAGATCGCCGTCGCGCGCGATCGCGTCCCAGAAGTCGTCGGGCACGTCGAGCTGGCCGTCGTCGGTCAGCCCCTCGCGCCGGCAATGCGCGAGCAGGCCGTTCATCAGCGCCACGTCGCTGCCGGGGCGGATCGCGAGGTGGAGGTCGGCGCCCTCGGCGGTTTCGGTGCGGCGCGGGTCGATCACCACCAGCCGCGTGTCGCGCGCCTCGCGCGCCGCCATGATCCGCTGATAGACGATCGGATGGCACCAGGCGGTGTTGGAGCCGACCAGCACGATCAGGTCGGCGGCGTCGAGATCGTCGTAAGCGGCGGGAACCACGTCCTCGCCGAACGCGCGGAGGTGTCCGGCGACCGCGCTCGACATGCACAGCCGTGAATTGGTGTCGATATTGGCCGAGCCGATGAAGCCCTTCATCAGCTTGTTGGCGACGTAATAATCCTCGGTCAGCAACTGGCCGGAGACGTAGAAGGCGACGCTGTTCGGCCCGTGCCGCGCGATCGTCTCGCGAAAGCGGCGCGCGACGAGGTCGAGCGCCTTGTCCCAGCTCGCCGCCTTGTCGCCGATCATCGGGGTCAGCAGCCGCCCCTCCAGTCCGACCGTCTCGCCCAGATGCGTACCCTTCGAACACAGCCGTCCGCGATTGGCGGGGTGATCGGGATCGCCCTGGATCGCGACCGATCGCTCGCCGGTCCGCGTCGCGAGGATGCCGCAGCCGACCCCGCAATAGGCGCAGGTGGTGCGAACCGGCGCCGCCATCTCAGGCGGCGTCCGCAAGCGGCATGGGGCGGGCGAGCAGGATGCGCTCGCCGTCGCGCCGCACCGCCAGCGTCGGGGTGCAGCCATGGTCGTCGCCCTGCGCCCGGCCGCTGGCTAGCGCGATCCGCCAATTGTGGAGCGGACAGGCCACCGCATGGCCGTGGACGATGCCCTGGCTGAGCGGCCCGCCCTTGTGCGGGCAGCGATCGACCAGCGCGAAGACGTGATCGTCGACGGTGCGGAAGACGGCGATCGGCGTGCCGTCCAGCGTCAGCGTGCGCGCGCCCTGCGCGGGGATGTCGGCCAAAGTGCCGATGTCGAGCCAGTCCTGCATGATCGTCTCCGTCATTGCGCCGCGACCAGCAGCGGCTGGTGCAGATGCGCATCCTCGCCCGTGACGCGCTTCTCCCACGGGTCGTCCTGCATGAAGCGCTGCGAGAAGCGGAAGCGCGCGGCCAGCGTCGGGATCGCGTCGGGATCATCGAGCAGGCTGGACTTGATGTGGTCCATCCCGACGCGTTCGATCCACGGCGCGGTGCGCTCCAGATAGCGCGCCTCCTCGCGATAGAGTTGGATGAAGGCGGCGCAGACCTCCATCGCCTCATCTTCGGTGGCGACCTTGCAGAGCAGATCGGTGGCGCGCACCTTGATCCCGCCATTGCCGCCGACATGCAGTTCATAACCGGAGTCGACGCAGACGATGCCGAAGTCCTTGATCGTCGCCTCCGCGCAATTGCGCGGGCAGCCCGATACCGCGATCTTGAACTTGTGGGGCATCCACGATCCCCAGGTCATCTGCTCGATCTTGACGCCCAGACCGGTGGAATCCTGCGTGCCGAAGCGGCACCATTCCGATCCGACGCAGGTCTTCACCGTGCGCAGCGACTTGCCATAGGCGTGGCCGGACACCATCCCGGCGGCGTTGAGATCGGCCCAGACGGCGGGCAAATCCTCCTTCCTGATCCCGAAGATGTCGAGCCGCTGTCCGCCGGTCACCTTCACCATCGGCGCGTTGAACTTCTCGACCACATCGGCGATCGCGCGCAGCTCCCGCGGGTTGGTCAGGCCGCCCCACATGCGCGGCACGACCGAATAGGTGCCGTCCTTCTGGATGTTGGCGTGCATCCGCTCGTTGACGAAGCGGCTCTGCTGGTCGTCCTTATACTCGCCGGGCAGCGCGCAGAGCAGGTAGTAATTGAGCGCCGGCCGGCACGACGAACAGCCGTCGGGGGTCGACCAGTGCAACTTGTGCATCACCTCGGGGATCGAGCGCATGTCCTGCGCGACGATCTCGCGGCGGACGTCATCGTGGCCGAAGCTGGTGCATTTGCACATCGTCTTGACGGTGCGCTCGCCGCCGTAATCCGCGCCCAGCGTGATCGACAGTAATTGTTCGACCAGCCCGGTGCAGGAGCCGCAGGAGGCGGACGCCTTGCAGGTCGAACGCACCGCGTCGAGGCTGGTCGCGCCGCCGACGATCGACTGGCAGACCTTGCCCTTGGTCACGCCGTTGCAGCCGCAGATCTCGGCATCGTCCGAGAGCGCCGCAACGGCCGCCTTAGGGTCCGCCTGCCCACCCCCGGAGGCGAAGGCTTGGCCGAAGATCAGCACGTCGCGGATCGCGGAGACGTCCTCGCCTTTCTTCAGCAGGTCGAAATACCAGCTGCCGTCCGCGGTATCGCCGTACAGCACCGCGCCGACGATCCGGTCGTCGCGGACCACGACGCGCTTGTAGATGCCGCGGCTGGCGTCGCGCAGCACGATGTCCTCCGCGCCGTCGCCACCCGCGAAATCGCCGGCCGAGAAGACGTCGATCCCGGACACCTTCAGCTTGGTGGAGGTGACCGATCCACGATAGCCGCTGTGCCGGTCGACCAGCCCGTCGGCGAGGCTGCGGCACATGTCCCACAGGGGCGCGACGAGGCCATAGACCTGCCCGTCATGTTCGACGCATTCGCCGACCGCGAGCACGTCGGGGTCTGACGTGACCATATGATCGTCGACCTTGATGCCGCGGCCCACCTCCAGCCCGGCGGTGCGGGCGAGCGCGGTGGCCGGGCGGATGCCGACCGCCATGACGACGAGGCTGGCGGGGATCAGCGTGCCGTCGGCCAGCCGCACGCCCTCGACTCGGTGCTCGCCGACGATCTCGGCGGTGTTCGCCTCGGTCAGGATCACCTGTCCGCGCGCCTCCAGCGCGGTCTTGAGCAGCCAGCCCGCCGATTCGTCCAGTTGCCGCTCCATCAGCGTCTTGGCGAGGTGGATCACCGTCACCTTCATGCCGCGCAGCGACAGGCCGTGCGCCGCCTCCAGCCCCAGCAGCCCGCCGCCGATCACCACCGCGTCGCCTCCCTTGTCGGCGGCGGCGAGCATGTGGTCGACGTCGTTCATGTCGCGGAAGGTGATGACGCCGGGCAGGTCCTTGCCCGGCACCGGAATGATGAACGGATCGGACCCGGTGGCGAGCAACAGCTTGTCATAGCCGACGCTGCGCCCCGACCGTGCCGTCACCGTCTTCGCCGCGCGATCGATCGTCTCGACCGGGTCGCCCGCGATCAGCTCGATTCCGTGGTCGGCGTACCAGTCGTGGCCGTTGATGACGATCTCGTCGAAGGTCTTCTCGCCCGCCAGGACCGGGGAAAGCATGATGCGGTTGTAGTTCACATGCGGTTCGGCGCCGAAGATCGTGACGCGGTAGCGCCCGGCGTCGCGCGCGATCAGCTCCTCGATCGCGCGGCAACCGGCCATGCCGTTGCCGACGACCACCAGATGCTGGCGGTCGGGGAGGGCGGGGCCGTCATCCAACGCGCAGGGTTCCAGCGCCTCCTCGAAATCGACCTTTGCGAAGCCTTCGAAATCCATGGGTCAATGCTCCGGAAACGAAAAAGGCCGCCATGAGGACGCTGGTGAACCCAGCGCCTGCATGGCGGCCTTGCCATCATCGTGAGCGGTAGCGGACGGGCCGCTGACCGAGCGATGCGCCGCCCGCATCCAGCATTGGAGCGGCCAGCCTATGATCGACGGGCTTCGTCGCCCGATCGAATGAGAAGATGCCGTGATTCGCCGCGACCTGCAAGAGCCTTCTCGCAGGCGCAGCATCTTCACAGCGTCCAGTCGGCCTGCAGCCACAATTTGCGGGTGTCGGTGGCGAACCGATCCGCCCGGTAATCGGCGTAGCGGATCGACAGCGCGGTGCGCCCGATCTTGGCGGAGGCGAGCAGATCGAGTTCGTCGCCATAGTGGCGGGCGAGCCGGTCGCTGTCGAACCGGTGGTAGCTGGCCTGTAGCGCGATCGTCCCCAGCCGCGATCCCGTCTTCACGCCGTAGCCGATGTTGCCGTACAGATCGCGCACGCCATCGGGCGGCGTGGTCAGGAACTTGTCCGCCCAGCCCTGGAACTTGAAGGCGGTGGCGAGCGGCGTCTGGAACGAAGTCAGCGCCGCGCCGCGATCGGCACCCAGCACCTCGAAACCGCCGCCGACGTTCAGCGCGGACAGCGCAAGCGCGGCGTCGGCCAGATAATAATCGGCCCGGTAACGGTTGGGATTGCGGTGCCAATCCTGCTGCCGTGCATAGCTCAACTGGTAGCTGAGCTTCGTCTTTCGTGAGAAGGCATAGCCGCCGCTGAAGCGCCCGCCATAGGTCTGGCTCGACAGGCGAAATGCCTGCACCGCCGCCTCGTCCTGATCGACGAGATAGGCGAAGGCGGTGAGCGTGCCGAACCGGGTGCGATAGCCGAGGTTCGCGAACACATTGTCGCCGGACACCGCCGCTTGCCGCGCCCCGCGTCCGTCGATCCCCCAGATCGTGCGCTGCGCCCAAGCATAGGTGAGGTCCACCTTCAACCGCGACAAGGGTGCGATCTCCGCGCGGACGGCGTCGAACGTCTGGCCGTTGTCGCGGAAGCCGATCGCGCCGACGAACCGCTCGTCATCCAGCGCGATCCGCTGCCGCCCGGCGGTGAGCGCGATACCCTTGCCGGCGTAGCGCAGCTGCGCGCGGTACAGCGCGACATTCTGCGGATCGGCCACCAGCGGGCGGGTCTGCGCGCCGTGCAATCCGTCGTAATAGCGGTCGACCACCGCCAGCGTGCCCTGTCCCTCGACCAGCGCCGACAGACCGCCCGCCTTGGCCTCGACCCCGGTGCGGACCCGAACGGTCAGCGCGTCGGCGTCGTCGGCGATCCCGTCCTGCGCGGCATGTTCGTAGCGGGTGCGCGCGTCGACCAGCGGCGACACCGTGACGGTCTGGGCGCACGCCGGCCCGGCGACGGCCAGCGCGGCCGCCGTTGCGATCAGCTTCTCCATGATGTCCCCCGAAGAAACGGGCGGGCGGCGTCGTCGCGCGCGGCCCGCCCCGGCACGATCAGATGCGGACGCCCGCCGCGGCGCCCCAGGTCCGTCGCCATGTCGCCTTGACCAGCGTCAGCCCGCCCAGCGCGACCAGCGCCAGCGCGGCGAAGATCAGGAAGCCGGGCGCAAAGCTGCCCGTCCATTGCTTGGCGAGGCCGAGCGAGGAGGCGAGATAGAAGCCGCCGATCCCCCCGGCCATGCCGACCAGCCCGGTCATCACCCCGATCTCCGCGGCGAAGCGCTGCGGCACGAGCTGGAAGACCGAACCGTTGCCGGTGCCCAGCGCCAGCATCGCGACGACGAAGAACAGCAGCGCGACCTCCAGCGTCGGGGCGATGCCGACCCCCGCCAGCGCCAGCGCCGCGACGACGAACACGCCGGTCAGCGCCTTGACCCCGCCGATCGCATCGGCGAGCGCGCCGCCCATCGGCCGCACCAGCGATCCGGCGAAGACGCAGCCGGCGGTGCAATAACCGGCGGTGACGGTCGTCAGGCCGAAGCGTTCGGTGAAATAGATCGGCAGGCTCGCCGCGAGCCCGACGAAGCCGCCGAAGGTGACGGCGTAGAAGCCCATCAGCCACCAGGCATCGGCCTGCCGCAGCGGCTGGAGATATTCGGTCAGGCTCTTCGGCGCCGGCCGCCCCGGCGCGTCCTTCGCCATGGCGAGATAGGCGATCAGGACGAGGACGAGCGGCACGCAGGCGAGCCCGAGCACCGCATTCCAGCCGAACATTTTCGCAAGTGTCGGCGCGAACAGCGCGGCCAGCACGGTGCCCGAATTGCCCATGCCCGCCAGGCCCATCGCCTTGCCCTGATGCTCGGGCGGGTACCAGCGGCTGGCGAGCGGCAGTGCGATCGCGAAGCTGGCGCCGGCAAAGCCCAGGATCACGCCGAGCGCCACCGTTCCGCCGAAGCTGTTCACGCCCAGCGCCCAGGCGGACAGCAGCCCGGCGATGACGATGATCTGGCTGATCGCGCCCGCCCGCTTCGGCCCGATCCGGTCGACCAGCAGGCCGTTGACGACGCGCAGCACCGCCCCCGCGAGCGTCGGGGTGGCGACCATGAACCCCTTCTGCGCCGGGGTCAGCGCCAGCGTCTTGGCGATGTCCGGGGCCAGCGGCCCGAGCAGCACCCACACCATGAAGGCGAGGTCGAAATACAGGAAGGCGGCGATCAGTGTCGGGGTGTGCCCGCTCGACCAGAAGCCGGTGGCGGGCTTGGCGGGATTATCCTCCCAATATGCGGTGGCCATCGGAAAACTCCATCGGAAAAGGGTTTGTCCTTGCACGGCAAACGCCACCGGCCGCCTCTCCCGATCGGGAAGGCGGTCAGCGGCTTTGCTGGCGAAATCGATGGGGGTGCCCACCCGCGCTGGCGCGGCATCCCGGCTGAACCCGCTGCGTCGCGAGTCAGGACCGAAAGCTGACCGAAGTCGTGTTTCTTCGCAAGTGCAAAATGTCAGCCCTGGTCGCCGCCGATGCGATAGCTGCGCAAATAGCCCGCGACGTCGGCAGGATCGAACACCGCCCCGTCGAAGAAGCGATCCGGACCCAGCGTCAACGCGCCGCGATGCGCGCCGACCGGCATCGGCTGCGTCACCGCGCCCTCCAGCTTCAGGCTGGCGCCCGGCATCGGTTCGCCCATGTCGACCAGCGCGCGGCGATAGATGTCGGAACGGAACACCTCGGCGGCCTGGCGTTCGTGATCGGGGCTGGCGGCGACCATCTTCCAGCGGACCAGTTGCGAATAGATCCACAATGCCTGGCTGCGCCACGGAAAGCCCGCCGCCTCGCGGTGGAACAGCAGCGCGTCGGGGACATCGACCACGCTCTGATCGGCGCGCAAGGTCAGCCGACCCGACAACGCCGGCAGCAGCGCCGCGGCCGGTTGCCCGACATACGCGTCGCGGGCGAGCAATTCGGCCAGCTCTTCGCGGTTCGCGGGATCGTCGCACCAGGCGGCTGCGGCGGTGAGCGCCTGAAGCAGCCGGTCGACGGTGTCGGCGTTCGCCTCCATCCAGTCGCGCCGCATTGCCAGCACCTTTTCGACGCCGCGCTGCCAGATGCACGGGCCGAGCGCCACCGCCTCCGCAAGGCCGTCGGCGATCGCGACGCTGCCATAGGGCTCGCCCGCGATGAAGCCGTCGATCTCCCCGGTGCGCAGCGCTTCGGCCATCAACGACGGCGGCAGCACGCGCAGCGTCACGTCGCGATCCGCGTCGATCCCGGCATAGCCGAGCCAGTAGCGCAGCATCAGCGCATGGCTGGAGAAGCGGTGGACCACGCCGATCACCGGCTTGCGATGATACAGTCCGATCGCCGCCGCGAAATCGTGCGCGCTGCCGATCGGATCGGCGGTGCGCCGGACCACGTCGGGATCGAGCGCGGCGGCGAACCCGCTGGCCATCACCAGCATGTTGCCGTTGATGTTGAGCTTGAACGGCGCGGCGATCGCGGCCGGATGCTGGCTGAGCCCCAGCGTCACCGCGATCGCGAGCGGTGCCAGCATGTGCGCGGCCTGCACCTGCCCGAACACCAGCCGGTCGCGCACCGTCGCCCAGGAGGTGGTGCGCACCAGCGTCAGGTCGATGCCGCGTTCGGCGGCGAAACCCTTTTCGCGCGCGCTGACCAGCACCGCGCTGTCCGTCAGCGGCAGAAAGGCGATCGCCAGCGGCGTCATGCACCGCCCCCCAGCAGCCCGGCCGCGGTGATCAGCGCCTCCGCGACATCGACGATCCGCCGGTTCTGGTTCATCGCGGTCGAGCGCAGCAGCGCATAGGCGTCGGGTTCCGACAGGTTCCGGCTGGTCATCAGGATGCTTTTCGCCTTGTCGATGGTCTTGCGGTCCGCAAGCGCAGTGGTCGCCTCGTCGAGCGCCGCCTGCATCCGCGCGAAGGCGTTGAAGCGGCGGATGGCGAGATCGATGATCGGTTTGACCCGCTCCTTGCGCAGCCCGTCGACGACATAGGCCGACACGCCGGCGTCGATCGCCGCGCCGATCATCGTATCGTCCGATCGGTCGACGAACATCGCGATCGGCCGGGCGAGCGCGCGGCTGACGACCAGCATTTCCTCCAGCGTGTCGCGGCTGGGATCGCCCAGGTCCATCAACACCACGTCCGGCGCCATCCGCTCCAGCCGCGCGACGAAGGCGCCACGCGGCGGCACGACGTGGATGTCGTCATAGCCCGCCTCCCGCAGCCCCTCCTCGAGGACGGTTGCGCGAAGGCCGGTATCGTCAATGATCACGATGCGCAGGACTCGACCCTCCCGCCCGCAATTTGATTGCTGCACCTGCGAGCGTCAATTTGCTATTTAGGGCCTCTCCGGTTCGGGCACGCTGGTGGCGGACCCCCGCACGATCAGTTCGTGGGGCATCATCACGTGTCTGGCCGTCCGGTCGCCGTCGTCAAGAACCTGCGCGAGTTCGGCGAGCAGCATGACGCCGCGGGTGGCCATTTCGGCGATCGGCTGGCGGATCGTCGTCAACTCGGGGTAGGTGGCGGTGGCGATCCAGCTATCGTCGAAACCGCATACGGAGAGCTGCGCGGGGACGTCGAGTCCGAGCCGCCGCGCGGTCATGACGGCCGCTGCGGCCATGTCGTCGTTGCTCGCCAGGATCGCGGTCGGGCGCTCCGGCAGCGTCAGCAGCCGGTCGGCGGCGTCGAGCCCGGTGCGATAGGTGAAATCGCCCTGCGCGACGAGGGCGGGATCCAGCGCGACCCCGGCCGCGTCGAGCGCGGCGACGAACCCGGCCTGTCGCGCATGACTGGCGGCGAGGGCGGGCTCACCGGCGATGAACCCGATGCGGCGATGCCCCAGGGCGAGCAGATGTTCGGTCATCTCGCGCGCCGCGGCGGTTTCGTCGATGAAGATCGAGGAGATGGTCGTCTCGCCCGCATCGGTGGATACCAGCAATCCTGGCAGATCGCAGCCGCGCACCAGATCCAGCAACACCGGCGAATCGCAGAGCGGCGGCGTGAGGATGATCGCGTCGATGCCGCTGCCGATCAGGCTGTTCAGCATCGCGGCATCATCCTCGCCCAGCCGGCACCCCCGCGCGATCAATTGCACGTCCATCAGCGACGCCTGCTCGATCGCACCCATCAGGAAGTCCATGATGTACGAGCTGCGCGGATTGTTGTGCAGCAAGCCGAACCGGAGCTGACGCGCGCCCGACAGCATCCGCGCCGATCGGTTCGGCGTGTAGTGCAGTTCGGCGATGATGCGCACGACCCGCTCGCGCGTTTCCTCGCGCACGGTCAACGGCGCGCTGAGCACGCGCGACACCGTCATCTTGGAGACGCCGGCCTCGCGCGCGATGTCCGCGATCGTCGCCGCGCCGCGGTGACGGGCGCTGTTGCTTTTCGGTTTGCGAGAATTGCCGGCCATTTCATTCGCATCAGCGATTTGTGTGCCTTGGGTCAACAATCAACTCTTGCCTGCTACCGGTATCACTGTTACCGGTAATAAAGATCGGTGAACGGGCCGGTCGACAGGAGGGGATCACGAAGATGCGCGTTCGCATGTGGGAGGCGTTTGCCTGCTCGACGTCGTTGATTGCGGTGGCCATCGCCGCGCCGTGTGCGGTGGCGCAGACCGCCGCCGGGGCCGGGACCGGCGCGCAAACCGCGGTCGCGCCAGCCTCGGATGCCGATGCCGATGCTGATACCGCGCAGGACATCGTCGTCACCGGCGTGCGCGCCAGCCTTGACCGCGCGATCAGCATCAAGCGCAATTCCAACGGCGTGGTCGACGCGATCAGTGCCGAGGACATCGGCAAATTCCCCGACACCAACCTCGCCGAGTCGCTGCAACGCGTCACGGGTGTCTCGATCGACCGCGTCAACGGCGAGGGATCGCAGGTGACGGTTCGTGGCTTCGGGCCCGGGTTCAACCTCGTGACGCTGAACGGGCGCACGCTGCCCTCCGCCAGCGTCGGCGCGATCGGCGCGGGTGACGGCGCCGACTTCGCCACCGGCACCAGCCGGTCGTTCGATTTCTCCAATCTCGCGTCGGAAGGCGTCAACACGCTGGAGGTCTACAAGACCGGGCGCGCCGCCGTGCCGTCGGGCGGGATCGGCGCCGCGATCAACGTCATCACCCGACGCCCGATCGAGGCGCGCGACACCGGCTTCAGCGGGACGATCGGTGCGAAGGCGCTGTACGACACCAGCGCCGACCTGCGGCTGGACAAGGCCGCCAAGGTGACGCCGGAAGTGTCCGGCCTCACCAGCTGGACCAACGAGGACCGCACATTCGGCATCTCGCTGTTCGGCAGCTATCAGAAGCGCAACTTCACGACTCGCGGCGCGACGGTCGCTTACTGGAATATCCGCAGCTACGACCAGTTCCGCGATCCCGGTAATGGCTTCATCAATTCGCAGACCAGGATCACCAACGCGCCGGCGAATGGCGGCCAGCTGGTTGCGGTGCCCAACGACAGCAGCTTCTTCTATTCCGAGGCGCAGCGCGAGCGGATCAACGGCGCGGCGACGCTCCAGTTCAAGCCGATCGAAACCGTTACGATCACCGCCGACGCGATGTTCGCGCAGAACCGCCAGCGCGACGTGCGCACCAACCAGGGCAATTGGTTCAACCGCCCATTCGCGCAGGTGACGTTCGACCAGAACCCGGTGGTCGCCACGACCGAGTTCCTGCAGGAGACGATCGCGGGCGTGAAGGACGCCGGCTTCGCGCAGCAGGATCGCGCGCTGAAGAACCGCCTGCAGGATTACGGCGGCAACATGAAGTGGGAGCTGACCGATCGCGTGACGCTGTCGGTCGACGGTCACTGGGGCAAGGCGGACAGCCTGCCCGACAACCCGAACGGCAACAGCTCGAATATCACCACGATCGCCGCGCCGGTCGTCGCGGCGCAGACCGCCTCCTACACCGGCTATATCCCGGTGCAGACGATCACGCTGAACGACAAGCTGCGCGGGAACGGCAATGGCGTGCTTGACGTTGGCGATGTCGGCACGCAGATGTCGCGCTTCATCCGTTCGTCGCAAAGCCAGTCGATCAAGGAGATCCGCGCCGATCTCGGCTGGCAGCTCGACGAGGCCGGCAGCCGCCTCGACGTCGGCGGCGACCTGCGTAACCAGACGCTCACGCAACGCGCGAACTTCAGCCAGCAGGTGCTCGGCGACTGGGGCGTCAGCAATCCCGGCGACATCGAGCGCACCGCACCGGGACTGCTCGAGGAATTCTGCCTGACGTGCAAGTTCCGTCACTTCGATGCGGGCGCGTCGGGCGCGTCGCTGGTGGCGTTCCGCGCGCCGGGCACTGCGCTGATCAACGCGATGTCGCCGGTCTATGCCGCGCGCGGCAACAACATCTTCTCGACCGGGCAGCAGGATAACCGCGTGCGCGAGAAGATCACCGCCGCTTATGCGCAGCTTACGTGGAAGGCGGATCTCGCCGACCGTCCCGCGACCCTGGTCGCCGGGCTGCGTTACGAGAAGACCGACGTCTTCTCCTCTTCGGTCGTCGCGGTGCCGGCGGCGATCATGTGGACGGCGGACAACGACTTCACCCTGACCGTCTCGAACCAGAAGCAACTGGTGACGCAGACCGGCAGCTACGAAAACCTGCTGCCGTCGATGGATTTCCAGATCGAGATGGCGAAGAACCTGATCGGTCGCGCCTCGTTCAGCCGCACCATCGCGCGCCCCGATTTCGGCAACCTGTTCTCCGCCAGTTCGGTCAGCATCCCGAGCCGCGCCACGGCGGTCGGCGGGTTCGCGCCGGGATCGACCGGCAACGCCAATCTGTCGCCGCTGATCTCCGACAACGTCGATTTGTCGCTGGAATGGTATTACAAGCCGTCGAGCTTTATCTCGTTCGGCTTCTTCGACAAGCGCGTCCAGAACTTCGTCGGTACGGGGCAGACCAGCCAGAATCTGTTCGGCCTGCGCGACCCGGCCAGCGGCGCGGCGGGCACCCGGTCCGGCACGGCCAAGGCCGCGTTGCAGGGGATCGGCGCCGACATCAGCGACGTGAACCTGTTCACGATGACCGCGCTGTTGCAGCAGACGGGGAACATCGCCGCCGCGACGCAGCAGTTCCAGGCCAATCGCGTCAACGGCGCGCTGACCCAGTCGTTCATCGACGACACGCTGAAGGCCGTCGACATCATCGCCAACGCCAGCGATCCGCTATACCAATTCTCGGTCACGCGCCCGATCAACAATCGCGAGGGCAAGATCCACGGGTTCGAAGCGGCGTTCCAGCACTTCTTCGGCGACACCGGCATCGGTGTGGCCGCGGCCTATACCTATGTCCGCGGTGACGTGGGCGTGGATGTCGGCGCCAATCCCAGCGTCGACCAATTCGCGCTTCTGGGGCTGAGCGACACCGCCAACGCGACGCTGATCTACGACAAGCACGGTATCTCCGCGCGACTGGCCTACAACTGGCGCGACCGTTTCCTGCAGGCGACCAATCAGGGCGGCGATCGCAATCCCCTGTTCGTCGAACCGTTCGGTCAGTTGGACATGAACATCAGCTACGACATCTCGCCAAACTGGTCGGTGTCGCTGGAGGGGATCAACCTCACCGAGGAGAGCATCCGCACCTACAATCGCTCGAGCCGCAATCTGGCCTATGCGCAGGAACTCGATCGACGCTTCCTGCTCGGCGTGCGGACGCGCTTCTGAACGATGGGCGGCACGGTTCTTCTCGACCATGTCGATCATGGCGGACTGCGCATCGCAGTCCGCCATGGCACCGCGTTCGGCGACGCGGTCAATCAGATGCTGGTCGTGCCGACCGAGTTCATCGCCGCACAGCGCGACTACCCGATCCTGTTCCGGTTCGCGCCGGATACGCAATTCACCGCCGTCGTGCTCCTCGGACTGGATCGCGACGAGAACCTGTTCCTCGACCGGGACGGCTGGGCCGAAGGCCGCTACGTGCCGGCCGTCCAGCGGCGCGGCCCGTTCGCGATCGACGTTGCGGCCGACGATTCGGAGGATTGGGCGATTCGCGTCGCGCTGACCGATCTCCGGGTCGATGACGCGGAGGGCCGGCCGTTGTTCCTGCCCCACGGCAGCAAGGCGCCATACCTGACGCACGTTCGCGAGGCGTTGTCGACCCTGCACGCCGGAGCGGAACTGGCCGCTGCGATGTATCGCGCCTTCGACGACGCCGGTTTGCTGACCCCGGTGCGCATCGATGTCACCGTCGATGACGGACGGCGCTATGTGATCGACGATTGCTGGGCGATCGACGGCGAGCGGTTGGCGACGCTCGACGGTGCAACGCTCGGGCGGCTCAACCAGGCGGGCTATCTGGCGCTCGCCTTCGCGGCCCATGCCTCGCTCGACAACGTACAGCGCCTGATCGCCTTGAAGAACCGCGTGATCGCCGCGGGGCCGGGCCCGGCGCACCATGATTTTCTCGCGACGTACCGTGCGGACGTCGGCGTCCCGACGAACGCTTCCTGATCCCTGCACTCTATCAAGGACTTGATCATGGCATTCATCAGCCGCTGCTTCCGTTTTCGCAACGCCCTGCTGCTCGGCGTGGCGCTTGGCGTGCCATCGACGGCCATGGCGCAGGTCTACAAGGACCCGGATGCGCCGGTCGAGAAGCGCGCCGAGGATCTGGTGTCGCGCATGACGCTGGAGGAGAAGGCGCGGCAAATGCAGAACGCCGCCCCGGCGATCCCGCGGCTTGACCTGCCCGCTTATGACTGGTGGAACGAGGGGCTGCACGGCCTCGCACGCGCGGGCGAGGCGACCGTCTTCCCGCAGGCGATCGGCATGGCCGCGACCTGGGACAAGGACTTGCTGAAGGCCGAGGGCCGCGTGATCGGCACCGAGGCGCGCGCGCGTTACAATCAGGCGCAGCGCGAGGGCAATGTCGACCGCTATTTCGGGCTGACGATCTGGTCGCCCAATATCAACATCTTCCGCGATCCGCGCTGGGGGCGCGGGCAGGAGACGCTGGGCGAGGACCCGTATCTGACCGGCACGCTCGGCACGGCGTTCGTGGAAGGATTGCAGGGCGACGATCCGCGCTACTTCCTGACGGTCGCCACGCCCAAGCATCTGGCTGTCCACAGCGGACCCGAGCCGCTGCGCCACACCTTCAACGTCGATGTCGCGCCGCAGGACCTGACCGAGACGTACCTGCCCGCCTTCCGCCGCACGATCACCGAGGGTGGCGCCTATTCGTTGATGTGCGCCTATAACGCCATCAACGGCAGCCCGGCGTGTGGCAGCACGATGCTGCTCAAGGACTATGTCCGCGACGCCTGGGGCTTCAAGGGCTTCATCACCTCGGACTGCGGCGCGATCGACGACTTCGTCGCGGGGCATAAGACCCAGAAGAATTGGGAGGGGGCATCCGCGGTCTCGGTCAAGGCCGGTACCGACACCGGCTGCAACTTCCGCGACGAATATCTCGCCATCCCCAATGCGGTCCGACAGGGGCTGCTCTCCGAGCGCGACGTCGACACCGCGGTCAAGCGGCTGATGACCGCACGCATCCGGCTGGGGATGCTCGATCCGGCCGATCGGGTGCCTTTCGCCTCGATCCCCTATGCCGAAAACCACAGCGCGGCGCACCGCGAGGTGGCGTTGCGCGCGGCGCGCGAGTCGATCGTGCTGCTGAAGAACGATGGCGTGCTGCCGGTCGCCGCCTCCGCGCGCCGCGTGCTGGTGGTCGGCCCGGCCGCCGCGAGCCGCGAGGCGCTGAACGGCAATTACAAGGGCACTGCCGTGGGGCAGGCGCTGCCGGTCGACGGCATCGCGGCAGCGCTGGGCGCGGAGCGCGTGACGTTCGCGCAAGGGGCACCGTTCATCGAGCAGGTCGCGGTCACCGTGCCGCGCACCGTCTTCGGCGCGCAAGGCGTGACCGCGCGCTTCTGGAACGGCACCGGCTTCGCAGGGCCGGTGATCGCCACGCGTACCGAGCGCGAGATCGACAATGACTGGAACGGCATCGCCCCGGCGCCCGGCGTCGACAAGACTGCCTTCTCCGCCGAATATGCCGGCACGCTCACCGTTCCGGCCAGCGGCGATTACGTCTTCGAGATCGGCGACCGGCGCTGCGACTGGTCGGAGGATCAACAGACCTATGTGCTGAGCATCGAAGGTCAGCCGGATGTCCGCGCGACCTCGAAATGCTTCACCGGCGTGCCCCTGTCGACGCCGCCGATCCGCATGGAGGCGGGCAAGCCGCGGACGTTCCGCCTTGCCTTCACCCATCATTCGCCGCGGCTGGGAGCGGGGCTGACGCTGACGTGGAAGCCGCAGCCCGATGCCTTGTTGCAGGAGGCGGTGAAGGCGGCGGGCGACGCCGACATGATCGTCGCGATGGTCGGGCTGACCGCCGGATTGGAAGGCGAGGAGATGAAGGTCAACGCGCCCGGCTTCGAGGGCGGCGACCGCACCACGATCGCGCTGCCGGCGGTGCAGCAGCGCCTGCTCGACGCGCTGGTCGCGACCGGCAAGCCGGTGGCGATCGTCGGCGTGTCCGGATCGGCGCTGACCTATGGCGCGGCCGGGGCACAGGCCAAGGCGGTGGTGCAGGCCTGGTATGGCGGCGAGGCGGCGGGGCAGGCGATCGGCGACGTGCTGGCCGGGACGGTCAACCCGTCGGGACGCTTGCCGGTCACCTTCTACGCCTCACTCGACCAGCTTCCCGCCTTCGGCGATTATGCGATGAAGAACCGCACCTACCGCTATTTCGAGGGTCAGCCGTATTATCCGTTCGGCCACGGGCTCAGCTACACCCGATTCGCCTATTCGGGCGTCGGCGTGCGCTCCACGATCCGTGCCGGCCAGCCCGCCGAGGTGGCGGTAACGATCCGCAACACCGGCCCTGTCGCCGGTGACGAGGTGGCGCAGCTCTACGTCCGGCCCGTCGGTCGCCCCGATCTGCCAAAACGGTCGCTCAAGGGCTTCCAGCGCGTGCGGCTCGCCCCCGGCGAGGCACGGCAGGTGCATTTCACGCTCGATCCGCGCGACCTCGCCTTCGCCGATCAAAAGGGCGTGATGCGCGTCACGCCCGGTCGCTATGCCTTGTGGATCGGCGGTGGGCAGCAAGGCACCAACGCACCGGGTGCAGCCGCGGAAATCCGCATCACCGGGAGCAAGGTTCTGCCCAAATAGTCATCGCTTTCTTGCGCCGCCCGCCCCGGCAACAGGTTGTCGGCGGGGCGGGACGGTGCGATAGAGTGCGCGGGTGCTCGTCATGCGCGACGGGCAGGTGTTCATGCCGGTCGGGCCGCCGGCAAGCCTGCGGCGTGGAAGAACCCGATGTCCCGATTGCCCGTCTCTCCGCTGGTGCGGCTGCGTCCGCCTTCTGCGCTGCGTGCCTTTCTGAAGGGCGAGGCGTCGGGCGGGATCGTACTGATGCTGGCGGCGGCGGCGGCGATGATCGTCGCGAACAGTCCGCTGGGCGACGATTATTTCGCGCTGCTTCAGTGGCATGTCGGGCCGCTGTCGGTATTGCACTGGATCGACGACGCGCTGATGGCGTTGTTCTTCCTGCTGGTCGGGCTGGAGATCAAGCGCGAGCTGGTCGACGGGCATCTGTCGAGCTGGTCGGATCGCGCACTGCCCACGATCGCGGCGGCCAGCGGCATGGCGGTGCCGGCACTGATTTACCTGTTCGTGGTGAAGGAAACGCCGGGGCTGGCGCGGGGCTGGGCGATCCCCTCGGCGACCGACATCGCCTTCGCGATCGGCGTCATGGCGCTCCTGGGACCGCGCGTTCCCGCTTCGCTCAAGCTGTTCCTGACCACGGTCGCGATCGTCGACGATATGGGCGCCGTCGTGGTGATCGCACTGGCCTATACCGCGTCGATCGGTGGGCTGGCACTGCTGGCGGCCGCGGCGATCATGGCGGTGATGGCCGCGCTCGGGCGTGCCGGGGTGACGCGTTTGTGGCCGTATCTGCTGCTGTCGGCGGCCTTGTGGGTGGCGGTGTGGATGTCGGGGGTTCATGCGACGATCGCCGGCGTGCTGGCGGCGTTCATGATCCCGATCCGCTGCTCGCCCGGTGCGCCCGACGATGTCCGCTCGCCGCTCCATCGGCTGGAACATGCGTTACAGCCGTGGGTGGCGTTCGTGGTGGTGCCGGTGTTCGGCTTCGCCAATGCCGGTGTCGCGCTGGCGGGGGTCGGAGTGGCGACCGTGCTGCAGCCGTTGCCGCTCGGCGTCGCGGCGGGGCTGGCGATCGGCAAGCAGGTGGGCGTGTTCGGCGCGGTGCTCGCCGCGGTGCGGCTCGGCTGGGTGGCCAAGCCGCGGGAGGCGTCCTGGCCCCAGATTTACGGTGCGGCGCTGTTGTGCGGGATCGGCTTCACGATGAGCCTGTTCATCGGCGGGCTCGCCTTCGCCGACGCGGTGCAGGTCGATGCGGTGAAGATCGGCGTGCTGGCGGGATCCCTGCTGTCGGCGGTGGCCGGCTTCGTCGTGCTGCGGCTGGCGTCGTTTCCTCGCGCGCGGCGTTGAGGCGCGATGCTGCTGTCCCTCGCGCTGGCCGCCGCCAGTCCCGCCACCTTCGATCCGCTGCGCTTCTTCGCGGGGGAGACGCGCGGCACGGCTGTGCTGAAGGTGATCCTGCGCAAGGCGCGCCCGGTGAGCGTGCGCGGCACCGGACGGATCGGCGCGGACGGCGTGCTGACGCTCGACCAGATCGTGACCGAGGGCGACAAGCCGCCGCGACCGCGCCACTGGCAGCTACGCCGGATCGCGCCGGGGCGCTATGCGGGCACGCTCACCGACGCGCGCGGGCCGGTGACGGGCGTGGTGGAGGGCGCAACGCTGCGGCTGGCATTCACCAGCACCGGCGGGTTCCGCGTGCGCCAGACGCTGACGCTGCAACCCGACGGCCGCACGCTCGCCAACCGGCTGGAGGCGCGGCGTTTCGGGATCAGGGTGGCGGTGCTGACCGAGCGGATCGTCAAAGTATCGTGACGGAACGGGGCGGCATCACCGGCGGTTGGCGATGACGAACAATCTGGAGCGAGCGATGACCGACCCCCTGGTGCAGACCCGTCAGCGCGAGATCGCGACCGAGCATCTGTTGTTCAGGCTGATCGAATATGTCGAGGCGAAGCACCCGGGCCTGCTCGACTATCTTGACTACAGCCTCGACCATCTCGGCGATCCGGCCGCCGATGCCACGAAGGACGACGAAGGGGTGCGCAAGATCGCGCGGCGCATGATCACGGGCGCGCGGCGGGACCGGTAGCCCCGTCGCCCCGGACTTGATCCGGGGCCCCGCTTCTTCCTCGGCGCTCGCGTAACGAAGCGGTATCCCGGATCAAGTCCGGGATGACGGTGGCCGTCAGCGCGTCAACCGCGTGACATGCCCCATCTTGCGGCCGTCGCGCGTCTCGCGCTTGCCGTAGAGGTGCAGGTACGTATCGCGCGCCGCGACATAATCCGGCCAGCGCTCCCAGTCGGCGCCGATCAAATTCTCCATCTCCGCGCCCTGTGCGACCAATGCCGTGTCGCCGAGCGGCAGCCCGCAGATCGCGCGGACGTGATTGGCGAATTGCGAGGTCGCCGCGCCCTCGATCGTCCAATGCCCCGAATTGTGGACGCGCGGCGCCATCTCGTTGAACACCGGCCCTTCGGCGCTCGCGAAATATTCGCAGGTCAGCACGCCGACGTGGTCGAGGGCATCGGCGATCCGCCCGGTCAGCGCCGCCGCCTCGGTCCATTGCGCAGCGATCTCGGCGGGCGCGGGCAGCGTCGAGCGGTGCAGGATGCCGTCGCGATGCTCGTTCCACGGCGGGGGGTAGCTGGTGATGGTGCCGTCGCGCCCGCGCACCAGCACGATCGAGAATTCGTGGCTGAACTCGACGAACGCCTCCAGCACCGCCGGGCCGCCGATCGCCTCCCATGCTGCATCGGCGTCGGCGGGCGAGTGGAGGCGCGTCTGCCCCTTGCCGTCATAGCCGAAGCGCGTCGTCTTGAGCACCGCCGGGCAGCCGATCGTCGCGATCGCCGCGTCCAGCTCCTCGCGCGACGCGACCGCCTGCCAGCGCGCGGGGCGTCCGCCGACCTGCTCGACGAACTGCTTCTCGCGCACGCGGTCCTGCGCCACGGCAAGGCTATGCGGCGACGGATAGACCGGCACGCGCTCGGCGAGCCATTCGACCGGTCCCACCGCGATATTCTCGAACTCATAGGTGACGACGTCGCATTGCGCGGCGAAGTTGGCGAGCACCACCTTGTTGTGGTAATCGGCGCGGGTCAGCGACGAGGCGGTTTGCGCCGCGACGCTCTCGCGATCGGGAGCGAGGACGTGCGTGCGATAGCCGAGATCGGCCGCCGCGCTGGCGATCATGCGGCCGAGCTGCCCGCCGCCGAGGATGCCGATCGTGCTGCCGGGGGCGATCACCGTCATGCCGGATCGACCGCGACGCCGTCGGTCTGCTTGGCGCGCCACGCCTGAAGCCGCTGCGACAGCGCGTCGTCGGACAAAGCGAGGATCGACGCGGCGAGCAGCGCGGCGTTGATCGCGCCGGCCTTGCCGATCGCCAGCGTGCCGACCGGAATGCCGCCGGGCATCTGGACGATCGAGAGCAGGCTATCCATGCCCTTCAACGCCTTGGATTCGACCGGCACGCCCAGCACCGGCAGATGCGTCATCGACGCCGCCATGCCGGGCAGATGCGCCGCGCCGCCCGCGCCGGCGATGATGACCTTCAGCCCGCGGTCTGCCGCGCCGGTTGCGTAGTCATAGAGCCGCTGCGGGGTGCGATGTGCGGAGACGACCTTCGCCTCATACGCAATGCCGAGCGCATCGAGCGTCTCGCTCGCATGACGCATCGTTTCCCAGTCCGAGGTGGAGCCCATGATGATGCCGACGTGCGCCATCGCGTGCGGTTAGCGGGGTGGGGCGGGTAGGGCAATCGGCAAAGTTCACGAAATGTCGGCCCCGCGCAATAATGGAAAACGTCGCAGCCCGGACGCCGTCGCCCCTGCGCAGGCAGGGGCCCATGTCTGTAAAGTCCATTGCGCAAGTCTGACACACGAAACACCGCTATGTGTCAGGCGATCACCCGGACGACACAGACATAGGCCCCTGCCTGCGCAGGGGCGACGGCGTATGTTGCGGCGTCGAGGCTCACGCCGCGAGCGGCAATTCCCGCATCGCCTCTGCCGCCAGCGCGATCGAGTGGCGGCGCGCCTGATGGTCGTAAACCGCACTGGTCAGCATCAACTCGTCGACCCCGGTGCGCGCGACAAACGCCGCGATCCCGCGCGCCACCTCGTCGCGTGTGCCGATCGCGCTCGCCGACAGCGCATGGTCGAGGATCGCGGCGTGCTGCGGCGGCAGCGAGGCGCGATAGCCCGGCACCGGCGGCTTCATCCGCCCCGGATTGCCGGTGCGCAGCGCGACGAACTGCTGCTGCTGCGAGCTGGCGAGCAATTCGGCCTCCTCATGCGTGTCGGCGGCGAAGACGTTGAACCCCGCCATCGCATAGGGCTTGGCAAGCGCCGCCGACGGGCGGAAATCGCGCCGGTAGATGTCGAGCGCCTGGTCGAGCGCGTCGGGCGCGAAGTGCGAGGCGAAGGCATAGGGCAGCCCCAGCATCGCGGCGAGCTGCGCGCCGAACAGGCTGGAGCCGAGGATCCACATTTCCGGCTTCGCGCCTGCCCCCGGCGTCGCGGTGATGCCGGTGCGCCCGTCGTCGGCGAAATAGCTTTGCAGCTCGACGACATCGCGCGGGAACTCATTGGCGTCGCTGGAAAGATTGCGGCGCAGCGCATGCGCGACCCGCTGGTCGGAGCCGGGCGCGCGGCCGAGCCCCAGGTCGATCCGGCCGGGGAAAAGCGCATCGAGAGTCCCGAACTGCTCGGCGATCTGCAGCGGCGCGGAATTGGGCAGCATGATCCCGCCCGCGCCGATGCGGATGCGGCTGGTCGCCTGCCCGACATGCGCGATCACCACCGCGGTCGCCGCCGAGGCGATCCCGGTCATGCCGTGATGCTCGGCCACCCAATAGCGGTTGAAGCCGAGCTGCTCGGCATGTTGCGCGAGGTCCGCGGCATTGGCGAGCGACTGCGCGACCGAGCCGCCCTCGGTGACGGGGACGAGGTCGAGAAGGGAATATCGGGTCATATGAGGGAAGTGGGGATGGTGGCGGAGGTTCGCCATATCGATGCGGCTTGGGACGTGGAAAGCAGAGCTTGATGGCTCGCGCAGAGGCGCGGAGATGGTGCAGCTGCGGCGCAGCCACCTTTTCCAACGAAGGTCGCGCATCTGACGGCTCGGCTTCGTCGGGGGCTGCCGTCTCTGCGCCTCCGCGCGAACAAACACCTCTTCTTCGCGTCGTCGCGTGAAGCCCCGCTTTGCGCCCGCCGCCAAAGCCACTAAAGCGCCGCGCCATGCACCCGGCCTTCGCGCACGTCGATACGTGGATCTTCGACCTCGACAACACGCTCTACCCGGCGCGTGCCGACCTGTTCGCGCACATCGACCGGCGGATGACCGCGTTCATCGCCGACTTCCTGAATGTCGACTCCATCGAGGCGCGCCGCATCCAGAAGGAATATTTCCTCGGACACGGCACCACGCTCGCCGGGCTGATGGCGGATCACGAGGTCGATCCGCCCGCCTTCCTCGCCTATGTCCACGATATCGAGATGGACGCGCTGGAAGAGAATGCCCCGCTCGCCGCCGCGCTGGCACGGCTGCCGGGGCGCAAGCTGGTCTTCACCAACGGCGACCGCCCCTATGCGCTCAAGGTGCTGGAGCGGCTCGGGCTCGGGCAGAGTTTCGAGGCGGTCCACGACATCGTCGCAATGGACCTGACGCCGAAGCCCGCCGCCAGCGCCTATGCCGGGCTGTGTGCCGCGTTCGACATCGACCCGACCCGCGCCTTGTTCGTCGAGGACATGGCGCGCAACCTCAAACCCGCCAAGGCGATCGGGATGACCACCGTCTGGGTGGACAACGGGTCCGAGCAGGACCACGACGCCGACCGATCCTATGTCGACCACCGCGTGACCGACGTCACCGCGTGGGTCCAGTCTGTTTTGGAGGACCAATGACCGCCGAGCTTTCCGCCACGATCGACGCCGCGTGGGAGAACCGCGCCGAGCTGGGGCTGACCACCGGGGGCGAGGTGCGCGTCGCGGTCGACCGCGCGCTGGCGCTGCTCGACGCCGGGCAGGCGCGCGTCGCCGAGCCGGACGGCAATGGCGGCTGGCGCGTCAACCAATGGCTCAAGAAGGCGGTGCTGCTCAGCTTCCGCCTCAACGACAACGCGCTGATCGATAATGGCCCGGGCGCGGGCCATTGGTTCGACAAGGTGCCGAGCAAATTCTCGGGCTGGAGCGAGGCCGAGTTCCGCACCGCCGGCTTCCGCGCGGTGCCGGGCAGCGTCGTGCGGCGCGGCGCGTTCGTCGGCAAGGGCGCGATCCTGATGCCGAGCTTCGTCAACATCGGCGCCTATGTCGGTGAAGGCACGATGGTCGATACCTGGGCGACGGTCGGCAGCTGCGCGCAGATCGGCAAGAACGTCCACCTCTCGGGCGGTGCCGGTATCGGCGGCGTGCTCGAGCCGTTGCAGGCCGATCCGGTCATCATCGGTGACGGCGCGTTCATCGGCGCGCGTGCCGAGGTCGCGGAGGGCGTGCGCGTCGGCGAGGGCGCGGTGCTGTCGATGGGCGTTTATCTGGGTGCCTCGACCAAGATCATCGACCGCGAAACCGGCGAAACCTTCCGCGGCGAAGTGCCGCCCTATGCGGTGGTCGTGCCCGGCTCGATCGGCGGCGGCGACGGCAAGCCGGCGCTGTACTGCGCGGTGATCGTCAAGCGCGTCGACGCGCAGACCCGCAGCAAGACCAGCATCAACGACCTGCTGCGCGACTGATCCTCTCGTCATTGCGAGCATAGCGAAGCAATCCAGGGCCGGACCAGGACGCCCTGGATTGCTTCGCTTGCGCTCGCAATGACGAGCCGGATTGCACCCCCCGCGAACCTTTCCTGCGCTTCTTCGTTGCCGGCACGTAACGACAAAGAAGAAGGTCGCGAGCGTAGATGAAGACGGGGCTTTTCGCCGCCGCCGCGTTGCTGGTGGCGGGTGCGGCACAGGCGCAGCAGGTCGACATCGGCGCCTCGCCGCCCGACGACCCCAATGCGCCGAAGCCGGGTGCAAGTGCGACGACCCGCTCCGGCGATACGCAGCGCCAGCCGCGCACCCCGGCCGTGCGCCGCCCGCGCGACACCTCGCCCTCGTCGCTGGTCGGCGACACGCAGAGTTCGCCGCCGCCGGGACTGATCGGCGACTGGCAGGAAATCCGCACCCGGCTCGGCCGGCGCGGCATCGGGCTGACCGCGCGCTATGCGTCGGAAAGCGGGTATAATGTCAGCGGCGGCGACCGGAAGCTGTTCCGCGAAACCGGGCAGTTCGACGTCGGCGCTTTGCTCGACATGGAGAAGCTGGCCGGGATCAGCGGCGGCGCGGTGCAGGCGACGGTGACGTGGCGGCGCGGGTACGACCTGACCACCGATGCCGGGCTGAACACGCTGCAACAGGTGCAGGAAATCTACGGCCGCGGGCAGACGGTGCGCCTCACGCAATTGTGGTGGGAGCAGAAGATCGGAACGCGGACCGAGGTGAAGCTGGGCCGCACCAACCCCGGCGAGGATTTCGCGGCCTTCTCCTGCCATTTCATGAACCTCAGCTTCTGCGGCGCGCAGCCGGGCAATCTGGCCGGCGATTACTGGTACAACTGGCCGGTCAGCCAATGGGGCGCGCGGGTGCGCGTCGCGCTCGACGACGACCGCTACGTGCAGGGCGCCGTGTACGAGATCAATCCGCGCAATCTCGAGAATGACTTCTTCGTCGGTCACTTCCACGGCGCGACCGGCGTGCTGATCCCGGTCGAGACGGGGGTGAGCCGCGGCGGTGATGACGGCAAGGTCGGCTCGTACAAGGTCGGCGGCTGGATCGCGACCGCCGACGGCGACGACGTGCTGCTCGATCGCAATCGTCGCCCGATCGTGCTGACCGGGGCGGAGCCGCTGAGCCGATCGGGGCGCTACGGCGTCTATTTCACGATGCAGCAGCAGCTGACCGGCACGTCGAAGGACGGAAAGTCGCTGACCGGGCTCGGCATCTTCCTCAACGTGACGCAGACCGACCGCAAGACCAGCGTCACCGACAATCAGGTATCGCTCGGGCTGTTCTACAAGGGGCTGGTGCCCGCGCTGCCCGGCGACGTGCTGGGCGTCGCGGTCGCGCGCACCAACGTCAACCGTCGCGCGGCCCGCGCCGACGAACTGGTGCCGGGCACGCCCGTGCGCGACGCCGAATATGCCGCGGAGGTCTATTACAGCCTGCATCCGATCGACTGGCTCGAACTGCGCCCGAACGTGCAATGGGTGCACCAGCCCGGCGGCGTGCGCGACGCGTCCGATGTCGGCGTCGTCGGTCTGAAAGCGGCGCTGACGCTCTGAAGGCGGTGTTGTAAAACACGTAAAACAAAATGCCTCGACACCGTCATGTGGCGCGCCTATCCGGGACGTATCAGAGAAGAAGGACTTCCCATGCCGACTGCCAGCAAGGTTCTCGACCGTGTGCTCGTGCTGGAGATGGTGCGCGTCACCGAAGCCGCGGCGATCGCCGCCTCGACGCTGACCGGGCGCGGTGACGAGAAGGCCGCCGACGCCGCCGCCGTCGAGGCGATGCGCGCCGCGCTCAACGAACTCGACATCGACGGCACGGTGGTGATCGGCGAGGGCGAGCGCGACGAGGCGCCGATGCTGTTCATCGGCGAGAAGGTCGGCAGCGGGCAGGGGCCGGCGATCGACATCGCGCTCGATCCGCTGGAGGGCACGACGATCTGCGCCAAGTCGGGGCCGAACAGCCTCGCGGTGCTGGCGATCGCCGAGGCCGGCGGGCTGCTCAATGCGCCCGACGTCTATATGGACAAGCTGGCGGTCGGCCCGGGGCTGCCCGCCGGGGTCATCGACCTCGATCGCACCCCGACCGAGAATATCGCGGCGATCGCGGCGGCCAAGGGCGTCGCGCCCAAGGACATCATCGCCTGCGTCCTCGACCGTCCGCGCCACGAGGCGCTGATCGCCGAGCTGCGCAGCATCGGCTGCGGCGTGGTGCTGATCGGCGACGGCGACGTCGCGGGCGTGATCGCGACCAGCGACCCGGACACGACGATCGACGTCTACATGGGCTCGGGCGGCGCGCCGGAGGGCGTGCTGGCCTGCGCGGCGCTGCGCTGCGTGGGCGGGCAGTTCAAGGGCCGGCTGCTGTTCCGCAACGACGACGAGCGCGCCCGTGCGCGCAAATGGGGGATCGAGGATCTCGACCGCCAATATGATCTCAAGGATCTGGCGAAGGGCGACTGCATCTTCGCGGCGACCGGCGTCACCGATGGCTCGCTGCTGGAAGGCGTGCGGCGCGTCGGCGGCAAGATGACCACCGAGAGCGTCGTGATGCGCGCCTCGTCGGGCACGGTGCGCTGGGTGAAGGGCGAGCACCGCCTCGACCAGTGACCGTCGCCGCGCTGGCGGTCGCGCTGGCCAGCCTCGCGCTGCTGCTGCACGGCGGGCGCCTCGGCTATTGGCCGCGCCCGCCCGCGGTCGCGCCGGGGGCGGTGCGGCATCGCTGGTTCGCGCGGCTGGCGCTGCGTTCGCTGGTGCATTTCGGCGGCGTCGCCTTACTGTTGCTGGCGCTGCTCGGGCGCGTCGAGACGATCTGGCGCTTACCCGCGGAACTGGAGCCGGCGCGCGAGCTGGCGGTCGCGTGGGTCGGGCAACCGGGCTGGCAGCCGTTGGCACTCGGGGCCTTGGCCGGGGTGGCGATCGCGGCGGTGCTCGAACGCCGCGGGCGGCGCATGACGCTCGGCGATCTACGCGCGGTCACGCCGATGCGGCGCGCCGAACTCGGCTGGGGTGTGCTCCTCGCGGTCGAGGCGGGGGTGACCGAGGAATTGTTCTTCCGCCTGCTGCTGCCGTTGCTGATCGCCGGCGCGAGCGGATCGGCGCTGCTGGGGTTCGCAGGCGCGACCGCCGCGTTCGGCTATGCCCATAGCTATCAGGGCTGGCGCGGCGTGATCGGCACGCTGATCGCGGGCGTGTTGCTGACGCTGGTCTATCTGGTGTCGGGGCGACTGTGGGCGGCGATGCTGGTCCACGCCGCGATCGATCTCAACGGGCTGGTGCTGCGCCCGGTGCTGGCGGGCAAGGTGCGGCTTTTCGGTGCGTGAGGTCGATCGCCGACCGGTTTACCATCGACGACGATCGATCCCTTTGAAGGGAATGCCATCAACAGAATCCGTCATTGCGAGCGTAGCGAAGCAATCCAGGGCGTCCTGATCCGGCCCTGGATTGCTTCGCTCCGCTCGCAATGACGGATGCGCGACCGTTCCACCCCGATCCCGACCGGCAATGCCCCAACCTTGCCCGAATCGCCCGAATCCCCTATCTGCCCATTTTTCAGGCAGCTTCCGAACCCCTTATGCTCCGACCCATTCAGATCGGCGACGTCCGCATCGACGAGCCCGTCGTCCTCGCGCCGATGACCGGCGTGACCGACCAGCCGTTCCGCACGCTCGTCCGCCGCTACGGCTCGGGGCTCAACGTCACCGAGATGATCGCCAGCCAGGCCGCGATCCGCGAGACGCGCCAGTCGATCCAGAAGGCGGCATGGCATCTCTCCGAGGAGCCGGTGTCGATGCAGCTCGTCGGCTGCACGCCCTATGAGATGGCTGAGGCGGCGAAGCTGGCGCGCGACAAGGGCGCGGCGATCATCGACATCAACATGGGCTGCCCGGTCCGCAAGGTGACCAACGGCGACGCCGGCTCGGCGCTGATGCGCGATCTCAAGCTCGCGACGCAGCTGATCGCGGCGATCGTCGCGGCGGTCGACGCGCCGGTGACGCTCAAGATGCGGATGGGCTGGTGCCACGACAGCCTCAACGCCCCCGAACTCGCGCGGATCGCCGAGGACCTCGGCGTGAAGATGGTCACCGTTCACGGCCGCACCCGCAACCAGATGTACAAGGGCAGCGCCGACTGGCGCTTCATCCGCTCGGTCAAGGACGCGGTGTCGATCCCGGTGATCGCCAATGGCGACATCTGCTCGATCGAGGATGCCGATGCAGCGCTGGCGCAATCGGGCGCCGACGGGATCATGATCGGGCGCGGCGCCTATGGCCGCCCGTGGCTGCTCGCGCAGATCATGCACTGGCTGCGCACCGGCGAGCGGCTGCCCGACCCGTCGCTCGACGAGCAGTACCGCGTCATCGCCGAACATTATGACGCGATGCTGGAGCATTACGGCACCTTCACCGGCGTCAACATGGCGCGCAAGCATATCGGCTGGTACACCAAGGGGCTGAACGGCTCGGCGGAGTTCCGCAACCGCGTCAACCAGGAGCCCGACGCCGATCGCGTCAAGGCAATGCTCGCCGACTTCTACGCCCCCTACCGGCTGAGCGCCGCGGCGTGATGCTGGAAACACGCGGCCCGGACGCGGCGGAGCTGCTCGCCGCGCTGCCGGTCGCGGTGCTGGTGGTCGACGCCGCGGACCGGATCGCGCGCGTCAATGCCGAGTGCGAGACGCTGCTCAACCTGTCGGAACGCGCGATGCTCGGCCAGCCGCTCGCCGCGATCCTGTCCTTCCCCGATGCCGAGGCGCGCCGCGACGCGCACGCCTTCGCGATCTTCGACGCCGATGTGGAGACGATGCGCGGGCTGCGGCTGCGCGTCGATCTGATCGAGGCGGCGGTGGTCGACCATCCCGGCTGGCGCACGATCACGCTTCACCATGCCGGCGCGTCGCGGCGGCTCGGCGTCTCGACCGATCGCGCGGCGGCGGCGCGCTCGGCGGTCGGCGCGGCGGCGATGCTCGCGCACGAGATCAAGAATCCGCTGTCGAGCATCCGCGGCGCGGCGCAGCTGATCGCCGACGGCGTCGACACCGCCGAGCTGACGCAATTGATGATCGCCGAGGTCGACCGCATCACCGCGCTGATCGACCATATGGAGGATTTCACCGACACCCGCCCGCGCGAGGTGTCGCCGATGAACATCTATCCCTTGCTCGCGCACGCGCGCGGCGTCGCGCTGGCCGGCTTCGCGCGCGGCGTCGCGATCGAGGAGCGTTACGATCCGTCGCTGCCGCGCGCGATGGGCAACAGCGATTCGCTGCTCCAGGTCATCCTCAACCTGCTCAAGAACGCCGCCGCCGCGCTCGGCGAGCGCGGCGAGCGCCGCATCACGCTCGCCACCGCCTATCGTCACGGCGTGACGGTCGCGGCGGGCAAGGGGCGGGGTCGCACCCCGCTGCCGATCGAGATCTGCGTCATCGACAGCGGCCCCGGCGCCCCCGCCGACATCGCCGACCATCTCTTCGACCCGTTCGTCTCGGGCCGGCCGGAGGGCAAGGGGCTGGGGCTCGCGCTCGTCGACAAGCTGGTCCGCGACATGGGCGGGATCGTGCAATATTCGCGCGAGGGCACGCCGCACCAGACCGTGTTCCGCATCCTCTTGCCGAGAGCCATCGCATGACCCGCGTGCTGCTGGTCGACGACGACGACGCGATCCGCACCGTCGTCGCGCACGCGCTGCGCCGCGCCGGGCACGAGGTCCGCACCGCCGCGACGCTCACCGAGCTGGGGCGCGAGCTGGCGAGCCATCCGCCCGACGTGCTGCTCAGCGACGTCGTGCTCCCCGACGGCGACGGCATCGACCATGTCGCGCAGGTGCTGGCGGCGCGGCCCGACCTGCCGGTGATCGTGCTGTCGGCGCGCAACACGCTGACCACCGCGGTCCGCGCCACCGAAGCCGGCGCGTACGACTATCTCCCCAAGCCGTTCGACCTCGACACGCTGACCCGCACCGTCGCCGCGGCGCTGGCGCGCGGCGGGCGCAGCGGCGAGACGCAGGCGAGCGACGACGATCCTTCGCTTCCCTTGATCGGGCGCTCGCCGGCGATGCAGGACGTCTACCGCGTGATCGCGCGCGTCGTCTCGAACGACCTCACCGTGCTGGTGTCGGGCGAGTCGGGTACCGGCAAGGAGCTGGTCGCGCGCGCGATCCACGATCTCGGCGCGCGTCGTGCCGCGCCGTTCGTGCCGATCAACATGGCCGCGATCCCGCGCGAGCTGATCGAGGCGGAATTGTTCGGCCACGAACGCGGCGCGTTCACCGGCGCGGCGCAGCGCAACGCCGGGCGCTTCGAGCAGGCGGCGGGCGGCACGCTGTTCCTCGACGAGATCGGCGACATGCCGATCGAGGCGCAGACCCGGCTGCTGCGCGTGCTGCAATCGGGCGAGTTCACGACGGTCGGCGGCGCGCGGACGATCCGCGCCGACGTCCGCATCGTCGCCGCCACCAACCGCGACCTGCAACAGGCGGTGGCGAGCGGCCAGTTCCGCGAGGACCTCTACTATCGCCTAAACGTCGTGCCGATCGCGCTGCCCCCCTTGCGTGAACGCCGCGGCGACGTCGCGGAACTGGCGCGCCATTTCCTCGACCGCGCCGCCGCCGAGGGGCTGCCGCGCAAGACGCTAGAACAGGACGCGGTCGCGGTGCTGGAGGCGCACGACTGGCCCGGCAACGTCCGCGAGCTGGAAAATCTGATGCGCCGGCTCGCGGCCCTGTCGCGCGACGACCGGATCGGCGCGGCCGAACTCACCGCGACGATCGGCGGCGGCGCGCCCGCCGAGGCCGCCCCCGATCCGGGGATCGAGGCGGCGGTGCGCGCGATGATCGAGCGGCTGGCGCGGCAGGAACCGCGCGCGCTCGATGACGGCTCGCTGTACGCACGGATCATCGGCGAAGTCGAACGCCCGCTGATCGAGGCGATGCTGGCGCGCCACGGCGGCAACCAGCTCCGCGCCGCCCGCGCGATCGGCCTCAACCGCAACACGCTCCGCAAGCGACTGGACATGCTGGGAATCGACGTTTGAGGCCGTTCCTGCCCTGCGCCCGATAGTCACCCGTCATTGCGAGCGCAGCGAAGCAATCCAGGGCGTCCTGGTCCGGCACTGGATTGCTTCGCTACGCTCGCAATGACGGAAAGGTGCCGCCTTGGCCGTCACCCCGGACTTGATCCGGGGGTCCCGCTTCTTGATCACGCTCGTAACGGTAGAAAGCGGGGCCCCGGATCACGTCCGGGGCGACGAGGGATCGGCATACCAGGTCCTCTGCTCCCTGATTTGCATCACTCATCGGCAATTATGTGTTTTCCATGCAACACTGATGCTGTAGCGAGAGGGGAATGTTCGCAGGAGTGACATCCTCCTCCGCTACCCCGCCCGGTGCGCTGCGCCGTGTCGGCGTGACACCGGCGATCGAGCTGATGGTGCTCGCCGCCGCGGTGGCGGTCGCGCTCGTCAGCTATTTCGCGCTGCGCGGGGAGGGTGATCCCGGCCGCTTGCTCGCGCCGCCGCTGGTCGCCTCGCTGCTGGTCGCCAATCTCGTTTGCGGCATCGCGCTGATGATGCTCTTCGGTCGGCGCGTCGCGCTCCGCCGCGCCGAGCGGTCGTCGATCGGGGCAGGGGGGCGGTTGCACGTCCGCCTCGTGCTGCTGTTTTCGCTGGTCGCCGCCATCCCGGCGTTGCTGGTGACGATCTTCGCCTCGCTGCTGTTCCAGTATGGCGTGCAATTCTGGTATTCCGACCGCTCGCGCGGCATGTTCGAGAATGCGGCGTCGCTGACCCGCACCTCGTACGAACAGATCGTCCAGCGCTGGCAGGAAGCGACGTTCACCATGGCGTCGGATCTGTCGGTCACGCTGCAGGAAGTGCCGATCGACACGCTGTCGTTCCGCTCGACCTTCGGGCGGCAGGTCTATTATCGCAGCCTGTCGGAAGGCGCATTGTTCGTCCTCACGCCGCAGGGGGAAGTCCGCACGCTGGCGGTGGTCAACCCGTATGATGTCGACTTCTCGCGGTTCGTGACCAAGCCGGCGATCGCCAAGCTGCGGCAGGGGCAGAATGCGACGATCATCACCGGCGATCGTATCCAGGTCTTCACGCAGATACCGGGCAGCGACGACCTCTATCTCTATGCCGCGCGGGTCACTGATCCGAAAGAGATGACAACCCAGACCGCGCGGGCCGAGGCGGCGCTGGCCAATTACCGCCAGCTCATCGCCCGCGCCCGCTCGCTGCAACTCCAGTTCAACGCCGCGCTACTGATCGTCTCGCTGCTGATCGTCGGAATCGCGGTATGGATCGCGCTGACCGTCGCCGACCGGCTCGTCCGCCCGGTCGGCGAGCTGGTCGACGCCGCGCGCCGCGTCGAGGGCGGCGATCTGTCGGCACGCGTCCCCGAAACGCTCGAACGCGACGAGATTGGGACGCTGTCCAACGCCTTCAACAGCATGACCGCGCGACTGGTGGCGCAGAACACCGCGCTCATCACCGCCAATGCGCAGCTCGACAGCCGTCGCGCGCTGATCGAGGCGGTGATGTCGGGCGTGTCGGCCGGCGTCATCTCGATCGACGCGCGCGACCGCACGATCCGCCTCATCAATAGTTCGGCGCAGACGCTGATGGGGCTCGCCGAGCCGCCGGTCGGCCGCAAGCTCCACGACATCGCCCCCGAACTCGACGCCTTGCTCGACCAGCCGGGGCGCGAGGCGGCGGTGCAGCTCAACGTCGCGGGCGAGATGCGCACCTTCGCGGCGCGGATCGCGCGCGACGGCAGCGGCCCGATCATCACCTTCGACGACATCACGCAGCAACTGACCGACCAGCGCCGCGCCGCCTGGGCGGACGTCGCGCGCCGCATCGCGCACGAGATCAAGAACCCGCTCACCCCGATCCAGCTCGCCGCCGAACGGCTCCAGCGTCGCTACGGCAGCAAGATCGACGCCAGCGACACCACCTTCGCGCGGCTCACCGACACGATCGTGCGGCAGGTCGGTGACCTTCGGCGCATGGTCGATGAGTTCTCGTCCTTCGCGCGGATGCCCAAGCCGGTGTTCCGCGACGAGTCGCTGGTCGACATCGCGCGCCAGACGATGTTCCTCCACGAAGTCGCGCACCCCGGCATCCGCTTCGTGCTCGATCACGCCGATCCCGCGCCGTCGCTTGTCTGCGACCGTCGCCAGCTCGGGCAGGCGCTGACCAACATCGTCAAGAACGCCGTCGAAGCGGTCGAGGAGGCCGATGCCAGCGAGGCGAGCATCACGATGACGCTCGCCGAGGCGGACGGCCGCGTGACGATCGCGGTCGCCGATACCGGGGTCGGCCTCCCGCTGGAGCGCGACCGGATCGTCGAGCCCTATATGACCACCCGCGCGCGCGGCACCGGGCTCGGGCTCGCGATCGTCAAGAAGATCGTCGAGGAGCATTTCGGCACGATCAGCTTCGCGGACCGTCCCGGCGGCGGCACGATCGTGACCCTGTCCTTCGACACCGCCCCGCTGGCCGCGCTGGCCAGCGACGACCATTCCCCGTCCGACGACGACGATCGCACGATCGCGGCGTTGACCAGAAACCGGATCTAGGCCCAATGGCGATCGACATCCTCGTCGTCGACGACGAACTCGACATCCGCGAACTCGTGGCCGGCGTGCTCGAGGACGAAGGCTATGACACGCGCATGGCCGGCGACAGCGACTCGGCGCTGGAGGCGATCGCGACGCGCCGCCCCAGCCTGGTGCTGCTCGACGTCTGGCTACAGGGCTCGCGGCTCGACGGGCTCGACCTGCTCGAGGAGATCAAGCGCCGCGATCCGTCGATCCCGGTGCTGGTCATTTCGGGCCACGGCACGCTCGACACCGCGGTCGCCGCGATCCGTAAAGGTGCCGCCGATTTCATCGAAAAGCCGTTCCAGGCCGAACGCCTGCTCCTGATGGTCGAGCGCGCGACCGAGACCGAGCGGCTGCGCGCCGAGGTGGCGTCGCTGCGCGCCGCGACCGGGCGCGGCACCGATCTGACCGGCAGCTCGACCGCGATCAACGCGGTCCGGGCGACCCTGAAGCGCGTCGCGGCGACCGGCAGCCGCGTGCTCATCATGGGGCCCGCGGGCGTCGGCAAGGAAGTCGCGGCACGGCTGCTCCACGGCTGGAGCCAGCGCGCGCACGCCAATTTCGTGATCGCCAGCACCGCGGGGATGAACCCCGAGCGGATCGAGGAGGAATTGTTCGGGGTCGAGGAAAGCGGCGACCTCGTCCGCACCGGGCTGCTCGAACAGGCGCATGGCGGGACCTTGTTCCTCGACGAGATCGCCGACATGCCCGCCGCGACGCAGGCCCGCATCCTGCGCGTGCTGACCGACCAGAGCTTCACCCGCGTCGGCGGCACGCGCGTCGTCAAGGTCGACGTCCGCGTCGTCTCCGCCACCGCGCGCGACCTGAGCGTCGAGATCGCCGAGGGCCGCTTCCGCGAGGACCTGTACTACCGCCTCAACGTCGTCCCCGTCACGATCCCGCCGCTCGCCGAGCGCCGCGAGGACATCCCCGCGCTGGTCGAGCATTTCGCCGCGCATTACGCCGCCGACCGCCGCGTGCCGCCGCCCGAGATCGCCACCGACGCCTTGGTCGCGCTGCAATCCTACGAATGGCCCGGCAACGTCCGCGAGCTGCGCAACGTCGTCGAACGGACGATCATCCTCGCGCCCGGCGACCGGATCGGGCGCATCGACCTCGACCTGCTCCCCGCCGAGGTGCTCGGCACGCAGGACGCCGGCACCGGCGCCAGCGCGATCATGGGCGCACCCTTGCGCGAGGCGCGCGAGACGTTCGAGCGCGAGTATCTGCGCGTCCAGATCCGCCGCTTCTCGGGCAACATTTCGCGCACCGCCAGCTTCATCGGCATGGAACGCTCGGCGCTCCACCGCAAACTCAAGCTGCTCGGAATTACGGAAACGCGCGAGGAATAAACGCCCACCAACCGTCGCCCCGGCCTTGAGCCGGGGCCCCGCGTCTTCCTCGCGACAGAAGGAAGAAGCGGGATCCCGGATCAAGTCCGGGATGACGGGATGGGCGGTAAGGCTGTCCTACACCCTCCAACAACCGCTACGATCGACGCGGCCCCGCGCACCCTCCGCCACCAGAACCGCGCGTCACCCCCTTTACGCGCCACCTTCGCAAACTTCCGCCGCGCACGCCGCGCGCATCTGGACGTTCGCCGGCCGGAACCCTAACTTACGCCTGTCGTATTCCGATGCGATGCCACCGACGCCGGCAACGGCGCATCTCGCGGGGAACCTCCCGCCAAGAACAAGGACATTCTCTTCATGGCCGACAAGCCGACGTCGCTCCAGGACCTGTTCCTCAACGCGCTGCGCAAGTCCAAGACGCCCGTCACCATGTTCCTCGTCAAGGGGGTCAAGCTTCAGGGCATCGTCACCTGGTTCGACAATTTCTCGGTGCTGCTGCGCCGTGACGGTCAGTCGCAGCTGATCTATAAGCACGCTATTTCGACGATCATGCCCGCCGGCCCGGTCGACGTCGCCGGCATCGTCGGTCAGATGAACGACAATCCGCGCAAGCAGCCGCTGCTCCAGGACATTTTCCTCAACGCGGTTCGCAAGTCCGAGGACCCGGTGACGATGTTCCTCGTCAACGGCGTGATGCTGCAGGGCGCGATCGCCGGCTTCGACCTGTTCTGCATGTTGCTCCAGCGCGACGGCATGGCGCAGCTCGTCTACAAGCATGCGGTGTCGACCATCCAGCCGTCGCGCCCGCTCAACCTCTCCGACACCGGCGAGGATGACGACGATTCCGACGACGACGGGGAGGATTGATCCACTGTCCGTGACCACCGGCTTTGAGCGCGACCGCGACGAATTCACCCGCGGCGCCCGCGCGATCGTCGTCTATCCCGACCTCGGCGGATCGAGCCGCGATGCCGAGGCCCGGCTGGAGGAAACCGCCGGGCTTGCCGAGGCGATCGGCGTGCTCGTCGTCGATCGCGTCGCGCTGCGCATCCGCACTCCGCGCGCGGCAACGCTGCTCGGCTCGGGCCAGATCGAGGAACTCGCCACGCGTGCGCGCATGGAGGAGGCCGGGCTGATCGTCGTCGACGGCAGCCTGACCCCGATCCAGCAGCGCAACCTCGAGACCGCGCTCGAGGCCAAGGTGATCGACCGCACCGGGCTGATCCTCGAAATCTTCGGCGAGCGCGCCGCGACCGCCGAGGGGCGGTTGCAGGTCGAGCTGGCGCACCTCGATTACCAGTCCGGCCGGCTGGTGCGGAGCTGGACCCACCTCGAACGCCAGCGCGGCGGCTTCGGCTTCCTCGGCGGTCCCGGCGAGACGCAGATCGAGGCCGACCGCCGGTTGATCCGCGACCGCATGGCGCGGCTGCGGCGCGAACTCGATCAGGTCACCCGCACCCGCGGATTGCACCGCGAGCGGCGTCAGCGTGCGCCGTGGCCGGTGATCGCGCTGGTCGGCTATACCAACGCCGGCAAGTCGACGCTCTTCAACCGCCTGACCGGCGCGCACGTCATGGCCGAGGACCTGTTGTTCGCGACGCTCGACCCGACGTTGCGGCAGGTATCACTGCCCGGCATCGACAAGGCGATCCTGTCCGACACGGTCGGCTTCGTCTCGGAACTGCCGACGCAATTGGTCGCGGCGTTCAAGGCGACGCTGGAGGAGGTCGTGTCCGCCGACCTGCTCGTCCACGTCCGCGACGTCGCGCATCCCGACAGCGCCGCGCAAAAGGCCGATGTCGAGGGCGTGCTCGCCGAGGTCGGCGTGACCGAAACCACCCCGGTGATCGAGGCGTGGAACAAGCTCGATCTGCTCGACGGCGACGCGCGCGACGATCTGCTCGCCGAGGCGGCGCGCCGCGATGATGTGGTGGCGCTCTCCGCGCTGACCGGCGAGGGCGTCGACGCGCTGGTCCGCCACATCGGCGACCTGCTCACGCAGGGGCACGTCCGCTACACGCTGTCGCTCGACGCGGCCGACGGGGCAGGGGCGGCATGGCTCCACGCGCACGGTGAGGTACTCGACAGTCACGTCGAGGACGAGCGCGTCGTCTACGAGGTACGCATGTCCCCGGCCGACCACGAACGCTTCCTTACGCGCGGCGAGTGAGCGTGCTGAAGCCGTCGCCCCGGACTTGATCCGGGGCCCCGCTTCTTCGTCACCGGCCCTCGGGAAGAGCGGGATCCCGGATCAAGGCTCTCCTGAGCTTGCCGAAGGGTCCGGGATGACGCAGCAGTCGCTACTCCCCCGCCTTGACCTTCACCCACAGCGCCTCTTTCTCCGCCAGTGGCAACCCCGCAAACGCCGCCCCGCCAGCCGCCTCCATCGCCCGGAAGCGCCGCTCGAACTTCCCCGTCGCCGCACGCAAGGCCGCCTCTGGTTCGACGCCCAGATGCCGCGCCCAGTTCACCACCGCGAACAGCACGTCGCCGACCTCGTCCGCCACCTCTTCCGGCGTGGTCGCCGCCGCCACCTCGGCCAGTTCCTCGTCGATCTTCGCGCGCGGCCCTGCGGTATCCGGCCAGTCGAACCCGACCCGCGCCGCACGGTTCTGGATCTTCTCGGCGCGCAGCAGCGCCGGCAAGCCGCGCGCCACGCCGTCCAGCGGGCTCACCGCCCCCTTGGCGGCGCGCTCGGCGGCCTTCACCTCTTCCCAGCGATGGTGTCCGCCCCCGGTCTCGTCACCGAAGATATGCGGATGCCGCCGCTCCATCTTGTCGCTGATCGCCGCCGCCACGTCGTCGAACGCGAACGCGCCCGCTTCCTCGGCGATGCGGCTGTGGAACACCACCTGCAGCAACAGGTCGCCCAGTTCGTCCTTCAGCTCGCCCAGATCGTTGCGCTCGATCGCATCGGCGACCTCATAGGCCTCTTCGATCGTATAGGGCGCGATCGTCGCGAAGGTCTGCGCGCGGTCCCATTCGCAGCCGTCCGGCCCGCGAAGCCGCGCCATGGTGGCGATCAGCCGTTCGATCATCTTCGCCTTCCTCGTCGCTCAGCGCGCGATCGGCGCGCCACAGTCGATCGCTGGTGGCGGGGGCAGCGCGATCGCGCAACCGTCGTCGTGGCACGCCGGGCCTTGCTCCGGTGCGACCGTCACCACCGCCGCGCCCTTGTTGTTCTCGTAGAAGACCGACGAAAGGAGCGGCGGGAAGGCGTCGTTGAGCGCCATGTAGAGCCGCCCGCCCGTGGCCGGCGCGACGAGCCGCGCGCGATAGATATCGTGGCCGAGGTAATCGAAGTCGAGCGGATCGATCCGCACCTTCGCATCCGGGCTGCGCACGATCGCGAGCGGCTTGAGCCAATTGGCGCTGGTCACGCGGCGGTGGAAACGGAACGGCGTCAACCACCATCCGCCGCGGTCGCCGTTGACGGGGTCGGCGCTGATCCCGAGATCGCACCATTGTTCCGTGACGCGCAGCGTGATGCGATAGGTGGTTCCCGGCGTCAGCGTCCGGTGCAGGTCGGTGCAGGGCCGCTTGGCGTCGAAGCCCACTGCCGCGTCGTTCAGATCGCCGCTCTCCTCGATCGGGCACAACGTGCCGTCGCGTTCGGCCTTGGCGAGCCACCATTGCATCGGCAGCGCAAGCGGGATCGCCACCACTGCCAGCAGGACCGCCAGCGCGGCCCCGATCGGCAACAGCCACCATTTCACGAACCGCAACGTGCCCAGCCAGGCCGACGAACAGCGGATGGCCCGCGCCACTCCGCCGCGGTCGGGTTGCGGCGCCGTGCCGCGGAGCACGCAGGCCCAGGCTTCGGCGGATCGCGCGCGGATCGTTGCCCCCAGCCGTCCGCTGGCAACCACCAGCAGCAAGAGTGACCCGATCAGCCCGCCCGCCCAGAACGGATTGTTGGTATAGGTATCGATCCACGTCGCCGCCACGCCCGGCAGCACCGCCTTCAGCGGACTGAACAGACCGGGTAGCAGGCACCGGCTGTCCTCGCACAGCGCTGACCGGGTTCCCCATAGCGGCATCGCGAGCAGCGCGACCGTGACGATAATGAAGGCGAAATAGACGACGCGTCGCCACCACACGACATCCCACACCCGTGGCATCATCGCGGCGCGCGCCGCGTTGCGTGCCGGATCGAGCAGCATCGCGCGCTCGGCCGTCGACAGCAGCGGGACCACCGCGCCCGGTGCCATCGCGGCGGCGCCTGCAGCATCGGCGCCGGAGGCGGGCTGCGGCGCGTTCTCCCCGGCGCGTTGCGGCGGGTGGATCTCGAAGCGTTCGGGGATCGTGATCGGCGCATAGCGATCGGTGCCGCGCACGATCCGCGCCAGCGCGCTTTCGTGTATGCGGGCGGCGGTCAGCATCCCGCGACCGCGCGCGCGCTCCGGCGGCCAATGCAGCCGCGTTTCGGGGGCGGGCGGGTCGAGCAGTGCGTCGATCCGGCGCGGCAGATAGCGATAATAGCTGTTCAGCCCGGCGCGGCTGTCGTGGATCGGCCCGGCGCTGTTGGCGAGCGCACGGTGGCGATCGGTGATGACGTCCAGCGTGCGGAGCCCGGCCGCCTGCGCTTCCTCCAGCATCCACAGCAACGAGACATAGCTCAGGCTCTCATCCGGATAGCCGCCCCCGACATCGGCGTGCATCCCGGTGAACCAGAATTGTCGCAGCCGGTCCTCGTCCACCAGCCCGCGCGCGATCAGGTCGCGCTCGGCCAGTTCGTCCCACACGAGCGGATGGAAGGCATCGCGCTGGTCGTCGAGCGCCAGCGCGTGGCGCGCTCGCCCGACACGCTTGTTGAGCGCATAATTGGGCATCGACAGCGGATAGAACCAGTCGTCGATCGCGCGCGTGATCTCGACGCTCGGCCCGCCATAGGCCGAGACCGTGTCCCATACCCCGACGAAGCGGATCTCCGGCCGTCGGTTGCGGCGCAGGCAGTAACGCTCCTCCGGCCGCCGGAGCGCGTCGGTCAGAGCGCCGCGCACGGCACGCCATGCCTTGGTCGGCCATTGCAGCCGGCGCGGCAGGTAGCGCCGACGATAGGCGCGCCACGCATCCGCGGTCCCGCGCTGCAGGGCCGCTTCGGTATCGGCGGGCACCAGTCCTTGCGACGCGATCAGCGCAATCACCAACCGGATCGTAAACGCGCCCCGACTGAAGCCGAAGGCGTAGATCGTGTCACCGGGCGCGTAATTCCGGCACGCGAAGCGATACAGGTCGAGCACGTTGCGCTTCAGACCGACGCCGAAAATGCCCCCGAGGATTGCCAAAGGACGAAACGAGGACGTACCGACCCCATCGTCATAAAAGGCGATCTGCGGCCGCAGTCCCGGTTGCGGCGGCCCGAGATCTGCGGCCTCATAGGTGCGCCAGACGTTCGTTTTGAACAACTTGCCGCTGCTGTTGCCGGTACCGTCCGAAAACAGCAGGATCGATTTAGGACGCGGCGTGGCCGCGCTGCCCTGTGCCTGTTCCGTCATCGGCCGCTCACCCCCCGATCGCGCCCCTGAGTCGTCGCCGATGCTGCGCCCTCGACTGCCGGCAGGCAAGTGCTTGATCCGAGGCGCTAGCGCTTGCCTCGCCAGCGCAAGGATTGCGCGTTGAGCGACCGAAGGTCCACGCTGCCAGCGGCCACTGCCTCGCCGAGTTCGATGGCCGCGTTCAGGATGTGCAGGGGAGCGTGTCGGTAGGCCGGTCGTTCGGCGATGTGATCATACCAGCGGCCACCGCACGAATGGTCGAGCAGAACGCGTTGAAAACAATGGTCGGCGCTGATCGGCCAATCGCGGCTGCGCGCCAGCCGCGGCAGGGCTTCGCGGGTGAGCGTCAGCCAGTGCCGCTCGCGTGCCGCACGATCCGCATCTGGAGGGAACGTCACCGGAGCAGCCGGAGGACGGGATTGACGTCGCATCCGTCTGAAACGCGTCGGGGGCCGCAAATGCAGCCCCCGAGTAGAATTATTGCCAAACGGCGGCCCGCAGACTCGCCCTTGGACTCAAGTCAGATGTGGATCGGCTTGCCCTGAACGGCCATCGCCGCTTCCTTGACGGCTTCCGAATGCGTCGGGTGCGCGTGGCAGGTGTAGGCGATGTCCTCGCTGGTCGCGCCGAACTCCATCGCCTGCGCCGCCTGCGCGATCATCGTGCCCGCGACGCTCGCGATGCACCATACGCCCAGCACGCGGTCGGTCTTGGCGTCGGCGATCACCTTCACCAGCCCGTCCGGCTCATGGTTGGTCTTGGCGCGGCTGTTGGCCATCATCGGGAACTTGCCGACCTTGATCTCGCCCTGTTCGCGCGCGGCTTCCTCGGTCAGCCCGACGCCCGCGACTTCCGGCCACGTATAGACGACCGACGGGATCACCGCGTGGTTCACGATGCCGTGCCGGCCGGCGATATTTTCCGCGACCGCAATGCCTTCGTCCTCGGCCTTGTGCGCGAGCATCGGGCCGGGCACGACGTCGCCGATCGCCCACACGCCGTCCGTCTTGGTGCGGAAGTCGTGGTCGATCTCGATCTGGCCGCGCTGGTTGGTCGACAAGCCGGCGGCCTCCAGATTGAGCCCGTCGGTGTTCGGACGCCGCCCGATCGACACCAAGACATGGCTCGCCTCGATCGTCGTCGCTTCGCCACCGGCGGCGGGCTCGACGGTCAGGATCGCCTTGTCACCCTCGACCTTGATCCCCGTGACCTTGGTCGACAGCTGGAACTCGATGCCCTGCTTCTTGAAGATCTTGTTCGACTCCTTGCGGATGTCGCCGTCGAAGCCGGGCAGGATCTGGTCGAGATATTCGACGCACGTCACCTTCGCGCCGAGGCGGCGCCACACGCTGCCCAGCTCGAGCCCGATCACCCCGCCGCCGATCACGACCAGATGCTCCGGCACGGTCGGCAGGTCGAGCGCGCCGGTCGAGTCGACGATGATCTTCTGGTCGATCTCGACGCCAGGCAGCGGCGTGACGCTGGAGCCGGTCGCGATCACGATGTTCTTGGCGGTGACGGTCTGCCCGGCGACGTCGACGCTATGCGCATCCTTGAACGCCGCGCGGCCCTTGAGCCACGTCACCTTGTTCTTCTTGAACAGATATTCGATGCCGCCGGTCAGCTGCTTCACCGCGTCGCGGCGCTGGCCGTGCATCGTGTCGAGGTCGAGCTCGACCGTCGTCTTGATGCCGAGCTTGGCCATCGCGCCATTGGCGGCGTGATCGTACAACTCCGAGGCGTGGAGCAGCGCCTTCGACGGGATACAGCCGACGTTGAGGCAGGTGCCGCCCAGCGTCTCGCGGCTCTCGGCGCACGCGGTCTTCAGACCGAGCTGCGCAGCGCGGATCGCCGCGACATAGCCGCCGGGGCCGGCACCGATCACGAGGACGTCATAGTCGTATTCAGCCATGGCGAGGCTCCGTTCAGAATTATGTGATGAGGGCAAAAGCATTGTCGTTCGCGTCGACCGCTGCACTGACAAAGGCTCGCAGCCGAGCTACGTCTGCTTGCAGGAATCCGAGCGCTTCCTCGCCCTCGTCCGCGAGCGTTTCCGCCAGATAGACCTGATCGGAAACTGCCGCCGCCGCGTCGTAGCGCCGCGCCCATTCCTCGTCAGAGTGCGCCGACAGTGCTGTGTGGAAGGCGCAGACGGCTTTCGCCGGGATAAACCACGCCGGACCATAACCGTGATCTGGTCCCACTTCCTCGAACATGCCGAGAATGAGCCCCAACGGCCCATTCACCACGTCTGCGGTACCTGTCAGCAGGAAGTGCACTGCGTGCCATTCCTTGTCGAGGTCGATGCTCCGACCAGCGGTATGGGCTTCCTCGGAATTCACGAAGCCGTAAATGGATTCGGGATCCGCACGCAAAGCCGCGACCTCATGATCGCTGGCCCGCGCCATCACCCAAATCATTCCCATCGCTCGACTCCTTACAGGTCGATCAGGATGCGCGTCGGGTCCTCGATCGCGTTCTTGAGCGCGACGAGGAAGGTCACCGCCTCGCGGCCATCGATCAGCCGGTGGTCGTAGCTGAGCGCCAGATACATCATCGGGCGCACCACGACCTGACCGTCACGCACCACCGGCCGCTCCTCGATGCGGTGCAGGCCGAGCACCGCCGACTGCGGCGGGTTGATGATCGGGGTCGACATCAGCGAGCCGAACACGCCGCCGTTCGAGATCGTGAAGGTGCCGCCCTTCATCTCGTCCATCTTCAGCGTGCCGTCCTTGGCGCGCTTGCCGAAGTCGCCGATCGTCTTCTCGATGCCCGCGACCGACAGATCCTGCGCATCGCGGATCACCGGCACGACGAGGCCGTTCGGCGCGCTGACCGCGACCGAGATATCGGCATAATCGTGGTAAACGATCTCGTCGCCCTCGACCGAGGCGTTGACCGACGGAATGTCCTTCAGCGCCATCGTCGCGGCCTTCACGAAGAAGCCCATGAAGCCGAGACGAACGCCGTGCTTCTTCTCGAACAGATCCTTGTACTTGGCGCGCGCCTCGATCACCGCCGTCATGTCGACGTCGTTGAACGTCGTCAGCATCGCGGCGGTGTTCTGCGCTTCCTTCAGCCGCTTGGCGATCGTCTGGCGGAGGCGCGTCATCTTCACGCGCTCTTCCTTGCGCCCGCCCGACGCCGGCGCCGCCGCCGGGGCGGCCTGCGACTCCGGCGCGCTCGCCGGCTTGGTCGACGCCGCGGCGGCGACGTCTTCCTTGGTCAGGCGGCCGTCCTTGCCGGTGCCCTTGACCGTCGAGGGATCGACGCCGTGTTCGAGCACCGCCCGACGCACCGACGGCGACAGCGCCGCGGCGGCGTCGCCCTGTGCCGGGGTCGGCGACGCGGCCGGCGCCGGGCTCTCGGTCACCGCCGGCTGCGGCGCCGCGCTCTTGGCCGGTGCGCCGTCGCCGCTCTCGATCGTCGCGATCAGCGCGCCGACCTCGACCGTGTCGCCGACCTTGACCGCGTGCTGGCCCATCACGCCGGCGACGGGCGAGGGGACCTCGACCGAAACCTTGTCGGTTTCGAGGCTCGCAATCGGTTCATCGGCGGCGACCGCATCGCCGGGCTGCTTCAGCCATTCGCCGACCGTCGCTTCGGTGATCGATTCGCCCAGCGTGGGGACCAGAACTTCGGTTGCCATCTCAAACCTCGTCGTCGCGGCCGTGGCCGTTAAGTGTCGTTAGCAGGTCCCGGCGCGAACCGGGACCGTGATCGTCAGGCGGTCGGCGCCGCTGCCTTCTTCGTCGTCTCGGCCTCGCGCGTGCGGCGGATTTCGTCGCGCACGTTATGCCCCAAAGCGTCGGCGATCAGCGCGCCCTGTTCCGCCTGGTGACGCTTCATCAGGCCGGTGGCGGGCGACGCCGCCGCGGTGCGGCCCGCATAGCGCGGCCGCGCGACGCGCGCCTTGGCGATGCCGAGCGCCTCCTCGATGAACGGCTCGACGAAGAACCAATAGCCGTTGTTGCGCGGCTCTTCCTGCGCCCAGATCACCTCCTCGAGGTTGGGCATCCGCGCGATCCGGGCGGCGAGCGCCTCGGTCGGGAACGGATAGAGCTGCTCGACGCGGACGATCTGCGTGTTCTTGTCGCCGGCTGCGTCGCGCGCTTCCATCAGGTCGTAGGAGACCTTGCCGGTGCACAGCACCAGCCGCTTCGTCTCGGTATCCGCCGGTGCCGACGGGTCGGAGAGGATGCGGCGGAAGTGCGAGTCGCCGAGGAAGTCCGCCGCGCTGCTCACCGCCAGCTTGTGGCGCAGAAGCGACTTGGGCGTGAACACCACCAGCGGCTTGCGGAAGTTGCGGTGCATCTGCCGGCGCAGCAGGTGGAAGTAGTTCGCCGGCGTGGTGCAGTTCGCGACCTGGATATTGTCGCCCGCGCACAGCTGCAGGAAGCGTTCGGGGCGTGCCGAGCTATGCTCCGGGCCCTGACCTTCGTAGCCGTGCGGCAACAGCATCACCAAACCGTTGGCGCGCAGCCACTTGGCCTCGCCCGACGCGATGAACTGGTCGATCATGATCTGCGCGCCGTTGACGAAATCGCCGAACTGCGCCTCCCACATCACCAGCGTCTTCGGATCCGCCAGCGCATAGCCGTACTCGAAGCCGAGCACGCCATATTCGGAGAGCGGGCTGTCGAGCACCTCGAAGCTGCCGTGCGGGATCGTCCAGAGCGGCACGAACTTGTGCTCGTCGGTCTGGTCGACCCACACCGCATGGCGCTGCGAGAAGGTGCCGCGGCCCGAATCCTGACCCGACAGGCGGACGCCATAGCCCTCGTGGAGCAGCGAGCCGAACGCCAGCGCCTCGCCGGTCGCCCAGTCGAAGTTGCTGCCGGTCTCGAACATCTGCCGCTTGGCGTCGAGCACGCGCGACAGCGTCTTGTGGATCGCGATCGTCTCCGGAACGGTGGTCAGCGTGCGGCCGATCGAGTCGAACAGCTTCTGCTCGATACCGGTCTCGACGCTGCGCCGTGCGCTCTCGGCGTCGGCGGGGGCGTGCAGCCCCGACCAGCGCCCCGCGAACCAGTCAGCCTTGTTCGGCTTGTAGCTCGCGCCCGCCTCGAACTCGCCTTCGAGCAAGGTGACGTACTGCTTGACGTTGTCGTCGACCCACGCCTGGTCCACCACGCCCTCGGCGACCAGCCGCTTGCTGTAGATGTCGCTGACCGGCGGATGCTCGCGGATCGCCTTGTACATCAGCGGCTGGGTGAAGCCCGGCTCGTCGCCCTCGTTGTGGCCGAAGCGGCGATAGCACCACATATCGATCACGACATCGCGGTGGAACTTCTGGCGATATTCGATCGCCATCTTGGTCGCGAAGGTCACCGCCTCGGGATCGTCGCCGTTGACGTGGAAGATCGGCGCCTGCACGCCCTTCGCGACGTCCGACGGATAGGGCGACGAGCGCGCGAACTGCGGGCTGGTCGTGAAGCCGATCTGGTTGTTGATGACGAAGTGGACGCAACCGCCGGTGTTGTAGCCGCGGATCCCCGAGAAGCCGAGGCACTCCCAGACGATGCCCTGACCCGCGAACGCCGCGTCGCCATGGATCAGCACCGGCAGCGAGCGCGAATGCGTCTCCAGATCGCCCGCGATCTGCTGGATCGCGCGGGTCTTGCCGAGCACGACCGGATCGGCCGCCTCGAGATGCGAGGGGTTGGCGACCAGCGACATATGGACCTTGTGCCCGTCGAACTCGCGGTCGGTCGAGGTGCCGAGGTGGTACTTCACGTCACCCGAGCCGCCGATGTCGTCCGGGTTGGCCGAGCCACCTGCGAATTCATGGAAGATCACGCGCAGCGGCTTGCCCATGACGTTGGCGAGCACGTTCAGGCGGCCGCGGTGCGCCATGCCGAACACGATCTCGTTGACGCCCGCCGCGCCGCCATACTTGATGACGCTTTCCAGCGCGGGAATCATGCTCTCGCCGCCGTCGAGCCCGAAGCGCTTCGTGCCGACATATTTGCGGCCGAGGAACTTCTCCCACTGCTCGGCCTCGATCACCTTGTTCAGGATCGCCTTCTTGCCCTGCGCGGTGAACTCGACCTGCTTGTCCTTGCCCTCCATGCGCTCCTGGAGGAATTTGCGCTCCTCGACATCGGCGATGTGCATGAATTCGAGCCCGACGTTGCCGCAGTAATTGGCGCGCAGCGTGTCGACCAGCTCGCGGATCGTCGCCCATTGCAGCCCCAGCGAGCCGCCGAGATAGACCGGACGGTCGATGTCGCTGTCGGAGAAGCCGTGATATTCGGTGGTCAGATCGGCCGGCAGCTCGCGCAGCCCCGACAGGCCAAGCGGATCGAGGTTGGCGGCGAGGTGCCCGCGGACGCGATAGGTGCGGATCAGCAGCTGCGCGCGGATCGAGTCCGCCGCCGCCTTGACGATCGCGTCCTGCGACGGCGCTGCGGCGGCCGGGGCCGCGGCGGGCTTGCCGCCCTTCGCGGGCTTGGGGGCCGGCTCCATCTGCGTCGGGTCGAGCCCGGCGGTCAGGTCGTCGGTGGTGGTCAGCGGCCAGCGCTTGTTGGTCCAGGACGGCGCATTCATCGAGCCTTCAAGCCCTTCGAAGAAATTGCGCCAGCCGGTGTCGACCGAGTCGGGCGATTCCTTGAAGCGCGCATAGAGCGCGTCGATGAACTGGGGGCTGACGCCTCCGGCGATGTCGCTGAAATCCTGGCCTTCGTAGCCCATATCACGCTTCCCCGGCCGCTCGGCTTCTCTCCTGTGCGTCACCCCGGCGAAGGCCGGGGTCCAGAGCCGCGAGCGGCCCGCCTGCCGCTCTGGATCCCGGCCTGTGCGCCGGGATGACGTCGGTCGTCTTACTTGTTGAGCACGCTCAGCAACGTCGAGCCAAGCTCCGAAGGGCTCGCCGCGACCTTGATCCCGGCAGCTTCCATCGCCGCGATCTTGCTCTCCGCATCGCCCTTGCCGCCCGACACGATCGCGCCGGCATGGCCCATGCGACGCCCCGGCGGGGCGGTGCGGCCCGCGATGAAGCCGGCCATCGGCTTCTTGCGGCCACGCTTGGCCTCGTCGATCAGGAACTGCGCCGCCTGCTCCTCGGCGTCGCCGCCGATCTCGCCGATCATGATGATCGACTGCGTCTCCTCGTCGGCGAGGAACAGCTCGAGCACGTCGATGAAGTTGGTGCCGTTGACCGGATCGCCGCCGATCCCGACCGCGGTGGTCTGGCCGAGCCCGGCGTTCGAGGTCTGGAACACCGCCTCATAGGTCAGCGTGCCCGAGCGCGACACGACGCCGACCGAGCCCTTCTTGAAGATGTTGCCCGGCATGATGCCGATCTTGCACTCGCCCGGCGTCAGCACGCCCGGGCAGTTCGGGCCGATCAGCCGCGACTTGCTGCCCGACAGCGCGCGCTTGACGCGCACCATGTCGAGCACCGGGATACCCTCCGTGATCGCGACGATCAGCGGCACTTCGGCATCGATCGCTTCGAGGATCGAGTCGGCGGCGAAGGGCGGCGGCACGTAGATGACGCTGGCGTTCGCGCCGGTCTTGGCGACCGCCTCCGCGACGGTGTCGAAGTTCGGCAGGCCCAGTTCCTCATGGATGGTGCCGCCCTTGCCCGGCGTCACGCCGCCGACCATCTGCGTGCCGTAATCCAGCGCCGCCTTGGTGTGGAAGGTGCCGGTCTTGCCGGTCATCCCTTGCGTGATGACCTTGGTGTTCTTGTCGACGAGGATGCTCAATGTCGTCTCCCTAAAATCGGGAAGGGATGTGCCCCGGCGAAGGCCGGGGTCCAGTCGGGAAGGCGGTCATGGCAGGGCGATACGATCGTACAGGTCTTCCCAGTCGGGATTAAACCCCTCGATCTCGCGCACCTTCCAGGCTCGTTTCCACTCCTTCATCTGCAGCTCGCGCTGCCGTGCCGCGTCAATGCTGTCATGCGCCTCGTACCAGACGAGAAGATGACAGCCGTATTTTCGTGTGAAGCCACCGATGACGTCGTTGCGATGCTCCCACACTCGCTTGGGAAGATCGCTGGTGACGCCAATATAGATCGTGCCGTTGCGTCCGCTCGCCATGATATAGACGAACCCGGCCTTTTCCACTTCGAGGCTTCTCCCAACTGGGCCCCGGCCTACGCCGGGGCACTAAGGAAAGTCTTACTTCTCCAACGAACCGTCGATGCCCTTGCAGGCGACCAGCAGTTCCTTGACCGCGTCGACCGAGACCTGAAGGTTGCCCTTCGCCTCATCCGACAGCTTGACCTCGACGACCTTCTCGACGCCGCCCGCACCGATCACCACCGGCACGCCGACGTAGAGATCGTCGATGCCGTACTGGCCGGTCAGGTGCGCCGCGGCGGGCAGGATGCGCTTCTGGTCGTAGAGGTAAGCCTCGGCCATTGCGATGCCGCTGGTCGCGGGCGCATAATAGGCCGAGCCAGTCTTGAGCAAAGCAACGATCTCGCCGCCGCCGCCGCGGGTGCGCTTCACGATCTCGTCGACCTTCTCCTTGGTGGAGAAGCCCATGTCGATCAGGTCGCTGACCGGGATGCCGCTGACGGTCGAATATTCGAGCACCGGGACCATCGTGTCACCGTGACCGCCGAGCACGAAGGTGTTCACGTCCTTCACCGACACGCCGAACTCCTCGGCGAGGAAGTGCGAGAAGCGCGCCGAGTCGAGCACGCCCGCCATGCCAACGACCTTGTTGTGCGGAAGCCCCGAGAATTCGCGCAGCGCCCAGACCATCGCGTCGAGCGGGTTGGTGATGCAGATCACGAACGCGTCGGGGGCGTTGTCGCGGATGCCCTCTCCGACCGCCTTCATCACCTTCAGGTTGATGCCGAGCAGGTCGTCGCGGCTCATGCCGGGCTTGCGCGCGACACCGGCGGTGACGATGATGACGTCGGCGCCAGCGATGTCGGCATAGTCGTTCGAGCCCTTGATCGAGGCGTCGAAGCCTTCGACCGGGCCACACTGCGACAGGTCGAGCGCCTTGCCCTGCGGCACGCCTTCGACGACGTCGAACAGGACGATGTCGCCCAGACCCTTGAGTGCTGCGAGGTGCGCGAGCGTGCCGCCGATATTGCCGGCGCCGATCAGCGCGATCTTCTTGCGGGCCATCCCATCCCTTCCGTCGTTGACGTGTGAATGGTCATGCCGCCTACGCCCTTCGGGGGCAGGGGGCAACCCGTAAAGCGCGCTTCGGAAAAGTTTAATCGCAAATGGTTCGCAGGAGCATTAAGCCGTGCCATGGCCTTCGGCGAGGTAGCTTTCGGAGCGCATCTCCTCCAGCCGGCTGACCGTCCGCTGGAACTCGAACGCGCCGTCGCCGCGCGGATAGAGCTGGTCGGGCTCGGCATCGGCAGACGCCAGCAACTTGACCTTATGCTCATATAGCGCGTCGATGAGCTGCACGAAGCGCGCGGCCTCATTTCGGTTGTCCGGCCCGAGCACCGGGATGCCGACGAGGATGACGGTATGATAGCGGCGGGCGATCGCTAGATAGTCGGCCGCCCCGCGCGCCTCGCCGCACAGCTTCTTGAACGCGAAAACTGCGACGCCTTTCAACGTCTTCGGCACGCGCAACGTGCGGCCTTGAACAACCAGTTCCTCCGAGGGGACGTGCTGGCGGTCCTCGGGCGGATAGTCGGTGAGGCGGAAGAAGGCGGCGGAGAGGTCGGCGGTCGCCTGCTCACCGTTGGGCACGCACCACGTCTTCTGCGAGCCGAGCCGGTCGCGGCGATAATCGACCGGACCGTTGAGCGCGATGACGTCCAGCCGCTCCTCGATCAGCGCGATAAACCCGAGGAAATGCTCACGATTCAAGCCGTTCTTGTAGAGGTCGGTCGGCGCGCGGTTGCTGGTCGTCACCACCGTCACGCCCGCCTCGATCAACGCGGTGAACAGCCGCGACAGAATCATCGCGTCGGGCGAGTTGGTGACCATCATCTCGTCGAAGGCGAGCAGCCGCGCTTCCTCGGCGAGCGCCTCCGCGACGGGGAGGATGGGATCGCCCTGTTCCTTGCGGCGCTCGGCCGCGATGCGGGCGTGGACCTCGAGCATGAACTCGGCGAAGTGGACGCGGCGCTTTTTCGCGATGTCGACGTGATTGAAAAAGAGGTCCATTAACATGGACTTGCCGCGGCCGACGCCGCCCCACATGTAGATGCCACGCGCCGGGATGGTGCGGCGACGGAACAGGCCGGTGGTGCGCGGCTTCTCCAGCTCGGCGGCCAGCGCGTCGAGGCGGGCGGCGCCGGCGGCCTGCTCGGGATCGGGACGCAGTTCGTCGGCCGCGATCAGCGTTTGGTAGGCGGCCAGCACCTTGCCCATGTCGTTCCTTCCAGCGTGGATGTTGCTGTGCACAATATGCGGCTGCTTTGGGCGAGCGGGCGCGACGGATCAAGTCGGGGTTCGGTAGCGTGCGGTGACGCTTTCATCGCCGCTGGTGCCGGATCGTGCGCGAAAAAATCCCTCTTCGGACGTGATCGGTAGCGCGTCGGAGGCGATCAGGGCACCAATCGGCGCTTCTGGGCGCAACCGGGAACACAAAAAACCAGCGCCCCGAACGAGGCGCTGGTTCGTATCTCTTCGCTCGCGATGGCGGTGGCGAGCGCCTGGCGTCAGACCAGCCGCTCGACTTCCATCTTCTTGATCTCCGCGATCGCCTTGGCGGGCGACAGCCCCTTGGGGCAGGTGTTCGCGCAATTCATGATCGTGTGGCAGCGATAGAGGCGGAACGGATCCTCCAGCGCGTCGAGCCGCTCGCCGGTCATCTCGTCGCGGCTGTCGGCCAGCCAGCGATAGGCCTGCAGCAGGATCGCCGGACCGAGGAACTTGTCCGAATTCCACCAATAGCTCGGGCACGAGGTCGAGCAGCAGGCGCACAGGATGCACTCATACAGGCCGTCGAGCTTGGCGCGCTCCTCCGGCGACTGGAGCCGTTCCTTGCCGGCGGGCGGCGGGGTGACGGTCTGCAGCCACGGCGTGATCGACGCATATTGCGCATAGAAGCGGGTGAAGTCGGGGACGAGATCCTTGATGACGTCCATCGCGGGTAGCGGCGTGATCTTGATCTCGCCCTTCACATCCTCGATCGCGGTGGTGCAGGCGAGGCCGTTGCGCCCGTCGATGTTCATCGAGCACGAACCGCAAATGCCTTCGCGGCACGAGCGGCGGAAGGTCAGCGACGGGTCCTGCTCCGACTTGATCTTGATGAGCGCGTCGAGGACCATCGGCCCGCATTCGTCGAGATTGACCTCGAACGTGTCGTAGCGCGGGTTCTCGCCCGAGTCGGGATCGTAGCGATACACCTTGAAATTGCGCATCGTGCCGCCGGGCTGCGGCGAGGGATGCTTCTGCCCGCCCTTGATCTTGCTGTTCTTCGGGAGCGTGAACTCGGCCATGCGCGCGTCTCGTCTTGGTCAGAATCGTCGGCGCACAGAAGGCGCACCGGCGCCGTTACTCGGGCGGCGGGTACACGATCGCGAGGCTGGCCGCAAACATGCCCGTCGCCCGCCTAGTTAGCCATTATGCCCCGCCGCTCAAGAGGCGATCGCACGTTCCAGCGCCGCGACGTCGATCCGCACCATCTCCATCATCGCCGCCATCGCCTTCGCCGCGTGCTGCGGGTCGTTCATCAGCTCGGTCAGGCGACGCGGCACGATCTGCCAGGCCACGCCCCAGCGGTCCTTGAGCCAGCCGCATTGCATCTCCGTGCCGCCATCGGCGAGGAAGGCATCCCAATAGCGATCGACCTCCGCCTGATCGGCGCAATCGACCGACAGCGACATCGCCTCGCTGTGCTGCGGGCCGGGGCCGCCGTCGAGCAGCGCGAACCGGCGACCGGCCAGCGTGAACTCGACCGTCAGCACCTTGCCCGCCGCGCCACCGGGATAATCGAGCGGCGCGCGCATGACGCGGTCGATCGCGCTGTCGGGGATCAGGGCGGTGTAGAAGCGCGCCTGTTCCTCGGCGGTGCCGTTGCACCACAGCCATGTCGTCACCTTGTCCATCACGCCGACCGCGTCCCGACGAAGCCGATCCGTGCGCCGTCCGGGTCGGCGGCGACGACCGAGAAATGGTCGTGCGGGATCGGATCCGGGCCCTGAAGAATGGTGCCACCGCCCTCGACCACGCGCGCGACCGCCGCATCGATGTCATCGACCTGTGCGTAGAAGAGCCAGCCGGGCACGCCATCCGGCAACACCGGCATCGTCGCGCCGAGACAGGTGTCGCCGACGTGCACGAACTTATACTCGCCCAGCGGCCCCATCGGCATCCCGCCCTCGTGCCGCCAGCCGAACACGCGCGCATAGAAGGCGAGTGCGCGTTCCTGATCGGGTGCGGTCAGTTCGTTCCACACCATTTGCCCCGGTTCGTCGTAGGGCGGGGTGACGAAGGCGCGCGACGGCTGATCCATCGCGCCGCGCATCACGTAGAAGGGTCGGCCTTCCGGATCGGCCAGCAACGCCATCCGCCCGACCCCGTCCATGTCGACCGCCGGCATCAGCAGCGTGCCGCCCGCGTCCTGCGCGGTCGCGATCGCGGCGTCGACATCGTCGACTCCGACATAGAACAGCCAGCCCGGCGTCGCGTCGGCGTGCGGACGCGGCATCAGCCCCGCGACGCCCTCGCCGCCCGCCGTGCTGACGATCCGATAGTCCATCCCCGCCACGTCGCCCGACGGCGCGACCTGCCAGCCGAACAAGCGTTCGTAGAAAGCCTGTGCGCGGTCGGCGTCGGCGGCGTGATATTCGTACCAGATCGGGGTGCCGTGCGGGTTCCTCATGCTGCCTCTCCTGCCGGGGCGGCGGACATGTCCATGTGCACCGTCTCCCAGATGTGGCCGTCGGGATCTTCGAACGCGCCGCCGTACATGAACTGCTGATCGGCGATCGGCCGCGTCTCGGTGCCGCCCGCGGCGCGTGCGGCGGCATGGATCGCATCCACCGACGCGCGATCGTCGAACGACAGGCAGAACAGCGCCGCGCTGACCTGCTGCGTGTCGGCGATCGGCTTGTCGGTGAAGGTGGCGTAGAAGCCGTGGTCGAGCAGCATCACGCTGATCGCGTCCGACCAGCGCATCGCCGAAGCGACGTCGTTCGAGAAGTCGGGATTTTTCTCGAATCCGATCGCCTCGTAGAAGGCGGTGGCGCGGGCCACATCGCCGACCGGCAGGTTGATGAAGATCATCCGCATCGCGCTCGTCCTCTCCCCGAGTCGTTATCACGCCATCATGCGCCAACGTCTGCGCGCGGCAAGTGCCGGGAAACCGGCGCCAAATGCGTGCGTTCAGCCCACGTTCTCCAGCCCCGAACCGGCCGGGTGGGGCGTGCGGCGGGTTGACGCGGGCGCGCCGGCTTCGCAGTGGTTCGGGAAACTCCAGCGAAACGGCGTTACGCATGACCGATATTCCGAACACGCAGCCCGACAGCCGCGACACCACGATCCTCGATGCGCCCGACAAGATGGTGCGCGTCCGCGACCTGTTCGGCATCGATTCGGACATGGAGGTGCCCGCCTTCTCCGAGGCGGACGAGCGCGTGCCCGATCTCGACCCCGCCTATGTCTTCGATCCCGACACCACGCTGGCGATCGTCGCCGGCTTCGCGCACAACCGCCGCGTGATGGTGCAGGGCTATCACGGCACCGGCAAGTCGAGCCATATCGAGCAGGTCGCGGCGCGGCTGAAATGGCCGTGCATCCGCATCAACCTCGACGCGCACATCAGCCGCATCGACCTGGTCGGGCGCGACGCGATCGTGCTGCGCGACGGGCAGCAGGTGACGGAGTTCCGCGAGGGGCTGTTGCCCTGGGCGCTCCAGACCCCGACCGCGTTGGTGTTCGACGAATATGACGCCGGACGCCCGGACGTGATGTTCGTGATCCAGCGCGTGCTGGAGACCGAGGGCAAGCTGACGTTGCTCGACCAGAATCGCGTCATCCGCCCGAACCCGTATTTCCGGCTGTTCGCGACCGCCAATACCGTCGGTCTGGGCGACACCAGCGGGCTGTATCACGGCACGCAGCAGATCAATCAGGGGCAGATGGACCGCTGGAACGTGGTCGTCACGCTCAACTATCTGCCGGCGGTCACTGAGGCGCGGATCGTGCTCGCCAAATCGGGCGAATATGACAAGCCGGAGGGCAAGAAGCTGGTCGAGAACATGGTCCGCGTCGCCGACCTGACGCGCAAGGGCTTCGTCAACGGCGACATTTCGACCGTGATGAGCCCGCGTACCGTGATCACCTGGGCGCAGAACGCGCTGATCTTCGGCGATGTCGGCTTCGCGTTCCGGCTGTCGTTCCTCAACAAGTGCGACGAGGCGGAACGCGCACTGGTGGCGGAATATTACCAGCGTGTGTTCGGCAAGGACCTGCCCGAGAGCGTGGTGGCGAAGGGTTGAGATGATGAACGCCGCCGAGGCGATCGAGACGTTGAAGCGGTTGCGCGCCGATCTGGAAGCGGCTGGTGTCGAGCATCTGTCGCTCTTCGGCTCCACCGCGCGCGGCGAAGCGCGGAGCGACTCCGACATCGACCTTGCCGCTTCGCTGCGGCCGGGCACGAGCTTCGGCGCGTTCAGGCTCGTTCGGCTGGAACGACAATTGGCAGACTTGCTTGGCTCCCGGGTCGATCTGGTTACGGAACCGTCGGATCGACCGCGTCTTCAGGCAGAGATTGATCGCGATCGTGTCGTCGTTTTCTGAGCGGACCTTGCTGCGGCTTCGCGACGTGGTCGACAACGCCGATCGCGTCGCGCACTATATCGATGGCATGTCGTTTGCCGATTTTGCAGCGGATCGTATGCGTGTCGATGCGGTGGAGCGCTGTATCGAGCGGCTTGCCGAAGCGTTGGTGCAAATCGGTGCGTACGAACTGGCGACGATCGCGCCAACCATCTCACTGGCGGAGGTGAAGAGCATCGGTAATCGTCTGCGGCACGAGTATCGTCACATCGACAAGCGCGTGATCTTCGATACGGCGCGCGATGACTTGCCCGCATTGCGCACGTCATGCGCGGCGGCACTGGAGCGCTGATGAGCACCGACACCCCCCTCGACCGCTTCAAGGCCGTGCTCGGCGGGACGGCGCGTGCGCTGTCCGACGAGGCGGAGGTGGAGCTTGCCTACACCGCCGATGCGCCCGCGCAGTCCGGCAAGCATCTGCGCGTGCCGATGCCGGCGCGGACCCTGCCCGCCGAGCAGGTCGCTGAGGCGCGTGGCTTCGCCGATGGTTTCGCGCTGCGGTTGCGCCATCACGACGATGCGCTCCACGCCCGCGGCGCGCCTGCGGAGGCGAATGCGCGGTCGGTCTATGACGCGATCGAGACGGCGCGCGTCGAGGCGCTGGGCAGCCGCGGGTATGACGGGATCGCCGACAATCTGGCGCGTGCGCTCGACGTGCGCCTGCGCAGCGACCCGATCACGCGGGCGCGGACCAAGAACGAGGTGCCGCTCGCCTCGGCGCTGGGGCTGATGGTGCGCGAGGCGCTGACCGGGCGGCTGCCGCCGGTCGAGGCCGAACCCGGATTGGCGCTGGTGCGCGAGTGGATCGAGGGCAAGGTCGACCTTTCGTCGCTGGCGCTCGCGCTCGACGACCAGCGCGCCTTTCAGGGGCTGACCCGCAAGCTGCTCGAACAGCTCGAACTCGTCGAGGGCGAGCAGGAGCCGCAGGACAGTGACGAGGGCGGCGAGGACGAGGAAGGCGAAGAGGGGCAGGACACCGACGAGGCCGACGAGGGCGAGGCGGAAGGCTCCGAAGGCGAGTCCGAGGTCGAGGCGCGCGGCCAGCAGCGCGACGATCAGGCGCAGGAAGGCGAGAGCGAGCAGCTCGAAGGCGACGACATCGACGACGCCGAGGGCGAGCCGGGCGACGACGGCGAGGAGGGAATGCAGCCGGTGCGCCCCAACCGCCCGCCCGCCGATCTGTCCGCGCAGTTCGACTATAAGGTTTGGACCGAGCGGTTCGACGAGGTGGTGGCCGCGACCGAGCTGTGCGACGCCGAGGAACTGGCGCGGCTGCGCGGCTATCTCGACCAGCAGCTCGTCCACCTGCAATCGGCGGTGTCGAAGCTCGCCAACCGGCTCCAGCGGCGGTTGATGGCGCAACAGTCGCGGTCGTGGGACTTCGATCAGGAAGAGGGGCTGCTCGACGCGGCGCGGCTGGCGCGGGTGGTGGTCAACCCGACGCAGTCGCTGAGCTACAAGATCGAACGCGACACCGATTTCCGCGACACGGTGGTGACGCTGCTGATCGACAATTCGGGGTCGATGCGCGGGCGGCCGATCTCGATCGCGGCGATCAGCGCCGATATTCTCGCGCGCACTTTGGAGCGGTGCGGGGTGAAGACCGAGATACTCGGCTTCACGACGCGCGCGTGGAAGGGCGGGCAGAGCCGCGAGACGTGGCTCGCCGCCGGTCGCCCGCCGCAGCCGGGGCGGCTCAACGACGTCCGCCACATCGTCTACAAGCGCGCCGACGAGCCGTGGCGGCGCGCGCGGCCCGCGCTGGGGCTGATGATGCGCGAGGGGCTGCTGAAGGAGAATATCGACGGCGAGGCGCTGCTGTGGGCGCATGGCCGGATGATGGCGCGGCCCGAGGAGCGGCGTATCCTGATGGTCATCTCCGACGGTGCGCCGGTCGACGATTCGACGCTCAGCGTCAATTCGGGATCGTATCTTGAGCGGCACCTGCGGCAGGTGATCGCATGGATCGAGAAGCGCTCGCCGGTCGAGCTGGTCGCGATCGGGATCGGGCATGACGTGACGCGCTATTACAGCCGCGCGGTCACGATTATGGATGCCGAGCAGCTGGGCGGCACGATCATCGAGCAGCTCGCGGCGCTGTTCGATGCGGAGTGACGTCGTTCGCCTGACCGGCGCGTGACACGATCATGATCGCACCACCGCGCGACGGCTTCATCGGCCCGGTCAAACGATCGGTCACGATCGCCGGCCATGCGACTTCGGTCAGTCTGGAGCCCGTCTTCTGGACCGCGCTGGAACGTGCCGCGCTTTCGCACGCGCTGCCGCTGTCGGCGTTGATCGCACAGATCGACGCCTTGCGCATCGCGCAGGACGATCCCCCCAATCTGGCGAGCGCGCTGCGATCGTGGCTGGCGAGTGTACCGCGCCACTTCTACGACAATGATGCAAGCCAATCGCATTAGCGTTGACAGTGAAAGTCACTCGCAATAGGCGGGCCCCCATAACAAAGGGGGTTCATCAGAATGTCTTCGTCCACGGCCTCGTTCCTCGCGCTGTCATGCATCGGCTTCATCGCTTCGGCTCCGGCGATGGCCGATACGCCTGAGCGCCCGACGACCGAGCAGGATGGTCGCACGCGGATCGACCGCGACGATGTGGTCGTGACCGGCGCGCGCGAACGCGCGCCCGATCAGCTCGAGAGCCCCAAGGCGACCGCCGCGCTGCTCGATACGCCGCAGACGGTGACGGTCATTTCCGACCAGGTCCTCCGCAAGCAGAACCTGTTGACCCTGCGCGACGCGCTCCAGACGTTGCCCGGCATCACCTTCGGCGCCGGTGAGGGCGGGGGCGGCTATGGCGACAGCATCAATTTGCGGGGCTATTCGGCGAACAACGACATCACCATCGACGGCATCCGCGACAGCGCACAATACAGCCGCACCGATCCATTCAACCTGCAGCAGATCGAAGTCTACAATGGCGCGAACTCCGTCTTCAACGGATCGGGCTCGGTCGGCGGCACGATCAATCTGGTCAGCAAGGAGCCGCGCCCCGAGGATCTGACGATCGCGCAGGCGGCGATCGGCACCGATCGCTATTACCGCGCCGCGCTCGACGCCAATGAGCGGGTGAACGACACAGTCGGTGTTCGGCTGAACGCGGTGTACCATCACAACGACGTGCCCGGCCGTGACGTCGAGAAGTACGAGCGCTGGGGCGTGGCACCGGCGGTGACGATCGGGATGGGCGGCCCGACCAGCCTGACGCTCGCCTATGTCCACCAGCAGGATCGCAATACGCCGCTGTACGGCATTCCGTATTTCAACAACGATCTGGTCGGCGGGCTCATCACCGGCGCGGATCGCAGCGACTATTACGGCTATCGCAACCTCGACCGGCAGGACATCGACGTCGACCGGCTGACTGCGACGTTGCGCCATCAGGTCGACGATCATCTGTCGGTGCGCAACCTGACGCGGTGGCAGCGCGTGGGCCAGTATAGCGTCACCAGCGCGCCGCAGGGGACGTTCTGCCTGTCGAGCGGCACCCAGCCGGTGCAGGTCGCAGGCAAGACGACCGGCGCGGCGTGTATCACCACCGTCAACGGCGCGACGATCACCATTCCCGCCGGCCAGTGGCTGCCGTCCGGACCGCGCGGACTGGTGCGCGATCAGGTCAATCAGCTGTTCGCCAACCAGACCGACATCCGTCTGGAACATGGCGAGAAGGGCGGCGTGCGTAACGTCGCGAACGTCGGCGTGTCGTGGATGGTGGAGGATTACCGGATCGTCACCGGATCGCTGTTGCGCAATGCCGACGGCTCGGCCACCGCGCCGCTGCCGCTGCTGGCGATCAGCAACCCGGACACCGATTATCGCGGACCGATCAACTACATCGCCACCGCGCATTCCAAATCGACGACGCAGAACGTCGCGGTCTATGCGTTCGATACGCTGGAACTCGGCCGGCACGTCGAGGTGAACGCGGGCGTCCGCTGGGAACAGCAACATGCCGAATTCAACCAGCTTCCGGTCGCTGCGGCGCCCGGCGTGACGCAGCCGGTGGTGGCGCAGGCGCGGCAGGTGAACCGCGAGCGGCTGTTCTCGTATCGCGCGGGGCTGGTCTATCATCCGGTGCAGGACGTCAGCGTCTATGCCAGCTACGGCAACGCGAAGACGCCGTCGTCGGCGAGCGTCAGGGCGGGCTGCGTCAGCGTCTCCAACGCGATCGTCACCAACACCTGCGACGTCGCGCCGGAGACCGCGCGCAATTACGAGGTGGGCGTGAAGGCCGGGCTGTTCGGGCGACGGCTGGAACTGACGGCGGCGGCGTTCCGCAACGAGCGGACCAACTACCGCATCCCTTCCAACGACCCCGCGCTGCCGACGGTGCAGGTGCTCGACGGGCGGAGCCGCGTCGACGGGATTGCGCTGGGCGCGTCGGGCAACGTCACGCGCAACTGGACGATCTTCGCCAATTACACCTATCTCGACAGCGAGGTGCGGCAATCGGTGTCGGACTTCTGCCTCGCCAACCCGGGGCGCAGCGGGTGCGGCAACACCGCTGCCGACCCCGATCCGCAGCGCGGCAGCCCGCTGGTGCAGACGCCGACACATTCGGGCAGCCTGTTCACCACCTACAAGCTGCCGTTCGGGCTCGAGGTCGGCTATGGCCTGACCTATCAGGGGGCGTTCACCACCTATGTGCCGACGCTCGCCAATGCCGCGCTGCTCAAGACCGACGATTATCTGATCCACCGCGCCTATCTTGCCTATAGCTTCCGCGAGGGGCTGACGATGCAGCTCAACGTGCAGAACTTCACCGACGAGAAGTATCTGACCAACGTGCGCAACAACGTGAACGCGACAACCGGGGTGGTCACCGGCGGCTGGGCGATGCCGGGCGATCGGCGGCAGGCGACGCTGAGTGTGTTCTACAGCTTCTGACGCACGTACATCCGCTGTCATTGCGCGCGAAGCGAAGCAATCCAGTGTTTCGCGCTGCCCTGGATTGCTTCCCCCGGCCTTCGCCGGGGCCGCAATGACGGTCGTAAAGGATTATCTATGCTGATCGCGATCCCCGATGTGCTCGACGCCGCGACGCTGGCGCAGGTGCGGGCGACGATCGACGCCGCGGACTGGATCGACGGCAACGAGACGTCCGGGCCGCAGGCGGCGCTCGCCAAGCGCAACAGCCAGTTGCCCGAGGACGGTGCGGCGGCGCGCTCGGCGGGGGGGATGATCCTCGACGCGCTCGGCCGGACGCCGTTGTTCGTGGCGGCGGCACTACCCGCCAAGGTCTTCCCGCCGTTGTTCAACCGGTACGAGGGCGGGCAGGATTTCGGCGTCCATGTCGACAATGCGATCCGCATGAAGCGCGGGAGCGACTTTCGCCTGCGCAGCGATCTGTCGGCGACGCTCTTCCTCGCCGATCCCGACAGTTACGACGGCGGCGAGCTGGTGATCGAGGAGCAGTTCGGGACGCAGGCGGTGAAGCTGCCGGCCGGGCATATGGTGCTCTACCCCGCCTCCAGCCTGCACCGGGTCGCGCCGGTGACGCGCGGGGTGCGGCTGGCGAGCTTCTTCTGGATCCAGTCGATGGTCCGCGACGATGGTGCGCGGCGCATCCTGTTCGAGCTGGATCAGGGCGTGCAGGCGGTCGCGGCCGCGCAGGGGCAGGGCGCGGCGGCGACGGTGCAGCTGACGGGGGTGTACCACAATCTGCTTCGCCGCTGGGCGGAGGTGTAGGGCGCTTCCGTCATTGCGAGCGTAGCGCGCTCGCAATGACGGATAAGGACCTCGCCGCTTACTTCCGCCGGAACAGGCAGTCAAATTCGACCGCGCAGGCCGGGTCGTCGACCATCGTGTTGACGGTGCGGAATTGCGCGGGGGTGAAGCCGAGCGAGTCGATGTACGCCAGCGCCTCGGTGAACGACCACAGCCCTTCGTAGAGCGGCAGCACCGGCAATTCGAGCAGCAGCGCCGAGGTGCGCGCCAGCACCGCCTGCGCGCCGTCGAGCACCGCGCGCTCGTGGCCCTGCGTGTCGATCTTCAGCAGGATTGAGGTGGCGGGATCGTTCGCCAGCACCGAGTCGAGGGTCGCGATCGGCACCTTCTCGGTACCGATCACGCGCGGGTCGACCGCGAGGCGCTCCGCGGTGCCGCCGTCGAGCGCGTGGAGCGAATTCAGCGTGTGATTGTCGTAGAGGTTGATCTCCACCTCACCCGGTTCGGCACCCAGCGCGAGGCGCGAGACGGTCCAGTTCGGATCGCGCGCGGCCCTTTCCTGCAGTGCCGCGAACACCTTTCCCACCGGCTCGAAGGAGTGGATGCGGCCGGTGTAGTCGCGCTCGCGCACGCTTTCGGCGAATTGGCCGAGATTGCCGCCGACATCGACGACCAGATCGATGTGCCGCGTGCGCAGGAAGTTGCCGAAGGTGGCCGCGCGGGACGCCTCGATGCCGAAGCGGTTCAGGACCTTGTTCGCGAGCGCACCCAACATCTTCAACCCCCCGTCGTGCGCGGCGGGCATGTCAGAAGCGACGGGGGTGCGCCACTGTAAAGTTGTGCGGTGGGGGTGGCGGGATGCGGGTTCGGCGGCGGGGGCGCGAATGTTGCGAATGTTGAGACGCCGACGGGGTTGTCGTGGATGGTGAGAAGGGGTGACGCGGCACGTGCGTCGACAGGCTCAGCACGAACGGGGTGGGGGGCAGCGGCTCGGCGGCGGATAAGGGCCGGCGGTGTCAAAGGGCTTCGTCATTGCGAGCGGAGCGAAGCAATCCAGGGCTGGATAACGACGCCCTGGATTGCTTCGCTCCGCTCGCAATGACGGATCGTGGCGTTGTAGGACAGGCGTGGATCAGCGCCCGAGCAACACGCGCGCTTGTCCGGCGATCTGTGCGAGCATCGCGGCATTCGGGGCCTGCGCGTTGCGCGCGCGGTCGATCACCGCGCGGAATTGGCCGACGCGCGCGGCGTTCTTCGCCAGCCATGCGTCGACCAAAGCGACCGGATCGCCCGCGCCGCCGCGGCCGAGGAAGTCGAGCCGCAATTGCTGGAAGTCGCGTGCGAGGCCGGCGATCAGCAGCCGCTCCCACGGATCGCTGGGGTTGATCCGGGTCGCGGTGCCCTGCGCCCAGTCGAGCCCAAGCCCTTCGCCGAGCCGGGTGAAGGCGCGCGCCAGCTGCGTCTCGTCGATCGCGGCGCGCTCGCCGAGGTCGGCGAGCCCGACCGCGCCGTCCAGCTCGAACAGTCGCACGACGCTGAGCGCCAGATCGTGCGGCGCGCCCGCCGCCTCCAGCGTGTCGGCGATGCGCCGCGAGTGGGCGCGCGCCTCGTCGAGCAGCAGGTCGTCGGTGGCGGCCGCGAGCCGGTCGATCCCGCCCGACAGTCGTGCGAGCACGGTCGAGGGGAGCGTGCCGGGCGCGGTGGCGCGGAGCAGGTCGGCGATCTGCGAGCGGACCGCGACCGCGACCTCGTCGAACAGCGCCAGCCGCCCGGCCTCGGGCATCGCGGTCGTCTCGATCGCCTGCCACAGGGTCGCGAGGTCGAACTGCCGCTCGGCAACGACGAACATCGCGGCGATGTCGGCGAGCGTCGCGCCTTCTTCCTCGGCCAGCTCGAACGGGTGGAGGATGCCGATGCGGTTGACGATGCGGTTGGCGAGCTTGGTCGCGACGATCTCGCCGCGCAGGCGGTGCGCGTCGATGGCGTCGGCGAACCGCTCCTGCATCGCGCGCGGGAAGGCGGCATGGAGGTCGGGGAGCAACGCATCGTCCTCGCCGAGCGCCGAATGTTCGATCGCGTCCTGCAACGACAGCTTCGCGGTCGCCAGCAGCACCGCCAGCTCGGGGCGAGTCAGCCCGCGGCCCTCGCCGGTGCGGCGGAGCAAGTCGGTGTTGCTCGCCAGTCCCTCGACCTGCCGGTCGAGCCGGCCCGATTCCTCGAACACCTCGATCAGCCGGACGTAGCTGGGCAGCGCCTGCGCGCCGCCACCCTCGGCGATCGACAGGCCGAGCGTCTGGAGGCGGTTGTCCTCCAGCACCAGTTGCGCGACGTCATCGGTCATGCTGCCGAGCAGGACGTTGCGGTCCTCGAACGACAGCCGGCCCTCGATCATCTCGCGGTTGAGCGCGATCTTGATGTTGACCTCGTTGTCCGAGCAATCGACGCCCGCCGAATTGTCGATGAAGTCGGTGTTGATCCGCCCGCCGCGCGCCGCGAAGGCGATGCGCGCCGCCTGCGTGACGCCGAGATTCGCGCCCTCGCCGATCGCGATCGCGCGCAGTTCCTCGGCATCGACGCGCAACCGGTCGTTGGCGGGATCGCCGACGGTGGCGTTGTTCTCGGCCGCCGCTTTCACATAAGTGCCGATGCCGCCGAACCAGATCAGATCGGCGGGGCTCTTGAGGATCGCCGAGATCAGCGCGGTCGGCTCCAGGCGGTCGGCGGTGATGCCGAGCGCAGCCTGCACCTGCGGGGTGAGCGGAATGGACTTCATGTCGCGCGCGAACACGCCGCCGCCCGCGGAGATCAGCGAGGTGTCGTAATCGGCCCAGCTCGACCGGGGGAGCGCGAACATCCGCGCACGCTCGTCCCAGCTCGCCGCCGGATCGGGATCGGGGTCGAGGAAGATGTGGCGGTGGTCGAAGGCGGCGACCAGCTTGATCGCCTTCGACAGCAGCATGCCGTTGCCGAACACGTCGCCCGACATGTCGCCACACCCGACGACGCGGATCGGCTGCGTCTGCACGTCGAGCCCGCGCTCGGCGAAGTGGCGCTGGACCGATACCCATGCGCCCTTGGCGGTGATGCCCATCGCCTTGTGGTCATAGCCCTGCGACCCGCCGCTGGCGAAGGCGTCGCCGAGCCAGAAGTCTCGGTCGAGCGCGATCCGGTTGGCGACGTCGCTGAACGTCGCGGTGCCCTTGTCGGCGGCGACGACGAAATAGGGGTCATCGCCATCAAGGATCGTCACGCCCTGCGGGTGAACGACCGTGCCGTTCTCGATATTGTCGGTGATCGACAGCAAGGTGCGGATGAAGATGCGATACGCCTCGGTGCCCTCCGCAAGCCATGCGTCGCGGTTCGAGGGCGCGGGGAGCTGCTTGGCGTAGAAGCCGCCCTTCGCGCCGGTCGGCACGATGACGGCGTTCTTGACGCGCTGCGCCTTCATCAGCCCGAGAATCTCGGTGCGGAAGTCGTCGCGGCGGTCGGACCAGCGCAGGCCGCCGCGCGCGACCGGGCCGGCGCGCAGATGGATGCCCTCGACGCGCGGCGAATAGACCCATACCTCGCGCCACGGCAGCGGGGCGGGGAGGCCGGGAATCTTCGCGCTGTCGAGCTTGAAGGCGAGCGCCTCGTTCGCCGCTTCGGTGAAGGCGTTGGTGCGCAAGGTTGCGTCGATCACCGCGCGGAAGGCGCGCAGGATGCGGTCGTCGTCGATCCCGGTGACCGCGTCGAGCCCGGCGTCGATCACGCCCTGCGCCGCCTCGGCATCGGCGGTCGAAGCCGGGTCGTGGACCGCGACGAAGCGCTCGACCAGCGCCTTGGTGACGGGGCGGACGCGGGTCAGCGTGTCGACGACATTGGCGGGGCCGTAGCTCATCCCGGCCTGTCGCAAATAGCGATACCAGGCGCGGAACAGCACGACCTCGGACGGCGACAGCCCGGCTTCCAGCATCAGCCGGTTGAACCCGTCATCCTCGGCGCGGCCTTCGAGCACCTGCGCCAGCGCTTCCTGCAAGGTTTCGGCGCTGGCGAGCACCGCGGGAATGTCGGCCTTGGTCTCGAGCGTGAAGTCGTGGATCGAGCTGCGTTCCTCGTCGGTCAGCGCGGTCGGCATTTCCTCGATCACGCGGAAGCCGAAATGTTCGAGCGCCGGCACCGCGTCCGACAGCGCGAGCGGGCCGCCCTGGCGATAGACCTTGAGGTGGAGCATCCCGTCGCCGCCCGCGGTGAAGCGCACCTCGCGGTCGGCATCGCCGACGAGATTGGCGATCGACACGATGTCGCGCGCCGCCTCGTCGGCGCTCGCGCCGGTGCGGTAGCGGACCGGGAAGGCGGCGGCGTGGCGCAGCGCGAGGCGGGCGGCGCGCGCGGGGCCGACCTCGTCCGCCAGCGCGGCCTCGATCGACGGCGCCCAGCCGCGCACCATCTTCTCGAGCTGCGCGTCGAGCGTCAGCGCATCGGGCAGCACGCCCGCGCCGCGCAGGTCGATCGTGTAGCGGAGCAGCGCGACGCGCCCGTCCTCGACGCTGGTCGACCAGTTGAGCACCTGGCCATTCGCCGCCTCGGCGAGCATCTCGCCGATCGCGACGCGGCGCGCGGTGGTCATCTCGTCGCGGGGCAGCCACACGAACGCATAGAGGTGCCGGCCGAGCGGGGAGGGGACCAGCACCAGCTTCGGGCGCGGGCGGTCGGCGAGGCTCATCGCGGTGAGCGCCAGCTCCTCCATCGATGCCGCGCTGATCGCGGTCATCAGATCGTGCGGCAGCGTCGCGATGGCGTGGGTCAGCGCCTTGCCGGTGTGGCCGGCGGGGTCGAAGCCGAACTTCGCCTCGCTCGCCGCCAGCCGCTGACGCAGCACCGGCACGCTGCGCGGCGGGGCGTTGAGCGCGGCCGAGGTCCACAGCCCGGCGTGGATCGACAGGCCGGTGACGCGCCCGCCGGTATGGATCGGCACCACCAGCAGGTCCAGCGGCACGCGGCGGTGGACCGGCGAGATCAGGCTCGACTTGAGCAGCAGCGGCGCAGAATTGCCGGCGACGAAATAGTCGATCGCCAGCCGCCGCGAGCGGTCGGCGAGGATCGGCACCTCATGATCGTTGACGACGATGCCGAGCGGGGCGGCGGCGTCGACCGTGCCGTCGGCGTGCCAGCGCTCATGCCCCAGCAAGGTGAAATGCCGGTCGAGGAACCAGCGCAGCAGCGCCGCGCCTTCCGGATCGCCCCCGACATCGTCGATCACCCCGGCATCGGCCGCGAGCGTGCCTTGCATCGCGCGCCAGTCGCGCACCGCGACGCGGACGTCGGCGAGCAGCCGCTCGATCTCGTCGGTCAGCGCACGCCGGTCGCGCGCGTCGACGCGCTCCAGCTCGATGTAGATCATCGATTCGGGCTTGCCGTCGGCGCCCTCGATGTCGGTCAGCCGGCCCTCGGCATCGCGCGAGACGCGGATCACCGGGTGGATGACGCGATCGACCGCGATGTCGCGGTCGCCGATCGCCGCCGCGACCGAATCGACGAGGAACGGCATGTCGTCGTTGACGATCGCCAGCCGCATCCGCCGCCGCGCGCCGTCGCCGGGCAGTTGCTCCAGCGCCAGCACCGGCGTGCCCGGCGCGCGCACCGCGGCGGTCTGGGCGAGGAAGGCCGCGGCCTCCGCCTGCTTGTCCTCGCCGAAGCCGGCAAGCTCGCCGGGCAGGGCGCGATAGGTGAGCCGCGCCGCCAGCGCAGCAGACAGTATCTGAAGAGACTTTTCCGGCATGGGCGAAGCTATGCGCCCCTCGCGCGCCTAGCTCAAGCGTTGCCGTACTGCATTGGTGCAGCGTGGAATTGCATCAATGCAGCCGGCGCAGCACCTGCGCGGCGAGCTTCGCATCGTCGCCGACGGTGCCCACGACGACGATGCCGGTCGCGGTGGCGCGGCCGAGCAGCACCACGGCTGCGCCTTCGTCGAGTCCGCTGTCGATCGCCAGTTCGGCGAGCGGCGCGCGTTCGGCGAGCGGCAGCGCGGGGGCGTCGTCCGCCTCGGGCTGGCGCAGCGCGCGTTCGCTGGCGACGATCCCCTTGATCCCGCCCTCCGCGCGTTCCAGCGCATGGGCGAGCGCGCCCGCGCCGATGCCGGTACGCTGCGCCCAGGCGAGCACGGTGGCCGCCTCGGTCAGCCGCGTCTTGTCATGGTCCACGCCGAAGACGAGCTTGGCGATCGCGGTCATCGGCGCGCGCGCCTGCACGCGGATGTCGGCGGCGGCGAGCAATTCCTCCAGTCGCGCCGGATCGGCCGCGGCGGCGAGCGCGACGTCGTGCGCGCGGCCGAGCGCGCGGTACAGCGCGGCATGGCTGCGCAGTCGCGCGACACGCGCCGCAGCGGCGCTGTCCCGCGCGGCGGCAAGCAGATCGTCGAGCGTCGTCGGCGCGACCTCCGGCTCCGGCACGGGAGCCGCCGCGCACGGGCCGTCCGCCCAGACGCCGCCGGGCAGCGGATCGTGGCGCGGCGCGCGGATCGCCGCGGCCAGCTCGGCATCGAGCCCGGCCTGATCGTCGGCGGCGACCAGCTCCTTCCAGTTGATGACGCCGTAGATATAGTCGATCGACTGCGCGTCGGACGAGAAGGGCATCAGGATACCGCGGTACATCGTATTGTGCCCGCGTGTGCCGGTGAATTCGGCCTCGAACCCGATCGGCGCGCGATTGGCGATGATCTGCAGATAATGGTCGGTCAGCCGCGACAGCAGCGAGCGCGAGGGGACGTCGGAGATGCGCGCGATCGACTGGTCCACCGCGCATTCCTCCCGCAATGCGCGGCCGATGAACTGGATCGCCGGATCCTCGACGCCGGCGGAGAAGTCGAGCAGGACGCTGTGCGGGCCGAAATCGGCGATGCTTTCCGGCTCCAGATCCTCGATCGCGGGATAGGCGCGGCCGCGCAGCAGCGATACCCAATGATTATAGGCGCGTACCTGCATCCGGCGCTCATCCGAGCCGACCGGCGCATGAGCCTCGCCGACGCCGCCCTCGGTGGGATCGTCGTCCTGGCGAAGATCGTCGTAGCCGCGTGCGCTGTCCATGCTCATCGTCCGTCCCGGCGAGCGGCCTGCCATTCGGCCGGATTCGCCGGACGCTTTTGCCGCGCGGATGGTAAAGGCCCGGTAAAGCCGGGAGAGGCTTGTCAACGCCCATTCCCGCTGCTAAGCGCCGCCACCACGACGTTTCCCACGCGGAAGCGCGTTGGCCGCTTTAGCTCAGCTGGTAGAGCATCGCATTCGTAATGCGGGGGTCACAGGTTCGAGTCCTGTAAGCGGCACCACACCCATCCATTGTGACAGCTTCCTCTCTTGGCCGGCGGCGATGCTTTTGAGCGAGCGCTGAGGAGAGGAGGGAGCGAGGTTGCGATTGGCTCGCGGCGCCTCACCGATCTACATGCCGCGGCGCTGCTACGGGCGGCACAAGATGACACGCCGGGGCTAGACGAGAATGGCTCGTTCGGGGGGAGGTAAGATGTCGCCGATCCCGCTGACACATCGGGTGTCCTCCGCTGAGCCGACGAAGGCCAGGATGCGGCGAAAGCGATCGATGGCGCTGGTTTTGCAGAGTGCCGGTGTCGTGGCCCCGGGAAAACCATCGATGTCCGGCGACCACCGCCGTGCCCGGTGACCCGCCCGAAGCTCGGGCGGGTCGGATGCTGATCAGGCGGCGGCGACGGGTTCGGGCTTGATCGCGCGGCTGGTGCGGCCGTCGATGCCGCGCGGCACGTCGCCGGCGACGGTGGCGCGGCGCAGGTGGCGGCGCTGCAAGCCGAAATCGGCGATAGCGCGGTGCTGCGTCGAGCGATTGTCCCAGATCGCCACGTCACCCGCCTGCCAGCGCCAGCGCACCACATTCTCCGGCTTGGTGATGTGATCCTGCAGGATCGAGAACAGCCGCTGCGAATCGGCGGTGTTCAGCCCGGCGAAGCGCTTCACGAAATGGCCGAGCAGCAGCGAGCGTGCGCCGCTTTCGGGATGCACGCGCACGACCGGGTGCTCGGTTTCGTAGATCGTCGAGGTGAAGACCTTGCGGTGCTCCTCCTGCGCCTTCGACGCGCCGGCCAGCACCTCGGCATAGTCGTAATCGTTGCTGTGGATCGCGGTCAGCCCGTCGACCAGCGTGCGCAGCGAGTCGGGCAGTTCCTCGTAAGCGGTTTCGCCGTTCGCCCACAGCGTGTCACCGCCCGCGTCGGGGATCACCAGCGCGCGCAGGATCGATGCCTTGGGGTAAGCCGGGACGAAGGTGACGTCGGTATGCCAGCTCGACGCCGCATAGCCTTCCTTCGATTCGAGTTCGAGCAGGTAGCGCGATCCTTCGGCGACCGGCACGGTCGGGTGCGCGATCGGATCGCCGAGCAGCGCGGCGAATGCTTCGTGTTCGGCGTCGGTGAGATGCTGTTCGCGGAAGAAGATCACCTTGTGGCGGACCAGCGCGGCCTGGATCGCGGCGACGGTCAGCGGATCGAGATCGCCGCCCAGCTTCACGCCGCGGATCTCGGCACCGATCCGGCCGGCGACGGGGTGGATGTCGAGCGGGCTTTCCGCTTCGGCGGCATTCACGAACCGGTGGACGAGAGACGTCATGGCACTTCTCCTTCTTCGTGGTTGATCGGTGGGATGGAGGTCAGTCGGCGAGCGCGCGGCGGATGCGCGCGTGTTCGGCCTGATCGAGCGGGAAGCCGTAGAGGCAGGCGGCGGAGATCAGGTGCGCGAGCGCGGGGCCGAGCGCGAAGACCAGCAACAGTCCGTCGAGCGCGGCGGGCGTGTTCGGGCCGGTCGGCGTGAAGCCGAGCCACGCCACCAGCGGCAGCGCGATCCCGATCGCGGCGGCCATGCCGGCCTTGCTGGTGAGGCTGAACACCGAGAAGAACAGCGTGGTGCGATCCGCGCCGGTTTCCAGCCGATGCTTGTCGGCGATGTCGGCGACCATCGATCGCAGCATCAGATTGCCCGAACCCTGCGCGAGCCCCTGCGCCAGCGTGAGCGCGAGCAGCAGCGGGAAGCGCGCCGGGGTGACGAGCAGCAGCCCGAGGTTGATCGCGACCTGCACCAGCTCGCCGAGGATCGCGGTGCGGTGCTTGCCGAACCGGGTGGCGATCCGCATCCAGATCGGCCCGGCGGCGATGCCGAAGACGAATTGGAACAGGAACAGGCCGCTCGCCCATTCCGGATGGCGCATATAGGCGCTGACGAAGAAGACGATCAGCGCGGAGCGGATCAACTGCCCGGTCGTCACCGCGAAGTCGGAGACGATCACCCGCAGCAGCAAGGTCTCGCTCAGGATCAGCCGCACCGCGCGCGCGAACGGCATTCGGGTGTTCGTGGCGGGCGCGCGGCTGTTGTCCTCGACCGCCGTCAACGCCAGCGGCAGGGTGACGACCAGCCCGCCGATCACCACCAGCCCGAACGAGGCGAGCTTCAGCACGGCATCGTCGGGGCGGAGCTGGTCGATGATCGTCGGCAGGATCAGCACCAGCAGCAGCGCGATCGATCCGGCGACCGTGCCATAGGTGGCGATGCGGGTGCGCTCGTCATAATCGCGCGAGATTTCGCCCGACCATGCCAGATACGGGATCTGGATCATCGACCAGCCGAGATAGAATAGGAACAGCGAGACCGCGAGCAGCGGCGCGCCGAACCCGGCCGGCGGGAAGAACAGCGTCGAGGCGGCGGCGGCATAGACGATCGCGCCGGCGATGATCCACGTCCGCCGCCGGCCGAGCCGGCTGCTCCCGTAATCGCCGAGCACCCCGATCAGCGGGTCCGCGATCGCACCCCACACCCGCTCCAGCAGGAAGATCAGCCCGATCGTCGCCAGCGACAGCCCGTAATGCTCCGCGTAGATTGCGGGCAGATAGACCGCCAGCGGCCCCTGCGCGGCATAGATGGGCAGCGTCAGCGACGAGAAGGCCGCAAGCCGCAGCGGCGTGAGCCGCGTGCCGCCACGCGCCTGCGCGGGGAAGAGGGATGCGTGGAGTGTGGCCATGCCGCTAGATCCTCACAGCTTCGTGCGAAGGGTGACGCCCCAGGTGCGCGGGTCGCCGACGATGCCGGTCACCAGCCCGAAATTGGTCGGCGACAGCGTCTGGAAGTAATCGGTGTCGCCCGCATTCCTGACCCATGCGGAGACGTCCCAGCGGGCGTCTTCGGTACGCAGGCCGACGCGCAGGTTGAGCACGCCATACGCGTTGATGACGCCGTAGCGCGAGTTGCCGGCGGTGGTGTTGAACGACGAGCGATGCGAATAATCGGCGTGGCCGTACACTTCGAGCGCGCCGCCGACCGGCTGCGCGACGTCGGCGCCGAGCGTGTAGGTGAACTTCGGCACGCCTGCGAGCTGTTGCCCGGTCAGGTTCTGGATGCCGCCGAGGTTCAGCCGCTCGGGCGCCTGCGGCGCATTGCGGTAATCGCGGTAGGTGGCGTCGGTGTAGCTGATGGAGGCGTTCAGCGAGGCGTGCCGCACCGGCGCCCACACGAGATCGCCCTCGATCCCGCGCGAGCGGACCGACGGGATGTTGGCGATATACTGGCGGTAGGTGACGGTGTTGGCGAGCAGTTCGGTGATGCCGGTCTGATAGTCCGAGACGTCGGTCCAGAAGCCCGCGAGGTTGAGCGTCACCGTGCGGTCGAGCCACTGCGACTTCAGCCCGACCTCATAGGCGTTGACGCCTTCCGGCCGGACGTTCGGATCGATCCCGGCGGGCAACGCGGTGAGGTTGAGCCCGCCCGATTTGCTGCCGCGCGAATAGGAGGCATAGAGCAGCGCATCGGGTGCGACGCGATACGACAAGGTGGCCAGCCCCGAAAGGCTGTCGTCGTTGAGCCGCGTCGTGAAATCCATGACCGGATTGAACTGGGTGCGGATCGCGAGCGCGGCGGCGCGCGCCTTGTCGGGCAACCCCGACAGGTCCGCCCCGGCGAAGTGGAACTGATGAAAGCGGCCGTTCTTCCGCTCGGCGGTGTAGCGCAGCCCGACCGTCAAGTGCAGCGCGTCGGTCGCGTTCCACGTCGCTTGACCGAACGCCGCGACGCTCTTCGTCTCGGGCGTGGAGGTCGACCGCGCCTCGAACCCGGACAGCGCGGCATTGCCGATCGCCGCGGACACCGTGGGCAGGTTCCAGCTTGCGGCATCGGCCCCATAGGCGGTGGCGCCGTAACCGCGGACGATCTGCCAGAAGTAATAGGCGCCCACGACGTAATCGACCGTGTTGTTCCCGGTGGACGCCAGCCGCACCTCCTGGCTGAACTGGCGTTGCCGGTTCGCCTGTTGCGCCTTGGTGACGACCGACAATGCGGTGTTGTCGCCATCATTGGCCGGGTCCCAGTCCCACCAGCGGTATGCTGTAATCGAGGTGAGCGCGGCGCGGCCGAGGTCCCAGTCGACCTGCGCCGATGCGCCATAGCTCTTCATGTTCGACTGATAATGGCTGTTGGCGTCGCCGCGTCGCGCGAAGGGATCGATCGGCAGCGGCGTGTAACCGGCGCGCGCCGCGCGATCGCGGAAATTGTTGGGGACCGCTGCGCCGTTTTCGTAGGTACCGAAATAATCGGCGACGATGCCGAGCACGAAATGCTGCTTCTGCTGCGAATAATCGCCGATCAGCTTGATCGCGAGCGCGGGCGCCGGGGTGATGAGCAATTGCCCGCGCGCGGAGAAATTGTCGTAATCCTGCGCGCGCTCTCGGGTGGTGACGTTGGTGAGGAAGCCGTCGCGATGCGTGTCGGCGATGCTCAGGCGGTATGCGATCGTGTCGGCGACGATCGGGCCCGACACCGACCCGCGCACCTGATGATAGCCATAGTCGCCCAGCGTCGCCTCACCCGCGAATTCGGTGGTGAAGCTCGGCGCGCGGGTCGAGATGTTGATCGCGCCGGCGGTCGTGTTCTTGCCGAACAGCGTCCCCTGCGGTCCGCGCAGCACCTCAATGCGATCGAGATCGACCAGATCGAATTGCGACTGGCCGACGCGGCCGTAGAAGACGTTGTCGATATAGATGCCGACGCCATTCTCCAGGCCGTCGTTGGTCAGCGCGACGTTCGAGCCGAGTCCGCGGATGTTGATGTTGGTGTTGCGCGGATTGAAGCTGAAGACCTGCAGGCTGGGAACCAGTTGCTGCACCTGTCCGAGCGTGAAATTGCCGGTGCGTTCGAGCGCTTCCGAGCCGACGACGCTGAGCGCGATCGGCACGTCCTGCGCGCGTTCCTGACGACGGCGGGCGGTGACGAGCACTTCGCCGCCGACGGCGTCCGCATCCGCATCGGCGGTCGGCGCCGGATCGGCGTTTGGTGTGGGATCGGCCTCGGGCACCGCTGTGCGGGCGGCGGCGACGTCGGTGCTTGCGTGCGCCTCGGCGGCGAGCGCGACGGTGGAGGTGGCGGTCAACAGACCGGTCAGCAGGATAGTGGAGGCGCGCCGCGGCAATCCGCCCGCCCGGGTGGTCGATGGCAACAAGATATGGAACTCCCGTCACGATCCGGCGCCCGCCCCCCTGGCGGCACGAACCGGTCGATGGATTTTCATTGGAGCTTGGAATCGCGTGCCGCGGTGCAGCCTGTCGGCATGCGGCGGCGTGACGATCCTAACGGATAGCGCGCATCACATTCCCCTTCACGTCGGGGGGAAGACACGATGCCTGGCGTGGTCGCCTCGGCGTCGTGCGCTTTAGCCGTTGGTGACGCGGAGCAAGCTGCATCCCGATCAAAAGCCGCGGGCCTGATGTCCGGCGAACCGGGGGCGGAGGGCCAGTCCGCTGTTAATATCTATCGATCTAATAGGATTTCAGGTCAACCAAAGCTTTGGTATCAGGGTGCAAAGCTCAATCGGCGAAGCGGCGTCGGCGCGTCACGTCGAGCTGGACGACGCGCGCGCCATGGACGGTGATGACGATCGAGCCATAGTCCAGCCCGGCGATCGCCTCTTCCACCGCGCGCAGGACGGAGTCTTTTGGCGGCGGAGTGGCATGGTCGGTGACCGCAGTTCGTTGATCGATCATCGCATCGAACCCTTTCGATGGCAGAGGAGGGGAGCGGCCGTCCGGCCGCCCCCGATCGCGGTCAGTGCGCGCTTTCTTGCTGCACCGGCTGGCGTCGGCGATTGCCGACGTCCTGCCAGGTGACGAGCGGGTAGAGATTGTGCGCCTGCGCTTCCTTGTCGAACAACGCCTGGAGTTCGGCGAGCTTGGCGGGGTTCTTGCCGGCCAGGTCGACGCGCTCGGTCGGGTCCTGGTCGAGGTTGTAGAGCCGCCACGCCGGCGTGCCGTGATCCGCGCCGATGCTCGCCCCGGCGATCAGCGGGTTGGGTGCGGCGAGCGACGCCTTCCATCCGTCCTGATAGATCGCACGCGCACCGAAGATGTAGTAATATTGCGTGCGGTGGCGCGAGGCGGCGGCGGCGTCGTCGATCGAATAGGCAAGCGAGGTGCCTTCGATCGGCTGCTGCGCGATGCCGCGGATCGTGTCCGGCGGCGTGATCTTCGCCAGTTCCAGCGTGGTCGGCAGGATGTCGATGACATGGCCATATTGCTGGCGCACGCCGCGTGCCGAAATCGCCTTCGGATAGGAGACGATCAGCGGGTTGCGCGTCCCGCCCTCGCAATTGGCGTCCTGTTTCCAGCAGCGGAACGGCGTGTTGGTCGCCTGCGCCCAGCCGAGCGGGTAATTGGCCTCGACGCCCTCCGGCGTGCCGATCTGGTCGATATGCGCGAGATTATAGGCAAGGTTCTCCTTTTCGGGTAGCGCGGGCGCCGTGAGCGAGCGATCGATGTCGCCGTTCAGCGTGCCTTCCTTGCTGGCGCCATTGTCGCCGATCACCACCACGAACAATGTATTGTCGAACTGGTTAATCTTCTTCAGGTGATCGACCAGCCGTCCGATCTGCGCGTCGGTGTAGCCGAGATAGCCGGCATAGACTTCCATGAAGCGCGCATACAATTTGCGCTCGTCGGGGCTGAGCTTGGCCCATGGTTTGATCCCGGGGTCACGGTCGGGCAATACCGCATTGGCCGGGATCACGCCCAGCTTCTTCTGCTGCGCGAACACCTGCTGGCGATAGACGTCCCAGCCGGCGTCGAACTTGCCACGATACCGGTCGCGCCAGTCGTCCGGCACCTGATGCGGGGCGTGGGTGGCGCCGGGGGCGTAATAGAGGAAGAACGGCTTGGTCGGGGCGGGCGGCGGCGCGCCCAGCCCGGTGCGCGCGGGTGCGGCGTGTTGCTGACGGTCGATGAAGCTGATCGCCTTATCGGTGATCTGCTCACTCAAATGGCGGCCGTCCGGGGTGACATGCGCCTGATCCTCGACCAGATCGGGCTTGTACTGATCGGTCTGCGAGCCGAGGAAGCCGAAGAAATGGTCGAACCCCTTGCCGGTCGGCCAGCGATCGAACGGGCCGGCGTCGGTCGCGTCCTCGTCGGGGGTGACGCCATATTTGCCGACCGCGAACGTGCTATAGCCGTTGTCGCGCAGGATTTCTGCGATCGTGCCGGCCTGGGACGGCAGGTAGCCGTCCCACCCCGGAAAGCCGGCGGCGAGCGAATGGTGCGAGAACCCCGCCACATGCACCGACGAGCTGTTGCGTCCGGTCAGCAAGGCGGCGCGGGTGGGGGCGCAGATCGCGGTGGTGTGGAAGTTGGTGTAGCGCAGGCCCTGTTGCGCCAGCTCCTCCAGCCGCGGCGTGCTGATCCCGCCGCCGAACGCGCTAGCGGCACCGTAGCCGACATCGTCGAGGAGGATCCAGACGATGTTCGGCGCACCGGCGGGTGCGCGAACGGGCGCGGGCCACGCTTCGGTCGAGTCCGCGAGCGTGCGGCCGATCTTGCCCTGAAACGGCGGCTGCGTCTGCGCCTGGGCCTGGGTGGTCAGCATCAGGATCGCGGCGAGCGCGGTCATGGATCGTCTCATTTTCTCTTCCCCTTTTGGCTGATGGCGATGGTGGGCGACGCGGGGCGCCAGACGCAGCGGAAGCCGATGTGCGTGGTGCCGGTGTCGGTTGTTTGGGCGTGGCGTGCGGCCGGGCGGTAGCGGCGGCAGTAATTGTCGGCGCACAGATGCGAGCCGCCTTTCAGCACCTTGCGCCCGCCGCTGTCGGCCCGGGTGCCGCCGCGCGGGTTGGCGGGGACGCAACAGGTGCGCGCCGGTGCCGCAGGAATGGTGTACCAGTCGTCGGTCCACTCCCATACGTTGCCGATCAGGTCGTAAAGACCGTAGCCATTGGCGGGATAGGTGCCGACCGGTGACGTCCGGTGCCATTCATCCGGTGTCTCGTTCACCAGCGGGAACGTTCCGTGCCAGTAATTGGCGAGGATCGTCCCGTCCGGTGCCAGTTCGTCGCCCCATGCGTAATCCGCGCCGTCCAGCCCGCCGCGCGCGGCAAATTCCCACTCCGCCTCGGTGGGCAGCGCCTTGCCCGCCCAGGCGGCGTAGGCGGCGGCATCCTGATGCGCGACATGGACGACGGGATGATCCTCAAGCCCGTCGATCGCGCTGTCGGGACCGGTCGGGTGTCGCCAGTCGGCGCCGAAGACGAAGTGCCACCACTGGCGATGGTCACGCGGGTCGGTGAGCCGTGCCGGCGGAGCGAAGACCGACGACCCGGCATGCGCCATGTCGGCGGCCATGCCGGGATAGTCGCGCGGGTCGGGCGGGACCTCGGCCACGGTGCGATAGCCGGTGGCGGCGACGAAGGCTGCGAACTGGCGATTGGTGACGGGATGGTGGTCGATCCAGAAGGTGTCGACCCGGACGCGCCGCACCGGCGCTTCTTCCAGGTAGAAACGGTCCGACCCCATCTGGAACGTGCCGCCGGGCACCTGGACCATCGTGGAGCGATCCACCAGCGCATGGGCCCGCTGCGCGCGGTGGCGCGCGAACCGCGACATGGCCGCGCTCGTCCATGTCACCGTCGCCATTCCCTCATCTCAAACGCCCCCATCGCCCTTCGCATTGAATACACACTAGATTGATAGGATTTCGTGAGGCCGCAAATCTTTGCCGGGGAGAAGGCCAGCTTTCCGGCGTCACCGTCGCGAGGAAGTGCGAAACAAATTGAAATGCTTGCGAGGTCTTGTCGGAGTATTTACGCCCACACCGACGACCCCGCGCAGCCGGGGCGGGCGACAGGAGACGATATGAAGGTGTTGATCGCAGTGACGAGCCTGGTGCTGACGCTCGGCACGATGGCCTCGTCGGCGCGCCCACTGACGCAGGATGGCGCGCCCGGAACGCGTCAACTGGACGTCGTGGGCACGATCGACAGCCATCGCGCGCCCAAGGCTCCTTCGGCGGCGCGATCGGCCTATCTGCTCGCCTATTTCAAGGACGAGACGCACTCGCTGCATTTCGCGACCTCGGCGGACGGCTACACCTTCACCGACGTCAATGATGGCGCGCCGGTGCTGTCGGGGCGTGCGGTCGCCGATCAGCAGGGCATCCGCGATCCGCATATCATGCGCGGGCCGGACGGCGACTTCTACATGTCGATGACCGACCTCCACATCTTCGCCAAGCGCGAGGGGCTGCGCGCGACCGACTGGGAGCGGCCGGAGAAGGACTATGGCTGGGGCAACAACCGCAACCTTATCATGATGAAGAGCCACGACCTGCTGCACTGGACGCTGGCGAAGGTGAACGTCAGCGCGCTGTTCCCGGCCTTCGCGCAGGCGGGCAACGCCTGGGCGCCGGAGACGATCTGGAACCCGGCGCGCAAGCGGATGATGGTCTATTTCACCACGCGGATCGGCAACGGACCGAACTTCATGGTGCAGTCGCTCGCCGACCCGGCGTTCACGACGCTGACGACCGAGCCGAAGCAGATCCTGCACTATCCGCGCCCGGCGGTGAACACGATCGACGCCGACATCACCAAGATCGGCGATCGCTATCACATGTTCTACGTCGCGCATGAGCAGCCCGGCAGCATCCGCCAGGCGGTGTCGCGGCGGATCGACGGCGGCTATGTCTACGATCCGCAAAAGATCGATCCCGAGACGGTCGCGGCGGAGGCGCCGAACCTGTGGAAGCGCCATGGCACCGACACCTATGTGCTGATGTACGACGTGTTCGGGGCGAAGCCGAACAACATGGGGTTCGCCGAGACGACTGACTTCAAGACATTCCGCAACATCGGGCGGTTCAACGATCCGGGTGCGAAGATGAAGACGACGAACTTCACCGCACCGAAGCATGGCACGGTGATGGCGATCACCCCGGAGGAAGCGGCGCGGCTGCGGGGGTATTTCAGGGGGAAGCAATAACGACAGCCATCTGTTGTTCGTCGTCCCGGACCCGATCCGGGACCCGCTTCTTGTTCGAACGGTCCGTCTGCAGAAAAAGCGGGGCCCCGGATCAGGTCCGGGGCGACGGGGAGGGTGACAGGAAGGTGGTTCCTCGTCATCCTGCTTCAAGAACCTAGCGAGAGAAGAAGATGGTCAGCGCACGGCATCGCTTGCGGCAGGGCTTGCGGCAGGGACTTGGCTTGGCGATCGCGGCGACGCTCGCCGTGCCGCCCGCAGCCGCGCAATCCGCCGACACCTACACCCCCGCACCGGAAAATCTCGCCGCGCGGAAATGGTTTCAGGACGCCAAGTTCGGGATCTTCCTGCATTGGGGCCTGTACAGCGAGCTGGGCGGTACCGGATCGTCGAGCGGTGCCGAATGGATCATGCAGAACAACAAGATCCCGGCGGCGAAATATGAGCGGCTCGCCAAATTCTTCAATCCGCAGCAGTTCGATGCCGACGCCTGGGTCCGTTCGTTCAAGGACGCCGGCGCGCGCTATATCGTCATCACCAGCAAGCATCACGACGGTTTCGCGATGTTCGACAGCAAGGTGTCGCCGTACAATGTCGTGAAGGCGACGCCGTTCAAGCGTGACCCGATCGGCGAACTGGCGGCGGCGTGCCGGCGGCAGGGTATGAAACTGTTCTTCTATTATTCGCAGCTCGACTGGCACAATCCCGACTATTTCCCACGTGGGCAGACCGGCCAGTCTGCGGGGCGTCCGGAAGCGGGGGATTGGGACAAGTATCTGGACTATCAGGATGCGCAGTTGCGGGAGTTGCTGACGCAATATGGGCCGATCGGCGGCATCTGGTTCGACGGATGGTGGGATCAGGAGAAGTCGCCGCTGCGCGATCGCTGGCGGCTGGAGCGTACCTACAAGCTGATCCACCAGCTTCAGCCCGGTGCGCTGATCGTCAACAACCACCATCACGCGCCGTTCGCGGGCGAGGATTACCAGACGTTCGAGCGCGATCTGCCCGGCGAGAACAAGACCGGCTTCAGCGGCACCGCGACGGTCGGTGCGCTGCCGCTGGAAACCGCCGAGACGATGAACGGTAGCTGGGGCTTCAACCTGACCGACGACCAGTACAAGTCGCCCAAGACACTGGTGCAGACGTTGGTCGGCGCGGCGGGGCGGAACGCCAATTTCCTGCTCAACACCGGGCCGATGCCGAATGGCGAAATCCAGCCGGAAAATCTTGCGACCTTCCACACGATCGGCGCGTGGCTGAAGGTGAACGGCGCCAGCATCTACGGCACGCGGGGCGGGCCGGTGTCGCCGGGCGACTGGGGCGTCACCACGCAGAAGGGCAAGACGGTGTACGTGCACCTGTTGCGCGCCCATGACGGGCGGGTCGTATTGCCGCTGAAGGCCGCGGTCGCCTCGGCACGGCTGCTGGACGGCGGTGCGCGGGTGGCCGTGGCGCGACGTGGCGCGAACACCGAACTATCCGGGCTGCCGCAACTCGGCGAAAGCTGGGATCAAGTGGTCGAGTTGACGCTGCGGTGACGCGGGCGGCGGGCCGGGGCTGGTCAAACCTCTCCACAGCGGCATAAGCGCGCGTATGGCCGCTTTCGACGACTCCGCCGACCCTGCGCTCGGCGCCGCGTGCAACCGCCTCGCCGCCTGGGTCGAACCCTTGCCGGCCGGGGTGACGATCGATCCCGCCTCCGGGTTGACCGAAGCGGACCTGGCGTTGATCCTTCGGCATCTTCACGCGACCCGGCACGGCGAGGCTGCGGGGCGGGCGGCCGGACGATCGTCGGTGCCGCTGACGGCGCGGGAGTGAGCAAGCGATGACCCTGCGGAGCGAAAAGCAGAAGATGCTGGCCGGCGAACCCTATCATGCGGGCGATGCCGAGCTGATCGCGGACCATCAGGCGGCGCTCGCCTGGATGGCGCGGTACAATGCCGCCGCGGCGCTTCCTGCCGCGGAGCGACGCGCGATCCTGCGCGAGCGGTTGGCGGCGGTGGGCGAGGGGGCGGTGATCCGGCCGCCCTTCCACTGCGATTATGGCTATAACATCCGATTGGGGGACGGCGTGTTCCTCAATTACGGCTGCATCATCCTGGACGTCGTGGCGGTGACGATCGGCGCGGCGACCCAGATCGGGCCGGGGGTGCAGATCCTGACCGCGGATCACCCGCGCGATCCCGAAGCCCGCGCGACCGGAGCCGAATGGGGGCGTCCGATCGCCATCGGGCGCAACGTGTGGATCGGCGGCGGCGCGCTGATCCTGCCCGGCGTGACTATCGGTGACGATGCGATCGTTGGGGCAGGCAGCGTGGTGACGCGGGACGTGCGCCCCGGAGCGACGGTGGCCGGCAATCCCGCGCGCGAGCGCTAGCGAAGAAGAAGGGTCGGCGCATGACGGGTCGGATCGTATCACCGTGGCCAGCGGGTCTGCGTGCTGGCGTGCTGGTCGTGCTGGCGTTGGTTGCGATGCTGCTGACCACCGCCGCCGCACCGCGAACGCCGCCCGCACTGCTGCTGTTGCCGGACATGCCGTTGCACGATCCGTGGATCGTGGCCGATCGCGCCACCCGCACCTATTGGCTGTTCACCCGTAACGAGAAGCAACTGACCGGCGACCGGCGGCTGGGCATCATGGCCTATCGCAGCCGCGACCTGAAGCATTGGCAGCGGCCGGTGGTGGTCTTCACGCTGCCCGAGGGGAGCTGGGCGAACGACGGTGCCTGGGCTCCGGAGGTGCACCGGTGGAAGGGACGCTGGTATCTGTTTTCCACCTTCTACAATGATGCGCTGAAGCTGCCCGCGGAGGGGGCGCGACGGCCGATCCGGCGTTCGACGCTGATCGCATCGGCGGCCTCGCTGGGCGGGCCGTTCCGGCTGGAGCGTGACGGCGCGCCGGTGGTCGATTCGGGGCGGATGACGCTCGACGGGTCGCTGTACGTCGATCGCGCGGGCAAGCCGTGGATGGTCTATGCACACGAATGGGTCCAGATCGGCGACGGGACGATCGAGGCGGTGCCGCTCGACGACCGGCTCGTCGCCGCCGGACCGCCGCGCCTGCTGTTCCATGCGTCGGACGCACCGTGGGTCAAGCGCGCCTATCCCGCCGACGCCGCGGGTGGCAACGTCACCGACGGGCCAGAGCTGTTCCGTACGCGCACCGGCACGTTGCTGATGTTATGGTCGAGCTACGACCGGCGCGGCTACGTCCAGTCGCTGGCGCGGTCGAAGAGCGGCGAGGTTACCGGACCGTGGGAGCAATTGCCGCCGCTGGTGCGCGGCGACAGCGGACACGGGATGCTGTTCCGCACCTTCGAGGGCAAGCTGACGATGGTGCTGCACCGCCCGTTCGAGAACGCGCGCGGCAAGCTGTATGCGATGCGCGACATGGGCGACACGATCGCGGTCGAGCGCGAACTGACCGAACTGGACGGCGAAACGCGGCCGGTGGTGACGGCCGCGGGGGATTAGGCTCGAGGTCCCATCCCTTTTCACGTCATCCCGGACCCTTCGGCGCGCTCAGGACAGGCCTGATCCGGGATCCCGCTTTTTCCGCGGGCGCGGCGAAGAAGCGGGGCCCCGGCTCAAGGCCGGGGCGACGACGAAGGGGTAGGCTAGCCGTCGCTCAGTAATTGACCGCATAGTCCTTGCGGAAATCCTGTCCGGCGAAGGCGCGGCGCATCGTCCACGGCTGTGGCGGGGCGGTCCAATAGGCGTGATCGGCGGGCAGGCCGAGCGCGATCAGGCTTTCGGAGGCGATATACATGCTCCCGGCGTTGGAATAGATGTCGCCCAGCGTCGGCTGGTGCCGCGCGAAGCCGATCGTCAGAAAGCCATCGGCGTTGAAATTGCTGGGATCGGCGAACACGCGCCGTTGCGCCGCCATCGTCGCCGCACGCACCTGACCCGGCGGCAAGGTGTCGGGCAATTGCCCGCGCCACGCCAGATGCCCGAGCGGCTGATGCACCGCGGTGCGATAGGTGAGCGAACGGCCGATCGCGGCATAGCTGCCGTCGGGGGCGATCATCCGTTCGAGATGCTCGGCATAGCGCTGCTCGCGCTTCACCGCGCGCGCCAGTTCCTCGGCGGGGCGGAGGTTGTTGAAGCTGGGCTTGCCCGCCGCCAGCGTGGCGAGGATCTGCACCAGCATGGGGTGGATGACGTAGCTGTTGTAATAGTCGTAGTGGAAGCGTTCGCCGTCGCCGTACCAGCCGTCGCCGACATACCATTCGAGCATCTTCTTGACGGTGAGGTCGACGCGCATCGGGTCCCAGTCCTCGCCGATCGCGAACAGGAACGCCTCGTTCATCGCCGCGAACAGCAGCCAGTTCTGATAGGGCGGGGAGATGCGGCGCAGGCCCTTGATCTCCTCGACGATCCGCGCCTTGGTCTTCGCGTCGAGCGGCTTCCACAGCGCGTCGGGCGCGCGCAGCAAGGCGCTGGTGAAATACGCCGAATCGACCAGCGCCTGTCCATGGCCGCGCCACAGCAGATAGTCGGGGCTCTTCGGGTCGACCGCGTGGGTGTAGCTCTCCAGCGCCTGCGCACGCAGCCGGGCGCGCAGCCGGCCCTCGGTGCTGGTGTCATCGGGGAGCGCGAGCCATGGCGCGATCCCGTCGATCAACCGCCCGAACGCCTCCAGATAGGCGACGCCCGGGTTGCGACCGTCCCAGGTCGGGCTGAGTTCGGGCGTCCATTCGGCATGGAGCCGGCCGCGCGCCATCCGGCCCAGCACCGGCTCCGCTATTCGTCGCAGCAGCGCGAGTGCATCGGCGCGGTCGGTCGCGCCATCGGGGAGCGGGGGCGCGGCGGGCTGCGTCTGCGCATCGGCGACCGTCGTCACCAGACTGGACGCGGCCAGTCCGCCCGCCAGCACCGCGCGTCGATCCACTTGCATCGTCATTGCCCCGCCTTCGGTATGGTGAAATCGAGCGCCGCGCCCTTGGCATAATCGTCCCATTGCGCGCGCGTGCGGAAGTCGCCCTCGCCGTGGCTCCATGCCGAGCCCGAATAATAGACGAACGGCGTGCCGGGGGTGACGCGCAGCAGCACCAGCTGGTTGTCGGCGTCGGCGCGCACCTCGGCGATCATCCGCGGGTCGACGCGGATCGCGATCGCGATCCGGCCGTGGCCGGGATCGTCCGGCCCCCACCATGACAGCAGCCCGCGCGCGCGATCGACGGTCAGCTCGCCCGCGCCCTGTCCGGTGGTGCGCTTGCCGATGCCGATGCCGACCAGCAGCGGCTCGGGACGGTCGGAGGAGATGGTCGAGACCATGCGCGTGAAATGCGTGCCGAGCGGCAGCGTGAAGCGCCGCGTCTCCCACACCTTCCGCCCGACGTCGACCGGCCAGGGCGCGTAATCGACCGAGAAGTCGGCGCGGTCGCCGCCGCTGGCGAGGATGCGGTGGCGAACGAAGTTGCGCGAGGTCCACAATTTGTTGTCGTGCCAGATGCCCAGCCCGCCGGCACCGCGCGTCGTCCCGACATTGTAGAAGTCGATGCCCTCGCCATGATAGGCGTGCTGGTCGCCGGTGCGCAGCTGGCGATCGGCGAACGGCCAGCGGACGTTCTTGCCCCAGCTGTCGATCCCCGAGCCCGACGGCGGCTCGGCGGCCTCCAGCGCATGGCCGTAGATGCGATGCGCGGTGCGGTCGTTCTCCCAGAGGAGATCGTCGTAGCGATAGTCGGCGAGCAACGCGACCGCGCGCGGTGTGCGGTCCGCGGGCGGGGGCAGCGGCGAGACGACCGGCAGCGGAGGCGGAGACGCCTGTTGCGCGAACGCCGGCGAGCCGGCCAGCAGCCCCAGCGTTGCCGTCGCGCGCAACCGCCGTGCGATCCTCATGCTCACCTCTCCATCAGCAATGTTGTAGGATAACCTAAGACATCATATCTATTTTGCCAAGCTGGCGCTTTTTCCATGGGGCCGAGCCAACGACGTTGATATAGAGCGGAAATGACCAAGAACATGTCGCTTGCCGATGCCCTGTACGTCAAACTGGAGGCGCGGATCCGCTCGGGCGAGATGCCGCCCGGTGCGCGACTGCCGACGCAGAAGGCGATCGCCGAGGACGAAAAGGTCAGCCGGACCGTGGTGCGCGAGGCGGTCGCGCGGCTGGAGGCGCAAGGCATCGCCGTCGCGCGGCAGGGGTCGGGCGTGTTCGTGTCCGACGACGCACGCTACCAGGCGTTCCAGATCACCCGGCAGGACATGAGCGAACTGGCGGACGTGATCCGCTTGCTCGAGGTGCGGCTGTCGGTCGAGGCGGAGATGGCCGCGTTCGCGGCGGCGCGGCGGACTTTGACCGACATCTCGGCGATGCGCGCGGCGCTGCGCGACATGGCGGCGGTCGCCGACGATCCGGTCGCCTCCGCAGCGGCGGACACGCGCTTCCACACCGCGATCGCGCGCGCCACGCAGAACGAGACGTTCGTCAAGCTGATCGACTTTCTTGGCGTGCGGCTGGTCCCGCCGCGCAACCTGTATCTGCGCGACCAGCCGCCCGAGGCGCAGCGCGCCTATGTCGAGAAGGTGCGTGCCGAGCATGAGGCGATCGTCGACGCGATCGTGCGCATGAATCCGGCCGGCGCGCGCGATGCGGCGCGGCATCACATGCAGGAAAGCCTCAGCCGCCATACGGAGTTGAGCGAGGCGGCGGCACTGTCGCGCGACGGATGATGCAAGCGGATTGACGCGATCCGAAAGTTGTATGATAACCCGATTCATAAGCCGCGATCAGCGGTGTAGCAGGAGGGGTTATCGTGGGCAGGTCGTTGTTCATCGGCATGGCGTCGGCGCACGCCATCGCATTGGCGCTGGTGGCGGCTCCCGCCGCAGCGCAAACTGAACCGGCTGCATCTGCTGCCGCCCCCGCCAGCGACCCGCAGGCGCCAGCGGACGCGACGAGTGAGGACATCGTCGTCACCGGGTTCCGCCGCAGCCTTGCCGAAGGGCTTGAGCTGAAGCGTGAAGCGATCGGTGTCCGCGATTCCATCGTCGCCGAGGACATCGGCAAGTTCCCCGAGGCGAATGTCGCGGAATCGCTGCAACGTATTCCCGGCATCTTCCTGTCGCGCGACGGCGCGTCGAACGAGGGCCAGCAGATCAGCATCCGCGGGCTCGGCCCGTCCTTCTCGGTGACGACGATCAACGGCGCACCGGTGCGCACCACTTCGACCGGCGGCGTCGGCAATTCGTCGCGGACGTTCAACTTCGACGTCTTCCCCTCCGAGCTGTTCGGACGCGTCGACATCTACAAGAGCCCGCTCGCCAACCTTGAGGAAGGCGGCATTTCGGGCAACGTCGATCTGCAGACGCCGCGACCGTTCGACAGCAAGGGGCGCGTGGTCCGCTACAATCTCGCGCAGAACTACAACACCGGTTCGGGGCAGATCCGCCCGCGCGCGTCGCTGCTGGTCAGCGATACCGTCGGCAATTTCGGCGCGCTGTTCGGTGTCGCCTATGCGCAGAACGTCAACGAGCGATCGGGATTCCAGTCGACCGGCGGCTACAACTCGACGACGCTCGCCACGCGACCGGCGCCGACCGCCGGGCAGCCCGACAATCGCGGGCCGTTCACGCCGTTCGCGCTCGATCTCGACAATCCGGCGGCCAACTTCAGCGGCCTGACGCGCGATCAGATCGCGGGCGCCTATCTGCCGCGCTTCTACCGCGTATTCACGTCGAGCAACCAGCGCGAGCGGCTGGGTTTCGTCGGGTCGCTGCAATATAAGAGCGACCGGTTCGAGGCGAGTGTCGACGGCATCTATTCGCGCGTGACCGACGTAAATGATGAATTCACCTTCGGCGTGCCGGTACGCAACACCCGCACCACGCGCCCGACGACCAGCCTGCCGGGGCGCGGCACCAATTCGGGTCTGATCCCGGTCGACGTGAAGATCGACAAGTATAATAACTTGTATGGTACGTTCGACAACAGCTCGCTGCTGACAGAGAGCTTCTATCGCAATGCCGAGACGGAATTCCGCTACGGGATCGCGCGCGCGGTATGGAGCCCGACCGACACGCTGAAAATCTCGGCGCAGGGCAATATCAACAAGAGCGAGGCCTTTTCGTCCGGCAATCGCGTGGTGTCGAACATCTATTCGATCCGTACCACCTTCGACCCGACCGTGAACGTCAGCTACCCGACGATCAGCTCGCCGGTGTCGTTCACTAACCCGCGCAACTTCACCGATCCCAGCCTCGGCTTCGGCTCGGCGCGCGAGCTGGATCAGCAGAAGAGCGGGCGATTGGTCGCGACATGGGATGCCGGCGAGTTCGCGGGCGCAGAATGGTCGGCGCTCGTCGGCGCGAGCTATATCTCGAGCGTCAAGGAGATCGAGCGGCGTGACGGCACCTCGATCGCGCGCACGCGGACGCTGCCGGGCGGCGGCACGTTCGCGACGATCGACGTCTTCTCGCACATGGTGCCGTTCCTGCCCTACGGCGCGACCCGCGATGGTGGTAACGCTGGCTATCCGTCGCAATTCGCGACCTTTCCGCGGGCGTTCGTGATGGACTATCTCGATGCCAATGGGGCGAACGCGGCGGCACCGGTGCAGCTCAATTCCAAGTTCCGCGCCGAGGAGCGGGTGAAGGCGGCGTTCGTCGAGACGAACATGAAGCTGCCGCTAGGTCAGGGCGATCTGCGTGGCAATTTCGGGATGCGCTACGCCAAGACCGAGACGATCATCGACAATTACGCGCCGACCGGGGGCGGGGCGTTCGGCCCACGGCAACGCCGCGGCGGGTACGACAACTGGCTGCCGTCGCTCAGCCTGGCCTGGGACATCACGCCCAAGGTGCTGGTGCGCGGCTCGGCGGGCAAGACGATCACCCGGTCGGCGCTGGTCGATATCGCGAGCGGAATCGCAATCCCCAACCGCTTCAACCCCGACGTGACGGTCGGCAACCCCAACCTGCGCCCGCAGGTGGCGACGCAATATGACTTCAGCGCGGAATGGTATTTCCAGCCGGCATCGGTGCTGAGCATCGGCGCCTTCAAGAAGTCGCTGCGCGACACGCCGCAGTCGGTGACGATCTATGGTGTGCCGTTCAGCACCCTGCAATTGTCGCAGGATCTGTTCGACCGGCGTTCGATCACGGGCAGCGACACGGGCACGATCGCGCCCGACCAGCCGTTTACCGTCACGACGGTGCAGAATATCGGCACGCTGGGGCTGAAGGGGCTGGAGATCGCCTATCAGCAGAACCTGACTTTCTTGCCTGCACCGTTCGATGGACTTGGTGTGCTCGGCAGCTTCACCAAGGTTTGGCGCGACGGCAACGATTTCGTCACGTCGAAGGGCACGCGCGTCAGCATCGGCGGGGTGCCGGATTACTCGTACAGCGCGACCGCCTTCTACGAAAAGGGGCCGTTCGCCATCCGCGGGTCGTGGAATTATCGTGCGCGTGCGGCGTTCAGCTCGACCAACAGCGGGAACGACCAGATCGCCTATACCGCGCCGCAGGGCTTCCTCGATGCGACCGTCAGCTATCGCCTGAACGACAATTTCGAGCTGCGTGTCGATGCGCTGAACATCACCAACACCAACCTCTATACCTATTACGAAAACCCGGATCAGCCGAAGGGCAACGGTTCGTCGCGCCGCGACAATTCCTTCTACAACGGCACGACGATCGCCTTCGGCATCCGCGGCAAGTTCTAAGCCTTCCCCACCTGGGCCCGCGGCGGTGTCGCGCGCCCTTCCTTCCCGGAGCGCCACCGCCATGCCGGACATCGCCGCCGCGCCGCCGACCGGGCGCTATCGCTGGACGATCTGCGCGTTGCTGTTCGCGGCGACCGCGATCAACTATATCGACCGGCAGATGATCGGCGTGCTCAAGCCGGTGCTCCAGAAGGATCTGGGGTGGAGCGAGGCGCAATATGCCGACATCGTCTTCTGGTTCCAGGCCGCCTATGCCGCCGGGTTCCTGATGATGGGGCGATTGATCGACCGGTTCGGCGCGCGGCTCGGCTATGCGCTCGCTTTCTCCTTCTGGACGCTGGCGCATGTCGCGCACGGGCTGGTGAGCAGCGTCGCGCAATTCGGCGCTGCGCGGTTCGCGCTCGGGCTGGGCGAGGCGGGCAATTTCCCGTCCGGGCTGAAGGCGGTGACCGAATGGTTTCCGCAGCGCGAGCGCGCGTTCGCGGTCGGGCTGTTCAACGCCGGGGCGAATGTCGGGGCGATCGCGACGCCGTTGCTCGTGCCAGCGATCACGCTCGCTTACGGCTGGCGGATGGCGTTCATCGCGACCGGCGCGTTCAGTGTGCTGTGGCTGATCGCGTGGGTCGCGATCTATCGTCGGCCGGAGGATCATCCGCGCGTCACGCCGGGCGAGCTGGCGCTGATCCGCTGCGATCCTGCGCCGGCGGTGCAGCGCGTGCCGTGGCTGCGGCTGTTCGCCTATCGCGAGACCTGGGCCTATGCGGTGCCGAAGTTCCTGACCGACCCGATCTGGTGGATGTTCCTGTTCTGGCTGCCCGATTTCCTCGGCAAGCGCTACGGGCTGGACCTCAAGTCGTTCGGGCCGCCGCTGGTGGCGATCTATCTGCTGTCGGACGCGGGGAGCGTGCTGGGCGGCTGGACCTCGTCGCGGCTGTTGCGGCGCGGCTGGTCAGCCAACGCCGCCCGCAAGGCGACGATGCTGGGCTGCGCGATCGCGGTGCTGCCGATCGTTACCGTTCAATATGTCGACAGCCTGTGGCTCGCGGTCGCGCTGATCGGATTGGCGACCGCCGCGCATCAGGCGTTTTCCGCCAATCTGCTGACGCTGCCGTCCGACCTGTTCCCGCGCGCGGCGGTCGGCTCGGTCGTGGGGATCGGCGGGACGGCGGGGGCGATCGGCGGGATGCTGATCGCCAAGTTCGTCGGTCACGTCCTTGGCATATCGGGCAGCTATGCGCCGATCTTCGCGGTGGCGGGGGGTGCCTATCTGCTGGCATTGCTGTCGCTGCACGTCATCAGTCCCCGGCTTGCCCCGGCCCGTTTCGCGTCCATGGAGAGTGCCGCATGATCTTTCGACACCTTGCCCTAGCCGCCAGCATCGTGGCGGTGGCTGCGCCCGCCGCGGCACAGCAACAGGGACCGATCGCGCAGGCGGTGAAGCTGGCCGACTGGCAGCTGGCGCATATGGACGTGAACCCGCGCAGCGGCGACATGCGGGCGTGGGAGCCGGCGGTGTTCTGGGTCGGGATGACCGCGCTCGCCGATGCCGGCGCGCCGCCGCGCATCAAGGACGCGATCATGGCGATGGGGCGCGCGAACGGCTGGCGGCCGGGCGAGAAGCCCTATTTCGCGGACGATCATACGATCGTGCAAAGCTATCTCTGGGCGGCCGCGCATGGCGGGCCACCGCAGGCGCTCGCCAGCGCCAAGGCGACGTTCGACCGGGTGGTCGACAAGCCGGCGGTGACGACGCTCGCCTTTGCGGTGCCGCCGGAGGGCTATGGCGCGACCGAGTGCCTGACGCGCTGGTGCTGGTGCGACGCCTTGTTCATGGCGCCGCCCGCGCTGGTCGAACTCAGCCGCCAGACCGGCGATCCGAAATATCGTGAGTTCGCGCTGCGGGAGTTCTGGGCGACGACCGACTTCCTGCTGGATCCGGTGGAGCAGCTCTATTACCGCGACAGCCGATTCTTCGAGCGCCGCGATGCGCAGCGCCGCAAACAATTCTGGGCGCGCGGCAACGGCTGGGTATTCGCGGGGATGGCGCGGATCATCCCGCTGCTGCCCAAGAACAGCCCCGATCGCGTGCGGATGGAGGCGCTGTTCCGCAAGATGGCGGCGAAGCTGAAGACGTTGCAGAAGCCCGACGGCTATTGGGCGCCGTCGCTGCTCGCCCCCGAAGGATCGCCGCCGGAATCGAGCGGCACGGGTTTCTTCACTTACGGCATGGCATGGGGCGTCAACGCGGGGGTGCTGCCGCGCGCGGACTACGCGCCGGTCGCCAAGCGCGGCTGGGCGGCGCTGGAGCGTTCCATCCAGCCCGATGGGCGGCTCGGCTGGGTGCAGCAGGTCAGCGACCGGCCAGACAAGGTCGCGGCGCAAGAGACGCAATATTACGGCGTGGGCGCGTTCCTGCTGGCGGCGACGCAGATCGCGCAGCTCGACCGCGCCCGTTGAACAGGAGCACCGACGTGTACGCCAAGACCTATTACGCCACGCATCCCGACATGATGGAAGGCGCCTCCAACGAGGCGCTGCGCGACCGCTATCTGGTCGGCGGGCTGTTCCGCGACGGCGAGATCGTGCTGACCTATTCGCATGGCGAGCGGTTCATCATCGGCGGAGCGGTGCCGGGGGCGACGCCGTTGGCGTTGCCGACGCACAGCGAGCCGGAAAGCGCGGCGGGGCATCCCTTGCTCGAACGGCGCGAGCTGGGCGTGGTCAACATCGGGCGCGGCACCGGTAGCGTGACCGTCGATGGGCAGGTGTTCGAGCTGGCGCGTTATGAGGCGCTCTACGTGCCGATGGGGTCGGCGGAAGTGACGTTCGCGGGCGAGGGTGCGCGTTTCTATCTGCTCAGCGTGCCCGCGCATGCGCCGTTCCCGCTGCGCAAGGTGACGCTGGCCGACGCCAATCCGATGCAGCGCGGCAGTCTGGAGACGTCGAATGACCGCACCATCTACCAACTGGTGCTGCCGCATCTGTGCGCCAGCGCGTCGCTATGCCTTGGGCTGACGCAGCTCAAGCCCGGATCGGTGTGGAACACGATGCCGCCGCACGTCCATGAGCGGCGCAGCGAGATCTATCTCTATTTCGATCTCGAGGACGACAATCGCGTCTTCCATTACATGGGGCGGCCCGACGATCTGCGGCATATCGTCGTCGACAATGAAGAGGTCGTCATCAGCCCGCCGTGGTCAGTGCACATGGGGGCGGGGACCAGCAACTATACCTTCATCTGGGCGATGGCGGGCGAGAACCAGGATTATAACGACATGGACGTGTGCGACATATGCCAGCTGCGCTGAACCATCCGTTCGACCTGACCGGCCGCGCCGCGATCGTCACCGGCGCGAACACCGGGATCGGACAGGCGATCGCGGTCGCGCTGGCGCAGGCGGGGGCGGATGTCGCCTGCGTCGGGCGCACCGCGGCGGAGGAGACGGCGGCGCAGATCCGCGCGCTGGGACGGCGCGCGGCGCTGATCCACGCCGATTTGTCCACGATCGAGCCGGTCGCGCGCGTGGTCGCCGAGACGCTCGACGCGTTCGGGCGGCTCGACATCCTCGTCAACAATGCCGGGATCATCCGGCGTGCGGATGCGGTCGACTTCAGCGAGGAGGACTGGGATGCGGTGATCGACACCAATCTAAAGTCGGTGTTCTTCCTCAGCCAAGCCGCCGGGCGGCACATGATCGCCGCCGGGGGCGGGCGGATCATCAACATCGCCTCGATGCTGACCTTTCAGGGTGGCATCCGCGTGCCGAGCTATACCGCCGCGAAGAGCGGGGTCGGCGGGCTGACCAAGCTGCTCGCCAACGAATGGGCGAAGCACGGCGTGACGGTGAATGCGATCGCCCCGGGCTATATCGCGACCAGCAATACCGCGGCGTTGCAGGCTGATCCCGAGCGTAACCGGGCGATTCTGGACCGAATTCCCGCTGGGCGCTGGGGCGCGCCAGCCGATCTGGGCGGCGCGGCGGTGTTCCTCGCGTCGGACGCTGCCGCCTATGTGCAGGGGCATGTGCTGGCGGTCGATGGCGGGTGGTTGGCGCGGTAGCGACAAGCTGCGCGACCTTCATTCGTCATTGCGAGCGTAGCGCGGCAATCCAGGGCGTCCTGATCCGGCCCTGGATTGCTTCGCTCCGCTCGCAATGACGAGGCGCTCAGCCGATCGTGCGGCGGAAGAAGGCGAGCGTCTGCATCATCGCCTGCAGGAACAGCGCGGGGTCGTAGCGCGGGCCTTCGTCGCGGAGGAAGGCGTGTTGTGCGTTCCATTCGTGCCATTCGTACGACGCGCCGACCGCCTCCAGCCGGGCACGGATCGCGGCGCGGCCGTCCAGCGGCACATGCGGGTCCTGCCGGCCCCAGACCAGCATCAGCTCGGCCTGCAACTCTGCGAGCCGCGCCAACGTATCGTCGCTGCGGCCCTCGCCGAGCGTCCCGGAATGGATGTCGGTCGGATAGAAGCACGCCGCGGCGGCCACGCGCGGATCGAGCGCAGCGCGGCAGGCGAGATGCCCGCCCAGACACACGCCGAACGTCGCCAGCTTGCCCGTGCAGGCCGGATGCGCCGCCAGCGCGCCGATCGCGGCGCTGGCGTCCGCATCGAAGGCCGCGACCGGCTTGGCGAATTTCAGCGCATTGCCGCGCTCCGTGCCGGCCGCGTCATAGGCGAGCTTGGTGCCGGCCGGCTCATATTCGTGATAAACCTCCGGCACGGCGACGACATAGCCGTTGCCCGCCAGCATCGCCGCCAGCCGCCGGATCGGGGCGGTGACCTGATAGATTTCAGAATAGAGCAGCACCCCCGGGAAGCGCCCGTCGGCGACGGGACGGAAGAGGTGCGTCCGCATTGTCCCGCTTCCCGGCACCTCGACGTCGACGGCCTCATCGCTGCGCAGGATCATGGATTAATTATCCTATTTGTTCTGGAAACTATTACGAAAGCACCATCGTGTAATGGGGCGGGATGGCACCACCCACTTTCCATATCGAAGCCGACGCGCCGGGAGAATTCCTAGAGTTGACGCTGACCGGCGACTGGGATGCGGAGATTACCGCGCGCTTTGGCGCGGAGGTCGGGGCGACGCTGCGACGGATGGTGGCCGAGGGGACGCGGCACGGTCATTTGCGCACGTTGATCGACATGAAGCGCAAGAACGTCGTGCCACAGACCGTCGCTGCCGAGTTTGCGAAGATGGTGCGCCCGGACTCTCCTTCGAAGCGGATCGCGCTGGTCTTTTCGGGCGCGCTGCACCGTATGCAGACGAAGCGGATCGCCGACGAACGCTGCGCATTGTTCGAGAATGTCGAGGAAGCGCGGGCGTGGCTGTTCGCGGATTAGGGTGCGTCTGCACCGGTCACTTGCCTCATTCCGTCATCCCGGACTTGCTCCGGAATCCCGCTTCTTCCTTCCGGCGGAAACAAGCGGGACCCCGGATCAAGTCCGGGGTGACGATCAAGAGTGCTCGGCGAATGTCGCTTTGCGTTAGCGCGTCGTCTTGGTCAGCGTCGCGACCACCACTGGCGGCGGCGGTGTCGCGCCGACCTTGACGAGCGCGGCGGGCGGCCAGCGCTGCTCGCGGATCGCGGCCTTCACCTCGGCGGGGGCGGGCGGGGGCCACGGAGCGCCGCTCGCGCGCAATTTCGCTTCGAGGCGTTGCCGCGCGGCTTCCTCGTCGGACGATGACAGCTTCAACGGCTGCGCGATGCCATAAGCTGGGAGTGCACCACCCGCGCCGACCGCCCACGGGTTCGCGCCCGCTTCGATCAGCACCTCCGCGACCTGCATCGAGTCCATGTCGACCGCATCCTGCAACGGGCCGCTGCCCGTCGCGTCGATCCGGTCGAGCCTTGCCTTGTGCGCGATCAGCAGCCTGGCGGCGGCGGGATCGGCGACGCGGGCGGCGGTGCGTAGCGGCCAGACGGCGTCGTCACCCTGCGGATCGGGGCTGGCACCGGCCGCGAGCAAGGCCCGCATCGCGTCCAGATCGTGCCCGTCGATCGCGGTGTCGAGCGGCAGGCCGGGGATCGCACCATCGGGCTTCGCGCCCATCTGGAGCAAGGCGTCGCGCATCGCCGGGTCGCAGCGCGCAACCGCGAAGGACAGCAGGTCGCCGGCCTGACCATCGGGCCGGAAATCGGGGTAGCGCGCCGGCGGCACATGGGTAGTGAGCACGGCGGGGTCGGCCTGCGCCAATGCGCGGACCTTCGCGACATCACCTGCGAAGACCGCGGCGGCGATGTCGCGCCCCGACTGGCCGTTGGTGACCGCCTTGAGGATCAGTCGTTCGTCGAACTTCATCGTCGCGCCGCGTCCCTTGCATCCCTGCGCCGCCGCGGGGGCGGGGCGCGAACAGGCCGTCGCCGGCACCACCATGGCCAGCGCCGCGGCAAGGGTCAGCCAGCGCGTCAGCGCGGCAGGCTCGACAGCACCCAATCCATGCTGTGCCGGTCGATCGGCAGCATCGGGCTGAGATTGCGTTCGAACCAATTCAACCCCTCCGGCGCGACGGCCTCCATTTCATGCCGCGTACCATAGGCTTCGGGCAGGTCCAACAGCACCGCGCCCGCCGCCGCGCCGCCCGGCCCGCCGGTCAGGATGCCGCCCAGCACACCGCCGATCACGCGGTCGCCGCCGTCCTGGATGCCCGACAGGATCTCGCCGTCGACGTACCACGCCTGCACCGCCGCCTGTGTGGTCGTGCCGTTGGCGGCGCGGATCGTGTCGGCTTGCGCGATCGTCGCATCGTGCAGCCCGGACGCGTTGAAGGTGTCGGCGGGCCGCCCGCCGGCGATCGCCGCGGCAGAGGCGAGCCCGCCACCGAGCGAGTGGCCGGTGAACGACACCTGATCCGCCAGCTCGGAACGCCCGATACGCTCGCCGATCAGCAGCGCGGAGCGGTAGTGCGCGGACTCGGCGCCGAACGCCTGTTGGGCGTTGGTTGTCCAGTCGGCGAGGCTTTCGAAGCGCGTGCCGCGCATCGCGATGACGTAGCGCGTGTCGTCGCCGCTGCCCTCGGCATAGACGCGGGCGCGGAAGTCGCCGGCTTGCAGCACGGAGGGATCGAGGTTGAGGTCGCGCAATTCCGCTTCGCTGGCAACGCGGTAGCCGGCGGGCGGCGCGGCGGTGTCGTTGTAGACATCCTGCGCGAGCAAGGCGTGGGCGCGGAGTTCGGCGGGGTTCTGTGACGAGGGCGCGGCGGGGCTGGCGAGCATCCGGGCCGCGGTGCTGGCGAGCGGTGCGATCGTACCGAGCGTCGTGGGCGCGAGCGGGAGCGGTGTTGTCGCGCGTAATGCGGGACTTAGCGCGTTGGTCTGGCCGATCTGCATCCTCACCTCCCTGATCGTGGGGGCGACGATAGGGCGATCGGGCGGAAGTGGCTCTAATCGAAACGCTTAGTCGCAGAAGAAGCGGGACCCCGGATCAAGTCCGGGGTGACGGGGGGTGGTCAGCCCGCCACCGCGAGCGCGCCGACGCCGATGCCGGCGTCGTGCAGATGGCGCGCCAGGCCGGGGAGGCGATCGGCGTAATCGGGCGCGCCGTCGGCGACCTCCAGCGAAATGTCGAGCGTTCCTGCGGCGTTGCGGACCAGTCGCGCGCCGGTCGCCGGCCAGGCGTCGCGGCCGAAGCGGACCGAGACCTCGCGCGCGCCCTTGCCGTTCTCGCGCGTCCAAAGATCGGCGAGCATCTGCGCGAAGGCGCTGGGGTCGACGTGCGGGGCGGGCATCGTGGGGACGCCGACGACCGGGGCGGCGAGCTGTCCGGCGAAGGATTGACCGCCCGACTGGCCGCCGGTGTCGCGTTCCTCCTCGCGGTGGATCGCGTGGCGGTCGTCGGTGGGCAGAGCGGCGGCGCGCTCACGGGTTTCGCCGGTCATGGTGCCGGCGTTTTGACGTGGTGCGTCCTTGCCGGTGCCGCTTTTGGCGGGAGCGGGGCGCAGTGCGGTACCTTCCGGCTGCATCTTTGCGCGGGCACGCGCGAAAGCGTCGCTCATGGCGCGCACATCGTCGCTGCGCGGTTGCTGATCGGGACGCTGTTGCGGCTCGGCGGCGCGCGTCGGGGGGCTGCGGGTCGCGGAAACGCTGGTCATTTGAACCTCCTGGTATCCTCGCGGTCGCGTTGCTGGCGCTCGTCGGTGCGCAGATGGGCACGTCGGCGGAGCGTTGCGGTGCGCTCGGCGAGCAGATCGTGACGCGCGCGGGCGATGATCGCGGCGCGTCGGTGCGCACTTTCCTCCGCCGCGGCAGCGGTGCGGGCCGCTTCGGCGTCGCTGTGGGCCTGTTCGGCGACCGAACGGCGAAAGAGGGCGGCGTCGAGCACCGCCAGCCGCCGTTCGGCCTCGGCCGGATCGGCGGCGAGCGCGGCGTGCGCCTCGGCCTGTCCTTGCGCGGCGGCGGCGGCCGCGTCGGCAGCGCGGCGGGCGGCGTCCTGCGCGGCGTCGGCGTGCGCGCGCGCCTCGGCCAACGCGCGCGCGGCGGCTTGCAGGCGGACCTGCCGCAGCCGCAGCAGCTGCGTCGCCTGCCGACGCTCGTCGCCCGCGCGGCTCATCCGCCGATCGCCCGCAGGCGGAACAGCCCGGTGTCGAGCGGCTCGGCGCGGTCGGGGGGCTGGCGGAGCAGCGCGTCGATCTCGGGACGCGCGGCGATCGCCTGATCGGCGAGCGCGTCGGCGCCGGGCTTGTACTCGCCGACCTGCACCAGAAAACCGATCTCGGCATGTTTGGCGAGCAAGGCGCGGACGCGCGTCGCGGCGGCGCGGTGGTCGGGAGTGGCGAGGCGCGGGAACAGCCGGGACAGGCTGCCGAGGATGTCGATCGCGGGATAATGGCCGGCCGCGCCAAGCTTGCGCGACAACAGGATATGGCCGTCGAGGATCGAGCGCACCTCCTCGCCGACCGGATCGCCTTCGTCCTCATCCTCGAGCAGCACCGTGTAGATCGCGGTGATCGAACCGGTCTCGTCGGTGCCGGCGCGCTCGAACAGCCGCGGCAGCTCGGCGAAGACCGACGGCGGGAAGCCACGGCGCACCGCCGGCTCGCCCGCCGCGAGCCCGATCTCGCGCAGCGCGCGCGCGAAGCGGGTGACCGAGTCCATCAGCAGCAGCACGTCGCGGCCCTGCGCGCGAAAGCCCTCGGCGATCGCGGTCGCCTGATAGGCGGCCCGGACGCGCTCCATCGCGGCGCGGTCGGAGGTGGCGCAGACGATCACCGAGCGCGCCAGCCCTTCGGGGCCGAGCGCATCCTCGATGAACTCGCGGACCTCGCGCCCGCGCTCGCCGATCAGCGCGATGACGATGACGTCGGCGGCGGCGAAGCGGGCGATCGAGCCAAGCAGCGTCGACTTGCCGCCGCCCGCCGCGGCGAACACGCCCATCCGCTGCCCGCGACCGAGCGTCAGCAAGGTGTCGATCGCGCGCACGCCGGTCGGCAGCACCGCGTCGATCAGCCGGCGGCGCATCGGATTGGGCGCGAGGGCGTGGAGCGCGCGGCGCGGCAGACCGGCGGGCAGCGGGCCACGGTCGTCGATCGGGGTGCCGCGCGCGTCGAGCACGCGGCCGAGCAGCGCATCGCCGTACGCCACGCGATCGTCGCCGCTGCGCACGATCACCTCGGCATCGACCGACAGCCCGCGCACGTCGCCGAGCGGGGTGAGCACGGTGGCGTTGCCGGCGATCCCGACGACCTCGACGGGCACGACATGCCCGGTGCCGGGCTCGACGACCTCGCACGCCTCGCCGATCCGCGCGGCGATGCCGGTGACCTTGAGCGTGGTGCCGAGGATCTCGACGATCCGGCCGCGGCGGTCGAGCGTCCGCGCACCGTCGAGCCCGGCGATCAGCCGGTCGACCAGCGCGGCATCGTCACGCAGCATCGCCGGCCCCGTCCTGTAGTCCCCACGCCGCGGCAAGCTGCGCGAGTTGCACGTCGAGCCCGGCGCGCGCGCGGCCGAGCGGGGTTTCGATCACGCACTCGGTCGCGTCGAGACTGGTGTCGGCGACGACGCGCAGGCCCGCGCCGTGCGCGAGCCGCGCCTCGGTGGCCGCGACCGCCTGCGGCGCGACGCGGACCAATGTCTCGGCGGGGGCGGCGACCGCTTCGGCGGCGCGGGCGGCGAGCGCGGCGACGGTGTCGGCGGGGCCGATCTCGCCCGCGATGCGCCGGACGACCTCGAGCGCGAGCCGCGCGATTTCCTGCGCGCGGCCGGCGTCGCGCGCCCGATCGCGCGCGGCGATCTCGGCGAGCAACGCCGCGCCGGCTGCCTCGCCGGCGGCGCGGCCGTCGCGATAGCCGGCGGCGTGGCCCTCGGCGTGGCCGTGCGCGGTGGCGGCGTCGACCGCGGCGGCGCGGGTGTCGTGCAGGTCACGCGCGTGGGCGAGCAGCGCGAGCGCGTCGCGCAGCGGTGCGATGTCGGCGGCGCGGACGAGTGGATCGTCGGCGAGCAAGGTCGCGAAGCGATCGGCGGCGAGAATCGTGAAGCTCATGCCGCGGCCACCAATTGCCGCGCCTCGGACGCGGTGAGCGCCAGCGGGACATCGGGCGCGGCGGGCAGGATGCTGCGCAGCCCGAGCGGGAGCGCACGGCGCAGGATCGCGTGGCCGAGCGGGGCGAGCGCACTCGCCTCGACCCATGCGCATTGCGGGAGGCCGGTGTCGGCGTGCGCAATGGCATGGTCGATCGCGGCGCTGCCCGCGACCTCGGCGAGGGTGCCGAGCCACGCGCCGTCGATCGAACGCGCGAGTTCGTCGGCGAGTGCCAGCGCGGCGACGCGGCGCGCCAGCGTGTCGCGCCTCGCTTCATCCTGACGCAGCCAGTCGGGAACGAGCGCGAGTTCCTCCCAGCGAACCGCGGGCGCATTGGGGTCGGTGAGCGCGCGCTTGCGCGGGGCGGCGACCCCGCCGAGGTCGCGGCCGAGCGCGGCGAGCGCGGCGCGGGCGGCGGCGCTCATGGCCGCGCCTGCGGGACGATCGCGCGGCGCCGCTGGTTCCAGCGTCGAAACGCCGGATAGCCGAGCAAGGCGGCGACGAGCAGGAGCAGCGCGACGATGCCGCCGATCACCGTTGCGGACATGCCGCTGGCGGCGGGCTGCGGCGCGACGAGCCGCATCGGCTCGGCGGGGAAGGTTTCGACCGTCACGCGCTCGTATTTCAGCCCTTCGACCGCATTGACGACCAACGCCTTGATCTTGCCGATCTGCTGATCGATCGCGGTGCCGGGGCGATATTTGACGAATACCGAGGCCGAAGCGGGCGGGGGCGTCTCCGCGAGCGGCTGCGCCTCCGGCAAGGCCAGATGGACGCGCGCGGCGACCACGCCGTCGATCTCGGTGATCGTCTGCTGGAGTTCCTGCTGGAGCCCATAGGTCAGCCGCGCGCGTTCTTCGGTGGGCGAGGACAGCACGCCCTTCTTGGGGAAGAGCGTGCCGAGCGACTGGAATTCCTCGCGCGGATAGCCTTGGGCGTGGAGCAGCTCGATCGCGCGCGGGAAATCGCCCTTGGAGGTCGAGATCTTCCACTGGTTCTCGCCGGCCTCTTCCTTGTCGGCGGTGATCCCGGCGCTTTGCAGCACCGCGACCATCTCATTGGCCTGCGGCTCGGTCAGTTTGCCATACAGCTCCGCGCGCCCGCACGCCGCAAGCAGCAGCAAGGCGCCGAGCGCGGCGAGCGGGGGGGCGCGCATCGTCATGATCCCCGGGTCACGATTGCTGACGGAACAGCTGCTGGATGCCGTCCGACGTGCGGTTCGCGATCGACGACGACAATTGGCAGTGGAACATGAATTCGTGGCATTTCATCGTCAGGTTGACGACCTCGCCCGGCGTCATGTCCGCACCGCCCGCCTGTGCCGCGCGCGCGATCTCGCCGACCGACTTCGCCTCGCCGTTCACCTTCTCGATCTGCCCCAGCATCGCCTTCATCGCCGGGGCGAGCGCGTCGGGGCTGCCGACCGACATCGCCGGTTGCACGCCCGCAGCGCCCAGCGCCCCCTGAAAGCCGGTCATATCGGCCAGGCTTGCGCCCGGCCCCATCTGGCTGACGCCGGGCGTGTCGACCGACACGCCCATGCCGCCCGCCGCGATCGGATCGATCGTCATTGCGGCTCTCCCGTCTTAGCCCTTGCGCGCCATCGTCTCCAGCGCCTTGCCGACGCTGTCGAGCGAGCTGGACGAGCTGTTCGACAGGAACGACATGCGCATCGCCTCCGCGGTCAGCTCGGTGATCTGCGAGGGATTGTCCTGCCCGCCGGCGCCGAGCTGCTGCGACAGCGTGTCGAGCTTGCCGGCCTGCCGGTCGAGCGTCGCGCCCCAGGCGTCCGACAGGGCCTCGAACCAGCTGCCCGAGGTGCCGTGCGGACGCTGGTTGTTCAGCGGGGCGGTGGCCATCGTGGTGAGGCCGGTCGTCACGGTCATATCGCTCATCACCTTGCTCCTTCTTGGTTCACAATCAGAAAGTTACGCGTGTCTGTCGGCCGCCCTTGTCGAGAACGACCATGTTACCCTGGATCGCGACCAGCCGGTGCCCGCTGGGCAGCAGTGCGCCGCTGAAATAGCGCGCCCCGTCGACGGTCTGGATGTACGACGGATCGCCCGCGACGACGGTCGAGACCTTCTTGGTCGCGTCCGACACGCTGCGCACCGCGACCTCCTCGTCGGGCGGCAGGTCGCCGCGGACGCGCAACTGGCGGATGCCGGGTACGTCGGTGCGGATCGCGGCGATCAGCCGCGTGCGCTGCGCCTCGGTGACCGGCACGGTGCGCAGTTCGACGACGCGCAGGCCGAGCGGGCGCGCGGCGGCGCGGATGTTCTGCAAGCGCGCGACGTCCGCCGAGGCGGCGGCGAGATCGGCGGTGGTGCGGATGCGCAGCTCGGCGGGGATGTCGTGCGCGGCGAGCGCCTGTTCGGCCTTGTCGCGCGCGGCGGGGCTGGCGACGAATCCCTCGACCAGCACGCCGTCGCCGTCGGTTCGCGCCGCGACGCGCAATTGCGTCAGCCCGGCCTGCGCCAGCGCGCGTTCGGCGCGGCTTTCGTTGGTGCCGAACAGCCCGAGCCCGGCAACCGCGGTCGGCATTACCAGCACGAGCAGCAGCACCGCCAGCGCGATGCCGGCGATCGTGACGACACGGCGGTTGCCGCCGATCCGGCCGAGCTGCGTGCGAGCATCGCCCAGCGCGGCGAGCGCGCGGTCGGCGACCGGCTCCGGCAATTCGGGCGGGGCGGGCTGGGCGTCGGCGAGCTGCCCCGCCTCGGCCCAGCGCGCGCTGTCGGGCTCGCCCCAGGCGAGCGCGACCCCGCCGATCGCGAACGGGACGTAGGCCGGAAGCAGCGCGGTGCCGCCCGCCTCGACCGGCGAGCCGAGCAGCGTCGCGCTGCCGCTGAGCACGGTCAGTTGCGCGGCCTCGCCATCGCGCTCCAGCTCGACCGCGACGCCCTTGGTGGCGGGATCGCGGATCACCACGTCCTGCCAGAATTCATGCCCGATCGAGACGCGCCCGCGCGGGGGCAGCCGCTTCTCGGTGCCCGACAGGCGCCCGGTCAGGACGCGCAGGACGGCGGTGTCGGTCATGGTCGGCTCGTACTCGCGGTCGGCGGCGTCGCGGCGCGCGTGCCCGGCACCAGCGGCGCGGAGGCGGCGGGGCGCACCGGCTGGGCGGGGACGGACATCGTCGCGGTGCTGGCGTTGGTGCCGACGTCGACGACGCGCGGCGAGATCAGGAACAGCCGTTCGATCCGCCCGCGCGAGCGCGAGCGCGACTTGAACAGGTTGCCGAGGATCGGAATGTCGCCGAGCAGCGGGATCTTGTATTCGACGTCGCTGTCCTGATCGACGGTCATCCCGCCGAGCAACAGGCTCTGGCCGTCCTGCACCATCGTCTGGTTGGTGACGCTGGCGCGGTCGACGACCGGCAGCCCGTCGACGCGGTCGGAGGTGATCGCGCCGTCCTCGATCGCGACGCGGACGCGGATGCGCGTCTGGTCGTGGTCGCGGAAGACGTTGGGGGTCACGCGCATGATCGTGCCGGCGGTGACGTTGAACAGGTCGACCTCCTGCCGCCCGGCGACGCGGACGTAGAAGGTGCGGGTACGGTCGAACAATGCCTCGACGTTCGACAGCGTCATCACCTGCGGCCGCGCGACGACGCGCGCGACGTTCTTGCGCTCCAGCGCCTGGAGGCGGCCGATGAACTCGCGGCTGTTGCCGATGATCGCCGAGATCACGCCGCCCTGCGCCGAGGGGGTGATGTTATCGACGTTGCCGCGCCGGTCCCCGCCGGTGCGGTTGAGGCGCCCGTCGCTGTCGCTGTCACCGCTGCCGAACAGCGCGCCGAACCCGCCCGAGCCGAACCGCCAGTTGATGCCGAGGTTGCGCAGCTTGGTGGTGTCGATGTCGATGATCGTCGCATCGACCTCGACCACCTGCGGCTCGACGTCGAGCGCGCGGATCAGCGAATCGTAGGAGGCCATGCGTTCGGGCACGTCGCGGACGATCACCGCGTTGAGCTGCGGGCTTGGCTCGATGCGGACGACGTCCTGCGTCAGCGGCGCGACGAGATCGCCGCCACCGCCGCCAGCTACCGGCCCGCCGAGCACGTCGCTGTCGCCCTGCGGATAGGCGCCGCCGAGCGGCAGGCCGAGCCGCGGGGTCTGCTGCCCGTTGGGCTGGACCGCGTCGAAGCCGAAGCCCTTGAGCCGTGGCTGGCTCTGCCGGACGAGCCGGGCGCCGAACTGCGGCGCATTGGGCGCGGCGCTGCCGCCGGGGCGCTGATCGAGCACCAGATTCTGGAGGATCGTCGCGAGCCCGGGGACGGTAAGCTGCTGCTGCCCCGAATAGACGGTCGTGTCCTGCGCCTGCGCATAGCGGAGGTAGAAGACGCGGAATTCGAGCGGCTGCACCGGGGCGTTGGCGGGCAGCGCACCGCCATAGCCGGGCAGCGGGCGCGCGCCGGGCGTGGTCGCGGCGGTCGCCGTGCCGCCGGTGCGGGCGAGCGCGGTCACCTGTTCGATGAAGCGCGGGGTGCCGCTGGCGACCAAGGTCCCGTCGGCGGCGGCGCGCAATGTGTTGCGCTCGTTCAGCAGCCGCAGCGCGCGGACGCGGGCGAGGATGCGCGCGCCGTCGGCGGTCTGGATGGTCTGCACGCCCAGCTCGTTAGTGGTGTAGACGTAGAGCGCGGCGCCGTCGTCATAGCTGACGAGATTGAAGGCGCGCGAGATGTCGCGGTAGATCCGGTCGACCGGCCCCGAGAAGACGCCGTTGACGGTCCCGGTCAGGTTGGGGCTGGTGATGACCGGGCGACCGATCCGCCCGAACAGGTCGCGCAGGAACGCCGCGACCGGTTGATCGCGCGCGGTGATCGAGACCGTCGCGGTCCCGCCGCGCGACTGCGCCGCGACCGCGGCGGGGAGCGCCGTGGTTGCCGCCAGCGCCATCGCCATTGCCGTCACACCGGATCGTTTCACACCCATCCACATGTCCCTTGGTTATCCTTCCGAGCCGACGAGCGCGGGCTGCGCGGGCAGGACGCCCGGCGGCAGGCCGATCTGGCCGACGATCGTGATAGAAGCGTTTGAAGTCAGTTCGTTGAAGGCCATCACCGGCACGTCGAACAGCTCGGGTTCGAGCAGGTGGCGCAACGTGCGGCGCACCTCGAAGGCGGTGACGATCACGCTCGCCTGCGTCTGTTCGACCGCGGCGACGATCGTCTCGACCACGCGACGCGCGACCTCCGGCGGGAGCGCGACGCGTTCCTCGCCATCGACCAGCCGCACCGCGTCGCGCACGGCGGTTTCCAGCTCGGGCGCGATCACCAGCGCATGGACCTGCCCGTCGCGCTGCGCGCGTTCGAGCAGGTAGCGCTTGATCGAGACGCGGGTGAGGTCGGCGATGCGCGGCACGTCGCGCTCCTGCGCGGCGGCCTCGGTCAGTGCCTCTAGCACGTCGCGCATATTGCGCAGCGACACTTCCTCGGCAGCGAGGCGGCGGAGCACGTCGGCGATGCGCGGCGCGGGCAAAGCACGGACCGCTTCCTTGACGACCTCCGGATAGTCCTCGCCGACGCGGTTGAGCAGCGTCACCGCCTCCTGCACGCCGAGGAAACGCGGCAGATGGCGGCGCATCAGCGCGGCGATGCCCGCGATCGCGTCATCGGCGCCGGTCCACGCGCCTTCGCCGACCGGCAGCTCATAGGCGAGCAACTGCCAGGCGCGCGGGCCATCGGGCGCGACGAAATGGATCGCGACCCGCGGGAGCGGCACGCCCGAGCGGTGCTGCAATTGTTCGAGCATCGCGCGCAGCGCCGCGGCGAGCGCGGCTTCCTCCTCGGCCGGCGGGCGCGGGCCGCTGAGTTGCAGCAGCAGCGGCAGCACCGGGCGTGGGGCGGCGGGCTCGGCGGCGAGCGTCAGCGGGCGCGGGGCCTCGCGCCCGCGCGATACGACGCGGCGGAGCGGACCGGCGTGACGCAGGACGTGCGGGCGCAACCGCGGGTGGAGCGATGCGCCCGCCAGCATCAGCACCAGCCCGAGCAGCACGAACGTGCCGGTCGGGAAGCCGGGGATCATCGCGAAGGCGAGCGCGATCGCGCCGACCACCAGCAGCACGCGCGGTTGCGCGGTCAACTGGCGCTGGATCGCATGGCCGAGGTTGGCGTCCTGCTCCTCGTCGATCGAGCGCGTGACCATCAGACCCGCCGCCATCGCACCGAGCAGCGCCGGGATCTGCGCGACCAGCCCTTCGCCGATCGTCAGGATCGAATATTTGTGGGTGGCCGCCCCGACTTCCATGCCCTGTTGCATGACGCCGATCGCCAGCCCGCCGATCAGATTGACGACGACGATCACGATCGAGGCGATCGCATCGCCCTTCACGAACTTCATCGCGCCGTCGAGGCTGCCGTGCAGCTTGCTCTCCAGCTCGAGCACGCGGCGGCGGCGGCGCGCCTCGTCCTTGTCGATCAGCCCCGAGCGCAGGTCGCTGTCGATCGACAATTGCTTGCCGGGCATCGAATCGAGGCTGAAGCGCGCCGCGACCTCGGCGACGCGTTCCGCGCCCTTGGCGATGACGATGAACTGCACGACGGTGATGATGAGGAACATCACCAGCCCGACGACGACGTTGCCGGCGGCCATCAGCTGCCCGAAGGTCTGGATGATGTGCCCGCCGTGGCCTTCGCTGAGGATCAGCCGCGTCGTCGTGATCGACAGCGCGAGCCGGAACAGCGTGCTGACCAGCAGCACCGACGGGAAGGAGGAGAAGTCGAGCGGGCCGCGGATGTAGAGCGTGGTCAGCAGCAGCATGACCCCTACCGTGATGTTGATCGCCACCAGCATGTCGACGATGACGATCGGCAGCGGCAGGAACAGCAGCGCGACGATCGCGACCAGCACCGCGACCAGCCCGAGATCGGAGAAGCGCGCGGACAGCGAAAGCCGCGGGGCCAGCCCGGCGGACTGGAAATAGCGTTCGACGCTCATCGCTCAGCGCCCCTGTCGCGTGCGCTGCCAGCGCTGCATGATCGCGCCGACATAGCCTTGCGTCTCCCGGTACTTCGGGATGCGGCGCCCGGCCTTCATCACCGCGCCCGGCCCGGCATTATAGGCGGCGAGCACCAGCGGCACGTCGTTGCCGAACTTGGCCTGCAATTGCTTCAGATAGACCGCGCCCGCCGACATCGCGAGCACCGGGTTGGTGAGCATCGCCTTGGGATCAGCCACGCCGACGCTGCGCGCGGTCGCGGGCATCACCTGCATGAGCCCGAGCGCGCCCTTGCCGGACACCGCATCCATCCGGCCGCCCGACTCCTGCCGCATCATCGAGGCGAACAAATGCGGGTTGATCCGGTATTTGCGACTGATCGCGGCGACGAGCGGGGTGGGGGCGGCGTTGGGCCGTCGCGCGTTCCCGCGGCTCGCGCGGGTCGATGCGACGCGGCGGGTGCCGGGCATCGCGATCGATACCGCGCGCGCCGTCGTCGGCTCCGGGATCGTTGCCGTTTGTTCGGCCGTCGCCTGCGTCGGGTAGGAAACAGCAGCGGCGGGCGCATCTGCGCCACGCGTACCCGCGGCATCGGCGCACAGCGCCATCGCCTCGCGGAAGCGGGGATCGAGCGCCATGCCTCCACAGGAAGCGGCCGAGGCCGGCTGGGGCGCCGCCAGCAGGAAAGCCAGCATCGCGCCCGTCGACTTTTGCATTCGCATCGCCATCAATCGGCCTCTCCGTCTGGCGCAACGCCGGCATCACCGGCGTGCTGTTCGTGAAAGGTCGACGTCCGTGGGGGTCCTGCGGCACCGTCGTTGCGGCTTTATAAGTAGCTGTCGCGCGGCTGGTTCGTAACCGGACATTTCTTACAAAAACAAACGGCTGGCCGTCCGTTCGGCACGGTTAGTCCATGAAAATTAACCATGTTGGAACCGGTTACATAGTTCCGTTGACGCAATGACCGCCTGAAATGCGCGGGTTCAATCGTTTGCTGTGCGCGCGTGCCGCAATCCGGCCATCATTTGCGCTTCATCCGCATCATGGGTTAGTAAACGCCATCGGTTCGACACGTGGAACGGGTCCTGCGGCGAACCAGACACCCCCGTCATGCTGGCGGGGACCGACGTTGCCGGCGATGGCCGACGCGTTTCCGCGCCCATTCGAGGCGCGGAGGCGCCGTCGTGAGCGGAGCGGTGCGTGGCGGAACAGAATAACGGCGGCGACAAGACCGAAAAGCCCACCCCCAAGCGGCTGGCCGATGCCCGGAAGAAGGGCGACGTCGCCAAATCGAAGGACGTGACCGCCACGGTGACGTTGTTCGTCTGGGCGTTGGTGTTCCTGTTCGGCGTCAGTGTCGCGGGGACGCGGCTGGTCGGGCTGTTCGAGGATACGTTCGTCGCGGTCGCGGCGGGGCGGCCGTTCGCGCCGGTCGCGGCCGATCTCGGCTGGAGCGCGGCGGGGGCGTTGCTGTTCATCACCGCCGCGGCGCTGATCCCGCCAGCGGTGGCGGGGTTCCTGTCCGAGTTCCTCCAGGCCGGCGGGGTCTTCACGCTCGACAAGGTCAAGCCCGGGCTCGACAAGATGAACCCGGTCGAGGGCATCAAGAAGATGTTCAGCATCGACAATCTCGGCGAGCTGCTCAAGACGCTCGCCAAGGCGATGCTGATCGTCGCGGTGATGTGGCTGGTGTTCAAGGGCGCGATGCCCGCGATCTTCGGCGGGGCCGGGCCGGCGTGGCTCGCCTCCGGCGCGACCGACGGGCGTGCGGCGGCGGGGGCGGCGCTGATGTCGTCGGGGCGGGTGGTGCGCGACGCGCTGATGTGGACGTTCGGCGTGTTCCTGTTCGTCGCGGTGCTCGACATGGCGTGGCAGCGGCATCGCTACATCAAAAAGCTGCGCATGAGCCTGCGCGACATCCGCGAGGAATCGAAGGAGAATGAGGGCAATCCCCTCATCAAGTCGAACCGCCGGCAGCTCCACGAGGAATGGGCGAACCAGAATGCGGTCGGCGCGGCGCGCGGGGCCAGCGTGCTGGTCGTCAACCCGACGCATATCGCGATCGCGCTCGACTATGACGCGGAGCGCTGCCCGGTGCCGGTGATGACCGCCAAGGGCGAGGGGCCGCTGGCGCAGGCGATGCGCGCCGCTGCGGTCGAGGCCGGGGTGCCGATCGTCCGTCATGTTCCCGTCGCGCGCGGACTTTACGAGGATGGTCAAGTGGATGCGGTGATCCCGCGCGACATGTTCGATGCGATCGCGCAGATCGTGCTGTGGGCGCAAAAGGCCCGCGACGACGGTGTCGTCGCCGAGCCGGTCGACCTTGAGGGAGTGGAGTAATGGATTCGACGATCGGCACCGCGCTGACCGGATTGCTGGGAATGGTGATCGCGCTGGCGATCGTGCTGGGGCTGGCGTTCGTTACGCTGCGCACGCTCAAGCGCTGGCAGGACCGCGGGTTCGAGCGCGGCGGCGATGCCGACCGTCAGTTGCGCTTCGTCCGCGCGCTGCCGATCGGTCAGCGCGAGCGGCTGTTGCTGGTCGAGGCGCAGGGCGAGCTGATGCTGATCGGCGTGTCGGCGGGATCGGTGAGCCTGTTGCGCAATTGGGGCAGCGACGCCGCGCCGCGCGCCGATGACGCGACGGTGACGCCGTGAGCGGCGCGCTGGCGGCGCGGCTGCGGCGGATCGCGCCGGAGCAGGCCGAGACGCAATTGCGGCTGGTGGGGGCGCTTAACCGCCGTCGCGTCGGCGCGTGGCGGACCGAGGCGCGCGCGGCAACCGATGACGAGCGGGACGGCGCGCCGGGTTGGTTGCGGTTCGCCGTATCGGCCGGCGAGGTGGCGGTCGCGCCGCTGATCGTCGACGGCGCGGCGGTGTCGCCGACGGTGTCGCGGGATGCGGTGGCGGCGGCGGCGCTGCTCGACCCGATCGAGCCGCTGGTGGCGGCGCTGGAGGCGGTGATCGGCGACGCGCTCGAGCCGTTCGGCGTGGCCGAGGCGGCGGCGGACGACCGGTTCGTCCTGCATCTCGACGCGCTGGCGGACGACCTGACGGCAATCCGGTTGCTGGTGGCGGTGCCGCCCGGCCTCCCGCTCGCGCCCGATCCACTGACCGCGCCGCCGCTCGACCCCGCCGCGCTGGCGGCGGTGCCGGTCGCGTGGCGCGCGACGATCACCGGCCCGGCGCTCGCCGCCGCGCGCGCGGCGACGCTGGCGCGCGGCGATCTGCTGCTGCTCGGCCTTGCACCGTTGCAGACCCGATTGCGCTGCGGCGCGCTGACCCGCGCCGCGCATCTCGACCCCAGAATGGGAAGGATTATCGTGCAGGAAGATGCCACGGCTCCGATCGACCCGACGACCGAGCCCGATGCCGCGCCGAACGACATACCGGTCCGGCTGACCTTCGCGCTCGACGGCGGCACCATGCCCGCCGGCGACCTGGCGACGCTGGGCGCGGGGAGCGTGCTGCCGCTGCCCGCCACCGGCGAGACGTTGCCGGTGCGCATCCTGAGCGGCGGTAGTACGATCGGCACCGGCGAGCTGGTCGCGATCGGCGACGGGTTCGGCGTGATCGTCACCGCGCGGACCGGGGATCGCTGAGGCATGGACCTGTCCACCTTCACCCCCGGCTCCGCGCTGGTCGTCGTCGTCGCGCTGGCGATCGCGCCATTCTTCGCGGTGATGGTCACGTCGTTCACCAAGATCGTCGTGACGCTCAGCCTGTTGCGCAATGCGCTGGGGCTGCAACAGGTGCCGCCCAATATCGTGCTCAACGGGCTTGCGCTCGTGCTGACCTTGTACGTCATGTACCCGGTCGGGCAGCGGATGCAGGATGCGATCGTCGCCGATCAGGTGATGCAGGCGCAGACGGGCAGCGTGCTGGGATCGACCACGACGATGGTCAATGCCGCGACCGCCGCCAAGGAGCCGCTGCGCGACTTCCTGCTGAAACATTCCGACCAGCGCGAGCGGCGCTTCTTCCTGCGCACCGCCGAGCGGGTCGGCGATCCGCAGCGCGCGCAGCAAATGACCGACCGCGACTTCGTGGTCATCATCCCGTCATTCGTGGTGCGGGAGCTGAGTGCGGCGTTCCAGATCGGCTTCCTGATCTTCCTGCCGTTCCTCGTCATCGATCTCGTCATCTCGAACATCCTGCTCGCGATGGGAATGATGATGCTGTCGCCGACGACGATCTCGTTGCCGTTCAAGCTGCTGCTGTTCGTGCTGGTCGACGGCTGGGTGAAGCTGGCGCACGGGCTCGTGCTGTCCTACGCGTGAGGGAGGCGGGCGCATGAACGCCGATTTCGTCCAGCTGACCTATGACGCCTTGTGGCTGGTGCTGATCCTGTCGGCGCCGCCGATCGTGGTCGCGGCGGTCGCGGGGTTGCTGGTCGCGGTGGTGCAGGCCGCGACGCAGATCCAGGAACAGACGCTGCAATATACGATCAAGTTCTTCGCGATCGTGCTGACGCTGTTCGTCACCGCGTCGTTGCTCGGCGGGTCGCTGTACCGGTTCGGCGACCGGGTGTTCACGCAATTTCCGGCGTTGATCGTCAGATGACCGGCTGGGCCGATCAGGTCCTGCTGCTGGGCGTCGCGACCGCGCGGGTCGCGGCGACGTTCCTGCTGCTGCCGATGTTCTCGACCGAGACGGTGCCGGCGATGGTCCGCAACTCGATCTTCGTCGCGATGGGCGTGATCTCGCTGATGATCCAGCCGCCGCTGCTCGTCTCGACGCTGGCGCCGCAGCAATGGGTCGGGCTGATCGCCAAGGAGGTGCTGGTCGGGCTGACGATCGGCTTCTTCTTCGGATCGGTGCTGTGGGCGTTGCAGGGCGCGGGCGAGATCATCGACGCCAAGGTCGGTGCGACGCTGGGGCAGGTGGTCGATCCGCTGTCGGGCAACCAGACCTCGCTGAACGGCGCGTTCCTCGGACGGCTGGCGAGCGTCGTGTTCCTGTTCGCGGGCGGGCTCAGCATGGTCGTGCAGGTGGTGGTGGTGCAAAGCTATGCGATCTGGCCGATCGCCGCGCCGATGCCGCGGCTCGACGCTGCGACTCTGGTGCTGTTCGAGGGCGAGTTCGGACGGCTGATGGTGCTTGCCACCCTGTTCGCCGCGCCGGTGCTGAGCGCCTTGTTCCTGATCGACCTGTGCCTGGGGCTCATCAACCGTTTCGCGCAGCAATTGAACGTCTTCACGCTGTCGATGTCGCTGAAGGCGTTCGCGTCGACCGCGCTGATCCTGGTGCTGCTCGGCAGCTATGTCGCCGCGATCGTCCATGACGTCGCGACCCGGCCGGAGGCGCTGCGCGCGCTGCTCCGCGCGTTTGCGGCGCAGGGGAGCGCGCCGTGACGACCGCCCCCGCCGTCAGCACCGTCACCGAGGACGAGCGGATCGCCGCGATCGCCGAACTGCTGCGCCGCGCCGATGCGCAGCCGGGCGCGCCCGCGCCGGTGACGCTGGGCGAGCATATCGTCGAGGCGGCGCGCGTGCCCGCCCGCCACCGCGATGCGCTGCTCCGGCTGACGCCGACCGAGCTGACCTGCGTGCGATTTCTGGGCTGGGGGCGCGCCAATCGCGACATCGCGACGCTGATGCTGATGTCGGAGAATACGGTGCGCGTGCATCTCGCCAATGTCGCGCGCAAGCTGGAGCTGGACGGGATGCGCGAGCTGGCGGTGCTGGCGGGGTTGCTGTTCTACCCGACCGATTGAGCTTGCGACGGCGGGGCGCAGGCGGGCGCTCGGCGGTAAATCAATACCCCAGACGGCGGCACATGGCCTTCATCTTCTGCATCTTGGGATGATCGTCGCCATATTGCTTGCGATAGACGGGAAGATAATCGGTGCAGATGGTCGCCATTTCCGATGCAGCCGCGGGCGGCGTGTCTGCGCGCGCTCGCGCACGATCAATGTAACCCTGATTCTGCCCCATCAGGACCATGCCCTGAGCTTGGGTCGTTGTATCCATCTGCGCTGTCGCGGGAGACAGGGACAGTAGAGGATTCAGACAAAATGCGAGAACAAGAGCTGGCCGCCGGGCTTTCATTGCGTTTTCCTTCCGCCTCCCGAGCCTGATGATCGGCACGAGCGCAGCCTAATAGCCCGCCCGGCGACACAGACCAGCCAATTCAACTACGTCGGCGTTGTTCGCGCCGTACTGCGCGCGAAAGCTAGGTAAGCGCTGCGTACAAAGATACTTCACCCGCGTCGGCGATGGGCGCGCAGTAGCTGTGCGCCCACGGGCGCGATCAGCATAGCCTTCGTTTTGTGCACGGAGAACCTGGCTTAGTCCGACGGTTGCCGGGTCGACCTGTGCCACCGCCGGAGTGCCGAGCATCGCCACCAGAGCAAACGTCAGGGCCATCTTCATTGTAGCATCCTCAGTTACGCTACCAAGTCTATACATCGATTTTCGTAAAGCGTCAAAAACGATGCGTGACCAGGCGAGCCTGGTCACGCAGTCGGATTGTTAGTTCTTACGAGCGGCGTTGCCCATCGCTTCGCCGACTGTCTTGATGGCGTTGGTCGTAGCACTCATCAACATGTTGAACTGCTGCGAGACGACGCTGAATTCGGCGGAGAGGCTCGGCGTATCTTTGGTGATTCGTCCAGCCATGTCCTCCATTTCGGCACCCAGCTTGTCGAGTTGCGCACCGAGGGCCTTCGCCATGGCCATCAACCAACCCTGGCCCTTCGCACCGCGTACCCCGCCACCCTGCGACTCCTCAGCCTGTTCGCGGCTCTGGCGTACGATGTCGCTGATGAAGTTTTCGGTCGTACGCTGCTGCTCACCGATCTCACTTGGGGAAGCGTTGGTGAAGCTACCGAGTTCCTGGATCGCGTCGCGCACGCCGCCAACCTGGCTCGGGAAATTCCCCGAACCCGCCGCGAATGCGTTCTGCGCCAGCGAGATCGACGCCTGCGGCAGGCCGAGTTGCGCGCCAAGGCGGCCGATGATTTCCTGTCCGATGCTCGCGTAAAGCTGCGACGTGAGCGTCGCCGCCAGGCCGCCGGCCGGGCCGAGCGCCGCGGTGGCGAGGAGCGAGACCGGGCTGAAGCTGCCGATACCGAAAACCATCTGCTTTCTCCTGATTGAGGCGTCTGCCATGACGCCGGTTGCCGTTCGATGAACCGGTTATGCGGCGTCGCGACTGGGGCCGGTATCAGCGTTTCGATTAGACGATGGGGCGATCGCCTAATCGAAACGATGATGCCGGTGCGCCCGGCGGATGCTTACCGCGGGGAGGTGCCATGATGACGGAGGCGTTTGTGACGAACCGACAGCGCGGCGGTTTATCGAACTGGCGGTGGGTGACGCTTTTCGGCGGGTTGGCGGTTGCGACGCCGCTGACCGCGCAGGATTGGTCCGGTGGGGCAATGGACCCGGCGGCGGTCAGCGCGCCGATGGCGGTGCAGGCGGCCAGCGCGGCGCAGGCGCACCCTCGCGCTGGCAAGGCGAAGGGCTCGCCGGCGCGCAGTCGACAGATTTGCGGGAAAGCGCGCGACCGGATGGCGGCGGGCGAGGACGATCCGAAGCTGCCGCGTCTTTTGGCGCTGTGCCGGAAGGGCGGGTACTGACGCGATCGTCCGGCGGCGAGGCAGGATGACGAGGAGGTCGGAGATGAACGGGATCAATCGTGCGACCGGGGCGACGGTGAATCTGCCTGTCGTCGGGCTGGGCTGCGGCGATCGTAAGGCGGCGGAGCGGATCGTGCAGGATGCGAATGCCGCGATGCAGAACCAGATCATCGATCGTCGCGCAGACGCTGCCAGGCCGGCGCTGCCGCAGAGCGCGCTCGATCGCCTGTTGTCGACACCCGGGCCGCTCGATCGGTTTGCGGACGAGCAGCCGGTGGATCGCGCCTAATCGTAACGATGATGGCGCGGACGACCGGGACACGCCATCTAGGGTCGGTAAGGAGCGTGAGATGAACCCTGTCGCCAGCATCGGCGCTGCCCCCGTGCGGGGTGCGCCCTCGACCGATCCGATGGCCGCCGCGGCCGAGCGGCAGACGCCGCTGGAGCGGTTGCTGGCCGAGCCGGGTCCGCTCGACCGCTTCATCGCGCCAGAACCGGCGTCTCATGTCGCCGACGCCGAGCATGGCGCGGCCCCGCTCCGCTGATCCAGAGGTGACGTCATGACCGCGATCGACGGTTTCTCTCGCCTGCCCACCACGCCCGTCCATGCGGCCGGTGCGGTCACGCCGATCGGCGACGGCGCGCACGATGAGGCGCGCTCGCTGGCCGGGACCGCGATCGGCGAGATCGGCCATCGCGTGCTCGCCTGGGTGGGGCAGAGCGCGCGGACGCTCGACACCGCCTCGCACGCCTGGGCGGCGTCGAGCGGGGTCGCGGCGGGCGGGTTCCGCCCCGACCCGGCCGAGCTGGCGCGCGGTGGGGATGTGTACGAGCTGCGCGGGCTGGCCGCCGATCTCGGCGGGCGGACCGGCGCGACGCCGACCCAGGAAGGCGAGCTGCGCCGCGCGCTGGAGGATGTGACGCGGCAGGCGGTGGTGCAGCTGGCCGGGCTGTCGGGGGCGCCGGCCGACCGGCAGCTCGCCGGGATGCGTGCGGCGCTGGGCGAGGCGCTGGACACCAGCGCCGGCGACGGTGCGGACGGCGTGATCTCGCGGTTGCAGGCCGCCGCGCAGCATCTGGCGCGCGGCAGCGACGCTTGAGGCCCGGAACCCGGTGCGCGCGGCGGCGTAGAGGCGGCGACGGGAGCAGGAGAGGCGATCGGATGCGACGGATGATGGCAGCCGCGATCGGCGGTCTGGCAGTGGCGCTGGTGGCCGCGCCGCTCAGCGCGCAGCGGGCGCAGGTGGTCAATGCCGGCAGCGAGCAGGCGCTGCGGATCGGGACGGTGACGGTGTCGCGGCCGTTCGGCGGGACGCTGGTCGACGGGCTGGCGGTGGTCGGCGCGTACCGGATCGGGCGCGAGCGGCTGTGGCTGGTACGGGGCGACGGCGGGCCGCAATGCCCGGCGCGCTATGTGGTCGTCGCGCGCCGCTCGGCCGAGGAGCTGGTGACGAGCACACCGTTCGGGACGTGTGCGGCCGCGGGAAAGCCGCGCGTCGCCGACGGTGCGCTGATCGTGCCGATCGCGGGCGCGCGCTATGCCTATCGCAACGGTGACGTGCGGCTGCTCGACGCGGCGCGGGTCGCGCGCACCGTGCCGGTCGCGCCGCGCTGCGTGCCGGGCGCGCAGGTGCCCGCGGGCGAGCAGGCCGCGACGCTGGCGGCGTTCGAGGACGGTTTTCCGGCGAGTTACGGCACTGCGCGGGCGTTGAAGCGGCTCGACATGACGCCGCCGGAACTGCGCGACCTGCTGACCGGGCTCGCCTGCCTTTCCAGCTGGCCGGCGGCGCAGGAGGCGGTTCCCGATCGCGCCACCGCCTTGCTCGCCGACAAGCGCTGGGGGCCGCGTGCGTTCGCGATGCTCGACGTGATCGCCGAGGATCGCGCCACCAGCCCGCATCTGGTGGCGCTCACCCGCAGCTTCGCCGCCGAGATGCGCTACCGCGTCGATCGCCGCACGACGATCTGAGCAGCGGTCACTGCACGCCCGGCCAGCCGTCCGCGCTCCACGTCAGCGGCTGGATCTGGAGCGTCGGGAAGCCGTTCTTCTGACGGTCATAGGCGTGATAGACGATATAGTCGCCGTCCGCCTGTTGCAGCACCGCGACGTGACCGCGGCCGACGAAGCGGCTGCCATCGTTCTGCCCGTTGCCGAGCACCGGCGTGCCGCCGCCCTGGAGCATCGGCTTGCCGTCGCGATCGACATAGGGGCCGTCGGGGGCCGACGAACGGCCGACGACGGTGTTGTAGGTGCTGTTCGCGCCCGCGCAGCAGGTGTCGAACGAGACGAACAGATAATAGAAATTGCCGTGGCGGACGATGTACGGCGCCTCGATCGCGCCGGGGAAGGGGCGCTGTGCCAGCGCGCGCGGCGCGGCGTCTCCGGTCAGGCGAAGGCCGGTGGCGGGATCGAGCCGGATCAGCTTGATCCCGGTCCAGAAGCTGCCGAACGCCAACCACGCGCGGCCGTCGGCGTCGGTGAACGCCATCGGGTCGATCGCGTTATAGTCGTCGCTGGTCTGCGACTGGACGACCGGGCCGCGGTCGACCCAATTGGCCGCCGGCTTCGTCGGATCGATGACCGTCGCGGTGGCGAGGCCGATCGCCGACTGGTTCTTCCCGAAGGTCGAGATCGAATAATAGAGCCGGTATTCATTGCCGACCTTCGAAATGTCGGGCGCCCACATGCCGGTCGCGCCGGGAACGGCGGTCGCGGTCCACGCCGGCAGCGCGGTGTAGCTGCCGCCGCGCAGCGTCCAGTCGCGCAGGTCGGTTGAGGTGCGCAGCGCCAGCAGCCCCTCCGCATCGCCGGCATTGCCGGTGGTGAACAGGTAATAGGTGTTGCCGTCCTTGAGGATCGCCGGATCGTGCGCGGGCGCGACATTGCCGGTGAGCGCGAGCGTGGCGCTGGCGGTCGGCGTCGGGCTGGGCGTGGGCGTCGGTGAAGGCGTGGGCGAGGGGGCGGGGGTCGGCGTCGCGGACGGGGCGGTGCTGGCGGACGGCGCGCCGTCGCTGCCGCCGCAACCGGAGGCGAGCAGGAGCAACGCGAGCGTGGGGAAGCGCTTCACGGCAAATTCCTTTGCGAAAGAAGAAAGGGGGCGGACCGGCCGGTCCGCCCCCTGAGGAGGTCAGTTGAAGCTGTAGCGGACACCGACCGCGAAGGTGCGCGGGATCAGCACCGTGCCGAGATTGTAGCGATCCTTGTCGCCGACATTGTCGAAGCGGTAATATTCCTGCTGCTTGGTGCGCGTCAGGTTGACCGCATCGAAGGTGAGGCCGAGCCGGTCGGTCAGGCGCGCGGTGAGCTGGAGATCGAGGCTCGCCTCCGCACGACGCCACACGCCGAGCGGGTTGGCGAACAGCCGCGCCTCGTAGCGTGCCTGCCACGCGTTGCGGTAGACATAGGACAGCCGCGCGCCGACCGGACCGTTATCATAGGCCAGGGTGGCGTTGTACGAGAGGTCCGACACCCCGAAGAAGCCCGAGCGCTGCTCGCCGACCTGCTGCCCCGAATTGTTGTAGATCGGCACGTTCTGGTCGGAGTCGAGCACCGTCAGGCTGCCCTGGAAGCCGAGGCCGTTGAGTACCGACGGGAGATAGGTCGGGAAATAGGTGAGCCCGACCTCAATCCCCTTCAGCACGCCGTTCGAGGCGTTGGCCGGGCGGCTGATGACGAAATTGTTCGTCGCGCCGGCCACGATGCCGTTGTTGGGGATGAATTCGAGCTGGCTGACCGGCACGACCAATCCGTCGATCGCGCGGCGGAAGCCGGTGACGGTGATCGCGCTGTTGCGCTCGAAATACCATTCCAGCGCGACGTCGTAGTTCTTCGACGTGGTCGGCTTGAGGCTCGCGGTGCCGGCTCTGCCACTGCCATAGCCAACATTGGTCAAATCACCTGTCAGCGTGAAATTCGGGTTGATGTCCGTGAAGTCAGGGCGGCGCAGTGTCTCGCCGTAGTTGAAGCGTGCGCGTATCGTAGGAGTAATCTCGTAACGAGCGGTGAAGCTGGGTAGAAAACGGGCAGAACCCGGCGAAGCGCGTGAGATCGCACCGTTGTTGAAGCGATCGCGGAAGGTCGCGTCGGTATCGACCGTGACCGAGCGGAAGCCGCCCTGCAGGTTGAGCGGACGTCCGAAGATTGTGATCTGCGCATCTGCCTGCAAATAGGCGGCGAGCGTCGTCTCGTTAACGTCGAAGACTTTGGTCAATGAGAGCTGGTCTGAAGTCTTCAGTCCGTAGAGGCTGCGGATCGCATCGGCATTGGCGTAATTGTAATAGCCGTTAGCAGACACCCAGCTGGTCGGCACATCGGCCCGTCCCTCAAAGAAATCTGAGTTCGTGAAGGTTGCGCCTTCTGGCAAGCTTGACAGCGGACGGTTGAGCGCAGCGGCGTCAGCTGTCCGGGTTTCGGAGGAGGCTCTGCGGTTGTCAAAGCGAAAGCCAGCCTTGATCTGGCGCAGAAAGCCGGTGTCTCAACGATAAAAGCCGTCAAGGGTCCCGGTGATTGCGCTCCCCTTATTACGATCTTGATTGTCATACAATTGCGCGACGTTCCAGACGCTCGGATCGGCGAGCAACGCATCATTGTCGAAATGGTATGAGGGAATGCCGCCCCCGGCGTTGAAGTCGGTCGTGATCTGGTTCGCCACGCGATCGGTCCGCATCGCGAAAAAGGCGGTCTTGTAGGTGCTGGTCTGGTAGGCGACGTCGGCGACGATCCCGCCATGTTCGCCGACGTCCCACTTTCCGTTCAGCGCATAGACGAAGCTGTCGGTCTGGCTGCGAGTATAATCGGCGCTGTTGAAGCCGTAGACGCTGTTAGCGACGCGCGATTTGACGATGTTGGTGCCGTCGTAGATCTCGGGCGCGACCGGGTTGGCCCAATAGTCCACGAAGCTGAACTGGAGGCTGTTGAAGGTCTCGCCGCGGAAGCCGGCGTAATAGGCCTCGGCGGTGTACACCGAACTGCTGTTCGGCGCCCATTGCAGCGCGACGTTGACCGACGGCCGTTCCCGCTTGCCGTACAGGTCCGAGCTGAACACCGCGTCGCGCGACAGGTAATAGGGCGCGTCGACACCGTTGACGACCATCGTCGAGCCGACCGCGGTCGGCAGACCGGTCTCGTTACCGACCGTCCAGTTGCCGAGCGCGGGCGTGTTGATGAATTGGCCGGTCAGTGGATCGCGAGGCGCGGGGAAGATGCGTTGGGAGCCTGTCAGGCCCGTCCCCGTGGGCGGATTGAGCGTCGCGAACGGCACGAATGCGCCGGCAGTGGTCGCCATCGTGCGGAACTTGGAGCGCGTGTAGCTGCCGTTGACCAGCACGCCGATGTCGCCGATCCCGGTTTCCCAGCGATCGCTGATCAGCAACGCGCCGTTCGGGTTGAACTTGTCGGCTTCCTGGTCATAGATGCCGCGCGCCAGCGCCGAGATCGCGAAGCCGTCGAAGTCGAACGGGCGGCGCGTCACGACGTCGACCTGACCGGCGAGCCCGGTTTCGATCTGGTCGGCGGCGCGCGTCTTGAAGATGTCGACGCGCTTGATGAGGTTGGCCGAGATGTCCTGCAACGAGAAGGACTGGCCGGCGGCGGTGAAGATGTTGCGGCCGTTGAGCGTAGTCAGCGCGTCGGGGAGGCCGCGGATCTGGATGCCGGCGGCTTCGCCCTGGCCGCGGTCGGTGACCTGCACGCCGGTGACGCGCTGCAACGCCTCGACGACGTTGTTGTCGGGCAATTTGCCGACATCCTCGGCGACCACCGAGTCGACGATCTGCGTCGATTCGCGGCGGCGGTTGAGCGCGCCGACGATCGAGGCGCGGACGCCGGTGACGACGATGTCATCGGGTGCCTGCTCCTGCGCGGCCGGCGGCTGATTGCCGTCGATCGCCTGCGCGGTGCCGGGTGAAGCGACGGCGGCGCCCGCCTCGCTCTGCGCGGCGGCGGGCGCGGCGGCGAGCAGCGATGCGGCCGAAACCGATGCCAGGAAAAGCAGCTTGGGTGCCATGGTGATCCTCCCCATTTTTTCGTCACAGCGTTGTCGAGATGGCCGATCTGTCGTCGGCCATTACTCCTACATTCGCGTAGCACGCTGAACCGAATTGGCAAGCAACTTCGTAGCAGAAGGGTCCGCAAATGGTTGAGATGAAACGATGGTGAAGGGAAAGGGTGCTGATTGACGCTACGTCATCCGCATCCAAATGACGCCAGGAAAGGCCCGCCAATGCTCCGATCAAAGCGCCGAGGGCGATGTCGACGGCACGCTTTTCAACGCCGAGGATTGCGGCGCGGCTCGCGCGGTTTCTCGACTCAGCGCGGGGAGCGGCCGACGGGGCTACGCGAACCGGCGCGTCACGGCGTTGATCGGGACGTCGTGCAGGCGGCGGAAGCGCGCCTCGACGAGGCTGAACAGGCCGAACCCCAGAAGGCCCGCGCCGACGATCAGATCGAACGGAGGATCCAGCCATGCCAATACGCGGGCCATGCCGCCGGTGGCGCTCGCCTGTTCTTCGATGCCCGCCTCGAGGAGCAGCCAGCCGGTGATGAGGAACACGATGCCGCGTGCGGCATAGCCCGCGCGACCGCTCCACCGCACCCATGGCCGCTGGCCCATCCGCGGATCGAGATAGCGAAGGAACGAGCCTTTGGCGGCCTTGACGAGCTGCACGACGCCGAGCGCGAACAGCACCGCCGCGCCGACCATGACGAGTGCCCGGCCACCCGGCAGTTGCAGGGCCATTTGCGTGCCCTCTCGCGTGCTGTCGCCGGATAGCGCCGCGCCGCGCATCAGTTTCACGGCCTGCCACGCCAGCGCGAGGTGAACGACGCCGCTGACACCCGCGCCGACGCGTTCTACCCATCCTTTCCGGTCCGAGCCGTGCCGCTCGATGTCCAATGCCGCGTCCGCCAGTCGCCAGATGCCATAGGCCAGCAGACCGATGGTCAGGACCGCCAGCAGGAACTGGCCGCCGCCCTGACCGAGAAACTCCAGCGCACCGGCGGGATCCTCCGCGCGCCCGGTCCGCAGGATCAGCACGGCAATGACGAGGTAAAGGAGGCCACGCGTGGCGAACCCCCACCGCGTCAGCAATGTCAGGCGGGCATTGGCGTTCATGCGTGTATCTCCGATCGGTACAGAAACCCGATGTCCGCGCGGTCGTTCCAACGGCGCAATGAGCAGGGATGGGCGCTGGAGGGGGAGCTGGGCTCAGCGATGGTCGCGCTGACGGACGGCGAGAACCAGCCCGGCCGTGACGAATGCCTTGGTGAGCAAACCGTACCGCACCGAACGCTCCTGATGTCGTGAGCGGGCAGGGTAGGCGGTGGCGTTGGGCTGTTCGCGTGGAGAGCGAGGGCGTGCGGTGCAGCGTGGCGTTCGCCGAGGCCTTAATGCACAACGGCCCCGCGATCGCTCGCGAGGCCGTTGGAGAAACTGGTGGACGCACTTGGGCTCGAACCAAGGACCCGCTGATTAAGAGTCAGCTGCTCTACCAACTGAGCTATGCGTCCAGTGACCGTGGGAGAAGCGTTTCCGAAGAACCGCCCCGCGATCGGGAAGCGCGCCTCTAACAGCGCTTTTCGGATTCGCAAACCCCTTTTTTGACTTTTCTCACCAGCGCGTGGACTGGCGCGCCGAAATCGAGCGGTCGATGCCCATCAGGATGCCGAGCGAGATCAGCACCGTCATCTGCGCCGATCCGCCAAAACTGACCAAAGGCAAAGGGATACCGACCACCGGCGCCAGACCCATCACCATCATCAGGTTGATCGCCATGTAGAAGAAGATCGTCGTCGCCAGTCCCGCCGCCGCGAGCTTGGCGAAGCGGTCCTCGGCGCGCACGCCGACATTCACCCCCCAGCGAATCACCAGCAGGAACGCGATGATGAGGAAGGCACCGCCCGCCAGCCCCCATTCTTCCGCCATCGTCGCGAAGACGAAGTCGGTGTGGCCCTCGGGCAGATAGTCGAGGTGGCTTTGGGTGCCTTGCAGGAAGCCCTTGCCGAACAGCCCGCCCGAGCCGATCGCGATCTTCGACTGGCTGATGTGATAGCCGGTGCCGAGCGGGTCGCTTTCCGGGTCCATGAAGATCAGGATCCGATGGCGCTGATATTCGTGCAGGACGTAGTTGAAGGCGAGCGGGATCGCCACCGCCGCCGCCATGGCGCCGCCGACGAACAGCCGTAGCGGGACGCCCGCCAGAAACATCAAGGTCGCGCCGCCGGCGCAGATCATCAATCCGGTGCCCAGATCGGGCTGCGCCATGACGATCAACGCAGGCATCCCGATCAGCATCGCGGCCGGCCACACCGCCTGGAAGCGGCGCGTCTCGGCAGCGGGCAGCATGTCGTAGAAGCGCGCGAGCGCCAGCACGATCGCCAGTTTCATCATTTCCGACGGCTGGATGCGGATCGGGCCGAACCCCAGCCAACGCTGGCTACCGCCGCGCACCGCGCCCAGCAGCTCGACCAGGATCAGCAGGATCAGGAAGGTGCCGTAGATGTAGAAGGCGGACTTCTTCCACCAGTCGAGCGGCACGCGCGACAGCGCCACCGCGCCGATCATGAACACCGCAAAACGCAGCCCCTGCGGGATCACCCACGGGCGCAGGCTGCCACCGGCAGCCGAATAGAGGACGATCAGCCCGAACCCGCCGATCGCGGTGACGAGCAGCAGGATACGCCATGGCAGAACCGCGAGCGGCGCGGGGACGAAGCCGCTCATCGCGGCGCCTCCGGGGCGGAGTCCAGCGGTGCCGCGCGACGCTCGCCTTCGGTTTCCGGCTCGGGGGAGCCGGTGCGGGCGGGTCCGCCGCTGGTGGCGATGTCACGCGCGGTCGCCTCTGCGCTGGCGTTCGATGCGTCGGTCGCCGCCTCCACCGCGGGCGAGTTCGACGCGGGCACGTCGTCGTCGTCGACCACCGGCGGGGCGGGGGGCGTGCGCGGCGCGATAGGCGGCGCGCTGCACGGCCATGCGCGTCGCGATGTCGCCGCCCCAGGTCGGCTCGACCTCGGCAAGGCTCTTCATCGCGCGGTCGCGGTCGAAAAGGTAGGTCATGATGTCGCGGCCGATCATCGGCGTGTCGAGGTTCCGGACGGTATGGCCGTTGTGCTCGAGCACCACCGCCGCGGCATAGCGCGGATTGTCATAGGGCGCGAAGCAGACGAACAAGGCGTGGTCGCGCAGCTTGAACGGCAATTGCCCGTTCTTGAGCACGCCCGAGCGCCGCTCCGCCATCGTGATCCGGCGCACCTGCGCGGTGCCGGTCTTGGCGGCGATCGCGATGCCGGGCACCAGCATCCGCGCCGCGCCGCCGGTGCCGCCATGGTTGACGACTCCGTCCATCGCCTCGCGGATGATGCGGAAATGCTCGGGATCGATCGGCAGCATCTCGGCCTGCGGCTTGAACGGATCGCGGATCAGCGTGGGTACCAGCTTGCGCCCCGACGCGAGCCGGCTGGCCATCACCGCGAGCTGGAGCGGGTTGGACAGTACATAGCCTTGCCCGATCGAGGCGTTGAGCGAATCGGCGACCTTCCAATCGGTCTTGTACTTGCGCTGCTTCCACGCGCTGTCGGGGACCGTGCCGTAGCGTTGCGTGGCGAACGGCAGGTCGAACTTCTGCCCCAGCCCCAGCTCGCGCGCGACCGGCGCGATTTTGTCATACCCGACGCGGCGCACCATCTCGTAGAAATAGATGTCGCAGCTCTGCATGATCGCGTTCTTGAGATCGAGCGGGCCGTGGCCGCCGCGCTTGTGGCAGTGGAACACGCCATTGCCGACGCGCATCGCGCCCGAGCAGAACACGCGCTCGTTCGCGCCGACCCCGGCGGCGAGCAGCGCCAGGCCGTTCATCGGCTTGACGGTCGAGCCCGGCGGATAGAGCCCCTGCGTCACCTTGTTCATCAGCGGGACGTGGTCGTCCTCGCTGAGCATCTTCCACTCCATCTGGCTGATGCCTTCGGAGAAGGTGTTCGGGTCGTAGGCCGGCATCGACACCATCGCGAGCATCTCGCCATTGGTGCAGTCGAACACCACCGCCGAGCCCGAGTTGGTGCCGAGCCGCCGCGCGGCATATTCCTGAAGCCCGGCGTCGATCGTCAGCCTTAGCGTGCGGCCGGGGACGTCGGGGCGGGTGGCGAGTTCCTTGACCAGCTTGCCGCGCGCGGTGACCTCGACGCGCTTCGCGCCCGCGGTGCCGCGCAGCAGCGGCTCCATGGTCTTTTCCAGCCCGTCCTTGCCGAGTTTGAAGCCGGGCGTGACATAGAGCGGGTCGCGCGTCTTCTTATATTGTTCGGCGGTCGCCGCGCCGACATAGCCGATCAGATGCGCGACCGCCGGGCCGGCCGGATAATGGCGTGCGAAGCCGCGGGTCGGGGCGACGCCGGGCAGCTCGGGCTGGCGCACCTGCACCGCGGCAAAGCGTTCCCAATCGATGTTCTCGGCGATCTCGACCGGGCGGAAGCCGGGGGCGTGCTCAAGCTCGGCATTGATCTGCGCCAGATCCTCGTCAGTGAGGCCGAGCAACCCGCGCAGATGCGCGAGCACGCGATCCTTGTCCTCCAGCCGGTCGGGGATCACGTCGACGCGGAAGTCGGTGCGATTGCTCGCGATCGGCTGGTTGTGGCGGTCGACGATCCAGCCGCGGCGCGGCGGGATCATCGTCATGCTGACGCGGTTGCTCTCGGCGAGCAGATTGTAATGCTCGTTCTGCGCGATCGCGAGATAGCCCATCCGGCCGATCAGCAGCGCGCCGAGCCCGGCCTGCCCGGCGCCGAGCAGCCATGCGCGGCGCGAGAAGCTGTAGCTCTGCGCCGCCTCGGTCATGATCCTGGGCGCGCGCGGCCTCACAGCGCGCGCCGCAGGTCGATCCACGCGACCAGTCGCGCGGCGGCGGGGAAGAGCAACACCGAAATCATCATCTGGATCAATAGCACGCTGTCGACATGGGCATCGAGCGGCGTCGCCGCCAGTCGGCCGCCGAGCAGCACGAACGCGATCGCCAGCGCGGCGATCGCCCAGCTTTGCTTGAAATCGCGGACGCCCGAACGTGCGTCGATCGCGTCCACGAGAAAATATGCGAGCGTCCACAGCAGCATCGCGCTGCCCAGCGGCTGACCCGACAGCAGATCGTCGAACAGGCCGAGCAAGGCGGGCGCCCAGACGCGCAGCGACAATGGCGCGAGCAATCGCCACGACAGCATGAGCAGCAACCCGACCGGCGGCAGCAGCGGCAGCGTCGCCCCCCATGGCAGGATGGTGACCAGCGAGCCGACCATCACCGTCGCCCACGGCAACAGCCGCGCACGTCGACGGCCGAGCGGTTCCTCGAAGGGCGGGCGGACAGGGGGCGTCACGGATCGGGCGTAGGCGTCGTGGTCGGCGTGGAGGCGGGTGTCGGCGTCGGTGGCGGGGGCGGCATGAATGCACGATGGACGATCGCGACGTCCAGCGTGTCGGGACGCGCGAACGGCCGGGCCGGCGCGCTGTCGGTGCCGTCGCGCAGCACGCGCGCCACGGGCACGCCCGGAACGAACATGCCGCCGGTGCCGGAGGTGACGAAGATGTCGCCGGGGCGGAACTTGCCGTCGGCGGTGTCGATGGTGCGAATGTCGATCAGCCCGTCGCCGCGCCCCGCCGCCAGCGCGGGCCTGCCGTCACGCGAGCGACGCACCGGCACCACGCTCTCGGCATCGGTGATCAGTAGCACGCGGGCGGTGTTGGGGCCGGTGTAGAGGACGCGGCCGATCAGCCCCTCCGGTCCCTGAACCGGTTGCCCTTCGGCGACACCCTGCCACGTCCCGGCGTTCAACAGGCCGTAGCGGCGCGTGCTCGACGCGCTGGTGCTGACGATCCTTGCGGTGGCGACCACTTGCGGGTTCTGATCGCGCAAGGCGAGCAACGCGCGGAGCCGGACGTTCTCCAGCCGCGCCTGACGCCCGACCAGCAACGCGCCACGCGCCCGCGCCAAACGCGCCCGCAGCTCGGCATTCTCGTCATGGACGCGCCACCATGTCCCGATCTCGCGCGGCACCGTGCCCACGGCACCGACGACCCCTGCGGCGGCGGTGGAGACGGGCGCGGTCACTTCGGCGAGCGCGGCGCGCGCCATCGCGAAGGCGGCCGGGTTGAAGGTCGACAGCGCAAGCAGCACCGCCCCCACCACCGCCCCGGCGATGCCGAGGATGTAGGTGACGAACAGCCCGTATTGCGCGCGCCGCGAAAAGCCGGGGCGCCGATCCCGCGACGGCGCCATTGCCGTCACCTCCCGCCTTCAGATTATGTGGTGACCTGCCATTATACGTCCTTCCGTTCGCCGTGAGGAAAGGCCGAGCTTGTCGAAGCCTAGTCTCGAAGGGGCCGCGCGGCGCGGTGCTTCGAGACGGTGTTTCGGCAGGCTCAACACCTCCTCAGCACGAACGGGTCTATCGGTTACCCGTTCTGCAACACCGCACGGAACAGCGGGTCCTCCAGCGCGCGACCGGTGCCGACCGCGACGCAGATCAGCGGTTCGTCCGCCACCGTCACCGGCAGCCCGGTTTCGTCGCGCAGCACCTCGTCCAGCCCGTGGAGCAGCGCGCCGCCGCCGGTCAGCACGATCCCCTGATCGACGATATCCGCCGCCAGTTCGGGTGCCGTATTCTCCAGCGCGATGCGCACGCCGTCGACGATCGCCGCGACCGGTTCGCTGACCGCTTCGGCGATCTGTGCCTGCGTGATCTGGATTTCCTTGGGCACGCCGTTCACCAGATCGCGTCCCTTGATGAAGACGGTCTTGCCGATGCCATCGGCGGGCGGCTTGGCGCAGCCCAGTTCCTGCTTGATCCGCTCGGCGGTCGCCTCGCCGATCAACAGATTGTGGTTGCGGCGCACGTAACTGACGATCGCCTCGTCCATCTTGTCGCCGCCGACGCGCACCGAGGTGGTGTAGGCGAGGCCGCGCAGCGACAGGACCGCGACCTCGGTGGTGCCGCCGCCGATGTCGACGACCATCGAGCCGACCGGCTCCGTCACCGGCATGTCCGCGCCGATCGCCGCCGCCATCGGTTCCTCGATCAGATAGACCGCGCTGGCGCCGGCATTCTGCGCGGCGTCGCGGATCGCGCGGCGCTCCACCTTGGTCGAGCCCGAGGGGACGCAGATCACTATCTCCGGCCAGCGCATGAAGCGCCGGCGTCCATGCACCTTCTCGATGAAATATTTGATCATCTGCTCGGCGACGTCGATGTCGGCGATCACGCCGTCGCGTAAGGGGCGAATCGCCTCGATCGAGCCGGGCGTCTTGCCCATCATCAGCTTGGCGTCCTCACCGACCGCCTTCACGCGCTTGACGCCGTTGATCGTCTCGACCGCCACCACCGACGGCTCGTTGAGCACGATGCCGCGGCCGCGCACATAGACGACCGTGTTCGCGGTTCCGAGATCGATCGCCATGTCGTGCGAGGTCATCTTGAACAGGCGCGAGAATATCATTGACGTTGTCGTCCGTGTCGTTGTCGCCGGATGGAGGGCGCCGGCAGTGATCGTCCAAGTCCGCGCATCCCGCAGGAATCATGCTGGCGATGGTATCTGCGGGGTCGCGGGATGCCGCGGCTTGGGCTACGTGCTGCGCTGTGTCAATACGCCGTCTCCCCTCGCATCTGGTCAACCGTATCGCCGCCGGTGAAGTGGTGGAAAGACCGGCCAGCGCGTTAAAGGAGCTGGTCGAGAACGCGATCGATTCCGGCGCGACGCGGATCGCGGTCGTGCTGTCGGCCGGCGGGATCGAGCGGATCGAGGTGGCCGACGACGGCTGCGGCATGGTGCCCGACGAGATCGCGCTGGCGCTGGAGCGCCATGCCACCTCCAAGCTGCCCGACGAGGATATCGACCGGGTGGCGACGCTGGGCTTTCGCGGCGAGGCGCTGCCCTCGATCGCGTCGGTCGCGCGGCTGACGATCGAGAGCCGCCCGCGCGGGAGCGAGGGATGGGCGCGGACGGTCGACAATGGCGTGCTGGAGCGCGACGGGCCCGCCGCCTTGCCGCCGGGCACGCGCGTCGTCGCCGAGGCGTTGTTCGCGCAGGTGCCGGCGCGGCGCAAGTTCCTGCGCTCGACGCGGTCCGAATATGCCGCGTGCCTCGACGTCGTGCGACGGCTGGCGATGGCGCGACCCGACATCGCCTTCTCGCTGGAGCATGACGGTCGCCGCGCGCTGTCGGTCGCGGCGGCGGAGAGTCGGCCGGCGCGGGTCGCCGCGCTGACCGATCGCGCGCTGGCCGACAATTCGGTGGCGATCGACCTGGAGCGCGATGGCCATGTACTGGGCGGGGTGGCGGGGCTGCCGACCTTCCACCGCGGGGTGGCCGACCATCAATATCTATTCGTCAACGGGCGTCCGGTGCGCGACCGGCTGCTGATCGGCGCGATCCGCGGCGCCTATGCCGAGATGATGCCGCGCGACCGCCATGCCGTGGTGGCGCTGTTCCTCGACGTGCCGCCGAGCGAGGTCGACGTGAACGTCCATCCCGCCAAGACCGAGGTGCGGTTCCGCGACCCGGCGCTGGTGCGCGGGATGATCGTCTCCGGCCTGCGCCGCGCGCTCGACGCGGCGGGGCACCGGGTGGCGCATTCGGCCCCGACCGACATCATGGCGATGTGGCAGCAAGAGAATAGTCCCCGCCTCTCCGGGGAGCCTCGGGTCGAACATGCCCCCGGCATGTTCTCGACGTCGCGGGGCGATGTTGACCCTAGGCTGGGTGGGGGAGGGGCCGGTGTTTCACCGAGCGATGCGCTTGGGGCGGCCCCTCACCCAACCCTCTCCCCGCAGGGGAGAGGGCTATCGTTTCAAGACCAGCGTCCCACGTTTTTCGCCGCGCCGCCGGCCGCACGGTCCGTCCCGGATTGGACGCCGCCCCCGGCGACGAACGACTACCCGCTCGGCGTCGCGCGCGGGCAGGTGGCCAGGACCTATATCGTCGCCGAGGCGGAGGATGGGCTGGTGCTGGTCGACCAGCACGCCGCCCACGAACGGCTGGTGCTGGAACGGATGCGCGCGGCGCTGGCCGGCGGGCGCGTCGCGTCGCAGGCGTTGCTGATCCCCGAGGTGGTCGAGCTGGACGAACCAGCGTGCGATCGGCTGGAGGCGCGCGCCGCCGAGCTGGCCGATTTCGGGCTCGAGCTGGAGCGGTTCGGCGCCCGCGCGATGCTGGTGCGCGCTACGCCCGCGCTGTTGGGCAGCGGCGACCCGAAGGGGCTGGTCACCGATCTCGCCGACGAACTGGCCGCCTATGACGAGGCGCTTAGCCTGCGCGAGCGGCTCGACGCGATCGCGGGGACGATGGCATGCCACGGCTCGGTCCGTGCGGGTCGGGTGCTGTCCCCGGCCGAGATGAACGCGTTGCTGCGCGAAATGGAGGTCACGCCGCATTCCGGGCAGTGCAACCACGGGCGGCCGACCTGGGTAAAGCTCGACCTCAAGAGCGTGGCGAAGCTGTTCGGGCGGACTTAGCGGTCCGCCGCTGCCGGCCGCCTACCCCTGATCCTTATAGGCGAGCTGCAGAATGCCCCAATGCTTGCCGTTGACGTTGATCGAGGCGATCACCTGTTTGAGCAGGATGACGCTGCCATCCGAGGCGAGACGTCGATAAGCCTTCAGGCAGAACGGCTTGGTAATCTTCACCTGCTCCTCGGTGTCGGGGAAGTGGAAGAAGACCCCGGCGCGCGAATATTCGGTGTTCCAGCTCCGCTGCCCGGGCCGCTGCGGAAGCGAGCGTTCGGGCATCGCCACCGCGCCGAAGCAGTGCCGGTCGGTGAAGCTCATCCCGAAGAAGCCGGGCAGGGCGCGTGCCGCCTCCTGCTGCGGTCGGGGCGAGCGCGGTGATCGTCGCCATCGCCGGATGGGTGAACAGCGGCGGATCGGTGCCCGCGACCGGCGCGTAAGCGTCGCCGAGGATCGCCGCCTGTTCGAGCGTTCCCGCCGCCACCGCCTGGGCCAGCCCTTCCGACACCTGCCGCGCTGCGGTGAGCGCGAAGTGGATATAGGGACGGTCGGGCGTCTCCGCGTCACTCTCCGCCAGCAATTGGAGCAGGGCGTTGGTGTCGTCGCTGACCGAGGTCAGCCGCTTCGACAGGCGTTGCAGACCCGAGGCATTGTCGCTCGACGTCTCGGACAATTGACCGAGCCCGGTCTTCACCTCGACCACCGCCGACAGCATCGAGCCGATCCGGCGGACCACGCTGTCGCTGTTGCGTTCCAGCCCGTCCATCAGCCCGCGCAGTTGCGCGACCAGCGCCTTCACGTCCTGCGTGCCCTGATGTGCGGACCGCGCCTTGGTCACGCCCTGATCGACGCGGCCGAGCATCGCATCGGCCTGGGTGGTCAGCGCCTCGATCGAACCGTTGATGCGCGAGGTGGCGGCGGCGGTTTCCGACGCCAGCTTCTTGACCTCGCCCGCCACCACCGAGAAGCCGCGCCCGGCGTTGCCGGCGCGGGCCGCCTCGATCGTCGCGTTGAGCGCGAGCAGGTTGGTCTGTTTCGCGATCGCATCGATCGTCGCGGTCACGCGTCCGACTTCTTCAAGCGCGGAGGTGAAGGCGCCGAGGCTGTCGTGGATGCGGCTGACCTGCGCGATCAGATCGACCACGTCGCCCATCGCCGCGTCGATCTGGACGTGCGAACTGGCCAGCAGACCGTGTGCGCCGATCGTGGCGGCCGACGCTTCGCGCGCGGCGTCGGCGACGTTCTCGACGTCGTCGGTCAGCCGGTGGGTCTGCGCCCCGACGCTCTCGATCGTGCGCGCCTGTGCGGTGACGCGCGTCGCCAGTTCTGAGATATCCGCCTGCAGATCGAGCGTTCGGATCCCCAGCTCCCCCGCGACCCGAGATGCCCCGGTAATGGTTTGATTGAGCGTCAAATTCCCTACCTCCGCTGCCGTGGGTAGCGGCAGATGGTTAACGATTGATCGAGACGTGAGCGGCCTTGCGGGAGCGGTGGGGCACATTGTCGATCCCGAAAGCGCGGATGGCACCGGTTCGCGCCGCTGCGCGCAGCGGATTGCACGCGATCGGCGTTCGTTTACATATCGCGCATGACCAACGACGTTCGCGACCATCGATGAGCGAGCCAGAATCGGCGTTGACGGCGCTGGGGTTCAACCAGTTAGAATCAACGGTTTACTGCGAGCTGCTGCGACAGTCGCCCGCCACGGGATATCGCCTGGCGCAGCGGATCGGCCGGGCGCCGGCCAATGTCTACCAGGCCCTGAACGCGCTCTCCCAAAAGGGCGCGGTTCTCGATGAGACCGACGGGAGCGAGGCGGTGAGCTACGTTCCGGTGCCGCCCGCGCAATTGCTGGCGGGGCTGCGCAACGGCTTCGACGAGCGGATCGGGTCGGCGCTGACCGTCCTCGAATCCGTTCATGCCCCGCCGCCCGACGAGACGCTGTCACGGCTGCGCACCGTGCCACAGACGATCGAGCGCGTCCGTGCGATGCTGGCAAGTGTGCGCCAGACCGTGATGCTGGACATGATGCCGCCGCTATACGACCTGTTCAAGGACGATCTGGCGGCGGCAACGGCGCGCGGCGTGACGATCGCGGGCATCGCCTACCGCCCTGAGGATGTCACCGAGACGATGCCCTACAAGGGCCAGCCGCCGGCGGAAGTCATCGCGCGGTGGCCGGGGCTGGGCATGATCCTGGTGACCGACGCGTCCGAGGTGCTGCTGGCGCAATTGCGGCTGGAGCCGGCGCATGTGCTGAACGCGGTCTATACCGACAGCCGGTTCCTGAGCTGCCTGATCCACGGCCTTTTGCAGACCGATATCCGGCTCGTGGCGCTGCGCAGCGACAACCCCGATGCGGTGCCGCCGTCGCCGCTCGATGCGCTGGAACTGCGGACCGCGCGTCCGCCTGGGCTGGCGGCGCTGCTCGCCCAATAGAAGGACGCCGCGGCATCGCTGCCGCGGCGTCCCTTCAATCGACTGTTCTCTCGGCGATCAGGCCATGTGCAACTGGTTGTGCAGGTCCAGCCCGAAGCGGTGCCACTGATTGACATGGCTGAACGCCGGATCGACCGCGAGGTCGTCGACGTCGAAGCCTGCGGTGGTCGCCGCAGGTGCTGCGGGCGTCGGCGCGGGCAGGTCGCGCCACGCATCGACCAGCGGACTGCCGGAGGTCGGAGCAGCCTGTTCGGGGCCGACCGCAAAGCCGTTGGCAGCGAAGTCGTCGGTCGGCGTGCCAAGGTCCGGCATGGCGTTCGACAGCGGCAGGATACCGGCCATTGTTTCGCTCGGCGCTGCCGCGCCGCCCTTCGGATCGAACGGGACGATGACATAGGGCGTGAAGATGCCGTCGCCGTCGACACGGTAGAAATTGTCGGCGGTGAAATCCTCGACCTTGGTATGTTCGAGGGTCAGCATCGTGCGCCATTGAAAATAGGTGCCGCTGCGATCCATATCGACCTGCAACAGCACGTTGTCGCCGTCCTGCACCAGCTTCATCTGGTCGATCGAGAAGGGGTTGGTCCCGGTGTACCAGCCGCCCAGAATGCGGGTGAGGTCGATCTTGTCGCCGCCAGCGCCCGTCTGGAAATCGTGGACGATATTCACGCGGTCGATCTCGCCGACGAAATTGTCGACGTAGAGGAACGACAGGATGTCGCGCCCGGCCCCCAGCGTCACCTCTAGCGTCGAGGGGTTGAGCCCGCCGACGCCGATCGCGACGATGTCGTCGCCCGCACCGGCATCGACATAGCCTGTCTTCTGCCCGGAGATGTTGATCCGGTCGTCACCGTCGCCACCGATCAGCGTCACGGTGTCGGTCTGGCGATAGAAGCGCGGCGGCATGAAGCGGTTGTAGACCGGGATCGAGAAATATTCGATCAGATCGTTCCCGGTGCCGCCGTCGATCAGCACGGTCTGCGCCGGCTGGCCATAGGTGCGCGCGATTCCCAGAATATCGTCGCCGCCCATGCCATAGATGCGATCGTCGCCGCCCACGCCATCGCGGATCATATTGGCGCCGTCATCGCCGTAGATCGTGTCGCTGAAGGCGCTGGCCGTCACATTCTCGAAGTTGCTGATCGTGTCGATCCCGGCACCGCCGGTATCCTGCGCATCGGTGCGTCGCAGGTCGACCGTCACCCCCGCCGTCGCGCCGGCATAGCTGATGGTATCGACGCCGATGCCGCCATCCAGCCAATCGTCGCCCGCGCCGCCGTTGACGATGTCGTCGCCAGCGCCCGCCGCGAGGTGATCGTTGCCCGCGCCGCCTTGCAGGACATCATAGCCGGCGCCGGTTTCCACCCAGTCGTTTCCGACGCCGCCGTAGAAGCGGAGCGTCTCGACGCTGGTGACCGATCCATGCTCCACGCCATCGGCATAGACCACGTTTCGGGCCTGCGTATCGTGCATGTCGAGGCGGATCGCCTCCTTGCGGCCGTCGTAATACAGGACGCCCAGATCGTTGCCTTCGCCACCGTCGAGCGTGTCGAACCCGCCATCCATCAGGATCAGGCCCTCGATCCTGAAGTTGTTGCCGGCCTGCACCACCCGCGCAGACCCGCCGATCAGGATGTCGTTGCCCGACCCGCCGATCAGCGTGTCATCGCCTTCGCCGCCGATCAGCCGGTCCGCGCCACGGCCGCCGATGAGCGTGTCGTTGTTCGATGCGGCGAGCGCGGTGGTGATCAGCCCGGTTTCGTCGCCGATCAGCATGTCGTCGCCGTCGCCGCCTTCCAGCCGGTCGTCACCCTGGCCGCCGACCAGCGCATCGACATCGCTGCCGCCGACCAGACGGTTCGCGCCGGCGGTGCCGAACAGCATGTTGCCGAAATTGCCGCCGACGATGTTCTCGACCCCGTCGAAGGTATCGAAGCCGCCACCCACGGTGTCCTGCTGCGATGCGATCGTCAGGTCGACCTTCAACAGGCGGGTCGCGTTCGAATAGTCGACCGTGTCGCTGCCGCCACGTCCGACGTACAGGTCGTCGCCACCGGCATCATAGAAAATGTTGTTCCCGGCGTTGCCGAAGAAGCTGTCGTTGCCGGCGCCGCCGCGCAAATTCTCGATGTTGATCAGCCAGTCGGTTCCCTCGCCGGTGTCATATTCGTCGAACCGCGCGAGATCGACATAGTGGTCGACCGCCGCGCTGAACACCGCGGTGTCGTTGCCCTCGCCACCGTCGATGATGTCGTCGCCGAAACCGCCCTCCAGCGTGTCCGCGCCACCGCCGCCGACGAGCATGTCCGCGCCCTCGCGACCGCCCAGCGTGTTGTTGCCTTCGTCGCCGATCAGCATGTCGTCGCCGCGGCCGCCCTCAACCGCCTCGATGTTGGTGAAGGTGGCGAGCAGCGCACCGTCATCCGAGATGACCGTGCCGCTGTCGCGCCCCGTCAGCAACGCGGAGATGCCGTTGGCGTGCGTCTTGAAGCTGATGGTATCGAAGCCTGCGCCGCCGTCGATCGTGTCGGTGCCGGTCGACAGCCCGCTGGCGCTGTCCACCAGCACATCGTCGCCTGCGCCGCCGTTGATCCGATTGGCGCTCGCATTGCCGGTCAGCGTGTCGTTGCCGGCGCTGCCGAGAATATCCTCGAAACCGGTCGCGATCACCGAGGAGCCCGGCTGGAGGAACTGGTCGCTGCCCTGTGCGGCCAGGCTGAACGTCACGCCGCGATCCAGCCCCGCGAACGAGATCGTATCGCGCCCGGCGCCGCCGTTCAGCCGGTCATGTCCGCCGCCGCCCGCGATCACGTTGTTGCCGGCCGTGCCGTTCAGGACGTCGTTGAAGTGGGAGCCGGTCAGGTTCTCGATCCCGCTGATCGTGTCGATCCCCGAACCACCGGTATTCTGCGCCTTCGTCACGGTCAGGTCGACCGTCACGCCGGCCCGCGCCTTGGTATAGGACAAGGTGTCGACGCCCGCGCCGCCCGAGACCAGGTCGTCGCCGCTGGCCGCGACGATCAGGTCGTCACCGTCGCCGCCGTAGAAGCGGCTCGCGCCCTTCGCCGTGACCGTGGCCTCTACCGCCGCATTCTCCAGCGAGACGTTCAGGATATAGGGCAGGTCCCGTGGGAAGCCGCCCACCTCGTCGACTTCGCTCCCGTCGTCGAGATAATTGCGGTACACGCCGCCGACGCGCACATAGAAGACACCATCGGTCGGGATGAGCGCCTCCAGCCACGGCGCGCCGCCGGATCGGCTGCCGGCGTCGGTGCGGTCGACGCCGTAATTGCCGGCAAGCACGTTGCCCTGCGCGTCGAGCAGCTCGATGCCCGTCCAGTCGGGGGGCACATTGTCGAGATCGAGGATCAGCTTCGAGCCGGCAACAGCGGTGAAGCTATAATAGTCCGCGCCGCCGCCGGGGCCGGTCGCCTGCACCGTCGCATGGGGAAGGACGGTGGATTGCGTGACGAGGTTCGCATGGACGAGGTCGAACGAGCCATCGAGGCTCACCGCGCCGCCGCGCCACTGATTGTTCCACGGCGTGGTTTCGATCAGGTCGGGACGATCCGTATAGACGATCGTGTCGCCGGCACCGACCAGCGTATCGTTACCCGCGCCGCCGTTCAGATAGTCGCTCCCGCCGCTGCCGCCCGACAGGAAATTGTCCGAACGGTCGCCGATCAACGTATCGTTGAACGCGGTGCCGATCGCGCCCTCGACCTGGCGCAAGACGTCACGATCGCCGCCGTTCGCGACGATGATGTCGGCGGTGTTGTTGTTGAAGGTGATGCTGATCGCCGTCTTGGCGTCCGAGAAATCGGCGACGTCGTTGCCCGCGCCGCCGATCAGCACGTCGCTGCCCGCGCCACCGACGAGCAGATCGTCGCCGGCGCCGCCTTCCAGCCGGTTATTGGCCTGATTGCCGACGATCCGGTCGTTCCCGGCGCCGCCGATCGCATTCTCGATCAGCGAGGCCGTGTTGTCCTGATAGAGCAACGCGTTGCCGACATTGCCGATCATCGGCGCATCGCCATCAACATAAGCGAGCGCATTGGCGATCTGCGCGGTCGACAGCGTCGAGAACTCGCCCGGGCGGAGATCGATCGACAGGTTGCCGGAATAGTTGCTGAAATCGTAGGTGTCGTTGCCGCCACCATCCCAGACGGTTTCCAGAACCTTGTTCCCGGCCGGCGCGTCACGCCACACCCCGTTCACCGACAATGCGCCGGTCTTCGGGTCCCAGCGGTAGACGGTGTCGCCCGCGTTGGTCGTGTAATTGGCACCGTAGAGATACTGGAGCGCGGCGATGTCGTACATCATGTACGTCTGCGCCTGGTTCTGCTGATCGCCGTTGAAGACCGACGAGGTATTGGGCGAGGTCGTGTACGACATGATCGACCACGGCTGGCCGTCGCGATCATATTCCAGGGCACGGGTGCCGTAGAACGGTCCGTCAAGATCGAAGAACGAGCCGAGATCCGCGTCGGTATAATCGGAATGGCCATGCTTCAAGCCGAGCGTGTGCCCGATCTCGTGCATGATCGTGACGAAGCCCCAGTTCCCGCGCTGCGGCGTCTCGTAATAGGGCTGCGCCGTCCGGCCGAACCAGATGTCGCCGCCGAGATTTTCGGTGGTGTGCGGGAAATATCCCATCGCCGACCCGACGTTCGCCGCCGCCGTCGAGGAAAGGCGGAAGGTCGGACGCTCCGCGGCGTCGGCCGCGACCTCGACGAACTTCAGCCCGGTATAGCCCGAGACGAGATCGAACGCCTGACGCGCTGCCGCCTTCTGCGCGTCGTTGAACGGCAGTTGCAGGGTGTTCTGACCGGAATCGTAGTTGGTCCCATAGACGTTGCCGTTGCTGGGGAATGAGAAGGTGAGCGTCGTTGCGGTCCAGCGCGAGCCGATGAGCACCGCATCGATGTTCCGGTCACCGGAGAAATAGTAGAACCCCTTGTCGGAATAATGCTGTGTCAGCATCTCCGCGCCGCTGCGGGCGATCGTCGTGTCGGTTGTGACATGCGGCGTGGCGGAACCGCTGCCGGCCATCGCTGCGCAGAAGGCGCAGCCGCATCCCGCCACCGCGGCGGCATCGCCCGCCGTTCCGAGAGAGAACAGATTGTCCGTGATCGTAACGCTGCTCATGAGGCCCCCGCTTGCAAACCCACGATCGGCATCATGACCGACCTGTTAGTGTTAGTTTGTAATAAGGCTACTACGGTGTCAAACGGCGTAGTGTAAAAATGTAATATGATCTCGGTTGCGGTGCACCTCCGATGCGAGCGTGGACGGGAGGCGGAGCGCAGCGGAGCCGAGCGGCCACGTTGGCATCATCGTCGTCTCTGGCGCAGGCGGGCGGTATCCCAGACTGCTGTGCGGCCGCGCTCGGTTGTAATGGTCGCGCCACCAGTTGGTGACGCAGCGGACCTCCTCGAGGCTGTAGAAGATCTCGCCGTTGAGCAGCTCGTCACGCAGGCGAGCGTTGAAGCTTTCGATATAGCCGTTTTCCCACGGGCTGCCCGGCTCGATATAGAGGGTGGTGACGCCCAGCCTGCCGAGCCAGCCCTGGACGGCGTGAGCGACGAATTCTGGGCCGCTATCGGACCGGATATGCTGAGGCGGCCCATGCTCGATGAACAGATCGGCCAGCACGTCGATGACGTCGTTCGACCGGAAGCGCCGCAATGGCACCATGGCCAGGCACTCTCTGCTGAACTCGTCGATGATGTTGAGCATTCGGAATTTGCGTCCGTTGTGGGTCCGATCCTCGACGAAGTCATAGGACCAGACATGCCCGCGATGTTGAGGGCGAAGGCGGATGCACGACCCGTCGCCCAGCCAGAGACGGCGGCGTTTCGGCTGCCGTTTGGGAACCTTCAAACCCTCCCGCCGCCAGATCCGCTCGACCACCGACAGGCTGACTTGCCAGCCGGCGTTGCCGAGCAGAGCATGGATACGACGATAGCCATAGCGACCATAGTTCGTCGCCAGCGCGATGATGTCGGCGGTCAGCCGCTGCTCGTCGGTATCGTCCCTCGGTGGGTGGCGCTGCGTCGAGCGGGGCTGGCCAAGTACCCGGCAAGTCCGCCGCTCCGATACCGGCAACACGCGACGGACCTGCTCGATCGCCTCGCGGCGACGGGAGGGACTCAGAAATTTAGCTTGGACGCCTCCTGGAGGATTGCCTTGTCGAGCGCGAGATCTGCGACGAGCTTCTTCAACCGCGCATTCTCGCGCTCCAGGTCCTTCATCCGGCGAGCCTGATCGACCTTCAGCCCGCCATATTCCTTACGCCATCGATACAGTGTCTGCTCAGCAATGCCGATCTGCCGGCAAGCCTCGACGGCCGTCAAACCTCGGCCGACGAGCACATCAACCTCACGCAGCTTCGCGATGATCTGCTCCGGCGTAAACCGCTGACGTCCCATGTCTTTCTCCATTCCAGATACCCTCACGGGCTCTCTTCAGAAATGGACCGGGTTTTCCAAGGCAGACCAGTGGAGCGATTGACGGGTCAGGGCGTGCAAAAGCCGAAATGAATGGCTCCACCAGCCCTATCTATAGCTACCACACCGTCAGGCGGTCTGAACGAGGCATTGAACGTCAGCTCGCCGCAGATGTTGGCCAAAGGCCGATAGGCAGGTTTCCAGAGTCAGCCGAAGCGCTAGCCTAATGCAAGGGCCGCGAAAAGAAGCCGGAGAGTGAAGTGGCGGTCATGGCGGTGCCGCCGCTGATCGACCGGGATACCTTCGACGCCGTTCAGGCGCGTCTCAAATCCCGCAATCCGATGCTGGTGCCCGCGCGGGTGACGAGCGGGCCGACGCTGCTCACCGGCATATGCTTCTGCGCGAAGTGCGGCGGGGCGATGACGCTGCGCACCGGCAGGGGCAATGGCGGGCAGTACACCTACTACACCTGCTCGACCAAGGCGCGGCAGGGTAAGGAAGGCTGCGAAGGCCGCTCGATCCGAATGGACAAGCTCGACCATCTGGTCGCAAGCCATCTCGAAGATCGCCTTCTCCAACCGAAGCGGTTGGAGACGATCCTGTCGAGCCTTCTCGATCGGCGGCAGGAACGAACCGAACGTCGCCGCGAGCATCTGGCGGAACTGAACCGGCGAATCACGGAGACCGATCAGCGCCTCAACCGGCTCTACGACGCGATCGAATCAGGCGTCGCAGCGCTGGACGACGCGGGACTGAAGGACCGGATCGCCAATCTAAAGGCGATCCGCGATCAGGCAACGGCCGACGCCGAGCGGATACAGGCGACGCTCGACAACTCCGGGGAGCGGGCCGTTACGCCGGATATGATCGACGCACTTGCAGACGCAGCGCGCAGGAGCTTGAGGATCGAAGGAGGCGGTTATCGGCGGGATCACCTGCGCGCCTTCGCTCAACGTGTCGAGGTCGCGGATGACGAAGTTCGGATCATGGGGACGAAATCGGACCTGCTTCAAAGCCTCGTCGCCGCTTCGAGCGGGAAATCGGCGGCGTTCGCGGTTCGCAGTTCTGTACTTAAATGGCGCACCCGACAGGATTCGAACCTGTGGCCTCTGCCTTCGGAGGACTGCTCCCCCACGCATTTCTGCCGTTTTTGCGCGCCCGTTCCAGCTTTGATCCCGCGAACGGGACGTGAACTGACGTTGGTAGCGCGCCCGTTATGCGCCCAAAGGTCATGAGTGCCTCCGATCGACCGCGCGCTTCGCGGCCTTGAAGTGGTCGGGATGATGGTGGGCGTAGAGCTCGGTCGTGCGGGCGTGCGTCTGCCCAAGCCAACCTGCCACCTCCCAAAGATCGACACCGCGCTGCGCTAGCCATGTGCCGCAAGTGTGCCGAAGCGTGTGTGGCGTGACTCCGGCGAGCCCCGCATCCCGGCAGGCTCGAGCGAAGCTGCGCTTGATATCGAGGATGCGCTCGCCGTCCTGGTGAAGCACGTACCCGAGATCGGTCCCGCGGCGCTGAGCGAGGCGAAGTAACGTCATCAGCCGATCCGGGATTGGGATCACTGCTCGCCCTTTAGCCGTTCGCCGCCGGCCGGCTGGGTTGAGGTCGATCACGCCGCGGGTCAGGTCGACCTGAGGCCAGCGGAGCGACAACAAGGCTTCCTTTCGGGCACCCGTATGAAGTGCGAGGAGAATGAAGAGAGGCAGATAGCCCCGGCTGCTGGTGGCGTAGCTGAGACCGGCGGTGGAGCGGGCACGACGCGCCGCGCGAACGAGAGCCGCCGCCTCGCTATGCGTCAGCCAGCGGCTCTTCCCTTCGGGCTTTTCGGGCAGGAACACGTAGGGGGCCGTCGTGATGCGCCCATGACGGTGAGCGAAGTTGACGGCGGCGCGGAGCACTCCAAGCTCCTTACGCACCGTGCCATCCGAGCGCTCACGCCAACGGCCATAAGCCTTGCAGGTGGCCTCGGTGATGTCGCCAACCGTGCTGTTCTGCCAGAACGGTAGAAGGGCCTCGATAGCGTACCCGATGCGCTCCGGCGCTTCCGTCGTCGGCGCGTGCTGCTGCCCGTACAAGTCTAAGGCCTGGTCGATGGGAAATTCGGACGGAGCACTTGGCCCGATGGGGCGGGACTGCTGCTGTCGATCGCGGATGAACTCCGCGAGCGCGATATGAGCTGCCTCGCGGTCGCCCGTGCCAGTGCTGCGCCGGCGTGAGCGACCGGCTTCGCTCCACGTGATGTAGAATTGCCCTCGATCGGCGCGGTAGTCGAGCTTGGGGCCTTGGTTGGGGCGGGGCATATCGACACCTTCGCGTTTTCGATAAAGCGCTCCACATCAGCGCGGTCGAACAGATAGGCTTTGCCGAGCGGGACGGCGGCAAGGCCGCGAGTGCGCATGGTTCGAACGGTCCGCGCGCTGGGCAAGCCAAACTCGTCTGCCACCTGCTGGGCAGTCATGAGGCGGCTCATCTCTGCACCTCGTATGCAATCTCCCGACCTGCCAAACAGTCCGCGATCGGGAAGATCAACAGATCTCGTACCGTTGCGGTAATGGCTAGGCCGTGGCTACCCTTGGAATACAGCATCTGAGCGCGAGCCTTCCGCTCGGCTTCGCTGACGCCTTCAAACGCAGGATGATTGGCATGGTAAAAGTAGTGGTTGGTGAGTTCGCGCATATCGTCGATATTGCGGCCGATCGTCAGCATAGGCGTAACTGAATAGCCGTGGCCGGTGCGCTGAAACTCTAGTTCCAAATCCACCGGCTGACCGGTGGTCGTGTCGAAAACATCTTCCGAGACGGCGAGCTGATTGAACAGCGCATCGAGCATCTCGCCGAAGGTCAGCTCCGCAAATCGCGGGATTGATATCTTGGCGTCAGCGTGAGGATCGCCCCAGCTTGGAGTGATAGGCTTGGCGCTACGGAACAGCTTCACCACCTCTGGAGCATCTTTGACCTGCATTGCGGCCACCGTGCCGATCAGAAGGTTCGTTGCGTCGGTCGGTGTCATCTCCGCGCCGCCGGGACCACGGCCACCTGAGGAGATCATACCTGCCTCACGCACATGACGAGCCGTGAGCGAAACCGTCGGCTGCGGAATGCCAGAATTGTTCGCCACCGTTTCGATAAGTCGAGGGAGCTTTGCCACGAGCAATCCTGTTTTCGAGCTTGACGCATAAACTACCTGCAGAACGTTTATGCGTCAAGCGCGATTACTCAATGCGCCTCGTTTTCGGTCGGCTGCGTGTAGCTCCCCTCGTCCAGCATCCGGTCAATGCAGAGGCGAGCAAGTAGAAGCCGCTGCCGATTCACCGCGGACCATCGCTCCTGCCGCCGCCGCTTGGCCGTCCCATTGATGAGGCGACGAATGAAGGGCAGCAGCTGGTTAGGCGCCACCGCGCCGACGAACGGCGCGAGCTCATCCAGTGGTCGGGCGAGGATCACGCCTGCATCGTCTGTCGCGAGCGAGGGCGGGAAGAACAGAGGACGACCGGCGAGATCGAGGGTCTGGCTCATGCTCGTGCCTCCCCGCGTGCCAAGCGACGTACATCAACCGTGAGACATTCCGCCACGAGAGGCGGCGTGCCGAGATCGGCCAGGATCACGCGGAGTTTGGTTGCGAAGGCGGACAGGTCAGGGGCAGGCGCCGCCGCCAGCTGCTTGGTCGCGAAGTCCACCGCATCACCTGCGGCAAGCTCCCGCTCGATCGGCGAAGGGCAAGGCAGAGCGTCCCTTGCGGCGGTCGCGTCCGCGTATCGTGCCAGTGCGAGATTGAATGTGGCGCGATCGTTGTTGGCCGGCGGCAGTGCCGGCGATAGGGCGTGTGTAGCCATGATCGTCTCCAGAGGACGGTTACGGTTAGAGCCAGCGCGAGGTGTAGGAGCCTTGCGTTGGCTCGCATTAAGTGACATTACTTATTAATCATGTCAATTAGTGATGTTGAAAAAAGGGGGCGAGGCCGGCCGCGAACTGACGCGACGCCGATCACACTGCGCCTGCCACCGGACCAGCTCGAAGCCCTTGATGCTTTCATTGCGGGCTCGGGTGGAGGCCTCAGTCGTCCAGAAGCTCTTCGCCGCTTGCTTTCAGCCGTCTCCACGATCCCCGGCGCCGGTGACCATGCCCCCGAAGTGGCCGACCAAGTTGCCATAGTCGAGCAGGGCCGGCGCGCTGCTGCTGGCTATGCCCGAGCTAAGGGACGGTTCGATGAGGCCGCGGCGATCGAAGCCGGCGAAGCAGACGCCTCCCCCCTCGTCCAGACGATGATGTGGTTTCAGCTGCCCTAAACCTGAGGAAATCCGATGAACCCTTTTGCCGACTTTCCTCACTCAGACCTTCAAGTTGTGGCGCCGGATGGGACAGTCCGATCGACCGCACGCGGGATCTTCAGCGGCAAGCAGGTGACGGTCTTCGATGCCTCGCTTCAGGTGCTTGCTGGCGACGAGGTTCGGCGCACATTGCCCAATGGAACAGAGGAGGCATTCGAGGTCACTGACCCGCAATTCAACGACGACTTCCACGGCATTCCAGCACACTTCAATATCGGGGTGCGCCGGAAAGGGACGTTCGAAGCTGGCAAGGGCGGGAATTACAGCATCCACGTAACGGGTCAGAACGCGCGGGTGAACCTTCACTCCACGGACAATTCGACCAACGTCGTCAACGAAACGAACCTGTTTGCTGAGATGGCCTCGGCCGTCCAGAAGGGGGTCGCGGATGAAGACAGTCGCCTCGCGATCATCCAGGCAATCGCCATTATGAAGGAGCAGGAGGGCAAGTCCGGTTTCAAGCAGGCCTATCGCGACTTTATGGGCCTCGCCGCGGATCATCTCGGCGTCATTTTGCCCTTTTTGCCGGCCCTGGCTGGCATGTTGCCGGGATAAGCTGACCATGGACTTGCAGACGTTCGTCGCGGAAACGCTCCGCCAAATCGTTGGTGGTGTTGCTGACGCGCAGAAGAGCGTCGCAGCGCTCGGCACGAATGCTCGGATCAACCCGGCGCTCATTTCACAGACTGCCAAGGTGCAGTCGGGCGACGCGACGCCGGTCGAGTTCGATGTTGCAATCACCGTTGTTGATGATGCCGAAACGGTAAGCACCGCAAGCGCATCATCTTCCTCTGGCATGATTGCCGTTGTCCACGCAGACCGAACCGCCGACGCAGGTACAACGGATCGCAGCCGCCATCGAAGTGAAGCCGTAAGCCGCGTTCGTTTCACTGTTCAGCTGGCTCAGCCTTCAGATATTCAGACGTACGATTCGTCAGGCAGCTTCGCGAGTGCGGGGCGTCGGCAGAGCTATGCCCCCTACTAACCGTGACCAAGTCTGGATGGCTTGTTCATGAAGCGAACAGAGGCAGAGCCAGCCATCCGCGCCCTTGTTCACCAGTGGGCCGCCGCCGCAGGGGTCCAAGCTGGATCGGTCGATCAACCTTCCTTCTCGGCTTTCAAGCGGTGGGCCGAGGGGCAGGGTTACAGCAGCTACTTCACGTTCCGATCGACCATGGGGCCCTTGGAGGATGCGGAGCGATGGTTCGACCAGGAGCTTCGACAGACTTGGCGAAACTAAGATCGTCACAAACGCGGCCGATCGCCGCTGCATGACCTCGCCGCGGAGCACCTAAATTCCAGGAGATAGGCGAGCAAATCGGTCGATCGAGCTAGAGCGTAGCGGGGCAAAAATAAACACACACCTTACGCAAGCTTGCGCTTGGAAAGTGGCAGGAAAATCAGTTATTTAGCTGGAGCGACTTGCGTGTCACAACGTGTTACGTTTTGTGCCACAATGTGACATCAATGATTTCAAAGACTTGCCTGTGGGACAACGTGGCATATTCACCCCGCGGGTAGGCATGATCGCGGACCTACCTCCTGTGATTGCGAACGCCGGAGGAACGTCTCAATACGTGCTTCGCCAGCCGCCTGAGGGTGCTAACTGATGGCATCGACTCGCGATTAAGGTGCAGCTAGCTTCTCTCGTGATGATCGAAACCGTCACCGCCGTTCAATTCGATAAGCTCGCCGGCAATGGCCGAACCGGCCCGGGCTTCATCACGTGCGAGGATGCCGCCGGTGAGCCGGTAGAGCTTGTCGCTAAGCTGTCGGCGCGCTGCGATCTCCGAGAAACATCGCTGGCGATGGAGCTGGTTTCGGCGTGCTTGGCCGGAGACCTCGGGCTCCCAGTTCCGCAACCTTACCTTGTGCGCCTGGACCCAGACTGGATTGATACCGTGCCAGACGCGGCATGGGCGAACGCCGCCCGCCAGAGTTCGCCGGTGGCTTACGGATCGAAACGAGTACCGTCCGGCTATAATTCCTGGGTGGTCGGGACCGTTCTCGTGGCTGGTATGGTCGCTACGGCAGCCGGGGTCATCCTCTTCGACGCGATTATCGACAACCCCGATCGTAGGGACAGCAATTCCAACTGCCTACAGCGTGGCGACGATCTGCGGATCATCGATCACGAGCTATGCTTGAGCCCCGTTCCGCTCCTCGGCTGGCGGCCGCCATGGCTAGTTGGCGCACTTCACCATATGGAAACTCCCGGCGCTCATATTTTCCGCGCGCCGTTGCGGCGGCAGGTGGTCGACTGGGGAGGTATCCGCGAGGCTTGGCAAGGCTTGTCGGATGCCCATCTCGCGGACTATCAAGCTGCTCTACCGGCCGAGTGGGCCAGCTCCGGACCAGCCGTTGGTAGGGCGATCGAGAAGATACGCAACGCACGTGATAATATCGATGGGTGCATCGCCGAGGTACAGAGGGTGCTGACATGATGAAGCGCCGGTATACCTATACAGTTCTACGTTACGTCCATGATCCAATCACGGGCGAGTTCGTCAACGTGGGCCTAGTGCTCTTCGCCGCCGCCGTTTCTGGTGCCCCTGCGATCCTCAAAGCTTCAACGCGGAAAACGATCGGGCGTATGCGTGACATGTTTCCCGACCTGGATCGCGATGCGTTTGTAACTACGATGCGCACGATCGAGCGCCAACTCGGCAGAGTGGCCGATCGCTTGGCGAACGACGGCTTGGTCGTCTCCGAGGGGGATGCATCCTCCTTCGCCCGAGAGGTGCTTCCAACGGACGACAGTTCGCTGCAATGGTCACCGGTCGGCAGTGGCCTCACGGAAGCTATCGACAAGGTTTTTGATCGACTTTGCGCTCGATTTATCACCCGATACGACACGAAGCAGACCGCGCGGCGGACGGACGAAGAAATCTGGAAGCCGGTGCGACAGCTGCTCGCAGAGCGTGCTTTAGCAGTCGATCTCGAACCGAAGGTCATTGTAGGCACCGATGACAAGATCGAGTTTCAGCACGCCTGGAAGAATGGTGCCTGGCATATCTACGAGCCGGTGTCGCTGGATCTCGCCGATGCGGAGGGCATTCAGCGCAAAGCATACAGGTGGCTGGGTCAGCTTACATCGTTGGGCCAGACCTCCGAGCCGTTCGAGGCGAATTTCATCGTAGGCGCCCCGACAGATCCTAAGCTTGAACCTGCCTATCGCCGGGCCCTGCGCATTCTCGGAAAGCCGCATAACGTTACGGTGTACGAGGAGTCGAACCTTAGCGAGATGGTCGACCGGATCGAGGACGAGGTTCGGATGCATTCCGCCGAGGAACAGGCTCGTTTCCTACCTCCCATCAGCTATTGAGCTTGCCTGTTTCGCTTGCGAGCGCGCGAGAGCAAAAACTGTAATAGCAATCACGTCACGGGGGGCGTCGGTCCTGAGGCCCTTGTTTCTCAGACTTTGCCCCCGCCCCCCAGAGCGTCAGCGCCGCCGGCCGCGGGGCTTGATTGGTTGACCGGCCAAACTGGGAAGTCCGAACGTGCGCAGCGCCCATGGATCGCCTCGCGCGTCGGGCTCGTGCGCTGCTAGGAAGGCGTCACCGAGCCGCGCCCAGGCGTCCTTCGCGGCCTGGAGATCGGGCTGGTGATTGCTGGTGATCTCGACGCCGATGCGCGGGAGAGCGCGCAGGAAATCGTAGCCGCTCTTGAACGTCATACGCCAAGCCTTCAGCTCCGCGGCCGTGTCCGTCTGCAATCGAGCGTAGCGTCGTTGTCCGGTCATCATCTCTTCCCTTTGTAACGCGCGGCGATCGGTGCCGGCGATGGTGGTTCCAGTTCCAGATTGAGGGCCTTAACGGCCGCGATAAAGCCGCTTCGGGCGTCCTTCTCCAGCCCGCAGGCAGGGTTGAGCTTCGGGGCGCCGTACCGATCGGTGACGATCTCCCCGCGGTCGGCGATCACGTCCTGAGCCGCGCGCATCCGGTCGACGCACTCCGCCGCACAGGTGACGAGCGCCACCCCGGCCGAGTCTTCCACCTGATACTCGTCCACGATCTGACGCCAGAACTTAGCGCCGGCCGGTTTGAGGTGGGGCGGTGGGCGCTTCCGCTTGGCCAGTTTCAACTGCATTTGAGAAAACTCCTCTCGCTGCGCACGGAGGGGGCTGTCGGTCCTAGGCAGGCGCCCTCTCCAAAGTTTCGATGGGGGGGGGCGGGCTATCGCCGGTTCCACGGGTGGTTTGGGTCAGTCGGACGCCCGCTCGCATCAACGCCGCCTTTTGGTCGGGCGCTCTGCCCCTTGTCGGCCAGCGTCTTGCGGTCTGAGCAGTCTTGGCAGAGTAGCTGGTAATTGCTGCGATCACCGGTCCCGCCTTGCGCCAAGGGCACCTTGTGATCGGCGATCTTCCCCACTGCCACATGGCCCTGCCGGGTGCATTCCTCGCAAAGGATGACGGTCCGCATCAGGTGGGCGCGCATCTTGTCGTGGGCGGTGCCGTAGCCCCGCGCGTGCCTGCTGGTGGTAGGCCATGCCATCGCGTGCGCTCTCAGCTCGGGTTGATCGTTGTGTGGGGAAACGGCGTACCGTGCTCGGCCGCGTGATCCTGGAAGGCGGCAATCCGTCGTTGCAGCCGGCGGGCTACCTCATCGCAGAACCGACGCCGCGACGATGGGCTGGCGCAAAATTCAGAGCCTGACACCACACCCGCGACGACACCGACCAGCACGTCCACGATCTCAGCGGACATGAGGAATGCGATCCGCTCGCCGGCGTGCTCAGTCATGGATGCATCGACGATCGCCCGCATGACACCGGCTTCCAGCTTGCCAGTATAGGCTCGATCAAGACGGCTCATTGGCCGCCCCCCATGTCATCCCAGCCGGGCACGGGGTCATCTTCGCTTTCACCGGGAGCTAGGATTGTCCTCCCCCCGGGCAGCCGCTGCACGGCGTTTCCCAACCCTTCTCCAAGGGAGGGTGCGGCGGCCTCCGAAGGGGCCGCACCCTCTACCCCTTTAGGGGTAGGTGTGTGTGGACCGCTATTTCCCGCGCTATCACCCGCACATTCCCCGCTGTCTCCCGCAGGCAATTCCCGCACATTTCCCGCAGACATTTCCCGCACATTTTCGATCTCCCGCAGACCATAGACCGGCTTGCGATCGTCGCCCTGCCAGAGCGCCGCGCGCTCGATCCGACCTAGCCTGAACAGCCGATCCATCGCGTTTTCGAAGCCCTTCTTCTGGATGCCCTTGGCCTCTGCCATCGATGCGAACACCGTCGGGGCGTAGGACTTGCACACCTTCTCCGACACGGCACGACGCTGTCGGTTGCGCTCCCGCAAGCAACGGAGGAACGTCTCATTCTCGGCATTGCCGACGATGATTGCGCCGATCTCAGCCGCGACATTCGGTGCCATGTCTTCCTCGCGGACGAAGGCCCAACGATGCCAACGAAACGCCAGCGCATCGCCGTTGCGGGAGTAGTTTGCCTTCCCCTTGGACAGCAGCCGGGCGTCGGGATCGACGACGCTGCCATCTGCATCCCGAGGCCGCTCCAGAAAGAGCCGCGAGCGGACTTGGTTCTCCCATGCTGTCGAGCCGGAGAAGCTATCGCCCGCCTTGTTGGGGTGGCCGATCAGCAGGATCGCAGCGCCCGTCTCCGCCGCCAGCCCGTTCAGCAGCGAAAGAAAGGCCGCGACCTGGTTGCGGATGTTCTCATTGCCGCTGAACAGGTGCGCCACGTTGTCGAGGACAATGAAGCTCGCTCGAATAGCAAGGGCGGTGGCGCGCAGGCGATCCCACGCAGGGGTCGTTCCCATCCGCCCGAGCGGATCAAAGGTTGAAAGCTCGTTGCCGATCGCGCCCGCTAGCGAACCAAGGTGGAGCTTCCCGGACAGCTGCGGCAGACTGGCGTTTAGCGCCTCGCAAATTGGCTTCTGTCGCCTGTGCAGCTCGTCCGCGTCGTCCTCGCAGGTGAGATAGAGCGCGGTGCCCTGCCGCGTCTCTAGCCCCATGAATTGTTGCCCAAGCGCGATGCAGGTGGCGAGCTGCTGGCCCAGGAGGGATTTCCCCGTGGCGCCCGCGCCGGTGAGATACGTCACCTGCCCGGCAAGGATCATCTCATGGAGCGTCCAAACGCGAGCTGGCGTCTCCACCGTCGCCCAGGCGGCAGGGTCGAGCAGCGGGATCAATCCGGCCGGGGCATCGGCAACCGTGAGCGCGGCAGTGGTGAGGCCGCGCAGCTCGTCCGCCGTTCCGGTCCAGTCGACCACGTCGCCCTTGGGCAGGAGGCCGGGCAGGTCGACAATGACAGCGCGCCCGCCGGCCGCCTGGATGCTGTCGCGCGCGCGATCAGCGAAACCGCGCCCCTCCTCGTCATTGTCGGGCAGGATTACTACCGTGCGATCGCGCAGCCACTCGGCATAATCGGGGCGCCAGCCTTTGGCACCGAATGCAACTGCGGTGGCGATGAAGCCCCAATCGGCGATCTTGTCCGCCTTGCGCTCGCCCTCTGTGAGATAGACCGGCTCATTGGGATCAGCCGCCAAGAGAGCCGGCAGACGGTAAGGCACTCGTTTGGCTTCCCCGAGGCCGGTTTTCCAGCCGCCGCGCCCATCCGGCCGTTCGGCGACAAACCGCTTCCGCTCGCCCCGCTTCTCCTTCCGAACGGTTCGGTAGAGCACCTCGCCATGTTCGTCGGCATAGTCGTAAATGCCGGTGACACGGGTCGGCGGTGCGCCACGGGCGCAGGCGCCAAGCGTCTCCGGGATCAGGCCGCGCTGACGACACTCGTCCCGCACTGCCTTCCAGTCGCCGCCGTTGAAGCTGTTGAAGAGCACATCACCACTCTCCCCATCCTTCACGGTCATACCGCGATCGGCCTTGCTGTGGCCGGGCGAAGGGAATGCGCCGTAGTTGCCGTGCCAATCGCCACCGAAGGCGCGCGTTATCTCTTGGGCCCGACTCATGCGTCGCCCCCAAGCCCAGCAAGAATGCCGAAGTGCGCCCATTCTGCGCCCAAGGGCCAGACAGGCCTTAAAGCAAAATAGTCAAAATTGGCGGAAAAGCTGGCGCACCCGACAGGATTCGAACCTGTGGCCTCTGCCTTCGGAGGGCAGCGCTCTATCCAGCTGAGCTACGGGTGCCGGTTCGGCTCGCCTAGCAGGGGTCGGCGCGCGGCGCTACCCGTTTCGATAGCGAAAATCGTCAGCGGGCAGCGTTACCGGCTGGAACGGGGCCAGGCCGCAGCTCGCACCGCGTGTCGGGCCGCTGACGTAGAGGACCGTGATCAGGTCCTGCGCGCACAATTGCCCGATCGACGTGGCATAGCCGAAGCGGCGTTCGCTGCCGAGGCCCGGGCAGCGTTGCGGCAGGGTGACGCGGTAGAGGCGACGCCCGATCGTGCGGAAGTCGATCACGCGATCGCTGCGGACCAGCGTTTCCTCGATCGATGCGAGCGACAGGCACGTGCGGGGCGGCCCTGCCGGTGTGGCGGGCGGGACGTCGGGGGTGCGATCGCGGGCCGATATCGGCACGGCGGCGGTCAGCAGAACGGCAAGCAGCAGCAGGCGCATCCTCACTCCTTCGTGCGGGCGGGCGGGGGCGGGGTCTTGAGCTTGAACGCGCAAAGATCGGCGACGATGCAGCGCCAGCATTCGGGGCGGCGCGCCTTGCAGACGTAGCGGCCGTGCAGGATCAGCCAATGGTGCGCGTGGACGCGGAACGGGGCGGGGGTGGCGGCGTCGAGCCGCTTTTCGACCGCGAGCACCGTCTTGCCCCTGGCCAGCCCGGTGCGATTGCCGACGCGGAAGATGTGGGTGTCGACCGCGAAGGTCTCGGCACCGAATGCGACGTTCATCACGACATTGGCGGTCTTGCGACCGACGCCCGGCAGCTTCTCCAGCGCCTCGCGGTTGTCCGGAACGCGGCCGCCATGGTCGTCGACCAGCGCCTGCGACAGCGCGATGACGTTCTTGGCCTTGGTGTTGAACAGACCGATGGTGCGGATGTGCTGCTTCAGCCCGTCGAGCCCGAGATCGAGCATCTTCTGCGGCGTATCGACCTCGGCGAACAGCGCGCGCGTGGCCTTGTTGACGCCGGCGTCGGTCGCCTGCGCCGACAGCACGACCGCGACCAACAGCGTGTAATCATTGACCGATTCAAGCTCGGTCTCGGGATGCGGATTGGCTTCGGCAAGGCGTCGGTAGAATTCGACGACATCCGCTTTCTTCAAAGCCCGAGCACCTCGGCCATGGCGTAGCGGCCCGGTGCGCGACCCGCGAGCCACAGCGCGGCCTTCACCGCGCCGCGCGCGAAGATCGTGCGATCGTCGGCGCGGTGCCCGATCTCGATCCGCTCACCTTCGCCCGCGAAAACAACATTATGGTCGCCGACCACCGACCCGCCGCGCAGGCTCGCGAAGCCGATCGTGCCTTCGCTGCGCGCGCCGACCAGCCCGGCGCGGCTGTCGACGCGGACCTCGGACAGGCGGGTGTTGCGCCCGGCCGCCGCGGCCTCGCCCAGCAGCAACGCCGTGCCGGAAGGGGCATCGACCTTGTGGCGGTGGTGCATCTCGGTGATCTCGATATCCCAATCCGCGCCAAGTCGGGCCGCGGCTTCGCGCACCAGGACGCTCAACAGCGTCACGCCGAGCGACGTATTGCCCGTCTGGAGCACCGCGATCGTCGCTGCGGCACGTTCGATCAACGTCTGGTGCGTCGCAAGCAGCCCCGTGGTGCCGATGACGATCGGCGTGCGTGCCGCAACGGCCGCATTCAGATGCGCTTCGAGCGCGGCCGGTGTCGAAAAATCGACCAGAACATCGGCTGCGTGCGCGATCGGGAGCGGATCGCTGCCGGCGTCGCCACCGCCGGCGACGGTTACGCCTTCACCGGCGGCGATCGTGGCGATCGCGCGGCCCATGCGGCCGTTGCTGCCATAGATGCCGATGCTGGTCATGCGAGGTCACTCTGCAGGGATTGTGTCAGACAATTCCTCTTCGCACGAAACGGCGCGGCGGGGCAGGGGGCGGGGCGAACTTTTCCGGCCGGGCCGATTCGGCGATATGCGGCAGGACGGCGCTGCGCCGCGACGGTTTATGGAACGTCAGCCGTACCCGTTTATGCTGGCGAAATGCGCCGCTGCTATTCCCCGATCATCAAAGCGAGGGGTCGTGATGAAGAAGCAGCTTGTCGCCGGGGCAATGGCCGCCGGTGTGTCGTTGGCGGCTGCGGCCGCGGTAAGTACAGCGAGCGGGAGCAAGACGACCGCGACCACGCCGGTGACGGTGGTCGCCGCGGCGGCGACGGTCATGCCCATCCCCACGCCGACGCCGACGGCATCGACCACCGCCAAGGCCACCGCCGCGGCAGTCGTCGCGACGCCGGCAGCGGCCACGACCACCGCGTACAAGAAGGCGGTGTATATCGGCAATTATCCGGCCGACCTCGTCGCCTACGAGCTGTGGCTCGGCAAGCGCACCGATGGCGTGCAACTTCATACCGGGCGCGCCGGCTGGGGTGATTGGGGCAGCTCGATCGGCTGGCTGGTCGCGCTGTGGAAAGGCGTCGATCGCCCCATCTACTGGTCGATCCCGTTGATCGCGCAGGGCGCGACCCTCGCCGACGCGGGCGCGGGCAAGTACAATTCCAATTACGTCGCCGCGGCGCGGACGCTGGCACAGGGCTATCCGAACGCCAGCAAGATCTACGTGCGGACCGGGTGGGAGTTCAACGGCGACTGGCAGCCCTGGGCCGCCAAGGGCAAGGAAGCGCAATATCGCGCCGCCTATCGGCAGTTCGTCGCCAGTTTCCGCAGCGTCTCCGGCCGCTTCGTGTTCGAATGGACGCCGAATAACGGCGATCTGGGGATGAACCCCGAGAATGCCTATCCCGGCGACGATGTCGTCGACATCATCGGCATGGATTTCTACTATAATCACCAGTGGGATCCGGCGGACGGCGCGAAGGCGTTCGCGTACCACCGCGACGAGAAGTACGGGCTGGCGTGGCATCAGGCGTTCGCCAAGCTGCACAAGAAGCCGACCGCCTATGCCGAATGGGGCGTCAGCAAGAATTCGGACGCCAGCTATGTTCAGGCGGTGGGCGACTGGTTCGCGACGCATAACATCGTCTATGCGTCATACTGGAATTCGAACGCCGCCTATCAGGGCAAGCTGAGCGACAATCAGTATCCGGCGGTCAGCACGGCGTATCGGGCATTGGTGTTGAAGTAAGCTCGCGGCTTGCGTGCTAGTCTAGAGTGCGATGGCATCGATTTGACCCGTCATTGCGAGCGAAGCGAAGTAATCCAGCGCCGCACCAGGACACCCTGGATTGCTTCGCTACGCTCGCAATGACGAATGGTATGTTCGACCTGATGTCGTCATGCTCTAAGCTCGAGCCACCGCCGTTCCCGTCGCCCCGGACTTGATCCGGGGCCCCGCTTCTGCGCGACGGAAGTTAAGAAGCGGGATCCCGGATCAAGTCCGGGATGACGGAAGGCTTTGACTCCGATCAGTCGACCGAGAGCGCCAGCTTGCCATCGCCCTCGTCGACATGGACGGTCGCGCCGTCCTTCACCTCGCCGCGCAGGATCAGCTCGGCGAGCGGGTCCTGCAAGTGGCGCTGCACCGCGCGCTTGAGCGGGCGCGCGCCGTAGACCGGATCGTAGCCGACCCGCCCGAGCCACGCGCGCGCGGCGTCGGTGAGGTCCAGCGTCACCTTGCGATCCGCGAGCAGCTTGCCGACGCGCCCGACCTGAATGTCGACGATCGGCCCCATGTGCGCCTGCCCCAGACGGTGGAACAGGATGATCTCGTCCAGCCGGTTGAGGAATTCCGGCCGGAAGTGTGCGCGGACCACCTCCATCACCTGCGGCTCGACGCTCTCGACCGGCGCGTCATCGGGCATGTTCGCCAGATACTGGCTGCCGAGGTTCGAGGTCAGGATGATGAGCGTGTTCGAGAAATCAACCGTGCGCCCCTGACCATCGGTCAGCCGGCCGTCGTCGAGCACCTGAAGCAGCACGTTGAACACGTCGCCATGCGCCTTCTCGACCTCGTCGAACAGCACGACCTGATAGGGGCGACGCCGCACCGCCTCGGTCAGCACGCCGCCTTCCTCATAGCCGACATAGCCCGGCGGGGCCCCGATCAGCCGCGCGACGGCGTGCTTCTCCATGAACTCGCTCATGTCGATCCGCACCATCGCGCTGGGATCGTCGAACAGGAATTCGGCGAGCGCCTTGGTCAGCTCGGTCTTGCCGACGCCGGTCGGCCCGAGGAACAGGAAGCTGCCCAGCGGCCGATTGGGGTCCTGCAAGCCGGCGCGCGCGCGGCGCACCGCGGTCGAGACGGCGCGCACCGCATCGGCCTGACCGATCACGCGCTTGCCGAGCACCTCCTCCATGCGCAGCAGCTTTTCGCGCTCGCCCTCCAGCATCCGGTCGACCGGCACGCCGGTCCAGCGGCTGACGACGCCAGCGATGTCGTCGGCGGTCACTTCCTCGCGGAGCATCGCGCCCTGCGTCGCGCCTGCGGCGTCGGCCAGTTGCTTCTCGAGCGCGGGGATGCGCCCGTAGGACAGCTCGCCTGCCTTGGCGAGATCGCCCTGCCGCTGCGCCTGTTCGAGTTCGAGCCGCGCGGCGTCGAGCTGTTCCTTGAGCTTCGCCTCGCCCGCGATCTTGTCCTTCTCGGCCTGCCAGCGCGTCGTCAGCTCGGCGGATTGCTGTTCGAGATTGGCGAGTTCGCCCTCCAGCGTGTCGAGCCGGTCGAGCGACGCGGCGTCGGTTTCGCGCTTCAGCCCCTCGCGCTCGATCTTGAGGCGCAGGATGCGGCGGTCGAGCGTCTCGATCTCCTCGGGCTTGCTCTCCACCTCCATGCGCAGCCGGCTCGCGGCCTCGTCCATGAGGTCGATCGCCTTGTCGGGGAGGAAGCGGTCGGTGATGTAGCGGTTGCTGAGCGTCGCCGCCGACACCAAGGCGCCGTCGGTGATCCGCACGCCATGGTGCAGCTCGTACTTCTCCTTGAGCCCGCGCAGGATGCTGATCGTGTCCTCGACGGTCGGCTCGCCGACGAACACCGGCTGGAAGCGGCGTTGCAGCGCCGGGTCCTTCTCGACATGCTTGCGATATTCGTCGAGTGTGGTCGCGCCGACGCAATGCAGCTCGCCGCGCGCCAAGGCGGGCTTGAGCAGATTGCCGGCGTCCATGGCGCCTTCGGATTTGCCCGCGCCGATCAGCGTGTGCATTTCGTCGATGAACAGGATGATGTCGCCATCGGCCTGCTTGACCTCGTCGATGACGCCCTTCAGCCGCTCCTCGAACTCGCCGCGATATTTCGCGCCCGCGATCAGCGCGCCCATGTCGAGCGCCATCAGCGCCTTGTCCTTGAGCCCGTCGGGCACGTCGCCGTTGGCGATGCGCAAAGCGAGACCCTCGACGATCGCGGTCTTGCCGACGCCCGGCTCGCCGATCAGCACCGGATTGTTCTTGGTGCGGCGCGCGAGCACCTGGATCGTGCGGCGGATTTCCTCGTCGCGGCCGATCACGGGGTCGAGCTTGCCGTCCTTCGCGGCCTGCGTCAGATCGCGCGCGAACTTCTTGAGCGCGTCGTAGCGGTCCTCGGCGCTGGCGGTGTCGGCGGTGCGCCCGCCGCGCAGTTGCGTGATCGCGGCGTTGAGTGCCTCCGGCGTGGCATTGGCGGTCTTGAGTGCCTTGCCCGCGGCGGTGTTGAGGCTGAGCGCGAGCGCGACCAGCAGCCGTTCGACGGTGACATAAGAGTCGCCCGCCTTCTGCGCGATCTGCTCGGCCTGATCGAGCACGCGCACCGCATCGGCCGACAGGCCGGGCTGATTCTGCGCGCCCGAGCCGCTGACCGCCGGGATCTTGGCGAGCGCGGCGTCGGTCTCGGTCGTCGCACGGCGCGCGTCGCCGCCCGCGGCGGTGATGAGCCCGGCGGCCATGCCCTGCTCGTCTTCCAGCAGCGCCTTGAGCAGATGCTCGGGCGCGATCTGCTGATGGTTCATGCGCAGCGCGACGGTCTGTGCCGATTGGAGGAAGCCGCGCGCGCGGTCGGTGAATTTGTCTAGGTTCATCTGTAAGCCCTGTTTCTCTTGGGTGTCAGATGGTGTTGCTTTTCGGCAACACAAGGGGTGGGTTGCGCCACCGAAGCTAGGGTGGCACCGCGAGCGTCGCAAGCATGGAGGCAGAAGTGGCGCGTCGTGTTCTGGTGACCGGGGGCTGTGGGTTCGTGGGGCGCCATCTGGTCGCCAAGCTGGCCGCCGAGGGTGGCAACGAGGTCTGGATCATCGACGATCTGTCGACCGGCAAGGCGCCGGCCGATTGGGAAGTGCCGCAGCTCCGCCACGTCGGCGAGGAGAGCGGCGTCGCCTTCCACGAGGTTGTCGGGTACGATGCGGTCGTGCGGTTCATCCGCGCCGATTTCGTCGCGGTGGCGCAGGCCGAGCTGGGGATGACGCCGTCGCTGGGGCTCGCGAAGCTGCCGGCGTTCGACGAGGTCTATCACCTCGCCAGCGTGGTCGGCGGGCGCAACGTGATCGACAACGATCCGCTGGCGGTCGGGATCGATCTGGCGATCGACAGCACCTTCTTCCTGTGGTCGGCGAAGGTCGCCCGGCCGGCGCGCATCCTCTACGCCTCGTCCAGCGCAGCATATCCGATCGACCTTCAGGAAGCCGGTGAGAGCCGCGCGCTGCGCGAGGATGACATCTCGTTCGAGAAGCGGCTGGGGCTGCCCGATTACACCTATGGCTGGAGCAAGCTGACCGGCGAGTATCTCGGGCGGATCGCGCATGAGAAATATGGGCTGAGCGTCGGCGTGGTGCGGCCGTTCTCGGGCTATGGCGAGGATCAGGACGTCGTCTATCCGTTCCCGGCGATCGCGCTGCGGGTGGCGGCGCGGCGCGATCCGGTGCGGGTGTGGGGATCGGGGCACCAGACCCGCGACTTCGTGCACATCGACGATGCGTGCGAGGCGTGCCTGCTGGTGTGCCGCGGGGTCAGCGACGCGCGGGCGTTCAATATCGGATCGGGGAAGGCGACCAGCTTCCTTGACCTCGCCGCGCGAATGGTGGCGATCGAGGGCTATGACGCGCCGGTGCTGGGCACCGAGGGCAAGCCGGTCGGGGTGGCGGAGCGCTATTCGGATGCGGCGCGGATCAGGGACGAGCTGGGATGGGCGCAGACGATCTCGCTGGATGCGGGGATCGGGCGCGCGCTGGATTATGCGCGGTCGCGGCTGGCGCGGGGTGTGGAGCCGGAGTAACGTCGCCCCTGCGGAGGCAGGGGCGACGTTACTGCTTCCACGTCTTCTCGCGCAGGTTGAGGTGGCCCAGCTTGCGCGCGTTCAGCCGCGGGCCGAGGAAGCGGTAGAAATACCAGTCCTTCGCGATCGCCGGCGTGAAATGATAGAGCAGCCGCTCGGGCAGCGTCCAGCGAACGCGGGTGCGGTCGGTGCGGCGGTCCGAGGGGATGCACCACAGGTCGAATGGGTAGACGACGCGGCCCTGCTTCACGACGCGCTGCATGATCTCATGGTCCATCAGCACATAGGACCAGTGCCGTTCGGCATAGCCCCCGGCCGCCACCAGCGCGGCGGTGCGGAAGGTCTGGCCGAACCCGCCGGTGTGGGTCTGCTTGGGCCATAGCCAGCTGGCGATGCGGTTGTGGCGGCGCTTGCGGAGCGCCCTGGCGGCGTCGGGCGGTACGTCGGTCGCCATCACCGCGACCACGTCGGGCGCGGTATAGCCTGCCTCGGCAATGGCGAGGTAGTCGGGCGGGTAATAGGTGTCGGCATCGCCGAACGCGACGAACTCGGTCGCGAGGTGCGGCATCGCGGTTTCCAGCGCGAAGATCTTGCCGGGGCGCGTCTCGCTCAGGTGCACGATCTCGACGCCCGGCAGCGTCGCGGCGCGCGCGATCGCCGCCGATCCGTCGGTCGAGCCATTGTCGACCAGGATCAGCCGGAACGGCTTGCAGGTCTGCGCGCCGAGGCTGTCGAGCGTCGCGGCGAGATACTCCGCCTCGTTGAAATAGGCGATGACGAACGTCCACTTCATGCCACCGTCTCCGCGACGCGCAGCAAGGTGCGGCACGCCGCCTCGCTCGAGCGCAGGCCGTGCGTCGCCACGACATGCGCGCGCGCCGCCGCGCCCATCTGCGCCATGCGCGTGGGGTCACGCAGCAGCGCGGCGACCAGGACGCGGAAGTCGCGTTCGGTGACGCGCAGCCCGCACTCGGGCGGGATCACGTCCGCGCCCAGCCGGTCCGCGAAGCCGACCACCGGACGTCCGCATGCCATCGCCTCGGGGATCGCGCGCGGGAAATAGTCGCGGCGCCCGGCGTGGAAATACAGCCCGGCCTGCGCGAGCAGCTCCGGTATCTCGGCATGGCGGCGGTGGCCCAGCCAGTCGATCGCCGGGTAGCGCCGCGCCATCCGCGCCGCATCCGGCCCGCCGCCCGCCACCGCGACGCGGTGCGCGCGCGACAAGGTCCCGACCTCGGCGAAGCTCTTCCAGCGCGTCACGCGGCTGACCGACAGCACGTCCCAGCGGCGCGGCGCCTCGATGGGGCGGAACAGGCCGGTGTCGATCGTCTTGGGCAGCCGCTCCATCCGTTCGCGCGGTATGCGCGGGCGCAACCAGCCGCCGGCGGCCAGCGCCTGCTCCTGCAAGGCACATTCGGTGAACAGCAACTGCGCGTGCGGGACCAGCCGGCTCCAGTAATCGCCGCCGATGATGAGCGCGAACGGGCGCTTGTCGGGGCGCAGCGCCCGGTCGAACAGCCGGTAGCCGACGCCGCCGTTGGTGCCGATCAGCACGAACAGGTCGGCGGGATCGCTGCGCGCCGCCGCCACCATCGAGTCGCTGAAATGATTGCGCGATTTCGCGCCGCCGCCGGTCTTCTCGAACAGGCGGATGCGATAGGGCGCGCCGAACGCGGGGGCGGAGACATGTTCGGCTGCCGCCGCGCCCACGCCCCACAACTCGACATCGGCGCCCAGCGCGGCTAGGAGCGCGGGCATCCGCCGGTCGCGATTGTCCCAGCGTAGCCACTCCACCGGATCGGCGACGCTGTGATAGGCCGGATAGGTGAGGACGAAGATTATGCGTGTCGTCTGGCGTGTCATGCGGCGTTCCGTTCCCGCCGTACCAGTGCCGGCCCGCCCTGCCTAGGTTGCCGACGACGTGAACAACTCTCCCATGCCTTTCGCCGACGAAGGGCCACGCATCTCCTGCCTGATGGTCACCGCCAACCGCCGCAAGCTGGCGGAGCGGTCGGTCGATTGTTTCCTGGCGCAGGACTATCCCAACCGCGAGCTGATCATCGTCGACGACGGCGACGAGGATTATGCGCCGATCCTGCAAAACATCCCCGCCGAGCGTGTGCTGCACCACCGGCTGCCCAAGAACCCGGCGACGACGCTGGGCGACCTGCGCAACCTGTCGCTCGATCTCGCGCGCGGCGACCTGATGGCGCATTGGGACGACGACGACTGGTTCGCGCCGCGTCGGCTGTCGCGATCGGTCGAGATGCTGGGCGACAAGGCGGCGGTGTGGGGTGAGGCGACGCTGATGCACCTCGACGATCCGGCGTGGCTGGATCGCCCGTATCTCAGCTGGTTCCAGGGCGGTGCGCCGAGCACGATCGTCCACCGTCGCCGCGACGACATCCGCTATCCCAGCGAGCGCAAGGGCGAGGACAGCACGTTCCGCGACGCATGGCTGCGGCTCGGCACCGCGCTGATCCCGAAGAGCGAGGCGCATCTGCTGATCCGTTGCTTCCACGGCAACAACACCTGGGATCGCGGGCATTTCGAACGGCGGCTGGCGCTGCGCCCATTGCAGATCGTCGAGTGGCGGCTGCGGCAGTTGACCGGCACGACCGCGCATTATTCGGCGTTCCGGCTGACGCCCGAGCAGCAGGCGGCGTTCGACACCTATGTCGCGCAGTCGCGCGCACTGGGGCTGTTTTGAGCGCAGCCGAGCGCTGGCGGACGCTGGCGGAGCGCCCGTGGGTACGGGTTGCGGGCAAGGTGCTGCGCTGGGCGTTCTTCGCCGGCATGATCGCGTGGATGGTGCTGAAGGTGCGTGCGATCGGCTGGACGCAGGTTGCGCGGTCGCTGCCCACCAACCCGCTGTTCTACCTGCTGTTCGTCGTCACCTTCCTGGTGCTGCCGGCGTCGGAGACGATCGTGTTCCGCACGATCTTCGCGCGCCCGCTGCCCGGCGCCTTCCCGGTGCTGATCCGCAAGCGCGTCTATAACAGCGCTTTGGTCGGCTATTCGGGTGAGTTGTACCTGTTCGTCTGGCTGCGGCGGACGATCGGCCTGTCGAAACGCGTGATCGCGATCGGGCTGAAGGACAATGCGATCCTCTCGGCGGTTTCGTCCGGGCTGGTGACGCTGCTGCTGCTGATCGGCTTCGCGGCGGCGGGCAACGGGCGGCGGATCGCGGCATGGCTTGATCCGGGGCCGGCGCTGGTGATCGCGGGGCTGGTCGGCGCGGTGTTCCTCGCGCCGCTGTTGTTCCGGTTGCGCCGGCAGTTGATCGCCATGCCGTTGCCGCAGGCGGGCAAGGTGCTGGGGGTGCATGTCGCGCGGATCGTCGCGGTGGTGTTGTTGCAGGCGACGCAATGGGCGGTGGTGCTCCCGCAGGAACCGTGGAGCGTCTGGCTGGTGTTCCTGACCGCGCAGATGGTGATCTCGCGGCTGCCGATCGTGCCGAACCGCGACCTGCTGTTCCTGAGCGCGGCGCTGGAGATGAGCGGGACGATCCAGGGGCCGCGCGAGGCGATGGCGGGGCTGTTGCTGGCGGGCGGCGCGCTGACGCAGGGGAGCAATCTGGTATTCTACCTGCTGACGTCGCTGTCGAAACAGCCGCCGGTGGAAAGTGCCGACGTCGGCGGCGAGGATGAGGACAAGATCGCGGGCGTGCCGTGAATTCGGGGGTGGGGTTACCGCCCCACCGCGGCGACATCGGCGCGGGTCCAGCCGCCGCCCATCGCCTGATACAAAGCGACATAGCTGTTGAGCCGGTCGGCGCGCGCCTGCGCCAGCGACAGTTCGGCGGTCAGCAGCGTGCGTTGCGCGTCGAGCTGCTCGATATAGCTGGAGTAACCCGCGCGGTAGCGGTTGGTGGCGTTCTGGAGCGCGCCGCGCGACGCGGCCACCTGATCCGACAAAGCCTCCGCCTGTTCGTCGGTGCGGCGCACGCCGGCCAGCGCATCCTCGACCTCGCGGAAGGCGGTTAGCGCGGTGCGGCGATAGGCGAACGCGGCCTGATCGCGCCGCGCGGTCGCGCCGCGTTCCTGCGCGCGCAACCGTCCGCCGTCGAAGATCGGGCCGAGGATGCTCGCGCCGAGCGAGAACACCACCTCCGGCTGCGCGAGCGCGGTCGACAGCACGAGGTTGGCCGCGCCGGTCAGCGATAGATTGGGGAGCATCGCCGCGCGCTGGCTGTCGAGCGTGCGGTCGGCGGCGACCAAGGTCTGTTCGGCCTGGAACAGGTCGGGGCGGCGGCGCAGCAGGTCGGCGGGCAGCCCGTCCGGGATGGCCGGGGTCGCGAGCCGCTCGAGCGTCACGCCGCGGTCGATTCGCGCGCGGGACGTCGCCGGTCAGCAGCGCCAGCGCATTCTCGGCGCGCGTGATCGCGAGTTCCGCGGCGGGAACGAGCTGCGCGGTGCTGGCATATTCGGCCTGCGCCTGCCGATATTCGAGCCGCGAGGTATAGCCGGCCTCGAAGCGCCGCTGCGCAATCCGCAGCGCCTCGGCGCGCGCCGCGAGCGTGTCGCGCGCGATCGCCAGCCGGTGATCGAGCGCGCGCAACGTGATGTAGCTTTGCGCGGCGGTCGCGGCGACCGCGAGCCGCACCGTGTCCGCCGCCGCCTCGGTGGCGAGCAGTTGCGCGCGCGCGGCGCGGGTCGCCTGCCGCAAGCGCCCGAACAGGTCGAGGTCGTAGCTGAGCGTCAGCCCCGGCTGCACCGCCGCCGACCGCGCGGTGGTGCCGAGCGCGCTGATCTGCTGCCCCTGCGTCTCGGGCACCGTGCCGCCGACCGCCGGAAGCAATTGCGCGCGCGCCAGCGCCTCGGCGGCGCGCGCTTCCTCGACGCGCGCGGCGGCGGTCTGGATGTCGGGATTGTTGGCGAGCGCGCGCTCGACCAGCGCGGTCAGCACCGGGTCGCCGAACCCCTGCCACCAGCCGGCCTGCGCCGGGCCGCCGACCGGCAAGGCGTTGCGCCACGCCGGAGGCGGCACGACCGCGGCGCTCTCGGGCGCGGCGCGGCGCGGGCCGGGCAGGGCGCAGCCCGCCAGCAACAGCGGGAGCAGCAGCGCGCGGGTCTTGTTCATCGCGGGCTCGGCACACCGTCGGTGTCGACGCGCGCCTGCACCGACATGCCGGGGCGCAACCGCTCGGCGAGCCGCTGGCCGGGGTCGACGCGGATGCGTACCGCGATCCGTTGCGGCACCTTGGTGAAATTGCCGGTCGCGTTGTCGGACTTCAGCACCGCGAACTCGCTGCCGGCGGCGGGTGAGATGCGCTCGACGCGGCCGGTGAGCCGCGCATTGGCGAGCGCGTCGACGGTGAAGCTGGCGCGCTGTCCGACCGCGATCCGCGCGGTCTGCGCTTCCTTGAAATTGGCGATCACCCATGTCTCGGGCGGCACGAGGAACATCAGTTGTGAGCCTGCGGTGACATATTGCCCGACGCGCACGCCGACTTCGCTGAGCCGCCCCGCCTCTGGTGCCCGGATCACGGTATTGGCGAGATCGATCTTCGCGAGGCGTAGCGCGGCGCGGGCGCCCGACACGCCGGCCTGCTGCCCGCCGCGTCCGACCTCGACGGTGCGGATGTCCTGCCGGGCGATCTCCTGCGCGGCCTCGGCCTGATTCAGCTGCGCCTGCGCCTGTCGCAGCGCGGCGAGCGTCTGGTCGCGCTCGCGCAAGCTGACCGAGCCGTCGGTGACGAGATCGTTGACGCGGTTCATGTCGGCCTGTGCGCGCATCAGCTGCGCGCGGGCATTGGCGACCGCCGCACCCTGCGCACCGAACGACGCCTGCCGGCTGGCGGCGGTCTGGGTGGCGTTGGCAAGCGTGGCTTGCGCGGTCTCGACCTGCGCCTGCGCCTGTTCGACGCGCTGCGCATAGATGCGGTCGTCGATGGTGACGAGCGGCTGGCCGGCTTTCACATTCTCGAAGTCGCGCACCAGCACGCGGGTGACATAGCCCGAGACCTGCGGGGCGATCACCGTCGTGCGCCCGCGGACATAGGCGTTGTCGGTCGACTCGTAAGCAGTGGTGAACGGCCAGACGCGCCATGCCGCCAGCACCGCGGCGATCCCGGCGATCGCGAGCAACAGGATCAGCGCGACCGCGGTGCGCGACAGCGCGGGCGGGCGCCAGCCGGAGCCGGCGGGCGGGGCAGGGGCCGCGGCGGCGGCGTCTTCGGCCACTTTCTCCTCGGTGACGGGGCCGGCGGCAACGGGGGAACGGGTATCGGTCATGCGGTGGCCTGAACGCGTGCGCGCCACGAACGGCGCAGCAGGAGGAACAGAAGATAGAAGAAGGTGAGCGCCGCCAGCACCGCGATCAAGCGGAACATGTCGTCATAGGCGAGGACGTTCGCCTCGCGCGTCGCGGCTTGCGACAGCAGCGCGCCGCCCTCGGCGCTGCGCAAGGACGGGTCGCCGACCACGCGCGCGACGCCGCTCGCGCCCGACTGGAGGCGCGCCTGGACGATCGGGTCGGTCGGGTCGATGGCCTGCACCAGCGCGGCGCTGTTCGCCTTTTCGCGGACGATCTGATAGGTGCCGAGGATCGCGGTGCCGGCGAGCCCGCCGATCGAATTGAGCACGCCGAACAAAGCGAGGAAGCTGATGACGTGTCCGGCGCCCTGTTGCAGCGCGCGCGTCATCCCGAACAACAGTGACGGCCCTAGGAAGAAGGCACCCGCGAAGGCGATCGTCGCCTGTGTCGCGTACAATTGCGGAGCGCGGGTCAGGCTGGTCGAATAGGAGTCCACCCAGGCGGCGATCGCCACCAGCCCGATCGCGAGCATCACCGGATGCGCGAGCTTGGTCGGGTCGAGCGTGATCGCGCTGATGACGAACCCCGCGACGGTGGCGAGAAAGATGATCGTGAAGAACGGCACCAACTGGTCGTTGTTCTGCCCCAGCACGGTCAGCAACCCGACCGCGCCATAGGTCTGTTCGGACAGCACGATCCGCGCCATCAGCGTCACCACCGCGAAGCGGATGATGTCGGCGCTCCCCAGCCAGCGCGTGTTGAGCAGCGGATTGGCGCGGTGATGCTCGATGATGAGCGCCGCCGCCAGCATCGGGATCGCGAGCAAGAGCGCCCAGCCGATCCACGCCGATTGCGTCCACCACACGTAACGCCCCAGCCCGAGCACCGCCGCGAACAGCCCCATCGACCCCGCGAACAAGGCAAAGGTGACGAAGTCGAGCTTCTCGAACGCCTTCTGCCGCGTCGTCGGCGGCAGGCGGAAGGCGAGCACCGCGGCGAGGCTGAGCGCCGACAGCCCGAGCTCGAACAGGTAGAGCGTTCGCCACTGGCTCATCGACAGCAGCTCGGGCGAGAACAGCCGCGCGAGCGGGGGTGGCGAGTTGCGGGATGCCGATCCCGAGCACGATCGCGCGCAGCCGCCATTTGGCGGGGAAGGCCTGCATCAGATAGTAAAGCGCGAAGGTGTTGAGCGCCGCGCCGGCCATGCCGCTGGCGCCGCGCACCAGCACCGCCGACCAGAAATCGCGCACGAACAGATGACCGAGCGTCAGCAGCAGATAGAGCGACAGGAAGATGATCGCGAACGGCCGCAAACCGAATTGCTGGCGGAACTTGATGAGCAGCAGGTTGATGCTGACGTTGGTCATCACATAGACCGTCGGCAGCCACGCGATCTCGGCCGGATCGAGCCCGAGCGCCCCCGCCAGCGTCACGGTGTTCGCGCTGACCAAGGCATTGCCGAACCCGCTGGTCAGCCCGACGAGGATCGCGACCAAAGCATAGGCGAGCTTGCGGCGGCGCGGGTGGTCGGGCGAACCGGGCGAGCCCGGCATGACCGGACGTTCGTGGGGCGCATAGTCCCAGCGTTCCTCGGCGAGGACGGTGCGGAGGCGGGTGAGGAGCGCCATTTCAGCTACATGCCTGCGGTTGCGCGCGCTGTCATGAGGGTGACGAGCGCGTCTGCCCTTCTTTCGTCATCCCGGCGAACGCCGGGATCCACGTCGCCGCAGGCACCGCCGTCGTTGCTCTTGCGGCATGCTGGACCCCGGCCTTCGCCGGGGTGACTGCGAGGGCTGGTGGCCATCGCTGACGTGGTGGCGGCGGAGAGAGACATGGGCCCCTGCCTGCGCAGGGGCGACGGTGGGTAGTCGGGCGTCACTCCACCCAGTCGAGGCCGAGGTCGCGGTAGACGCCGCGATCCTCGTCCCAGCCGGGCTTGACCTTGACGTGCAGGTACAGATGCACCGGACGGTCGAGCAGCACCGCCAACTCGGCGCGCGCCTTGGCGCCGATCTCCTTGATCCGCGCGCCGCCCTTGCCGAGCACGATCGCGCGCTGCGAGGTGCGCTCGACCATGATCTGCTGGTGGATCTCGGTCGAGCCGTCCGGGCGGTCGGTGAACTTCTCGGTCTCGACGACGCTGGCATAAGGCAGCTCGGCGTGGAGTTGCAGGTACAATTGCTCGCGCGTCACCTCGGCGGCCATCGCGCGCTCGGTCGCGTCGGAGACGTGATCCTCGGGATAGTGCCACGGCGCGGCGGGCAGCGCCTTGGCCAGCTCGCGCTTGAAATGCGCGACGCCGTCGCCGGTCTGCGCGGAAATGAAGAACGTCTCCGCGAATGGCAGCAGCGCGTTGAGCTTCTCGGCGTGGAGCAGCAACTTGGGCTTGTCGGCGAGGTCGACCTTGTTGAGCACGAGATAGATCGGCTCGGGCCGGCCCTTCAACGCCTCGGCGATCTCGGTCACCTTGGGGCCGAGCCCGCCCTTGCCGTCGACGACCAGCGCGATCACGTCCGCGCCCTCGGTCCCGCCCCATGCTGCCGACACCATCGCGCGGTCGAAGCGGCGCTTCGGCTCGAAGATGCCGGGCGTGTCGACCAGCAGCAGCTGCGTGTCGCCCTCGATCGCCACGCCCATCAGCCGGGTGCGCGTCGTCTGCGCCTTGGGGCTGACGATCGCGACCTTCTGTCCGACCAAGGCATTGACCAGCGTCGACTTTCCGGCGTTCGGCGCGCCGACCACCGCCACCAGTCCGCAATGCTGCGCCCCGGCGTCCTCCGGCGAATGTTGCGAATGTTGAGGCGCTGGCGGGTTGGATTCAGGCTCGGTCATTCGCCCGCAATGGCATTCTTGAGCCGCGAGAAGAAGCCCTGGCTCTGCGGGCATTCCTCACCGGTCTCGGTTTCGCGGAACTCCTCCAGCAACGCACGCTGGCGCGTGCTGAGCTTGGTCGGGGTCTCGACGTCGATCTGGATCACCAGATCGCCGTGTCCGCGGCCTTGCAGCACCGGCATCCCGGCGCCGCGCTGGCGGAGCTGCTTGCCCGACTGGATGCCCGCCGGAATTTTCACCTCATGGCGTTTCCCATCGAGGCCGGGGATCGACATCGTCCCGCCGAGCGCGGCGGTGGTGAAGCTGATCGGCGCGCGCGCGAACAAAGTCGTGCCCTCGCGCTCGAACAGCGCGTGCCGCTTGACGTGAAGGAAGATGTAGAGGTCGCCGGCCGGTGCGCCGCGCGCGCCCGCCTCGCCCTCGCCGGTCAGCCGGACGCGCGTGCCTTCGTCGACGCCGGGCGGGACCGAGACGGCGAGCGTCTTGGTCTTTTCCACGCGCCCCTCGCCGCGGCAGTCGCCGCACGGATCGGTGATGACCTGCCCCGAGCCGTGGCAGAGCGGACAGGCGCGCTCGACGACGAAAAAGCCCTGCTGCGCACGGACCTTGCCGTGGCCGTGGCAATGCTGGCAGGTGTGGGCGTGCGTGCCGGGCTTCGATCCGGTGCCGTGGCACGTGTCGCACGGTGCGGAGATGTCGACGGTGATCTCCGTCTCCTTGCCGTGGAACGCCTCCTCCAGCGTGATCTCCATGTCGTAGCGCAGGTCGGCGCCGCGGCGCGTCTGCTGCCGCCCGCCGCCGCCGCGCTGCCCGCCCATGAACTCGCCGAACACGCTCTCGAAAATGTCGGAGAAGCCGCCGAAATCCTGCGACTGGTGCCCGCCACCGCCGTTGCGGAACGCGGCATGGCCGAAGCGATCATAGGCCGCGCGCTTCTGCGGGTCCTTGAGGCAATCGTATGCCTCGCTGACCGCCTTGAACTTCGCTTCAGAGTCCTTGCACCCGGCGTTCTTGTCGGGGTGGTATTTCATCGCGAGCTTGCGGTACGACGATTTGATCGTCGCCGCATCGGCGGTGCGCTCGCATTCGAGCAGCTCGTAATAGTCGATTTCGGTCATAGACAAATCAGCCCTCTCCCCTCCGGGGAGAGGGTTGGGTGAGGGGCGGCCACGAACGCGTTACTGCGTTGTGAAGATACGCCCTCTCACTACTCCTCTCCCAACCCTCTCCCCGAGGGGGAGAGGGCTAGGATGTCACTTCACTTCTGCTCGTCGACTTCCGAGAATTCGGCGTCGACCACGTCGTCCTTCTTGGCCTCTTCGGCGCCCGCCTCGCCCTGCGGCGCGGCATCGGCCTGCTGCTGCTTCTCGTAGATCGCCTGACCGAGCTTCATCGCGACCTGCGCCAGCGCCTGGCTCTTCTCGTTCATCTGCTCCGGGTCGTTGCTCTCGACCGCCGCCTTGGCCGCGTCGATCGCCGACTGGATCTCGCCCTTGAGCGATTCATCGACCTTGTCGCCATTGTCGGCGAGCTGACGCTCGGTGGTGTGGATCAGCGATTCGGCGTTGTTCTTCGCCTCGGCCGCCGCACGGCGCTTCTTGTCCTCCTCGGCGAACGACTCGGCGTCGCGGACCATCTTGTCGATGTCGGCGTCCGACAGACCGCCCGAGGCCTGGATGCGGATCTGCTGCTCCTTGCCGGTGCCCTTGTCCTTGGCGCTGACGTTGACGATGCCGTTGGCGTCGATGTCGAACGTCACCTCGATCTGCGGCACGCCGCGCGGGGCGGGGGGGATGCCGAGCAGGTCGAACTGGCCGAGCAGCTTGTTGTCCGCCGCCATCTCGCGCTCGCCCTGGAAGACGCGGATCGTCACCGCCTGCTGATTGTCGTCAGCGGTCGAATAGGTCTGCGACTTCTTGGTCGGGATCGTGGTGTTGCGGTCGATCATGCGCGTGAACACGCCGCCCAGCGTCTCGATGCCCAGCGACAGCGGGGTCACGTCGAGCAGCAGCACGTCCTTGACGTCGCCCTGCAGCACGCCCGCCTGGATGGCGGCGCCCATCGCGACGACCTCGTCCGGGTTGACGCCGGTGTGCGGGTCCTTGCCGAAGAACTGCTTCACGACCTCACGGACGCGCGGCATGCGGGTCATGCCGCCGACGAGCACCACTTCGCTGATCTCGCTGGCCGACACGCCGGCATCCGCCAGCGCCTTCTTGCAAGGGTCGAGCGTGCGCTTGATCAGGTCCTCGACCAGCCGCTCGAGATCGGCGCGGGTGATCGTCTTCACCAGATGCTTCGGGCCGTTCTGGTCGGCGGTGATGAAGGGCAGGTTGACCTCGGTCGACGCCGCCGACGACAGCTCGATCTTCGCCTTTTCGGCGGCTTCCTTCAGCCGCTGGAGCGCGAGCTTGTCCTTGGTGAGGTCGATGCCCTCATCCTTCTTGAAGCCTTCGGCCAGATAGTCGACGATCTTGTTGTCGAAGTCCTCGCCGCCCAGGAAGGTGTCGCCGTTGGTGGCCTTCACCTCGAACACGCCGTCGCCGATCTCGAGGATCGAGACGTCGAAGGTGCCGCCGCCGAGGTCATAGACCGCGATCGTCTTGCCGTCCTGCTTGTCGAGGCCATAGGCCAGCGCCGCCGCGGTCGGCTCGTTGATGATGCGCAGTACTTCGAGACCCGCGATCTGGCCGGCGTCCTTGGTCGCCTGACGCTGCGCGTCGTTGAAGTACGCCGGCACGGTGATGACCGCCTGCGTGACCGTCTCGCCGAGGTACGATTCGGCGGTTTCCTTCATCTTCTGCAGCGTGAAGGCGCTGATCTGCGACGGGCTGTAGTCCTTGCCGCCGGCCTGCACCCACGCGTCGCCATTGGCACCCTTCACGATGTGATAGGGGACCAGCTCGGTATCCTTCTTGGTGACCGGATCGTCGAAGCGACGGCCGATCAGGCGCTTCACCGCGAAGATCGTGTTGTCGCCATTGGTGACGGCCTGACGCTTGGCGGGCTGCCCGATCAGCCGCTCGCCGTCCTTGGCGAAGGCGACGATCGACGGCGTGGTGCGCGCGCCTTCCGCATTCTCGATCACCTTGGCCTTGCCGCCTTCCATCACGGCCACGCACGAATTGGTGGTGCCGAGGTCGATACCGATAACTTTTGCCATGAGTGCTTTACCTAGCCCCTGCATATTTGTGACTTCATCGCCGCCACGCCCCGTTACGGCAGCGCAACCGCGTGTGACGAAGGGCGATATAGGTGGCGTGATCCGGCCCGCAAGATTGCGGCGTGATGTCGGCGGGAACCATTGCCTGTTCGCCGCGTGGGACGTAGGAGGAGCCCATCATGCAGACCGCCCGCATCTTCCAGCGCCCCAAGAACGCCATGCAGTCCGGCAAGGCCCGCACCGACATGTGGCAGCTGGAGTTCGAGCCCGGCGAGCCGAAGCGCCCCGATCCGCTGACCGGCTGGGCGGGCAGCGGCGACACGCGCGACCAGATCCGGTTGTTCTTCCCGACCTGCGAGGCGGCGGTTGCCTATGCCGAGGCGCAGGGGCTGGCGTATACGGTGATCCCGACGCCGGAGAAGAAGCTCAAGCTGCAGAGCTATGCGGATAATTTTCGCTGAGGTGACGTCGGTTCAGAACGCGATGCCGTCGCCCCGGACTTGATCCGGGGCCCCGCTTCTTCCTGGCGACCGAGGTAAGTAAGAAGCGGGATCCCGGATCAAGTCCGGGATGACGTGATGAGGGCGGACGGTCCGCCCCAAACCCCGTCGCCCCTGCGCAGGCAGGGGCCCATGTCTCTCGAATTGACGTGCGCGGTTTGACACAGGCGCGGCGCGTAATGTGTCGAACGCTCCGACGGACGAAACAGTCATAGGCCCCTGCCTTCGCAGGGGCGACGGCGGTTGGCGCGACGGTTACGCGATCAACACATCCGCGAGCAGCACCAGCATCTTGACGTCCATCGCCACGCCCGCGGCGCGCTTCTGCGCGACGAACGCGGCGATCTCGGTGCGCGGCACCAAATGCACCTCGATATCCTCGTCGGCCTCGCCGCCGCCGTCGCCGACCTTGACCAGATCGTGCGCGCGCACCAGCGTGAAGCCCTCGCTGTTCATCCCCGGCGAGGAATGGAAGAAGCCCAGCTCCTCGATCCGTCCGGCGCGATAGCCGGTTTCCTCCTCCAGCTCGCGCGCCGCGCCGACCGCGACCGCCTCGCCCTCGGTCTCGTCGCCGATCAGCCCGGCAGGGAGTTCGAGGCAGCGGCACCCGAGCGGCACGCGATATTGCTCGACCAGCACGACGCGGTCGGCGTCGTCGATCGCGACGATCACCGCCGCCTGAATGCCGCGCTGGCGGGCGACGAACTCCCAGCCTCCCTGCTTGACGACCTTGATATAACGGCCTTCCCAGGCGGTTTCGGGCAGGAAGGCGGCGTCGCGGTGCGGATGGGTCATGGGCCCTCGTTTATCGGCCCCGCGCGGGTTGGCGAAGCGAAAAACCGCGCCTAACCTCGGTCATATCGTGCAACAGGGAAGGAAGCCGATCATGCTCAAGGATTTCCGGGCGTTCATCGCGCGCGGCAACGTGCTGGATCTGGCGGTGGGCGTCATCATCGGCGGCGCGTTCGCGACCATCACCAAGTCGCTGACCGACGACGTCATCATGCCGATCGTCGGCGCCTTGTTCGGCGGGTTCGACTTTTCCAGCTATTTCTTCCGGCTCGGGCCGGTGCCGGCCGACTATAAGGGCTCGCTGACCAGCTATGCGCAGCTCAAGGCGGCCGGCGTGCCGCTGCTGGGCTATGGCGAGTTCATCACCGTCGTCATCAACTTCCTGATCCTCGCGTTCATCGTCTTTCTGCTGATGCGCAGCGTCAACAAGCTGATCGCGACCGTCGAGCGCGAGAAGGCCGCCGGCGATGCCGAGCCGGCCGCCGATCCCGCCGAGGTGGTGCTGCTGCGCGAGATCCGCGACGAGCTGAAGGCGCGCCCTCAAGTATAAGTGCCGTCGCCCCTGCGCAGGCAGGGGCCTATGGCTGTCTCGTGATGTGGGCGGCCTGACACAGCGGTGTCGCTGCATGTGTCAGATCTTATTGCGGCACGATACAGACATGGGCCCCTGCCTGCGCAGGGGCGACGAAGAAAGGGCCGGGGGGATCGCTCCTCCCGGCCCTCTTCTCTAGCCTCACGCCTCCGCTCAGTGCGTCTCGTGGACCTCGACGATCCCGCGCCCGAGATGGCTGTTGCGGCGGCTGTAGCCGAAGTAGATCACCAGCCCGACCGCGCCCCACACCGGCAGCACCAGCATCGCCGCCGAGGGGAGGTTGAAGAACAGGAACACGCAGCCGACGATCGTCAGCGGCCCGACCAGCCACAGCGCCGGGGTGCGAAAGCTGCGGGGATGCGCGGCGGCGGTGCGGCGCAGGATCATCACCGCCACCGCGACCATCGCGAAGGCGTAGAGCGTCCCGGCATTGGCGATGTCCGCCAGCTGACCGACCGGCAGGAAGGCGGCGGCGAACGCGACGCCGACCCCGGTCATTGCGGTGACAATATGTGGCGTCTTCCACTTCGGATGGACGGTCGACAGCCGCTCGGGGAGCAGACCGTCGCGGCTCATCACGAAGAAGATGCGCGTCTGGCCGAACATCAGGATCAGGATCACCGACGGCAGCGCGACGAAGGCCGCGATGCCGAGCAGATTGCCGACGCCCGACCAGCCGATCGTGCGCAGGACGTGCGCCAGCGCCTCGCCCGAGCAGACCAACGCGTCCTTATATTGCGGCAGCGCGCATTCGCGGGCCAGTTCCTCGGAGCCGGCCGGGAAGGGGATGCCGTTCGGTCCCATGATCGGCTGCCCGCCGATCGTGCCGATCGCGCCCGCCGCGACGAGGATGTAGAAGACGGTGCAGAACAGCAGCGACCCGATCAGCCCGATCGGCACGTTGCGCTGCGGGTCCTTGGTCTCCTCCGCCGCGGTCGAGACCGCGTCGAACCCGACATAGGCGAAGAAGATCGTCGCCGCCGCGCCGACCGCGCCGACCCCGGTGCCGAAGCCGCCGAAGACGCCCGCCGGCAGGAACGGGTTGAAGCGGTCGGTGCTGAAATAATCGCTCGGCAGCGTCAGCGCGACGAACGCGGTCAGCGCGGTCACCTTGATCGCGACCAGCACCGCGTTGACGCGCGCGCTCTCGGTGGTGCCGATCATCAACAGCCAGGTGATGAGCAGCGAGATCACCACTGCCGGCAGGTTGATGAACCCGCCCGGCGCGCCGCCCAGCGCCAGCGGCGCCGCCGACAGCCATGGCGGCAGATGGATGCCGAGGAACTGGTTGAGGATCGTGCCGGTGAAATAGCCCGACCAGCCGACCGCAACCGCGCTGGCCGCCACCGCATATTCGAGGATTAGCGCCCAGCCAACCGTCCAGGCGAGCAATTCGCCCATCGTCGAATAGGTGTAGGTATAGGCCGAACCCGCCACCGGGATCATCGCCGCGATCTCCGCATAGCAGAGCGCGGCGACGATGCAGATCGCGCCGGCGATCGCGAAGGCGAGCATCAGGCCGGGACCGGCCTTTTGCGCGCCCGCCGCGGTCAGCACGAAGATGCCGGTGCCGATCACGCAACCGATGCCGAACAGCGTGAGCTGGAACCAGCCGAGCGTGCGATGCAGCGACTTTTTCTCGGCGGTGGCGAGGATGGCGTCGAGAGGTTTGACGCGCCCGAATATCATGTAGGTCGAAGCCCCCGGAAAATCACATTTGGCGGGAGCCTAGCGGCGGATCGCGGAGGCGCAATAGTGTTGCGCTACGATGACGGTTTCAATCGCGACGATCGTTGTGCACCAGCATGGGACCGAGCGCCCGCCCGCCGAGGATATGGACGTGCAGGTGCGGCACCTCCTGATGCGAATCGAGCCCGGTGTTGGCGAGCAGCCGGTAGCCGCTGGCGACCAGCCCGGCGTCGCGCGCTGCCTGCCCGATCGCGCGGGTGAAGCTGACGATCTCGGCGTCGCTGGCGTTGGCCGAAAAGTCGTCCCAGCTGACGTAGCTGCCGCGCGGCACCGCCAGCAGGTGCGTCGGCGCCCAGGGCGCGATGTCGTGGAAGACGATCGTGTGATCGTCCTCATAGACGCGCTTCGACGGGATCTCGCCGCGCAGCAGCCGCGCGAAGATGTTGCCGTCGTCATAGGGCAAAGTGGCGTCGACGCTCATGCGGGGCTCCTCATCCGGCGCGGAAGGAGAGGGGGCGGGGGCCGCGCGCGGCCTTTTCCTCGTGCCCGCTGGTGCCCTCGCGCTGCGCCAGCTCGGCGCGGATGTCGTCAGGGGTGAGCCCGGCGTCGGCGAGCAGCACGAAAAGGTGATAGAAGAGGTCGGCGGCCTCGGGGACGATCGCACGCGGGTTCTGCCCCATGGCGGCGATGACGATCTCGGTGGCTTCCTCGCCGATCTTCTGCGCGATCCGCGCGCGGCCGCGTGCGAACAGCGAGGCGGTGTAGGAGCCGTCGGCGTCGGCGCCCTTGCGCGCGGCGATCGTCGCGAACAGCCGGTCGAACGTGTCGGTAGCGGTCATGGCGACGGGGTGCCGCGTCGCGCGGGCGGGGTCAATGGCTCTCCGCCCGCGCAGGCGATCATGGGTCAGGCGCCCGGCGGGTAGCGCGAGGGCCGGCCGGCGGTGGCGACCTTGCTGGCCTTGTGCCGGTCATAAGCCTTCTTCGCGACATAGGCACCGCCGAGCGCCCAGCCGAGCGGCCCCATCCGCGTCACCGCGCGTGCGGCGACCGCGCCGAGGATCGCGCCGCCGGCACCGCCGTCACGCCCGCGCCGGTCGAGTTCGCGCCCGATCAGTCCGCCCAAAATGCTGCGAATCATGCCTTGATCCTTTCCGATACGCTGTCACCGAGGATTTCGATTCCCTTCAGCACGCCCCAGCCGATCGCCCATGTGGCGACGATCGGCAGCGCGACCTTCAGGACATTGGCGGTAATCGCGCCGTACAAGGCGCCGTCGGCGGCGCTGTCGTCGCCCGACATCGAGTCGATCGCGCCGCCGATCAGCGCGCCGATCGTGGTAGCACCCATGATGAGAACCCCTGTTCGTTTCGCATCAACAATGCCGTGGGGGGCGGTGCGGTTCCGGTTGACTGAGCAGACGTCAGATCATGATGAGACGGCCTCGTATCTATCGGTTGTCATTGCGAGCGTAGCGAAGCAATCCAGGGCGTCCTGATCCGGCCCTGGATTGCTTCGCTACGCTCGCAATGACGGATAAAGGTTGTCGCCCCGGCCTTTGAGCCGGGACCCCGCTTCTTCCTCTTGACGGTCAAATGGAAGATCAGGGCGCCGGATCGATCCAGCTCGTCACTGCGAGCGCAGCGGAGATCCAGAGCGGTGGGCCCAGACGCTGGATTGCCGCGTCGCTCCGCTCCTCGCAATGACGTTCACGGGTGTTGTCGTCACGCGCCGGAAAAGCGGGGCCACGGATCAAGTCCGGGGCGACGGGCTTTACGAGCGACCCAGCATCGCCTTGGGCTGCACCACGCGGTCGAAGGTCTCCGCATCGACCAGCCCCAGCGCGAGCCCGGCTTCCTTGAGCGTCAGCCCCTCGGCGTGGGCGTGCTTGGCGATCTTCGCGGCATTGTCGTAGCCGATCTCGGGCGCGAGCGCGGTGACGAGCATCAGCGAGCGGTCGAGCAATTCTGCGATCCGCCCTTCATTGGCGGTCAGCCCCTCGACGCAGCGTTCGGCGAAACTGTCGCAGCCGGTTGCGAGCAGGTCGATCGAGCGCAGCACCCCCGCGCCGATCACCGGCTTGAAAACGTTGAGTTCGAGATGCCCCTGCGCGCCGCCGACCGTCACCGCGACATGGTTGCCGATCACCTGCGCCGCGACCATCGTCAGCATCTCGCACTGGGTCGGGTTGACCTTGCCGGGCATGATCGAGCTACCCGGCTCGTTGGCGGGCAGATCGAGTTCGCCGAGCCCGCAGCGCGGGCCTGAGCCGAGCAGCCGGATGTCGTTGGCGATCTTGGTGCACGCCACTGCGAGCGTGTTCAGCGTGCCCGACAGATGGACGAGCGGATCGTTGCTCGCCAGCGCCTCGAAGAAATTGTCGGCCGGGCTGAACGCGATGCCGGTGATCGCGCCGAGTTCGGCGCAGATGTCGCGCGCGAACCCGGCGGGGGCGTTGAGCCCGGTGCCGACCGCGGTGCCGCCCTGTGCGAGCCGGTCGGTGCCTTGCTCGACCGCCGGCCCGATCCGCCTGAGGCAGCGGTAGAGCTGGTGCGCATAGCCGGAGAATTCGTCGCCGAGCGTCAGCGGGGTCGCGTCCTGCAGATGCGTGCGGCCGATCTTGACGAGGTCGCGCCATTGCTGCGCCTTGGCATCGAGCGCGGCGTGGAGCCGTTCGACCGCCGGGAGCAATCGCTGCCGCACCGCGATCGAACAGGCGATGTGGAGCGCGGTCGGGAAGCTGTCGTTCGAGGATTGGCCGCGGTTGACGTCGTCATTGGGGTGGACGGGGGACTTGCCGCCGCGCGTGCCGGTCAGGATTTCGTTGGCGCGACCGGCGATCACCTCGTTGACGTTCATGTTGCTCTGCGTGCCGCTGCCGGTCTGCCAGATGACGAGCGGGAAGTGATCGTCGAGCTGACCCGATGCGACTTCCTGCGCGGCCTGTTCGATCGCCTCGGCCTTGTCGTCGGCCAGCCCGTGGCGGCGGTTGACGCGCGCGGCGGCCTGTTTGACGAGGGCGAGCGCGTGGACGATCTCGATCGGCATCCGCTCGCGCGCGCCGAACGGGAAGTTCTCGAGGCTGCGTTCGGTCTGCGCGCCCCAATAGGCGTCGGCGGGGACCTCGATCGGGCCGATCGAGTCGGTTTCGGTGCGGGTGGCCTGGGTCATGCGGGGATAACTGGCCGGGCGGGCGGTTGTTGCGCAATGGGCCGCATGTCTGCCGTGATGCACTTCACCCTTCGTCATCCCGGGCTTGACCCGGGATCCCGCTTTATCGTCAGCCGTCGTGAAGAAGCGGGGCCCCGGGTCAAGCCCGGGGCGACGGCTCGAGGGTGGGGGCGTTAGGCTGGTCAAGCCGCTTCGACAGGAAGAAGCGCGCCTCGCCGGGTGGGTAGTCGTCGATCTGGCCGAACACGTCGTAACCCAGCTTTTCGTAGAAGCCGCGCGCCTGAAAGCTGAACGTGTCGAGCCAGATGCCGACGCAGCCGAGCCGTCGCGCCTCGTCCTCCGCCGCCAGCATCAGCGCGCGGCCTTGTCCCCTGCCGCGCGCTTCCGGCGGGAGCGCGAGATATTTGACGAACAGCCAGCGATAGCTCGCCTCCGCCCACAAGCCGCCGATCGCGGTGCCGGCCTCGTCGCGCAGGATCAGCGCGACCTTGTGGCGCTCGGTGGGGCCGGCAGCGGCGTCGTTGTGCGCGGCCAGCGGGGCGAGGATCGCGTCGAGTTCGGCCTCGCCGGGGTTGGGGATGTGGTCGATCATGTGGGTCGGTCCGTCATTGCGAGCGCAGCGAAGCAATCCAGAGTCCCGCGCGCGACGCTCTGGATTGCTTCGCTGCGCTCGCAATGACGGGGGGGAGGGGGCACGTCATGGGAGTAAATCCCATGACGTCGGACGCGCTTGCTGCGCGCCGGCCGTGCCCGCGCCTCGCTTCGCGACCGCGGCGCACTGGTGTGCCGCTGGCGCGGTCATTTCTTCCTCTTGAAATCCACCGCCACGACGTTCGACCCGTCCTCGACCGGGGTCACGCTCGGGCCGTCGTTCTCGGCCGGGTCGTGCGGGCCCGGGCCGTCGCCGGGGCCTTCCTGCGCCTGGAAGCGCAGCTCGAAATTGACCGTCGGGTCGTGGAAACCCGTGATCGCCGAATAGGGGATCACCAGCTTCGACGGCACCTGGTTGAAGCTGAGGCCGACCGAGAAGCGCTCCTGATCGACCGTCAGGTCCCAGAAGCGGTTCTGGAGGACGATCGTCATCTCGTCCGGGAAGCGCTCGATCAGCCGCTGCGGGATGTCGACCCCGGGTGCCTGCGTCTTGAAGGTGATGTAGAAGTGGTGCTCGCCCGGCAGGCCGCCCGACTCGGCCACGGTTCCCAGCACGCGCCCCACGACCGCGCGCAGGGCTTCCTGCACGATTTCGTCATAGGGGATCAGGCTGTCGGGCAGCATATCGCTCATGGCCGCCATGGGTAGCGCGGTGCGCGGCATGGTCAAGGTTGCTTGGAACGACATGCGCGTTATGGACGAGGCGATATGCGCACCGCCACGATCCGCCGCGACACTTCGGAGACGAAGGTCGCCGTCACCGTCAACCTCGACGGGACGGGGGTTTACGACGTGAAGACCGGCGTTGGCTTCTTCGACCATATGCTCGAACAGCTGTCGCGCCACGGGCTGATCGACCTGCACGTCCGCTGCGACGGCGACCTGCACATCGACGCGCATCACACCGTCGAGGACACCGCGCTGGCGATCGGCAGCGCGGTGGCGCAGGCGCTCGGCGACAAGCGCGGCATCCGCCGCTACGGCGACGCGCTGAGCCCGATGGACGAGACGCTGACCCGCGTCGCGCTGGATATTTCCGGGCGGCCGTGGCTGGTGTGGCGCGCGCATTTCTCGCAGGCCCGGCTGGGCGAGATGGACACCGAGATGTTCCAGCATTTCTTCCACAGCTTCGCGCAGAACGCCGGCATCACGCTGCACATCGAGACGCTGTACGGCGACAACAATCATCACATCGCCGAGAGCATGTTCAAGGGGCTGGCGCGCGCGCTGCGCGCCGCGGTCGAGATCGACCCGCGCAAGGCCGATGCGATCCCCTCGACCAAGGGAACTTTGTGACGGGGTTCCGCGCCGGCGGCGGGCTGTGCGTCGTGCTGCTCAGTTATGTGCGCCCGCTCGATGAAGTGGACGCGCAGATGGCGGCGCATGTCGCATGGCTGGAGCAGGGGTTCGGGCAAAGCGTGTTCCTCGTCGCGGGGCGGCGCGCGCCGCGCACCGGCGGGGTGATCGTGATGCGCGGCGCGCGCGAGGCGGTCGAGCAAGTGGTCGCGACCGATCCGTTCGTGACCAGCGGGGTCGCGACGGCGGAGGTCGTGCCGTTCAACGCCAGCTTCGCCGCCACCGAGCTGCACGGGTGGCTGGCATGACGCTCGCGCTGATCGACTATCAGGCCGGCAACCTCCATTCGGTCGAGAACGCGCTGCGCGCGGCGGGCTGCACCGATCTGACCGTCACCGCCGACCCCGAGGTGGTGCGGCGCGCCGATCGCATCGTGCTGCCCGGCGTCGGCGCGTTCGGTTCGTGCGCGGCGAACCTGCGCGCGGTGCCGGGGATGGTCGCGGCGCTGGAGGAGCGGGTGCTCGGGCAGGGCGCGCCGTTTCTCGGCATCTGCGTCGGGATGCAGTTGCTCGCCGAAACGGGCGAGGAACTCGGCGTCCACAAAGGGCTCGGCTGGATCGCGGGCAGCGTGCGCCGGATCGACCCGGCGGGCAGCGACGCCAAGGTCCCGCACATGGGCTGGAACGACGTGGTGCCGACCGCCGGCCATCCGCTGATCATGCCCGGCGAGGCCTATTTCCTGCATAGCTACGCCTTCACCGGCGCGGGCGTGGTCGCGACCACCGACCATGCCGGCCCGGTGACCGCCGCGGTCGCGCGCGACACGGTGCTGGGCGTGCAATTCCACCCCGAAAAGAGCCAGCGCTACGGCCTGGCGCTGCTCGAAAGGTTTCTGGCATGGCGTCCCTGATCGTCTTCCCCGCGATCGACCTCAAAGGCGGGCAGGTTGTCCGGCTCGCAGAGGGCGATATGGCGCGCGCGACCGTTTATGGCGAGGATCCCGCCGCGCAGGCGCGTGCCTTCGCCGAAGCGGGCGCGACGCATCTGCACGTCGTCGATCTCGACGGCGCGTTCGCAGGCGAGAGCGTCAACGGTGAGGCGGTGCGCGGGATCGTCGCGGCGTTTCCGGGCAAGGTGCAGCTCGGCGGCGGCATCCGCACGCCCGAGGCGGTCGCGGCATGGCTCGATCTGGGTGTGGCGCGGGTGGTGATCGGCACCGCCGCGCTCGAACAGCCGCAGTTCGTCCGCGACATGGCGGCGCGCTATCCCGGCCAGATCGTCGTGGCAGTCGACGCGCGCGACGGGATGGTCGCGACCAAGGGCTGGGCGGAGGTCTCCACCACCAGCGTCGCCGATCTCGCGCGGCAATTCGAGGATGCGGGCGTCGCGGCGGTATTGTTCACCGACGTCGGGCGCGACGGGCTGCTCAAGGGCTGCAACGTCGCCGCGACCGTCGCGCTGGCGCGCGCGGTGCGTATCCCGGTGATCGCCAGCGGCGGAGTCGCGGACATCGACGACATCCACCAGCTCGCCGCGCATGCCGATGATGGCGTCGAGGGCGTCATCACCGGGCGCGCCTTGTATGACGGGCGGCTCGACCTCGGCGAGGCGCTGCGGGTGGCGGGGCGCTGACCGGCGTGAGGACCGGGCGCATCGGCGCGGTGCTGGCGCGCGCCGACCGCTTCCTGCTGCTGCTGATCGCGACCGTCGCGCTTGCCGCCGTCCTGCCGGCGCGGGGTGAGGCGGCAGTGTGGGTCGAACATGGCACCACCGTCGCGGTGGCGTTGCTGTTCCTGCTGTACGGCGCGCGGCTCGCGCCGCAGGCGATCTGGGCCGGGCTGGCGCAATGGCGGTTGCAGCTGCTGGTGTTCGCCAGCACCTTCCTGCTCTTCCCGCTGATCGGGCTCGGCGTCGCGGCGGTGACGCATGCGTGGCTGCCCGCGCCGATCGTCACCGGGCTATTATATCTCTGCCTGCTGCCGTCGACCGTCCAGTCGTCGATCGCCTTCACCTCGATCGCGCGCGGCAACGTCCCCGCCGCGCTGTGCAGCGCGTCGTTGTCGAACCTCGTCGGGGTGGTCATCACGCCGTTGCTGGTCGCGCAGTTGCTCGCGACCGCCAGCGGCGGCTTGTCGCTCGACGCGTTGCGCGACATCGCCTTGCAGATCCTGCTGCCGTTCGTCATCGGGCAGGCGATCAGGCCGTGGGCGCAGGCGTGGCTGCTCGCGCATCCGCTGCTGACCAAGGTGGTCGATCGCGGATCGGTGCTGGTGGTCGTCTATGCCGCGTTCGGCGCGGGCGTGGTCGCCGGGCTGTGGCAGCATGTCTCGCCGTTGACCTTGGTGGCGATCGTGCTCGTCTCGCTGGTGATCCTCGCGATCGTGATCGGCGCGATGACGCTGACGTCGCGCGCGCTCGGCTTCACGGTCCCCGACGAGATCGCGACCGTCTTCTGCGGGTCGAAGAAGAGCATGGCGAGCGGCATCCCGATGGCGGCGATCCTGTTCCCCGCGCACAGCGTGGGGCTGGTCGTGCTGCCGCTGATGATCTTCCATCAGGTGCAATTGTTCGTCTGCGCCTGGCTGGCGCGGCGCTATGCGGAGCGGGCCGACCGAAACGGGTGATGCGGATGCTGGGGCGGTCGAGCGGAACGCGCTAGAACCGTCGTCATGATCGCCGCGCTGCTGCTTCTCGCCGCTTCCACCACCCCCACGCTGGAGGAAGTCACGCGCTTGTCGCCCGCGGCGGGGGGGGGAACTGGCGCTTGCCGGTTATCCGCACGCGCCGATCGTGGAGGTGCGGCGCGAGGGCGATGCGCTCCCGCCGCCCGGCACGACCGAGCTGACGATGGTCGAGCGTGCGACCGCGCTGCCCGGCGGAGGCTGTCTGCGCCATTATTGGCGTGTGTCTTTCAGTCGTCTTCATTCGGATGACACGGCCGGACCTCACTATCTGGATGCGGATCGGGCCCGATCCCATCCCGAAGTCGCGCTCGGCAGCGGCGCTGGCTGCCCGACGGGAGACTATGTCGGCACGCACCCCGACCTTGCTCCCGCCGTTGCGATCGTCGAACTCACGCGCTTGCACGAGTGGCGGGCCGGGCATGGCGCACCGCGCTATCGCTGTACTGACCGCACCGGATCGCGGTTGTGTGCCACGGCGGCGGGGCTCCGTCGCGAACTCGCGCGCGTGCAGCCATGGATGATCTTACGCGAGCAGGACGAGATCGTCATGTGGATGGGGCAGCGCGGCGGTGTCGTGACCGAGCTGCGCTACGTGCCAAGCGATCACGTGGCGACCGCGACCGTCACGCGCTTCATCCCCGCGCCGTTCTGACGCCCTTGCCCCAGTCCCGCCGCACGGGCATGAGCCGCGCATGACTGTTCGCGCCCGTGTGATCCCGTGCCTCGACGTTGCCGGCGGGCGCGTCGTCAAAGGCGTCAATTTCGTCGATCTGGTCGATGCCGGCGATCCGGTCGAACAGGCGCGCGCCTATGATGCGGCGGGGGCGGACGAACTCTGCTTCCTCGACATCACCGCCAGCCATGAGGCGCGCGGCACGATCCTCGACGTGGTGCGGCGGACCGCGGCGGTGTGCTTCATGCCGCTGACCGTCGGCGGCGGCGTGCGCACCGCTGAGGATGCGCGCGCGCTGCTGCTGGCGGGCGCGGACAAGGTTGCGGTCAATTCCGCGGCGGTGGCGCGCCCCGAGGTGGTCGCCGACATCGCCGAGCGCTTCGGCAGCCAGTGCTGCGTCGCCAGCGTCGACGCGCGGCGCAGCGGGGAGGGCTGGGAGGTGTTCACGCATGGCGGTCGCCGCGCGACCGGGATCGACGCGATCGAACACGCGCTGCGGCTGGCCGAGCTGGGCGCGGGCGAGTTGCTGGTGACGTCGATGGATCGCGACGGGACCAAGGGCGGCTACGACCTCGACCTGATCCGCGCGATTGCCGACCGCACCGCCGTCCCTGTTGTGGCGAGCGGCGGGGTCGGGTCGCTGGGCGATTCTGGTCGCGGGGGTGGTCGAGGGGCACGCCTCGGCGGTGCTGGCGGCGTCGATCTTTCACTTCGGGCAGGCGACGGTGGCCGAGGCGCATGAGGCGCTGGCGGCGGCGGGGGGTGCCGGTGCGGGCGCCGCTGGGGTAGGCGGAGGCGCTTGTGGCGCTGGGTTGAGGCGAGGTCGAACGTCTTTGCTCGGTGGTTTCCGGGCCGGCCGCTTTCGAGTGCGCGGGCGTGTATAGGAGCCCACGCGTGGCCACCCGCTGCCCCCAACGGGATGATGAAGCGGGGTTGCGTCCGCCGGCCTAGTAACGAGCTTGCGGCTGCATAAGCTCTACCGTGATATGATCGGGACCGGAAACGTAGGTCACCAAAGTTCCCTTCCGTGGGCCTCCCGCGATCGGCAGCGGACTACCTTTGGCCTTCCATCCTGCTGCCTCGACGCGGGCAATGGCGGCATGGATATCCTTCACGGTAAGCGCCAGGTGGGCCGCTCCGATCGATCCCGCGCCGCTGGGCACCGCCCCGTTCTGATGCCCTTTCGAATATTGCAGCAATTCGACCACGTAGCCGTCGGGTGCCTTGACGATCGCCGTTTTCACACTCTGATCGTCGACGCCCGTCACCTGATGCAGGAAGTCGCCTCCCATCTCCGAACGTCGCTCGAGCGTGAAGCCAAGCGCTCCCGTCCAGAACCGGATGGCATCGTCCAGCGACGATACAGCGAAGCCCGTATGGTCCACGGCGATTACGTTTGCGGCGTCGGTCATTTCGCTACTCTCACTGGGTCGCGCTTGCGGTGTCAGGTCTGCGCGGCGGCTGCAACCGACGCCAGTAGCATCGCCAACAACATCTTCATGGTGACCACCTAGCGCTCAGGCCTTCTCCTGAGAAGGATCGGCCGGGGGCGGGCGCATGCCAACTTCCCGGTCTGCTCAGCTCGTGCGAAGGGAAAGGTTGGCGAATATCGCGCGCAACTGGATTCATTCCATTGCCCCGCTCACAACCACTCCGCCCCCGCATGTTCCCCCAGCCGCGGGCTCGGGCGCGCCGCCACCGCGCGCGCGCCGTCGTAGCGGATCGGTGAGGCGAGGCCGGGGATGCCGGCCATCGCCAGCTGCATCCCGCGCGCGATCACTTGCGGGTCGGCGAAGACCTGATCGATGCGGTTGACCGGGCCGACCGGCACGCCCGCCGCCTCCAGCGCGGCGAGCAAATCGGCGGCGCGCCACAGGACGGTGCGCGCCACCAGCAGCGGGAGCAACGCCGCGCGGTTCGCCACGCGCGCGGGGTTGGTCGCGAACCGCGCGTCCCCCGCCAGCGCCGGTACATCCAGCACCGCGCACAGCTTGGCGAACTGGCGATCGTTGCCGACCGCGACGATCAGGTCGCCGTCGCTGGTCGGGAAGCTCTGGTACGGGGCGAGGTTGGGGTGGCCGTTGCCGACGCGCTGCGGCACCACGCCGCTCGCCATCCAGTTGAGCGCCTGATTGGCGAGCACCGCGACCTGCGTGTCGAGCAGCGCCATGTCGATATGCGTGCCGACGCCGCTCGCTGCGCGTGCGACCACCGCGGCGAGGATCGCGACGGTGGCGTAGACGCCGGTGAACAGATCGGCGTGCGCGACCCCGCCCTTCTGCGGCGGGCCGTCGGGCTCGCCGGTGATCGACATCATCCCGCCCATGCCCTGGATGATGAAGTCGTAGCCGGCGCGCTGCGCATAGGGGCCGTCCTGCCCGAAGCCGGTGATCGAACAGACGATCAGCCGCGGATTGGCGGCGCGCAATGCGGCGGGGTCGAGCCCGTATTTGGTCAGCCCGCCGACCTTGTAATTCTCGATCACCACATCCGCGCCGGCGGCGAGCGCGCGCACCTGCGCCTGTCCCTCTGAAGTGGCGATGTCGATCGCGACCGAGCGCTTGCCGCGGTTGCAGGCGTGGTAATAGGCCGCCGCGCCGCGCTCGCCGGGCGTGTCGACGACGAACGGCGGGCCCCAGTGGCGGGTGTCGTCGCCCTCGCCGGGGCGCTCGACCTTGATGACGTCTGCGCCGAGGTCGGCGAGCAACTGCCCGGCCCATGGTCCGGCGAGGATGCGCGCGAGTTCGAGGACGCGCAGGCCGGCGAGAGGGCGGTGGGTCATCGTTCGGGTGTAGCGTCGTCGGGCGCGTGCGCGAAGCGGTGATGATGTTTGGCTCACGCGGAGGCGCGGAGGCGGGAGAGAAGAAGAGCGTCTCCCGATCGTGAAGCCGGGGAAGCCCGCCGCCGGAGCGATAGTTCGGCCGGGAGACGCTCACTTCCCTTCTCCGCGCCTCCGCGCCTCCGCGTGAACATCACTTCTTGAGGCGTCGCGTCGTCGCACGCCCCCCGGGTTGAACACCCCCGCCCGCGCCGCCTAAGACGCCGCGCACCAGTCATTAAGAGGTTGCCCCCATGAAAACCCGCGCCGCCGTCGCGTTCGAGGCGAAGAAGCCGCTGGAGATCGTCGAGCTGGATCTCGAAGGCCCGAAGGCCGGCGAGGTGCTGGTCGAGATCATGGCGACCGGCATCTGCCACACCGATGCCTATACGCTCGACGGGCTCGACAGCGAGGGGCTGTTCCCCAGCGTGCTCGGCCACGAGGGGTGCGGGATCGTCCGCGAGGTCGGCGCGGGGGTGTCCAGCGTCGTGCCCGGCGATCACGTCATTCCGCTCTACACGCCGGAATGTCGCCAGTGTAAGTCGTGCCTCAGCGGCAAGACCAATTTGTGCACCGCGATCCGCGCCACGCAAGGCAAGGGGCTGATGCCCGACGGCACGACGCGCTTCAGCTACAAGGGGCAGCCGATCTACCATTATATGGGCTGCTCGACCTTCTCGAACTTCACCGTGTTGCCAGAGATTGCGGTCGCGAAGATTCGCCCCGACGCGCCGTTCGACACCAGCTGTTATATCGGCTGCGGCGTCACCACCGGGGTCGGCGCGGTGGTCAACACCGCCAAGGTCGAGGTCGGCGCGACGGTGATCGTGTTCGGGCTCGGCGGGATCGGGCTCAACGTCATCCAGGGCGCGAAGCTGGCCGGCGCGGCGCGGATCGTCGGGGTCGACATCAACCCCGATCGCGAGGAATGGGGGCGGCAGTTCGGGATGACCGACTTCGTCAACCCCAGGGACGTCGGCGATGTCGTCCAGCATCTGGTCGCGCTGACCGATGGCGGCGGGGACTATACGTTCGACTGCACCGGCAACACGGTCGTGATGCGGCAGGCGCTTGAGAGCGCGCATCGCGGCTGGGGCGAATCGATCGTGATCGGCGTCGCCGAGGCGGGCAAGGAGATCAGCACGCGCCCGTTCCAGCTCGTCACCGGGCGCGTCTGGAAGGGCACCGCGTTCGGCGGCGCACGCGGGCGCACCGACGTGCCGAAGATCGTCGACTGGTATATGAACGGGATGATCCAGATCGATCCGATGATTACGCATCGGCTGACGCTGGACGAGATCAACAAGGGCTTCGACCTGATGCATGCCGGCGAGAGCATCCGCAGCGTCGTGGTCTATTGAGCGAGGGGGCGACGATGTTCAGTCATGTGATGGTCGGATCGAACGACGTGGCGCGGTCGAAGACCTTCTACGACGCGCTGTTCGCGGCGCTGGGCGGGCGCGAAGGGCGGCAGGACGAGAAAGGCCGCGTCGTCTACGCGCATGACGGCGCGCTGTTCATGATCTCGCGCCCGATCGATGGCGCGCCGGCGTGCCACGCCAATGGCGGGACGATCGGCTTTCGCATGAGCGGACCGGAGCAGGCGCAGGCATGGCACGCGGCGGGCGTCGCCCATGGCGGAACCGCGATCGAGGACGCGCCGGGGGTGCGTACCAGCCCGTTTGGGCAGCTCTACCTCGCCTATCTGCGCGATCCGGACGGCAACAAGCTGTGCGGCGCGTATCGCGTGGCGGCGTGAGTGCTGGCCGTCATTGCGAGCGTAGCGAAGCAATCCAGGGCGTCCTGATCCGACACTGGATTGCTTCGCTACGCTCGCAATGACGACGTACTTCCGTCATCCCGGACTTGATCCGGGATCCCGCTTTTTCTCGACCGAAGGGAAAAGCGGGGCCCCGGATCAAGTCCGGGGCGACGGATAAGGGCGATGCCCCGATAGAAGGCCTTGAAAGGATCATCGATGGAAACCGTCTCCACCGCCCGCGCGCATGGCGGGACGCAAGGCGTATTCCGCCACCGCTCGACCGCGACCGGCACCGACATGACCTTCGCGGTCTATGTCCCCGAGCACGCGCCGGGCGCGACGCTGCCGGTGGTCTGGTATCTGTCGGGGCTGACCTGCACCCACGCCAATGTCACTGACAAGGGCGAGTTCCGTCGCGCCTGCGCCGAGCACGGGCTGATCTTCGTCGCGCCGGACACCAGCCCGCGCGGTGACGACGTACCCGACGAGGATGCGTGGGACTTCGCCAAGGGCGCGGGCTTCTACGTCGACGCGACCGAAGCGCCATGGGCGACGCATTATCGCATGTGGTCCTATGTCACCGCCGAACTCCCGGCGCTGGTTGGCGCGAAGTTCCCCGCCGACATGACGCGCCAGTCGATCATGGGGCATTCGATGGGCGGGCATGGCGCGCTGACCGTCGCGCTGCGCCACCCGGAGCGGTTCCGCGCCGTCTCCGCCTTCGCGCCGGTCGTCGCGCCCAACCAAGTGCCGTGGAGCAGGGCGCTCGACCGCTATCTGGGCGACGACGCGGCCGCCAAGCGCCGCCACGATGCGGTCGCTTTGATCGAGGATGGCGCGCGTGTGCCGGAAATGCTGGTCGATCAGGGCGATGCCGATTCGTTCCTTGCCGAGCAACTCCGCCCCGAACTGCTCGCGACCGCCTGCGCCCATGCCGGGATCGCTCTCACGCTGCGGATGCAGCCGGGCTACGACCACAGCTATTACTTTATCTCGACCTTCATGGCCGATCATCTGGCGTGGCACGCGGCGCGGCTGCGCGCTTGACGCAACCGGGCGGGGCGGGGCATCAGCCCCCATGCCCGATCGCCTCCCCGCCGACCCGCACCACATGAAGCGCCGCGGCCTGTTGTTCGTCCTGTCCTCGCCGTCCGGCGCGGGGAAGTCGACGATCGCGCGGATGCTGCTCGCCAGCGAGCCCGAATTGTCGCTGTCGGTGTCCGCCACCACCCGCGCGATCCGTCGCGGTGAGGAGGACGGGCGCGATTACCATTTCGTCTCGCTGGATAAATTCCGCGAGATGGCGGCGAACCACGAGTTCCTCGAATGGGCGCACGTCTTCGACCAGCGCTACGGCACGCCGCGCGCGCCCGTCGACGCGATGCTGTCGGACGGCAAGGACGTGCTGTTCGACATCGACTGGCAGGGCGCGCAGCAGCTCCACCAGATCGCGGGCGGCGATGTGGTGCGCGTGTTCATCCTGCCGCCGTCGATGGAGGAACTGCGCCGCCGGCTCGAGGGCCGCGCCACCGACGCGCAGGAGATCATCGAGCGCCGGATGAGCCGCGCCGATGCCGAGATCAGTCACTGGGACGGCTATGACTATGTGCTGGTCAACGACGATGTCGAGAGCTGCTACGCCAAGGTGAAGACGATCCTCGCCGCCGAGCGGCTGAAGCGCTCGCGCCAGACCGGGCTGATCGGGTTCATCCGCAAGCTGCGCACGCCGGCGGGGTAGGGGCGAGGTACGTCATTCCTCGCGGGCGGGACCTTTGCGAAAGTCTGTCGGTTGCCCTCGCTCGCTCGTCACCCCGGACTTGTTCCGGGGTCCACTGCTCCTCGACATCAACGACGTCGACGCTCGCGAACCGGTGGATGCCGGACCCGGTCCGGCATGACGATGGGAGTTTCGCAGAGATCCCGCCTTCGCGAGAAGGACCGATTTGACGGTTAGCTGCCGCGCTTCTTTGTCGATGTGCCGTTGGCTGGCACCGTCATCCCGTCCTTCTGCCGACAGATGCGGATCGACGGCTGACACGCGATCCCGATGTTCGAACAGCCTGCGTTGGACCCGCCGGTCGGGCAGGCGCGGCAGATGCGCTTCACGTCGGTACAGGATATCGGTGCCGCGAGGGCGAGTGCGATCGTCAGCAGCATCTTGGCCTCCAGCCGGTCCGTCGTGAGGCGGCGGCCGTCACTGCCCCGCCGTCGCCCCCTCGACCACCGTCTCGAACACCTGCGACCGATCCGGACCCTCGGCGATGTGCAGCAGCACCCAGGTGTCGGCGCGCCGTGCGATGCGGACGCGGATGCGGTCGTTGAACAGTCCGTCCGCCAGCCCGGTCGGCGCGACCTTGCCCGAATTGAGGATCAGCGCGCCCATGTCGCGCCCGCAGGCGGGGCCGGTGCAGGCGAAAAGGGTCTGAAATCCGGCGGTTTTCAGCAGATCGGCGTAGTAGCGCTCGATCTGGAGCGGGGCGGTCGCCGGCTTGACGCGATAATCGATGTGGGTGACTTGCCCGGTAAGCAGGCGCCGGTTGGCGGTGTCGTCCTCGGCCGCGATCGGGCCGGTGGGGATCGTCACTTCGTCCTCTGAAGCGGCGCGATAGCCGTCGATCTCCGCGCCGGCGTAGCGCGGGAGCAGTGGATGATCGGTCCCGTCGCTATCCTGCGCCAGTGCGGGCGCTGCCAGGGTCGACGCCGCAGCGATCAGTGCCATCGTCCAGCCCGTGCGCATCGCTCATCTCCCCCTTCGTCGATCGTTACGGGAGTATGCCTTATTCGCGATCGTGCCCGCAACCCGCGCGACCGTCGCCCAGCAACGACAGGAACCGCGCCGCCGCGTCATAGTCGCGGCGCTTGCCCGCGCGCGCCTGCGTGGCGAGCAGGTCCTCGCCCCAGCGCTCCGCCTGCCAGTCCTCATCGACCATCGCCGCCGTCCATAGTCCGTCCGGCATCACCGCGCCTTCCGCGAGCGCCAGCGCGCCGACCAATGTGCCGGTCAGCGTCACCAGCGGCGACAGCGGCGCGAGCGCGAAGGCGTCGCGACTCGCCACCGCCTCAGCCAGCCGCGCGACCGTCGCGGGCGGCTGGGCGCGGTGCATCACGCCGGTGACGATCTCGAAATGCACGTCATAGCGATCGCGCGCCCAGTCGAGCAGCGGGTCCCACGCCGCTGCCTGCCGCGCGACCAGCTCGGCGGGCGCGTCGGCGCGGTAGCAGAGCAGGTCGCTCTCGGCATAGGCGGCCAGCCCGGCGGCGAACCCCGCGGGTGCGGGCGCGATCCGGTCGATCGCGGCATTGGCGAGCCCGGTCAGCGGCATCGCGCGCGGGTCGAGCGTCTCGCCGACCGCGCGCCATTCGTCGGCGACCGCCTCGGCCAGCGCCAGCGTCGGCAGCGCGAGCGGCGCGCGCCCCGGCGTCCGCACCGGGCGCGTGTCGAGCCGGATCGCGCGGTCGGCATCCACCGTCACCTCGGTCCAGAAACGCTTCATTTCGGGCTCCTCCAGCGCCGGGCCAGCGCGCGCGGCACGGTGGCGATCATCCACAGGGCGCTGACGACGATCGCCACGCCCAGCAGCTTCGGCCCCAAGGTCTGCGCGCGCCCGAGCAACACCACGCCGAGCAGCGCGCCGGCGGTCCCCGCCAGCCGCGTCGCGACGATCGCCGCCCAGCGGCCGCGTGCCGGATCGCTCATGCCGCCAGACACGCAGGGAGCTCGGCGCAGCGGTGCGCGATGCGCGCCGCCCCGGACTGCCACAGGGCGTCCTCGCGGTGATAGCCCCAGCTCACGCCGATCGCGCGCGCACCTGCCGCGCACGCCATCGCCATGTCGAACGTCGTGTCGCCGATCATCGCTGTCATATGGGGCAGCGCGCCGGCCTGCGCCATGGCGGCGTGGAGCATCGCGGGATCGGGCTTGGAGGGGTGGCGATCGGCGGTCTGCAACGTGACGAAGCGATCGGCGATCCCGTGCACCGCCAGCACATGCGCGAGCCCGCGATCCGACTTGCCGGTCGCGACGCCGAACGACCAGCCGTCCGCCGCCAGCGCGTCGAGCGCCTCGACCAGCCCGTCGTAGAGCGGCTCGGTGTCCAGCTCGCCGTCCTCGCGCATCCGGCGGAAGATCGCCTTGTACGCATCGGCCAGCGCCAGATGCACCGCCGGGTCGAGACCGGGAGCGAGCAGCGCCATCGCCTCGACCAGACTCAGCCCGACGATCGCGCGAATCGCGGCGCGCGGTGGCGCGACCAGCCCGAGCGCCGCAAAGGCGTGTTCCATGGCGCGGCAGATGTTGGCCTGGCTGTCGACGAGCGTGCCGTCGCAATCGAAGACGGCGAGTCGGATGGGCATGAAGACGCCTGTTAGTCGGCGAAGCGTGGGAGGCAAGCGGCGAGGCGCGCGTTAACGACTTCGTGACGGACCGAAGCTATGGTTAATCGCGCACGGACGCCGGGGGGCGTGCGCAACTTTAGCCGGAGCCGAGGGGCGGGTAATGATCGAAGCCGTTGCACTAACGTATGGGATGCTGCTGAGTTTCGTGCTGGCGGGTGCCTCGCGCAACCGCAAGCTGGCGCGCGCCAACCCGCCGATGCTCACCTATGTCGGCTATGTGCTGTTCGGGATCACCTGCTCGGTGGCGCTGATGGCCGCCAGCTATGCGGCGTGGGGCGTCATCACCGATTCGGCGATGGCGATCTGATCGGTCTGCTGTCGCCGCCCCGTACCTGCTCCGGGGCCCCGCTTCTTTTTTGCCGTTCAGAAAGAAGAAGCGGGATCCCGGATCAAGTCCGGGATGACGGGATAAAGGTCGATTGTCAGACGGCCGGCTACCCGCGCTTGCGCGCCTGCGCATAGGTGCCCAGCACCCGCACCCATTTCGAATGGAAGCCCAGTTCCTCCATCGCCCGATCGAAGGCGGGATCGCCGGGCCGCCCCTCGACATCACAATAGAATTCGGTCGCCGCGAAGCTGCCGCCGCGCTGGTAGCTCTCCAGCTTGGTCATGTTGACGCCGTTGGTCGCGAACCCGCCCATCGCCTTGTAGAGGGCGGCGGGAACGTTCTTCACCGCGAAGATGAAGGTCGTCATCCACGGCCCTTCGCCCGACAGGGACCGCGCGCCGCGCGCCAGCGTGACGAAGCGCGTCGTATTATGGTCGGCGTCGGCGATGTCGGTCGCCAGCAGCTCCAGCCCATAGATCGCCGCCGCGCCCGGCGGGGCCAGCGCTGCGATGCTGGGATCGCGCAGCTCGGCGACCACCGCCGCCGCCCCGGCGGTATCGGGATAATTGACCGGCGCGATGCCATGCGCCTTCAGCCAGTGGCGGCATTGCCCCAGCGCCTGCGGATGGCTCATCGCCTGTTGCACGCCGTCGCGCGGGCCGCAGCCGATCAGCGCGTGGCGGATGCCGAGGAAATGCTCGCCGGTGATGACCAGCCCGGATTCGGGCAGCAGGAAATGCATGTCGGCGACGCGGCCGTGCAGCGAATTCTCGATCGGGATGATCGCGCAATCGGCCGCACCGGTCTTCACCGCGTCCAGCGCATCCTCGAAGCTGAAGCATGGCAGCGGCAGCGCGTCGGGGAACGCCTCCTGCACCGCGACATGGCTGTTCGCGCCCGGCGCACCCTGAAACGCGACCGCGCGCCCGGGCTCGGCAGCGGCGGCGGCGGCCATGGCGGCGACGATCGGGCGGGCAGGCGCGGCGTAACTTTGCATGGCCGCGTGGCCTAGAAGAGCATGCCGCGCCGCTCAAGCGCTTGCGATGCGCGGGAGCCCTTTCTATGGAACGCTGAAGGAAGAGGGGCGAAACGGCGACATGGACGATCGGACCAACACGATTTTCGGCTGGGCGCTGGCGGCGGCGGGAACGGCCCTGGGGCTGTCGATCGCGGGCGGCATGCTGTTCCACGGCGAGCGCCCCGAGAAGCCGGGCTATGCGATCGAGGGCGTGGAAGAGGCCGGCGGCGAGGGCGGTGCGGCCGCGGTGCCGATCGCGTCGCTGCTGGGCAGCGCCGATCCGGCCAAGGGTGCCGAGGTGTTCAAGAAGTGCGCGGCCTGCCACACGATCAACCAGGGCGGCGCCAACGGCATCGGGCCGAACCTGTACGGCACGCTGGGCGAGCCGATCGGGCAGGGCAAGGGCGGGTTCGCCTTCTCCGACGCGCTGAAGAGCGTCGGCGGCAATTGGGACTTCGAGAAGATGAACGCGTGGCTGACCAGCCCGCGCAAGTTCGCCAACGGCACGAAGATGACCTTTGCCGGGCTGGGCAATGCCGAGGATCGCGCGAACATCATCGCCTATCTGAACCAGCAGGGCTCCAACCTGCCGCTGCCGGCCGCCCCGGCGGCGGGTGCGGCGGCGCCGACCGACCCGGCGGTGGCCAACGTCACCGAGGCGACCAAGGGCGACACCGCCGATCTCGCCAACACCGGCACCCCGGCGTCGGGCGCGCCGTCGGTCGACCCGGCGGCGAAGGAAGACAAGGCGCTGGGCGCGACGCCGCCCGCCAAGCAGTAAGTTCCGGCTCGTCACTGCGAGCGTAGCGCGGCAATCCAGAGCGTCCTGGTCCGGCCCTGGATTGCTTCCCCCGGCCTACGCCGGGGTCGCAATGACGTGTTTGAGTTCGTCGCCCCGGACTTGATCCGGGGCCCCGCTTCTTCTCACGCGCGGTGGCAGAAGAAGCGGGGCCCCGGGTCGAGCCCGGGGCGACGTGTGAGGATGGGGATCGCGCTCCGGCTGCCCCCGCCGCGCTGCGCTTACCCCGCGTATGAAGAAGCGGGGCGTCGGATCAGGCTCGCAGCCACGCTACGCTCACCCCGCCGCCAGCCACGCCGCGACCTGCGCCGCGATCGGCGCGAAAACGCGGTCGTCCGCCTCCGCCGCGGGCGGCTGGCCGGCATCCGACGCCGTGCGGATCGTGATGTCGAGCGGCACACGCCCCAGAAACGCGATCCCCGCCTCGCGCGCGGCCGCCTCCGCGCCGCCACGCCCGAACGGGTCCGACACCTCGCCGCAATGCGGGCAGGCATAGCCGGCCATGTTCTCGACCAGCCCGATGATCGGCACGCCGGCCTTCTCGAAAAGGTCGATCGCACGGCGTGCGTCGATCAGCGCGAGGTCCTGCGGGGTCGAGACGATCACCGCGCCCGCCGGGCGATGCTTCTGCACCATCGTCAGTTGCACGTCGCCGGTGCCGGGCGGCAGGTCGACCACCAACGTGTCGGTCGCGCCCCAGTCGGCGTCGATCAGCTGCCCCAGCGCCCCCGCGGTCATCGGCCCGCGCCACGCGATCGCGCGGCCGGGCTCGACCAATTGCCCCATCGACAAGAGCGGCACACCAAAAGGCGTCGCGACCGGCAGCAACACCTTGTCGCGCGCCTCGGGCCGTGTGCCCTCGACCGCCATCAGTCGCGGCTGCGACGGGCCGTAGATGTCGGCGTCGACCAGCCCGGTGCGCCGCCCGGCCTTCGCCAATGCGATCGCGAGATTGGCCGACAGCGTCGACTTGCCGACGCCGCCCTTGCCGCTGGCGACCGCGACGATGCGGCGCGCGACGCGCTCGGCGGTGACGACGGTGCGCACCTCATAGCCGGGGCGCGCCGCCGCCATCCGCACGCTCGCCTCCAGCGCATCGCGCGCCGGGGCGTCGAGCCCGGCGGCGTCGATCACGACGCCGATCCGCTGTCCCTCGATTCGCACGGTTGCACGGGTTCCGGCCACCGCGGCGACGGCTGCTGCCACTTCTTTCTCGTCCATGAGGGCGATCCGTAGGCGCGTGCACGCCGCTTGCCACTGTTTTTCGTGGATCGCGCACCTATAAAGGCCAACATGACCATCCTGCGACGCTGGCTCCGGCGCCCGATCATCCTTGCTGCCGACAATAATGGACCGTGGGGAGGCGGCGGCGACGACAATGCCGGCCCGCGCAATCCCTGGTCGGTGCCGCCGGGTGGGCGGCGCGGTTCGGCCAAGCCGACCGCGCTCGATGAATTCCTCAAGAAGACGCGGGTCGGTGGCGGCGGTGGCGGTGGCGGCGGCCGTCCGCAGCTGCCGCTCGGCGCGTCGGCGCGGACGTTGTGGCTGATCGGCGTCGGGCTGCTCGTCGCGGTGTGGCTGCTGCTGACGTCCTTCCACCAGATCGGGCCGCAGCAGCGCGGCGTCGTCACCTCTTTCGGCAAATACTCGGGGATGCTGGAGCCCGGCATCCGCGTCACCTTGCCGGCGCCGATCGTCAACGTCACCAAGGTCGACGTCGAGCAGGTGCGCACCGACGAATTCCCGCAGGACGGCGGGGAGACGGTGCTGACCGGCGACCAGAACATCATCGACCTCGCCTATACGGTGCGCTGGCGTGTGTCCGATCCGCGCAACTACGTGTTCGAGATCAAGGACCCGCAGGAAACCGTCCGCGCCACCGCGGAGAGCGCGATGCGCGCGGTGCTGGCCACCACGCGGATGAACGACGCGATCGGCGCCGGGCGCGGGCTGATCGAGGCGCGCGTGACGCAGACGATGCAGCAGATCCTCGACAGCTATCAGGCCGGGGTGCGCGTGCAGGGCGTGTCGATCAAGCAGGCATCGCCGCCCGCGGCGCTGGTCGACGACTTCAACGCCGTCACCGCCGCGCAGCAGGAAGCGGTCGGCAACCTCAACAACGCGCGCAGCTATTCGCAGCAGGTGATTGCGCGCGCGCAGGGCGAGGCGTCGGCCTTCGACCAGGTCTATGCGCAATATCGCCTAGCTCCTGAGGTAACGCGCCGCCGCATGTATTACGAGACGATGGAGGCCGTGCTGGCCAAGACCGACAAGACGATCGTCGAGACGCCGGGCGTGACGCCGTATCTGCCGCTCGATCGCGCGCGCAAGCTGGTCGAGCCGACGCAAGGAACCTCGACCGCGCCTGCCGCCCCCGCTCAGGGAGGGCAGCGCTGATGAGCCAGCTGACGCGTAACCCGATCGCGATCGGGATGCTGGCGCTGGTGCTGGCGATCGTCGCCGCGGCGACCTTCGCGATCGTGCCCGAGACGCAGCAGGCGGTGGTCCTGCGGCTCAACAATCCGGTGCGGCTGGTCAATCAGTGGCAGCCGGGGCAGATGATCGGCAACACCGGCGCGGGCGTGATCGCGCGCGTGCCGTTCATCGACAAGATCGTCTGGGTCGACAAGCGCGTGCTCGACGCCGATCTCGATAATACGCTGGTGCTGTCGACCGATCAGCTGCGGCTGAACGTCGATGCCTATGCGCGCTTCCGGATCGTCGATCCGCTCAAGGCGGTGACCTCGACCGGGAGCACGTCGAACACCGAGGAGCGTGTCGCGGATCAGCTGCGCCCGCTGCTCGGCACCGCGCTGCGCAACGAACTCGGCAAGGTGCCGTTCGCGGTGCTGCTCAGCCCGGAACGCGGCGCGGTGATGGATGCGATCCAGAACTCGTTGCAGGGCTCGGCGCGCCAGTACGGCGCGGAGATCGTCGACGTGCGAATCAAGCATGCCGACCTGCCCGACGGCAGCCCGCTCGACAGCGCGCTCCAGCGGATGCGCACCGCGCGCCAGCAGGAGGCGAACACGATCCGCGCACAGGGGCAGAAGCAGGCGCAGATCGTCCGCGCCGAGGCCGATGCGCAGGCCGCGCGCATCTATGCCGAGGCGTTCAGCAAGGACGCCGATTTCTATGACTTCTATCGCGCGATGCAGAGCTATCGCCATACGTTCGGGGCCGATGGCGGTCAGCAGCCGGAAGGTTCGACCAATATCATCATGAGCCCGAACAATGGCTATCTTCGTGCGTTCGAGGGCGGCGGTCGTTAATCGGTGATGAGCGCGGCGTTCATATTCAAACGCCGTTCATCGCGATTGCCGCACAGGGTGCAGTGTATTCATCACTTTCGGATCGGGTGACCAAGAGGACATGAAAACCGTGCGTTACGCTTACGCCTTGACCGGCGCCCTCCTGCTTGGCGGCACGGCCGCGTCGCTCGCGCTCCAGAATCCGGCCACCGCGCAGATCGCGCAGAACGAGCCGGGCGCGATCAGCGCCGCCGCGCCGCGTGCCGGCGCGCCGATGAGCTTCGCCGACATGGTCGCGAAGCTCCAGCCGGCAGTCGTCAACATCTCCACCACGCAGAAGGTGACCGTCCAGCAACAGGCGAACCCGTTCGCCGGCACGCCGTTCGGCGACCTGTTCGGCCAGTTCGGCGGCGGTGGCGGCGGCGCCCCCCGTCACCCGCGAGGGCCAGTCGCTGGGCTCGGGCTTCCTGATCTCGGCGGACGGCTATGTCGTCACCAACAACCACGTCATCGCTCCGGCGGCGAAGGGCGCGACCGTCGAGTCGATCACCGTCACCTTGCAGGACCGCAAGGAATATAAGGCGAAGCTGATCGGCCGCGATCCGACCTCGGACCTCGCGGTACTCAAGATCACCTCGCCGACCCCGCTGCCGTTCGTGAAGCTCGGCGACTCGACGCGTGCGCGCGTCGGCGACTGGGTGGTCGCGATTGGTCAGCCGTTCGGGCTGGGCGGCACCGTCACCGCCGGCATCGTCTCGGCGGTGCATCGCTCGACCGGGCAGCCGGGTCCGTTCGACACGTTCATCCAGACCGATGCCGCGATCAACCAGGGCAATTCGGGTGGCCCGATGTTCAACCTGAATGGCGAGGTGATCGGCATCAACAGCCAGATCTATTCGCAGTCGGGCGGCAACATCGGCATCGGCTTCGCGATTCCCGCGACCGAGGCCAAGCCGATCCTCGCCACGCTGATGAAGGGCGAGTCGGTCAAGCGCGGCTATCTGGGCGTCAGCATCCAGCGCGTGAACGACGACATCGCCGCCGCACTCGGTTTGCCGAAGGATCAGGGCGAGATCGTCGGTCGGGTCGAGCCGGGCGGTCCGGGCGCCAAGGCGGGGCTGCGCGCGGGCGACGTGGTGGTCGCGATCAACGGCGAGGCGGTGACCCCGGATCGCACCTTGTCGTCGCTGGTCGCCGCTGCGGCGCCGGGCTCGACGATCAAGCTCGACATCATACGTGACGGCAAGCGGCAGTCGCTCAATGCGACAGTGTCGACGCGCCCGTCCGACGACCAGCTCAAGGTCATCAACGGCGAAGGCGATGATGACGACGGCCTGCCCGACGATGACAGCGGCGCGCAGGCGACGCCGGGGTCAAGCTCGCTGGGTGTCTCGGTCCAGCCGCTCACCCCGCAGATCGCGCGCTCGATCGGCGTCGACTCGACCGTGCAGGGCGTGGTCGTCGCCGGTGTCGATCCTTCGAGCGACGCCGGACAGAAGCTGAAGCGCGGCGACGTGATCTCGTCGGTCAATTCGCAGCCGGTGCGCACCGGGGCGGATGTCGCGCGGATCGTCGCGGCAGCCAAGGCGGCGGGACGCCCGTCGGTGCTGCTCAACATCACGCGCGGGCGCCAGACCAGTGGCTTCCTCGCGGTAAAGATCAAGTAAGTCCCTTTCCGTCACCCCGGATCAACTCCGGGGCGACGGGGCAGGTCACTAGTCAAACGGGCCGCCGCATCGCATGATGCGGCGGCCCTTTTGGTTCGGGAGACAGGCGCGTGGCGGACGGTATCTTGATCGGCGCAGGCGAGGGCGGAGCCGATCCGCAGCGGCTCGATCTCGCGCGCGCCAACCGCCACGGGTTGATCGCGGGCGCGACCGGCACCGGCAAGACCGTGACCTTGCAGGGGATCGTCGAGGGCTTTTCGAACGCTGGCGTCGCCTGTTTCCTCGCCGACGTGAAGGGCGATCTGTCGGGCCTCGCGATGCCCGGCGCGGCGACTGCGAAGACCCATGCCGCCTTCGCCGCACGCGCCGCGGAGATCGGCGCGACCGATTGGAAATATGCCGACACCCCGGTGCAATTCTGGGACCTGTTCGGCGAACAGGGCCACCCGGTCCGCACCACGATCAGCGAGATGGGGCCGTTGCTGCTCGCACGGCTGATGGGGCTGAACGCGGTGCAGGAGGGTGTGCTGACGATCGCCTTCCATGTCGCCGACGAAGAAGGCCTGCTGCTGCTCGACCTCGACGATCTGCAGGCGATGCTCGCGCATTGCGCCGAGCGCGCCGAGGAGCTCACCACCCGCTACGGCAACGTCTCGAAGCAATCGGTCGGCGCGATCCAGCGCGCGCTGCTGCAATTGCGCGCGCAAGGCGCCGAGCATTTCTTTGGCGAGCCGGCGCTGGCGTTGTCGGACCTGTTCGGCACCGACGATAACGGGCGCGGGCTGGTCAACATCCTCGCCGCCGACAAGTTGATGGCCTCACCGCAGCTCTATTCGACCTTCCTGCTGTGGCTGCTCGGCGAGATGTTCGAGTTCCTCCCCGAGATCGGCGATGCCGACAAGCCGAAATTGTGCTTCTTCTTCGACGAGGCGCATCTGCTGTTTGACGAGGCGCCGCCCGCGCTGCTCGACCGGATCGAGCAGGTCGTGCGGCTGATCCGCTCGAAGGGTGTCGGCGTCTATTTCATCACGCAGAACCCGATCGACGTGCCCGACAGCGTCGCGGGACAATTGGGCAACCGCGTCCAGCACAAGCTCAACGCCTTCACCCCGCGCGACCGCAAGGCGGTGCAGGCCGCCGCCGAGACGTTCCGCGCCAATGCGGATGTCGACGTCGCGACCGCGATCACCGAATTGCGCACCGGCGAGGCGTTGGTGTCGCTGCTCCAGCCCGACGGCGCGCCGTCGCCGGTGCAGCGCACGCTGATCCGCCCGCCGTCGAGCCGCGTCGGCCCGGTCACGCCGGAGGAACGGCGCGTGCTGATCCAGACCGATGCGATCGGCACGAAGTACGACACGCTGGTCGATCGCGAATCGGCGGAAGAGCTGCTGACGGCCAAGACGCAGGAGGCGGCGGCCGCGGCTGCGGCGGCGCGCGCCTCGACCGAGGCGGAGAAGGCCGCGGCGGCGCAGGCGAAGGAGGACGCGCGTGCTGCACGCGAGGCGGATCGCGCCGCGCGTGAGGAAGATCGCGCGCGCCGCGCGGCCGAGCGTGAGTCGGCCAACGATCCGTGGAACCGTGCAATGACCTCCGCCTCGCGTTCGGCGTCGTCGGCGGTCGGACGGGCGGTGGCCAACGAGGTGACCAAGGCGGTGTTCGGCGGCTCGCGGCGCGGGTCCAGCGGTGGCGGGCTGCTCGGGCAGGTGGTGCGCGGCGTGCTCGGCGGGTTGATGCGGCGTTGACACGTCGCCCCGGACTTGATCCGGGGCCCCGCTTTTTGCTCGGGTCGAAAGGAAGCGGGATCCCGGGTCAAGCCCGGGATGACAATGATAGGATAGCCATGGTCGTCATTGCGAGCGTAGCGAAGCAATCCAGGGCGTCTTGGTCCGGCTCTGGATTGCTTCGCTACGCTCGCAATGACGGACTGAGCGGCCGTGACCACCCGGACATTTTCCGCTAAGGCGGCGCGCATGACGACCGACTACGACCGCCCGCTGCTCACCCCGCCCGACGGGCACAAGAAAGTGCTGCTCCATTCCTGCTGCGCGCCCTGTTCGGGCGAGGTGATGGAGGCGATGACCGCGAGCGGGATCGACTATACGATCTTCTTCTACAATCCGAACATCCACCCCAAGGAGGAATATATCCTCCGCAAGGAGGAGAATATCCGCTTCGCCGAGAAGCACGACATCCCGTTCGTCGATGCCGATTACGACACCGTCAACTGGTTCAAGCGCGCGCGCGGGATGGAGTTAGAGCCCGAGCGCGGGCTGCGCTGCACGATGTGCTTCGACATGCGCTTCGAGCGCACCGCGCTCTACGCGCATGAGCACGGTTTCCCGGTCATCACCTCGTCGCTCGGCATCTCGCGCTGGAAGAACATGGCCCAGATCAACGATTGCGGCGAGCGTGCGGCGGCGCATTATCCCGATATCGCCTATTGGACGTTCAACTGGCGCAAGGGCGGCGGCGCGGCGCGGATGATCGAAATCTCCAAGCGCGAGCATTTCTACCAGCAGGAATATTGCGGCTGCGTCTATTCGCTGCGCGACACCAATGCGCATCGCGTGTCGCAGGGGCGCGAGGAGATCCGCATCGGCGAACTGTATTACGGTGAGGAAACCAAGGCGGAGTGAGTCTTATGTCGTCATCCCGGACTTGATCCGGGATCCCGCTTCTTACGCGGCTCGCTGGCAAGAAGCGGGACCCCGGATCAAGTCCGGGGCGACGGACGAAGGCAGGAAACGGTTCGACTTCACCCCGCCACCGGCACCGCGATCGTCGCGCGCAGTCCCGGTCGCGCATCGTCCAGCGTCAGCGCGCCGCCGTGCATCCGCGCGATCGCCTCGACCAGTGGCAGCCCCAGGCCGTGGCCGGGCCGATGACGGCTCGCATCCAGCCGGCCGAACCGCCGCAGCGCCGTCGCACGTTCCGCCGCCGGGATGCCCGGCCCGTCGTCCGTCACCGTCAGCCGCATCTGCGCCGCGGCGCGCGTCACCGCCACCGTCACCCGCGACCCCGGCGGGCTGTGGGTCAGCGCGTTGCCGACCAGATTGAGCGCCGCCTGCGTCAGCAACTGCCGGTCGCCCTCGACATCGCCGTCCTCGATCGCCTCCAGCGTCAGGGTATGACCGCTGTCGTCGGCGCTGGCCGCCAGCGTCTCGGTCACGTCGGTCGCGACCGCCGCCAGCGAAAAGGCGCGGAAGGCCGTCCGCCGCTCGCCGCCCTCGACCTCGGAGATACGCAGGATCGCGGAGAACATCGCGAGCAATTCGTCGCATTGGTCGAGTGTCGCCTCCAGTTCGGGCGTCGGCGTTTCGGCGACGATCAGCGCCAGCCGGCTGCGCAGTCGCGCCAACGGGGTGCGCAGGTCATGCGCGACGTCGCCGCCGACGTGGCGCAGGCTCTCGACCAGCGCTGCGATCCGGTCGAGCATCCGGTTGAAGGTCGCCGCTTGTTCGGCGAAGGCGCCGCTGCCCGGTTCGACCGGCACGCGCTGCGTCAGGTCGCCATCGATGATCGCCTCGGCGGTGGCGCGCAATTCGCCGATCCGTCGCCGCACGATCGTGCTGAACGACACCGCACCCGCGACGACGATGATGACGATCAACCCGAAGCCGAGCGCATAGCTGCGCAGCCAGACCGCCGCGAAGCCCTCGATCGGTTCGGTTTCGACCAGGGTCACCAGTTGCAGGCCCCCGCCGGCGTCGCGGCGCTGCATCCGGAACGTCGCGGTGCCGGGCAGCATCCCATCGGCGAGCGTCGAGAAACCCGCGGGCACCCGGCCGGATACCGTGACGTTGCCGCCCAGCCGTTGCCCCTTCGCGTCGATCAGTTCGAAGCCGAGGTCGCCGGTTTCGCGCTGCGCGGACAGCGCCGAGATGCGCGAGAGGATCGCGCCGGCATTGCCGCGCAGCGATTCGTCGAGCAGCGCCCGGCTCACCTCGTCCAGCCGCCGGTCGACCAGCGTCTCGATCGTATGCCGCGACGCCGTGTAACTGGCATAGCCGGTCAGCGCGGTCGCGGCCCCGAATGCGCCCAGGAACAGCGCGGTCAGCCGCCCGAGCGACGCCATCTCACGCGCGCAGCATGTAACCGACGCCGCGCTTGGTCGCGATCGGATCGTCGCCGCCGTTCGCGGTCAGCTTGCGCCGCAACAGCCGTACCTGCGCGTCGACGATGTTGGTGCCCGGCTCGAAATCATAGCCCCAGACGCGCTCGATCAGCATCGCCCGCGTCAGGTAGCTGCCGGCGTGGCGGACCAGTTCGGCGAGCAGGCCGAACTCGAGCCGCGTCAGGTCGAGCGGCTGATCGGCGCGCCAGGCGCGATGCTGTCCGGGGCTGACGACGATGTCGCCGGCACGCAACATGTCGGCGTCGCCCGCCGCGGTCCAGCCGCGCGCGCGCAGCAAAGCGTTCAGCCGCGCCTCGATTTCGGCCGCCGGGGTCGGCTTGACGCAATAATCGTCCGCGCCCGCGGTCAGGCCGCCGATTTTCTCGGTCGATCGCCCGAGCGCCGACAGCATCAGCACCGGCAGATTGTGCCCGGCATCGCGCAACCGCTCGACCACCGCGACGCCGTTCAGGTGCGGCAGCATCGAATCGAGGATCATCGCATCGAATGCGTCGCGCTCGATCGCGGTCAGTGCGCTCGGGCCGGTTTCGGCGATCGTGACGAGATGGTCGCGCTGCGCCAGTTCGGCCTTCAGCGCGGCGGCATATTCGACGTCGTCCTCAACGATCAGCAGCTTCATGGTTAATTATCGCCACTTTGATGATGATCGTCCGCTGCTATCCGATCGGCGCGGGGACTGCTATCGTGCTTGCGGCGCCAAAGGCTTATCTTGCCAAAGTTTAATGTTCGCGCTTTGCTGACGGGGATGAAGCCAGGAATGACGCGACCGTTCGGCACCGGGGACATCGCGGAGCGAATCCGTGCGTTCGACTGGTCGGCCACCGCCCTCGGCCCGATCGCGACCTGGCCTGTGGAACTGATGTCGTCGGTGGAGACGATGCTGGCAATGCCGCGCCCGGCGACCTTGCTGTGGGGCGATGCGCTGCTGCAACTCTACAACGATGCCTATATCGACATCGCACGCGACCGGCATCCGGCGCTGCTCGGCCGTCCGGTCGCGGAGGGGTGGAGCGACATCTACGACGACGCGGTGGCGCAGCGGCTGGCGACCGTGCGCGCGGGCGGTGCGGTGTCGCTGACGGGGCGCGAGGTGGCGCTGCGCGATGCGGACGGACGCCCGGAGCGCCGAACCTTCGACATCACCTGGAGCGCGGTGCGCGACGGCGACGGCGCGATCCGCGGCGCGCTGCAGCAACTGGTGGAGGTGACCGATCATCGCCGGGCGACCGCGCAATTGCGCGACAGCGAGGCGCAGCTGCGCATGATGGTGACGACCGGCAGCCACATGCTGTTTCGGATGAGTGCGGACTGGGGCCAGTTGCTGCGGCTGGACGGGCGCGACATGCTGCCCGACATCGCCGAACCGATCACCGACTGGGTCGAACGCTTCATCCCCGACGAGGATCGCGGCGCGGTGTTCGCGGCGATGGCCGCGGCGCTCGACGGGCCGACGATGTACGAACTGGAGCACCGGGTCCGCTGCCCGGATGGCGCGATCGGCTGGGTCGCGTCGCGCGCGATCCCGATCCTGGATGCCGAGGGGCGAGTGACCGAGTGGTTCGGCACCGGGATCGACATCACCGCGCGGCGCACCGCCGAGGAGATCGTGCGCCGCAGCGAGGAGATGCGCCGCATCGCGCTGGACGGCGGCGGGATGGGCGCGTGGCGGATCGACCTGGCGACGCGCGAGGTGCGCGGCGACGCGCGCTTCTTCGCGCTGTGGGGGATGCCGCCCAGCGACGAGCCGCGTCCGGCAAGCGACTTCCTCGCGCGGTTGTCGCCGGACGGGCTGGCGACCGTGAGCCGCTTCGAGACGCGGCGCATCGCGCCGGGCGCGGAATTCGACGGCGAGATGGAGATCGTCGCCGGCCCCACCGCCGGATGCTGGCTGCGCTGGCGCGGGCGCGCCGACGGCCCCGACACGCGTATCCTCCACGGCGTCGTCTTCGACGTGACCGAGCAACGGCAGGCGACCGAGCGCTTGCGCGAGCGTGACGAGATGCTGCGGCTGTTCGGCGATGCGTCGACCGACGCATTGTCGATCCGCGATGCCGCGACGCTTCACTGGCGCTATGTCACGCCGGCTTTCCGAACGATCTACGGCCGGCGCCGCCGCGCCGTGCTGACCGGCGATCACCATCGCAACTGGCTGGCGCTGATCCTGCCCGAGGACCGCGCGCGCGTGGAGGCGGCGATCGCGCGGGTGCGCGGCGGCGCGCATGTCACCGTCGATTACCGGATCCGCCGCGCGCCCGACGGGGCGCCGCGCTGGCTGCGCACCACCGAATTCCCGATCCGCGACGCGGGCGGTCAGGTGGTGCTGATCGGCGGCATCACCTCCGACGTCACCGCGTCGCGCCAGGCGCGCGAGGCGGTGGCGCGCAGCGAGGAGCGGCTGCGCAGCGCGGTCGAGGTCGGCGGGATCGGGCTGTGGGACTGGAACGTCGCCACCGACGAGGTCCATTGGTCCGCCGAACATTTCCTGCTTCAGGGCTATCCGGTCGGATCGGTGGAGCCCAGCTATTCGGCGTGGCTGGCGCGCGTCCATCCCGACGACCGCGCCGAGGCCGAGACGTTGATGGCCGAGGCGATGGGCGGCGGGCGCCCCTACAAGCAGGAGTTTCGCGTCGTCCACCCCGATGGCTCGATCCACTGGCATTCGGCGCGCGGCCGCTTCTTCTTCGACGATGCCGGGCAACCGGTGCGGATGGTCGGCGCGATCGTCGACGTCACCGAGCGCCGCGTCTGGACCGAGCGACAGCAGGTGCTGATCGCCGAGCTTCAGCATCGCACCCGCAACCTGATCGGCGTGGTGCAGGCGCTGGCCGACAAATGCGCGCGCGCCAGCCGCGATCTGCCGGACTTTCATCAGCGGTTCGGTGATCGCTTGCAGGCGCTGGTGCGCGCGCAGGGATTGTTGTCGCGGTTGTCGGAGGATGATCGCGTCACCTTCGACAGCCTGCTCGACGCCGAACTTGCCGCGCTGGACGGAGAGGCGGCGGCGGTGACGCTGTCCGGGCCGAACGGCGTGCGCCTGCGCTCCTCGACGGTGCAGACGCTGGCGATGGCGCTCCACGAACTGGCGACCAATGCCGTCAAATATGGCGCGCTCGGCGCGGCGGGCGGGAAGCTGTCGATCGCCTGGCGGCTGGCGGCCGGGACGGACGGCACGCCGTGGCTGCACATCGACTGGCATGAAACCGGCGTCGCGATGCCCGCCGCCGGGCATGCGCCGCTCGGTTCGGGCGAGGGGCGCGAGCTGATCGAACATGCGCTTCCCTATCAGCTCGGCGCGCAGACCTCGTTCGACCTAGGTGCGGACGGCGTCCGCTGCCGGATCGCGATCCCGATCTCCCGCCACGGCGGTTGACCACGGCGCCGGATCGAGCGCTTGGCGCAGGAAGGCGACGAAGGCGGTCACCGCCGCCGGCACCGCGGGCGCGCGCGGGTGAAGCGCGTGGATCGCCAGATCGCGCGGCCCCTCCCAGCCCGGCAGCACCGGCACCAGCCGTCCCGCCGCCAGCGCGTCGTCGACGTCCCAGATCGACCGCAGCGCGATCCCGACGCCCGATATCGCCAGTTCGCGGACGATCTCGCTCGAATTGGTGCGCACATGGCTCTGCGCGTCGATCGACTGCCGCCGCCGTCCGTTCACCAGCCGCCACGGCAATTGGCCCTCGGCGGCGAGCAGGCGGTGTCGCATCAACTCGCCCGGGGTGCGCGGCTCGCCATGTTCGGCAAGATAGGCGGGCGCGGCGCACAGCAATCGCCGGCTGCTCCCCAGCCGATGGGCGACCAGGCTGGACGGGATGTCGCTGGCGATCCGCACCGCCACATCGACGCGCTCGGCGACCAGATCGACATTGGCGTCGGTCAGGTTCAGCTCCAGCGTCACGCGCGGCGCGATGCGCAGGAAGTCGTGCAGCCGCGGCGCGATATGCAGCCGCCCGAACGACGTCGGTGCCGATACGCGCAGCACCCCCGTCGGTTCGTCGCGTACACCCGTGACGCGTGCCTCCGCCGCCGCGATGTCGCGCAGGATCGCGACGACATCGGTGTGGAAGCGCTCGCCGGCATCGGTCGCCGCCAGTCGCCGCGTCGTGCGCTGGATCAGCCGCACGCCCAGCCGCGCCTCCAGCCGCGCCAGCCGCTTCGACGCCATCGCCGGCGAGATGCCGAGCGTGCGCGCCGCCGCCGACAGGCTGCCGGCCTCGATCACCTGAGCGAACAGCATGTAATCCGGGTCGAGCATTCGTTCGTCCAGGGAAAAGGTGTTTCGAACCTTTGCCTGCTACCGACAGGATCGCAAGGCGTTTATGTCGGTCGGCGAGGAGGATGAGCACGATGGGCGAAGGTTACGAGGATCGCGCGGGATTGCGGGTCGCCACCGAACTCGCGACCTTCATCGAACAGCGTGCGCTGCCCGGCACCGGCATCGCGGCGGAGGTCTTCTGGCATGGCCTCGCGTCGATTTACGCCCGCTTCGCCCCGGAGAATGCGACATTGCTTCGCCGCCGCGACACGTTGCAGGCGGAGGTCGACGCCTGGCACCGCGATGCCGCCGGTCAGCCGCACGATCCGATCGCCTATCGGGCGTTCCTGCGCGCGATCGGCTATCTGGTCGATGAGCCGGCGCCGTTCACGATCGCGCCCCGCGACGTCGATGACGAGGTTGCGCGCATCGCCGGACCGCAACTGGTCGTGCCGATCCTGAACGCCCGCTTCCTGCTCAACGCCGCTAACGCGCGCTGGGGCAGCCTGTACGATGCGCTATACGGTACCGATGCGCTACCGGGTGCCGCCACTGGCCCACGCTACGACCCGGCGCGCGGCGCACAGGTGATCGCTTGGGCGCGTGCCTTCCTCGACGATGCGGTGCCGCTCGCGCACGGAAGCTGGCGCGACTGGGCAGGGGAGTCGCCCGCGCTCGCCGATCCTTCCCAACTCGCCGGACGCGCGGGCGACAATTGGCTGCTGCGTCACCACGGCCTTCACATCGAGCTGGTGATCGACCGCACGCATCCGATCGGGCGCGACGATGGGGCGGGGCTGGCCGACGTGATTCTCGAATCCGCGCTCACCACGATCTGCGACCTGGAGGATTCTGTCGCCGCGGTCGATGCCGCGGACAAGGTGGCGGCCTATGCCAATTGGCTCGGGCTGATGCGCGGCGATCTGGAGGAGACGTTCGAGAAAGGCGGGCAGACGATGACCCGTCGCCTCAACCACGATCGGCACTACGTCGCGCCCGACGGCGTGCCGTTCATGCTGCCGGGGCGCAGTCTGCTGTTCGTGCGCAACGTCGGCCACCTGATGACGACGCCCGCGCTCCTGCTGCCGGACGGAAGCGAGGCACCCGAAGGCATTCTCGACGCGGCGATCACCAGCCTGATCGCGCTGCACGACCTCCATGATCTGGGCAGCCGCTACAACAGCCGCGCCGGCTCGATCTACATCGTCAAGCCGAAGATGCACGGCCCCGAGGAGGCGGCGTTCACCGACCGGCTGTTCGACGCGGTCGAGGATTTGCTCGGGCTGGCGCGGCATACGATCAAGGTCGGCGTCATGGACGAGGAACGGCGCACCAGCGCCAATCTGGCCGCGTGCATCCATGCGGTGCGCGACCGGATCGTCTTCATCAACACCGGTTTTCTCGATCGCACCGGCGACGAGATCCACACCTCGATGCGCGCCGGGGCGATGGTGCGGAAGGCCGACATGAAGAATGCGGCGTGGATCGCCGCCTATGAGGATCGGAACGTCCAGATCGGTCTGGCCTGCGGCTTTGCGGGACGGGCGCAGATCGGCAAGGGGATGTGGGCCGCGCCGGACCGGCTGCACGACATGCTGGCGCAGAAGATCGCGCATCCCCGTGCCGGCGCCACCACCGCCTGGGTTCCGTCGCCGACCGCCGCGACGCTCCATGCCACGCATTATCACCGCGTCGACGTGGCCGATCGTCAGGCCGTTCGCGCCGCGGAACCGGTCGCGCCGCTCGACGGCTTGCTGTCGATCCCGCTCGACAGCGACCTGAACTGGTCCGCGCAGGAGATCGCCGACGAACTCGACAACAACGCGCAAGGCATTCTCGGCTATGTCGTGCGCTGGATCGATCATGGCGTCGGCTGTTCGAAGGTCCCCGACATTCACGATATCGGGTTGATGGAGGACCGCGCGACCCTGCGCATCTCGTCGCAGCATCTCGCCAACTGGCTGCTCCACGGCGTCGCCACGCCGGCACAGGTCGATGCGGCGTTCGCGCGGATGGCGACGAAGGTCGATGCGCAGAACGCCGGCGATCGCTTCTATCGTCCGCTCGCCCCGGACGGTTTCGCGATGCAGGCGGCCCGCGCGTTGGTGTTCGAGGGGGTGGCGCAACCGAACGGCTATACCGAGCCGATGCTCCATCGTTTTCGCCGCCGTGCCAAGGCTGCGCCTTGACCCAAAACGGCGAAGGCGCGGAACGGTTCCCAAGTTCGTTCGCTTGCCGGTGGTGGAATCGATTGTGAAACATCTCTTCAGGCAGGCCGATCGCTACGGACGGCTTGCGCGCGAACTCGACGGACGTGGCGATCGTACGTTCCTGCGATCGATGGCGGCCGGCTATCGTGAACAGGCCGAGCGCGCCGCCTCCGCGATCAAGCGTCACTGATCCCGGCCGCGTTCGGCTCGGGCACTCCCGCGACTGATCCTGCACCCGCCGCGCGAATTGGCGCGGCGGAAGGTGGCGAATGTCAGACAAGCGGAGCCGCATCTCCCTCTGTCTTCTCCTTGTCACAGGTTGCTAACCCTCGGCAGACGGCCCGCTTAATCTTGCAATTTCACCCTGCGTGAAAGGGCGATGATATTGACGCTTTAATATCACGCGCTTTATGTCTGATTAATAAACGCCGCGGCGGAGGTCGCGGAGCGCGGGAGAGATGCAGTGAAGGCGACGATGAAAACCCTTTTCCGAACGGCATTGCTGGCCGGAACCGCGCTGACGCCGGGCCTCGCCGCCGCGCAGGACGCGCCGCTGCCGCAGGAGGCGAGCGCAGTCGCCCCGACCTCGCCCGTCGCCGCCACCGGCCCCGCCGCCGACGACATCGTCGTCACCGGCGTGCGCGCCAGCCTCCGCTCGGCGCAGGCGCTCAAGCGCGATTCGGCCTCGATCCTCGACGCGGTCGTTGCCGAGGACATCGGCAAATTGCCCGACAACAACGCCTCCGAAGCGCTGGCGCGCGTCACCGGCGTGCAGGTCAATCGCTCGAACGACGAAGCGAACGGCGTGCTGATCCGCGGTCTCGGCGACATCAGCACCACCTTCAACAACCGCGAGATCTTCACCGCCGAGAACCGCGGCGTCGCATTGCAGGACTTCCCGGCCGGCGCGCTCGCCGCGCTCGAGGTCTACAAGTCCGGCACCGCCGACCTGATCGAGCCGGGGTTGGCGGGGCTGGTCAACGTCCGCTCGCGTCGGCCGTTCGACTTCACCGGTTTCGAGATCGCGGGCGGCATCCGCGGCGCGTACAACGACCAGTCGGGCAAGCTTGATCCCGTCGGCAACATCCTCATCACCGATCGCTGGGACACCGGGATCGGCGAGATCGGCGCCTTGGTCAATTTCGCGATCACGCGCACCCGCTATCGCAACGCGGTCCGCTTCAACGATCAGGCCACCCGGACCGCCGCGGGCGATGCCGGCAACGCCACCGACGATCTGACCGTCACCACGCCGGGGGTCGGCACCGATTTCCGCTTCCCCAATTCGGTCGGCAACTACTTCGCGACCGGCACGCGGACGCGTCCATCGGTCAACGGCAGCCTGCAATGGCGCCCCAACGATCGGCTGGAGATCTACGCCGACGGACTGTGGCAGGCGTATCGCGGCGAGCAGTCGAACGAGAATTTCACCGCCCTGCTCGAATCCGCGACCCTCGCGCTGCCGGGGCAGACCGGTACGCGCCCGACGCTCAGCAACGTCGTGCTCGACCCCAACGACCCGCGCAAGGTGCTGAGCTTCACCAAGACCGGCGGCCTCGCGCCACAACAGTTCCGCTCGACCTTCAACGACCGCACCGACACCTATCAGGGCGCGATCGGGTTCGTGTGGAAGGGTGACCGCGCGAAGATCAGCAGCGACTACGCCTATACCTACAGCACCTATTCGCAGCTCGAATACAGCCTCGACGCGCGCTTCGCCTCGTCGCCGCAGGTCGATGTCGAGTTCGACCGCGACGGCGGTGCGTCGTTCAGCTTCCCCGGCTTCGACGCGCTGAATCCGGACAATTACATCTGGCGCGGCTTCTACCAGAAGCGTTACCACGCCACCGGCGACGGGCATCAGTGGCGCGCCGACCTGCAGCTCGATACCGACCTCCCGCTGGTCCAGCGGCTCGACTTTGGTGTGCGCTGGGTGTCGCGTACCGCGAAGCTGGAGCAGGGCGACCGCTATCTCGCCACCGACGCGCTCGGCATCCCGCTCGCCAGCCTGCCGACGGGGCAGCTCGAGACCGTGGAGGACGGCTTCCGTCAGCCCGCCGCGCAGTTCCGCAACTGGCTGATGCCGTCGCGCGCGTCAATCCGCTCGAACTTCGACGCGCTCCGCGCGCTGACCTATTCGGTCGGCCCGCAGTTGATCGCGCGCGATCCCAACAATGCCGACCTGCGCGACAGCGTCGCCCGCTTCGGTCAGGAAGAGATCGCGCTGCGCGAGGACGGCGGCTTCAGCGCGCAGGAAAGCACCTACGCCGCCTATGCGATGGCACGCTACGACTTCACGATCGCCGGGGTCGAGATCGACGGCACCGCGGGCGTCCGCGTCGTCAACAACGACGGCACCTATCGCGGCGTGACGCGGCTGAGCACCAACAACGTCATCTCGTTCGTGCCGCAGGTGAACCGCCAGAACTACGTCGACGTGCTGCCGTCGTTCGGCGCGCGGCTGAAGTTCACGCCGAAGTTGCAGGCGCGCCTCGCCTATACCGAGACGCGCACCCGGCCGGGGTTCAATCAGTTGAACCCGGCGTTCAACATCACGCGCAGCACCGTGACCGGCGGGGCCTTCGATGCGAGCGGCAGCGGCGGCAACCCCGATCTGGTGCCGCTGACCTCGAACAACTGGGACGCGACGCTCGAATGGTATTTCGCGCCGACCGGCTCGTTCACCGCCTCGGTCTTCTACCGCGACCTGTTCGGCTTCATCAGCAATTACACCTCGATCGTGCAGGACCCGACCTATGGCCGTCTGCAAGTCTCGCGCCCGGAAAATGCCGGCGCCGGCAGCATCAAGGGCGCGGAGGCCAACTTCCAGACCTTCTTCGACTTCCTGCCCGGCCTGCTCAGCGGCTTCGGCACGCAGCTGAACGTCACCTATCTCGACGGTACCAACCAGCTGCCGTCGACGCTGGGCGAGGCGGCGCCGGTCGTGCCGATCACCGGCGTGTCGAAGTGGACGTACAATATCACCGGCTTCTACGAAAAGGGTCCGGTGTCGGCGCGTCTGTCGTACAATCGCCGGTCGGAGTTCGTCGACAGCTTCACGCGCAATCCCGGCGAGGCGCAATTCGCGGGCGTGACGGTGCGGCCGATCTCGCGGCTCGACTTCTCGGCCTCCTATACGCCGTTCGAGAACATCACGCTCACCGCCGACGTCAGCAACATCCTCGCGCAGCCGTGGCAGAACTACCGCAACTTCGCCGCCGACGCCGGCTATCCGGTCGATGTCCGCGAGGAAGGGCGTTATTACTCGCTCGGCGTCCGCTTCCGCTTCTAAGTCTCACCGTCGCCCCTGCGCAGGCAGGGGCGATACCGCCAATTGGGGCATCGTCCGCTCGCCCCAAAAGCCGTCGCCCCTGCGAAGGCAGGGGCCCATGGCTGTTTCGTTTGTCGAACCATCTGACACATGCCACCCGGCTGCTGTGTCAGGCCGCTCGCACGACGACACAGACATAGGCTCCTGCCTGCGCAGGGGCGATGGCTTGAGGAGGGGCGAATCCGAAAACGCTCGACCGTCGCCCCGGACTTGATCCGGGGCCCCGCTTCCTGTCTCGGAGCGGTTACTTCTTCTTCGCCAGCAACCCGTGCATCCCCAGCCAGCGGACATAGGCGTCGAACCAGCCGGTGCTGGTCGTCGGCTTCTGGTACATGCCGAAGCCATGCCCGCCCTGTTCGTAGAGGTGGAACTCGACCGGCCGCCGCGCCGCGCGCCATGTGTCGACCAGCCCGATCCCGTCATTGGCAAAGAACGGATCGTCCGCCGCCAGCGCGATGAACAAGGGCGGCGCGTCGGCGGGGACGTCGACCGCGCCGAGCGGGCCGTAGATATCGGCGACGAACGCCGGCTTCGCGTCCTGCCCGGCCAGCGTCGTCGCCATCGTCAGCATCGCGCCCGCCGAGAAGCCGATCATCCCGATCCGGTCGGGATCGACCTTCCACTCCGCGGCGCGGCGGCGGATCAGCGCGAAGGCGGCGCGCGCATCGGCGATCTGCGGGCCGAGCCGCGCGGTCATCGCGGTCGGGTCGACGCGCGGACGCGGCGCGGTGCCGGAGAACATCTCCGCCATCGACTTCTCGAACCCGGCCATGTCCGCGGGCGTCTGGTTCAGTCGGTATTTGAGCACGAATGCCGCCACGCCACGTTTTGCGAGCGCCTTGGCGACGTCCCAGCCCTCATTTTCCATCGACAGCGTGCGGAACCCGCCGCCGGGTGCCACCACCACCGCCGCGCCGGTCGCGGTACCGGGGGCGGGGAGGAACGGCGTCAGCGTCGCGACCGTCACGTTGCGCGTGAAGGTGCTGCCATATTGGCGATGCCACGCTTCCTTGTTCGGCGCGTCAGGCAGCGGCCCGGTATCGAGCGTGATCGCCGTCGGCTGCGCCGGGGTGGCGATCGGCGTCATCTTGTCGGCCTGCGCCAATGCAGGGCTCGCTGCCCCGGAGAGCAGCACCGCCGCCCAGCCTGCGACCCACCCGTTACGAACCTTGCGCCTCGTCATGGCCATCCCTCCATCGTTATCTTTTCGCGTCCCGCCGTGGCGAGCGGGGAAAAGATAGCGCTAACTTTTCAAGGCTGCCAAGTCTCGTTCTTGCAGAAATGCCGCCGACTGTCAGCGGGTTGGCGCAGGACGATCGGCGTTCAAGCCCTGCTGTCATTGCGAGCATGGCGAAGCAATCCAGAGCGTCCGGGTGGGGCCCTGGATTGCTTCGCCATGCTCGCAATGACGGATCGCGATTCCGGCCCCGCCTCCGTCCTACCGCACCCGCTCGGCCACCAACGTCTCGACCACCGACGGATCGGCGAGCGTCGAGGTATCCCCAAGATTGCCGGTATCGTTCTCGGCGATCTTGCGCAGGATACGCCGCATGATCTTGCCCGAGCGCGTCTTGGGCAGGCCGGGCGCGAATTGCAGCGCGTCGGGGCTGGCGATCGGCCCGATCTCGCCACGCACCCACTGCCGCAGCTCGGTCCGCAGTTCCTCGGACGGTTCGACCCCGCTGTTGAGCGTCACGAAGGCATAGATGCCCTGACCCTTCACCTCGTGCGGCATCCCGACCACCGCCGCCTCGGCGACCTTGGCGTGTGCGACCAGCGCCGATTCGACCTCGGCGGTGCCCATGCGATGCCCCGAGACGTTGATGACGTCGTCGACGCGGCCGGTGATCCAGTAATAGCCGTCGTCGTCGCGCCGGCACCCGTCGCCGGTGAAATACTTCCCCGGATAGGTGCTGAAATAGGTCTGGACGAACCGCTCGTGATCGCCCCAAACGGTGCGCATCATCCCCGGCCAGCTATCGATGATGCACAGATTGCCCTCCGCCGCACCGTCCAGCACCTTGCCCTCGGCATCGACGATCTGCGGCTGCACGCCCGGTAACGGCTTGGTCGCCGAGCCGGGCTTCAGGTCGGTCGCATAGGGCAGGGGGGAGATCAGGATGCCGCCGGTCTCGGTCTGCCACCAGGTATCGACGATCGGGCAGCGGCCGCCGCCGACGACGCGGTGATACCAGGTCCACGCCTCCGGGTTGATCGGCTCGCCGACCGACCCGAGCAGCCGCAGCGACCCGCGATCGTGGCGCGTCACCCAGTCGTCGCCCTCGCGCATCAGCGCGCGGATCGCGGTCGGCGCGGTGTAGAGGATGTTGACCCCCAGCCGGTCGATCGTCTCCCACAGCCGCCCGTGATCGGGATAGTTCGGAACGCCATCGAACATCACCGTCGTCGCGCCGTTCGCCAGCGGGCCATAGACGACATAGCTGTGCCCGGTGACCCAGCCGATGTCGGCGGTGCACCAATAGATCTCGCCGTCGCGATAATCGAAGACGTCCTTGAACGTCTTCGTCACCCACAGCAGGTATCCGCCGGTGGTGTGGAGCACGCCCTTGGGCTTGCCGGTCGACCCCGAGGTATAGAGGATGAACAGCGGGTCCTCGGCGTTCATCGGCTCGGGCGCGCAATCGTCGCTCACCCCCTCCAGCGCATCGTGCAGCCAGATGTCGCGCCCCTCGGTCATCGCCACCTCGCCACCGGTGCGGCGGATGACGAGGACATGCTGGACGCTCGGGCAGCGCGCGACCGCCTTGTCGACATTGGCCTTCAGCGGAATGCGCTTGCCCCCCGCGGCAGCCCTCGTCGGCGCAGATGACGACCGTCGAATCGCAATCCTGAATACGGTTGGCGAGGCTGTCGGGCGAGAAGCCGCCGAACACGATCGAATGGATCGCGCCGATCCGCGTACAGGCGAGCATCGCCGCCGCCGCCTCCGCGATCATCGGTAGATAGAGCGTGACGCGATCGCCCTTCTTGACGCCCAGCGATTTCAGAACGTTGGCGAAGCGGCACATCTCACGGTGCAGTTCGCGATAGGTCAGCGTCTTCGTCTCGCCGGGCTCGTCGCCTTCCCAGATGATGGCGGTCTGGTCGCCGCGCGTCGCCAGATGACGGTCGACGCAATTGGCCGAGACGTTGAGCACGCCGTCCGCAAACCAGCGGATGCGGAAATCGGCCTCGTCGAAGGAGGTGTCCTTCACTTGGGTGAAGGGCGCGATCCAGTCGAGCCGCTGCGCTTCCTCGCGCCAATAGCCCTCGGGATCGTCGACCGACCGTTGCCACGCCGCCGCGGCGCGCGCGGGGTCGATGCTGTTTTCGGTGCCTGCGGGGGCGGGGTACACGCTATCGCTCATGCAGCTCTCCTATGGCGATGTGCGATGACGCCTAAGCGGGTGACGGGTCAAGACAGCGACACCTAGCCAGCGGCGAAATGCTGTCCTATAGCGCCGCCGGTCGCACGCTGCGGGCGTGGCGAAATGGTAGACGCAGCAGACTCAAAATCTGCCGTAGCAATACATGTCGGTTCGAGTCCGACCGCCCGCACCACCCCAAAATCAAAGACTCCGGTCGCCCCTGCGCAGGCAGGGGCCCATGTCTGTGCCGTGTCGCAAAACGGCACTCACGAAAGCGGCGGCGCATGTGTCAGCCGTCCAGCCCGGACGAAGCAGCCATAGGCCCCTGCCTCCGCAGGGTCGACGGTGGCCGGGAGCACCGTCGACCCGCCACAACTGCAGTCGCTCCTGCCTCCTCAGGGGCGACGACGGCCGAGAGCACCGTCGCCCCGCCACAACCGCCGTCGCTCCTGCCTCAGCAAGCGCGACGATGGCCGGGAGCACCGCCAACCCGCCACAATCACCGTCGCCCCTGCGCAGGCAGGGGCCCATGTCTGTCTATTTTGCCGGGTCGACTGGCACAGTCCGCGCGCCGCATGTGTCAGCCGTTTCACCCGGACGACACAGTCATAGGCCCCTGCCTTCGCAGGGGCGACGGTGGTTGGCGTGGTCGACCGTTTCCCATCCACGTCATCCCGGGCTTGACCCGGGATCCCGCTTCTTCCGCTAAGCCAACGAACAAGCGGGACCCCGGATCAAGTCCGGGGCGACGAACCAAGGATCACGAAATCCGCAAATCCCCCGGCCCGAACGCATCGGGCAGCAACTCGCTCAGCCGATAGCTCGCCACCGCGTCCCCCTCGGCCCCTGCGCAATGCACCGCCAGATCGCGCCCGCCCATCTGCGCCGCCTCGTTGAGCACCTGCCGGCACCGCCCGCACGGTCGCACCGGCTGATCGCCGGTCGCCCGCCCCGCGGCGTCCATCGCGCCGCCGATCACGCCGACCGCGACCACCTCGCGCAGCCGCCCCTGTGCCGAGACGGTCGCGATCGCCACCGTCTCCGCGCACAGCGACAGGCCGTAGCTGGCGTTCTCAAAGTTCGCGCCGGTCACGACGCTGCCATCGGTCAACAGCACCGCCGCGCCGACCGCGAAGCGCGAATACGGCGCGTGGGCATGGCGCGCCGCCTCGCGCGCGGCGGCGATCAGCCGGGGGGCGTCACTCATCTTTGAAGGCTCCTTCTGTCGCCACATCCCAGTCCACCGGGCCATCGACCCCGTCGACGCCGCGCATGTCACTGGCGCGCCACACCGACCATGGTCGCGCGCCATAGCTCGGCTTCAGGAAATTGCCCACCGCCCACCATTTGCGGTCGAACGCCTCGGTCAGCCGGTAATCGTCCTCGACCCGACCGGCGATGCGCAGCACCACCGGCTTGCCCATATGCGCCTCGATCCGCTCGATCATCGCGCGCACGCCTGCGATCAGCGCGGCGCGTTCAGGGCGGTCGGGGCAGGCGTCGTCATAATCGAACGCGATCGCGGCGGGCAGCGCCTTCAGGTCGCGCGGCACGACGGTGTTGAACACGTCGCCCTGTACGCGCGGCGACTGGCAGAAAGAGAAGACGTGCACCGCGCCGCGCTTCACGCCGACCTTGGCCATCGCATCCCAGTTCGCCTGGAAATTGCGGTCGCGTGTCGTCGCGCCTACCGTCGCCACGGCATAGCCGAACTGCGCACCGGCACCCTTCAAAACCGGCCAGATGATGGTCCCGGTCGTCTCCGAAACGTCGACGCCCTGCACCGGATAACGCTCGATCCCCGGCGCCCAGCGTACCGCGAGCCGCCACCCCCGCCACGCCGGCCAGCGCCAACGCGGCCAGAACCAGCACGAGCCGTCCCAAACCCCACATATTCCGTAACTCAAGCCTTGATGTGCAGGACGCAGATCAGCGTGAACAGCCGCCGCGCCGTGTCGAAGTCGATATGGATCTTGCCGTCCAGCCGCTCGCGGAGCAGCTCGGCCGCCTCATTGTGGATGCCGCGCCGCGCCATGTCGACCGTCTCGATCTGCGCCGGCGTCGACTGGCGGATCGCCTGGAAGTAGCTGTCGCAGATCGCGAAATAGTCGCGGATCGGCCGCCGGAACCGCGCCAGCCCCAGTACCAAAGTCTCCAGCGGCGTGCCGTCCTCGCGCGCGATCTGGATCGCCAGTCGCCCTTCCTCGACGCCCAGCTTGACCCGATACGGCCCGGCATAACCGTCGGGCGTCTCGCGTTGCGGCGCGAAATGATTGTCCTCGATCAGGTCGAAGATCGCGATCCGCCGTTCCTGCTCGATATCGGCCGAGCGCCACAGGATCGTGCGCTCGTCGAGTTCGATGTCGATGATCCGCGGATCGGCCATCCGTGTCCCGTTAAAGCCGAAGTCGCGCCGCGACAACGCCGATCCCGGTTATGCGACACGCCCCGATCGGCTATAGCCGGGGAAATGGCGACTCTGGCATTCCCGCAACCGGCTTCGGCCGAACCCGTTCACCTGCCTCGCAACGTCGAGGCCGAGGCCGCGATGCTCGGCGCGATGATGATCGACAACCGGCTCGCCGACGACATCGTCGACCGACTCGAGCCGATGCACTTCTACGAGCCGGTCCACGGCCGGATCTTCGCCGCGATCAAGTCGCTGCGGTCGCAGGACATGCTCGCCACCCCCCGTCACGCTGCGCCCGATGTTCGAGGCGGACGAGGGGATGAAGGAGCTGGGCGGGGTCGCCTATCTCGCCAGCCTGACCGGGTCGGGCGCGGGGCTGATCGGCGCGCGGCAGTTCGCGACGCAGATCTACGATCTCGCGATGCTGCGCACGCTCGTCTCGGTCGGCCATTCGATGGTCGACCGCGCGATGGACACCAGCGAGGAGGTCAATCCGCGCGCGCAGATCGAGGCCGCCGAGGAGGAATTGTACCGCGTCGCCGCCGACGGCGGGGCCGAGAACAGCGTCAAGAGCTTCGCCCAGGCCAGCACGATGGCGGTCAAGATGGCCGAGAAGGCGCTCAACTGGGGCGGAAACCTCAGCGGCGTCACCACCGGGCTCGACACCGTCAACGCCAAGATCGGCGGTATGCACCATTCCGACTTGATGATCCTCGCCGGTCGTCCCGGCATGGGCAAGACCTCGCTCGCCACCAACATCGCCTTCAACGCCGCGCAGCGCTGGATGCGCGACATGCGCGACGGCATCCCGCCCTCCAAGTCGGTCGGCGCGAAGGTCGCGTTCTTCAGCCTCGAAATGAGCGCCGACCAGCTCGCGACGCGTATCCTCGCCGAACAGTCGCGGATCAGCTCCGAGGCGCTGCGCATGGGCAAGATCAGCAAGGCCGAGTTCGAGCAGCTCGCCGCGGCGGCGGCCGAGCTGGAGAATCTGCCGTTCTTCATCGACGATACCGGCGGCCTCACGATCGCCTCGCTCCATACCCGCGTCCGCCGGCTCCAGCGGCGGCACAACAACGAGATCGGGCTGGTCGTCGTCGACTATCTCCAGCTGCTGACCGGCTCGGGCAAGGGCGACGGCAACCGCGTGCAAGAAATCTCGGAGATTTCGCGCGGGCTCAAGACCTTGGCGAAGGACATGAACGTCCCCGTGCTGGCGCTGTCGCAGCTCAGCCGTGCGGTCGAAAGCCGTGAGGACAAGCGCCCGATGCTCTCGGACCTGCGCGAATCGGGGTCGATCGAGCAGGACGCCGACATGGTGTGGTTCGTGTTCCGCGAGGATTATTATACCGCGCAGCGCGAGCCGAAGCGCCCGATGGAAGGCGACGAGGCCAAAGTGTTCGAGGACCACGCGCGCTGGGCGGCCGACATGGAGCGCGTCTATGGACTCGCCGAGCTGATCGTCGCCAAGCAGCGTCACGGCGCGACCGGCAAGGTGGTGCTGAAGTTCGATCCGACGATCACCCGCTTCAGCGATTATGCCGGATTCTGAGCCAGAAACCGCCTCCTTCTAACCCATGTGGGGTAAGACGGGCGGCGTGAAATAGCGCAAGAGTGCGTGCAGGCCGCCGGGGGGCGGCCGCAAATGGGGGAAAATATGAAGACGATGGGGGCGGTCGCGCTGGCGGCCGGACTGATGCTGGGTGTGGCGCCGGCGTCGGCGCAGAATGCCGATGGCGGCACGCACGTCCGGGCGGCCGTGACCGCGGGTACGTTGGGGATCGGCCCCGAACTGGGGGTGCGCTTCAACGATCACCTCGGCGTGCGCGCGGCCGCGGGTTTCTTGAGCGCCGACGGCACCGCTGAATCGGACGGCGAGAAGTATGATGCCAAGCTGCGGCTGAAGTCCTATGGCGCGATGCTCGACGTCCACCCGTTCGGCGGCGCGTTCCGGCTTTCGGCGGGGGCACGGATCAACCGCAGCCGCGTCGATGTCGGCCTGACCCCGAGCGGCGAGACCACGATCGGCGAGGAGGATTATACCGCCGCGGAGGTCGGCCGGATCAGCGGCCGTGCGAACGTCAAGAAGTTCGCGCCGGCGTTGACGTTCGGCTGGGCGGGCAAGAACCGCACCGGTTTCTATTTCGGGACCGAGCTTGGCGTGCTCTTCCAGGGCGCGTACCGGATCGAGCGCTTCCAGTCGACCGGAACGCTGCGTGACGACCCCGCTTTCCAGGCCGCACTGGAACGTGAACGCGTGTCGCTCCAGAAGGACGTCGACAAGGTCAAGGTCTGGCCGATCGTGCAACTGGCACTTGGCTGGCGCTTCTAAGCCAGTCCAACACTCGCCCTTTTTCCGTCATCCCGGACTTGATCCGGGATCCCGCTTCTTCCCTCGGCCGCAGGCAGGAGCGGGACCCCGGATCAAGTCCGGGGTGACGGAGCGGGTGCGGCGCCGTCGAATCACCGCGGCCGATAGGCGATCCGCGCAGCGCCTTCGGCGCGCACCGGCAGGAACAGCCCGGCACCGGTCACCTGCAACCGTCCGGTCGATACGCGCGTGACATCGGTCGACAGGAAGAAGTCACCCTCCTGACGCGCGCCGATCGCCGCCTGTGCCTTGCCCAGCACGCGCTGATAATCCGGCGCGAAATCGTGCTGCAACGCCAGTGCCACCGCCTGCTGCACCTGCGTGGCGTCGAGAAGGCTGACGATCAAATCGACCGCGTCGGAGTCGGTGTCGGCGGCGAGTTGCACATCGCGCGCGCGCACCAGCTGTGAATTCTCTTCGTTATACGGCTGCGCGGTCAGCCACGCCTCGCCGCTGGTCGCCGGGAAGGCGCGGTCGCGCGGCACCACCCGCGCGGCCACGCCCACCGCCAGCCGGTTGTTATTGGTGGCGTAGACCGTGACCTTGCCGAAATCGACGTCGACCGGCCCAACCCCCGTCAGCGAAATGCCCTTGGCGGCCAGCTTGTGCAGCGTGCGCAACACCACCGGTTCCAGTTGCGCATAATCGGCAAGCACCGGGATGAAGAAGCGTAGCCCCGGCTGCCCGGCGACCCGCGACGGAGGCGGCAACGGCGCGGGCGTGGGATCGGCGGGGCGCTTGCCGACGAACGTCTGCGTCAGCGCCTCGGCCGCCAGCGTCAACTGCAATTGCCGGCCATCGATCCGATAGCCGCCGACACCCAGCGCGCGTGGCGCGACGCGCATCCATGCCGGTGGGTTGCGCTTGCTGAGTTCGATCACCGTAAAGCCGTGCCGCCACGCGCCGTCCAGTTGCCCGCGCAGATCGAGCTTCGCTACCTCGCGTGGCAGATCGCGCTCCAGTCTGGCGACGACGCGTTTCAGCTTCTGGTCGGCGCGGCTGGTGAAGGTGATCCGCTGCCCGGCGATCTCGATCCCCGGTGGCTCGCGCCAGTCATAGGCAAGGTCGAGCGTCGCGCGCGGTTGCCAGTTGCCGACCACCGCCAGCTTGCCGGTCGCGTGGACCAGCGCGCGCGCGGTGACGGTTTCGCCCAGCACCCCGCCTATGTCGCGGACATGGATGACGGCGGACACGGGCATGGTGATGTCGAGCTGCTCGCCCGCGCCCGACACCCGGATCGCGCCGCGCGTTACTTGCCCGACCAGCCGGCAACCGAGGTCGGGGGTCACCTTGACCTTGCCGATGCCGAGATCGACCCGCTTGCCCTTGACGCATCGGTCACGATGCTCGTCGATCGTCCACAGCACGCGCGGCGTTTCCTTGTCGAGCCCGCGCTCCAGCTGGTCGAGCCGCGCCGTCACCGGCACGACGATCGTCGAGGTCTGGTCGGGGAACGGCGCGATCGCGCTCTCGACGCGCGGTGGGGCAGGGGAGGGATCATGCCGCGCACATCCGGCGGCGAGCAGCACGAAAATGAGCAACACGCGCCGCACGCCGGTCTCCGTCACCTGATTGATGTTACCAATCCGTAACGGCCGGTTTCGATCCGTGTTTGTGTCGTGAGGTGTTTACGACGCCCCGTCGCCCCGGACTTGATCCGGGGCCCAGCTTCTTCGTTTCGCAACCGTTCGATCAGCGGGGCACCGGGTCAAATCTGAAGTGACAAGGGAGAAAGCTGCTCGGGTCGGAAAGAGTCGAGCCGTCCATCCGGCCCTAGAACAGCAACGTCGTCGAATAGACCAGCGCGCCGACCGCAGCTGATGCGGGGATCGTGATGACCCACGCCACGACGACGTTCTTGGCCACGCCCCAGCGCACCGCCGAGGCGCGACGCGACACGCCCGCGCCGATGATCGAGCCGGTGATCGTGTGCGTGGTCGATACCGGAATGCCCAGCGTCGAGGCGCTGAACACCACGATCGACCCGGCCAGCGAGGCGCTGAACCCCTGATGCTGCGACAGTCGAGTGATCCGCGATCCCATCGTCTCGATGATCCGCCAGCCACCGGTCATCGTGCCGAGCGCGATCGCGATATAGCAGCTGATCGCCACCCAGTGCGGCACCTCGAACGGCCCGGTCAGATAACCGGTCGAATAGAGCAGGACGGTGATGATCCCCATCGTCTTCTGCGCGTCGTTGAGCCCGTGGCTCAGCGAATAGGCCGCCGAGGAGGCGAGGTGCAGCGCGCGGAAGCTGCGCTCCGCCTGCGGCGCGGTCGAGCGGCGTAGCGCCCAGCTCGACAGCAGCATCACCGCCATCGCCAGGAACATGCCGATCACCGGCGACAGGACGATCGCCAGCAGCGTTTTGTTGAGGCCGCTCCATTGCACGCCGGCGATGCCGCCATGCGCCACCCCCGCGCCGACCAGCCCGCCGACCAAGGCATGGCTGCTCGACGACGGAATGCCCTTCAGCCAGGTGATGACGTTCCACGTCATCGCTCCGCCCAGCGCGCCGAAGATCACCGCCGGGGTGATGACATCCTTGTCGATCAGGCCCTTGCCGATCGTCTCTGCAACGGCATGGAGGCTGGGGATCGCCAGCGTCAGGAAATAGGCGGCGAAGTTGAAGAACGCCGCGAACGCCACCGCCTTGACGGGCGACAGCAGCCGGGTGGCGACGACGGTCGCGATCGAGTTGGCGGCGTCGTGGAGCCCGTTGAGATAATCGAACGCCAGTGCGACCAGGATCAGGCCGACCAGCAACGGAAAGGCGAGTTCGTGCATGGGAGCGTCGACCCGGCGTCAGGCGTGGTCGATGACGATGCCGTCGATCTCGTCGGCGACATCCTCGAAGGCATCGAGGATCCGCTCCAGATGCTTGTAGATTTCACGCTCGACCACGAAGCGCAGCGTGTCGGTCTTGCCATATTGCTCCAGCGAGCGGCGCAGCCCCGCGGCATGGCAATCGTCGGCGCGGCCTTCCAGCCGGATGAGTTGCTCGGTCAGCTCGTGCAGCCGTGGGCCGTTGCGGCTGACGTCGCGCAGCAGCGGCATCGCCTCGACCGCCAGCCCGGCGGCATCGACCGCCACCTGCGCCATCTCGCGCATCTCGGGCGCGAATTCGGTCAGGCCGTACAGGTCGATCGCGGACGCAGCGGCGTACATTTCGTCGATCGTATCGTCGAGCGCACCGATCAGCGCGGTGATCGCGCCGCGATCGAACGGCGTCAGAAACGTCGCGCGAACGCTTTTCAGCACGTCCCGCGTGATCTCGTCGGCCTCATTTTCGCGCTTGTTGATCTCCACGAGCAGCACGGAACGGTCCGGTCCGCCCTCCAGCAGCTTCGCGGTGGCGCGCGCGGCGGCCAGGCCGATCGCGGCATGTCCTTCGAACTGCTCGAAGAAATTGCCGGTCTTCGGCAACAGGCGCTGGAACCAGGCGAACATCAAACTCCATCCCGAACGTTTCATGAGAAAAGCTGCGCCGTCCCGGACACGATCGTGCCCGGACGCCGAGCGGGCCGTGCACGTCATGTGAGACAATTCCGTGACTCCATGGTCGCGGCGAGCGCATTCCGTCTCCCGTGCCGTCCGCCGCCGTCCCCGATCGGGAAGGCGTCCGGGTACGGCTCAGCCGCGTTCGTACCAGATCGCCGCGCGGCCGAACAGCGCCGCGGCGTCGGTGCGATGACCCGAACTGAAGGTGATGTGCGTGTCGGCCCCGGGCCGCCGCCCATGGAGCGTGGCCGCGACGCGCAAGATGCGCTCGTCAAGCCGTCGCTCGAACGCCAGCACGTGCGCCGCGTCCGGCCCCTCGACCACTGCGGCGGCGTAATCGCCTTCAGCGAACAACGCCGGATCGTCACGCCGCAGCCGCAGCAGATCGGCGATCAGCCGCAGCTTGGGCGGTGGCTCGCCCGCCAATGCCGCACGCCGCGCGCCATAGTCGACCGGCCGGCGGTTGTCGGGATCGACGAGGCTGAGGTCGGCGAACTCCGTCCCTTGATACAGATCGGGCACCCCCGGCGCGGTATAGCGGAGCAGCACCTGCGCCAGTGCATTGTCCTGCGCGGTCGCGTCTAGCATCGCGACCGTCTTCGCGATTAGCGCCAGCGCCTCGGCATCGCCCGGCAGCGCCTCGACCAGCGCCGCCGCTGCCGCCTCATAATCTTCGTTGGGCGCTTCCCACGAGGACCGCAGCTTCGCCTCGCGCAGCGCCTTCTGCTGCCACGCCGTCACGCGTTCGACGAAGTCGGCGGTCGCACCGCTTTCGGGCCATGCGCCGACGAGGGTCTGGAACAGCATATAGCGGTCGGCATCGTCGACCCCGCCGTCGTCGCGCTCCAGCCACGCCAGCGCCGCGTCGCGCCACGCCTCGGGATGCGCGCTGATCGCCGCGAGCCGCGCGCGCGTGTCCTCGCCGCGCTTGTGGTCGTGGGTGGCGGTGGTCAGCATCGCGTGCGGCACGTCGCGCGCGCGCGCCTCCATCAGCGCGTGAAAGTCGCCCGGGGACATCCCCATCCGCTCAGCGTCGAAGCCGACGTCGTTGCGCGACAGCAACCGGCCGTAGCGATAGAAGCCGGTATCCTCGACCGCCTTGGCGGCGATCGGCGCGGAGAGCTGCTGGAAGCGCCGCACCGCCTCGGCCGCTTCCGCCGGACCGTTGCCCGCCAGCCACGCGAGCACCAGATCGACGACCTGCGTTTCGCCCGGCGGGATCAGCTCGGCGACCCGCGCACGCGCTTGCGCCCGGATCGCGGCGTCGCTGGCGGGCGCAGCGGGACCATAGGTGCGATAGACCGGGAACACCCACAGCAACCGCTCGATCGCGCGACGCAGCATCGCGGCGGTGACGCCCTCCGGCGCGACCGCGTGGAAGGCGGCGACGCAGGCGTCGAGCTGCCCGCTGAACTGCCACGACAACAGGTCCTGCCGCGCCTGGAACTCCTCGGGTTCAAACGACGCGCTGCGCCCGCTGATCTCCTCCCACAGGACGCCCAGCGGCTCGGCGCCGGCGGGATCGTGGAGCAGGTTCGCGACCTGTTCCATGAAGTCGTAGCCGCTGGTGCCGTCCACGCCCCAGCCGAGCGGCTGCGGCTCACCGGCGGCGAGGATCTTCTCGATCACGATCCACGCATCATCACCAAGCCGCGTGCGCAACGCGCGGCAATAGCCGATCGGATCGGTCAGCCCGTCGACGTGATCGACGCGCACGCCGTCGATCAGCCCTTCATCGTGCAGCCGGAAATAGAGTGCGTGCGTCTTCTCGAACACCGCCGGATCCTCGATCCGCACCCCGGCCAGCTCGTTGATCGAGAAGAACCGCCGCCAGTTCAGTTCGTCGTTCGCGACCCGCCAGTAAGCGAGCCGGTAATGCTGGTGCGCGAGCAGCTCGGCCAGCGGCAGCGTGTCGGCCGCGTCCTGATCCGCGTCGCGCACCGGAAAGCGATGCTCGCCATAGGAGATGATCGTCCAGCGCGCACCGTCACGCTCCAGCGTCAGGTCACCGTTCGCCAGCGCCTCGGATAAAGGCGCGCCGAGCACCGGCAGCACGACGCGCTCGCGCCAGTCGATGTCGAACACCGCGGCATGTTCGCTGTCCGGCCCGTGCGTGAGCACGTCCTGCCACCACGCGTTGCTGTCGCCCGCGACCCCCATGTGGTTGGGGACGATGTCGATGACGATGCCTATGCCGCGCGCGCGCAGCGCCGTGACCAGCGAGCGGAACGCCGCCTCGCCGCCCAGCTCGGGGTTGATCGTCGTCGGATCGACCACGTCATAGCCGTGCGTCGAGCCCGGCGCGGCGGTCGTCACCGGCGAGGCATAGACGTGGCTGATGCCCAGATCGTCGAGATACGGCACCAGCGCCTCGGCATCGGCAAAGGTGAAGTCTTTGTGGAACTGGAAACGATAAGTGGCGCGGGGGGGCGTCATGCGTGTCTCTCCGCGTTGAGCAAAGCGATGCGGCGCGCGACGTCGCGGCGCGCGAGCAGGGCGGGGGTGGCGGCGTCCATCCGCCGCCGCCAGTTGGGATGTTCGTCGATCGTGCCGGGCAAGTTGGGCTGTTCCTCGAGCGCGAGCAGATCCTCGAACGGCACGATCGCGAGCGGGCAGGGCGCGCTGGCGACATGCGCGATCATCGCATCGACCGGCGGCGCGGCGGGCGGGTCGCCGGGCTTGCCCATCGCCTGCCACAGCGCTTCACGCTCGGTGGCGCGGCGGTCACGATCCGCGCCGCTGCGCCCCAGCTTCTCCGCCCAGTCGATGTCGCGCGCCTTCCACCAGCCGCCGAGCGTCGGCGTGTCGTGCGTGCCGGTCATCGCCACCGCCGCCTCGTCCCAGTCGGCAGGCGGCACGAACCCGCCCTCGGGGTCGCGCTCGAACGGCAAGACGCGCATCCCGAGCATGCAGCGCGCCGCCAGCGTGTCGCGGAAGCCGGGCGGGACGGTGCCGAGATCCTCGGCGATCACCACCGCCTCGGCGCGCTGCGCCTCGATCGCGACGATCCGGCGCAGATGGTCGCCCGGCATCCGCAGATACGCGCCCTCGCTCGCATCCGCACCCGCCGGGATCACCCACAGGCGCTCCAGCCCCAGCGCATGGTCGATCCGCACACCCCCGGCATGAGCGAGCGCGACACGCAACGTCTCGATGAACGCGCGAAAGCCCGTGCGGTGCATCGCGAACGGGTCGAGCGCGGTGATGCCCCAATTCTGCCCGTCCGGGCCGAGCGGATCGGGCGGCGCGCCGACCGTCAGCCCGGTCAGCAGTTCGTCGCGCGCGTTCCATGCGTGGCTGCCACCGGCATCCATCCCGACCGCGAGGTCGGCGACGATTCCGGTCGCCATCCGCTCCTTCGCGGTGCGCTGTGCGGTCGCCAGCCCGAGGTCGGCGAGCCATTGCAGGAAGGCGTAGAAGGCCACCTCGCGCTCATGCTCGGCGGCGAAGCGGATCACCGCCTCGCCGTTCGGATCGTGATAGGCGGCGGGCCAGTCCTGCCAGCCATGCCCGCCCAGCACCGCGTGCAGCGCATCGAACCGCGCATGGGCCTCCAGCGCCGCGCCGCGCTGTCGCCGATAGGCGCGCGCCGCCGACAGCGCGCCCTCGCTCACCAGCTCGAAGACCGTGCGCAATTGCGCGACGCGCTCCCGCGCCGCCTGCGGCCAGTCGATCAACGTGGACGCGCGGGCAGGGGGCAACGGCACGCCGATCAGCGTCGGGTCGGCGAGCAGCACGTTGTGGAACAGCCGGGTCGACGGCGAATAGGGGCTGAAGCGCGTCGGATCGGCAGGGAACAGCGCGTGGGTCGGGCTGATCGCCAGTGCTTGCGCCCCGACCCGCGCGAACGCGGCGGCGGCCTCGACCAGCGCGCCGGCATCGCCGAACGCGCTGTCGCTGCCCGCGCGCAGGCTCGGCACCTGCACCGCGACGCCCCAGCCGCGCTTCGGCAGCGCGCAGCGTCGCGGGGCCACCGCGAGCGTATATTCGCGCCCGCCCGCGAGGAGCCGGTGATAGCCGACGCGCTCGACCGGCGGCAGCGTGCCGTCGGCGGCGATCGTCAGCGCCAGCCGGTTGCCGTCGTCGAGCAGCAGCTCGGCGTCGCCGGTCACGCCGTCCGGGAGGTCGATCGCGCGCCCGGCATCGGCGGAGAGGAACGGGACCTCGGGCGGGGTGGTATCGAGACAGGCGAGGATCGCCTCCAGCACCTCGTCGGCGACGCGTTGCGGACGGCCGTCAGCATCCTCCCAGTCGCGCGAGAGGCCGGCGGCGGCGGCGCGTTCGGAGAGCGTCATGCGGGAGTATCCGTGCGGCAGCCATAAAGGGGGGGCCGCCCGCTACTAATCGTCACCCCGGCGAAGGCCCGAGTCCAGAGCCAAGCAGAACCACGCATGTTGCGTACGCGGCTGGACCCCGGCCTGCGCCGGGGGTGACAGAGCTAGGGTGTTCACGGCTCGATCCACGCCACGAACCGCTCACCCTCGACAAACAGCGGGTCCGCCCCGCCCGGCAGCGTCGCGGGTTCGTCGCCTAGATCGATCGCCACGCCCAGCGTCGTCCCATCGCCGAGCCGCCAGCGCGCGACCACCGCCGCTTCGCCCAGCACCTGCGCCCCGACCGCCACCGCGCCGACGAGATGCGGAACGATGCGGTCACGCCGCAACGTCAGCAGCTCACGATAAAACGCCCGCCACTCGTCCGCCTCCGGCCCCGGCTGCGGCACCGACGCCTCGAACGTCGACACGGCGTTGGGATCGGGTATCCGCGCGCGTGCATCCGGATCGGCGAAGGCGTCAAACTTGGCGAATTCCTTGCGCCGCCCCTCGCGCACCGCATCGGCCAGATCGTCGTGGAAGTCGGTGAAGAAAAGGAACGGCGTCGTGCTCCCTTCCTCCTCGCCCATGAACAGCAACGGCACCTGCGGGCAGAGCAGCAGCAGCGCGGTCGCCGCGCGCAGCTTTGCCTTGTCGGTCAGCGCGATCAGCCGCTCGCCCAGCGCGCGGTTGCCGATCTGATCGTGGTTCTGGAGGAACGCCACGAAGCGCGTCGGCGCGAGATGCGCGCTCGCGCTCCCGCGCGGCTTCCCGTCATGGTTGGCCGAGCCTTCGCCCTGATAGATGAACCCCTCGGCCAGACAGCGCGCCAGCCGCTCGGCCGGGCGATCCGCGAAGTCGGTGTAATAGGCATTGGTCTCGCCGGTCAGCAGCACGTGCATGACGTTGTGGAAGTCGTCGTTCCACTGCGCATCGAACCCGCCGTCGCGCAGCCGCGCGGCGTCATTCTCTTCATTCTCGAGCACCAGATGGACGTGCCGGTCGGGCAGCGCCACGCGGAGCTCCGCCGCCATCGCGTCGAGGAAATCCGGATTGCCGATCGCGTGCACCGCATCGAAGCGCAATCCGTCGATGCGATAGTCGCGCAGCCACATCAGCGCATTGTCGACGAAGAACCGCGCTACGGGCGCGCGCGCGACCGCCACCGCGCCGCCCCATGGGGTATGGACCTCGGCGTCGAAGAAGTCGGCGGCATAGGCGCCAAGATAATCCCCGTCCGGCCCGAAGTGGTTGTAGACGACGTCGAGGAACACGCAGACGCCCAGCCCATGCGCGGTATCGACCAGCCGCCGCAGCTCGGCCGGCGACCCGTAATCCTCCTGCACCGCATAGGGCAGCACGCCGTCATAGCCCCAGCCGCGCGTGCCGCCGAACGCGCCGACCGGCATCAGCTCGATTGCGGTGATGCCGGCGGCGGCGATCGCCGGCAGCCGCTCGATCACCCCCGCAAAGCCGCCGAGCGTCCCGGCATGGCATTCGAGGATCACTATCTCGTGCCACACGCGGCCACGCCAGTCAGGATGCTGCCAGTCGTAGCGGGTTTCCGGGACCACGCTCCACCCGTGGACTCCGCCCGACTGGAGCCGCGACGCCGGGTCGGGCACCGCCTGTTCGCCGATGCGAAAGCGATAGCGCGCCCCCGGTCCCTCGGCGCGATCGAGCGCGTACCAGCCGTCTGCGCCGCGCTCCATCGCCGCCGCCTCCGCGCCGTCGATCTCCAGCGTCACGCCATTGCCATCGGGCGCCCACAGATGGAAGCGCGTGCCGCCGCCCGCGAGCGGCTCCGGACCCCAGCGCGTCACGCTGCGCTCGTCCACGTCACCAGCACCGCCCCCTGCGGCGCGACCTCGTAGCTGTTGTCGATCTCGATCTCGCCTTGCTCCGGCTTGGCGCTGTCGATCAGCACGATCCGCTTCACATCGGGTGGGGGCAAGGTGAAGGTCACCGGATCGCCCGAGGCGTTGAGCAGCAACGACACCGCCTCGATCTCACCCGCCTCGGTGCGCGCGGCCCGGCGCATCATCAGCGCACGACCCTCGGGGTTCTGCCAGTCCTCGGGCGACAATTGCTGCCCGCGCTCGTCCCACCATTCGATATCGTTGACCCCGCCCTCGGCGGTTTCCTGCCCGTAGAGGAAGGTCGGGCTGCGCAGCACCACGAAGCGCCGCCGCAATGCCGCCAGCCGCCCGGTGAAGTCGATCTGCGCCTGACCCTCGGGCGACGCCGCCGCCTTCCAGTCGAGCCAGCTGATCTCGTTATCCTGGCAATAGGCGTTGTTGTTGCCCTGCTGCGTCCGCCCGAACTCGTCGCCCGCGACCAGCATCGGCGTGCCCAGCGAGGTCATCAGCGTCGTCAGCATCGAGCGCATCACCCGCCCGCGCGCATCGTTGATCGCCGCGTCTTCGGTCGGCCCCTCGACCCCCCAGTTGCACGAGGCGTTGTGGGAGTGCCCGTCCCGATTGTCCTCGCCGTTCGCCTCGTTGTGGCGCTCCTCGTACATCACCGTGTCGGCGAGCGTGAATCCGTCATGCGCCGCGAGCAGGTTGACGCTCGCCCACGGCCGCCGCGCGCGCCGGTCGAACAGGTCGCCCGACCCCGCCAGCCGTGCCGCCAAATCGGGGCGCTTGCCCGGTTCGCCGCGCCAATATTCGCGCACCGTGTCGCGATATTTGTCGTTCCACTCCGCGAAGCCTGGCGGGAAATTGCCGAGCTGATAGCCGCCCGGCCCGACGTCCCACGGCTCGGTGATGAGCTTGAGCCGCCCGAGCACCGGGTCCTGCCGCAGCACGTCGAAGAACGCCGACCCCGGATCGAAGCCATGCTCCTCACGCCCGAGCGTCAGCCCGAGGTCGAAGCGGAAGCCGTCGATGCCGAAGCTGGTCGCCCAGTAGCGCAGGCTGTCGGCGACCATCTGGATCACGCGCGCCTTGCTCATGTTGAGCGTGTTGCCGGTGCCGGTGTCGTTGATCGTGTAGCGCGGATTGTCCTTGACCAGCCGGTAGTAGCTGGCGTTGTCGAGCCCGCGCCACGACAGCGTCGGGCCTTTCTCGCTGCCCTCGCAGGTGTGATTGTAGACGACGTCGAGGATCACCTCGATCCCGGCCTTGTGCAGCCGGTGGACCGCGCGGCGCAGCTCGTCCTGATGCTCGGTCGCCATATAGCTCTGCTCGGGGGCGAAGAAGCCGAGCGTGTTATAGCCCCAGTAATTGCGCAGGCCCTTCTCCTGCAGGAAGCGGTCCTGCGTGAAGGTGTGGATCGGCAGCAGCTCGATCGCGGTCACGCCGGTGCGTTGCAAATGCTTGATGACCGCCGGGCGCCCCAGCGCGGCATAGGTGCCGCGTTCGCGCGCCGGGACCAGCTCCATCAGCTTGGTCAGCCCCTTGACGTGCGCCTCGTAGATCACCGTCTCCGACCACGGCGTGTTCGGGCCCCGGTCGCGCGACCAGTCCCAGTGATCGTCGACCACCACCGCCTTGGGCATCGCCGGCGCGCTGTCGCGCTTGTCGAACGACAGGTCTTCCTTGCGGTGCCCGATGCGATAGCCGTGCAGCGCGTCGGTCCATTTGATCTGCCCCTGGATGCGGCGCGCATAGGGGTCGAGCAGCAGCTTGTTGGGGTTGAAGCGATGCCCCTCCTCGGGCGCATAGCGGCCGTGCGCGCGCAGGCCATAGACCAGCCCCGGCCCGACGTCGGGCAGATAGCCGTGCCACACTTCGTCGGTGCATTCGGTCAGCGGCAGCCGCTTCAGCTCGCGCTTGCCCGCGCTGTCGAAGAGGCACAGCTCGATCGCGTCGGCGTTGGCGGAGAAGACCGCGAAATTGACCCCCTCGCCATCGAACGTGGCGCCAAGCGGATAGGGCGATCCCGGCAGCAGCCGGTCCGGCAAGTCGTGCAACGATGTGCTCCCATCAGGAGGAAGTGAGACGCAATAGTGTCGGCGCAGCGCGTGGAAGCGCGGCGCGCGTCAGGTCGTGCGCTTGCGCCGCGTCGCAGGCTTCTTCGTCGCGGGCTTTGCGGCCGCGGCGGGAGCCGCCGACGGCGCTGCTTCGGACGGAGCGTCCGCCGTGCCCGCGGGCTGTTCGGGAGCGTCAAAATCGGCAGCGCCGGTGGGCGCGTCATCCGTCACGGTATCTGCCTGCGGATCGCCGGCTTGGTGATCGGGCTCCTCGGCGACCGGACCTTCGCCTGCGAAGGCGCGCTCTGCCTCTTCCCAATGCGCCTGATCGCGGCCGTGCGGCTCGCCCTCCTGCTGCCACAGCCGGTAAGCGTGTTCGCTGATTCGCGCGTGACGATCGTCGGCCATGAGCTTTTCCCCTTATAGTCCCTGACCGCGAAACTCCCGAGCGCGCGGATCGTCGCACGCATCGGCAAGAAAAACGACTTGGGCGAGATCAAGCCCGCGCCAGTGCCGCCGCGCTGGCCACTGCAATGCCGTCCTCGATCAAACCGCTGGCCGCCTGCCCCCAGCGTCGCGACGCCGCCGCGCGCAACCGGAAGGTGAGGTGCGAGGCGGCTACTGCCGCGGCAGCACCGAGCACGGCGCCCATGACCCGATCGTCGCGATCGGCGCAGACCGCCCCGGCAATCGCGCCGCTCAGCAGTCGCCCTGCGATCCCGGCGGGGACGACCCGGTCAGGGGCGTCGCGCATCTTGTCGCCGGCCAGTTCGCCCGCGGCGAGCAGCAGCGACCCGGCCGAGACGACCGGCGCGCGTGCGCCGCCGCGCGTAGCCGCCAGCGCTGCCAGCGGCGTCATCGCGCGCGCTCCCGCCACCGCACCCATCAGGATCGACCGTAACATTATTGAGAAAGCTCCAGGAGGTTCGGCGCTCCAACCATGCATCGGTCACGAAGTTGCATCGTGCTGCGCCGCAAAATTGATCTACGTTATTTATGCAATGTTTAGTGACCCTTGCTACTGATCGCATCGTGTTCAGCAACGCGTCTTGCGCGTGCGGAGAGGAAGCGATGATTACCTGGTTTCGTGACGTAGCGCCGGTCCGGACGAAGTTCGCGACCTTGGCCTTCATCTACATCGGCCTGTCGCTCCTCTCGCTCGCGGCGACCGGTGCTCTGGCGTTTGGCGTCCTGGGCGCGACCCCGGCGCTGACGATCGCCGGTGCCGCTTTGGCATTGGTGACCATCGTCGCGATCGTCTCGCGCAAGCTCGTCTGCGACCCCTACGTCAACACCGTCGTGCGGATGGAGGAACTGGCGCGGGGTGATTACGACACTCCGATCCGCTACACCGATGCGCGCGATTGCGTCGGCCGGATGACGAAGGCGATGGCGGTGTTCCGCGACAACGGCAAAGCCTTGGCAATTTCTTCGGCGGCGCAGCGCGAGGTGGTCGATGCGCTCGGCGCCGGCCTCGGGCGACTGGCCGACAACGATCTGACCTACAAGATCGAACAGCCGTTCACCGCGGACTACGAAGAGCTTCGTCACAACTTCAACCGCGCGATGTCGGCGGTGTCGGATGCGATCGGCGCGGTCACCAACGCCGCCAATGGCATCAACAGCGGCGCGGCGGACATCCGCCAGGCGTCGGACGATCTGTCGCAGCGCACCGAGCAGCAGGCCGCCTCGCTGGAGGAGACCGCCGCGGCGATGGACGAGATCACCACCACCGTGCGCGAAACCGCCGCCGGTGCCCGGCGCGCCAACGATGCGGTCGGCGATGCGCGTGCCGAGGCGGAAAGCTCGGGCGACGTCGTGCGCCGCGCGGTCGATGCGATGGGCGGGATCGAGCGCGCCTCGTCCGAGATCAGCGAGATCATCAGCGTCATCGACGGCATCGCCTTCCAGACCAACCTTTTGGCGCTCAACGCCGGTGTCGAGGCGGCGCGTGCGGGCGACGCGGGCAAGGGCTTCGCGGTCGTCGCCTCCGAGGTCCGCGCGCTGGCGCAGCGCTCCGCGGATGCCGCCAAGGACGTGAAGACCAAGATCCTCGCCTCCTCGGAGCAGGTCGAGGCGGGTGTGACGCTGGTCAGCGAGACCGGCAAGGCGCTCCAGCGCATCATCACGCGCATTGGCGAGATCAGCACGCTCGTCTCGACGATCGCGCAATCGGCCGAGCATCAGGCGACGGGCTTGCAGCAGGTGAACACCGCCGTGTCGGAGATGGACGGCGTCACGCAACAGAATGCCGCGATGGTCGAGGAAGCCACCGCCGCCGCGCGCAGCCTCGCCGAGGAAGCGACGCGTCTCACCACCGAAGTCGCCCGCTTCCGCACCGCGCACGGGCAACGCCCGGTGCTCGCCGCAAGCGCCCCGGCCGCCGCGTCGATCCACGACCTGCAGGCGCGCGCGGCACAGGCCGGCCGCGACCTCGCCCGCACCGCCCGCCGCCCGGTCACCGGCACGCGCGGAACCGCGCTGGCGGTGGCGGACGAGGAGTGGTCGGAGTTTTAGGTCGCCGGGCAGCCCGTCGCATCCCGCGACGGGTCTCGCCCAAGACCGGCCGGCGGGGCGCCGCCCCGACCGACGACGCGGCTTCGCCGCGGCGAAACCCGCCACGAGTCCGTCATCCCGCGCAGGCGGGACAACCGACAAAGAGAGGACAAGGGCCTTCGACAAGCCCCGCGTGGTGGGTCCGCCGGGGCTCGAACCCGGGACCTCTCGATTAAAAGTCGCTTGCTCTACCGACTGAGCTACGGACCCTCACGCGGATCGAAGCCGGTTAGGGGCGGCGCGCGCGCGGGTCAACCGGGCATGACACTGCCGCAACGTCAACGCACCTCCCGGGATACGCCACTTGGGCGCGATCGCCGCCGCAGGCCCGAGCACGAACGCACGGGAGCGGAACGCCGGATGCGGGATCGTCAACGTCGGGCTACGCCACGCCCCGCCCGACCACAGGATGATGTCGAGGTCGATCACCCGCGCGCCCCAGCGCCGCCCGCGGCGTCGCCCGAAGCTGCGCTCGATCGCCTTCAGCCTCGCCAGCAGTTCCGGCGGCGTCTCGTCGCTTTCGATCAGCACCGCGCCATTGGCGAAAGTGCGCGTCGATGGCCCGAGCGGCGCGCTGGCGACGATCGGCGCCGCTCGACCGCCGAGCAGTTGCAGCGCCGCCGCCACCTCGTCGCGTGGACGCCCGTGCCGCCCGCAGCGATTCGACCCCAGCGCGACGAGAAAGATTGATGCAGGCATCCGCAAGCGCCTATCGCACCGCGATGAACTTCGCACCTTCCGCGCTGCCCGCGACCGAACCGCCGCTCGATTGCCCACGCTGCCCGCGCCTCGTCGACCTCCGCCACGAATTGCGCGCGCAACACCCCGAATGGTGGAATGCGCCGGTGCCCGCGTTCGGCGACCCACAGGCGTGGCTGGCGATCGTGGGACTCGCGCCAGGCATGAAGGGTGCGAACCGCACCGGTCGTGCCTTTATCGGCGATGGGGCAGGGGCGCTGCTGTACGGCACGCTCGCCAAATTTGGTCTGGCGCACGGCACCTTCACCGGCAGCCGCGAGGACGACATCACGCTCGACGGCGCGATCATCCTCAATGCGGTAAAGTGCCTGCCGCCGGGCAACGCGCCCACGCCCGAGGAAGTCCGCACCTGCCGCACCTTCCTGTCGGGGCAGGCGGAGGCGCTACCGACCGCGCGCGTCTACATCGCGCTGGGGCAGGTCGCGCACCAATCGGTGGTCAAGGTGCTGGGCGGCAAGCTGCCCAAGGCGCGCTTCGAACATGGCGCGGTGCATCGCGTGCCCGACGGACGGGTGCTGATCGATAGCTATCACTGCTCGCGCTACAATCAGAACACCGGTCGGCTCACCGCGGAGATGTTCGAGAGCGTGTTTGCGAAGGCGCTGGAACTGCGGCCCTCATGATCCAATCATCCCGGGCTTGACCCGGGATCCCGCTTCTTCACGACTGGCGGTAAGAAGCGGGACCCCGGATCAAGGCTCTCCCGAGCTTGCCGAAGGGTCCGGGGTGACGATACGCGTCCAAACGGCCTCAAATATCTTGCACCAGCCGCCCGTACAGCTCGGGCCGCCGGTCGCGGAAGAAGCCGAACGCCGCGCGGTGACGGCGCACGCGGTCGAGATCGAGCGTCGCGACGATCACGCCCTCTTCCTCGCGGTCCAGCTCGGCGAGGATGTCGCCGCGCTCGTCGGTGATGAAGCTGGTGCCGTAGAACGTCTGGCCGTGCTCGACGCCGACGCGATTCGCCGCGATCACCGGCACCACGTTCGACACCGCATGGCCGACCATTGCGCGGCGCCACAGCCGCGCGGTGTCGAGCGAGGTGTCGTGCGGCTCGCTGCCGATCGCCGTCGGGTAGAACAACACCTCCGCGCCCATCAGCATCATCGCGCGCGCGGTTTCGGGATACCATTGGTCCCAGCAGACGCCGACGCCCAGCTTCGCCTGCGGGCCGTTCCACACCTTGAACCCAGTGTTGCCGGGGCGGAAGTAGAACTTCTCCTCATAGCCCGGCCCGTCGGGGATGTGGCTCTTGCGATAGACGCCCTGGACTTCGCCATCGGGTCCGATCATCGCCAGCGAATTGTAATGATGGGGCCCGTCCAGCTCGAAGAAGCTGGTCGGGATGTAGACCTTCAGCGCCTCGGCCAGCGCCTGCATCGCCAGCACCGCCTTATGCTCGGTGACCGGCGCGGCATTGGCGAACAGCGACTCATCCTCGACGCGGCAGAAATATTCGCCCTCGAACAGTTCGGGCGGCAGGATCACCTGCGCGCCACGGCCATGCGCCTCGCGCACGGCATCGGACACTTTCGCGATGTTCGCGTCGATGTCGGCGGAGAAAGCAAGCTGCAGCGCGGCGACGGTGATCTCGGTCATGGCGGCGCATTTAGGCGACCCGCGCGCCGGTTTCCACCTGTTGATGGCAAGGCATTGAGATTGTGCCGATCAGGGACGAACGGCGATCGGATCACCATTGCGGGTATAATCCAGATAATGGAAGGCTGCGCGCAACAAGTAAGGGGAAATCATCAACATGACTCGTCTCGCGCATCTCGCGATCGCTACCGGTGCGTTGTTCGCCGCCATGCCGGCGCAGGCCGCAGACTTCCTGATCGACACCGCGGCGGGGACGTCGAACAACCGCGCGATCGTGAACAACAACAGCAATTATTCATACAGCACGATCAACTATGCCGTAAAGTCGAGCGACGGCAAGACGACGCTGAACGTTCGCGCGACGGCCTGGACTCGCGACTTGGACGGTAATTTCGCAGCCGCCAAGATCGGGTCATGGGGTGCAAATGGGCTGGGCATCTACCAGACGAACGAAGGCGTCGGGGGCAATTACCACACGATCGACAACAAGAACGGCTGGGAATTCCTGGTCCTGCAGTTCGATCAGGCCGTATCGCTTCAGTCGGCGGTGCTCACCCCTTACGTGTTGAGCGGCAACAACTATTCCGACAATGACGCGTTCATCGCGCGCGGTTTTTCGGATTATGCCACCACGATGACGGCGGCGACGTTGAAGTCGCTTTCCGACGGGCTGAAGGTCGACATCACCAAGCAGTCGGGTGACGCTTGGTTCAACAGCAACAGCGACAATTATTCGAGCAACAAGCAAACCTATAACCTGTCGCCCAGCAAGAACGGCAATGTCTGGGTCATCGGTGGTTCGTTCTTCGGTCCGGACAACAAGAACGACGCGTTCAAGTTGAGCTCGGTCGCGGTAACCAGCGCGGTGCCCGAGCCGACCACCTGGATGACGATGATCCTGGGCTTCGGCATGATCGGCGCGGCGGCCCGTCGCCGTCGTAGCAGCAGCAAGGGCGCGCTGGCCTGATCCTGCTTCCAACCTTTTGCGTGCGGGAGGGCCGTCGGAGCGATCCGGCGGCCCTTTCGCTATGCTGGCGTCCCGAACGGCATTGAGCCGAGGACCGCCGACCTTATCGCGCCAGAGACGCCGCGGCGCGGGCGCGGGCTTCGATCTCCGGCAGCGTGCCCTCCGTTACCCAGCTCCCGCCGACGCACAGCACTGGCCCGATCGCCAGCCAGTCCGGGGCGCTCGCTTCGGTGATGCCGCCGGTCGGGCAGAATTTGCACTGGTAGAAAGGCGCGGCGAGCGCCTTCAGCGCCTTGACCCCGCCGCTGGTTTCGGCCGGGAAGAACTTGAAATGCTCCAGCCCCATGTCGAGCCCGCGCATGATGTCACCCGCGGTCGCGACACCCGGCAGCCACGGGATGCCCGCCTCCAGGATCGCATCTCCGGTCTTTGCCGACAGGCCGGGGGAGACGATGAACTCGACGCCGGCATCCTTCACCTGCGCGACCTGTTCGGTCGACACGACCGTGCCCGCGCCGACGATCGCACCGGGCACCTGGCGCATCTCGCGGATCGCGTCGAGCGCGGCGGGGGTGCGCAAGGTCACCTCCAGCACCTTCAGCCCGCCCGCGACCAGCGCCTCGGCGAGCGGACGCGCCTGCGCGGCATCGTGGATGACCAGCACCGGGATGACCGGGCTGGTGCGCATGACGGTTTCGATCTGGCTCACGATTGATGCTCCTGCGCGAAGGCGGCCGCGGCACCGAACAGGCCCGGCTGCGGATGGGTGATGAGCTTGACCGGGATCGCCGACATCAGCGACTGGAACCGGCCCTTGGCGACGAAGCGCTGGTCGAAGCCCGAGCGCAGCAACTTGTCCTTGATCCGCAGCCCGAGGCCGCCGGCGATCACGACGCCCTTCGCGCCATGCGCCAGCGCAAGGTCCCCCGCCACCGCACCGAGCGCGAGGCAGAAGCGATCGAGCGCGGCGAGCGCGATCGAGTCGGTGCCCTCCAGCGCCTCGGTCCAGATCGCCTTGTCATCCTTGTGGATATAGGCGCGGCCTTCCAGCTCGGCGAGCGTCTCGTAGATCGCGACGATCCCCGGCCCGGCGACGATCCGCTCGGCGGACACGCGGGTATAGGTCTTGCGCAGCCGCTTGAGCAGCGCGTCCTCGATCCCGTCGAGCGGTGCGTAATCCATATGCCCGCCCTCGGTGGGGAGTACGCGGTAGCGACCGTCCTGCTTGTAGACCTGCGCGACGCCCAGCCCGGTGCCGGGGCCGCAGACGGTCGTGACGCCTTCGGTCGGCAGCGGCGTATCGGGGCCGCACAGATGTTCGAAATCGCCCTCCGGGAGCTGGCCGACCGCATGGCCGATCGCGCCGAAATCGTTGATGATCGTCCAGGTCGACGCGCCCAAGCGCTCGGGGATCAGCGACGGGCGGATCACCCACGGATTGTTCGTCATGCGGATCACGTCGCCGGTGATCGGCGAGGCGACCGCGATCGCCGCCGAGTCGGGCAGCTTGCCGCCCATCCGCTCGCGGAATGCCTCATAGGCGGTCTGAAGGCTGGCGTGCTCGGCGGTCTTGAGCGTCGTCGGCTCACCCAGCGAGACGACATGACCGCCCTCGACCTCCGCAATGGCGAAGCGCGCGTGCGTGCCCCCGATATCGACCGCTACGACCTGCATATACTTACTCCCTCTCCCCTTGGGGAGAGGGCCGGGGTGAGGGGTCGCCCCAGGCGACACCGCTCGTGGCAGCCCCTCTCCCAACCCTCTCCCCGCAGGGAAGAGGGCTTAAACATCAAAGACCCGCGCCGGCCAGCACCGCGCTCGCACCCTTCTCGGCTTCGTCCGCCAAGCCGCGGAACATGCCGAACAATTCGCGGCCCATGCCGCTGGCGGGCGCCGGCGTCGGCGCCTGTTCCCGCGCCGCCCATTCGTCGGCGGGCACCAGCGCCTCCAGCGTCCCGGCCTCGGCATCGACGCGGATCAGGTCGCCGTCGCGGATCAGCCCGATCGCACCGCCACCCAAGGCCTCGGGCGAGCAGTGGATCGCGCACGGCACCTTGCCGCTCGCGCCCGACATCCGCCCGTCGGTGACCAGCGCGACCCTGAAGCCTCGGTTCTGGAGCACGCCGAGCGGCGGCGTGAGCTTGTGCAACTCGGGCATCCCGTTGGCGCGCGGCCCCTGAAAGCGGACGACGACGACCACGTCCCGCTCCAACTCGCCGTTCTTGAACGCCTCGAGCACCTCGAGCTGGTCGGCGAAGACGCGCGCCGGGGCCTCGACGATCCAGCGGTCGCGCTCGACCGCCGAGACCTTGATGCAGGCGCGCCCGATATTGCCTTGCAGGATCCGCATTCCTCCGTCGGGCGAGAAGGGCGCGTTGGCCGGGCGCAGGATCGTCTCGTCGCGGCTGTCGCCGGCCGGCGTCCAGGTCAGCGCGTCGCCGTCGAGCACCGGCGCGGCGGCGTAGGCGGTCAGGTCGTCGCCCGCGACCGTCATGATGTCGCGGTTCAGATAGCCGCCCGCCAGCAACTCCTTGATGACATAGGGCATCCCGCCCGCCGCCTCGAAGCCGTTCACGTCGGCCGAGCCGTTGGGATAGACGCGCGCGATCAGCGGCACCGCCGCCGACAGCCGGTCGAAATCCTCCCAGTCGATCACGATCCCCGCCGCGCGCGCGATCGCGGGCAAATGGAGCAGATGGTTGGTCGACCCGCCGGTCGCCAGCAGGCCGACCGCGGCATTGACCACCGCCTTCTCGTCGACGCACACACCGAGCGGGCGGTAATCGTCGCCGTGCGCACCGATCTTCGCGAGCCGGTGGACCGCGGCGCGGGTCAGCTCCTGCCGCAGCTTGGTGCCCGGATTGACGAACGCCGCGCCCGGCATGTGGAGGCCCATCACCTCCATCATCATCTGGTTGGTGTTGGCAGTGCCGTAGAAGGTGCAGGTGCCCTGCGTGTGATAGGCGGCGATCTCCGCCTCCAGCAGTTCCTCGCGCCCGCACTCGCCGGTCGCGAAGCGCTCGCGCACCGCCGCCTTGGCCTTGTTGGGCAGCCCCGAGGGCATCGGCCCGCCCGGGATCAGGATCATCGGCAGATGCCCGAAGCGCAGCGCGCCCATCAACAGGCCCGGCACGATCTTGTCGCAGATGCCGAGCAGCGCAGCGCCCTCGAAGGTGCCGTGACTCAGCGCGACCGCGGTCGACAGCGCGATCGTGTCGCGGCTGAACAGCGACAGTTCCATCCCGGCATAACCCTGCGTCACGCCGTCGCACATCGCCGGGACGCCGCCCGCGACCTGCGCGGTCGCGCCGGCCTCGCGCGCCCAGACCTTCATCTGCTCGGGGTAACGGTAATAGACCGCGTGCGCGGACAGCATGTCGTTGTACGCGGTCACCAGCCCGATGTTCATCGCCTGATGCTGCGTCTTCATCGCCTCGCGGTCTTCGGGCGTGCCGGCATAGGCATGGGCGAGATTGGCGCAGCCGAGCCGTGGGCGACCGATCCAGCCCTGCCGCTCGCGTTCGATCAGCGAGAGATATGCCTGCCGTGTCGGGCGGCTACGCTCGATGATCCGGTCGGTGACGGCGCTGACGGCGGGGTTCATGATGTTACGTCCTCGTCATGTCGGGAGCGTCCCGGCAATCGTTGCCTTGAATGAAGGCCGTAGCGGCAGTCTTTGCGACAGCATCGTTCGCGGAACAAGGGCCGGAACATGTTGCAATTGATCCACATCCATCCCCGTTCGCCCTGAGGAGCCGTTGAACCCGTCGAAACGGCGTCTCGAAGGGGCGATGCTTCGAGACGAGGCTTCGACAAGCTCAGCCTCTCCCGAGCACGAACGGTGGTGGCGATTGATTACGCCGCCCAGTGAATGTCGACGGGCAGTTCCGCATCGGCCAGCACGCGCCCGATCGGATAGGGCGAGCCGGCGCCTTCCTTGATCGCATCCTCGATCACCTTGCGCTTGGCGTCGCCGGTCACCGCGATCATCAGCGCGCGCGCGGTGACGATGCCCTGCCGCGTCAGCGTGACCCGTGCGACCGGCGCCTCGGGCGGCAGCGGATCGGGCATGACGCCGATCGCGCGACGTTCCTTCGGCCCGTTGAGCGCCTCGTCATAATCGGGGCCGGGGAAGATCGACGCGGTATGCCCGTCGCCGCCCAAACCCAACAGACACAGGTCGAGCGGCCAGTGCAGATCCTGCATCAGCGCGTCGGCCGAGCGGCCCGCGGCCTTGTAATCGTCGGTCGCCTTCGGGACGATCGGCATCACGCGCGCGCCCTTGGGGATGAAGATCTTGCCGAGCGCGGTGACGTTCGACAGCGCGTCGCCCAGCGGCACGATCCGCTCGTCGCCGGGAATGATCGTCACGCGCTTCCAGTCGAGCTTGGCCTTGGCCAGCTTCTCATAGGCGGGCAGGGGGGTCTTGCCGCCCGCCAGCGCGATCACCGCCGAGCCGCGCGCGTCGATCGCGCTTTCGATGACGAACTGGATGTCGCCCGCGACCGCATCGGCCAGCTCGGCGGCGTCGTCATATTCCCACCATTCGATTTCGGTCATGTGTTTTCCAGTCTTCCGTTCGTGGTGAGGAGAGGCTGAGCTTGTCGAAGCCTCGTCTCGAACCACCATGTCCTTCGAGACGCCGCTTCGACTTCGCTCAGCAGCTCCTCAGGACGAACGGGGAAGGCATTTCTGTCCTCCCCCTTGTCAAATCAATCGTCTTGCCACGTCACGTTGTCGCGCTCGGTCAGCGCGATCGCGCCCGCCGGGCCCCAGGTCCCAGCGGCATAATGTTTCGGCTTGGTCTGGTTCGCGGCCCAGCCGGCGCGGATCGCATCGATCCAGCGCCATTGTGCCTCCACCTCGTCGCGGCGCACGAACAAGGTCTGGTCACCCTCGATCAGGTCGAGCAACAGCCGCTCATAGGCGATCCGGCGGCGCTTGCCCGCGAATTCGGCGTCGAGGCTGAGGTTCAGCGGCACTTCGCGAAGGCGGACGCCGTCGCGATCGAGCCCCGGCTCCTTGGTCATCACCAGCAGCTGAACATATTCCTCCGGCTGGAGGCGGATGATCAGCTTGTTCGGCTGGAGCAGCCCGCCGCGCCCCGAGAACATCGAATGTGGCACCGGCTTGAATTGGATCGCGATCTCGCTGCGGCGCTTGGCCATGCGCTTGCCGGTGCGCAGGTAGAAGGGCACGCCCTGCCAGCGCCAATTGTCGATATGCGCCTTGATCGCGACAAAGGTTTCGACATCGCTGTCGTAGCCGAGTTCCTCGTCATAGCCGCGCACGACCTTGCCGCCGACTGCGCCCTCTTCATACTGGCCGGTGACGGTGTTCTGCTGCACCTCGGTCGGCTCGATCTTGCGCATCGACCGGAAGACCTTGGCCTTTTCATCGCGGATCGCGGTGCCGTCATACAGCGCCGGCGGCTCCATCGCGATCAGCGCGACCAGTTGCAGCATGTGGTTGGCGACCATGTCGCGCAGCGCGCCCGCACCCTCATAATAGCCGGCGCGATCCTCCAGCCCGACCGTCTCGGCGATCGTGATCTGGACGTTGTCGATCCCCTGCGCGTTCCAGATCGGCTCGAACATCGAATTGCCGAAGCGCAGCGTCAGGATGTTCTGCACCGTCTCCTTGCCGAGATAGTGATCGATGCGGAAGATGCGGTCCTCGGGGAAGACCGAGGCGACGGTGTCGTTGATCTCGCGGCTCGATTCGAGATCGTAGCCGAGCGGCTTCTCCAGCCCGATCCGCACCGTCTCGCCGGCCAGCCCGACGCTCTGCAGGCCCTTCACCGCCGGCTCGAACAGCGACGGCGCGGTCGACAGGTAAATGGCCAGTCCGCCCGAGACATCGCCGATCTTGTCCGCCAGCGCCTGGAACGTCGTCGGGTCGGACAGATCGACCGGCTGGAAGAAGATCCGGGCCAGGAACGACGACAGCGCGCTCTCGTCCTTGCGGTCGGCGGGCAGGAATTCGTCGAGCGCCTTGTGCGTCGCCTCGCGAAACTGCTCGTCGGTCAGGTCGCCGCGCGCCGAACCGGTGATCGTCAGCCCCTCGGGCAGCAGCCCGTCGGCATGCAGGCCGTATAGCGACGGCAGCAGCATCCGCTTGGCGAGATCGCCCGTCGCACCGAACAACAGCAGCTTGCCGACCGGGTTGCGCTCCAACTCGCGTCTCCTTCTTACAGCGTCAGGCCGGCCACGGGATCGAGCCCGGCCATGATGTTCAGATTCTGCACCGCCGCGCCCGCCGCGCCCTTGCCGAGGTTGTCGAGCGTCGCGATCAGCAGCGCCTGACCCGCGGCCTCGTTCCCGGTGACGCGCAATGTCATGCGATCGGTATTGGCGTCGTCCTCGATCCGCACCGTCGTTACCGCTTCGTGGGCGAAGCGGACGACGCGGTTGCCGTCATAGGCGCTGGCCAGCACCTCGGCGACATCGGTCAGCGTCGCACGGCGCGTCAGCTGCGCCAGATGCAGCGGCACCTGCACGACCATCCCGCGATAGGCACGCGCCACCGCCGGCTGGAAGATTGGCGCGTGGGTCAGCCCGGCGTGGCGGCGCATCTCCGGCGCGTGCTTGTGCGCGAGGCCGAGTGCATAAGGGCGATAGGCGGTGTTCGTCTCGCCGCCCTCGAACTCGGCGATCATCGCCTTGCCGCCGCCTGAATAGCCGGAGGTGGCGTTGACGCTGAGCAGCGCGTCCGGCCCCAGCAATCCGGCGCGGACCAGCGGTCGGACGAGCGCGAGGAAGCCGGTCGGATAGCAGCCCGGATTGCTGACGAAGCGCGCCCCCGCGATCCGCTCGGCCTGATCGGGCTCCAGCTCGGCGAAGCCATAGGTCCAGCGGTCGGCGACGCGGTGCGCGGTCGAGGCGTCGACGGTGCGCGTGCGATCGTTGGCGATCATCGCCACCGCCTCGCGCGCGGCATCGTCGGGGAGGCATAGCACGACATAATCGGCGTCGTTGATCGCCTCGCGCCGCGCCGCCTCGTCCTTGCGACGCGCCTCGTCGAGCGTGACGAGCGTGATGTCGCGCCGCGACTCAAGCCGCTCGCGGATCTCGAGCCCGGTGGTGCCGACCGCCCCGTCGATGAAGACCTTGACCGTCATTGCGGCTGCACCGCATCGGCATCGAGATAGCCCACCGTTCCAATGTCCACGGCAATCCCCCAGGCGACCCCGCCGGTCAGGTCAAGCAGATCGAATGGCGCGCCCGCCGGCAGCGTGGCGAGCGGCGTGGCGGCACGATCGCGTGCCTCGCGCAATTCCACCTCGCGCAGCACGGTGCGGCGGAGCGGGGCAGCATAATGCGGGGCGAAGACGCGGTCGGCAAGCCGGACGTCGGCGATGTCCGGGCGCACGGCATGGGTACGCGGATCGAGCACGCGCGACCGGCCGGTGAGCGCGAAACCGTTACGCTCGGGCCGCATCCCCGGTGCCGTAGGGGCGGACGGCGGCAGGGGCGGCATCCCCTTCGCCGATGAACTGGCCGAACTCTTCAAGAAAATCTGCCCCTTCGGTCGTGCGGGCGACGAAGATGTTGCGCTTGTCGCTGTCGTCGCGTTGGCGGCGCAGATAGCCCAGCGCGCCCAGCCGATTCAAGGCGCGCGTCACGACCGGCTTCGATACGTTCAATATCCGCGCCAACCCGCGCACGGTGTGCGGGCCTGGCCGCAAATAGACCACCAGCAGGAGCGCCATCTGGCGATTGGTGAGATCGGGCTCGCCCGAACGCACGTAATCGACCAGCGCATTCATCCACGAACTCAGTTCGGGTTGAGCCAATGTTGCCACGTCCTCGTCCCGCATCGAAAGAAACCCGGATCATCCCGGACTTGTCGTCGGATTAACGCCCGCTTTCCCGGCTGGTTTCAGCTATGTCACGAATTTGGCACGCCGCTTGTCCGCGGGCGGGCGGGCGGCGCGGTTGATCCCGGCGCGCGGCTCCCCTATGTGGCCCCTGATCCGGGGGCGCCGCACGGCGGACCGCCGGCTGTTTCTCGCTTCGGAATCGCGCCCAGCCCATGTTCACCTTTCTGATCGTCCTCCAGGCCATTATCGCGGCGGCGCTCGTCACCGTGATCCTGATGCAGCGGTCGGAAGGCGGCGGCCTGACCTCGTCAGGCAGCCCGTCGGGACTGATGTCGGCGCGGGGTGCCGCCGATTTCCTGACGCGCGCTACCTCGGTGCTTGCCGGGCTGTTCATCCTGATGAGCATCCTGCTGGCGTTCCTCGCCGCGAGCCGCGGCGCGGTGTCGGTCGACACCTCGCTCCAGCGCCGCGCCCCGGCCGCTCAGACGCAGGCCCAGCCGCCGGTCGCGGCGCAGCCGGCACCGGCGACCGCGGACAATGCCGTCGTCCCGGCGCCGGCCGACAACGGCGTGCCGCTGGCGCGCTAATCGCGACAATATCGTCGTTTCGTCGCGCGCGGGCTTCCCGCGCGCTTGCCCTTTTGCGCATTTGAAGGTTAGGGGTTGCGTCCCATGGCGCGGTACATTTTTATCACCGGCGGCGTGGTTTCCTCGCTCGGCAAAGGTCTCATGGCGGCGAGCCTCGCTGCGCTGCTTCAGGCACGCGGCTATCGCGTGCGCATCCGCAAGTTCGACCCGTATCTCAACGTCGATCCGGGCACGATGAGCCCGTATCAGCACGGCGAGGTCTATGTGACCGACGACGGTGCGGAGACCGATCTCGACCTCGGCCATTACGAGCGCTTCACCGGCGTCTCGGCGCGCCAGTCGGACAATGTCACCTCGGGGCGCATCTACAAGACGATCATCGAGCGCGAGCGGCGCGGCGATTATCTCGGCGCGACGGTGCAGGTGATCCCGCACGTCACCGACGCGATCAAGGCATTCGCGCGCGCCGAGACCGACGACCTCGACTTCGTGCTGTGCGAGATCGGCGGCACGGTCGGCGATATCGAGTCGCTGCCGTTCATCGAGGCAATCCGCCAGCTCAAGAACGAGGTCGGGCGCGGCAATGCGATCAGCATTCACGTCACCCTGGTGCCGTATATCGCCGCCGCCGGCGAGCTGAAGACCAAGCCCACCCAGCATTCGGTGCGCGAGATCGCCGCGCTTGGCGTGCAGCCCGACGTGATCGTCTGCCGCTGCGAACAGCCGCTGCCCGAGTCGGAGCGCGCCAAGATCGCCTTGTTCTGCAACGTCCCCGAAAGTGCGGTCATCCCCGCGCTCGACGCCAAGAGCATCTATGCGGTGCCGCTGCAATATCATGGCGAGGGGCTCGATTCGGAGGTGCTGCGCGCCTTCGGCATCACGCCGTCATCGGCGCCCGACCTCAGCCGCTGGGAAGAGATCGTCGAGCGGCTGATGCACCCCGAGGGCGAGGTGACGGTCGGCGTCGTCGGCAAATATGTCGGGCTGCAGGACGCGTACAAGTCGCTCAACGAAGCGCTGGTGCACGGCGGGATCGCCAACCGCGTCAAGGTCAACATCCGCTGGATCGACGCCGAATTGTTCGAGGGCGACGATGACGGCGAGATCGCCGCGCATCTCGAGCCGTGCCACGCGATCCTCGTCCCCGGCGCGTTCGGGTCGCGCGGCGCGGAGGGCAAGATCGCCTCGGTCCGCTTCGCGCGCGAGCATAACGTGCCCTATTTCGGAATCTGTTTCGGAATGCAGATGGCGTGCGTCGAGGGCGCGCGCGATCTCGCCGGGATCGCTGGCGCCTCGTCGACCGAATTCGGGCCGACTCCGGAGCCGGTCGTGGGGCTCATCACCGAGTGGATGGGCGAGCGCGGGCTGGAGAAGCGCGCCGAGAACGGCGATCTGGGCGGCACGATGCGGCTCGGCGCTTATCCGGCTTCGCTGACCGGCAACAGCGTCGTGTCTTCGATCTACGGCAGCGACTCGATCAGCGAGCGGCATCGCCACCGCTATGAGGTGAACACCTCGTATCGCGAGGCGCTGGAGAAGGGCGGGCTGGTGTTCTCGGGCATGTCGCCCGACGGCACCTTGCCCGAGATCGTCGAGCGCCCCGACCATCCGTGGTTCGTCGGCGTGCAGTTCCACCCGGAGCTAAAGAGCAAGCCGTTCGAGCCGCACCCGCTGTTCGCCAGCTTCATCGCCGCTGCGGTCAAGCAGAGCCGGCTGGTCTGACGATCGCCGTCATTGTGTGCGTAGCGAAGCAATCCAAGGCGTTCTGACCCGACCCTGGATCACTTCGTTGCGCTCGTAATGATGAGGCGGCCGCCCCCATTGCCTCCCGCTTACGTGCACGTTAACCTATCGTTTACAAAGATAAATGGGAGGATGGCATGATCGGACGGGTGACGGCGCTGCTGTGCGCGGCGGCGATGACGGCGACGGTTCCGGCGGCGGCGCAAACGACGGTGCCGCCCTTTTCATCGCTGACGGTGTTTGGCGACAGTCTCGTCGACGCCGGCAACATCCGCAAGCTCGGCCTCGGTGCCGATCCGGCGCTGGGTTACGTCGATGGCCGGTTCACCAACGGCTACGATTACACCGACCTGCTGAGCCTCGCGATGTACGGCACGCCGACGGTGGCGTCGCTGAACGGCGGGACCAATTACGCCTTCGGCGGTGCGCGCGCGACCGACACCACGCCGGTGCCCGACGCGCTGGAGCAGGTCGGGCTCTACGAGGCCGCGCTCGCCAAGGGTGGCAAGGTCGATCCCAATGGCTTGTACGTCCTGAACTTCGGTGGGAACGACGTGTTCGCGGCAGTGAAGGGCGTGGATGCCGACGTTTCCGATCCCGACGCCTTCCTGCTTGCGGCGGCGCAGAATTATGCGGCCGCGGTCGGCGCGCTCAACAAGCTCGGCGCGCGCAACATCCTGCTGACCGGCTTCCCCGTCGCGACGGCAGGCACGCCGCTGGCCTATTCGGTCAAGGCCGAGATCGATCTGACGCAGGAACTCGCCAAGCTCGATCTGGCGACCGACACCCGGTTGATGCGCTACAGCTATCTCGATTTCTTCCAGCGCGTGCAGGCCGATCCGGGCGCCTTCAACCTGCCGGACCCGTTGATCCTGCCAGAAGACAAGAAGCCGCTGACCACCTGTCAGGGCGCGGGGGCCTTTCCGGCGTGCACCGGCTATTTCTCGTTCGACGGCATTCACCCGACCGCCGCGATCCATCAGGCGCTCTTCACGGACATCAACGGCAAGTTCGGCTTCGGGTTGACCGCCGTGCCGGAGCCGACGACCTGGGCGATGCTGGTGCTGGGCTTCGCCGCCGTCGGTGCGGCGCTCCGTCGCGATCGTCGTCGGCGCGTGGCTGCCTGAACGCGCGCCGAGCGTTATTGCACGGACCGCGGGCATAGGAAGCAAAAAAGGGAAAGGCGCCCGAGCCTTGCGGCCCGGACGCCCCCACCGGCGCCTCGAAAGGGAGCAAAGAGACGCCGATCCCGATCAGGCGGCCTGTGCTTCGTCGGCCGCCTTGTTCTCGACAGCGGCCAGCGGCGCGCCGGTCTTGATCGCGATGGTCTTCGGCTTCATCGCCTCGGGCACCTCGCGGACCAGATCGATCACCAACAGGCCGTCGTTCAGCCGTGCGTCCTCCACGAACACGAAGTCGGCGAGTTCGAACCGCCGCTCGAAGCTGCGGTTGGCGATGCCGAGGTGGAGGAACTGGTTGTTGTCCGCCTTGTCATCCTTCTTGCCGGTCACGAGCAACAGGTTCTGCTGCGCGACGATTTCGATCTCGTCACGGCTGAACCCGGCAACGGCCAGCGTGATGCGGTAGCGGTCCTCCGCCACGCGCTCCAGGTTGAACGGCGGGTAATTTTCGGCGCTGCTCCGGGCATTGGCCTCGATGAGGTCGAACAGCCGATCGAAACCGATCGTGGAGCGGCGATAAGGGGTCAGATCGAAACGCATCGTCAAATCCTCCAATGAGCTATTTGAAAGCGGCGCCCGCCGTTGCGCGGCGCCTGTTTCGTGCGGCCCGGGGTCCGGCACCGCACGAACGTGAATTTGGGGCCGATGCGAAGCGATTCAAGGGGGCGACAAACACCTAGTTTGTTGATGGGGTATTGGAGGTGCGGCAAAGAGTCGGTTCGAGAATCAAAAGGGGTATCTGAATGTCCGTCACGCTCGCTTTGCTTCTGGCCGCTCAGGCGACGGCGCAGCAGCAACCGCCCGCACCGGTCGTCGTCGGCGAGCGCGAGACGGTGCCGACGACGCCGGGCGACCCCGACCGGACCGAGGAACAGGTGCAGCGCAGCTCTGCCGCCGCCGACGTCGTCGTCACCGCACGGCGGCGTGCCGAATCGGCGCAGAACGTGCCGATCCCGATCTCGGTGGTCGGGGTGAAGGAACTGGACGCGACCGGCAGCTTCAACGTCCAGCGCCTCCAGCAACTTCAGCCGACGTTGCAATTCTATTCGACCAATCCGCGCAATTCCTCGGTCAACATCCGCGGGCTCGGCGCGCCGCTCGGGCTCACCAACGACGGGATCGAGCAGGGCGTCGGCATCTATATCGATCAGGTCTATCTGAGCCGCGTCGCGGCGGCGACGCTCGACTTCCTCGACGTCCAGCAGATCGAAACGCTGCGCGGGCCGCAGGGAACGCTTTACGGCAAGAACACCGTCGCGGGCGCGATCAACATCACCAGCAAGGCGCCCAGCTTCACGTTGCAGGGACGCGGCGAGGTGTCGGTCGGCAATCTGGAGTTCAAACAGGCGAAGGCGTCGATTTCGGGTCCGCTGACCGACAATGTCGCGATCCGGCTTGGCGTGTCGACCACCAGTCGTCGCGGCACGATCTACAATGTCGCGAGCAATCAATATGTGAACTCGCAGGACAATCTCGGCATCCGCACCGCGATCCTGTGGAAGGCGACCGACGATCTCGATCTGACACTGTCGGGCGATTATTCGCGCCAGAACCCGAATTGCTGCGCGCAGATCTTCGTGCGCGTCGGTCAGACGCAGCGCCCGCTCAACCGCCAGTTCGACCAGCTCGCCGCCGCGCAGGGCTATGAACCGCCCAGCCGCAACCCGTTCGACCGGCTGACCGACCTCGACGCGAAGCTCAGCGCGCGCAACCAGCTCGGCGGGCTGTCGTTGCGCGGCGAGCAGCGGCTGGGCGACGGGACGCTGACCTCGATCTCCGCCTATCGCTTTTGGGACTGGTTGCCGGCGAACGACCGCGACTTCACCGGTCTGCCGATCACGACGCTGTCGCAGAACCCGACGCGGCAGGATCAATATACCCAGGAATTCCGCTACGCCGGGAAGGCCGAGCATTTCGACTACGTGCTGGGGCTGTTCGGTTTCTACCAGACGATCCACACCACCGGCACGCAGCGCCAGGGCCCGGCGGCGAGCCGCTGGCTGATCAATCCGTCGAGCACCCTGTCGCGCGACCCGTCGGTGCTCAACGGCCTGACCGCCGCGAACGACATCCGCCTCAAGAACTTCTCCGGCGCGATCTTCGGCAAGGTCAACTGGAACCTGACCGACGCCTTCACGCTGTCGCCGGGCGTGCGGCTCAACTATGACGACAAGACCGGCAGCTATGTCAGCGTGGTGCGCGACGGGCAGGGCAATCTGGTGCCCGCGACCGGCGGCACCGCGCGTCAGGCGGCGCAGCGCGACGCGATCCAGCCGCAGGAATTCCGCGACCAGAAGTTCCGCGAGTGGAACGTCTCCTATGACCTGACCGCCTCGTACAAGCCCTCGCGCGACGTGCTGTTCTACGGCACCTATGCGCACAGCTTCAAATCGGGCGGGCTCAATCTGAACGGCGTGCCGGTCGTCGGCGGCGTGGTGCAGACCCAGCTCGCGCAGGTCGCCCCCGAGAAGGTCGACCATTTCGAGCTGGGCGCGAAGTCGCAATTCTGGGATCGCAAGGTCACGCTCAACGTGACCGGCTTCTGGACCGAGATCAGCGATTATCAGGCGGTGGTCAACAACAGCTCGACCTCGACGTTGCGCGGCTATCTCGCGAATGCCGGCAAGGTGCGGGTGCGCGGTGTCGAGGCCGACTTCTCGATCCGGCCGAGCGACCGCGTCAGCCTCTACACGAACGGCGCCTTCACCGACCACAAATACGTCGACTTCAAGAACGCGCCCTGCCCGCCCGAATTGTCGGGCGGCACCAACAGCCCGGTCGTGTGCGACATCTCGGGTCAGTGGCTGCCGGGCATTTCGAAATTCGCGGTGTCGTATGGCGGCGAGTATAATCTGCCCGGAACCGTCTTCGGCAAGTCGGGGGAGGCCTATGTCGGTGTCGACGCCAATTCGCGGACGAAATTCTCGTCCAATGCCTCGCGGTCGATCTACACCGATGTCGATGGCTATACGCTGGTGAACGCGCGGCTCGGTTTCCGTACCGACAGCGGGGTCAACGTGTTCGGCTGGGTGCGCAACCTGTTCGATACCGAATATTATGAGGTGCTGGCGACGACGCCGGGCAATACCGGCCTCATCGCCGGTAACGTCGGCGATCCGCGGACCTATGGCGTGACGATCGGGTTCGGGTTCTGAGGATCGCCGTCGTACCCCACATCGTCGCCCCGGACTTGATCCGGGGCCCCGCTGCTTTGCGACCTGGTGAGAAGCGGGATCCCGGGTCAAGCCCGGGATGACGGAGATTGTTCCTTGAATGTACCCCGGCGAAGGCCGGGGCCCAGGTGGGAAGGCGCTTCCGGATAACCCGCAGCGCCAGCCAAGTGCCGACGACAAAGCCGCCGGCGTGACGTCGGACGGGATCGGCCGGGGCCGACCCGCCGGCCGTTTGGCGCGCTGCTTGCTTCGCTTGCACCGGCGGCGGACGCCGCCGCCTTCGCCCCAAAAGCAAACGCCCGGGCCGTTCTTCACGACCCGGGCGCCTGCGTGACGATCGCTCGTCAGCCCCCTATCCAGCCCTCCGCCCGCGCGCTTTTCCCGAAGGATCAGCGGGGCTTGATGGCGTTCCCCGAACCACGGCCTTTTGCCTGTGTGCCAGTGCCCGCAGGTATGCGGCGCGCCTTGTTCGCTGTCGATACAAATGAACGGCGGCAAAACCGATTGCGGCGACTATGTGACGATTCCGCAACAGCCCCCATTGCGCATCCCAAGGCGGCTCCCTATCGCAGCCTGCATGTTGCTGTCCCGCTACGAGAGCATGATCGCGCGGCGATATCTGCTGCCGGGCAAGGGCGAACGGTTCATCGTGCTGGTGGCGGGGTTCTCGCTGGGCGCGGTCATGCTGGGCGTCGCCGCGCTGGTGATCGTCATGAGCGTCATGAACGGCTTTCGTGCCGAGCTGTTCGACAAGATCGTCGGGCTCAACGGCCATGCCGTGGTGCAGGGCTACAACAACCGGCTCGACAATTGGCAGCGCGTCGTCGAACTCGCGAGGGCGACGCCGGGGGTGACCAGCGCGGTGCCGATGATCGAACAGCCGCTGTTCGCGACCTACAACGGCCGCGCGGAGGCGATCCTGCTGCGCGGGATGCGCCCCGAGGACATCCGCACCAATGCCACGATCCGCACCAAGATCGTGGCCGGCAGCCTCGCGACGCTGACCCCGAACAGCGGCAATGTCGCGATCGGCGCGCGGCTTGCCGAGCAACTCGGCGCGACGATCGGCTCCGACATCACCGTCATCAGCCCGCTCGGCCGCTCGACGCCGTTCGGCACGATGCCGCGCAGCGTCAGCTATCGGGTTGGCGCGATCTTCGAAGTCGGCGTCTACGATTACGACAAAGCCTATGTCGTCATGCCGTTGCAGGATGCGCAGACCCTGCTGCTAACCGGCGACACCGTCGGCATGATCGAGTTGCAGACCACCAATGCCGACAAAGTCGGCGAGATCCTCGCCCCGCTCGCCAAGCAGGTACAGCCGTACGGCGTCATCAGCGACTGGCGCCGCCTCAATTCGGAACTGTTCGACGCATTGGCGGTCGAGCGTGTCGCGATGTTCGTGGTGCTGTGCATCATCATTCTGGTCGCGGCGTTCAACATCGCCAGCTCGCTCATCATGCTCGTTCGCGCCAAGACTCGCGACATCGCGATCCTGCGCACAATGGGCGCCAGCCGCGGCGCGATGCTGCGCATCTTCATGACGGTCGGCACCACGATCGGCGTGCTCGGCACCTTCGCCGGGCTGGCACTCGGGGCGGTGTTCCTGTTCTTCCGCCAGTCGGTGGTCAATTTCGTCCAGCTCGTCACGGGTCAGAACCTTTGGGACCCGTCGATCCGCTATCTCACCGAATTGCCGTCGAAGGTCGATCCCGTCGAGGTGACCGCGATCGTCATCATCACGCTGCTGATGACCTTCCTCGCTACCGTCTATCCAGCGCTCAAGGCGGCCAATACCGATCCGGTCGAGGTGTTGCGTTATGAATAGCGTACCCGCGGCCTGCGACGGCACATCCGCGGTCCTCCAGACCACGGGCCTCGCGCGCAGCTTCACGCAGGGCGAGACGACCATCCACGTCCTGCGCGGCGTCGACCTGTCGGTGCGCCCCGGCGAGATCGTCGCGCTGCTTGGGCCGTCGGGCTCGGGCAAGTCGACCTTGTTGCAGGCGGTCGGACTGCTCGAAGGCGGCTTCTCCGGCTCGATCCGCATCGCCGGAACGGAGGCTGCGAAGCTCGACGCGGCGGGGCGCACGGCGCTCCGCCGCGACCGGCTGGGGTTCGTCTACCAGTTCCACCACCTGCTGCCCGACTTCAACGCGATCGAGAATGTCGTCCTGCCGCAGCTCATCCAGGGCGCAGAGCGCGCGCCGGCCGAGGAGCGGGCGGCCGCGCTGCTCACCGCGCTCGGCGTCGGCCACCGCTTGACCCACCGTCCCTCGGCGCTGTCGGGGGGCGAGCAGCAGCGCGTCGCGGTCGCGCGGGCGCTCGCCAACCGCCCGGCACTGGTGCTCGCCGACGAGCCGACCGGCAATCTCGACGAGGCCACCGCCGACCGCGTGCTGGCCGAGTTCCTGCGGCTGGTGCGCGGGGAGGGCTCCGCTGCGCTGGTCGCGACCCACAACGAGCGACTGGCGGCGCGGATGGACCGTGTCGTCCGGCTCCACGAAGGGCAATTGGAGGTCGCGGGATGAGCGACGCGGCGTGGCGGACGGCACCGACGCTGGTCGGGCGGCATGTCACGCTGCGTCCGCTCGAGCGGACCGATCGCGCTGACCTGCTGACAGCGTTCGAGGGGCTGACGCAGCTCTTCGCCACGGTTGTTCCTACTTCGGCGACGATCGATGGCTGGTACGATCTGCTGGAGGCGCAACAGGCCGCCGGGCGCGCGCTGCCGTTCACCGTGCTCGATGCCGATGGACAGGTCGCAGGCGCCACGCGCTTCCTGCGGATGAACGAGGGGCATCGGCGCGTCGAGATCGGTGGCACGCTCTACGCGCGCCGGGTACAGCGTACCGGATTGAATACCGAGGCGAAGCGGCTGTTGCTCACGCACGCCTTCGATGTCCTCGGCTGCCAGTGCGTGCAATTGCGGACCAACTGGCACAATCGTCCCTCGCGCGAGGCGATCGAGCGGCTGGGCGCACGCATGGACGGCGTGCTGCGTGGGCATATGGTCACCTCAGAGGGCGAGGTGCGCGACACGGTCGTTTATTCGATTCTCGACCATGAGTGGCCGCAGGTTCGCCGCAATCTCACCTATCTGCTGGAGCGCGGACGATGACGACGATCACCGACCTGACCGTCACTGGCGCGGATGGCGCGCCCGTTCCGCTCGAACAATGGCGCGGGCGAGTGCTGCTGATCGTCAACACCGCCTCCAAGTGCGGTTTCACGCCGCAGTACGAGGGGCTGGAGGCGCTCCATCGCCGCTATGCCGACCGCGGCTTCGCGGTGCTCGGCTTCCCATGCAACCAGTTCGGTGCGCAGGAACCCGGCGACGCGGCGGAGATCGCGAACTTCTGCACGCTGACCTATGACGTGACCTTCCCGGTGTTCGCCAAGATCGACGTCAATGGTGCGCAGGCCGATCCGTTGTTCGAGCGGCTGAAGGCGGAGGCGCCGGGCGTGCTCGGGACGAAGGCGGTGAAGTGGAACTTCACCAAATTCCTGATCGACCGCGATGGCAAGGTCGTGCGCCGCTACGCGCCGACGACCAAACCCGAGGAGATCACCGCCGACATCGAGGCGCTGTTGTAGTCGATGTTCGGCGATCGCGTCGTGCTCGGCTGCATGTTCGGGCTGATCCTCGCGATCTTGGCGCTGCTGCTGGTCGCGATGGCGCTGGTGCATGTCGCGGCGAGATAACCCTATCATCATCCCGGACTTGCTCCGGGATCCCGCTTCTTACTTCGGTCGGCAGGAAGAAGCGGGGCCCCGGATCAAGTCCGGGGCGACGAACAAAAGGTCTGTTGATCGAATACGCCTCACCCCGGCATCGCGAATGCGTCCGCGCCCTTGCGGTGATCGCTTGCCGCGGTGATCGCGGTCACGCCGCCGACCAGGAAGCTCACTCCCAGGATGAACCCCGGCAGCGTCAGCGCCGACCACGGCACCGTCGCGAGGATGAACCCGGCCAGCAGGATGTTCACCACGCCCAGCGCGATCATCAGCCCGCGCCGCCGCCGCATCCGGAAGCCGAGCACGATTTCCAGCACGCCGCGCACCAGCAGCCAGACCGTCACCATCAAGGTCAGCGACAGCGCGCCGGTCGCCGGCTCGAACACCATCACCGCGCCGACGATCACGGACAGCAGGCCGAACAGCACCGCGTAGACGCGACCCTCATGGCCCTGCCCGAACAACCCGGCGGCGATCGAGAACACGCCCGAGACGAACAGCAGCGCGCCGATCACGACGGTCGCCGCATAGGTCGCCGCGAATGGCCACACGAACGCCGCCACGCCGAGCAGCACCGACACCACGCCGTATGCCATGATCCAGCCCCAGCCGGCGCCGGTCGCCGCGCCGGGGATGCCGAACCCACGTTCCGATGAAGCTCCGAATTGTGCCATGTCGATCACTCCATTTCGGCGGGCGAACGGGTCGGCGTGTTCAGGGTTCCGTGTGTGGCGGCGGGGATGGTCGAATCGGGTCGGCCGGCCTAGGTATAAGCGATGCCGCATTCCGGGTTCGTGCCGCTCCGCATCTTTTCCAGCTACACCATGCTTGATGGCGCGATCGAGCCGAAGGCGATCGCCAAGCGCGCGGCCAAGCTCGGCTTCCCCGCCGCGGCGCTGACCGACCGCAACGGGCTCTACGCCGCGATGGCGTTCTCGGACGCGGCGATGGGCGCGGGCGTGCAGCCGGTGATCGGCACGATGCTCGGCGTCGCGCGCCCCGACATGCCCGAAAGCGTCGCGACCGCGGTCGACTGGATCGCCCTCTACGCGCAGGACGAGACGGGCTACGACAATCTCTGCGCGCTGGTCAGCCATGCGCATCTCGACCGCCCGCTCGAACTCGCGCCGCATGTCGCGTTCGAGGTGCTGGAGCGCCATTCCGCGGGGCTGATCGCGCTGACCGCGGGCGGCGAGGGCGGGGTGGCGCGGCTGTTCGCCGAGGACCAGCCGGAGCGCGCCATCGCGTACGCCGACCGCCTCCACGCGATCTTCGGCGACCGACTGTATGTCGAATTGTGCCGCCGCGACGATGCGATCGAGGACAAGGCCGAGCCGCTGCTGCTCGACCTCGCCTATGACCGCAGCTGGCCGATCGTCGCGACCAACCCATGCTGTTTCGAGGAAGCCGATTTCGGCGACGCGCATGACGCGATGCTGTGCATCGCCTCGTCGAGCTATGTCGAAAGCGAGGATCGCCCGCGCAGCTGCGGCCATGCGTGGATGAAGCCCGCGATCGACATGGCGGCGCTGTTCGCCGATCTGCCCGAGGCGCTCGCGAACACGCTGGTCGTCGCGCAGCGTTGCGCGGTCGCCGCGCCGAAGCGCAAGCCGATCCTCCCCAGCCTCGCGGGCGACCGCGAGGGCGAGGCGGCGATGCTCCGCAACGATGCCGCCGCCGGGCTGGAGGCGCGGCTCGACCGGATCGAGGAACTCGGCGCGCAACCTGCCGATGATCCGAACTGGCGCGAGACCTACCGCCAGCGGCTCGCGTTCGAGGTCGACGTCATCATCCAGATGGGCTTCCCCGGCTATTTCCTGATCGTCGCCGACTTCATCAAATGGGCGAAGGATCACGACATTCCGGTCGGACCGGGACGTGGTTCGGGTGCGGGCTCGGTGGTCGCCTGGGCGCTGACGATCACCGATCTCGATCCGATCAAGCTGGGCCTGCTGTTCGAGCGCTTCCTCAACCCGGAACGCGTGTCGATGCCCGACTTCGACATCGACTTCTGCGAAACCCGGCGTGGCGAGGTGATCCGCTACGTACAGGAGAAATACGGCCGCGATCAGGTCGCGCAGATCATCACCTTCGGTAAGCTCAAGGCGCGCGCGGTGCTCAAGGACACCGGGCGCGTGCTCCAGATGAGCTATGGCCAGATCGACCGGCTCGCCAAGCTGGTCCCCAACCATCCGACTGACCCGTGGGACCTCAAGCGCGCGCTGAACGGCGTGCCGGAGATCGCGCGCGAATATTCCAACGACAATCAGGTCCGGCACCTCTGGGACCTCGCGACCAAGCTGGAGGGGCTGCCGCGCCACTCCTCGACCCACGCTGCGGGCGTGGTGATTGGCGACCGCCCGCTCGCGCAGCTCGTCCCGCTCTACCGCGATCCGCGTTCGGACATGCCGGTCACGCAGTTCGACATGAAATATGTCGAAGGCGCCGGGCTGGTGAAGTTCGACTTCCTCGGGCTCAAGACCCTGTCGGTGCTCAAGAAGGCGGTCGAGCTGCTCAAGAAGCGCGACATCCACGTCGATCTCGACGCGCTGCAATGGGACGATGAGGGCGTCTACAAATTGCTCCAGCGCGGCGACACGGTCGGCGTGTTCCAGTTGGAATCGGAGGGGATGCGCCGCACGCTGTCGGCGGTGCGCCCGACCAATTTTGGCGACATCGTCGCGCTCGTCTCGCTCTATCGCCCCGGCCCGATGGACAATATCCCGTCGTTCGGCCGGCGCAAGCAGGGGACGGAGGAGATCACCTATCCGCACCCGCTGCTGGAGCCGATCCTTGCCGAAACCTACGGCATCTTCGTCTATCAGGAACAGGTGATGCAGGCCGCGCAGGTGCTGGCGGGCTATTCGCTCGGCGGCGCGGACCTGTTGCGGCGCGCGATGGGCAAGAAGATCAAGGCGGAGATGGACGCGCAGCGCGCCACCTTCGTCACCGGCTGCGCCGAGCACAACCAGATCCCCGCGCCTTATGCCAACCAGCTTTTCGACTTGATCGACAAGTTCGCCGGCTACGGCTTCAACAAGTCGCACGCCGCGGCCTATGCATTGCTCGCCTATCAGACCGCGTGGCTGAAGGCGCATCACCCGGCGGAATTCTTCGCCGCGTCGATGTGCTACGACCTGCACCTCACCGACAAGCTGGCGATCTTCGTTGATGACGCGCGGCGGCTCGGCATCCCGCTGCTGCCGCCGTGCATCAACGGCAGCGTCGCGGAGTTCGACGTCCAGCTCAACGACGAGGGCCAGCCCGCCGTCCGCTACGCGCTCGCCGCGCTCAAGTCGGTCGGCGAGGGCGCGATGGAGAAGCTCTGCGAGGAGCGCACCACCGCCGGACCGTTCAAGAGCCTCGACGATCTCGCCGCGCGCGTCGACCCGCGGCTGCTCAACAAGCGCCAGCTCGAAACGCTCGCCGCCGGCGGTGCCTTCGACGCGCTGGAGCCCAATCGGGCCGGCGTCCATGCCGTCGCCGAGACGGTGCTCGCGATCGCCGCACGCACGCACGAGGGTCGGACGAGCGGGCAGGGCGGGCTGTTCGGCGACGATGCCGGCGCGGGCGACGCGATCAAGCTGCCCGCCAATGCGCGCTGGTCGCTCGCCGAGCGGATGGAGCAGGAGAAGGAGGCGTTCGGCTTCTATTTCTCCGCGCACCCGGTCGACCGCTACCGCCACCTCGCCAAGACGCACGGCGCGCGCACCTACGTCACCCTCGGCGAGTTGCAGATCGCCGATGGCGCGCGGGTGATGGCGACGATGGCGGTGCTGGTCGAGGAGGCGCGGTGGCGCACCTCGGCGCGCGGCAAGCGCTATATGATGGCGACGCTCTCCGACGCGACCGGCCAGTTCATGGCGACCTGCTTCGACGACGGCCCCGCCGCCGATCTCGAGGAAGCCGCCAAGAACGGCGGCTGCGGGCTGGCGACCGTCGAACTGGACCGCCGCCCCGGTGAGGAAACGCCGCGCGTGACGGTCAAGTCGATCAAGCCGTTCGAGACGCTCGCCACCTCGACACGCTTCGCGCTGGAGGTGCATGTCGCGGACGCCAGCGCGGTGGCGGGGCTCGCGGCGTTGATCGGCCCGCTGCGTGGCGCACGCGGCAAGGTGACGCTCAAGGTGCCGATCGGTGAGGGCGAGATCGCGACCGTGATCCTCGACCGCGACTTCGCGCTCGACGCCGAACTCGCCGAACGGATCGAGGCGCTGCCCGGCGTAACCAGGGTCGAGTTCGAGGTCGAGGAAACCCGGCTGCGGTCGGTGGGGTGACCGCGTTCTAGAGCCGATCGACATTCACCGGACTCCCTCTCTCATTCGTCATCCCGGACTTGATCCGGAATCCCGCTTTTGCTGCGGCTGCCGAAGAAGCGGGGCCCCGGATCAGGTCCGGAGCGACGAAAGAAGGAAGCTGACGATCCATCAAATGGCTGGTCAGTCACGATAATACCGAATGTCGATCGGCCCTAGCTAAAACAACTCCCCCTGCGCTCCCGCCGGCTTGCGGAACAGGTCGCAGCGCAGGTCTAACTTGCGTCGCCGATCGGGAAACCCCGCCTTGGTCCGCGCGATCCGGAAACGCGTGCGCAACAGCTCCGCCCACGGCCCCTGACCCTTCATCCGCATCCCGAAGCGCGGATCATTGTCCTTGCCCCCACGCAGCGACTGGACGATCGCCATCACCTTGCCCGCGCGATCGGGATAATGCTCGTCGAGCCAGGCGCGGAACAGCGGCGCGACCTCCCATGGCAGCCGCACCGGGATGTACGATACCCCCAGAGCCCCCGCCGCCGCCGCGCGGGCGACGATCGTCTCGACCTCGCTATCGGTGATCGCCGGGATCACCGGCGCCATGTTGACATAGGTCGGCACCCCCGCGTCGCTGAGCGTGCGCACCGCCGCCAGCCGCCGCTCCGGCGCGGTGGCGCGCGGCTCCAGCGTCATGGTCACGCGGGGATCGAGCGAGGTGACCGACATCGCCACCGCCACCAGCCCCTTCGCCGCCATCGGGCCAAGCAGGTCGAGATCGCGCACTACCCGGTCCGACTTGGTGGTGATGACCAGCGGGTGGTCGCATTCCGCCAGCACCTCGATCAGGGATCGGGTGATCCGCCACTCGCGCTCGATCGGCTGATAGGGATCGGTGTTCGTCCCCATCGCGATCGGCGCGCAGGCATAGCCCGGCTTGCCCAACTCGGCGCGCAGCAGCGCGGCGGCGTCGGGCTTGGCGAACAGCCTGGTTTCGAAATCCAGCCCCGGCGACAGATCGTGGAAGGCATGGCTCGGGCGTGCGAAGCAATAGATGCAGCCATGCTCGCAGCCGCGATAGGCATTGATCGAGCGGTCGAACGGCACATCGGGCGACTGGTTGCGCGTGATGATCGTGCGCGGATGCTCGACGGTGACGGTAGTGCGTAACGGCGGAGGCGCACCGTCGATCAGCGTGCGGGCGTCGCGCCAGTCATCGTCCTCTTCCGCCTGCGGCAGATTGAAGCGCGTGCTGCGCGTGTTGAGGGTCGCGCCGCGGTGCGGCCGTGGATTCACCATTGCGCGAGGCTATCGCGCCATATAGAACACATCAAGAACAAACGGGGAGATGCAATGTGGCCCGCCTCTATTATCTCGAACTGCCGACCCGCGACCGGGCAGCGTCCAAAGGCTTCTACGCGCAGGCGTTCGGCTGGACGTTCACCGATTTCGGCCCGGATTATGCGGCGACGCTCAGCGGCGACACCGATGTCGGGCTCGACGCGGCGCCCGAGCGGGTCGCGGCACCCTTGCCGGTGATCGAGGTCGAGGATCTCGAGGGGACGCTGGAGGCCGTCGAGCGGGCGGGCGGCACGATCACGGTGCCGATCTTCGCCTTCCCGGGTGGACGGCGTTTCCACTTCCGCGATGTCGACGGGCACGAACTGGCGGCGTCGTTAGCGGGGTGAGACTTTGGGGTGATCTCGTTCGTCGCCCCGGACTTGATCCGGGGCCCCGCTTCTTCCTGTCGCCCAAAGCAAGAAGAAGCGGGGTCGCGGATCAAGTCCGGGATGACGAAAGAGGCAGGTGATTGCCGAACGCTGACCTAGTCTAGCGCTCCATTAACCGCGGCATCAGCTCGACGAAATTGCACGGCCGGTGCCGGCTATCCAGTTGCGACGACAGGATGCCGTCCCACGCATCCTTGACCGCGCCGGTCGAGCCCGGCAGCGCGAAGACATAGGTCCCGCGCGCCACGCACGCGCAGGCGCGACTCTGTACCGTCGAGGTGCCGATCGTCTGAAAGCTGAGCCAGCGGAACAGCTCGCCGAAGCCGGGGATCATCTTGTCCGCGACGCGCTCGACCGCTTCGGGGGTCACGTCCCGCCCGGTGACGCCGGTGCCGCCGGTGGTGATGATGCAGTCGACCTGCGGATCGTCGATCCAGCGATGGAGCTGCGCGACGATCGCGTCGACATCGTCGCGCAGAATCGCGCGCTCGGCGAGCAGATGCCCGGCATCGGACAACCGCGCGACCAACGTGTCGCCGGAACGATCCTCCGCCAGTCCGCGCGTGTCGGACACGGTCAGCACCGCGATGCGAACGGGCAGGAAGGTGCGGCTTTCGTCGATCGGCATTGCACCGGGGTAGCGGGGCGGGGAGGGGGCGTCCAGCGGGCGGGGCGCGTGGACACCGCCGTCGTCGCCCCGGAATTGATCCGGGACCCAGCTTCTTCCTGTCGACCGGGCGGAAGAAGCGGGATCCCGGATCAAGTCCGGGATGACGGTGCGTCGTGCACGCTCAGTTCGACTGGATCGGCGTCTGCACCCCGACGCTGGCGTTCACCGCCAGCGCAGTATTCGGCGCGGGGTTCATCCGCACCGCGCTCGCCCCCGGCAGGCCGGGGAAGCGCGGCCACATGCCCTGCGCCAGCGCGGCGCGGCTCGGGCTCTTCGCCTTGCCGCCCTGCGCCTCGTACATCCAGTAATTGCGCAGCACCGTCACCACGTACCCGCGCGTCTCCCAATAAGGGATGCTCTCGATATAAAGCAGCGGATCGCCGTTATCGTGAACCAGCGCGTTCCATTCGCCGACCGGCTTCGGCCCGGCATTATAGGCCGCGATCACCTTGGGCAGCAGACCGCCGGTCAGCCCCATGTCGCGCAGCTTCTCGATATGCCGCTGCCCGATGTCGATATTGGTCGACGGCCGCGCCAGCGCATTCTGGTCGATCGTCAGCCCGCGCTCGCGCATGTAATCGGTCGCGGCGGCGGGCATGATCTGCATGAGCCCGAACGCCCCCGCCGGGCTGCGCACCTTGTTGCGGAACCCCGATTCCTGCAGCGTGTGCGCATAGACCAGCGCCTTGTCGATCCGCCAGCCGGTGTCCGGCGTCCAGTTCGGCATCGGATAGCGCGTGTCGGCGGTCGCAACCGCGCCTTGCGGCAGATTGTGCGCCAGCCAGACGGTCGTGGCGGGCAGGTTGAGCGACTCGCTGAAGCGGACGAGGCTGGCGAACTCGCCCGGCGTGCCGATCCGCGCCTGTTGCCGCACCACGCGGTCGGCATCGTCGTTCTCGCCGATCTCGGCCAGCGCCGCGGCCACGCGGATGTTCGGGCGTCGCTCGAGCCGCGTCCAATCCGCGGAGACGCGCTGCGGGCGCACCGCCGGCATTCCGAGCCCCAGCGCCTGCCGCGCCAGCAGCCCGTAGAAGGTCTCGCCATATTGCGCGGCGATCTTCAGCCGCGCCTCGACCTTGTCGGGCCGTCCGCACGCCATGTCGGCGCGCGCCGCCCAGAACAGCGCGGTGGCGCGCAGGTCGATGTCGGGGCTGCGCGCCGCGACATTCTCGAACTCGGTCTGCGTCGTCGCGCAATCCTGCTGCCGCCATGCCGCCAGCGCCTGCGTCCAGCGCCCGTGGATCGCCCAGTCGCCGCTGCCCAGCGCCGCCTTCGCGCCCATCGTGCGCGCCTGCGGGTCGAGCCCTTGCAGGAAATAGATCCACGCGATCCGCGCCTGCCATTCGGTCTGCGCCTCGGGCGACAGGCCGGCGGTGCTCTCCAGCAACGCTTGCGCCTCCGCGCCGAGATCGGACTTGACCAAAGGCTGCATCTTCACCGCCAGATCGGCGGCGATCTGGTCGCTGGCGGTCGCCTTGGCGCGGACGCGGATCGGCGCGCCGTCGTTCCAGATCAGCCGTTGCTGTTCGGGCAGGACGGGCAGGTCGCTGATCCCGCGTGCCTTCGCCACCCGGAGCAGCGCATCGCCCTGCGGCAGCTCGGGGGCCTCGGCCAGCAACCGCGCGACCGCCGCGCCGTCCGCTTTGGGCGAGCCCTTGGCGGTGTACAGCTCGGCGCGCGCATAGGCGTGGAGCGGCCCGGTGGCCATGCCGTCGAGCGCGAGCTGCGCGTCGCTCCACCGTCCCTCGTGGATCGCCGCGAACACCGCGCGATAGGCGCTGCGCTGCTCGGGGGTGAGTTGCGCCGGGATGCCGGCGTCCTCGCTGGCCGACGGCGGCGGAGCAGGCGGCGCAACCACCGGCAGCCCGCCGGCGACCGTCGCGGCCTGCGCCGGCGCGACCAGCGCCATGGCGCTCGCGACCATCAGCCCGGAGGCATAGGCAATTTTCACGATTCGACCTCCCCGGTCAGCAACAACAGGTCTTTCCACGCTTCCGCCTTGGCGGTGGGCCGATCGAGCAGGAAGCGTGGATGATGGCTCGCCACGACCTGCGTGACCCTGCCATTCTTATGGTTAAGTGTATGAAAACGCCCGCGCGCATCCGCGACGTTCATCGTCAGGATCGCACGGCTGGCCGCATCGCCCATCACCAGCAACCGTTTGGGGAAAGCGAGCGCGACATGATGCCGCGCGATCTCGCCGAGCCGTGCCTCGATATCGCGCGGCACGCGGCCGGTGGTCGGCCGTCGCACGCAGACCGAGGCGAGCGCGGTATCGGCCCGCGACCGCCCGATCGCGGTGAGCATCCGCTCGAACAGCCGCCCGACCTCGCCTTCCATCAGCAAGTCGCGATCGTCGCGCTCCGGGCAGTCGACGAACACCATCAGCTCGGCGTCCGCCGGCCCGCTCGCCGCAATCGCGCCGCCGCCCCAGCGCGCCTCGGGCGCGGCCTCGCCGACCCGCCACGCCGCGAACGCCGCCAAATCCTCGGGCAGCGCGTCGCTGGCCGGCGCGACCGCGGCCGTCGCGGGCTGCACCGCCTGCCTCGCGGCGAGCTGCTGCGCCGCGCTGTCGAGCCACGCGAACCCCTCGTCGCCGACCACCACGTCGACCCCGGCATCGTGCCACCAGTCGAGCGCGCTGGCCGCCGCCTTCGTCCAGTCGAGATTCTGATCGGCCCCCATGCCGCCATAGGATGGAGAGTTGACGCGAAGGTCAACTTACTGGCACCGCCGATGCCGATAGAACGTTGGCACGATACGACGAGCGCCCGGTGCGGGTGCGCGCGCAGGAGATGACGAAGTGAGCGACCGCGAATCCATGCCCTATGACGTGGTGATCGTCGGCGCCGGCCCCGCCGGGCTGTCGGCGGCGATCCGCCTCAAGCAACGCGCCGCCGAACGCGATGCGGACATTTCGGTCTGCGTGCTCGAAAAGGGCTCCGAGGTCGGCGCGCACATCCTGTCGGGCGCGGTGATCGACCCGCAATCGCTAGACGAACTGCTCCCGACGTGGCGCGATGACGGCTGCCCGCTCGCCGAGGTGCCGGTGACGCAGAACCTGCACTGGGTGCTGACCAAATCGGGCAAATTCAACCTGCCGCATCTGTGGACCCCGCCGTTCCTCCACAACAAGGGCACCTATACCGGCTCGCTCGCGAACCTGTGCCGCTGGCTGGCGGGCAAGGCCGAGGAACTGGGTGTCGAGATCTTCCCCGGCTTCGCCGCCGCCGAGATCCTGTTCAACGACGACGGCAGCGTGAAGGGCGTCGCGACCGGCGACATGGGCGTCGCGCGCGACGGCACGCACAAGGGCGACTATCAGCCCGGCCTCGAACTCCACGCCAAATACACCTTCTTCTCCGAGGGCTGCCGCGGGCATCTCTCCAAGGAGTTGATGCGCATCTTCGACCTGCGCCGCGATTGCGATCCGCAGGTCTACGGCCTTGGCGTCAAGGAATTGTGGGACATCGACCCCGCGCTCCACGAACCCGGCAAGGTCGTCCACACGCAGGGCTGGCCGCTCAGCGAGCATGGCGGCAACGGCGGCGGCTGGATCTATCACCAGGCCGGCGGGCAGGTGTCGATCGGCTTCGTGACGTGGCTCAACTATTCGAACCCTTATGTCTCCCCGTTCCAGGAGATGCAGAAGTGGAAGACCCACCCGCAGGTCGCCGCGCTCCTGAAGGGCGGCAAGCGCGTCAGCTACGGCGCGCGCGCGATCAGCGACGGCGGGTTGCAGTCGATCCCGAAGCTGGTCTTCCCCGGCGGCGCGCTGATCGGCGACAGCGCTGGCTTCCTCAACGTGCCGCGGATCAAGGGCACGCACACCGCGATGAAGAGCGGGATGCTCGCTGCCGAGGCGGCGGTCGACGCGATCCTGTCGCAGCGCGGCGGTGACGAGCTGACCGCCTATCCGGAAGCGTTCGAGCGCAGCTGGGTGAAGAAGGAGCTGTCGATCGTCCGCAACGTCGTGCCGCTGGTCAAGAAGTTCGGCGACTTCCTCGGTTCGGGGCTGGCGGGCGTGACGATGTGGGCGGAATATCTCGGATTGAAGATGCCCTTCACGCTGCACCACCACCCCGATCACGAAACCTTGTGGCGCAAGGATCTGGTCAAGAAGATCGACTATCCCAAGGCCGACGGCGTGCTGACCTTCGATCGCCTGTCGTCGGTGTTCCTGTCGAACACCAACCACGAAGAGGACCAGCCGGTCCACCTGACGCTCAAGGACCCGGACGTCCCGGTCGCCTACAACCTACCGCTCTACGACGAGCCGGCGCAGCGTTACTGCCCGGCCGGCGTGTACGAGATCGTCGGCGAGGAGACGGGCGACCCGAAGTTCGTCATCAACGCGCAAAATTGCGTCCACTGCAAGACCTGCGACATCAAGGACCCGACGCAGAACATCAACTGGGTCGTGCCGGAAGGTGGCGGGGGTCCGAACTACCCGAACATGTGACCGCGCCGCCGCGTCGCCCCGGACTTGATCCGGGGCCCCGCTTCTTTTGCCACCGTAGAGGTGGGAGCGGCGTGCCGGATCTGCTACGGCATCAGGGATCACCTTTCCCGTTTCTCCGTCTCGTAACCGCCGTTTCGGGAAAGAACAATCGGGAACAGCTTGAGCCGCGAGCGTCCGTCAACGCGATCGACACGGCAGAATGCCCATCGCAGGTTCGTTTACGGGAAGGGGCGCAGCCACCAGTCTGTTGGCCGACGTTCAGTAACCGACCTCGAGCGTTACCACCGTCAAGTGATTCCCAAGCCGGCCCGCTAATGTGACATTTCCTCCGGGAAAGTCTGGGCCGTTCATCGCCATGATAGCGCTGGTTAACATCTGCGCGGTAAAAAGGGGTTGGAAGGTTTTGGCGTAAGGTGCGGTGATGAGCGTGGTTCTAGCTCGATCATCGGCCCAGGCACCATAACCCCAAGCGCTTCCGATGAACCTCAGAGGGCTGCCGGGCGGCGGCGAGGATGGGGCCTGCTCACCGGTTTGTCGGTGATCGCATCCGACTTTGCTCAATCGACCGTTTGAAAGCGTCCCGCCTGTGTAATCAGCTCGAAGCGAGTAACACTGTCCGTCATTGAACGAGAGTGTGACGGGCAAGAAGCCCGGAGACCAGGCGGCAACGAAATGTCGCTTCTGTGTTTCAGCAATCTCGAACGCGCCAACGACCTTCACGTGGCCCGTCGAGGTACCGCGCTTGTAGTAGGGATCGACACGGAACAGACCTGACAAAGTTGTATCAGGGATGCGGGTCAGGACAGGTGCATCTGGGGCCGTCGGTGCGGCAACGCCGGGCTGCGCTCCGTTGCTGCTGTATCCGGCAGGAGGAACAAATTGAGCGTGCGCGGCAACGGTCGGAGCCGCCGACAGAACCGCCATGCTCATCCTAAGAACCGTGACCTTACTCATCATGCGCTTCCTCCTCCTTCGGAGGACATAGCCGATTACGGTGACGAGCCAACGTGTCAGGAGAGCGACGTTCCCATTTCACCATCCTTTTCGGGAAAGCAGGGGCGCATGTTGTCGGCCAATGCCGTCGGCTATCCTGAGCAGGAGGCGGCCCACGCCACCCCGTTCAACCATCCGCGTCTTCGGAAAGATCGACATCAGGTTCACTGAAAAGCGCGGGAAAAAGAGACGTTCACGCGGAGGCGCGGAGAGCGCAGAGATGTTGCGCTCGCCGTATCTGGCGCTCGCGATCTGGAATGACAGAGTTACCGTGCGCCGCGCGGTACACCTCCGCGCCCCCGCGCCTCCGCGTGATCCATTCCTCTTCCGAGGCCCGGCATGCCGAACCCGACTGTCGATGGACGGTAAGACAGCGTCCACCTGAACGCACCCGCCCCTCGCGTGTTGAGCCACGCATGACCCGCCGCCTGCCGCCACTGGACCTCGCCGCTCGCTCCCTCTACCCCGACCGGCCATCCCCCGGCCGCATCCGAAAGACCGCCATCACGCTGACCCGCCGCCTCGCGCTCCCGCTCGCCGCGACCCTCGCCGGCGCCGCGTTGCCCGCCGCGGCAGGCACGGCCGACCCGGCCGCCTATGCCCGCGCGCGGATCGCGGAGGCGGACGGTGCGGTCGCCGACGCCGCCCGGGATTACGCCCGCGTGCTCGCCGACGATCCGCAGGACACCGCGATCGCGCTGCGCACCTTTCGCGCCGCGGTGCGTGCCGGCGACATGCCGCTCGCCGATCGCGCCGCCGCCACGCTCGCCGAGCAGAAGGCCGCGCCGTCCGACACTGCGCTGCTGGCGCTCGCCCGCGCCGCACGCGATAGCGACCGTGCCGGCGCGGAGGCGGCGCTCAAGCGCTTCGATGGCGATCGGCTGCGCATCCTCACGCCGCCGCTGCGCGCCTGGCTCGCGCTCGAAAGCGGCGGCGACCCCTTCGCCGCGCTGGCGCAGGCCCCCGACGAGCCGGTCGCGCGGCGCTTTGCCGCCGAGACGCGGGCGCTGTTGCTGATCGCCACCGGCCGCACCGATGAAGGCGTGGCGGCGGTGCGTGCGCTCGGCGGCGCGGCCGATCTCGCCGCGCTTGATGAGCGGGTCGCGGCGGCGCGGCTGCTGATCGGGCAGGGCAAGGACAAGGCGGCGCGCGCGTTGCTCGACGACGATGCCGGGGCGACTGCGCTGCGCATCGAGCCGACCCGCGGTGCGCGCCCGACGCTCGCGTTCGGGGCCTCGCATCTGTTCACGCGCATCGCTGCCGATCTGGCGAGCGGCGACGATCCCGGCGTGCTCACCTATACGTTGCTCCGCGCCGCATTGCGTGCCGATCCGGCCAACGATCGTGCGCGGCTGTTGCTGGCGGGGGTGCTGGCGGGCGACGATGCGCTCGATGCCGGGCTGGCGCTGCTGGGCGAGGTGCCCGCCGACAGCCCCTATGCGTCGCTCGCCGCGACCGGGCGCGTCCAGATGCTCGCCGATGGCGGGCGCGAGGACGCGGCGCTGGCGGCGCTGGACGCACTGTCGGCGACGAAGAAGACGCCGATCGGCGACGTCCAGCGGCTCGCCGACCTGCAGATGCGGCTCGATCGCCCGGCGCAGGCGGTGCCGCTCTATGCGCGGCTGGTGAAGCAGGCCGGCACAGCGGCCGACTGGACCGACTGGCTGCAATACGGTGCGGCGCTCGACGGGGCGGGGCGCTGGCCCGCGGCGCGCGAGGCGTTGCAGAAGGCGGTCGCCAAAGGCCCGGACCAGCCGCTCGCGCTCAACTATCTGGGCTATGCGCTGACGCAGCATCGCGAGCGGATCGACGAGGCACAGGCGATGCTGGAGAAGGCAGTGCGGCTGAAGCCCGACGATGCCGCCATCGCCGACTCACTTGGCTGGGCGTTGTATTTGCGTGGGCAACCGGCGCGCGCGCTGCCGCTGGTCGAGCGTGCGGCCGAGGGCGATCCGCTCAGCGCCGAGATCGGCGAGCATCTCGGCGATCTCTACTGGCGGGCCGGGCGCCGCTACGAGGCGCGCTACGCCTGGACTGCTGCGCAAGCGACCGCGACCCCGGTCGAGACCGCGCGGCTCGCCACCAAGATCGAACAGGGACTGCCGTAGTGATGATCGCCGAAACCGCGCCCGCCAAGCTCAACCTCGCGCTGCACGTCCGCGCGCGGCGGGTGGACGGCTATCACGAACTGGAAACGTTGTTCGTCTTCGCGCGCGACGGTGATCGGGTGACGGTCGGGCCCGCGACGGTGCCGGGCTTCACCGTGACGGGTCCGTTTGCCGCGGCGGTCGGCCCGGCCGCCGACAATCTGGTGACGCGCGCCGAAGCGGCGTTCCGGCAGGCGTTCGCCCCCGATGCGGTCCATGCGGTGACGCTCGACAAGCACCTGCCGGTCGCCTCCGGGATCGGCGGTGGCTCGGCCGACGCCGCCGCGACGCTGCGTGCGCTCGCCCGGTTGCACGGGCTGCCGGTCGACACGCCACGGCTGCTGACCATCGCCGCCGATCTGGGCGCGGACGTGCCCGCCTGTCTGCTCGGCCGCCCGACCTTCGGGCGCGGGCGCGGCGATGCGCTGGCACCGATCGCGGGGCTGGGCGACATGCCGGCGCTGCTGGTCAACCCCGGGGTGGCGGTATCGACCGCGCAGGTTTTCGCGCATTGGGGCGGCGTCGATCGCGGCGCGCTCGATCTGACCGGAACGACACTGGAGCGCGCCATGGCGGGCAGAAACGACCTCCAACCGCCCGCCGAAGCGATCGCACCCGTGATCGGCACTGTTATTTCCCGGCTCGCCGCGGCACCGGGCGCGCTTTTGACGCGCATGTCCGGCTCCGGCGCGACCTGTTTCGCGCTGTTTCGTGACACCGAAGCACGCGACTCTGCCGCGGCACGGATCGCCGCGGACGCGCCCGACTGGTGGGTCTGCGCGACCACGATCAGCTGAAAAGCTTGTATTCAGTCGAAAGTTCGCTACTTGTTCTCGTGGAACAAACGGAATACAACGGCACGGCGCGTTGAATGCGGCGCGCGGTTGCTCTAGCGAAAGGCTCCACGGCAATGGCCGCCAAACTTCAGGTGATCGATACCGGCATGGCAACCGCGAATACAGACCGTCAAAAGGCGCTCGACGCCGCGCTGGCGCAAATCGATCGCGCCTTCGGCAAGGGCTCGGCGATGAAGCTGGGTCAGAAGGAGACGATGCAGGTCGAGGCGATCTCGACCGGCTCGCTCGGGCTCGACATCGCGCTCGGCGTCGGCGGGCTGCCGCGCGGGCGCGTGATCGAGGTCTATGGCCCGGAAAGCTCGGGCAAGACGACGCTCGCGCTCCATGTCATCGCCGAGGCGCAGAAGATTGGCGGCACCGCTGCGTTCGTCGACGCCGAACACGCGCTCGATCCGGTCTATGCCAAGAAGCTGGGCGTCAACATCGATGAACTGATCGTCTCGCAGCCCGATACCGGCGAGCAGGCGCTGGAGATCACCGACACGCTGGTGCGCTCGAACGCGATCGACGTGCTGGTGGTCGATTCGGTCGCCGCGCTGGTGCCGCGCGCCGAGATCGAGGGCGAGATGGGCGACAGCCACGTCGGCCTGCAGGCGCGACTGATGTCGCAAAGCTTGCGCAAGCTGACCGGCTCGATCAGCCGCTCGCGCTGCATGGTGATCTTCATCAACCAACTCCGCATGAAGATCGGCGTGATGTACGGCAATCCCGAGACGACGACCGGCGGCAACGCGCTGAAATTCTACGCCTCGGTCCGGCTCGACATCCGTCGCACCGGCGCGATCAAGGACCGCGACGAGGTGATCGGCAACTCGACCCGCGTGAAGGTGGTGAAGAACAAGGTCGCGCCGCCGTTCAAGCAGGTCGAATTCGACATCATGTACGGCGAGGGCATCTCGAAGATCGGCGAGATCCTCGACATCGGCGTCAAGGCGGGACTGGTCGAGAAGGCGGGTGCATGGTTCTCCTACGACTCGGTGCGGATCGGGCAGGGGCGTGAGAACGCCAAGAACTTCCTGCGCGAGAACCCCGACATGATGGACCGGCTCGAAAAGGCGATCCGCGGCCGGACCGAGCAGGTCGCCGATGGGATGATGGCCGGGCCGAGCGAGGACGACGACATCTGATCGCGGTCCTCCCGCAGCGGTTGCACGGCGAATGACGGGCGCTACGGACTGGCGGGGGCGCGTCGGTGACGTCTGGGCGCAGGAACATGCGCGCACCGAACGCGCCTTTGCCGGGATCGCAAGCGTCCTGAACGCCGCGATCGTGGCGGCGGCACCCGATCACGGGGCTGCGATCGATCTGGGATGCGGTATCGGCAGCACCACGCAGGCACTGTCGGCGGCGCGGCCTGCGTTGCGCGTCACCGGCATCGATCTCTCGCCGGCGCTGATCGCGGTGGCGGAAGAGCAGGCAACAACGGCCGGGGGTGCTCCGCGGTTTCTCGCAGGAGATGCGGTGGAACTGGTGCAGACGCTGGCGCCGCTCGATCTGTTGGTGTCGCGTCATGGCCTGATGTTCTTTGCCGATCCGCTCGCCGCCTTCGCCGCGCTACGCGCCGCTGCCGCACCGCGAGCGCCGCTCGTCTTCTCCTGCTTCGCGTCGCGCGACGCGAATGAGTGGGTTACCGCGCCGGAGGCGGCGGTCGGGCTCTCGCCGCTAGCGGACGCCGGCTATTCCCCGGGTCCGTTCGCGTTGAGCGATGGGGCGTTCACCCGTGCGCTGCTCGAAGAAAGCGGTTGGACGGAGATTGCGATAACGCCGGCGTGCGTGCCCTATGTGGTGGGTGCCGGCGTACGGCCCGTCGAGGACGCGCTCGACTTCTATCGGCGGATCGGCCCGCTGGCTGCGATGCTGGCGTCGGCCCTGCCGGCAGACCGCGAGCGGATCGAGACGAGGCTCCGCAACCTGTTCGCGATGCGGATACAGCGCGATGCGGTGACGTTCTCCGCCGCAATATGGATCGTAACCGCGCGCGCGGGGAAGGAAGCCTGATGACGATCATCGTCCACCACCTCGAGAATTCGCGTTCGCAGCGCATCCTGTGGATGCTCGAGGAGCTGAAGATCGATTACGAGGTGAAGCGCTACGAGCGCGACAAGGCGACGATGCTGGCACCGACCGAGCTGCGCCGGGTTCATCCGCTCGGTAAATCGCCGGTCATCGAGGATACGACGGCCCCGGGGCCGACCGGACCGCGGGTGATTGCGGAGACGGGCGCGATCGTCGAATATCTGGTCGACCTCGCCGACGGGAAGCTCGGTGCGCCCTCGAAGCGTGATGACGCGCTCGCCTATCGTTTTTGGCTGCATTACGCCGAAGGTTCGTTGATGCCGCCGTTGCTGGTGAAGCTGGTGGTTTCGCGCATCCCGCTGCTCGGCAAGCGGGTGGCGGCGCGCATCCAGCCGATGATCGATCGCCATCTGAACTATGTCGAGGCGTCGCTTGCCGATCAGCCCTGGTTTGCCGGCGACAGCTTCACCGCCGCCGACATCATGATGAGCTTTCCTTTAGAGGCCGCCCGCAGCCGGGCCGGGCTCGGCAAGGATCATCCGAACACCGTGGCGTGGCTGGAACGCATCCATGCGCGTCCCGCCTATCAGCGCGGGCTCGCCGCAGGTGGCCCTTATGCCTATGCCTGATCGCAGCCCCGCCCCGGTCACTTGCCGGGGCGGTGGTGCGCTCAGAAGCGGGTGCGCAGCGTCAGACCATAAGTGCGCGGTTCGCCGAGGAACGAGGTGAAGAGCGAATTGGCCGCCGCAAACCCCGGGCTGCCGAACGCCTGAACCTGCGATTGCGACCCGGCACCCTGGAACGGCGCGCTGAACGCGACCTGCTGATAGTTGGTATCGAGCAGGTTCTGCGCCCACAATTCCACAGCCCAGCGCTGTTCGTCGCCACGCAGACCGATACGGGCGTTCATCAGGAAGAAGCCGTCCTGCATCTTCTCGATGAACAGATCGGATCCAGTGTTGTAATCGCTGGTCATGCGCCCATCGACGTAGAACAGCGCGCTCATCCCGTTGCCGCCGATCGCCGGCGTCCAACTGATCGAGCTGGTGACGGTGTGCTTGGGTGCATTCGACATCTGCGCGCCGGGCAGCAGGAACAGCGCCGCGCTCAGCGGCTCGCCGGATTTGCTGCCGACCAGGTTGCGGGCGTATTTGGCGTCGGCGAGCGTATAGCCGAGGTTCACCGTCACATCTGGTGTCGGGTACATGCCGACCTCGAGTTCCACGCCTTGCGTCACCAGCCCCTTGCCGACCTTGCCCGTACACGCGCCGGTGCCGGTTGAATTGTCGCGATCCGCGCCATTCAGCGACGTGTCGCATCCGCCGATATTCTGGACGATGTAGTTGGTGCCGTTGAAGGTGTTGAGCTGGAAGTTCGTGAACTCCGACCGGAACGCCGCGACATTGGCGGTGAACTGGCGCGACGTGTATTTCAGTCCCAGCTCATAGGCATTCACCGTCTCCGGGTCGAAGCGCAGGTTGCGGACGTTCGACGCCGGCGGGGTGGTGAGCACCGTCTCGCTCAGGTCCGAACGGTCGAGGTTGTACCCGCCCGCCTTATAGCCGCGCGCATAGGAGGCGTAGAGAAGGGTCGAGTCGATCGGCTTCCACGAAACGACGCCGGTGCCGGTCAGCTGTCCTTCGCGGATCTGGTCGCCCAGCGCGACATTGGTCAGCGCCGCGCTCGAATTGCCGATGCACGACAAGGTGACGATCCCGCCCGCGACCGAGCGCAAGGCGGCGTTGTTGCTGGCGAGCAGCGGGCGCAGCGCCGCCTGCTGTGCCGGGCAGATTGTGTTGTTGTTGTTGAACCCGGCGGCCAACGTCTTGTGCTCGTTGGTATAGCGTAGCCCGACCGTGACGTTGAGGCGGTCGGTCAGCCGGTAGATGTTGTGCGTGAAGAAGGCGAAATTCTCGCTGGTCTGGCGATAGACGTCGCGCAGGCTGCCGAGGTTGTTGAGCGTGCTCAGCCGATCGAGCCCGGCCACCGCGGTCGCACCGATCCCGGCGGTCAGCGCGGCGCGGCCGGCGTTGCTGAGACAGCCCGGATTCGCAGCGTTGCGCAGCGCCGCGGCGGGGTTGATCGACAGCACCGCGCGGCACGCCGCAAAGGCGCCATATTGCGCGCCGAAGTGCAGGTTATCGACCAGTTCGAGATTTTCGTGCGCGTAATAGCCGCCGATCAGCCAGTCGAGCTTGTTGTCGAGGATCGTGCCCGAGAAGCGGCTTTCGTGGCTGAACACCTTGAACTGGCGATAGTTGTTGCCGTCGTCGGGGCGGTAGATCAGGTCGACGTTGGAATAATCCATGTCGCCCGCGCCGCCCGACTTATATTCGCGGTAGGCGGTCAGCGAGGTGAGCTGCGTCGCGCCCAGGTTCCAGCGCACGCGCATCGACACACCGCCATCGGTGGTCAGGTTGCTATAGGCACGGCCGGCGGTCTGCGCGATGCGGCGATTGTACGGATCGCCCTCGCTGGGCAGCACGCCGCCCAAGCTACGCAGAATGCCGGTGATCGGGTTGGCGGCGCTGATCGTATAGTCGCCCGGCACGCCCGGCGTCGGGTCGATCTTCTCGCGCGTATCGGCATAGACCGCGCCGCAGCACTTTTCGTCGCGACGGGTGTAGTCGCCGATGAACCGCACCGCGAGATCGGGAGTGATCGTGAACAGCAACTGGCCGCGTACAAAATAGCGGTCGCGATTGTTGAAGTCGGTCTTGTTGATCACGTCGGTCAGGAAGCCGTCGCGACGGCTGGCGACACCGTCGATGCGGAAGGCGAGCAGGTCCTTGATGACCGGCCCGGTCAGCGCGGCCTGCACGCGCAATGCATCGTAATTGCCGTAGCTGACCTCGCCCATCCCACCGAATTTGAATTCGGGTAGTTTCGTGTAGATGCTGATCGCGCCGGCCGAGGAATTGCGGCCGGACAATGTACCCTGCGGCCCACGCAGCACCTCGATCCGCTCGACTTCGCCGAGATCGTTGAGCCCCGAACCGGTGCGGCTGCGATAGATGCCGTCGATGAAGACCGCGACGGAGCTTTCGAGCCCCGGATTGTCGCCGACCGTTCCGACGCCGCGGATGCGCGCCGAGGCGTTCGCCTCGCTCCCGGTCGATGAGACGAGCAGCGACGGAGCAATCTGCGTCATCTGGCGGATGTCGGTCGCACCGGAATTCTGAAGCGCCGCCTGCCCGAAGGCGGATACCGCGATCGGCACGTTCGACAGTCGCTCGGAACGGCGCGTAGCGGTCACGACGATATCGGCGGTATTGGGCGATGCTTCTTGCGCGGCATCTTTCAGCTGGTTCGCTGCCGCACCGCGAAGGTCCTGTGCCGCAGACGGGGTCGCAATGATCGCGAACATCGCGACAGACCGATACAAACGCGCCGTCCGCATGCAGCTTCCCCCTCACGTCAAACCATGTTGTGGCTGTGCTGGTACGAGAAGCCGGATAAAGAATGGTTAACGTCGTGAGCGAAGAGCGCGTCCTTTCACGGCCTTGCTCGTTAACATCGGCATGACACGCCCCGCCGCATCGCTCGCGATCACGATTGCACGATTCGGCATCTCAACCCCGCGAATCAAAGGTGATAAGCCCACTGCCATGATCTCGTTTGCCTCTCGAAAGCTCTTGCTGGTCGCGCTCGTCGCTGCGGCTCCGTCCGTAGCGCAGGTCCCGGTCACGCCCGAAACCGCTGCACCGACACCGATCCCGCTCGTGCAGCCGCTATTGCCGCTGCCCACGCTCAGCGACACGCAGCGCCGCGAACTCGCCCGGCTGATCGCCAGGGACGAAGTGGCGCAGGGGCTGAGCCGGACGCCGCGCGCCGATCTCGACCGGCTCGATAGCGAGTCGCTGGTGCGGGTGGCGCTGGATCATGCGCGCGCGGTCCATGGTGGGCGGTTGATGCCGTCCGACTTCCAGAAGGATTGGGGTATCCGCCCGACCGCTTACGATCCGTTGCCCGGCTTCACCGACGCGGTGGCGCGCGATCGGCTCGCCGCCTGGATGCGTTCGCTGCCGCCGCCCTATCAAGGGTACGACACGCTGGTCGAGGGGCTGGCGCGCTATCGCAAGATCGCGGCGGCCGGCGGTTGGCCGACGCTGACGGTCGCGCCGACCTATGGCACCAGCGGGCCGGCGGTCGCGCGCTTGCGCGAGCGGCTGGCGATCGAGGATCCCGAGCTGACCGGGACCGGTGACCGCTTCGATGCCGCGCTGCTGGAGGCGGTACGGCGCGCACAGCGACGTTACGGGCTGAATCCGGCCGGTCAGGTCGGCGCGCAGACGCTCGCGGCGCTCAACGTTCCGGTAGAGCAGCGCATCCAGTCGATCATGGCCAATCTGGAACGCTGGCGCTGGCTGCCGCCGACGCTCGACCGGCGGCGCGTGCAGGTGAACATCGCCGCCGCGGTGTTGACCGCGTTCGATGGCGACCGGCCGATCATGTCGATGCGCGCGGTCACCGGGCGACCGGGGAACGAGACGCCGATGCTGGTGTCGCAGATCAGCAGCATCGTCATCAATCCGCCCTGGAACGTGCCCAGCTCGATCGCGAACAAGGAGCTGTGGCCCAAGGAGCGTGCCAATCCCGGCTACCTCAAGCGCAACGGCTTCCGCGTGATCGAGACCGGCGATGGCGGCAAGAGGTTGCAACAGGCGTCCGAGCAGAGCGCGCTGGGGCGGTTCAAGTTCGACTTCCCGAACGACTTCGCGGTCTATCTTCATGACACGCCGGCGCGCTCGGGCTTCTCGAAGTTCGACCGGCTCGCCAGTCACGGCTGCGTCCGGCTCGAAAAGCCCGAGGATCTCGCCAAATTGTTGATGGCGACGACGCCCGAGTGGCAGCCCGATGCGATCGACGCGGCGGTCGCCGCCGGCAAGACGGTGCGGGCCAAGATGGCCGAGCCGGTCAGCGTCTATCTGCTTTATTGGTCGGCCTTTGCGGGTGCGGACGGGCAGGTCGGGTTCCGCGAAGATCCCTATGGCTGGGACGGCAAGCTGGCTGCTACGGTCGAGCGACGGTCCGCCGCGCAGGCGCTGGCGGCGAAGTGAAGGAAGTACGAATGACGGTATGGCGGCATCGGTTGGCGTTGGTCGCGCTGCTGGGACTGGGCGTGGCGGGGTGCTCGAAATCGGAACCCGAGCCGCCCGAGATGAACATGACCGTGCAGGAACTCGAGCCGACCCCCGAGCCGACGCCGACCGAGGAGCCGACGCCCTACGTCGAGCCGAGCCCGACGCCGAGCAACGATACCGCGATCCTGCCACCCCCGGAGGAAGCCGCGCCTGACGCCCAGATGATGGACGACGCCTCTGCCACCGGCATGACCGCGCGCAGCGACCGCAGCGGTCGTGAGGATGAGGTCGACACCGCACCGGCGGAGACGCGGCGGCGAGACTGAGGGCGCCTTCAGGAAACACACGCAATACATGCCGCGCAGTGGCCGTGTGAGGCGGGTCGACGAATATGTCGCCGCTCCGGACTTTATCCGGCGTCCCGCTTCACGCCTCGTTGGTTAGAAACCAACGTCCTTGTTTGACGTGAATGGATCCGCCGTTAGCGGTCGTTCGCGATCTGCGGAGACGAGACGTTTAGTTCGTACTCCTTGGCTGCGGATCGGGCGACGCGATAACCTGTGAGTGTCATTGTCAAATCATGGAACAGTGGTAGCGCTCCTGACGGCAGGATTGGGATTGCCTTCGTCGATGGCCAGCGGCGACTGACACTCACGTAAACGTCTCGCCAGAAACGCTTCGCAGCTGTCGGGCGCTTTCCCGGGTACACGATGACCCAAGCCCTGCCGTTGTGCTCGCCGTCGTCGACGACCGCGATCAGGTCGTCGTCGTTCTCGCCGTTCCACACGCCTGCATAGATGGTCTTCCGGGCTTCGGGTGGAAGGTCTTTCGCCTGCCGGGCAAAGTCACGCCATTGCATGCTGCCATCGTCGACATGAAAACCCTGCCTGGATGCGGCCTGTCGCAGCAGGGCGATCAAAGCAGACTTGTCGCTCTCGGCTGGAACCGGGATCTCAACCGCGGCGATCGGTGGCTCGTTGTCTGAAGATGCGGTCGCCGAGCACGCCGGCAGAGCGAATATGAACAGCAACAACAAGCGCCGCGTTGGCGTGAGTCCGGGGAACATTGATCACCAGACGAGATGATCGGTGATGATGCCGGCGCGCACCATCAAGCCGATCGCTCCGCCGACGCACAGGATGATGGCATACAGGACGATGGCTCGCGTCCGACTACCGCGATCGGTTTTGTAGCGCACGGTGGTTCTCCTTTTCGACCGGCCGCGAAGGCTGGCGGTTCCGATCGTTCTGGCAAGTCACCGGGTCACGCCGTCTCCAGCAACCGCTCCGCCTGAGCCCGCGCTTCCGCCGTGACCGTTGCGCCGGACAGCATCCGTGCGATCTCCTCACGCCGGCCCTGTGCGTCGAGCGGGCGCACGCCGGTGCGCGTGACCGTCCCGTCGCTGGCCTTTGCGATCAGCAGATGCGCCGCGCCGCGCGCCGCGACCTGCGGACTGTGCGTCACGACCAGCAATTGCGTCGTCTCGGCCAATCGGCCCAGCCGCTCGCCGATCGCGCTCGCCACCGCACCGCCGACGCCGCGGTCGATCTCGTCGAAGATCATCGTCGCCGCGCCGCCCTTTTCGGCGAGCGCGACCTTGAGCGCGAGGATGAAGCGCGACAGTTCGCCGCCCGAAGCGATCTTGGCGAGCGGACCAAAGGGGGCGCCCGGGTTGGTGGCGATCTCGAATTCGACACGATCGCGCCCGGCGGCCGACCAATCGCTTTCGGGCAGGGGGACGACGACGGTACGGAAGCGCGCGGCATCGAGCTTGAGCGGCGCGAGCTCGGTCGCGACCGCTGCGTCGAGCCTCGCCGCCGCCGCCGTGCGGATCGCAGTCAACTGCTCGGCGGCGCGATCATAATCGGCGCGCGCATGCCCGACCGCCTGCTCCAGATCGGCAAGCCCCTGCTCGCCGGCGTCGAGGCGCACCAACCGATCGCGCAAATCGGTCGCCAGTGCGGCCAGCGCGTCGGGCTGGACACGGTGCTTGCGCGCCATCGCCCGAAGCTCGAACAATCGCGCCTCATCCTCTTCCAACTGGCGCGGATCGTAGAGCAAGGCCACCGCCGCATCGCGCAGCTTTTCCTCGGCGACGGCCCCCTCGATCAGCGCGCGATCGATCGCCGCGAGGGCCTCGCCCAGCGCGGAGTGATCCTCGGCGATCCGCTCCAGCACACGCGCTGCCTGACGCAAATGGCTCAGGGCACCGGCGCTGCCTTCAAGATGCTCGGTTACGGCTTCCAGCTCGCCGGCGCTTTTCTCGGCCCGCTGCATCGCGCGGCGGCGCTCCGCCAACGCGTCTTCCTCTCCGGGCTCGGGGGCGAGCGCTTCCAGCTCCGTCACCGCATGCTCCAGCCACTCGCGGTCGGCACGCGCCGCGGCGATCGCGTTGCGCGCCCCGTCGAGCGCGGTACGGGCATCACGCCATGCCGCATAGGCGCTGGCGACGTCGCGCACGCCCTTGCCCGCATAGCTGTCGAGCAGCGCGCGGTGCCCGGCCGCGGCGAGCAGGCCGCGATCGTCATGCTGGCCGTGAATTTCGACCAGCATCGGCCCGATCTCACGCAGCAGCGCGGCGGACGCCGGCTGATCATTGACGAACGCGCGGCTGCCACCGTCGGCCTTGACGAGCCGCCGGATGATGAGCGGTTCGCCCGGATCGATCTCCAGCCCATTGTCGGTCAGCAAAGTCGCCACCGCGGGCGGCGTGTCGAACGTGGCGGTTACCACCGCCTGTTGCGCGCCGGCGCGGACGAGCGTGCTCTCGCCCCGCCGGCCGAGCGCCAGGCCCAGTGCATCGAGCAGGATCGACTTGCCGGCGCCGGTCTCGCCGGTCAGCACGCCGAGGCCGGGGCCGAATTCCAGCTCCAGCGCCTCGATCAGCACGACGTCACGGATGGCAAGTGCGGTCAGCATGGGCAGCCGCTCCTTACCCGCAAAAAGCGCGCTTGGTTACCCTTTTTGTTCCGTTGCGGCGAGGTCAGCCGCCGGTCGGGTTGGTAGCGGGGGAGGGCGAACCGACGCCGGGCCCGGGCACGCCCGCCTGTGCATCGCCGCCGGTGGTCGCCGGCGTGGCAGGGACGGGCGCATCGGCCTTCGGCGTAGCGCCGGTCGCCTCGCCGGGTACCGCCGGGCGCGTGGGGACCGGGACGACCGGCTGACCTGGCGCCAGCGGGGCGATCGTAGCGGGCGGGTTGTCCTTCATCAGCTTGTAGGCGCGCCCATACCAATCGGTGCCGGGATAATTGGCGCCCAGCACGGCGGCTGCCTTCTCCGCCTCGTTGCGGACGCCCAGCGCGAGATAGCCTTCGGTCAGTCGCATGAGCGCCTCGGGCGTGTGGGTGGTCGTCTGATACTGGTCGATCACGCGGCGGAAGCGCAGCGTCGCCGCCAACCACTGCCGGCGGCGCTCGTAGAAGCGCCCGATCTCCATTTCCTTGCCCGCAAGGTGATCGCGGACCAGATCGAGCTTGAGGCGCGCATCCGCGGCGTAGCGCGAGGTGGGGGTACCGGCGCATCAGTTCGCCGAGCGAGTCGAGCGCCTGTTGCGTGATCTTCTGGTCACGCGTGACGTCGCTGATCTGCTCGTAATAGCTCATCGCGACCAGGTAATAAGCGTAAGGCGCGTCGCGATTGCCAGGATGGACCGACAGGAAGCGCTGCGCGCCCTGGATCGCCTGCGTATAGTCGCCGCTGAGGTAATAGCTGAACGCGCCCATCAACTGCGCGCGACGCGCCCAGACCGAATAGGGGTGCTGGCGCTCCACCTCGTCGAACAACGCCGCGGCTTCCTTGTAGCGGCCCTGATCCAGTCGCTGCTTGGCCGCCGAGTAGAGCGTGCCGACGTCGCGCGCGACATAGGGAAGATCGGCACGATTGCGCGAGCCGCCCGCGCAACCGGCGAGCGATACGGCGAGGGCGGCGGCGATCGCGAGCGAACGGGTCGGGAGCGGGCGGTGGGTGAGGGTACGCATCGCCTCGGCTCTTAGCTTAGAGGAACCCCCGCGAACAACGGCTTTCGCGCACGCGCAACAGGGGCTAGCGGGAAGGCGTTGATGCGCCCGTCAGCGACCGAAGGAAGGATTACGATCATGCCCGCGACCCTGCTCGCCACCAAGCGCGTCGAGAAGCCCTGGGGGCGGCACCATCTGTATCCCGGCTTTCCCGATCCGGCCCCGGGCGGCGAGCCGATCGGCGAGATCTGGTTCCAGTCGCCGCATCCCGAAGAGCCGGAACTGCTGATCAAGTATCTCTTCACCAGCGAGAAGCTGTCGGTGCAGAACCATCCGTCCGACGAGGAGGCGCACAAGCGCGGGCTGCCGCGCGGCAAGGACGAATGCTGGACGATCCTGGCCGCCGAGCCCGATTCGACGATCGCGATCGGTCCGCTCGCACCGATGACGAAAGAGGAACTGCGTGCCTCGGCCGAAGACGGCAGCCTGGAGCACAAGCTCGACTGGAAGCCGGTGAAGGCGGGCGATTTCTATTATTCGCACTCGGGAGTGATCCATGCGATCGGCGCCGGGCTGACGCTGATCGAAGTGCAGCAGAATTCGGATACGACCTATCGCTTGTTCGATTACGGCCGCCCGCGCGAGTTGCACCTGGACGACGGTGTCGCGGTGGCGGAGCTGACCCCCTATGTCGCGCCGCCGCAGCCCGGCGTGGTCGCGCCGGGGCGGACGATCATGGTCGAGGGGCCGAAGTTCGTGCTGGAGCGCTGGACCGGCGGCAAGCGCGATATCGTGCTGCCTGAGGGCAAGACCGGCTGGCTGGTGCCGATCCGCGGCGAGGGCGTCGTCGCGGGTGTCGCCTGGAAGGCGGGCGAGTGCGTGATGGTGACCGGCAACGAGGAGCTCCACGCATCCGAAGACGCCGATCTGCTGTTCGCCTATCCCGGCGATCGGCGGCTGTAGCCGTCAGATGGGCGGCCGCGCCCGGCCGCCCCTAAGACCATTAGCATATTGCGTCTTCGTGATTTTCTTGTGATTTTCCCGTGAGCCATGCCCGGCCGCCGGCCGGGCTGCACAGGTAGAGCAGGGAAATCGGGGACATGGATCGGGCCGTCGACCGGGCCGGGGCGCGGAAGCTGCTGAGTTGCCTCACCGACGAGCAGATGCGCATCGTCGACGCGGACGAGGATTACGGGTTGGCGCTCGGCTATGAGCGTCACGCGCTGATCGGGCGTGACGTCCTAGAGCTGACCCATCCCGACGACCGCGAGATCAATCGCGAGCGGGCGGATGCGCTGATCGCCGGCGGGGCGCCGTTCTCGATCACCAAACGCTATGTCGGTGCGGACGGGCGTTCGTTCTGGGTCACCAATCATATCAGCCTGTTCCACGCGGGAAACACGCGGCGGATGATGGCGACGGTCGAGTTGATCGACGGCCCGCCGCCCGAGGACGAGGCGCGGCTGTTGCGCAAGGCCGCGGAGCGCATTCTGGCCAAGCGACGGTTACGCGTACATTATTTCGAGGACGAGCTGTTCGGCGAGCCGGCGTTCGACCTGCTGCTCGACCTCTATGCGCAGGAACTGGCCGGGCGGGATACCTATACCACCAGCGCCGCGGTGGCCTCGGGCGCGCCGCTGACCACGGCGCTGCGCCAGATCGCGATGCTGGTCGAGCGGGGCCTGATCGCACGGGACCCCGATTCGACCGACCGGCGCCGCGTCAGGCTGCGGATGACCACATTGGGCGCGGCGCGGATGCGCGACTATCTGCTTGCGGCGGAACGGCTTTAGTGATCGGAAGTATGCGAAGTTTGCGCACCGAGGCCGCACATCGCACCTGACCGTCAGCGCAGCCGCTCGATCGCCTGCGCCAACGCCACGTACAGCTTGCCCATGTCCGACGACAGCAAGGTCACGCCGAGCGGAGAGGCGTCGGGCTGGGCCAGGATCGTGCGCAACATCGCCTCGAAATCGTGGATGTAGCGGTTCACCTGTTCGCGGAAGTTGGCATCCTCGTCATACAAACGTGCCACATCACGCTGTTCGGAGCCATCCAGCAGCCGCACCGCGCGCCGCGTGAAGACGCCGCGGTCGCCCTTGAGATAGGCCGCCCAGGCGCTGTCGGAGATTTCCGGCGCGAACGTGCGGGTGAGATCGATCGATGCCGAGTTGAGCGATTCGATCAGCAGCGAGGCACGCCGCGCGAAGGTGTCGCGATCATTCTCCTCGCTGGCCGCGCGGGCTTCCTCGAGCCGGCGATCGATGACCGCGATCGTGGCCTCGATGCCGTCGAGCTGCGCCTGCAAGCGCTCGCCGGCGCGGTTCGCGGCGACCACGGCCGTCTCCGAAATGCGGGCGACCTGTTCGACCTGCTTCTGCACCCCGCTTTCGACCGCGCGTTCCAGCGCCTTCACCCCGGCGCTTTCCAGTGCATCCGCCGCCTCGGGGATGACGCGCGCCAGCGCCTCGCGGGCTTGGTCGGCGGCGGCCGCGGCGGTTTCGCGGACGCGTAGCAGCGCTTCCAGCAAGCGCGGGGCGGCCTCCTCGGCAAGATCGTCGGCGCGGCGCGTCACGTCATCGACCGCGTCGCCGATCAGCCCGGCCTGCGCGCGCCCGCGCTCCAGACCCTCGCTGAGCCGGGAGGTTAGCGTCTCGACCGTCTGGCGCTGTTCGGCGACGACCTGCGCCACGGCCTCGATCGCGTCATGCGTGCTCTCGGCGGCGGTGACGAGCGCCAGCAATTCGGGCTTTGCGGCGACGATCACCTGCTTGGTCGAGCCGACGCGCGATTCGAGCCGCGCGATCGCGTCGGGCATCGTCTCGTCCATCTCGCGCGCCGCGGCATCGAGCGCGATGAGCAGATGTTCGGTGGTGGCGATGGTCCGCTCCGCAGAGCCGTTGCCGCTCTCCATCGCGGCGATCAACGCCTCGGTGCTCGCCTGCAGCGCGCTGATCGTGGCGGCCAGTTGCCGGCTGCGTTCGGTGCCGTCGGCGTGGAGCGCGTCGAAGCGTGCGCCGGCCTGATCGATCGCATCGTCGAGCGTGCTGAACAGCATCTCGCCCGCACCGCGCTGCGCATCGAGCCGCGCGGCGATGCGTTCGATCACGACCTCGACCAGTGCGATGCGTTCGCTGAGCGCCTCGGCGCTGCCGCGCGCGGCATGGTCGAGCGCCTGCTGGCTGGCGGTGACCATCGCCAGCATCGCCTCGCCCTGCGCGACGATCCCCTTGCGCGATTCGTCGATCGCGGTGGCGGTGCGTTCGAGCAGCGCGTCGACCGCGACGGCGGCGTCGGAGGTGACGCCTTCCAGCCGCAGCCCGGCGGTGGCACTGGTCGCCTCCATCCGCTGCATATAGGCGGCGAGCTTCTCGGCCGCGCCACCCGCGACGCTCTCCGCCTCGCGACCGCGTGCGGCGAGCGCCGCGACCTGCGCGTCGAGCGCGGCGCTATGTTCGTAGGCGACGAGCCCGGCCTGATCGATCGTGCTGGCCAGCGTGCGCGTCTCGTCGGTGGCGCGCGGCAACGCGGCGAGCAGCGCGTCGAGCTGTTCGGCAGCCTGTCCGGTGGCGTTCGACAAAGCGCGGGCATGGCTGTCGGCGCGCGCGATTTCGGTCGACAGATCCTCGCCGATGGTCGCGAGCCGCGCGGTTGCGGCATCCCCGAGCGCGGTCAGCAAGCGGACCTGTTCGGCGAGCGCGGCGCGGCGCTCCTCGATTTCCTCGCCCAAGGCCGCGACCGCGCTTTCCAGCGCGGACGATTCGATGCGCATCGCGCGCGCGGTCGCGCCGAAGCGGCGCGCTTCCGCATCGCTGGTCCGCAACGTCAGCAGCCAGACGATTCCCGCCAGAATCGGGACGGTCGCCGCGGCGGCACCGAATTGCGCGAGCGCGAGCGCGGGCATCGTCGCGAGCGCGTCGCGTGCGATCCATAGCAGCGCCACGATCCAGATCGCCGACAGCACGATCGCGACCCATCCCAGCACGGCGCGTCGCCGCAAGGGCGCCGCCGCGGCATCGTCATCGGAAAAGACGGGATCGGTCACGTATTCCTGCGGCTCCGCATAGGGCGTGGGCACGAGTTGGTCGGTCGGCGCCTCGGCGCCCGCTGGTCGAATGTCGAAAATGGAAGACGGCCCCCCGTTCATCACGTCGGCATAACACGTTTACCGTTCCCGGAAACCCGATTCAGGTGCGTTCCGTCGCTCGGTTCGGCGCAAGCCGCGGTCGTGTCGGGGATTGTTGCCAGTCCCTCGCCAGCCTCCTAACAGCCATGCCCATGCTGGCTGGCCTGTTATTCGCGACCCACGAAGCGGAGGATCGCTCCGGGATGCTCGCGGCCACGTTGCCGTTCGCGGCGGCGACGCTGATCGAATATCAGGCGCGGCTGCTGGTGGCGTGCGACGCGGCGCAGATCGTGGTGGTCGTCTCGCGCCTGACCCCCGAGCTGATCGGCGCGCTGGCGCGGATCGGGCGGCGCGGGGTGGCGGTGGATACCGTGCGCAGCGCCGCGGATGCGCTGGCCAAGCTGCACCCGCTGGCGCGGGTCGTGATGATCGCCGACGGGCTGGTCACCACCGAGGATGTGGTGAGCCGGATGGCGGGCGAGGCGGGCGATGCGTTGCTGGTGGTGCCGGGCGCACAGGCCGGGACGGCGTTCGAACGCGTCGGCGGCGGTGCGGCCTGGGCCGGCGTGGCGCGGATCGATGCGGGGCGCGTCGCGGATGCCGCGCGGCTGCCCGAGGATTACGACCTGCAATCGACATTGTTGCACGCCGCCGAGCAGGCGGGCGCGCGCCATGTGACGCTGCGGCTCGACAATATGGCGATGGGGCATGGCATCGAACGCCGCGCCGTCGCGCTGGAGGAACGCGGGCGCGCGGTGCTGTCGGCGTCGATGGCGGTGCGGCCGAGCTGGTTCGAGCGGCTGGTGCTCCGCCCGCTCGCGCGCATGGCGATCCCCTGGATCGCGCGCCACGGAATCGGAACCGAGGCGTGCAGCGCCGGGGCGGGTGCGGCGATGGTGGCCGGACTGGTGACGGTCGGGGCGGGTTTCACCGGCGTCGGGCTCGCGCTGGTGCTGGTGAGCGTGCTGGCGGCGGAGCTGGCCGGGGCGCTGGCGCTGTTCCGGGACGAGCCGGGGCTGCTGCGCGCGAACCGGGTCGCGATCCTGGTCGCGCCGGCGCTCGCGGTGCTGCTGCTGGCGCATGTCGTGGACGGGGCCGCGGCGACGACGACCGCGCGGCTCCTCGCGCTGCTGGCGCTGGTCGCCGGTGGCGTAGGCGAACGTGCGGCGAGCGCCGGCGGACGCCAGCCATGGTGGGGCGTGGCGCCGGCCTATCTGGCGGTGCTGACGCTGTTCGCGCTGCTGGGTACTCCGACCGCGGGGATCGCCGTGGTCGCGGGCTATGCCGTGGCGACGCTGATCGCGGCGGTGGAGCGACTTCGCTAGGCTTAGCCGTGCTTTAACGAACGTGGGATAACAGGGGAGCATGTCGGCCTCCTCTCCTCATGCCAGCGTCATGGGCGATCCTGCGCGGCTTGCGTCCTATGCGGCCGACGCCGAGCGTGCGGCGGAGCAGCGCTTGCTCGTCGCGGTCGAGGATATTTTCCTGTCGCAGCCCGGCCGACTCGACGACCGCACGCGCGCGGCGACGCTGCGGCTGGCCGAGGCGACGATCGGCGCGACCGAACAGCATCTCTGCGCCGACGCGGCGCGTGCGCTGACGGCGGCGGGGCGGCGCGAGGCGGCGGCGGTGCTGGGATCGAACCGCTCGCTGGCGTGGCCAAGGCTGCTGGATGCGGGATTGATGCGCGACACCGACCTGATCGGCGCGCTGATCGCGCAGGCGCGCGTCGACCTGCTCGACGAATCGCTGGCGGCGCATCGTGCCCCGGATGCCGGGCCGACGCTGGTGACGATGCTGATCGAGCGCGGCAATGCGGCGCAGCGCGCGGCGGCGAGCGCGTATCTGCTGGTCGACGGGATGCGGCGGATGGGTGTCGACGGCCGCCACGCGGTCCTGCCGCCGGCGGCGCAGGCGCGCATCGTCTGGTGGGTCGCCGCCGCCCTTCGTGAGCGCCTGGGCGCGCAGGGCGGCGCAGCGGCGGATGCCGCATTGTGCGAGGCGGCGCAGCAGCGGATCGCGCGCGCCACCGAGGAGCAGATGAGCGACGTCGCCGCGCGGCTGGTGCGTGCGCTCTCCCCCTCGGTCGCCGAGCGCGGTCATTTCATGATCCGCGCGCTGGAGAGCGCACGGACGCCGTTGTTCGCGGCCTTGCTGGCCGAATCGATCGGGATCGATGCCGAGGCGGCGCTGACGCTGGTGCTCGATTCGACGAGCGACCGGCTGTGGCTGGCGCTGCGGGCAGCGGGGCTGGACCGCGATGCGATCGCGCGGGCGGGGTTCCTGCTGTCCGAGGCGGATCGCGAGCGCGACCTGACGATGCTGATCGAGGTGCTCGATCCGCTGGCCGCGCTCGATCCCGAGATGGCGGCGGCGGCGATCGCGACGTTGCGACTGCCCGGCGACTTTCGCGCGGCGGTCCATGCGTTGGCGGCCCGGGCGCCGGCCGAGCGCAGCGGGGCGTGATGCGCGGGGCTTTCCACGCCTTGCTCGATGCCGAGGACCGCGTGCTGAGCGGTGACGCGTGCTTCGCCGAGTTGAACGACCGCGCCGGCGGGCGGATCGGCGCCGCATTGGCGCTGGCGGCGCTCGCACCGCTGGTGCGGATCGCGCGCGGGCTGCGCGTTCCGGTCGCGCGCACGATCGCGATCGGCGACGACGAGCGCGACGGCGACTGGCATGTCCGCGCGGTGCCCGATGCGGACGGAACGGTGGCGGTGGCCGCGACGCTGCTGCGCGAGCGTCCGGGGGCGATGCCATCGTTGACCGCCATGGTTGCGGCGGAACCGCCGGCCGATGCCGCCTGGTCGTGGGAGGTCGATGGCGGACTGCGGGTCACGCGCGTCGACGTGGCGGCGGTGGCGCGGCACGGGATCGACCCGGTTGCGGTGCTGGGGCAGCCGTTGACGACGCTGTTCGTGCTGGAGGCGCGCGGCGACGGCGCGATGCCGTTGCTGGAGGCGATGTCGAACGTGCGCGATTTCAGCGGGCAGCCGGCGGTGATCCGTGGCAGCGGCGCGCGCGTCGCGCTGGCCGGGCGGGTCCGCTATGATGCGGCGGGCGGGTTCGCGGGGTTCGTGGGCGGCGTCTATACCGGCGTCGCCGCCGGGGTCCGCGACGGGCTGACCGGTGCCTTCAACGCGCGGCTGCACCGCGTGCTGCGCGTTCCGCTCGACGCGATCATCGCCCAGGCCGAAAGCATCAGCGGCGCGCCCGAGGCGGGGATCGGGGCGCATTACCGCGACTATGCCGCCGATATCGCCAGTGCCGGGCGGCATCTGCTGGGGCTGGTCGACGATCTGGTCGACATGGAAGCAATCGAGCGCGGCGATCTGGTCGTGGCGCGCGTGGCGGTCGATCTGGCTGCTGTGGTGCGTGAGGGCGCGGGGTTACTGGCGCGCCGGGCGGCGGAGCGCGGGGTGACGATCGCACCGCTGGCCGGTAGCGGAGGCGTGGCGGCAGCATCCGGCGATTACCGGCGCATCCTGCAGATCGTGGTCAACCTGCTCGGCAACGCGATCGACTATTCGCCGGAGGGCGGGGTGGTGCGGATGCGCGTCAAGCATCGCGACGGGCAGGTGCGGTTGGTCGTGTGCGACGAGGGGCGCGGGATCGCGCCGCACGAGCAGGCGCGGATCTTCGAGAAGTTCATGCGCGGCGACGACAGTCTGCCCGGCGGCACCGGGCTGGGCCTGTATATCGCGCGGCGGCTGGCGCAGGCGATGGAGGGGACGCTGACCGTCGAGAGCGAGATCGGGCAGGGCGCCTGCTTCACGCTGGCGTTGCCCGCGGCATCAGCGCAGGCGGCGGGCCAGCAGGATGAGCAGCAGCCCGAAGATCGCTAGGCCGCTGCCGTAATCGGCCCAGATGCTGCGACCCAACATGAAGCTGGATTGCGGCCAGTTCACATAGCCCAGCCCCTGCGCGATCCATAGCGCCCCGGTCAGCGCACACATCACGCCGACGGCGGTCAGGATCGGGCGGAGCCGTGACATATGGTTTCCTTGCAACGGTGGACTGGCGCCGTCTGCCCGTCGTGGCGAGGGTAGCGAAGCGGACCAGGACGCCCTGGATTGCTTCGCTACGCTCGCAATGACGGTATCCGGCTTAGCGCTGCCCGACCGGCACGTAGCTGCGCTGCGTCGGACCGGTGTAGAGCTGACGCGGACGGCCGATCTTCTGGTCGGGATCGGTGATCATCTCGTTCCACTGCGCCACCCAGCCGACGGTGCGGGCGAGCGCGAACAGCACGGTGAACATGCTGGTCGGGAAGCCGATCGCCGACAGGATCACGCCCGAATAGAAATCGACGTTCGGGAACAGCTTCTTCTCGACGAAATACGGATCGTTGAGCGCGATCTCTTCCAGCCGCAGCGCGGTTTCGAACAGCGGGTCCTGTACGTTCAGCGCCTCGAACACCTCGCGCACCGTCTTCTGCATGACGGTCGCGCGCGGATCGTAGTTCTTGTAGACGCGGTGGCCGAAGCCCATCAGGCGGAACGGATCGTTCTTGTCCTTGGCGCGCGCGATGAACTCCGGGATGCGCTCCGGCGTGCCGATCTCGTGCAGCATGTTGAGCGCCGCCTCGTTGGCGCCGCCATGCGCCGGGCCCCACAGGCAGGCGATGCCCGCCGCGATGCACGCGAACGGGTTCGCGCCCGACGAACCGGCCAGACGGACGGTCGAGGTCGAGGCGTTCTGCTCGTGATCGGCGTGGAGGATGAAGATCCGGTCCATCGCCTTTTCGACCGCCGGGTTCACCACATAGGGCTCGGCCGGGACGCCGAAGGTCATGCGCAGGAAATTGCCGGTGTAGGACAGCGAGTTGTCGGGATAAAGGAACGGCTGCCCGACGCTGTACTTGTACGCCATCGCCGCGATCGTCGGCATCTTGGCGATCAGCCGGTGCGACGCGATCATGCGCTGCTGCGGATCGTGGATGTCGGTCGAGTCGTGGTAGAAGGCCGACAGCGCGCCGACGACGCCGCACATGATCGCCATCGGATGCGCGTCGCGACGGAAGCCGCGGAAGAATTGCGCGAGCTGCTCGTGGACCATCGTGTGGCGGGTGATCGTGCGCGAGAAGGCGTCCAGCTCGCCCTGGTCCGGCAGTTCGCCGTTGAGCAGCAGGTAGCAGACCTCCATGAAGCTGGACTGTTCGGCCAGCTCGCCGATCGGATAGCCGCGGTGGAGCAGGACGCCTTCGTCACCGTCGATATAGGTCAGCTTCGACTGGCACGACGCGGTCGAGGTGAAGCCGGGATCGTAGGTGAAGGCGCCGGTCTGGCCGTACAGCTTGCGGATGTCGACGACGTCCGGGCCGACGGAGCCCGAAAGGACCGGATAGTCGAGCTCTTTGCCCGACAGCGTGAACTTGGCGGCTTCGGTCATGATCTTCTCCTGTCAGGCCCCGGTCGGGGTCATGTGGTCCGCGATGCGGGCCAGGCTTTCCGCGCGTCCTAGAAGGACGAGTACGTCGAAGATGCCCGGCGAGGTCTTGCGGCCGGTCAGCGCGACGCGGAGCGGCTGGGCGACCTGACCGAGCTTGACGCCCGCGTCTTCGGCCACCGAACGCACCACCGCTTCGGTCGTCTCCGTATCCCAGTTGTGCACCGCGTCAAGCGCCGTGTGCAGGCGCGAGAGCAAGGCGGGTGCCTCGCCGCCGAGCAACGGCTGCGCGGCCCCTTCCACCGCGAGCGGACGCGCGGCGAAGAGGAAGGTGGTCGCCTCGGTCAACTCGTTGAGGTTCGCGGCGCGTGGCTTGAGCGACGGCATCGCCGCGCGCAGGATCGAACGCCGGGTATCGTCGTGGTCGAACTCGAGTCGCTCGGCGACCAGATCGGCCAGCCGCGCGTCGTCGGCGGCGCGGATGTAATGGCCGTTGAGATTCTCGAGCTTCTTCAGATCGAAGCGGCTCGGCGACTTGCCGACCCCGGCAAGGTCGAACCATTCGATCGCCTCGTCGCGCGAGATGATCTCGGCATCGCCATGCCCCCAGCCGAGCCGGAGCAGATAATTGTCGAGCGCTTCGGGGAGGATGCCGAGTTCGTCGCGATACGCCTCGATCCCGACCGCGCCGTGCCGCTTTGACAGTTTCGCGCCGTCGCTGCCGTGGATCAGCGGAATGTGGGCGTAGACCGGATCGGGCCAGCCGCCCTCGATCGCGTCCATCGCGCGGTAGATCGGCAATTGGCGGAAGGCGTTGTTGAGATGGTCGTCGCCGCGAATGACGTGCGTCACGCCCATGTCGTGATCGTCGACCACCACCGCGAGCATATAGGTCGGCGTGCCATCCGAGCGGAGCAGGACGAGATCGTCGAGTTCGGCATTCTGGACGGTGACGCTGCCCTGGACGCGGTCCTCGATCGTCACCGCGCCCTCGGTCGGCGCGCGCAGGCGGACGACATAGGGCTTGTCGGCGGGATAGTCGGTGCGGTCGCGCCAGGGCGAGCGGATGCGGAGCGGCTGCTTGGCGGCCTGTGCCGCGGCGCGCATCGCGTCCAGCTCCTCCTGCGTCAGATAGCAGCGATAGGCGTGGCCGTGCTCGACCATCGTCTGCGCCACCGCGGCGTGGCGATCGGCGCGTTCGAACTGATAGACCTCCTCGCCGTTCCAATCGAGCCCGAGCCAGCGCATCCCCGACAGGATCGCGTCGATTGCGGGCTGCGTCGAGCGTGCACGGTCGGTATCCTCGATCCGCAGCCGGAAGGTGCCGCCATGATGGCGCGCATACAACAGGTTGAACAGCGCGGTGCGCGCGCCGCCGATGTGAAGGAACCCCGTCGGCGACGGGGCGAAGCGGGTGACGACGGCGCGGCCGTCTTCGCTGGCGGTTTTGTCGGTTGCGCTCAAGCGCGCTTGCTCCCAGGCTGGAAATTCGAATGGCCCATTCAGCCGCGCCCGCCTCTAGCAAAGCATCGTCGGCGCTTCAAACACGTGCCGCGCATGGCATCGCTTTGATACAGGGCGCCGTCGAGCGATGGCTGGAGGCGGAGCGCGACCAGCTCGTCCTGTGGGTGCCGGTCGCGCTGGGCGCGGGTGCGGCGGCGTGGTTCGTGTTGCCCGATCCGCAGGGCTGGGCGGCGGTGTTGTTGCTGGCGCTGGCCACTTCATCGGCCGCGCTGGCGGTGGGGCGTGGCGGGCGGGCACCGGTGCTGGTGGCGGCGTTGTCGCTGGCGGTGGCGATCGGGCTGGCACTGACCTGGGCGCGCGCCGAGCGCGTCGCCGCGCCGGTGCTGGCGCGGCCGACGATCGCTTGGGTGACCGGGCGCGTCGAGCAGCTTGAGCCGCTTCCCGCGCGCCGGCTGACGCGTGTTACGCTGGCGGTGCTGGGCTGGGACGGGGCGGGTCGCGCGCCGATGCGGGTGCGGATCAACCTCGACGCGCCGATCGTGCCGTCCGGGCTGGCGCGGGGAGCGACGATCCGGGTGCGGGCGCGGCTGATGCCGCCGGCGCCGCCCGCGGTGCCCGGCGCGTATGATTTCGCGCGGGTGGCGTGGTTTGCGGGGCTGGGGGCGACGGGGCGCGGGTTTGCGCCGGTGACGATCGTCACGCCCGCTGCGCCCGCCGCGAGCGACATTCGCGCGGCGCTCACGCGGCATATCGAGACGCGGCTGGCGGGTAGCGCGGGCGGGATCGCGGCGGCGCTGGCGACCGGCGATACCGGTGCGATCGAAGAGAGCGATGCCGAGGCGATGCGGCGGGCGGGGCTGGCGCATCTGTTGTCGGTCAGTGGCTTGCACATCACCGCCGCGGTCGGGCTGGTGATGTGGCTGACGCTGCGGCTGCTCGCGCTGTCGCCGCGGCTGGCGTTGACCGGGCGGCTGCCGCTGGTCGCCGCGGCGGCAGGGGCGGTGGCGGCGATCGGTTATACCTGGCTGACCGGGGCGCAGGTGCCGACGATCCGCAGCTGCGTCGCCGCGCTGATGGTGCTGGCGGCGCTGGTGCTGGGACGCGAGGCGCTGACGTTGCGGCTGGTCGCGGCGGGGGCGGTGGTGGTGCTGCTGTGCTGGCCCGAGTCGGTGGTGGGGCCGAGCTTCCAGCTGTCGTTCGCGGCGGTGACCGCGATCATCGCCTTTCACGAGCATCCGCGGGTTCGCATGTGGTTCGCGGGGCAGGAGGAGCCGCGCTGGCGGGCGGTGTTGCGCGGGCTGGCCTCGCTGTTGCTGACCGGGCTGCTGGTCGAGCTGACGTTGATGCCGATCGCGGTCTATCACTTTCATCAGGCAGGGCTTTTTGGTGCGTTCGCCAATATCGTCGCGATCCCGCTGACCACCTTCGTGGTGATGCCGGCCGAGGCGGTGGCGTTGCTGCTCGATCTGGTCGGGGCGGGGGCGCCGGGGTGGTGGGTTGCGGATCGGGCGCTGGCATTTTTATTGTGGATTGCGAGGACGGTAGCGGGGGCGCCGGGGGCAGTGACGGCCTTGCCGGTGATGCCGCAGGCGGCGTTCGGTGCGATGGTGGCGGGCGGTCTGTGGCTGGCGATCTGGCGGACGCGGTGGCGCTACGTCGGGCTGCTGCCGGTGGTGATCGGGGCGGTGTGGACGATCGCGACGCCGGTGCCGGACCTGATCGTCACGGGGGATGGGCGGCATCTGGCGCTGCGTGGCGATGACGGTGGCGTGGCGATTTTGCGTGATCGTACAGGGGATTACGTCCGCGACCTGCTCGCCGAGGCGGGTGGGCTGGACGGCGCGCCGGCGCTGCTGAGCGGGGCGCGGGGCGCGCGGTGCAATCGCGACCTGTGCTGGATGGAGCGGCATGTCGACGGGCGCCTGTGGCGGGTGCTGGCGACGCGGAGCCTGTATCTGGTGCCGGCTAACGAGCTGATTTCGCTGTGTCGGCGTGCGGATGTGGTGATCAGCGAGCGGCGGTTGCCGCGTGGGTGCCGGGGGCGGTGGTTGACGCTCGACCGGACGACGCTGGCGCGGACCGGCGGGGTGCGGGTGACGTTCGCGACCGGCCGCGTTGCCACGGTGCGGGCGGCGGGGGACAGCCATCCGTGGGTTGTTGCCGGTCAGGATGAGACGCGGGAGGGGGCGAAAGGCGCGTCGATGTTGGCGGGAGGGTTGTCGATGTTGCCGGCGGCGGGTTCGAAAGCGACGCGCCCGTGAAGGTATCGATTGCGGCGATGCGCGATTGCCGGTGACCCGCGAGTCCGGGTGGCGAACCACACCAAGTCATTGCGAAGGTTCGCCCAACTGGGCCCCGGTGTTCGCCGGGGTGGAGTGGGAGCGTTGTGGTGCGGGGCTCGCGGATGCCCGATGTTTGCGAAGGTTGTGCAGACGCGGGTCGTTTTGACGTGGAGAGCGAAAAGAAGCGGGGCCCCGGATCACGTCCGGGGCGACGGTTTGGGGATGGTGTCCCGCACGCTACGAGTAGCGGCGGAGCAGTCCCGCGAGCTTGCCCTGCACGCGGACCTGCGCAGGAGCGTAGCGTTGCGGGTCGTAGGCGCGATTGGCGGGGTCGAGGCGGATCATCGCGCCTTCGTGGCGGAAGTACTTCAGCGTCGCCTCGCTGTCCTCGATCAGCGCCACGACGATCTCGCCGTCGCGCGCCACTTCCTGACGACGGATCAGCGCATAGTCGCCGTCGAAGATGCCGGCCTCGACCATCGAGTCGCCCGCCACCTCCAGCGCGAAATGCTCGCCCGCGCCGAGGAGCGCCGCAGGCACCGGGAGCATCGTCGAGCCTTCGAACGCCTCGATCGGGACGCCGGCCGCGATCCGGCCGTGGAGCGGGATCTCGACCACGTCGTTGGCGGGCTCTGGCATGGTGCGCTTGACCGAGGGCGGCGCGGGGCGCTTCGCCTCGGGGCCGCGTTCGGGGGCCTTGATGACCTCGAGCGCGCGGGCGCGATTGGGGAGGCGGCGGAGATAGCCGCGTTCCTCCAGCGCGCTGATGAGGCGGTGGACTCCGGACTTGCTCTTCAGCTCCAGCGCGTCCTTCATCTCCTCGAACGAGGGCGAGACGCCCGTGTCGGCGAGGCGGTCCTCGATGAAGCAGATCAGCTCGTGCTGCTTGCGCGTCAGCATGTCCGGGCGCCTTCCTAGTGAACGGATTGCGAACCTTTATGGAACATAGCGCTGTCCGTCAAGCGATCATCAGGATTTCCGCCGAGTCGCCCGCGCGTGCCTGCGGGGCGTGCGGATCGCGCACGATCAGGCAGGTCGAGCGCGCCAGCGTGCGCAGCATCGAGCTGTCCTGAATGGTCGAAGCGAAGGCGCGACCGTCGCGCAGTTCGGCGCGCAGATAGTCGGTGCGCTCGTTGTTGGCGGGCAGGTCCTCGCCCAGTAAGGCGCGGGAAACGGGCGGGAAGGGTTCGCGCGCGCCGGCGAGATGCGCGACGAGCGGGCGCACGAACAGCAGCGCGGTGACGAACGCCGACACCGGGTTGCCGGGCAGGCCGACCACCGCCATGGCGCCGCGCCGCCCGGCGAGCATCGGCTTGCCGGGGCGCAGCGCGATCCGCCAGAAATCGAGCGTCGTGCCCGCCGCAAGCAGCGCGGGGCGGACGAGATCGTGGTCGCCGACCGATGCGCCGCCGGTGGTGACGAGGACGTCGGCGTCGACGGTCGCGAACGCCTGGGTCAGCCGGTCGAGCCGGTCGGGGAGGATGCCGAGGTCGACGATCTCGACGCCGCTGCCCGCGAGCAAGGCGCGGAGCAGCAGGCGGTTGGACTCGGGGAGCGCATCGCCGGGCGTGCCGGGCTCGACCAGTTCGTCGCCCGTGGCGGCGAGCGCGACGCGAACCGGGCGCGCGACCGTGATCCGTGCGACCCCGCCGGTCGCGGCGACCGCCAGCCGCGCGGGGGTAAGCCGCTGACCTCGCTCGACGAGCACGTCGCCCTCGGCGAAATCGAGCCCGCGGCGACGGACGTTGCGGCCGGGATGCGCCGGGCCTTCGCCGTCGAGCGTGAGCGTGTCGCCGTCCCGCGCGGCTTCTTCCTGGACGAGCACGGTGTCCGCGCCCGGCGGCATCGACGCGCCGGTGAAGATCCGGACCGCCTCGCCCGCGCCGACCGTGCCGGAAAAGGGCGCACCGGCAGCGCTTTCGCCGATCACGCGGAAGGGGCCGGGCAAGTCGGCGAAGCGCAGGGCGTAGCCATCCATCGCCGAGAGATCGGTCGATGGCTGGGTGCGGCGGGCGATGACCGGGGCGGTGGCCCAGCGGCCAAGCGCCTGATCGAGCGGCACTTCGACTGTGTCGACCGGGCGGCCGAGCGCGAGGACGCGCGCCTGCGCCACGGCGACCGGGAGCAGCGTCACGGCGCGCGCCAGTCGCCGGAGCGGCCGCCGCGCTTTTCGAGCAGGCGGATGTCCTTGATCGTCATCGCTTTGTCGATTGCCTTCGCCATGTCGTAGACGGTCAGCAGCGCGGTGGAGACCGCGGTCAGCGCCTCCATCTCGACCCCGGTCTTGCCATCGGTCGCGACCGTTGCGGTGGCGGTGATGCCGTCTTCCACCGGTTCAAGATCGAGCGAGACGCGCGTGATCGGGAGCGGATGGCACAGGGGAATAAGGTCGCTGGTGCGCTTGGCGGCCATGATCCCGGCGATGCGGGCCACTGCCAGCACGTCGCCTTTCTTCACCGCGCCGTCGCGGATCGCGGTCAGCGCCGCGTCGGACATGATGATCGTGCCGGTCGCGACCGCCTCGCGACGGGTGACGGCCTTGTCGCCGACATCGACCATGTGTGCGGCACCGTCGGCGTCGAGATGGGTGAGCGTCGTCACCTAGCCGACCATCGCGCGGGTCGCGGCGGCGACGTCGGCGTGGCGCATCAGCGCTTCGCCGATCAGGAAGCAGTGCACGTCATGCGCGGCGAGTTCGTCGAGATCGGCGCGGGCCGTGAGGCCGCTTTCGGCGACGAAGGTGCAGCCGGCGGGCGCGTGCGCGATCAGCTCGTAGGTGCGGCGGAAGTCGACCGCGAAGGTGCGCAGGTCGCGGTTGTTGACCCCGATCAGACGCGTCTTGAGGCGGGCGGCGCGCTCCATCTCTTCGGCGTCGTGGACCTCGACGAGCACGTCGAGCCCCTGTTCGATCGCGGCGGCCTCGCACTCGGCCATACAGGCATCGTCGATCGCGGCGGCGATCAGCAGGATCGCGTCGGCACCGATGCTGCGCGCCTCGACGACCTGCCACGGGTCGACGGTGAAATCTTTGCGGAGCACCGGCAGGTCGCAGGCGGCGCGCGCCGCGATCAGATACTCCTCATTGCCTTGAAAATATTGCGCGTCGGTAAGCACCGACAGGCAGGTCGCGCCGCCTTCGGCATAGGCGCGGGCGTGGGCGGGCGGATCGAAGTCGGCGCGGATCAGCCCCTTGGACGGGCTGGCCTTCTTGATTTCGGCAATGAGCGCGTGGCGGCCGGCGGGGACGGTCGCGTCGAGCGCGGCGCGGAAGCCGCGCGGGGCGCTCTGCGTGGCGGCGCGCGCGGTCAGGTCGGCGAGCGAGGTCGCGGCCTTGCGCGCGGCGACCTCGCGGCGCTTGGTCGCGCAAATGTCGGCGAGGATGGTCATGACCAGGCGATCCAGCGATCGAGGAGCGTGTTGGCGTGGCCGGCGTCGATCGCCTCCGCCGCCTGCGCCGCGGCGGCGGGCAGCTCGGTCTGGCAGCCGGCGAGCACCAAAGCGGCGGCGGCGTTGAGCAGCACGGCGTCGCGGTACGCGCCGTGTTCGCCGGTGAGCAGGCGGCGGAGCGCGGCGGCGTTATAGGCCGGATCGCCGCCGCGAATCGCGATCGTCGGGTGGCGCGCGACCCCGGCATCCTCGGGGACGATCCGCGCGGGGAGCGGCACCGCCCCGACCGTCACGACGCGCGTCGGGCCGGCGCCGGAGATCTCGTCGAGCCCTTCCTCGCCCGCGACGACCGCGGCGGCGTCGCTGCCGAGCTGGTCCAGCGCCTCGGCGAAGATCGGCGCATAGTCCGGGCGCGCGATGCCGATCAGCTGGCGGGTGACATGCGCCGGATTGGCGAGCGGGCCCATCAGGTTGAAGATCGTCCGCCGCCCGATCTTGCGGCGGATCGGGGTGATGCGGCGCATCGCAGGGTGATGGTTGGCGGCGAACAGGAAGCAGATGCCCAGCTCGCGGAGCGTCGCCTCGGCCTGTGCCCCGGCGCGCTCCATGTCGAGCCCGAGCATCTCGAGCGTGTCGGCCGCGCCGGCCTTGGACGAGGCGGCGCGGTTGCCGTGCTTGGCGACCGGCACGCCGCACGCCGCGACGACGAGGCTGACCGCGGTCGAGACGTTGAGCGTGTGCTGGCCATCGCCGCCGGTGCCGCAGACGTCGATCGCATCGGCGGGGGCGGCGATCGGGATCAGCCGCTGACGCAGCGCGCGCGCGGCCTCGGCGATCTCGATGCTGGTCTCGCCGCGCTCGGCGAGGCGGATCAGGAAGTCGGCGACTGCTTCCTCGCTGGTCTTCGCGTCGAGGATGTCGGCGAACGCCTGCGCCGCCGACTCGCGCGCGAGCGGCGACGACGGATCGGGCAGCAACGCGACGGTCGTCACGCGGCGATCCGCCCCGCATGGTTGACGCCCGCGAGTCGCAGGAAATTGGCGATCAGCTCGTGGCCGTGCTCGGTGGCGATGCTCTCGGGGTGGAATTGCACGCCGTGGATCGGCAGCTCGCGGTGGCGCAGCCCCATCACCGACGCATCCCCGGCGGTGGCGTTGACGACGAGGCAGTCGGGCACGTCGGTGACGATCAGCGAGTGGTAGCGCGTTGCGGTGAACGGCGAGGGGAGGCCGGCGAACACGCCGGTGCCGTCATGCGCGACCGGGCAGGTCTTGCCGTGCATCAGCCCGCCGCGCACGACCTTGCCGCCGAAATGCTGGCCGATCGCCTGATGGCCGAGGCAGACGCCGAACAGCGGGCGACGTGCCTCCGCGCAGGCGGCGACGAGGTCGAGGCTGACCCCCGCTTCGTTGGGCGTGCAGGGACCGGGCGAGATCAGGATCGCCTGCGCCCCACTCGCCAACGCCTCGGCGGCGGTGAGCGCGTCGTTGCGGACCACGCGAACCTCTGCGCCCAGTTCCATCACGTAATGGACCAGGTTCCACGTAAAGCTGTCGTAATTGTCGACCACCAGGATCATCCGCCCGCCATAGCCGATGCGCCGCCGACCGCAACCGCCGAGCGACCCGGCACACCGAAGGAATGTTGCAACGGCGCAAAGATTCGTCATGGCAGGGCAAAGCGCCGCGCGGAGAAAAGCGCCGCTCCGCGCGTTCGCGGGACCAAGGAGAAAGACGATGCGCCGTCCGATGATCGCCCTGCTGAGTGCCGCGATGCTGGTGCTGCCGACCGGGGCCATGGCGCAGGTGCAGTCGGCGGGCGATACCGGGCGCGCGCCGCAGCGGGTGCGCAGCGTGACGCTGGAGGGCGAAGAGAAGTGCCCGGTTGCGCAGGGGGACGAAGTGGTGGTGTGCAGCCGCCTCAACCCCGAGGAACAATATCGCATTCCCAAGCAGTTGCGCGACAGCGCCGAGCCGGCGGCGAAGAATCAGGCCTGGACCAATCGCGTGGCGACCGCCGATCAGGTGAGCCGCGTCGCGGGCGGGCTGCCCGATACGTGCTCGCCGGTCGGCTCGGGCGGGCAGACCGGCTGCGCGCTGATGATGAACCGCGCGTGGGCGGCCGAGCGGCGCGCGGCGGAGAAGAACGATTCGATGATCCCCGGCGGACGGTGAACGGCGGTTCGGCAAGAAGGAGCGGGGTGCGGGATCGGGTCCGGTTTGACGGAGATGATGTTCTCGCTCCGTCAGGTAGGTTGGCATGTCGTTTGTTGATCGGCTGAAGCTCCATCTGCCGCTGATCCAGGCGCCCATGGCGGGCGTCGCGACACCCACGCTCGCGGCGCATGTGTCGGAGGCGGGCGGACTCGGGTCGATCGGCGTCGGTGCCGTCGATGCGGTCGCCGCGCGCGCGATGATCGCAGAGGTGCGGGAACGGACCGTGCGCGCGTTCAACGTCAATCTGTTCGTCCATCGCCCCGCCACGCCCGATCCGGCGCGCGAGGCGGCGTGGCTGGCATGGCTCGCGCCGGTGTTCGCGGAATATGGCGCGGTGCCGCCGAACGCCTTGCGCGAGATCTACCGGAGCTTTGCCGACGATCCCGACATGCTGGCGATGCTGCTGGAGGTCGCGCCGCCGGTGGTCAGCTTCCACTTCGGGGTGCCGGGCGCGGATGTGATCGGCGCGCTGCGGGCGCGTGGCATCTATACGATGGCGACCGCCACCAGTCTCGACGAGGCGCGGCGGATCGCGGCGGCGGGGATCGATGCGGTCGTGGCGCAGGGCATCGAGGCGGGCGGGCATCGCGGGGTGTTCGATACCGAAGCGCCGGACGATGCGCTGGGGACGGTCGCGCTGACGCGGCTGCTGGTGCGCGCGACATCGCTGCCGGTGGTCGCGGCGGGCGGGATCATGGATGGCGCGGGGATCGCCGCCGCGCTCGATCTGGGTGCGGTCGCGGCGCAGCTCGGGACGGCGTTCATCGCCTGTCCCGAGTCGGCGGCGAGCGACGGATATCGGGCGGCATTGGCGGGGGAGGGTGGGTATCACACCGTGCTCACCTCGCTGATCTCGGGCCGGCCGGCGCGGGCGCTGGCCAATCGCTTCACCGCTCTGGGTGAGCAGGTCGCGGGGCGGCGGCCCCCCGATTATCCGATCGCCTATGACGCGGGGAAGGCGCTCCATGCCGCCGCGGTGGCGAGGGGCGAGCATGGCTACGGCGCGCAATGGGCGGGGCAGGGCGCGCCGCTCGCGCGGGCGATGCCGGCGGCGGCGCTTGTCCGCACGCTCGGCGAGGAGCTGGCAGCCTGCCGGCGGTGATGGCGGGCAGGAAGAAGCGGGATCCCGGATCAAGCCCGGGATGACGTAAGGGGCTTACTGGCCGAAGTCGGGCGTCGACGCGTGCCGCACCGCTTCGCGCGCGGCGGCGAGGAGGGCGCCGGCCTTGGCCTCGCATTCGCGCTGTTCATAGGCCGGCTCGCTGTCGGCGACGATGCCCGCGCCGGACTGGACGTGGATCGTCCCGTCCTTGATCACCGCGGTGCGCAGGACGATGCACGAATCCATCGACCCGTCGGGGGAGAAATAACCGACGCCGCCGGCATAGGCGCCGCGCTTCTCGGGCTCGAGTTCGGCGATGATCTGGCAGGCGCGGACCTTGGGCGCGCCGCTGACCGTGCCGGCCGGGAAGCCTGCGAACAAAGCGTCGATCGCGTCATGCTCGGGCGCGAGCCGGCCGACGACGTTCGAGACGATGTGCATGACGTGGCTGTAGAATTCGATGCCGTAGCTGTCGGTCACCTGCACCGTGCCGGGCGAGGCGACACGCCCGACGTCGTTGCGGCCGAGGTCGAGCAGCATCAGATGTTCGGCGCGCTCCTTGGGGTCGGCGAGCAGGCTGTCGCGGTTGGCGGCGTCCTCCAGCGCGGTCTTGCCGCGCGGGCGGGTGCCGGCGATCGGCCGGATCGTGACCTCGCCGTCGCGCGCGCGGACGAGGATCTCGGGGCTCGATCCGGTGAGCGCGAAGCCGGGCAGGTCGAGATGGTAGAGGAACGGCGACGGGTTGATGCGGCGCAGTGCGCGATACAGCTCGAACGCCGGGAGCGGGAAGGGCGCGGTGAAGCGCTGCGCGAGCACGACCTGAAAGATGTCGCCGGCCGCGATATAGTCCTGCGCGCGCGCGACCATTTCCGCATAGCGACCCGGAGGGAGCGTCGGGGCGAGCGCAACCTCGGTCAGCTCGGCGCGGGCGCGCGGCGGGAGCGCGGCGGCGGCGAGGCGGGCCTCGACCGCATCAAGGCGGTCCTCGGCGGCGGCGATCTGGTCGCCCGGGGTGTGCGCGGCGTCGGGCCAGACCGGCGCGACGAGGAACAATTCGTCGGCGAGCCGGTCGAACATCAGGATGACGGTCGGGCGCACGAACATCAGGTCGGGAAGGCCGAGCGCATCCTGTTCGGGCTGCGGGAGTTTTTCGACCAGCCCGATCGTCTCGTAACCGAAATAGCCAACGAGGCACGCCAGCGCGCGCGGCAGTTCGGGCGGCAGGTCCATGCGGATCGAGGCGACGAGGTCGCGCAATGCCGCCAGCGTCGGCGCGGCGCAGGGCGCGAAGGCGTCGCGATCCTCCAGCCAGCGCGGGTTGATTTCGGCGCGGTCGCCTTGCGCGCGCAGCACGAGATCGGGGGCGAGGCCGATCATCGAGTGGCGACCGCGCACTGCGCCGCCCTCGACCGATTCGAGCAGGAAGTCGCCGCGGCCGGGCTCGATCAGCTTGAGCGCGGCGGCGACCGGTGTCTCGGTGTCGGCGATCCGCCGCCGCCAGACGAGCGCCGGGCGGCCGGCGGCAAGCGCCGCGGCCGCCGCTTCGGGGGCGTCACTGTCCGGCGTCGCCACCGACGAGGTCCTTCTTCAGCTGGGCGATCGCGTCGGGGTAGCGCTTGGCGCCCTGCGCGGCGGCGACGGCGTTGGCGAATTGCTGTGCATATTCGCCGCCGATCGCGCGGCCGAGATCGGCGCGGGCCGCCTGGATCGCGGCGGGCTGCTTGCTGGCGTCGCCGGGTACGATCTGCTCGACGCGCAGCACCAGCCAGCCGCGCCCGTCGGGCGCCTGGATCGCGCGCGCGCTGCCCTGCTTCATCCCGAACATCATCGCGAGCACCGGGTTCACCTGCCCCTGATTGGCGGTGATCTGCGCGCGGGTCGCCTCGACGCGCTCGACCGGTGCCTTGACGCCCGCCTGTGCGACGGCCGCGGCGAGCGGGGTGCCGGCGTTGACCTTGGCGACGATCGCGTTGGCGGCGGCCTGCGCGGCGCGGCGCGCGCGATCGGCGGTGAGATCGGCGACCACCTTCGCGCGCGCCTGGGCGAGCGGGATCGGGGTGGCGGGGACGATGCGGTCGAGCGCGGCGATCGCGAAGCCGCCGTCCTGCCCGATGCCGACCGTCGTCGGCGTGTCGCCGTCCTCGGCCGCGAAGCCGGCGGCGATCACCGGGGCGAGCGTCGCGTCGGGCTGCGCCTGCGGCTGATCGGGGTTGATGCCGCTCGACAGCACCGCCGGGGTGGCCTGGACGTTGAGCTTCTGGTCGCGCGCGACCTCGGCGATGTTGGCGTTGTCGGCCAGCGCATCCTCGACCGCGTCGCGGATCTTGCCGATCGCGTCGTTCGCCTTCTGCTTGGTCAGCGCGGCGACGATCTCCGGGCGGGCCTGCGCCAGCGTCTTGCCGGGGTCCTGCGTGACCTTCTCGACGCGCGCGACGACGAAGCCGATCGCACCGCGCACCGGGCCGACGACATTGCCCTGCGCGGCGGCGAACAGCGCGGCGGCGACCGCGGGCGAGGTCTGGGTGGCGAGCGCGGATTGCTCGACCGCGGTGATCGTGCGCGCTTCCAGCCCGGCGGCGCGCGCGGCGGTGGCGAGCGGGGTGCCGGCCTTGACCTTGTCGGCGAGCGCCTGCGCAGCCTTCTGGTCGAGCACGGTCGCCAGCGTCACGTCGCGGAGCGGCTTGGGGGCGTATTTCGCCTTGTCGGCGTCATAGGCCTTCTGGATCTCGGCGTCGCTGGGCACCGCCTGCGCGGCGACCTGCTGCGGGGTGACCAAAGCGTAGCGGATCACGCGGCGCTCGGGCGTGGTGTAGCGCGCGACGTTGCGCTTGTACCAATCCTGCACTTCGGCGTCGGTCGGCGCGGGGCCGGACACGCTGGCGGGAATCAGCGCCGCCTGACCGGCGCGGCGTTCGAGCAGTAACGAGGCGTATTGCAGGGCGAGGCGTTGCGGCACCTGGCTGGCGCCGACCGTCGGCACGATCAGGAACTGCGCCATCGTCTCGCGCGCAATCTCGCGCTGGACCTGCGCATCGGTCATCCCGCGCTGCGCGATCAGGCGGAGATACGCCTGCTGGTCGAACTGGCCGGTCGCGCCCGCGAAGGCCGGGATTGCCTTCAGCTCGCTGCCGACCAACGCGCGGCTGACGCGCATTCCCTGTTCCTCACCGAACGTCTCCAGCGCCAGCCCGGTCAGCGAGCGGGTGATGAGGCTCTCCACGCCGCCGGCGCGGACGAAGGTCGCCATGTCGAGATCGGGCTGCTGCTGGCGGGCGCTGCGGATCTCGTCCTGCGCGCGGCGGCGGATGTCGTCCGCGGTGACCTTCTCGCCGTCGACCGCCGCCAGCGGGTGGCCGAGAATACCCCCGCCGCTCGCCAGACCGGTGACGTCACCGGCCGCGAACGCCAGTGCGATCACGATCAGGATGCCGAAGGTGACGATCATGCCGACCTTCGAATGGATGATGCCGCGGAGGAAGCTGAGCATGGAAGAGGCAGACCGGGACAGGAGTGAAGCTCGCCGCTTTAGGCACAGGTCCGGCTGGCATCAAGCCGCGCGGTCGTATAACAGGTTTAACAACTCAACGGGGAGACACGATCGTGCGGCGCAAGCTGGTGGCGGGCAACTGGAAGATGAACGGCGATCTGGCGTTGCTGGCGGAGCTGGATGCGGTGGCGGCGGCGGCGGCGCGCTTGCCCGAGGTCGACGTGGCGGTGGCGGTGCCGGCGACGCTGATCGCGCCGGCCGCGCAGCGCGTGCCCGGGCTGGCGATCGGGGCGGAGGATGTGCACGAGGCGGAGAGCGGTGCCTATACCGGCAGCGTCTCGGCGGCGATGGTGCGCGAAGCGGGCGCGCGCTTCACGATCGTCGGCCATTCCGAGCGACGCGAGTATCAGAACGAGACGAGTCAGGACGCGTGGGCGAAGGCGGCGGCGGCGCATCGCCACGGGCTGTCGGTGATCCTGTGCTGTGGCGAGACGGGGGCGGAGCGCGACGCGGGGCGGGCCGAGCGCGTGGTGCAGGCGCAGATCGAGAAGTCGTTGCCCGAGAAGGCGCATGGCGACTGGCTGACGATCGCCTACGAACCGCGCTGGGCGATCGGGAGCGGGCGGACGCCGACGCTTGAGGAGATCGCGGCGATCCACGCGATCGCGCGGGCCAAGATGCGGCAGCTGATCGGCGATGCGGCGGACGGGGTGCGGATCTTGTACGGCGGGTCGGTGACCGGCGACAACGCGCGCGCGATCATGGCGGTGCCGGATGTCGATGGTGCGCTGGTCGGCGGGGCGAGTTTGAGCGCGGCGAAGTTCGTGCCGATTATCGAGGCGGCGGTCGGATAAGGCACCGTCGCCCCTGCGGAGGCAGGGGCCTATGACTGTTTCGTGCTTTGGGCGGTTTGACACAGGGGTGATGGTCCGTGTGTCAGAAGTTTCGCGGCACGATGCAGACATGGGCCCCTGCCTGCGCAGGGGTGACGGGACTTGGGGCTGGCGCGTGCCTCCCTCCACGTCGCCCCGGACTTGATCCGGGGCCCCGCTTCTTCTTGACGGTCGGGCAGGACGAAGCGGGATCCCGGATCACGTCCGGGATGACGTGGTCGATCAGCCGAACCTTTTCTTCAGCAGCGCCCATGTTGCGCGCAGGCCATAGGCTTCGCCGCCCTTCGGGCGCCCCGGACGCGCCGATGGACGCCATGCGAAGGTGTCGAGATGCGCCCATGGCAGGTTGGCGGGCACGAAGCGGCGGAGGAACAAGGCCGCGGTGATCGAACCCGCGAAGCCGCCGTCGGGGGCGTTGACCATGTCGGCCACGTCCGACTTGAGCATGTCGTCATAGCCGTCCCATAGCGGCAGTCGCCACAGCGGATCGTGGACCGTCGTCCCGGACGCGAGCAACTCGGTCGCGAGGGTTTCGTCCTGCACGAAGGTCGCGGGCAGGTCCGGCCCGAGCGCGACGCGTGCCGCGCCGGTGAGCGTCGCGAAGTCGATCAGCAGGTCGGGCGCGCCCTCGACCGCTCTGGTCAGCGCGTCGCCGAGGATCAGCCGGCCTTCGGCATCGGTGTTGGTGTTCTCGACCGTCAGCCCCTTGCGCGTCGTCAGCACGTCGCCGGGGCGGAAGGCGTTGCCGGCGATGGCATTTTCGACGGCGGGGATCAGCAGGTGGAGCCGCACCCTGAGCCGCGCCTGCATCACCAGCGCGGCGAGCGCGAGCGCGTGCGCGGCGCCGCCCATGTCCTTCTTCATCAGCCGCATTCCCGCCGACGGCTTGATGTCCAGCCCGCCCGAATCGAAACAGACGCCCTTGCCGACCAGTGCGACGCGCGGCGCAGACGGATCGCCCCATTCGAGTTCGATGAGCCGTGGCGCGCGGTCCTTGCTCGCCGCCTGTCCGACCGCGTGGATCATCGGATAGCCGGTGGCGAGCGCGTCGCCGCGCGTCACGGTGACGGTCGCGCCATGCTGTGCGGCAAGCGCGTCGGCCTCCGCCTCCAGCTCGGCGGGGCCGAGGTCGCTCGCGCCGGTGTCGACCAGATCGCGGACGCGCGCGATGGCGGCGGCGAGGCGGACGGTCTCGTCGATCGCGGCGACGTCGGCGGTGAGCAGCACGCGCGGCGCGGCGGGTTCGACCTTGCGATAGCGGGTGAAGCGATGCTGGGCGAGCAGCCAGCCGAGCCCCGCCGCGCCGGTCGCGCCGCCGTCGGCGAGGCGGTACGTGCCTTCCGGGAGCGTGTCGGCGAGCGAGGCGATCCGCCACGGCGAGTCGAGCGGCTCGTCGCAGACCAGCAGCATCGCCCAGTCGTCCGCCGCCTCGCCGGGCAGGATCGCGCGATTGCCGGCGCGCCCGGTGACCTTGTTGGCGGTGATCGCGGTGCGGACGCGGATCGGCTGCCCGGCCAGCCAGTCGGCGAAGCGGTCGGGGTGGACGACGTGGATGTCGCGGGCGGGCTGGCCGCGATCGGGCTGGAGCAGGGCGCTAAAGTCGGTCATCGCGGGACCAAAGCAGGACTTGGGGCGGGGCGCAACGCGCGCGGTTCCCTTGAACGGCGCACCATCCTACATCGCGCGCATGACGACACATTCGACTCGCATGTTGATCCTGGGCTCGGGCCCGGCCGGGCTGTCCGCCGCGATCTACGGCGCGCGCGCCGGAATGGCGCCGATCGTGGTGCAGGGCATCCAGCCCGGCGGCCAGCTGACCACCACCACCGACGTGGAAAATTATCCCGGCTTCAAGGAGGTGATCCAGGGGCCGTGGCTGATGGAGCAGATGCAGGCACAGGCCGAGCATGTCGGCACGCGGTTGATGTGGGACACGATCGTCGAGGTCGACCTGACGTCGCGCCCGTTCCGGCTGATCGGTGACGGCGGCGACGTCTACGAGGGCGAGGTGCTGGTGATCGCGACCGGCGCGCAGGCCAAGTGGCTGGGGCTCGACAGCGAGGACGCGATGAAGGGCAAGGGCGTCAGCGCCTGCGCGACGTGCGACGGCTTCTTCTATCGCGGCAAGAAGGTGGCGGTGATTGGCGGCGGCAATACCGCGGTCGAGGAGGCGCTGTACCTGACCAACCACAGCGACGACGTGACGCTGATCCACCGCCGCGACACGCTGCGCGCGGAGCGGATCCTGCAGGAGCGGCTGTTCGCGCATCCGGGTATCAAGGTGCTGTGGAACAAGGAAGTCCGCGCGTTCGTCGATGGCGGCGGGACTGCGGGCCTTGTGGCGCTGGAGCTGGAGGACACCGTCACCGGCGCGCCTTCGCGGATCGACGTCGAGGGCGGGTTCGTGGCGATCGGGCACCATCCGGCGACCGAGCTGTTCCGCGGGCATCTCGCGCTCGACGAGGACGGCTATATCGCGGTCGAGACCGGCTCGACGCGCACCAGCGTGCCCGGCGTGTTCGCGTGCGGCGACGTGATGGACAAGGTCTATCGCCAGGCGGTGACCGCGGCAGGGACCGGGTGCATGGCGGCGCTGGATGCCGAGCGATTCCTCGCGGCGGCTGAGTTCGAGGCGGTCAGGGAAGCGGCGGAATAGTTGTTTTCCCGTCACCCCGGACTTGATCCGGGGTCCCGCTTCTTACTTCTGTGGCCAAGAAGAAGCGGGGCCCCGGCTCAAGGCCGGGGCGACGGCTAGGTTCGTCGTCCCCGCCTGCGCGGGATGACGGCGTTCGGCGATGGAGCGACTTAAACCAGCGCCTTGCCGGCGGCGAAGGTCACCAGTGCGCCGAACGTTTCGAGCATCTCACCGTCGACCTCGTCGTCCTCAATGACGATCCCGAGCCGGTCCTCCAGCTCGGTGAGCACGCCGGCCACCGCCATCGAATCGAGTTCGGGCAGCGCGCCGAACAGCGGCGTGTCGGCGCGGAAGGCCGCGACGCGCTCGGGGGCGAGCGCCAGCACGTCGACCAGCACCGCGCGCACGGTCGTCTCGATTTCGCTCGTGCCTTCGGGAATCACGCAACCTCCACCTTCGCCGCATTAATCCGGCGGCAAGCCGGCGTCGCGTTAGGCGCAAGGGGTGGATTCCGCAACGCCTGAGCCTAGAAGCCACTCTCATGGTGTCCCCTGATGCTACGCCGCGCCCGATCGACCATGTGCTGCGTGGGCAGCCGCACGCGCCCGCGCTGATCGATCGCGAGGGCGTGGTCGATTATGCCGCCGCCGAAGACGCGGTCGCGCGGCTGGCGGGGTGGCTGGCCGGGCTCGGGCTTGCGGCCGGCGCGCGGGTCGCGACGTGGCTGCCGAAGACGCGGGTGGCGTGCTGGATGCCGCTGGCGGCGGCACGCGCCGGGCTGGTGCATGTGCCGGTCAATCCGGTGCTGCGGCGCGCGCAGGTCGCGCATATCCTCGCCGACAGCGAGGCGGCGCTGCTGCTGACGCAGGACGCGCGCGCGGCGACGCTGGAGCCGGGCGACGTGCCGGACGGCTGCCGCGTCGTGACCGAGGCGCGGGCGGGCGATGCTTTGCCGCGGTCGGCGGCCGATCCCGATGCACTGGTCGCGTTGCTCTATACCTCGGGGTCGACCGGGCGGCCGAAGGGGGTGATGCTCAGCCATGCGAACCTGTGGCTGGGGGCGGTCGGGGTCGCGCATTATCTGGAGATCGCGCCCGACGACCGCGTGCTGGCGGTGCTGCCGCTAGGGTTCGATTACGGGCAGAACCAGCTGCTTTCGACCTGGGCGGCGGGGGCGGCGGTCGCGCCGCTCGATTATCTGACGCCGCGCGACGTCGTGAAGGCGGTGGCGCGGGTTGGGGCGACGACGCTGGCGGGGGTGCCGCCGCTGTGGACGCAGCTGCTGGAGAGCGAATGGCCCGATGTGGTGGCCGGGCAGTTGCGCCGGCTGACCAATTCGGGCGGCGCGCTGACGCCGACGATGGTGCGGGCGCTGCGCGCGCGGTTCCCGGCGGCGCGGCTGTTTCCGATGTACGGGCTGACCGAGGCGTTTCGCTCGACCTATCTCGATCCCGACCTGGTCGACGCGCATCCCGATTCGATCGGGCGTGCGGTGCCGTTTGCGGAGGTGCTGGTCGTCCGGCGCGACGGGACGCTGGCCGCGGCGGGGGAGCCGGGCGAGTTGGTCCATGCCGGGCCGCTGGTCGCGCAGGGCTATTGGCGTGATGCCGAGCGGACCGCGCAACGCTTTCGGCCGGCACCGGTTAAATCGCGATATGGCGGGACGGCGGTGTGGTCGGGGGACACAGTGGTGGCGGACGGCGACGGGCTGTTGCGCTTCGTCGGGCGCGATGACGAGATGATCAAGAGCGCCGGGCATCGCATCAGCCCGCAGGAGATCGAGGAGGCTGCGACTGCCGGTCCGGAAACCGCGGAGGCGGTGGCGGTCGGCGTTCCCGACGCGCGTCTGGGGCAGGCGATCGTGCTGGTCGCGCGCGGCGACTCGGCGGATGAGCCGGCGTTGCGTGGGCGGCTGAAGCGCGAGCTGCCCGCCTATATGCAGCCGGCGCGGATCGCGTGGCGTGCCGAACTGCCGCGCAATGCCAATGGCAAGCTGGACCGCGCGGCGATCGCGGCGGCGGTGCGGGAGGCGGGGGTATGAAGCCGATGGGACCGATCCCGCCGGCCTTTGCCGCGCAGACTGGCGCGCTGATAATCGGCGGGCACGACGCGACGGCGCTGGTCGAAGCGTATGGCTCGCCGCTGTTCGTCTATGACGCGGCGCTGGTCGCGACGCAGGTGGCGCGGTTCCGCGAAGCGATGCCGGTGGCGGTCGACCTGCATTATGCGATCAAGGCCAATCCGTTGCCGGTGTTGCTGGCGCGGGTTGCGCCGCTGGTCGACGGGCTGGACGTCGCCTCGGCGGGTGAGCTGGCGCGCGCGCTGGCGGTGAAACCGGGCGCGGCGATCAGCTTCGCGGGGCCGGGCAAACGCAACGACGAGCTGGCGGCGGCGATCGCGGCGGGCGCGACGATCAATCTCGAATCGGCAGGCGAGGCGCGGCGCGCGCTGGCGGCGGGCGAGCGGCTCGGGATCGTGCCGCGGCTGGCGGTGCGGGTGAACCCCGATCTGGAATTGCGCGGGTCGGGCATGAAGATGGGTGGTCGCGCCTCGCCCTTCGGGATCGATGCCGAACACGCCGCTCCGGTGGTGCGCGAGCTGATCGCGGCGGGCGCGGACTGGCGGGGGTTCCATATCTTCGCCGGGTCGCAGGCGCTGGATGCCGGCGCGGTGATCGAGACGCAGGCGGCGACGCTGGCGCTTGCCGCGCAGCTGGCCGAGGAGGCGGGGGCGGTGCCGCCGCTGGTCAATCTCGGCGGCGGGTTCGGGGTGCCGTACTTCGCGGGTGACGTGGCGCTGGATGTCGCGTCGGTCGGGGCGGCGCTGGGCGAGGCGCTGGCGGCGCGCCGTGAGGTGCTGCGCGACAGCCGGTTCGCGATCGAACTCGGGCGCTGGCTGGTGGCGGCGGCGGGCGTCTATCTGACGCAGGTCATCGACGTGAAGCAGAGCCGGGGCGAGACGTTCGTCGTCGTCGACGGCGGGCTTCATCACCAACTGGCGGCGAGCGGCAATTTCGGAACGGTGGTGCGGCGCAACTATCCGCTCGCGGTGGCCGGGCGGATGGGCGCGACGGCCGAGGGCGAGGTGTCGGTGGTCGGCTGCCTGTGCACGCCGCTCGATCGGCTGGGGGATCGGGTGGCCTTGCCGGCCGTGGCGGTGGGTGAGGTGATCGCGATCTTCCTCGCCGGGGCCTATGGCGCGACGGCGAGCCCGACGGCCTTTCTCGGGCATCCCGCGCCGACGGAGATCGTGGTTTGAGGGTTGATCGCCGCGCCCGCGGATGGATCAGGCGGCGAGCCCGGTGACAAGCGTTGGCGCGCCGACGCCGCCGTCGATCTCCAGCCGGTCGCGCCCGCCGCTCTTCGCGCGGTAGAGCGCGCGATCGGCAGCGGCGAGCAGGTCGTCCAGCGACGGTCGCCCCGGGTCATTGTCCGCCAGCCCGATGCTGACCGTGAGCGGATGCGCGTCCGGGGTGTGACGCAGTTCGCGCGTGCGGGCGGCGATCCGGTGCGCCAGCGCCACCGCCTCCTCACGCGAATGTCCCGGCAGCAGGACCGCAAATTCCTCGCCGCCGATCCGGGCGGGGACGGCGCCCGCGACCCGGCCGGCGGTGTCGAGCAATGCGCCCGCGAACAGCACCAGCGCCCGGTCACCGGCGGAATGGCCCCAGCGATCGTTGACCTGCTTGAAATGATCGAGATCGAGCATCAGCAAGGTGGTGCCGCCGGTCCCCACCAACGCGGGCGTCGCCTGCTCCATGAAGGCGCGGCGGTTGAGCAGCCCGGTCAGCGAGTCGGTGGTCGCGGCCTCACGCTGACGCTGCGCCTCGTTGCCGAGTTCCAGCGTGGTCAGCGACAGGATCAGCGTGATGTAGATCGCGGTGTACAGCAGCAGCCATACCGCGGGAAGCTGGCTGCGGCTGGCGAGCGGCGTGACGATCGCGCTGTGCGTCGCGGTATAGGCGGCGAGCGCGAGCGACGAGGTCGACACGAGCACCAGCAGTATCGCGGTAAGCACGCGCGGCGGCGCGGCGCGACCGTTGGCGGGCCGCAGCAACTCCGCGGTCATCGCGAGGCAATAAGCGGTGAAGGCGAAGGTCGCCACGACGTTGCGCAGCGCCTCGGCCGCGAACAGGGCGGGGATCAGGCAGGCAGCGGTCCAGACCAGCGATCCGCCCCATATCGCGAGCGGCGGATGCGAATGCCCGTGGACGAGCCGCACGCCGGCCCACAAAAACGCGAAGACCTGGATGAAGCAGACCTGTGCCGCCCAGATCGCCAGCCAATCCGCCGCGATGCCGCGCAACATGTAGCAGATGCAGCCGGCCACCCCGGCAGTGATCGAGCACGCCACCCACAGCGGCAGCCGTCGACCGCGATGGCCGAGCCACAGCGTCCAGAAATAGAGCGCCATGACGGCTTCGATCGCCGTGCTGGCGATGAACAGCGTGGCCACGTCCAGCGTCACCGGATTCCCCCCGAATCGCTGCCCCCCGGCGCGATCCGAACCCTATATCGCCAGCTTGACGCAAGCGGCAAGTGGCGGGAAGTGCTAGTATTGTTATAAAATTTCGTTACTTTATCGAAACAGCATTGCCAACGCGCCGATCAGTGTGGCCCCACCGATCGGCGCGACGATCAACAGGATGACGTTGAAGCCGATGATCGCCGCCAGCGCCTTTACCTGCCGCCGCGTCAGCCGCTGTCGGGCACGCCGTGGCTGCCAGGGCGGGGGTGGCGGTTGATCGCGGAAATCGACGAACATGCGCGTCCTTTCGTTGCGACCGGCGATGCGCGAAGACTATAGCGCCTGGTCGCGTCGGTCGATCCCGTCCTTCACGCTTGTCGCTCGCGGTGGCGCGGCGGGGGGCAGCCACGCCTCGCGCGGATTACGCCGCCTGCGGGATCGGGTCGCGACGGCGATGACGGATGTGGTCGTCGATCGCTTCGACGATCGGATCGACCAGCTCGGGCGGGAGCGTGTGGCCCATGCCGTCGATCTCCAGCAGCCGCGCGCCCTGGATCGCCTGTGCGGTGGCGCGGCCGCCGGCGACCGGCACCAGCGGATCGTCGCTGCCGTGGATCACCAGCGTGGGAGCGGTGATGCGGCGGAGGCGATCGGTGCGGTCGCCATCGGCGATGATCGCCGCCATTTGCCGCAGGAACCCGGTCGGGCAGCGGTTGCGCAAGGTTTCGGCGCGGATCCGATCGGCCATGATCGCGTCCTCGATCGGAAAGCGTCCGCCGACCGCACGCCCGGCCATCGTACCGTGCGCGACGATCGCCTCGATGTCGTCGCTTTTCGGATGGCGCAGCAGCAGGGCGGTGGCGCGCATCGTCGGCCGCGAGCAGGACGGATGACCGGTGGTCGACATGATCGAGGTGAGCGTGCGGACCCGTTCCGGCCAGCGCGACGCGATCAATTGCGCGATCATCCCGCCCATCGAGGCGCCGACGACATGCGCGCGGTCGATTCCCAGCGCATCGAGCAGGCCGATCGCGTCCTGCGCCATGTCGGTGAGCGTGTACGGCACTGCGGGCACGCGCCCGAACTGCATCTGCATCGCGGTCCACACGATATGCGGCGCGCCGCACTCATCGAACTTTGTGGAGAGGCCGACGTCGCGATTGTCGTAGCGGATTACGCGGTAGCCACGGTCGACCAGCGCATCGACCATCGCCTGCGGCCATCGGACCAGTTGGGCCCCCAGGCCCATCACCATCAGGATCGGCTGGCCGTCGCGCGGCCCTTCGTCCTCATATTCGATCTGGATACCGTTTGCCGTCGTCGATGCCATTGCCTGCTCCGTTGCGCCTCCCGAATGTGACTCCGTGAAAGTGGATGACGTCCTTGTGCCGCTTGTCACATTAATGCAACGTTTCCGGTTCTGGTTCCGGCCCCCTCCTTCTCGCCTTTCCGCAGGTGTCCCATGGTAGAACGCCTTCACCTCGAACAATTCCTCCCCTACCTGCTGTCGGTCACGTCCAATCGTGTCAGCGGCCGGATCGCAGGGGCGTATGAGGCGGCGTTCGGGCTGACGGTGCCCGAATGGCGGCTGGTGACGCTGATCGCCGAATATGCGCCGGTCACGCAGGCGCAGCTGGGCGAGCGCAGCCGGATGGACAAGGTGACGGTGAGCCGCGCCGCGATCGCGCTCACCGAACGCGGGTTGCTGACGCGGACCCCCAATGCCACCGACCGGCGATCGCACCATCTGCGCTTGAGCCCGGAGGGCGAAGCGCTGTACGCGCAGGTCGCGCCGCAGGCCGTCGCATTGGAGCGCCGGATCTTCGGGCGCTTCGACGCGGACGAACTGGCGCAGTTCACGGACATGCTGCGGCGGATCGACGCCGCGGCCGAGGAGGAAGACTGAATGGCGCAGCTGCCGTTGATCGCGGGCGTGGAACTGGGCGGCACGAAGTGCATCGCGGTGCTCTCCAACGGCCCCGACGCGATCCTGGAGGAAGTGCGCGTTCCGACCACCCGGCCCGAAGAGACGCTGCCCGCGCTGGAGGCGGCGATGGACAAGTGGCGCGGCGTCGCGGCGATCGGCATCGCCAGCTTCGGACCCGTCTCGATCGATCCGCAATCGCCCGATTACGGCAAGATCACCTCCACCCCCAAGCCGCACTGGGCGGGGACCGACATCGCCCGGCGGCTGGCGGCGCGCTACGACGTGCCGGTCGGCTTCCACAGCGACGTGGTCGGCGCGGCGATGAGCGAGGCGCGCTGGGGCGCCGGGCAGGGGCTGGGCGATCTCGCCTATGTCACGGTCGGGACCGGCGTCGGCGCGGGGATGATCGCGCACGGCCGGCCCGTCGACGGGCTGACGCACAGCGAGTTCGGTCATATCCGTCCCGTGCGGCTGCCGGGCGACGATTGGGCGGGGTCGTGCCCCTATCACGGTGCGTGCGTCGAGGGGCTCGCCGCCGGACCGGCGATCGCGGCGCGGACGGGCATCAAGGGCGAAGATCTGCCGCACGACCATTCGGCGTGGGAGACGGTGGTCGGCGCGTTGTCGTCGCTGTTCGCGACGCTGACGCTGACCGGCGTGCCGCGGCGGATCGTGCTGGGCGGGGGCGTGATGGTCGGCAATCCGTGGCTGCTGCCGCGGCTGCGCGCGGCGACGGCGGCGAGCCTGAACGGCTATGTCGCGCTGCCGGCGGTGGCGGACATGGACACGTTCATCGTCCCCGCCGCGCTGGGCGGCAATGCCGGGCCGCTGGGCGCGGTGGTGCTCGGCGCGCAGGCGCTGGAGGATCGGACCGGGATCAAGGTGCTGGTTTCGTAATCGTCATTTGAGTTCGTCGCCCCGGACTTGATCCGGGGCCCCGCTTCTTGCCCACCGTAGAAGAAGAAGCGGGGCCCCGGCTCAAGGCCGGGGCGACGGGGTTTAGCTCAGCGCATGGGCTTCCGCCGCGGCGACCTGTTCGTCGGTCGGGCGCACGCCGGTGTAGAGGACAAATTGTTCTAGCGCCTGCAGCGTCGCGATCTGCGCGCCGGTGACGACCGTCTTGCCCGCCGCTTTGGCTGCACGGAGCAGTGGAGTTTCGACCGGCTTGGCCACCGCGTCGATGACGATCTGCGCGGCGGCGATTTGATCCGGCGTGAAGGCGAGCGCGTCGTGATCCGCGCCGGTCATGCCAAGCGGAGTGACGTTGACGAGCAGCGGCGCGTCGCCGGTCGCCTCTGCCTGCCAGCGGCAGCCGAGCCGCTCGGCGAGCGCGCGCCCGGCTGCCTCGTTGCGCGCGACGATCGTGCCGTCGGGGAAGCCGGCGTCGACCAAAGCGGTCGCGACCGCCTTACCCATCCCGCCGCTGCCACGCAGCACGAACGACACGCGGGGCAGGTCGGCGATCAAGTCGCGCACCGCGCTGTAATCGCTGTTGTAGCCGAGCAATTCGCCATCGGTGTTGACGATCGTGTTGACGCTGTCGATCGCCGCAGCGCTGTCGCGCAGGCCGTCGAGCATCGGGATGACCGCTTCCTTGAACGGCATCGACACCGCGCAGCCGCGGATGCCGAGCGCGCGGATGCCGGTGATCGCGCCGGCCAGATCGTCGGTGGTGAACGCCTTGTAGACATAGTCAAGCCCGAGCGCGTCATAGAGATGGTTGTGGAAGCGCGACCCGAAGGTGCCGGGGCGCGCGGCGAGCGACATGCACAGGCGGGTGGCGGGGCCGATCGGCGGCTTCATCGGCATATCCTTGCGTTTCAAAGGGGAAGGGCGGGCTGCACCAGTTCCTCGTCGCGCAGGATGCCCGACAGCGTCAACCCGAGCAGCCTGATTCCGCCCGGCGCCGGGAGCAGCGGCGCGATCAGCCCGCGGCCGAGATCGAGCAATTGTCGTTGCGTATCGATGGTGCCGCTCACCGAACGCGCGCGGGTGAGCGTCGTGAAATTGGCGCGGCGCAGCTTGAGCGTCGCGGTGCGCCCGCGCACGTCGGCGCGCGCGACGCGCGTCCAGGCGGCGGCGGCGACCGTCTCCAGCGCGGCGTCGATCTCGGCCGGGTCGGTGAGGTTGGTGTCGAAGGTGCGCTCGGCGCCGACCGACTTGGCCTGCCGCTCGGCGCGCACCGGACGGTCGTCGATGCCGCGCGCCGCGCCGTGGAGATAATCGGCGTGGCTGCCGAAATGCGCGCGCAGGAATTCGATCGGGCGATCGCGCAGGTCGGCGCCGGTGTGGATGCCGAGCCGCGCCATCTTCTCGGCGGTGACCGGGCCGATGCCGTGGAAGCGCTTGACCGGCAACGTGGCGACGAATGCCGCGCCTTTGGCGGGCGGGATCACGCACAGGCCGTCGGGCTTGTTCTGATCCGAGGCGAGCTTGGCGATGAACTTGTTGTAGCTGACCCCCGCCGAGGCGGTGAGCCCGGTGTCGGCCTTGATCCGCGCGCGGATCTCGGCGGCGATCGCGCTGGCCGAGCCGAGCGCGCGGCGGTCCTCGCTGACGTCGAGATAGGCTTCGTCAAGCGACAAGGGCTCGATCGCATCGGCGTAATCCGCGAAGATCGCGTGGATCTGCCGGCTGACCGCGCGATAGACGTCGAAGCGCGGCGGCACGAACACCAGATCGGGGCAGCGCCGCGCCGCCACCACCGACGGCATCGCCGAGCGCACCCCGAAGACACGCGCCTCATAGCTGGCCGCCGCCACCACGCCGCGCGCGCGATTGCCGCCGACCGCCACCGGTTTCCCGCGTAGTTCCGGTGCGTCGCGCTGCTCGACCGACGCATAGAAGGCGTCCATGTCGATGTGGATGATCTTGCGAGGGTCGGCCACGGTGATGGGGCGCGTTGTAGCAGCGGGTGGCACGGCCCGCCAGCGTTTTGCGGAACAAAGCGGGTATGTGGCTGGGGAAAGTGGTCGAATTACCGCCGTTCGCCCTGAGCCGGTCGAGGGGGGTGTTCCCGGGCGCACGCGCTCCGACAGGCTCAGCACGAACGATATGGAATAGGCATGCGCTGCCCTAACGCAGCGCGCGCACCGCAGGCGTGTCGAGGCAGGCGAGCATCGCGGCGGGGTTGGTCCTGGTCGGCGGCGGCAACGTGGTCGCGGGCGGCACCTCGACCGTGCGCCCGATCGCGACCGCGTCGAAGCCGGTGCGGTCGAGGCACTTCATCGCGGCCTGAAGCATTCGCGGCGGCGTGTCGCGCGCCTCATAGGACAGCCGGAACGTGCCCCAGTGGATCGCCAGCGCGCGTGCGGCGCGCAGCCGCTCGAACACCAGCGCTGCGTGCGCGGGGCCGATGTGAGCGCCCGACACCATCTGCCCGGGAACGAAGCGGAACGCGCCGATCGGCAGCAGCGCGAGACGGACCGGGCCGAGCGCGGCGGCCTCCGCGGGCCATTGGCCGTCGCCGAAGCCGGTGTCGCCCGCGAAGAACAGATTGCCGCCCGTGGGGAGTTGCACGACGAAGCTCGACCAGAGCGCGCGATTGCGGTCGGCGAACCAGCGGCTGCCCCAGTGATGGTTGCGGGTGACCGCGACACGGATGCCGGGGCGGACCTCCACCGCGCCGCGCCAGTCGAGCGCGGTGGCGCGCGCGCCGGTCTGCGCGATGACGCTGTCGTTGCCTAGGCTGGTGACGATCATCGGCCGGTCGCGCTGCCAGAGCCGCCGGAGCGTCGCCTTCTCGAGATGGTCGTAATGGTTGTGGCTGACCAGCACGAGGTCGATGCGCGGCAGGTCCTCGAAACGGATGCCGGGCGTAGCGACGCGGCGTGGGCCGAGACCGAACGGACCGGCGCGCGCACCCCACACCGGATCGGTGAGGATGTTGAGTCCCTGCGTCTGGATCAGCACGGTGGCGTGGCCGATCCATGTCACGAGCATCCGCGGGCCGTCGACGCGCGCGGGCGGCCGGGCGGCGGTCACCTCGACGGTGTCCGGCCAGGCGGGGCGGTCGTCGCTGCCGGTCAGTTGTCGCCAGAGGAACCCGCCGCGGCTGCCGCCGGCCGGAGGCGCCATCGTGTCGTCGCCATCGGGGTTGAAGAAGCGCGCGCCGTCGTAGTGATCCGACGTCGGGCCGTCGTAGTAGATACGGTCGAGGAAGCGCGGGACGATTGTCATCGCTAGGCAGATCGCGATGACGAGCAGCAGCAGCGCGGCAAGGACGGTCCTGACGATCTTGCTGACGACCGACACGCGCCGTTCCTTCCGCGAGAGGTGAGGTGGCGGAATGATCGCGGGCGAATTTCGATCCCGTTGCGAACGGGGCAGGGGGGCGTCATTGCGAGCGCAGCGACGCAATTCAGGGTTGGACCAGGACGCCCTGGATTGCCTCGCTTCGCTCGCAATGACGGAGGGGGTTACGCGGCTGCCTCTTCCAGGACGGCTCGACATTCACCGGCCATCCGCCGCTTCTCGTCATCCCGGACTTGATCCGGGTTCCCGCTTTTACGGCGATTGCGAAAGAAGCGGGGCCCCGGATCAGGTCCGGAGCCCCGGAAGATTTACTGGCAGGCCAGACACTCGTCATAGTCGGTCGTTTCGCCGATCGAGAATTTCGGCGTGTCGATCGTATTGTCGGCCTCGACCCCGCCCGATCCCTCCGAGCCCGCGAAGCCGGCGCGCTGCACCGACTTGGAGCGGAGATAATAGAGCGACTTGATCCCCAGCTCCCACGCGCGGAAGTGGAGCATCAGCAGGTCCCACTTCTCGACGTCGGCCGGGATGAACAGGTTCAGCGACTGCGCCTGATCGATGTACGGCGTGCGGTCGCCGGCGAGTTCGAGCAGCCAGCGCTGGTCGATCTCGAACGAGGTCTTGTAGCAGTCCTTTTCCTCCTGGCTGAGGAAGTCGAGGTGCTGCACCGACCCGCCGTGCTCGAGGATCGAGTTCCACACCGAATCGGCGTTCTTGCTCTTCTCGCTGAGCAGCTTCTCCAGATACGGGTTCTTGACCGCGAAGCTGCCCGACAGCGTCTTGTGCGTGTAGATGTTGGCCGGGATCGGCTCGATGCACGCGCTGGTGCCGCCGCAGATGATCGAGATCGACGCGGTCGGCGCGATCGCCATCTTGCAGCTGAAGCGCTCCATCGCGCCGACGTCGGCGGCATCGGGGCACGGCCCACGCTCATGCGCAAGCACCATCGACGCCTCGTTCACCTGCGCGTTGATCTGCTTGAAGATGCGCAGGTTCCAGCTCTTGGCCATCGCGCCCTCGAACGGCAGCCCGCGCGCCTGCAGGAACGAGTGGAAGCCCATCACGCCAAGACCCACGGAGCGTTCGCGCGCCGCGCTATAGGCCGCGCGCTCCATGCCGGGTTCGTGGCGGTCGATGTAATCCTGCAGGACGTTGTCGAGGAAGCGCATCACGTCCTCGACGAAGCCCTTCTCGTCCTTCCACTGGTCCCAGGCTTCGAGGTTCAGCGACGACAGGCAGCAGACCGCGGTCCGGTCGTTGCCGAGATGGTCGGTGCCGGTCGGCAGCGTGATCTCGCTGCACAGGTTCGAGGTCGAGACCTTGAGCCCCAGCTCGCGGTGGTGCTTGGGCATCGTCGAGTTCACATGGTCGGCGAAGACGATGTACGGCTCGCCGGTGGCGAGGCGGGTCTCGACCAGCTTCTGGAACAGCGCGCGCGCGTCGACGGTCGCGCGGACCGAACCGTCCTTGGGCGACTTGAGCTGCCATTCGGCGCCGTCGCGCACCGCCTCCATGAAGGCGTCGGGGATCAGCACGCCGTGGTGGAGGTTGAGCGCCTTGCGGTTGAAGTCGCCCGAGGGTTTGCGGATTTCGAGGAATTCCTCGATCTCCGGGTGCGAGATGTCGAGATAGCAGGCCGCCGAGCCGCGGCGCAGCGAGCCCTGCGAGATCGCGAGCGTCAGCGAATCCATGACGCGGACGAACGGGATGATCCCGCTGGTCTTGCCGTTGAGCCCGACCGGCTCGCCGATCCCGCGGACGTTGCCCCAATAAGTGCCGATCCCGCCGCCACGCGACGCGAGCCAGACGTTCTCGTTCCACGTCTTGACGATGCCGTCGAGGCTGTCGGGGACCGAATTGAGATAGCAGGAGATCGGCAGCCCGCGCCCGGTGCCGCCGTTCGAGAGGACCGGGGTGGCCGGCATGAACCACAGCTTCGAGATGTAATCGTACAGCCGCTGCGCGTGCGCCTGATCGTCGGCATAGGCGCTGGCGACGCGGACGAACAGGTCCTGATAGCTTTCGCCCGGCAGCAGATAGCGGTCCTTGAGCGTCTCCTTGCCGAAATCGGTCAGCAGCGCGTCGCGGCTGTGGTCGACGTCGAGCGGATAGGGCGCAGTGCGCGCGCCATGCTTGGCGATCGCCTGCTCGGTGGCGGTCGCCTCGATCGTGTCTGCGCTCATCGCCTCGGCGTCCGTGGTCGTGAAGTTCATGCTCTCGCGTCCCGCCTGTCAGTGGTGCGATCCGTGCGGATCGGCTATTCGTAACCCCCCGGCCGGCCGCGCCATCGATGTGGGGCGTCACCCGCCACCTTACCACCAATAGCGCCGGTGCCCGGCCTCTACCTCTACAGATTGTGGCAGATGCGCGTCGCGGGCAAGAGCCTTAAAAGGTCCGCCGGCGGCCCGATCGGCGGCGACGCGCGGACTTCCGCGGCTTTCCAAAAGCGCAAGCCGACAAATTTTTTTTCACCATGTTGGGCGCACGGGTGAGCGACTCGCGGCGCTGTTGCCCCGGCGCGACCGCGCTTATAGAGCGTCGCCATGACGACCGTGATCCGTACCGCCGACCTGATCGAGAGCGTCGCCGACGCGCTCCAGTTCATCAGTTACTATCACCCGATGGATTATATCCGCGCGTTGGGCACCGCCTACGAGGTCGAGCAATCGCCCGCCGCCAAGGACGCGATCGCGCAGATCCTGACCAACAGCCGGATGTGCGCGGAGGGGCATCGCCCGATCTGTCAGGACACCGGGATCGTCAACGTCTTCGTGAAATGGGGCATGGACTGCCGGCTCGACGACAACAGCCGCTCGATGCAGGAGGTCGTCGACGAGGGGGTGCGCCGCGCCTATCTTCATCCGGAGAACAAGCTGCGCGCCTCGGTGCTCGCCGATCCGGCGTTCACGCGCCGCAACACCCGCGACAACACGCCGTGCGTGCTGCACGTCGAGATGGTGCTGGGCAATACGGTGTCGGTCGATGTCGCGGCCAAGGGCGGTGGCAGCGAGAACAAGTCGAAGTTCAAGATGATGAACCCCAGCGACTCGATCGTCGACTGGGTGGTCGAGATGCTGCCGCAGATGGGGGCGGGCTGGTGCCCGCCGGGGATGCTCGGGATCGGGATCGGCGGCACCGCCGAACATTGCGTGCTGCTCGCCAAGCAGGCGCTGATGGAGCCGATCGACATGGGGCCGCTCAAGGCCCGTGGGCCGCGCAACGACATCGAGGCGCTGCGGATCGAGATTTTCGACAAGGTCAATGCGCTCGGCATCGGTGCGCAGGGGCTGGGCGGGCTGTCGACGATCCTCGACGTCAAGATCAAGGACGCGCCGTGCCATGCCGCGGGCAAGCCGGTGGCGATGATCCCGAACTGCGCCGCGACCCGCCACGCCCACTTCACGCTCGACGGTTCGGGGCCGGCGTTCCTGGAAGCGCCGAAGCTCGCCGAATGGCCCGACGTCAACTGGACCCCCGACAAGGCCGCGATCCGCGTCGATCTCGACACGTTGACGCCGGAGGTGGTGCAGTCGTGGAAGCAGGGCGACCGGCTGCTGCTGAGCGGCAAGATGCTGACCGGGCGCGACGCCGCGCACAAGCGCATCGCCGACATGCTCGCGAAGGGCGAGGAGCTGCCGGTCGAGTTCAAGGGGCGCGTGATCTATTACGTCGGCCCGGTCGATCCGGTCGGCGAGGAAGTGGTGGGACCGGCGGGTCCGACCACCGCGACGCGCATGGACAAGTTCACGCGGATGATGCTCGATCAGGGCCTGCTGGCGATGGTCGGCAAGGCCGAGCGCGGCCCGGCGGCGACCGACGCGATCCGCGAGGCGAAGAGCGCCTATCTGATGGCGGTCGGCGGCGCGGCGTATCTGGTCGCGCGCGCGATCAAGGGCAGCAAGGTCGTCGGGTTCGAGGACCTTGGAATGGAGGCGATCTACGAGTTCGAGGTGTCCGACTTCCCGGTGACGGTGGCGGTGGATGCCGAGGGCAACAACGTCCACCAGCTCGCGCCGTTGGTGTGGCGCGAGAAGATCGCGCGCGAGCGGTTGCTGGTCGGGGCGTAAGCGAGACCGGCTCGCTTGCCTCTCTTTGCGTGATCCGGGATCCCGCTTTCTGCCGTCTCGTGGGAGAGAAGAAGCGGGGTCCCGGATCCAAGTCCGGGACGACGGGGGCTCGTCATTGCGAGCGTAGCGAAGCAATCCAGTGTCGGACCAGGACGCCCTGGATTGCTTCGCTACGCTCGCAATGACGGAGGGACTTACATCACACGCGGCTTCCGGCCCCACGGCTCCTCGCGGAACCATTTGGTGATGATGTATTTGGTGCCCTCCAGCACCGCCATGCCCTCGTGCAGCGTCGCGGTGTTCGGGCTGCCGTCGGGGTTCATGTTGTTCCACGCCAGCAGCATCCCCTTGCGCGGCGCGACGCGCAGGCCGCCCTTGGGGAACCAGGTTGCGCCGCCTTCCTCGACATCGTTGAGGTAGATCATCGCGGTGAAGGTGCGCTGCCCGCCATTCTCCCGCATCGCCGGCCAGTAACTTTCGGCCTCGTGGAAATAATCGTGGTGCGCGCGGAACAGCTGGCCGGGCGCATAGCGCTGCCCCTGCATGGTCTCGCCATATTCGGGCGCGATGCCGAGCGAGGCGGCGATATATTGGTCGATCTGGCGGATGCCGTCGGCGTTGCGATCCATGTCGCAGCTGTCGCTGGTGCGGCTGGCCGGTCCGCCGCGGTCGCTGAACAGCGTCGAGGGGCGGCGGTTGCCGTCGATCACCTGCACCAGCCAGTCGCAATTGGCGGCGTCAAGGAAATCGGGGCAGCGCCATGCCGCGACCGTGTCGCTGGGCAGGCGCTGCATCCGCGGATCGGCGTCGAGCCGCGCCGCCACCGCCGCGCCCTGCCGGGCGCGGACGGCGGAGGGGTGGCCGGGCGGGGTGGTGGTAAGCGACATGGCCGCCGGTGTGTCGCGCCACCCCGCGACTTTCAAGCCATCGCGATCAATCGAAGATGCCGTGGATCACGTCGACGACCGTGCCGTCCTCGATATCGACGAGCAGCGCATCGTCGTAATAGCGCACCCAGCGATACGGCTCCTCGGCGTCGGGCAGCCGGTAAGCGTAAGGATCGTAGATCCAGTAGCGCGGCGTGTAGAGCATCGGCGCCAGCGGCATTCCGATCCCGAAGCGGCGATAGCCACCATTCCAGCCATAAGGCGCGTAATAGCGCGGCAGGCGGAAGGCCGAGCGACGCTCGTCGCGATAGCGGCTCCAGTCGTAGCGCGGCTCGCGCCGCCATGCGCGGTCCCAGCGCCCGTCGCGCTCCGATCGCCATACCGCGGCGGGCGGCGTCGGCCCGTCCCGGCGATCGTAGCGGCGACGGCCCGGTTCCGCGCTCCAGTCTCGATCGGGCGCACGCCGCGCCGCGTCACGGCGGTCCTGCAGAACGCGATCGCGCTGCCAGTCGTCGCGCGCGTCGGCGGCGCGTTCGCTGCGCCAGTCGCCGTTCGGTGCGGGCGGGCGCGGCAAGCCCGCGGCGCGCCGGTCGTTCCGTTCGCCGTCCCGCTGCCAGCGGGCCGGGTCGCGGCGCTCGGGTGTGCCTTGCCACGCGCGGCGGCGCGGCGCGGGTTCGGGCGGGCGGGCCACTTCGGCCGCCGGTGCCGGGCGCACCGCCGGTTCGGGCGGCGGCGTCGGGCGTTCGGCACGCTCGCGTCGCCATTGGCCACGGTCCATCGATCGCCCGTCCTGCGCCAGCGCCGGCGGCACCAGCGCCGTCATCGACAACAAGCCCGCCACCATCGCCTTCAACATCACCACCCTCCCACCATCGTCCCGCCTGCCTGCCACGGCGTGCGACAACCAGAACTGAACCGGTCGTGCAGCCGATTGAAAGCCGGTGTCACGCCTCGGCGAGGATCGCCCGCACGCGCTCCAGCAGCAGGCGGCGCGGATAGGGCTTGCGGATCAATCGATCCTGACGGACCCCCGCCATGTCCGTCGGATCGGCGTGGCCGGTCACGAACAACACCTCCACGCCGCGATGCAGCTCCTGCACACGCCGCGCGAACTGGATTCCGGTCATGCCGGGCATCGCGATGTCGGTGACCACCAGCCGGATCGCGGGTTCGTGGAGCAACGCCTCCAGCGCCGACTCGCCATCCGCTGCCTCGACCACGCGGCAGCCGACCTCGCGCAGCGCCTCGACGGCGACCTGTCGCACGCGATCGTCGTCGTCGAGCACCATCACCGTCGCGCCATCGAGCGACTCTGCGGGGGCGGGCGTCGGGGCATCGGATACGGAGGCCGCGGGACCGGCGGCACGCGGTACGAACACGCTGACGGTCGTGCCGCGCCCCGGCGTGCTGTCGATCCGCACCCCGCCGCCTGACTGCTTGGCGAAGCCGAACACCTGCGCGAGCCCGAGCCCCGAGCCCTTGCCGACTTCCTTGGTGGTGAAGAACGGCTCGAACGCGCGGGCGAGCACCGCGTCGGTCATGCCGACGCCGGTGTCGGTGACCGCGACGCGGACATAGTCGCCGGGCGGCGGGTCCTCGGCGCGTTCGGGGCTGCCGAGCGTCGCGTTGTCGACCGACAGCATCAGCGCGCCGCCATCCGGCATCGCATCGCGCGCATTGATCGCCAGATTGAGGATGATCAGCTCCATCTGCGTCGGATCGACGAAGGCGGGCCAGATGCCGGACGGGGTATGCGTCTCGATCGTGATCTCGCGGCCCAGCGTGCTGCCGAGCAAATCGAGCAATCTGGTCACGGTCTGGTTCAGGTCGACGACCTTCGCCTCCAGCCGCTGCCGTCGCGAGAAGGCGAGCAATTGCGCGGTCAGCGCCGCGCCGCGCTCCGCCGCGATGCGCACATGATCGAGCCGCGGTTCCAGCCGCGGGTCGAGCAGCCCGCGCTTGCCCGCCGCGACGAGCGAGTCGACGTTGCCGAGGATCACGGTCAGCAGATTGTTGAAATCGTGCGCGACGCCCGAGGTGAGCTGCCCGATCGCTTCCAGTCGCTGCATCTGGTGGAGCGTTTCCTCCACGCGTTCGCGTTCGGCGATCTGCTCGGTCAGCTCGGCGGTGCGCTCGGCGACGCGCGCTTCCAGCCGCTCGCCGGCAAGATGGGCGTCGGTCACGTCGATCGCGCAGGCGGTGTAGCCCTGGAATGCGGCACCGAGGAAGCGTGGGCGCGCCTCGATATGCATCCAGCGCGTCGCGCCGTCGCGCCTCAGCAGCGGATGTTCGCCGCTCAACGCACGTGGGGCGGCGAACCAGCCGGCGCGTGCGGTCAACGCCGCGGCGCGACGGTCGGGATGAAGCAGGTCGGTCCAGCCGTGCTCGCCCACCGTCTCCGGTGCGACGCCGAGGATCGCCTCGAACCCGCGGTTGGCGAAGGTGACGTGGCCGTGCGGATCGGTCATCCACACCAGCGCGGGCAGGCTGTCGGCAAGCGTGCGGAACCGTGCCTCGCTCTCGCGCCACGCCTCGGCCTGCAATTTGCGCGCGGTGATGTCGATGATCGTGCCGACCACCCGCACGCATACCTCGCCATCGAAGATGCCGCGTCCGCGCACCGATACCCATCGGACGCCGCCGATCCGTTTCTGCGCGACGCGATATTCGACGTCGAACGCTGCGCGGATCGCGGGATCCACCACCCGGGGAAACGCTTCCTGCAAGATCGGCAGATCGTCGGGTTCGACCAGCGACCGGAACGCCGCGCGCGACATCGGCCGGCTGTCGGGCGGCAGCCCGTAGAGCGACATCCCGAGCGGCGAGCAACTGAAGCGGTCGTGCCGGAAATCGTAATCCCAGGTCGCGATCTCCCCCGCCTCGGTCGCCTGTTCGAGCGAGGCACGCCCGCGCGCCAGCGCCTCGCGCGCGCGGTGCCGGTCGGTGCGGTCGATCCCCTCGATGAAGATCGCGGTCACCTCGCCGTGCTCGTCGGTGATCGGCTGGCAGATGAAGTCGATCCAGAAGTCGCGCAGCACGCCCGGCGCGGCGGTCGGCAGGCGGACCGGCATGTCGACGGCGCGGAACGGCTCACCGGTCCGGCGAACGTCGTCGAGCCGCTTGAGGAAGCCGGCCGCGGCGACTTCCGGCAAGGCATCGGCATAGCGCCGCCCGATCAGCGTGCGACCGCCAGTCATCCGCTGGTAGGTCGCATTGGCCAGCTCGATCATATATTCGGGGCCGCGCAGCACCGCCATGAAGCCGGGCGCCTGGTCGAACATCTGGCGGAGCCGAGCGCGCTCGCGCGTCGCGGTCTCCACGGTGCGCGTCCGCTCGGTGACGTCGGAGACGACTCCCAGCACCCCGCCGACGGTGTCGTCGTCCAGCATCACCGCGGACAGCGACATGTCGAAATGCAGCGTCACCGGCCGTCCTTCGGACAGGATGTCGAAGCGACGGTTGCCGATGGTCAGCGTCTGCGCGGTCGCGAAGACCTGATCGACCATCGGCGCGACCTCGTCCCATGCGCGGTGCCAGCGGCGATCGGCGGGCTGGCCGAGCGCGGCGGGGTGCCGCTCGTGGAGCAGCGCGGCATAGGCATCGTTGTAGAAGACGCGGCGCTCCGGCCCCCAGAACAGCAAGATCTGCGCGCCCGCCGGCAATAGCAACTCGAGCGCGGCACGCAGCGGGATCGGCCAGCGGTCGATCGGCCCCAGCGACGTGCCCGACCAATCGGTCCCGCGGAGCAGTTTTCCGATTTCTCCGCCACGCTCAAAGGGTTGGCGGGCGCTGTCCTCGCTGGGAAGAAAAGGCGTCATCCTGACTAATGTAGCTTAGGCTGCGCACCGCGAACAGTTGGCAAAACCGGCCTTCGCCCGGTATCTGGCGGGGCATGAACCCAGCTTTCCGCTCGCTGCATCGCCACGGCATGGTGCGCGTCGCCGCCGCCACCCCGCTCGCCACGGTGGGCGACCCCGCCGGCAATGCGGAGGCCGCGATCGGGATTGCGCGCACCGCCCATGACGCGGGGGTCGATCTGGTCGTTTATCCCGAGTTGAACCTGAGCAGCTATGCGATCGACGACCTGCACCTGCAATCCGCATTGCAGCGCGCGACGCGCGAGGCGATCGCGGCGGTGACGGCGGCGAGCGCCGAACTGCGCCCGGTGCTGCTGGTCGGCGCGGCGCTGGAGCGTGGCGGGCGTCTGTACAATTGCGCGCTGGCGATCGCGCGCGGGCGCGTGCTGGGGGTGGTGCCCAAGACCTTCCTGCCCAATTACCGCGAATATTACGAGAAGCGCTGGTTCGCGAGCGGGGCGGGGCTGACCGGGCTGACGATCGCGATCGATGGCGAGGAGGTGCCGTTCGGCGCCGACCTGATCTTCGCCGCCGACGATCTGCCGAACTTCGTGGTCCATGCCGAGATCTGCGAGGATTACTGGTCGCCGACCCCACCTTCGACGATCGGGGCTTTGGCCGGGGCGCTGATCTGCGCCAATCTGTCGGCATCGAACGTCGTGATCGGCAAGTCGCGCGAGCGGATGATGCTGTCGGCGTCGCAATCGGCGCGTGCGATGTGCGCCTATGTCTATTCGGCGGCCGGGCCGGGCGAGAGTACGACCGATCTGGCGTGGGACGGGCAGGGGAGCGTCCACGAACTGGGCGAGTTGCTGGCGACCTCCGACCGCTTCGCGCACGAACCGGGTCTGACGATTGCGGACGTGGATACCGAGCGGCTGGTTCAGGAGCGGTTGCGCAACGGCACCTTCAACGATGCCGCGGCCTTCGGCGGTCATCCCGAGACGCGTTTCCGTCGCATCGGTTTCCGCCACCGGCCCGACTTCGTCGACATCGGGCTGAAGCGCGAGATCCGCCGCTTCCCGTTCGTGCCCAACACGCCCGACAAGCTCGACGAGGATTGCTACGAGGCCTTCAACATCCAGGTCGAGGGGATCGCCAAGCGGCTGGTCGCGGCGCGGGCGCAGCGGCTGGTGATCGGCGTCTCGGGCGGGCTCGACAGCACGCACGCGCTGATCGTCGCGGCCAAGGCGCTCGACCGGCTGGGCCGCCCCCGCAGCGACATCCTCGGCATCACCATGCCCGGCTTCGCGACCAGCGAGGGGACGAAGGGCAATGCCTGGAAGCTGATGCGCGCGCTGGGCATCACCGCCGAGGAGATCGACATCCGCCCGGCCGCGACGCGGATGCTGGAGGACATGGGGCATCCGTTCGGACGCGGCGAGCCGGTCTATGACGTGACGTTCGAGAATGTGCAGGCCGGGCTGCGCACCGATTACCTGTTCCGCATCGCCAACCAGCGCGACGGGCTGGTGGTCGGCACCGGCGACCTGTCGGAGCTGGCGCTCGGCTGGTGCACCTATGGCGTCGGCGACCAGATGAGCCATTATGCGGTTAATGCCGGTGTTCCGAAGACGCTGATCCAGTTCCTGATCCGCTGGGCGATCGGCACCGATCAATATGACCGCGAAACCGATGCGGTGCTCGAAGCGATCCTCGGGCAGGAGATCAGCCCGGAGCTGGTGCCCGGCGAGGAATTGCAGAGCACCGAAAGCAAGATCGGCCCCTATGCGCTCAACGACTTCTTCGCGCATTATCTGATCCGCCACGGCCTCGCGCCGTCGAAGGTCGCGTTCCTCGCCTGGCATGCATGGCACGATGCGGCGGCCGGGCGCTGGCCGCTCGGCTATCCCGAAAGCGCGCGCACCGCCTACGATCTGGCGACGATAACGCATTGGCTGGAGCGGTTCCTGATCCGCTTCTTCCAGACCAGCCAGTTCAAGCGCTCGGCGATCCCCAACGGGCCTAAGGTGTCGGCGGGCGGGGCGCTGTCGCCGCGCGGCGACTGGCGCGCGCCGTCGGACGGCACCGCGGCGGCGTGGCTGGCCGAGCTGAAGGCGAACGGGCCGGGGATCGACGGGTAATCGATCTCCGTCATCCCGGACCCTTCGACAAGCTCAGGAGAACCTTGATCCGGGATCCCGCTTACTCTTCCCTAAGTGCACAAAAGAAGCGGGGCCCCGGATCAAGTCCGGGGCGACGGGGGGAGGATCGCGGCGGTGATGCGTCGAACCGTCCGCAGGCTTCCCTTCCTTACAAGCGGGGCGTAGAAGGCGCCATGCTACAGGCAAGCCCGGGTTTCTCGCTGTCCACGCGTCCGGCGGCGCTCGCGCGCTGGCTCTATTGGGTCGCGGCGTTGATCGTGGCGATGGTCGTGGTCGGCGGGATCACGCGCCTGACCGAATCCGGGCTGTCGATCACGCAATGGAAGCCGATCAGCGGTGTCGTCCCGCCGCTCACGCAGGCGCAGTGGCAGGCCGAGTTCGCCAATTACCAGCGCATCCCCGAATATCAGCAACTGAACCGCGGCATGACGCTGGACGGGTTCAAGGCGATCTTCTTCTGGGAGTATCTCCACCGGCTGCTCGGGCGCGTGATCGGGCTGGCGTTCGCGCTGCCGCTGGTGTGGTTCGCGGTGAAGCGGCAAATCCCGCGCGGCTATGGCTGGCGGCTGAGCGCGTTGCTGGCGCTCGGCGGATTGCAGGGCGCGATCGGCTGGTGGATGGTCGCCTCCGGTCTGTCGGTGCGCACCGACGTCAGCCACCTGCGGCTGGCGACGCATCTCGGGACGGCGCTGTTCATCCTAGGGGGGATCGTCTGGACCGCGCGCGACCTGAGCGCGCTCGCCGCCAATCCGCTCGCGCGCCCGGCGGCGTTGCGGTTCGGGCCGGCGCTGGCAATCGCGGCGCTGGCGGTGCAGATCATCCTCGGCGCGCTGACCGCCGGGCTCGACGCGGGCTATGCCTTTTCGAGCTGGCCGCTGATGGGGGATGCCTGGTTTCCGGCGAACGTGCCGATGCTGACCCCGGCATGGACCAATGCGATCGACAACCCGATCGTCGTGCAGTTCCTTCACCGCTGGATCGCGTTCGTCGCGGCGGGGGCGCTGGTGTGGCTGGCGTACCGGGCGCGAACGATGCGGGCGGATCGCGCGGCGGGAGCGGTGGCGCTGCTGGTCGTCGTCCAGATCGCGCTCGGCATCGCCACCCTGCTGTCGGGGGTTGAGATCGTCGTTGCAGTCGCACATCAGGCCAATGCCGCGCTGCTGCTGATCGCCACCGTCGTCGCCGCGCACGCGGTCAGCCGCCGCCGCGCGTGAAGGTACTGGCGATCGCCGTGCTGCTGTCGAGCGGTGTGGCGGAGGCACGGTTCGCGCCTGTGCTGGACGCGCCATATCGGTTGGTGCGCACGCAGGAGCATCACAGTAATCTCGACGGAGGACGCCGCTTCGAAAGCGAGCGGCACATCGTCTTCATGCGTGGGGGCGCGGGCTATCTGGCCCGGATTACGCTGGTCGGCACGAGCGACAGCCACGCCGACAGCAAGTACGCGATGCTGGCCACGGCGATGGGCGACCGACCGGTCGAGGTGGAGCTGGATCGGCGCGGGCACCTTCTGAAGGTACGCGACCTCGACGCGATCTGGGCGCGGTTACGGGCTGCGATCGGAGCGGCGGCGACCAGAGACGACGTGCGACTGACCCTGTGGCGTGTCCATGACGCCGCGACAACCGCGCAGCGCGTGCAGGTGGTGGCGGGCGTGCTGTCGACCATTCTCGCGCCAGAGGAAGCGGAGCGATCGGCGGGTACGCGCGCGGTGACGCTCCCGTCGGTGGGAGCGGTGCCGCTGGCAGCGCCGATGCGGGGGACGGAGACGGTTCGCCGCGACGGCAGGCTGATCGGGGTGACCGTCCAAGCGAAGGCAGACGATGGCAGCACGGCCGTCGTGCTGTCGCGCCGCCGCACGATCGATCGTACCAGCGGATTGGTGACGGAGCAGCGTGAGGAGCAGACGATCGGATCGCGCATCGGCGGCGAAGGGCATCTCGATCGCGACATTACGACGATCAGGCTCAGCCCTCCGGTATTATAATACCCGTCAGCAAACCCGCGGAAACCTTGACAGGATCGGTCGCGCGCGGCATTGCGCCGCCATCGACGCGTGCACCCGGCGGGGTGGCGCGTTTTTTCTCTTTCGACGCGAAATGAAGGTCACCAGGCACCATGAAGGCGCTGATGAAGACCACCAAGGCGGCCAAGCCGCACGAGGTGGAAAAGAAGTGGCACATCGTCGACGCCACCGACCTCGTGGTCGGTCGGGCGGCGGTGGTGATCGCCAACGTGCTGCGCGGCAAGCACAAGACCAGCTTCACCCCGCACGTCGATTGCGGTGACAATGTCATCGTCATCAACGCGGACAAGGTGCGGTTCACCGGCAACAAGCTGACCGACAAGGTCTATTACAAGCACACCGGCTATGCCGGCGGCATCAAGGGCATCACGCCCGCCAAGGTGCTGGAGGGCAAGTTTCCCGAGCGCGTGCTGGAAAAGGCCGTCGAGCGCATGATCCCGCGCGGTCCGCTGGGCCGTCAGCAGATGCGCAACCTGCGCATCTTCAAGGGTTCGGAGCACCCGCATGAGGCGCAGAACCCGGAAGTCCTCGATATCGCGGCCATGAGCCGCAAGAACAAGGTGGGCGCATAATGTCCGACAACCGCCAGTCCCTTTCCGATCTGGGTGCGGCGCTCCAGCAGCAGCGCGAGACCGCGGTCGAGCAGGCCGACACCACCGCCGAGGCGTATCTGGCCGGCGACGTGCAGGAGCCGGTGCAGCGCGCGCCGCTGCGCGCGCAGGAGATCGACAAGTACGGCCGCGCCTATGCGACCGGCCGTCGTAAGGACGCCGTTGCGCGTGTCTGGCTGAAGCCGGGCTCGGGCAAGATCACGATCAACGGTCGTGACCAGGAAGTCTATTTCGCGCGCCCGACGCTGCGCCTCGTCATCAACCAGGTGTTCGGGATCACCGAGCGCGAAGGTCAGTATGACGTGATCTGCACCGTCAAGGGCGGTGGTCTGTCGGGTCAGGCCGGCGCGGTGAAGCACGGCATCAGCCAGGCGATCACCCGCTACGAGCCGGCGCTGCGCGCGCCCGTCAAGGCGGCCGGGTTCCTGACCCGCGATCCGCGCGTCGTCGAGCGTAAGAAGTACGGTCGCGCCAAGGCACGTCGTAGCTTCCAGTTCTCGAAGCGCTAAGCCGCGGACAACCCCGGATTGCCGAAGCAGTCCGGGAATTGGTCGATGGTACGAAGAGGCGGTCCGGCAACGGGCCGCCTTTTTGCTTGTCCCGAGCCGATGATCCCCGACCCCCGTCTACTGTTCCGTTTCGGTACTGTCATGAAGCGACAGGCGTATCGTGACGGTCGCAAGCGATGCATCCTGCCGCTACGGAATCTGCCACTTAACGAACTTCTCGGGGGAGGGGGACATGAAGAAGTTGGCGTATCTCGCCGCATTTGCCATCGCGGCGACGGCTGCCACGAACGCATCGGCCGCGCTGCTGGCGACGTGCAGCGTCAACGACATCGCGCCGACCGCGCAGGCGTGCGTCGGGTTCAAAAGCGGCAACCTGATCAGCAACAATCAGTCGGATGTCGACGCGCAAACCGCTGCCTTGAAGCAACTCGGTTTCGACTGGACGGGCACGACGGTGGCGAAGGTCACCGGTCTGAACAGCGCGACGACCGTCAACTTCGGCACCGCTCTGAAGGGGGTCACCTACATCGCCGTGCATTATGGCAACGGCGCGGGCGGTCCAGGTAACGGCACCGCTTTCTATCGTCTGGATGCGGGCAGCAATCTCTCGTCGATCACGCTGGGCTACAAGTCGGCGAGTTCGAACGCCGTCCTCTATGCCACCAACGTCGGTGCGGCCGTGCCCGAACCGGCGACCTGGGCGATGATGGTGCTCGGCTTCGGCCTCGCAGGCTATGCGATGCGCCGCGGTGCGCGTCGCGAGATGGCCGCGGTTCGCGCTTCGTAAGCGGCATCGCCGGAAAAAAAAACGCCGCCGGTGTGAGCCGGCGGCGTTTTTCGTACAGCGTCGTCGATGGATCAGGCCGTGCCGTCCTGCGTCAGGAACGCCCGCAGCCGGTCGGCCATATCCTGTAGCGTTACCTGGCCGATGTCGCCGTCTGCGCCGTTCGAGGTGCGCAGGAGATCGGCGATCGCGAGCTGGATCTGCGTGACATGGTCGATCCGCTGCAGGCTGGCCATGTGACGACGCAACGTGTCGCCGTCGCTGCCCAGGTCGTAGGCGAGATCGGCCAACATGCTCGACGCAAGCACCAGCTCGGCGGCGAGCGCCTGTGCCAGCGGCCGCGGCACACCGACCGCCGCCACGCCCCCCGTCGGCAGGGGCAGCCCCGCCGCGGCGCTCATTTCGAACACATCTTCATGACGCCCGCGACCAGCGCGTCGCTCGCGACCGGCTGCGACACCATGCCGCGCGTCAGCGTATAACCGCCGCCGCTCTCGGCCGGCGCGAAGGCATAGCCGCCCGCCGCGTTCAGCGCGCGCAAGCCACCCGCGCCATCCTCGTTGCCGTCGAGCAGCAGCACGCCGACCGCGTTCGCCGCCGCCGCCTTCGCCGCGGAGGCGAACAACAGCGAGATCGACGGACGTTCACCCGCGACGGGGTCCTTGGGCAGCAGGCGCAGCGTGCCGTTCGGCCAGCTGTCGATCACCAGATGCGCGTCGCCGTGCGGCGCGAGATAGATCGTGCCCTGTTCCGGCTTCATGCCGTCCGCCGCGACCACCACCTTGGCGGCGCACTGCTCGGCGAGCTTCTCGACCATGCTCTCGACCATGCCCGGCCCCAGATGCTGGACGACGACGGTCGGCGGGCAGTTCGCCGGGAAGCCTGCGAACAGGTCGAAGATGGACTTGGTGTTCGACGCATCGCCGCCGACCAGCAGCAGGCGGCCGTTCCAGTCGATCGGTGGGTGCTTGGCGGATTTCGGCGCGGTCTTGGGCTTCAGGTCGGCCTTCTTGGCCGCCTTCAGCCGCTTGGCCAGCTTTGCGATGATCGCGTCCAGCTCGGCGGGCGCTGCGACGCGCGGCTTGGGGAAGCAGTCGATCGCGCCGAGCCGCAGCGCCTCGATCGATTCCGCCGCTCCGTCCTGCGTCCGGGTCGAGAACATGATGACCGGCATGGGCTTGGTGTCCATGATCTCGGCCAGATATTCGAGGCCGCTCATCCCCGGCATCTCGACGTCGAGCGTCATGACGTCGGGGCGCTTGCTTTCCACCAGCCCGCGTGCTTCCGCCGCGCCATCGGCCATGCCGACCACTTCCACACCCGGGATCCGCTCGAGCGCACCCGAGATCAGCGCGCGCATGGTCAACGAATCGTCGACCACCAATACTTTCGTTCCAGCCATGACCCAGTCCTAAATTACGCGCATTAACTATGTGTTGTCAGGCGGCGTCGGCCATCGCGGCGCGCTCCACCAGCCGCTCCAGCGCCAGCACCAGGATCAGCCGCTGATCGATGGTCGCCAGCCCGTCGAGGAATTGTTGTGCCGCCGAATCGCCCATGTCGGGGAGCGGCTGCATGTCCTCGGTCTGCACCGTCACGATGTCGTTGACCGCGTCGACGATGATGCCCTGAAGTTGCTCGCCGATCCGCACGACGATGATGACGTGGCGCGCGGTCGGATCGGTCATGCCCCAGCCGAGCCGGTGGCGCAGATCGAGCACCGGGAGCACCACGCCGCGCAGATTGACCACGCCCCGCACGTGGCTGGGCACGTTCGGGAGCGGCGTGGCGGGCGACCAGGCGCGGATTTCGCGGATCGCCATGATGTCGACGCCCAGATACTGATCGCCGAGCTGGAAGGTGATGAGCTGACGGGACATGGGGTTCGTTCCTTGTGACATCAGTGCAGCACGCGCCGGATCGCGGCGGCGAGCTTTTCGGGGTGGAAGGGCTTGACGATCCAGCCGGTCGCGCCGGCCTGGCGCGCGCGCTGCTTCTTCTCGTCGGAGCTTTCGGTGGTGAGCACCAGGATCGGCAGCGTCCGGCGGCCGTCGGCGCGGACGTTCTCGATCAGCCCGAACCCGTCCATGCGCGGCATGTTGATGTCGGTGATGAGCAGGTCCGGCTCGTCCTCCTCGTCGAAGCTGGCGAGCGTTTCCAGCGCGTGGACGCCGTCCTCGGCCTCGACGACGTGATAGCCGAGGTCGGTCAGCGCGGCGCGCAGCAGCATTCTCATGCTGGGCGAGTCATCCACGGTCATGATCGTCTTGGTCACGGGTAACGGCTCCTGGGCAGAATACGGGGCGTAATCAGAAGAATTCGACGTCGCCGAGCGACGCGGGCGGCGGTGGGGGCGGGGCGGGGCGAACGCGGACCACCGGAGCCGGGATCGACTGTTCGGTCACGACCCTGCACCGCGCGAGGCCCAGCGCCGGGCGGAACTCGACCCGCCGCGCGCCATTGCCGCCGACGTCCTCGCCGACCAGCGGGATCCGCTCGTCGCGAAGGAAGCGGCGCGCGAAGGCGATATTGTCGCCGCCGATGTCGCGAAAGCCGGTGCGCATCGTCGCCCCGCCGAAAATCCGCGCCTTGAGCCGCGACCGTGCCCCGCCCATCGCCAGCATGGCGTTGATGAGGACTTCCATCGCATAGACGCCGTAGCGCTGCATCGAGGCGGGATCGGAGGCATGTCCCTCCGCTAACAGATAGTGGTTAATACCTCCTACCTTGGCGACCGGATCGTAAAAACAGGCAGCGATGCAGCTTCCGAGCACGGTGGTGAGCACCACGTCGGTTTCGTCGCTGACCCGCGTCTCGCCCTGCGCGACCGTGATGCGCCGCAACCCGTCACGAAGCGCGAGCCCCGTCATGCGCGACACTCCTGCAGCAACCGGGCGGCGATGCGCCGCAGCGGCATCTGCTGCACGACCGCGCCGATGCGGTGCGCGACCGCGGGCATCCCGTAGACGACGCTGGATGCCTCGTCCTGCCCGATCGTGATCGAGCCGGCCTGACGCATCGCCAGCATCCCCTCGGCCCCGTCGGCGCCCATGCCCGTCAGGATCGCGCCGACCGAGTCGGCCCCGGCGATGCGGGCGACCGAATGGAACAGCACATCGACCGAAGGCTGGTGCCCGCTCATCTTGGGGCCGGGAAGCAGACGGCAGTAACGGCGCGTCGCAGGGCCCGCGATTTCAAGATGTTGATCGCCGCCGGGGGCCAGATAGACCTTGCCCGGGCGCAGCACCGCACCGGCGCGCGCTTCCTCGACGCTCGGCTTGCACAATCGGTCGAGCCGCGCGGCGAAGCTGGCGGTGAAGCTGGGCGGCATGTGCTGCACGATCACGGTCGGCGGACAATTGGCCGGGAAGCCGGACAGCAACTCGATCAATGCCTCCACGCCGCCGGTCGACGCGCCGACCGCGATCATCGACTGGTCGCGGGGCGTGTAATCGGCCTGCGGTGCCGGTTCGGACGCGCGCGGTGCCGCCGCGGCGCTGCGCCCGCGCGACCCGGAGGCGGCGCGGACCAGCGCGGGCAGGCGAATCGCCTCGTCGGGGCGGCGCAGCGCCAGCTTGTCGAAACACTCGAACGCCCCCAGCTCCAGCGCGGCGATGCTGGCGTCCGCGCCTTCCGAGGTCAGCGTCGAGAGCATGACGACGGGCGTCGGGCGCAGCCGCATCAACCGTTCGAGGAAGTCGAGGCCGTTCATGCCCGGCATCTCGATGTCGAGCGTGACGACGTCGGGATCGAGTTCCTTGATCCGCGCGCGCGCCTCCTCGGCGCTCGACGCGGTGCCGACGACCTGGATGTGCGGATCGCTGGCGAGCGTGCGCTGGATCAGCGCCTGCATGGTCAGCGAATCGTCGACGACGAGGGTGCGGACGCTCATGCGCGCACCTTCAGGTACGCGGTGCGGCCCACGCAGTCGAAGCGCGCCGCAACATCGGGCGACAATCGCTCCGAATGGCCGATGTACAGCATCCCCCCGGTCTCCAGATGATCGGCCAGCCGCGACTGCAGCCTGGCCTTCGTTGGTTCGTCGAAATAGATCATGACGTTGCGACAGCAGATCGCGTCGAATCGCCCTTTCATCGGCCATGGACCGAGCAGATTGAGCGGCCGGAACGAGATCGCCTCGCGCAGCGCCGGATCGACCGTCAGTCGATTGTCGACCCAGGTGGCGCGCAGCTTGGCGGGCACGGTGCGCAGCGTATCGGCCGAGTAGCGGCCGGCGCGCGCGGTCTCGAGCACGCTGGGCGATACATCGGTGGCGAGCATCCGCAGATCGCCCTTGAGCAGCCGCTGCGCCGCCGACCGATCAGCGCCGAGCGCCGCCATCAGCCAGGTATACGGCTCCTCGCCGCTGGAGCAGGCCGCCGACCACAGCCGGACGCGCCCGCCGCTGGCCAGCCGCTGCGACAGCGTCGGCCACATCCGCTCGACGAAATCCTCGAAGTGATGCGCCTCGCGGAAGAAGCTGGTGTGGTTGGTGGTCAGCGCATCCAGCATCCGGTTGCGCTCTTCCTCGTCGTTCTCGATCACCTTCAGATAATCGGAAACGCTGGTCAGCCCGCAGGCGCGCACACGCGGCGCGACGCGCCCGTAGACGAGCTGCGACTTGCCGTCCGGCAGCAGGATGCCGAGCGTGTCGTAGACGATCTTCGCGATCCGCTGATGATCCGCGTGCGCGAAGTCGAACTCGCGTTTCGCCGACGGGACGGCGAGCGCGGCGGTCATGCGGCGTGCGCCAGCTGCGGACGGCGCGACCGCTGCGAGGTGAGCGCATCGACGTCGATGATGAGCGCGACGCGCCCGTCGCCGAGGATCGTCGCGCCGGCCAGCCCGTCGATCGCCTGATAATTGGCCTCCAGGCTCTTCACGACTACCTGACGCTGGTCCTGGATCGAATCGACGAGCAGCGCGGCCTGACCCTGATCGCCCTCGACGACGATCAGCACGGCCTTCTCCGGGTTGCGCTCGCCGCCCTCGATGCCGAGCTGCTCGGCGACGGGATAGATCGGCACGTACGAGCCGCGCACGTCGAGCACCGCGCCGTTGATGCCGATCGCGGTCACCGCGCGATCCGACGGACGCAGGCTTTCGACGATGTGGCTGAGCGGGATCACGAACGTCTGGTCGCCGACCGTGACGATCATCCCGTCGACCACCGCGAGCGTCAGCGGCAGGCTGAGCGAGAAGCTGGAGCCCGAGCCGAATTTCGAATGGATGCCGATGCGGCCGCCGAGCGCCTGGACGTTCTTGCGCACCACGTCCATGCCCACGCCGCGCCCCGAGATGTTCGAGACGGTCGCGGCGGTCGAGAAGCCCGGCGCGAAGATCAGATTGTCGACTTCCTCGTCGCTGAGCACCGCGTCGGGCAGGATGATCCCGCGCTCGACCGCCTTGGCGCGCACCCGGCTGCGGTCGATGCCGCGACCGTCGTCGGCGACGGTGATGACGATCCGGCCCGAATGATGCGCCGCCGACAGCGTGACGACGCCGGTTTCGGACTTGCCCGCCTTGATACGCTCCTCGGTGGTTTCCAGCCCGTGATCGACCGCGTTGCGGATCAGGTGGGTCAGCGGCTCGCCGATGCGTTCGACGACGGTCTTGTCGACCTCGGTCATCTCGCCCTCGATGTCGAGGCGGACGCGCTTGCCGGTTTCGCCTTCCAGTTCGCGGATGATGCGCGGCACGCGGCTGAAGACGGTCTTCATCGGCTGCGCGCGGATCGCCATCGTCGACTCCTGCAGCTCGCGCGTCAGGTGGTCGAGGTCGGTCAGCTCCGAAATGCCGGCCATGTCGTTCTCGCTCAGCCGCTGCGCGAGCATGGCCTGGGTGATGACCAACTCACCCACGAGGTTCACGAGCCGGTCGAGCTTGTCGAGATCGACGCGGATCGTCTGCGCCACCGGCGTGGGGGGCGGAGTCGGGGCGATCGCGACCGGGCGGGCGGCCGCAGCCGCCGGGGTGGCGGTGGGCGCGGGGGCCGCAGCGGCAGGTGCCGGCGCGGGAGCCGGAGCCGGAGCAGGGGTAGGGGCGGGAGCCGGTGCCGGTGGCGCAGCGACCGCGGGGGCGGGCGCAGGCGCCGCCGGCTCCTCGACCGCGACAGGTGCGACGACGGGCGTCGGGGCGGCGACCTCGGCGGCGGCGACGACGATCGTCGGCGCGGAAGGAGCGGGCAATGCCGCCACGCGCTCCAGCGTCAGGGCGCAGCCGTCGGTGAATTCGAACACCGCACGGATATCGTCTTCCTCGGCGGTCGCAGGCACCGAGATGCGCCATGCCAGATACGAGATGTCCGGATCGAGCGCGGCGAGCGGCGGCAGCGTGTCGGCGTCGCACGACAACACCTGCGCACCCATACGCTGTAGTTCACGCAGCAGCAGCAGCGGCTCGCCGCCGTTATCGAGCGCGTTGGCGGGCGGACGGAAGGTCAGCAACCAACCCGGCGCGGCGGCGTCGGCGCTCAGCAGATCCTCGTCGCTCGCGGGACCGGCGGCGCCGCCGACATCGTCCAGCATGGCCATCAGGTCGTCGAAATCGTCGCTGACGCCGACCGGCGCTTCCTCGATCACGGCGGCCTCGACCACCGGCTCGGCGGCACCCGGCGCTTCGCCGCTCGACGCCGCGATCAGGCGCGCCAGCATCGCCGCATCGTCCGGCGCGTCGCCGCCGTCGCGGGCGGCCGCGACGTGATCGGCAAGCATGTCGAACGCTGCGACGATCAGGTCGACGAGCGGGGGCGTGAGCGCCAGCGTCTCGCTGCGCAGCAGGTCGAGCAGTGTTTCATATTGGTGGGTATAGGCCTGCAGTCGTTCATGCCCGAACGCGCCCGCACCGCCCTTGATCGAGTGGACGGCACGGAAGATGCCGTTGATCGTCTCGCCATCATATTGCTGATCGCGAAGCGCCGCAAAGGCGCTTTCCATGCCGGCCAGGCCTTCTTCGCATTCCTGGAAGAAGATCTGCTGGATTGCATCGAGGTCCAAGGTCGGGCTCCTGCGCGAATAGGTCTTGGGGTCAGGCGGCGGTGAGGACGTCGATCGCGGCGAGTTTGCCGGCCTCGACCATCGCGACACTGGGGAAGGCGACCTGCCATGACAGGCCGCGCGCGACCGCGGCGGCGCGCGCCGCCGCCAGCACCTGAAGGCAGGCCTGCCCGATCTGATCGACCGCACCGCCGTCGATCACGATCGGCTGCGCCGCCTCGACCAGCGACGAGAGCGACTGGCGCAACGGCGCCGCCGCTGCGGTATCCAGGCGAGAGGTGAGGACGATCGACATCGCGGGCCTTCCTGTCAGATGACGTCGGGGCGGGACGAGCCGAAGCGATGCGCGGTCATGTTCGTCCTCCCTCCAAAAGGTGTTCGACCCCCCACGCTCGATCCGAGCACGGGGAGCGGGTCAGACGCCGATGTGCCTGATCTGTCCTAAGATGACGTTAAATACGCCCGACGATCGCAAAGCATCTTCCAGAGGTTTGGCGGTTAATACGATCACAACCAATGACTTGCATGTGTGCAACCGGAACGGCGATCAGGCCGGCGGGGTGGGTCGCTTTGTTGCAGGCGTTAAGGACGGTCATGCCGGAACACGGCTTTGGGGAATTGCTGCGGCAAGCGGGCGTGATGCGCGCGATCGGATCGCCGTTCGTCGGCGATGTGCTGGCCGCCGCGGATCGGCAATTGCATCACGCGCCGCGCACCTGCGCGATGCTCCACGACTGGCCGGGTGATCCCGCCGCGGCCGCCGTGGCGATGCGACTCAATGCCGCATTGCACGCGCTGGCGCGCCGCGACACGCCGCCGGTGCTCGGCGCATTGTATCGGCGGGTGCATGAGGATTTCGACGGCGCGATCCGCGCGGCGTTCGTGGCGCACGACGCGTTCATCGCCGAATGGATGCGCGATGCGCCGCAGACCAACGAGGTCGGGCGCGCGGCGGCGATCCTGGCCGCGCTGATGGAAGTGACGGGTCAGCGGGCGCTTCCGGTCGAACTGATCGAGCTGGGGTCCAGCGCCGGCCTCAACCTGAACCTGGCGCACTATCGTTACGATCTGGGCGGGGTACGGGCCGGTACGGCCGACTCGCCGGTGCGGATCGCGCCCGACTGGCGCGGCGGGGCGGTGACCTTCCGCCAGGTCGAGGTGGTCTCGGCCGAGGGGGTCGACCTGCACCCGCTGGACCCGAACGACGCCGCGACCTGCGAGCGGCTGATGGCCTATGTCTTCGCCGACCAGCCGGCGCGAGCCGATCGGCTGGCCGAGGCGCTGTCGATCGCGCGCGTCCGTCCGCCGCGAATCACGCGGGCCGATGCCACGACCTGGCTGTCGGCGCGGCTGGCCGCGACCCAGCCGGCCGGGCGCTGGCGCGTCGTGTTTCATTCGATGATGGCGCAATATGTCGCAGATGCCGAGCGCGAGCGGCTGGAGCGGACCATCGCCGCTGCCGGCGCCCGGGCCACGGCCGAGCGCCCGTTCGGGCGAATCGCGTTCGAATGGAACGCGGCGCGCACCGCGGTCGAACTGCGGCTGACGTGCTGGCCCGACGCGGGCACGCGCGTGCTCGCCACCTGTCATCCCTATGGCGCCTGGGTTGAGTGGCGAGCCTGAAAAGACTCGCCTTTATCTAGGTTTAACTAACCTTCGATACGCGTCGATCGACCAACAGCCACGTGCGGCAGAAAGACCAACGATGTTCAAAACCCTGAGCATACCGAGGAAGCTGGGTTTCTCTTTCCTCGTCATCAATGCCTCGGCAGCGATCATGATGGTCGTCTTCTTCGCGAACATCTGGATGATTCGCTCGGCGACGGTGAACAGCAACCACAGCCAGGACGTCTACGCCAAGGCGCTGACGCTGGAGACGTCGATCCTGCGCGAGAACAGCCAGTTGCGCGGGTATCTCGTCACCGCCGATCCGACCTATCTCAAATCGTACAACGAGGCGCGGGACGAATACGACCTGACCACGATCGCGCTGGAAAAGAAGCTTTCCGATCCGGCGCGCCGCGCGCTCGTCATCACCTCGCGCGAGGAGACGGCGAAATGGCGTCGCGACTGGAGCAACCGGCTGGTCGCGATGGTGAAGGCCGGGCAGCGCGAGGCTGCCGAGGAAGCGGTGCGCGGCGCGGGCAAGAAGGTGCTGACAAGCGCGGTGGTGCTGCCGTTGCGCGAACTGCGCAACCAGGAAACCGCCGCGATTGAGGCGAATGCCGCCAGCCAGTCGCAGGCGCTGACCACCGCGACGATCGCGCTGGTGCTGGGTGGGATCGCGCTGATCGGTATCGCCGTGATGTTGCAGACCGCGCTCAGCCGCAGCATCGCGCGCCCGATCAGCGCGTTGACGAAGCGCATGGCCGATCTGGCCGCGGGCAAGAGCGCGATCGACGTGCCCGACACCGGCCGCGCCGATGAATTGGGCGACATGGCGCGCGCGGTGCTGGTGTTCCGCGACGCCGCGCAGGCCAAGCTGACCGCCGACGAGGAGCGCGAGCTGGCGATGCGAGCGATCGGCGACGGGCTGCACCGTCTGTCCGAGGCCGACCTGACGGTGCGGCTGAACGCCTTGCCGGGCTCCTATGCGGTGCTGTCGAAGGACTTCAACGGCGCGGTCGGCAAGCTGTCCGACCTGACCTGCAACGTGCGGCGCAGCGTCGAGACGATCAAGCAGAATGCCGACGAGATCAGCCAGTCGGCACGCGACCTGTCAGCGCGCAGCGAGCAGCAGGCGTCGTCCTTGCGCGAAACCGCCGCGGCGATGGACGAGATCACCGGCACCGTGCGCGAGGGCGCCTCGAACGCGGCCAACGCGAACAAGGCGATGGCCGAGGCACGCAAGGCTGCCGAACAGGGTGGCGAGGTGGTGCGCAAGTCGGTCGAGGCGATGAACGGTATCGACCAGGCCAGCCGCGAGATCGCCGACATCATCAGCGTGATCGACGGCATCGCATTCCAGACCAACCTGCTGGCGCTGAACGCCGGTGTCGAGGCGGCGCGGGCGGGCGAGGCGGGCAAGGGCTTCGCCGTGGTCGCCAACGAGGTGCGCGCGCTGGCACAGCGCTCGGCCGATGCGGCGTCGGACGTCAAGACGCGCATCCTTTCCGCCATCCACCACGTCAAATCGGGCGTCGAGCTGGTCGACGAGACCGGGCAGGCGCTGGAGCAGATCATCGAGCGCGTGGGCAGCGTCAGCGTCATCATGGACACGATCGCGCGCGCGTCGGACCATCAGGCGCAGAGCCTGGGTCAGGTGAACATCGCCATCAACGAGATGGATGGCGTGACGCAGCAAAATGCCGCGATGGTCGAGGAATCGACCGCCGCCGCGAGCCTGCTGGCCCGCGAATCCGAGCAATTGGCGGGAGCCGTCGCGACCTTCACGGTCGACGAACCCGCCGCGCGCCCGGTGGCGGTGGCGGCGAGTGCCGCGCCGCGTGCGCGGCATATCACCGCGCCGGTGCGCGCCGCGCCGCGTGCGATCGGCAATACCGCGTTGGCGGCCAGCGAGGATGACTGGTCGGCCTTCTGAGGTCTGGCCGCCGTTCACCTTGCCTTCGTCGTCCCGGACTTGATCCGGGATCCCGCTTCTTCTGCGTAGGTCGGGAAGAAGCGGGGCCTTGGATCAAGTTCGGGGCGACGCGTCACCCGGTGAATGCGCCGATGTCGGCCACGGTCAGGCTGCCCGCCGGGATGGCGGGAGCCGCAAAGCGCAACCGCAGGTAGCGCGCCTGCCGTACCGCGAACGCCACCCGCTGCGTGGCGAGCGCATAGGCGATATTGCCGAACTCGCCGGTCGCGGCGGGCACCCAGGTCTTGCCATCGGCGCTCGTCTCCGCGTCATAGCCGCGCGGCGGCGCGGTATCCTTGGCGATGGTGCGCGACGGCGTCAGGCTGAACCCGGCGAGAGGCAGCACGCGGCCGAGGTCGATCGTCACGCTGGCGGGATTGGCCGCGGTCGGGGACGGCACCGTCCAGCGCGTCTGTGCGTCCCCGTCGATCAGCGCCTCCGCGCCCGGGCCGCTGGCGGTGACGATCGACCAGCCGCGCTGCGGAATGATCGTCGGATCGGACACCTTGGGCGGCGCGACCGGAACCGGCTGCACCTGCCGGAACAGCGAGATCTCGCTGATTGCCGGGCAGGCGGGCGCGTCGAGGATGCGCAGTCGCAACCGCCGGGCGGAGGAGGGTTGCGGCAGCCGCACGATCCGCTGCGCGCTGATGCACTCATGTTCGGCGACGGTGCGCCACTGCCCGGCTTCCTCTAGGTCGATCGCGAATTTGGTCACGCGCACCCCGAGCGGGAGATATTCGCGCAGCCGGATCACGTCGAACGTCCGGCCCGGCGGCAGGTCGAGCGTCAGCGTCGGCGTCGTGTCGCCGTCGGGGGTGGACCAATAGGTGTCGCGCCGCCCGTCGAGCACCTTCGACGCGGCGAAGGCGCGCCCGCGCTCGGCGCTCGCGTGCGCGACCGCGCCCTGCGCCAGATCCCGGGCATAGGTCTGCGCCTGCGCCTCTCCGAAGCTCTTGAGCACCGCGACGTCATGGTCGGCGACGCGCCCGCGGCGATCCGGCGGGATGTTGAGGTGCATGTTGGTGCCGCGGCCGACCGACTCGTCGAAATAGCGCAGCAGGCGCGCGGGACTCTTCACCTTCGCATCCTCGTCGGCGTGGTAGAACCAGCCGGGACGGATCGAGGTGTTGGTCTCGGCCGGCCACCACAGGGGCGCGCCGCGCACGCCGGAATTGCCTTCCGACTGGACGTAGGGATGCGCGGGCATCGTCGGCCAGCACGGGTCGCCGGCGACGCCGTCCTCGTTGCCGACCCAGCGAATGTCCGCGCCATATGGGTCGAAGGTGCAGGCCATCGGCTGATGCTGATGCACCAGCGCGATGATCGACGGCCAGTTGTAATATTTCGGCGCGTCGATCTTCCGCGTCTCGCGCGCGCCGCCGTAATAGCCGTCGCCGCCGTTGGCGCCGTCGAACCAGAATTCGAACAGTTCGCCATAGCGCGTGCAGAGTTCGACCACCTGCTTGCGGTAATAATCGATGTATGCCGGGCGGCCATATTCGGCGTGATTGCGGTCCCACGGCGACAGATACAGGCCAAAGGCGAGCCCGGCGCGGCGCGTCGCCTTCTCCATCTCGCCGACGATATCGCCCTTGCCGCCCTTATACGGGCTGTTGCGGATGCAATGGTCGGTCAGCAGAGTCGGCCACAGGCAGAAGCCGTCATGATGCTTGGCGGTGAGGATGATCCCGCGCATCCCGCCCGCCTTGGCCGCGGCGACGATCTGGTCGGCGTCGAAATCGGTCGGGTTGAACAGCTTCGGGCTCTCGTCGCCATAGCCCCATTCGCGATCGGTGAAGGTGTTGATCGAGAAGTGGATGAAGGCATATTGCTCGCGCATGTGCCACGCAGCCTGCCGCTTCGAGGGCGTCGCGCCCCATGGCTTGGGCGCGGCGCTGCCCTGCGCGAATGCAGGTAGCGCGGTGGTGGCGGCACCGGCGGCGATCAGCGCGCGGCGGGTGAGATCGGTCATCGGGGGCTCCTGAAGGATTCGCCTGTCGCCCCGGCGGAGGCCGGGGCCCAGTTGGGTGACGTCGCCGCATCTCGCGAGCGGCCCGATACTGGACCCCGGCCTTCGCCGGGGTGACGGTAACGGGTGGCGTGGAGCGAGCGGGCCATCACGTCGGCGTGCGCCCGAACGACGGCGGGCGGTCGGCGAGCGCGCGCCCGAACGCCGGGTTGGGCGTCGCGCTCATCGTGAAGCGCAGCGTCCCGCCCTTGACCAGATCGGCGTGCGCGATCCAGCTTTTCGTCCACGGCCGGCCGTTCCACGTCACCGCGGTGACATAGGGGGTGGCGGCGGTGTTGCCCGGTGCCTCGACCACCAGCCTTTTGCCGCCGGGCAGCGCCAGCGTCGCGCGCTCGAACAGCGGCGAGCCGAACACATAGACCGCCTCGAGCGGATCGACCGGGTAGAAGCCGAGCGACGACATCACGAACCACGCGCTCATCTGCCCGCAATCGTCGTTGCCGATCACGCCGTCGGGATCGTTCTTGTACATTTCGGTGAGCAGCCGCCGCACCATCTTCTGCGTCTTCCATGGCGCGCCTACGAAGGCATAGAGATAGGCGACATGTTGGTCGGGCTCGTTGCCATGCGCATATTGGCCGACCAGCCCGCTGATGTCGGGCGGCGCGTTCTTGGGCAGCGTCGATGGCGCGGTGAACAAAGCGTCGAGCTTGGCCTCGAACTTCGCGTCGCCGCCCATGTGCGCGATCAGGCCATAGACGTCGTGCTGGTTGAGGAAGGTCGCCTGCCAGCCGTTCGCCTCGGTATAATCGCGCCACCACGGCTTGGGCATGTGCCCGAGCTGGATCGGATCATAATCCTTCCACCACGACCCGTCCGCAAAGCGCGGGCGCGCGAAGCCGATCGAGGCATCGATGACGTTGCGCCAATTGCCCGAGCGCTTGAGCAGCCGCGCGGACTCCGCCTCGGCACCCGCGACGCGCGCGAGCTTGGACGACGCCCAGTCGTCATAGGCATATTCCTGCGTGCGGCTGACGCTCTCGAACCATTTGTCGGCCGGGACATAGCCTTTGGCGTCGTACAGGTCGCGCCCCTTGCTGTTGTCGAGATCGGGCGCGCTGAAATCGAACGAGCGCTTGGCGATCGCGGGCCAAGCCGCGGCGTAATCGGCGGGGATGCCCTTGGCGTGCGCCTCGGCGAGCACCGACACGCCGTGCCAGCCCATCATCGTGCCGGTTTCGACTCCCTGCAACGGCCAGACCAGCGGGCCATAAGGGCTTTGCTGCGTCTGGCGGATCAGGTCGTCGACCAGCGACTTGGCGCGATCCGGCGCGACGATCGTCAGCAGCGGGTGGAGCGCGCGATACGTGTCCCACAGCGAGTAGGTGGAATAGGCACGCTGCCCGGCAGGGACGGTGTGCACCTGCCGGTCGAGCCCGACGTAGCGGCCGTCGACGTCGGAGAAGAGCGTCGGCGCGACCATCGTGTGATAAAGCGCGCTCGCCATGATCGTGCGCTGGTCGGCGGTGCCGCCCTCGACGGTGACCGCGTCCAGCGCCCCGGCCCAGCGGCGCGCGGCGGCGCGGCGGACGCTGTCGAAATCGCCGCGCGCCGCCTCGGCCTGCAGGTTGGCGCGCGCGCCCGCGACATCGACCGCCGAGATGCCGCAGCGGACCACGATCGGCGCCGCGCCGGCATCGTCGAAGAACAGCACCGCCTTGACGCGCTTGGCCGCCACGGAGGTCGCGCCCTTCGGCTGCTCGGCATCATCGTCGCCGTAGAAGGCGACACGGTCGGGCTGGCGCGAGAGCTGCATCGCGAAATGGATGCGGCGCCCCTTCGCCCAGCGGTGGACGCGGCGGCTGCCGGTCAGCGTGCCATCGGCGTGGAGCGTGAGGCTGCCGTCGTCGATCAGCGGCCCGCTGTCCCATTTGTCGAGGACCATATGCGCCATGTCGATCAGGAGGTGACCGGCGCCCTTCGGGAAGGTGTAGCGGTGCCAGCCGGTCCGCTCGGTAACGGTCAGCTCGGCGCGCACGCCACTCTCCAGCGCGACGCGGTAATAGCCGGGTTCGGCATGTTCGTCCGAGTAACGCTGGCGATAGCCTTGGTCAGGGGCCTCGATCGGGCCGGGCTGGAGCTGCACCGGGCCGCGCGTCGGGACGACCAGCACGTCGAGCATGTCGCCGATCCCGGTGCCCGACAGATGCGTGTGGCTGAACCCCATGATCGACCCGTCGCCATGGTGATAGCCGGAGCAGGTATCCCAGCGCGCCACATCGGTGTCGGGCGATAGCTGCACCATCCCGAACGGCAGCGTTGCGCCGGGATAGGTGTGGCCGTCGCCGCCGGTGCCGACGAACAGATTGGGCGCGGTGCGGCGCGGCGCGGCGGCGAAGGCCGGAAGCGGGGTGACCGCGACGGTCGCGGTGGTCGCGAGCAGGGCGCGGCGGGTAAGCATCGAGCCGGTCATTTACAGGGTTTCCTTGAGGATCGCAGGGTTCGTGCGCGCGAGCCGCACGATCAGTTCGCCGAACAGGCCGTTCGCCCAGGCGAACCAGTGGCGCGTCCATTTGGTCGGATCGTTCATGTCGAACGTCTCGTGCATGAAGCCGGTGCCCGCGTCGGTATCGCGCAAGGTCTTCAGGCAGGTGCGGATAACGCCTGCGTCGGTGGTGGAAAGCGCGCGGACGATCAGCGACATCGGCCAGATCTGCCCAAGCCCGACGTGCGGGCCGCCGATCCCTTCGCCCGCGGTGCCGCGGAAGAAATAGGGATTGGCCTCGCTCCACGCCGCCGCCTCGGTGCGCCGCCACAAGGCGTCGTCGGGCGCGACGCAGCCGAGATAACCGAGCCCCGACAGCGACGGGACATTGGCGTCGTCCATGAACAAGGCGTTGCCGAAGCCGTCGACCTCGAACGCCCACACCTCGTGCCCGTCGCGGAGCCGCATCGTGCCCCATTGCTTCAGCGCGGCCTCGACCTCGGCAGCGAGCGCGGTGGCATCGCTGGCGAGCGCCTGGTCCTGCGCGGCCTCGCTGGCGACGCGCGCCATTTCACGCAGCGCGGTGACCGCGAACAGGTTCGACGGGATCAGGAACGGATATTGGCAGGCGTCGTCGGACGGGCGGAAGCCGGAGACGATCAACCCCACCGGGCGGATCGGATTGCCCCAGCCTTCCAGCGGCATCGTCTCGGTGTTGCGGTTGGAGGTGCGCAGGAAGCTGTAGGGGCCGCGCCCGTCCTTGCGCTGCTGCTCGCGGAAGGTGCGGATGCTCGCGCGTGCCGCTGCCGCCCAGGTCCTGTCGAACGGACGCGGGTCGCGCGTCGCTTGCCAGTAACCATGCGCGAGCCGCATCGGATAGCAGAGCGAGTCGATCTCCCATTTCCGTTCCGCGACGCCGGGCTTCATCTCGGTCTGATCCTTCAGCGACCATTCGAGATCGGTCTTCGCCGCCGGGTCCTGCATGAAGGCGTTGGCATAGGGGTCGATCAGGATCGAGCGCGCCTGTCGCGTGATCAGCCCGCGGAACAGCTCGCCGAGCTTCGGGTCGTCCTTGACCAGATGCAGGTACGGCGTGACCTGCGCCGAACTGTCACGCAGCCACAGAGCGTTGATATCGCCGGTGATGACAAAGGCGTCGGGCTGGCCGTCGACGGTACCCATCCTGACGGTGGTGTCGAGCGTGTTCGAATAGCAATTGCCGAACATCCAGCGCAGCTTCGGGTCGGCGATCTGCTTGGAGACGCGCGCCATCTCGCGCTCGACAGCGGGCGAGGTGAAGCGGCGGTCGGCGATGGCGGGACGCTTGCTGGCGAAGTCCGGCGCTGCGCCGAGCGCGGGCGTCGCGGCAAGCGCTGCGCTGCCGGCGAGGAAGTGGCGGCGGGTGGGGGTCATGCGGTTGTCCTTGATCGTGCCGTCATTGCGAGCGCAGCGAAGCAATCCAGGGTCCAGCGCGCGACGCTCTGGATTGCTTCGCTGCGCTCGCAATGACGGGGGCGGTGGGGCGCGCCGTCAGCCAACCCGCGAGCGTCACCCCGGCGAAGGCCGGGGCCCAGTTGGGAAGGTCGTCGTAAGGGGGCGTTGTGCGTCGTCATCGGCGTTCCGTAGCTGGACCCCGGCCTTCGCCGGGGTGACGCGTAGAAGTTGTTGCCGTCGCCGCGCTCACTTCGGCAAATCCACATCCGCCCCGGTCACCGTGAAGTCGGTCCACGCACCCGCGGCGCTGTCCGGCTGACCGCCGCCGACCCACAGGCGATAGGCGCCGGGCATGATATGCCGCCGCCCGTCGCGCTCGACGACGCTCATCATCCGCGGGTCGATCGTGAAGTGCGCGGTGGCGCTCTTGCCCGCGCGCAACGGGACGCGCTGGAAGCCGACCAGCTGGCGTTGCAGCACCGGCGCGGTCATCCCGCCGCCCGCCACCTTGGGCGGGACCAGATAGGCCTGCACCACTTCCTCGCCATCGCGCCGTCCGCTGTTGGTGACGCGCGCGGTGACGGTCATCGGCTGCCCGCTGGCGACGCTCGCCGCGCCGGCGACCCGGTCGTAGCCGTAAGCGGTGTAGGACAGGCCGTGCCCGAACCCCCACAAGGGCGTGCCGGTGAAGTAACGGTACGTGCGCTCCTTCATCCCGTAATCGACGAAGGCGGGCAGGTCGGTGGTCGCCTTGTAGAAGGTCACTGGCAACCGCCCCGACGGGTTGGTCGCGCCGGTCAGCACGTCGGCGAGCGCGGTGCCGCCGGCCTCGCCCGGATACCACAGCGCCAGCACCGCATCGGCCGCCTTCGGGTCGACCGCCACCGCGCTGCCGCTCGCCAGCACCAGCACGACCGGCTTGCCGGTCGCCTTGAGCGCGGTCAGCAGGCGCTGCTGTGCGAACGGCAGCGCGATGTCGCTGCGGTCGCCGCCGATAAAGCCGGGCACCTGCACCTGCAACGCCTCACCTTCCAGATCGGGGGACAGGCCGCCGACCATCACCACGACGTCGGACGCCAGCGCCGCCTTGACCGCCTCGGCGATCATCGGTTCCTCGGGCGGGAGCCACAGCAGGCGGAACGTCTCGTCCGGGCTGCTGTGGTTGAGCGTCAGCTCGAACGGCTGCGGTTGGCCGTCGCTGTCCCACGCAATCTCGATACGGCCCTTGGTGATCGCGCCGTCGTGGAGCACGCGCCCGCCGACCGACAGCGTCGCGGTGTCGTGGGTCTTGCAATCCTTCCAGCATTGCGCCTGATCGAGCATCAGCCGGTACGCACCCGGCCCCGGCGGGGTCAGCGTCCCGGTCCAGCGCGCGACATAGCCGTGCACGGGCAAGCCGGGGGCGGGCGGCACGCGCGTCAGGTCGAGGTCGATGTGGCGCTCGGCGCGCTTCAGCACCTCGCGTCCGTCGACGCTGTAGCTGGCGGTCAGGTCCTTGAGCGCGGTTTCCGGGAGCACCACCGGCGCGCCGTCGGCGAGCACCGAGCCCTGCGCATAGGCCACGTTCGCGAACCGCTGGCGCAGGCCGGCGAGGGGCGTGACCGGCTGGACCGCGGTGCCGTGGTAATTGCCCTGCAGGACGCCGAGATCGTCGGCGTTCGCGCCGATCACCGCCAGCTTCGTGCTCGGCGCGAGCGGCAGCCGCTGGTCGTTGTTCTGGAGCAGCACGATCGCCTTGCGCGCCGCGTCCAGCGCGAGCGCGCGGTCGGCGGGGGTGTTGACCGCATCGGGCTTGATGCTCGCCCACAGGCTGGTCGCGCCGAACGCGATCCCGAGCCGGCGCCGCGCATCGAGCGAGCGGTGGAGCGCCGTGTCGACCTCGGCCTCGCTCACCAGCCCGCGCGCGACCGCTTGCGGAAGCGCCGCATAGGTGTTGCCGCAATTCAGGTCGTTGCCACCCTTGACCGCCGCCGCTGCCGCTGCCGCGGCATCGAGCCGGTAATGGTGGAACATGTGAATGTTCGCGACCGCGTCGCAGTCCGACACGGTGAAGCCCTTAAACCCCCAGTCGCGCCGCACGCGATCGTTGAGCAACGTGCCCGACGCGCAGGCTGGGGTGCCGTGGATCGAATTGTACGCGCACATCAGCGACTGCGCCTTGCCCTCGGTCACCGCCATGCGGAACGCTGGGAGATAGGTCGCCTCGAGATCCTGCGGGCTGGGATCGACGTCGAAGCCGTCGCGCCCCGCTTCCGGGCCGCTGTGCACCGCGAGATGCTTGGGCGTGGCGATCACCTTCGGGTGGAGCGGGTCCGGCCCTTGCAGCCCGGTGACGAACGCCACCCCCAGCTTGCCGGTGAGATACGGGTCCTCGCCGTAGGTCTCCTGCCCGCGGCCCCAGCGCGGATCGCGGAAGATGTTGATGTTGGGCGACCAGATCGTCAGCCCTTCGTAGATGCGGCGGTCGGCGCCGACGGCTTGCGCGTTGAACTTGGCGCGCGCCTCGGTGGCGACGACATCGCCGATCCGGTGGACCAGCGCGGTGTCCCAGGTCGCCGCCATCCCGATCGCCTGCGGGAAGACCGTCGCATGGCCGTTGCGCGCCAGCCCGTGCAGCCCCTCGTTCCACCAGTCATAGGCGGGCAACCCGGCCTTGGCGTCGGCGGGCGCGGTGCTTTGCAGCTGCGCGGCCTTCTCCTCGATCGTCATCGTCGCGATCGTCGTCGCGACCGGGTCGGCGGCGGCGCTTGCCAGCAGCAGCCAGATCATGAGCGTCCTCCCAGCGAGCGCAGCGTCAGCGCGCGCGTCAATTGTGCAGGCGTGGCGGTCGATTCCACGCGGATCGTCCGGCTTTCGCCGGGCAACAGGTCGAAGCCGCTGTCGGACGGTTGCGCGGGCGTCGCGCCGAAATCGAGCATCACCGCGCGCGCGAGCCGGGTGGCGGTGATCGTCACCGTCCGCCCGTCCCAGCGCGCCGACAGGCCCGGATCGGGCCAGTGGATGTCCCTGGGCAGCGCACGCTCGACGAGGCGGCGGTGCAGCAGCCGGTCGCCCGCATAGAGTTCGGCGACGCCATAGCTGTCGGCGGCGGCGCTCGTGCCGAACAGCGCCGCATCCGGCACCGACGCGACCTCGGCGGCGGCGAGCGGGGCGAGGGTGACGTCGCCGCCCTGTTCACCCAGCATCCGCCCGTCCATCGCATAGCCGCGCACCCGCCAGCGCGCCGCGATCGGCGTCGTCGCGTCGGAGACGAGCGCGACGCGGGTCGCGGCGTCCTTGTGCTCGGTGACGATCACCTGATCCGCGAAGAAGCGTCGTGCGGCGTAGTGCAGCAGCTTCCAGCGCCCGTCATAGTTGATGCTCGACCACGAGATGGCCGGCCACGTATCGTTCAGCTGCCAGTAGAGCGACCCCATCGTCACCGGACGACAGGCGCGATGATGCAGTGCCGCCAGCTCGATCGCCTGCGCCTGATTGACTTGGCTAAGGTACACGTAATCCGCCAGATTCTTCGGCTCGCCCAGCCGCTCGCGGATGTAGAACAGCAGCCGGTCGTTGCCCTCGCCGGCCAGAAACTTCTGATGCGCCTTCATGACCGGATCGGTCGGGGTTACGTTCAGCGTACCCGCGAAATCCTTGATCGTCGCGAGATCGGGCATCGCCTGAAAACCGAATTCCGACATGAAGCGCGGGCAGCTGTTCAGGTAATTGGCGACCGGCTTCGACCCCGACCACACATCCCAAAAATGGCGGTCGCCCGCGGCGTCGGTGTCCACCGGGCCTTCGTAGTCGGTCGAGGGTGAACCGGGCCAGTACGGCACCGCCGGGTCGAAATCGCGCACCGCCTGCCGCAGCACGCGGTCGAACAGCACCGCCATGCCGGCGCCGATCCGCTCCTGTTCGTCCGCGCCGACCGCTTTCTTGAACGCCTTGCGATCCGACCAGTTTTCCCAGCCCGACAGCACTTCGTTGCCGCCCGCCCACAAAACGATCGAGGGGTGACCGGCGACGCGCGCGACCTGTTGCTCGGCCTCGATGCGAACATTCTCGCGGAACGCCGCGTCGGGCGGGGTCACCGCGCCGCCGAACATGAAGTCCGACCAGATCATCAGCCCCAGCTCGTCGGCGGCGTCGAAGAAGGCGTCGGGCAGATAATAGCCGCCGCCCCAGATGCGGATCATGTTCATATTGGCCGACTTCGCATCGGCCAGCAGCCCGCGCATCTTCGCGGCCGTGACGCGCGCGGGAAAGTTGTCGAACGGGATCAGGTTCGCGCCCTTGGCGAAGATCGGCGTGCCGTTGACCTTGAACCCGAACGCGCCGTTGCCGCGGATCAACTCGACGGTGCGCAGCCCGATGCGGCGCTCGGCGCGATCGCTCTCCACGCCGCCTTCGACCAGCGCACCCGCCACCCGGTAGAGCGGCTGCGCGCCATAGCCGACCGGCTGCCAGCGCTGCGGCTGCGCGATCGTCAGGGGCACGATGACGCGATTGTCGCCTGCCGCCAGCGTTACCTGCTGTTCGGCGGTGACGACCTTGCCGTCCGGTCCGGTGACGGTGGCGCGGACCAGCGCCAGGCCGGGGCGATCGGCGAAGATGGCGAAGTTTGCGCCTAGACGCGCTTCGGCATCGTTCAGGGCGACCTGCTGGACCAGCATCCGCTCGAGACGGGCGTCGTCCCAACCCTCCAGACGCATCCCCTGAGTGGGTCCGATGTTAACGATCCGGGGCCCCCAGTCCCAGCTCCAGTCGTACTTGGGCTTGCGAATGTAGGGCGATGTTTGCTTGCCCTTCGGCTCGTCGCCGAATGCGGAATCATATTCGCCGGGCAGCGGGTGCGGATCGGCCAGCACCTTCGGCTGCATCGTCCTGATCGGCGAGGCGAAGGTGAGGGTGATGATATTGTCGCCCGGCTTCAGGAAGCGCTTGGCCTCGACCCGCCATTGTCGGTGCGCGTTGTCGGTGGTCAGCAATGGTTGCCCGTTGACCAAGACGGTGGCGAACGTGTCGAGCGTATCGAACACGAGGTCGAGATGGTCGCGCGCCATTTGCGCCGGCGTCAGACGCAGCGTGCGCCGATATTGCCAGCCGGTCAGCCCGGCCCATTGGATCGCCGCCTCGTTGGTGCCCTTGAAGGGATCGGGCACCTGGCCGGTCGCGATCAGCGCCTGTTGCACGCTGCCCGGCACGGTCGCCGCGAACCATCTGGCGGCGCGCGGATGGGCCTTTGCCGCGTCGGCATCCTTCGGGTCGATCCGCACCTGCCAGTCCCGATCGAGCGGCGTCACCGTCTTCGGCGCGGCGATCGCAGCCGTCGAGGCGAGCAGCAGTGGCAGCGCGAGCCACCGCATCAGCGGCGCTCCGTCAGCGTCACGCTGGCGACCGCGTAATAGGGTTCGTCGAGCGGCGAGGTGAATTGGAAGCAAATGTCCTGATCCCCGGTCATCTTCGGCAGCGTGCCGGTGAAGGTGAGACGTTGCGGCGCGGTCGCCGGATCGGGCAGCGGGAACGTGCCGATCGCCACCGGCTTTGCGGCCTTGTCGCCGGCATCCTGCGCCTTGGTCGCCGCAGCGCAGCCGAACTGCACCAGCAATTCGCCGTGCGGCGACACCGGATAATGCCGGCGCAGTTTCGGGATGTCGTGGCCCAAGGCCCAGTTGCGCACCAGCCGCACCACCTCGACCGTATAGCCACCCGCAATGTCGAGCGGCGCGGCCGGATAGACCGCGCAGGTGTTGAACAGGTTCAGGTTGAACGCGGGCGATGTCTCGGTCGCGTCCGGGGTCAGCGGCACACGCAGGCCGAACGGTCCGGTGCCGCATGGTGCCAGATCGCCGTTGCCGCGCGTCAACAGCGCGGCGCGCGCGGTGTCGAAGCGGCGCGCCGCCGCGGTCGGCCGACCGGCGGCATCAAAGGCGGCGGCCTGCACCACCACGCCGGGCGTCAGCGACAATGGACCTTTATACGCACGCGACCTGGACGACGGGGTGCTGCCGTCGGTCGTGTACCGGATCGTGCCATAGCCGGCCTGCGTCGCCAGCGTCAGCGACACGCGGTTCGCGCGCAAGGCGTCGCCGCGCGTGCCCGGCACGGTGAACCCGACCGCGAACGCGCTGTCCGCGACCGTCATGCCGCCGCGCGTCCAGCGCGCCGCCTGCTGCTGCACGCGCGGCAGGAAGCCGTTCAGGTCGCGCTTGTCCTTCGCCGACCAGGTGATCTCCGCCAGCGCCGCGGCGCGGGGGAAGACATGGAACTGCACCGCCGCGGGTGTGACGAGATACTCGCTCCACACATTGCCCTGCGCGCCCAGCACATGATGCGCACGCTCGGCAGGGATACCGGCCGGCATCGGATCATAGGCGTAGACGTCGGCCAGCGAGCTGACGACATTCTGCCCCGGCACCTCGCTGTCGAGGGTGCTCTGCACGCGGTCGAGATACAGCGGCGTGCCCGGCGACAGCACCACGTCGTGCCCCTGGTTGGCGGCGGCGACCGCGCCGGCCTCACCGCGCCATGACATCACCGAGGCGCTGGCGGGCAGCCCGCCCTCCAGGATCTCGTCCCAGCCGATCAGGCGGCGGCCCTTGCCTTGTAGATACTGGCCGAACTGCTCGATCATCCAGCCTTGCAGCGCGTCTTCGTCCTTCAGCCCCAGCGCCTTGATCTGCGCCTGCACGTCGGGGCTGCGCTGCCATTGCTCCTTCAGCGCCTCGTCGCCGCCGAGATGGACGTAGGTGCCGGGGAAGATGTCGATCAATTCGTCGAGCACGTCCTTGACGAACGCGATCCCCTTCGGCCCGGGATTGAACAGATACGGCTCGATCCCCCAGCGGTTGCCGACCGGCGGCTGGTCACCGAGGATGCCGAGTTCGGGATAGGCCGCCACCAAGGCGGTGGCGTGGCCGGGCAGGTCGATCTCGGGTACGATCGTGATCCCGCGCTCGCCGGCATAGGCGACCAGCGCGCGCAATTCGTCCTGCGTGTAGAAACCGCCGACCCGCGTCCTCGGCGCCGGGCCGCCGGTCGAGGGCGGGGTGCGCCACGCGCCGGTCTCGGTCAGCTTGGGATAGCGTTTCACCTCGAACCGCCAGCCCTGATCGTCGGTCAGATGCAAATGGAGCGTGTTGAGCTTCACCGCCGCCATCTGGTCGACGATCCGCTCCAGGTCGGCGACGGGCAAAAAGTGTCGCGCAGGATCGATCATCAGCCCGCGCCACCCGAAGCGCGGCGCATCGTCGATCGTCACCGCCGCGACGCGCACCGGCTGGCCGACGCGCGCATCGGGGCTGACCAATTGCACGAGCGTCATCGCGCCATGGACGAACCCGGCCGGGGTGCCGGCGAGGATGCGGATGCCGTCGCGTGCGGCGATCAGGCGATACGCCTCCGCGCCGGTGATGCCGGCATCCTGTTCGAAACGGATGCGCGCCACGCCATCGGTGCTTTCCAGCGTCAGCCCGCGCGCGGTGCGGACATGCGCGATCAGCAGCCGTGCGGCGGCGGCGGCGGGAGCGGCGGCGCTGACCGTCGCGCCGTTTGCGATCGTCACGCTTCCCGATCCGGCGACGACCGATTGCGGCAACGGGAGCAGGGATTGTGCCGAGCCGGGCGCGGCGAGGCACGTCATCGAGAATGCCGCAACCGCGGTCGCGAAAGGCCGGGGCATCGCTGTTCCTTGGTTCTGTTTTGGTATTGGCAGGCATCATGCCGCCGTGATTTCGGCACGTCCATGCCGCGGGCAAAAAAAATGGGCCCCCGCGGATGCGGAGGCCCAGGGTAGGAATTGAGACAAGTAACTGGGATTACATGCGGAATGTGACGCTACCGATGAAGGTGCGGCCATTCTTGTAGAAGGCCGACGGACGGTCGCGCGTGCCGTTGTACTGAATATAGGTTTCGTCGAGCAGGTTCTGCGCGTTGACCGTCAGCGAGATGTTCTTGGTCACCGCAAGCGAAGCCGAGGCATCGAGCTGGCTGTACGGCGCGACCGAGTCTAGCGAGTTCAGACGGCTCAGCGCACGGAAGTAAGACGAACGATAATTGTAGCTGACCCGCGCCTGGAACGGTCCCTTTTCGAAATAAGGAATCACGTTGACGGTGTGCTTCGACAGGTACGGCAAGTTCAGCGTACCGGTCACGCCGGGGATCACGTCGGTGGAGCTGTCCTGATAGGCGTAGTTCGCCTGCAGGCCGAACCCGCCCCAGATTTCCGCCTGACCGTTCACCAGCACGCCATTGACCTTCGCCTTGCCGGCATTGATCGGGCTGGACAGGCGATAGGTATCAACCACGCGGCCCAACAGCGAATTGTAGAAGCTCTGGTTCGCGATCGAGGTCGACACGATATAGTTGTCGATCTCGCGGCGATAGAGTTCGAGCGAGAGCAGCGCACCGGCGCGCGGGTAGAATTCTGCCGTGATTTCGTAGTTCGTCGACTGGTACGGCTTCAGGTTCGGGTTGCCGCCGCCTGCGTCCAGCGTGGTGTCGTTCTGCGAGATCGATGCCGCCAGATCCTGATAGCGCGGACGCGAGATCACCTTGGCCGCCGCGCCGCGCACGATGAACTGCGGCGAGATTTCGTAAGCGACGTTCAGTGCCGGCAGGAACTTCAGATAATCCGTCGCGGTGCTGGTCGGGACGGGCACGGGGTTCGGGTTCGCGGCGGTCGGCAGCGACAGCGCGTAATAGGAAACATCGCGGGTATAGACCAGGCGACCACCCAGGTTGCCGCGCAGGCCACCCTGGTCGAAGTTGACCTGCACGTAGCTGGCTGCGGTCCGCTCCTCGACGCGGGTCGAGGCGCCGACCTTGTAGAACAACGGCGTGTTGATGCTGTTCGCCAGGATGTCGATGACGGCTTCGCGCGGCAGGTTCAGATACTTGGTCGCGGTGCCCGAACCGCCGGTGCCGTCGAAGATCCCGTCCGGCGTGCTCAGCGTCGTCACGCCCAGCTGGTCGCCCAGCTTCGACGAGGTCAGGTACGTGTTGATGCCACGCGCGTCGATCTTGTTGACGTGATCGGTGATGCGCGCACCGATCAGGATCTGCTTGAAGAAGCCATCGCCGAGCGGAACGACCGCATCGAAGCCGCCGAAGGTGTCGCGATCGGTGGTGACGCTATAGTCAAGGCCGCCGATCTGCGCGGCGTTGAGCTGCGCGCCGTTGACGTTGTAGGGAACGCCCTCGATCGTCACCGGCTGGTTGCTCGGGTTGGTGAAGTAGTTCGCTGGGTTGGTCAGGTCGCCGGTGTAGTTGACCTCTGCCGAATTCGACGAGATCGCGTAGCTGAACGGCAGCTTGGTCTGGACGTTGAACAGATATTCGGGGTTGCGCCCGCCGGTCGCCTTGCTCCAGCCGCCGAGGAACGTCACCTTGGCGCCGTCGTCGCCTTCCCAATCGGCGAAGAAGTTCAGATTGTCGGTCTTCAGCTTCGTGGCGCGCACCAAAGTGTCGAGCTGCGCATTGCGCTGGCTGGTGGCCGCGCCGAACGTGGCGTTGGTGACGACGCCGTTCGAGATCGTCGCCGACTGCAGGTCCGCGCCGCTCCACGCACCCGGGATGGTGTACATCGACTGGCTGTAGTTGTTGTAATTGCCGTCGATGTGCAGCCCGTTCAGCGTCAGCGTCAGGTTGCTGGCCGGGCGATACTGCACCGTGCCCGACACGCTGGTGCGTTCACGCTGCTGCTGGAAATAGGCGTAGTTGATGCCGAACGGCGACGCTGCCTTATCGAGATCGGCGAGAGTGCCACCGCTGATCGTCGCATTCGGGTTCTTCAGAACGCGCTGGCCCGCGGCATTGGTCGTCAAGAACGGACTGCCCGAGCCATCGGCATTGTCGTACCCGAAGAATTCGACGCCGGCGCGGACCAGCTGCTGCTTGTCATAGGTGGCCGCGACGAGGAAGCCGAACGTCTCGTCCGCGTTCTTCCAGCTGTACAGCCCCGAGCCGCGGATGCTGCCCTTCTCGGAGCGGTCGTTGTAGGTGTAGCCGCCCGAAGCGAACACCGAATTGGCGTCCAGCTCCAGCGGTCGGCGCGTGCGCACGATCACCGTGCCGCCCAGGCTGCCGTCCTCAAGCCGCGCCTCGGGCGACTTGTAGACTTCCAGACGGTCGACCAGCTCGGGGGCGAGCAGCGAATAGTTGAAGGTCCGGCTCGACGGATCGTTGTCGTTGCCACCCCAATCGGCCGAGGCGAGCGCGTGGCCGTCGAGCAGCATCCGGTTCAGCGCCGGATCGGTGCCGAGGATCGCGACCTTCTCGCCCTCACCGAAGCGGCGGTCGATCGAGACGCCGGGAATGTGCGCCAGCGACTCGGCGACGTTGCGATCCGGGAACTTGCCGATGTCCTCGGCCGAGATCGCGTCGACGACGGCGTTGGCGTTCCGCTTCAGCTCGATCGCCTGACGAAGGCTGCCGGCATAGCCGGTGACGACGATGTCCTCACCGACGGTGCCGTCGGCCTGGGTGTCGGGCGCGGCGCTTGCCGGCGGCGTGGCGGGCGCCTGCTGCGCCTGCGCGCTGGTGGCGGCGAAGCCGACGATGGCGGTGGAAACCAGCATCATGTGACGCAAGCGCATACCTGAACCCCCTCATAAGCCCGTGGGCCGGGCACATTGATAAAATGGGCGGTGCATCAACGTAGTGCAAACTACGAACCACACCGGTCCTGGACTGGTCTTGTAACCAATCTGGGTCAGCTCGGACATAGGTTGTTACGAAATAGTTTCACGTACAAAAGCGATTTTCAGCGATTTGATCGGGAGTGTGGTTTTTGGGCGACATGGCCGCGTCGGCGATCTGTCGTTCCGGGGGCTGCGACGGGGTTGCGCGCCAGCGGGCTTGGGTTACGGTTGCCGTCAAGGGAAAGCCCTGCGCTCAAGCGGGGACAGGAAGGAACGCTGATGGCCTTTTCGGACGAGGTGGGACGGTTTCGGGAGGGCAATGCCGCGCCGCTCTATCTCCAGCTCCAACAGGTGATCCGCGAGGCGATCGACGGGGGCATCCTGAACCAGGGCGACGCGATCCCCGCCGAGCGCGATCTGGCGGTCGAATATGACGTGTCGCGGATCACGGTGCGCAAGGCGATCGGCGGGCTGGTCGAAGATGGATTGCTGACGCGGCGGCGCGGGGCGGGGACGTTCGTTGCCGGGCGGGTCGAGAAGAGCTTCTCCAAACTCTCGTCCTTCTCCGAGGACATGGCCGCGCGCGGCAAGACCGCGTCGAGCAGCTGGATCAGCCGCGTCGCCAGCACCGTGAACCCCGAGGAAAGCATGGCGCTGGGGCTGTCGCCGGGCGCGCCGGTGTTCCGCTTCCAGCGCATCCGCCATGCCGATAATGAGCCGATGGCGCTCGAGCTGTCGGCGATCGCGGGCTATTGCCTGCCGTCGGTCGAGGCGGTCGAGGATTCGCTCTACAGCGCACTCGACAAGGCCGGCAGCCGCCCGGTGCGGGCGCTCCAGCGGTTGCGCGCAGTGCCGTTCGGGCCGGACCATGCCAAGATGCTGGGCGTCGATGCCGGCCATGCCGGGCTGCTGATCGAGCGCCGCGGGTTCCGCCGCGACGGGCGTGCGGTCGAGTTCACGCGGTCCTATTATCGCGGCGATGCCTATGACTTCGTCGCGGAACTGTCGGACCTCTGACCTCCCGTCGTCCCGGACTTGATCCGGGACCCCGCTTCTTCTCGACGGTTGCGCCAAAAGCGGGACCCCGGATCAAGTCCGGGGTGACGGCTTATCGGGTCAGCGCCGCTGGATCCGCCACGAGCAGGTGCAGCGTGCCATCCGCAGGCCGTGCCACCGCGCGGACACCCAGCGCACGCAACGCCGCCTCATCGACCGACGCCGCGGTCAGCGTCACCCGCACGCGCCCCGGGTGGACGCTCGCCGCGCGCACGTTTGCCGCCCCGCCCAGCGCCGCCAGCGCCGGCTCGGACAGCACCACCGGCGCGTCGGTCGCGTCATCTACGACGTTGACCGCCGCGACCGTTACGCCGCCCGCCGCGAGTGCATCGCGGATTTCGACCGCGACGACATCGGCGATCGGCCCGAGCACGACCTGCAACGCGGTCGGCGAGGGGCGGATCAGCCCGCGCGCGCCGAGCGCCTTGAGCGCGGCATCGTCCACCGCCTGCTGGTCGCGGACGTTGAGCCGCAGCCGTGTGGTGCACGCGCCGACCTCGGTGAGGTTGGCCGCGCCGCCCAGCGCGCGCGCGAACGCCGAACCACGCTCGCCGACCGTGATGGTTGCGGCGGCATCACCCTCCACCGGCTCGCGCCCCGGTGTTTTAAGGTCGAAGCGCGCGATGAAGAAGCGGAACAGCCCGTAATAGAGCGCGAAATACACCGCGCCGACCGGGAGCAGCAGCAGCGGCCGCGTCGCGAGCCGGAAATTCAGCACATAATCGAGCAGCCCCGCCGAGAAGCCGAACCCGAGCTTCACCCCCAGCGCATCCATCAGCGCCATCGACACGCCGGTCAGCACCGCATGGACCGCGTAGAGGATCGGCGCGAGGAACATGAAGCTGAACTCTATCGGCTCGGTCACGCCGGTCAGCATCGAGGTGAGCGCGAGGCTGAACAGCATCCCGCCGATCGCCTTGCGCCTTTCCGGCAGCGCGGCATGGTACATGGCGAGGCAGGCGGCGGGCAGGCCGAACATCATCACCGGGAAGAAGCCGGCCATGAACGCGCCCGCGCTGGGATCGCCCGCGAAGAAGCGCCGCAGGTCGCCGGTGCTGCCGTGATAGTCGCCCATCACGAACCAGACGATGTTGTTGAGCAGATGGTGCAGGCCGGTGACGAGCAGCAGCCGGTTGAGCAGGCCGAACAGGAACAGCCCTGCGCCGCCCGACGCGGCGATGCCGTAGCTCAGCTGGTCGATCCCGCCCGCAATCGCCGCGAAGCCGGTGCCGATCACGACGGCGAGCACCAACCCGGCCAGCCCGCTGACGATCGGCACGAAGCGCCGTCCACCGAAGAAGGCGAGATATTCGGGCAGCTTGATCGTCGAGAAGCGGTTGTAGAACAGCCCGCCGACCAGTCCGGAGATGATCCCGGCCGGCACGTCGAGCCGCGCAATCGCCTTGGCCTTCCACGCCGCGATCGCCAGATCGGCGGACGGGCCGGTCAGCCCGGCGGTGACCTCGGGCGGGACGACCAGCAGCACCTTGGCCGCCTCGGTCGCGACGAGGAAGCAGACCACGCCCGCCAGACACGCCGCGCCATTGCCGTCGCGCGCGAAGCCGGTCGCGACGCCGATCGCGAACAGCAGCCCGAGGTGCGAGAAGATCGCGTCGCCCGCCGCGCTGACGAACGCGATGTCGAGCAGGTCGGGCTGGCCGAGCCGCAGCAGCAGCCCGGCGATCGGCAAGACCGCGATCGGCAGCATCAAGGCGCGGCCGAGCGGCTGGAGCGTGCCGAGGATCGACTTCATCGCGCAAACTCCCGTGCGAGGCGGCGGACGGCGGCGGCGTCCGGGCAGGCGAGCGCCGCGCGCGCATGGTCGCGCGCCGCCGACAGGTCGAGATCGCGCACCAGCGCTTTAATCTCCGGCACCGCGGCGGGCGCGACCGACAATTCGGTAACGCCGAGCCCGAGCAGGATCGGCACCGCAAGCGGATCGGAGGCGAGGCTGCCGCACACGCCGGTCCAGCGGTGGCGCAACGCCCCGCCGCGTACCGTCTCGCCGATCAGCCGCAGCACCGCCGGATGCAGCCCGTCGAGCGCGCCGGCAACCGCCGCATTTCCGCGGTCCATCGCCAGCGTATATTGGGTCAGGTCGTTGGTGCCGATCGACAGGAAGTCGGCCTCGGCGGCGAGCAGGTCGGCACCGATCGCGGCGGCGGGGGTCTCGACCATCACGCCCAGCTCGACGTCGCGCGCGCCGCCGGTCAGCCGGTCGAGGACTTCGCGGACCTTGAGCAATTCGTCGACGCCCGCGATCATCGGCACCATGATCCGGCACCGCCCGCGCGGCTGCACGGCGAGGATCGCCTTGAGCTGGTCTTCGAGAATGTGCGGGTGCGCGAGCACGACACGGACGCCGCGCAGCCCGAGCGCGGGGTTTTCCTCGCCGTCGATCGGCAGATAGGGCGCGGGCTTGTCGCCGCCGATGTCGAGCAGCCGGACGATCAGCGGCCGTCCGTCGAGCGCGTCGACCACCGCTTGGTAATCGGCGGTCTGTTCGGCGACATCGGGGGCGGTGTCGCGGTCGAGGAACAGCAATTCGGTGCGCAGCAACCCGCAGCCCTCCGCGCCGTTGCGCACCGCGACCTCGGCGTCGGCGGGCGAGCCGCAATTGGCGAACAGCTCGATCCGCGTGCCGTCGGCGGTGCGGCAATCCTCGCCGGCGCGGGCGAGCGCATCGGCGCGGCGCGTCGCGGCGGCGGCGACGCGGGCCTTCGCATCGGCGAGCAGGTCGGCGGACGGGGCCGGGTGGAGCCAGCCGGTACTGGCGTCGAGCACGACCGTCGTTCCGTCCGGGACCGCACGCAACGCGCTGCCAAGCGCGACCAGCGTCGGCACGCCGCGCGCGGCGGCGAGGATCGAGACATGCGAGGTCGGCCCGCCATGTTCGATCGCCAGCCCGGCGACACGGTCGAGATCGAGCGCCATGAATTGCGACGGCAGCAGATCGTCGGCCAGCAGGATCGCGCCCGCGGGCAGCGTCACCGCTTCCTCCTCGGCGCCCATCAGCCGCGCGATCAACTGACGTTCGAGATCGAGCATGTCGTCGGCGCGTTCGGCGAGCCGCGGGTCGCCACCCGCGCGCAAGGCGTCGGCCTGCGGGCGGATCGCCTCGCGCCACGCATGGGCTGCGCTGCCGCCACGCGTGATCGCCATCAGGGTATTCGCGATCAGCTTCGGATCGTCGAGGATCGCGGCGTGCGCCTCGAGGATCGCGCGCGCGCCGGCCGGGCCGGTGGCGGCGCGCTCGGTCAGCTCGGCGATCAGGTCGGTGCGGGCGGCTTCGAACGCCGCTTCCTCGGCGGCGACGCCGTTGCCGCTGGCGGCGACCGCCAGATCGGCCACCTGCCAACGGAACGCCGGGCCGATCGCCAGCCCGGGCGCGGCGGTGACGCCCGCGAGCGCGCCATCGGGCACGTCGCGCGGTGCCGGCGGGGCAGGGCGCGGCGGCGTGGGCGCGGCGTCTTCCTTGATGCCGTGGAGGATCAGCTCGGCGACCGCCTCGACGGCCGCTTGCGCCTGTGCGCCGGTCGCGGCGATCGTCACCCGGTCGTTATGCGCGACGATCAGCGACAGCAGACCGATCGGACTGGTCGCGCCGACCGGCTCGCCGTCCTTCGCCAGCGTCACCACCGCGTCGAAGCCGCGCGCTACCTCGGCGATGCGCGCCGCGGGGCGGGCGTGGATGCCGTGCGGGAGCGGCACGACGATCGTGCGCGTCGCTGCGGGACCGTCGCTCGCCGCCCGCTGCGCCTGCGCGTCATGCGCGGTCAGCGTCATCAGCGCATCGCCCTGCGCAACGATCGCGCCGCTCGCGCGGTGCGCGATCGTGAAGAGATCGCCGTTGGTGACGACGATCGGCGTCACCGCCGCGCGCGCGTCGCAGACGATCCGGTCGAGGTCGAAGCGGATCAGCGGCTGGCCGCGCGTCACCGCGTCGCCCGCCGCGACCAGCGTCTCGAAGCCCTGACCCTTCAGCCCGACCGTATCGAGCCCGATGTGGATCAGCAGCTCCGCGCCCTCGGCGGTGCGCAGCGTGATCGCATGGCCGGTCGGCTGCACCGTGACCACCTGCGCATCGCACGGCGCGACCAGCGTGTCGCCGGTCGGGTCGATCGCCACGCCGTCGCCCAGCATCCGCTCCGCGAACACCGCATCGGGTACCTCGTCGAGCGCGCAGGCCCAGCCGTCGAGCGGTGCGTAGAGCGAGAGGGAAGCCATGGCGTCTCCGGGAAACGATCGGGGTCAGGCGACCGGCTGCGCGCCGATCCAGGTGCTGGCGGGGTACAGGTCGCGGGTCAGGATCGCCCAGTCGGCGCGCTGCCCGACCGCGAGCGTGCCGCGTTCGTCGGAGAGGCCGAGGAACGCCGCCGGGCTGGTCGCCGCCAGCCCGGCCGCCGCTTCCAAGCTCAGCCCGAGCCGCGTCACCGCGCCGCGCACCGCGCCCGCCATGTCGAGGTCCGATCCGGCGAGCGTCCCGTCGGCACCGACGCAGCGCCCGCCCTCGACGTGGATCGGCTTGCCCTGCAGCACGAAGTCCTTGGTCTCCGCTCCGACGCACGGCATCGCATCGGTCACCAGCATGAAGCGGTCGGCCGGGCGCGCGCGGAGTGCGATGCGCAGCGCGGCATCGTCGACATGGAAGCCGTCGACGATGATCCCGCACCAGGCGCTGTCATTGTCGAGCGCCGCGCCGACCACGCCGGGCGCGCGGTGGTTCAGCGGCGACATGGCGTTGTAGAGATGCGTCACCCCGCTCGCGCCCGCCGCGAAGGCGGCGGTGGCGGTGGCGTAATCGGCGTCGGTATGGCCGAGGCAGACGCGCACGCCCGCCGCGACCAGCGCCGCGATCTGTTCGGTCGACACCCGCTCTGGCGCGAGCGTCACCATCACCCGCCCGCGCCGCGGCGCGGTGAGCAGCGCGAGCATGGCGTCGTCGAGCGCGCGGAACCGCGCCGGGTCGTGGATGCCCTTGCGCGCGACGTTGATGACCGGCCCCTCGACATGGATGCCGATCACCCCCGGCACGCCCGCGTCGATCGCGGCATCGACCGCATCGAGTCCGCGTGCGATCGCGTCCGGCGTGTCGCTGATCAGCGTCGGCATCGTCGCGGTGGTGCCGTAGCGCGCGTGCGCCAGCGCGATCGCGGCCAGCCCCTTGACGGTCGGCGTGTCGTTGAACAGCACGCCGCCGCCGCCATTGACCTGCGTGTCGATGAAGCCGGGCATCACCCAGCCGCCGTCGAGATCGGTCGCGCCGGCATCGGCCCCGGCCTCGATCGCGGTGATGATCTGGTTCTCGACCGTGATCGTCGCGGCGGACAGCGTGCCGCCGGGCGTGACGATCTGGCCGTTGGTGAAGCTGTGCCGCGTCATAGCGTGCGGGTGACCTTGCTCAGGTGGCGGGGTGCGTCCGGGTCGAGCCCGCGCGCGACCGACAGATCGTTGGCCATGCGATAGAAGCTCTGGATCGTCAGGATCGGCTCGATCGCCGGGTGATCGGCGAGCGCGGGCGGGTGGCTGGCGCCATCGGCGCGCGCATCGGCGAGCGCGACCCGCGCGCCGCGCGCCGCGAACTCCGCCGCCGCCTCGCGCACGCCGTCGCCGGCGACATCGGAGGTGGCGAAGGCGAGCAGCGGGAAGCCTTCGTTGACGATCGCCATCGGCCCGTGGCGGACCTCGGCGGCGCTGAACGCCTCGGCGTGGAGCGCGCAGGTCTCCTTGAGCTTGAGCGCGGCCTCCTGCGCGACGCCGAAGCCGAGCCCGCGCCCGATCACGAACAGGTTGTTGGCGCCGACCAGCAGATCGACCACCTCGCTCCAGTCGAGCGCCCAGGCGGCGGCGAGCCGGTCGGGGAGCGTATCGACCGCGGCACGCAGGCGTTCGTCGCCCGACCATTCGGCGACCAGCAGCGCCAGCGCGGCGAGCGCGGTGATGTACGATTTGGTCGCCGCGACCGACTTCTCCGGCCCGGCCATCAGCGGCACGACCGTGTCGGCGGCCTCGGCGAGCGGCGAGGTAGCGTCGTTGACGAGCGCGACGATCCGCGCGCCCGCCGCCTTCTGCGCGGCGACTGTGGCGAGCAGGTCGGGGCTGCGCCCGCTCTGCGAGATCGCGATGCACAACGGCGCGGTCGGGGTCTTCACCGCCGACTCGTACACCGACGCCACCGATGGCGCGGCGGAGGCGACCGGCACGCCGACGAACGTCTCGATCAGATATTTGCCATAGGTGGCGGCATGGTCCGACGAGCCGCGCGCGCAGGTGACCACCACTGCCGGCGGCGTCGCGCGCAGGTCGCGCGCCAGACCGCGCAGCGTGTCGCGATTGGTGGCGAGCGTCCGCGCCACAGCCGCAGCGGATTCGGCCGCCTCCGCGAACATCAACGTCTGATCGGCGTCGGGCATGTGGTGGCGCTTCCCTCGCGAATGGCGCGGACCCGGTGTGCCGCCCCCCTGTTGCAACCGGATTAAGTCATACATTGGTATTGTTCAAGTCTCTGCCGCGCGAAGCATCTTCGCCAGTGTTGCGACAGAGGCGACATCGGTGCGCCTGGCGACCGGCGGATCGAACCCGAAGCGCGCGAGCACCGGATCCTGCTGCGGCAGCGCGGCGCGGCACGAGGCATGGACCTCCGGCACTTCCGTGGCGAGGATCGCGGGCAACGTCGCCGCCGAGATGCCGCTACCCGCAAGGATCACGATCCGCCCGGCGGCACGTTCCACCAGCGTGGTCAGCATCGGCAGTGCGTCCACCGCCTGCGGCTGTCCGCCCGACGTCAGGATGCGATCGAAGCCCAGCGCCACCGCCGTCTCCAGCGCGGCGGGCAGGTCGGGCGCGAGATCGAAGGCGCGGTGCAGCGTCAGCGACAGCGAACGCCCGCGCGCCGCGCCGAGATCGCGGGCGAGCGCGATCCACGCCGCGAGCGTTTCCGCATCGAGCCGATGGTCGGGCATACTCGCACCGATCACGACCCCCGCCAGCCCCGCCTCGGCGGCGGTGCGGATGTCGTCGGCGACCAACGCGCGCTCGGCGGCGTCATGCACGAACCCGCCGGCACGCGGCCGCGCGAGCAGGTGGACGGGCAGGGGCGCCTGCGCGGCCGCGCGCACCAGCGAGGCGGGCGGGGTCAGCCCGCCGACGTCCAGCGCCGCGCACAATTCGAAGCGGTCCGCACCACCGGCGACCGCCGCGGCGATACCGCGCGAATCCTCGACGCAGACTTCGAGCAACCGGCGCGTCATGCCGCGAACAGCGACGGTGCCTTGTGGACGACGGTGCGCCCGGCGGTGTCGGTGACGGCGTAGGTGAAGCCGGGCAACAGGCAGAACGCCCCGACATTGCCGCGCGGATCGAGCGCGAGGAACCCGACCTGTACGCCCTTGATCGCGTCGCCACGCAGCTTGGCGATATGGCGGACCACTTCCTCGCACGCCCGCTGCGGCGAAAGGCCAGCGCGCAGCGACGCGACGACGCGCGCGCTGCCGGAGACGCGCGTCACTTCCTCGCCGACCCCGGTCGAGGTCGCGCCGCCGACGCCGCGTTCGACGTACAGCCCCGCGCCGACCTGCGGCGAATCGCCGACCCGCCCGCGCATCTTGAAGGCCATGCCCGAGGTCGTGCACGCCCCCGCCATCCGCCCGCCCGCATCGCGCGCCAGCAGGCCGATCGTGTCATGGTCCAGCGCACCGCCCGGCGTCACATGCCGCTGCGTGCCATAGGTGCCGGTCTCGCTATTGGCGACGGGCTGGTATTTCGCGGTCTTCAGCCAGTCGCGCCACGCCTGCTCGGCCTCCGGGGTCAGCAGCTTCTCCTGCGGAAAACCCTGATCGCGCGCGAAGCGCGTCGCGCCTTCGCCGACCAGCAACGTATGCGGCGTCTTCTCCATGACGCGGCGCGCGACCGAGATCGCGTGCGTGGTATTCTCCAGCGCCGCGACCGCGCCCACCCCGCCGGCATCGTCCATGATGACCGCGTCGAGCGTGACGTGACCGTCGCGATCGGGATAGCCGCTATAGCCGACCGAATGGTTGTTCGGATCGGCCTCGGGCACCTTCGCGCCGGCCTCTACCGCGTCGAGCAGCGTCCCGCCCGCCTTCATCGCCGCGAACGCCGCGTCGTTCGCCGCCGCGCCGAAGTCCCAGGTGGAAACGATCATCGCGGCGCCCCCGCGTGCTGCCGCTGACGGGCTCGCGGCCCCGATCGCCGCCATTCCCGCCAACACCGATCGCCTGTCCGTCATTCGGTCCGCCCCTCGCTTTGCTCGATGCCACCATGCACGTCCGGTCGGCGGTCGCAACGACAACCTGCATTGGTTCTGTGCGTGGGTCTATGCAGGTATTCACCGGCGGCACCTGCTACGCGCAAGACGGAGCGCAACCTTTCAGAGGGATCGATATCGATCCGCAGCAAAAAGGCCGCGGACGTCGCCCGCGGCCTCCTGCTTCATTCGCATCGTCATCGGGCGACGCCCGCGATGACCGGCGAGCGCAGTTCCTACCGCTGGGGCGCGCGACGGGCGAGAACCACCACCATCGCAAGCGTACCCAGAGCGCCGATCGCGCCGACACCGATCACCATAAAGCTCGGTACGTCCATTATCCTCTCCCTGCCGCATCGCGGCGGCTTTTCATTTTGTATGTGGGAGACTGTACTGAACGGGGCGCGGCTGCAACAGTTAAGTCAGTTTCGTATCATTATTGCGCGAGGGGTCATTCAAGATCGCTTTCGCTGACCACGATCGGCTGTGCATCGGCGTTGCGCGCCAGCGCCGACAACGCGGCATCGACAATCGTGTCAGAGAAGCGGTTGAACATGTCCACGGCATCGCCGTCGGGGGCGTCGCCGCTCAGCGCCTCCAGCACATCATATTGAACGGCAAACTCATATTCGTCGCCATCGGCCTCGCCACTGAACTCCACCTGACGCTCGTCGATGTTGTCGAGCAGCGTGCTCATGTCGATCTCAAGCCGGTCGATCGCCATTCATTCGTCCTTTCGCGTTGACAGCAGCGACAAAACGGCAGCGGCGACGATGTTCCCTCGGGCCGGCACGATGGCATTAACCATACTGGCGCGCGCCGCGCACGTCCGGTCGCAGCACGGATGGTTGACGGCATGGCGATGGATCAGCGATGCGTGCACAGGGGAGACAGGGACAACGGCCGCAGGTCGTTGATGTCAGAGGGAGAAAAGAACATGCGTCATCGTTCGATCATGCTCGCCGCGTGCGGCATGTTGATGCTGGGGGCCTGCGCCAAGAAGGCGCCGCCGGCACCGCCGCCTCCGCCGCCGCCGCCCGGTGCGGTCGCCGGCAGCCACGCCGCGGATCGTGACGGTGACGGGATCGTCGACGGCTATTACACGTCGGACGGGATCTACCACCCCTATGCGCCGCCGGCTCCGCCGCCGCCCCCGCCGGCTCCCACGCGCCGCGGGGAACGGGGCTGACCATTTGCTGGTCGGGAGGGTGGCGGTGCCACTCTTCCGTCGCCGGAATCGCGATCGTGCTGACGGTCGCCGCGCCACTGGCGTCGGCGGCCGTCGTCGCGCCGCGCGCTGTGAAGGCGGCGGTCGGCAAGTCCAAGGCGAAGGCCGTCGCCCGCAAGGCGAAGCCCGCCCCGGCCCGGTCCGCCGCCGATGTCGCGCGCGACCGCGCCGTCGCCACCCAGATTCGCGCCACGGCGGGTGGCTGGATGGCGCGCGTCTACGCCCAACGCAATTACGCGCCCTTGTGGACGGTCGGCGGACGGATTGGCGCGGCGGCCGATGCGCTGATCGCCTATCTGGGCGATGCCGATCTCGATAACCTCAAGCCCGCATCCTACGACGTCGCGAAATTGCGGCAGCGGATCGACACGGCGCGGAGCGGCGATCCCGCGCGGGTCGCCGCCGCGGAACTGGCGCTGTCCGACGTCTTCGTGCAGTTCGTCCGTGACCAGCGCAAACCGCGCGACGTCGGTATGAAATGGGCGGACGCGTCGCTGAAGCCGAAGCGTCCCAAGCCAGAAGCGGTGCTGCGCGCGGCGAGCTTCCCCAAATCCTTCGCCGGCTATGTCAAGGACATGGGCTGGATGAGCCCGCGCTACGTCGACCTGCGCAAGCTGTCGGCGCAGGCGCGACGCAACGGGATCACCCCTGCCGCGCTGATCCGGCTGCGGCTCAACCTCGATCGCGCCCGCATCCTGCCCGGCCCGTGGACCCGGCATGTCGAGGTCGATGCCTCGTCGGGGCGGCTGTGGTTCTACGAAGCCGGTGCGACCAAGGGCACGATGCGCGTCGTCGTCGGCACGCGCGAGACGCAGACGCCGATGCTCGCCGGTACGCTGCAATGGGCGATCCTCAATCCGTACTGGAACGTCCCCGATTATCTGGTACGCAAGAACATCGCGGCGAAGGTGCTCGCCGGGCGCACGCTGGCGTCGCTCCACATGGAGGCGCTCAGCGACTGGACCGCGCAGGCACGCCCCATCCCGGCGAGCGCGATCGACTGGCCCGCGGTGGCGGCGGGCAAGCGCGAGCTGCGGCTGCGGGAATTGCCCGGCCCGGCCAATTCGATGGGCAAGGTGAAGTTCCTGTTCCCCAATGACGAGGGCATCTACCTTCACGACACGCCGAACCGTGCGCTGCTGGCCAAGGACGACCGTCATTTCAGCAACGGCTGCATCCGGCTGGAGGACGCCCCGCGGCTTGGTCGCTGGTTGATGGGCAAGCCGCTCAGTCCGGGCAAGAAGCCGGAGCAGGCCGTCGCGCTGACCGCGCCGACGCCGGTATATCTGACGTATTTGACTGCCACCGGCGACGGTGCGCGCGGGCTGTCCTTTCGCGACGACGTCTACGGCCGGGATGGGTGAAACCATATCGTCGTTGCGCGCACGGCGAGGCAATGACGGACGGATTGGATCATGACGGGGTGAGGTGGAACGTCCCGTTGGTCATTGCTTCGCTACGCGCGCAATGCCGGATCAAGTTGACGTCATCCCGCTCTAGCGGCCCCCGGCCGGATCGAGCGCCGGCACCCGCCGCGCCGCTTCGGCGGGGTCGATCCCCGGACGTGTCGCGGCGGGCAGTCGCTCGTCGCCGCGGATCGCGCGGCCCGCGCGCTGGATCGTCTCCACCAGCCGCGGATAGATGCCGCAGCGGCAAATGTTCGTGATGCCGGCGCGGATCGCCTCGTCCGACGGCATCGGATCGCGCTTCAGCAAGGCGGCGGCGGCCATGGTGATGCCGGGGATGCAATAACCGCATTGCGGCACGTTCTCGGCGATCAGCGCCAGCTGCACGGGATGCGCCCGCTCGCGCGACAGCCCCTCGATCGTGGTGACGAACGTGCCCTCGACCGCGCGCAGCGGCACCTGACACGATCGGACCGCCTTGCCGTCAACATCGACGGTGCACGCCCCGCAACTTCCGGTGCCGCAACCATATTTGGTGCCGGTCAGATTGGACGCGTCGCGCAGCGCCCACAGCAGCGGCGTCTCCGGTGGCATCCGGTATTCGACGGCCTCGTTGTTGACGGTCAGGCGGGTCATCGGACGGGGTTATCGTCGCACGATGCGCGCAACAAGCCGTCGATCGCGCCGGGTTCCTCTTCCCGCCCTGCGTTCGACCGGTCGCTCAGTCGTCGCGGCGGCGATAGGCATGCTGGATGTTGTTGATCCAGCCCGCGCTCGCCTTGGGCGCGTTAGCGCCGCGATCGCGCGGCTTTCGCGCCTCGGCCAGGTCGATCGCGCCCTTGGTGAAGTGCAGCCCCGCCAGCTTCGGCGACGTCCACATTACCTCGGCGGTCAGGTCGCTCAGCGATCCCATCGTCACCGACAGTTCATCGCCCTTGGTCAGCTCACCCGGATTCTCGATACAGGCGCCCGTCGCCGACAGGTTGCGCACGCGCACCTCGACCGACCGATCGCGATGGTCGATGCGCGCATACAGGATGACGCTGCTGCGCGGTTCGCGGGGAGGAGATTCGGACATCGGGCTGGCCCTAGCACGTTCACGGCAAACAGGCGGTTAATGTTGCTCCGGTCCTGATCTCGCCGGAATGCGCTAATCTGCGTAAGAACGGTTGCCAGCCGTGACGGCAGTGCCATAGTGCCGCACAATGGACCCGCAACCGGCGTCGGACGACGCGTTTTCCCCGGCGCCAATAGCCCTTACGCCGTGCGATCGCGAGCCGATCCACCTCTCTGGCGCGGTGCAGCCGCATGGCATCATGCTCGTCGCCGATCCGCGCACGTTGCAGGTCGTGGCGGGGGCGGGCGCGATCGAGGCGGTGTTGTCGGCGGACTGGCTGGGGGCGGACCTGTCGGCGCTGCTGGATCAAGACGTGGCCGCGTTGCGCGACGCTGCGCCGGGGCCGGGCGGCACCGTGCTGGGCGCGACCGTGGCGGGGCACGATGTCGCGCTGCACCGCGCCGGACCATGGCTGATCGCGGAGCTGGAGCCGACCGAGGCGCAGCCGGGCACCGTCGCGGCGACGCTCGGGTGGCTCGACGCCATCGCCGCCGGGTTCGAGCGGGCGGGCACGCGGCGGATGCTCGCGGATCGCGCGGCGGTGGCGTTCCGGGCGCTGACCGGCTTCGATCGCGTGATGATCTATCGCTTTCTGGACGACGACGCGGGCTGCGTGATCGCCGAGGATCGCGATCCGGCACTGCCGTCGTTCCTCCACCATCATTTCCCGGCGAGCGACATCCCGCGGCAGGCGCGCGCGCTCTACGTCCGCAACCGCACCCGCGTGATCCCCGACGTCGGCTATGCCCCCGCGCCGTTACGCCCGGCGGGGTTCGAGCAGGTGGATCTCAGCGACGTCGCGATCCGCAGCGTGTCGCCGGTGCATGTCGAATATCTGCGCAACATGGGCGTGCAGGCGTCGGCGTCGATCTCGATCGTCAAGGACGGGCTGCTGTGGGGGCTGGTCGCCTGCCACAACATGACGCCGCAGCTGATGCCGCGCAGCATCCGCGCCGCGGCGGCGGCGATGGCGAGTGCGCTGGCCCGCCAGATCCTCGCCAAGGAGGAAGCGGAGGCGTATCGCGTCCGGCTGGCGCTGCGCAGCGAGGAGGACGCGCTGCGCCCATTGCTGCAACAGAGCGATCCGTTCCGCATATTGGGCGAGCGTGCCGACGAACTGCGCAAGATGCTCGACGCCGACGGGGTCGCGCTCGTCCGCGATCGGACCGTCACCGTCAGCGGCGTGGCCCCCGACGATGCGGATGTGCTCGAATTGTTGCGCTTTGCGGCGTTGCGGGAGGACGGCCCGGTCTTCGCGACCCGCGAGCTGGCGGCCGAATGGCCCGGTGCCGCTGCGTTCGGGCCGATCACCGGCGTGCTGGCGCTCCGGCTCGACGATCGACACACGTTGATGTGGCTACGCGTCGAGCAGATCGAGGAAATCGAATGGGCCGGTAACCCGCATAAGGCGGTACCGCACGATCCCGATGCGACCCTGCACCCGCGAGCTTCGTTCGAATCGTGGCACGAAACGGTACGCGGGCGCACCCGGCGCTGGACGCTGGAGCAGATCGAGGGCGCCAACCGCCTTCGTCGTCTGTTCCGCGAGGCCCGGGCGTCGAACGAATTGCGCCGCCTGAATCAGGAGCTTGAGCGGACGGGCGCCGAAAAGGACGGGCTGCTCGCGCAGAAGGACCTGCTGATGCGCGAAGTCGACCATCGCGTGCAGAACAGCCTGCAACTCGTGTCGTCGTTCCTGGCGATCCAGGCCCGCGATGCCGGACCGGGCGTGGTCGCGGACCAGTTGCGCGAGGCGCGCTCGCGGCTGTCGGCGGTAGCATTGGTCCACCGCCGCCTCTACCGCGACGACCAGATCGAGACGATCGACCTCAGCCGTTATCTGGGCGAATTGATCGACGACCTGAAGCAATCGCTGGGCGAGGAATGGTCGCGGCACATGATGCTGTCGATCGCGCCGGTGCTGATCCCGACCGACCGTGCGGTGAACATCGGGCTGATCGCTGCCGAACTGGTCATCAACGCCACCAAATACGCCTACCCGGGGCAATCCGGCGGGCCGATCGAGATCACGCTGGAGCAACATCGCAACCGCCTGCGCTTGATCGTCGCCGATCAGGGCGTCGGCAAGCAGGGCGACGGCGAGGGGTTCGGCAGCCGCATGATGCGCGCGGTGATCCAGCGCATCGACGGCGAAATGGACTATCTGGATAACGAACCCGGCCTGCGCGCGGTGCTGACGGCGCCGATCGAGGCGGCCTGATCCTTTTCGTCGCCCCGGACTTGATCCGGGGCCCCGCTTCTTGTCGACCGCGCTGAAAAGCGGGACCCCGGATCAAGTCCGGGGTGACGATAAATGGCTCAGTCCACTTCTGCCGCCTCGGCATAAAGCGCGAAGGTCGCCAGCGCGCCTGCGATCATTCGTGCCGTCCAGTCGCTGTCCTTACCCGCTGCCGCCTCGTCCAGCGCGGCGCGGATCGCACGCCATTGGCCGGGCGCATGGACCGCGCCGAGGTAACGCCCCGGCAGCGCGTCCGGCACCTGTCGCGCGAGCATTGCGCCACCCAGCCGCGACCCTTCCACGACATAGAGCACGCCCCATAGCGTCGCTTCATCGCCGCCGGGGGCGAAGGGCAGGGGTGCCGGCTGGGCGGTGCCAACGTCGGCCAGATCCGCCGCGAGCAACGCCGCGCGCGTCGGCAGCGTCCGCGCGAACGGCAGCGCTGCCATCACCCGCTCCGCCGCCGGCAGCGCGCGACCGTGCGCCAGCAGGAAGCGCTGATACGCCCCCGGCAACGCCAGATCGTGCGCGCCGAACGCGGCGTCCACCGCCTCATGCGCCGCGCCGGTCGCGTCGCGCAGCATCGCCATCGCAGACATCGGCGTCAGTCCAGCCCGCGCTCCAGGAAGCGCTCGGCGACCGCGCAATGCATCGCCACGCCGGTGGCGAGCACATTCTCCTCGATCGTCATCCGCGTATTGTGGAGCGGCGGGTTGGTGCGCCAGTCGCTGCCCGGCGCGGCGACCCCGACGAACGCCATCGCGCCCGGCACCTCGCGCAGCACATAGCTGAAATCCTCGCCACCCATCATCGGCGCGGGCATCGCGGTCCAGCCCGCACCACCCGGCACCTCGGACGATAGTTCGCGCAGCAGCCGCGTCGCGCGCGCGTCGTTGACCGTCACCGGATAGCCCTCGTCGATCGTTGTCTCGGCGACGCAGCCGTGCGCGGCGGCGATCCCCTGCGCGATCTGGTGGAACGCGTCGCGCATCGCGGTGCGTGTCGCCTCCGACAGCGTGCGCAGCGTCCCCATCAGCTGCACCTCTTCGGGGATGATGTTGTGCGACGATCCGGCGTGGATCTGCGTCATCGTCAGCACCGCCGGATCGGCGACCGGCACGCGGCGCGCGACATGCTGTTGCAGCGCGGTGACGATCGCGCAGGCGACCGGGATCGGGTCGATCGCCTCGTGCGGCATCGCGGCATGGCCGCCCTTGCCGCGGATCGTCGCCAGCACCGTGTCGGTCGAGGCGAGCATCGCCCCCTCGCGTCCGACGAACATCCCCGCGGGCGCATTGGGGAGGATGTGGAGCGCGAACGCCGCCTCGGGCCGCGCGACGTCGAGCAGGCCATCGGCGATCATGTGGCGCGCGCCGTGATGGCCTTCCTCGCCGGGCTGGAACATGAAGACGATCGTCCCCGCCAGCTCGTCACGCCGCGCGCTCAGCGCCCTGGCGGCACCGACCAGCATCGCGGTATGCGCGTCATGCCCGCAGGCGTGCATCTTGCCGGGGACGGTCGAGGCGAACGGCAGCCCGGTCTCCTCGCTCATCGGCAGCGCGTCCATGTCGCCGCGCAGCAGCACCGTACGCCCGTTCGACCCCGCGCCGCCGCTCCGCCCGCCGCGCAGGATCGCGACGAAGCCGGTGGTGCTGGTGCTGTCGTGGATCTCGAGCGGCAGCCCGGCGAGCGCCGCCTTCGCCTTGGCGGTGGTCAGCGGGCAGTGCAGCCCGACCTCGGGCTCGGCATGGATCGCCCGGCGCAGCGCGATGACGTCCGCCAGTTCGGCGGCGCCGATCGCGGTCCAGTCGGTTCGGGTGGCGAGCGTGCTGGTCATGACGGACTCCTTTGGTCACCGCTGTAACCGATCCGTCATGCCGGCGGAAGCGTCAGGGGGCGCGGCGCGCGCTGGTGATGCGGATCGCAGGCGCGAGCATCTGGCCCTTCATCGCGCCTTCACCCAGCGTGGGCGAAGTGGGAGCGAGCAGGATCTTCCGGATCACGTCCATCCCCTCCAGCACGCGCCCGAACGCGGCGAAGCCGGGCTGGCCGTCCTTGGCGTCCATCGAGGTCAGGTCGCCGACCACCACGAAGAAGTCGCCGGTCGCGGTGTTCGGCGCGGCCATCGCCATCGAGATCGTGCCGTCGGTGTGGCTGAGCCCGGTCTGGGTGGTCGGCTCGAACTTGATCGGCGGCAGCGTGCGCTTGGCGTCGTTGCGCGTCCCGAACTGGACGAGCCCGAAGCCGTCTGCAACCTTCACCGCACGGTAGAAGGACACGCCGTCCAGCTTCTTGCCGTCGACATATTTCAGGAAGTTGGCGGCGGTGATCGGCGCGGCCTTGGCGTCGACGCCGATCACGATCGGGCCGACGTCGGTGGTCAGCACGACGCGCGTCAGCGTGGACGGGGCAGGCGCGGCCGGCGTCGTCGACACCGGCGGCGGCGCAGCCGGGGTGGCGGGGGCGACCTGCGGCGCGGCGAGCGCCAGCGCGACGAGTGTCGCTATCATGCCGCACCCTGCGCGGCAGGCGCGATCAGCACCGGCAGCGTGCTCGCCGCTGCGCCGGTGAGTTGCAGCACGTAGCGGCCCGGCGCGAGCCGGTAATCGACGATCTTGCGAATCCCGCTGCACGCTGGCCCGTGGCTGTGCGCGGCAGACGGCAGGGCGCGCCCGCCGCGCACCACCTCGATCCAGGCCGGCCCGCCCAGCGCGATCCGGTAGGTGCCGGGACGCGTGACCTGGAACAGCGCCATGCCCGCATTGCTCCCCGCCCCCAGATCGCGCGTCGGCGGAGCGACGGGCGCGAGCCGGTCGAGCGGCACCAGCCGCAATTCCGTCGCGCGTCCGACCGCGATCACCGGCGCCCCGCGCGTCGCCGCGCCCGCCTCCAGCGCGACGCGCGTGCCCCAATTTGCGAACCCGATCGGCAAGGCCGGTCGGGTGGCGGTGCACGACGGCTCGGGCGCGGGCGGCTCCTGCGCGGAAAAGGATGCCGATGCGAGCAGCAGGGACAGGACGAACGACATTCTCGGGCTCCAGGTATATCGGCTCCATACTCTCGTGTGCCCGCCGCCACCAGCCTGTCGCGCGACGCTCGCGGCAACCAACGACCGGCTTGCCGGGTTCAGTGCGAAGGTGCAGCCTGACGCGACGTCGAGGGAGAGTGATGATGACCGACCAACGCAACGACATGGGCAGTGCCGCCGCCGATGCGGCGCAACAGGCCACGGACCGCATCCGCGCTTCGGGTCAGCACATGCTGGAGAGCGGCCAGACGATCAGCACCAAGATCCTCGATCAGGTCGAGGCGAACACGCAGGAAGCGTTCGCCGCGATGCGCGCCGCCGCGCAGGCCAAGGACCTGTCGCAGGTGATGCAGATCCAGAGCGATTTCCTGCGCAGCCAGAGCCAGCGCTCGATGGAGCAGGCGCGCGAGATCGGCCAGCTCATCATGCAGTTCGGGCGTGCGGCGGTGTCGCCGGGCAGCGGAAATGAGTCCAACACCTGATTTCTGTCGCCCCGGACTTGATCCGGGGCCCCGCTTTTTCTTCTTCGCAGCGAGGAGAGAAGCGGGGTCCCGGATCAAGTCCGGGACGACGAACTAAGGTTAGTTTGCTGTCGGTCGCGGCCCCTGATCGGTAACCTCGAGCAGCGAGTCGCCGCCCAGCGTCCGATACAGCGTCACCAGATTGGTCGCGCGCACCAGCTGCGTCGCCACCAGCGTCCGCTGCGCCGAATACAATTGCCGCTGCGCATCGAGCGACGTCAGGTAGGTATCGATCCCGCCGCGATAGCGTGCGTTGGTCAGGTTCAGCGTGTCGACCGCCGCGGTATAGAAGCGCTGGTTGGCGGCCAGCTGCTCGGTGATCGTCCCGCGCCGCGCGAGCGCGTCGGACACCTCGCGGAACGCGCTCTGGATCGTCAGCTCGTAATTGGCGAGCGCGGCGTCGCGTTGCGCCACGCTGTAGTCGACGTTCGCGCGCCCCGCACCGGCGCGGAAGATCGGATAGCTGGCGTTGGGCGCCACCGACCAGTTGAACGAATCGCCCGAGAACAACGTGCGCAGCGCGGTGCTGGCGAACCCGACCAGCCCGGTAAGCGAGATGCGCGGGAACAGCGCCGCACGCGCCGCGCCGATCTCGGCATTGAAGGCGCGCAGCGAATATTCGGCCTGCACGACGTCGGGGCGACGCAGCAGCACGCCCGAGTCGATACCGGCGGGCAGCTCGCCGATCGTCTGCGCGGCCTGCTCGATCCCTGCCGGCAGTTGCGCAGGATCGATCGGAGCGCCGACCAGCAGTTGCAGCGCGTTGACATCCTGCGCCAGCAGGGTGCGCTGCTCGGCGAGATCGGCCTCGGCGGTGGCGAGGATCTGCTCGGCCTGCCGCACGTCGGTGCGCGGCGATACGCCGCCGCGGCGGCGCGCATCGGTCAGCCGCACGCTGGCGCGCGCCGCGACCGCGGTCTGCTCGGCGACGGTCAGCAGGCTCTTGTCGGCGGCATAGTTGAGCCACGCGCTGGCGATGTCGCCGATCAGCGTCAGCCGCGTGGCACGCGCGGCGGCCTCCTGTGCGAAGTAACGCGACAGCGCCGCGCCGGTCAGCGAGCGGACGCGCCCGAACAGGTCGATCTCGAACGCGGTGACGCCGAGCTGCGCCTGAAAGGTGCTGTTCGAACCGGACACGACAGTCGTTCCGCCGGTCCCGGTCCCGGTCCCGGTCCCGCCGGTGCCCGTGCCGCCGGTCCCCCCGGTGCCGGTCCCACCCGTCCCGGTGCCACCGGTGCCGGTCCCGCCGGTGTTGACCCCGGTGTTCACTCCCGAGCGGCTGTTCTCGCGATAGCTATAGGCGCCGGTCGCATTGAGCTGCGGGAACAGGTCGGCGCGCTGGATGCGATATTGCGCGCGTGTCGCCTCGATATTGGCGACGGCGACGCGCAGGTCGCGGTTGTTGGCCAGCGCCTGTTCGATCAGCGCCTGCAACCGCGCGTCGCGGAAGATGTCGCGATAGGTGACGCTGGGCAGCGCCGCCTCGCTCTGGCGCAAATAGGCGTCGCCAACCGGCCAGGACGTCGGCACCGGCGGTGTGGGGCGGACATAGGTGGGCGCGAGCGAGCAGCCGGCGAGCGCGGCCGAGGCGCAGAGCGCGGCGATCAGGCGAGTCATCATGCCCCCTCCGGCGCGGGCAGCGCGGGCTTGTCGATCGGGCGGGGCAATTGCTTGGGCGCATCCTGCGCCGCCGCCCCGCCATGGTCGTCTCCGTCATCGTCGGGGCTGGGATCGGCTCCGCGCCGCAGCCCCTTCCAGCCGTCGCGAAAGCCGCGCCGCACCAGCACGAAGAACAACGGGATGTAGAAGATCGCCAGCACCGTCGCGGTAATCATCCCGCCGATCACCGACGTACCGATCGCGATGCGGCTGTTGGCGCCCGCGCCGGTCGAGATCGCCAGCGGCAGCACGCCGAAGATGAAGGCGAGGCTGGTCATCAGGATCGGGCGCAGGCGGATGCGTGCCGCCTCCAGCGCAGCGTCGATGACGCGCTTGCCCTTCTTCTCCTCCTGCTCGGCGAACTCGATCATCAGGATCGCGTTCTTCGCCGCCAGTCCCATCGTCGTCAGCAGCCCAATCTGGAGATAGACGTCGTTGACGAGGCCGCGCAGCGTCGTGAACAGGATCGCGCCGATCAGCCCGAGCGGGATCACCAGCAGCACCGCGAACGGGATCGACCAGCTTTCGTACAGCGCCGCGAGGCACAGGAAGACGACGAGGATCGACAGCCCGTACAGCAACGGCGCCTGACCCGACGACAGCCGCTCCTGGAACGACAGCCCGGCCCAGGACACGCTCGTCCCCGGCACCTGACCCGCCAGTTCCTCGATGCGCGCCATCGCATCGCCCGAGCTCTTGCCCTCGGCCGCCGCGCCCTGGAATTCGTAGGACGGGATGCCGTTGAAACGCGACAGCGTCACCGGCGCCTGGCTCCAGCCGATCTGCGCGAAGGCAGCGAACGGCACCATCTGCCCGTTCGATCCGCGCACGAACCACTGGTTGAGGTCGGTCGGCGCGGCGCGATACGGCGCGTCGCCCTGCACGAACACGCGCTTGACGCGCCCGCGGTCGACGAAGTCGTTGACGTAGCGGCCGCCCCATGCGGTCGAGAGCGTGGTGTTGACGTCGGCCTGCGTCAGTCCGAGCGCGGCGAGCTTCTGCTGGTCGATGTCGATCTTCAGCGTCGGCGTGTCGGGCAATTCGGTCAGTCGCACCGAGGCGAGCGCCGGATCGGCATTGGCGGCGGCGAGCAATTTGTCCTTGGCCGCGCCGAATTCTTCCTGCGTCAGCCCGCCGGAATTCTGCAATTCCATCGTGAAGCCGTTCGACTGGCCCAGACCCCGCACCGCCGGCGGCACCAGCGCGAAGACGCGCGCGTCGCGCAGGCCGCGGAACGCCGCCGAAGCGCGCGCCACGATCGAATCGGCGGTATTCTCCTTGCCCTTGCGATCATCCCATGGCGCGAGATTGACGAAGCCCTGACCGGTGTTCTGCCCGCTCGCGCCGCCACCGCCGCCACCGCTGACCGTGAACATCGTGCGGACGTTCTTGCCCTCGCTGCTGGCGAGATAATCCTCGACCTTGTGCTGCACCTCCTCGGTGCGCGACCGGGTGGCACCCGCCGGCAGCTGGAATTGCACCAATGCCGCGCCCTGATCCTCGGTGGGCAGGAAGCCGGTCGGCATCCGCATGAACAGCACCGCCAGCAAGGCGACCGTCAGCAGATAGATCAGCAGGAACAGCGCCTTGCGGTCGATCACCCGCCGCACGCCCGCGACATAGCGCGCCACGCCGCGATCGAAGGTGTTGTTGAAGCCGTCGCGTGCGCGCTCCAGCCCGTGCGCGACGCGCGGGAATTTGCGACCGATCCAGCTTTCCTCGATCGGGTCGCCATGCTGGTCGTGCGTCTGCTTGAGCAGCGTCGCCGTCAGCGCGGGCGACAGGATGACCGCGACCAGCACCGACAGCACCATCGCCGACACGATCGTCAGCGAGAACTGGCGGTAGATCACCCCGGTCGATCCGCCGAAGAACGCCATCGGCATGAACACCGCCGACAGCACCAGCGCGATCGCGACGAGGGCGACCGTGATCTCCTTCATCGATTCGATCGTCGCCTCGCGCGGGGTCATGCCGGGATTTTCTTCCAGCAAGCGCTCGACGTTCTCGACCACGACGATCGCATCGTCGACCAGCAGACCGATCGCGAGCACCAGCCCGAACAAGGTCAGCGTGTTGATCGAGAAGCCCGCGACATAGAAGACCGCGAAGGTGCCGAGCAGCACCACCGGCACCGCGATCGCCGGCACCAGCGTTGCGCGCCAGCTTTGCAGGAACACGAACATGACGATAACGACGAGGATAATCGCCTCGATCAGCGTCTTGACCACTTCCTCGATCGACAGCTTGATGAAGTCGGTCGTGTCGTTGGCGAAGGCATAGGTCAGCCCGGCCGGGAACGCCTTCGACGCCTGTTCGACCTGCGCCTTGACCAACTCGGCGGTCTTCAGCGCGTCGGCGCCCGGCGCCAGCAGCACCGCGATGCCCGCGCCGGGGTGACGGTTGACGCGGCTGAACGCATTGTAGCTTTCCGCGCCCAGCTCGATCCGCGCGACGTCGGACAGGCGAACGGTGCTGCCGTTCTGCTGGGTCTTGAGGATGATCTGCGCGAATTGCGCCGGGGTCTGGAGCCGCGACTGCGCGGTGACGACCGCGTTGAGCATCTGCGTCGACGGGCTCGGCTGCCCGCCGATCTCGCCCGCCGCGACTTCGGTATTCTGGTTCTGGATCGCGGTGATGACGTCGCCCGGCATCAACTGGAAGCTGTTGAGCCGGGCCGGATCGAGCCAGATCCGCATCGCATATTGCGAGCCGAAGACGTTGGTGTCGCCGACGCCCTGGATGCGGCCCAGCGGGTCCTGCAGGTTCGAGACGAGATAGTCTGAGACGTCCTGATTGGTCAGCTTGTCGGTGGTGTCATAGACGCCGACGATCAACAGGAAGTCGGGGTTCGACTTGCGGACCACCAGCCCCTGTTGCTGGACCTGCTGCGGCAGGCGGCTGAGCGATTGCTGGACCTGGTTCTGGACCTGCACCTGCGCGATGTCGGGATCGGTGCCCTTGTCGAAGGTGGCGGTGATCGTCACCGATCCGCGGCTCGACGAACTCGACTGGAAGTACAGCAGCCCGTCGATGCCGGTCAGCTGTTGCTCGATGACCTGCGTGACGCTGTTCTGGATCGTCTGGGCGTTCGCGCCGGGAAAGGTGGCGCGGATCGACACCTGCGGCGGCGCGACGTCGGGATATTGCGCGATCGGCAGCGACAGGATCGCGCCGACCCCCGCCAGCATGACGATGATGGCCAGCACCCATGCGAAGATGGGGCGGTCGATGAAGATGCGGGACATGCCGGCTTAGCCCGCCTTGCCCTGACCGCCACCACCGGATTGTTTCTTCATTTCCTCTGGGGACGGGGCCTTGACCGGTTGCGGCGCATTGGCGGGCACCGCGCGGATCTGAGCGCCGGGGCGCAGATTGGCGAGGCCCTGCGTGATGATCTTCTCGCCCGGCTTCAGCCCGTCGGTGACGATCCAATAGGCGCCCTGCGTGCGATCGGCCTTCACGTTGCGCTGCTCGGCCTTGCCGTTCGCGCCGACCACGAACAGCGTCGCATTGCCCTTCGCGTCGCGGCTGATCGCGGGCTGCGGCACGAGGAAGGCGTTCTTCAGGATCGACTGCGCGAACTCGGCGCGGACGAACATGCCCGGCAGCAGCAGGCCCTGCGGGTTGGGGAAGCGCGCGCGCAGCGTGACGGTGCCGGTGCTCTGGTCGACGACGACCTCGGCGAATTCGACCGTGCCCTTGATCCCGTAATCGGTGCCGTCCTCCAGCTTCAGCGTCACCTCGGCGCGCGCCGGGGCGGCACCCCCGGCGGCGAGCGCGCGGCGCAGCGCGAGCAGGTTGGTGCTCGATTGCTGGATGTCGACGAACATCGGGTCGAGCTGCTGGATCGTCGCCAGCGGATCGGCCTGCGTCGCGCTGACCAGCGCGCCGACCGTGAACAGCGAACGCCCGATCCGCCCGGTGATCGGAGCGGGGACGGTGGTGAAGCGCAGGTTGACGCGCGCGCTGTCGAGCTGCGCGCTGTTGACGCCGATCTGCGCCGCGGCCTGCCGCTGCTGCGCGACCGCGTCGGTATAATCCTGCGCGCTGATCGCCTCCATCTCGGCGAGCGGCTTGTAGCGGTCGGCGCGGATCTTGGCGGCGGCGAAGGTCGCCTGCGCATTGGCGACATTGGCCTGCGCCTGATTGGCGGCGGCGCGATAGAGCGATGGGTCGATCTGGTAGAGCGGCTGCCCGCGCTTAACCAGCGCGCCCTCGGTGAAGAAGCGCTTCTGGATCACGCCGGTGATCTGCGGGCGGACCTGCGAGCTTTCATAGGCGACCGTCCGGCCGGGCAGTTCGCTGATCGTCGGCACCGCGGTCGGCTGGACCACGACATAGCCGACCGTGGTCGGCCCGCCACCGCCGGGGCCGCCCGCGCCGCCTTTGCCCTTGGCCTGTCCGCTGTCGCTGCCACCGCCGCAGGCGGACAGGGCAAGCGCCGCCGCAAGGCTCGCCAGCCCGGCTGCGTCGCGCATCCGCCGTACCATCAAACGTGTTGTCACTTTGTGCCTTGTCCGAACGCGGGATGCCGAGTGGCTAAGCGCTATTTGTCGCAAATGTTTCGCACCGCCGAACATTTATTCGTCACCCGCGCCGGAACTGCCCCGGCCGCCGTTCCGCCACCGCCCGCAATCCTTCCCGGAAATCCTGCGTTTGCATCAGCCGGTCCTGCTCGGCGCGCTCATGCTCGGTCCGCTCGCGCACTGCCTCGGCCAGCCCGGCGCGCAACGTCGCGCGCGTCGCCTCGACCGCCAGCGGGGCGTTGGCGGCGATCTCGGCGGCGAGCGCCTGCGCGGCGGCGCGCGCATCGGGAGCGATCTGGTCGACCAGTCCGAAGCGGAGCGCCTCGTCCGCCTTCACGCGCCGCCCGGTCAGCAGCATCAGACTGGCGTGCTGCCCCCCGATCACGCGTGGCAGCGTCAGGCTGATCCCGAACCCAGCATGGAAGCCGAGCGTCACGAAATTCGCCGAGAACTTCGCCTCGGGCGCGGCGACGCGGAAGTCGGCGACCAAGGCGAGCCCGAGCCCGGCGCCGACCGCCGCGCCCTGAACCGCCGCGACGATCGGCTTTTTCGCCGAGAACAGCCGGAAGGCGCCACGGTAGAGCGCAGGTGTCTCGCTCTCGCCGTCCTCGGTGGTGAGCGGTTTGTCGCCGGTCAGGTCGGCACCGCCGCAAAACACGCGCCCCTCGGTGGCGAGCACCACCGCGCGCACTTCGTCGTCGGCGTCCAGCTCGTCGAGCACATCGGCCAGCGCATGGATCAGCGCGGCGTTGACGTGGTTGTGCGGCGGGCGGTCGATGACGACGGTCGCGACATGACCCTCGCGGGTGATGGACAGATGTTGCTTCATGCGCGGGTTCCCAGAAGGTTGCGGGCCACGACCCAATTGTGGATCTCGGTCGGGCCATCGTAGATCCGCATCAGCCGGATGCGCGCCGCCATCTGCGCCAGCGGCAACTCGCGGGTCATCCCCATCGCGCCGAACGCCTGCATGACATGGTCGAGCACCTCCCACGCCATCTCCAGCGCGAAGCTCTTGAGCATCGACACCTCGGTGCGCGCGTCGCGGCCCTGATCGATCTTCCACGCGCAATCATAGGCCATCAACCGCGCGGCATGGATGCGGATCGCGGCATCGGCGACCCAGTTCTGCACCGTCTGCCGCTCGCTCAGCGGCTTGCCGAAGGTCGTGCGCTGCGGGGCATAGTCGACCAGCATGTCAAGCGCGCGCGCCGCCATCCCGATCGCATTCGCCGCCATCTCGGCGCGCCGCGTGTTCAGCCGCAGCTGCATCGGCGCGAAGCCCTGCCCCTCGGTGCCGAGCAACTTCCACCCCGCCACGCGGCACTCGTCGAGCGCGACCTCATAGGTGGTCTCGCCGCCGATCATCGGGATCGGGCGCACCACCGAGAAGCCCGGCGCGTCGCGATCGACCAGGAATGCGCTCATCCCGCCGCGCTGGCGCTTCTCCTTGTCGGTGACCGCGATGACGATCGTGAAGTCGGCGCGATCGGCCTTGGTGATCCAGATCTTGCGCCCGTTGAGCACCCAGTCGTCGCCGTCGCGCACCGCGGTGGTCTTCATCCCCGCGGGGTCGGAGCCCGCGCCCGGCTCGGAAATGCCGATCGCCGAGATCGTCTCGCCGCGCACATAGGGGGCGAGATACGCCTCGCGCTGGCGGTCGTCGACGGTCGCGGCGAGCATCCGCAGGTTCGGGCTGTCGGGCGGCAGCGTCCACGGCACGATCGTCCGTCCCAACGCCTCGTTGACCGCGACCATCGCGACCGCGGGCAGGTCGGTCCCGCCGACATCGGCCGGCGCATCGAGCCCCCACAGCCCCAGTTCGCGCGAGACACGGTCGACCTTCGCGCGCTCGTCGACGGTCAGTTCCAGCCCTTGCCCGGCGGCGTCACGCTCCAGCAGGCCGTTCTCCAGCGAGACCAGCTCGTCATCGACGAAGCGCTGCACCAGCTCGGCGATCATGCGATGATCGTCGTCGAGATCGAAATTCATGCGCTCTCCCAGCGTTCGTTGCGGTGGGCTCTAAGCTGTTGGCCGGGCGTGCGCCAGCGGTGTCGATGATGGTTCCCCCGACCGTCATCCCGGACTTGATCCGGGATCCCGCTTCTTCTTCTCGAGGGTCGCAGGAAGAAGCTGGACCCCGGATCAAGTCCGGGGTGACGAGGAAGGCAGAGGGAATGACGGCGGGCCGTAACGGCATCCCGGACGTCACCTAGGCCCAAATCGAGGCAACTGTTTCGTCGGTGGATCGTTGCCGTGGGACGGGAGATCAGAACCGGATTGCCGGACTCTCCCGCGCAAAGGGGCGTTGTTCTTGGTTTCTTCGGTTCGTCATTCCCGACTGCTCCTGGCCAGCGCCGGGATCGCGTTGATCGCCGGACAGGCGCAGGCGCAGGCCCAGATCCAGACGCCGGGCACCGCGCCGGCGCAGGGTCCCGATGCGCCGCGCGACACGCCCCCCGCCGCCGATCCGCAAGGCGACGCGCCGATCGTCCCCGATGCCGAGTTCGACAAGGCGCTGCCGCCGCTCTCTGGCGACATCAACGCGCCGCTGGAGCCGATGCCCGCCGACACCACGGCGCCCGCGACCACGCCCGCCGCCGACGCCGCCGCGCAGCAGCCGATCACCCCCGGCACGCTGCCGCCGCCGCCCGCGGTCGACCCGGCGCTCGCCCAGCCGCTCGAACCGCTGTCGACCTTCAACACCGAGCCGCTGCGCTCGGTCGCCGACGTCAAGGACGAGGACGCACCCGACATCCGCTACACCAACGAGGTGCGCGGGCTCGATCCGCTCGGGCTGACCGACGAGTTCAACTCGCTGTCGGCACTGCGCGAGGGCAAGGGCAAGGCCGACAATGCCACGCAGGTCGCCGCGCGTGGCCGCGAAGACGAGCAACTGGCGGTGCGGCTGATGAAGTCGCTCGGTTATTATGACGCCACCGCGATCTCGACGATCGAAACGGTGCCCGGCGGCGAGCAGAAGCTGAAGGCGATCGTCAGCGCGACGCCCGGCCAGCAATATAAGCTCGGCACGATCACGGTGAAGGCCGATCCGACCACGCCGCCCGATCTGGTCCGCCGCGAACTGCCACTGCGCACCGGCGACCCGATCGAGGCGCTGCGCGTGCAGGGCGCGGAGGCCAACGTCAGCCTGAAGCTGCCGCAACAAGGCTATCCGTTCGTCAAGGTCGGCGAGCGCGACATCCTGCTCGACGAACAGACTGCGCGCGGCGACTATACGCTGCCGGTCGACACCGGCCCGCGCTCGTCGTTCGGCGTGCTGCGGACGGAAGGCGATCCGGTCTTCGACCTCAAGCACCTGAACGTCTTCCCGCGCTTCGATCAGGGCGAGCTGTACGACAATCGCAAGGCGGACGATCTGCGCGAGGCGCTGGTCGCGACCGGCTTGTTCAACGGCGTCGGCGTCCAGCCGGTCCGCACCGGCACGATCCTCCCCGACGGCACCGAACAGGTCGACCTGATGGTCCGCCAGACGCGCGGACCCGCCAAGAGCCTGTCGGGCGGCGCGGGCTTCCAGACCGGCCAGGGCGTGACGGTCGAAGGCACCTTCACCAACCGCAACCGCTTCCCGCCCGAGGGCGCGCTGATCCTCGGCGCGATCGCCGGCACGCAGCAGCAGGGGTTGTCGGCTACCTTCCGCCGCCAGAACGCCGGCAAGCGCGACCGCACCGTGACGCTGGTGGCGAGCGCGCTGCGCGCCAATTACGACGCGTTTGAGGCGTTCACCGGCACGCTGTCGGGGCGGATCTCCTACGATTCGACCCCGATCTGGCAGAAGAAGTTCACCTATGCCTACGGCTTCGAGCTGGTCGGCACGAACGAAAGCGTCTTCGACTTCGCCGAGAATGACCGCGTCCGCCGCACCTATGGCGTGCTGGCGCTGCCGGGCCAGGTGCAGTTCGACACCTCGGACAATCTGCTCAATCCGACGCGCGGCTATCGCCTCAAGCTGAGCCTCAGCCCCGAAACGTCGGTGCAGGGATCGGTGCGGCCGTATGGGCGCAGCCTCGTCGAGGCGACCGCTTATTACCCCGTTTCCGACAGCCTCGTCATCGCCGGCCGCCTCCGGGCGGGGAGCATCTTCGGGATCGCGCGCGACGACATCGCGCCGTCGCGGCGCTATTACGGCGGCGGCGGCGGATCGGTGCGCGGCTATGGCTTCCAGCGGCTCGGGCCGCTCGAACCCGAAAGCTCGCTGGTGCCAGACGACAAGGATCGCGACGAGGTCAAGGACCTGCGCCCGATCGGCGGACGCAGCCTCAACGAATTCTCGATCGAGGCGCGCTATCGCTTCGGCAATTTCGGGATCGTGCCGTTCATCGACGGCGGCAATACGTATGAAAGCACCCTGCCGAACGGCAGCGACCTGCGCTTCGGCGCGGGCATCGGCGGGCGCTTCTACACCAATTTCGGCCCGATGCGCGTCGACGTGGCGACGCCGCTCAACCCGCGACCCGGCGATGCCAAGGTCGCGCTCTACATTTCGATCGGGCAGGCGTTCTGATGACTGACGAGACGCTGGCACCGGGCGAGGGCACGATCGTGGCGGAGCGCCGCCCCTTGTGGCTGCGCATCCTCAAGTGGATCGGCATCGCGATCCTCGGCCTGCTCGTGCTGGTCGTGGCGATCGTGCTGGGGATCAACACCGATCCCGGCCGCCGCTTCGTCGCGGACCAGATCGGCGGCTACACCACCGCCTCGGGGCTCAACATCAAGGTCGGGCGGATCGACGGTTCGCTCTACGGCCGGATGCGGCTCAGCGACGTGCGCGTCAGCGATCCCAAGGGCGTGTTCCTCACCTCGCCGCGGCTCGACATCGACTGGCGGCCGTTCGCGTTCGTCAACAACCATGTCGACGTCCGCTCGGTGGCGAGCCAGCTCATCACGCTGCGCCGCAATCCCGAGCTGAAGCCGTCGACCGAGCCGACCGACCCCAACGCACCGCTGCTCCCCGATCTCGACATCGACATCAACCGCCTGCAGGTCGCGCGCTTCGTCATGGAGCCGGCGGTATCGGGTGCGCGGCACATCGCCCGCTTCGACGGGCAGGCGCATATCGCCGATCGCCGCGCGCAATTGCAGGTCAATGCGGTCGCATTGCGCGCCCCCGGTGTCGCCGGCGGCGATGTCGCGCGGGTGAAGATCGACGCGGTGCCCGACGACAACAAGCTCGACGTCGACGTGCGCCTCACCGCCCCGGCAGGCGGCATGGTCGCGCAGCTCGGCGGGCTGAAGGCGCCGCTGACCGCGACGATCACCGGCCGCGGTAGCTGGGCGTCGTGGCAGGGCCGCGCGCTCGCCACGCTCGGCGGCGGGCAGCTTGCCGATCTCGCGCTCACCGCGCGCAACGGCCATTTCGAGGTGCGCGGTCCGACGCGCCCCGGCCTCTATCTCGAAGGCCCGGTCGAGCGGCTGACCGCGCCGGCCTTGCAGGTCGCCGCCGACGTCACGCTCGGCGAGCGCAGCGCTGATACCCGCATCAAGCTGACGTCGAACGCGCTGGCGGTCGATGCGGGCGGGATGCTCGACCTCAAGAACAGCCGCTTCGGCAATTTCGCGGTCGACGCCAAATTGCTGACCCCCGGCGCGATCGCGCCCAATCTGCGCGGGCGCGACGTGCTGGCACGCCTGGTGCTGAACGGCGCGTTCGCGACCCCGACGGTGGACTATAAGGTCCGCGCCACCTCGCTCGGCTTCGGCGAGATGAGCGTCGAGAACCTGTACGCCGAGGGGCTGGCGCGCGTGAACAGCGACCGCATCCTCGTGCCGGTCCATGCGCGCGCCAAGCGCGTCGCGGGGCTCAATCCGGCGCTCGGCGGCCTCACCACCAATGCGCGGATCGACGGCGATCTGGCGATCCAGATGCCCAACATCCTGTCGGACAATCTGCGGATCCGCTCCGACACGATTGACGCCACCGCGATCATCGCCGCCAATATGGAGACCGGCCGCTACACCGGCGGGTTGCAGGGGCGCGTCAACAATTTCCGCGTCGACAGCGTCGGCATCCTCAACATCCAGACCGATGCCAAGCTGGTCCCCGGCGCACGCGGCGGGTTCGGGATCACCGGCCGCGTCGCGGTGCAGACCAAGCAATTGTTCAACGAGGGTGCGCGCAACTTCCTCGGCGGCAATGCGGTGCTCAGCACGCGCTTCGGTTACTCGCCCGAGGGGGTCGTCACCTTCGAGAGCCTGAAGATGAACGCGCCGCAGTTCCGCATTACGCGCGGGCAGGGGCGGTTCGATCCGGCGAGCGGCGCTTTGCTGGTCGATGCTGACGCCTATTCGACGCAATATGGCCCGCTGTTCGCGCGCGTCACCGGCTCGGCGACCGCGCCGGTCGTGCGGCTGCGCGCGCCGCGCCCCGGCGTCGGGATCGGGCTCGCCAATCTCGACGCGCGCGTCGTCGGGCGTGGCGGTTCGTATCAGGTCAACGCGACCGGCGGCACCAATTACGGGCCGTTCAGCGCCGACGTGCTGGTGACGCCAGGCAAGCAGCTCGCGGTCGACATCCGGCGCGTGCTGTTCGCGGGCGTCCAGTTCGCGGGCCGCGTCGTCCAGACCGCCGCCGGGCCGTTCGCCGGGCAGGTGCGATTCAACGGTCAGGGGCTCAACGGCCTCGCGACGCTGGGTGCCGAGGGCAAGTATCAGCGCGCCAGCGTCAATGCGCGCGCACTGGCGGCGAAGATCCCGGGCACGGTCGACTTCACGATCGGGCGCGCGCTCATCAACGCCGACGTCGTCCTCTACGACAAGCCGCAGGTCCGCGCCGACGCGCAGATCGCCGACATGCGCTACGGCGCGACGGTGATCGAGGCCGGGCGCGTGCGCGTGAACTACGCCAACGGCTCGGGTACCGCGCAGGCGTTGCTGACCGGCTCGAACAGCGTACCGTTCCGCCTCGCCGCCAACGCGCGGCTGTCGCCGTCGCAATATCTGGTAGCGCTGCAAGGCGCGGCCAACGGCGTCAACTTCCGTACCGCCGCCCCGGCGCGGATCGTCCCCGACGGCAAGGGCTATCGCCTCGATCCGGCGCGGCTCGACTTCGACAAGGGGTCGATGCGGCTGGCGGGCAAGTTCGGCGGCGGCGCGACCTCGGCGCAGCTGCGGCTCGACCGGCTCGATCTCGCCTTGCTCAACGCGCTCGTCCCCAATCTTGGGCTCGGTGGGCAGGCGACCGGCAGCGTCGACTATGTCCAGCAGGCAGGTCAGGCGTTCCCGACGGCCGATGCGCGCGTCAACATCGCCAATTTCACCCGTTCCAGCCTGACCTCGGTGTCCGAGCCGGTCGACGTCGTCTTCCAGGGCCGGCTGACCAGCGCGGCGGGCGAGGGCCGTGCGCTCATCAAGCGTGGCGGCACTCCGGTCGGCCGGATGGTCGCGACGCTGACGCCGAGCGGCAGCGGCAGCTGGACGACGCGGCTGATGCAGGGGCCGCTGTCGGGCGGGATTCGCTATAACGGGCCGTCGGGCGTGCTGTTCAGCCTCGCCGGGCTCGCCGAGCAGCAATTGTCGGGGCCGATCGCGATCGCGGCGGACTTCGGCGGGACCGTGGGCGCGCCGCGCATCAACGGCCTGATCCGCGCCGACAACCTGACCTACACCAACGAGACCTATGGCACCCGCCTGACCAACATGCGGATCGGCGCGCGCTTCAACAACGACCGGCTGGAATTGTCGCAGCTTCAGGCCAAGGCTGGCGACGGCACGGTGCAGGCGCAGGGCAACGTCAGCCTCGCGGCCGCGCAGGGCTTCCCGCTCGACGTCCGGGTGGCGATGCGCAACGCGCGGCTCGCGCGCTCCGACGCGCTCGGCGCGACCGCGACCGGCGACATCCGTATCCAGAACAACGCCAATGGCGGGCTGATCTCGGGCGACATCCTCGTTCCCAACGCGCGGTACGAGATCATCCGTCAGGGCGCCGCCGAAGTGCCCGAGCTGACCGGCATCCGCCGCAAGAGCGATGCGCCGCGACCTGCGAAGCCGACCGACCGGCCGGCGGCTCCGGCGGTGGGGCTGTTCAAGCTCGACCTGCGCGTCCACGCCGACAACCAGCTGTTCGTCTCGGGCATGGGGCTGGAGAGCGAATGGTCGATGGACCTGCGGATCGGCGGCACCAGCGCGGCGCCGACGATCGGCGGCGGGCTGGACCTGGTGCGCGGCACCTATTCGTTCGCGGGCAAGCGCTTCGAGGTGTCCCGCGGGCAGGTGCGCTTCCGCGGCGGCGCGGCGCTCACCGATCCGGACATCAACATCCTCGCCACCACCAGCAACGATGGGGTGACGTTCAACATCAACATCACCGGCACCGGGCAGCGCCCGCAGATCGCCTTCACCTCGACCCCGTCGCTGCCGCAGGACGAGGTGCTCAGCCGCCTGCTCTTCGGCACCAACCCGGAGAATCTGTCGGCGACCGAGGCGCTGCAACTCGCCTCCGCGCTCAACTCGCTGCGCGGGTCGGGCGGCGGGCTCAACCCGCTCGGCAAGCTGCGCTCGGCGACCGGTTTCGACCGGCTGCGCATTCTCGGCGCCGATGAGGCGAGCGGGCGCGGCTCGGCGCTGGCAGCGGGCAAGTATCTGACGAACGATATCTATATCGAGATCGTCACCGACGCCCGCGGCTTCACCGCCACCCAGCTGACGATCGCGCTGACCAAGTCGATCAGCCTGTTGTCGCAGGCCGGGTCGTTCGGCGGATCGAACGTCCAGCTCCGCTACTCGCGCGACTGGTAACATCCACCCGTGTCGTCCCGGGCTTTGACCCGGGACGCCGCTTCTACACCCATGTCGCAATAAGGGCGGGCACGTTCCCCCACCGTGTCGGCCCGGACTTGATCCAATGCTCCCCTTCAAGCGAGGGGCGTGACGAAGCGGGCTTCCGGACCAGGTCCGGGATGACGGAAGGGGAGGGTAAACGAAACGCCCCGGTCGCTCTGTTTTCGCAGAGAGCGATCAGCCGGACGTCAGCTGAATATCCGAGGACCACCTCGACGGCCGCGGATCGCTGGCCGGATCGCCCACATTCGCGCGGGTAGCACTGCGCCACCCCTTCATCGCTGGTTCGGCGGCCCCACCACTGGCAGGACCGCCGCTGGAATTACCAGGGCTTGACGACGATACCAACGGCAAGCGCGACGATGAAGGCGATCATGGGTCTCTCTCCCTTTTGTGACCCCCCGAAGGGTCACTTCTTCTTAATGGATCGTTAGGCATCGCTCAATGGCGTTAACTCTTTATTCACCATCGAGCGCGACGACTTAAGTCATTCTTCAAGAGTGGGTTCTACGACCGGGAAGGACATGGCCAGCCTGTACCATCTTGCCCCGCCGGCGCCGCTTGACGGCGGCATCGCGCCCGTGACGCGGGAGCAGGGATGTTTGTTGTTGAAATTGAGCAATTACAACGCGCTGCGCCGAGATGTTGGGACCGCCGCGATGCGGGGGCTGATGCGCCGGCTGGCCGATCGGCTGCTCGCCGCCGTGCCGGAGGCGGTTGTCGAGCCGTTCGGTCGGGACGTGATCGAGCTTGGCTTCACCGCCGCCGGCCCCGATTCATTGTCGCAGATGGTCGCGCAATGCCGCGCCATTTGCGGTGTCCCATTATTGGTCGAAAATTTTTCCTGCGCGCTCAAGGTGGTGATCGCCGGTGCGACCACGCCGCTTCCCGGCGATTCGACGACGCTGGTCGAGCGCGCCGAAGCGGCGCTGGCCGACGCAGAAGCGGCGCCGGCACCGCTGCTGGCGCCGCCGGCCGCCCCCATCGAGGAAGCGGTGGTGGCCGCGGTCGACCGCGCGCTCGATCGCGGCGAGATGGCGCTCCATTACCAGCCGAAGGTGCATATACGTCGCCAGGCGATCGATTGCGTCGAAGCGCTGGTGCGCTGGCAGCATCCCCGGCGCGGGCTGATCCTCCCCGGCGATTTCATCCCCGCCACCGAACGCGCGCAGCGCATGGAACGGCTGACGCTGTGGACGATCGCGCAGGCGATCGCCGATCAGCGGATCCTGCGCGCGCAGGGACATGACGTTCGTATCTACATCAACATCTCCGGCCATCTGCTCGCGGATGCCGAGTTCGTGCGTCTCGCCTGCGCCTGCATCGCCGCGGCACCCGATGCGCGACTGGGGTTCGAGGTCACCGAAACCTCGGTGATCCGCGATCCCGAAGGCGCGATCGCCCATCTTCGCGCATTCGACCGGATCGGCGTCCGCATCTCGATCGACGATTACGGCGCGGGTCTGTCGAGCCTAGCCTATCTGAAGCAGCTACCCGCGTGCGAGCTGAAGATCGACAAGTTGTTCGTCACCCAGCTCACCAGTTCGAACCGCGATCCGCTGATCGTACGCTCGACGATCGATCTGGCCCATGCGCTCGATATGGAGGTGGTTGCCGAGGGCGTCGAGACGCAGGCGGCGCTTGCGTTGCTGTCGGTGATGGGGTGCGACATGGCGCAGGGATATTTCATCAGTCCGGCACTTGCGCTCGCCCCGCTATCCGCCTTCCTCGCTGCCGAACAGCATCGGCCGGCGGTCGAGGACGTGCGCGGCTCCTTCACGCGCCGCGCCGCCGGCTGGAAGCGCGGATGACGCAGGTGGTGCGGATTGCGCTCGGCGCCATCCTCGCCCCGCTGTTGCTCGCGGCGTCGCCCGCGCCCGCCGACGTCGCCGCCATCGAACAGCGTATGGCGAGCGATCCCGAAGCGGCGCTGGTGATGGCGCGGGCGGCGCGCGCGCGACTCTCGCCGCCCGCGCTGCGCACGGCGGAAGGCGCAACGCTGCTATGGCTGGCCGGCGAGGCGCAGGTGCGCATCGGCGATCCGCGTGGCGGGCTGCGCACGCTCGATCAGGCACAGGCCGCCGCCGCGCGCGCGACGGCGCCGGCCAAGCTGCTCGCCGACATCACGCTGTCGAAGGGCGGTGCGCTCACCGACGCCGGGCAGATCGCCGACGCGCTGACCACGCTGCAACGTGCGCATCGCATGTTCGTCGCGCTTCACGATCATCGCAGCCAGGCGCGCGCGCTGATCCTGATCGCGCTGCTTTATGCCAGCGCGCAGGATCATGCGAACGCGCTGCGCTATTTCGATCAGGTCGATGGCCCGTATCCCAACGATCCCGGGCTGGCGATGGCGGTTGAAAACGGGCGCGGCAACGCCCTGCTCGCGCTCGGGCGCGTCGTCGAGGCGCAACAGGAGTTTCGCGAAGCGCTCGCCGCCGCCCGTCGCGCGCGCAGCAATCCGGTGATCGCACAGTCGCTGGGCGATCTGTCGCTCGCGCAGTTGCGGGGCGGGGACGTCGCCGGGGCGGCGCGCAGCGTCGAGACGGCGCTCTCGGTCGCGCGGCGGCCGGATGCGGCAGCGATCCGGCCGCAATTGCTGGCCGCGGCGGCCGATGTGGCGCTGCGTGCGGGCGACCTCCCCCGCGCCCGGAAACTGGTCGAGGAGCGGTTCGCCGGGGTCGACCTGCGGCATACCATCCTTGCCGACCGCCATGCCCATGACGTCGCCCATCGTACCTTCGTGGCCACCGGCGATCCGGCAGCGGCGTTGCCGCATCTCGCCGCCGTGCAACGGCTCGACGCGCAGGCGACCGACATCGCGCGGTCGACCAGCGCGGCGCTCGCCACCGCGCGCTTCGATTATGCCAATCAGGAATTGCGGATCGCGCGGCTGAAGGCGGCGGACCTGGCGCGAACGATCGCTTTCCAGCGTGCCACCGCCCGTTCGCAGCGCGTGATCCTCTATGGTGTGGCCGGCGCGACCTTGCTGGTCATCGCCCTGCTCGTCACCGGGCTGGCGCTGATCGGGCGCAGCCGCAACCGCGAACGCGCCGCGAACCGCGATCTCGCCGCCAGCAATGCGCAACTGGAAAAGCTGTCGCTGGCCAAGACCGAGTTTCTCGCCACCACCAGTCACGAAATTCGCACCCCGCTGAACGGCATCCTCGGCATGACGCAGGTGATGATCGCGGACCGGACGCTCGACCCGGTCGTGCGCGAGCGTCTGAACGTGGTGCATGGTGCCGGGCAGACGATGCGGACGCTGGTCGACGACATCCTCGACATGGCGAAGATCGAAACCGGGCGGCTCACGCTGGAGGTCGCGCCGTTCGACCTCCACGAAACGATCGACGCGGCGGCGCGGCTGTGGCGCGATCCGGCGGTCGCCAAGGGACTGCGCTTCGAAGTCGATGCCGCCGACGCACCGCGCTGGATCCTCGGCGATGCGGCGCGGCTGCGGCAGATCGTCTTCAACCTGCTGTCGAACGCGGTGAAGTTCACCGAGGCGGGGCTGGTCTCGCTGCGCGTCGCGGCGGCGCAGGACCGGCTGGTGATCGCGGTGACCGATCACGGCATCGGGATGGACGGCACGACGCAACGAATCATCTTCGAATCCTTCCGTCAGGCCGATGCCAGCACCACCAGGCGCTTTGGCGGCACCGGGCTGGGTCTGGCGATCTGTCGCAACCTCGCACGTGCGATGGGCGGTGACGTCACGGTCGCCAGCCGGCTGGGGGAGGGATCGCGCTTTACCGTCGATCTGCCGCTGGTCATCGCCGAGGCGCCGGTCGAAACCGTCGACAAAGGCGGCCTGCTGATCGTCGAGCGGCAGCCGATCACCCGCGCGATGCTGCGCACGCTCTTCGCCGCCGAGCCGGTCGTCGTCTTCTGCGACGCCGATGAGGCGATCGCGCGCACAGCGGCGCTCCGCCCCGAAGGGGTGCTGGTCGACGCAGGCACCTACGGTCATGCCACGCCCGATCTCGCCGCGTTGGTGGCGGCGGCGCAGGGCGCGCCGATTGCGTTGCTGACCAAGGGGTTGGCCGACAGCGAACGCGAAGCGGCGCTCGCCACGGGTATCACAAATGTTATCGAAAAGCCTGTTTCCAAACAGGTCCTGGTAGACGCAATAGGTGCCATGCTCAGGCGCCCCGTTCGGGATGCTGCGTAACGGGCGGATGGCGTAGGCAGGAAAGGCGGGACATGGCAGCGATGACGGTGCTGTTCATCGAGGACGACAGGATGAACCGCCGGGTCGTACGCGACATGCTGGACGTCGCCGATGTCGAGATGGTCGAGGCGGAAAGCGCCGAGATCGGGCTCGCGCTGATCGACGAGCATGATTTCGCCATCGCCCTGATCGACCTGCGGATGCCCGGTATGGACGGGCTGACCGCGATCGGCCACATCCGCGCGCGCACCGACGCGAAGGCCCGGCTGCCGATCATCGTCGTCACCGCCGACACCGCGGTCGACCTGCGCCAGCGCTGCGTTGCTGCAGGGGCCAATGACGTGATCTTCAAGCCGGTGGCGATGGATGAATTGTTCGACGCCATGGGCCGGCTGCTCGCCGAGGATGGCGACGCCGCGCTGATTTAAGGGACGTTCGTCGTAGCGCGCGCGTCATTGCGAGCGTAGCGAAGCAATCCGGGGCGTCCTGATCCGGCTCTGGATTGCAAAGGTGTGCTTACAATCATGAGATGCAGGAGCCCGCGCTATTGCTCTTTAACCCTCCGTCCGCCGCAGCGCCGCTGCCAGCGACGCCCCCGCGCTGCCGCGCCGCGCCGGCTTCGGCTGATCGGGGGAGGGCGACCAGCCGGTCAGGAAGATCAGGTCGAACCGCTCCGCCGTCCGCCCGTCGGCGGCCGCGCGCGCCCCGAATGCCGCTGCCGCCCGCGCCAGCACGTCGCGGCGCAGCGGATGCCGCGTGCCGAGCACGTTACTCCCGGCCATTCCGCGCAGATCGTCGAGCAGCCGCCCAAACGCGCCATATCGCACCGTCAACGTCTCGCTGTCCGCCACGGGCAAGGTCAGCCCGGCACGCACCAGCAGATCGCCCGCCGAGCGGAGATCGACTTGCGGATGCAGCCGCGCGACCGGTCGTTCCCCCTCGGCCTCGCGCAGCACCGTGCGCAGCGTCGACAGGCTGTTGCCGCCGACGAACGCGCCCAGGAACAACCCGTCCGGGCGCAAGGTCCGCCGGATCAGCGTCAGCGCGCCGGGCAGGTCGCCGACGCTGTCGAGCGTCCCCGCCGCCACCACCAGATCGAACGCGCCGTCCGCGAACGGCAGCCGGTCCTCGTCGCCCTGCACCCCGCCCGCCGCACGCGCGAACACGAAGCCGGGATCGAACCGCGCTACCCGCGTGCCGGCGGGCGGCACGAACGACGCGTCGAAACAGCCGAGATCGAGCACGTCGGTGAAGTCGCGCTTCACTGCGTCCAGCCGGTCGGCAATCCCCTCGATCATCGCGGCGCGCAGGAAATCGTGCGCGGCATAATCGGCGACGGCACGGTCGCGGCGGAGGCGCCGGGCGGCGCGGTCGAAGATCTCGGGAGCGGACATGGGATCGCCGGCTTGTGCCCGTTCACGGCGCTTGCCACAAGGCCGGGCGTGCTCCGCCGCCTGCTCGATCTTGCCTTGCCGCCGCGCTGCCCCGGCTGCGGTGCGACCGTCGCAGGGCAGGGGCGTTTCTGCACCCCTTGCTGGTCGAGCCTCCGCTTCCTCGCACCGCCATGGTGCGCCGCCTGCAACCTGCCCTTCGCGCACGATCGCGGGGAGGGGGCGTGCTGCGCGGCCTGTCTTGCCGATCCACCCGCTCATGCCGGCGTCCGCGCGGCGGTCGCTTACGGCGCGGTGGCGCGGACGGTCGCGCTGCGGCTGAAATATGGCGGACGGCCGTTCTTCGCCGGAACGATGGCCGCGCTGATGGTGCGACATGTGCCTCCGGAGGCGTCGCTTCTGATCCCGGTGCCGCTGCATCGCGGGCGTTTGTGGTCACGGGGCTATAATCAGGCGGCACTGATCGCGACCGCGCTCGGCCGTCATGCGCACCTGCCCGTCGATCTGCACGCGCTGGAGCGGCACCTTGCGACCCCACCGTTGCGCGATCGCTCCGCACGGGAGCGTCGCGCCACCGTAACGGGCGCGTTTCGCGTCACCACGCGGGGCCGCAGCGCGATCCATGGCCGCTCCCTGGTGCTGATCGACGACGTCTACACCAGCGGCGCGACGGCGGAGGCGTGCGTGAACGTGCTGCGTGCCGGCGGCGCCGCATCGGTGACGATCCTGGCCTGGGCGCGCGTGATCGAGGGCGCAAGCGATTGACAGCGCGGGTTGTCGCCCACACCTAGGAACGATGGCACAGGTCGAAATCTACACCAAGGCATTCTGTCCGTATTGCGCGCGCGCGATGAACCTGCTGGCGTCGAAGGACGTCGCGGTCGAGGAAACGGACATCGGCATGAACACCGCCAAGCGCGGCGAGATGATCGAGCGTGCCGGCGGCCGCACCACCGTCCCGCAGATCTTCATCGACGGTAAGCACGTCGGCGGCTCCGACGACCTCGCCGCGTTGGAACGCGCGGGCAAGCTCGACGCGCTGCTCGGCCGCTGACGATGCGATGATCGTCTTCGACCTGCGCTGCGCCCGCGACGGCCATGTGTTCGAGGCGTGGTTCGCGTCCTCGGCCGCCTATGACGACCAGCAGGCGCGCGGCCTGCTCGCCTGTCCGTCGTGCGGTGCGGGAGACATCGAAAAGGCGGTGATGGCGCCGAACGTCGCGCCCAAGGGCAATCGCGGGATCGCGCCCGCGGATGCCAAGGTGCTGCTCGCGAAGGTGGCCGAGGCACAGCGCCGTGCGCTGGCGGGATCGCGCTGGGTAGGGAGCGACTTCGCCGCCGAGGCGCGCGCGATGCACGCCGGCGACAAGCCCGACGCGCCGATCCACGGCCAGGCGAGCCTCGCGGAGGCGAAGCAACTCGCGGAGGAGGGCGTGCCGATCGCCCCGCTGCCGCTGCCGGTCACCCCACCCGAGACGGTGAACTAACCGGTCCCAGTTTCCCCGTCATCCCGGACTTGATCCGGGATCCCGCTTCTTCCGTCCGGTAGAATGAAAGCGAGGCCCCGGATCAAGTCCGGGGCGACAGAAGGCAGGTTACCCCGCCGCTACCCGCTCGTGCAGCAACAGCGCACCGTCGTTCGCGACCTCGACCGACAGCGCGCCATAATCGACGACGCTGCCATGCGCCGTCTCCAGCCGCGCGTGATGCGTCGCGGTGATGACCATCACGTCCGCCCCGGCCGCCTCGCCCGCTGCGATCCCGGCCGGAGCATCTTCCCACACCAGACAGTCGCTTGCCGCGACGCCCAGCCGTTCGGCGGCAAGCAGGAAGCAATCCGGGGCGGGCTTGCCGCGTTCGATATCGTCGGCCGTCACCATCACTGTCGGCGCCGCCAGCCCGGCGGCGCGCAACCGCACCTGCGCCAGCGAGCGCGGCGCGGACGTGACGATCGCCCAGCGATCCGCGGGCAGCGCGCGCGTGAATGCCGCGGCGCCCGCGATCTCGACCACATCGGCGACATCGTCGATCTCGGCCTGCAACAATGCCTCGAACTCTGCCTGCGGGTCGACCCCCGGTGGCGCGAAGCGGCGGATCGTCTCGATCGCGCGGACGCCGTGCATGACCGCCATCAGCGCGTCGACATCGATCGCGTGCTTCTCGGCCCAGGCCGTCCACGCGCGGATCGCCGACGGAATGCTGTTGATCAGCGTCCCGTCCATATCGAACAGAAAGGCGGCGTAGCGGCGCGTCATGCGCGGTTCGCCGCGGAGAGCACCGCGCGCACGCTGGCGGTGGCGATGTCGCTGTCGATCCCGACCCCCCATACCGTCCGTCCGTCGCCGGTCCGGCATTCGAGATAGGCGACCGCCTGCGCGCCCGCGCCATGCCCGATCGCGTGCTCGCTATAATCGACGACGTCCAGATCGGGGCCGGTGCTGTCGGCCAGTGCCGCGATCACGCCCGAGATCAGGCCGTTGCCGCGCCCGGACAGCGAGCGCTCCTCACCGTCGATCGCGACGCGCCCGACGAACACGCGCTCGCCGGTCGCGCCGGTCTCCTCGTAATCGCGCAGCACGAAGCGGTCGGACGCGCCCGGCAGATACGCCTGCTCGAATGCACCCCAGATATCGGCGGCGTTCAGCTCGCGGCTGCTCTCGTCGGCCAGCGCCTGGACGTGACGGCTGAAATCGGCCTGCATCCGCTTGGGCAGCTTCAACCCCTTGTCCTGCTCCAGCACCCAGGCGACCCCGCCCTTGCCGCTCTGCGAATTGACGCGGATCACCGCCTCGTAGCTGCGACCCAGATCGGCCGGGTCGATCGGCAAATACGGCACTTCCCACAACGTGTCGTTGCGCGCGGCCTGCGCGGCGAAGCCCTTCTTGATCGCGTCCTGATGGCTGCCCGAAAAAGCGGTGAACACCAGATCGCCGGCATAGGGCGTGCGCGGATGCACCGGGATGTTCGTCGCATATTCGACCGTCTTCACGATCTCGTCGATGTTCGACAGGTCGAGCTGCGGGTCGGTCCCTTGCGTGTACATGTTGAGCGCGACGGTCACGAGATCGCAATTCCCGGTCCGCTCGCCATTGCCGAGCAGACAGCCCTCGACACGGTCCGCGCCCGCCATCAGCCCCAGTTCGGCGGCGGCGACCCCGGTGCCGCGATCGTTGTGGGTGTGCAGCGAGATCACCACCGCCTCGCGGTTCGGGATGTTGCGCCCGAACCATTCGATCTGGTCGGCATAGACGTTCGGCGTCGCGCACTCGACGGTCGCGGGCAGGTTGAGGATGATCGGCGCGTCGGCGGTCGGGCGCAGCACCTCCATCACCGCCGCGCAGACCTCAACCGAGAAATCCAGCTCGGCGGTCGAGAAGGTCTCGGGCGAATATTCGAACTGCCAGCGCGTGTTCGGGCGCTTGGCCGCCTCGTCGCGCAGCACCTTCGCGCCCTCGACCGCGATCGTCTTCACCTCGTCGCGGGTCATGCCGAACACGATCTTGCGCCACGCCGGGCTGACCGCATTGTAGAGGTGGACGATCGCGGTCGACGCGCCTTCCAGACTCTCGAAGCTGCGCGCGATCAGGTCGCGGCGCGACTGCGTCAGCACCTGGATGGTCACGTCGTCGGGGATGCGCCCGTCCCGGATCAAACCGCTGATGAAGTCGAACTCGGTGGCGCCCGCGCTCGGGAAGCCGACCTCGATCTCCTTGAGCCCCACCTTCACCAGCAGGTCGAAGAAGCGCGTCTTCTTCTCGGCATCCATCGGGTCGATCAGGGCCTGATTGCCGTCGCGCAGATCGGTCGACAGCCAGCGCGGCGCGCGCGTGATCGTGGTCGACGGCCAACGCCGGTCGGGCAGGTCGACGGCCGGGAAGGGACGGTATTTCTGGCTAGGATCGCGCAACATCACGGGCTCTCTTGTGCAGGAGCGTCAGGGAAAGTCGGAACAGCCCTTAGGCGCGTCGCGCGTGCGATGCACGCGTCGGCAGGTCCGCGCCTAAGGGCGCGTAAGTCGCAGAAGGAGGGCCGGCTGGCGCGTCATCGCGGCCGTGCCTAGCGCGCGGGGCGGGCCGCTGTCCAGTCCGTCGGAAAGGTTGAGAGAAATGCAAGCTTTTCCCGTCATTTGCCGGCGATCACGGGAGTTTGTATGTTACAGATCGTCTACATCAGTTCGGCAGTCGGCGCGATCGACACCGCCGCGATTCTTGCTGCCTCGCGCCGCAACAATGCGCGCGATGGACTGACCGGGCTTCTTTATACCAATGGCAAACGCTTCCTACAGGCGCTGGAAGGCGACGCGGCGAACGTCGAGCGCGCGTTGGCGCGGATCACCGCCGACCCGCGGCACCGCGCGATGGTCACGCTGTCGTGTCGCGACGTGGGCGCGCGCGAGTTCGGCGACTGGGCCATGGCCGAGCGCGTGGCCGGCGACGATGCCGATGCCTTCATGGAACGGGTCCGTGCGTTGGTGGCCGGCGCCGCGCCCTCGGTGCGCGCGACGTTCGACGGCTTTGTTCAATTGCCCCGCGCCGGCTGATCTCGCCGCTTGCCCGGCGCACGGACCGGCGCGATAACTCCCGCGATCAACGAAGGGGGGGGGTGACGATGCGCACGATCATCATGGCGGCGGCGATCGCGGCAACCGCCGCAAGTGCGGCACCGGCGGCGGAGACCGGCGACTACGGGCCCGCGCTGCGGCGGATGCTGACCGAAGCGGCGGGCGGACGCTGTCCCGACGATCTGATGGCGGAGCCGTTGTTGTCGGCGTGTCGCGCGCAATTGCCGCAGATGCAGCCCGGCCTGACCGCGCTCGGCACAGTCGGCGATCTGTCGTTCATCAAGGCCGAGGGCGACGGCGACACGCGCGTCGAAACCTACGCGGTGAAGTTCGCCGGCGGGACGACCGCGATCTGGAGCATCGGCCACCGCAAGGCCGGCAAGTTCGGCGTGACCTACTCGCTCGGACAATGACGTCCGGCCCCGCGCATCGCGGGGCCGGAGCGCCGGTCAGGCGGTGAACGCCGCCTGCACCGTCAGCTTGACATTGTCCGAGACGACCGGCGCGGCATAGCCGAGCCCGAAGTCGCTGCGCTTGATCGTGCCGGTGCCGGTGAAGCCGAAGTTGACCTTCTTGCTCATCGGGTTGGTGCCTGCGCCGACGAAGGTGACGTCCAGCGCGACCGGCTTGGTGACGCCCTTGATCGTCAGATCGCCGTTCAGTGTCGCGCGGTTCGGCCCGCGCGGCGTCACCGAGGTCGAGACGAAGCGCGCGGTCGGGTTCGAAGCGGCGTCGAAGAAGTCGCCCGACTTCAGGTGCTTGGCGAACTGGGGCGAAGTGGTCGACAGCTCGTCGATCGCGAAGGTCACCTCGACCTTGGTCGCGGCGGGCTTCTTCGGATCGATCGTGATCGAGCCGCCCTGCGCGCCGAACTGACCCTGCAGCATCGAGAAGCCCATGTGGTTGACCTCCCACGTCACCTGCGTGTGCGCCGGGTCGACCTGATACGTGCCGGCGGCGACCCGCGCCGCCTGTGGCTGGCCGGGCTGCTGCGGGGTGGTCGCGAGCTGCGCGACCGCGGGAACCGCGAGCGTCGTGGCGAGAATGGCGGCGATGATCGGACGCATGTTGTTGATCCTCCTGTTGTGCGCGCGGTTGCACCACAGTTTCGCGTCGTTGCGAAGACGCCGCGCGCGAAACGGATCATTTCGCGGCGGGGCCGCTATTCGCCCCCGGGCTCCTGATCCGGGTCGTTGCCTCCCGTGGGGATGATGTCGAAGCGGATCCGTACCCAAGCGCCGATCAATTCGGTCCCGCCCTTGCGCGGCGGGCGCACGAGGAACTGCCACGCCGCCTGCCGCAATCCCCGTCCGATCCCGGAGCCCGGCGTCTCGCCCAGCTCGCGGCAATCCTCGACATGGAAGCGCGGCGCGGTGCGGCACGCGACCATCCCCCACCCGGTCTTGCCGCGCGGCATGTACGGCTGCGTCTCGGCAGGGCGCGGGCGGCGATACCATTCGGCGGCGTAGAGCGGCTCGCCGCCCGGCCCTAGTCCGACGGTTTGCGTGTCGTCGCCGCGCCCGCTGTCGCCGCTTCCGCTGGCAGATGGACCGGCCGTGCCCTTGATCGTGCCGATGTCCGAGGCGGCATAATCCACGCGGTTGAGGATCATCACGCCGGGCAGGTGCAGCGGCTGTTCGGGGAGCGGCGGCAACGGCACCGGGCGCGGGGTGACGACGCGCGGCGGGGTGATCTCGCTGCGGGCCGGCGCGGCCTGCTGGCGCTCGGCCTTTTGCGTTTCCGACTTCTGTTGCTTCGCGCCCTCGTTGCGGACATCGAAGCTGACCAGCCGGCGCCCGTTGCCGAAGTCGCCATGCACCACGCCGCCCATGGTGAGCAGCGCGAGAATGATCGCGATCGCGATGCCGATCGCCAGCAGCACCGACGCGACGCGGCTGCCCGTGTCCTGACGGGTCCGGTACGACGAAGCTCGGTACGTCGCCGTCCGCATCTGCGCGCGATTACAGGAGGTGGCCGCAGGCGGCAATCGGCTTCGGGGTTACAAAGCGGTTAGGTGAGAGCCGCTGTAAAAGCTCCTCCCTTTCAAGAGTGACAGGTAAACGATGCGTCGCATCGTTTAGGTCATGCCGGGGGCATGACCAACCTGTCACTCTTGAAAGGGAGGGGAGCAGCGCGGCCCACCCGCCGGCCCGTCGGACCCGGCAAAGCCGTGCCCGAAGGGCCGGCTCTGCCGTGCCGGCCGAGCTGGGGCGAGTCAGGCGCTCGGCCTTGCCGACGCCTGCCGCCCTTCGCTTAGTTCTTCTCCTTGTCCACCAGCTTGTTCGCGCCGATCCACGGCATCATCGCGCGCAGTTCGCTGCCGACCTGTTCGATCGGGTGGCGCTTGGCGGCGATGCGGCTGGCCTTCAGTTCGGGCTGACCGGCGCGGTTGTCGAGCACGAAGTCACGGACGAAGCGGCCCGACTGGATGTCGGCGAGCACCCGCTTCATTTCCTTCTTGGTCTCTTCGGTGATGATGCGCGGGCCGGTCTTGATGTCGCCATATTCGGCGGTGTTCGAGATCGAGTAGCGCATATTGGCGATGCCGCCCTCATACATCAGGTCGACGATCAGCTTCAGTTCGTGAAGGCACTCGAAATAGGCCATTTCGGGGGCGTAGCCCGCCTCGACCAGCGTCTCGAAGCCCGCCTGGACCAAAGCGGTCGCGCCGCCGCACAGCACGGCCTGCTCGCCGAACAGATCGGTTTCGCACTCTTCGCGGAAGTTGGTTTCGATGATGCCCGAACGGCCGCCGCCGACGCCCGACGCATAAGCGAGCGCGACGTCATGCGCGTTGCCGCTGGCGTCCTGATGGATCGCGATCAGGCACGGCACGCCGCCGCCGCGGACATATTCGCTGCGCACGGTGTGGCCCGGGCCCTTCGGCGCGATCATGATGACGTCGATGTCCGCCGGCGGCTCGATCAGCCCGAAGTGGACGTTGAGGCCGTGCGCGAAGGCGAGCGCGCTGCCCGGCTTCATCCGGCCCTTGATATCGTCCTCGTAGATCGCGGCCTGATGCTCGTCGGGGGCAAGGATCATCAGGATGTCGGCCCAGGCCGCGGCGTCCTTGGTGCTCATCACCTTGAACCCGGCGCCCTCGGCCTTCTTCGCGGTCGCCGAGCCCTCGCGCAGCGCGATCGCGACCTCGGCGATCCCGGAGTCGCGCAGGTTCTGCGCATGGGCGTGGCCCTGCGAACCGTAGCCGACGATGGCGATCTTCTTGCCGGTGATGAGATTCAGATCGGCGTCGCGATCGTAATAGACCTTCATGTTCTTCTACTCCCTTCTTCGTCACCCCGGCCTTGCGCCGGGGTCCCGCTGTTCGCCGGAGTGGCAGAAGGAGCGGGACCCCGGATCAAGTCCGGGGTGACGTGGTGTTGATGTAAAACGATAAACTCAGGCCGCGTCCTTGCCGCGCGCGATCGCGACCACGCCGGTGCGCGCGACCTCGATCAGGCCGACCTCTCCCATCAGCTCGACGAACTTGTCGATCTTCTCGATCCCGCCCGTCACCTCGAACACGAAGCTGCTGGTGGTCGCGTCGACCACCCGCGCGCGATAGACCTCGGCAAGCCGCAGCGCCTCGATACGATGGTCGCCGGTGCCGCGTACCTTCACCAACGCCAGCTCGCGCTCAACGTGATCGCCCTCGGCGGTCAGGTCGTGGACGCGGTGGACGGGCACCAGCCGGTCGAGCTGCGCGACGATCTGCTCCAGCGTCGCCGGGCTGGCGCTGGTGACGATCGTGATCCGGCTGACCGCCTTGTCGGCGGTGATCTCGCTGACGGTCAGGCTCTCGATATTATAGCCGCGCGCGGTGAACAGGCCAGCGATCCGGGCGAGGATGCCCGGTTCGTTGTCGACGATCACCGCCAGCGTGTGGCGTTCGGCTTTCTCTTCACGGATGTGCATATAACATTCCTGACTCCCCTCCCTTTCAAGGGAGGGGCCGGGGGTGGGTTAGCGGCCTGGCGATGTAAGGAGGGCGGGGCGCGCCTTGCGCCGTATCAAGAGCACGCCACTCACCCCCAGCCCCTCCCTTGAAAGGGAGGGTGCCTCAAACCAGCGCCTTGGCCTCGTCGTCCATGGTGCCGCTGACCTCATTGGCCTGCAGGATCATGTCGGTGTGCGCCGCGCCGCTCGGGATCATCGGGAAGCAATTGGCGAGCTTCGCCACCATGCAATCCACCATCACCGGGCCGTCATGCGCCAGCATCTCCGCGATCCCCGCGTCCAGCTGGTCCGGCCGCTCGATCCGGATGCCCTTCCAGCCGTAAGCCTCGGCCAGCTTCACGAAATCGGGCAGCGAGTCCGAGTAGCTCTCGGCATAGCGGCTCTCATAGGTCAGCTCCTGCCACTGGCGGACCATCCCCATATATTCGTTGTTGAGGATGAACACCTTGACCGGCAGGCGATATTGCGTCGCCGTCGCCAGTTCCTGGATGTTCATCTGGATCGACGCCTCGCCCGCGATGTCGATCACCAACGCATTGGGATTGCCGAGCTGCGCGCCGATCGCGGCGGGCAGGCCGTAGCCCATCGTACCGAGCCCACCGCTCGTCAGCCACTTGTTCGGCAGATCGAACCCGAAATGCTGCGCGGCCCACATCTGGTGCTGGCCGACCTCGGTGGTGATGATCGGCTGGCGGTGATGCGTGGCATCGTACAGCGCGCGGACGGCGCGCTGCGGCATGATCTCGCCATTGTTCTCGTTCGGCCCGGTCTCGGGGAAGTCGAGGCACTTGCGCGCCCGCCAGCCCTCGATCCGCCGCAGCCATTCGGCGATGTCGGGCTTGGGATGCTGGCGCGCCTTCCAGACGTGGATCATGTCCTGCATCGCATGGCCGGCATCGGCGACGATCGGCAGGTCGATCCGCACCGTCTTGTTGATGCTCGACCGGTCGATGTCGATATGCACCTTGCGGCTGTTGGGCGAGAAAGCATCGAGCCGCCCGGTGACCCGGTCGTCGAAGCGCGAGCCGATCGCGACGACCAGATCCGCCTGGTTCATCGCCATATTGGCTTCATAGGTGCCGTGCATCCCCAGCATCCCGAGCCATTGCGGCCCGGTGGCGGGATAGGCGCCCAGCCCCATCAGCGTCGAGGTGACCGGCGCGCCGGTGATCTTCGCCAGTTCCTGCAACAATTGCGATGCCGCCGGGCCGGAGTTGATGACTCCGCCGCCGGTATAGAGCACCGGACGCTCGGCGGCCGCCAGCATGTCGACGACCTGCTCGATCGCGGCGCGATCGGCCTTCAACTGCGGACGATAGGTCTTGTGCTGGATCGGGCCGGGCTTGGCATAGCCAGCGGTCGCGACCTGCACGTCCTTCGGGATGTCGACCACGACCGGGCCGGGGCGGCCCGAGGTGGCGATATGAAACGCCTCGTGGATGACAGGCCCAAGCCGCGCCGGGTCCTTCACGAGATAATTGTGCTTCGAGCAATGACGCGTGATGCCGACGGTATCGGCCTCCTGAAACGCGTCCGAGCCGATCAGCGCGGTCGGGACCTGCCCGGTGATGACCACCATCGGGATCGAGTCGAGCAGCGCGTCCGTGATCCCGGTGACCGCGTTGGTCGCGCCGGGGCCGGAGGTGACGAGCACGACCCCGGGCTTGCCGGTCGACCGCGCATAGCCTTCCGCGGCGTGGGTGGCGGCCTGTTCGTGACGCACGAGAATGTGGCGAATGCGCTTCGAACGGAACAGGGCGTCGTAGATCGGCAGGACGGCACCGCCCGGATAGCCGAACACGACCTCCACGCCGAGATCGCACAGCGCCTCGACCAGGATGTCTGCTCCGCTCTTCTCGGTCACGTCACGTCTCCTCATTGGGAAAGGGCGAACGTCTTAGCCCGCCGGGTCCGGGGGCGCTACGGCATAGAAAGTTACGCGTCAACAGCTTTATGCGAAATAAAATTGCAAGTTTGGCGCGGTGCAGCATTGCCAGTCGCGGGGTAACTGATTGCGAAACCAGGTATATTGCCGCTTGGCGTAGCGCCGCGTGGCGAGCTGCGCCGCCGCCAGTGCGTCCGAACGCGATAACGCGCCGGAGAGAGTGGCCGCGATTTCCGGCACCCCGATCGCCCGCCGCACCGGCGCATCCGCGGGCACGTCGGCGCGGGCGAGCAGCGCCGCGACCTCCTCGATCCCGCCCTCGTCGAACATCTGCACCAGCCGCGTGTCGCAGCGCGCCATCAGCATCTCGCGGTCGGGCAACAGCACCAGTCCGCGCACGTCGACCGTGTCGCCGATCCCGCCGCTTCGGTCGGCCTGCCACGCGGATAATGTCCGTCCGGTCGACCGCACGACCTCCAGCGCGCGCGCGACCCGCGTCGTATCGCGCGCGTTCAGCCGTGCCGCCGCTGCCGGGTCTTCCCGCGACAGTGCCGCATGCGCTTCGGCAACCGGCAGCGCACGCACCGCTGTGCGGACCTCGGCGTCGATCTCCGGCACCGGCGCGATCCCGTCGAGCAGCGTGCGCAGGTACAGCCCGGTCCCGCCGACCAGCACCGGCACGCCGCCGTCGCTATGCACCCGCCGCACCTCGGCCGCGGCGTCATCGGCCCAGCGCGCTGCCGAACACGCCTCCGCCCCGTCGACATAGCCGAACAGCCGGTGCGGCACGCGCGCCTCGTCGGCGCGGGCGGGGCGGGCGGACAGCACGCGCAGATCGCGATACACCTGGCTGGCATCGGCGTTGATCACCGTCCCGCCGGTCGCTTCCGCCAGTTCGATCGCCAGCGCGCTCTTGCCGCTGGCGGTCGGCCCTGCGATGAGCGCCAGCCTTGGCTTTGCGGGGTTAGGCATGTTCACGGCGACGCTGATAGCAGCAGGGCGGCTGACGCCCAACATCATGGCCCAGGCGCACGATCGCCTCGCCGCGGCGGGCTGCGCGCCGACGACGATGGCGTGGATCGATGAAGGCGATGCCGCCGACTGGCAGTTCGAGCTGGCGCCGGCCGACGCCCGCGCGGCGCTGGAAGGCGCCTTCGAGCGCGTCGACGTGGTGGTCCAGCCGCGCGAAGGTCGGCGCAAGATGCTGCTCGTCGCCGACATGGATTCGACCATGATTACGGTCGAATGCATCGACGAACTCGCCGATTATGCCGGGCTCAAGCCGAAGATCGCCGCGATCACCGAGGCGGCGATGCGCGGCGAACTCGATTTCGAGGCCGCGCTCGACGCGCGGGTGGCGTTGCTCAAGGGACTCGACGCCGCGGTCATCGACACCTGCCGCGCCGAACGCGTGCAGTTGATGCCCGGCGCGCGCGAACTGGTCCGCACGATGCGCGGCTGGGGCTCGAGCGCGGTGCTGGTGTCGGGCGGCTTCACGCGCTTTGCCGAGCCGGTCGCCGCCGAGATCGGCTTCGACCGCGCGATCGCCAACGTGCTGGAGATCGACGGCGCGACGCTGTCGGGCACCGTCGCGCGACCGATCGTCGGCGCGGCCACCAAGCGCGAAACCTTGCTGGAAACCCGCGCGGCGCTGGGGCTCGCGGACGCGGCGACGCTGGCGGTCGGCGATGGCGCCAACGATCTGGCGATGATCGAGATCGCCGGGCTGGGTGTGGCGTATCACGCCAAGCCGATCGTCGCGGCGGCGGCGGCGGCGCGCATCGAACACGGCGATCTGACCGCCTTGCTGTGGGCGCAGGGCGTCCCGCGCGCGGAATGGTCAACCGTCTGACCGATCGCCATTAACGCTTCCTCCACCATCCGCGTGGCAAGCAGCCGCACGGATCAACGGGGACATCGGCAGCGGACATGCGCGTACTCGCGGTGGCATCGCAGAAGGGCGGGTCGGGCAAGACGACTCTCGCCGGGCATCTGGCGGTGCAGGCGGAGCGTGCCGGCCTCGGCCCCGTCGCGCTGCTCGACATCGATCCGCAGGGGACGATCGCGCCTTGGGCGGGGGCGCGCACCGCCCGCTCGCCGTCTTTCGCCGCGACCGGGGTGACGCGGATCGCCGCCGACCTCGAAAAACTGCGGGAGCGCGGCACGCGGCTGGTCGTCATCGACACGCCGCCCGCGCTGACCGTCGCCATCCAGGCGGCGATCCACGTCGCCGAGCTGATCGTGGTGCCGACGCGGCCCAGCCCGCACGATCTCCACGCGGTCGGCGGGACCGTCGATTTGTGCGAGCGCTCGGGCAAGCCGATGTTGTTCGTCATCAATGGCGCGACGCCTCATGCCGCGCTCACCGCCGATACCGCCGTCGCGCTGTCGCGCCACGGAACGGTGGCGTCGGTCACGGTGCATCACCGCGCCGAATTCGCCGAGTCGATGGCCGACGGACGCACCGTCATGGAAACCGCGCCCGACAGCGCCGCCGCGCAGGAGATCGCGGCCTTGTGGGACTGCGTCTTCGACCGGCTCGAGAAGAATTTCCGCCGCACCGTCTTCACCACCGGCACGCTGGGCGGCGGACATGGCGTGGTACGCGCGACCGCGCACAGCTTCGGTCGCCGGGTGCTTGGCTGATGATGCGCGGAATGTTCCGCACCGGGGCAGTGCTGCTGCTGGCATTGGCGCTGGCGGGGTGCAGCCTGTGGCATTTCGATTTCGGCCACAAGCGTGTGGCGCAGGACGACGTGGCGGCGGCGCAGCGCGCGCTCAAGCAGCGGCGCTGGCCGGTGGCGATCGCCCATGCCGAACAGGCGGTCGCGCAGGACGGAAGCGACGGCGACCGCCGCGCGCTGCTCGGCACCGCTTACCTGCGCGCCGGGCGCTTCCGCTCGGCGGCGCAGGCGTTCGACGACACGCTGGCGCTCCGCCAGGCCGATGGCGCCACCGCGCTGCACCTCGCACTCGCGCAGATCGCCAGCGGCCAGCATGAGGCGGCACGGGCGACGCTGTCGCGCTACGCCGCGCTGATCCCGGCCGCCGACCAGGGTCTGGCGCTCGCGCTCGCCGGACAGCCGGGGCAGGGGGTCGAGGTGCTGATGGCCGCGATGCGCGTCCCCGGCGCCGACGCCCGCACGCGCCAGAACCTCGCGCTAGCGCTGGCGCTCGCCGGCGAGTGGCCGGACGCGCTCTTCCTCGTCGGGCTCGACCTGCCGCCCGCGCAGGCCCGCCAGCGCATCCTCGACTGGATGCGCTTCGCCCGCCCGCACGGCCCCGCCGAGCAGGTCGCCGTGCTGATGAAGATCACCCCCGCCCTCGATCCGGGGCAGCCCGAGGCACTGGCGCTCCAGCGCGGCGCGGCGACGGCCGTCGAGGTCGCAGCGCCCTGACGCTGCTACACCTCACGCCGCGATCGCGCGGCCGCCCTTCCACATCGCGGTGACGCGCCCCTGCACCGGCAGGCCGTCGAACGGCGTGTTGCCCGCCTTGCCCGGCAGCCGGTCGGCGTCGATCTGCCATGGCGCGTTCTCGTCGATCAGGATCACGTCGCCCGGCATTCCCGCCGCCAGCGTCCCCGTCTCCAGCCCGAGCAGCGCCGCCGGCCCGGTGGCGAGCAGCGCGAACAGCCGCGGCAGCGTCACGCGCCCGTCACGCGCCAGCCCCAGCGCCAGCGGCAGCAATGTCGCCGCATCCGCCGCGCCCGCGCTGGCGTCCGCGAACGGCAACCGCTTTTCCTCCGGCCCGCGCGGGTCGTGCCCCGAACACAGCAGGTCGATCGTCCCGTCCGCCAGCGCCGCCAGCGCCGCCTTGCGGTCGTCCTCGCTGCGCAGCGGCGGCGAGAGATGCGCGAAGGTGCGGAAATCGCTCATCGCATTGTCGCTGAGCAGCAGATACGCCGGGGTAACGCCGCATGTCACCCGCACCCCGCGCGCCTTGGCCGCGCGCACCAAGGCGAACCCCGCGGCGGTGGTCACACAGCGCAGGTGCAGCCGCGCGCCGGTTTCCTCGGCCAGCATCAGGTCGCGCGCGATCGCCAGCGGCTCGGCGAGCGCGGGCGCGGACGGCAGCCCGAGCCGCGTCGCGGTCTCGCCCTCGGTCGCCACCGCGCCCGCCGCCAGCCCGCCGTCCTCGGCATGGGTGACGACCACGACGTCGAGATCGCGCGCATACATCAGCACGCGGTGCATCACCCCCGAATCGGCGATCCAGCCGCGCCCGGTCCCGACCGCGCGCGCCCCCGCCGACAGGCAGATCGCCATCTCGGCAAGATCGGTCCCCGCCAGCCCGCGCGTCGCCGCGGCGATCGGATGGATCCACAGGTCGGGCCGCCCGATCAGCGCGAGTCGCTGCACCGCGCCGGGCTCGTCGAGCACCGGCACCTGATCGGGCATCGGCGCAACGCGCACCACACCCCCGGCACGCGCCGCCGCACGGTCGATCCGCGCCACACCGACGTCGATGATCCCCGGCGCGAGCAGCCTGCGGCGACAATCGACGCGCTCGGCATGGCTCGGCGCCTCGCCCGAAACGATCGTGCCGTCGACGATCAGCAACTCGCCGTCGCGCTCGCCGCCGGCCGGGCACACCAGCCGCGCATTGGTCAGGTGCAGCGCCTGCGTCATGCCCAGCCCTCCACCTTGCGCGCGCGCCGGGTCAGCACGTCCAGACAGGCCATCCGCACCGCCACGCCCATCTGCACCTGCTCCGTGATCGCCGATTGCTCGACATGGTCGGCGACCGCCGAGTCGATCTCCACCCCGCGGTTCATCGGCCCGGGATGCATCACCAGCGCCCCCGGCGCGCGCGCGTTGAGCCGTTCCAGCGTCAGCCCGTAGCGCAGATGATATTCGCGCGTGGAGGGGACATAGCCGCCCGCCATCCGCTCGGTCTGCAACCGCAGCATCATCACCACGTCCGCGCCCTCGATCGCCTTGTCGAAATCGGTGAAGGCGGTGACGCCGAACCGCTCGATCGCGGGCGGCATCAGGGTCGAGGGCGCGCAGACGCGCACCTCGGCGGCGAGCGCGGTCAGTGCGAGGATGTTCGACCGCGCGACCCGGCTGTGCAGCAGGTCGCCGCAGATCACGACGCGCTTGTTGGCGACGCCGCCGAGCCGCCGCCGGATCGTCAGCGCGTCGAGCAGTGCCTGCGTCGGATGCTCGTGCCGCCCGTCACCGGCGTTGAGCACCGGGCAATCGACCTTGTCCGCGATCAGCCGCACCGCGCCCGACGACATGTGCCGGATCACGATCACGTCGGCGCGCATCGCGTTGAGCGTCATCGCGGTGTCGATCAGCGTCTCGCCCTTCTTCACGCTCGACTGCGCGGCGTGCATGTTGACGACGTCCGCGCCGAGCCGCTTGCCCGCGATTTCGAAGCTCAGCAGCGTGCGCGTGCTGTTCTCGAAAAAGGCGTTGATCTGCGTGAAGCCGGCCAGCCGCTGGTCGGGCGCAGCGCGGGTGCGGTTCGCCTCGACCCAGGTCTCGGCCTCGTCGAGCAGGAAGGTGATTTCATGGGGCTCGAGGCCCTCGATCCCGGTCAGATGGCGGTGCGGAAACACCGCGCCTCCGGGGATCAGCGTGGCGGGGCGGTGGTCCGACTGGTTCATCGAAGCCGCTGCCTAGTCGCGGAGCGGGAAGGGGGCAAGTCGGGTGTGGGTCAGGGCCGGGTCACCACGCCTATCGTCGCCCCGGACTTGATCCGGGGCCCGGCTTCTTCTTGGCGTTCGGAATCGAAAAGCGGGATCCCGGATCAAGTCCGGGATAACGGCATGTTGCAGGGGGGGGGTACCCCGGGCCATGCCTCGTCCGTCATCCCCGCGAAGGCGAGACCTCTGCGAAAGTGCGGAGCATATCCTTCGTAAGCCGTTCCCCGGCGCAGGCCGGGGTCCAGTTGGGAAGGTGTTTCAGTTAGTCACAAGCCTCCCCCAACTGGGCCCCGGCCTTCGCCGGCGAACAGAAAACGGGTTTCGCAGAGGTTTCGCGAAGGCGGGGATACAGACGCGCAGGTCTTCGCAAGGGTCGATACGTCAGAGGTTCTGGATTCCCGCCGTCGCGAGCATGACGGTCGAGGCAGAGTCAGGAAACCGCCACCAGCGCATCGATCGCCGCCTGCAAGATATGCGCCGCGGCATGATTATCGATCCGCTCGGCGCGCTTGGCGCGGCTGAAGTCCTGCTCGATCAACGCGCGCTCCGCCGCGACCGTCGACCAGCGCTCGTCCCACAACAGGATCGGCATCCCGGTATCGCGACAATTGCGCGCGAACGCCCGCGTCGACTGGCTGCGCGGGCTCTCGGTGCCGTCGAGATTGAGCGGCAATCCGATCACCCAGCCGCGCACCTGCTGCGCCTGTGAGAGCGAAAGCAGCGCCGCCTTGTCGACGGTAAACTTCGTCCGCTTCACCAACTGCGCCGGGCTCGCGAAGCTCCAGCCGGCATCGCACAGCGCCGTGCCGACCGTCTTGGTCCCCACATCCAGCCCCAGCAATCGCCCGCCTTCGGGCAGCACGGCGCGAAACGCCGCCGCCTCGGTGACGATCATCGAAGGCAAACTCGCCGTCATTGCGAGCGGAGCGAAGCAATCCAGGGCGTCCTGGTCCAACCCTGAATTGCTTCGCTCCGCTCGCAATAACGGGTCACGTCAAGGTCGCCCCACGCCAAAGCAGGCGCAGCCGCGCCCCGTTCGTGCTGAGCCTGTCGAAGCACGTGCCCCGTCACACGCCCTTCGACAAGCTCAGGGCGAACGGCGGTCATACTGGCTATTCCCGTGGCGCTCACGTCATCACCCCCGCCGCCAGCCGCCGCGCGGCATCGGCGCGGACGTTCGCCCAGAACAGGCTGTAATCATAAACGTGATAATTGTTGCCCGGCAGCGTGTACGGCCCGACATCCGGCGGCGACCCGATCAGCAGCAGCCCGCGCCCGCCGCAATGCGCGCCGATCCGCCCCGGCTCGATCCGCGCCTCGCTCATCGCCGCATTGGGGAATAGCGTCCCCAGATTGGCGCTCGCGGGTGCGGCGGCGTTCGGCGTGCCGGTCAGCGGGTTGACGCACAGCATCTGCGTGCCGCGCCGCGGCTTGCCGTCGAACCCGGTCGAGCGATCGTAATTGTCGAGGATCAACGACGGGTCGGCGGGCTCCCCGAAGGTCTGCCACGACAGCACGCACCCACGCTGATCGGCGCGTTCGCACGCCGGCAGCCCGAGCGCGGGCAGATCGTTGCTCACCGACACCGGCCAGCCGACGACATAGGCCGCGACGATCCGCTTCGCGAGCGGCGTCCCCGCGACCCGGTCCTTGAGCAAATGCGTCAGGTGCAGCCCGCCCTGACTATGCCCGGCGAGGATGATCGGGCGCGTCGGCCCGGCCTCGACCAGAAACGCGTCGAACGCGGCAAGGATGTCGCCATAGGCCAGCGCCAGCGCCTGTTCGGCGGCGCGCTGGTCGGTCAGGAACGCGCCGAACGTCGCCTGACGGTAACGCGGCGCCCAGATCTCGCCCGCCTCGTTGAACGCGCTGGCCTGCCCGCGCAGAAACAGCGCGGCGCGGCCGTTGGCCTCCTCGTCGGTCAGCGGCGCGTTCCAGTGCGCGCGGGTGAGGTACGATGTCGGGTGGATGAAGAACACCGCCGCGCCGCCCGCGTCCTTGCGCGGCGCATAGCCCGGCGGCGTCCACAAGGCGGGATTGCGCGCGAGCGCCGGCCGCGCCAGCCACATCGAATCGGGTGCATAATCCTTGGCGGTCAGGCGATTCTGGTCACGGAACGACTCGCCCGGCACCATCGCCATCCGCATCATCCCGACGCCCCACAGGCGATAGGCAAAGGCAGCCGCGGTCGCCAGCACGATCAGCGCGACGACGACATAGAGGAATTTGCGGGCCAAATGTGCGTCACCATTGTGCGGTGCAGCAAAAGCGCCGGGTCCGCAACCGCAAAGCTGGTGCCCCAGGAATGCGCGTCGCGCAACCGTGTCAGGCGTGTTGCAAGATCGGGGCGCCGGGTGGTAGCGGCGGCGGCATGTCCGTTGACACCGCAACCGTCAGGCGCATCGCCGGCCTCGCCCGCATCGCCATCACCGACGACGAAGCCGCCCGGCTCGCGCCCGAACTCGGCAACATCCTCGACTGGATCGAGCAGCTTGGCGAGGTCGACACCGCCGGTGTCGAGCCGATGACCGCCGTGATCCCCAACCACCTCCGGCTGCGTGACGATGTCGTCACCGACGGCGGGGTCCGCGACAAGGTGCTGGCCAACGCGCCGCAGGCCGAACACGGCTTCTTCACTGTGCCCAAGGTGATCGAATAATGACCGCACTCACCGATCTGGGCATCGCCGCGATCCGTAACGGCGTCCGCGACGGCGACTTCTCCGCGCGCGAGGTGGCCGAGGCGTTCAACGCCGCAGTCGCCGCCGCCAAGCCGCTCAACGCCTTTCTCGTCGAAACCCCCGAACACGCGCTCGCCGCCGCCGACGCGGCGGACAAGGCGCGTGCCGCGGGCGAGACGCTCAAGCCGATGGCCGGCGTGCCGATCGGGATGAAGGACCTGTTCTGCACCAAGGGCGTGCCGACCACCGCGGCGAGCCACATCCTCGAAGGCTTCACGCCCGAATATGAGTCGACGGTGTCGCAGAACCTGTGGAACGCCGGCGCGGGGATGCTCGGCAAGCTGAACCTCGACCAGTTCGCGATGGGCTCGTCGAACGAGACCAGCTATTTCGGCAACGTCATCAGCCCGTGGCGGCGCAACGACGGCGGCAACGCCCCGCTCGCGCCGGGCGGCTCGTCGGGCGGCTCGTCCTCGGCGGTCGCGGCGCGGATCGCACCGGGCGCGACGGGCACCGACACCGGCGGCTCGATCCGCCAGCCGGCGGCATTCGTCGGCATCTCGGGGATCAAGCCGACCTATGGTCGCTGCTCGCGCTGGGGGACGATCGCTTTCGCCTCGTCGCTCGATCAGGCCGGGCCGATGGCGCGCGACGTCCGCGACTGCGCGATCATGCTGGAGGCGATGGCCGGCTTCGACGCCAAGGACGCCACCTCGCTCGACCTGCCGGTCCCGAACTGGGAAGGGCAACTCAACGCCTCGCTGGCAGGCAAGCGCGTCGGCATCCCGAAGGAGTATCGCGTCGACGGCATGCCCGCCGAGATCGAGGCGCTCTGGCAGCAGGGGATCGCGTGGCTGAAGGACGCCGGGGCGGAGATCGTCGACGTCTCGCTCCCGCACACCAAATATGCGCTCCCGGCCTATTACATCATCGCCCCGGCCGAGGCGTCGTCGAACCTCGCACGCTACGATGGCGTGCGTTACGGGCTCCGCGACCTTCCCGACAATGCCAATTTGCAGGAAATGTACGCACGGACGCGTGCCGAAGGCTTCGGAAACGAGGTCAAACGCCGCATCCTGATCGGCACCTACGTGCTCTCGGCGGGCTTCTACGACGCTTATTACACGCAGGCGCAGAAAATCCGCACGCTGATCGCGCGAGATTTCGAGCGTGCGTGGGACGTCTGCGACGTGCTCCTGACCCCGACCGCGCCCTCGGCGGCGTTCGCGCTCGGCGAGAAGTCGGCCGATCCTTTGGCCATGTATCTCAACGACGTATTCACCGTCCCCTCCAGCCTCGCTGGGCTCCCGGCGATGAGCGTGCCGGGCGGGCTCGATGCGGCGGGGCTGCCGCTGGGGCTACAGGTGATCGGCAAGCCGCTCGACGAACAGGGCGTCCTCAACGCCGCGCTGGCGATCGAGGAACGCGCCGGCTTCACGGCGCGACCGGCTAAGTGGTGGTAATGTCAGGGGACGTGCGGGCGCTTGGTAAGTGCCCGCACCGCCTGATTAGCGCATCGACGCTTCCACCATGTCGATCGCGCGCAGCAGCCGCTCGACCGGCATGGTGAAGTCGTCACCTGCGGCCGGATCGCCGACCGAAAAGGCGAACCGCAACCCCGCGTCGGCGGTGGCGAGCCGGTGAATGGTATTGAACGACGCCGGCGACTGGATCGCGAACACGCACGCGCCGGGATCGAGCACGGCGTTGGCATGGGCCAGTGCCGAGCCTTCCACCCCGACGACGATGCGCGCGTCGCGCAGCGTGGCGGCAACCTTCGCCGCCGGCAGCGCGTCAGGAGCGATGATCGTGAAGCCGCGCGCCGCCAGCGCGGCGATCACCTCGGCCTCGTTGCGAAGCGTGCGTCCTGCCGCCTGCGCACCGCGTCGGATGAACACGGCGCCGGGGCCGCCACGACCCGCAAGTGCGTTGCGCAACCGCGCGCGCACCTGCCTGAACCGCTCCATTCGCGCGGGATTGTAGCCGCGATCGTCGATCAGCCACAGTCGTCGCACCCGCGTGTCCGCGAGACGACGCGCCGGCAGATCGATCAAGGCCCGGTACCCCTCGCTATGCCCGAACCGCGCCGGATCGAGCACCATCGGCACCATGCCGCGTTCGATCGCCAGTTGCTCGCGCGACCAGCCATCGGCCACCCAATGCCCGAAATAGCGGTCGATCACATAGTCCGCGCACAGCATCGCTTCCGGCAGCGTGGCGAAGGCACCGCGCAGCACCTTGCGCTTGCCCGGCCCCGGCCGGACCACCTGCACTCCGCCGTGGCGCAGCAGCGTTCCGTCGGCGATGATGACGTCGGGCACGATCCGCGCGGTCGTTGCAGGCTCGATCCGGCTGGTATGCAGCAACCGGTCCAGATCGTCCTTCGGCGCAACGCCCGGATAATGCGCGACGATGCGGTCAAGTTCGTCCGGCAGGAACAGCGCGGGCGCGCGTTCCACCCGGCCGGCGGGATCGATGTCGACCGTCTCGGCACCCCCGCCAGAATCCTTCCGCATCCAGCGGGCGCATGATCCGCGCGGTGAGCGGACGAAGGTTGAACATCACATCGGTCCCCCACGATAGCGCCGCGGTTGGAACGCGCGTCGCGGCCCAAGTCAACCCGGCCGGACATTGCCAGCGCGCGGTGCGTATCCTAGAGCGACACGCTTCCAGCAAGGAGCGGAAATACGGTGACCGCGAGCGCGTATCGAGTGAAGGGTAGCACGGGCGACTGGGAAGTCGTGATCGGGCTGGAGGTCCACGCCCAGGTGACCAGCAACGCCAAATTGTTCTCGGGCGCTGCGACCGCCTTCGGTGCGGAGCCGAATACGCAGGTGTCGCTGGTCGATGCTGCGATGCCGGGAATGCTGCCGGTGCCGAACCGCGAGTGCATTCGTCAGGCGGTGCGCACCGGCATGGCGATCGACGCGCAAATCAACAAATGGTCGCGGTTCGATCGCAAGAACTACTTCTACGCCGATCTGCCGCAGGGCTATCAGATCAGCCAGCTCTATCATCCGCTGGTGGGTGAGGGCGCGATCGAGATCGAGGTCGGTGACGACACCAAGACGATCGGGGTCGAGCGCATCCACGTCGAGCAGGATGCCGGCAAGCTGATGCACGATCAGCATCCGACCCGCTCCTACGTCGACCTAAATCGCTCGGGCGTCGCGCTGATGGAGATCGTCAGCCGCCCCGACATGCGCTCGCCCGCCGAGGCGGGGGCGTATCTGACCAAGCTGCGCTCGATCCTGCGCTATGTCGGGTCGTGCGACGGCAATATGGACCAGGGGTCGATGCGCGCCGACGTCAACGTCTCGGTGCGCAAGCCCGGCGAGGAATTCGGCACCCGTACCGAAACCAAGAACGTCAATTCGATCCGCTTCGTCATGCAGGCGATCGAGCACGAAGCGGCGCGGCAGGTCGACGTGCTGGAGGCCGGCGGCACGATCGTGCAGGAAACGCGGCTGTTCAATCCCGACACCGGCACGACGCGTTCGATGCGGTCGAAGGAAGATGCGCACGATTACCGCTACTTCCCCGATCCCGATCTGCTCCCGCTCGAACTGGATGCGGCGTTTCTCGATGAATGCCGCGCCAGCCTGCCCGAACTTCCCGACGCCAAGCGCGCGCGTTACGAGGGACTGGGAATCACGCCCTACAATGCGCAGGTGCTGACCGCCGAGGTCGAGAGCGCACGCTGGTTCGATGCGCTGCTCGATGCCGGCGCGAAGCCGGTCGCCGCCGCCAATTGGGTGACCAGCGAATTGTTCGGCGCGCTCAATCGACTGGGCCGCTCGATCGGCGACAGCCCGGTGACGCCGGGGCAGGCCGCCGAATTGCTCGCGCTGGTCGCCGACGGCACGCTGTCGGGCAGTCTCGCCAAGCAGGTGTTCGAGGCGATGCTCGAAACGGGCGAGGCGCCGGGCAAGATCGTCGAGGAACGCGGCCTGAAGCAGACCAGCGACACCGGTGCGATCGAGGCGGTGATCGCTGACGTGCTGGCGAAGAACCCCGGCCAGCTCGAGCAGTATCGCGGTGGCAAGGTCGCGCTGTTCGGCTTCTTCGTCGGGCAGACGATGAAGGCGATGGGCGGCAAGGCCAACCCTGCGGTGGTCAACGATTTGCTGAAAAAGGCGCTCGGATAAGCGACCCGGTACATGATGCGCCCGCTTGCTCTTGGGCGGGCAGCAGCTAAGTTCCTCCTTGTCGTCGACCGACGGCAAGGGGGAATTTTTTCATGAAACGACTTTTCGCTGCGCTGCTGGCGTGTGCGCTGCCGACGGCTGCCTCGGCTGAAACCCTGAACAACGCGACCGTGGTCACGCTCGTCAAGGCGGGGCTGGGCGATGAAGCGATTATCGCGAAGATCAAGGCGACGCCCGGCCAGTTCGATCTGTCCACCGATCAGATCATTGCGTTGAAACAGCAGGGGGTCCCGTCGGGGGTGATCGCGGCGATGCTGGGCGCCGGCGCCACTGCGCCCGGTGCGGTTTCGTCGATCGACTCGCCGGATTGGCGCGTGCCGCATCCGGCAGGCATCTATCTGTACAAGGGTGAGGGCCAGACGGCGCAAATGGCACGGATCGATCCGACGACGGCCAATCAGACGAAGACCGGCGGTACGCTCGGCTACATGATGACGGGCGGGCTGGTTTCCATCAAAATGAAGTCGGTTATTCCGAACGCCCATGCCCGTGTGAGCGGATCGGCGGCGCGCCCCGAATTCTATTTCTATTTCGACGAGGCGAACACCAGCCTGTCGCATGGTGCCAACACCGGATCGTTCCTGGCCGGACCGGCGGTGACGATCACCTCACCGAACGAGTTCAGCCTCATCCGATTCGATGTGAAGGACAATCGTCGCGAAGCGCGGGTGGGCAGCTTCAATATCGCCGGTTCGAAGAGCGGCGTGATGGACAAGGACCGGATTGCGTTCAGCTACGATCGGGTCGGCCCGGGCGTGTTTCGGGTACGGCCCGACGCCGATCTGGCGCCGGGCGAATATGGCTTCCTCTACTCGATGTCGGCTGGCTCGACGTCCGGCCTGTATTCGGGAGGCGTAATGAGCGCGCGCGTGTTCGACTTCGCGGTCGCCAAATAGTCGGCGGGGCACCGGCGGTCGGGCCCATGATCATGCCGCGTTATTGCTGCGTCAAATCCTGGTTCTTCACCTCGCCGCCGGTGCCGCTGTTGCCGTCGAACTCACCGGTGTCGGTGAAGCGCGCCGGTTCCTTGCCGCCTTCGCCGCGCGCCACCGCGTCACTGCGTGCCTCGACCGCCTGCTGGATGTCGGGGCGCTCGTCGTCGCGGTTGGGGATCGGGTCGATCGTTTTCTCGGTCATGCCGGTGAGCGCCTTTCAGATGCTGGGGTTCGTGGGCGTGGGATTGCCGGCCGGGCCACCGGGAGCCGGAACGTCGATGTCCGGGCCGGGCGGGGTGATTTCCGGCGGCGGCGTATCGGGTGTGCCCGGTTGGGTGGGCTGCGGCACGTCCGCGGGCAGGTCTCCGGGATTGGTCGCCATCGCAATTTTCTCCTTCCGTGCCTCAACGCGCGGTCGAAGCGCGGGTTGCCCGCTTGCCCCATCGCGCCGGGCGGTATAGATGCCGCCGACCGGCGGTGTCCGACTAGCGGGCGTGGCGGAACTGGTAGACGCGCCAGATTTAGGTTCTGGTATCGCAAGATGTGGGGGTTCGATTCCCTTCGCCCGCACCAGTCCCCGCGCAAGCGGGGTGGCCACCACTAACGAAATTCTTCTGACGAAAGCGGCCAATGCAGACTGTCGAGACGTTGAACGAGGGCCTGAAGCGCGCCTTTACCCTGACGATCCCCGCCGGCGACATCGCCAAGCGGGTCGATGCCGAGCTGAAGCGCGTCGCGCCGCAGATCAAGATGCCGGGCTTCCGTCCCGGCAAGGTGCCGACCAATCTGGTCAAGAAGATGCACGGCCCTGCGATCGAGCAGGACGCGCTCAACACCTCGATCCAGGAAGGCATCCAGGCGCTGATCGCCGAAAAGCAGCTCCGCCCGGCGATGCAGCCGAGCGTCGAGCTGGTCGAGGGCTATGAGTCGGGCAAGGACGCCGAGCTGAAGGTCGAGCTGGAAGTGCTCCCGCAGGTTCCGGCGCCCGCGATCGACGGGCTGAAGCTCGAGCGGTTGACCGTGCCGGTCGACGAATCGGCGATCGACGAGCAGCTGAAGCGCTTCGCCGATGGCGCCAAGCGTTGGGAAGACGCGGGCGACAAGGCCGCCGAGACCGGTGATCAGGTCGTGATGGACTTCGTCGGCAAGACGATGGACGGCGTGGCATTCGACGGCGGCACCGGCACCGACATGGCGGTCGAGATCGGCGCGGGTCGTCTGATTCCCGGTTTCGAGGAGCAGGTCGTCGGCGCGAAGGCCGGCGAGGAGCGCCAGATCAAGGTGACCTTCCCCGAGGATTACGGCGCGAAGGAACTGGCCGGCAAGGACGCGACCTTCGACCTGACGATCAAGTCGGTGAAGACCGCCGGGGAGAGCCAGATCGATGACGAGATGGCCAAGAGCCTCGGGCTCGAGAGCCTCGAGCAGCTGCGCGGGCTGGTGAAGGGCCAGTTCGAGCAGGAGAACAACGGCCTGACCCGCACCTATATGAAGCGCAAGCTGCTCGACCAGCTCGCCGAGGGGCATGACTTCGACGTGCCGCCGTCGATGGTAGAGGCCGAGTTCAACCAGATCTGGCAGCAGCTCCAGCACGAAGCGACGCACGAGCCCGATCCGCAGGCCGCGCTCGACGAGATGGAGAAGGAGCGCGACGATTACCGCAAGATCGCCGAGCGCCGCGTCCGTCTCGGCCTGCTGCTGAGCGAGATCGGTCAGGCGAACGGCGTCGAGGTGACGCAGCAGGAAATGCAGCGGTTGCTGATGCAGGCCGCGCAGCAATACGGCCCCGAGGATCGTCAGCGCTTCATCCAGTACGTCCAGCAGGACCCGATGGCCGCAGCTCAGCTCCGCGCGCCGCTGTACGAGGACAAGGTCGTCGACTTCCTGTTCGACAAGGCCGAGATCACCGACCGCGAGACGACCAAGGAAGAGCTGGAAGCCGCGATCGAGAGCGAGGACGGTTTCGCGACCGGCACGCACAGCCACGATCACGACAACCACAAGCCGAAGCAGACCCGCGCCAAGAAGAAGGCCGAGCCGGCCGCCGAGGGCGACGAGGCCGCTGCCGAGGCGAAGCCCGCCAAGAAGGCTGCCGCCAAGAAGCCGGTCGCCAAGGGCGAGGACGCCGGTGCGGTGACCGAGCCGGCTGCCGACGCCGAGGCGGCGCCCGCCAAGAAGCCGCGCGCCAAGAAGGCGGCGCCGGTCGAGGCCGAGACGCAGGTCGCTGAATCGTCGCCGGAAGCCGCCGAGGCAGCCGAAGGCACGCAGGCCGCCGACGCGGCACCGGCCAAGAAGCCGCGCGCGAAGAAGCCCGCAGCCTGACGTTCCGACGGGAGCCTGCCCGACTGGCAGGCTCCCGTTGTCGCACGACGGCCAGCACTGGCCGTTGGTGGAGCGCCTGCAAACGTCCGCGATCGTGACGAGAGGCGCTTAGAGCATCATTGTCCCGTCGCCTGCCAAGCGACAGGCTGATGCCGGCATGGCGTGTCCCACGCGCGTGCGTGGCGAGTCACCGTCCTTGCACTGACTTCCGCGCGCTACGATCCGATTGCGAGATTTCGCGCGATTGGTGCGCGCCGCTGAATGATCACCGCGCGCGCGACGATCACCGACGCAGCGATCGGCAGCAGCCATATGACCCGCATGTTGTAGCGTTCGTGCGGCGTGGACAACGCGCCACAGATCGCGACATTCGCGATCCAGCCCAACAGCGTCCAGGCGCCGAGCAGCGCTTGCTCCCGCAGATCGGCACGGCGCGCCGCCCAGCCGATCACCATAACGCTCGCCAGCAGCAGCGGCCAGGTCAATGCCCCGATCAGGTCGATCGGCATCGTTCCGCGGAAGGCTGCCGTGGTGCGCAGTTGCGCGACGACACTGGAAGGTATCTTTCGCTCGAAGTTTTGGAACTCGGCGGACGCGTACCGGAACTCCGGCAGGCCGACCTGCGTGAACTGCTCGCCCATAGCGTTCAGCGACGCGCCAAGCGTCGCGACGGGGCGGTCGCGCAGCACCGCGAAAACGAAACGCATCTGCTCATCCGACAGCGCCCGCGCCTCCGCGGGAGAGGCGGCGGTGAACACGCCGGTGGCGGGGTCGCCGCTCCACAGGAAGCTGTCGCTATGTAGCGGCAGTTGATCGAGGTGCCGGCAGATCACCCAATGTTCGGTGGCGCAATGCGCCCGTGCATAGTCGGTGCCCACGCCATCGGCGGTCAGTCGTGCGGTAAGGAACGGCGGTCGGATCGGTGGAGCGCCGGTCGCCCGCTCGATCGCGATACCGAAACTGGTGTCGCCGACCAGCCCGAGCAGCCCCGCCGCGGCGACGAGGGCGATCGCCCTAGGATGCAATCCGATCCGCCGACGCACGAGCAGCAACAGCCCGGCGCTGCCGGCGATCGCCAGAAGGATCAACGTCGTAGCGCTATGCGTCAGTGCTCCATAACCCGCCAACGCGACCCAGCCGACACGCCCGGCGGGCGTTTCGCGCCGCCACCCGCTCAGCAGCACCGCCGCCGCCAGGATCGCCAACCCGGCAAAGATGTCGGGCATCAACATGCAGGCGAAATAGGGTAGCGGGGTGAGAAGCGCGATCGCGATGACGGCGACCGCCGTCGTCATGAACGCCCGCTCGCGCGCGGGATCGACGGCATGACGCACGACGCCGATCAACGCCGCGGTCGCCGCTAGCGTCTGCACGGCGACGACGATCCAGAACGTACCGAACAGCACCCCCAGATATGCCAGCGCGCCGTAGAAAGGCGACCGTCCGGTCAGAATCGGCTTGTTGGTCGACCCCGGCTCCGCGCGAACTGTCGGCGCAACGATCGTCTGTTTCGCGCGGGCCGTCTGCGGGGTCCTTTGGGCGACCTTCAACGTGCGCTCGATCGTCCAGTCACTTGAACGACCCAGGGTGCGCACCGCCAGTGCGTCGACCCCTCGAATGTAGGCGGCGGTATCATCGAAGAAGAAAGCGCTGCCGTTTACCATCGCAGGCCAGGCCAGCAAGGGCGCGAGAAGCAAGAGCACGAATTGTCGCGGCACCAGCCGTGTCAGGGTCGGTTCCGGATCGTCGTCGCGCACGTCAAGCTCCCTCGATTTTAATGCCTCTACCACATAAAGGCTGTTAAGCGAGCGTTCGTAGCGGCGGGGGGTAAAGTGGTGCTCAAGAACGAAACAGCGTCAAGAATTGCGGTGCTGTTGCCATGTTATAACGAAGAAGCCGCGATCGCGCAGACGATCGCCGCGTTCCGGGCCTCGCTGCCAACGGCGACGATCTACGTCTATGACAACAACAGCCGCGACCGCACCGTCGCGGTGGCACGAGCAGCGGGCGCGATCGTTCGCACCGAGCGCATCCAGGGCAAGGGCGCGGTGGTGCGTCGGATGTTCGCTGATGTCGATGCCGACGTCTATGTCATGGCGGACGGTGATGCGACCTATGACGCCAGCGCCGCGCCGGCCCTGGTCGCACGGATGGTCGACGAGCAGCTTGATATGGTGGTTGGCTGTCGGATCGGCGAAGCGGCGGCTGCCTATCGTCGCGGGCACCGGCTCGGCAACGCATTGCTCACGGGGATGCTGACGCGGCTGTTCGGGCGCAGCTTCACCGACATCCTGACGGGCTATCGCGTGTTCTCGCGCCGGTTCGTCAAGAGCTTCCCGGTGCTGTCGGTCGGGTTCGAGATCGAAACCGAAATCAGCGTCCACGCGCTCGAACTCAAGATGCCGGTCGGCGAGATCGACACGCCATATTTCGTGCGTCCTGAGGGTTCGGTGTCGAAGCTGAGCACCTATCGCGACGGCTGGCGCATTCTGGGCACGATCGCGACACTTTACCGGATCGAGCGCCCGTTGTGGTTCTTCGGCGGGGTTGGTGGCCTGCTCGCGGCGCTGGCGGTGATCCTCGCGGTGCCGCTGGTCCTCACCTATATGGACACCGGGCTCGTCCCGCGCTTCCCGACCGCGATCCTGATCACCGGGCTCATCATCCTGGCCGCGCTGTGCTTTTTCGCCGGGCTGATCCTCGACACCGTGGTGCGCGGGCGGCGCGAGGTGCGGCGGCTCGCCTATCTGCAACTCCCGGCGCCGGGACGGGTAAGCGAAGGGGCTTGAACCGTTACGCGGAAGCACCGATGTTGCGGCTCTTCCTAAGCGAAAAGAGAGTTTCCATGCACAATCCGTTCGACACCGGCGATTTCGCGGGCAAGCTGGCGAGCGCCGGGCTCGGGCTGCATCAGACCCAGGCCGGGCTGGTGCCGATCGTGATCGAGCAGTCGAACCGCGGCGAGCGGTCGTTCGACATCTTCTCGCGGCTATTGCGCGAGCGGATCGTGTTCGTGACCGGCGGGGTCGAGGACGGCATGGCCAGCCTCATCACCGCGCAGCTGCTGTTCCTCGAATCGGAAAATCCGAAGAAGGACATCTACATGTACATCAACTCGCCGGGCGGTGTCGTCACGGCGGGCATGGCGATCCACGACACGATGCAGTACATCCGCCCGCGCGTCGGCACGGTCTGCATCGGTCAAGCCGCTTCGATGGGCAGCTTCCTGCTCGCCAGCGGTGAGCCGGGGATGCGCGTCGCGCTGACCAACAGCCGCATCATGATCCACCAGCCGTCGGGCGGCGCGCAGGGCATGGCCGCGGACATCGAGATCCAGGCGCGCGAGATCCTGCGGATGCGCCACTTCCTCAACACGCTCTACGCCAAATACACCGGCAAGCCGCTCGAGGAGATCGAACGCGCGATGGACCGTGACAAGTTCATGAGCGCCGAGGAGGCGAAGGAATTCGGCCTGATCGATCAGGTGTTCGACAAGCGGCCGCAACCGGCCGAGGACATCAGCGCGGCTTCATGATGAACGTCGTGGCGCGCGTGTCTGCCACGCGCGCCACGCTGTTGCGATCAGGTCGGCGGCAGCGAAGATCATGAACGGATAGTAGAGGTAGGTGTAGCGCATTACGGGCTGAAACGGGAGCGTGAGCGCCGACAGACCGAACAGGAGGATCGCCAGATATAACCAGCCCGGACGATGTCTCCACAAGGCCAAGGCGAGGCCCAAAAGTCCCAACGCGTTGACGGCGGAGCAGAGTAGCGCGCGAGGGCCTGGCATGGTGCCGGTTCCGAAGGTGGCGAACTGCCACGGCTCGGGTATCCACTGCTGGCGCAGGTGCAGCAGCAGCAATTGCGCGGTCTGTTTGGGATGCGTTACCATCCATTGCGTCGTCTCGCTGCCGAGCCGGTGGGAATAGGCGACCTCGCCACCTGCTGCTTCAAGCGCGGCAAAACCCTTGGGCCAAGTCGGATGTATCTCGGACAGCAACTCCATGAAGCGCTCGCGGCGATCGGGCGCGGTCAGCGACGCGGAATCCATTCCGATCCGTAATTCCAGCCCGGCATTGCTGCGTGAAGGAATGAAGGTACCGAAGACCTGCTCGTTCCTGATCACCCAGGGCGTCAGCATCGCCGCCAGCACGACGATCCCGGCGGCCGCTGAGAGAAGCATCTGCTTTATGGACATGCGCCTGATCATCAGCACCAGGCTCGCCACCCCGCCAGCCATTCCGGCGGGAGGATTTACCACCAGCAGCATCGCGGCGCAGACGCCGATCGCCACCGCGTTGCGGCCCTGCCGGGGATCGTCGCGAGCCGCGATCATCTCGGCATGAAGCAACTGATCGAGCAGCAGCACCATCAGGATAATCGTCACGCCGCCATCCCAAAGGCGGAAGTCGACCGCCTCCTGCCCGAGGTAAAGCGGGGACAGGCACGCGAAAGCCAGTGCGCCCAGTCGAGCGGTAATGTTGGTGCCGAGCCGGCCGAAGATGCGAATCAGCAGCAGGAACGACGCCATTACGAGCGCGATCGACCAGGTCGTGAGCACGAACTCTGCAGCCAGCGTTCGCAGCCCCAGCACCGAATAGACGCCGCCGCCGATCGCCTGCGTGAGTGGATAGAAATGCGCGGTCGGCCCGGTTCCGGTGCCGTAAGCGTCGGCGATGCCGCGCCCCGAACCGATCGCCAGCGCCACGTTCAGGGCCTCACCGGCGGCGCTGGGCTGAGGGCGCAATGCTGACCAGGCAGCGCGCAGCGCGATGCCGAGGGACACCAGGACGATAACGATCGTGCGATCGCCCAGCCGCCTGCGCGTAACGTGAAGCTGCCGCATCAACATGTTTATTTCCCCCAGCCGCGCCCCTGCGGTGGCGCGTCAGGCAAGTCAAGCTGGACCGCTAGCCCTTGAAGCCCGCGTTGAGACATTCAATATGTCCTGCAGCGGCGAGGCAGCCCGGAAATCCGAGCGTGTTAACGTGAAAAGCACGCTTTGTACGTTGTTGCTTAAGGAGCGGTGCGTTAGCCTGCGCCGCGCACAGGGCGGGTCGACGATCCGCGACGAAGGATGGACTGAATGACGAAACTTAGTGGCGGCGATAGCAAGAGCACCCTCTATTGCTCGTTCTGCGGCAAGTCGCAGCACGAGGTGCGCAAGCTGATCGCCGGACCCACCGTCTTCATCTGTGACGAATGCGTCGAGCTGTGCAACGACATCATTCGCGAGGAGACGAAGTCCGCGCTGGTCGCCAAGAAGGACGGCGGCGTGCCGACGCCGCAGGAAATCTGTGACGTGCTCGACGACTATGTCATCGGGCAAAAGCAGGCGAAGCGCGTGCTGTCGGTGGCGGTCCACAATCACTACAAGCGGCTGAACCACGGCGCCAAGGGTGCCGATGTCGAGCTGGCGAAGAGCAACATCCTGCTCGTCGGTCCTACCGGCTGCGGCAAGACGCTGCTCGCCCAGACGCTCGCGCGCATCCTCGACGTGCCGTTCACGATGGCCGATGCCACGACGCTGACCGAGGCCGGTTACGTCGGCGAGGATGTCGAGAACATCATCCTCAAGCTGCTCCAGGCGTCGGATTACAACGTCGAGCGTGCGCAGCGCGGCATCGTCTATATCGACGAGATCGACAAGATCAGCCGCAAGGCCGAGAATCCCTCGATCACCCGCGACGTGTCGGGCGAGGGCGTCCAGCAGGCGCTGCTAAAGCTGATGGAGGGCACCACCGCCAGCGTGCCGCCGCAGGGCGGGCGCAAGCATCCGCAGCAGGAGTTCCTGCAGGTCGACACGACGAACATCCTGTTCATCTGTGGCGGCGCCTTCTCGGGCCTCGAGAAGATCATCGGCGACCGCCTGCAGGGCAAGTCGATCGGCTTCGGCGCCTATGTCGCGACGCCGGAAGAGCGTCGCACCGGCGAGGTGCTGCGCCAGACCGAGCCGGAGGATCTGCTCAAGTTCGGGCTGATCCCCGAGTTCGTCGGCCGTCTGCCGGTGATCGCGACGCTGGAAGACCTCGACATCCCGGCGCTGGTCAAGATCCTGGCCGAGCCGAAGAACGCGCTGGTCAAGCAGTATCAGAAGCTGTTTGAGATGGAGGAGGTCAAGCTCGGCTTCACCGACGATGCGCTGACCACGGTCGCCAAGAAGGCGATCGAGCGCAAGACCGGCGCGCGCGGGCTGCGCTCGATCCTTGAGGGCATCCTGCTCGACACGATGTTCGACCTGCCGGGGATGGACTCGGTCGACGAGGTGATGATCGACAAGGACGTGGTCGAGGGCCGCAAGGACCCGGTCCGCGTCTATGCCGAAAAGAGCAAGAAGGCCGGCGAGGTCGCCTGATCCGAAGCGGCGAGGGCGCGGTAGCATCGCGCGCGCTCTCCCCGTCGTCCCGGGCTTGACCCGGGACCCCGCTTCTTCCCGACGCTGGTAAAAGAGCCGGACCTACAGAGGCAGCCCTTCGCTTCACCGGCACCCGTGCAAAAGCGGGATCCCTGATCAAGTCCGGGATGACGGAAGGGCGGGGTGTTCGGTAACGATCGAAAGCGCTTGGAAACAGCGCTTTCGCCCGGCGCAGACGCCGGCACCTGCCAGATCGTTTCACCAGCGGATCATGTCCGCGCCTCATGCATTGGTCGGGAAAAGGGAGCCCACCGATCGCATGACCCTCGAAGACGACGCCTTGCCGCCCGCCGACGTGCGCCGTTCGCTGCTCCACCGGCTCGACCTGCCGCTGTGGACGCTGGCATTGCCGCCGCTCGGGCTGCTGACCGTATTGCTGTCGCTCTACAAGATGGGCGCGGCCGGAACGATCGGCGCGACGATCGTGCTGTTCGGCTGCGTGCTCGCCGCGGTCCACCACGCCGAGGTGGTCGCACATCGGGTCGGCGAGCCGTTCGGCACGCTCGTGCTCGCGATCGCGGTGACCGTCATCGAGGTGTCGCTGATCGTCTCGCTGATGCTCTCCGACGCCGGCGACGCCTCGGCGCTGGCGCGCGACACCGTCTTCGCCGCGATCATGATCATCCTCAACGGTATCATCGGGCTGTGCCTGCTGGTCGGCGGCCTGCAACATGGCGAGCAACGCTTTACGCTGCGCGGGGTGAGCGCTGCGCTCTGCACGCTTGCCGCGCTGGCGGTGCTGACGCTGGTGCTCCCCAATTACACGCTCACCACGCCGGGGCCTTATTACGCCACCTCGCAGCTGGTGCTGGTCGCGGTGGTCAGCCTGTTCCTCTACGGCGTGTTCGTGATGGTGCAGACCTTGCGCCACCGCGAATATTTCCTGCCCGAGCAGGGCGACGAGGACGGCCACGCCGCGATGCCGAGCCGCGCGACCACCGGCGTGGCCTTCGCCACGCTGCTGGTCGCGCTGGTCGCGGTGGTGCTGCTCGCCAAGGCGCTGTCGCAGACCGTCGAGGAGGCGGTGCTCGGTGCTGGGCTGCCGCTCGCGGTGGTCGGGGTCGTGATCGCCGCGCTGGTGCTCGCCCCCGAAAGCCTCGCCGCTTACCGCGCCGCGGCGCGCAACCGCATCCAGACCAGCCTCAACCTCGCGCTCGGCTCGGCGCTGGCGACGATCGGCCTCACGATCCCGGCGGTCGCGATCGTCAGCCTCGTGCTCGACCTGCCGCTCGCGCTCGGGCTCAGCGCGATGAAGATCATCCTGCTCGCGCTGTCGCTGTTCATCGCGACGATTTCGCTCGGCACCGGACGGACCACCGTGCTGCAAGGCGCGGTGCATCTGGTGATCTTCGCGGTCTATCTGTTCACGACCGTGGTGCCCTGATCCGTCATTGCGAGCGCAGCGAAGCAATCCAGGGCCGGACCAGGACGCCCTGGATTGCTTCGCTGCGCTCGCAATGACGAGCTTTGCGGCGCTATCCCCGCTGCCGCGCCGCCAGCGCCAGCCCCGCGGCGATTTGCAACAGCGCATACAGCCGCCGACGCCCCGGGCGTCCGACGAAGGGCCGCACCGTTCGCTCGGCTCCCAGCGCGTTCTCCTTCCAAAGATCGGTATGCCGCTTTGTCTGCGTCAGCCCGAGGAACCCGTCGCCGATCATGAACACCGCCGCCATCTCCAGCACGCGCGCGGTCAGCGGGGCTTCTGCTGCTGTTTCCATTGCTGATACTCCTCCACCGCGACCGAGCGACGCAGGAGACGCGCTGCCGGGTCGATCACCAGATGCGCGCCGGCTGGTACGGTCACCATCGCCGTACCGCCCGGCATCTCGACGCGGCGCGCCACGCCGTCGACCGTCAGCTCGACCGGCATCGCGAAGACGCGCGTGCGCTCCGTCCGCCAGGCGAGCCGCAACGTGTCGCCGTCACGCGTCGTCACCAGCTCGGGCAACGCACGATCGCGCAGATAGGTGTCGAAGAACCATGACAGATCGCGCCCGCTCTCCTCGCGGACGATCGCCTCGAACTCGCGGGTCGAGCCGTAGCGCGGCGTGAAATTGCCCGGCTTCGGATCGCGACGCCCATAAACCATCCGCCGCACCGCATCGAAGAAGGCGCGGTCGCCGATCAGCCACCGCAGCGTGTGGAGCGTCCACGACCCCTTGTAATAGATGTCGGTGCCTGCGCCGCCCTTGCTCGGCTCATAGACCTCTTCCTCGGTCAGCACGCGGTCGCGGACGATCGGGGCACGGTTGGTGATCTGGTTGCGCTGCGCCTCCAGCATCACCGCATAGCGCGCGTCACCCTCGCGCCACTGGCCGTAGAGCGGCTGCATGTAGCTGCCGAACCCCTCGTGCAGCCAGTAATCGTCCCAGTTGGCGGCGGTCAGCTGGTTGGCGAACCATTCGTGGCTGAATTCGTGGTGGAACAGCCAGTCGAACCCCTCGGGCGCCTTGGCATAGCCATTGCCATAGGCGTTGATCGTCTGGTGCTCCATGCCCTTGTGCGGCGTCTCGACCACGCCCAGTTTCTCGTCGCCGAACGGATAGGGGCCGATCACGCTTTCGAAGAAGTCGAGCGTCGGCGCGAATTCGTCGAACAGCTTCTTCGCCTGCGCGCCCTCGCCGGGCAGGTGCCAGTAGTAGAGCGGGATCGTATTGCCGTAGCGGCTCTTGTAGCTGCCCTCGATTACCTCATACGGCCCGATGTTGATCGCGATCGCATAGGTGTTCGGCTGCCGCGCGCGCCAGTGCCAGACCGTCCGCCCGTCGGGCAGCGTGTCGACCTTCAGCAGCTTGCCATTCGACGGCGCCTTCAACCCCTTGGGCGCGGTGATGTGCAGCGTCGCCACCTCGGGCTCACCGGTCGGAAAGTCGAGGCACGGCCATAGCAGGTCGCAGCCATAGCCCTCGGTCGTGCTCGCGATCCACGGCTGGCCGTCGGGCGTCTGCGACCACACCATTCCGTCGTCCCACGGCGCGTTGACCGCGACGTGCGGAATGCCGTCATAGGCGATCGCGACCGTCGCCTGCTTGCCCGCCGCCAGTGCACGCGCCACGAAGATCCGCCCGTCCGGGCGCTCCGCACGCACCGGCTTGCCGTCGATCGTCACCGATCGCACCTGATAGTTCGAGTCGAGATCGAGCGTGATCGCCGCCACGTCGCGCTTGGCCGTGACGACCAGCGTGGCGCGTGCCGTCATCCGTCGCGTCGCCGGATCGGGGGCGAACGACAGGTCGGCGGAACGCAAGCTCAGGTCGGCCTGTCCGGCAGGGCGTATGCCGCCCGAAAGCTGCGTCTGCTCGCTGATCGGCGGCTCGCCCTTGCCCGGCAGTTGCGCGGCGGCGACCGAGGTCGGGACGGCGAGCGCGAGCAGAAGATTGATGCCGCGCGCGAACGCACCATATAAACGGTGTTGGCCGCCCCACACGGGCGGTACCGGAGTATACATGACGTCTGCTTTCCCCGTTCTGCCGCTTCGCGACATCGTCGTCTTCCCGCACATGATCGTGCCGCTGTTCGTCGGGCGCGACAAGTCGGTCGCCGCGCTGGAAGCCGCGATGGCCGCCGACAAGGAGATTTTCCTCGTCGCGCAGCTCGATCCGGCCGAGGACGATCCCGCGCGCGACGATCTGTACTCGATGGGCGTCACCGCCACCGTCCTGCAATTGCTCAAGCTGCCGGACGGCACCGTGCGCGTGCTGGTCGAGGGCAAGGCGCGCGCGACGCTGGAGACGCTGGAGGAAAGCGGCGAGTATTTGACCGCGACGGTCGCGCCGGTCGCCGATGCAGACGCCGAGGGTCCGGAAGCGGCGGCGCTGATGCGCTCGGTCGTAGACCAGTTCGAGAATTACGCCAAGCTCAACCGCAAGCTGCCCGCCGAACTCGCCGCGCAGCTCGCCGAGATCGACGCCGCCGGCCGGCTGTCGGACACGGTCGCGGGCAACATCCAGGTCAAGGTCGCCGAGAAGCAGGCGCTGCTGATGGAGGCCGATCCGCTCAAGCGGCTGGAGATGGCCTATGCGCTGATGGAGGGCGAGCTCGGCGTCCTGCAGGTCGAGAAGAAGATCAAGAGCCGCGTCAAGCGCCAGATGGAGAAGACGCAGCGCGAATATTATCTCAACGAGCAGCTGAAGGCGATCCAGCGCGAGCTGGGCAACGAAGGCGAGGAAGGCGAGGGCGACGAGATCGCCGAGCTGACCCAGAAGATCGCGACGCTCAAGCTGTCCAAGGAGGCGCGCACCAAGGCTACCGCCGAGCTAAAGAAGCTGAAGACCATGGCGCCGATGAGCGCCGAGGCGACGGTGGTGCGCAACTATCTCGACGTGCTGCTCGGGCTGCCATGGGGCAAGAAGAGCAAGATCAAGAAGGACATCCCCGCCGCCGAGGCGATCCTCAACGAGGACCATTACGCGCTGGAGAAGGTCAAGGACCGGATCGTCGAATATCTCGCGGTGCAGGCGCGCACCAACAAGCTGAAGGGGCCGATCCTGTGCCTCGTCGGCCCGCCCGGCGTCGGCAAGACGTCGCTGGGCAAGTCGATCGCCAAGGCGACCGGGCGCGAGTTCATCCGCCAGTCGCTGGGCGGCGTGCGCGATGAGGCCGAGATCCGCGGCCACCGCCGCACCTATATCGGCTCGCTGCCGGGCAAGGTGGTGACGAACCTCAAGAAGGCCGGGGCCAGCAACCCGCTGTTCCTGCTCGACGAGATCGACAAGCTCGGCCAGGATTTCCGTGGCGATCCGGCGTCGGCGCTGCTGGAGGTGCTCGACCCGGAGCAGAACGCGAAGTTCAACGACCATTACCTCGAGATCGACATCGATCTGTCAGACGTGATGTTCGTCTGCACCGCCAACTCGCTCAACCTGCCGCAGCCGTTGCTCGACCGGATGGAGATCATCCGTCTGGAAGGGTACACGGAGGATGAGAAGGTCGAGATCGCCGAGCGTCATCTGATCGCCAAGCAGATCGAGGCGCACGGGCTGAAGCCGGGCGAGTTCACGCTCACCAACGAGGGGCTGCGCGCGCTGATCCAGCGCTATACCCGCGAGGCCGGCGTGCGCACGCTCGAGCGCGAGGTGGCCAAGCTGTGCCGCAAGGCGCTGCGCCAAATCCTGGAGGGCAAGGCGGAGAGCGTCACGATCACGCCGGACAATCTGTCGGATTTCGCGGGCGTGCAGAAGTTCCGCCACGGCCTTTCGGAAACCGAGGATCAGATCGGCGCGGTCACCGGGCTGGCGTGGACCGAGGTCGGCGGCGAATTGCTGACGATCGAAAGCGTCACCGTGCCCGGAAAGGGACAGGCGAAGGTCACCGGCAAGCTGGGCGACGTGATGAAGGAATCGGTGCAGGCGGCCTTCTCGTTCGTCCAGGCGCGCTCGCCGTCGTTCGGGATCAAGCCCAGCCTGTTCCACCGCAAGGACATCCACATCCACTTGCCCGAAGGCGCGGTGCCCAAGGATGGGCCGTCGGCAGGCATCGGGCTGGTCACCTCGATCGTCTCGACGCTGACCGGCACGCCGGTCCGCAAGGAAGTGGCGATGACCGGCGAGGTGACGTTGCGCGGGCGCGTGCTGCCGATCGGCGGGCTCAAGGAGAAGCTGCTCGCCGCGTTGCGCGGCGGGATCGAGACGGTGCTGATCCCCAAGGAGAATGAGAAGGATCTTGCCGAAATCCCGCAGAACATTCGCGAAGGGCTGAAGATCGTGCCGGTCGCGCATGTCGATGAGGTCCTGCGGCTCGCGCTGGTGCGTCCGCTGGAGGCGATCGACTGGACCGAGGCCGACGAACTGGCTGCGCTTCCGCCCGCGCCGATCACGCCGGTCGGCGGCGAGCTGCATCACTAAATACCGTCGTTTGTCAGTTTATTGCGACCGCCGTACCGGTGATCCGGTACGGCGGTTTCGTTTGACTCAGCGGCACGGGCGCGCGTTAATGGCCGGATGCGGGTTCCGATCCGCGAATCCATTCCATATATGTAACGACTTTCTGAAAGTGGGGTTTTGCGGGATGAACAAGCAGGAACTGATCGCGCAGGTCGCGACGGCCGCCGGGTTGGGGAAGAATGAGGCGAGCCGCGCGGTCGAGGCGGTGTTCGACACCATCTCGGCATGCCTGAAGAAGGGGGACGAGGTGCGTCTGGTTGGTTTCGGCACCTTCGCGGTCAGCAAGCGCAAGGCGTCGACGGGCCGCAACCCCCGCACCGGCGAACCGATGGCGATCAAGGCGTCGAGCCAGCCGAAGTTCAAGGCGGGCAAGGTGTTGAAGGATTCGCTGAACTGACGCGAATTTGCTCTGGACAGGGCAGGGGCGCTTGCGTAGATGCGCCGCTCCGCCAACGGATGGGCGCGTAGCTCAGCGGTAGAGCACACCCTTCACACGGGTGGGGTCACAGGTTCAATCCCTGTCGCGCCCACCATCCGGTTCACGAAAATGCCCCGCGGGTCGCTCTGACCGGCGGGTCATTTCGCGTTTGGGACCAAGAAGTCCTCCCTTGGTTTCTGCCCGGCGGTCCATCCGATCGTCATTCCCGCGCAGGTGGGAATCCATATGCGCAGGCTTTCGCAAGAGCCGCACCGTAGGAGGTTTTTGATACACGCCGACGCGGAAATGACGATTGAGGCGCAGCCCCTCTGCAAAGTCTCGCCCCGTACATGTCACGCGACCGCACCCGCACAATCTTCGCGAGACCTGATCGGGCAACTACCCGCCGTTGCTGAAATGGCGTAAGTGCTTGAAACCAGCGAAGCTCCACACGTCCCATCGTCGGACATGTCATACAACCGTAACGGTTGCGTCACGCATTCGTCTCTGAACCTGCATTCAGCCGTCATTTTCACCGCCTAGCGGCGCTCTCGACGATCGAGCGGACACTCAGGTCCGACTCGGATCGGGGCCTTGAGAAAGGGCCCGAATCTCGAAGGGAGTGAGTTCATGGTCAGCTTCAGCCGCCGCAGCCACATGCTGCTGGCATCCAGTGCCGCCCTGTTCCTGGCATCGTGCGGCGCGGACGATGTGGCGTCGCCGGGTGCTGGCAGCGTGCCGGTCACGATCAACCAGCCGGCGCCGACTCCCACGCCGACCGGCACCGCGACGCCGACCCCGCTGACCGCCGCGCAGTTCGCGCTGTCGACCGCTGTCAACGGTGTCAGCATCACCGCCGACGAGCAGGTCGCGCTGGTCAACGCCGGGCAGAACAACAACCTCCAGGGCTTCGGCGCGACACTGAACGGCGTCTACCCGGTCAGCGGCGCCTCGCTGACCACCGCCAGCAACCCGCAGACGGTGCTCGGCAACAGCAGCTTCCTCCAGAACACCAGCTTCGTCGGCGCGCTCAGCGGCCCTAACGACAATTCGTTCTCGGGCTGGACCTGCAATTCGTCGAGCGCGACCTTCCTCAACAGCAGCGCGTGCACCGCGGTGCCGTCGATCGGCAGCGGCACGCCGGCGGCGTCCTGCCCGACGGGCTTGACCGACGACGGCCTGAACACGTCGAACGGCGCCAGCAATCCGGCAACCTTCCGCTATTGCCGCCTGCCGCAGGTCATCACCGCCGATCTGACGCTCGCGAAGATCCCGGGCCTCGTCTACCGCTTCCGCGGCCTGACCGAAGTCGGCGTCGACGGTGGTGCGTCGGCGACGCTGACGATCCAGCCGGGCGTCGTGCTCGCGGCGGACTCGACCGAAACCACCAACGACGTCGTGCTGGTCAACCGTGGCAGCAAGATCAACGCGGTCGGCACTGCCGACGCGCCGATCATCTTCACCGCGCAGCAGAACCTTGCCAACAACGGCGTGTCGGACTCGTCGCAGGGTCTGTGGGGCGGCGTGATCCTGCTCGGCAAGGCGCCGACCGCGGTCTGCATCACCGGCTCCGGCCCGAACACCGCCGACGGCACCTCGGCGGGCGCCACTGCGCCCTGCCAGCAGCAGATCGAGGGCGTCACCGGTCGTCTGTACGGCGGCACCGACGCTGCCGACAGCTCGGGCACGATGCAGTACGTGCAGATCCGCTACACCGGGATCGCGATCAGCGAAGGCAACGAGCTGCAGGGCCTTACGCTCGGCGGCACCGGGTCGGGCACGACGATCGACCACGTCCAGAGCCACAATTCGGCCGACGACGGCATCGAGATCTTCGGTGGCGCGACCAACCTGAAGTATTTCGTCGTGACCGGCGCGGATGACGACGGCTTCGACGTCGACAACGGCTGGCGCGGGTTCATGCAGTTCATCATCGCCGCGCAGAAGGCCGGCGGCTCGACCGCCGACTCGTTCGCGACCGAGATCGACTCGAACAATCAGGAAGACCTGCTGCCGCGCACCTACGGCCGCTACGCCAACTTCACGTTCATCCAGACGAATTCGGCACCCGCCGCGATCCGCCTGCGCGGCGGTGCGGACTTCGCCTTCGTCAACGGCATCGTGAAGACCCAGTCGGGGGCGGCATGCCTCAACGTCATCGCGGGCAATGCGGTGAACGGGGCTGCTGCAACCGGCAACGACCGCTCCACGGTCCGCCCCGCGAACAGCGCGCTGCAGGACGTCGGCCCGCCGACCTTCAACTCGATCTACTTCCAGTGCCAGGGCCGCTGAGGCGCGCTTAGCCCCTCGTGATGCTCGGCGGAGCCCGGGGAGCGCCTGATCGCGCCACCCGGGCCCGCTTTTTAGAACCAGACTGGAAACCGACATGCGCCAGCGCACCCTTGCCTCGCTTCTTCTCCTGACGACCACGCTGGTCGCCCCCGCGGCGCTCGCGCAGGTCGCTCCGGCTCCGTCGGCGCCCGCCGGCCCGCCGCAGACCAGCACCACCTCGCCCGGCCCGGCCACCTCGCCGGAGCAGCAGGCACAGGCGACGCAGGATGCGGTGCCCGGTACTGCCGATGATCAGGCCGAAATTTCCGCCCCCGGCGTCGACGCCAGCACCGCCGGCGACATCGTCGTCGTCGGGCGCAACATCCCCAATGCGGTCCGCGCCACCGCGCAGGTCGTCAACGTTCTGTCGACCGCCGACATCGCGCGGACCGGCGAGGGCGACATCGCCGGCGCGCTGACCCGCGTCACCGGCCTGTCGGTGGTCGGCAACGGCTATGTCTTCGTGCGCGGGCTCGGCGACCGTTATTCCTCGGCGTTGCTCAACGGCTCGCCCTTGCCCAGCCCGGAGCCGCTGCGGCGCACCGTGCCGCTCGACATCTTCCCAACCACGGTGGTCGGCTCGGCGCTGGTCCAGAAGACCTATTCGGTCAACTATCCGGGCGAATTCGGCGGCGGCGTCATCAACCTGACGACCAAGGCGATCCCGGACGAGAATTTCTTCACGGTCGGCGCGTCCGGCGGTATCGATACCGAGACGACCGGGCGGCTCGGCTATACCTATTTCGGCTCGAAGACCGACTGGCTCGGCTATGACGGTGGCGAGCGCAACGTTCCCGACTTCATCAAACAGGCGCCGACCGGCAATGGCGTGATCCCCGCCGCGCAGGTGCTGCAATTGTCGAATGCGCGCACGACGCTCCTCCAGCGCAACAGCGACATCCCGGCCAATTATTCTGGCAGCCTCGATCTCGGCGTGACCGGCGACGTGGGCTCGACGCGGGTGGGCCTGATCGGCAGCGTCGGCGTGTCGAACAACTGGCGCACCCGCGACGCGGTGCAACAGGATACCGTCAGCGACGACGGCACGATCCGCAACGACTTCAATACCGTCATCACCGACAATCGCGCCGTGGTGAACGGCCTGCTCGGCTTCGGGCTGGAATTCGGCGAGAACAAGATCCGCTGGACCAACGTCTACATCCACGACACCCTCAAGCAGGGGCGTGCCTCGGCGGCGACGGTCTACAACAATTCGAGCGGCAACCCGCTCTTCCAGCAGAACACGAGCTGGTTCGAGCGCAAGCTGATCGAGACGCAATTGGTCGGCGAGTTCAGACCGGTGCAGGACCTGTCGATCGACGTGCGCGGCGCCTATGCCAATTCGCAGCGCAATTCACCGTACGAGCGGCAGTTCATCTATCTCTGCAACACGTCGCTCAACACGAACCTGAGCAACGCGCCGGTCTCCGACAGTGGGGTGAGCTGCCCGGGCGTGTGGCAGGCGACGAACGCCTTCGACCGCTTCGCGACGGTGGTGTTCAGCGAGTTGAACGAAAACCTGTACTCGGGTCAGGCCGATGTCGCCTACAAGTTCCAGGGCGAGCGCCCGATGACGCTGTCTGCGGGCTATTATTATTCGGAGAACGAGCGCACCTCGACGCGCCTGCCGTTCACCTATCAGACGGTGGCGGGCGGGGCGATCCCGTTCCCGTGCAACCTGTTCCGCCCCGATTACCTGCTGTCGCCCGATGTGGTGAACGGCTGTCCGGTGCCGGGCGCGGGCAATCCGTCCGACACGGCGGTGCAGATGCGCTTCGACGCCGGGCAGAACGGCTCCTACGCCTATGACGCCCTGCTGCGCGTCCACGCCGGCTATGTGCAGGCCGAGGCGGAGGCGTTCGACGGCGTCCGCGCGATCGTCGGTGTCCGCTACGAGACCGCGACGCAGACCGTGACGCCCGTCAACGCGACCGGCACGCGCCTGAAGAACGATTACTTCTTGCCCGGTGCGACGCTGACGTGGAACTTCGCGCAGGACATGCAGCTGCGCCTCGCCGCGTCGAAGACGATCGCCCGTCCGCAGTTCCGCGAACTGGCGCCCCAGGCGTTCCGCGACTTCGAATCGGATCGCCTGTTCTTCGGCAATCCGCGGCTGAAGGACTCGGAACTCTACAATCTCGAGGCGCGCTACGAATGGTTCTTCGCGCGTGACCAGCGGATCACGCTGGCCGGCTTCTACAAGCGCATCGACAATCCGATCGAGCAGGTCGGCTTCTTCCCGACCCCCGATGCACGGCTCCAGACCGGTTTCACCAACCTGCCGCGCGCCAAGCTGTACGGCGCGGAGATCGAGGCGCAGAAATATATCCCCCTCGACTTCATCTCCGAAGGCATGGCGGGCAAGCGCGCGGTGGTGATCGCCAATTACACCTGGACGCATTCGGCGCTCACCGCCGACCGCACCTGTGTGCCCGGCGTGCTGGAAGGGACGACGCTCGGCGGCTGCCAGGCGAACTTCGCGCCCGCCGCCAGCCTGTTCCGCGACGGCGCGCCGCTGACCGGCCAGTCCGACCACCTCGTCAACCTTCAGCTCGGTTACGAGGACAAGGATAATGGCACGCAGGCGACGCTGTTGTTCAACTACGCCAGCGAGCGCGTGACCAACCGCGGCCCGTCGCTGCTGGGTGGTGCCGGCTTCCAGCCCGACATCATCGAGAAGCCCGGCATCCGCCTCGACTTCGTCGCGCGCCAGACCGTCGACTTCATGAGCAAGAAGGTCGAGATCAAGGCCGAGATGCGCAACCTGACCGGCACCCGCTATCAGGAGTTCCAGACCTTCGACAGCGGCAACCGCGTCGACATCAACCGCTATCGCCTGGGCCGGCTGTTCACGCTGGGCGCGAGCGTCACCTTCTGATCCGAGGATCGGCACCTCCACGACCGTCATCCCGGACCCTTCGACAGGCTCAGGAGAGCCTTGATCCGGGATCCCGCTTCTTTCTTCTTCGCTGCGGCTGAAAAGAAGCGGGATCCCGGATCAGGTCCGGGGCGACGGATGAAGTGCTTATGGACGGGTGACCGCGCCGTTCACCAGCCCCACGGGCGCTCACGATACCATTTGGTGATGATATATTTCGTCCCCGCGCGCACCTTCATCCCGTGGTGGATGGTCGCGGGGTTGAGCGTGCCGTCGGGGCGGCAGTTGTTCCAGCACACCAGCTTGCCCCGTTCCGGCTGGATCGTCTTGTCGACCGCCTTGAAGCGCGTCGCGCCGCCCGCCTCGGGCTCGTTGAGATAGATCATCGCGGTCCAGGTACGATTGCCCGCCACGCTGCAATAACGGTCGAAGTCGGCGCCGTTCGGCTCGAAATAATCGGTATGCGCCTTGAATTCCTGCCCCACGGCATAGCGCTGCCCCTGGATCGGCTCGCCATGCAGCGGGTCGAGCCCGGTCGCGGCGGCCAGCGCCGCGTCCACCTGCGCCACCACCGGGTCGGTCCCGGGCAGGTCGCAGGTTTCGCTGGTGCGAAAGGCCGTGTCGCCGTTCGCGTCGGCGATCGTCGACGGTCGCCTGCCGATGTCGATCAGCTCGACCAGACGAGCGCACGTCTCGGGCGACAGGAAGCCGCGTTTGACGAACAGCGTCAGCTTCGGGCTGGGCAGGCGCTGGAAGCCGGACTGGGCGGCAAGCCGGGCGGCGATCGGATCGGTGGCCATCGCCGGTTCTTGCCACAGGTAAAGGTGAGGCCCCAAGCACAGAAATATTACACAAACTCGCAATACCCACGTAATATGGTTTACCTAGCGGCCGTTCGCGGGGAGTTGGCCAGGCCGATGCGTTTGAAGTTCGATGCCCGTGCGCGCGCGATCCTGCGGCGGCTGCCCGTGGTAAATATCTATTCCGCCGCGGAATTGGCGCTGCTTGCGGCGCTGGCGGTGCAATGTGCGCGGCTGGCGTGGGTGCTGTTGACGCCGGTCGCGCCGCTTGGGGCATGGACGCCCGCCGGGCCGACCGTCCCTGCCGATGCGGCGGGCGTGCTCGCCGGATTCGATCCTTTCTACCGCGTCAGCGGTGCGGCGCAGGCGCAGGGGCCGACCGCGGTCACCTCGCTTCAGCTCACGCTCTACGGCACGCGCATGGACAGTGCGCAGGCGCGCGGCGCGGCGATCATCGCCGGTCCCGATGGCGTGCAGAAGAGCGTCGCCGTCGGTGAGGAGGTGGCCCCCGGCGTCACGCTCAAGGCAGTCGCCTTCGATCATGTCACGCTCGATCGCGGCGGCCGCAGCGAGGATCTGTTCCTCGATCAATCGGGCGGCGGCACCACCGTCACCGCGCCGACCGGCGATCCGGCCCAGAACCCGCCGCCCGGCCCGCCGCCGGGTGGTCCCGCGCTCGCTGCGCCGCTCGAGATACCCAGCGGCGGGACGATCCCGTCGGGCACTCCGATGGTGTCGCCGCAGCAGCTTCGCTCGGAGATCAGCGCCATTCCGCGGATCGACGGCGGCAAGGTCACCGGCGTCACCGTGCGCGGGCAGGGGGGCACCGCCTTCCGGGCCGCCGGGCTGCGCGACGGCGACATCATCACCTCGGTCGCGGGCCGCCCGATCACCGGTCCGTCCGATCTCGATATGCTCACCCGCGCCCGCGCGTCGGGCGGCACCCTGTCCCTCACGGTGGAGCGCGGCGGGCAGCCGTTGCCGCTCACCATTCCGGTAGCTCGATGAACCGCACCGCCACTTTCCTGTCGCCGCTCGTCCTCCTCGCCGCGGCGCAACCCGCGCTGGCGCAGACCACGCTCAACGTGCGCGATGCGGACATCCGTGCGTTCATCGCCGATGCCGCGAAGGTGACCGGGCGCACCTTCATCATCGACAATCGCGTGCAGGGGAAGGTGACCGTCGTCACCGATCGCCCGCTGTCGCGCAGCGATTATCTGGAGGTGTTCCTCTCGACGCTGCGCGCCAATGCCCTGGTCGCGGTGCCGACCGCCAACGGCGCGTTCCGCGTCCAGCCGATCGACAATGCCGCCAGCCAGCCGGGCCGGATCGGCCTCGCCGGGGCGCAGCGCAATCAGCTCGTGACCGAGATCATCCGGCTGCGCTCGGTCGACGCCGCGCAGGCGGTCGACACCGTCCGCCCGCTGGTCAGCGCGCAAGGGTCGGTCACCGCCAATCGTGGCGGCAACAGCCTCGTCGTCGTCGATTTCGCCGATAACGTCCGCCGCGTCCGCGAAGTGGTGCGCCGCATCGACGCCGACACCTCGGCGACGCGGATCATCGCGCTCAAGAACGCGCGCGCCAGCGAGGTCGCGACCGCGCTGACCGGCTTGCTCGGCGGCGGCGCACAGGGCGGGGCGGCGGCGGCGACCGGCGGCGCGTCGGCGGTGGCGATCGAGAGCAGCAACGCGGTGGCGCTCCGTGGTGATCCGCAGACCGTCGCGCGGCTCGCCGGGCTGGCGCGCGAACTCGACCAGAGCGCGCGCAACGCGACCGAAATCCGCGTCGTCTTTCTCGAAAATGCCGACGCCAATCAATTGCTGCCCGTGCTCCAGCAACTCGTCGGGCAAGCACCCGACGCGGTGCAGGAACAGGGTCTCAGCCGCACGGGGCTCAGCACGTCGAGCACCGGGGCGACCGGCGTCGGCGCGACCCCGCAGCCGGCCACCCGCAGCCAGTCGCAACAGACGTCCACGCAGACGTCGGGCGGCCAGCCACAACAGGCCGCGATCCGTGGCGAAGGCGCGCGCACCGCGGCGGTCGTCACCCGCTACGCCGGCGCGAATGCGATCGTCGTCGCCGCGCCCGCCGACGTTCAGCGCCAGCTCGCCGAGGTGATCCGCAAGCTCGATCAGCGCCGGCAACAGGTGCTGGTGGAGGCGATCGTCGCCGAGGTGTCGGACAGCACCGTCAACCGGCTCGGCGCGCAGTTCCTGCTCGGCAACATCGACGGTGGCGCGTTCGCCGCCTCGACGTTCAGCAACTCCGCCCCGAACATCCTTCAGCTTGCCGGCGCGATCGGCGCGCAATCTCTGGGCTCGACCCGCACCGTCGTGACCGCGCCCGACGGCACGCGGACCGAAACGACCACCAACAACACCGCGTCGAACACGCTGACGCAATCCGCGATCAATTCGATCATCGGTTCGCAGGGCGGCTTCGGCGGCTTCGGCGGGCAGATCGGCAGCACGGTGTTCGGCGCGATCATCAACGCGGTGAAGAGCGACACCAAGTCGAACCTGCTGCAAGTCCCGCAGATCATGACGCTCGACAATCAGGAGGCGCATACGCTGGTCGGGCAGGAGATCCCGATCACCACCGGCGAAGCGCTGTCGAACAATTTCGACAATGCCTTCCGCACCACGCAGCGCCAGAACGTCGGCATCGGGCTCGACGTCCGTCCGCAGGTGAACTCCTCGGGCACGATCAAGATGAACCTCCATCTGGAGGTCAGCTCGATCGCCGGTCCGGTCAGCAGCAGCAATTCCGACCTGATCCTCAACAAGCGCGAGGTCGAGACGGTGCTGACCGTCGACGACGGCGCGATCGGGGTGATCGGCGGGCTGCTTTCCGATGAGGAGCGGCGCACGATCGAGAAGATCCCGCTGCTCGGCGACATTCCGGTGCTGGGCAATCTCTTCAAGAGCCGCGCCAAGACCCGCGCCAAGTCGAACCTGATGATCTTCATCCGCCCGACCGTGATCCGCTCGGCGGAGGAGAACCGCCGCGTCACCGAGCGCCGCTACGGCTATCTGCGGCTCCAGCAGGGCCTGCAGGACCCGGCCGCCGAGCCGTCGATCGACGAACTGGTCCGCGATTATATGGGCGCGACGCCGCCGCTGCCCCCGCCCGGCGAACCGGGCAGCATCGAGGATCCGCGCGTCGGCGTGCCGGTCTATCGCAACTCGACCAGCGTCATCACGGGCGGGGGCAAGCGCAAATGATCCTGCGAACCGGCGCGGAGATCGACGCGGCCGCTGCGCCGTTGCCGCCCGCTCCGGACGGCGCGACAATTCTGACCGACGCGGTGCCGGTCGTGCTGCCTTATGCGTTCGCGCGCAAGTTCGGCGTCGTCCTGGATGGAGACGGCGTGGCGCTGCGCGAGGGCAGCGATCCGCGCGCGCTGATCGAGGTGCGGCGCGTGCTCGGGCGCGCCTTCGATGTCGCGGTGGTCGCGCCCGCTGCCTTCGACCGGCTGCTCAGCGACAATTATGCGATGGACGGGCAGGCGACCGCCGCCGCCGCGGTCGGGATGGGCGACGAACTCGACCTGCTCGCCGAAGGGCTGCCGACTGCCGAGGATCTGCTCGACACTGCCGATGACGCGCCCGCGATCCGGCTCATCAACGGCATCATCGCCGATGCTGCACGCAACGGCGTGTCGGACATCCATATCGAGCCCTATGAGACCGGCCTCGTCGTGCGGATGCGCATCGACGGCGTGCTGCGCGAGACGCTCAGGATGCCGCCGCACGTCGCGCCGGTGGTGGTCAGCCGCATCAAGGTGATGGCGCGGCTCGACATCGCCGAGCGGCGCGTGCCGCAGGACGGGCGCATGGGTCTGACGCTCGGTGGCAAGTTGCTCGACGTCCGCGTCTCCACGCTGCCGAGCCGCGCGGGCGAGCGCGTCGTGCTGCGTATTCTCGACAAGGAGAATGCCGGCATGGACCTCGACGCGCTCGGGATGAGCGCGGCGATGTACGCGTTGCTGCGCGAGGCGATCGCCGAGCCGAACGGCATCGTGCTGGTGACCGGGCCGACCGGCAGCGGCAAGACGACGACGCTCTACGCCGCCTTGCGGCTGCTCAACGACGGCAGCCGCAACATCCTGACCGTCGAGGACCCGGTCGAATATGCGGTCGAGGGGGTCGGGCAGACGCAGGTCAACGCCAAGGTCGGGCTGACCTTCGCCGCAGGGCTGCGCGCGATCCTGCGGCAGGACCCCGACACGGTGATGATCGGCGAAATCCGCGACCGCGAGACCGCAGAGATCGCGGTGCAGGCGTCGCTGACCGGGCACCTCGTGCTGTCGACCGTCCACACCAACGACGCGGTCGGCGCGATCACGCGAATGCGCGACATGAAGGTCGAGCCGTTCCTGCTCGCCTCGACGCTGCGCGCGGTGATTGCGCAGCGCCTCGTGCGTCGCCTGTGCAAACATTGCGCACGCCCGGTGCAAGCATCGGAAACGGTCGCGCCGCTGCTCGGCATCGATCCGGCGGCGACCGTCTATGAGGCGGTAGGGTGCGAGAATTGCAACAGAACCGGCTTCCGCGGCCGGATCGGCGTCTACGAAGCGGTGCGCGTCGACGCGACCGTCCGCCGCCTGATCAACGAGGGCGGCGACGAAGATGCCATCGCGCGCCACACCTTCGCAAACAACGACACGCTCGCCACCGCCGCTCGGCGCCTGGTGGAGAGCGGGCAAACCACTGCGGAGGAAGCGATTCGCGTCTCGCGCAGCGAAAACGCCGACGCCGCCGAAGCCGCGATCGCCGATGCGCACTGAATCCGTTGGCCGACCTCTAGAACCGTTCGCACTGAGCTTGTCGAAGTGCGTGTTGCAGGCGCTCCACCCGGTTCACGTGCTTCGACAAGCTCAGCACGAACGGAGTGGGGCGTTCAGTCCGTCTCGCTCAAGTACTTGTTCAAGCGTCATGATTGCGTCGATCGAAAGCGCCACCCATGGCTGACTTCGACTATCTCGCGATCGACACGCGCGGTAACGAGACGCGCGGCCATGTCAGCGCCACCGACATGGACGCCGCGCGCGCGGCGCTCGACCGCAAGCGCCTCTACGTCGTCCGCATCGAACCCGGCAGCACCCCGCAGGCGCGCAGCCGTCCGTTGTTCGGACTCGAACTCGGCCGCGCGAAGATGTCGGGCAAGCAATTGACCTTGTTCACCCGCCAGTTGGCGACGCTCAACCGCGTCTCGCCGCTCGAGGAATCGCTTCGCACGATCACCCGCCAGACCGAGCAGGAAAGCGTCCGCGCGATCGTCCAGACCGTCCACAGCGCGGTCGTCGAAGGCCGCCGCCTCGCCGATGCGATGGCGCGCGAGCCGAAGAGCTTCCCGCCGCTCTACCGCGCGATGGTCGCGGCGGGCGAAAGCTCGGGCACGCTGCCGCAGATCATGGAGCGGCTGTCGACCCTGCTCGAACGACAGGCCGAAATCCGCGGCAAGTTGCTGACCGCCATGGCCTACCCCTCGGTGCTCGCCGCCGTCGCGCTAGGCGTGGTGCTCGCGCTGATGACCTTTGTCGTCCCGCAGGTAGTCGAGCAATTCGACACCGTTGGTCAGGAACTTCCGCTTCTCACGCGGCTGGTGATCGGCCTGTCCGACGTGCTGGTCGGCTGGTGGTGGCTGATGCTGTTCGTGCTCGTCGGGCTTGGCGTCGGCGCATGGGCCGCCTTGCGCCAGCCGCCGATCCGGCTTGCCTTCGATAGTTGGCTCTTGCGCGTTCCGCTGCTTGGACGCTTGCTCCGCGACCTCCATGCGGCGCGGATGGCGCGGACCCTGTCGACGATGGTCGCCAGCCGACTTCCGCTATTGGAAGGGCTTAGTCTCACCGCGGGCACGATCCACAACCGCCGGCTCAAGGCGGCGTCGGACGAGATCACCGAGTCGATCCGCGGCGGCGGCAGCCTGTCGGCGGCAATGCGCCGCGCCGGAGTCTTCCCGCCGCTGCTCGTCTATCTCGCCGCCAGCGGCGAGGCGGCGGGACGGCTCGACGAGATGCTTGAGCGCGCCGCCGACTATCTGGAGCGCGAGTTCGACCGCTTCACCGCCACCGCCATGTCGCTGCTCGAACCGTTCATCATCGTCATCATGGGCGCGATCGTCGCGACGATCGTGCTATCGATCCTGCTCCCCATCCTTCAGCTCAACACGCTGGCCGGACAATGAGAATGCCTATGTCGACTGAGAAGAAGCCCCGGAAGAAGCGCAACGGGTTCACGCTGGTGGAACTGATGGTGGTGATCGTCATCATCGGCCTCTTGGCGACGATCGTTGCGCTCAACGTGCTGCCCTCGGGCGACACCGCGCGCATCCAGAAGGCGAAGGCCGATATCGCGACAATCGAGCAGGGCCTCGAACTTTACCGGCTGCAGATGGGCAATTACCCCACGACGACGCAGGGCTTGCAGGCATTGGTCACCCCGCCGGCGGGGGCCGACGCCGCGCGCTATCAGGCCGGCGGCTATATCAAGCGCTTGCCGCAGGACCCGTGGAACCGCCCGTACCTCTACGCCTCGCCCGGTCAGCATGGTGCGGCGGACGTCTGGACGCTGGGGGCCGACGGCAAGGACGGCGGGCAGGGGATCGATGCCGATATCGGGTCCTGGCAGTAACGCGGTACCGGCCCGCCAGCGCGGCTTCACGCTGATCGAGCTGATGGTGGTCATCACCGTCATCGGGCTCGCCTCGGCGGCGGCGGTGCTGATGATGCCCGATACGCGCGGCCGGCTGATGGACGAGGCGACGCGCTTCGCCGTGCGGACGCGCGCGGCGCACGATGCCGCCATCGTCGAGGCGCGCCCCGTCAGCCTGTGGGTCACGCCGGGCGGCTATGGCTTCGATCAATGGCGCGGCGGCGCGTGGACCCCGCTCGACGGCGCGCTCGGCGTCGAGCGCTGGAAGCCGGGCACCGCCACGACCGGCCCGGCACGCGACCGGCTGACCTTCGACACCACCGGGCTCGCCGACCGCGCGATGACCGTGACGCTGACGCGCGAGGGGATGCGCACCGATGTGGTGATCGACGCCGACGGGACCGTCCGTGTCGCCGGCTGACCCGCGCGCGCGCGGGTTCACTTTGGTCGAGATCATGGTTGCGCTGGTCGTGTTCAGCCTCGCCGCGCTCGCGCTGATCCGGCTGGAGGGGCAGACGATCCGCTCGACCGGCTTCGTGTCGTCGGCGCTGCTCGCGCAGATCGTCGCGCGCAACGTCGCGATCGAGGCGGTCACCGACGCGCAGCCACCGACACGCGGGCGTGCAAGCGGCGTCGAGCAGGCGGGCGGGCGCAACTGGACCTGGGTGCGCGACACCCAGCCGCTCGGCGACGGCGATGTCCAGCGGATCGACGTCGCGGTCAGCGACGCCGGCGGCGCGGTGATCGGCCGCGCGACGATGGTCCGCCCGCCGCCCGCACCGATCGCGCAAACGCGGGTCGGACCGTGATGCGCCGGACGACGCACGAAGCGGGCTTCACCCTCGTCGAGGTGATGATCGCGCTGATGATCTTCGGAATGATCGCCGCGGCGGGCGTCGCCTTGCTGGCGTTCAGCGTCCGTGCGCAGGGCGCGACCGGCGCCGCGCTCGACGACAATGCTGCGCTCAACCGGCTGGTGTCGATCATGACCGCCGACATGGCGCAGGCGCAGGATCGCCCGACCCGCGATGCCGCGGGCACATTGTTCCCGGCCTTCTCGGGCGACCGCAGCGCGCAGCCGATCCTGCGCTTCGTGCGCGGCGGCTGGGCCAACCCCGATCAGGCGCCTCGCGCGACCTTGCAGAAGGTCGAGTACCGCCTGACCGCTGACGGGATCGAGCGCGTCGCCTATCCCGCGCTCGACGGGGCAACGCCGCTCCCCGCGGCGCTGCTGGTCGATCGCGTGCAGGAGGTGCGCGTCCGCTTCCGCTATGCCGGGGCGTGGAGCGATACGTGGCAGGGCGACCAGCGCGCCGCATTGCCACAGGCGATGGAGCTGACGCTGGTGCGCGCGGGCGGGCAGTCGTACCGGCTGCTGTTCCTCGTCGGCACCGGTGCGCCGCGAACCGTGGAAGACCTCACCAATGGGCTGCAAGGCCCCGGCACCGGTGGCCCCCCGGCGGGCACGATCGATGCCCCGCGCTAGGCCCGGCGAGCGTGGCGCCGCGCTGTTGACCGTGCTGCTGCTCGTCGCGGTGATCGCGGTGATGGCGGCGACCGCGCTGGAGCGGTTGCGGCTGTCGACCCGGCTCGCCGCCAATGCGGTCGCCCTCGATGCCGCGCGCGGCTATGCCTATGCCGCCGAGACGCTGGCGACTCGCCGCGTCTCGACACTGCTGCAACAGAGCCGCGACCGCGTCGCGCTGACCGGCGGGTGGAGCGGGCGGCCGTTCGGCCTGCCGATCCCGGGCGGCACGGCGACCGCGCGGGTGACCGACGGCGGTAATTGCTTCAACCTCAACGGGCTGGTCACCTTCGGCTTCGGCGACGCCTATCTCGTCAACCCGCAGGCGCTGGTCCGCTTCCAGCGGCTGTTGCGGCTGCTGCGTGTGCCCGACGGCGACGCGATCGCAGTGGCCACTGCCGACTGGCTCGACAGCGACGACGATCCGCTGCCCGGCGGGGCGGAGAACAGCGCCTATCGTGGCTATCGCACCGCCGGCACCTTGATGGCCGACGTCAGCGAGCTGCGCGCGGTGAAGGGCGTCACGCCCGAGGCGTACAAGCTGATCCAGCCATGGGTGTGCACCTTGCCGGTCGCACGGCAGTCGGTGCTCAACGTCAACACCTTGCTTCCGGAACAGGCGCCGCTGCTCGCGATGCTGCTGCCCGACACGATGGGCGTCGCACAGGCGCAGGGGCTGCTGCTGCGCCGCCCCCCGGGCGGCTATGCGCAGGCCGGGCAGTTCTGGGCGCAACTCGCCAGCGCAGGCGGCGCGACCGATATCGGCGCGCAATCGCAAACCGGCGTGACGACGAAATGGTTCGCGCTGCGCATCGACGTGGTCAATGGTGGCGCGGAATTGCATGAGGAAGGGCTGATCGACGCGCGGACCCTTCCCGTCCGGCTCGTGACGCGGCAATGGGGGGATGTACCATGACCGCAGCGACGCTCCTTTTTCTGCCCCCCGACGATTCGCAGCCGTGGCGCTGGTGGCGGATCCGCGACGACGCGGTCGAGCGTGAAGGCGAGGGGCTGCCCGAGGTGACGGCGGAGGATCGCGTCGTCGCGGTCGCGCCCGCCGATGCGGTGACGCTGCACTGGGCGAGCTTGCCCGCCCGCTCGCCGGCGCAGGCGCTGGCGGCGGCGCGTGTCGTCGTCAGCGATGCCACGGCCGAGCCCGCACACGACCTCCACGTCGCGGTCGGGCGCGAACGAGGCGGCGAGCGCGCGATCGCGGTCGTCGCCCCGGCGCGGATGGCGGCCTGGCTCGCATCGCTCGCGCAGAACGGCGTCGATCCGGCGGCGGTCGTGCCCGCCCCGTTGCTGCTCCCCGAGCCCGAGGAAGGCTATGTCCGGGCCGACCTCGGCGGGCAGGTGGTGGCGCGCGGCCGCACCACCGGCTGGGCCGACGAACCGGTCCTGACCGGACTGGTGACGCGTGGCGAGACCCCGCGCCTGCTCGACCGCGAAGCGCTCCGCGCCGCCGCGATCGACGCGGTGGCGGAGCCGGTGATCGACCTGCGGCAAGGCGCCTTCGCCCGCCGCCGCCGGCGCACTGCGATCGATTGGGCATTGGTACGGCGACTGGCGGTGCTCGCCGGGCTGATACTGCTCGCGACGCTGGCGATTGATGTCGTGCGGATCATGCGTTATTCGTTCGCCGCCGATGCGATTCAGCAGCGCGCCGCGACGATCGCCCGGCAAGGTCTGCCACGGGGAACCGGCGAGGGCGACGAGACCCGGATGCTCGGCGAACGGCTGTCGGCGCTGCGCGGGCCGGGGCAGGGCTTCACCCGCACCGCTGCGGCGGTGTACGCGATCGTCGAGGCGGTGCCCGAAACCGAGATCACCGCGTTGCAGTTCGAGCCGAACGGCGCGCTGCGCGTCTCGCTGTCGCTGGCGGGCGAGGCGCAGGCGAATACGGTCAAGTCGCGGCTCGCCGAAGCGGGGTTCACCGTCGAGTCGAGCGTGTTCCAGCAATCGGCCGGTCGCCTGACCGGCGACATGACGGTGCGGCCATGACGGCGTTGAAGGCGTGGTTCGACGGACGCTCGCTGCGCGAGCGGCGATTACTGCTGGTGATGGTCGCGCTCGCAGCGGTGACGCTGATCTGGGGCGCGGTGATCCGCCCGGTTCGCGATGGCCTGTCCTCATCGCGTGAGCGCTACACCGATGCGGTGATCCGGCTCGGCACGGCGCAGGCCGGACTGCGGCAGGTTAAGGCGCTGCAGCGTCGTGCGACCCCGCTATCCGCGCCGCTCGCCGACATCGTGCGCGCGCGCGCCGATGCCGCGGGGTTCACGCTCGCCAGCCTCGATGTCGAGGCACCCGACCGCATCCGCACCGCGATCGCCACGGCGCGCGCCGGTGCGCTCATGCAATGGATCAGCGGGCTGGAGGCGGAGGGCATCCTCGTCGATTCGCTCAGCGTTTCGGGCAATGGCGCCGGCAGCGTGACGGCGACGATGACGCTTCGGGCGCGAGGCGTCTGATGCGCATCCCGCTTACCACCGGTCGCCGCACATTGTTCCTCGCGCTGTTCGCGGCGGCGATGCTCGCCTTTCTCCCGCTGCGGCTCGCGCTCGGCTGGAGCGGGCTCGACGGGCAGGGATTCGCCGCGCGCGAGGTGACCGGCAGCCTGTGGTCCGGACGGCTGGTCGAGGCGCGGTTCGGCGACATCGCGCTCGGCGATCTCGACGCCGGGCTGTCGCCGTTCGCGCTGCTGATCGGTCGCGCTCGTATCGCGCTGGCCAGCGACTCGAACGATCCGGCACAGCGGCTGGCGGGCGCGGTCGAGATCGGTCGCAACCGCGCGGCGGTGATCGATGCCAGCGGGCCGCTCTCGCCCGGCAACGCCTTCGCGCCGCTCCCCGTGTCCGCGCTCAACCTCGACGGCGTCACGGTGCGCTTCGTCGATGGCACCTGCCAGGCCGCCGAAGGTCGCGTCCGTGCCAGCCTCGCCGGGGCGTTCCTCGGCCAGCCGCTGCCCGGCGCGCTCAGCGGCAGCGCACGCTGCGACGCGGGCGCGCTGCTGTTGCCGCTCAGCAGCGGCGCGGGCGAGGGGGTTAACCTGCGGCTGTGGCCGGATGGGCGGTATCGCGCCGATCTGACGCTGATCCCGACCGATCCGGCGATCGCGGCGCGGCTGGACGGCGCGGGCTTCACGGTCAATGGCGCGGCGCGCACCTTGTCCGTCGACGGACGCTTCTGAACCGCTTGACGAACCCGCCACGGTGCCGCTAGGGGCACGGCCTTCGCGGCGATCGTAGCTCAGTTGGTTAGAGCATCGGTTTGTGGTACCGAGGGTCGCGGGTTCAAGTCCCGTCGATCGCCCCATCCCTCCATTTCTGTTTCTTGCTGGCGTTTTTCGCTCAACAAGATTATTGCGTCCGGCGGTAATTAAACGTCGTGCGCACTGGAGAGACGATGACCTCGGTCTGGGACTATCCCGATTTCGACAGCCATGAGGGGCTGCACCTGTTCACCGACCCGACGTCGGGGCTGAAGGCGGTGATCGCCGTCCACTCGACCACGCTCGGACCGGCGGCAGGCGGGGTGCGCTTCTGGCATTATGCCGATGATTCCCGGGCAATTACCGATGCGCTGCGGCTCTCGCGCGGCATGAGCTACAAGAATGCGATGGCCGGGCTCGATCTGGGCGGCGGCAAGGGCGTCGTGCTCGCGGACCGGCCGGGCGCGACGATCAGCGAGGCGCAACTGGTGGCGTTCGGCCGCGCGGTCGAGTCGCTCGGTGGCCGCTACGTCACTGCCGAGGACGTCGGCATGTCCGAAGCGCGCATGAAGGTGATCGCGGGCGAGACGCGCTACGTCTCGGGCCTGCCGGTCGCGCAGGGTGCGGCGGGCGGCGATCCGGGGCCGTACACCGCGCATGGCGTCTACCTCGGCGTGCGCGCCGCAGCGAAGCGCGGGCTCGGCAGCGACGACATGAAGGGCGTGCGTGTCGCGATCCAGGGGCTCGGCTCGGTCGGCGGCGGGCTCGCCCGACTGCTGGCAAAGGACGGCGCGATCCTGACCTTGGCCGATGTCGATCAGGCGCGCGCCGAGCGGATGGCGACGGAACTGGGCGCGACCACCGTCGCGCCGGACGCGATCCTGTCGGCGGACGTCGACATCGTCAGCCCCAACGCCTTGGGCGCGATCCTCACCGAGCGGTCGATCCCGACGCTCAAGGCGAAGATCGTCGCGGGCGGCGCGAACAACCAGCTCGAGACGCGCGCCGACGGGCAGCGGCTGCACGACGCCGGGATCGTCTACGCCCCCGATTACGTCATCAACGCCGGCGGCATCATCAACGTCGGGCTCGAATATCTCGGCCACGGCGACGAGGCCGAGGTGATGGCGCGGATCGCGCAGATCCCCGGCCGGCTCGATCAGGTGTGGGACGAGGCCGCTGCCTCCGGCGATCCCACCGCCGAGGTCGCCGACCGGATCGCGCGCCGTCTGATCGGCAGGGCGGCTTAAGAGCGATCTGACACACTGTCGCCGCGTTTGGCGGTGACGGTATGCGAGGCGAAGCAGACATGGACCCCTGCCTTCGCAGGGGCGACGGTTGGTTGATCTCCCGTCGCCCCTGCGGAGGCAGGGGCCCATGTCTGTCAATTCGGCCGCACGCGTCCCGCACAAGACGCGGCCATTGTGTCCCCTAGCCACCCATCCACACAACGCCGGGGGTGACGACCGCCCCCGCTTCGCCTATCCGGGCCGGGTGCCTGCGCTCCATGCCTTTGCCAATCCGGCGCGTTTCCTGAAGATCGCGCGTCCGCTCACCCCGATCCTGTGGTGGGCGGGGGTCGCGCTGATCGCGATCGGTTGCTGGGCGGGGCTTACCCAGACTCCCGCCGATTATCTGCAAGGCGAAACCGTCCGCATCCTCTACATCCACGTTCCCGCCGCCTGGCTCGGCATGGGCGGGTGGAGCAGCATTGCGGTATCGAGCATCGTCTTCCTCGTCTGGCGGCACCCGCTGGCGATGATCGCGGCGCGCGCGATCGCCGCCCCGGGCGCGATCTTCGCCGCGCTCTGCCTCGTCACCGGTGCGATTTGGGGGCGACCGACGTGGGGGACGTGGTGGCAGTGGGACGGGCGACTGACCTCGATGCTGCTGTTGTTCTTCGTCTATCTCGGCTTCATCGCGCTGGCGCAGGCCGATCGCGAGCGCGATGGCGATGGCCGCATCCCCGCGCTGTACGGCATTGCCGGCACGGTGCTGCTTCCGATCATCCGCTATTCGGTGGTGTGGTGGAACACGCTGCATCAGGGGCCGAGCATCGGGCTGACCGGCTCCAGCATCGACCGCTCGTTGCTCTGGCCGCTGCCGATCATGCTGGCGGGCTTCTCCTTCTTCTTCGGCGCGGTGGTGTTGATGCGGATGCGTACGATGCTGGCGCGCGAAAAGGCCGAGGCCCGCCTGCGGCGTCGGGCGCGCGCATGAACCCCTGGCCATTCGTCACCGGCGCTTATGCGCTAACCCTGCTCGCCGCCGCGGCACTTGCGTGGTGGAGCTGGCATCAGATGCGGGACGCCGAGAAGTGACCCGCAAGAACCAGCGACTGATGCTCGTGCTGCTCGGGCTCGGTGCGATCGCCGCGGCGGCGTTGCTGGCGCTGTCGGGGCTGCGCGATCAGGCAGCATTCTTCTATGCGCCCGCCGACGTAGCAGGCAATTTGCCACCGCCCGACAAGGCGGTGCGACTGGGTGGAATGGTCGAGCACGGCTCGATCCGGCGTGCGGCAGATGGCGTATCGATCGACTTCGTCGTCACCGACGGCAAGGCAAAGACTCCGGTGCAGTTCAGCGGCATCGCTCCGGACCTGTTCCGCGAAGGCTCCGGCGTGGTGGCCGAGGGTCATTTCCGTCCCGATGCGTCGTTCGTCGCCACCAATCTGCTCGCCAAGCACGACGAGAAGTACATGCCGCCGCAAATGGCGGGCAAGATGCACGAAACCCGCACGCTGGAGGAAAAGCGCTGATGGGATTTGTCGCGCTCCTGCTGCTCGCCGCGGCGGCCTTTGCGGCAATGGCCTTTTGGTTGCGCGTCGATCGCCTGCTCTGGTCGATGCTCGGCGCGGCGTTGTGCCTCGGTGGCGTCGGCTATGCGTGGCAGGGCCGACCGATGCTCGGCGCCGCCGCGCCGCAACACCCCACCACCACCTCCCCGATTGATGTCGAAGAGGTGCAGTTGCGCGACAGCATGTTCGGCCGTTTCAACGCCGACACGGCCTATCTCGTCGCCGCCGATGCGATGACGCGCAGCGGCAATGACGACGCCGCCGCACGCGTGGTGCTGGGCGGGCTTTCCAAGATGCCGCAGAGCTTCATCCTCTGGACATGGGCCGGCGTGACATTGGCGGCCCAGGCGGAACATCGCGTGTCGCCGCCTGCGTTGCTGGCCTTTCGTCAGGCGGCGCGGCTGGCGCCGGAACATCCGGCGCCGCCATATTATCTCGGTTTCGCCTATCTGGAGGCGGGCGACCTCGAAAAGGCGCGCGCTCTCTGGATGCGCGCCGTCAGCCTTTCACCCGAAGGCACGCCTTACCGGACGGAGATCGCTCGGCGGCTTGCCGTGCTCGACCGCCTGATCGCGATCCGCGACCGGGGCTGATGCCGCGGCGTCATTTGCCGCGGCCGGTCTTCTCCTGCAGCGCGTCGATCCGCTTCGATGCATCGGCCTTGCTGAGCGACTCGTCGAACGACTCTCCTGCCTCTTCGCTCAGCGTTTTCAGGTAGCTGGCTTGCGCACCGGTCATCGGCTCATCGCCGGTCGTCCAATCGTCCGGGTCCTTCTCGGCGTTCGAGAAGGGCTCGCTCTTGGGATTGGGGGTATCGCTCATGATGGCTTGGTCCTTTCGCTGAACAGAACATTCATGTTCGCGACCTGTTCCGCGTTGCGGGTGTTTCAGGCGCGTGCTAGGCGCGCCCCGTTATGGCCACGAATACGCACGTCCTTTCGATAGCGGTGGCCGGCGCGTGAGCGTCAGCACCGTCGACCCCTCGGTCCGGGCACAGGCCGGCGCGACCCATCACCACCATAGCGGCGGCCTTGCCAAGCTGGCGCTCGGCGCGATCGGTGTCGTCTATGGCGATATCGGCACCAGCCCGCTTTATGCCATGAAGGAGGTGTTCGTCGGGCACCATCCGCTCGCGGTCGATCCGCTGCACGTCTTCGGCGTCATCAGCCTGGTCTTCTGGTCGCTGATGCTGATCGTGACGCTCAAATATGTGCTGATCGTGCTGCGTGCCGACAATAATGGAGAGGGCGGCAGCCTCGCGCTGCTCGCGTTGATCCAGCGGCGCTCGGGTGCCGGGAAAAAATGGGGGTCGAGTCTCGTCATCCTCGGCGTGCTCGCCACGGCATTGTTCTTTGGTGATTGCATGATCACCCCGGCGATCTCGGTGCTGTCGGCGGTCGAGGGGCTCGCGACGGTCGAGCAGGGTTTCGACTCGTTCGTGCTGCCGATCGCCGTCACGATCCTGATCGCGCTCTTCTACATGCAGTCGATCGGGACCGAAAAGGTGGGGCGGCTGTTCGGGCCGATCATGGCCGTCTACTTCGTCGTGCTGGCGGTCATGGGCCTGTCGCACATCATCCAGCGCCCCGACATCCTCTTCGCGCTGAACCCGGTCTATGCCGTGCGGTTCGCGATGAACGACGGTGGTCTGGCGTTTCTCGCACTCGGTTCGGTGGTGCTGGCGGTGACCGGGGCGGAGGCGCTCTATGCGGACATGGGGCATTTCGGCCGGCGACCGATCGAATTGGCGTGGCTGGCGTTCGTGCTGCCGGCGCTGATGCTCAATTATCTCGGGCAGGGGGCGCTGCTGCTGCAAACGCCGGCCGCGGCCGAGAATCCCTTCTTCCTGATGGCGCCGGAGAACTGGCGTCTGCCGCTCGTCATCCTCGCGACGATGGCGACCGTCATTGCCAGCCAGGCGGTGATCACCGGCGCCTATTCCGTCGTCCAGCAAGCGGTGCAGCTCGGGCTGATGCCGCGCATCCGCATTACCCATACCAGCGCGTCCGAGGCGGGACAAATCTACATCCCCGCTGCCAATTGGGCGTTGATGGTCATGGTGTTGCTGCTGATCCTGGGCTTCGGCGAGTCGTCGAACCTCGCCGCCGCTTATGGCATCGCGGTGACGGGAACGATGTTCATCTCCACCTGCATGATCGGTGTGCTGATCCGTCGTGTGTGGCACTGGCCGCTTTGGGCGACCGCGCTGTTCGAGGTGGTGTTCCTGTCGATCGACGGCATGTATTTCGCCTCGAACCTGACCAAGGTGCCCGATGGCGGCTGGTTCCCGCTGCTGGTCGCGGTGATCGTGTTCGTGCTGCTCACCACCTGGTCCGAGGGGCGTAAGCTGATGATCGAGCGGATGCGCGAGGCCGCGATGCCGATCAAGATCTTCATCGATTCGGCGGCGACCTCGGCGACGCGCGTCTCGGGCACCGCGGTGTTCATGACCTCGACCCCGGAGGGCGTGCCGCACGCCTTGCTCCACAACCTCAAGCACAACCGCGTCCTGCACGAACGTGTGATTCTGTTGACGGTGCGCGTCACCGACATGCCCTATTTCCCCGAAGAGGACCGGTTCCTTCATGAGGATCTGGGGCAGGGCTTCCACCGGGTCATCCTGCGCTACGGCTTCATGGAAGAGCCGGACGTGCCCGCGCACCTCAAGACCTTCGACGGGTGCGGCGCGGCGTTCCGCATGATGGACACCAGCTTCTTCCTCAGCCGCCAGACGCTGCTGGCCTCGGAGCGCCCCGGCATGGCGATCTGGCGCGAGAAATTGTTCAGCTGGATGCTGCGCAACGCCGAAAGCGCGATGGAGTTCTTTCGCCTGCCCACCAACCGGGTGGTCGAGCTGGGCAGTCAGATCGAGATTTGACCGATTCCGTCGAACGCGCCCCGATCATCGTCACCGCATTGTTCGGGCGTGAGGATCAGGCGTTTTTCGATGCCGAGCGCACGGCGTACTTCCCGCCCGAGCGCAATCAGTTGGCCGCGCATCTGACGATATTCCATCATCTGCCGCCGTCCTTGGCACCAGAGCTGCGTCAGCGACTGACCGCGGAGACGCGCGGCGTTCCGCCACCGCGCGCGCGGATCGCGGATGTGATGTCGCTGGGGCGTGGCGTGGCTTACCGGATCGACAGCGACGAGCTTGGCGCGATCCGTGCGCGGCTTGCGGCGGCGTTCAGCGGCTTGCTGACTCCGCAGGACGCCGGCGGTTGGCGCGCGCACGTCACCGTGCAGAACAAGGTCGAGCCGTCAGTCGCAAAGGCGCTGCTGGCAGAGCTGCGCGCCGACTTTCGTCCGCGCCCGGTCGAGATCGCCGGCCTCGCTGCCTGGTGGTATCGCGGCGGTCCGTGGGAAATGTTGTCGAAGCATTCTTCGCGGGTTGACCGCGTCGGATCGGCTGTTATAGCCCGCGCCTCACGAGCGCTGGTTCCCTCGGAAAACGGGGCGGAGTAGCTCAGCTGGTTAGAGCAGCGGAATCATAATCCGCGTGTCGGGGGTTCAAGTCCCTCCTCCGCTACCAAGCGTTCGTGTTTCCTGTCTCGACTGATCCTAACCTCGGACGCGGGGTTCTCATCGCATCCACACCGCGCTGCCACGCAAGGCGAAGCTCAGGTCCCAGTGCTGACGTGCGAGTCTCGTTTCGAGACAGGTGCGCGTTTGGCATCAGGATCGAAAGACAAATTTCATCATTCTACCATGTAGATAACGTGTGACCGAATGGTCTTTCGGGCAAGTCGCCTAGGCGACGCTCGGCAAACGGACGGGTAGAGGTGGAAGGGGACTGTAACGCGTGTCGGTGACCTTCTACTCTCCGGCCCCGGTTCCTCCCAACGAGCCCATGCGTAACGCAGCCGTCTATGCCTCGGGCTTGCTCGAGCGGATGAACGATCCTGCGTTGAACGACATTGCGTTGAGCGCGAAAGAACTTCTGCACGTCGATTGGGCCGGTATCGCGTTGATCGTCGACGATCTGCAGATCGTGATCGCGTCCTCAGGCGGCCAGATCGGGCGGTACGAACGTGCGCGATCGATGTCGGCACATGCCATTCTTGCACCGGATGCCATCTTCTGTGTGCCGGATACGAGGGTTGCGGAGGCGTTCGGCTCCAACCCTTTCGTGCGCGTCGGATTGATCCGCTTCTTCGCCGCGGCCCCCATCGTCACCGCGGCCGGATTGCCGCTCGGCGTGCTGTGCGTGTCCAGCCGGACGCAGCGACGGGCGATCAACGAAGCAGAGGCGGATGCGCTGCAATCGCTGGCTGCGCGCGTCCTCGATACGCCGCCCGCGCAATCCTGAAGCGGGACGACCCTGCCGGTCGGCGGGCCCCAGGCTACTTAACAATGAGTTAACGCTCCGCTACGCAAGCAGTCGATCACGGCGCGCGACCTGGAGGAAGCACGCCGGACGAGGGGGATTCGATGAAAGCATTGGCCGTTGCCGCGGCGTTGGCGGCATTCGTGACGCCGGCTGTCGCCAGCGCGACCGTGACCTAGACGTTCGCTACGACAGAGCCGTTCGCGGGTGGGCCGCTGGAATTCACGCTGGAAAGCGACTCGTATGTCGATGAGGGATGGATTCAACGGGCAACGTTGAAGAACGCGTCGGCCGCAATTCAGCGGGTGCGGTTCGAGGCGGCGTGTCCGAACGGCGGCGGCACCGACGCGTGCGATCAGGTCAGCATCGTCGCGAGCACCGGCTTCGGCTCTACGATCGTATATCGATACTTCAACGACGGCGCCTTTGCCGCGAGCGGCTCCTATCAGTCCAGGACGTCGACCGCCGCCACGTTGACAGTATCGCGATCGCTCGCGCCGGTCGTTCCCGAACCCGCCACCTGGGCGACGATGGTGCTCGGCTTCGGCATGATCGGCTTCAGCCTGCGCCGCCGCACGATCCTGCGGTTCACCTGAGCCGCAGGTCTCGGTTCACGCGGCCATGGCAGCGAGGATGTCACTCTCCGAGGCGAGGTGATCCTCGATCACGCAACGGAAGTTCAGCCCCGCTACGCCATGATCGCTGGGCACCGATGCCTGAGCGACGACCAGACGATCGAGCGACTGGACGCGTGCGCCGCGGGTGTCGGCTGCATGGGGGTGATGCTCATGGAAGCGTCGCGTCCCCGTTGTCGCCACCACTCGACCGTTCGGGTCGACGATCGAAATCGTTGCGCGTTGTGAGGAGCGGTTCATCACGTCGATCAGCCGCGCGACCTGGCCTTCGAAATCATATTCGAGATAGCAGACCCCGACGGTAACTCCCTCGACGACGACCGGCGCGACGAAGATCAGCACCTTGCGATCGTTCGACCACGGGTTCGCCCAGACCTCATCGGTGGCCCAGCCGTTCGGCATCGGGCCGTCCATCGCCGCGCGGAACTGGCCATAGTTTTCGAACCGGACCGTGCGAACCGCGGCATTGTCGTGTGCGCACACGCCGACCTGACCATCGGCGGCGACGACGAACGCATTGAGGAAATAGGGGGAAAACCCCAATAGCGAGCGCATTCGCTCCAGCGCCCGGGCTTCGGCGCGGGGGTCGCCGGGCAGCAACAGGCTCTCGCGCACGGCATGATCGCTCGCCAGCACGCGCACGTCGATCGTCCGATCGAACAAGGTGCGCGACAATGCGTCGGCGATCGACTGCGCCAACTCGCCCAACCGTCCGCCTTCCAGCTCGCGGACCAGATCGGCGGCGATTTCGCTCCCCTGATGCAGTCGGCCGAGCAGATCTTCCCGGAAGGCGCGTGACGAACTGCTCGCCTGCGCGGCCAGCGTCTTCACTTCCTGCGCCACGACTCCGAAACCCCGCCCCGCCTCACCGGAACGCGCCGCCTCGATTGCCGCGTTGAGCGCTAGCAGTCGCGTCTGTCCCGCGATCGCCTCCGACCGGTCGGCGTGGGCGGCGACCTCGACGCTCAGCATAGACAGCAGGGACCGGATCCGGCGCGGCATGACATCTCCATCGACGATCGTCCCGGTCTAGAAGCGCCGGGTTAACCAACCGTATGGAAACCGGTTTTTGGCGTGTAACGCCGATCAGTCGGTCAGGCGGGCACCCCGAACAGATCGTGCTCGTCCGCGTCCTCGATGACGACGCGCAGAATGTCGCCCGCGGTCAGGTGCCCCGCGTCGCGGAGATGCACTTCACCGTCGATCTCGGGCGCGTCGGCCATCGATCGACCGGAAGCGCCACCCGTCTCGGCATCGACCGCGTCGACGATCACCTCCAGCGTGCGGCCGACCTTGGCCGTCAGCTTGGCGGCAGAGATCGCGGCGGTCTTTTCCATGATCCGCGCATAGCGCTCTTCCTTGACCGCCTCCGGCACCGGATCGGGCAGCGCATTGGCCGACGCACCCTCGACGGGCTCGAAGCGAAATGCCCCGACGCGGTCGAGTTGCGCTTCGTCGAGCCAGTCGAGCAGATACTGGAAGTCCTCCTCGGTCTCTCCGGGGAAGCCGACGACGAAGGTCGACCGGATCGCGATGTCCGGGCAGATGTCGCGCCATGCCTTGATCCGGCCGAGCACCTTGGCGTCGTTGGCCGGGCGCTTCATCCGGCGCAGCACCGCGGGGGCGGCATGCTGGAAGGGGATGTCGAGGTACGGCAGCACCAGCCCTTCGGCCATCAGCGGGATGACCTGATCGACGTGGGGGTAAGGATAGACATAGTGCAACCGCACCCATGGCGCGATCTTCCCCAACTCGCGCGCCAGATCGGTCATGTGCGGGCGGACCTCCGCGCCCTTCCACAAGCGCGACTGATCGCGGATGTCGATCCCATAGGCGGAGGTGTCCTGGCTGATGACCAGCAATTCCTTCGTGCCGGCCGCCACCAGCTTTTCCGCCTCGCGCAGGATCGCGTCCGGACGCCGGCTGACCAGATCGCCGCGCAAGCTGGGGATGATGCAGAAGGAGCAACGATGATTGCAGCCTTCCGAAATCTTGAGATAACTATAGTGGCGCGGCGTCAGCTTCAGCCCGGCATCGGGGATCAGGTCGACGAACGGGCTCAGCGCGGCAGGGGCGGCGGCGTGAACCGCCTCCACCACCTGCTCATATTCATGCGCACCGGTAACGGCGAGCACATCCGGGAAGCGCGCGCGGATCGCCTCGGCTTCCTTGCCCATGCATCCGGTGACGATCACGCGGCCGTTCTCGGCAATCGCCTCACCGATCGCCTCCAACGATTCCTCCTTGGCGGAATCGAGGAAGCCGCACGTGTTGACCAGCACGACGTCGGCCCCCGCGTAGTCGGCGGACATCTGGTAGCCGTCCGCGCGGAGCTGGGTCAGGATACGTTCGCTATCGACCAGATTCTTGGGACAGCCGAGCGAGACCATGCCCACGCGGGGCGGTGAGGGGATTTGCGTTGCCATGGGATCGTCCGCACATAATGCGGGACGATGCGATTTGCCAGTGGCGGCGGCACACGCGATAGCGGCGGCTGGTTCAGGACGGGAGGGTGCCGCGATGCTGGCGATCGGATTGATGTCGGGCACGTCGCTGGACGGGATCGACGCGGCGCTGATCGATACCGACGGCGAACTGGCGGTGCGCCGGATCGCTTTTCGCGGCGAACCCTATTCGGATGCGGCGCGCGCGCAACTGGCCGAGGCGACCGCTCTTGCGCTGACCTACCCGCGCCCGCGCGCCAGCCCGCCGCTCGTTGCCGCGGCGGCGCTGATCACGCGGACACATATGCTTGCCGTGCAGAAGCTGCTGCGCGATGCCGCCGTGGCGGCGCGTGACGTTGGCGTGATCGGCTTCCATGGTCAGACCGTCGCGCACCGCCCCGACCGGCGCTGGACGTGGCAGATCGGCGATGGGCAAGTCCTCGCCGACGCCACCGGCATTCCCACCGTTGCCGATTTCCGCAGTGCCGATGTTGCCGCAGGCGGGCAGGGCGCGCCGTTGCTGCCGATCTATCACGCGGCGCTGGCGGCAGGGCTAGAGGGGCCGGTCGCGATCCTCAACCTCGGCGGGGTGGCCAACATCACGCTGATCGACGGTGGTGACGCCATCGCCGCGTTCGATACCGGGCCGGCAAACGGCCTGATCGATAGCTGGGTCGAGCAGGAGAGCGGCGCACGCTTCGACAAGGATGGCGCGCTCGCCGCCGCGGGGCAGGTCGACGAGGCGGTCTTGACCGCGATGCTCGATCACCCGTTCTTTGATGCGCCCTATCCAAAGTCGCTCGACCGGAACGATTTCACGATCCAGCCGGCGCGCGGGCTGTCCCCCGCCGATGGGGCGGCGACGCTGACCGCCTTTACTGCGGCCACGGTGGCGCAGGCGCTGACGCTGCTGCCGGTCTTCCCGCGCCGGTTGCTGGTGGCGGGCGGCGGGCGGCACAATCCTGCGATGTTGCGGATGATCGCCGACCGCACCGGTCTGGTTCCCGAGCCGGTCGATGCGCTCGGCTGGCACGGCGACGGGCTGGAAGCGGAGGGTTTCGCCTATATGGCGGTGCGAACGCTTGCGGGCCTGCCGATCAGCTTCCCCGGCACGACCGGCGTGCCCGAGGCGATGCCGGGCGGAACGGTGTTCGTGCCCGCCACCCCGTAAGCTGCGCCGCCCTTACCGTTCCAGCGTCACCGTCGCCGGATAATGCCGATCGAGGTGCTTCTTGATCCGCTTCAGATTGCGCGTGTTCGATCGATAGAAGAAGTCGGCCGCATCGCCGACGAACGGGATCATCCCCAGAGCGGTGTCGAAGCCGACGCGTGCCGTCATCCCGAACAGCGCCAGGCGCCCCATGCCCAGGTTGCGCGCTTCCCAGACCAGCCACATGCCCATCGCGCCGGCGAACAGGTCTCCAACCACCGGGACCAGTCCGACGATCGCGTCCAGCCCGACCCGCCGATTGATGCCGGGGATGACATAAAGACCCTCGAGCAGCCGCTCGACCGCCTCGACCCGGCGACGAACCGCCACTGGATCGCGCCCGATGGGCAGCGCGTCGAAAAGACGGGCATTCAGCGGGGTAGGGCGAGCGTTCATGATCCTCAATTGGGGTCGGCGCGGAGGCGGTTCAATGGGTGCCACGCACGCGGGTTCGGCTGCCATTGCCGCAGCCGTAGCGCGACCAGCGACCAGCGGAACGGCCGCGACAGCGGCACGAACGCCACATCCTGCGTCAGTAACCGATCGGCGGTCGCCGCCGCCTCGGCACGCTGCGGCAGCGTGTCGGCCAGCCGGGCAGCCTCAATCGCGGCGCGTGCCTCCGGCGCACAGGCGACGCATGCTTCGGCCAGGTACCAGCGGGCATTGTCGTAAGGCGCCACCAGATCCACCAGCCGCAGATCGGCGGTCGCATCGTCGCTGGCGACCCGCAGCGGCACGATCCCGACGGCATACAGATCCCGCGCCAGATGCGCCCACAACAGCGTGCCGCCCGGGCCTTGCGGCAGTGCGAGCCGCAGCACCGGTCCGCTGCCCCGCGCGGCACGCCACGCCGCGACACGCGACCGGGCGGCGGCGGGACGTTGCTCGGGTGGCAGCGTCGCCCAGACCGGCACCATCGGTGGGGCGGCGGAATCGAGCTGTTCGGGCAGGATCGTCTCGCGCGCCGGCCAATCGCTCGCGACGCTGGTCAGGTCGCTGCGATCGATCGCCTGAGCGACCGCGCCGCGATTGCCGGCGTCTGCCAGAAAGCCCTCGCGTCGCACGATCGCGAGCCCGAAGAGGCCCGCTGCGGGATCGATGCGCACATTGGCGGGCGCGGGGTTGGCGGCCTGCAGCGTCGGCCAGTCGTCGATCGTGCCGCCGGTCACGAGATCGGAATGACGTTCGACGAAGCGCAGGATCGCCAGCGCCGCACGTTCGCCACGCAACAGGACGTTCTGCTCGGGAGTCGGCCTTTCCTCATCCGGGTCCCGATCGGGATCGCGCGCGGGGGTCAGCAGGATACCGTCGCGACCGTCCCCGCGTCGTCGGAACGGCCCGGCACCATTGTCCTTGCCGGGACGCAGCAGCGCCATTTCGGGCTGCGCGAACAATTTGAGAAGATCGGGACGCGGCCGCGCCAATTCGATCTCGATCACTTCCGGCGTCATCTCGACGACCGAGTCGACCGCCGTCAGATACGGAGCGATGCGGTTTGCGGCGGCTCGTGCGATTTGCCGGCGAAGCAGCGGAACGACGTCGCGCGCGCGTACCGGGGTGCCATCGGCCCATTCGGCATTACGCAAGCGGAAGATGTAGCTGCGCCCGTCGTCGATCACGATCCAGCGTTCGGCCACGCCCGCTTCGATCTGCCCAACCGCATCGAAGCGGACCAGACCCTCGCCGAGCGAATCGGTAAGCAACCGGTCGCCGGCGGGAAGCGCGCTGCGATCGCGGTCGGCCAGTTTCGGCTCGGCACCGATCACGCTCACCACCACCGCTCCGACATCGGCGCGCCGCCCGCACGACGGTGCCGACAACGCCAGGATACCGATTGCTCCAAGGCGAATGATGCTGGTGCGGGCGGCGGGACTCGAACCCGCACGCCAATGGCAGAGGATTTTAAGTCCCCAGCGTCTACCGATTCCGCCACGCCCGCGCATCATCTGCCACGAAGCGGTTGCAGGGCGCCGCGTCAAGTCGTTGCGGCGCCCGTCGCGTCAGGTGACGTTGAGGCGAACGCGCATTTCCTTACCGGGTTTGAAGAACGGCACACGCTTGGCGTCGACTTCGACCGTTTCGCCAGTTCGCGGATTGCGGCCGACGCGCGCGTCGCGGGCACGCGTAGAGAAAGCGCCAAATCCGCGCAATTCGACGCGGCCGTTGGCGGCGAGCCGCTCGGTAATCTCATCGAAGAAGGTCGAGACAATTGCCTCGACATCGCGCTGGGACAGGCCGGGATTGTCCTTCAACAATGCCTGTACCAACTCAGACCTTATCATCGTCTGCGGTTCCTTGGGGCTTGGATTACGTTCACCGCGATCTGATACAGGTAAGTTTGGGCCCTCGGTAGCACCGATCTGGAAGCGATTGCGCAAAGTGGGTCATCCAAATGTCCGGCAAATAAAAAGGGGACCGGCCGGTGGCCGATCCCCCTTCCACGCCCGTAAGGCAGCTTCGCTTACTTCTTGGTGTCGCGCGCCTTGAGCGCCTCGCCCAGGATGTCTCCCAGCGACGCACCCGAGTCGGACGAGCCGTACTGCGCCACGGCCTGCTTCTCCTCGGCGATCTGCATCGCCTTGACCGAGAAGGTCGGCTTCTTGGAACGATCGAAGCCGGTCACCATCGCGTCGAACTTCTGGCCGACCTGGAAGCGCTCCGGACGCTGCTCGTCGCGGTCGCGGCCGAGATCGGTGCGCTTGATGAAGCCAGTCGCGCCATCGTCGCCCGCCTGCACTTCGAGGCCTGCGTCGCGAACTTCGAGGACGGTGACGGTGACAACCTGGTTCTTGCCCAGGCGATCGCCCGCGCCCGCCGCGACCGGACCGCCGCGCTCGAGCTGCTTCATGCCCAGCGAGATGCGCTCCTTCTCCGAGTCGATGTCGAGCACCACGGCCTGAACCATCTCACCCTTGCGGTGCAGGTTCAGCGCGTCCTCACCCGACACGCCCCAGGCGATGTCCGACATGTGGACCATGCCGTCGACATCGTTGTCGAGGCCGATGAACAGGCCGAACTCGGTGGCGTTCTTGACTTCGCCCTCGACGGTCGAGCCGATCGGGTGCGCGGCGGCGAACGCCTCCCACGGGTTGTTCTGCGCCTGCTTCAGGCCCAGCGAGATGCGACGCTTGTCCTCGTCGACCTCGAGCACCACCACTTCGACTTCCTGCGAGGTCGAGACGATCTTGCCCGGATGGACGTTCTTCTTGGTCCAGGACATTTCGCTAACGTGGACCAGGCCCTCGATGCCGGCCTCCAGTTCGACGAACGCACCATATTCGGTGATGTTCGTGACGCGGCCCGACAGCTTCGCACCGACCGGATACTTGGCGGCGGCGCCATCCCACGGATCGCTCTCGAGCTGCTTCATGCCCAGCGAGATGCGCTGCGTGTCCTTGTTGATGCGGATGATCTGCACCTTCACGGTGTCGCCGATGTTGATCATCTCGCTCGGGTGGCCGACGCGCTTGTAGCTGAGGTCGGTGACGTGCAGCAGGCCGTCGATGCCGCCCAGGTCGACGAACGCACCGTAATCGGTGATGTTCTTGACGACGCCGTCGATGATCTGGCCTTCATGCAGCGACTGGATCAGGCCCGAACGCTGCTCGGCGCGGGTCTCTTCCAGCACCGCGCGGCGGCTGACGACGATGTTGCCGCGCTTGCGGTCCATCTTCAGGATCTGGAACGGCTGCGGGATGTCCATCAGCGGGGTGACGTCGCGCACCGGGCGGATGTCGACCTGCGAACCCGGCAGGAACGCCACGGCGCCGTTCAGGTCGACGGTGAAGCCGCCCTTCACGCGGCCGAAGATCACGCCCTCGACGCGCGCGGTCTTGGCGAATTCCAGCTCCAGCTTGTCCCACGCGGCTTCGCGGCGCGCGCGGTCGCGCGACAGCATCGCTTCGCCATGCATGTTCTCGACGCGGTCGACGTAGACCTCGACTTCGTCACCGACCTTCAGGTCGGCCTTCTGGCCCGGCGCGGGCGCGAATTCGCGCAGCGGCACGCGGCCTTCGCTCTTCAGGCCGACGTCGATGACGACCAGGTCGTTCTCGATGGCGGTAACGGTGCCCAGCACCACGCGGCCCTCGAAGCTGTCGGCGCCGCCGAACATGTCATCGAGCATCGCCGCGAATTCGTCACGCGAGGGAGTTGCCACTGAGGCCATAAAAGAAACTGTCCTATGTCGTTTTCCGGCCAGGCGGTTGGTTCCGCCGGTCTTGGCCATCACTGTCGCACCGGCCCCGTGCCGGGTGCGACATCCGTGCGATCTGGGGAGCGGCGGGGGCCATTCGCGGATGTGCGAAAAGGCGCGAAGGGCAAGCCGTCGCGCCGCGCCTCCGCGAGCCACAGCTCGCCGGACCGACGCGCCCTAGCCGAAAAGCGACCGGCAAGCAAGGTTGACAATCTTTGCCAATCAGCGGCATCGTTTCGTCATGGCCACGATGAACATCTCGCTCCCCGATGCCATGAAGGACTGGGTCGAGCAGCAGGCGGCGACCGGCCGCTACAGCAACTCCAGCGACGTCGTCCGCGACCTGATCCGTCGCGAACAGGTGCGCGCGGAGAAGATCGCGAACATGCAGCGGCTGGTGGACGAGGGCAGGGCGAGTGGCATTTCCCAGCGTTCGTTCGAACAAGTCGTCGCGGAAACCCGCGCGGCCTATCTGGCGAAACATGGCGGTTGAGCTTTCGGCGGAGGCCGATCGCGACTTGGCGGAACTGATCGCCAGCGGCCTAGAGCGTTACGGACTTGCCGCGTCGGACCGATTTGTCGCACGGCTACGAGAGGCGTTTGAGATGATCGACAGCTTCCCGCGCATCGCTCGGCTGAGGGACGAGATCGACGGCGCAACGAGAGGCTTCCCCGTCGGCGTGCACATCATATTCTATCAAGTGGACGATGCCGACGACGTCCTCATCCTCCGCATCCGCCACGGCCGCGAGGACTGGTCCGCCGATTAGCGCGACACCCGCGCATCCACCAGCGTGATCGCGCGCGAAACGGCGGCGTCGATCGACAGGAAGCTGGTGTCGAGTTCCATCGCATCCGTCGCCGCCACCAGCGGCGCGGTCGAGCGCGAGCTGTCGCGATCGTCGCGGGTGCGGATGTCGGCCAGCACCTGATCGTAGCTGATCGCGCTGCCACGCTTGTGGAGTTCGTCGTGACGCCGTCGCGCGCGGATCGTCGGCGTCGCGCGCACGAACAATTTGGCATCGGCATCCGGCGCGATCACGGTGCCGATGTCCCGCCCGTCGAGCACCGCGCCGCCGGGCTGGTGCGCGAAGCGTCGCTGCCGCTGGAGTAGCGCCGCGCGCACCAGCGGATGCGCCGACACGATCGAGGCGACCTGTCCGGTGGCATCGTCGCGCAGGATCGGGTCTGCCAGCAGTTGGTCGTCGAAGTCGCATGCCGCCACCGCATCGGCCTCGATCGCGGGATCGAGATCGAGCCGCGCTACCTGCGTCGCCACCGCGCGATAGAGCAGCCCGGTGTCGAGATGCGGGATGTCATAGTGGCGGGCCAGCGCGCGCGCGATCGTACCCTTGCCCGACGCCGCCGGTCCGTCGACCGCGATGATCATGCCGCGCTCCCCGACAATTGCGCGAGCTGCTGATAGAAGGCCGGGTAGCTGGTGGCGACCGGCGCGACATCGTCGATCGTCACCGGCTGGCGCGCATGCAGCCCGGCGACGGTCATGCTCATCGCGATCCGGTGATCGAGCTTGGTCGCGACCATGCCGCCGCCCGCGATCTTTTCGCCGCCCGATCCATGAACGGTCAGTCCGTCCTCATGCTCGTCGGTCGCGACGCCGTTCGCCGCCAGCGCGGCGCGCATCGCGGCGATCCGGTCGCTTTCCTTGACGCGCAGTTCCTCCGCCCCGCGCGCGATCGTCGCGCCCTCGGCAAAGGCGGCTGCGACGAACAAGGCCGGATATTCGTCGATCATCGACGGCGCCAGATCATGCGGCACCACGATGCCAGCGAGCGTCGCGTGCCGAACGCGCAGATCGGCGACCGGCTCGCCACCGACCACACGCGCATCGACTTCGGTGATGTCCGCGCCCATCATGCGCAGCGCGGTCAGCAGTCCGGCGCGGGTCGGGTTTAGCCCGACATTCTCGATCACCACGTCGCTGCCGGGCACGATCGACGCCGCGACCATCCAGAACGCCGCCGAGGACGGATCGCCCGGCACGACGATCGACTGCGGCTTCAGCTCCGCTTCGCCGGTCAGCGAGATCACGCGACCGCGCGGCCCCTGTTCGACGGTCAATTGCGCACCGAAGCCGGCGAGCATCCGCTCGCTATGATCGCGGGTCGGCACCGGCTCGATCACGCGCGTGATGCCCGGCGTGTTGAGCGCGGCGAGCAGCACTGCCGACTTCACCTGCGCCGAGGCGACCGGCAGCTCATAGTCGATCGGCACCGCCGGGCACGCCCCGCGCACCATCAGCGGCAGCCGCGTTCCCGGCGACGCCTCGATCGATGCACCCATCTGTGTCAGCGGCACCGTGACGCGCGCCATCGGGCGCGACGACAGCGAGGCGTCGCCGGTGAAGGTCGCGGTGATCGGATGGCTCGCGACCAAACCCATCAACAGCCGCGTCGAGGTGCCCGAATTGCCCATCTCCAGCGCCTGCGTCGGCTGGAGCAGCCCGCCGACCCCCACGCCATGAATGCGCCAGATCCCGTCGTCGCCGCGCTCGATCGTCGCGCCCATCGCGCGCATCGCCGCGGCGGTGGCGAGCACGTCCTCGCCCTCCAGCAACCCTTCGACCCGGCTCTCGCCGATCGCGAGCGCCGAGAGCATCAGCGAGCGATGGCTGATCGACTTGTCGCCGGGAACGCGGATCCGTCCTGTCAGCCGCGCGGGCGAGGGGACGGTGAACGGAGCGGGGGAGGAGGAATGCGCCATGCGCGCCGCGCCTTGCCAGCCGCCTTGCGCTATGGCAAGGCACGCGCCACTTCACAGGGCGACCTGTTTGATCCACCCATCCGAAAGGCTTTTCACGGCATGATCCAGCCGGAATGGGGCACGAAGCGTACGTGCCCGAAATGCGCGACGCGTTTCTACGACCTCCAGAAGAACGAGCCCGTCACCTGCATCAACTGCGGTTATGCGTGGGAGCCGGAGCCGATCCTGAAGTCCAAGCAACCGCTGCCCTTCGAGGCGGCCAAGCCCGACAAGGAGAAGATCGACTCCGATCTGGCCGGCGACGACGAGGATCTGGACACCGGTGAGGACGAGGAGCCCTCGGCCGACGACGAGGTCGATCTCGGCGGCGACGACGATCTGGGCGTCGAAACCAGCAACGAAGACGACGAAAACAACTGACCTTCGAAAAAGCTTGGCGAGCGGTGAAATTGCCGCTTGCCAAGCCGGCAGCCCCCGGTTAGTGGGCTGCCTCCCGGACGGAATGGGGCCGTAGCTCAGCTGGGAGAGCGTCGCAATGGCATTGCGAAGGTCAGGGGTTCGATCCCCCTCGGCTCCACCATTTCCGTCGTGAGTGCCTTCGTAGCGCACTTAAAGCTACTTCAAAGACATGGCGTTCTGACCGACTGTTACAGGCGTAGCAGATGGTGGAAACATGCGCAGCGTCCGTCACAACCAGCGCGAGCGACGGCGACCCACCCGTAAAATTCGTCGATGCCGAGTGACGAGCTTAGGCGTCTATCCGTGCGAAGCGTGATGTCGGAGCTTGTCCCGGCTGACGGTACGGCATCGGCGGCCCCCCGCCCCGGTGCTGAGCGCTGGCGCATCCTGATCCGGGTTCTCGGCGACCGACCTGAAGCGGGTCGCGGATCACGTCCGGGATGACAGGAGAGGAGAGCGGCCGGCGGATATCGATCGATTCTAAAATGCCGACCAATCTTCCTCCTGCGTCGCCAGTGCGGCGTTGCCGACGAAGCGTGGCGTTGGGCGACGCGTCTCGACCGGTGGTGGCGCCGCAGCGCGCAAGGACGGTGTGCCGATGCGGAAGCGGGCGATCTGGCGCGCCATGTCGTCGGCATCGCTCGCCAGGCTGCGCGCCGCGGCGGTCGCCTGCTCGACCATCGCGGCATTCTGCTGCGTCACGCCGTCCATTTCCGACACGGCGGTATTGACCTGTTGCAGCCCGGTCGCCTGCTGATCGGCGGAGGCGGCAATGTCGCCGACCAGGCCGTCGATCTCGGCGATCCGCTCGATAATCCGCGACAAGGCGGCACCCGTTTCGCCCACCAGCCGGACGCCTTCCTTCACCTGGTCGCTCGACGCGGTGATGCGCGTCTTCACGTCCTTCGCCGCGTCCGCCGAACGCTGCGCCAGCGCCCGTACCTCGCTGGCGACCACCGCGAAGCCGCGTCCGGCCTCGCCGGCGCGAGCCGCCTCGACCCCGGCATTGAGCGCCAGCAGGTTGGTCTGGAAGGCGATCCCGTCGATGACCGAGATGATCTCGGAGATTTCGGCCGACGTGCGCTCGATCCCGCCCATCGCCTCCACCGCATCGCGCACCACCGTGCCCGACCGACGTGCCTCGTCGGTCGCGCTGGACACCGCGCTGTTCGCACGTTCGGCACGCGCGGCGGTGCTGCGCACGGTGCTGGTGATCTCGTCCATCGCCGCGGCGGTTTCTTCCAGCGACGCCGCCTGCTGCTCGGTGCGCTGCGACAGATCGTCCGATGCCTGGCGAATGTCGCTCGCGCCATTGTTGATGCTGCTCGCCGACTGGACCACATGGCTGAGCGTCGCCTGTAATGCGGCGACCGCGGCGTTGAAATCGTCCTTGATCCGCACGAACGGTCCCGCCAGATCGGCATCCACGCGTGCGACCAGATCGCCTTCGGCCAGTCGCGACAGCGCCGTGCCGAAGCTGTCGACGATCAGCGACGTCTGCGCTTCCTTCGCCACTTCCGCCGCGATGAGCTGGTCGCGCAGCGCTGCAGTGGCTTGTGCCAATTGCCCCAGCTCGTCGCGCCGCCCGGTCGCGGGGATGGCGGCGTCCATCTGGCCCGAGGTCATGCGCTTCAGCACGTCGACCAGCGCCAGCAGCGGCGCGAGCAGATACCGGCGCGTCGCCACGCCTGCCGCGATCACCACCGCAAAGGTCGCCAGCGTCGTGATGCTCAGCAGGATGTTGGCGACCACCGCGGCGCCATCGGCGGCGGCGTTGACGTCGCGGACATGCGCCTCGATCGTGTCGGACAGGTCGCTCATCCCGCCCTCCAGCTTCTCGAAGGCGGCAAGGAAGGTGGGGAGCAGCGCCGACGCTCGCGCCGGATCGCTGGCCGCAGCGGCGGCGATCTTGTCCGCGCTGTCCAGATAGGCCGTGACCTGCGCCTGGAGCCGCGTCGCCTTTTCGGCGACGTCGGGCGCGGCGGCATAGGCGGCGTCGGCCCTGATCGCCTTGCGCAGCGTCATGCCATCATCGGCCAGCGATTTGCGGTTTTCGGCGGCATCGACATCGCCGACGCTCGTCGCGCGCAGGATCGACAGGATGTCGCCGCGCACCGCGTCGTGCATCATGTCGGCGGTCATGTGGTTGCGCAGCAGGGCGGAGGCGGCAGTGGCGCTGGCCCGCGCCGCGGCCTGACGATTGTTCGACCAGACCCCACCCGCACAAGACACAAGCACGAGCGCGGCGATCGCGGCGATGGTGATGGTCATCATTCGGTTGATCGACTGCACCTTGACCCTCGCTGACATGATCCGGCGGGCACTATAGTTCTGAAGATGATAACGGCTGGTTAGCCGTTGCTGATCATGAAGATGCATATTCTTACAATCGGCAATTCTACTTGCCGGGCCGCCCGCCCGGATGGTCAAGTCTTCTCGTATAGTGGCCGTTTACCAAGTCGTTGAACGGGAACTGCACTTTGTTGGTCTAGGTGCTGCGCGATCGTCAACTTCATGGGTCGATCGCTCGTGACTCCGAACCGGACTCGCAAGGCGTTGTCGCTGGCGATCGCCAGCCTCCTGATCGGAACACCGGCACTTGCGCAGGATGCTGGCGCCGCCGGACGCGCGCTGTCGGTGGACGTGACCTACAAGGCCGACGTGACCGGGGTCGCCGCCGGTGGCGTGGCGCGTGGCGTCCGCTATCTCGACAATCTCGACATCGTCGCGGAGGCCGATCTGGAAAAGATGGCGGGGTGGAAGCGGACCACCGCGCACGTCTCGCTGCTGAACAATTTCGGCGGTCGCCCCAACGATCTCGCCGGATCGATCCAGGGCATCGACAACATCGAAGTCGCGAACCCACACTTCAAGCTCTACGAGGCGTGGATGGAGACCGGTCTGGGTTCCCATGTCACGCTCCGCGCCGGGCTATATGACGTCAACAGCGAATTCTATCAGAACGACGCCGCGGGGTTGCTGGTGTCGCCGATGTTCGGCGTCGGCTCGGAACTGGCGGCGACCGGCACGAACGGCCCGGCGATCTTTCCATCGACTGCACTCGCGCTGCGGCTGAAGGCGACGACGCGGGACGCTTATGCTTCGGTCGCGGTCATCAACGCGCGCGCCGGAACGCTCGGCGACGAACACGGTATCGATCTGTCGGGGCGTGACGGCGCGCTGCTGATCGGGGAGGCCGGGTGGACCGGGCGCGGAAAGCTGGCGGTCGGCGCCTGGCATTATACGCAGCGCCAGCCGACGATCATCCCGCCGGGCCTTACTCCCACCGACCAGCGGCGCTATTCTCAGGGCGTGTATGTGCTGGCCGAGCAGGGTTTGCTCGGCAAGGACGACGAGACCAGCCGTTATCTGGTCGGCTTTGTCCGGCTCGGCGTGTCGGATGGCACCACCACGCCGTTCCGCGGCGGTTGGCAGGGCGGGGTCTTGCTCAAGCGGCCGTTTGCGAGCCGCCCCGCCGGCGTCTTCTCGCTGGGGGCAGGGAGCGGCGCCCTGTCGCGCAATTACCGGCTCAGCAATCCGGCCGATCTGCCCCCGCTGCGCGATGCCGAGACGATCCTGGAGGCGACCTATAGCGATGAGGTGGCGAAGGGCGTCACGATCCAGCCCGACGTGCAATATGTCATTCACCCATCCGCGAATCCCACGATCCGCAACGCGCTGGTGCTGGGCGTGCGCTTGACGATCGGATGGGCGAACCACTGACGGCCGCCCGGTCAACCTATCGACATGAAAAAAGGGCGACCCCGACGGGGCCGCCCTTTTTCTTGGCCGGGGATCGGCGGCACCATCGGCCGCCGAACCGTAGCGATCAGCGCGAGTAGAACTCGACGACCAGATTCGGCTCCATCTTCACCGGATAGGGCACTTCGTCCAGCGTCGGGACGCGAACCAGCGTCACCTTGGTGTTGCCGTCCTGCGCCACGTAATCCGGCACTTCGCGCTCGGCGAGGTTCTGCGCTTCCATGACCAGCGCCATTTCCTGCGCCTTGCTGCCCAGCGAGATCTCGTCGTTGATCGAGCAGCGACGCGACGCGACGTTGCACTTCACGCCGTTGACGCGGATGTGGCCGTGGCTGACGAGCTGACGTGCGGCCCAGATCGTCGGCGCGAACTTGGCGCGATAGACGATCGCGTCGAGGCGACGCTCGAGCAGCCCGATCAGGTTCTGCGAGGTGTCGCCCTTCATGCGCGACGCTTCCTCATAGGCGTGACGGAACTGCTTCTCGGTCACGTCGCCATAATAGCCCTTGAGCTTCTGCTTGGCGCGCAGCTGGATGCCGAAGTCCGACACCTTGCCCTTGCGGCGCTGACCATGCTGGCCGGGGCCGTATTCGCGCTTGTTGACCGGGCTCTTCGGACGGCCCCAGATGTTCTCGCCGAGACGACGGTCGAGCTTGTACTTGGCGCTATGGCGCTTCGACATGTAATTACCTTTGCAATAGGCGAACGACGTAGGTCCCGGTCTCGCGCCACACCTCGAAAACGAGGTGCAGGCCCGCCGCTTCACCGGGATGCGGGGGCGATTGCGAAGCGGCGCGCCTAGCCGGGCAGGCCGCGCAAGTCAAGCTGGACAGACGCCGCGCCGGACGCCAAGCAGCGCGGCATGAGTGAAATCCTGCCCGGCCAGCGTTGCACCACCATGAGCGAGGTCCGCACCGGCGTCGATGCGCTGGATCGCGAACTGGTCGCGCTGCTGCGTCGTCGCTTCGACTATATGGATGCCGCCGCGCGTATCAAGCCGACCCGCGGCGCGGTGCGCGACGAGGCGCGCAAGGCGCAGGTGATCGCGCAGGCGCGTGACGAGGCGGAGCGGCTCGGTCTGCCGGGCGAGGCGGTCGCGACGATGTGGGAAACGTTGGTCGAGGCGTCGATCGCCTACGAACTCGCGGCCTTCGACGCGCGATAACGATCGAACATAAAAGATGAAACGTCGCCCCGGACTCAATCCGGGGCGACGTTTCATCTTGTTCCTGTCGGCCCGCGTTGTTCAGGCGGGACCCCGGATCAGGTCCGGGGTGACGGAGAGCGTGGCCTCAGACCTTCGCGGCGTAGATCATCCGCCCCGGCCCGAGCCGCTCGAACACCTCGGTCAACTCGTTCTCGCCGACCGCGAAACATCCCTGGCTGCGTCCCAGCATCCCGCGCTCGCGGATCATGTCGGGATTGGCATACCAGGCCGCGTGCACCACGATCGCGCGATCCAGCGCATTGTTGTTGGTCGCATCCAGACCGATCAGCCGCTGCGACCGCCCATGCTTGCCGACGTAATAATCGGCCGTCGCGAACGCGCCCTCGCACGAGGCGTTGGAGCCGTTCTGGTTCGAGAAACGCTGCACATAGCCGGTATGCGCCGGATCCGAGCCGCTGCCGTGGGCGACCAGCTTCGACACGGTACGCCCGTCCTCGAGGTTGATGAGGTGGAAGCGCGGCGCACTCGACCCCGCCGAGAAATCCGCCACCGCGATCCGGTCGCGCTTGGCGATCTGGCTGCCGTGCCGCTCCAGCGACGCGAGCGCGCGCTTCAGCAATTGTGGATTGACGCCGGGTGCGTTGATCACCGGCTGCGTCGTCGCGCTGGCGACCGCGGGCTGCGTGACCCGCGTTGCCGAAGGGTGGAAGAAATCGTCCGGGATCAGCGACTCCGGCGTCCCGCGGCGTGCGCGGTCGCGCATACCGGCCGACACCGCACCCGGGATCATCAAGGCGCCGACGAACAATCCGCCGGTCTTCAGCAAAGCACGGCGTGACGACACCGTATCCTGCGACTGCATCATGAGTAACGTAAATCCCCGCTCCAATGACCGTCATGTAGCATGGAACAGGTTAATTATCGTCAACGTTAACTGCTGTTTGCGCCTGATCCGGCCGCATTTGCCGCAGATGATGAACGCTTCGTCGCCCGGCACCGAAACGGTCGCGGCGCGTTGACTGATCGATGTGTGCCGGATGGGCCGGCCACCGCAACGAACGTCAGAAGGCCGTCGCCATGCGCCGAATCGCTTCCTTTCTGCTCGCCGCACTGCTGACGACCGTCGTTGTGGCCCCGGCCTCGGCCGACGGGGGCGAAGCGCTGGCGATCACCGAGGCGGCGGCTACGCTGCCGCCCAATCGCTTTATCTGGACCGGTGCGGCAGACGGTCCGGGACGGGTCAGCGTGCTGATCTCGATCCCCGACCAGCGCGCCTATGTGTTCCGTGGGCAGCAACTCGTCGCCGCCTCGTCGGTGTCGACCGGGTCGGACGATCGCCCCACCCCGACCGGCACCTTCACGATCCTGCAGAAGAAGGCGCAACACCGCTCGAACCTTTACGACGACGCGCCGATGCCGTTCATGCAGCGGCTCACCTGGGACGGGGTCGCGCTTCATGCCGGGCGCAATCCGGGCTTTCCGGCGTCGCACGGCTGCATCCGGCTGCCGACCGCCTTCGCGAAGAAGCTGTTCGGCGCGACGCAGCTCGGCGCGACGGTCGAGGTCACCGACGAAGCCTATGTCGCCGGCGCGTTCCTCCCCAGCGGCGATGCCGAAGACACCGCGCACGCCAATGTCTATGCGAGCCGTTGAACTGCTACCTACCCAGCCACGCCCATAACGGGTTGGCCGGGTCGGACAGCAGCTTGATCGTGAGCGCGATCGACATGACCACCAGCAGCAGTCGCACGCCCTTGCCGCCGAAGCGCAGCGCCGCCCACGCGCCGCACTGATTGCCCGCGACGTTGGCCGCCGCCATCGCACCGCCCAGCAGCCACAGCACCTTGCCGCCCGCGATCATCGCGGTAAGCGCGGCGATATTCGTCGCAAGATTGAGGAATTTGGTATTGGCGATCGCGCGCACCAGCCCAAGCCCGCCGAGCGCGACCAGCGCGGTCGTCAGGAACGATCCGGTCCCCGGCCCGAAGAACCCGTCGTAGAAGCCGAGCAGCGTCGTGACCCCGGTCAGCCCGGCACGCCCGAGCCGGGCATGCCGGTCGGACTCGCTCATCGGCGGCGCGAGCAGGAAATACAGCGCCATCGCGATCAGCAGCACCGGCACGAACGCCGCCAGAAAGCGTGGATCGACGTGCTGCACTGCGACTGCGCCCGCCACCGATCCGCCGAACGCGCCCATCGCGGGCAAAACGAAGCGGCGCAGGTCGACATGGCCGGCCCGCCAGAAGGTGAGAAACGCCGACCCGGTGCCGACGGCGCTCTGCAACTTGTTGGTCGCCAGCGCCGCAACCGGCGGGATACCCGCCGCGAGCAGCGCCGGAATCGTCAGCAACCCGCCGCCCCCCGCCAGCGCATCGATCGCGCCCGCGACGAACGCGACGAGGACGAGGAAGGCGAAGAGGTCGGGGGCGAGATGCATGAGCGCGGGCCTAAGCGGCTTTGCCGGGGACCGCCAGACGGGTAGCATGGCCCGATGCGCAACATCGTCATCCTCACCGGCGCGGGCATCTCCGCCGAAAGCGGCATCGCCACCTTCCGCGGGCCGGGCGGCTTGTGGGAAGGCCACCGCGTCGAGGACGTGTGCACGCCCGAGGCGCTCGCGCACGATCCGGCGTTTGTGCATCGCTTCTACGATCTGCGGCGCGCGGCGCTGGCGACGGTCCTCCCCAATGCCGCCCATGACGCGCTGGCGCGGCTCGACCGGCAATGGCGCGGCGAGCTGCTGATCGTCACGCAGAATGTCGACGATCTGCACGAGCGGGCGGGGGCGCGACGGCTGCTGCACATGCATGGGGAGTTGCGCTCGACGTTATGTGCCGCGTGCGGCGCACGGCGGCCGTGGAGCGAGACGCTGCCGCCCGGGAGCGTCTGCTCTGATTGTCAGGCACCGGCGCTACGGCCCGACATCGTCTTCTTCGGCGAGATGCCCTACCAAATGGAGCGGATCGACGACGCATTGTCGCGCGCCGATCTGTTCGTGTCGATCGGCACGTCGGGCGCGGTCTATCCGGCAGCGGGATTTGTCCGGCTGGCGCGACACCATGGGGCGGCGACCCTGGAGCTGAACCTCGATCGGTCCGAGGGGAGCGCATGGTTCGACGAGACGCGGTTGGGGCCGGCAGGCACGCTGGTGCCGGCGTGGGTCGATGAGGTTCTGGCGGCGAACCCGCCGTCGTCCGGGACGTGATCGAAACCTCTGCGAAACTCACCCGTCATGCCGGACGTGTTCCGGCATCCACCGATCCGCGAGCGCGCAAGCCGTTGATTCGTGGATCAATGGACCCCGGAACACTTTCGGGGCCGACGAAGCAATGGAAGGCTGCCTTCCGTCCCTTACTTCGCCGAACCGCGTCCGCGCCGTTCGCCACGGCGCTCCTTGCGCACCGTCTTGGCATGGGCGCGGGCACGCGCCTTCTTCTCCTCGCGCGTCGGGGGCAGCTTGACGTCGAGCGGCATCATGTCGCCCGCCATGACCTCGAACCCGAGGCTCGCCAGGCTCTCGCTGAAGTGCGTCGGCAGCTCCGCGGTGACGTCGATCTCGCCGCCGTCGGGGTGATCGACACGGATGCGGCGTGCATGAAGGTGCATTTTACGGCTGATATTGCCGGTCAGGAACGCCGCGGGACCGCCATATTTGCCATCTCCGACAATCGGGTGGCCAATGGCGGCCATATGCACGCGCAACTGGTGCGTGCGCCCGGTAAAGGGTTGCAGCTCGACCCAGCAGGCGCGGTTGCCGGCGCGCTCGATCACGCGGTAGCGGGTGCGCGCCGGCTGGCCGTTCTCCTCGTCGACGTGCATCTTCTCGCCGCCGGTGCCGGGCTGCTTGGCGATCGGCAGCTCGATCATCCCGTCGTCGATCGACGGCACGTCCACCACCAGCGCCCAATAGACCTTCTTGGCGGTGCGGCTCGAGAAGCTCTTGGCGAAGGCCGCGGCGGCACGTGTGCTGCGCGCCACCAGCAGCGCGCCCGATGTGTCCTTGTCCAGCCGGTGGACCAGCTTCGGCCGACCCTCCGCCTCATACTGAAGCGCGTCGAGCAGCCCGTCGACATGCTGGACGGTCTTGGTGCCGCCCTGCGTCGCCAGCCCCGGCGGCTTGTTGAGCACCAAGGCGGCAGGGTCCTTGTGGATCACCAACTCGCGCGCGAACGCGGCCTCGTCCTCGCTCAGCGGCGGGCGCTCGCGCTTCGGGCGCTCCTCGGCGCGCTCGGGCTCGGCGGGGGGCACGCGCAGCACCTGCCCGGCCTGGATGCGGTCGCCGGGGCCGACGCGCGCGCCATCGACGCGCAACTGCCCGGTGCGCGCCCATTTCGCGACGGTGGTGAAGCTGGTGTCAGGCAGATGCCGCTTGAACCAGCGATCGACGCGGATGCCGTCGTCGTCATAGCCGACGGTGAACTGGCGGACGGCGTCGCTCATGCCGGCACCCGCGTGAGCGCGAGCCCGGCGAACAGCGCGACGATCGCACCGGCCACCGACAGCAGGACATAAGCGAGCGGGGCCACCAGCGCGCCGCGCTCGATCATCCCGACGACATCGAGCGCGAAGGAGGAGAAGGTGGTGAAGCCGCCGAGCACGCCGATGCCGAGCAGCAGGCGCCACGTCTCGCCACCGGCGCTGGTGTTGCGCGCGAGGACGCCGACGAGCAGCCCCATCAGCAGCCCACCGACGATATTGACGGTCAGCGTGCCCCACGGCCAGCCGGTGCCGAGCGCCAGCGTCATCGCGCGCCCGGTCAGATAGCGTGCGCCGGAGCCGATCGCACCGCCCGCCATGACAAGAAACAGGGAGTTCATCGCCGCGCCCTATCGTGTTTCGGCGCGCAAGGGAAATCAGCCGTGTGCACTGGACGAGAACAGGTTCATGACCAGCACCCCGGCGACGATCAGCGCCATTCCCGCGATCGCCGCGGCGTCGAGCCGCTGGCCGTGCCAAAGCCATGCCACGGCGGTGACGAGGATGATCCCGACCCCGGACCAGATCGCGTAAGCGATACCGGTCGGCAGCGTTCGCAACGTCAACGATAGGAAATAGAAGGCGATCCCGTAACCGACGACCGTGACCAGCGTGGCCCACGGCCGTGTGAAGCCGTCCGATTGCTTCAGCGCGGAGGTGGCGGTGACCTCGGCGACGATCGCGACGAGCAGGAGCAAATAGGCCATGTGCCACCTTGTCGCGGGTTCCTCGCGGCTTGGCGAGCCGCTACGTGTGTCTTGCTCTTGCAAGACACCGGGCGAGGGGCCATGTTCGCCCCATGCTGAACCTGATTTCGATCGCCATCGGCCTGGTCGCGCTCCTGCTCGGGATCGTGCCGTTCCTGCCGTTTCTTGCCTGGGGCTATTGGTTCGTCATTCCGATCGCGGTGGTCGGCGCGGCGATCGGCGCACTGTCGTCGCACAATAGCGGGCGGAACCTCAATCTGGTGCTGATCCTGATCTTCGGCCTGCGCCTGATGCTGGGCGGTGGGTTGATCTGATCGCCCACTCGTCATTGCGAGCGTAGCGAAGCAATCCAGGGCGTCCTGATTCAGTCCTGGAATGCTTCCGCTACGCTCACGGTGACGATGGGAACGCACGCGCCCGGCTCATCACCGGGCGCCTTGGTTCAACGGCAGACCACCTGTCCACGATCGACCTGTTGGCCGAGCAGCGCCCCGCCGCCCGCGCCGATCAGCGTGCCGAGCAGCCGCGAACCGCCGCCCGCAATGATGTTGCCGAGCGCGCCGCCCGCCAGACCACCGACGATCAACCCGGTCGTGCCGTCGTTGCGGCGGCAATAGTAACGCCCATCGTTGCCGCGATAGATGCGGTCGTTGCGGGTCAGCGCCCGCTGCCGATAATAACGCCCGTCGCGATAATAGCGGTCGGCATAATAGCGCCGCTGACCCGGTTCGAGCCGGTTATAGTCGTAACGCCCCGATTGACGCCAGTCGCGCAGCCGGTCGTTGCGGTCGCGCCGCGCGTCGCGGACGTTGTCGCGATATTCGCGACGGGCGTTGCGCACGTCGCGCCGCGAGTCCGCAACGCGCAGGTCTTCGCGATATTCCTTTCGTGCGTCGCGCACGTCCTCGCGATATTCGCGGTTCGCCTCGCGCGGGCGCTGCGCCGCTGCCGGCGTGACCGACAGCGACGTCAGCGCCGTGGCTCCAAGTACCGCCGCCATGATGATACGCATCACATGTCTCCTTCGCTTGATCAGCGTTAGGCCTGAACGACGACGGAGCGTGGCGGTTGCGTGAACCCAAGACTACTTTGCGTTCACTTTCAGGACATTATTGCTCAAGCTGGTGCGTCAGGCTGATCTCGGTGTTCAGCAGCTTGGAAACGGGGCAGTTCGCCTTGGCCTCTTCGGCGATCCGCGCGAACTCTTCCTGCTCGATGCCGGGCACCTTCGCCTTCAGGTCGAGCTTCGAGGAGGTGATCGTGAAGCCGTCGCCATCCTTGTCGACGGTGACGCGCGCGTTGGTCTCCAGCGTGCCGTCGTTGTAGCCGGCACCGGCCAGCGCGAAGCTGAGCGCCATCGTGAAGCAGCTCGCGTGCGCCGCGGCGATCAGCTCCTCGGGATTGGTGCCGGGACCATCCTCGAACCGCGATCCGAAGCCGTAGCGCGTGTCCTTCAGCACGCCCGACTGGGTCGAGGTCCAGCCGTTGCCGTCCTTGCCGAAACCTTCGTAGCGCGCCGATCCGCTGCGGGTGGGCATGTCCTGCTCTCCTTGTCACACGAAAAAGGGCGCGATCCGTGTCCCGGATCGCGCCCCACAAACGTCCATCGGCGCATAAAGGCGCACCGACGGTGCTATTTTCGGGTCATCAGCGGCACTGGCGCTTCCCGCTGCGCTCGATCTCACGCCCTGCCAGTGCACCGCCGACGCCGCCCAGCACGGTGCCCAGCGTCCGGTCGCCGCGCGTATCGATCGTGCGACCAAGCAGGCCACCTGCGACCGCACCGACCACCAGCCCGGTGGTGCCGTCGGGCTTGCGGCAGCGCAGACGGCCGTCATTACCGCGCCATTCGCGATACTTGTAGCGGCGCTGCGCATCGGCATCGACCGTCGTCGCCATCAGGGTGGGGGCAACCATCGCCGCCGCGCCGAGGGCGAGCATGAGCGTACGCATGAAACATTCTCCCGTTCATTCAATCGTGATGCGACCGAAACGTCCCTCTTTTAGCGCAGTTGCATGAACCTGTAACAACATCGCATTCATCTTGGGACAGGGGTCGTGTCGTCGGGGACGAGGCGGTAGCCACGGCCGCGATCGGTCAGCAGCATCGGTGTCAGGCCATCCCGCTCCAGCTCGGCGCGCAGCCTCGAGACATGCACCGCCAATACGTTTGTGCCCGGATCGAAGCGCAGGCCGAACAATGTTTTGTGAAGCTCCGCCCGCGCGACGGTGCGATTGCAATGCCGCGCCAGCAGGTCGAGCAGCGCATATTCGCGTGGGAGCAGGGCGAGCGGCCGGCCACCGCGCGCCGCGGTCCGCGCGATCCGATCGATACTTAGTGAGCCGATCGTGACCATCGCCGCCGGGGCGAGCAGCCGTCGTGCGCGCAACGCGATGATCGCGTCCGAACCGCTACTGGCATCGTCGGCGCCGGCCAGCAGCGCGGCCTGCTCATCCGCCTCGCTCGTCGCGACCGCAAGGATGCGCGCGGCCGGGCAGCTGCGTGCGTCGGCAAGCGTCCGCGCAGCGACGATCGCCACCGTCGCGGTCGGTGGTTCGACTGGCGTCAGCCCAATCGCCCGCAACGCCGCGAACAGCGTCGGTCGATCGATCAATACGCACACCGCCACGACCGGCGGGCTAACGCCACGTCATGCGTCGGGAAGCGCGCTCGCCTCCGATCTGGAGCGGCTTTCGCCAGCATGGGTCAATACCCGCCTGGCGACGTCGGCGACCAGCGGACTGGGATCGTCGATCGCGCGCTCTGCCAGCGCAATGCGATCATGGCCCGCTGCGGTCGCAGCGCGCAGCGCGGTGGCGCGCATTCGTGGGTGCGGATGCCGCAGCGAGAGGTCGGCGGCCAGCGCCACGCCGGCTTCGCCGCCCAGCCGCGTCGCCAGCGTCACCAATGCCTCCGATCCGGTGACGGTCATCGCCTGCGCCACGACGTTGCGGGCGGTATCGAAGCGATATTGCGTTCGCCAGCCTTGCGCCGGCGTCGCGCCGAGTACGTTCAGCGACACCGAGAAGCGATCGGGTGGCCGCTGGACATGCACGTCATGGTGCGCGCGGTAGAGTAGCAGTCGACCGGGGCTCAGCCGCTCGCGCGCATCGTACACCAGTCGCGCCGGCTCATCCGGCAGCCCGGCGACCGCGCCGTCGAACCGGTAATAGTCGCTCCAGTAACCGGGTCCGAGATAGCCCACGGTCAGGAACGAGAAATTGTGATCGTGCGGCAAATCGTAGAAGAACGGCGCGGTGCCGCCGGCTTTCACCACCGCGTCGTCGCTCGCCGGCCAGAAGGCGGCGCGGATCGCAAAGCGTGCCGAGGGTCGGCCCAGCATCAGCACCTGTGCGCCGTAGCGATTGTCGCGCTGTCCGGCGAAGCGTTGCTCCAGTTCGGCAATTGCGAGATCCGCGAGGAAGGACCGGTTCCGCCCGAGCCGCGCCAGCCATGGTCCCATCGCCGCGAACGAATCCTCATCGCGCGGATCCCAGCGCTCCGCCTCCAGCGCCTCGATCAGATCGTCGAGCGTGATCGCCGCGCCCCCGCCCGGCGCGATTACGCGCGGCATTGGCGTGCCTCCACGAGCGGCAGCGTCGCGCGCGCTGCCGCGCGCACTTCGGGGTGCGGGTCGGTGGCGGCGAGCGTGCGCAGGCGCGGCAAGGCCGTGGTGGCATCCAGCGCCAGCCATTCGCGCATCGCCGCCCAGCGCAGGTGGAACGCAGGCGCATATGTCGCGGCCTCGAAACAGCCGGCGGCGTCGCGTCGGCCTTCGTGGCGCAGCAGCGTTAGTAACAGCCGGGTGCGCGACTGGTCCTGATCGGTCGCGCCGACGCGCAGCAGGTGACCGGAGTCGCGCGCATATTCGCGCACCAGCCCCGCGGTGCGGGTCGCGAAGGTCAGCGCGACCACCTCGCCGCCGGTGCCCTCGATCAGATGCGCGCGGGTACGGCCGTCGATCGTGACGACATCACCGTCGTGCAGCGTCAGCGGCGGCATGGCGGCGAGCGGTGGCGCTTCGGCAGCGCGGAACCGCGCATTGGCCTCGCCCGCGTGCCAGCGCAGCAGCCGCGCGCCATTGGTTACCGGATAGCGGGCGACCATCAACCGTCCCGACGCCACGAGGGTCGTCTCCGTGGTGGGTGTCGCCAGCGCCGCGCCGTCGAACACCGTCGCGCTCAGCATACCCGCGGGCAGTTCGAGCAACTCGACCGTCGTGCGCAGCCGGTCGCGCGTCACGCGCAACGGCGGCTCGAACCACGGATCGTTCGCCAGCGCGGCGATTAGCGGGACCAGCAATGGGGTGATCCAGTCCGCATCGTGGAGAATGTCCCGCGCCGCCTCCGCCACCGCGTCGACCGCCAGCGGATCGGCGTCCGCGAAGGCGGCGCGAAGGTGCGCGACGGGTGCGCTGGCGAACCAGTCCTGCGCGACCCGTTCGGAGCGCCGCTCGGCCGCTGCCCACGCCGCTGCGGTGGGCAGCATCAGCGCGGCTGGCGCTGCGTCATGATGACGATCGCGGTGATGTATTCGCACGTATGGTCAGCGACCTCCTCCAGCGCGCGGATCGCGCCGTTGTTCGCGACCGGCGTGTCGAGTTCGGGAATGTCGTCGATGTCGATCGGCATGGCGTCGGGCTCCGTGGATGAGCCCTGTATCTCGACGCTGGTGGCGGTGCGGCGTTAGTTAAAAGGATGCAACGTTGCGCACGTGCGGCGGGCGTGTAGAGGGCGAGCGATGGACTGGGATCCGACCACGATCACGCGCTACCTGCTGGAAATGCCCTCGGTGGCCGGGCACGGCGGGCGGCTGGGGCAGCGCTATCACGCGCATGGCGACGGATGGGTCGAGGTGGCGCAACCGTGGCACGCCGACCTGGTCGGCGACGAGGAGAGCGGGGTGATCGCATCCGGCCCGATCATCGCGCTGATGGACATCGCGACCAGTCTGGCGGTGTGGCACCGCGTCCGCAGCTTCGTCGCGCATGCCACGCTCGACCTGCGCATCGACTATCTGCGCCCGGCGCGCCCGCACCAGATTGTGATCGGGCGCGGCGAATGTCTGCGCATCACCCGCTCGATCGCGTTCACGCGCGGGATCGCGCACGACGGCGACCCGGACGACCCGGTCGCGCATGTCGCGGCCACCTTCATGGCCACCGCCGGCCATTATCCGCGGGTCGGGGCATGAGCTTGCCGCCCTATGCCCGGCTGCTCGGCGTGACGCTGGAGCTGGTCGACGACCTGCCGGAGATCGTGATGCCGTTCGGGCAGCACGTCGTCGGGCGACCCGGTTTCCTGCAGGGCGGGGCGATCGCCGGGCTGCTGGAGGTCGCATCGGTGGCCGCGCTGCGCCACGCGCTGGCCGGTGAGACGGCGCGGATCAAGCCGATCAACGGCACGGTCGATTTCATGCGCGGCGGACGCGATCATGTCACGCGCGCGGCGGGGGAGATCACGCGGCTGGGTGCGCGCGTCGCCACCGTGACCGCGATCGCATGGCAGGACGATCGCGCGCGTCCGATCGCCAGTGCGCGGATGAACTATCTGATCGAGCGCGCCGACGGATGACGCCGCCGCTCGATCCGGTGGTGCTGCTCCCGGCGTTCGCGCCGTGGCTGGACGTCGCCGGGCTGGCGGTGTTCGCCGCGTCGGGCGCGCTGGCGGCGGCACGGCGCGCGCAGACGCCGGTGACGCTGGCGTTCTTCGCGCTGGTCACCGGCGTCGGCGGCGGGACGGTGCGCGACCTGCTGATCGGCGCGCCGGTGTTCTGGGTGCATGATACGCGGGTGGCGGCGGTGTGCCTGTTGATGGCCGCGGTGATCTGGACCACGCCGGAACGCTGGTGGCGCGGTGCGGCGCTGGACTGGTTCGATGCGGTCGGGCTGGCCGCTTATGCGGTCTACGGCGCGGCCAAGGCGCTCAGCTATGGCGTGCCGCCGCTGCCGGCCGCGCTGATGGGGGTGGTGACCGGCTGCGTCGGCGGGATCATTCGCGACGTGCTGGCGGGCGAGCCGTCGATCCTGATGCGGCCGGAATTGTACGTGACCGCCGCGGCGCTGGCGGCGGGCTGCTACGTCGGGCTGCGCGAAGTGGGAATGGTGCCGTGGCATGCGGCGGTGATCGCCGCGATTGCGGGCTTCGCGCTGCGGGCGGCGGCGATCCGGTTCAAGCTGGGGCTGCCAGCTTATGGCGAACGGTAGACACCTGTCGCCCCTGCGCAGGCAGGGGGCCATGTCTTTACCGTCGCGATGCACCATCTGTCACAAAGTGAGCGGTCGCCGTGACGGGCGTCTGGGCAGGACGACACAGCGATGGGCCCCGCCTGCGCAGGGGCGACGCAACATAGGTGGAACGCCGGGCGCTCAGAACGCCGGTTCTTCGCCCGGCTTTTCCGCGACATGGATGCCGCATTCGACCTTGTCCCAGCCGCGCCAGCGCCCGGCGCGCGGGTCTTCGCCCGGACGGACCTTCGACGTGCACGGTGCGCAGCCGATCGACAGATAGCCCTGCGCCTCCAGCGGGTGGCGGGGCAGGTCGTGCTCGGCGAAATAGCCGTCAAGCTGCTCCTTCGACCAATCGGCGAGCGGGTTGATCTTCAACCGGCCCTCATCCTCCTCGAAGCGCGGCAGTGCCTTGCGGGTCTTCGCCTGAAAGCCCTTGCGGCCCGAGATCCACGACTGGAACGGCAGCAGCGCGCGGCGCAGCGGCTCGACCTTGCGCAGGTCGCAGCAGCCGTCGGGATCGTAGGACCAGCGCAGCCCCTTCTCGTCCTTCAGCCGCAGCAGCCGCGGGTCGGGGCGGAACACGCGCAGGTCGGTGAGCCCGAGCCGCTCGGACAATTCGTCGCGATAGGCCAGGGTCTCGCCGAACATCTTCTGCGTGTTGGTGAAGATCACCGGCACGTCGCGGTCGACCGAAGCGATCATGTGCAGCAGCACCGCCGATTCGGCGCCGAACGACGACACCGCCGCGATCCGGCCCGCCAGCTCGCCGGTCAGCAATTCACGCAGCATGTCGGGCGCGGACACGCCCTCGAACCGCTCCTGCATCGCCGCGGCATCGGCGGCGGTGAAGGCGGGGCGGACGTCGATGATGTCGAGATCGTGGGCAGGCTCACCCATGGCGCAATTTCCAGACCGGGACCGCCGCATCGGCGGCCTTTTGATAGACATGGTCGTAGCGCTCCAGCGAGCGCTTGAGCACGACCGGGTCGACCGCGGCGTGTGGCGCGAAGGCGTCGAAGCCGCAGCGGCGCATCAGCGGGATCTGGTCGACCAACACGTCGCCCTCGGCGCGCAGCTCGCCGGCATAACCCGCTTCGCGCAGGATCCGCGCGACCGAATAGCCGCGCCCGTCGCGGAACGTCGGGAACGACACCTCGACCAGCGCCAACCGGTCGAGATGCGGGATCAGCGCGCGCGCATCGTCGCCCGGTTCGATCCGCACCGCGGTTGCGTTCGACTGGCCGGCGAGAAAGGCGTCGAGCGTCACCGCCGGCTCCTCATGCGCGCCGCCGTCGCGGAAGCGCAGATGCGCGCGGTCGTCGATCACGTCGACCTCGAACGCATCAACCATAGATCGCCTCCTTGAACGGCTGCATGCCCACGCGGCGGTAGGTGTCGACGAAGCGCTCGCCGGTCTCGCGTATGCGGACATAGGTGTCGGTCACGCGCTCGATCGCATCGACCACGCCGTCCTCGTCGAAGCCCGGGCCGGTGATCTTGCCGAGCGAGACGTCCTCCGCGCCCGAACCGCCGAGCAGCAGCTGGTAATTTTCGGTGCCCTTCCGGTCGACGCCGAGGATGCCGATGTGCCCGGCGTGGTGGTGGCCGCAGGCGTTGATGCAGCCGCTGATCTTGAGCTTCAGTTCGCCGAGATCGCGCTGGCGATCGAGATCGGCGAAGCGCTGCCCGATCTTCTGTGCGAGCGGGATCGAGCGCGCATTGGCGAGCGCGCAATAATCGAGCCCCGGGCACGCGATGATGTCGCTGATCAGATCGAGATTGGCGTCGGCCAGCCCGGCCTCGGCGAGCGCCTCCCACACCGCCTTCAGGTCGGCGATGCGGACGTGCGGCAGGACGATGTTCTGCGCGTGCGTGACCCGCAGCTCGTCGAAGCTGTAGCGCTCGGCGAGGTCGGCCATCACGTCGATCTGCTCGGCGGAAGCGTCGCCGGGGATGCCGCCGATCGGCTTGAGCGAGATGGTGACGATCGCATGGCCCGGCTGCTTGTGCGCGCGGACGTTCTGGTCGAGCCACACCGCGAAGTCGGGGTCGCTGCGGTCCGCGACCGCACCGCTGTCGGCGGCGAAGGCAGGCGCGGCGAACATCGCGCTGATCCGCGCCAGTTCGGCGGCGGGCGGATCGATGCCGAGCTGGCGGACCTGTGCGAACTCTTCCTCAACTTCGGCGCGATACTTGTCCGCGCCCAGCTCGTGGATCAGGATCTTGATCCGCGCCTTGTAGATATTGTCGCGCCGGCCGTAGCGATTGTAGACGCGCAGGCACGCCTCCAGATAGCTCATCAGCTGGTCGGCGGGGATGAAGTCCTTGATCTCCGGCGCGATCATCGGGGTGCGGCCCATGCCGCCGCCGACGAACACCTTCGCGCCGAGCACGCCGTCGCGCTCGAGCAATTGCAACCCGATGTCGTGGAGCCGCATCGCCGCGCGATCCTCATCGGCGGCGATCACCGCGATCTTGAACTTGCGCGGCAGATAGCTGAACTCGGGGTGGAAGGTGCTCCACTGCCGCAGCAATTCCGCGAACGGGCGGGGGTCGGTCACTTCGTCGGCGGCAGCGCCCGCGAATTGGTCCGAGCTGATGTTGCGGATGCAATTGCCGCTGGTCTGGATCGCGTGCATCTCGACCGTCGCCAGCTCGGCGAGGATGTCGGCGGCGTCCTCCAGCTTGATCCAGTTATACTGGATGTTCTGGCGGGTGGTGAAATGGCCGTAGCCGCGGTCGTACTTGCGCGCGACATGCGCCAGCATCCGCATCTGCCGGGCATTGAGCGTGCCATAGGGCACCGCGACGCGCAGCATATAGGCATGCAGCTGGAGGTAGAGCCCGTTCATCAGTCGCAGCGGCTTGAACTGATCCTCGCTCAGCTCGCCCGACAGCCGACGCTGGCACTGGTCGCGAAACTCCTCGACCCGCGCATCGACGATCGACTGGTCATATTCGTCGTACTTGTACATCGTTGCTTCCTCGATCCCCGCGCAGGCGGCGGGGAGGGGTTCAGATCACCCAGTCGCCCGCAAGGGCATCGGCGGGCTTGAGCGTCAGATCGGGGCGGACGGTCGGGCCGAGCGCGCGGATCCGGTCCTTGATATGCGCCGGACGCGGGCCGTCGGGGGTCTCGCTGGCCTCGATCACGTAAGGAACGTTGACGCGCCGCGCCGCCTCTTCCTCGCGCGCGATCGCCTCGGCGCGTTCACCGGCGTCGCCGGCCTCGGCGATGTGGCGCGACCAGCCGTGGCCGGTCCACCAGACCACGTCGCCGCTCGCCAGATCGTTGCCGGTCACTAGCCTCATGCCATCGTCTCCGCCACCTTCGCATAGCCCGCCAGCCGGTCCTCGGCGTCGGACAATTCCACCACTTCGCCGACGACGATGATCGCCGGGCTCGCCACCTGCTCGCGCGCCACCATCGCGCCGAGATCGGCAAGCAATGTCCGCAGCGCGCGGTGGCCGGGCAGCGTGCCCTTTTCCAGTACCGCGACCGGCATATCGGGCGCGACGCCATCGGCCATCAACTTGTCGGCGATCGCCTCGGCGGTCGCGACGCCCATGTAGATCACCAGCGTGCGGCCCTGTCCGGCGAGCCCCGACCAGTCCTGATCGGTCAGCCCCTTGCATTGGCCAGCGACGAAAGTGACCGCCGAGCTGTGGTCGCGATGGGTGAGCGGCAGCATCGCCTCGGCGGCGCAGCCGAGCGCGGCCGACACGCCCGGGATCACTTCGACGGCCAGCCCGGCGGCGCGCACCGCCTCGACCTCCTCGCCGCCGCGCCCGAAGATGAACGGATCGCCGCCCTTCAGCCGCACGACGACGCTGCCCGCCATGACGTGCGCGACGATCAGCGCGTTGATCGCCTCCTGCGGCAGCGTGTGGCGCGCGCGGCGCTTGGCGACCGAGATGCGATGCGCCTCGGGCGGGGCGAGATCGAGGACGCGCGGGTCGATCAGCCCGTCGTGGACGACGACGTCGGCGCAGCGCAGCGCCTCGACCGCACGGACGGTGAGGAGGCCGGGATCGCCGGGGCCGGCACCGACGAGGATGACGCGACCGCGCGCGTCGGGATCAAGAAGCGTCGCCATGATGGCATCGCACATGGGGCAGGGCGGCGGGCGGCGCAATCGAGCGATGCTTGGCGGTGGCGTAGGATTGGTTTTGTGGTGGTTGTTTCTGGGGCGGACACAGCGGCGTTTGGCCTGGGTGCGCTGTGGTGGCTGATTGAACAGACATGGGCCCCTGCCTCCGCAGGGGCGACAGCGCTTGTTGATCGCGCCCTTCCCGCTTCCACCGTCGCCCCTGCGGAGGCAGGGGCCTATGTCTGTCGAGTTGAAGCGCAACGCCGTCCCGCAAGGGACAGACGTGTGTCACCCCTCAACGCCGCGCCGCATGAACCTTGTGCAACACCAGCGCGATCACCCCGCCGACGATCAGCCCGAACACCCCCGCGATCCCCGCGCTGATCAGCCAGCCAAGCGCCCCGCCACCAGCGCCCTCGGCGAGATGGTGGACGAACGCGGCCGGCGCCGGCACGCCGACGTCGGCGGCATTGTGGATCAGCAGGTCGCCGCCGACCCACAGCATCGCGGCGGTGCCGATGACGGTCAGCACCCGCATCAGCACCGGCACGCCTTTCACCAGCCCGCGTCCGATCGCCTGCGCCGCCGTCGAGGGCCGCTGCGCCAGATACAGGCCGACATCGTCCGCCTTCACGATCAACGCGACCACGCCATAGACACCTGCGGTGATCAGGACCGCGACGATCGCCAGCGTCACCGCCTGCGTCAGCAGCGGCTGGTCGGACACCTCGCGCAAGGCGATCACCATGATCTCGGCGGACAGGATGAAGTCGGTGCGGATCGCGCCCGACACCTTCTGCTTCTCAAGCGCGACCGGATCGGTCGTCACCGTTTCCTCGTCCGCACCATGCCCGCCGGACACCGCCTCGATCACCTTTTCCGCGCCCTCGAAGCACAGGAACGCGCCGCCCAGCATCAGCAGCGGCGCGAGCGCCCAGGGCGCGACCGCGCTGAGGATCAGCGCGGCGGGCAGCAGGAACAGCAATTTGTTGCGGATCGAGCCGAGCGCGATCTTGCCGATGATCGGCAGCTCGCGCTTCGGCGACAGGCCGACGACATAGCGCGGGGTAACCGCGGTATCGTCGATCACCACCCCCGCCGCCTTCGTCCCCGCCTTGGTGGCGGCGGCGCCGACGTCGTCGAGCGACGCCGCGGCCAGCCGCGTCAATCCGGCGATATCGTCGAGCAGCGCGACGAGTCCGCTTGCCATGTCGTTCGATCCCTTTCTGAAATCAGGCGTCGGCGAGGCCGATGCCGATCGTCGCGCGCGCGGCCTCGGCCTCGTTCGAGACGACCGGATAGGCGCAATAATCGGCGGCGTAATAGGCGCTGGGGCGGTGGTTGCCCGACCAGCCGATTCCGCCGAACGGCGCGGCCGACGAGGCACCGTTGGTCGGGCGGTTCCAGTTGACGATCCCGGCGCGCGCCCCCGCCCAAAAGCGGTCGAACAGCGCCGGCGTCTGGCTGATCAGCGAAGAGGACAGGCCGTAACGGGTGTTGTTCGCTTCCGCGATCGCGCCGTCGAAGTCGTCGGCGCGGATCACCTGTAGCAGCGGGCCGAACAGCTCGATGTCGGGACGGTCGCCAACATCGGTGACGTCGATGATGCCGGGCGTCACGAACGGCCGATCCTCGACCGGGCGCGCCATGTGGTGGATCGGGCGGCCGCCCTTCATCATCAGCGCGAGGAAGCTCTCGGTCAGCCCGTCGGCGGTGTCATTGTCGATCACCGGCCCCATGAACGGCGCCGGATCGTCGTGCGGCGCACCGACGATCAGCCGGCGGGTCAGCGACGCCAGCTCGGCAAGCAACGGTTCGGCCAGGGACTCCTGCACGATCAGCCGTCGCGCGGCGGTGCAGCGCTGCCCGGCGGTGGTGAAGGCGGACTGGACGATCAGCACCGCGGCGGCGTGCAGGTCGGGGGTGTCCCACACGAGGATCGGGTTGTTGCCGCCCATCTCCAGCGCGAGAATCTTCTCGGGCTTCTCCGCGAAGGCGCGGTTGAGCGCGATCCCGGTGCGCGCCGAGCCGGTGAACAGCAGCCCGTCGATCCCGTCGTGCGCGGCCAATGCGCGGCCCTCGTCGGGGCCTCCGATCACCAGCCGCAGCGTCTCGGAAGGCACCCCGGCGGCGTGGAAACAATCGACCAGAAACGCGCCGGTGGCGGGGGTTTTCTCCGAGGGTTTGAAGACGATGGCGTTGCCCGCGATCAGCGCGGGGACGATGTGGCCGTTGGGCAGATGCGCGGGGAAATTGTACGGCCCCAGCACCGCCAGCACGCCATGCGGCTTGTGGCGCAGCGCCATGCGGGTGTTCATCGGCGCGTCGAGCCGGCGCTGCGCGGTGCGCTCGGCATAGGCGCTGACCGAGATATCGACCTTCGCCGCGACGGTGTCGACCTCGGTGCGCGCCTCCCAGAGCGGCTTGCCGGTTTCGCGCGCGATCAGGTCGGTGAAGGCATCGGCGCGCTGGCGGACGACATTGGCGAAGCGGCGCAGCGTTTCGATGCGGAACGACAAGGACTTGGCCGCCCATGGCACGAAGCCGGCGCGCGCCGCCGCCACCTCGGCATCGACGTCGCTCGTCTCCGCACGCCACAGTTCCGCGCCGGTGGCGGGTTCGAAGGAGATCAGCTCAGCCATGCCGCTGGTCTTAGCCGTAACTTTCACCGCGGCGGAAGGGGGATCGTCAGCGCAGCGCGTCGCCCATCGCGCGGATGTTGGCGATGGTGGCGCCAAACGGCCCCCAATCGTCGGCGTCGGCGATCGGTGCCCAGATCGCCTCGACCCGGTCGATCAGCATCGAGCACGGTTCGCCCTGCCAATAGCCATGATCGCGCGCCCGGCGGGGCGAAAAGGCCTCTAGATGTTTGCGCACCTCGTCCCATTCGGTGCCGTATGTTTGCGGCAGGGGTTGCGCAAAGGCGTCGAAGAAGAACCGGTCGACCGGCGTGAGCGTCGCGCGCAACGCGCGTTCGACCGCCTGGACCAGCGCGCGGTTTTCCTCCGGTGCGCGCGGCACCCGGCCGAGCCGCCACAGCACCGCCTCGGCGATTGCGGGTTGATACTGGCCGGCGAAGCCGTCGAGCGCGGCGATCAGTGGCTCGGACTCGGCGATCTGGGCGAGCGAGGAAGCGAGCTGCATTACGTCCCACAGGATCGCCTCTGGTTGCCGACCGAAGGCGTAGAGGCCGGCGTGGTCGAAATAGGCGGCGACGAACCCCGGATCCCAGACCGGCGCGAACCGCCACGGGCCGTAGTCGAAGCTCTCGCCGGTGACGTTGATATTATCGGAATTGAGCACGCCGTGGACGAACCCCGCCGCCATGTAACGCGCCGCGAGCGTCGCGGTGCGCGCGACGACACGCTCCAGCAGCCTCACCGGATCGTCACTGTCCTCGCCATAGAGTTCGCGCAGCACATAGCCGGTCAGGCGGCGCAGCGCGTCCTCGTCGCGGTGATAGGCGAGCCGCTGGAACGTCCCGATGCGAATGTGCGAATGGCTGAGCCGCACCAGCACGCTGCCGCGCGTCGGCGAGGGTTCGTCGTTGCGCTCCAGCGCCTCGCCGGTTTCGATCAGCGAGAAGCTGCGCGACGTGGGAACGTTGAGCGCTTCGAGCATCTCGGTCGCCAGCACCTCGCGCACGCCGCCCTTCAAGGTCAGGCGGCCGTCGCCGAAGCGGCTCCACGGCGTCTGCCCCGAACCCTTGGTGCCGAGGTCGAGCAACCGCCCGCGGTCGTCGCGGAGCTGCGCGAAGGTGAAGCCGCGTCCGTCGCCGATGTCGGGATTGTACACGCGGAACTGATGCCCGTGGTAGCGCAGCGCTAGCGGGTGTTCGAGCGTGCCGGGCAGTGGATCGAAGCGGCCGAAATGCGCGACCCATTCGGCATCGTCGAGCGTGTCGAGCCCGACCTGTGCGGCGGCGCGATCGTTGCGGAAACGAAGTATCGCCTGCGGGAAGCGCGCGGCGGCGACTTCGTCATAAAAGGGGTCGCCGAGTGCGGTGAGGGTGCGCTCGGGGCGATATGCTTGCGGGTCGACGGCCATGCCGCGATATGGGGGGCGGTCGGCAGGGGGCGCAAGCGATGGCGGAGTTTCGGGACATCTATTGGTGGTCGAGCGACGGGCTGCGGCTCCATGCGCGCGACTATCCCGGCGCCGATGACGCGCCGCCGGTGCTGTGCCTGCCCGGACTGACCCGCAACGCGCGCGACTTTGCCGACGTGGCGCGGACGATCGCGCCCGCGCGGCGCGTGATCGCGGTCGAGTTCCGCGGGCGCGGCGAAAGTGCCTATGCCAAGGACCCGATGAGCTATGTCCCGCTCACCTATGCGCAGGACGTGGTCGCGCTGCTCGACGACCAGAAGCTCGACCGCTTCGTGACGATCGGCACGTCGCTGGGCGGGATCGTGACGATGCTGCTCGCCGGGCTGGTGCCGGGGCGGCTGGCGGGCGCGCTGCTCAACGACGTCGGGCCGGAGATCGAACCGGCCGGGCTCGCGCGCATCCGTGGCTATGTCGGCAAGCCGAGCACCTATCCGACGTGGATGCACGCCGCGCGCGGAGTGCAGGAGGGCAATGCCGCCGCCTATCCCGATTGGACGATCGAGCAATGGCTGGCGATGGCCAAGCGGCTGTACCGGGTCAATTCCGCCGGGCGGATCGTGCTCGACTATGACATGAAGATCGCCGAGCCGTTCCGCCTGCCCGGCAACGAGGCGGGACCGGACATGTGGCGCGCGCTCGCCGCGCTGGCGGGGGTGCCGGTGCTGGTGGTGCGGGGCGCGCTGAGCGACATCCTGTCCTCGCGCACCGCCGAGCGAATGGTGTCGACGCTCCCCGATGCCGCGCTGGTGACCGTGCCGGAGGTCGGCCATGCGCCGATGCTCGACGAGCCGGCGGTGCAACCTGCGTTGATGCAATGGCTGGCGCGCACCGGGAACCGCCCGGCGGACTGAGGCGCTGTCGTCGGGCTTTGCGACCTTTGCCCGGAGAGCCCGCATGACGAGAGCCGCGCCTAGTCTTTTCCGTCATCCCGGACTTGATCCGGGATCCCGCTTTTGCCTCGACCGAGAAGAAGAAGCGGGGTCCCGGATCAAGGCTCTCCTGAGCTTCGCCGAAGGGTCCGGGGCGACGTACGATGGGGTGGTTGTGCGGCTTAATCATGGAGCGCTCGTATGACCGACGTCCGGGACGCTCACACCAGCGTGTTGCCGCTGGCTGGCCGCCGCGCGGCGATCACCGGCGGGACGACGGGCATCGGGCGCGCGATCGCGCGCTTGCTCGCCGCCGAAGGTGCGTCGGTGTTCATCGGCGGCACCGATCAGGCGCATCTCGACGAGGCGCTGGCGGACATCCGCAAGGTCGGCACCGGCGAGGGTGCGCTGCACGATCTGTCCGATCCCGACAATGTCGGCGCGTTCCTGTCTGCCGCCGATGCGGCGCTGGGCGGCTATGATATCGTCGTCGCCAATGCCGCCGAGGCAGCGTCGGGGCTGAGCGAGATGGACGAGGCGGCGGTGCGCCACGCGATCGCGCTCAACTTCACCCAGTATCTGCTGCTCGCGCACCGCGCCGCCGCGACGATGGCGCCCGGCGGCGATATCGTGTTGATCGGCTCGACCAGCGCCTATGAACTCGGACCGCATTCGACCGTCTATGCGGCGATCAAGCACGGGTTGCAGGGCTTTTCGATCGCGCTGCGCCGCGAACTGGGCGGCAAGGACATCCGCGTCGCGCTGGTCGAGCCCGGCAAGACCGGCTCCGACATGCAGATGCCCGACATCAGCCCCGAAGAGCAGCGCGAACAGATCGAGGCGGGGACGATGCTGCGCGCCGAGGACATCGCGGTCGGCGTCCAGTATCTGCTGACTCAACCGCGCCGCACCGTGATCCAGCGGCTGACGATCAGCCCGCGCGTGCAGGAGGAGGAATGATGGCCGACTGGCCGCATGACGCGCTGGTGCTCACCCCGCACGACATCGACCTGTCGCGCTCGCCGCTCGCGGGCAAGATCGACGCCGAGACCTATGTGCTGGGCGCGTTCAATCCGGGGATGACGCGGTTGCCGAACGGCAATCTGTTGTTGATGGTGCGCGTCGCCGAGGCGCTGCGCCACCCGGTGCGCGAGCAGCAGATCCATGCGATCCGCTGGCTTGACGGCGGCTATGTGCTCGACGCCTGGCCGCTGTCGCTGGTCGATACCGCCGATCCGCGCAAGTTCATGATGCGCGGCGGCGGGTGGAAGGTGATGGCGCTGACCTCGCTGTCGTGGCTGTTGCCCGTCGAGCTGGATGCCGAGGGGCGTGGGGTGGTGGCGATCCATTACGACCGCGCGATCGCGCCGCGCACCGATTACCAATGCTATGGCGTCGAGGATGCGCGGATCACGCAGGTCGACGGGCGCTATTACATGACGACCTGTTCGGTCAGCCCAGAGCGGCATTCGACGACGCTCTACACCAGCGACGATGCGCTCGACTGGACGCTGGAGGGGATCGTCCTCGACCATCAGAACAAGGACATGCTGATCTTCGAGGGCAAGGTCGGGGGCAAGTTCTGCGCACAGACGCGGCCGCTCGGCGATCTGTACTTCGCCTATCCGCCCGAGTCTGAATGGCGCGCGGGGCCGTCGATCAACCTCGCGACCTCGCCCGACGCGCTGCACTGGAAGCCCTATGACAAGCCCGGCATCCGGCCGCATGCGCAGACGATGGCGACCGCACGGATGGGCGGCGGTGCGCCGCCGGTGCTGGCGGAGGTCGGCGGAAAGCAGGGCTGGCTGTCGCTGTGGCATGGTGTCGAGCCATCGGGGGTGGTCGGTATTTACCGGACCTACTGGACGCTGCTCGACCGCGACGATCCGTCGCGCGCGCTGGCGACCGATCACGCGCCGCTGCTGGAGCCGGCGCCCGAGTTGCTGAAACCGCTGGAAGAGCTGCTGTACGTCACCGATGTGGTGTTCACGACCGGGATCGCCGACGGCGGCGATCACTGGGTGGTGGCGAGCGGCGAGGCCGATCTGGCGTGCCGGATCACGCATGTGCCGAAGGACTGGATCGGGTAATCGTCGTCTCTCATCCGTCATTGCGAGCGTAGCGAAGCAATCCAGGGCGTCCTGGTCCGGCCCTGGATTGCTTCGCTACGCTCGCAATGACGGCGGACACGAAAAGGCCCGGAGCGCGCGTGCGCCCCGGGCCTCTCACCATCACGCCGCCGAGGCGGCGCGACGGATCGGATCAGTTGCTGTCCGAATCGTCGTTGTCGTCGACCGCGATCACGACACCGGCAGCGACGACCGCCGCGGCGAGGACGAGACCGACGATCGCACCCGGCGCGGCCAGCTTGCTCTTGCCGCTGGTGGCGGTGGCGGCGCGCGCCGACTTCGCGACCGACAGCGAGGCCGCCGGGCTGGCGGCCGGGGCGGCGAGGGCGGGGGCGGCAGCCAGCGTGAGCGAAGCGGCAGCGGCGAACATGGAAGCGATCTTCATGGGTGCGTCTCCTGTTAGTCGCGGATAACAGGCAAACCCTTGTCCTGTTCCGCCGAAGAGGGGAAGCGGAAGATGGTGCACGGCAACATTTGCCGTAGTATGTGGCGGGTATGTCACAGTCGCTGTCCCTTCTTTATCTTTTCGGCGAAGGTGCCGCACACGATGTCGATCCGTGGCGTCGTCGGGCGGTGCAGTTGATGACCGCCTTCGGTGATCGCGCGCGGCAGGTCGTCGCTGCCGACACGCTGCCGGACGGCGTGGCAGCGACGCTGGCGCAGAACTCGCCGCCGCTGTCCGGCGCGGTGTCGGTCGCGCGGTACGAGGCGATCGCGCGCGCGATGCGCGGCTATGATCTGGTGCTGAGCTTCGGCGCGGGGGCGATCGACGCGGTGATGGCGCGGCGCGCCTTTCCGCGCGGTACGCCGCCGATCGTCCACCACGAGGACCCCGCCGACGCGACGAGCGGCGGCAGCGCGCGGCTGTATCGTCGGATCGCGCTGGGTGCGGCGGCGGGGCTGGTGGTCGGCGGCGATGTCGCCGCAGCGGCGGCTGCGGCGCGCTGGAAGATCGCGGGCGCACGGCTGCACGCGATTCCAGACGGCATCGATCTGTCGGCCTTCGCGCGCGAGCCGGATGCAAAGACGGTCGGCGGCTTCCGGCGCAAGGCCGGCGAGGTGGCGATCGGGGTGACGCTCGACGGGGCGAGCGACGAGGAATTGGGGTTGCTGGTGCGCGCGGTTGCGGGGCTGGCGGCGCGTTTCCGGCTGGTGGTGGTCGGCGAGGGGCCGGGGCGGGCGGCGGTCGAGCGCGCGGCGCTGGCGATGGGGATCGACGACCGGTTGGTGCTGGCCGGTGCGCTCGCGTCTTTCTCGGCGTGGCTCGGGGGGCTCGACGTGCTGGTGCTGCCGCTGCGGCTTGGCCAGGCGCCCGCGATCGTGGTCGAGGCGATGGCCGCAGGCGTGCCGGTGATGGCGCTGCGCGGCGGCGCGGTCCAGGCGCTGCTCGCGCCGGAGAACCGCGCATTGCTGTCGGCGCACGCCGCGGAGGTGTCGTTGCGCGATGCGCTGCAGCCGCTGGCGAGCGACGCGACGCTGCGCGCGGCGACCGGCGCGGCCAATCGCGCGCAGGCACTGGCGGTGCACGACGCGGCGGCGATGATCGCGCGCTCCGCCGCGGTCTATTCGGATGCGATCGGGCGACCGGCTTTGCTCGGGTGAGTCGCATTTCGGTCGCGTTGCGGCCCGATTGCTTTATATGGGGCCGCTGCATCACTGGTGAAAACGGGAATTCGCGTGTTCAAGGGGCTGAAGCCGATCGTCTATGGAGGCCGCGAGGTCTGGCCGCTGGTGGAAGGGGGCAAGGGGGTTGCCGCCACCAATCACGCCTCGGCGGGCGCCTGGGCGGCGGCGGGCGGGATCGGCACGGTCTCGGCGGTGAACGCGGACAGCTACGATCCCGATGGCAAGATCATCCCGCAAATCTATCGTGCGCTGACCCGGCGCGAGCGGCACGAGGAACTGATCGCCTATGCGATCGAGGGCGCGGTGCAGCAGGTGCAGCGCGCGTGGGAGATCGCGGGCGGCAAGGGCGCGATCAACATCAACGTGCTGTGGGAAATGGGCGGCGCGCCGCGCGTGCTGCACGGCGTGCTGGAGCGGACGCGCGGGCTGGTCGCGGGCGTCACCTGCGGCGCGGGGATGCCGTACAAGCTGAGCGAGATCGCGGCGTCGTACAACGTCAATTACCTGCCGATCGTCAGCTCGGGACGCGCGTTCCGCGCGTTGTGGAAGCGCGCCTATTCCAAGGCGAGCGAGTGGCTGGCGGCAGTCGTCTACGAGGACCCGTGGCTGGCGGGGGGGCACAACGGCCTGTCCAACGCCGAGGACCCGTTGAAGCCCGAGGATCCCTATCCGCGCGTCAAGGCGCTGCGCGAGACGATGCGCGAGGGCGGCATCCCGGATAGCACGCCGATCGTGATGGCGGGCGGCGTCTGGTACCTGCGCGACTGGAACGACTGGATCGACAATCCCGAACTCGGCCAGATCGCCTTCCAGTACGGCACGCGCCCGCTGCTGACGCAGGAAAGCCCGATCCCCGAGGAGTGGAAGGCCAAGCTGACGCAGATCGAGGAAGGCGAGGTGCTGCTGCACCGTTTCTCGCCGACCGGTTTCTATTCGTCGGCGGTGCGCAACCCGTTCCTGCGTTCGCTCGAGGCGCGGTCGGAGCGGCAGATCGCCTTCTCGACGCAGGAAGCCGGCGACCATGTCTTCCAGCTTGACGTCGGCGTGAAGGGCAAGAACTTCTGGGTGACGCGCAACGACCTGCTGCGCGCACGCGAATGGTTCGGCGCCGGCTTCACCGACGCGCTCAAGACGCCGGACAATACGCTGGTGTTCGTGACGCCGCATGAAAAGGGCGAGATCCGCAAGGACCAGGCCGATTGCATGGGCTGCCTCAGCCAGTGCCTGTTCTCGAGCTGGGCGGATACCGAAACCAACTCGACCGGGCGGCTCGCCGATCCGCGCAGCTTCTGCATCCAGAAGACGTTGCAGGACATCGCGCACGGCGGCGACACCGACGCCAATTTGATGTTCGCGGGCCACGCCGCATATAACTTCAAGCGCGATCCGTTCTACTCGAACGGCTTCGTGCCGACCGTCAAGCAGCTCGTCGACCGCATCCTGACCGGCGACTGATGTTCGACGCGGCGCTGGCGCAGGTGGCGGCAGCGCTGCGTTCGGCGTGCGATCCATGGTGGGTGATCGGCAGCGCGGCGGTGCGATTGCACGGCGGCGCCACGTCGGTGGCCGACATCGACGTGCTGACGAGTGCCCGAGACGCGGGGCAGTTGCTGGCCGACTGGCCCGGCGGGGTGACGATCGGCGCGGCGAGCCAGCGATTCCGCTCGCACCCGTTCGCGCGGCTGGACGGCGCGGCGCTGCCGATCGAAGTGATGGCCGATCTTGAAGTATGTGACGGCGGGGTGTGGCGGCCGGTGCGGCCGACGACGCGCGTGGCACTCGGCGGCGTGTTCGTGCCGGCGCGCGAGGAAATGGTGACGATCCTGCGGACGTTCGGGCGCAGCAAGGACGTGGCGCGGGCGGCCTTGCTGGCGTGAGTAGCGGATGGCGTCGGCCGGAGCGGCCTCCGTCGGTCACCCGTTGCCCTCCGCCGTCCCAGATGCGATCGGAACTGCTCCGAACGTTGGGCCGGAACCTCAAGAGACTTCGTCACGCAAGCCGTTCCGTCATGCGGGACCTGTCCGGCATCCAGCGTGCGGCGGACGGGCAAGCTCCTGATGTCGCGGATGCGGGGCAACCGCCCGACTTGCGCGCCGGTTTCGACGTGATCGGCAGCGGATGATGCTCGCGTCCCCGCGCGGCGCTGTTATGACGCGCGGATGGGCACCCAAGTGCATCGACGTCACCTGCTGCTCGGCGGCGCCGCCGCGCTGATCGGCGCGGCCCCGCGTCCACGTTCGGCCGAGGAGGCGCTCCGCGCGCTCGAGCGTCGCTCCGGCGGTCGATTGGGGGTCTGCATCGTCGATACCGGGCGGCGGGCGACGATCGGCTGGCGCCAGCACGAACGCTTCACCCAGGCCAGCTCGTTCAAACTCTCGCTCGCCGCCATGATCCTTGTCGAAGCGGAGCGAGGTCGGCTCGCGCTGGACGAAATGCTGCGTTGGGCGGGCGGGGATCTCCTCCCCCACAGCCCGGTGACCGCCGCGAGCGCCGCGATGACGCTCTCCGTCCGCGAACTGGCGCGCGCCGCCGTCGTCACCAGCGACAACACCGCCGCCAACGTCCTGCTGCGCCGGGTCGGCGGACCGGCCCGGCTGACGGCGTTCTGGCGGGAGAGCGGCGACCGCGTCAGCCGGCTCGACCGCTATGAGCCCGCATTGAACGTAACGCCGCCGGGTACGGCGCTGGACACGACGACCCCGGCGGCGATGGCGACGACCGTCGCGAAGATCGTGGAAGGCGACGTGCTGCGGCCGGCGAGCCGCGCGATGCTGATCGAGTGGATGGCTGCGGCGAGCACGGGGCGCAACCGGCTGCGCGCAGGCTTTCCCGCGAACTGGCGGGCGGGCGACAAAACCGGGACGGGCGGTGGCGAGCGCCGTCCGATCTATGTCGACCTGGCGTTCGGCGCGCCGCACGGCCGCGCGCCGTTGATCGTCGCGGCCTATTTCGAGCCGCTTCGGTCGGCGTCGGCGGCCAGTGCCGAAGCGGTGCTGGCGGCGGCGGGCCGGATCGCCGCAGGCAGCGCCGTTGACGGGGTCGCAGCGTCAACTTGATCGGACATCGCGACCAGCCGTCATCATGATCCGGCCCCGGTCGAGCGGCTGGCGCGCAGGTCGGCCGCGTCCCGGACCGTGCCGATCAGGCGCATTGGAAGGTGCGGACGCCGCCGCGCCGCGTCAGTCGACATTCGCGGACCGGCCGGGCCACCGGGATCGACACCGACCCGCCGGCGGCATAGCCGCACTGCACGTTGAGCGAGCGTCCGGCGCGATACACGCCCTCGACCCGCCATACCTGCACCGTTGTTCGGTTCAGACGGCGGGTGGCATCGGGGGCGAGCACGGCATTGTCGGCGATCGGGCCATCGTAGATGTCGACGCTGTGGAGCGGCGCGCCGCGCTGTTGCGCCGGACAGGCCGCGACCACCGCCGCCGCCATCAACACGATTCCGATCATCGCTCTTCCCCCATGACGAAACGGCGCGCCACCCGGCCGGGCGACGCGCCGTCTTCATAGCGTGAGGAATGTGGCGCGTCAGTCGACCACGGTACCCACCACGGCGCCGCCGACGCCGCCGACCGCCGCGCCCTTCTCGACGTTGCCGCCAGTCGCCGCCGCGACACCTGCGCCGCCCGCTCCGCCGATCGCCGCGCCGCGGAGCGTCGAACAGGCCGAGGTCGACACCGCCGCGGCGACAAGCAGGGCGGAGAGTGCGATCTTTTTCATATGCTTGGTTCCTGTGCTGGGGATGCCGCGTCAATGCGGCGCGGACGTCACGGTTCCGGGCGGACATGCTTCGTCACGGATCGGCGGCGAGATCGATTGCGGTGCGGCAATGCGGGCGACATGCGGGGGCAACGTCGCGGGGGCACGCCGATCGGGCCATTGATGGAGAGCCCGATGCCGCACGATCGCCACGCCGCCTATCACGCCGACCGCGCCCGCGATGAAGCCATCCGCGCGATCAGCGCCGCAAGCGCCGATGCCGCCGCAATCCATCAGGAGCTATGTCTGCGCTATAGCGGGCGTGTGATCGCCGCGCTGATCCTCGGGGCGGTGGGGAAGAAAATGGACTGACTTTCGTCACCTTCACCACCATCCGGCGTCCCGGCTTACCCGTCGAGAAGAAGCGGGCCGCGAACCGTCACCCGTCATGCCGGGCTTGTTCCGGCATCCACCGGTCCGCAAACGAGTAAGCCGTTGCCTCTTGGAACGGTAGACCCCGGAACCAGGGGCGATCGATATTCATGGTTGCCTGCCCTCGCCCCTCGCAGAGAGGAGAGGGTTGCGCAGACTTGGGCTTTGCGCAGCAAAGTCTTGGTCGAAGCTGGGTGAGGGGTGGCGCTCGCGCAAGCGAGCGCGCGAGCCTTTGGCTCGCTCAATCCCTCACCCAAGCTGTGCTATCCCTCTCCCCTGTCCAGGGGCGAGGGCAAGAGGACACCGTCATGAATGTCGATCGGCCCTCGTCCGGGTTGACGGCGTAACGGCGGGCGTTACGCCCAGCCTTCGAGCACCTGATCGGGCGGGCGGTGGCCGTCGGCCCACATGCGGATATTGGCGATCACCTTCTCGCCCGACGCGACGCGCCCCTCCCACGTCGCCGAGCCCATATGCGGGGTCATCACGACGTTCGACAACGCAAGCAGTCGCGGGTCGATCTCGGGTTCGTGCCGCCACACGTCGAGTCCGGCTCCGGCGAGGCGACCGCTCTCCAGCGCCTCGACCAGCGCGTCCTCGTCGAGAATGCCGCCGCGGCTGGCGTTGATGACATAGACGTGCGGGCGCAGCAGCGCGATGCGGCGTGCGTCAATCAGGTCGCGGCTGTCGGCGTTGAGCGGCGTGTGGATCGTCAATATGTCGATCGCGCCGAGCAATTCGTCGAGGTTGGGGTGCCAGACCGCGTTCAGCTCCGCCTCGACGACCTTCGGCAGCCGGTGGCGGTTGTGGTAATGGATCGACAGGCCGAAAGCGCGCGCGCGCCGCGCCACCGCCTGGCCGATGCGGCCCATGCCGACGATCCCCAGCGCCTTGCCGCCGATCCGGTAGCCGAGCATCCCGCCCGGGCTCCACCCCTTCCACTCGCCGGAGCGGACCAGCTTCTCGCCCTCCGCCAGCCGCCGTGGCACCGAGACGATCAGCGCCATCGTCATGTCGGCGGTATCCTCGGTCAGCACGCCGGGCGTGTTGGTGACGATAATGCCGCGCGCGCGGGCCGCCTTCAGGTCGATATGGTTCACGCCCGCGCCGAAGTTGGCGATCAGCCGCAGCCGCGGCCCCGCACCCGCGATCAGCGCGGCGTCGATCGTGTCGGTCACCGCGGGCACCAGCACGTCGCACTCGGCCATCGCGGCGGCGAGCGCGTCGCGCGATAGCGGTGCGTCGTCGGCGTTGCCGGTGACCTCGAACAATTCGTCCAGCCGGCGCATCACGACATCGGGGAGCGCCCGCGTCACGATCACCTTGGGATGGGCGCAGCGTCGCGTATCGGCCATGCGTCGGGATTGGCGAAGCCGCGCCCATGCGTCAACGGTTGATGCGGCAGGGTCGGCGTGGCTAGAGGGTGGATGTGAACAGGGACCTTCTTACGATCGTGGCAGGTGCGGCGGCGCTGACGCTGCTCGCCCCCATGCCCGCCGCAGCGGCCAGCGAGGCGAAGACGCCGCCGTTCGTCGGCTCGATCGCCGCTTCGCGGGCGCGGATGCGCACCGGGCCGGGGCGCAACTTTCCGGCGAGCTGGATCTACGTCCGCGCCGACCTGCCGGTGAAGGTGCTGGAGGCGTTCAAGGAATGGCGCCGCGTGGAAGACCCGGACGGAACGCAAGGGTGGATGCTCAATGCTTTGCTCAGCAGCCGCCGCACCGCGATCGTGCGCGGGACCGAGCCGGCCGAATTGCGCGACCGCCCCGGTGGCCCGACGATCGTATGGCGGGTGCAGCCTGGCGTGGTCGGGCGCGTTTCGCGCTGCGGCAACGGCTGGTGCCGCTTCGACGTGAAGGGGCAGGCGGGGTTCATCCAGACCGACCGGATCTGGGGCGTCGAGCCGACGGAGCAACTGCCATGACCTTCACGCTCGACGGCTTCGATCTGGACGCGTTCGTCGCCGGGACGCTCGCCGAGGATCTGGGGGAGGGCGGTGACGTCACCTCCGCCGCGGTGATCCCGGTCGCGGTGCGGTTCGAGGCAGTGATGGACAGCCGCGACGCGATCACCGTCTGCGGGCTGGAGATCGCGGCGGCGTTCTTCCGGCGGCTCGACCCCGAGGCGGAGATCACCCCACTGGTGTCCGACGGCGATCGTGTCGCGCCCGGCACCGCGTTGCTGCGCGTGACCGGGAATGCGCGCGCGTTGCTGACCGCCGAGCGGTCGGCGCTGAACACCGTCCAGCATCTGTCGGGGATCGCGACGCTGACCGCGGCCTATGTCGATGCGATCGCGGGCAGCGGCGCCACCCTGCTCGACACGCGCAAGACGATCCCCGGGCTCCGACGGCTGGAGAAATATGCGACGCGCACCGGCGGCGCGCAGAACCATCGCATGGGGCTGTGGGACGCGGCGATGATCAAGGACAATCATGTCGCGGTCGCCGGCGGGGTCGGCCCCGCGGCGGCGCTGGCGAAGGCCGCCGGGATCGCGACGATCATCGTCGAGGTCGACCGGATCGACCAGATCGAGCCGGCGATCGCCGCGGGCGCCACGCACCTCTTGCTCGATAACATGCAGCCGGACATGTTGCGCGACGCGGTGGCGATCGTCGGCGGGCGCGTGCCGACCGAGGCGTCGGGCGGGGTCACGCTGGCGACGATCGGCGCGATCGCGCGCAGCGGCGTGCGCTACGTCAGCGTCGGGCGGATCACCCAGTCGGCCCCCGCCGCCGACATCGGGCTGGACTTTGCAGAGCTATGAGCGAGCGCAGGAAGAAGACGGTGGTGTCGGTGGAGAAGAAGTCGCCGCTGGCGTATTTCGGCGCGGATGGCCGGCCGCCGTCGATCGTGCGGTTCGAGCGGCTGTATCTGGCGTCGTTCGCCGTATCGTTGATCGGCTGGGCATTCAGTTGGCAACAGACCGCCGACCGGCTGGCGATCGATCCCAAGACGGCGGCTTATGGCTGGCTGTTGCCGGCGGCATTGTTGCTTAGCTGCGCGATCACGCTGACGCTCTGGTATCTGGTCGCACGGCGCGCCAGCCTCGCCGCCAAGTGGGTGGTGACGATCCTGACCGGGCTGGCGGCGGTGCGCTTCGCGATCAACCTGATGGTGGTCGCGGGCGGCAAGGTGCCGATGACCGCGTTGCTGCTGTCGGCGGCGATCCTGGCGCTGAGCGTCGCGGCGGCGGTGCAGCTATTTCGTCCCGACGCACGCTTGTGGTTCGGCGAAGGACTGGAGTCCGAGGAAGAAGACGTATGACGATGATGATGAAGCGCGGGATGATGCTGGGCGCGTTGGCCGCCGTCGCGATGCCCGGCATTGCGGGCGCGCAGGCGTTGTCGTGCGCGATCCCGTCCGATCTGCCGCGCCCGCGCCCCGATCTGCCCTCGGCCAGCCAGCCGGTGCGGCGCCTGCCGATCGGCAGCTACACGCTCGCGATCAGCTGGAGCCCCGAATATTGCCGTACCAGCGGAGACCGCCCCAACGCGCGTTTTCAGTGCGGGGGCAGCAATCGCTTCGGCTTCGTGCTCCATGGGCTGTGGCCGGACGGGGTGGGGAAGGACTGGCCGCAATATTGTCGCGCGACACCGATCCTGTCGCGGCAGGTGATCCGCCGGCACGTTTGCGCGACGCCTTCGCCGCAGCTCATGCAGCACGAATGGTCGAAACACGGGACGTGCATGGCCGGCTATACGCCGGAGCGCTATTTCACCAAGTCGAACGCGATGTTCCACGCGCTGCGCTTCCCCGACATGGCCCGGCTGGCGCAGGCCCCGCTGACCGCCGGGCGGCTGGCAGAGGCGATCGCCGCGGCCAATTCCGGGCTGCGCGCGGATATGATGCGGGTGACCGGGACCAGGAGCGGGGCGCTCGACGAGGTGTGGCTCTGCACCGACAAAAGCTTCCGCTACACGCGCTGCCCGGCGCATCAGGGCGGGCTCGACCCCGCGGCGCGGATCACGATCACGCCGCCGCGGTGAGGTAGGCAGCAGATTTCGTCATTGCGAGCGTAGCGAAGCAATCCAGGGCGTCCTGATCCGGCCCCTGGATTGCTTCGCTACGCTCGCAATGACGACGGTTGGAGGGCGGTGGCCATGTTTTGGGCAGGCCGTGCTTCCGTCGCCCCGGGCTTGACCCGGGGTCCCGCTTCTTCCCGACCTCCGCGATGAAGCGAGACCTCCGCCACTTCCCCCGTTCATGCCGGACCCGTTCCGGCATCCACCGTGCCGCTGCTCTCTCGGGGGAGTAGACGCCGGAACAGGTCCGGGATGGCGGAGCGACCGTCGTCCGCTCGAAAAGCGCCCGCGACAAAGCGGGACCCCGGGTCAAGCCCGGGGTGACGAGATTAGGGCGCGGGGCCGGAACGCGCCTTTCGATCCCCCTCCGATCGATCGCCAAAAAAAACCGCCGCCCGGCATCCCGGACGGCGGCTCTTTCACGTCAGGCCAGCGCCTGAAGCGAGGATCACTCCTCGTTCAGATACTCGCCCGCATCGGCGTCGGTGCCGGTGCCCGAGGGGACGACTTCGGCGAGCGGATCGCTGCCGGTGCCGACGTCCTCGCGCGGGCTGCGCTTTTCCTCGGCGGCGCGGGTCTGCGCCGCGGTGCCGGCCGAGCCGGCCGCGACCATCGCCTCCTGCAGCTTGCGCTGCTGGACGCGCAGTGCCGCGTCGCGCGACGAGGCCGCCACGCGCAGGCGGTTCATGCCCGCGCCGGTGCCCGCCGGGATCAGCCGGCCGACGATCACGTTCTCCTTCAGGCCCATCAGCGTGTCCTGCTTGCCCTGGACCGCCGCCTCGGTGAGGACGCGGGTGGTCTCCTGGAACGACGCCGCCGAGATGAAGCTGCGGGTCTGCAGCGACGCCTTGGTGATGCCCAGCAGGATCGGCTTGCCCGCGGCGCGCGCCTGACCGTCCTCCAGCTTCTCGTTGATCGCGTCCATTTCCTCGCGATCGACCTGCTCGCCGACCAGCAACGTCGTGTCGCCGGCTTCGATGATCTCGACCTTCTGCAGCATCTGACGAACGATCGTCTCGATGTGCTTGTCGTTGATCTTCACGCCCTGCAGACGATAGACCTCTTGGATTTCCGACACGAGATATTCCGCGAGCGGCTCGATCCCGAGCGTTTCGAGGATGTCGTGCGGGTTCGGCGAACCGCCGATCAGGTTGTCGCCACGCTTGACGTAGTCGCCTTCCTGAACGTCGATCACCTTCGACTTCGGCACCAAATATTCGACGATCTCGCCGCCGTCCTCGGGCTGGATGCCGATCTTGCGCTTCGCCTTATAGTCCTTGCCGAACACGACACGGCCCGAGACCTTGGCGATGATCGCCGCCTCCTTCGGGATGCGCGCCTCGAACAGCTCGGCGACGCGCGGCAGACCGCCGGTGATGTCGCGGGTCTTGGCGGATTCGCGAGCAACGCGGGCCAGCACGTCGCCGGCCTGCACGGTCGCATTGTCCTCCACCGAGAGCACCGCGCCCGGCGCCAGCAGGTAGCGGGCGGCCTCGCCCGAGCCCTCGTCGAGCAGGGTCATGCGCGGACGCAGATCCTCCTTCGACTTGGACGTGGCGCGATATTCGATCACCACGCGCTGCGCGATACCGGTCGCTTCGTCGACCTGCTCGGTGAGCGTCTTGCCCTCGATCAGGTCCTGGAACTTCACGGTGCCGCCGGTTTCGGTGATCACCGGCATGGTGAACGGATCCCATTCCGCCATCCGGTCGCCCTTGCTGATGATGTGGCCATCATCGAACATGACGTAGGCGCCGTACGGGATCTTGTGCACGGCCAGCTCGCGGCCGTCCATGTCGACGATCGCGATCTCGCCCGAGCGGCTGAGCACCACGCGACGACCGCGCTGGTCCTCGATGATGCGCAGGTCGCGGAACTCGACGGTGCCGTCGACCGGCGCCTCGAGGTTCGACTGCTCGTTGAGCTGCGCCGCGCCGCCGATGTGGAAGGTCCGCATCGTCAGCTGCGTGCCCGGCTCGCCGATCGACTGCGCCGCGATCACGCCGACCGCCTCGCCGATGTTGACCGGCGTACCGCGGGCGAGGTCGCGCCCGTAGCACTTGCCGCACACGCCGACCTTGCTCTCGCAGACCAGCGGCGAGCGGATCTTCATCGCCGGGATGCTCAGCGCCTCGATCTGCGCGACCATCGGCTCGTCGAGCAACGTGCCGACCGGGATGACGACCTTGCCGGTCTTGGCATCCACGACGTCCTCGGCCGTGGTCCGGCCCAGGATCCGCTCGCCGAGCGACGCGATCGTCGAGCCGCCCTGCACGATCGCCTTCATCTCCAGCGCGCGCTCGGTGCCGCAATCCTCTTCGATGATGACGCAATCCTGCGACACGTCGACGAGACGGCGGGTGAGATAGCCCGAGTTGGCGGTCTTCAACGCCGTGTCCGCGAGGCCCTTGCGCGCGCCGTGGGTGGAGTTGAAGTACTCAAGGACGGTCAGGCCTTCCTTGAAGTTCGAGATGATCGGCGTCTCAATGATCTCGCCCGACGGCTTGGCCATCAGGCCGCGCATCCCCGCCAGCTGCTTGATCTGCGCGGGGCTACCACGCGCACCCGAGTGCGCCATCATGTAGATCGAGTTGATGTCGCGTTCGCGGCCGACCATCGGGCCGTCCTCGTAGTGGCGCACCGCCTTGATCTCGTTCATCATCGAGTTCGCGACCTGGTCGCCGCAGCGGCTCCAGGCGTCGATGACCTTGTTGTACTTCTCCTGCTGCGTGATCAGGCCGTCCTGATATTGCTGCTCGAAGTCCTTCACGAGATCGCGGGTCTCGTCGACCAGCTTGTCCTTGTCCGGCGCGATCAGCATGTCGTCCTTGCCGAACGAGATGCCGGCGCGGAACGCGTGACGGAAGCCCAGCGCCATGATCGCGTCCGCGAACAGTACCGTCTCCTTCTGGCCGGTGTGACGATAGACCTCGTCGATCACCTCGCCGACGTCCTTCTTGGTCAGGACGCGGTTGACGACGTCGAACGGCACCTTGTGGCTCTTGGGCAGGCACTCGCCGAGCAGCATGCGACCCGGGGTGGTCTCATACCGCTTCAGGTACTGGTTGCCCTGCTCGTCGGTCTGCGGAACGCGGCTGACGATCTTGGTGTGGAGCGTCACCGCGCCCGCGAACAGCGCCTGGTGCACCTCGGCCATGTCGCCCAGCAACATGCCTTCGCCCGGCTCGTTCTGCTTTTCCAGCGACAGATAATACAGACCCAGCACCATGTCCTGCGACGGCACGATGATCGGCTTGCCGTTCGCGGGGCTCAGGATGTTGTTGGTCGACATCATCAGGACGCGCGCTTCCAGCTGCGCTTCGAGCGACAGCGGGACGTGCACGGCCATCTGGTCGCCGTCGAAGTCGGCGTTGAACGCCGAGCAGACCAGCGGGTGAAGCTGGATCGCCTTGCCCTCGATCAGCACCGGCTCGAACGCCTGAATGCCGAGGCGGTGGAGCGTCGGCGCGCGGTTCAGCAGCACCGGATGCTCGCGGATCACCTCGTCGAGGATGTCCCAGACTTCCTTGCGCTCCTTCTCGACCCACTTCTTCGCCTGCTTCAGCGTCATGCTGAGGCCCTTGGCGTCGAGGCGCGCGTAGATGAACGGCTTGAACAGCTCGAGCGCCATCTTCTTCGGCAGGCCGCACTGGTGCAGCTTCAGCTCCGGACCGGTCACGATCACCGAACGGCCCGAATAGTCGACGCGCTTGCCGAGCAGGTTCTGGCGGAAGCGGCCCTGCTTGCCCTTCAGCATATCGGACAGCGACTTGAGCGGACGCTTGTTGGCGCCGGTGATCGTCCGGCCGCGACGGCCGTTGTCGAACAGGGCGTCGACCGCTTCCTGCAACATGCGCTTTTCGTTGCGGACGATGATGTCCGGCGCACGCAGCTCCATGAGGCGCTTCAGGCGGTTGTTGCGGTTGATGACGCGGCGGTACAGGTCGTTGAGATCCGACGTCGCGAAGCGACCGCCGTCCAGCGGCACCAGCGGCCGCAGCTCGGGCGGGATGACCGGCACGACCTCGAGGATCATCCATTCCGGACGATTGCCCGATTCCAGGAAGGACTCGACAACCTTCAGGCGCTTGATGATCTTCTTGGGCTTCAGCTCCGACTTGGTCGTCGCCAGCTCTTCGAGCAGCTGCACCTTCTCGCCCTCGAGATCGAGGCTTTCGAGCATGATGCGGACCGCCTCGGCGCCGATCCCGGCCGAGAAGGCGTCCTCGCCATATTCGTCCTGCGCCTCGAGCAGTTCATCCTCGGTGAGCAGCTGGTACTTCTCCAGCGGGGTCAGGCCCGGCTCGATGACGATATACGCCTCGAAGTACAGCACGCGCTCGAGCTGCTTGAGCTGCATGTCGAGCAGCAGGCCGATGCGGCTCGGCAGCGACTTCAGGAACCAGATGTGCGCGACCGGCGCGGCCAGCTCGATATGGCCCATCCGTTCGCGGCGGACCTTCGACACCGTAACCTCGACACCGCACTTCTCGCAGACGATGCCCTTATACTTCATGCGCTTGTACTTGCCGCACAGGCATTCGTAGTCCTTGATCGGACCGAAGATGCGCGCGCAGAATAGGCCGTCACGCTCGGGCTTGAACGTGCGATAGTTGATCGTCTCGGGCTTCTTGATCTCGCCGAACGACCACGAGCGGATCTTGTCCGGCGACGCGATCCCGATCTGGATCTGGTCGAAGGTTTCCGGCTTCGCGAGCGGATTGGCGAAATTGGTCAGTTCGTTCATCTTGATGAACCTCTTTCAATTCGTAGCCCTCTCCCCGGAGGGGGAGGGTTGGGTGAGGGGCCGCCGCGGGCGCTGGTCTCGGTGAGACTCCGCCCCTCACCCCGACCCTCTCCCCGACGGGGAGAGGGAGAAGTGGCTTACTCGGCCGCGATGGCGATGCCGTCGTCGTCCTGCGCCTCTTCCATCGACCGCAGGTCGACGTTGAGACCCAGCGAGCGCATTTCCTTGACGAGCACGTTGAAGCTCTCCGGAATGCCGGCCTCGAAGGTGTCGTCACCCTTGACGATCGCCTCATAGACCTTGGTGCGGCCGACCACGTCGTCGGACTTCACCGTCAGCATTTCCTGCAAGGTATAGGCAGCACCATAAGCCTGCAGCGCCCAGACTTCCATTTCGCCGAAGCGCTGGCCGCCGAACTGCGCCTTGCCACCCAGCGGCTGCTGGGTGACGAGCGAGTACGGCCCGATCGACCGGGCGTGGATCTTGTCGTCCACCAGGTGGTGCAGCTTGAGCATGTAGATGATGCCCACCGTCACCTTGCGGTCGAACTTGTCGCCGGTGCGCCCGTCGAACAGGTCCGACTGGCCCGAGGCGTCGAGCCCCGCCAGCTCCAGCATGTCCGACACGTCCTTCTCGACCGCGCCGTCGAACACCGGGGTGCCCATCGGGACGCCGGGCGTCAGGTTCTGCGCCAGCTCGATGATCTCGCCCGCATCACGCGAGTCGATGTCGTCGAGATAATGCTCGCCATAGACGGTGCGCAGCCGGTCCTTGACCGCGTCGGGCATCTCGCCCGCCGTGGCGTCCGGATTGGCCTCGCGCCAGTCTTCCAGCGCATGCTTGATCTGCTGACCAAGCCCGCGCGCCGCCCAGCCGAGGTGCGTCTCGAAGATCTGCCCGACGTTCATGCGCGACGGCACGCCCAGCGGGTTGAGCACGAGGTCGACCGGTGTCCCGTCCGCGAGGAACGGCATGTCCTCGGCCGGCAGGATGCGGCTGATGACGCCCTTGTTGCCGTGACGGCCGGCCATCTTGTCGCCCGGCTGCAGCTTGCGCTTCACCGCCACGAACACCTTGACCATCTTCAGCACGCCCGGCGGCAGCTCGTCGCCGCGCTCCAGCTTCTCGCGGCGATCCTCGAACTTGTCGCGGATGCGCTTGGCCGCCTCGTCATACTGGCCCTTCACGGCCTCGAGGTTCGACTGGACCGCATCGTCGGCCACCGCGAACTTCCACCATTCGTGGCGCTCGACGCTGTCCAGCACGTCCATGTCGATGGTCACGCCCTTCTTGACGCCCTTCGGCGCGGCGGTCGCGACCTGACCCAGCAGCATCTCGCGCAGCCGCGACCAGGTCGCGCGGTTGAGGATCGTGCGCTCGTCGTCCGAGTCCTTCTTCAGGCGCTCGATCTCCTCGCGCTCGATCGCCATCGCGCGCTCGTCCTTGTCGATGCCGTGGCGATTGAAGACGCGCACGTCGACGATCGTCCCGGCAACGCCCGGCGGCAGGCGCAGCGACGTGTCGCGCACGTCCGACGCCTTCTCACCGAAGATCGCGCGGAGCAGCTTCTCTTCCGGCGTCATCGGGCTCTCGCCCTTCGGCGTGATCTTGCCGACCAGGATGTCACCCGGCTCCACTTCGGCGCCGACATAGACGATGCCCGCCTCGTCGAGGTTGCGCAGCGCTTCCTCGCCGACGTTCGGGATGTCGCGGGTGATGTCCTCCGGCCCGAGCTTCGTGTCGCGGGCCATCACCTCGAACTCGTCGATGTGGATCGACGTGAACACGTCGTCCTTCACGATCCGCTCGCTGATGAGGATCGAGTCCTCATAGTTGTAGCCGTTCCAGGGCATGAACGCGACGAGCGCGTTGCGGCCCAGCGCCAGCTCGCCGAACTCGGTCGACGGGCCGTCGGCGATCACGTCACCGGCGTTGACCACGTCGCCGACCTTCACCAGCGGACGCTGGTTGATGCAGGTCGACTGGTTCGAGCGCTGGAACTTCATCAGCGTGTAGATGTCGACGCCCGACTTGCCGGCATCGACGTCACCCGTCGCACGGACCACGATACGCGCCGCGTCGACCTGGTCGACGATGCCCGCCCGCTTCGCCGAGATCGCCGCGCCCGAATCGCGCGCCACGGTCTCTTCCATGCCGGTGCCGACGAACGGCGCCTCGGCGCGCACCAGCGGCACGGCCTGACGCTGCATGTTCGAGCCCATCAGCGCGCGGTTGGCGTCGTCGTTCTCGAGGAACGGGATCAGCGACGCCGCGACCGACACGAGCTGCTTCGGCGACACGTCCATCAGCGTCACCGTTTCCGGCAGCGCCATCAGGAACTCGCCCGCCTGCCGTGCGGAGACCAGCTCCTCGGCGAACGAACCGTCCTCGTTCAGCTCCGCCGACGCCTGCGCGACGGTGTGCTTCTGCTCCTCCATCGCCGACAGATAGACGACCTCGTTGGTCACCTTGCCGTCGACGATCTTGCGGTACGGCGTCTCGATGAAGCCGTACTTGTTGACGCGCGCGAAGGTCGACAGCGAGTTGATCAGACCGATGTTCGGGCCTTCCGGCGTTTCGATCGGGCAGATGCGGCCATAGTGCGTCGGGTGGACGTCGCGAACCTCGAACCCCGCGCGCTCACGCGTCAGACCGCCCGGCCCGAGCGCCGAGACGCGACGCTTGTGCGTCACTTCGGACAGCGGGTTGGTCTGGTCCATGAACTGCGACAGCTGCGACGACCCGAAGAACTCGCGCACCGCGGCGACCGCGGGCTTGGCGTTGATCAGGTCGTTCGGCATCACCGTCGAGACGTCGACCGACGACATGCGCTCCTTCACGGCGCGCTCCATGCGGAGCAGGCCGACGCGATACTGGTTCTCCAGCAGCTCGCCCACCGAGCGCACGCGGCGGTTGCCGAGATTGTCGATGTCGTCGATCTCGCCCTTGCCGTCCTTCAGGTCGACGAGCGTCTTGACCACCGCGAGGATGTCCTCGGTGCGCAGCGTCGTCACCGTGTCCTCGGCATCGAGGTCGAGGCGCATGTTCAGCTTGACGCGGCCGACGGCCGACAGGTCGTAGCGGTCCGGATCGAAGAACAGGCCGGCGAACAGCGACTCGGCGGTCTCCAGCGTCGGCGGCTCGCCGGGGCGCATCACGCGGTAGATGTCGGACAGCGCCTGCTCGCGCTCCTCGGCCTTGTCGGCCTTGAGCGTGTTGCGGATCCACGGACCCGTCGCGACATGGTCGATGTCGAGCAGCTCGATGCGGTCGATCCCCGCCTTATCGAGCTTTTCCAGGTTCTCCGGCCCGATCTCGTCACCGGCCTCGACGTAGATCTCGCCGGTCGCCTCGTTGATGAGGTCATAGGCGCTGTAGCGGCCGTAGATTTCCTCGGTCGGGATCAGCAGCGTCTCCAGACCGTCCTTGCCCGCCTTGTTGGCGGCGCGCGGGGTGATCTTGGTGCCGGCGGCGAAGATCACCTCGCCCGACTTGGCGTCGACGATGTCGAAGGTCGGCTTCACGCCGCGCCAGTTCTCGGCCTGGAACGGGATCTGCCAGCCGCCGTCGCCGCGCACGAAGGTGAGGCGGTTGTAGAAGTGGTTGAGGATCTCCTCGCCGTTCATCCCCAGCGCGTACAGCAGCGCGGTGACCGGCAGCTTGCGCTTACGGTCGATACGAACGTTGACGATGTCCTTGGCGTCGAACTCGAAGTCGAGCCACGAGCCGCGATACGGGATCACGCGCGCCGCGAAGAGATACTTGCCCGAGGCGTGGGTCTTGCCGCGGTCGTGATCGAACAGCACGCCCGGCGAGCGGTGCATCTGACTGACGATGACGCGCTCGGTGCCGTTGATGAAGAAGGTGCCGTTCTCGGTCATGAGCGGCATGTCGCCCATGTAGACGTCCTGCTCCTTAATATCGAGCACCGAGCGGGTTTCCGTATCCGGATCCACCTCGAACACGATCAGGCGCAGCGTGACGCGCATCGGCGCCGCATAGGTGATGCCGCGCTGACGGCATTCCTCGACGTCGAACTTCGGCGGCTCCAGCTCGTAATTGACGAAGTCCAGCTCGGCGGTGCCGGCGAAGTCGCGGATCGGGAACACGCTGCGCAGCGTCTTCTCGAGACCCGAGACATAGCCGATCGACGCGTCGGAGCGCAGGAACTGCTCATAGCTCTCGCGCTGGACCTCGATCAGGTTCGGCATCTGCACCACTTCGTGGATGTTGCCGAATACCTTGCGGATGCGACGCTTGCGCGTGCCCGCCTTGTCGGTCCGCGCGGAGCCCGCGTCGATCGGATTGGTCGCCATAAAAGCTTGTGCCTCGTCAGCCGTCAAAATGCAGGCGCAGGGTGGAACGAAGAAAAGCCGATCGCAAAGATGCGTCGGCTTTCAGCGTCCTGAACCGCGGCTTCCCAATCCGATCGACACGCTGCGCAAGGCGCGCCGTTTCCCGGAAGCTGTGGTGATGGTGCGGATATAGGAGCGGGGAGGGGGCGTGTCAAACGCGGGGGGCGCCTCCGTCATCCCGGACTTGATCCGGGATCCCGCTTTTTCTTCTTTTATCCAAGCCGGGAAGAAGCGGGGCCCCGGATCAAGTCCGGGGCGACGGCGAGCGCGCACGAAAAAGGGGCGGCACCCGCGTGGGTGTCGCCCCTTTTCTGCTGGCGGCCACGTCATGGGGCTGAGCCCCATGACGTCGAACGAGCGGGCTTGGGCCGCTCGTCGGCCGGCCTCGTGTGAGGGGCGCGCCCCTCACACTTCGGCTTACTTCAGCTCGACAGTCGCGCCGGCTTCTTCCAGCTGCTTCTTGACCTTCTCGGCCTCGTCCTTGCTCACGCCTTCCTTGACGGGCTTCGGCGCGCCTTCGACGAGCGCCTTGGCTTCGGTCAGGCCAAGGCCGGTGATCGCACGGACTTCCTTGATGACGTTGATCTTCTTGCCACCGTCGCCGGTCAGGATCACGTCGAACTCGGTCTTCTCTTCAGCGGCCGGGGCGCCAGCGCCGCCGCCAGCTGCCGGAGCAGCCGCAACCGCCGCCGCGGCCGAAACGCCCCACTTCTCTTCGAGCAGCTTCGAGAGCTCGGCGGCCTCGAGGACGGTCAGTTCGCTCAGCTGGTCAACCAGCGCGTTCAGGTCTGCCATGATCTTACTTCCTATCTAAGACGGGGACAGGTGCCCCAAATTCCAAACATCAACAGGATGCCGCCCGAAATCAGGCCGCCTCCTTCTCCGAATAAGCTGCCAGCACGCGCGCGATCTGCGCGGCCGGGGCCTGGGTGATGGTCGCCAGCTTCGTGGCAGGCGCCACGATGAGGCCGACGATCTTCGCACGCAGCTCGTCCAGCGACGGCAGCGTGGCCAGTGCCTGCACGCCCGCCACGTCGAGCGGGGTCGCGCCCATCGCACCGCCGACGATCTCGAACTTGTCGGTCGTCTTGGCGAACTCGGCGGCGACCTTGGCGGCTGCGACCGGATCGGTCGAGGTCGCCAGCCCGACCGGACCGGTCAGCATGTCGCTGATCGAACCGTAATCGGTGCCGTCGAGGGCGATTCTGGCAAGCTTGTTCTTCGAGACCTTGTAGGTCGCGCCGGCGTCCCGCATCCGGTTGCGCAAGTCGGTCGACTGCGCCACCGTCATCCCCAGGTTGCGGGTGACGACCACCACGCCGACCTCGGAGAAGGTACGGTTGAGCTCGGCGACGGCCGCGGTCTTCTGACTACGATCCATGCCATTCTCCACATTGGGAAGGGACGTGCCGGAACACGCATCCTTCCGGGTACGAACCACCAGTCGCGCGGAAGCGCGAGCGGTGGCAAAGTCCAGCGATGGGGAATGACCGGCAACCCGCCGCACGATCATCGTGCCGGCGCAGGGAGCATCGATCCTGTCCCCGTCTCGGCGGGGAATTAAGGCCCAAGGGGCCACCCGCTGTCTCGGACGGTGTGCCATGCCCGCGAGCGGACCGGCGACGCGGCGGCCTATAGCGGATCGGGCGACGCGGTCAAGCGGGTTCGGGGTGTCACAAAATCGACGTCGATCTGTCGTGCGCCCGTCGCCGAACCTTCACGGCGCTGCCTTTCAACGCCGCGATAGGCGCCCGGGAAACTTGTTTTCAGGGACATTGTTATGACCAGCTTGCGCCACGACGATCCGATCGTATTCACCGACGGCGACGTCGACACCAATCCGTCCACCACCACGACGCTCGGCGAGCTGGTCGATAAGCGCTACTCGCGTCGCCAGATGATGGGCGGGATGAGCGCGATGACCACCGCCGCCTTCGGCGCGTCGATGCTCAGCGGCTGCGGCTCCGACGACAAGGACGGCGACGTCATCACCGTGGCGGATGGCTCGACCGTTCAAACGCAGGGCGGCCGCGTCGTCACGCTGACCTCGACCGCCAGCAGCAACGCGACCAGCACGAGCTGGACGCAGGTGAGCGGGCCCAGCCTGGCGCTGACGACCAGCGGCACCTCGGTCAGCTTCGTCGCGCCGAACGTCACGACGCCGACCAACGTCGTGCTGGCGTTCACCGCCACCAACGGCGGCGGGTCGAGCACGGAGCGTTCGACCGTCGTCATCAATCCCGCCACGCTCGATTTCACCGCGGTCGCCAAGAACAAGAACGACATCGTGACGGTGCCGAGCGGCTATACCGCCTCGGTGATCTATCGCTGCGGCGATCCGCTCACCTCGGGGGTCGCGGCCTATGCCAACGACGGCACCGACAGCAACTTCGCGCAGCGCGCCGGCGACAATCATGACGGTATGAGCTATTTCGGCCTCGCCGCCAGCGGGACGGCTCCGGACAGCAGCAACAACACCCGCGGGCTGCTCGTGCTCAACCACGAATATATCAACCCGGGCTACATGCACGTCGCCGGGCAGACCGGTATCTTGACGGGCGTCCGCACCGTCGAGGCCGAGGTCATCAAGGAGATCGAGGCGCATGGCGTCTCGGTCGTCGAGGTCACCCGCGCCGGCAACACCGGAGCATGGAGCTACGTGCAGGCCAGCACGCTCAACCGCCGCGTCACGCCGAACACGCCGGTCGCTTTCAGCGGCCCGGTGAAGGGCGATGCGATGCTGCGCACCGTCTATTCGAAGGACGGCACCACCGGTCGCGGCACGATCAACAATTGCGCGAACGGCGCGCTGCCGTGGGGCGATTACGCGACCTGCGAGGAAAACTGGGCCGGCTATTTCCGCCGCGACGCCGGTGACGCCGCGGTGCGCACCGCCGCCGGCAACACCAAGCAGAACGTCTCGCTGTCACGCTACGGCATCGGCGAGGCCGCGAAGGGCAACCACCTGTGGTCGACGGTCACGCCGGCGGATGCCACCAGCACCGTCTACCGCCGCTGGAATGCCACCGCCTCGGCGTCGCTCGCGGCGGACGGCACCGCCGATTTCCGCAACGAGCCCTATACGTTCGGCTGGGTGGTCGAGATCGACCCGTACAATCCCGCCTCGACCCCGCGCAAGCGCACTGCGCTGGGCCGCATGGCGCATGAAGGCGTGATGCCGGGCCGCGTGATCGCGGGCGTCAAGCCGGCCTTCTACATGGGTGACGACGGCCGTAACGAATATATCTACAAGTTCGTCTCTGCGACCGCCTGGTCGGCCGCCGATGCGACCCCGTCGGATCGGCTGGCGACCGGTGACAAATATCTCGACACCGGCACGCTGTACGTCGCCAAGTTCAACGCCGACGGCACCGGGCAGTGGCTGCCGCTGGTGTTCGGCCAGAACGGCCTCGACGCGAACAACGCGCGCTATCCCTTCGCCAGCCAGGCCGACGTGCTCGCCAACGCGCGCCTCGCCGGGGACGCGCTGGGCGCGACGCCGATGGACCGTCCGGAATGGACCGCGGTGAACCCGGTCAACGGCGAGATGTATTGCACGCTGACCAACAACTCGAGCCGTCGCGGCGTCGCCAACAGCAGCGGCACGCGCTCGATCGACCCCGCCAACCCGCGCGCCTATGTCGATACCCGCACGGATGGCAAGAACCCTGCGACGGGCAATGCCAATGGCCATATCGTCCGGCTGCGCGAAGCCAACGACTCGACCGAGTCGCTGACCTTCACCTGGGACGTCTATGCCTTCGGTGCGCGGTCGGGGTCGGATGCGGCCAACGTCAACCTGTCGGGGCTGGACGCGACCAACGACTTCTCGTCGCCGGACGGTCTGTGGTTCGGGCTGCCGACCAACGCGGGCGGGCAGGCGTCGCCGCTGCTGTTCGTCGAAACCGACGACGGCGCTTATACGGACGTGACCAACTGCATGTTGTTGATCGGGATGCCGGGCCGGGTCGGTGACGGCACCACCAAGTCGGTGACCAGCTCGTTCGGCGGCACTGCCACCACGACCGCGCGGGTCGGCGCGGCGCCGGGGGCGAAGCTGAAGCGCTTCTTGGTCGGGCCGAAGGAGTGCGAGGTCACCGGCATCACCTCGACTCCCGATGGTCGCTCGATCTTCATCAACATCCAGCATCCGGGCGAAGACGGCGATTACGCCAACATCACCTCGAACTGGCCGCAGAGCCAGGCGACGGGCACCGGCACCGGCCGTCCGCGCGCCGCGACGGTGGTGATCACCAAGAACGACGGCGGGGTCGTCGGGCTGTAAGCCCGGCCATGCGAAAACGGCGGCCGCGGTTCGAAGCCGCGGCCGCCGCATCTTTCGACCTTACCGTTCACCCCGAGGAGAGGCTGAGCCTGTCGAAGCCTCGTCTCGAAAGGGCTCGCCCGTGGCCGTGCTTCCAGGCGGCATTTCGACGTTGCTCAATGCCTCCTCAGCAAGAACGGTCGAATAACATTACCGCCCCCGCCGCGGCCCTCCGCGCGGTGCACCGCCACCGCCGTGACGCCGCTGCGGCGGGCCGCCGGCATTGCGGATCGGCACCGCGCCGCTCGGCATCGGCTCGATCCGCACGCCGCTCTCATCCTCGCCGTCGGCGTTCGCGGTCGCCTTGACCGCCGCCGCGAAGCGCCCGGCAAGCGCACGCGGCACCTGGAACTGCGTCTCGGTCGCGCCGATGCGGATCGCGCCGATCTCGGCCTTGGTGACATGCCCGCGGCGGCACAGCAGCGGCAGCACCCAGCGCGGATCGGCGTTCTGACGGCGGCCCACGTTCATGTGGAACCACACCACGTCGTCGAAGCCGTCGCGATGACCTTTTTGCTGGCGCTCGGTCATCTCGCTGCGATCGGCGAGTTCCTCGGGCGCGGGCAGCGACGCGCGCTGCGCCGCGACCAGCGCCGCGGCGATCTCTTCAGGCGAACGCTGCTTGAGCAGCTCGGCCGCCAGCGCCTGATCGTCGTCATCGACCTCGACCGGCGCGAGCAGGCGTTCGAGCAACCGCTCGCGATCCTTGGCGCGGATCGCCTCGGCGCTCGGCACCTCGCCCCATTCGGCGGCGATGCGCGCGCCGCGCAGCATCATCTCGACCCGGCGTCGGCGCGGATAGGGGACGATCAGCACCGCGGTGCCCTTCTTCCCCGCGCGCCCGGTGCGGCCCGAGCGGTGCTGCAACACCTCGGCATCGCGCGGCATTTCGACGTGGATGACGAGGCTGAGCGTCGGCAGGTCGATCCCGCGCGCGGCGACGTCGGTCGCGACGCACACCCGCGCGCGGCGATCGCGCAACGCCTGCAACGCATGGTTGCGCTCGTTCTGCGAATGCTCGCCCGACAGCGCCACCGCCGCGAAGCCGCGCTCGACCAGCCCGGCGTGGAGGTGCCGGACATTGTCGCGCGTCGCGCAGAACAGGATCGCGGTTTCCGCCTCGTAGAAGCGCAGCAGGTTGATGACCGCGTGCTCGATCTCGGACGGCGAGACGGTCACCGCGCGATAGGTGATGTCGCCGTGCCCGCGCTGCTCGCTGACCGTCGAGATGCGCAGCGCGTCGCGCTGATACGCCTTGGCCAGCGCGACGATCGGGCGCGGCAGCGTCGCGGAGAACAGCAAGGTGCGGCGCTCGGTCGGCGTCTGGTCGAGCAGCGCCTGCAGGTCGTCGCGGAAGCCCATGTCGAGCATCTCGTCGGCCTCGTCGAGCACCGCGGCGCGGATCTGCGACAGGTTCAGTGCGCCGCGCTCGGCGTGGTCGCGCAAGCGGCCCGGCGTACCGACGACGATATGCGCGCCATGGCCCAGCGCGCGGCGCTCGCGGCTGGCGTCCATGCCGCCGACGCAGGTCGCGATGCGCGCCCCTGCATAGAGCCAGGTCAGCTCCTTGGCGACCTGCAACGCCAGTTCGCGCGTCGGCGCGATCACCAGCGCGAGCGGTGGGCCGGCGACGGGCAGATTGCCGTCCTCGCCCAGCAATTGCTCGGCCATCGCAAGGCCGAAGGCGACGGTCTTGCCGGAGCCGGTCTGTGCGGAGACGAGCAGGTCGCGACCGTGCGCGACCTCGGCGGTCACCTCGGCCTGAACGGGGGTGAGCGCGGTGTAACCACGCGTGGCGAGCGCGCTGGCGAGCGCGGGGGGGAGATTCGGGAAGTCCATGAAGGCTCCCACATGGGCCTTTTGCTCGACAAATGCCAGTGGGAACGCAGCCCAAACCCGCCGCGTTTGGCACGCTCACCCGATAATCATGGAAATTCGCGCATGACGCTCCCTGCCGATCCGGTCTGGTTCATCACCGGTTGTTCGACCGGCTTCGGTCGTGAACTGGCGAAGCTGGTGCTCGCGCGCGGCTGGCGCGTGGCGGCGACGGCGCGCGATGCGGCGCGGGTCGCGGATCTGGGTGAGGGACACGGCGAGCGGCTGCTCGCGCTCGCGCTCGACGTCACCGAAGCGGGAGCGATTACCGCCGCGGTTGCCGCTGCCGAGGACCATTTCGGGCGGGTCGACGTGCTCGTGAACAATGCCGGCTACGGCTATCAGTCCAGCATCGAGGAGGGCGAGGAGGACGAGATCCGCGCACAATTCGACGCCAACGTCTTCGGCCTGTTCGCGATGACCCGCGCAGTGCTGCCGGGGATGCGGGAACGCCGGCAGGGCGCGATCGTCAACATCACCTCGGTCGCCGGGCTCGTCGGCTTCCCGTCGTCGGGCTATTATGCCGCGTCGAAACATGCGGTGGAGGGCTTCTCCGACGCGCTCGCCGCCGAGGTCGCGCCGCTCGGCATCGCGGTGACCTGCGTCGAGCCGGGGCCGTTCCGCACCGACTGGGCCGGCCGCTCGCTGCGCCAGACCGAGAGCCATATCGCCGATTACGCGGACACCGCTGCGGCACGGATGGCGAGCACCAAAGGCTATTCGGGCAATCAGCCCGGCGACCCGGTGCGCGCGGGCGAGGCGATGATCGCGGCGGTCACCCGCGACACGCCGCCGCGGCATCTGGTGCTCGGCAAATGGGGCTATGACGCGGTCACCAAGCGGTTGCGCGCGCGCGTCGCCGAGATCGAGGGACTTCGCGACGAAGCGCTCGGCGCGGATTACCCCGACGCTACCAGCGGTAGTTGAAGCTGACGCTGATCCGCTCGGCCTTGGCGGTGCTGGTCATCACCTCGTGCCGCAGCCAGCTTTCCCACAGGAACAGCGCGCCGTTGCGCGGCTCGGCATAGACGAACGTGCCGTCGCGCGGCGGTGCGGCCATCAGCATCGGCAGCCGCGGGTCCTCCAGCTTGAGCGCCCCCGATCCCTCGGGCACCGCGACATAGAAGGTGCCGGAGACGACGCTGTGCGGGTGGAGATGCCCGGAGTGCGTGCCACCCGGCTTCATGACGTTGACCCACAGGCTGTCGAGCTTGAGCCTGCGCCCGCCGAGATCGAACCCGGCCTCCTTGGCGAAGGCGGCGACATGGCGGTCGAGCAACTTCTTGAGGTCGGCGAACACCGGGTCCCGCAACGGCAGATCGTTGAGCGAGGCGTAGCTGGTGTAGCCGCGATAGCCATGCGCTTTCGACCAGCGCTTTCCTGCGACATCCTCCTCGGCGAGCGCGCGGCACGAGGCGTCGAGATCGGCGAGCAGCGCGGCGTCGGCGACGTCGGCGTCGTAGAACAGGGTCGGGAACAGCTGGCGGGTCGGCATCGTCATCATCCGTCGCGAGGGCATGGGCCTGTCCCGATCCGCCCTGAAAGCTGCGCGGCGTGGTGGCAAGCGCGAACACGCCTCGCACGGCGACGCGGCGCGCACCCCGCCACCTTCCGTCGCTCCTGCGAAGGCAGGAGCCTATGTCTGCTCGCCCCAGACGTGCGCGGCATGGGGAAGGAGAAGATTTGTTCGCGCAGAGGCGCAGAGGCGCAAAGAGGTGGCGCGAGATCGCGCCGTCAGCTTCGATCCGGACGCGTCACGCGGACGTCGTTGGTCGCTGCGCGAACCGTGCCAGCAGACGGCACCTCTCTGCGCCTCTGCGCCTCTGCGCCTCTGCGCCTCTGCGCCTCTGCGCGAATCAACCTACTTCTTCGGCCGAAGCGTGAAGAAGGTTTGTTCACGCGGAGGCGCGGAGAGTGCCGTGCGCGGCAATGTTTCGAGCTGGTCCGGCTGGCTCATGCCTTGCGCAAGTTGCTGAAGGTCTTCCGCTCGCCACGGGCACGTCAGCCTCCGCGTCTCCGCGCCTCCGCGTGAACCCCTGCTTTCGTACCCGACAGGATCACCCCAGCCGCAGCGCCACGTCGTTCATGAACCGCACGTCGTCGCCCTGCGCGAGCCACTCCGCCTCGGCCGCCAGCGCGCCGAGCACGTCGCTCAGCGCGTCGATCTCGCTCTTCGCATAATTGCCGAGGACGTGCCCGGTGACGCGATCCTTGTGCCCCGGATGCCCGATCCCGATCCGCACGCGGCGGAAGTCCGCCCCGAGATGCTGGTCGATCGAGCGCAGCCCGTTATGCCCGGCGGTGCCGCCGCCCTGCTTCACCTTGACCTTCATCGGCGCAAGGTCGAGTTCGTCGTGGAAGACGGTCAGCGCATCGGTGCCGAGCTTGTAGAAGCGGAGCGCCTCGCCCACCGAGCGGCCGCTGTCGTTCATGAAGGTCGCGGGCTTGAGCAACAGCACCTTGGTCGTGCTGATCCGGCCTTCCTGCAACCAGCCCTGGAACTTCTTGGCCGGCGCGGCGAAGCCATGAACCTCGGCGATCGCATCGACCGCCATGAAGCCGACATTGTGGCGGTGCATCGCATATTGCGCGCCCGGATTGCCGAGCCCCACCCACAATTGCATCGCTGATCCTTCTCTCCAAAACGAAAGGGCAGGGGAGCGTCGCCGCTGCCCTGCCCCCGAACAAGGGTCCGCACCAGATCGGCGGACCGGCGATTACTCGCCCTTGTCCTCGCCTTCGCCAGCTTCCTCGGCGGCTTCGGCAGCCTGCGCCTCTGCGACTTCGGCGTCGGCCTGCTCGTCCGCGGCGGTCGGAACGGTCGGCGCCACCAGCGTAGCGACCGCGACCTCACCCTCGGCGGCCGGCTTCGCGCCCTTCGGCAGCTTCAGGTCGGAGATGTGGATCGTGTCGCCGATCTCCAGACCCTTCAGCGACACCGTGATCTCGCTGGGGATGTCGGCGGCGTCGACGACCAGCTCGACATCGTGCTGGACGATGTTGAGCACGCCGTTGCCCTTCTTGATGCCCGGCGCGTCGTCCTCGTCGGTGAACACGACCGGCACCGCGATCGTCACGGTCTCGTGCTCGCCGATGCGCAGGAAGTCGACGTGCGTCGGACGGTCGGTGACCGGGTGGAACGCCACGTCCTTGGCCAAAGTGCGCGTGCCGCCGACCATGATGACCGAGTTCATGAAGTGGCCGGTCATCAGCGCCTTGACGAGTGCCTTCTCCTCGAGATGGATCGAGGTCGGCTCCTTGTTCTGGCCATAGATCACGGCGGGGACGCGGCCGTCGCGACGGAGTGCACGGGAGGCTCCCTTGCCAACCCGGTCACGCGTCTCGGCTGCGAGCGTAATGGTGTCGCTCATCTCAATGCTCCGAAATACGGTGATATGCCTTCCGGACCACGCCTCCAGGGATGACCATGACCGGAAGCCCGCGCGCTTAGCCGGGCAGGGCGCGAAATGCAAGATGCGCCCGCATGCCGTCGCCTCCACACGCCGTCGCCCCCCACGTACCGTCGCCCCTGCGCAGGCAGGGGCCCATGTCTGCGTCGTCATGGCAGAAGGTTTGACACAAAGCGGTAGGGCTATGTGTCGACGTTGCGCGAGCACGACACAGCCATAGGCCCCTGCCTTCGCAGGGGCGACGGTAAGTGAGGGGCGGCCATGCGACGGCTCAGTATTTCACCCGCACCGCCTTGAGCTTGTACGCCCCGAGCTGATCCTGTACGCTGCCCGCGCCGGCGAGATGCCCCGCGCCGACCGCGATGAACACCGTCCCCGGCCGCTTCATCCGCTCGGCGATCCACGCCGCCCAGCGCTTGTTGCGGTCGGTGAGCAGCACCCTAGCGACCTCGGGCGAGTCCTTCAGCGACTCGTTCATCTCCTTCGCCACGCCCTCGGGCTTTCCGCTCGCCCAGGCGTCGACCAGCGTCGTGAACGTCGCATCGACCTTGGGCAGTTCGTCGAGCGTGCTCTCCAGCAACTGCACCTGCGCGGCCTTCGACAAGCCGCCGAACACCCCCAATTGCCCCTCGAACGTCTCCAGCCCGACGACCGGCTTGCCCGCCGCCTTCGCCGCGTCGCTCAGCACCTTCTCGGGGCCGTTGGCGGGATCATAGCCGAGCTGGCGCACCGGCAGCAGCGACAGCGTCACCGCCGCGAACCACGGACGCATCTTCTCGTACACCGCCGGCTGGACCTGTCCGTCGCCCATCGCCTTGGCGAAGGCGGCGCGGTAATTGGGCGAGAGCTGCTGCGTCAGCGGCGTGCCGTTCGGATCGAAGGCGGCGGCGCTCACCACGCGCTGCTGCGTGGCGGCATCGGGCTCGACCATCTCCAGCACCAGCGTCTGCGAGCGATCGAAGGCGGTCTTCACCGCCTCGTCGAACCACGACAGCCCCGGCTTCAGGACGTGGATCGTCCCGAACAGATAAATGGTCGTGTCCTTGTCCTTGACCACCCACAAGGCCGGATCGGCATCCTGCGTCGTCGCGGCAGGCGCGGGGGCCGGCTGCGCACAGGCGGGCAGTGGCAAAGCGAGGAGCAGCGCGAGCAGGGAAGCGGCGATCTTCATGCCAATCCCCATGGCGAGCCGCGGCGTGAAAGTGAAGCTTCACCGTTTTGTTGATTCCGCGCCGCCCTTGCGCCACAGGCTCGGCGCGTGACCGACATCAGCGCTCCCCGCCCGCTCAGCTTCCAGGCGATGATCCTGCGGCTCCACCAATATTGGTCGGAGCGCGGCTGTGCGATCCTCCAGCCCTATGACATGGAATTGGGGGCCGGCACCTTCCACCCCGCCACCACGCTGCGCGCGCTGGGGCCGGACACGTGGAACGCCGCCTATGTCCAGCCGTGCCGCCGCCCGACCGACGGCCGCTACGGCGAGAATCCCAACCGGCTCCAGCATTATTACCAATATCAGGTGATCCTGAAGCCGAGCCCGCCCGACCTGCAGGAGCTGTACCTCGGCAGCCTCGCCGCGATCGGCGTCGACACCGGGCTGCACGACATCCGCTTCGTCGAGGACGATTGGGAAAGCCCGACGCTCGGCGCGTGGGGGCTGGGCTGGGAGGTCTGGTGCGACGGGATGGAGGTGACGCAATTCACCTATTTCCAGCAGATGGGCGGCTTCGACATGAAGCCGGTCGCGGGCGAGCTGACCTACGGGCTCGAACGGCTGGCGATGTACATCCAGAACGTCGACAACGTCTACGATCTGGCGTTCAACGATGCCGGCGTCTCCTATGGCGACGTGTTCCTCGAGAACGAACGCCAGATGTCGACGTGGAATTTCGAGGTCGCCGACACCGACGCGCTGTTCGACCTGTTCAAGAAAGCCGCGGCGGAATGCGAGCGCAGCCTCGCCGCCAATCTGCCGATCCCGGCCTATGAGCAGGCGATCAAGGCCAGCCACACCTTCAACCTGTTGCAGGCGCGCGGCGTGATCTCGGTCGCCGAGCGGCAGGCCTATATCGGCCGCGTCCGCGATCTCGCAAAGGCGGCGTGCGCGGCGTATATGGAAAAGAACGGCTGGGCGGAGCCGCTCAAGGTCCCGGCCGCGTGACGCGCTGCCGACTCGCCGCGCAGAGATTGTTCGCGCAGAGGCGCAGAGGCGCAGAGATGGAGCGCGCGCGGCGCATGTCCGCAACAGCAATCTCGTCAAGCGCCGGCGATGCGTTGGCCGCTGACGGGCCCTCTCTGCGCCTCCGCGCCTCTGCGCGAACCAACCTTATTCTTCCTCTTCGCGTCCTCGCGGCTTCGCGTGACCCCAACCAAACGGCCCGCCCAGCATGACCGACTTCCTTCTCGAACTCCGCTCCGAGGAAATCCCCGCGCGGATGCAGGCAAAGGCGCGTGAGGATCTCGCGCGGCTGTTCGCGGCCGAACTGGCGAAGGCTGGGCTTACCGCCGCAGCCACCGTCACCTGCGCCACCCCGCGCCGCCTCGCGCTGATCCTGCGCGACCTGCCCGACGCCACGCAGGCGGTCAGCGAGGAAGTGAAGGGCCCGCGCGCCTCCGCGCCGCCACAGGCGCTGGAGGGCTTCCTCCGCAAGACCGGGCTCACCGCCGAGCAGCTCACCGAGCGCGACGGCGTGCTCTACGCGATTACCGAAAAGCCGGGCCGCGCGACCGCCGACGTGCTCGCCGAGGCGATCCCCGCCGTCATCCGCGCCTTTCCGTGGCCGAAGTCGATGCGCTGGGGCGCGGCCTCGCTGTCGACCGAGAGCCTGCGCTGGGTCCGCCCGCTGCAAGGCATCGTCGCCTTGTTCGGCGAGGAGGTCGTGCCGGTGTCGATCGCCGGCGTCGAGAGCGGCGCGGCGACGCTCGGGCATCGCTTCCACCATCCGGGTGCGATCACGATCGGCTCGGCGGTGGACTATGTCGAGAAGCTGCGCGCCTGCCACGTCATCGTCGATCAGGACGAGCGCGCCGCGCTGATCCGCGACCGCGCGACCGCGCTCGCGGCGGAGGCCGGGCTGGTGCTGGTCGAGGACGAGGGGCTGGTCGCCGAAAATGCCGGGCTGACCGAATGGCCCGTGCCGTTGCTCGGCCGCTTCGACGCGGAGTTCCTGTCGGTCCCGCCCGAGGTCATCCAGTTGACTGCGCGGGTGAACCAGAAATATTTCGTGTGCCGCGACGGGACGGGGAAGCTGGCGAACGCGTTCGTCTGTACCGCTAACATCGACGCGCATGATGGCGGCGCGAAGATCGTCGAGGGCAACCGCAAGGTGCTCGCTGCCCGGCTGAGCGATGCGCGCTTCTTCTACGACACCGATCTGAAGGTGCCGCTGGCGGAGCAGGCGAAGAAGCTCGACCGGATCGTCTTCCACGAGAAGCTCGGGACGGTCGCCGACAAGGTCGAGCGCGTCGCCAAGCTGGCGCGCTGGCTGGTCGAAGAGGGCGTGGTTAAGCCCTCTCCCCTCCGGGGAGAGGGTTTGGGTGAGGGGCCGGTGTCTCACCGAGACGCCGGTCTCCATGAGACCCCAACCCCTCACCCCAGCCCTCTCCCCGAGGGGGAGAGGGAGCAACTCGCCGAGCAAGCGTACCGCGCCGCACGACTTGCGAAGGCCGATCTCGTCACCGGCATGGTCGGCGAGTTCCCCGAGCTACAAGGCCTGATGGGCGGCTATTACGCCGCCGCCCAAGGCGAGGACGAAGCCGTCGCGAACGCAATCCGCGACCATTACAAGCCGGGCGGGCAGGGCGACGACGTACCGGCCGATCCCGTGACGGTGGCGGTGTCGCTGGCGGACAAGCTGGATAGCCTGCAGCAGTTCTTCGCGATCGGTCAGGCGCCGACCGGCTCGAAGGACCCGTTCGCGCTCCGTCGCTCGGCGCTGGGCGTCATCCGGCTGATCACCGAGAATGCGCTGCGCTATCGTGTGCCGGCCGACCTGCTCGACTTCTTCGCCGACCGCCTCAAGGTCCAGCAACGCGAGGCCGGCGTCCGCCACGACCTTATCGACGCGGTGTTTGCGCTCGGCGGCGAGGACGATCTCGTCCGCCTGCTCGCCCGCGTCAGCGCGCTCCAGTCGTTCATCGGCACCGACGACGGCGCGAACCTGCTCGCCGGCTACAAGCGCGCTGCCAACATCCTGAAGAAAGAAAACTTCCCCGTCGCCCCTGCGCAGGCAGGGGCCCATGTCTCTGTCGATCACGCGGCATCGCCCGAGGAAGCAGACATGGCTTCCCGCCTGCGCGGGAACGACGAACCGCTGTCCTACACGCCCGAAAAGGACGAAGCTGCGTTGATCGCGGCGCTCGACGCCGCCGAGCCCGCCGCCGCGCAGGCGATTGAACGCGAGGACTTCGAGGGCGCGATGGCCGCGCTCGCGACGCTCCGCGCGCCGATCGACGCGTTCTTTGATAGCGTTACCGTGAACGATGCCGATCCAGAAAAGCGTTCAACACGTTTAATCCTGCTGGCGCGCGTCCGCGCCGCAGTGCACAAGGTCGCCGATTTCTCGAGAATCGAGGGCTGACGAACACCCGCCAGCGTCTCAACTTTCGCAACATTCGCGCGGTCAACCGACGCGAGATCAAGGACTTGGCAGGATGACCCAGCGTTACGTCTATCGCTTCGGTGGCGGCGTCTCCGACGGGGGCAAGGGCGACAAGAACCTGCTCGGCGGCAAGGGTGCGAACCTCGCCGAAATGGCGTCGATCGACCTGCCGGTGCCGCCTGGCTTCACGATCTCGACCGCGATGTGCGCGCGTTACTACGAGGAAGGCGAGCGCTTCCCCGACTCGCTCAAGACCGAAGTCGCCGAGGGGATCGCGCATATCGAGCGCGTCACCGGCAAGCGCTTCGGCGACGCCGCCGACCCGCTGCTGGTGTCGGTGCGCTCGGGCGCGCGGGTGTCGATGCCGGGGATGATGGACACCGTCCTCAACCTCGGGCTCAACGACCAGACGGTCGAGGGGCTGGCGTCCGCGAGCGGCGACGAGCGCTTCGCCTGGGACAGCTATCGCCGCTTCATCCAGATGTATTCGGACGTGGTGCTCGAACTCGATCACGGCGCGTTCGAGGAAGCGCTGGAGATCGCAAAGGAGGATCGCGGCTATACGCTCGATACCGAGCTGTCGGCGGCGGACTGGCGCGAACTGGTCGCCGAATACAAGCGGCTGGTCGAGAAGGAATGGGGCAAGCCGTTCCCGCAGGACGTGCATGACCAGCTCTGGGGGGCGGTCGGCGCGGTGTTCGGCTCGTGGCAGTCGGAGCGCGCCAAGGTCTATCGCCGCCTCAACCACATCCCCGGCGACTGGGGCACCGCGGTCAACGTGCAGGCAATGGTGTTCGGCAACATGGGCGACACCAGCGCGACCGGCGTCGCCTTCACCCGCGATCCCGCCAAGGGCGACCGCGCCTATTACGGCGAATTCCTCATCAATGCGCAGGGCGAGGATGTCGTCGCCGGCATCCGCACCCCGCAATATCTGACCAAGGCGGCGCGTGAGGAAGCCGGGGCCAAGCCGCTGTCGATGGAAGAGGCGCTGCCCGAGGTTTATACCGAGCTGGCTTCGGTCTTCGACAAGCTCGAGACGCATTACCGCGACATGCAGGACATCGAGTTCACCGTCGAGCGCGGCAAGCTGTGGATGCTCCAGACCCGCTCGGGCAAGCGCACCGCCAAGGCCGCGCTCAAGATCGCGGTCGACATGGCGAGCGAGGGGCTGATCACGCGGGAGGAAGCGATCGCGCGCGTCGAGCCGCAGGCGCTCGACCAGTTGCTCCATCCGACGCTTGATCCCGATGCGCCCCGCGACGTGCTGACCAAGGGGCTGCCCGCCTCGCCGGGCGCGGCGAGCGGTCTGGTGGTGTTCGACGCCGACACCGCCGAGCGGATGGCGGCGGACGGCAAGGCGGTGATCCTCGTCCGCACCGAGACCAGCCCCGAGGACATTCACGGGATGCACGCCGCGAAGGGCATCCTCACCGCGCGCGGCGGAATGACCAGCCACGCCGCGGTGGTCGCGCGCGGCATGGGGCGACCGTGCGTGTCGGGCGCTGGGTCGCTGGCGATCTCGGCGAAGGACAAGGTGTTGCGCGTCGGCAATCGCGAGGTGCGCGAGGGCGAGACGCTGACGATCGACGGCGCGACCGGCGAGGTGATGGTCGGTGAGGTCGCGACGATCCAGCCCGAGCTGGCCGGTGATTTCGGGACGTTGATGGAATGGGCCGACGGCGTGCGCCGCCTCAAGGTCCGCGCCAATGCCGAGACGCCGCTCGACTGCCGCACCGCCCGCGACTTTGGCGCGGAGGGCGTCGGGCTGTGCCGCACCGAACATATGTTCTTCGACGCGGCGCGGATCACCGCGGTGCGCCAGATGATCCTCGCCGAGGACGAGGCGGGGCGGCGCGCGGCGCTGGAGAAATTGCTCCCCGAACAGCGCGCTGATTTCACTGCGATCTTCGAGGTGATGGCGGGGCTGCCGGTGACGGTGCGGCTGCTCGACCCGCCGCTCCACGAATTCCTGCCGCATGAGGAGAACGAGTTCGCCGAGGTCGGTAAGGCGACCGGGCTGTCGGTCGAGCAGCTGAAGCGCCGCGCGGCCGAGCTACATGAATTCAACCCGATGCTCGGGCATCGTGGCTGTCGGCTCGGCGTGACCTATCCCGAAATCTACGAGATGCAGGCGCGCGCGATCTTCGAGGCGGCGATCGACGTTGCCGAGAAATCCGGCGAGGCGCCGATCCCCGAGGTGATGATTCCGCTGGTCGGCACCAAGCGCGAGCTGGAGTTGATGAAGACCGTCGTCGACGCCGCCGCAAGGGCAGTGTTCGCCGAGCGCGGGCGGACGCTCGACTATCTGGTCGGGACGATGATCGAGCTGCCGCGCGCGGCGCTGCGTGCGGGCGAGATCGCCGAGGCGGGCGAGTTCTTCTCGTTCGGCACCAACGACCTGACGCAGACGACGCTGGGCGTCAGCCGCGACGACGCTAGCCGCTTCCTCGGCGCCTATGTCGAAAAGGGTATCTACGCCCGGGATCCGTTCGTCAGCCTCGATGTCGAGGGCGTCGGCGAATTGGTCGAGATCGCCGCCGAGCGCGGGCGCAAGACGCGGCCGGGGATCAAGCTCGGCATCTGCGGCGAGCATGGCGGAGACCCGGCGTCGATCGCTTTTTGCGAACAGGTCGGGCTCGATTATGTTTCCGCCTCGCCGTATCGCGTGCCGATCGCACGACTGGCGGCGGCGCAGGCGGCGTTGCAGGCGCGCACGTGATCTTGCGCGTCGTGGCGGCGGTCCTCGTGCTGGCACCGTCGGCGGCGAGCGCTGCGGTGACCGTTGGCACGCAGATCGTCGACACCCGCCTGGCGGGCACGATCGCCATGGCGCCGGTCGATTCGTCGGGAAGCGACGCGGCAACGCGCGCAGGCACGATCCGTGCGGCGGCGCAGCTGGTAGAGCGCGGAGAAGGCGGAGTTTTCGCGGTGCGCGGACGGTCGTCGGTGGTGGCGGAACTGGGCAGCGCCGAGCGGGGGCGGGTGACGTTCCAGCGCACGTTGACGCCCGGCGGGAACGCGGTAACCGCCAGCAGCGCGAACTACCGATACTTCTTCACCACCGATTCAGAAGCGGTATTCGAGGTGGATTGGGGCGTTGCGGCGTTCGGCGAGGGCGCGGACGGGCAGTTGCCGGGGCAATCGGTATCACTTGCCGCACGTGACGGTGCCGCTGCGTTGCTGAAAATAGCGCCCTTGGGGAACGGTTCGAGCGGCGATACGCAGCTTTTGCTCGCACCCGGTAGCTATGAATTCCGCATCGAGGACGCGTTCGCGCCGCAAGCGTCGGCCGGACAGAGCAGTGGCCTGTCGAGCCAGTACAGCTTCACGATCCGCGCGGTGCCGGAGCCGGCGACATGGGTGATGATGCTGGTCGGCTTCGGTGCGGTCGGCACGGCGGCAAGGCGGGCGCGGAAGGGCTCTACCTTTTCGGTGCGTCGGACGTGATGTGGTTTCGCTACCATTGAGCGATGCCAGAAGAAGCGAAGCCCCGGATCAGGTCCGGGGCGACGACAATGGCTGCGATGTGATTGCTGGGCGACGCGCCGGATAAAGCTGGTTTGGACCGTTGAACCCCTATCGCGAGCGTAATGGGGCAAGCGAGAGCTGGATCAGGACGCCCTTGATTGCTTCGCTACGCTCGCAATGACGGAGCGAGTTGGTGTCATGGGCTTCTGATTGGCGAAGTTAGATCAAGCCCCGATCTCGCGGGTGGCCCGGAGCAAGACGATCGCCTTCGAACCGATCTCCGTCGAACGGGCGGTCGTCGCGGACGTAGCGATCGTCGGCGATCGGCCGCGCGGCGGACAGGCGGCTGTTCTCGCGCTCGAGTTCGTCATTCTCGCGCTTCAACTCCGCGACACGCTCGTTGGCGAGATCGCGCTCGCGCTCCAGCTCCGTGACGCGCGTGCCGACCGTGCCGTGATCGCGCTCCAGCTCGGCGGTGCGCTTCGTGGCGGTGTCGTGGTCGCGTTCCAGCTCGCTGACGCGCTTGCTGGTGACCGCATGCGCGTCGCGTTCGGCGACGTAGCGCGCCTTCCACTTGCGCCCGCCGGGATGGCTGGCGAGGCCGAACAGCCATCCGGCGACCAGCGCGACCGCCAGCGCGATATATTGCGTCGTCGTGGTGAACAGCATGACGGTCCTCCGTTCGTGATCGTCGCTGAACGACGGAGGCGGGTGGCTGTTCCTACGGCTTGGCGTTGATGAACGAGTCGTTGAGCGAGCAGGCGGCAGGGCCGAGGATGACGATGAACAGCACCGGCAGGATGAACATGATCAGCGGCACTGTCATGATCGCCGGCAGCCGCGCCGCCTTTTCCTCGGCGCGCATCATGCGTTCGTGACGGAACTCCGCCGACAAGACGCGCAGCGCGCTGGCGAGCGGGGTGCCGTATTTCTCGGTCTGGATCATGGTCGTGACCACGCCGCGCACCGCTTCGAGATCGACGCGATTGGCGAGGTTCTCGAACGCCTGACGCCGGTCGGTCAGGAAGCCAAGCTCGATTGCGGTCAGCGCGAATTCCTCGCCAAGCTCGGGGTACGCCTTGCCCAATTCGCGCGAGACGCGGTGGAAGGCGGCGTCAACGGTCAACCCGGCCTCGGCGCAGATCACGAGCAGGTCGAGTGCGTCGGGCAGCCCCTTGCGGATGCCATCGGTGCGCTTCGTGATCTTGTTCTTCAGGAAGATGTCCGGCGCCTTATAGGCGAGCACGAACGTCCCGGCGACCAGACCGTAGCGCTTGAGCGCCCCCCAATCGGGGAACGCGTCGAGCAGATAGACCCAGATGACCATCAGCCCGCCGAACACGATCGGCAGCACCAGCCGGCCGAAGATGACCGCGACCGCCCATTCCTTGTTGCGGATACCCGCCTGGATCAGCTTGCGCTGCGCCTCCTTGACCTGTTCGTCCTGCAAGACGCGCAGCGACGACAACAAGGCGCGAAGGCGGTCGGCGGCGTTGCTCTGGTGGACCAGCTTGGTGCGGCGCTTCGCGGTGGACGCGGTGATGCCCGCCTTCAGTTGCTCGCGCCGGTCGTTGAGCGCGCGTACGCGTCGCGTCATCGGATCGCGCAGGCTGCGCGTCGCATAGGCCCCGACCAGCAGCGCCGCGCCAAGGGCGGGCAGCAGGGTGAGAAGCATCAGCAGGTCGAGGCCGAAGATCACGGGCATATCAGATCTCGAAGCTCACCATACGGGCCATGATGAAGGCACCGATCGCCATCCAGATCAGCCCGCCGACCGCCGTGACCGTCAGCCGCATGTCGCTGAAGAACGTCTGCATATAGGGCGGGTTGATGGAGTAGATCAGTCCGAAGACGATGAAGGGCAGCGAGCCGATGATATAGGCCGACGCCTTCGATTCCGACGACATCGCCTTGATCTTCAGCTTCATCTGACCGCGCTGGCGTAGCACCGTCGCGAGGTTCTGGAGCGTTTCGGCCAGATTGCCGCCGGTTTCGCGCTGGATCGAGATGGTGATGACGAAGAACTGGAATTCGGCGGTCATCAGCCGGTCGGCGGTTTCCTGCAATGCGACGTCCATCGACCGGCCGATGCGCATCTTGTCCGACACCGAACGGAATTCCTCGCCGACCGGGCCGGGCACCTCGGCAGCGACGACCTGCATCGTCTCCGAGATCGGCAAGCCGGAGCGCAGACCGCGCACCAACAGCTCGATCGCGTCGGGGAACTTGGCGATGAACGCGGCGATGCGACGCTTGATGAGGAACGCCACCGCGAGATGCGGGATCAGGGCGCCCAGCAACATCCCGGCGAACAGCGCGATCAGTACCGGCACCCCCTGCAGCAGCAACAGCAGCAACGTGACGACGCCGATGATCGCAGCGGCGATGCCATATTGGCCGACGGTCCACGGCTTGCCGGTCATCGACAGCCGCTTCCGCAATTCCTCGGCATTGGGCAGGATGCGCGTCACGGCGAGGTCGGCGCGCGTCGCGCTTCGCCCGGTGATGCGGCGCATCTGCGCCTCGATCGTGTTGGTCGGCGCGGGGACGTGCCGTTCGCGCAGCATCGCGAGCCGGCGGGTGCCGGCCTTTTGCGTCGAGGGCCCGGCCAGCGCGAAGACGAGCAGGCCGAGCGTCAACGCGCCCGCGAGCAGCAGCAGGATCAGCGGGGACATGGCGGCTCCGCGTCGAGAGGGGCGGGGCCGGTCACTTCCGCGCCGGCTTCTTCGCAACCAGCTCGGTGATCCGCGCGAGCAGCGAGCCGCCACGCGCGCCGCCGCCGTTCAGCGGCACCGGATCGTCGCCCGTCGCGGCGAGCAAGCGGTCGGCCAGTTCCGCCAGCGGCGCGATGGTCTTCGAATTCTTGCCAACCGCCGCCATCGGCTTGCCCAGCTTCGCCGCCTGCGCCGCCAGCTTGTGGTCGTACGGAACGGCAACGTCGATCTTGCGCTCGATCGAGCCTTCGAAGTCCTTGCGCGCCACCTCCTGCTGCGCGCCGGGATGGACGCGATTGGCCAGCACGCAGACCTGAGCCTGCGGCGCGTTGGTGCGCAGCCACGACAGCAAGCGGATCGTGTCGCGCGCCGCGGCGAGGGTCAGGTCGGTGACGAGCACCACCGCCTGCACCTCGGTCATCAAATGCGGATGCTGGATCAGCATCGCGCGCGGCAGGTCCATCACGCTCATGTCGAACGCGCCGCGCAGCTCTTCCTGCAGCTGGTAATAGGCCGCGCCATCGGTGACGATCGGGTTGCTGATCGGCGCCTCCGCCGACAGCACCGACAAGGTATCCGACGCACGGACGAGCGCGCGTTCGAGGAACAGCCCGTCGATGCGGCTGGGATTGTCGATCGCGTCGATCAGGCCGCGCCCCGGCTCGAGGTCCATCGCCAGGGCGTTGGTGCCGAAATGCACGTCGAGATCGAGCAGCGCGGTCGAGCGCTTGCCCGTCTCGCTCATCTGCCAGGCGAGCGACGTCGCGATCGTCGATGCGCCGACGCCGCCGCGGCAGCCGATCACCGCCAGCGCGGCGTGGACGCGCTCCGCCGCGCCATCGGTGTAGCGCGGCGCGTTGAGCATCGCCTGTGCCGAAGCGAAGGCGTCGCGCACCGCGTCCACGCCGAGCGGTTTGAGCAGATAATCGTGGATGCCGCTGGCCAACAGGTCGCGATAGAGCCGGACGTCGTTGACCTGCCCGGCGGCGATCACGATCGTGCCGGGTTCGCACACTTCGGCGAGGCTGTTGATGTCGGCGAGCGGATCGCTGGTTTCGCTGAGGTCGACGAACAGCAATTGCGGGCTGGAGGAAACCGCGAGCGTCTGCACCGCCTGACGCAGACCGCCCTTGTAGACATTTTCCTGCGGCCAGCCGAGTTCGTCGACGATGGCGCGCAGCGTCATGCTGGCATTGTCGTCGCAGCAGAAGGCCAGGAACGGCGCGCGGGCGGTGGCGCCCGCGACTTTCCACGGTGCGTTCATATCAGCGGCCCCCCGTCGATTCGCTCTTCACGACGGTGCCGCCGCCGCCGGTCGGTGCGGCCTTGCGCCACACGCCGATCGCCTTGGCGCCGGTGGTCGCGGCGCCGACGCCATCGTCGCTCTTGCCGCGGATCAGGTCGTTCGGATCGGCGATCATCGCCGCGAGCGTGCCGTTGATCGCGCAGCCGAACGCCCCGCTGGTGTGCGCGTCGAAATTGACGAGCGTGGCGGAGGCGCCCGGTGCCTGGCAGCTCGGCACCGACGCGGTGGCGCGGGTCACCACGACGCGCAGCGTGCCGGGGGGCGGTGTGTCGCCGTGCGACGCGGTATCGGGCGCGAGGCGCAGGCCACGTGCGCGCGCCAGCGCCGCGATCTCGCCGCGCGCCGCGAGCGAGGCGGCGGGATCGTCGATCGCGATCGTCGCGCCGGCGGCAGGAGCGAGCACATCGAGCCAGCCACGCAGCCGTTGCGCTTCGCCGCCGCCCAGACCCTCCGTTCCGGCGAGCAGGTCGAGCGCATAGTCGGTCTGCGCGACGACGGGCTGGTGAACGGTTTCCAGCCCGCGATACTCACCGCACGCGGCGAGTGGCAGCGCGGCGACGAGGGCGCACAGGAGGAGCGGACGCGGGGTCATGAAGAGCATCCTCACTTGATCGAGAAGCCGGGCGCGGCCGGCGCGGGCGGGGTCGCGAGCTTGGGCTTGGGGCGGTCGACCGCACGATCGCCGCTGTCGAGCTTGCCCAGCAGCGCGCGTTCGAGATCGGTCGGCGCCTTGTAGCCGTCGGTCGGCAGCTTGATGTCGGCGGCGTCGACCGGGCGGACGAGATACGGGGTGATGACGATCACCAGCTCGGTCTCGTTGCGCTGGAACCCGTTCGAACGGAACAGGGCGCCGAGGATCGGCAGGTCGCCGATGCCGGGCGTCTTGGTGTAGCTGTTGTTGTGCGTGTTCTGCATCAACCCGGCGATCATGAAGCTCTGGCCGGAGCCCAGCTCGACGGTGGTTTCCGCACGGCGCGTGGTGAGCGCGGGGACGCGCGCGCTGCCGACCGATACGGCGTTGCCATAGTCGAGCTGCGACACCTCGGGCTTCACGCGCAGCGAGATGCGCCCGTCCGACAGGACGGTCGGCGTATAGGCGAGGCTGACGCCGAACTGCTTGTATTCGATCGAGTTGGTGCCGAGCGCCTGTGCGATCGGGATCGGGATCTCGCCGCCGGCCAGGAAGGTGCCGGTCTCGCCCGACAGCGCGGTCAGGTTCGGGCTGGCGAGCGTCGTCACCTGACCCAGCGTCTCGCCGAGATCGAGCGCGTTGATGAAGTCGGTGCCGAGCAGGCTGCCGAACAGGCTGAACGTACCGCCGCTGCTGCTGACCGCGGGCAGGGTGAAGCTGGTGCCGCCGTTCTGCAGGTTCGGATCGGCGCCGGGCAGCACGTTGGTGATCGTGCCCTGGCGCCCGAAGCCGAGCCCAAGCAGCGGGTTCTTGCGGCCTAGCGTGCGGGTAGTGATGTTGTTGGCGATGTTCTTCAGGAACGAGCGGCTGACCTCGGCGAACTTCACCTGCAGGTTGACCTGGAGCGGGGTCGCCACCTTGATGCGATTGATGACGCCGATCTTGAACGTGGCACCGTCCGCGCTGGGATCGACGCCGGGGTTCAGCAGGCCGGTCACCAGCCGCTGCGCCTGCTCGGCATCGGCGGGGGCGGCAGCGTTGCCGTTCAGCACCGCGATCTGCCCGACCAGCGTGACGTGGAAGTCGCTGCCCGGCAGCGCGGCCTGAAGCATCCGGTCAATCTGCGTCGCATTCTGCGCGACGCGGACGGACGCGGAATAGATGACCGCCCCACCGCGATCGGTGGCGAAGATCGTCGCCTCGCCGTCCGCCTTGCCGAACAGGTGGATCTGGCGGGGATTGGCGACATAGACGTCGGCAGCGGCGGCGTTCGACGTCCACACCTCGGTCACCGCGGCGGGCAGGGTGATAAGCTCGCCCTCGCCGATCGACAGCCACTTCTCGATGCTCGGCTTGGTGACGCCGACCGGGGGCAGGCCGCTGCGCACGACCGGCCGCGCGGCCGCGGCACGCTGGGCCGCGCGCGGGGCGGCGACGACCGGGGCGGGCGAGAGCGCCGCCGTCAGCGCGACGGCCAGCGCCGCGCCATGAAACAGGGGGGAGCGCATCTCAGTTCTTTCCTGCGACGGAGACTTCGGTCACGGCATTGCCGCGGGCGATCCGCACCTTGGGGCCGGCGGCGATGGCGGTGGCGACGGGCGCGCCAGGGAGCGAGGGACCGGTGGGCTGCGTGTTCGCGCGGGGCGGCGCGGTGCGGCGCTGGAAGCGCGAGACGTCGGCACCGACCGCATAGGTGGTGTTGCCGGTCTGCGGCGTGTTCTCGAGGCGATCGAGCACCGCTTCCTCCCCCTTCGCGTCGTGCGTGTCGCCGACGCTGACGCTGCCCGACGCGATCGCACGATCGAGTTCGGAGGCGTTGTCGGCGATCGAGCGCAGCGACAGCGACAGCGTGCCGATCGTCTGCGCAACCGCGATCTGCTCGGCGATCTTCGGCGTCGCCTCGACGGTGATCGTCGAGAAGGTCTGGACGACGGTGTTCCCCTGATCGTCCTTCTGGTCCGTGGTGCGCTGATCGGTGGCGAGCACGCGCAGGTTGCGCATCACCGTCTCGCTGGCGCGCAGCGGCGGGCCGTCGCCCTCGACCGACTGGGTCAGGATCAGATCGATATGGTCGCCCGGGAAGACGAAGCCGGCGACGCTGGTCTGCGCCGACACCGGCACCGTCACCGCGCGCATCCCCGGCCCGAGCGCGGCCGCCAGGAAGCCGCGGTCGCCGGGCTTGACGAGCTGGCCCTGCGTCACCGGCTGTCCGGCGGTGATCGGCAGCCGGACGACCGTGCCGATCAGCTTGGACAGATCGGTGCCGCTGCGCATGTAATAAGCGTTCTCGACCAGCTCCTTCGGCCACGGCTGAAACTTCAGCGCGCTGGCGTCGAGAATCGTGCCGACCGGCAGCGCGCGGGTGGCGACCAGCACCTCCGGCCCGTCGATCTTCGGCGCGGCGACGCCCATGGCCGCGGCTTCGGGCGCGGGCGAGCCGACCAGCATCGAGCGTGCGGCAAACGCGGTGATCGCGGCGACCATCAGCGCTCCGACCAGCAGAATGAGCTTGCGACTGTCCATGAATGACCCTGTCCCCGCGCCGCACCGGCAGCGCCTGTGTGTCTGCGATTATTGGGTAAATTGGTTAAGGAGCGGTTCGCCAAGCGCGAGCAGACCGGCCAGAGCGATCGCGACGCCATACGGCACCTCGATCGCGCGATCGTCCCGCCGGACACGATGCTCGATCAGCATCGCCAGCGTCAGCGCGCCGCCGATCACCGACATCACCAGCAGCATGTCGAGCAGGTGCAGCGGCGCGAGCCACAGCGACAGCGCACCGATCAGCTTGACGTCGCCACCGCCCATCTGCCCGAGCGCGAACGCGCCGACGAACACGGCGAAGACGAGCAGGGCGACCCCGAATTGCACCGCCATGCCCGGCCATGGATCCAGCCCGATCGCCAACCACCAGAGCGGGGCAAGCAGTGCGATCGCCGCATTCTTCCAATTGGCGATCTCGCGCGAGCGGACGTCCTGGATTCCCGCCGACAACAGCAGCGCTCCCATCAGCGCGGGCAACAGCCATGTGAGAAATCCCCAGCTCATGCCGCATGGCGCTAGACGGAATGGTTTGAGAAAACGTAACCATGCCCGCGATGCCGACGATGATCGATACCGCCGCGGTGCGCCGCGCCCTGCCGGCCGACGCGCGCCTGTCGTTCGATGTCGCCGCCGACGGCTGGCGACTGCGGCGCTTTGCCCGAGCGGGAGCCGGGCGCGGGGCGCTGATGTTTCAGGGCGGGCGCGGCGACATGATCGAAAAGTATCTGGAGGCCTTTTCCGATTGGCACGCGCGCGGCTGGTCGGTGACCGCGTTCGATTGGCGCGGGCAGGGCGGGTCGGGGCGGCTGTGCCCGAACCCGCATGTTGGCCATTGCAGCGACTTCACGCCGTTGATCGACGATCTGGCCGAGGTCTGGCGACGCTGGACCGCGGAGCAGGACGGCCCGCATGTGATCGTCGGGCATTCGATGGGCGCCTATATGGTGCTGCGCGCATTGCTCGACGACGCGATCCGCGCCGATGCGGTGGTGCTGGTGGCGCCGATGCTCGGTCTGCGCTCGCCCGTCGGATCGTGGTTGGGGGCGCGGGTGGCGCGGGCGATGCTGCGGCTCGGTGACCCGACGCGGGCGGCATGGAAGAGCCATGAGCGACCGGGAATGTTGCCACGCCAGCGTTTGTTGACGGCGGATGCCGCACGCTATGCGGACGAGGAATGGTGGCTGACCGCGCAGCCCGACCTGCGGCTCGGCCCGCCGAGTTGGGCATGGTTGGCCGAGGCGTTCGCGGCGACCGCGCGGCTGCGGACCGACCCCAAGCTGGCGACGCTGACGACACCGGTGTTGATGCTGGTTGCCGATAACGACCGGCTGGTCGACCCGCGCGCGGCGGCGCAGGTGGCGGTGCAGCTTCCGGACGCGACGCTGGTACGGTTCGGGCCGGACGCCGCGCACGAATTGCTGCGCGAGGCCGATCCCGTGCGGCAGCGCGCGATGGCGGAGATCGACGCCTTCCTCGATCGGCACGCGGCATGAGCTTCGACATCGCCATCGTCGGCGCAGGGATGGCCGGCGCGAGCCTCGCCGCGGCGATCGGCGATCGCGCGCGGGTGCTGCTGCTGGAGGGTGAAGAGCGGCCGGGTTATCACGCCACCGGGCGCTCGGCGGCCTTTTGGTCCGAAACCTATGGCGGCCCCGATATCCAGCCGTTGACCACCGCATCGGGGGCGGCATTGCAGGCGGGCGGCTATCTCGATCCGCTCGGCGCGGTGCATATCGGACGCGACGAGGATGCGGCGGCGATCGACGCACTGCTCGACGAGTTCGCCGCGACGCCGGTCGCCTTGGCAGGGATCGACCCGCGGCCGCTCATTCCCGGGCTGCGCCCGGAATGGACGCGGGGGGTGAGCGAGCCGACCTGCGCCTATATCGACGTCGCGCGGCTGCACGGCGACTATCTGGCGCAAGCGGCACGCAGCGGCACGACGCTGGTGAACGGCGCGCGGCTTGCGGCGGCGACGCGGCGCGACGGCAGGTGGCGTATCGAGACCGAGGACAAGCGCTCGTTCGACGCCGCGATCCTGGTCGATGCGGCGGGAGCATGGGCGGACGAGATCGCGATCCGCAGCGGCGTCGCGCCGATCGGCATCACGCCGTACCGCCGGACGATGGTGCAATTGCAGACCGACCCATCAGCCCCGTCGACACTGCCGTTCGTCATCGACGTGAGCGGGGGCTTCTATTTCAAACCGGAGGCCGGCGGTCGCCTGTGGCTGAGCCCGCATGACGAGCATCCGGTGGTGGCGCATGACGTCGCGGCGGAGGAGCTGGATGTCGCGATCGCCATCGACCGGTTCGAGCGGGCGGTCGACTGGCGCGTGGTGCGGGTGGAGCGGCGCTGGGCCGGGTTGCGGTCGTTCGCGCCGGACCGGTTGCCGGTCTATGGCATGGCCGAGCCCGGCTTCTTCTGGTTCGCGGGGCAGGGCGGGTTCGGTATCCAGACCGCGCCGGCCGCCGCACAGATCGGCGCGGCGCTGATCCTGGGGGAAGGGTCCGCGGGCGACATCGACCCCGAACGCTACGTGCCGCAGCGTTTCCGGGGCTGAGTGCGTCGGTTCAGCGGCGCTCTCGCTCCGGTACTGCGGGAACCTGTGCCAGCAAGGTGAGCAGGGTGGGGATGTCGCCGGTGATATAGGTGTCGGTCGGAACGCGCAGGCTGGAGCGCAGCGCCCTTCCCATGTTGCTCAATTGCTCCTGACGCTCCCGCTCCTTCGCCTGCACGATGTACTTCCTACGCTTCGACAATGATGCCGCGTTCGACGGAGCGGCGAGTGATGGAAGAACCTGCCGGTCGCGGTGGTGTTCCGGCGCCATCGCCTCAACTCGTCGCAACGGAGAGGCCGGTCGGCGGATCGAAATTCGTTCAGCGTGGCGCAACCTTTGGCCGCGGCAGCGATTGTGCAGCCATCGACGATAACGGCTCGCAAAGGTCGCCATGTTGAAGACGCTCACGCCCCTCGCTCTCGCGCTTCTGCCGCTCGTTGCGGTGGTCGGTGCTGTCTGGAACGTGCCCTGATCCCAAGGTTTGACGGCCCCCCGAAGGCACCGCCGTCCCCCCCCCCCCCCCCCCCCCCGAAGTGGCGGTGCCCCAAAGGAAAGGCCCGCCCGGAGCGATCCGGGCGGGCCTTTTTTCTTGCAGGCGATGCGTGGGGCGATCAGCCCTGCGCGTCGTCCGACTGCGCCTCGGCGGTCGCGCCCGGCTCGGCATTCGGATCGTAATCCTCGGTGAAGCCGCCCTGATCGCGGCCTTCCTCGAAGACCTGCTGCATGACGTCAACGCCGGCCGACTGCATCTCGGCCTCTTCGGGCGAGCGCGCGACGTTGACCTTGACGGTCACGGCGACTTCCGGGTGCAGCTGCACCTTGACGTCGTACAGGCCGATCGACTTGATCGGACGGTCCAGCACCACCTGGCTCTTGGTCACCTTGTGACCGTCGGCCACCAGCGCCTCGACCAGATCGCGCACCGCAACCGAGCCGTACAGCTGGCCGGTGTTCGACGACTGGCGGATCAGCGTGATCTGCGCGTCCTTGAACGAGCCCGCTTCCTTCTCGGCCTCGCCGCGACGGTTGGCGTTCTCGCTCTCGATGCGGGCGCGGTTCGCCTCGAACACCTTGCGGTTGGCTTCGTTGGCGCGCAGCGCCTTCTTGTTCGGCAGCAGGTAGTTACGGGCGAACCCGTCCTTGACCTTCACCACGTCGCCGATGCCGCCGAGCTTCTCGACGCGCTCAAGCAGGATGATATCCATCTGCTCTTCTCCTTACTTCACGACGTAGGGCAGCAGGCCCAGGTGGCGGGCGCGCTTGATCGCCTGCGCCAGCTCGCGCTGCTTCTTGGCGCTCACCGAAGTGATGCGCGACGGAACGATCTTGCCACGCTCGGACACGAAGCCCTGGAGCAGACGGACGTCCTTATAGTCGATCCGGGGCGCATCCTTGGCGCTGAACGGGCACGACTTGCGGCGGCGGAAAAACGGACGCGCCATTATGCGGCCTCCTCTTCACGGTCACGACGGGGGCCACGATCGCCGCGGTCACCACGCTCGCCACGGCCGCCTTCGCGGTCGCTGCGGCGCTCACGGTCGCGCTCCTGCTTGCGCATCATCACGGTCGGGCCTTCTTCATGGCCGTCGACGCGGACGGTCATGTAGCGGATCACGTCCTCGTTGATGCTGGTCTGACGCTCCAGCTCGGCGACGGTGTCGCCCGGTGCGTCGATCTCGAGCATCACGTAGTGCGCCTTGCGGTTCTTCGCGATGCGATAGGCGAGCGAGCGCAGGCCCCAGGTCTCGGTCTTGACGACCTTGCCGCCACGTTCCTCGACGATCTTGGTGGCGGTTTCCGCCAGCGTGTCCACCTGCGCCTGTGCCAGATCCTGGCGCGCAAGGAACACATGCTCGTACAGAGCCATGCATGTACCTTCATGTTGGCCGATCGCTGACGTGCGCCCCATGCGCAACGCCCCTCCGGCTGTCGTTCCAATGGCAAAGGGCGGCAAGGGTGATTCCCTTCCGCCCGACGCCGTCGCGCTATGACGGCAAATCGCGTCCGGCGCAACCGAATGTTGAGGCGCGAATGTTGCGAATGTTGAGACGATCGCGCGTTGGATTCAACGTTCGGGACTTGTGGCATCCCTATGCCAGAAAGCGCGCCGAATCGCCAGTGGTTGACCCGATGCGGGCGCGCGGCCTAGCAGCGCGGCCTTCATACGGAGACACATCATGCGTGCGTTCATCTTTCCGGGTCAGGGCAGCCAGGCGGTCGGCATGGGCGTGGCGCTGGCCGATGCCTCGGCGGTGGCGCGCGAGGTGTTCGGCGAGGTCGACGAGGCGCTGGGGCAGAATCTGCGCCGGCTGATGGCGGAAGGTCCGGCCGACGAACTGACGCTGACCGAGAATGCGCAGCCCGCCATCATGGCCAATGCGATCGCGACGCTGCGCGTGCTGACCCGCGAGGGCAACGTGCGGCTGTCCGAGAAGGCCGATTATGTCGCCGGCCACTCGCTGGGGGAATATAGCGCGCTGTGCGCGGCGGAGACGTTCGATCTGGGCACCACCGCGCGGCTGCTCAAAACGCGCGGGCGGGCGATGCAGGCGGCGGTGCCGGTCGGTGAAGGCGCGATGGCGGCGTTGCTCGGCGCGGACGTCGAGAAGGCGCAGGCGATCGCGGGCGCAGCGGTCGATCTGCTCCTGACCGAGACCGGCGAGACGTTGGTGTGCACGGTCGCCAACGACAACGATCCGTCGCAGGTGGTGATCTCCGGGCATCGCGTCGCGGTGGAGCGGGCGGTGGCGCTCGCCAAGGAAATGGGCGCGAAGCGCGCGGTGCTGTTGCCGGTGTCGGCGCCGTTCCACTGCGCGCTGATGGAGGATGCGGCGCGGGCGATGGAGGGGGCGCTGGCCGAGGCCGATCTGCGCGCGCCGCTGGTGCCGGTGTTCGCCAACGTCGACGCCGCGGCGGTGGCCGATCCGGGGGCGATCCGGCGGCTGTTGGTAGAGCAGGTGACGGGGCGCGTGCGGTGGCGCGAGTCGGTGCTGGCGATGGTCGAGGCGGGGGTGACCGAGTTCGTCGAATTCGGCGGCAAGGTGCTGGCCCCAATGGTCAAGCGCATCGCGCCGGATGTCGAGGCGGTGAGCGTGGTGTCGATGGACGATATCGAGGCGGTGTTGAAGAAGTTTTGATCTCGCGCAGAGACGCGGAGGCGCAGAGAGGTGGTGGCTCGCGATATTGACCGCATCAGCGGCGACGTGGTCGATGTCGCGATCAGGTTGCATCGTGACCTCGGGCCGGGGTTGCTTGAGGGCGTCTATGAAACGGTGTTGGCGGCCAAGCTCGCCCGCATGGGCTACACGGTGCAAACACAGGTTCCGGTCACGATCCGCTTCGAAGATATGCGGTTCGAGAACGCGTTCCGCATCGATCTGCTGGTGGACGATCGACTGATCGTCGAGATCAAGTCCGTCGAGCGGCCGACGGCCGCTCATGCCAAGCAGTTGCTGACGTACCTGCGCCTCACCGATCGACGGGTTGGATTGCTTATCAATTTCGGCGGAGCCACCCTGAAGGAAGGCATTCGCCGACTGGTCAACAATCACCAACCCCTCTGCGCCTCCGCGTCTCTGCGCGAACAATCAATCTGAGCTACAGGAGTAACCAATGTTCGACCTTACAGGCATGACCGCGCTGGTGACCGGCGCTTCGGGGGGGATCGGGTCGGCGATCGCCAAGGGGCTCGCGGCGCAGGGCGCGCGGCTGGCGGTGTCGGGGTCGAACGTCGCCAAGCTGGAGGCGTTCCTCGGCGAGCTGGGCGGGGAGGGGCATGTCGCGGTCCCGTGCGATCTGTCGGATGCCGCCGCGGTCGACGCGCTGGTGCCGCAGGCGGTGGCGGCGCTGGGCGGGCGGATCGACGTGCTGGTCAACAATGCCGGCGTCACGCGCGACAATCTGGCGATGCGGATGAAGGACGACGAATGGGATCAGGTGATCCGCGTCAATCTCGAAGCGGCGTTCCGGCTGATCCGCGCCGCGGCCAAGCCGATGATGAAGCAGCGCTTCGGCCGGGTGATCTCGATCACCTCGGTCGTCGGGCAGACCGGCAATCCGGGGCAGGCGAATTATGCCGCGTCGAAGGCCGGGCTGGTCGGCATGTCGAAGGCGCTGGCGCAGGAACTGGCGAGCCGCAACATCACCGTCAATTGCGTCGCGCCCGGCTTCATCCGCTCGGCGATGACCGACGGTCTGCCCGAGGCGCAGAAAACGCAATTGACGGCGCGCATCCCGGCGGGCGATCTGGGGACGGGCGAGGACATCGCCGCCGCGGTCGTGTATCTGGCGTCCAAGGAGGCCGGTTACGTCACCGGGCAGACCATCCACGTCAACGGCGGGATGGCGATGGTTTGAGCCTTCCGCCCGGCAGGCACCGCACGCGCGGACTTGTCAGGCGGGTCGACGGGCTCTACCTGCGTTCAGGAAATTTAAATCACCCCCCCAAATCGAAAGAGGGAAAGTTATGAGCGAGACCGCCGACCGCGTGAAGAAGATCGTCGTCGAGCATCTCGGCGTCGAAGCCGACAAGGTGACCGAGGACGCCAGCTTCATCGACGATCTGGGCGCGGACAGCCTCGACATCGTCGAGCTGGTCATGGCGTTCGAGGAAGAATTCGGGGTGGAAATCCCGGACGACGCCGCCGAGAAGATCTCGACCGTCAAGGACGCGATCACCTATATCGACGAGCACAAGGGCTAAGGCCTTGATGCGCCGGGTGGCGGGGCGTTGCGCCCCTGCCGACGCCCGGTCGTCGAACAGATTTGAGCGGCTTCCCGTCCTTCGCTAGAGGATGGGGAGCCGTTTCGTTTATGAAGACCGCCGGATGCGTGGGAGAGGCGCAAGGGGCGGGAAGAAGGGAAGCCTATGCGTCGCGTCGTCGTCACCGGACTTGGTCTCGTCACCCCGCTCGGGGCGGATGTGGAAACCGCCTGGGCGAACCTGATCGCCGGGAAATCGGGCGCGGGTCCGATCACGCGCTTCGACACCACCGGGCAGAAGTGCCTGATCGCGTGCGAGGTGAAGCCGAAGGACCATGAGTTCGGTTTCGACCCCGACAAGCGCGTCGACCACAAGGTCCAGCGGCAGGTCGACCCGTTCATCGTCTATGGGATCGACGCCGCGGGGCAGGCGCTGGAAGACGCCGGGCTGACCGAGATGGACGAAGAGACGCGGATGCGCGCGGGCGTGTCGATCGGCTCGGGGATCGGCGGGCTGCCGGGGATCGAGATCGAGTCGGTCAATTTGCACGAGCGCGGTCCGGGCCGCGTGAGCCCGCATTTCGTCCACGGTCGCCTCATCAACCTGATTTCGGGGCAGGTTTCGATCAAATACGGCTTGATGGGGCCGAATCACGCGGTGGTCACCGCCTGTTCGACCGGTGCGCATTCGATCGGCGACGCGGCGCGGATGATCCGCGACGACGACGCCGACATCATGCTGGCGGGCGGTGCGGAGAGCACGGTCAACCCGCTCGGCGTCGCCGGCTTCGCGCAGGCGCGCGCGCTCAACACCAGCATGAACGATCGCCCCGAACAGGCCAGCCGTCCGTACGACAAGGATCGCGACGGCTTCGTGATGGGCGAGGGCGCGGGCGTGATCGTGCTCGAGGAATATGAGCACGCCAAGGCGCGCGGCGCGAAAATCTATGCCGAGGTGGTCGGTTACGGCCTGTCGGGCGACGCCTATCACGTCACCGCGCCACACCCCGAGGGCAAGGGCGCGGAGCTGGCGATGCGGATGGCGCTGCGCAAGGCGGGGATGACCCCGGCCGACATCGACTATATCAACGCGCACGGCACCTCCACGATGGCCGACACGATCGAACTGGCGGCGGCGAAGCGCGTGTTCGGCGACGATCTGTCGGGGGCGTCGATGTCGAGCACCAAGTCGGCGATCGGGCATCTGCTGGGCGGCGCGGGCGCGGTAGAGAGCATCTTCTGCATCCTCGCGCTGCGCGACCAGATCGTGCCGCCGACGCTCAACCTCGACAATCCCGACGAGGGCACCGAGGGCGTCGATCTGGTGCCGCATCATGCCAAGAAGCGCGAGGTGCGCGCGGTGCTGAACAATTCGTTCGGCTTCGGCGGCACCAATGCGTCGCTGGTGATGAAGGCGCTCTGAGGCTCGACCCATGCGCAGGCTCGGCTGCTTCGCTCTTGTCGCCGGCCTGCTGCTGATCGCGGCCGGCTTCTGGGTCGGATATGGCTGGAAGGGCGCGGGGCCGTTGCCGCGCGCCGCCAATGTCGAGATCGCCGAAGGATCGAGCCTCGCCGCCGCGGCACGGACGCTGGAGAAGGCCGGGGTGATCGGCTCGGCCGGCCGCTTCCGGTTGCAGGCGCGCATCTTCGGGTCGGGCGCGCCGATCAAGGCGGGTGAATATGCCTTCCCCGAGCACGCCAGCGCGGCGCAGGTGCTCGCGATCCTGCAGGGCGGAAAGGCGGTGCAGCGGCTGGTGGTGGTGCCGGAGGGGCTGCCGTCGGTGATGGTGCGCGACGCGCTGATGAAGGCGGAAACGCTGACCGGCGACGTCAAGGTGCCCGCCGAAGGCTCGGTGCTGCCCGACGGTTATGCGTTCGAGCGCGGGGAGCCGCGCGCGGCGGTGCTGGCGCGGATGCAGGCGGCGATGACGAAATATCTCGCCGCGGCGTGGAAGACGCGCAAGCCGGGCGCGGTGGTCACGACGCCCGCGCAGGCGATCATCCTCGCGTCGATCGTCGAGAAGGAAACCGCCAAGCCGGAGGAGCGGCGGACGGTCGCCGCGGTCTATGGCAACCGCCTGCGGCTCGGGATGCCGTTGCAGGCCGATCCGACCGTGATCTATCCGATTACCAAGGGGCGGCCGCTGGGACGGCGCATCCGCCAGTCGGAGCTGCGCGCCAAGAACGGATATAACACCTATGCCTCGCCGGGACTGCCGGTCGGGCCGATCGCCAATCCGGGACGGCTGTCGATCGACGCGGTGCTCGACCCGGCGCAGACCAAGGCGCTGTATTTCGTCGCGGACGGCAGCGGCGGGCACGTCTTCGCCGACACGCTGGCCGAGCATAATGCGAATGTGAAGAAGTGGTATGCGATCCGCCACGCGCGCGGGGAGATGTAGGCGGCGGAGCGCTCTTTGACCGAAGATCGATTGGGTCGGGGGCGTCGAGAAGGCCCGCGGGCCTTGTGTTTCTTCGTCAGGGCGAGCGCTTCGCCAGGCTTGCGATGACGGACGTTCAGAGTGTGATGACCTCGGGTTGATCCGTCATTGCGGGCGTCGCGAAGCAATCCGGAGCCTGATCAGGACGCCCTGGATTGCTTCGCTACGCTCGCAATGACGGATCAAGTGGACGTCGTCACGCTCTAGGGCGCGGCAGACGGCTCGGGAGCCGAGCCTGTCGGCGGCGTGGTCGCGGGCTGCCAGATTGCGCGCAGGCGGCCGGTAGCGGGGCCGGGTTCCGCTCGTGCGCCGCGGGCGATCAGGCCCTCGGTCACCGCTCGGCGCTGCGCCGTGGTGCCGCCTTCGATCGACAGCGCGCGATCGAGGCGGATCGCGCCCCATGCCAGCGCGTCCAGCGTGGCGACGTCGATCACGCCCTGATCGACCGTGATCGCGGGCAGCGGGGTGTCGGCGGGCGGGGCAAGCAGGATGCGCCATTGCGTCAGCAGGCGATCGGCGCGCGCCTCCAGCGCGCGATAGCCGGTCAACCCCAGTCCGGGCAGCGGCGCGGCGGTGACCCGCAACGTGCGGTCGCCCGCGTCGATCGCCACCGCATTCTGTGCAACCCCGGCGATGAGCGCGAGATCGGCCGCCGCGCGGTCGCGATTATCGCTCGGCCCATTGTCGCGGGGGGTGGTGGCGCGTGCGATCTGCGCGGCCTCGACCCCGCTGGCATCGGGGGAGACGCGCAACTGATCGACGTGCAGGTCGATCGGACGCTGGAGCCGCGCGCGCAGGTCGGCGATCAGCACGCGATCGGCCTGCGGGTCGAGCGTCGGGGTCAGCACGACGGCGCGGACGCGGATCGGATCGCGGGCATAATCGATGTCGAGCTGCCCGAGCCGCGCCGCATCGGGAAAGCGATCGCGGATCGTATCGCGGACCTGCCGCTGCGCGACCGCCTCGAAGGCGATCTGGCGCAGGGCGGCGCCGAGCGGTAGCGACAGCAGCCCGACCGCCCCGACGAACAAGGCAAGCTGCCACCCGGTATGGTGCCGCGACAGATGGCTGCCGAATCCATAGAGGCGCGCGACCAGCGCCGCGGTGAGCGCGATGGTGACCGCGTTGGTGGTGAACAGCAGCAGCGCGCCCGCGAAGACCGTCCAGTTGCGGGTCGCGATCCCGAAGCCGACGACGGCGAGCGGCGGCATCAATGCGATCGCGATCGCCACGCCGACGACCGTGCCGCCCCGCCCGCGGATCAGCGCATAGGCACCCGCCACCGCGGAGAGCAGGGCGACGAGCAGGTCAAACAGCGTCGGACGGGTGCGCCCGGCGATTTCGCTGGTGATGGTCTGGATCGGCGAGAGCGCGACGAACACCACCGACAGCGCGATCGCGATCGCCGCGCCCGCGAGCAGCGCGGTGGCGCTGCGCCGCATCGCGACGGTATCGAAGGTGGCGATGCCGAAGCCGAGCCCGATGATCGGCATCATCAGGGGCGAGAGCAGCATCGCGCCGATCAGCACCGCGACCGAGGGCATGAGCAGTCCCAGCAACGAGATCGCCGCCGAGATGACGATCAGAAAGGCATAGCGCCCCGACCAGCCGGAGTCGCCCGCGATCTGGCGAAGCACCGCGTCGTGATCCACCCCGCCCGTCACCCACAGCGACCACCAGCGCTGCAATTTGTGCCGCCGCGCGGAAGGCGCTTGAGCGAGCGTCGTCATTCCCTGTCCCGCCAAATCGCCATCGTCCGAGTCGTTACACCTTTGTAGCGATGGAACGGTCGGCGCGGCGGCGGGGTCCCTGCTGGCCATTTGGCGGCGCGCGCGTGTAAGGCGACGGTATGGCGGAGCAATCTTCATCGCGCGGCGGGCTCTTTGGCTGGACGCCGGCGCGGATGCGGGCCTTGCGCCGGTCGCAGCGCCCGCGCGCGCGGCGGCTGCGGGCGCGGCTCGCGATCCTGATGGGCGCGGTGGCGATCGGGCTGGCGGCGACCGTCTTCGCGCTGGCGGCGGATGCGTGCGGCGAATTGTTCGCGGGGCTGGCAAAACAGCATCGCTGGGTGCCGTTGCTGACGACGCCGCTGACCTTCGGGGCGTTGGTGTGGTTGACGCGGCGATATGTCCCGCTGGCGCGCGGATCGGGCATTCCGCAGGTGATGGCGGCGCAGGCCGATCCCGAGGCGGCGACACGCTCGCTGGTGTCGCTTCCCACCGTCATCGGCAAAACCGTGCTGACGCTGGCCGCGGTGCTGGCAGGTGCATCGGTGGGGCGCGAGGGGCCGACGGTGCAGATCGCCGCCGCGATCATGGGGCTGACGCACCGTATCCTACGCGTGCCGCTGCGCGCGGGCGTGCTGATCGCGGGCGGCGCGGCGGGAGTGGCGGCGGCCTTCAACACGCCGCTGGCTGGTTTGCTGTTCGCGATCGAGGAACTCGCCTCCGCCTATGAGCAGAAGGTGACGCTGCTGGTGGTGGGCGCGATCGTGATCGCGGGAATGGTCGCGCAGTCGGTGCAGGGCGATTACGTCTATTTCGGGCTGGTCGGCGCACATATGCCGATCGGATCGGCGTTGGTGGTCGCGGGGGTCGCCGGGCTGGTCGGCGGCCTTTCGGGCGGCGCGTTCGCGCGCGTGATGCTGGCGCTGGTGAATGGCGCGCATCCGTTGGCGGCATGGAGCAAGCACCGCCCGGTCTGGTTCGCGATCGGCTGCGGCGTGGTGGTCGCGGCGCTGGGATGCGGAACCGGGCTGACCTGGGGCACCGGCTATGGCGCGGCGCGGGCGATGATCGGCGGGGTCGACGCGCCGCTGTGGTTCGGGCCGGCCAAGCTGCTGGCGACGCTTGCAACCGCGATCGCCGGATTGCCGGGCGGGATCTTCGCGCCATCGCTGGCGGTGGGAGCGGGGATCGGCAATCTGCTGCGCCCGATCTTCGCCGGCTCACCCGCCTCGGCGGTCGTGATCCTCGGCATGGTCGGCTATTTCACCGGGGTGGTGCGCGCACCCTTGACGGCGGTCATCATCCTGGCCGAGACCACCGGCAGCCGCTGACTGATGCTGCCGATGTTCGCCACCGCCTTTGTCGCCGATGGCGCCAGCCAGTTCATTTGTCGTGAGAAACTATATCACGGCCTGGCGCGGACGTTTGCAGTGCACCTGCACAATTAGCTTGGAGAACCTGACCTTATATCGTATACGAACATCATTGTTCAGGAGGATGATGTGGTTTCAGGTTCGAGCATGTGGACGGGCGTCTATCCCGCAGCGACGACGCAGTTCGCGGCTGATGGTTCGGTCGATATCGATGCGACGCAGCGCGGTCTGGTGGCGCTGGTCGAAGACGGCGTGGACGGGCTGATCCTGCTCGGTACCTGTGGCGAGAACAACTCGCTAGACGTCGAAGAGAAGCATGCGGTGCTGCGGGCGGGCGTCGAGGCGGTTGGCGGCCGCGTGCCGCTGGTATGCGGCGTGTCGGAATTCACGACGCGTCGCGCTGCGGCGTTTGCGAAGGAAGTCGAGGAGATCGGCATCGACGCACTGATGCTGCTGCCGGCAATGGTCTATGTCCCGACGCCGAACGAGCTGGCGACGCACTTCCGCACCGTCGCCGAGGCGACCGGGCTGCCGATCATGCTCTACAACAACCCCCCGGCATATCGCGTCTCGGTCGATTTCAACACGCTGGAGCTGCTGGAGCCGGTCAAGAACATCGTCGCGGTCAAGGAAAGCGCACCCGATCCGCGCCGCTTCACCGACGTCATCAACCGTTTCGGCGACCGTTATGTCGTGATGGCGGGGCTGGACGACGTTGCGCTGGAGGGCATGTTGCTCGGCGCGACCGGCTGGGTTTCGGGGCTGACCAGCGCCTTCCCGCAGGAATCGGTCGCGCTGATCGCGGCAGTCTATCGTGGCGACTGGGAAGAGGCGCGGCGCATCTACCGCTGGTTCATGCCGCTGCTCCACCTGGATGCCGAGCATGATCTGGTCCAGTCGATCAAGCTGGCCGAAGAGATCATGGGCCGCGGGTCGGAGCGCGTGCGTCTGCCGCGTCTGCCGCTGGAAGGCGCACGCCGCGCCGAGGTGATCGCGATGGTCGAGAAGTGCGCGGCGACGCGGCCGGTCCTCAAGGAAGCAGTCGCGGCCTGATGCGCCACACGTTCTTCTGCATCGACGGCCACACGGCGGGCAATCCCGTCCGTCTGGTGGCCGGCGGCGCTCCGCTGCTGCGGGGCGCCAGCATGGCGGAGCGACGGCAGGATTTCCTGGCGCGGTTCGACTGGATCCGCACCGGCCTGTGCTTCGAGCCGCGCGGGCACGACATGATGTCGGGCGGGTTCCTCTACCCGCCATGCGGCGATGCGGATGCGGCGATCCTGTTCATCGAAACGTCCGGGTGCCTGCCGATGTGCGGGCACGGGACGATCGGGATGATCACCTTCGGGCTGGAGAACGGCCTGATCACCCCGCGCGAGCCCGGGCGGCTGCGCGTCGAGGTGCCCGCCGGGGTCATCGACATCGAGTATGTCGCGGAGGGCAACCGGGTTCGCTCGGTGAAGATCCGCAACGTGCCCGCCTATCTCGCGACGCAGGGATTGAAGATCGACGTGCCGGGGTTCGGCGCGCTGTCGATCGATGTCGCATATGGCGGCAATTACTACGCGATCATCGAGCCGCAGGGCGCGTACACCGGGCTCGACGATCTCGGCGCGGCGCGGATCGTCGAGTTGAGCCGGACGATCCGCGAGCTGGTGCGCGCGGTCTATGAGCCGGTCCATCCGCTCGAGCCGACGATCCGCGGGGTCAGCCATGTGCTGTGGGCCGACAAGCCGAAGGGCGAGGGCGCGGATGGGCGCAACGCGGTGTTCTACGGCGAGCGCGCGATCGACCGCAGCCCGTGCGGGACCGGCACCTCGGCGCGGCTGGCGCATCTGGCGGCGACCGGGCGGCTGAAGGTCGGCGACCGCTTCGTGCATGAGAGCTATATCGGCAGCCGCTTCATCGGGCGGGTCGAGGCGGAGACGGTGATCGGCGAGCAGGCCGCGATCGTGCCGTCGATCGAAGGCTCGGCGATCGCGACCGGGTTCAACACGATCTGGATCGACCGCGAGGATCCGTTCTGGAGCGGGTTCACGGTGGTTTGAACAACCTTGCCGTCATTGCGAGCGAAGCGAAGCAATCCAGAGTCCGGCGCGTGACGCCCTGGATTGCTTCGCTTCGCTCGCAATGGCGGCTTGATAGATGACAAAACGGGAGGGGCATGTGGCACGAGGGATATTGGGGCCGCGGAAGCCGCTCGATGCGCGGGAAGCCGATCCGGACCGCAAGCTGCGCAAGACGCTGAGCTGGCCGCATCTGATCGCGCTTGGGATCGGCGCGATCGTCGGCACCGGCATCTACACGCTGACCGGAGTCGGCGCGGACCGGGCGGGGCCGGCGGTGATCCTGTCGTTCGCGATCGCCGGCGCGGTCTGTGCCTGTGCCGCATTGGCGTATGCGGAGATGGCGACGCTGATCCCGACCGCGGGCAGCGCCTATACCTATACCTATTCGGTGATCGGCGAGAGCATCGCGTGGATCGTCGGATGGAGCCTGATCCTCGAATATTCGCTGGCCTGTTCGACGGTGGCGGTCGGCTGGTCGGCCTATCTGGTCGGCTGGTTGCAGAGCGCGGGCGTGCATTTGCCCGCGGTGCTGCTGTCCGGGCCGCATGGCGGGGGGATCGTCAATCTGCCGGCGGTGCTGGTCGCGCTGGGGATCGCGGGAATGCTGGTCGCCGGGACCAAGGAGAGCGCAACGTTCAACATCGTGTTGGTCGCGATCAAGATGGTCGCGCTGGGCGTGTTCGTCGTCGTCGCGCTGCCGGCGTTCAACGGCGGCAATTTCGAGCCGTTCATGCCCTATGGCTTCGGCAGCCATGTCGAGGGCGGCGCGACGCGCGGGGTGATGGCGGCGGCGGCGATCGTGTTCTTCGCCTTTTACGGCTTCGACGCGGTCGCGACTTCGGCAGAGGAGGCGCGCAATCCCGGGCGCGACCTGACGATCGGGATCGTCGGATCGATGGCGGCGTGCACCGCCATCTATATGGGCGTCGCGGTCGCGGCGATCGGCGCGGTGAGCTATATCGATCTTGGCAAATCGGCCGAGCCGCTCGCCTATGTGCTGCGCACGCTTCAGCATCCGTTCGCGGCGTGGGCGATCGGGCTGGCGGCGCTGATCGCGCTGCCCTCGGTGATCCTTGTCATGATGTACGGGCAGAGCCGCATCTTCTTCGTGATGTCGCGCGACGGGCTGCTGCCGCGATCCCTGAGCCGCGTGTCGGCGCGGACCGGCTCGCCCGCGCTGGTGACGATGGTGACCGGCGTGTTCGTCGCAGCGGTGGCGGGGTTCTTCCGGCTCGACGAGATCGCCGAACTGGCGAACGCAGGGACGCTGCTGGCGTTCATCGCGGTGGCGGCGTGCATGATGGTGCTGCGCAAGCGTGCGCCCGAGCTGAAGCGCGTGTTCCGCTGTCCGGCGCCGATGCTGGTCGGGACGCTGGCGATCCTCGGCTGCATCTATTTGCTGGTCAGCCTGCCGACGCATACGCTGGAGCGGTTCGCCTTGTGGAACGTGCTCGGCGTCGTCTTCTATCTCGCCTACGGCCGCACGCGTAGTCTGGTGCGGGCGCAGGCATGATCCGCTCGACGATCGTCGTCGGGGACGGGGTGGTGGCGCTCAATGTCGCGCTGGCGCTCCAGCGGCGCGGCACGCAGGTGACGATCGTCGCCCCCGATGCCCCGTGGCGCGGCGCGTCGTGGGGCAATGCCGGGCATATCGCGGTCGAGCAGGTCGAGCCGCTCGCGTCGCTGGCGACGGTGAAGAGCGTGCCGAAGCGGCTGTTCTCGCGCGGCGGGGCGCTGGCATTGCCGGCGCGTGCGATCCGGCGCTGGCTGCCGTTCACGGTACGGCTGTTGCGCGCCAGCACGCCGGCGCGGTTCGCGCGCGGGAAGACCGCATTGTCGGCGATGCTCGCCACCGCGATCCCGGCGTGGCAGCGCGTCCTGGCGGAGGCGGGAGCGCCCGAGCTGTTGCGGCTCGACGGGCATTTCATCGTCTGGGAGACACCGGAAAGCGCGGCGCAGGGCCGCGCTTCGTGGCTGGCGGCGGACACGGGCGGGGCGACGGTGCGCGACGTGACCGCAGAGGAATTCGCGCGGCTGCGCACGCTGACGACCGCGCCGATCGCGGGGGCGGTGCGCGTCGAGGGCAGCGGGCAGATCACCGACACGGGCGCGCTGGGCGCGACGCTGGCCGCGCGCTTTGCCGCGCAGGGCGGCGCACGGGTCTATGGCCGCGCGCGGTCGATCGCGGCGGCTGCCGATGGCGCGACCGTGACGCTGGAAGATGGCAGCCACTGGGACGCGGATGTCGTGGTGGTCGCGGCGGGTGCCGCATCCGCGCCGCTGGTTGAGTCGCAGGGACTGCGTGCCCCGCTGATCGCCGAGCGCGGCTATCATATCGAGGGGGAGCCCGGCGACTGGCCCGCCGATCAGCCGCCGGTGGTGTTCGAGGACCGCTCGATGATCGTCACCCGCTTCGCCGGACGGCTGCGCGCGGCGAGCATCGTCGAGTTCGCGGCGGTCGAAACCCCCGCCGATCCGCGCAAATGGGCGCGGGCTGCGCGCGCATGTGGCGGCGCTGGGGCTGCCGCTGCGCGATCCGATCGAACCGTGGATGGGCGCCCGGCCGACGTTGCCCGACTATCTGCCCGCGATCGGGCGCAAGGGCGCGATCGCCTATGCGTTCGGCCACCAGCATCTGGGGCTGACGCTGTCGGCGACCACGGGCGAGGCGCTGGCGGCGTCGCTACTGGGCGAGGTGCCGGCTTACGATCTTTCCCCGTTCGATCTGTCGCGGTTCGGGTAATCCGCGCCGGCT